>NZ_LT900024.1:0-2400000 GCF_900182925.1 Psychrobacter sp. LV10R520-6 | reverse complement strand
CCAGTCGTCAAGATTGGATTTTTGGGCAGGCTCCGCACCGAGTGCCAGTCCTGCATTATTAACCAAGACATCAATTTGTTTAAACCCATCGGGCAGATCAGTAATTATCTGCGGGATAGAAGCGGTGTCGCTGACATCCATCGCCACTGGTAAAAACGATTCACCCAAACTCTCTGCCATAGCATTAAGCTTATCGAGTCGTCTGGCACAACCAATTACCCGATGGCCTTTTGCAATCAAACGCTTAGTAAGCGCTTCACCAAAACCCGCACTTGCCCCTGTAATCAATACGTTCATCATTCATCCCTGTTATTAGTAATAAGTTATTAGTGGCAGTCATCAATGACCCTTGCTAGTGACAAAGCGTTCTTTATCGCCGTTATTGATGGTGTTATGTGTATTAAATCTGTTTGGTACCAAAGATTTTATCACCAGCATCACCAAGACCTGGGATGATATAGCCGTGTTCATCCAGACGGCTATCTAATGCCGCAGTATAGAGCGTCACGTCAGGATGCGCTTCATTGACCAAGCGGACACCTTCGGGTGCTGCGACCAACACTAATGCTTTAATATTTTTACAGCCGTGTTTTTTGAGCATCTCAATAGTAGCAATCATTGAGCCACCAGTTGCTAGCATCGGATCAATGATAATCGCAGGACGTTTGTCCATATGACTGACGAATTTTTCAAAGAACGGCACAGGTTGCAAGGTTTCTTCGTCACGCTGTAAGCCTACAACCGAGATTTTAGCCGTTGGAATTAAGTCGAGCACCCCATCTAACATACCAAGACCGGCACGCAGAATCGGTACAATCGTCGCCGTCTTACCAATGATTTGCTCACCAGTAATATCACCGCACCAGCCTTCCATCGGAAAGGTTTCAATCTCAAAATCGCGACTTGCCTCATAAGCCATTAGGCGGGCAAGCTCTTTAGTTAGCGTACGAAATTTATAAGTACTACAGTCTTTTTCACGCATTAGGCTGAGCTTATGGCGTACTAACGGATGATCAATTACGGTAATTTTTAGGTCACTCATGAGTACTCTCTTAGTTTTGGTCGTATGTTCCCGCAGTATCACTATTAGAGTAGCCACTGCGATAAACAATATAGACACTTATATGGACAATCGGCAAATAGACACACTGCAAAACGGTACTTTGAATTTAGCTATTTTACGGGTTAATTCAACTATACAGCTATCGGTATAACTAACAAATCGTATATTGACTATATAGCCCAGGCTTTTATAGTAATTAGAGATAAGCAATTAGAAATAAGTTTATCCGATCAACAACTATAAATAGCGGTTCATAACAAGTCTTATGACAATCAAGCACAACTATATCAAAGCCATTGCACTTTAAGCAGCGTTTACGCTTGCTATGATACCAAAAAAACACCTTTTCTGATGAAGAATATCATGACTAAACCACTATTGAATACTCACACCGATCCATCAAAACCTGCTAACGACTTTGTATGGTCACAAACTTTAAAAACAGAAACAGCGAATATCGAAACGCATCCCTTTGGCCCGGTCTTACCACCAGATGCGACGGTCATGATGATGGGAACGTTTCCACCGACCGCTGATAAATGGGCAATGAGCTTTCATTATCCTAATTTCTATAATGATATGTGGCGTATTTATGGACGGGTATTCTTTGATGACGCTGACTATTTCAGAGTAGGGGAGGAAAAGCGTTTTGATCCTGAGTGTATCCGCGCCTTCATGTTCGAGCGCGGTATTGCCTCTTGCCCCACAGTAGTACAAGCGATTCGAGAGACGGGTAACGCCTCAGATAAAAATCTAACAGTCGTCACAACGGTTGATTTAGATAGCATTTTGTTGCAAGTGCCAAAAGTCGAAGCGTTATTTACCACAGGCGGCAAGGCAACTGAGGTATTACTTAACCTACTTAATACACCGCCAATTAAGTCCAAGTATCCTAAAACCAACCAAAGCATAGATTATCCGTACCAATGGCAAGACATGGATAAAAGCTCAAGCTCAGGACAGGTCAATGATTTAACACTGTATAGACTGCCATCAACATCGCGTGCCTATCCATTAGGCTTAGATAAAAAAGTCGAAGCCTATAAAGCTTTCTTTAAAAAAGTAGGTAAACTATAAATAGAGTATAAAATGGTGAGTAGCTATATAAAAAAGAAGAGCATTATTATCTAATGGGATAGATTTAGTTAATTATGAGTGATGGATAGCCCCAAGCTATTGATAACTATCATAGTATTAAAGTAGTGATTAATATTGATTGAAAAACCATCAAAACCCCTTGACGCCCAATCAAAACTGCGTATAATGCGCCCCTATCGGAACGAAGCTGCTTTGAATAATATAGATACTATTTATAGAATAAGAAGCTAGTATAGAATAAGAAGCTAGCGAGATTGGCAAACAGAGTTTGAAATTAAGCTTTAAAACCAATTAAAAATAAGTTCTTGACACAGCATAAAAAGCGTCTATAATACGCCCCTCAGCAAAGGAAGCCAGCGACATAAGTGACCTACTTATGACCTGCCCAACTTACTGAAACGAATTAGAACAAAGGGTTGACAGGGTGTCAAACGATGCTATACTAGTCAGCTCGCTAAACGAGATAAGCAAATTGCTTTGATTGATTAGCAAGACAATTATTTACTGGACGACAGTGGATAAACACTATTTAAAAGCATAACTAAAGAACAACTTGTGTGGATTTTTGCTGATTCAGAATGCTAAAAAATAAAGTTGGTTGAGTCTCTTTTCGAGCCGATGCTAACTATAAAAATTATCATTTAAGACAGCAAGAAAACTCAAAGTTAATTCATTACGAACATAATTACGAGCGTATAATTGCCAGATTAAATGAGCCAAGTTTAGTAACCTCTTTAAAGGGTTACATAGCAAGATTAAACTGAAGAGTTTGATCATGGCTCAGATTGAACGCTGGCGGCAGGCTTAACACATGCAAGTCGAGCGGAAACGATGGTAGCTTGCTACCAGGCGTCGAGCGGCGGACGGGTGAGTAACACTTAGGAATCTACCTAGTAGTGGGGGATAGCTCGGGGAAACTCGAATTAATACCGCATACGACCTACGGGAGAAAGAGGGCAGTTTACTGCTCTCGCTATTAGATGAGCCTAAGTCGGATTAGCTAGATGGTGGGGTAAAGGCCTACCATGGCGACGATCTGTAGCTGGTCTGAGAGGATGATCAGCCACACCGGGACTGAGACACGGCCCGGACTCCTACGGGAGGCAGCAGTGGGGAATATTGGACAATGGGCGAAAGCCTGATCCAGCCATGCCGCGTGTGTGAAGAAGGCCTTTTGGTTGTAAAGCACTTTAAGCAGTGAAGAAGACTCTGTGGTTAATACCCACAGACGATGACATTAGCTGCAGAATAAGCACCGGCTAACTCTGTGCCAGCAGCCGCGGTAATACAGAGGGTGCAAGCGTTAATCGGAATTACTGGGCGTAAAGCGAGCGTAGGTGGCTTGATAAGTCAGATGTGAAATCCCCGGGCTTAACCTGGGAACTGCATCTGAAACTGTTAGGCTAGAGTAGGTGAGAGGAAGGTAGAATTCCAGGTGTAGCGGTGAAATGCGTAGAGATCTGGAGGAATACCGATGGCGAAGGCAGCCTTCTGGCATCATACTGACACTGAGGCTCGAAAGCGTGGGTAGCAAACAGGATTAGATACCCTGGTAGTCCACGCCGTAAACGATGTCTACTAGTCGTTGGGTCCCTTGAGGACTTAGTGACGCAGCTAACGCAATAAGTAGACCGCCTGGGGAGTACGGCCGCAAGGCTAAAACTCAAATGAATTGACGGGGGCCCGCACAAGCGGTGGAGCATGTGGTTTAATTCGATGCAACGCGAAGAACCTTACCTGGTCTTGACATATCTAGAATCCTGCAGAGATGCGGGAGTGCCTTCGGGAATTAGAATACAGGTGCTGCATGGCTGTCGTCAGCTCGTGTCGTGAGATGTTGGGTTAAGTCCCGCAACGAGCGCAACCCTTGTCCTTAGTTACCAGCGGGTTAAGCCGGGAACTCTAAGGATACTGCCAGTGACAAACTGGAGGAAGGCGGGGACGACGTCAAGTCATCATGGCCCTTACGACCAGGGCTACACACGTGCTACAATGGTAGGTACAGAGGGCAGCTACACAGCGATGTGATGCGAATCTCAAAAAGCCTATCGTAGTCCAGATTGGAGTCTGCAACTCGACTCCATGAAGTAGGAATCGCTAGTAATCGCGGATCAGAATGCCGCGGTGAATACGTTCCCGGGCCTTGTACACACCGCCCGTCACACCACGGGAGTTGATTGCACCAGAAGTGGATAGCCTAACCTTTGGGATGGCGTTCACCACGGTGTGGTTGGCGACTGGGGTGAAGTCGTAACAAGGTAGCCGTAGGGGAACCTGCGGCTGGATCACCTCCTTATAGACGCATTCGGTCAGCAAGAATTCACAACAAGTTGTTCTTTAGTTTAAGCTATTATTTATTAGCTTTAGCCGTAGTTGGCAGACGACAGGAGATTCCCTTTAAGGAATGTCCTCTTGCGAGCCTAACAGAGCGATGCTCTGTATTAACGGCTCTCAGGGTCTGTAGCTCAGCTGGTTAGAGCACCGTGTTGATAACGCGGGGGTCATAAGTTCAAGTCTTATCAGACCCACCATTTATCCACATAGGTGAAGTAGCCATTAGCAAATTCCCTTTAAGGGATTTACTCTTGCGCTCGGATCGAAGCAGTGCTTCGATTGTATCCTCGCTCAGGGGCCATAGCTCAGCTGGTAGAGCGCCTGCCTTGCACGCAGGAGGTCAACGGTTCGACTCCGTTTGGCTCCACCATAATAAATGATAAATAGCTTGGTGTGCGAATAACATAGAAAAAAGTGATTCAGATATATGAACTATATCATAAGATTACTTCTTTCTGTTTTATACAGAACCTACTACTCGACGAGAGAGTAGGAACTATTTAAAAACATAGATATGAGTCTGGGTTAGGAACAACATGTTCACGTGTTGTTTCTAACCTGATAATCAATGCTCTTAACGACATCAGTTGTTATCCCAGGGGATTGATTATCAAATAAAAAAGAGAACTGAATCAAGCGTATAAACATAGGTGATATCGTTATCATAATTAGACTGATACAACACTAGATAGTTGAAAGACTACTTGGGGTTGTATGGTCAAGTAATGAAGCGCACACGGTGGATGCCTTGGCAGTCAGAGGCGATGAAAGACGTGACAGCCTGCGATAAGCTTCGGGGAGGCGGCAATATCCTGTGATCCGGAGATTTCTGAATGGGGAAACCCACCTACCATAAGGTAGGTATCTTGTACTTGTACAAGAAGCGAACGAGGGGAAGTGAAACATCTCAGTACCCTTAGGAATAGACATCAAATGAGATTCCCCAAGTAGCGGCGAGCGAACGGGGAGAAGCCGATTAATTCTAGAATAGAAGAACAGCGTGGGAAAGCTGACCGTAGTAGGTGATAGTCCTGTATTTTAAATTCTAGAGTTAACATATTAAGTAGAGCGGGACACGAGAAATCCTGTTTGAAGATGGGGGGACCATCCTCCAAGGCTAAATACTCCTGACTGACCGATAGTGAACCAGTACCGTGAGGGAAAGGCGAAAAGAACCCCTGTGAGGGGAGTGAAATAGAACCTGAAACCGTGTGCGTACAAGCAGTGGGAGCCTTAATTTATTAGGGTGACCGCGTACCTTTTGTATAATGGGTCAGCGACTTATGTTCTGTAGCGAGGTTAACCATTTAGGGGAGCCGTAGGGAAACCGAGTCTTAATAGGGCGACTAGTTGCAGGGCATAGACCCGAAACCGAGTGATCTATCCATGAGCAGGTTGAAAGTGCCGTAACAGGCACCGGAGGACCGAACCCACTATCGTTGAAAAGCTAGGGGATGACTTGTGGATAGGGGTGAAAGGCTAATCAAACTCGGTGATAGCTGGTTCTCCCCGAAAGCTATTTAGGTAGCGCCTCGGACGAACACCATTGGGGGTAGAGCACTGTTTCGGCTAGGGGGTCATACCGACTTACCAAACCGATGCAAACTCCGAATACCGATGAGTGATATCCGGGAGACACACAGTGGGTGCTAACGTCCATTGTGGAGAGGGAAACAACCCAGACCGCCAGCTAAGGCCCCAAATTCCTAGTTAAGTGGGAAACGAGGTGGGAAGGCATAGACAGCTAGGAGGTTGGCTTAGAAGCAGCCATCCTTTAAAGAAAGCGTAATAGCTCACTAGTCGAGTCGGCCCGCGCGGAAGATGTAACGGGGCTCAAACTAGGAGCCGAAGCTGCGGATTTGAATTTGTTTTCAAGTGGTAGGGGAGCGTTGTGTAAGCCTGTGAAGGTGTGTCGTAAGGCATGCTGGAGGTATCACAAGAGCGAATGCTGACGTGAGTAACGATAATGCGAGTGAAAAGCTCGCACGCCGGAAGATCAAGGGTTCCAGTCCAACGTTAATCGGGGCTGGGTGAGTCGACCCCTAAGGCGAGGCCGAAAGGCGTAGTCGATGGGAAATCAGTTAATATTCTGATACTTGTTTATAATGCGATGGAGGGACGGAGAAGGTTATGCCAGCCTGGCGATGGTTGTCCAGGTGGAAAGATGTAGGTTTACAGTTTAGGCAAATCCGGACTGTTCTATACCGAGATCTGATAGCAAGCTGTACTTGTACAGTGAAGTGGCAAATACCATGCTTCCAGGAAAAGCTTCTAAGCAATAGTTATAAACGAATCGTACCCTAAACCGACACAGGTGATCAGGTAGAGAATACCAAGGCGCTTGAGAGAACTCTGCTGAAGGAACTAGGCAAAATGGTACCGTAACTTCGGGAGAAGGTACGCTGCTGATGGTGAAGGACTTGCTCCGTAAGCTATCGGCAGTCGCAGATACCAGGCTGCTGCAACTGTTTATTAAAAACACAGCACTCTGCAAACACGAAAGTGGACGTATAGGGTGTGATGCCTGCCCGGTGCTGGAAGGTTAATTGATGGGGTTAGCGTAAGCGAAGCTCTTGATCGAAGCCCCAGTAAACGGCGGCCGTAACTATAACGGTCCTAAGGTAGCGAAATTCCTTGTCGGGTAAGTTCCGACCTGCACGAATGGCATAATGACGGCAGCGCTGTCTCCAGCAGAGACTCAGTGAAATCGAAATCGCAGTGAAGATGCTGTGTACCCGCGGCTAGACGGAAAGACCCCGTGAACCTTTACTACAGCTTTACATTGAACTTTGACCTGACTTGTGCAGGATAGGTGGGAGGCTTTGAAGCAGACACGCTAGTGTTTGTGGAGCCAATCTTGAAATACCACCCTGGTCATGTCGGGGTTCTAACTCAGGTATAACAATACCGAGGACAATGTATGGTGGGTAGTTTGACTGGGGCGGTCTCCTCCTAAAGAGTAACGGAGGAGTACGAAGGTGCGCTCAGAACGGTCGGAAATCGTTCATAGAGTATAAAGGCAAAAGCGCGCTTAACTGCGAGACCCACAAGTCGAGCAGGTACGAAAGTAGGTCTTAGTGATCCGGTGGTTCTGTATGGAAGGGCCATCGCTCAACGGATAAAAGGTACTCTGGGGATAACAGGCTGATACCGCCCAAGAGTTCATATCGACGGCGGTGTTTGGCACCTCGATGTCGGCTCATCTCATCCTAGGGCTGAAGCAGGTCCTAAGGGTATGGCTGTTCGCCATTTAAAGAGGTACGCGAGCTGGGTTTAGAACGTCGTGAGACAGTTCGGTCCCTATCTACCGTGGGCGTTGGAAATTTGAGAGGATCTGCTCCTAGTACGAGAGGACCAGAGTGGACGAACCTCTGGTGTTCGGGTTGTCACGCCAGTGGCATTGCCCGGTAGCTACGTTCGGATGGGATAACCGCTGAAAGCATCTAAGCGGGAAGCCCACCTCAAGATAAGATTTCCCTAAAGAGCCGTTGAAGACTACGACGTTGATAGGCAGGGTGTGGAAGCACAGCGATGTGTGTAGCTAACCTGTACTAATTGCTCGTTTGGCTTGACCATACAACACCCAAGTGGTTTGTATGAAAGCTCTAATTAATCTATCTTGTATAGCTTCATGCTATAGAATATAAATATATTTCGATATCACCTTTAACCTTGATTCAGTTAGGTTAAGTGATACTTAGTCAAAATAAGTAAAACTAAAACAGACTCATATCTAACCCCCTTTGCTGACGACAATAGCATGATGGAACCACCTGATCCCTTCCCGAACTCAGAAGTGAAACATCATCGCGCCAATGGTAGTGTGGGTTCGCCCATGTGAGAGTAGGTCATCGTCAGCTCTCTATACTAGATAAAGCCCCCTTCGCGTTAGCGAAGGGGGCTTTTCTTTGCCTGATGGAAATATTTTTAATGTCATGAATAACTTAATATTAAGGTAATGTGCCTCTCATACTTACCCATAAAATGATTTGACACTTATCATTATAGCTGCTATTTTCAATCAGCACCTTTAATTCTAATCAGCACCTTTAATTCTAAATAGTTGTTTAAATTTAAATTAATAATAGTTGTTGTTGAATACCATACAGAGTCATTTATTAATTAACGCTAAATGAGATTTAGAAATATATCATTTATTTAGTAGATTAATAAATAGACTCTTATTTTTTTTAATAATTATCAAAAGGAATTGGTAATGAAACTTGCTCCTCTTTTCTCAATAGGTGCGATAGCAGCACTCAGCCTTATGGGATGTTCTAATTCATCTGATACTGGCGGTGATTCTGCGGCTGCCTCCTCTCAAGAAACCACTACGTTGCGTTTCTCGCATTTTTGGCCAGCCACCTCTTCTATCAACCAAGAAGTCTTTGAACCTTGGGCCAAAAAGATAGCAGAAGAATCCAATGGACGCTTAAAAGTAGAGCTATATCCTTCAGCGACCCTTAGTAAGGCAGATGTCACCTATGAAGCTGCTGCTAAAGGTACAATAGATATTGGCTCTCAAGCTCATGGCTATACCAGTGGCCGCTTTCCTTTGACCCAAATTGCAGAGCTTCCAGGGCTATCTAGCTCTTCGACCCAGACGGGCTGTATGCTACAAACCTTGTATGAAGATGGCACTATTGCTGGTGAGTATCAAGATTCACATATTTTGTTTATGTACGCTACTGGCCCAGGAGCACTTCACTCTACCAACAAGCTGATTCGAACGCCTGAAGATATGAAAGGTATGCGTATTCGTAGGCCTTCTGCGGTTGCTGGTGACATTATTGAGAGTATGGGTGCTTCTCCTGTAGGATTACCTGCTAATGATATGTACACGTCTCTACAGCGCGGTGTTGTTGATGGTTTAAGTTTCCCATGGGAAGCGGTTACAACCTTTAAGATTGATGAATTAACGAAATATCATACGAATATTCCATTCTATAGCTCTGCTTTGATGGTCACTATGAATCAAGACAGCTATGACAGATTACCTGATGATTTGAAAAAAGTGATAGATGATAACTCAGGTATGGCGCTTGCGAAAAAAGTTGGGGAAGTATTTGATAAGCATGATGATATTGCTCTGCAAGCTGCTATAGATAAAGGAGATGAGGTTATTGAAATTCCAGATCCTCTTAACGATCCAGACTGGAAAGGTCCACTCGAAAAGGGAACACAAAAATATCTTAGTGATGTTAAAGCTTTAGGACTAGATGCTGATGGTGTTTATGAAAAGGCTAAAGCGGCTAGTATCGCCTGTAAGGTTTAACCAATCAAAGGTATGATATGGCAGTTATTGCCAAGGTTTGTACCTTTATTATCTAAAATGATTTGACACCTATCGTTATAGCTGCTAATTTTAGGCAGCATCTTTAATTCTAAATAGCAGTTTAAATTTGATTTAATTACAGTTATTCGTAAATATTATAGAGAGCTATCTATTGATCAACACTAAATACGATTTAAATAATATTTGATCCTTCAAGCTAATTGATAGGTAGGCTCTTATTTTTTTAATAATTATCAAAAGGAATTGGTAATGAAATTCGCTCCTCTTTTTTCAATAGGTGCTTTAGCAGCACTCAGCCTAATGGGTTGTTCTAATTCATCTGATACTGGCGGTGATTCTGCGGCTGCCTCCTCTCAAGAAACCACTACTCTGCGTTTTTCACATTTTTGGCCTGCGACTTCTTCTATTAATCAAGAAGTGTTTAAACCCTGGGCTGAACAAATAGAAACAGACTCTAATGGCCGTCTCAAAGTTGAGCTTTATCCATCAGCGACCCTTAGTAAGGCAGATGTTACCTATGAAGCTGCTGCTAAAGGTACAATAGATATTGGCTCTCAAGCGCATGGTTATACCAGCGGCCGATTCCCACTAACCCAGATTGCTGAACTTCCAGGGCTATCAAGCTCGGCAACCCAGATGGGTTGCATGCTGCAAACCCTTTATGAAGATGGCACTCTTGCCGATGAGTATAAAGACTCGCATCTGCTATTTATGTATGGTGCTGGGCCTGGAACACTACATACTACTAATAAATTGATTAGAACCCCTGAAGATATGAAAGGTATGCGTATCCGTCGCCCTTCAGCAGTGGCAGGTGACATTATTGAGAGCATGGGTGCCTCTCCCGTAGGATTACCTGCTAATGATATGTACACCTCTCTACAGCGCGGGGTCGTTGACGGGCTAAGTTTCCCATGGGAAGCAGTCACAACTTTTAAAATTGATGAAATAACGAAGTATCATACTAATATACCGTTCTATAGCTCTGCGCTTATGGTGACTATGAATCAAGACAGCTACGACAGACTACCTGATGATTTGAAAAAAGTGATTGACGACAATTCAGGTATGGCTCTAGCGAAAAAGGTTGGTAAAGTATTTGATAAGCATGATGATATTGCTCTGCAAGCTGCTATAGATAAAGGGGATGAGGTCATTGATATTCCAGACCCGCTCAATAACCCAGACTGGAAAGGCCCTCTTGAAAAAGGCACACAAAAATATCTTAGTGATGTTAAAGCTTTAGGACTAGATGCTGATGGTGTTTATGAAAAGGCTAAAGCGGCTAGTATCGCCTGTAAGGTTTAACCTATTGGAGTTGTCACATGGTATTTTTGGTTAGAGTCAGTCGCTTTATTTCAAGATTATGTCAGTTCATTGGTGGTGTCAGCTTAATCATCATTGTTGTCGCCACTATTGCAGATGTTGCCACTCGTTATTTATTCAAGCTCACTGGTGGTGAGCTTGGGTTCACTATTAAAGGAGGCGTGGAGATTGTCTCTTATTTCATGCTTTTTGCGCTACTGGCTGCATTTGCCGCCTTTGTGGAACGTTCCCAGATTATAGTAGACGTTTTTACCCAAAAGATGCCGCAGTCTATTAAAGGCTACATGATGGGTACCTTTATGATGGGGTTTTTCTTAATAGGTATCGTGTTCACATGGGGCCTATATGAGAGTGCAGTCGATGCCGTTCATTTCGGTAAAGTGACTCAAGATCTTAGAATCTCAATGATGCCCATTTATGCCCTAAGTTCGTTCTTAAGTGCCTTGCTCGCTATTCGCGCCCTTATCGAATCCATTAATATTTTCAAAACGGGCGAGTTCTTTGACGCCGAGGAGACAGGCGCATGAGTTCAGAAATTATTGGTGCTATCGGTTTAGTATGCATGATTTTATTAGTCGTCGGCAGGGTACCTGTTGCTTTGGCGATGTTAGGGGTAGGGTTAGTGGGCTTTGGGGCAGTAACCTCACCTAGTGGCGCTGTACAAATGCTAAAAGATATTCCGGTAGATGTCTTAGCAAAGTATGATTTTAGTGCCATTCCTTTGTTTATATTAATGGGGGTTTTTGCTACTCATTCTGGTATGGCGACCAAACTATTCGATTCTACCCGTACTATTTTTGGTGGTGTTAGAGGCAGCCTTGGTATTGCTGGCATTGGCTCATCAGGTATCTTTGCTTCTATTTCAGGATCCTCGTTAGCGACTGCTTCTACTATGGCGCGAGTGGCATTGCCACAAATGGAAAAACATGGTTACCAGCCGGGTTTTGCCTGTGGGGCTTTAGCCGCAGGTGGTACCTTAGGGATCATGATTCCACCGAGTATCGCGCTTCTTGTCTATGCTATCTTGACCCAACAATCAGTTGGCGATATGTTTATTGCTGGGTTTTTACCGGGTATTTTAGGCATAGTCATGTACTCTATTACCGTTATGATCATGGTGCGCTGGAAGCCACATCTGGCGCCGCGCGGCGAGCGAACCCCGTGGAAAGCTAAAATAGTGTCTTTGACAGGTCTTATCCCTTTTAGCTTTATTTTTATTGTTATTATTGCTGGTATTTTCTTTGGATTATTTACGCCCACTGAAGGTGCCGCAGTAGGGGCGTTTGCTTCTTGGGGCTATGCTGTTGTTAAAGGTATGAGAATGGATGGCCTAAAGCGCTCATTAATTGAGACCTTAGCATTATCTGCGGTCGTATTCTTTATGCTGTTAGGCGCAGAAGCCCTTGGCTACTTCATTTCTGTATCGCGAATGTCTAATACGCTCGCAGCATGGATTGGTGGTTTGGACGTTAGTCCAATGATCGTTTTAATCTGCATCTTGATCATGTACTTTTTGCTTGGGCTGTTTATGGATGCCTTAGCGATGTTGGTGATTACCATTCCTGTGGTATACCCAATTATTCTAGCATTAGGCTTTGATCCCGTTTGGTTTGGTATTATTACGGTATTAACCGTAGAACTTGGGCTTATTACCCCGCCAATGGGCATGAATATCTTTGTGATTAAAGCGGTGGCACCGCATATCAAGCTTGCTGATATGTTTCGCGGGGTGGCGCCCTTCATTGTCTCTGACTTGATTCGATTGATTGTTTTGGTGTCTTTCCCTGCCATTTCCCTGGTGTTATTAAGTTGAGGCTTATGTGTAGTAGATAAATAAATAAGCCTTTATTTGAATCATGAGTGTCAGAAGCTGGTTCTTGGTTTTTCTTACCATATTGTTGTAATGACAATATGGTTTTTTATGGAGTAAAGTTATCGATTTATTTTATGATTTTGAGGCTATGACAAAATGATGACGTTATCATAACTTTTCTCCTCCTTGTCTAAACTGGTAAATATAGTAAAATCAATAAACCTCAATCTTTAAGTGTTTGCACATAAAAACTTATAAGTAGATAAAATTATGGCAGTTGATTTTAGCAATACCCTGATAGTCGCAATTTCTGCAACCGCCCTATTTGATTTGTCAGAATCTGAAAACTATCTACTAAAGTTGTTGCAGCAACGACCTACCGAAGCTATCAAAGAATTTCGTGATTATATGGCAGAGCGTGAAAATGATCCTCTGAGTATTGGCGCAGGCTATCCTCTTATCAAAGCCTTACTTAATTTAAATAAGCAGAGTAACCAATCCACGGCATTAGATCCGGATATTGAAACGCCTTTGGTTGAAGTGGTTATTGTTTCTAAAAGTAGCCCAGATACCGGTATTCAGGTACTTAATGCTATTCGTGAACATAAGCTTAATATCTCGCGTTCAGCATTCATATCGGGTAGTTCAGTAGCGCCTTATATTGACGATTTTAATATTGATTTATTTTTGACCACCAATCGCGATGACGCCCAGCAAGTAGCGGATGCTGATATTTGTGCTTGTGCGATATTGGATGCTACTCCTGTGAATACCTATGAGCTGGATACTGAGCAGCTGTGTATTGCTTTTGATGGTGATGCAGTATTATTCGATGATTCAGGGGAATTATTATATAAGCAAAAAGGTTTGCGTGCCTTTCATGAGCGTGAAGCTCAGATGCGAGATATGCCTATCAAAAAGGGTCCTTATGCAGAGTTATTGATTAAGCTGTCCAACTTACAAGCGCGTCTACCAGCAGGTCTGCATCATTGTCCAATAAAAATTGCACTGGTGACGGCGCGTAATGCACCTGCTGATCTGCGAGCTATCAAGACCTTACGTGAGTGGGGGGTTAATGTAGATATGGCATTCTTTTTAGGAGGACTTGAAAAAACAGCGGTGCTAAAAACCTTTGCCCCGCATATCTTTTTTGATGATTCGATTAAACATATTGACGCGGCGCGTAGCTTTGTTCCCACTGCACTGGTACCTTATCATTCAGCGTCTTTATTGCATGCTGATAGCTCCCTAGCTACTGATAAAGACGCGTCATCATTATTCTTTACGCCAGCGCAGCAAACTATTTTTACTGTAAACCATTAGCGTGTAATAAAGTCTATCTCTCTATAATAAAGGTAGACTGCATGCTAAAAACACAGAGATGCTCGCGTAAAAATGAATAGATTTAGTACAGTAAAGATAAAGATAAATAGAAGAGGCGAGATATGAAGTGGCAACCGTTATTTGCACTGGTTATGGCGCGACTTAAACAAGTTATTGGCCTATACGCTTTTGTACTGATACCGATGTGGGGTATGTTCTTTCTTAATAAAATTGCGCTATTTGGCCTGTGGAATATTTTTGGTATCGTTCCGCGTACATTCGATTTGGGTAGTATGGTAGGTGTGTTTGCCTCGTGGACGATGCATGGTAACTTTGCCCATTTGCTGGGCAATACCTTAGTATTGTTACAGATATTATTTTTATTCGGCCTGTTCGAAAATAATGCTTACCGTACTATTCTTAAACTCATTGTCACATCAGGCATAATGACATGGTTGATAGCCTCACCATTATCGATTCATGTCGGCGCGTCAGGACTGTGTTTTGCGATGCTCGGTTATATGATAGGTGGGGCCGTGTTCGCAAGGCGTTGGGGGTATCTGTTAGCTTGTATCGTTATGGGCACAGGGTATTGGCTCACTATTAAGCAGGGTTTGATGCCGCAACAGGGTATCTCGTTTGCGGCGCACTTTGGTGGTCTATGCGCCGGCTTATTATTAGGGGCGAACTCAAAGCATGCTTATACAGGTATCACTAAGCGTTATTAGTTTCTATCATTAAGACCATACCTTCAATATTTCTCTACGAAAATACTTATTAGCCAACTTATAATCCGCTTATTTTTTGCTTAAGCAAACATTTATAAATAGTGGATCGTCTTTTTCTAAGGGTCGCCATTGAGTCGTTTGCTTAATATGCTCATCAATCGTCAGCTTACTACCTTTTTCTGGTAAGACATAGTCTGCACGTGCAGGTACGGTACAGTCGATAACTTGTGGCACTTGCTGCACACTTCTACGTCTCTCAAATAAATATAAATTGACCAAATAAATATCTTCACTATCTACGTTAGCACGGGCTTGTCCGCTATCTGCGGCCATAAAGCGAAATATTTGGGGCTTAACATATGACCATGGGCGAAACCATGTGCTTTCTTCAACTTTTTTAACAACATTGACGCCCTCAGGAAGCTGAGCGACCTGCTGACCGAACCAGCTGTATTCTTGGTGTATTTGAAAGCCAAAGATACCGATAGCGCCAAACAATGGAATAAGCCATTTTGGTGCCTTTTTACCTGCGAGTTTGCTGAGGTGAGTTATGACAAGTGCTACTCCAGCTAGGCCGAATCCGGCGGCAATGGTAGCGATAAACTCAAAAAGCATAAGACTTTTCCTTAACGCAATCAGCGCATTTAATACCAATATCAAAAAATAAGCTAACGTGGTCAGACTTCCTAAGCCTACTCATTATAGTACTTGCGGTTGTCTTTCTCGTTCTCTCTAATTTTTAGAAACGGGTTAACAAAATAATCGTTTATTATAAATTTATTTATAACAATCCTAGGATAAAAAAATCACTCACAAGCAGCTGCTGCCTGTGAGTGATTTATGGTGTAACCAGTGATACGTGTAGCAGCTAAGCTTATTGAACATAGGGCTTAGTGATCAACGGCACCGCCAGCACCACGTGGAGAACGTACGCTCTCCACGAGTTCTTGGATATGTTGTGGTGGTGGCGCAGTAGCATAAGAAACAGCGAATGCTACGATAAAGTTAAGTAAAGCACCTACCGCGCCGAATGATAATGGCGAGATACCGAACAACCAATACTCTGCAGTATCAGGGAAGTTTGCAGTACCACTGATGAAGAACCAGCCTTTGAAAATAAAGATATAAACTAAGATACTAATCAGACCCGTTAACATACCAGCGATAGCGCCGAGGTTGTTAATACGCTTAGAGAAAATACCCATCATCAATACAGGGAACAGTGATGCCCCTGCAATACCAAAGGCTAATGCCACCACCTGTGCGGCAAATCCTGGTGGATTCATACCCAACCATGTGGCAATGACAATCGCCACACCCATGGTGATACGCGCTACTTTTAGCTCGCCTTTATCACTGATGTTGGGATTAAGGTTTCTTTTAATCAAGTCATGACTGATCGCTGATGAAATTGCGAGTAGTAGGCCAGCTGCCGTTGATAGCGCTGCTGCCAAACCGCCTGCTGCGATAAGACCAATAACCCATGGTGGTAGCTGTGCGATTTCTGGGTTAGCCAATACTATGATGTCAGCGTTTACATCGAGCTCGTTACCGGCCCAGCCTCTATCGACAAAGATACCATCACGTTCTAAAGCATGTTCTGCTTTTGCTTCTTCAACGGTAGTCGTTGCTGTAGCGACGTCGCCACCTTCAGCTGTTGCCGCAGTTAATGCTAATTCTGCTGCGCCAAGTCCACTATCACTATATAACTGGATGCGACCATCGTTATTCAGGTCGTTATATTTAATAAGACCGGTATCTTCCCATGTCTTCATCCAATCTGGACGTTGGTCATAAGGAAGAGCAGGCTCGTCAACACCTTGTGGATAAATGGTGTCGAGTAGGTTTAGACGCGCCATAGCACCTACTGCTGGAGCAGTGAAGTATAGTAGCGAGATAAATACCAATGTCCAACCGGCTGTCCAGCGCGCATCAGCAACTTTAGGAACCGTGAAGAAGCGAATGATAACGTGTGGTAGACCTGCCGTACCAATCATGAGTGATAAGGTAAATAACACCATATTTAGCTTGTTAGGCACATCAGCGGTATAAGCGGTAAAGCCTAAATCGGTGACGACTTGGTCAAGCTTGGTTAAGATGGGTATACCTGACTCAACATGGTTTGAGAACAAACCAAAACCTGGAATCGGATTGCCCGTCAATTCAAGCGATATAAAGACCGCAGGAATCGTATAAGCAATCATTAGAACCACATACTGCGCAACCTGCGTGTAGGTAATCCCTTTCATACCACCAAGTACCGCGTAGAAGAATACGACGACAGCAGCGATAATAAGACCGGTATCGTTCTCAACTTCTAAGAAGCGTGAGAACGCAACGCCCGCACCGGTCATCTGTCCGATAACGTAAGTGGTCGAGGCGACAATCAAACAGACCACTGCAATCATGGCTGCCGTTTTAGAATAAAAACGGTCACCAATAAAGTCAGGCACCGTGAACTTACCAAACTTACGTAAGTAAGGCGCTAGGAGCATGGCCAGTAGTACATAACCACCTGTCCAACCCATTAAGTAGGTTGAAGCACCATAACCACCAGCAGCAAGAATACCTGCCATAGAAATAAATGACGCGGCACTCATCCAGTCAGCGGCCGTTGCCATACCATTCACTACGGGATGGACGCCGCCGCCCGCCACATAGAACTCACTTGTCGTACCAGCGCGCGCCCAAATCGCAATACCGAAGTATAAAGCGAAGGATAGACCCACAAAAATAATATTAATCGTAAATTGACTCATAGGGCTATTCCTCGTCTACACCATATTGTTTATCTAATTTATTCATACGCCAGGCGTAGAAGAAGATTAAAATGATAAATACGCCAATAGATCCTTGTTGTGCAAACCAAAAACCTAAATCGGTACCGCCTATCCTAATACCTGACAATAATGGACGTAGCAAGATGCCAAAACCATAAGAAACTAAAGCCCAAATGACGAGGCTACCTGTAATGAGACGGATATTGGCTTTCCAATAACCGGATGAATCGCTGTGGTTCTCCATAGGACAACTCCTTTTGCCTGACATAAAAACAGGATTACTAGTTTGAGCCTAACAAGTCATTGTGATTTAGTGTCTATCGTAAAGTGCGATATTGTGTCTATATTGCAATCATAAAACTTGCTTCATAGACAGCTAAATCAGAATAATTAACTAGTCTCAGCAACCCAAAATTACCAATAAAGTGAGCAAATTTATGCTAGTTTTTATAAACCGAAGCCTTATAAAACTGGCATAAATTGCTCGGTACTGCTAAAAATTGCATTGTAGAACAATAGTTTAATAACCTAAAAGAATATCTGTATGACGTCTCATATTGGTTATGGATACATTAATTATGGGTTTTACTAATTTTATCTTATGAATATGATGGTGTTTATTGAGGAAGGTCGGTGGGGCATGACAATCCGCTGTCTTATTATTATCTTTATCTTCCTGACAAGATTATTAAATTATTATTCTTTTAGTTATTCATGCCAAAAATTATTGCAAGAGATAATTGTGAACTTATTAGGAATATATACAATATTGACTTAATTAACAATAAGTAAATTTAAATTACTTAGTGTAACAAAATATTTTTTTAGTGGACACCACAAAAAACTTATGTTGGTAAACAATGTAAAAGTAAATGACATTGCTAGGATAACATGCTAACACCTTATATATATTAAGGATTTAAATTTATATGTCTATTTCAAAGTTAATACAGCACAAATGGCATTTATTTTAGGAATAGAATTAATAGAATGATTGTTAAAAGGTATAACAATAAGATTTTCTAATTTACATGAGATTTATACAATCTTATACAAAATAGACCTCTTGCGGAAGTCATCGCCAGCTCTTATAACTCCGTTAGCGAAAGTCAATGAAATGGTACTTTTGCAAGAGGTCTAATATCAAGTCCTAAAATTTTTATGAAAGTTAGGAATTCATAATAATTGTCTTTTAATAAATAATTTTAAAACCTTTTAAAAGTTTAATAATAAATAATAGTTAAAATAAGAATATGAAACAGTTAAATTAGGGGCAGTCAGTTAAAATATAGCGATTAAATATAGCAACATGATATCAATCACATACTTTGTATTTGAATGAGCATAGAATTGAACGAGTATGAATAAGTAGAGAGACGGAGATGCATCACTAAGGCATTTCAGAATGCAGGTGATGTTGGTCATAACACGAACATAGAAAACATGCGAAATATGTAAATAAGGGGGCATTATGGGCGAGGAGCTAGCAGGTTGGTTTCGAGCAAGCGGCAGGTGGGGTAATTGGTTATGGTATTGCTCAAGCGATGATCAACGGTATTAAGCGCGGTTTATTCTCTAATGAAGCGGGTATGGGTTCAGCGCCCAACGCTGCCGCTACTGCAAAGAGTTATCCTGATCATCCAGCAGTACAAGGTTTTATGCAAATGCTGGGCGTGTTTATGGATACGCTAGTGATTTGTACAGCGACTGCTTCAGTCATTATCTTGTCAGGTGTGGTCGATCCTAATGTTGAGCAAGAAGGTATCCAGCTGACTCAGTTGGCGCTGTCACAATATGTCGGTGACTTGGGTGTTATCTTTGTAGCGATTGCCATTTTCTTCTTCTCGTTCACCTCTATCATTGCTAATTATAGCTATGGTGAGTCTAACCTCGAATTTATCTCCGGTGCCAGAAACGCCAAAGTAATGATTATGGTGTTTCGTTTTCTAGTGCTCGGTATGGTATTCGTCGGGGCGGTTGCTAGCTTACCGGCTATTTGGAACTTTGCTGATTTGTCGATGGGTCTAATGGCATTGACCAACTTAGTAGCAATTGTCCTCTTGTCGCCAGTGGCGCTAAGAATACTACGAGACTATGAGCGACAAATCAAAGAAGGTAAAACAGGTGAGCAAATCACCTTTAATCCTGATGACTTTGTCAAACTCAAAGACGAAGCCAATCGTGATGCCTGGACGGATTAACGGCTACTGAATATTTTAGGCAAATAAAAACCGCTCCTAACCAAATATAAATAGCTAAGAGCGGTTTTTTTATAGAGTCATTATAATTTACATGTTTGGATAGTTAGGACCGCCACCACCTTCGGGAGTTACCCAAGTGATGTTTTGTGACGGATCTTTAATATCACAGGTTTTGCAATGGATACAGTTTTGCGCATTGATCACAAAATGTGCACCTTCAGCATCTTTGATCACTTCATAAACCCCAACTGGACAATACAAACGTGCTGGCTCAGCATATAACGGCAAGTTCATAGAAATAGGCACGGTAGGATCGGTTAATTTTAAATGCTTTGGTTGGTTTTCAGTATGGTTGGTATTAGAAATAAATACTGATGATGATTTATCAAATATCAGTTTACCATCAGGCTTAGGATATTCTGGCTGATAGGCATGGTCAGCACGTTCTAACTGGTCATAATCCCGTAGGTTATCATGGATAGTCAGCGGCATTTTCCCGCCTAGTAAGTTTTGTTCAATGAAGTTAAAGGCGCCGCCCATCCATTGACCCATGCGATGCATGGCTGGAGAAAAGTTACGCCCTTCATAATTATCCTGATACAACCATGATTCTTTATACATAGTGCTATAGGCAATTACTTCGTCATGCTGACGTTCAGCTTGCAACGCTTCAAAGATAGCTTCAGCTGCGAGCATACCTGACTTCATCGAGGTATGCGTACCTTTAATCTTGGCAGAGTTTAAAAATCCAGCGTCGTCGCCTACCAATACGCCACCTGGGAAGGTGAATTTTGGTAAAGAGTTGAGACCACCTTTGGTGAGTGAACGTGCGCCATAAGAAATACGTTTGCCGCCTTCTAAAATATTACGAATAAGCGGATGTAATTTTAGGCGCTGTAACTCATCAAACGGTGACATATAAGGATTGGAGTAAGATAAATCGATGACTATACCAAAGCTAACTTGGTTGTTTTCAGCGAAGTACAACCACCAGCCGCCAGAAGAGCCCGTATCGGTTAACGGCCAGCCTGAGCCGTGCATAACGACGCCTTCCTCATGTTTCTCAGGCTCGATGTCCCACAATTCTTTGAGACCAATGCCATAATGCTGAGGATCACAATCCTTATCAAGATTAAAGCGGCTAATTAAGCGTTTGCCCAAGTGACCACGAGAGCCTTCGGCAAAAATAGTATATTTAGCTAATAATTCATAACCTGGCTCAAAGCTAGCCTTGGCATCACCATTTGCTGCGACACCCATATCGCCAGTCAATATGCCCCTTACTGAGCCGTCATCGTTATATAAGATGTCCGCAGCAGGGAAACCTGGGAACATCATCACTTCTAATTCTTCGGCTTGCTCTGCTAACCAACGAACAACGTTAGCCAATGAAACAATATAATTGCCTTCGTTGTGCATACTGGCTGGAATAACTGAGTCGATAAGCTTAGTGCTCTTAGTCGCTGACCCCAACATATACACGCGATCTTCAATCGCTGGCACATTTAATGGCGCGCCTTTAGCTTTCCAATCAGGAATCAACTCATTTAAAGCACGCGGTTCAATAACGGCACCGGATAAAATATGACCACCAAACTCAGCGCCTTTTTCGACCACACAGACCATAAACTCGTCGTTGCCCGCTTCAATAGCCAACTGGCGCAGACGAATAGCCGCAGATAAACCGGCAGGACCACCGCCGACTACAATAACGTCAAATTCCATCGACTCACGCTCAATCTCAGGTTCTGGGGCAATGGGCTCAGGTATTTTTTCAACCGCTATTTTTTCGATTACTTTTTCTTCAGCAGGTTCTTTTTTAGCACCCTTTTCATCAACGGCTACCTCTTCGATAGCTTCTTCTTCAATAGGTGCTTTTTCGATAGATTCTTCATCGATAGCGACTGCTTCATCAACAGCTACGGTATCAAGATTTGCTTCTTTAAGCTCTGTATTCTCAACCGCAATAGTTTCGGCTGGGACCTCTGTAGTCAACTCTGGTGTGTCTGAATCTGTTGGCTCTACCGTTGTTGGCAAATCAGTGTTGACGATATCAGTATCAACGACTGGCGTTTTCTTGTCTTGCTCTTGCATACCTACTCCTAAACTTTTAGTGGCTTATCTCAGGGCGTCATTAGCATAACAATTGAATAATAAAGCTTGCGACGCTAACTTACCTCAGACATATGGCTGCTCGATAAAAACTGTCTTTGCGGCATCAATCAACAAGGTTACTATTGAAGACTGGCATATGCGAAAGTTATCATATGTAATCACAGCAACCCATAACGTAAAAGGACAATTAAAACTACACCCATGTGACCATTTTAATAAAAAACCGTTACTCATTATAAAAGAAAAGTCCTACAAACACGATACGCATTTATAGGTATCAGTGTTAAAGTAAGATTCATATGACGGGTCTATAATGACGATGTTGTTTTATCATACCCGAAACTAAAATTAATAGTAATACTGGATACGCCAAACTTTGACTAATAGTTAGGAGAGTGTGTGATGACCAAGGATACCAACAACACGATTGATAATACCATGAATAGTTCTGAGACCCCGCAGGAAGTGACGTCCGATCTAAATAGTTTGGATTCGCTAAGCCAATATCTAAAGTTCGAGGCAGGAACACGGCAGGGGCGTGCGATACCGCCATTAGAAAAATGGCATCCTGAGCAAGTCATCGATATGGATTTGGTAATTAAAGCCAACGGTGAATGGTGGCACGAGGGTGGGCATATGACCCGCGAGTCAT
The DNA here is from genome assembly GCF_900182925.1 of Psychrobacter sp. LV10R520-6. Lineage (NCBI taxonomy): Bacteria > Pseudomonadati > Pseudomonadota > Gammaproteobacteria > Moraxellales > Moraxellaceae > Psychrobacter > Psychrobacter sp. LV10R520-6. The sequence goes on along the minus strand of NZ_LT900024.1, from coordinate 2,377,271 downwards.
TAGTAAATTTATTCGCTTCTATCCTATGGAAAGAAGAGCAAGACGGCGTTACTGAGTATTTTTTGAAAACGCCAGTACAAAAGCTACGAATTCAAGTCGAGGATGTGCCGCTACTGATTAATAATGTCGGTATCGTTACTGAAGATAATATGAACTGGCTGGAGTTTACTACTACTACCGGTGATGTGGTACGTTTGGATGAGGAGCATCCGATTATATTACGTGCTTATCAACCTGATGTTAGTGACAGTAATAATAATGAAGCGCAAATGGATAACACTGAGTTACAAGCTAAGCCACAGGCTGAGCCCCAAGTACGCCCTTATATGCCTATCAGAAATGGGTTGACCGCAATTATCGGTCGCAACGCGTTTTATCATTTGACCGATATTGGCGAACTAACAGAACAAAATGATGAGACCATACTAATTTTACAAAGCGGTGGACACTCTTATCCACTGTCAATGCCGACAAGTTAATGCTGTTGATTTAAGCAAAATAAGTGTTAATTAAGTGGTTATAAAATCCAAGTAGCTATTATAAGTGGTTATTAAAAGTTAGTAGGTAAGTGTCAGTAGGAAATAATGCTAAAAATAATCATGTTTCTATTGGCGTTTACTGCTTGAGCAGTCTGATTACGCATTGCGAAGCAATCACCTGAACCTAAAATGTACTTAACTTAATAAGAAACTTCCAGATGACGATATGTGTATAGCAGGATGTATATGATAACGGCGGTAAATTGACTATGAGCCTTACCGCAAATGAAATAATCAGTGATGTGGAAACCCAATCGGCTGCCTTTGATACTGTCGCTTTTAATAAGGCAATGGTTAATAAAGAGCGCAATGCACCAATTGGCTTATTTGACTCGGGAGTCGGTGGTCTATCAGTATATTTGCATTTGGCCCAGCAATTACCCGATGAGCATTATATTTATTATGCCGATACCTTGCATGTGCCATACGGCAATCGTGATAGTAAAGAGATCGAGACGCTGACATTAATAGCGGTAGAATGGTTATATCAGCAAGGCTGTAAACTGATCGTCATTGCCTGTAATAGTGCCTCGGCTTATGCTTTGGAGACCGCTCGGCGCTGTTATCCGCAGTTGCCTATCGTCGGCTTAGTACCTGCATTGAAGCCTGCAATACTGGCCAGTAAAAGCGGTCATGTGGCGGTATTAGCCACTAAAGCGACCTTAAATGGCACGTTACTTAACCAAGTTATTACTGATATTGCTCTGCCAAACCAAACGATAGTGACTAAATATTTTGACCCCCAGCTGGTACCATGGGTAGAGGCAGGTATGCCAGAGAACTCCGAAACTGCCCAGCGCTTACACCAGCAAGTGCAAGGATTTGCTCAAGAGGGCATTGATCAATTGGTGTTAGGTTGCACACACTATCCATTTTTTAAACCGTTTTTGTTGCAAGAGATTGAGTCACAACAACTTTCTATGGACGTGGTTGACTCAGGAAAAGCAATTGCTGAACGCGTGAAGCAGCTATTGGTAAAAAACCAGCTACTGGCACTGCCTATTAGTAGTGCGCATAGTGGTATAGATAGTAGCAGGACGACTGTTAATAACACGAATATTCGGCCGCCTCTAATTTTTTATGCCAGTAAATATGATGACAAGCTTGGTATGCTGATACAGCGTCTGCTGGGTACGCAGATACGTTTGCAACGGTATTGTTAGTATAGGCTACGATGACCAGATATAAGATGTGGCAAATAAAAATAAACTGCGTGCATCTCGAGGAGATTATGCTAGGCTAGAGGTTTCAACAACCGATACTTGTGCTTGTTTTTATGTCATTTTTGATACTGCTGTCTAAACTTAGAGGGTTATTGTGCCTAATCGTCGTTATCATATTCATGTCGTATGCGCTGACAACGAGCAACCGCTGGTCTTAGATAGTTTGGCGATATTTTTTCAAGCACGAGCCTTTCTAACCTACGATGTCTCTAGCAAATTACCGCAAGCTACGTTATACGGTCGCCAGTGCATTGATGCTTGTGATTATACGCTAGTAATCATTGGTGACAGTTACGGCACGGCCAAAGATATGGGTGTCAGTCAAATGCACCTAAGCTATCTGAGTGCCAAAGCTAAGCTTAAACCCTTACTAATATTAATTAAGATTCATCATGAAGCCACAGACGTTAGTCGGCAATTGCAAGACTTTACCCGTGTTGTTCAACAGCAAGCAAAGCATGTGTATTACTATGGTATGGATACTAATATCGAGCAACTGCTCATCTATGCTTATGAAAATATGGTCTCAAACCATGAAGTAAAGGATGGATGGGTAAGGATGAGTGAGAAACCTGAAAAATCTAACCTGCAAAGGATCACTGCGCAGTATATCTCTCCCTTATCTGCCAGTAAGGCTGTTCAGCGAGATATTAGTCTCGCTGAAAACAGTATTTCTGAAAATAGTGTCACTGCTAACAGTTTGAACAAACCGCTCAAATTGATAGAAACCTTTACTATTCAATATAGCGCCCAAGCTTATGAGGGCGGTAATCTGTCAGATATCACTAGGATGATGACCTTAACATGGCAAGAAATACTACACGCTTTAGCAAAAATCCCAGAGACTTTTTCAAGCTATAATTTACAAAGCTGTATTAATCGCTTGATAGCCTCTAAAGCTGACCAAGAGGTTAAACGGGAGATGCCCAATGTTCATGTCGTCTCACGCTGCAGAATTGCTCAAAATGATTTAAATAGACTACAACGCGTATTGGTCGGTGCAAACTGGATTCAGTTGACGACTTATGGTACTCGGGTATCACAAGAGATGTGGAAACTGACCTTTTATGCCCAAAATCTATTTAAGAAAGGTCAGCCAAAGGCACCTAATGAGTAGTAAAGCCTCAATTATAGATAAATTGTGCCCATTGCTACGTTTTGTAATACAAAGCATACGTGCCAGCAGTTGTTAATTTACTGTAGACTGGTAATAATAAACACCATAAATATTGACTGATTGAGGAGAGTAATATGACTAACTCTAAACGTGACGAATTAATGAGTGATATCGATAAACAAGCAGAAATGATGCATAACGCTGATCAGTTTCATACCCTAGAAGAGCAAGTAGCGGATATGAAGCGCCGTGGTATTGATCCCAGTAAAACCTATAATGATTGGGATGAAAAGGAAAAAGAAGATTGGGGCGATGCGACTTGGAAAGAAAATGGCAAGTGGGAGCTAAAAACGCCAGCAGATCTTGATGATAAAGCGCGCGAAAACTGGGATGGCGAAAATGGCAAACCCAATCCACCGCCGTTCGTCTAATTTGCTTTTAAATTAAATGGCTTGAATGGTTATAAATCCCAATTCATTTCTTATACATTAATAAAAATAAAAAACCACGCCTAATTGACGTGGTTTTTTATTTGTCTAATATCAAGAACCCTATACTAAGAACCTTCATCAACACGTACTAAGTTCACGACCCCATCAGCACCAATAACGCGGCGATAGCGTTTATTGCTAGACCTTGATGGCTGAACTGATGCTGGCTGAGCTGACGATTGAGGTGAGTAAGTGCTAGGCGAGGTAGTTTGTTGTTGAATCAGTTGCCCCATGCGATCTGCAGATGCGGGAGTCAAAGGTTGGCTATTAGATGGTTGACCATATTGATTGCCATACTGGTTGCTATACTGAGAGCTGCTGGGAGCAGAGCTGCCAACGATTAAGCCATAAAATTTCTGTCCTGCGCGTCCATCAGCGGGGGAGACGCTACGGCTGGTCTGATATTGCTGAATGGCCGTGCGGGTATTATCGCCGATAATGCCATCAACGCCGCCAATATCATAGCCAGCATTTAATAAGGCTTGCTGAATATCTCTGGCTTGCTGGCGACTGATACCAGGGTCATCGGTTGGCCATGCTGTTATAAAGTCAGTTTTGCTGCTGTCCTCTTTAGTAATCAAATCCGATAAATGAGCAATTGCCAATGCGTAGTTTTCTGAAGCGTTATAGGAATAAAAAGTATCGAAGTTTTTACCGACTAAAAATGCAGGGCCACCTTTACCAGCTGGCAATAGCAGTCCGGCGCTACTGAGGTCATAGGGGAGTGGGCTACCATTAGCAAGCGTTAAGCCTTGATCGCGCCAGTGACTCATGGACTTTTTATCTTTACGATCGGACACTGCCCAATATCCGCTAGGGAGTTGGACCTCATAGCCCCACGCCTCACCTGAACGGTAACCGCGCTTCGCTAAGAAGTTTGCCGTAGAGGCCAACGCATCGGGCACGCTATTGACCAAGTCGCGACGGCCATCGCCATCAAAGTCTACAGCCAAGTCCAAAAAAGTACCGGGCATAAACTGCGTCTGGCCAAACGCGCCTGCCCAAGAGCCAGTCATATCACTGGGATTAATATCACCGTTTTGGACAATTTTTAGCGCGTTGGCATACTCACCGCGGAAGTAGCTTTGACGTCGATCAAAACATGACAATGTCGCTAATGACTCAAATAATGGTTTTTTACCCAGCGTCTGCCCAAAGTTTGACTCTACGCCCCACACGCCTAGTACGTGCTCGGCTTTGACCCCATAGCGCGATTCAATTTCTCGCAGCGTATCTGCCCATTGGCGCTTAGCACGAATACCATCTTCTACCCGCTCTTTATCCACTAACGCTGATAGATAATCCCAAACGTCCTTTTGAAATTCAGGCTGATAATTCAATGACTGGATTACACTAGGATCAGGCTCGCTTGGACGATAGCGCTCAAAGGTCGAATCGGATACGTCGCGAAATTGACTGCTGTTTTTGAGGGTGCTTAAGCATTGTTGTAGCTCAGCATTGGATAAGTTTGGTGCTTCTGGTCTGGCGGCTTGGGCAGTGCTGGCTAGACTTAAGCCAATCGCAGCACTGAGCAGAGAAAAGGTAGTCAACTGAGTCAAACGCATGAAAATATCCTATAAACATAAGTGGTGGCAAGGCCGAAAATAAAATCAAAGATTCAATATGATGAGATTGGTTTAGAGTAACCAATATTAATGATAAAGAAAAGGTATAGACGCAGTTGGTTACTATAAGCTGACGCCGGTGTGAGGTTAGGAGGGATTTGGGTAAAAAGCTAATATTATTTACTGTCGTTTGATGATATTAAAAGGTCGCATTGTTTATCATGGGATTGTTATACTGTTTGAAATTATTGTATCAACTAGCATGGCTGTTATCAAAGCTACCGTTAGTAAAATATGACTCTGAATAGGGCGGTTAATGATTATTAGAATAAAATAAATAATGTATTTTAACCTTAAAGCTTGGTCTTGCTGGTTAGACGTGTTTGAGGATGAAGCCTTATGATTTACGAATTCTTGAATCCAGAAAATGCTTTGGTTTGGCGTATTGTGCATCGTGATAATCTAGCTTGGCTAGTGCAACATGGTATTCAATGTGCAAATAGCACTACTAGGTCCATAACTTAGGTAACTATTGGCAATCAAGAATTAATTGACAAGCGTGATACAAGAGAGGTGCCTATCGGTAATGGTGGTACACTTAATGATTATGTGCCGTTCTATTTTACGCCGTTTTCTCCCATGCTATATAATATATACACAGGTTATAATGGTATGCCGCATCAAAAAAATGAGGATATCATTATTTTAGTCAGTAGTTTGCATAAGCTACAAGAATGGCAAGTCAACTTTATATTCACTGATATGCATGCTTATAGCGCTTTGGCGACATTTCATTCAGATTTGAGTAACCTTGACAAAGTTGATTGGCGTATTTTGCAAAAACGTGATTTTAAACGTGATATAAATGATTTGCAAAAGATGGAGCGTTATCAAGCAGAAGCACTAATTTATGACAGTTGTCCAATAACTTCAATTGAGTATATTGTTTGTTATAGCGACAAAGTGACCAATGATATTCAAAATATTTTGAACTTGAATAATATTAGTATCAGAGTGGCTACTCGGTCCGAATGGTACTTTTAAACCATTAAAATAGTTAAAGATTGTTATAATAACACCCGTAACAGGTGAGTGGAGAACAACCATGATTACTTATACTACTGGCAACTTATTAGACGCTGAGGTTGATGCGTTGGTAAATACTGTTAATACCGTAGGGGTGATGGGGAAAGGTATCGCTTTGATGTTTAAAGATCGTTTTCCGAACAACATGCAAGCATATGCTGAAGCATGTCAGGCAGGTAAGGTACAGACAGGAAAAGTGTTTGTTACTAGCACAGATGAACTGTTAGGTGCGAAGTGGATTATCAACTTTCCAACTAAGCAGCATTGGCGCGCCAAATCACAAATGAATTGGATTGAAGAGGGGCTTCAAGATTTACGCCAATTTATTATCGATAACAATGTACAGTCTATTGCTATACCACCGTTAGGCGCTGGTAATGGAGGATTGGATTGGCAACAGGTAAAGCCTAAAATAGAAAAGGCAATGGGCGACTTAAAAATAAATATACTTGTTTATGAGCCAACTACTAACTACCAAAATGTTCGTAAACCTGTAGGCACAAAAAAACTAACACCTGCAAGAGCTCTAGTACTTGAATTGGTTCGGCGCTATCTTATCCTTGGTATGGAATGCAGCCACCTTGAGGTGCAAAAATTAGCATATATGCTACAACGTAGTGTATTAATAGATAAATTAGATAATCCGTTAAAACTTACCTACCAAGCTAATCGTTATGGTCCTTATGCGGACAATCTTAGACATTTGCTTGATAGTCTTGATGGAAATTATCTACAAGCTAATAAACGTATTGCTGATAGTCAAGCATTTGATAATTCTATTAGGTTCAATTATCAGTATAAGCAAACAGTGCAAGACTATCTAGAATATGAAGCTAAAGACTATCTGAATTCTTTAAATACAGTGAATCGAATAATTGACGGCTTTGAGTCGCCTTATGGTATGGAGTTACTATCAACAGTTGACTGGCTCATTCAGCAAGAAAAATATGAACCAAATTTAGATGATATAAAGAGAGGGTTAGCGGACTGGTCAGCAGGTTCTAAATGGGGGAAAAGAAAGCTAAATATGTTTAATGACAAAGCATTACACACTGCTATTGACCGCTTAGCTGGGTTTAGTTATTAAAGGTCTATTAAAAACGCTAAACAAAGAGTGGAGTTAATAATTTATACTTTCTTCAAAACCAACTATTTAGCCAACACAGCATCCAACTCTTTAATAAAGGCATGAACGCGTTCTGCATTTTTTCCTAAGTCGCTACCGCCAATACGCGATTTACTACGAATATCGACCAAACGCTCACTGCCTTGGTCATTAACACGTATCACTACGTCGTCTTTAAAACCAAACCACATCGTAGTATCTGTTGCCTCGACGATACCTTCATTGGAATCAGTATTTACCAATTCCCATCCTAAGTTTTTGACGGCCTGTTCGACAGCGCCTACTAGCTCAGCTTTTGGTTGCGGATAGGTCAGTGTTTGTAGCTCAGGATATGCGGTACGTTGTTGCTCTGCGGTCTCGATGCCATCATAAGCTACCGGATTCGGGGCATCAGCGCGTAGTGGGGCAATAGCCACAAACTCAGGTGGGTTGACTAAATCGGTTGAAATATCATGAATGGGCGGTACACTTTTGGCTTTATTCATCATATTAAGTGGCATTGCTATAGCAATTGCAGAAAATACCACCGCCATAATTGCACTGCCCAGCGTTACCGTTTTACGTCTTAATAGAAATTGCAGTGCAAGTAGTACAAGCGCTGCAATACCGGCATACACCCCAAACTTAAATCCTGTAAATGCAGTGCCTAATTCAATAACATCAAACTTATAAAGAGGACCTGCTAATACGACCAGCAAAAAGGCGATTAAACTTGTGAGGCTAACTAAAATTTTCATTAGATTTTTCCATTATTATTGAATCAATCAATTATTCACTTAATAACCAGACATGTTCAGTCACTGCCAGCTCTGGCGCTGCGTTTAATATTGACGGCTTGCCTTCAAGCTCAGTGATTTTATAATGACTGCCATAATATTGCTGGACTTGCTCACTACTAATCGAAAACGGTGGTCCGTTCCTTTCACTTTGATCGTAATTAAGCGTGAGCAAAATCTGCGGTGCATTGCCACTAACGTCAACACTAATATTTCTACTCAGATGCCACACTTGTTCGCTATACTTTAGGCGCATTTCGGCTGGTAAGGCAATCAATGCCGCTCTATCATAAACCGCATCAATTTGACCAAGGTTTTCGGGCGTTAATGCAAAGAGATCGGCAGCCCATAACTCAATGGTCTGACCTAAAATCTGACCTTGATAGCATTTGTTGTTTGGACTATTAGTATGCTCTGTTACCTTGGGCGAGATGTCATTTTCAGTAAAGAATGCTTGAACGGCTGATTCAACCAATTCGACCCCAACTACGTCATAACCTTGGCTTGCTAGCCATATCATATCGATTGATTTACCACATAAGGGGACAAATACTCTGCTACCGCTTGGCAAGTTTAAAGCCGTAAGATATTTAGTTAGTAACGGATTCACTTCAGGCTGATTAAAACCAGTCCGCTTGTCTTGCCACCGTGCTTGCCAGAATTCAGGGTTCATTGTTAGGGCCTTTACAGTTGATAGTTTTTACTAGTAGTAATTTTTATTGATTCTATTCTTTATTAAAATTTTGATAATGAACTCCACTAAGCGTTAACGGCTTTCACTATATGAGCTTAGCGCAAACATCAAACTAAACAAAAGAGCCAAGCGTATCAACACTTGGCTCTTTACTAAATGTAAGCGTAAAAGTTAAGTTTTCATAATTAATTTTTGACTCAATCTGTGCTTTAGCCAACCATATATTTACTAAATTCTTTACGAAGTTTAGCAAGTTTTGGTGGAATCGCAAAGTTGCAATAGGCTTGTCCTGGGTTTCTATTGAAGAAATCCTGATGATCGTCTTCAGCAACATAAAATTCAACGGCTGGATGCACTTCAGTGACGATGTCAACGCCCATATCACGTAGTTTATTAATAGTACGATCAACGGTTGGCTTTTGATCTTCATCCGTATAATAAACCACACTGCGGTATTGGCTACCAACATCGTTACCTTGACGGTCTTTGGTAGTAGGATCATGAGTGCCAAAAAAAACATCCAATAGTACTTCTAGCGGTAAGACAGACTCATCAAAGGTAATATTAATTACTTCAACGTGCCCAGTATCACCGTTACATACGGCTTGGTAGTTAGCAGTAGGAGCTTCGCCGCCCATATAGCCTGAGACTACCGATTCTACGCCTTTAAGAGCTAAAAATACCGATTCGGTGCACCAAAAACAGCCACCACCTAATATAATATTTTGCATAAAATTATCCTGTTGTTATAAATATGAACGGTTATAAACATCAGCGATTAAAAATAGATTGGTTTTTAATATGATGTATTCAGCTTATCAGTCAGGAAGCTGGCTATTAGTAACAAACAGTAATGTTATAATAGGCTTTTGCTAAGCATATAACTTCAAAAATACAAAGGTCAGCCATTAAATAATTGCTAACCTCAGTTTTACTACTATCAAAAAACGCGCTATTAAAAGACGAGCCATCTCATGAGTCATTCCACTTCATTGCCATCATCTGCTGCCATTCAGAACGATACTGTTAAGCACGATATTGTTCAACATGACACTTTGTTTACCACGCCACTGGATAAGGCCGCACGTTTCTCTTTCGATGAGCAAGTCGTTGCCTGTTTTCCGGATATGATTCGGCGCAGCGTACCGGGCTATGGTCAAGTACTAGCGATGCTGCCTATATTTGCACGGCGACATGGTAAGTACCGCCAACAAAGTGAGAGTGGTCAAAGGGTCAGCCGTATTTATGATTTGGGCTGTTCTCTTGGTGGAGCAAGTATGGCTCTGGCTGGCGAGTTTGCGCCGCATGATTTACAAATTAAAGCAGTGGATATTTCACCAGCAATGACTACCGAGGCACGTACGGTACTCAGTGACAATTATCCCGAGCATGATATTGAAGTTGTCACGGCTGATATCAGAGATATTGAGCTTGAACCTTGTGATATGGTGATTTTGAACTTAACGTTACAGTTTTTACCGGCAGCAGATCGAGTGGCAGTACTGAGTAAAATTTATGCTGCATTAAGTGAAGGTGGTATTTTGGTATTGACCGAAAAGACCCATGCTTTTGATGAGCAATCTGATGCTTGGTTGGTTGAGCGCTATTACGACTTTAAGCGCGCCAATGGTTATACCGAGATGGAAATTAGCGGTAAGCGTAATGCTTTAGAGAACGTGTTGATTACCGATACCTTAGATGAACATCATGCGCGTTTGAGCAAGGTTGGCTTTGAGCGTCATCTTACCTGGTTTCAGTTTTTAAACTTTGTCTCTATTGTGGCCTTTAAATAACGTTGCTTATTCAAAAAGCCTATTTTCATCCTATTTTTATTTCCCAACAATCACGGTAATTGCTTTCATGACCAATGACACTATTATTCACGCCGAACGCGAACTGTATCTAACTTTATTAGCGCTAGTTCAGCAGCAGCCGAGCGCTTATAAGTGGTTATCGCTATTGCCTGAATGGTTGAATCAAATTAAAGACAAGCGTAACTATGCCCATGCGCCTGCCTATCAAGCCGCCGTAGCACGTTTACCTAATATATCGGTTGATAATGTGGCTTTAGATAGTGGCACACTGACGATTGAAGCCACGCTTAGTGATTCTGAACGTAAGCAAACCATTGCCTTATTGCAGCAAATGATGCCGTGGCGCAAAGGACCTTTTCAAATTGGAAGCAGTCAGATTGGTAGTAGCGAAGGCGAGCCAATAGAAATTGATACTGAATGGCGCAGTGACTGGAAGTGGCAACGAGTGGCGCCGCATTTGGGTAACTTAAAAGGCCGACGGGTATTAGATGTTGGTGGCGGTTCTGGCTACCACGGTTGGCGTATGGCAGGGGCAGGCGCGGATTGTGTGATAATCGTTGACCCGTCATGTTTGTTCTATCATCAGTTTATGGCGATTCGGCACTTCATAGGAACCGCTGATGACTACCGCACCCATTATATTCCAGTACCACTTGAGGCTTTACCTGAACATAGCCAACTGTTCGATACGGTATTTAGTATGGGCGTACTGTATCATCGTCAATCACCCTTTGAACACTTACAACAGCTTAAGGGGCAGCTGGTAAAAGGGGGTGAGTTGGTACTGGAGACCTTGGTGATAGACGGTGATGCTAATACCGTGTTGGTACCGCATGACCGTTATGCGCAAATGAATAATGTGTATTTTTTACCGTCGGTGTCTGCGCTTATGGGTTGGCTTGCAAAGGCTGGATTTTCTGAAATCCGCTGCGTCGATGTGGCAGTGACTTCAATTGATGAGCAGCGCAAAACCGATTGGATGACTTATCATTCGCTAGCAGACTTTTTAGATCCCAACGACCCAACAAAAACTTGCGAAGGGTATCCAGCGCCCAAACGTGCCACTTTAATTGCTAAAAAGTAAGGTCATTTAAAGCGTTTGAAATTTTTCACCTAAACGCTTTTTCTAGTTTGAGAGCGCTAGCTGATTCGATATACGTATGATGAGCATTAAAAAATGTTGTTTAGATAAACCATTTTTTAAAGGCGACTTCTATTAGAATCTTGAGTACAAATCCTATAAAGCCAGCACCAAGGGCTAAAAACATCCAAAAGGTACCCGCGCGCCCCGCATCGGATTTTTTGGAGAGATCCCAAATAATGAAAAATAAGAAGGTAATGAATATCGGTAATAAAACGTACAGTCCCCAGCTAGTAACAGTACTGGCAGCAATCGCAAACATGGCGTTATCCTAAATAAATAAAGTAATCATGTGATTTATTTTCTAAATTTTCTAATAATTATTGTGCGAGTGGTTGATTATAGTTACTTTTTATAACCGTACTCTACAGCAAATACGCCAAAAAGGAGCATCAAATAGCGGCCAATCACAGTCAAAACTAACAGTAAAAACAGTAGAATAGAATAAATCGTTAGACAGGGTATAAAGCCTCATTATACTCCGTAACCAAGAAGCTATAAACTGCTGCCAACCCTGAGGCAACAGGAACGCTACAATCAACCCGACTGCCAAGTCATTAGACGCTTATAATGAACATTGACCGCTAAGTTATCCATTGGTCATACCCAGTTAATGTGAAAAATTTGATGCTATTTTTGGCGCAAATGGTGCAATGAAGCGTAAAGGTTGTTATATTTACAGGTTGCTTATCTTTTCTTATTATTTTATCTTTCTGTATTTTAATGTCATTATAATATTGGCTGTATTTAATATCAGTAGTTTGATGATGGTCACTTTCATAATAAAAAATGAGTTATCACGATAATCATTTTTAATGATTACAACGCATATTGATCCTATTTCTTCTTGCCCATTTTATTGTTTATTTATCCGAGTTTATAGTCTTATGTCACAAGCCCAAATCGATACATTAGCTTCATTATTTGATAATGCAGTACAAGTGCTCAAAAACGAAGGCACGCTACCGGCTGATTGGCAAAACAACAGCCAAATTACTCGTACTAAAGATGCCAGTCACGGTGATTTCGCCAGTAATATTGCCATGACCGCGGCTAAAGCTGCCAAGACCAATCCACGCGCGTTGGCAGAAAAAATTGTCCAGTCACTGCCGGATAACAAAGATATTCGCCAAGTAGACATTGCTGGGCCCGGTTTTATTAATGTGTTCTTAAACGCTGAAGCTAAGTTTGCGGTATTAGATGATATATTCAATCAGCAAGAGCGCTTTGGTTTGAGTAAGCAGTTTGATGGACAAAAAGTCCAAGTTGAATTCGTATCAGCCAATCCAACCTCAAGTTTACATGTGGGTCACGGTCGCGGCGCGGCGTTTGGCATGAGTGTGTCAAACTTGCTGGAGGCGGTTGGTTATGACGTCACGCGCGAATATTATGTCAATGATGCCGGTCGGCAGATGGATATTCTCGCCACTAGCACCTATTTGCGTTATCTTGAAAGTAATGGCGAAAGTGTGCAGTTTCCAGTTAACGGCTACCAAGGCAATTATGTCCGCGATATTGCAGAGACATTAACAACACAACACAGTAACAGCTACCTGCACGGCTTTGTAGAAGTCGCAAAAGACGTACCCGCTGACGCGCAATTTGAAATCAATGCTGATGGCGAAAAAGTACTGCTGTCGGGTGATAAAGAAGCTCATATCGATGGTTTGATTGCCAATAGTAAAGCATTACTTGGTGACGGCTATGAGCTGTTTTTAAATGCCGCATTAAGTGGTATTTTGGCCGATATCAAAGATGATTTGAATGAGTTTGGCGTGCGTTATGAGTGTTGGTTTCATGAAAAAACTATCGATGCTGATATTGAACCGGCCTTACAGATACTAGATGACAAAGGCTATTTATACGAAAAAGACGGCAATATCTGGTTTAAGTCTACTGACTTTGGTGATGAAAAAGACAGAGTCGTACGCCGTGCCAATGGTCAAACCACTTATTTCGCCTCAGATATCGCTTATCATAAGAATAAGTTTGATCGTGGTTTTGATAAAGTCGTTAACGTCTGGGGCGCTGACCATCATGGCTATGTGCCGCGTGTCCGAGCTGCACTATTAGCGCTTGGTATTGATTCTAATCGTCTAGATGTAGTATTAGTACAGTTTGTAGCCTTATGGCGTGGCGATGAAAAGGTACCTATGTCATCGCGTACAGGTGAGTTCGTAACCTTGCGTGAATTACGTCATGAAGTCGGCAATGATGCAGCACGATTCTACTACGTGGCGCGTAAGCCTGAGGTGCACATTGATTTTGACTTAGAACTTGCCAAATCACAAAGTAAAGATAATTTGGTTTATTATATTCAATACGCTCACGCTCGCGTTTGCCGTGTATTAGAGAAGTTGGCCGCCAGTGGTCTGAGTGTGGATGATGCTACCGGTGCGCAGCAGCAAAACTTGCTTATCGCGCCTAGCGAGGATGAGTTAATTAAGTTACTTGCCGCTTATCCTGCTACCCTGTTGCGTTCAGCCACTGGCTATGAGCCGCATATCTTGACCAATTATTTGAAAGAACTAGCTGCATTATTCCATGGCTGGTATGACAGCAATCGTATCTTGCCGGTGAGCCTAACCTCAGGTGAAACGCCCAACCAAGCTGAGCTTGAGATGATGCAAGCGCGCTTATGCTTATCAAAAGCGGTGCGCCAAGTACTGGCCAATGGTCTAAGCTTATTAGGGCTTTCAGCACCGTCTAGTATGTAGGGTTAGATCTATAGCCTTAAAAATACAGCAGCATCAAAAACGCAGTAGTATAAATATATAAAGGCGCAAAGCGTCTCGCGCTTGTTAATATAACATCAGTTATATTAACAGCACACAATGACAGCTCATCAACACTGTTAGATTCATTCGGTAGGGAGAACACGTTCCATGTTAGCCAAAAAACCCAAAGGTGCCACTGAAAAGCGCAAAGGCAGTAGCGTATCCGGCTTATTATGGATGTTTGTCGGGGCAGTTTTGACCCTTATGATTGGGGTATTTTTATACCTCTCACCCTTGTTTAATTTTAGTCCCGTTGATAGCACCGTATCTGACCCCGATCGGCAAGTCCAACCGCGCGTTGATACGGATACCGATAACGGTGATTATGAGTTTTATGATATTTTACCAAACCAAGAGATGGCGACTATTCCTGATGAAGATATTGGGGAGACGGATGATAGTCGGATAGGAGATATCAGTGATTTCGAACCTGACGCAGTAGTCACTCAGCCTGATAACAATTCAGCCAATCGCAACGAAGATACGGGGGATTTTGGTATCTCTGAAAGTACGGTAATTGAGCCCAGTCGCGGTAACAACAATAATAGTGCGGCTGGCAATAGTAGCGATGCTAACAATATTGTTATCGTCGAAGAAGACGCTACTTATGATGGCACGCCGCCTGCCAGCAACAATAGCAACAGCAATAACAGTACTTCAAGTAGACCTAATAATGCTGGAGCAAGTACAGGTACTGCCAGTGTACAAAAGGCAGCGCCTCCAGTAACCTATATTTTACAAATTAACAGTTTTGGTAATGCTGATGAAGCAGATCGTCGGCGTGCTCAAGTTTTAATGGCCGGTGTCGATGCCAAAGTGGTCAAAAATACTACGGGTAACGGTTTGCCGATTTATCAGGTGATTTCGCGCCCGATGAATAATCGTCAAGCAGTTGCCAGTGCGCAGCAACGATTGCAAAATAATGGTATTGACTCTATTATCGTTGAGCAGCGCCGTTAGATTTAATGCATGCCGCCTTTAGGTTTACGGTTAGGCCATTAGGTTTACAGTTAGGTAGCAGGTCATTTATCGAAAAAAAGCGTCACAACGACGCTTTTTTTATACGTTTTTTTTAATAGATTCATTTTGTTTAGCTTATTTAATGTCGCCCCTTTATTAAAACGTCAACCAAGAGTAGGCCCATGACTGTATCTGATCCCGCAATAACCCATCCTGGCGTTATCAAAGCATTTTTTCAAAAGTACTTTATTGACGCTTTTACCGGTATGGCGTTAGGGCTATTTGTGACTCTGATTGCTGGGCTTATCATCTCGCAAATTGGCGGTTGGTTACAGCTACCCGCATTAGTTGCGGTCGGTAAGCTGGCCTCAGTGTTGATGGGGGCAGGTATCGGTGTGGGCATAGCTTATTATCTAAAAGCGCCAACCTTGGTCATGCTCAGTTGCTTAGTGGCAGGCATGTTGGGCGCTCATTCCGAGGCGCTGATGGCAGGTACACTATTTACACCGCAAGTGGGTGGGCCTGCGACGTTCGTCGCCTTACCGGGCAACCCGATTGGAGCGTACTTGTCAGTAGTCTTCGCGTACCGCGCAGGGACGTGGGTTGCTGGCAAAACCAAGCTCGATATTTTACTGGTACCGTTATTAGTATGCACGGTGGCATTAGCCGTTTGTGCCTTGCTTAATCCACCTGTCGTTGCCGCTGTGAACGCTATCGGTGAAGGTATCCAAGCCGCGACTACCCTTCAGCCACTATTGATGGGTATTGTGATTGCAGTCGTGGTTGGTATCTTATTGACCTTACCGACTTCAAGCGCGGCAATCTGTATTGCTATTGGCCTTGGCGGCTTAGCCGGCGGTGCTGCTGTGGTCGGCTGTGCGGCCCATATGATTGGCTTCGCAGTGGCGAGTTTTAAAGATAACGGCTTTAGTGGGGTGATATCTCAGGGACTTGGTACCAGTATGCTGCAAATTCCCAATGTGCTCAAAAAACCTTTGGTTTTATTGCCCGCAGTCATAGCCAGTGCTGTTGTTGGCCCAATTGCTACCGTAGGCTTTGGACTTGCTTGTACTGCAACGGGCGCAGGTATGGGTACGGCAGGACTGGTTGGGGTATTCGGCGTTATTGAAGCCTCACAGGAGATCATGAGTAGCACCCAGCTGTGGACAGCGATAATTTTATTGATGTTCGTACTACCGGCTATCATCGCTTGGCTAGTGGCACATATTATGCGCCGTCTGGGATGGCTGGTTGCTGGTGATATGAAATTACCATAGATTTAGTGTTAAATTTATCTTAAGATTTCATTCTTTTTCTTCTCAAGTTTCAGTTAAGAACCCTTAAAAAATGACCGTGAATAAAAGAAAAAAGCCCAGCTATTTAAAGTAGCTGGGCTTTTTCAATGTTGAGTCTTTATTATTTTTTTAAGCGCTATTATTTTTTAAGCTTAGCGACGAACGTCTTTAGGAGCGTCGCCGTTTGGCCAATCTTTATCTTTATTTGCTTTCACAGGGCGTGGCAAATGAGTAAAGTATTGGGCGATATCGACAGCTTCTTGATCACTTAGTGTATTGCCTTGACCAAATGGCATTTTACCTTTTATGAAATTGGCAGCTGTATAAGTACGTGCCATGCCCGCGCCATCGTTAAATGATTTATCGCCGGCAACTGCGGGATAGACATAAGTGCCATCGTCATTATATTGGCCTTCGCCTTCAGCACCATGGCAAACGGCACACTTCTCGGCAAATAGCTTTTTACCATTATCAGGATTCGGCTCTAAAGTTTTGTCCACTTTGGCAAAACCGCGACCTTCAGGTGAGACGCCAATGGGCATGTCTTGTGATAGCCATGTCATATAAGAAACAATTGCATTCATATCGTCTGATCCCAGATCAAGAGCCTTACCGTCCATTGACCGCTCAAAGCAACCATTGACGCGTTCTTGTAACGAATTGACCCGTGCCCCACGTGAACGGTAAATAGGGAAGATGCCTGGCAGACCATTCCAAGGTGCGGCATAAGCTTCTGAGCCGTTGCTTAAGTGACAGCTGGTACAATTAAGCTGATTACCGACGTTGTCTGGCAACTCTTTATAGGTATGATTGACAATTTGTAAACCACGGCGTATTCCTGCACCACGTTCATCATCTGGAATAGTAGATTCATCCGGCATTTTAATCGTTGGTTTTGCACCTGCTGCATCGGCGCCGCCTGCAGTAGCAGTCATTTCAGTGGCTGCTGGCATACTGCCTTTTAGCTCTTCTGCGCGGGCTTCAAGTGACTTGACTCGTGCTAGTGCTTCGGCTTCTTCGACACGATCAATCGCTTTGGTTTCTTTTTCGCTACTACAACCAGTAATAGTAGCAGCGCTAATAGCGAATACAGTGGCCATCAGAAGGGAAGATTTGGCTGGTGAAAAAGTTTTAATTGGCATATCCTTATGATGAAATATAATATGTAAATCCGTATTTATATGATATTTTAATTGTCACAATGACAGTACTAGGCTTGGATTTCAACTCAATTGCTCAGGCTAATAACTACAAAAAGTTCAAATGCGTCATTAGCCATTAATTAGGGTAATAACAAAACGGCAGCGCTTTATATGCTGCTATATAGAGATATGACCCTATGACCAGCCTTTTATAGCTACTTATACAGACTCAAATACGCAATTAATCTGTGATTTTTTAGTAACACAATTATAGCAAATACTAGCAGATAAGAGGTGCTAAAACTTAAGTTAAGTACCCATTCACGTCACCAAACATAAAAAATAGCTAAAAATATCATCATTATGTTAATCATTAAAGAAAAACGCTTATATATTAATGATGTTTAAGCACTTTTTGTATGCCTATAGATGTCTATGACAGTTTATAAAGGTCACTATCTATAAGGGGCATTATATGACTGCTCTTTGCTAATGGATATATGATCAATCAGAAGACAACAGATATAAAAACGGCGTCTTAGCATAATTAATACCAGACGCCGTTTTTATAAGACAAGCCAATTAGTGATAATCAGCTTGTTTTAATAATAACTTTCAATAGTAGCTTTTAATAAAAGCTTTCAAGAACGAGCTTACGATAGACTAAGCAATCTTAGGCGTTTTGCCTTCATTGATAACTTGCTCATCAACGACAACCGTTTTAGCATCCTTCATAGAAGGCAGTTCATACATAGTCTCTAACAGCGCATTTTCAACGATAGAACGCAGACCACGAGCACCCGTTTTACGCGCCATGGCTCTTTTTGCAATGGCGTCGAGCGCCTCTTTAGTAAAGCTAATATCAGCGCCTTCCATATCAAACAGGTATTTATACTGTTTCACTAGCGCGTTTTTAGGCTCAGTCAATATCTGTACTAACGCTTCCTCATCTAGCTCTCTTAGAGCCGCAAGAACCGGCAGACGACCGATTAGCTCAGGGATAAGACCAAACTTAATCAAATCTTCAGGCTCGACTTGTTGCAGTAAGTCTGAGCTCCGGGCACTGTCGTCCTTTGAGCTAACGTCAGCGTTGAAGCCAATGCCGGTTTTTTCAGTACGCTGTTGGATAACTTTATCAAGTCCGCCAAACGCACCGCCAACAATAATCAAAATATTGCTGGTATCGACTTGGATCAGCTCTTGCTGTGGATGCTTACGACCACCATGCGGTGGAATAGCCGCAACGGTACCTTCGATGAGTTTTAGCAAGGCTTGCTGAACGCCTTCACCGGATACGTCACGCGTAATAGACGGGTTATCGCCTTTTTTACTGATTTTATCAATCTCATCAATATAGATGATGCCTTGCTCAGCTTTGCTCACATCATAATCAGCAGCTTGTAACAGCTTTTGCACAATGTTCTCAACGTCTTCGCCGACATAACCAGCTTCAGTCAAGGTAGTGGCATCAGCCATGGCAAAAGGCACATCTAGCAAGCGCGCTAAGGTCTGCGCTAGTAACGTTTTACCAGAACCTGTCGGTCCGATAAGCAAGATATTACTTTTCGCTAATTCAACCATTGCCTCATCAGCGCCAATCTTAGATTTTTTGCTGTCATTAGCTAAGGTCTGGCTGACTTTTAAACGCTTGTAATGGTTATAAACGGCAACCGATAGGGCTTTTTTAGCACCGTCTTGTCCAATAACATATTCATCTAATTGGGCGCGTAACTCCTTAGGGGTCGGCAATTTTTTATTGACCCAAGAGGTATCAAGCTTGCCTTCAGAATCATCGTCACTGTCGGCACTATCTGCAATGAGGTCAGTACATAGTTCAATACATTCATTACAGATATTGGCATCGTCAGCAGCGATTAGCTGTTTGACGTCACTTTTGGCTTTGCCGCAAAACGAGCACTGCGGTGTTTTATCTTCTGCCATACGAAGGCACTCCTAAAATTTAAAACTTACAAATATTCTAACGACTCATGTTAGTACTAAGACGCATCGTGCTCATAAAAAGTGCTTATAAACAGCACTTATAAAGACGTAGGACGATGCTCTAATACTTCATCGATCAGACCATATTCTTTTGCTTCTTTAGCATCTAACCAAAAATCACGCTCGACGTCTTTTTCAATTTTCTCTACCGGTTGACCAGTACGCTCAGCCAAAATTTCATTTAAGCGAGCACGAGTTTTTAAAATTTCACGAGCATTAATTTCGATATCGGTTGCCTGACCTTGAGCACCACCTGAAGGTTGGTGAATCATCACGCGAGCGTTAGCCAATGCATAACGTTTGCCTCGTTGACCAGCGGCCAAAAGGAACGAACCCATGCTATAAGCACCGCCCATACAAATAGTAGACACTTCAGGCTTAATAAAGTTCATGGTATCAAAAATGGCCAAACCTGCACTGACGGAACCGCCTGGCGAGTTAATATATAAATGAATGTCTTTATCAGGGTTTTCGGCTTCTAAGAACAGCAGCTGCGCTACAATAAGGTTGGCCATATGATCTTCGACTTGACCCGTCAAAAAGATAACGCGCTCACGTAATAGGCGTGAAAAAATATCAAAC
This sequence comes from Psychrobacter sp. LV10R520-6, assembly GCF_900182925.1. Lineage (NCBI taxonomy): Bacteria > Pseudomonadati > Pseudomonadota > Gammaproteobacteria > Moraxellales > Moraxellaceae > Psychrobacter > Psychrobacter sp. LV10R520-6. The sequence goes on along the minus strand of NZ_LT900024.1, from coordinate 2,356,942 downwards.
GAGCGTTCACCGCGCGCCGATTGTTCAACCACCATTGGAACCAATGCGCCTTGGGTGTTCTGAGCACTTTGCGTGGTGTCGTGCGCACTCATTAGCATATCAAAATGCGGGTTAGAGGTGATGCGGTCATAATCTGTCATAGAGAGATCCTATCAATAAGTGTTTAAAATAAAAAAGTGAATATTAGCGAGTAACTGATCGTTTATGGGCGTTTATCATTATTGATGTTGACGGCTGTTGATAGCAACTGATGACAACAATTGGTAATAACAATACCTGGATTTTGCTAAAAAGCTGTGTTAGAAATGATGGCAGTAATGGTAACTTTTTTAATGCGCTAATAATAACGTTTTAATGTGACAAATGATAAATGATTCCCTATTAATAGGGCGTCTGCGGTCATTTATCAAGGGCTAAGCTCATAAACCACCAATAAAAATGCCCCAACAAGATTTGTCAGGGCATTTATAAACCAGCTTTGGGAAGTGGCGCTGCGATATTACCTCAGACACCAGCTACACTGATGCCAGATTACATGGCTTGCTGCTGTTGTTGCTGGGCAGCAAGAAGGTCTTGATAGCTGACTTCTTTGTCAGTTACTTTACCTTGCTCGATCAGATAATCAACCACTTGGTCTTCTAGAACCACAGACTCAATATTAGCGCGCTGCTGTTTATCATTGGTGTAGTACTCGATGACTTCTGCTGGATCTTCGTAGTTTTCTGAAGATTCTTTGATAAAGGTTTCAACGCGTGCTTGGTCAACTTCTATACCTTTGGTGTCGATAACGCGAGCAACGATGATACCAAGACGGGCGGCACGCAATGCTTGCTCTTCAAACAGCTCATTTGGCAGCATGTCTTTGTCAAAGCTATCAGCGCTTGAACCGAACTGTTGAGCAAAACGTTGCATCATCATGCTACGTTGACGCTCAATTTCTTGCTCTAGCATGGCGTTTGGCACGTCAAACTCGTTCTTTTCTAACAAGGAATCAAAGGTAGCTTGCTTAACTTGGCTACGGGCTGCGTTTTTAATTTCGCGTTCCATGTTCTTACGAACGTCGTCTTTTAGTTTTTCAACGCCGCCTTCTTTTACGCCGAATAGCTCAAGGAACTCTTCGTTAATTTCAGGTAGTTTTGATTTTTCAACTTTCTTAACGCTGATTTTGAATTGGGCTTCTTTACCAGCAAGATCTTCCGCTTGATAGTCTTCTGGAAAAGTCACGTCGATAGTTTTTTCTTCGTCAGCTTTCATGCCTTTGATACCCGCTTCAAAACCTGGAATCATCTGGTTGCTACCGATAACCAATTTAAAGTCTTCAGATGAGCCGCCTTCAAATTTTTCGCCGTCGATTGTGCCTTCAAAGTCAAAGATGACCTGATTACCGCTAGCTGCCTTGCCTTTTTTCTCTACAAACTCTTCACGTTGCTTTTGTAGATTTTCGATCATAGTGTCAACATCTTCTTCTTTAACAGTGGCGGTATGACGCTCAACTTCAATGTCATTAATACCTTGCACGTCAACTTCTGGGAAGATTTCAACCGTTGCTTGATACACTAAGAAGTCGTCTTCAAGTTTTACATCATCGATGTTAGGCATGCCGACAGCGCGGATATCTTCAGCTTTAATCGCTTCAAATACAGTATCGCGAATCACATCGTTGATAACTTCTTGTTGAATACCAGCACCATATTGGCTGCGGATATGCGACATAGGAACGTTGCCTTTACGGAAACCATCGATTTTGGCGGTTTTCGCAACTTGACGAATACGGCCTTCAACTTTGTTTTGAATTTTTTCGACAGGTACTTTAACCGTCAGCTGGGTTTCTTTTTCAGACAGCTTGTTGGTTGTGATCTGTAAATCTGTAGCCATGTTGATTACACCTTTAGGATTAAAATAACAGACAATCGCGCCTCAAAATCGGGACTCGTTATGCCGATTGCTGTTGGAATGAAAAGAATAGGGGATATCGACATCCAGATAGTGCGACTGGCAATCACCAGTGACAATATCAATAATAATCCACTAATATGCCTTAATAGTAATGCTTTTTAATGAATTAAAGCGATAAATAGCGGCTTTCGATAAAATTTTAAAAGTAGAACAGTATAATCTATCTGTTAATTAAAGTAAAAGTTATCTGTTTTGTCTGGTATAGGCGTTTACACACTTTCATGACCTTAATAGTCATGATGAAGTTACAGCAGAAAAATATAGCTGTAACTAGCTGTAATGATAGACAATTTTATAGCTGCTGCAATAATTGCTGAATAGCTTGCCCGCGATGACTGACACGATTTTTATCAGTAGCGCTTAAGCTGGCAGCCGTTGCCTGCATATCAGGTAACCAAAATAGCGGATCATAACCAAAACCGCCCTCGCCATGCGGCTGGTCTAAAATCTCACCTTGCCATAATCCTTGCGCGATAATGGGTAGCGGATCATCGGCACGGCGAACCATTGCCAACACGCAGACAAATAAACCTTTAATAGGGGTATCCGGTTGTTGTGCGCGTGTAGGCTGTAGCTCAGCAACGAGCTTGGCGTTATTGTTCGTATCATTACCATGCTCGCCGGCGTAACGGGCTGAATATATTCCCGGTGCATTACCCAGTACTGGCACACATAGTCCCGAATCGTCAGCAATAGCAGGCTTGCCACTAATACAGCTGGCATGACGTGCTTTGATGATAGCGTTCTCAATAAAGCTAAGACCATCCTCGACAGCATCTTCAATATCCAGCTCACCTTGCGGAATGATAGTTACGTCTAAATTGGCTTCAGCAAACAGTCTTTTAAATTCAGCAAGTTTGCCTTTATTATTACTGGCAAGCACCCAAGTGGTCTGATTCTTCTGGGTGGTCTGGAATTGGGGTTCTGCATCGCTCATAGGACAAGTCCGTAATTTAAATGTTTATTATTTGATTGTTCGATTATTAATGGTTTAACTGGCTATTAAATTATTATAGTTTAAACGTTAATTGGGACGGCTATTTTATGCTTCAAGTAGGTAGTTTGCTAATCCATATCATTACTAGTCCACCTAAAATAGTCGAATTAAAGCGACTATAACATTCGGTAACGAATATTGTCCGCAATCATTGCTATAATGGCTGGTAAGCTACAGTGAATTATAGCTTATAAGTTGTGAATTTGAAATTAACAATAGCTTACTGCACTAACTTAACAACGGTTATGTGCTTAACCTTTGAATTTATAACGATGTGCAATAGCACATTGAGCAATAATTCTAATTAACAATAAACTCAGCCAATTTAGCTCGATATTTTATGGTTATAAGTTTAAACAACACCTTAAAATATCGCAGTAACGATTGTGTTGTCTGTGAAGTTTGAGGTAAGTGTGTTAAAGCAATTTTTTTTATGACAGACGCGCAATCGGAACATAAGATTAATGGCTAAACCAGCAAGGATAAAATAACTATGTCAAAGATTACTTTACCAAATTTACCATATGCAAAAGACGCACTCGAGCCGCATATCAGCGCCGAGACTCTAGAATTCCATCATGACAAGCATCACGCCGCTTATGTGAATAAGCTAAATGATTTGCTACCGGGTTCTGGTCTAGAAGACAAAACACTACCAGAAATCATCCTAGCAACGGTTGAAGATGACAGCAAAAAAACCATGTTTAACCAAGCAGCTCAAGTATGGAACCATACCTTCTATTGGAACTGCATGACGCCTAAGAATGGCGGCGGCGAACCTACTGGTGATCTAAAAGGCAAAATCGAAGAAGACTTCGGTAGCTATGATAAGTTCCGTGAAGAGTTCAAAAACGCAGCAACTTCACAGTTTGGTTCAGGTTGGGCATGGCTTGTTGCTGATAAAGAAGGCGGTAAACTGTCAATCGCGAAAACGGGTAACGCTGATAACCCATTAGCTCATGGTCAAGTAGCGGTATTGACTTGTGATGTGTGGGAACATGCTTATTACGTCGATTATCGTAACCGTCGTCCTGATTATGTTGACACCTTCCTAGACAAACTAGTGAACTGGGACTACGCAAACGCGAAATATAAAGGTCAAGATGCTGGTGTTGAAGAGTAAATAACTCTCTAGTAATCAGATTGTCTTAGCTTTATAAGTAAGAAAAAAAGGACGCCGCGAGGTGTCCTTTTTTTTGGTTTGATGGACTATAGCTAGTTTGTGCTAATTTTGGAACGACAACTGCTGTATTTAGGTTGTTTAATATGCTTTTGAGAGGTAATAATGGAAAATTTTTTAATAGTTGCTGTGATAGTTATAGTTTTATTTCTTTTTATGAGAGGACTTTTCTCTTTTAAAAATGCTACCCAGTTAACGCTTAGACCCTTTAATGAGTGGATAGTTCTAGCTAAAGGGGAAAGTAAAAAAGAACGAGAAGTAATGAGTCATACGGTCTTACTTGAAACTGGAAGTTTGTTAGAGAAAGCAAATATAATTTCACAGAGTGAGTTCAAAAAAATATTCTCAGGTTCTAGAATTTATGCTTCAGACATCTTAATACTAACCTTGGTAACGACTCATATTCAGGATCATTTCTCAGAGTCTAGCGAGTTTCCCTTGAATGAATCTAAACAGGCTAGAATTTACTTTTATAACTGTTTTTGTAGATTATATTTCGAGGGTTTTTATTCCGAAAGCAATATCTATAAGGGTAAAGAGTCTTTAATAGCTATGGCTAGGTATGCTACTGATAAAGAACAACAGCCATGGGATTAAGTTTATGCAGTTTAACTATGCTTACAGCGACCTATCTTTTAGGTAATAATCGATAAACGGTGCAAGCATCTTGAAACCCATTTTTGCAAGACAAAGCAATGAGACACAATCCATCCCATATACCCTATCCCACGTATGATTCCATAATTTAGCCTTTACTCCCGATACGAGCTGCCCTTTTTATCGAGCATACCTTTTCGCTGCTCAAAGTGAGCGTAAGACTGGCCGCGAAACTCATCCCAGCTTTCTGCCGTTTCCAGAGCTAGCTCATGGGGTAGAACATTGAGAGGTTGTCCGGTTGAATAAGCCAGCACCATAGTCTTACAAGCTTTTTCCAGATAATACAAATCCTCGAAAGCTTCAGCGATCGTCTCCCCTACAACGGTAATACCGTGATTACCCATTATCAACGCTTTTTTACCAGCAAGGGTATCCATTATGCGTTTGCCTTCTTCATCACTGGAGGCAATACCTGAGAAATTGGTGTCATAGGCAATACGCTCGTAGAACCGTGCCGTATTATTATCGATCGGCAATATACGTGGATTTTTCAACGTTGATAGTACCGTGGCATAAGTAGAATGCACGTGCAGAATAACGCGTGCTTGTGACAATGACTCATGCACATTTCCATGAATACTCCAAGCAGAAGCATCAGGAGCTTTGTCAGTCTGCATAATGCTATCGTCTTCACTATCAAGCAACTGTAGGCTGCTGGCAGTGACATTTGCAAAGTGCATCCAACGACGGTTCATAAGGAACTGCTTACCGTCTGGGGATACTGCTGCGCTCAGATGGTTGGCGACCGACTCGTGCATATCCATTTCATAGATAAGCCTAAAAGCAGCGGCCAGATCGACCCGTAATTCTTGTTCTGTTTGCATTTTTCTTATCCTCAACAGGTTTTGGTCAATTACATCTTTTTGGGCGGCTGAAGCGGTGCAACGCCTTCCACTTTGGGATATTTAGCACGCAAGACCCGGTAAACGCTGCGAAGATCGCCACGATCAACATAACAACCCCGCAGGTGCCTTGCGCCACTGCCCTTGATAAAGGCAGCTCGGCCGTGGGCTATACGGTGGTTGTCGAACACTATGCACTCCCCAGCGTTGAGGCGAAAGGTCATCAGATATTGAGGGTCCTGTAGCATCTGTCCAAACTTACGAAAAGCCGGATAAAAAGTATCCATTTCACGCTGAGAGAAATCAAATACATCGGCTAGGTGCTGGCTGAAATTGATACCGCTGACCTCTCCATTATTAGGGTCTATCTCGATTATTCGCTGCTTGGTGCGCACATCCTGATAATCGGTAGTATAGCGATAAGGCACTTCGTATTCAGTGAGTATGGTGAAGTATTGTGGATACTTCTCTTTTAACGTATTGGCCACTGCAGTAGCATCGACAAACAAACTGTTGCCGCCTTGTGCATCATTGACCCGGCAGTGCAAGAACTGGATACCGGGAGCAAGTTCTTCGGCAGGCAGATCAGTATGCAACTCAAGCGCCTTGCTTGTGTAGGCAAGGTTTTCAGGGTTCGCTTTGGATTTCACATCAAAGGTGTAACCAGAAAAGGATGGACGCACAGTGCCGAACAGCTCGCATAGGGTTTTCAGCCCTTCGTCTGAATTTGGCATCCCCTGAATTAGGGCCACACCTTCATCCAACATCGCTTCCGCCCAATCGGCTACATTGGGTGGGTTCGCCATGACATCATCATAGTTAAAACGCGCTATGTCCGGATAGTGATCGCCATACCAGGTTTTACGGGCACGTACAGCCAAATCACCATGATTCTCTCCCTTGTGCCAACGGCTAAGCCAATTTAGGTCGTAGCGGCTTTGATAGCCATCACTCCAAACAGCTTCCAGTGAGTCTTCATTTAACCTGGCGCTTGTAGCGTGCAGATCATCAGATTCTTCGAGGATATCAAAGGTACGTTCCTGAGTGCTGCTATCCCATGAGGTGACGCAGTTATCGCGTAACCAGAAGTAATTAAAATACACCATTTCTCCGTTCATAGGCAGTTCCATACCCGTTTCCAGTAATACAACATCAGACATTCAGAGGGGCTCATTTATGTTGGTTTAAAAATAAATATTGTACCATTTTGGCCTGTTAATGTCGAAACCTACCGGGATAAACTGGCACAGCGAGTAGCGCATTGTTCGCATTAATGACTGCTCTTTCTATTATATTTAAAGGGCAGTATTCGAATAAGCATATGAAGATGATCTTCTGGCATTTCAATCTCATAGTCGTATTCAGCCTTCTTAATAATCGCCTTCATCTCATTTCTCGCATAAGATATTCGCGCCATCTTGCTTTACCAATACTTTCATGTGTATACCCGTTCCACTTCAATATGCAGTTTCAGAGCTAAGCTAGGAAATTGATTGTAAAAGAACAATAGGAATAATAGCGAGATATGTCGCTCAATTGCTGATGTTTTTGACAGTAGCTTCACTATCTGTTTCAGTTAATGCGTCACTTATAAATTTAAATTGACCATTACACTATTGCCTAAATGACTCACCACTGCAGGGGATCAACTTGATAGTATTGTTTTATTTGTTGGTAGAGCTTAGGGTGTTCATGATGAAACTGTTTCGATTGTTCAAAGAACACCTCACTGGCAACAGCAAAAAACTCAGCTGGATTTGTCGCACCATAATAGTCGAATAATGAAGGAGTCCCCTTCAGCGCTTGCATTTTTAAATGCTCAAATTGTGCCGAAAAGGCTTCTGACCAACATTGATAACTTTGTCCTTTAGCTAAAATAGGAGCACCATTGGCTTTGCCATTTTCTTGATCTAATTGATGGGCAAATTCATGGATCACCACATTACGCCCATCATCTGGAATTTGCGCTCCATCTAAAGTGTCTTGCCAAGACAAAACGACTTTCCCAAAATCCCATGATTCACCGGCTAATGCACTTTTTTGTTGATGTAAAACGCCGTCCACATTCATGCTTTGGGACTTTTTAATAAAAGCACTTGGGTAAATAAGGATGGTTTGCAATTTAGGGTAATAATCAGTTTTGCGATTAAGTAATAATAAGCAAGCTTGTGCAGCTATCGTTATTCGTATTTCATCTGTTATTTTAACCCCGTTACAACCGATAAACGTTTTTTCCGCTAAAAAAACCTGTATATGCTGTTTTAACTGCAACTGTAAATCAGCTGGCATTTGTCTAAAATAAGGCATTCTTTGCCGAATAATTTTACGCCACTCTTTTTTAAAAGGTTGACGTCTAATTTTATCGCGTTGATGCTCACGCCAATATGGCTCACCCGCGGAGTAGCCGATGAGAATAACGCCAATCATTATCGGCAATAGATAAGACAACATAACGAACTTAAATTGAGCTCGCGCATCACCTTGGCTAGCTGATCTTGTATACCATTCAAATGCCTCGGCATAATCTTGTTGTACGCCTATGCCTTGATCATACATAGCACCAAGATTGCTTTGAGCTTGCGCATTACCTTGGTTAGCTGATTTTAGATACCACTCAAACGCTTTAGCGTTATCCTGTTGTACGCCTATGCCTTTCTCATACATTAGACTGTAGTGGCATAATAAAATTGGACAGTGTTTAAGAGGTTATACTAACTCAAAGAGGACATTAGTATGACTACCAAACGCAGAGAATACACCCGAGAATTCAAATTAGAAGCCATCAGCTTAGTGATTGATCACAAGCGCAAGGTTGCAGAAGTGGCAGAGTCGCTAGGGATTGGTGTATCGACCCTAGACAACTGGGTACGAAAGTATCGACTAGAGCAGCGAGGCGTTGCCCCAACCCAAGGCTTGGCTTTAACAGATGAGCAGCGAGAGTTGCAACAGCTGCGCAAAGAGAATAAGCGTCTAAGAATGGAGCGTGATATTTTAAAAAAGGCTTCAGCTCTGTTGGCATCGGACAGTCTAAAAGGCTACTACTGATAAGCAAGCTTGCAGAGCAGGACAAACGATTAAGCAAGCGTAAGCTGTGTGATTTGTTTGATGTAGTGAGAAGCAGCTACTACTATGGCATACAGACTAAGCCCATTGATGTAGAACGTGTCAAACTAAAGGCTTTGATACGTCAAATATTCAACGACTCAAAGCAATCAGCAGGGGCTCGCACTGTTATCGCTATATTGGTTAATGAGCATGGTATTAAGCTGACACGTTACCTAACTGCTAAGCTTATGAAGCAAATGGGGCTCATCAGTTGCCAGTTAAAGACACACAAGTACAAGCACTGTGATCAAATACATAGAATCCATGACAATATCTTAGATCGCAACTTTAGCCCAGCAGCACCGAACCAAGTATGGACGGGGGACGTGACTTATATTCGTATCAAAGGGGGCTGGTGCTATTTGGCTGTGGTTCTAGATCTGTTTGCGCGTCGTATCGTAGGCTTTAGCATATCAGACTCTCCTGATAGCATATTGACAAGCTCAGCACTACAGATGGCGTATCACACCAGATTTAAACCGAGCAACATACTGTTCCATTCAGACCAAGGCACGCACTACACCAGTGAGAAATTCGCTGAAGCCATAGCTGACTGTAAGGGTATGACGCAGAGTATGAGCCGAAAAGGTAACTGTTGGGATAACGCACCTACTGAAAGGTTCTTTAGAAGTTTCAAAACCGAGTGGATGCCAAAGGGTGGTTACGAGGATATCGCTGAAGCATCGAGCGCCATTAGTAATTATATTTGGGGCTACTATCAAACCGTGAGACCGCACAGCTTCAATGATCATCTGTCACCAGCTGAAAAAGAGAGACGCTACTTTAACCAAAACCTCTTGTCAGGTGTCCTAAATTAGTTGACCACTACAATCATACCCATAACAAATAGAGCCTCAGCATTACCTTGTCGAGCTGGTTTTTCTGCCCATTCAATAGCTTTAGGAAGATCTTGACGTACGCCTGTACCACCGTAATACATCATGGCAAGGTTTATTTGAGCTCGCGCATCACCTTGGCTAGCTAATCTTTCTATAAGCTTAAAACTATCAGATTCTCTGTTTCTTCCATAATATTTAAATGCTATTACAGATAAGACTATCGCTCCGACTACAAACCAGATAAGCATATACACTTTCCTAAATAAGACTGCTAAAATTTAAAAACTAGATTCAACTATAAGCTGCGACAGCGATAAATAAAAAACGATTCGAACGCTGCTGTAGAAAAATTAGGATGCGTTCCAGGCATCACTTTTATTGAGTATAAGGCTTTTTTGTGTGCTGGGCGCACCCTACAATATTTTATTTTACCTCAAACCTCAAACCTCAAGCCCAAACCTACCCAGCGCCTCTCTCAACATCGCAATATTATAGAAGGCATGCGCATTAACGGTGTTTTGAAAGAAGATATATAACGTATCGAAATGCTGGCGCTGATTGGCAATCGCTTGCGCCCATTCCTGCATTTCCGCCTCGCTATAACGATAATCATGACGGTCGCTGGCACTCATGGCATCCCACCAGTTTAGATTATTACCATGCATGCGCAGATAACCCGCGCGCTGGGTAAATATCAGTCGTGACAGTGGTAGACCTTTCACTTTGGGATAATCGACACTACACCAAATAAGTCCTTGCTCACCAAAACTATCGACTACTTGCGGCGTGTGCCAGCTGTTATGACGAAACTCAACGGCTAATGGAAAGTCTTTAAACCAACTTACTAAATTTGCTAGATAGAGCCTATTATCTCGGGTGCGATCAAAGCCATGCGGGAACTGTAATAACAATGGCGCTAGACAATCCGCTTCTATCAGTGGAGTTAAGGCAGTAAGAAAGGCTTGTGCGTGTTCTGCGCTACCTTTGCGCGCATGAGTGAAATTTTGATGGAGCTTGACGGCAAACTGTAACTCACTTTCGGCTTGGACATAGGCTTTATTGACCATACCGGCAAAGGCCTTTTGACCAATAGGTGCGTAAAAAGTGCTATTAATCTCTACCGCCCCGTATTGTTTGGCATACTCACGTAAGAAGTCAGTTTTCTTAGTACCCGTTGAATAAAGCGTGCCTAATAAGTCGGTATCGCTATAGCCGCCAGTGCCTAGATAAATACGTGGGGTGTTGGTATTAGTCATAGCCGCCCTCTACATTTAAGTCCTTTTTTATGGGTATGTTTTAATCTATTTACGTTTATAAGCTTATTGTCCAAGACTACTCTTTACGCGTCTACTTTTACGTGTCTATTTTTTACGAGACCAGAGCCATTCAATAAGCTCAAGTAGCGCATCACTTTCTATATTGTTGCCAAGCTCACGAGTAATTGCAGCTCGTCCGCCATCAAATAACGACTGCGCATAATCTTTGGCAGCGTCAACACCCATTAATTTAACATAGGTAGATTTGTCTAACTTTTCATCGCTGCCGGCAGGTTTGCCTAAGGTATCGGTACTGGTAGTGACGTCTAGAATGTCATCTTGTACTTGAAAGGCCAGCCCAATATGCTGCGCACAATCTTGCAATGCGATACGTTGTGGGGCAGTTGCTTGCGCACAGATTCCACCCATCAATACCGCTGCCTCAATCAAGGCGCCTGTTTTATCACGGTGGATAGCTTCTAAATCGGTTTGAGAAATGTTGTTATTGGCTTCGGCATTGAGGTCAAGCATTTGACCGGCCACCATACGCCGTGCGCGCGGTGCAAATATCGCCAATAGCTGGCTGGCTATCTGCGAATCAAAAGGCGCAAAGGTCGGAATTTCTGCGGTCAACACCTCAAAAGCCAGCGTCTGTAAAACATCACCTGCCAGCAATGCCGTCACTTCATTAAATACAATATGAGCAGTCGGCTGACCACGACGTAACTCATCGTCATCCATACATGGCAAGTCATCGTGCACTAATGAGTAGGTGTGCAGTAACTCTACCGCCAATGCGGCACGGCGGCACATATCGTAGTGCGCTTGGTCATGTAAAAGCCTATCTAGGTTATCTAAATTGTCTGTTTCATTTTCATCGGTAGTATTTGCTAGTTCAGTTACAGGGGAATTATTGGTGGCACTTACGCTAGCTGCTTTTATACTAACAAAGGCACTTGCTACTAATAATGGCCGAACCAGTTTCCCTTGACCGGTCATTACATAACGGCAGGCTTCTGCTAATGGGCTGGGCAATTGAGCATAGGCAAATAGGGTATCAATATCTTGCGCTAATTGTGCGCGTAGCCTGTTGTGAAACGACTCGAAATTATTAAAAGGGACAAAGCGTGGCGCAGAAGAAACAGTCATAACCCAACCATTGATAAGGTGAATAATAAAAATATCGTTAATATAGCATGATATAGGTTGAGGATTGCTGGCATAGGATAGGCGCTGTCTGTTTTGGTTACGTATTGATGATTTAACTTGCCGTCTTAATGTGTTCTGATAAAGCGGTAAGTGACTGTAGTACCCTTGAAAATTTTAACAGTATTACTGACAACCTAAACAGCACTACTGATAATGTTAGCAACATTATCACACTAAAAACCAGTATACACTTATGCATGTAAAGCACGTAATTACAGAGGTAAATGCTTGATAGTGACTTACGAGTCCGGTATTAGCTTGTGACAGTCGGGGGCATAATCCCCTACACTGATTGATGTTAAGACGGCTTAATGATTTAAATGCTGAGTATATAAACAGGTTATCTGACCGATAAAGCTAACTATTAGGCCAAATATAAGCAAAAAAAGTATAAAAATGAAGCGCCATAGCAATGCATGCTAGATAAAGCAATGAGCGCTGGATAATAAAGACGTCATCGCGGTTAATCTGACATGCTATTTATAGCTATAATCTGTCAGATTGACTGTGTTATTACCTGTTTTATCAACAATAACTGGCTATTTACTTTAACTTTAAAACGTAGCTTTTATTATATAGCAAGGAGTTCCACATGGTATATCAAGGAAATCGCATCACGGTGACAATGCTAGAGGATGGCATTGCCAACATGCAATACAACGCCGAAAATGAGAGCGTGAACAAGTTTGATGCTGAGACTAATAAGCAATTTGGCGAAGTCGTGAGCGCTTTAGAAAAAGCTAATGATGTCAAAGGTTTGATCGTAACGTCAAGCAAAGGCGTCTTTATCGCTGGTGCTGATATCACAGAATTCGTCGCCTCTTTTAGAAAGTCTGAGAGCGAGATTAGAGAATGGGGCATCAAAGTCAACGACGCCTTTAACCGCTTTGAAGATTTGCCATTCCCGAAAGTGGCCGCTATTAATGGTGCAGCACTCGGCGGTGGTTGTGAGATGACTCTGGTTTGTGAATATCGCGTCATGAGTGACAAGGCGATTATTGGTTTGCCTGAAACCCAACTGGGTATTTTCCCAGGTTTTGGTGGTACCGTCCGTAGTACACGTATCATTGGTATCGATAATGCGCTTGAGCTTATCGCTACAGGAACACCTAAAAAAGCATTGGATGCGCTAAAACTGGGCTTGGTTGATGCGACCGTTCCTGCTGATGACTTGCAAGATGCAGCGATCGATTTGGTCAAAAAATGTATTTCAGGTGAGCTTAACTGGGAAGCCAAACGTGAAGAGAAGTTAAACCCAGTTAAACTGAACCCGCTTGAGCAAGCGATGGCCTTTAGTAGTGCCAGAGCAATGATCTTTGCTAAAGCCAATCCTAAGCAGTATCCAGCACCTGCCATCGCTATCGACGCCATTGAAAAACATGTCAATTTGCCACGCGATAAAGCGATTGACGTAGAATCAGCAGGCTTTGCTAAAGCGGCCAAAACCCCACAAGCAGAGAGCTTAGTTGGTCTGTTCTTAAGCGATCAGTTGGTTAAAAAACTGGCCAAACAACACAGCAAGCAAGCGCATGAAATTAATGAAGCCGCTGTACTAGGCGCAGGCATCATGGGCGGTGGTATTGCCTATCAGGCAGCCAGCAAAGGCTTGCCAATTATCATGAAAGATATCAAGTCTGAGCAATTAGACCTTGGTATGGGTGAAGCCAGCAAGCTGCTTGGCAAGATGGTTGATCGCGGCAAGATGACTGCCACCAAAATGGGTGAAACCTTAAGCCGTATCCGTCCTACATTGAACTATGGCGACTTTAGCGATACTGATATCGTTATTGAAGCGGTTGTTGAGAATCCAAAAGTTAAGCGTTCAGTACTTAAAGAAGTAGAAGGCTTGGTTAAAGACGATTGCATCTTAGCCTCAAATACTTCAACCATCTCTATCACTTACCTAGCTGAAGCACTTGAGCGCCCAGAAAACTTCGTCGGTATGCATTTCTTCAACCCTGTGCATCGTATGCCATTGGTCGAAGTTATTCGCGGTGAAAAGTCCTCTGAAGAAGCCATTGCCACGACGGTCGCTCTAGCAACCAAAATGGGCAAAGTGCCTGTTGTGGTCAATGACTGCCCAGGTTTCTTAGTCAACCGTGTGCTATTCCCATACTTTGGTGCTTTTGACTTGTTACTTAAGCAAGGCGCTGACTTCGTTCATGTCGATAAAGTCATGGAAAAATTCGGCTGGCCAATGGGCCCTGCTTATCTAATCGACGTGGTCGGTCTTGATACAGGTGTACATGGCGCAGAAGTGATGGCAGACGGCTATCCTGATCGCATGAAGCCTGATTATAAAGGTGCAATCCAGCATCTTTATGACAACAATCGCTTAGGTCAGAAAAACGGCGTTGGTTTCTACAAGTATGAAATGGACAAACGTGGCAAGCCGAAAAAAGTTGCAGATGATGCCACTTATGCGTTGCTCAAAGACACTACCGATAGCACTAAGCAAGAGTTTGATGATCAAGCTATCATCGATCGCACTATGCTGGCTTTCTGTAATGAAACCGTACGCTGCTTAGAAGACAATATCGTATCGACGCCATCTGAAGCTGATATGGCCATGATTATGGGCGTTGGTTTCCCACCATTCCGTGGTGGCCCATGCCGTTATGTCGATCAGATGGGTCTTGATAACTATCTGGCGCTATGCGAAAAATATGCGCATCTTGGCAAAGCTTATGAAGCCCCGCAAAAGATTCGCGATATGGCAGCAGCAGGCGAGACCTTTTACGCAACGGCGTAACGGGCAGTCATTACTAGGATGAAGCGCAGTACCTTATCTATGCTCGGTAGCGGTTGATGATAATTTATTAATGATTCAACCACTTATAATTGGTTAAACGATGCGAGTATAGTAGTACTGCCACTGACAATAAAAAATTGAAAGGAATGTATATGACAACTTTAAGTCCAAAAGATGTGGTCATCGTAGACGGTGTACGCTCAGCAATGGGGAAATCTAAGAACGGTATGTTCCGCCATGTCCGTGCTGATAGCTTATCTGCTGAATTGGTTCGCGCCTTGGTTGAGCGTAACGATTTTGACCCACGTGACGTCGAAGATATTATCTGGGGCTGTGTAAACCAGACTCTAGAACAAGCGATGAATATCGGCCGTAACATCGGTTTATTGGCTGATATTCCTACGTCGACTGGCGGTCAAACGGTCAATCGTCTATGTGGCTCATCAATGCAGGCATTACACACTGCGGCGGCGCAAATTATGACCAATCAAGGTGATACTTTCATCATTGGCGGTGTTGAGCACATGGGTCACGTAGGGATGACGCACGGCATTGACCTAAATCCTGCTGCTTCTAAGCACTATGCCAAAGCCTCAAATATGATGGGCTTGACCGCAGAAATGCTTGGCCGTATGAATAATATCAGCCGCGAAGAGCAAGATGCCTTTGGTCTTGAGTCGCATCGCCGTGCATGGGAAGCCACTACTGAAGGTCGTTTTGACAATGAAATTATCGGTATCGAAGGTCATGATGCTGCCGGTCGTTTGCAACTGTGTACCGTTGACGAAGTGATTCGTCCCGATGCGACGATGGAACAAATGCAAAATCTACGTCCCGCTTTTGATCCTAAAGGTGGTACGGTTACTGCTGCAACCTCATCAGCGTTATCGGATGGAGCGTCAGCGATGCTAGTGATGAGTGCACAAAAAGCCAAAGACTTAGGTCTTAAGCCTCGCGCTCGCATTCGCAGCATGGCGATTGCCGGTTGTGATGCGGCTATCATGGGCTATGGCCCGGTACCTGCGACTCAAAAAGCACTTAAACGTGCCGGCATGAGTATCGATGATATGCAGACTATTGAGCTGAACGAAGCCTTTGCTGCCCAAAGTTTATCGGTACTTAAAGCAATGAACCTTACTGACAAGCAAGATATCGTCAATATCAACGGCGGTGCGATTGCTCTAGGTCATCCACTTGGTTGTTCAGGCGCACGTATCACTGTGACCTTGCTAAATGCTATGGAACAGATGGATACTGAAGTTGGTCTAGCCACTATGTGTATCGGACTGGGTCAGGGTATTGCCACTATTATTGAGCGTGTATAAGCGGTTGATGTTTCAATAATTTTAAAGTAGTTAATCGTTTTAACAGAAACCCTCAGTCATTATGACTGGGGGTTTTTGTATTAATGGTACATAGGAGAAGTATAGAATGAAAAATCATAAGTTGTTACTATAGGTTATCCTCATTGACGTACCAGATAAACTATGACTAAATAAGAGTATAATTAATAACTATAATTTCATGCCAAATCTGAAGTTAAAACAACCTACACATATAGGTTTCAGCCGTACAAGGAGTGTACTATGCCCACCATGATTACTGACCGTACCTACCGTATCGCCCGCGAAAATACGCAAGCGATGATAATTGACGTGCAAGAACGTCTGACCCCGCACATCTACGACCATGAAAATATCGTCAAGAAAATAACCACTTTAGTCAAAGGTCTACAAGCACTTGATATTCCGATCATGCTGAATGAGCAATATAAAAAAGGCTTAGGCGATACGCTACCCGAAATTCGTAAGCTATTAGAAGGCAATAATGCCAAAGGCTTTGAGAAAGTCACATTCAGTGCCTGTGATAATGATGACTCCTGGAACCATCTTGCGCAGCAAAATCGCAGTATTGTTTTACTATTCGGCGTTGAAACTCATGTCTGTGTCTTACAAACGGCGCTTGATTTGCTCGATAATGGTATGCAGCCGGTCATCATTGGTGATGCGGTAGGTTCGCGTTTTCCTTACGATAAAAAGCAAGCTATTCGTCGCATTCGCCGTGCTGGCGGGGTGATTACTACTGTAGAAACTATCTTGTTTGAGCTATGCCGTAGTAGTAAAGATCCTGCATTCAAAACTATTAGTAACTTGATTAAGTAGGGTTTTGATTGAAGTGCTTAAATTAAAAAGCTACTCAACGAAACAGCTACTTACTTATGACATCAAAAAAGGGTTTGCCAGTGATGACAAACCCTTGGTTTTATAAATCTTAGATTAAAAAATGATGGTTTAGGTTTCTTTATCGTCATTCGTAGGGCTAGCATTTTTCTCATCAGTGTTAACAGTATTAGCGTTAACCTTCATATGAGACTTACCTAATAACTGTCCCATTTGTACGCTAGCATTAGCGGTCATATTGTCTTGCCAGTCCGCTTTTGCAGCTTTTGGCAATACTACAACAGCCGTTGAGCCCAAATAAAAGCGTCCGAGCTCGTCGCCTTTTGCCAAGCTCATGTTATGACTCGCCTCTTGAATGTCGTCCGTACGATTGATTTTTCCAGTAGCGACCGTTTCGATACCGGCGACAATCATCGCGCCGACCATTACTACCGCAGCTTTACCGTACTGAGTATCAAACATACATACCAAGCGCTCGTTACGAGCAAATAAGTCAGGAATATTAGCGGCAGTGGTAGTATTAACCGAAAATAAGGCGCCGGGAACATAACGGGTTTTGGTTAAGGTGCCAGCAAATGGCATATGGACGCGGTGATAGTTGCTGGGCGCTAGATAGACAGTCGCAAAGCTACCATCTGCGAAATAACTGCCATCTTCACTATCGGCAAGCAGCTGACCCACATCGTAATGCCGACCTTTGGCTTGTAGTAGCTTATGATTCTGTATCTGACCCAACTGTGATATCACGCCATCGGCGGGGCTGACGATACCATTGGTAGTGCTATCAATGGTGCGCGCATCGTCTTTAAGCTCACGGGTAAAAAAGTCGTTAAAGCTCTCATAAGCCTTGAAGCTCTGACGTTCATAGTCATCCAAATGAACGTTATAAGCCTTGGCAAAGCTGCGAATAAAGACGCGTTTGACGACAGGGTGACGGCTTGCAGCCAAACGTCCAGCAACTTTGCTCAGCTGCTGCTGCGGGACAAACTGCTGTAGAGTAGTAAATAAAGTCATGACGAGGTTACCGGAATAGGGTTTAAAATAAGAATAGAAAATAAGTAAATCAATAGCCGCATTTTAACATGAACCACGTATTAGGGTATGATCATAATCTGCTAAGGAATTAATAAATGAAAGCACTTATTCAACGGGTGAGCCGTGCCAGCGTCACGGTTGATGACAGTTGTATTGGCAGAATTGAACACGGAATATTATCGTATATTGGATTGGGGCATGACGATAGCCTACAAAGTGCGCAGCGGTTAGTAGATAAAATTCTTACTTATCGTATTTTCGAGAATACTGCTGATCCTGCCAAAGTTGGCAAGCTTGATCAAAATGTACAACAAGTCGGCGGCGGATTATTAATGGTGTCGCAGTTTACTTTAATGGCAAATACTAATAACGGACGTCGGCCAGATTTTGGTGCAGCTATGAAGCCCGATGCCGCGCAAGCATTGTTTTCTGAGCTGATAGCTTATGCAAAAACTCAGCATCCTATAGTTGCTAGCGGACAGTTTGGGGCCAATATGCAAGTCGAAAGTATTAATGATGGGCCGCTTAACTTTTTATTGGAAGTTTAAGCTGTTTGTTAATTTAATAAGTTGTCAGTTAATTTAAATTGTCATCAAGTCGTCATAATAAAGTTGTTTAATAAGGGGAGAGTGGCGAGCGTTTACTATTATATTTGCCTATTCCTTTAACCCACCATTTACTACTTATCATTTAAAAGCTGTCATTTAAAAAAAGGCTATCGTATGCAGAATGAGCAAATTTTGATTGTCGAAGATGAGCCGGCAATCCGTGAAATGATTGTCATGACCTTGGAGATGGCAGGATTTGACTGTTTGCAAGCCGTCGATGTAGCGGAGGCGCACCAACAAGTGGTTGACCATCGTCCCGCGCTCATTTTACTAGATTGGATGCTACCGGGTGATAAAAGTGGCGTTGATTTTTGCCGGATGCTCAAAAAAGACGAGCTGCTCTCCGAGATTCCGGTCATTATGCTCACGGCCAAAGGCGAAGAAGACAATAAAGTGCAAGGGCTGGATGCAGGGGCGGATGATTATATTACTAAGCCGTTCTCAACACGTGAGCTGGTTTCACGAATTAAAGCGGTGCTGCGTCGAAGCAGTGCACTGAGTGCCGATAAGCCCATTGAAGTAGCAGGATTGAGCCTTGACCCCAAAAGTCAGCGGGTCAGTGCCGATGGCAAGGTGATTGATATTGGGCCAACTGAATATCGATTATTGGCGTTCTTTATGAGTCATCCGGAGCGAGCTTATACCCGTACTCAATTGCTTGACCAAGTATGGGGTGGCAATGTATATATAGAAGACCGCACGATTGATGTGCATATTCGCCGTCTACGCAAACTCTTGCAACCTTATGACTGTGCCAGCTTAATCCAAACCGTACGCGGCACTGGTTATCGGTTTTCTAGCTTGGTTGAACAAGAATAATTGAGAAAAATAGGTTAGTAACAGTAGGTTAGTAAGATAACTACATTTAGTAAAAATGGCATAGTGACAGTGGAACAGTGGAACAGTTGCTGGTGGTGAGGATAGTATATCAATATGATGACGTCTGCGGATAACAAACGACGCCCAACGCCCCGATATGCGCTGCTATGGGCAGATATACGGTGGCTGCTGTTTTGGTTAAGCGGTGGGGTGGCGTTAGGTTTATACAGCTCCTATCTTTTGGAAAGCATCATCGTGGCGCTGTTATCATATAGCTTGTGGCGGATGTATACCTTACAGCGATTCAACGCTTGGATTAATAAACCGGTGAATACGCCGTCTCCTGATATGCTGGGCGGTCTCAGTGTGGTGGCATCGCAACTGTATCAAAACCGTAAACAAGAAAGGCTCACTCAACAGAAACTAATGGGTTTGGTCAAAAAAATTAGAAGTTCTTTATTAGCCTTACAAGATGCGGTTATTTTGCTCAACGATACTGATGATTTGGAATGGTGGAATCAGGCAGCAGAAGACTTACTGGCGCTACAATCAAGCGACCAAGGCAACAGTATCTTTAACCTCATTACAGTGCCAGAATTTCGGCAATATTATCAGACGACAGTTTCTCCAAATAACGGTATTCATATGGTGTCATGGCTTAATCCAGGACGCTACCTAAAGTGTGAAGTCACGCATTTTGGTGGCGAGAAGCTATTGATTATTTATGACGTCACCCGCTTGCAGCATTTAGAGCAGATGCGTCAAGATTTTGTAGCCAATGTCTCGCATGAGCTGCGGACACCATTGACCGTGCTGATGGGCTATCTTGAGACCTTCTCTGACCAGCCCGATATTGCGCCGCAGTGGCAACGCGGTTTTAAACTTATGACCCAACAAACCGCGCGAATGAACAGCATCGTCAACGATTTACTGCTGTTATCACGGCTAGAGAATGAAGAAAAGCCGACGCTCAATTGCATCGATATGAACCGGTTGCTCACTCAATTGTTTGACGATGCCAGTGTTTATAATAAAGAGTATGGCCATCATATTAGCTTGCAGGTGAATACCGAAAGTAATATATATGGTGCGGAGCTTTATTTAAATAGCGCTTTATTAAACTTGGTAGTTAATGCCATCAAATATACCCCAAAAGGCGGCAATATCGTTATCAGTTGGACAGCGACCGAGAAGGGTTGCGTGTTTGCGGTCATCGATGATGGCATCGGTATCGCACCGCAGCATATTTCCCGATTAACCGAGCGTTTTTATCGAGTGGACAGTGGACGTAGCCGCGCTACCGGAGGAACAGGTCTAGGGTTAGCAATAGTGAAGCATGCCCTGTATCAGCATCAAGCCAGCTTAAATATTGAGTCGGAGGAAGGACAAGGATCGACCTTTAGCATCTTATTTCCTCCTGCCCGTATTTGCGCAGCTGAGCCTGATTTGACGACTATAACCACAACGATTCCAGACACCGATAACCTAAATAACCTAGAAAAATACTAAAGTTGTTAGTTATTTTTGGATAGTAGCGGATAAGGATTTACCGCGCGGCCATTAATATAAATGCCGTAATGCACATGCGGCGGCGTGCCCTTAGCGTTACCACTGTTACCCACATAACCGATAACATCGCCTGCATTGACCCAATCATTCGTGCTGATATCAGCGTAGTCTTCCATATGGGCATAATAATGTCCAGCGCCGCCTGGACCCACAATGACTACCACTCGTCCACCTAAATTATTTTGCCCAACTTTACTGATCACCCCTGCTGTCGTTGCTTTAATGGGCGTGCCACGCGGGGCAAAAATATCAATGCCTTCATGGGACCGACCTTCGCTACGAGCGCCGCCCCATGTATCTGTCAGATGCTGTTCTGGTAGCGGACTTGGTAAGCTGTTTTCTGTGGGCAATTCCTGTTGTAATAGATTAATCTGCTGCCATTTTGACACCACAAAAGATTGGGTTTGTTGACTAATACTGGGTAGCAATTTATCCAGCACAAACAAAAGCGCTAATAAAAAAATGGACTTTAATAGGACACTTATCAGACGGCTGAAAAACGCTGGTTGTTGTTGCCGATTTCTTTCAGTTGGTAGCATCGACGTTCCTTATATGCGCTTGTAGCCGCTTGAATGGTATTGTTTTAAAATTAAGGCCGCTATAGGGCTGTTGTTTTATATCATTTTTACATAGGTTTTTGATAGTCTCTAATATATCTAGTTCAAAATAAAAGAGGTACGTTCATAGCAATGTGCTACTGCTATAAATTTTTCTTGCTTGCTGTTCGCAAGCGGGACAGAGGCTGCAAAAAATTCATACCAGCAGCACTGTATCGTTTTTAACTTGGATCGACTACATAACGCTTCTTTTAGATTACGATGGTTTTTGCTTATGATTGCTGCTTTTGACACTGCTGGCACTGCGCTTGTTATCGATACCGAAACCGACCAAGGGCGTGATCCACGACCTATTCAGGTAGCGACTATTAATGTTGCTACTGGGTTTGAGTGGATGAAGTATTTTAATAGTGGCCGTTCTATATCGCCAATCGTTATCAAAGTTCACGGTATTACTGATGAGGACGTGGCTGGTCTTGAGCGTTTTGATTTGGATAAATTTCAATTACCAGAGTATCTGATCGCCCACAATGTCCGTTTTGATTGGCGAGTAATAGGTCGGCCATCGGCCAAGCTAATCTGTACCGTTAGACTGGCCCGCGTAGCCTTCCCAGAGTGGAGCGCTTACAGTCAGTCTAAATGTATCGAGCAATTACTGGGAAAGAGTGCGGCAATTAAGATGACCATTGTCGCACACGATGCATTAGGCGATGCACGTATGTGCCACTTACTGTATCAGGCCTGCTGTGAACGGCTAGAGATTGAGCCGACCGATTTTGACGCGGTCCATAAAATCTCAAACACTGCCAATCCCGTCGGTAAGATGCCGTTTGGTAAGTACAAAGGACAAGCGATTAAAGAGGTACCCATCGGCTACATTAAATGGATGCTAGGCAACATCCATAACATGCAACCGTCGTTATATTCTGCGTTAACCAACCGCTTAAAGTTAGATGAGGCCGAGGACGCAAAAAAGTAAAGACATCAATATTTATAAGCCCTAAACGTTTACTAAGACCGATAAATTTATTGACTGTTAAGTCCAATCAAGAGTCTATGGCTGCTCGCTTAACCAATTACTAGCCATCTGCCATAGCTCAGGTGCTTTTGCATTTGTCCTGCTACTAAAATAACGCATGTGACCGATACTGCTAAGTCCAAAATCTTTTGGGTCTAAAAAGTGCTTTTGTACTGGCATCTGGCTATAGACTCGTATCATGTCATCCATATTTTTGCTATTGGCAATATCATCATCACTGAACCCCAACCATAATGCTGGCATAGTAATGTCATCATAAAAGTGCGTGTGTATACTTTTGCCAAAGGCCGTCTTGATGTAGCCCGATCCATTGCACCACTCGCGCCATTGCCGAGCCACGCCTTTAGGTAAAGGTTCGCCCATGCCTATCTTATCTGAAGGGGTATAACCTAACGTTAGATTGGTTATGGGGATAAAAACGTCCATAAAGCCCATTGCCCTGATTTTATAAGGCATGTCCATGTTTTTAATACATCCTGATGAGCAGGCGACGTTAAATACAGAAGCGATAGACTCATAGTTCGGTATCAAGCCAATCAGCTGCCCACCGGCACTATGACCAACCAAATGATAAGAAGCATCGGCAAATTCATCTTGCAATGCGTCAAGCACTGCTGGCATATCGTGACGTCCCCAACTTATCAATGACGCATCACACTTAGCCAAATCGGTGGTGAGCGACTCACCAATGCCTTCATTGTCAAAGGTAAGCACGCCAAAGCCCTGTTCTGCTAAATAATGCGCAAAATTATGATAAAACTGGCGCTTGATGCCCGTTGCAGGAGCGATCATTATCGCTTTCTCTACAGAAGCTTTAGGACGGTAAACGGTGGCTGTTAACGCTTGATTGCGCTCGGTCATTATGGTCAGTGAGTAAGTACCGATATTAGTGTTGTCCTGTTTATCTAAAGAAGACTGCGCGTGCTTATTGTGCATTGTTTTATCCTAATCGGTTTTATCGTTTCTATTGATTGGTTGCACTTTATTAGTAATAATCTATCAGCGTTAATTGCCGTCAATTGCCGTCGATTTAATTGCGAGAGCTTACAATAATGTAGTTATTGCGTAGTGATAAATAGGTGCTACCGCGTGATAGCAAGGCTTATGGTAATATAAATGTTGGCAATAGCGTTTAATCATATTCACGTTTATTATGCGCAATTCGTATATCGTTAACAAGTAGTGTAGAAGGGTATCGATTATCAGCTTACCCGCTACGATCTGGGATGACTGGACCGCGCTATTACCGAAGTAAAAATTACGGTTTTATAAAAGTGCTGACGCCGTGCCAAGACAAAATTCTCAGCATCATTCATCCGTATTCAACTTGAAACGAAGCCGTAAAAGCTATGGTGGGCAAGTGGAAGCATGTTCATTCGTCCCAGTGTGTGCTGGCAAGGGTGAAAAAAAACACATTATTAGTGTCGCTTGAGACCCTTATAGCGTCAGCACCGGTCACCTTATTGCGACAACGCCTGTTAGATTTCAATAAAAAAGGAATTTTTATGCCCCCGATTGTAGCCAGTCCGCCCAACAAGAAGGCCCGTAAACATATTCCGCTAGTGGAAGTTCTGGAGGCCCGTGCGGCCGACAGTTGGACCCATACCCGCAACGACAAAGACCGGGGTGAGGGCAGCTTTAATCAAGCGTTGGAAGGCATACGCTGGCTAGTAAATCAGGGCTTCAAGGTATCCATAGCGCGTCAGACCGACGCTGACGAAGTACCTTTCATAGTGGATGCTAGGTTCCGCGAGATATTCGAGGAGTGGGGTATTCCGCAGAATCTGGCGTTCACGGTATTTCCGGATCTAGGCATACCGGGCTCGGAAGATGGCAGTCCGGAAATTACTGAGAACTGTATGGAGAAATACCCCAGCGTTGATAGTCGGGCACATTTTATGTGCACGTATACGCGGATGTTGGTGAAGAAGGGTGATTCAGTAAAGGTGTATGCTTGCACGTTGGTGGATGACGATCCTCAATATGATTTGGGTGAGTCGTTGGCTGAGAGCATGGATGAGCGGATTATGTTGCGTCATCATCGATGTTTTTCCTGTTATCGCTATGGCGCTAGTTGTTCAGCGCCTGCTTAGTTTGGTTTTGGTGGTTTAGCCTAGGGCTTTTTTGCACCGTTATTAGTAGCCCGTTGGCGACGCAGACCGGCAGTGGTATCGCACTCCTGATGGTGATTTTTGTACCGATCCCGATCTAGGCTTCCAAGCCTTAGATAGCAAAGTGTTTGGTAGTCTAAGCAGTAGCATAAAAAATGTAGTAATTGCGTAGTGTTAAATCGCTGTCGCCGCGAGATTGCGTGGCCTATGGTAAGATAAATGCTGGCAATATAGTCAATATTTAATAAAATAGAGGCGCTAGTAGACACCTATAGCTGGTAAATATTTTATTACTTGCTTTGTGGCTAGGCCACTCCAGTGGCTATTTCTCTTAGCTACTCCATCCGTTTAAAAACAAATCAACTATAGGGCTTAATCGTGTGTGTTTATTATGCGTAATTGGTATATTGCTGATAACTATCCTAGAACGCTCTAAAAATAATTTGAAAACAGCGCTAAAAATGTTAATTTAAGTAAAAATCAAGGAAACTATATGCAGATGAAAATTAACAACGACACTTATGAAGTAATAACCAGTCAAGATATTACTAATATTGAAAAAGCCGTGGATAAATCAACGTTAGCTATGCCTTTGGTCGCGGTTTATTGTGGCTCACGTTTGGGTAATAGCGACATTTATGAACAAGCTGCCCGTGAGCTGGGTCAAGCGTTAGCCGAAAATGGCCTGGGTCTGGTCTACGGCGGTGCTAGTATTGGTCTCATGGGTGCGGTGGCAGATGAGGTTGTTAAAAGCGGTGCACAAGCAGTCGGTGTGATTCCAACCTTTATGCTTAAACATGAAATTGCGCATGAAGCACTGACACGCTTACATTTGACAGACACTATGCACACGCGAAAGACAGTGATGGCAGAATATGCCGATGCTTTTATCACTTTACCGGGCGGTCTAGGTACGCTGGAAGAAATTATGGAAATTGCGACATGGCGACAGCTGTATCAACACGAAAAACCGATGATTATTCTGAATATTAATGGTTTTTATGATTGTCTGATTGAGCATTTGAAATACACTGCTGACCAAGGCTTTATGAAGCAGCAAGACCTTGAGCGCTTAGTGGTTTGTAATACGATTAACGAGGCCATTGATCTGTTGCAAGTGATTGTTAAGATTGATGACAAAGTTGATACGGATACTATGGCGGGTAATTGAGGCGGGTAATTGAGGCAGGTAACTAAGGCAGGTAACTAAGGCGGGCAACTAATAATAACTAACAACCAACCCTAATAAAATAAAAAACCGGAACAGAAGGCTAGTGATTAGTCTCTGATTCCGGTTTTTTTATGCTTGATATTTAGCTTGTATTTAAGCTGGCACTAAACTATCTAACGCCGCTTCACGGATACTGTGATTGACAGTGGCCATAGCAGGGGGAAACCCGCGTTCTTTAGCCAATACTTGTGCCACAGCATCAACCGTCGCGCTATCGTTATGAACTAAATATTGCCATTCATGAGCATAGCGGCTGCGATTGGCTGGCAAGTCATGGTCTAGTATGCCAAGTTCAGTCAGCTGGTTAACGATTTCATCCGCAGCAATCAAGGTTGATGAGGCTTTGACATTCTCAGCACGCGCATAGTGTAGATTGGGATATAAGCTGACATCCGCCACCCGTAAGGTATCATCCTTACCAGGAATTTGTTGACCGCCATATAAGGCGTTGCCAACGGTGCGTGCGCTATTAAATGTTGGTACAAATTCTGCCACATATTCGATGGATTGCTGACTGCGCGCTTGTAGCGGTGCTTTATCCCAGCCGTCTTCAATATAATGCACATATTGCTCAGGTAGTTCAGGTTGAGCACTATCCTTGTTAGAAGCAACCAAGCCATCATCAAATAAAGTAACGAAATTACTCATACCGTGTATTTGGAAGTAACCACTCGGATAAGGAGTAAGTTGTGCCATGCCTTCTGGCGTACCGCGTTGGCCATAAATAATAATTTCTGGTATCTGTCCGCCAGCCTCACCCCAATGGGTAATATAAGAAGACTTAAATTCAACCATACGGGTTACTTCAACGCCGACCATATCGTCAATAATACCGGTACGGAAGCCACAAGCATTGACTAAATAATCGACTTCGATAGCGTCATCGGTCAACTTACTATTTTGCTGATAATCGATACGCCACTTGGTAACGTGATGGTCGGCGTTTGAGCAATCCGTACAATCAACGGCTACCACTTTCTTAACTTGAGTATTGGTAAAGACGTGAGCGTGATCATAGCCTTCTAAGGCTAATTGTGCGGAGGCCGCCAAGCGAAAGATATTCCAGCCATATTCTTGTACCACAATTAATGGAAACTTAACTTTATTTAAATCTAAGTGTTTGGCAACCGGTATCATCCATTCATCGACGCATTCAGGTACCGCCACTTGTTTACGCTCCGAGAGCTCAATTAACTGCTCATGACTATAGAGCTGATAATAATCTTCAGGTTCGCCTAAGACCTTATTATTAATATCTTGTGCAATAAGCTCCTGATAGGCATCGGTCAAAATATCCAGACGCGGGAGCAAATCTTCGGGTAGCCCTTCATCTCGAGTCGGTACTGCAAACACGGTTGGGCGTACATCCATGGTATAAGGATAAAGGCGCAAAATATCGATACATTGTTTGAGGAGTGCCACGCAGTCCTCATCAGGGATTTCGCGGTATAGATTACCACCAGCATGCAAATGGCACATTGGTGGGCCATCAACAAGTGAGGTTTTCTTTTCAAACAAATAAGTCTCAAGCCCCAATGCCGCCAAGCGAATGGCAATGGTAGCCCCTGCTGTACCGCCACCTAGAATGCCAACTCGCTTTGCTGATTTATGGTTGGCTGCTCCGTAGGTAGCAGCATCGTGCTTGATTGACGGGGATTTAGTATTTGTAAAAGATTGAGTCATTGTCGTGGTCATATCCTTAATATCGTAAGCAAGATGAGGAATAAATACTGTGTAGAGCCTAAATTTTATAATTTATATATCTATAATTTATGACAGATAGAGAGTTATGAGGGATGCAATCTGATGTTTTTGTATTAGTAACACTGATATGCATGCCGTTATGTCTAACTTCAATAGGCTGGCAGGGTTGGTATATTGGATAAAGGTGTAGTTTAGCTGATTTTATGTTTCAAATTGTGTAGATGTACTTATCATCTTTAAGCCCAGTGTACGAAATTTCATAACAAATAACCCAGTAAATACGTAAGTAAATGCATAGGTTTTGTCATCAGGCAGATATGAGAGGTATTAAAAAAAAGAAGCTTACGCAGAAGGGTAGAGTAGAGCTAAATGCCTGTTTGGGTAATGTCTATTTCGGCAGTAATTACTTGAGCAGCAATGGTTATTTGATTAATAGTTGTTTCAGTAGTTCTTTTTCGATTAATGTCAAAGCTTATCTACTATAAATATTAGGTTAAGACTATAGATTTAGCTTATAGGATCTGTAACTCTTAAATGCTTTTGTAAGTTTTCCTAACGATAAAATCGACTGTTTTAAAGTATGTGCTATATTAAAAATGTTTAAAGCTGGATTTAAGAAAGGATTGGTCAGTAATCGTTTTTTTAAACGTGCTGGTTACTAGTTGACTTCAGTTTGAGTAACAAACTAAGTAATAAAGCTGATTAGATAAGAAAGCCAAAATAAGACTTCAAACTGACCGAATAATATTTTTAATTATAAGGAAATTACTATGAAACGTATTATTATGTTATCTGCCCTAACAGGCGTTTTAGCCGTTACCGGGTGTACAACAATGAAAGAGATGGTTGGCATGGATACCAGCATGCAAAATGCTCAAAGCTTTACCGCGCCGGTAGCCAGTCAAAACGGTATGTTGGTCAGTTCAGTTAACAATATGACGCTATATACTTTTGACAAAGATTCAATGAATAAATCAAACTGTGTTGGCGATTGCCTAAAAGCCTGGCCTGCACTTACAGCTCCTAGCAACGTTAAGACTAGTGGCCAATTCTCAACCATTCAACGAGACGACGGTTCTTACCAGTGGGCCGCAAATGGCAAACCGTTATATTTCTTTGTCAAAGACATGAAAGTCGGTGATATGAACGGCGATAAAGTGGGCGGCGTTTGGCACATAGTAAAAACCAAATAAAGCCCATTTATTGAGAACACATCAATTGTTCTTATGTTCTTAGCAGAGCAGATTAGTACTAACTGCTAAGACCAAAAAAAGCAGCCATTATAATGGCTGCTTTTTTATTATGAGCTGTCAGAAATGATTGTCAGCAATAGTTATTAGCAATGAGGACCTAACCAGATTAGTCGTAATAGCTTAAATTTACTTAGCCTTTTTTTCTATTAGCTCGCCATCGATTTGAATGGGCACATTAGTAGTGATGCCATCAGCAAAGGTGGTCATGCCATAAGCGGCCCGATCGATATTGCCAGTCGCACGGAAGCCAATGACCGGTTCTTTAGTCACTGGACTAGTGGCAATTTTCTTTAGGGTTACATCTAAAGTTAACGGTTTGGTCTTGCCTAATAAAGTAAAGTCACCAGTCACTTTTGCTTGCTGCGGATTAATAAAGTTCACTTGGGTAGACTTAAAAGTCATAGTAGGATATTTTTCGACATTGAAAAAGTCATCAGTCTTTAAATGCTTATCACGAGCATCCCAAGCGGTATCGATACTGTCGGTCTCAATGGTAAATTGCATTTGAGTTTTATTCGGCGCTTTAATATTATAACTAAGCGACCCATCAACCTTGTCAAAACGACCCATAGTAGTCGAAAAGCCTAAATGCTCAACCTCAAAGCCGACACGGGTGTGAGAATTATCTAACTGCCATTGAGTAGGTAGCGCTGCGCTAGCAAGGGTAGTTACCGCAAGAGCTGAGGTAATAAGTAAGGTCTTCGCTGTTCCTGCCAATAAAGAGGTTGCCATTATATATTGTCCTTTATAGAGTTTTCTTATAAGCGTCTATCATGGGAAATGTCTGTATTCTAGATAGTGCATTGTAAATAGTATTGGTCGTTTATAACGTATTCATCGTTAAAAGTCAGTAGATTTATTAATAATATCTTAACAAAGCAGGGTGATTACCAGTAATTAGACCATAAATCGGTAAGCTAAAATAGTGTTTTTGCTTGCAGTTGGCTTTATTTTATCAGGTTCTCAGTAGCTTATTAAGCCCAACACGCTTGCATCAACGCACAAAAACCTTTAAAATCGTCGTTTAATTTTCCCGCTGCGGAAAGGCTAAGTGAACAGAAGTGTGGTGTTGGGTGCTGGAATAAGCCAGTGATGCAGCTGCCAGACTTATAGATGTCCTTAGTGCCTCAGTTACGTATGTCATAGATGGACAACTGGTCCATAATATTGAGCATACATCGGACATAGAGAGTTTATTATGCGTAAAGATATCCATCCTGATTACCATGACGTTTTGTTCCATGACACTAACGCTGACGTGTTCTTTTTAACCCGTTCAACTGTCAAAACCAAAACCACTCGTGAACACGAAGGGTCAGAATACCCATACTACCCACTTGATATTTCAAGTGCGTCGCATCCCTTCTATACCGGCGAGCAACGTAAAACGTCTACCGAAGGCCGTGTTGCTAGCTTTAACAAGCGCTTTGGTTCATTTGGTGGTCGTAACAAGAAAGCCGTTGCTGATACTGATTCTGCTGAATAAGACCCACGTATTGCGTGATCTTATTTTGCCCATGCGCTACTATAGACATGTATTACCCTAGAATTAAGATTAAAAAACCGTTGATGATTCAGCGGTTTTTTTTGCGTCATCTTTGGTGAAGGGATTTTTGAAAGTTAAACCTATCAATAATCTTTAGAGGTTGGATTTAGCAACTGAGTAATTAATGCTGCCAATTGCTGCGCCCAATAGCCATAAGTTATGCTACTAGGGTGAAAGCCATCATTGGCAAACATCACCGCGATATCGATTGGCGTTCCATTCGAATGCTCCTCTATCATCCGTGCAAAGTCAGTAGCCATGTAGGTTACGCCATCATGATCAGCACAAACTTGTTGTAATATCTCATCCAGTCTATTCGCTTTTGCCCCCATAAAACCATTTAGCGGGGCAGGCAGTGCAGGCATCTGTGCCATTGGCGGTAGACTTAAAAAAATCAATTCTCTTACGCCAAACTTACGTTGAGCAATAGAAATAATGTCTTCAATTTGCTGCTGCCATTTACTGGTAGAGACGTTAGCGGTAGTGTCATTAACACCGACACTCAGCACCATGACATCAACGGGTTGACTAGGAGCGGGCAGTACATAAAGCCTGCGCAAAATATCAAAACTGGTATGTCCAGTGGTAGCCTGCAACGACCAACTAAGCGCGTTAAACTGTGTACTAATAGCAGGCTGCTGCTGCAATGCGGGTATTAACTTACCTACTAACGCCTCTTGCTGGGTCTGACTACCAACGCCGGCAGCCGCTGAATCGCCAACGACCATGAGACTTAACGTTTGCAGGTTTGAGGCTGAAGCTGCACTGTCGTTATCCTTTTCAGATTGCAGCTCAACATGACCAAATCGTTCGCCGTCTGGCTCAGGGAGACGTACTGTATCGCGTTTGATCTTGCGCCCTTGATATAGATAAATAGGAGCAAATAACATATTTTTGGCAATGTTTACCATCCAGCGCGCTCCCTAATCGTAGTCAGACTGTCTTCAATTAATAATTTACCATCGACATAAACATCACGCAACACATTGTCAGTATGAGCGTTAAGATCTTCTGCTTTGATGGTCTGCAGCTGTCCACTACTGCCCTTTATCAACGCCAATCGACCTTTTTTAGAGCGTTTAGAGTGACTGGTGACCGGATCTTTATAAATATCTTTCCAGGTGCCGTTGATAGATATGGCGCTGGCTTTCATTGCCCAGCTCATGGTGTCGCGATTGACTTGTTGCAGCAAACCGCCGCCCATCCCAAAGGTGATATTGTCCGCGCTAAATCCCGCGTCCATGACCACATTAATAATTTTACTTAAGCTTTGTGGTCCGATGCCATCTCCTTGGATAATACGCACATAATCGGGCAGAACTTTATAGCCTTTACTATTAATAGTGGTACCAAACTTCACTGCCAAGCGCTCTAAGGCTTCACGAACGACCTTAGTCGGCTCACCACTATCAGGCCGAATAACCAAGGTGCCGCCCATATTTTTAACATCGTCTTTTAAAGTGTCGCCCCATATATTATCGATGGCATTCCATAAGTCGTAACTGTCGGACACCACCGAAAAGGTCTTGCCTTCACCGCCGAACTGTTCAATCATATTAGCAAATGCTGCCGTTTCGCCATCGCGACCCCATGCGGTCATGGTACTGTGCTCAGCGGCAGGGATTGAAAACGCTGGCATGTCATCGCTCATTTGATACCAGCGACTGGCAGCAACTAAGGCGGTCATAGAGTCTGTACCCGCAAAGTTGACCAAATGTGCCAAGCTACCAATCGCTACTGACTCATGACTGGAGGCACCGCGAGAACCAAAATCATGCAGGCGAAAAATCAGTGATTCTGTATTGTCCGCTGATTTTTCTAATGCACGGCGAATGATGCTTTTGCAATAGCGCGAGACACTGGCCACGGTAGAAGGATACCAAATCGCACGTAGTAGGGCGGTTTCAATGTAACTTGGTAGCCAATAAAATTCGGGATCGGTATTCACTATCTGGCAGACCACATTGGATATGGGCGCAATAGTGCCTTCAGGGATGGCTTCAATGCGTAGCGGTAAATAACCGCCATGCTTATCAACCAGACGTTCCCAATCTACACGGTTAAAGGTCAAACCATGCGCGTGAATGATGGTTTCGGCTTCATCAATATCTTGATGGGTGATCGGTGTGCTGAGATACTCTTTAATAAAAGCTTGCAGCCCAAAGAACACCACATCGTAGTCGCCGCTACGGGCTTCAATATAGCTAGACAAATACTCACTGCCGGGTGGATATTGCACCCAATGTGAGGTCTTATAGCTGTCGCTATTAAGAATTAAGTTATTAAGATTGCTGGTGTACATCACAGAACTCCTCTGCTATTAACGGCCCGTTTCGTCTATCGATTTGGACGTTGAAATAAAACAGTGTTAAAAAAATGACTGTAAAAATAGGCTATTAAGCTTTTTTGGATAATAACTTAGCAAAAAAGCATCGCAAAAAAAGTACCTTACAACCCAACCATCTTCATAATAATGGCATAATGGTCTTCAAACATCATCTTGGCATCAAGCTCCGCCAGCGGCAACCAAAATGCTTGCGCAGCATCGTCACCTCCTTTCACCTTTGGCAGACCTTTTGGGTCGTTCTTGAGCTGAAAGTAAAAAGCTTGAGTAATAGTACGTCCGCGTGCAGAGCGATACGGGTCATCAAAAGTATGCTGACTATGGCGTGAGCCGCGCAATACCGGTTTAGGAACTTTAAGACGGGTCTCCTCACGTAGCTCACGAATACAGGCATCAAACAGCGTTTCTTTTGGATTAAGAAAGCCGCCCGGTAATGCCCACAAGCTGCGCCCTGGCATGCTACGTCGTTCTACCAACAGAATATGCCCTGACTGTACTACCAAGGCATCGGCAGTCATAAACGTTGGTGGATAAGGAGCGGATTCCCATTGTTTTTTATATTTATCAATAAAGCCAGCTTCTTCGTGCAGCTGCTGATAGTCTGTGGTCTTTTTAAAGTCGTTTAATATTCTACGAGTCGATTCAGGCGTGCGCTCAGAGGTCGGCGTTGCGCCCATCAGGTAACTGTCACGAATAGGGGTAGCCGATAAATTATGATAACTAGGAACAGAAATTGATGCCCAGTGGGGGAATAGAGAGAGGTAATAGGATGAGTTGTCTTTAGAATGTCCAATCAAACCGATATCGGTCTGTAAGTCACCGGTAACGGATCTTACCGCGGCCTGTACATATTTTAACCAGCGCGTGTCATTATATAGCGCATCATCTAGCGCCACACAATGAATACGCGCCGCCTCATCAGCTGAGTACGCCCCTTTGATCATTGCTGTCCGTTCAGCCACGGTAAATGGGTTGCGTAAGCTACGCGGTAAATTGGCTGAACCAATCAGGATAATGACGTCATTAGTGCGCTTTAACGCCTCGTCAATCACGGCCTTATGACCACGATGAAAGGGCTGGAAACGACCGATAAATATCAGATAACGATAGTGTTTAATATCTTCTTGTTCTTTTAAACCAACTGGGCTTTCTATTGTGGTTTCTGCTGGATTTGCCATTGGGTCTTGTTCCGATAATACACTCATAAATGCCAACTCCGTGAAATACACTTAACAATTACTATCAATTATTTATTTATTTATGATTTTTCAATGGCGCTAATACTGACACAGCACATAACTTACTGACAAGTGCAAAGATGTTTCGCGAGGTGTAATTGCTATGTCCCATGTTTCTCAATCCATGCCGCAACCGTTGGCCAAATCTCTTTCGATGCGTTACGACTCATTATTATTCGGCTATGAGTGTAATCTTCCAAACTGCCATTACTTATTGAGAATTCACGAAAGTCGTTAGCAGGGTTGTTAAAGTCATTTAAAAATAGCTGACAACCACTAGACGGGGCAATAAAATTATCCCCTTTGGCACTGATAGCATAAATGGGTGTAGTAATTTTGGGCATGTGCTGCCGATAATCAAAGCTGTCATCATGACTGCTAGTTTGATAGTGAGTATTTTGAGGTTGGGAGTTTTGATAGTTGACATCTTGCTTGGTCAAACTGCTTTTAAAGTTTTTATTCAGATTCCAGTCATACCACTGAGTCATAGTCTGGTAACTTTCATTAATGGTACCTAATTTGAGCCTTTTTGCGGGTAAGTAGCCCAGTAGCCGAGTGATTGATTTAATCAGCAAGATTCTAGCGTAGCTTTTGGGGTTCAGCACAGCACCATAAGCTTGGCAAGCAAACATAGTGATGCTATTTATTTTATCAATGTATTGCGTGTCTTGGATCAAAAGCTTTTGGGTCAAATACATAGTCAAGCAAATACCACCGCCACTATGGGTGACGCAATGCAAATTATCCAGTTTTAAGCCATCAAATAAATAACGAAAAGTAGCCTCAAGATCATAGAAAGCCACTGTTTCAAAATTGAATTTGTCTTTTGGTATAGAGCTGTCACCATGTCCGCGCCATTCCATGATATAGCAAGTATGACCAAGCTTCGCCAGATGTTTTGCAACTCCTAAACACACTCTTTTGTCCGAAAATGTACCATGAGTCAACAATACATTCTGCTCTTTAGCCGCGTGACTATTAACCACAGTACTATCTCTGATGCTATCAAATACTTTCCAAACGGCGATCTGTTCACCATCTTTAGTGGTCACTAGATTTAGGGTTTCTTTAATCATAATACTGACTCAGTCATAAAGGTAATCTCATTCAAATTAAATCGTTTGTTTAGACCGTTCGTTATATTGATCTTGGATTATTAGCAAGGTGTGCTTATTATAAAAACAGTAAACAAACATCACTAAAGTATGCTGATCATACGTTAAAAACAGGAACTGAATTTATGCTGTGTCTAATTTATATCCCATAAGCGTTAGAGCTTGATAATCAATAAAACAGCCTTAATATAGACAATAACAGACGCAGTGTTCAAGATAGAATGTTTATATAAGATGCGCTTATATTTTGAAAGTGATCATAAGAAAAACCAATAATGACCATTTGCAACGGTCGCCGTTAAATCACAGTAGCGCGGTCGGAATTAACCTCTAAGTGCGGTATAATAGATGATATAATTTGATAGTCATCGCGGTTAGACCGATTCAATGATAAGCTGCGATAATCGATATTATTCACATTTCCCTAAATTGACGACACAGCAGCCCTGATAGATATGGCGTTAATGTCATAACGCCTACAAATGAATGAGGAATGATTATGAGTGAGCATAACCCAACAGATACCGCGCCTGCGGACTATGAATCAGCCTTGGATCTTGAGCAGACTGAAACTAAGAGTAACATCACTATCACTGAGGCAGCGCAAGGCTACTTAGCTGACCTATTATCTAAGCAAGATACTGATGGTATTGGTGTGCGTATCTTTGTCGAGCATCCTGGTACGCCGCGCGCTGAATGTTGCATGGCATATAATCAGCCAGGCGAAGAAGATATTGCTGATTTGCAATTCAGCTATGAAGACTTTTCTGCCTTTATTGATGCCGCCTCAGTACCGTATTTAGAAGATGCGGTAATTGACTATAATAAAGACCGCTTCGGTGGCCAGTTGACCTTCCGCGCGCCGAACTCTAAAATGCCAAAAGTTGGTTCAGATGCCAGTGTGGAAGAGCGTATTAACTATATATTGCAATCAGAAATCAACCCGGGTTTGGCCGCGCATGGTGGTGACGTACAATTGCTAGAGTTGATTGAAGAAGAAGGTATTGGCCTCACAGCCGTATTAAAATTCGGTGGCGGTTGCCAAGGGTGTTCAGCAGTCGATATGACTTTGCGTCAAGGTGTAGAAGTGCAACTGAAGCAGCAAGTACCAGAATTAACGCAAGTGGTTGATGAGACTGATCATACTAGTACTGAAAATGCCTATTACAAATAAAAGTTAAATAACAGCAGTTAACAACATGGGTAGCTACTGGCTTATGAATATTATTCACTAAGCGATTAAAAATTTGCTATTCTTTTCATAAAGAAGCTGGGTTACTATTAATTCAGCTTTTTTTATAGCTAACGTTTAGGCAATAGCTTTTTTAGAGATGATTATTTAATCAATAAAGCGTTTAATTAATGCCAAGGAGCACATTATGAGTGACGAACAAGCAAGTAACCAATCAGCGCAAAAACAGCGTATTGAAACGCTGGCAATTCATGCTGGTTATACCGTGGAGCCAACCACCAAAGCAGTCGCTGTACCCATCTACCATACCAGCTCTTATGCATTTGATGATACTCAACACGGCGCTGATTTGTTTGACCTAAAGGTCGCGGGCAATATTTATACACGCATTATGAACCCGACCAATGCGGTGTTAGAGGAACGTGTTGCCGCACTTGAAGGTGGAATAGGCGGATTAGCAGTGGCTTCAGGAATGGCAGCTATCACCTATGCCATACAGACTATTTGTGAAATGGGCGACAATATTGTCACTACCTCAACACTATATGGCGGCACCTACAATTTATTTGCCCATGCCTTACCGCGCCAAGGTATCGAAGTACGCTTTTTTGATCATACCAATCCTGAATCTATCCACGATTTAATCGACGATAAGACCAAGATGATCTTTGCAGAAAGTATCGGTAATCCACTGGGTAACATCGTCGATATTCAAGCGTTGAGTGACATCGCCCATGAATATGGGGTTCCTGTAGTCATTGATAATACGGTTGCCACGCCAGCATTGTGCCGTCCGTTTGAGTTTGGTGCTGATATCGTAGTGCATTCATTGACTAAATATATGAGCGGCACGGGCACCTCTATCGGTGGTGCAATTGTCGATAGTGGGACCTTCCCTTGGGGTGATTATCCTGAGCGCTTCCCGCTACTTAATACCCCTGATGCCAGCTATCATGGCGTAAACTTCGTAAAAGACGTGGGCGCTGCTGCCTTTATCGCTCGTGCACGTGTGGCTCCGCTACGTAATACTGGGGCTGCGCTAAGTCCGTTGAATGCCTTTAGCATCATGCAAGGAATGGAGACGTTGAGCTTACGCATGGAGCGTCATGTACAGAACGCGCAAGCCGTTGCTGAATATCTGCGCGACCATGACAAAGTAGCTTGGGTGAAATATGCGGGTCTACCTGATCATCCTGATCATGAGCTTGCTCAGCGCTATATGAAAGGCACGCCATCGGCCATTCTTACCTTTGGCGTAAAAGGTGGGCTCGAAGCAGGGGCGCGCTTTATTGATGCCTTGCAGCTGATTACACGCTTAGTGAATATCGGCGATGCCAAATCATTAGCCTGTCATCCGGCAACCACTACTCATCGTCAGCTGAATGAGCAAGAGCTGCAACAAGCAGGCGTCACTGAAGATATGGTAAGACTTTCTATTGGTATTGAACATATTGAAGATATCAAAGCGGACTTAGAACAAGCCTTAGCTTCTGCTTAGTTTACAAGTTTTTGCTTAGTTAAACGCAAGGTAGCTCATAGAATAAGAAAAGCCCATATCGGTCTGATATGGGCTTTTTTAATGTTCGATTGCTTGCTTAATTGTTTGCTCAGTAACTCAAAGGATAAGTTAAATACTTAAGCAGACAAAACACGGCGGGCAATATCTTGATAATCTTGCGACTCTAAGCGCGGACCGAACTGCTGAATCACTTGTCCAGATATTTCGCTGGCAAGGCGACCACATTCTGGCAAACTATAGTGCTGTGATAGCGCATACAAAAACGCACCGGCATAGTTATCACCCGCGCCATTGGTATCGATGACCTTGGTAACGGTTGGTGCCGCAACATCATGAATAGCGATATCGTCGCTATCATTCTCAGGCTTTTGCGCGATAATGGCACCCTTGGCACCATCAGTGACCACGGCAATTTGGCAATGCTCAAGTAGGGTGCGTGCAGCCGCTTTGATTTGTTTTTTATCCGTAAAAAGCTTGGCCTCTTCGCTATTACAGAATATCACTGCCACCTTATTGCCGAGCATATTGAGAAGACCGTCTTTAGCAAATTTCACTACTGCTGGATCAGCAAAGCTCACCGCGATTTTAGTGCCATGAATCCCCGCTTGTTGGCGCAGTTGGGTCATGGCAGGCTGGATGCTTTCAGACATCGCCAAGTAGCCTTCTAAATATAGCCAATCTGCCTGCGTCAGCGCGTCAAAGTTGACGTTGTCAGAGGTAATGTCGCTTGAGGTGCCAAGATAGGTTTGCATAGTGCGCTCGCCGTCTTCGGTCACCGCGACCACACATGAACCGGTCACACCGCCAGCATGTATTGACTGCTCTGAGGTCGCAACGCCCGCTTGATGCAAGTCTTGTAAATAAAACTGGCCTTGTTTATCATCACCCACGCGGCAAGCATAAAAGGGCTTACCACCTAAGCTAGCAAAGGCAAACATAGTATTGGCTGCTGAGCCGCCACCGGCTTGTTTTGACGGCGCAATCTCGGCGAGCTGGAAATACGCCAACAGTTGCTGCTGCTCTTCAATTCCTGCCAGGGTCATATTGCCTTTGGTCAGCTCAGTCTCTTCTAATGCGACATCGCTCAGTACATATTCATGATCAACCAACGCATTACCTATCGCCATCACATCGTACATTACTCATTTCTCCAAGCTTTTTATTAAAATGAAATTAACAATAAAATAGTCATTTTATTATTCAGATTGTAATTCAAGCAAGCGCTGATATAACGCGTTCTTTTTTACGCCAGTAATATCTGCAGCCAAGGCGGCAGATTTTTTGACTGACAAATCTTCTAAAAGACGCTGTAATAGCTTATCGTGAATACTGATATCGTCGTCATCTTGCGCGGCGTTATCGCCTGCGACTACCACGACTATTTCACCGCGCTGCTGATTGTCATCGGCTTTGACGAATTCAATCAACGCGCCAAGTGTGCTTTTATGAACCGTTTCAAAGGTCTTGGTCAACTCACGGCAAAAAGTGACTCCGCGTTCTGATCCAAATACTTCTGCCATATCTGCTAAGCTTTTTATAATACGGTGCGGCGCTTCATAAAAAATTAGCGTTTCGGGGCGCGATTTCAAATCAGTTAATTGTTTTTGGCGTCCATGAGTCTTTGCTGGCAAAAAGCCAATGAAGCTAAAACGATCTGAAGGCAGACCCGCTACTGATAGCGCGGCAATCGCTGCCGATGCACCAACGATGGGGGAGACGGCCACGCCAGCGGCATGAGCGGCTTGTACCAACTGATAACCGGGGTCACTAACCAGTGGCGTTCCCGCATCACTAATCAATGCGACCGAATGACCTTGTTGAATCATCTCGATGATTTTGGGCGTTTGAATCGCGCTGTTATGTTCGTGATACGCCCACAGCTTGTTATGACCTTTGGCTTTATCGTCCGTAGTGCTACCATCTGTAGAGCTACTATTTTTATTATCAGGTCTGTTTTTATCGTTAGAACTGTTGTTATCACTAGATCTAGTACTATCGCTGCTATCGCCTTTAGTATGAATGCCAAAATGCGACAATAACCTGCCTGAGGTGCGCGTGTCTTCACAAGCAATGATAGCGACTTGCTTTAAGGTATCGATAGCGCGCGGGGTCATGTCGCTTAAGTTACCAATTGGAGTCGCAACAATGTACAAACAAGCCGGCATGGTGGTGGGGGTAGACATGAAAACCTCGAAGATGTTAAAAAATAAATAATGCTGAGCCATTACCGATAAAATGCCGCTGATAAAAGCAGAGATTAACAGGTAGTAAGGGTTAGCGGGTAGTAATAAGTAATAAAAACGCGAAAGTGGTTAGTTTAGCATGTTGTGCTATGATAATTATGAATTGTTAATTAGGCAAAGTCAGAACTCTATGGCTAATCACAATGTTAAGAGCAGTCCTAACAAAAGCAACTCGCATCGCCCGCTGGCTCTAACCTCACCGAAGCAGCGCCAAGGTAGCTATTTTGAGCAGCAGGCGTGTGCGTTTCTACAAGCACAAGGCTTGGTACTGATTGCTCAAAATTGGCAGAAACCCAAAGTTGGCGAGCTAGATTTAATCATGTTAGAGACGGGAAAAGCGTGGTCGACTCTGGTGTTTATTGAAGTGCGTCAGCGGCGACGTTCAAGTTTCGGTGATGCGGCACTTAGCGTTACCAAAGCCAAACAACGTAAGATTATCAAGACCGCCAAATACTTTTTAAATCAGCATCCTACATATGCTCATTATGACTGTCGATTTGATGTGATTGCCTACGATATTGCGCAACTTGCCAATAGTATTAATGATGATAAAGGTGATAGTGGTAAAGATAACCAACCAGAATGGCTGATAGGGGCGTTTATAGCAACGGCGTGGTAGCGCGAATAGTGATAGCGGCACGCTTAAATGATAAACAAGACACCGCAACAAGCTGTCGTTACCAAAAACCTAACCGCTAATGAGAAAAATTAAGTAAAGTAGCTGCAATAAATCAACTGAAACAACAATGTTCAAACTAATGCTCTATGAGGTAAATAATGACAAGGATGCATTTGCTCAACGCTACTTTTGGAATGCCACGCCGTACCGCGATTGGCCTTATACTAATGACCAGCATCTTAAGTACCGGTTGTACTACCAATTATCTGACCAATAGTACTGACGGCACGTACGGGGTGCCCATGACTGAACGCACGATTCCGCAGCGTCTACTGGATCGCAGTATTGAACACACTGTCAAGGTTAATATTTATGGTTTACAGGAGAATTTACAACAGAATAGCCGTATAGGCATTGATAGTTTTAATAGTGAAGTGCTGCTCAGTGGCGAAGTACCCACTGAGGCGCTCAAAGTTCAAATTGAAAAAGTAGTCAGCTCTATGCCAGATGTACGCCAGGTCTATAATGAGCTAAATGTTAGTGTGGCTAAAGGTTATAGTTCAACCGTGCATGATGGCTATATCACATCAAAGTTGCTGGCGAAAGTCGTGGCCAACGACGGTGTCAAAGCTTCACAAATAAAAGCCGTGACTAATGATGGTGTGGTTTATATTATGGGACGAATGACACCGACTCAGCAAAGTCATGTGATCGATATTGCCAACAGTACCGTTGGTATTACTGAGTTGGTACTGCTCACCACCGTCGTTAATGATAGGGGCGTGCCGATCAGTGATGATGACATCATGTTTGAGAGTAATTTAGCTGATGCTGCCACTTCGTCACCAGCCGCTGCAACGCCCATCGTTAGAGACGCCACGTCAACAAGCGCACCGACTACCGTAACAGAAGAAGATGAGAATACTGAGCAAGGGTCATCAAGCCCTTATATTGATCTTTATAAAAATCAGTAAATATAAGAACCGATACATTGCCTGTATAGCAGTCAGATGAGTAGATATAAGGTGTGTTTTTTTTAGTGATGCCAACCACCCCAATTATTCACAGCTTTATATTGGTGACAGTCACAATAACCCTAAACAGTCGTAACAGGAAAAACACGTTAAATACTCAGACAGCCAGTAAAATAACAGAAATTAAAAGATGCAGATAAAATAAAGCGACAATGCAGTCATTATATTGTTGGCTGTCGACTAGACTATAATAGGGACACTGGCTATGAAGGGCTCACCTTTAAACAAAGTACATCAAAAACAGGCACATCAAACAACAGATACTATGGATATCACTACTCAGAATACTGCTGGCAAACCCTCGCGTAA
The DNA here is from genome assembly GCF_900182925.1 of Psychrobacter sp. LV10R520-6. Taxonomy (NCBI): domain Bacteria; kingdom Pseudomonadati; phylum Pseudomonadota; class Gammaproteobacteria; order Moraxellales; family Moraxellaceae; genus Psychrobacter; species Psychrobacter sp. LV10R520-6. The sequence goes on along the minus strand of NZ_LT900024.1, from coordinate 2,314,884 downwards.
ATCGCGCACGCTAAAGCTTGCCGGAGCAAGCGTAGTGGCAGTAAGTGCCCTTACTTTAGCCACCCAGCAAGCACAAGCGTTATCAGCGCTTAGTATCGTGAACGGCATTACCTCGAATGGTGGTGTTGGGGTCAGTAAAAACATTTTATATGGCAACGAGCCACTACAAGACTTAGATATGTATTATCCTAAACCACTGGCACAAGCGATGAAGACGCAGAAGAGCATTAGTGACAGCTATCCTATGGTGGTATTCGTGCATGGTGGCTCATGGGAAAGTGGTAGCAAAGAAGAGTACGCCTTTGTTGGTCAAAGTTTGGCTCAAGCGGGTTATATCACCGCAGTGATTAATTATCGCAAAGCGCCTGAACACGTTTATCCCGATTATGTGAAAGATACCGCGAAAGCGATTGCCTGGAGCTATAACAATGCAGCGAGCTTTCATGCCGACCCTCAGCGTTTAGCAGTGGTTGGGCATTCTGCGGGAGCATTTAATGCCGTAGCGGCCATCTCCAACGAAGATTTTTTGGCACCCTATGGCATCAGTCCAAAAGATATCCGCGCCGTGGTTGGTATTGCCGGTCCTTATAGCTATGATTTTCGTAAATTTAGTAGCGCTACTGCCTTTGCTGCTGATGCTACCCCAGATCAGGTAATGCCAGACAGACATATTAAAGGCCCACAGCCACCGTATTTATTACTGACTGCTGAGGATGATAAGATTGTCTACGAGCAGAACACTATTAAGATGACTCAAGCCCTAAAAAATTATGGCGCGGTGGTCGAAAATGGGGAAATCGAAGGTGCCAGTCATGCGACTAGTATCGGGGCGATGGCACCGCCACTGCGCTGGGTTAATGATGTGCGCGCGCAAGTATTACAGTATTTGAATAAAGAGCTCAATTGATGCTTTGCTCATCTGGTCAGTTAGTGTTACTTGCTATCAGTTTCTTTAACTGGCCAGAGCTCAAGGGTATTTAGCAGACAGTACTGTAAGACCATCAATCTCTTGTTATAATGACGCCACATTAAACCCAAACGCTATTTCAAATATAAAACAGGATATTCTATGAGCATGAACGCTGACGATTTAATTGCATTTTTACAGCAGCATTTCCCAGAAGCTTTTATTGAAGCAGCCAATCAAGGTACTAAGTTTGATGTGCGGGTGGTTGATGCTAGCTTTGAAGGCAAACGCTCAGTTCAGCGCCAGCAAGCGGTTTATACGCTCGTAAATGATAAAATTGCCAGTGGTGATATTCATGCGCTAAACATTCAAGCGTTAACACCTGCTGAGTGGGACGTTCAATCAAAAGGCTAAATATTTTTATACGTAACTAGGTTATATAGGGCTAGCGCTTCACGGTGCTGATCCTTATAGGTCTGGTTTTTCATATTTTCTTTATACTTATAGCTAGGTTGTGACTTTTATGGATCAGTTTTTAATCACCGGTAGTAGTCGTATCGCAGGGGAAATTACTATCTCTGGCGCCAAAAATGCAGCCTTGCCATTACTGGCGGCCATGATATTAGCAGAGACCCCAACGACACTGCATAATGTGCCCTCGTTACTAGATGTGCGTACGTTGATTAAGCTGATTGCAGGCATGGGTATCGATATTCAAAAACAAGAGGATACGGTCACTTGTGATACTAAGAATATTGATAATTTCTATGCGCCGTACGACTTGGTTAAGACCATGCGTGCTTCAATTCTAGTACTAGGGCCTTTACTGGCACGTTTTGGTGAGGCTGAAGTATCGTTGCCTGGTGGCTGCGCCATTGGTTCGCGTCCAGTTGATCAGCATCTAAGAGCCTTTGAGGCAATGGGCGCTGAGATTAATGTGGAAAACGGCTACGTTAAAGCGCGAGCATCAAAAGGCGGTAAGCTACTGGGTTGCCATTTTTCCTTTGACATGGTCACGGTTGGCGGTACTGAAAACGTTATCATGGCGGCAGCATTAGCGAAAGGCACGACTACTTTAGGCAACTGTGCTCTTGAGCCGGAAGTGGTCGATTTGGCCAATATGCTAGTAGCAATGGGTGCCAAAATCAGTGGTATTGGCACCGCAACTATGACCATCGAAGGCGTTGAGCGCTTGCATGGCTGCGAGTATTCAGTGGTACCCGATCGTATCGAAACCGGCTCGTATTTGGCAGGCGCGTTGATGACTCGCGGTGATGTATTGACTAAAAAAACCACTGCGACACTGTTATACCCTGTGCTCGAAAAGTTTGAATCAATGGGTGCAACGATTACCACTGGGGACGACTGGATTAGAGCACAAATGACAGGACGTCCTAAGCCTGTTGATATTCGTACCCAACCGCACCCCGGCTTTCCTACAGACATGCAAGCGCAGCTGATGGCAATTTGTTGTTTAGCCGACGGTACCAGCACCATCATCGAAAACATCTTTGAAAATCGTTATATGCACGTTCCTGAGCTCAATCGTCTGGGCGCCTCTATCCAAGTAGATGGACATACGGCGGTGGTTAAAGGGGTTGATTGCTTCACTGCGGCTCCGGTGATGGCGACTGATTTGCGTGCTTCAATGTCATTAGTTATGGCTGCTGCTGCCGCTGAAGGTGAAAGTTTAATAGATCGTATTTATCATATTGATCGCGGCTATGAGGACGTGGAAAATAAACTGCGCGCATTGGGCGTCAATATTGAGCGTATTAATACTAATGGCTAGTATCTAATAACTAGCAACTAAATGAGTTTTACGCTGAGCTAACGTTTTTTATAATTACAGGTTAAAAATTTCTATCTTATAGTGGACTGACTATAGAGGAACAACAACCGTACACGGATACCATGGCCCCATGACTGAAAAAACTGAGACTGAGCAAACCGAACGCTTATCAACCAGCGGCTTATTAAATGAAGTGAATGATGAGTTTACAGGCTTAACACTGGCCTTATCTAAAGGGCGTATTTTAGAAGAGACTATGCCGTTACTACAGGCAGCAGGCGTTGAGTTGTTAGAAGACCCTGAAGCTTCACGTAAGTTAATTTTCCCCACGTCCAATCCAAATGTGCGCGTGCTGATTTTACGTGCCAGTGATGTGCCGACTTACGTAGAACACGGCGCAGCTGACTTCGGTGTGGCTGGCAAAGACGTCTTGCTTGAGCATGGTGCCAATCATGTTTACGAATTGCTAGATCTACAGATTGCTCAGTGTAAGCTCATGACCGCTGGGGTTAAAGGCGCGCCATTACCCAATCGTCGCCTGCGTATCGCGACTAAATATGTCAATGTCGCGCGTGCTTACTTTGCCAGTCAAGGTCAGCAAGTAGATGTCATTAAGCTGTATGGTTCGATGGAGCTTGCGCCATTAGTAGGTTTAGGGGACTTGATTGTCGATGTAGTCGATACGGGTAATACGCTGCGCGCTAACGGCCTTGAGGCACTCGATCATATTTGTGATGTGTCCTCGCGCCTTATTGTTAATCAAGTCAGCTATAAACGTAAATTTGCGCTCCTTGAGCCCATTTTAGATAGCTTCAAAGCCAGTATTGCTACCGCTTCGTAATCTTAAATCGGCAGTCTTTAAAGTTTAAGACCGCAAAAAACTTACCCTTGTCTATAAGACATGATGATCATTGATAATATAAAGGTTGGTTATACGTATTTTTAAACCAGTTTAGCGCTGCAAGACAGATATAGCGTGCTAAACTGGTTTTGTTGTCTCTGCTTGCCAAAAAATAAAAGCTCAGTCTTATATTTATATAAATTGTATTCATAAAAGCTCAGTACCTTTTCAATAATATAGCAACTCAGTACTATATCAGCTCAATCATAGGATGAAGTTATGCGCCAGTTAAGTACCCAAGATGTCGATTTTGAACAACGGCTAACAGCCTTGCTTGCCTTTGAAACCGTCAATGATGTTAACTTATTAAAAACGGTCGATGATATTATTGCTCAAGTACGATCTGGCGGTGACAGCGTGGTGCTGGCGTTAACTCAACAGTTTGATCAGCATCCAGCAACGAGTATAAATGAGTTAGAATTGTCTAAAGACGCGCTTGCTGAAGCATTTGCTACTCTTGATGATAAAGTAAAAATCGCATTAACAACCGCCGCCTCGCGAGTACAAACATTTCACGAACGGCAAGTGCAAGAAACTTGGCAGTATGAGGATGAGTTAGGCAACCGTTTAGGTCAAAAAGTCACACCCCTTGATCGTGTCGGTATTTATGTGCCGGGCGGCTTAGCGTCTTATCCGTCCTCGGTATTGATGAACGCGATTCCTGCTAAAGTTGCTGGGGTTACTGAAATCATCATGGTCGTGCCAGCCCCAAAAGGCGTACTCAATCCACTGGTATTGGCAGCAGCACATTTGGCTCAAGTTGATCGCGTTTTTACCATTGGTGGTGCACAGGCAGTAGCCGCATTGGCGTATGGTACTGAGACTATCCCAGCAGTAGACAAAATAACCGGGCCCGGTAATAAGTATGTTGCAGCGGCAAAAAGGGCGGTATTCGGGCAAGTGGGTATTGATATGATTGCAGGGCCCTCTGAAGTTTTAGTTTATGCTGAAGGCGAGGTAGATGATCGCGCCGATTGGCTGGCGATGGATCTGTTGTCCCAAGCTGAGCATGACCGTATCGCCCAAGCAATCTTTGTGACCACCAGCGCTGAGCAGCTGGCAGCGGTGGCAGCGGAGATTGAGAAGGCGTTAGCAGAGTTACCAAAAGCAGATATCGCCCGTGACTCTTTACAAAATCGTGGGGCACTCATCTTGGTCAAAGACCGAGAGGAAGGCATGGCAGTCATCAATCGTGTGGCTCCCGAACATTTAGAGCTGTCCGTTGATGACCCCGATGCGCTACTTGATAGTATCCGCCATGCTGGTGCCATCTTTATGGGTCGTCATACGCCAGAGGCGATTGGTGATTACTGTGCCGGACCCAACCATGTATTACCGACTTCAGGTACCGCGCGTTTTTCTTCGCCACTTGGCGTTTATGACTTTCAAAAGAAGTCATCTATTATTTATTGTAGTGAAAGTGGTAGTAAGCCACTCGCTGAGACCGCAGACATTTTAGCGCAGCATGAAGACTTAGAAGCGCATGCACGCTCAGCTCGCTATCGTTATCAGTAATACATTTTAGACTTTTAAGCTGTTGTTAAACCTATTTCATGAACATCTATATAGCTATTAGTAGGATAACTTATGAGTGAACCAAAGATAGACACCAGATTATGGTCGGCCAAAGCGCGTAACTTATCACCTTATGTCCCCGGTGAGCAGCCTCAGCATGACAACTTATGCAAATTAAATGCCAATGAGAATCCGTTTCCACCTTCACCGAAAGTAGGGGAGGCCATCACTGCTGTTTTAGCGCAGCAAGCTGATGAATTACGTCTCTATCCTGCGCCTGAATCGGACGATTTGCGAGCAGCATTAGCCCAGTTATATGACTTAAATGTCAATCAAGTATTTGTCGGTAACGGCTCAGATGAAGTGTTAGCATTAATATTCGCCAGTTTCTTCCTTAAAGAACGGCCAGTCTTAGCGCCCGATATCAGCTACAGTTTTTATCCTGTTTATGCACAGACCTTTGGCATCGAGCTGGTACAGATTGCGCTTGAGGCAGATTTTAGTATTGATCCTGATGCTTATCGTCAGCCTTGTAGCGGTATCATCATCGCCAATCCGAACGCCCCAACGGGTCTGCTGTTATCGCTTGCCGATATTCGTAAGCTAGCCAGTGAGCATTCTAATTCCGTGATTGTTATTGATGAGGCTTACATTGATTTTGCGCATCTAGACGCGGACAGTTCAGACACTGCGGTTTCAGCGGTGAGTTTAATTAATGAGTTTGATAATCTACTAGTGACCCAAACGTTTTCAAAATCTCGTTCGCTTGCTGGTTTACGAGTAGGAATGGCCTTTGGTAATGTGTCGTTAATTGGAGCGCTGACTCGTATGAAAAATAGCTTTAACAGCTATCCATTAGATAAGTTGGCACAAGCAGGGGCAAGGGCTAGCGTATTAGATACCGCATATTTTGAGCAAACCTGCCAGCAGGTTATCGAATTACGTGAGTCATTGACTGCCCAGCTGACAGAATTGGATTATAAAGTATTGCCGTCACATGCTAACTTTATCTTTGTGCGTCCTAAAGATGGTAACGCTAGTGACGTGGCCAGCACACTACGTGAGCAAGGCATTATCGTGCGCCATTTCGATAAACCACGCATTCAGGAATATTTGCGCATCACTATCGGTACGGCGGCACAGAATGAGGGTCTTATCAATGCGGTAAGAGCCATGCAAACCCCTGACAATAAGGATTTAATCAGCAGCTGAAAATATCTATTAAGGTGAAAGAAGCCATCCTAGTCAGTGCTTGTCTGCTAGGTCAGCGTGTTCGCTACGATGGCAATCATGCGCAGCTGGCAGACAGTGATTTATTGACGCAACTTAGCGATAAGTTTAGGGTTGTGCCCATTTGTCCTGAAATGCTAGGTGGATTACCGACCCCGCGCGCTGCGGCTGAGATAAGTCCTCATAACGAGCGTATTGAGGTGGTTAATTTGCGACGGTAGCTTTACCGGCAGTTTACGCGAAGGTAATGGTTTAACAACGCAGTATTCGCAGAAAATAGGCGTGCAGGTCTACGATGAGGGAGAGGTTGCGCTATTGCTAAGTGATAACAAGCCTTGAATGAGTGTTACCTAATAGCAAAGTCTTATCATTCGATTATTTTTTATTGGCTATATTTTTTAACTAAGTTTTCTTGAGTTAGTACGTTAAGCAAGTTACCGACTTTATCGAGACATTCTTGATATTCAGCGTCACAATCTGAGGCGATAGTGATACCGCCGCCCGCCCATAAACTGATTTTTCCTTTATTGCCCAATGAGGTATCGGTTTGTAGGGTACGAATCAGGACATTCCACTGACCGCTACCATCAAAATTCATATAGCCCAGGGTACCGCAATAGGCACCCCGCGGCGCTGCTTCTAGTTCAGAGATAATCTCAACCGCGCGCCTTTTGGGCGTACCGGTGATTGAACCTGCTGGTAAGCTGCCAAATAATACCGCCAAAGGATGACTGTCTTCTTTTAGCTCAGCGGTAATGGTGCTGACCATATGATGGACGTTGCTGAAGCTTTCAATCGTGAATAGTTGCGGTACTTTTACGCTACCGATCTTGGCATATTTACCCAAATCATTGCGTAATAAATCCACAATCATGACATTCTCAGCGCGGTCTTTGTTACTATCAGTCAGTTGCTGCTTTAGTGCCAAGTCTTGCTCAGTGTTAATACCGCGCGGTATTGTGCCCTTAATAGGTTTGGTACGAATATGATGCTTGCCAGTCTTAGCGTCTTTATTAAAGGTAAAAAATAACTCCGGTGAACAACTTAATAGCTCAAAGCTTAATGTCGGTTGGTCTGAACGATCAACCCCTAAATAACCTGTAAATGGTGCTTGGGTGTTGCGGTGTAGGGCAGGCAAATAATCAATAAGCGTCATTGTTGTTTCAACATCACCGCGCGAGTTATCAAACTGTCCTTCCCATGCCTGCGTGAGGTTAATCTGATAACAGTCGCCTTGCTGTAGATAGTTTTGAGTTTGCTCAAATGCCTGCCGATAGTCGAGCTTACTCCACTGCGCAGTTAATATTAACGGTGCAAGTTTGGATTCTGTTTCAGTCATTTGCTCTTTGGAATGGTCACTATCAGACAGAGTATTATCCAACGTCTCTAAATAGGATATAAGCGCTCTTATAAGCGTATTTTGTGGTTCATTATTAGGGTCAGTATCAGTCGTATTGACGCCTAAATCCCAACTGGCTTCACTACTAGTATTATTCGTCGGTGATAGATAAATATCATAGTGTCCTAGCATCGCACAAGGTTGTGATAATCGTTGAATGTTAGATGTAGGGCTTAGCTCATGGGCGGCAATATCATAACCAATAAAGCCAATAAGGCCGTGATGGTAACTTGGCTTCTCACTTTCTTCGTGTATTGAAATCGGAGCGCTGTTATTAATCTCATAAGCTTTGCTATAAGTAATCAACTCATCCTGCCAGTCTGCATAACTCATATGGGCTGTCGTTACAGAATTTTCGTCATCGCGACAAGTTTTGATGACTTTATAACTAGGTGGTTGATAGGCGAGCGCTTGATCGTCAGGTGCTTGATCGTCAGGTGCTTGATCGTCAGGTGCTTGATCGTCAGGTGCTTGATCGTCAGCTGTTTGGGTAGGAGGAGAGGGTGAATCACAGGCATGGTAATTGTGATGGGTATTAGTATTATTAAAATAAACACACCACGTCACTTTGGGTAGCAAGCCAATCACTGGCCGTCCATCATTATTTAACCATACCAGTTGCCACTGCGCATCGGCGTCCTGAGCAGTTAAATACTGTTGCAATAACGGCAGTAATTCTGAAGCTGGCAGGTTACCAAAACGCCAGCTAACTTTCATAGCTGGCGTTTGTTGAATATTATCAGTTACCGTCATGTCCTAAGCGTCAAACTTTTGGATAATCAAGGTCGCATTGGTACCACCAAAGCCAAAGCTATTGCTCATTAGAGTTTCGAGTTTAGTATCACGCTTCTCGGTGACAATATCAAAGCCTTCAGCAGCCGAATCAAGATTTTCAATATTAATACTTGGGGCAATGAAGCCTTCTTGTAGCATCAGTAAGCAATAGATTAATTCTTGTGCTCCAACTGCACCTAAGCTATGACCGGTCATTGATTTGGTTGAGCTGATAGGTGGAACAGACGCTTTAGAATTAGAAGCACCCTTAGCACCAAATACTTCCGCAATGGCTTTAAGTTCAGTGATGTCCCCTAGTGGCGTGCTGGTACCATGGCTATTGATATAATCAACGCTTTTTAAGCCAGCTTGATCTAAAGCTTGCTGCATACAACGCACCGCACCTTCACCACTGGGTGCGACCATCTCAGTGCCATCAGAGCTAGCGCCATAACCAACTATCTCAGCTAAAATATTGGCACCGCGAGCTTGGGCATGCTCTAAGCTTTCTACCACTACCATCGCACCACCACCGGCAATTACAAAACCGTCGCGATCCTTATCATAAGCACACGAGGATTGTTTGGGCGTATCATTATATTGGGTACTCATCGCGCCCATGGCATCGAACATACAAGACTGTGTCCAGTCCTCAGCTTCACTACCGCCCGCTAATACCACGTCTGCTTTGCCCAGCTGGATCAACTCAGCGGCATGACCGATACAATGAGTTGAAGTTGCGCAAGCAGAAGAGATAGAGTAGGAGACACCTTGGATTTTAAGGCCAGTCGCTAGCGCTGCGGATACTGAGCTGCTCATGGTTTTTGGTACCGCCATAGCTCCGACACCGCGCAGACCTTTTTCACGCATGGCATCTACTGCGGTGACCACACCCTCTGTTGATGCGCCGCCCGAGCCTGCAATTACACCCACGCGCGGGTTATTATTGATGGTCTCAAGTGCTAATCCAGATTGCTTAATAGCGGCTAGTGCGCTCACATAAGCATAGAGACTGGCATCACTAAAAAAACGCTTGAGTTTCCGGTCAATACCCGTAGTATCAAGCTCTGATTTATTGATACTACCGCTGACTTGCGATTTAAACCCATGCTCAGCATAAGATTCATTAAAGGTAATACCAGATTGCCCTTGTTTTAGGGCAGTAGTAACGGTGTCTAAATCATGTCCGACACAAGAGACAATCCCTGCTCCAGTGATAACAACTCGGCGCATATTCTATTCCTTATAATAACGATTTTCTGTTGGTTGCTTTTAACGCCTATTTATAGATACCTGTCTATAGATAGTTAAATATAAACATTTTTTATAAATGCTTTTTTAATCCTTTTATTTTATAAGAATAAGATTAAAAATTGTCTAAAGAGAAGTCAATCATACCTCAATTCACGGTATGATAACGTATCAAAGATTCAAAAACCTTGTTCAAGTGTAAAATAATGGTAAAAATATTGCCAAGTTTTTCAGGTAATCCGAAGAGGTTTCTTTAATTGATTCAGATAAATACGCTATCAGTTATAATTATTCTCAAAAAGACAGTAAATAGACTAGAGATACAGGAGAATGAGATGATAGGCGTGATGTCTGTAATTACAAATAAGTCATACTTTTAGATACAAATTTCATGAGAGTAATAACATTGTTCGCACTGACATTGCGGTCAAAAAACAGCCAAAGTCATAAGTTGAACATCACAATGAGCCAGACTAAATTTGAATTTATTAGGATATTTTTGATAAAACATTAAAAGCTAACTAGCAGCAGTGCATAAGAAAAGTTTACAATTATTTGATTTTAAGTTTTTTAATTACCGTACTTCAATGACAACAATCATCATATTAAGGATATAACAATGGCAAAGCGTAGCACTCTTTTTCAAGGTATTAGTTCAGTTGGTCACTTTACCCGCAATAATCTTGAGCGTGTCGGTTCGTTGATTGATAGCGTCAATGCCAAAACCGGCAAGCCGCGTCAATATAAAGCAGTAAACTTAGGAGATGAGGATTATCAGCAAGACTTATTCCGTGAGCAAACTCTGAAGACTACTCAGCAGCTATTGGGTACTCGCTTTGCCACTTATGGTAAGTATGCTAAAAAAGTAGTCCCTGACAGTTTGTTCCAGACAGTGCTCGATAGCGCCTTTGTACAAGTAGCAAAATTGGCCGCTAATTGGAGCCAGCTAGATTTGCCAAACGAGCACCGTTTCGCTAATATTACTACATTAGACGACGAGCAACGTTATGCGTTAGCGACCGATATTGCCAATCAAAATCGAGCCCTAGCAACTCTAGGTGGCTTGACCGGTTTAGCAGGTCTGCCAGGTCTATTGGCGGATACTTTATGGTTACTATTGGTATCTTTACGTACTGTCTATCAGTTGGCGGCGGTTTATAATAAACCACTGACCGGTAAACAAGGTATAAAAATGGCTTATGAGTTACTTGCTAATGCTGATTTGAGTAAAATGCAAGAAAAACAAGCACTGTTAGCGGGTATTGGAATGGGTAAGGGCTTACTTGATAATGCGCAAAGCCGTGGCCTACACAGTGAGCTTAGAAACTTGGGACTTAAAAATAAGAACGTCAACTTCTATGCTGAACAAGTAGATAACATTGCGGGACAAGTAGGTATCGATTTGGATCAAATTGATTTAACTTGGATACGCCGCCTGTTACCGGTAACTGCCGTTGCAGTAGGCATGCGTTATAACAGTGGCTTAATTGATGAAGTCATTGGGGTCGCACAAGCTACCTTTGCACCAGAACCCAAGCTTGCTAATCGGGCAATTACTGATGATAGCAGTAGCGAAGCAGAAGTTAGCAAAACCACAGATGCTCAGCAAAAAGACTCAAAAAGCAGTACGGAAAAAAAGGCCGATAAATCATCAGACAGCAAGACCAACGAACAGTCAGAAAGAAACTCGGACAAAGCAGCTGATAAGCAATCAAATCAAATTGACGAGTCTAATGATAACAAAAAATCAGATAGCAAAAAAACTGCTAATAATGAGCAAAAGGTAGGTTCAAAGAAATAACTATCAAAAATTAATAAATAATATTGACTATAAGTGGTGTTGTCTTAAGAAAAGACTTGTTGGGGAAGATAGTTTCTAATAATCTTCAATAATATCTTGAAAAATAAGACAATATCACCATTTAACGCATAATGATTGATAACTTTAAAGAAATTATGGGTTTATATCGTTAGCTGCTTATTGCAACTGCTCAGGCTTAGCTGTATTGCTAGTCAATATTAGCGTATACTTAATGCATATATATTGAACGTTGTAAAGTAAAAATGCCTATAAGTGGTTGAAATTGCAACAACATATCTTTATAATACACTGTCCTAAAAATGGGTACCCCAAAAATCTACGTATAACGTTAGATGGCTGGTGGATTGGCCCATTTTTTTGTTTTATACCAAACGGGAGAAGCATGCCTTATGGCAACAACTAATCAATTGATTCGCAAGGGTCGCAAAACAATCAAGGAAAAGTCAAAAGTTCCTGCGTTGCAAGCGTGCCCACAACGTCGCGGTGTATGTACTCGTGTATATACTACTACGCCTAAAAAACCTAACTCGGCCATGCGTAAAGTATGTCGTGTACGTTTGACTTCAGGTTATGAAGTATCAAGCTACATCGGCGGCGAAGGTCATAACTTACAAGAGCACAGTGTTGTTCTAATCCGTGGTGGTCGTGTAAAAGATCTACCAGGTGTACGTTATCACACTGTTCGCGGTGCACTAGATTGCGCTGGCGTAAAAGACCGTAAGCAAGGTCGCTCTAAATATGGTGCGAAGAAACCTAAAGTTTAATATTAGCAATAATATTAACTTAGTGTCTATTTTTGTACTACCTATTAACTGTGCATGGGTTTGATGTTAGCGGTTTGAGCATTTTATTTAATTAAGCTGCCGCCATAACACACCACCATGCAGTAAGGCTGACTGATAATTCTTTACTACGCTCATAATATATTGATGCCAGTATGAGATTATGAATGTCAGACTCTCCTGAAGATAAGGAAATTTATTATGCCAAGACGTCGCGTCGTAGCTACCCGTGAGATCCTACCGGATCCTAAGTTTGGTAGCCAAATCATCGCCAAATTCATTAACCACATAATGAGTGATGGCAAAAAATCTACTGCTGAGCGTATCGTTTACGGTGCTCTTGAGACAGTAAGCCAAAAGCGTAACATCGAAGATCCAGTATCTTTTTTCGAAGAAGTGCTCGAAAATGTTCGCCCAATGGTAGAAGTAAAAGCTCGCCGCGTCGGTGGTGCTACCTATCAAGTACCAATGGAAGTACGCCCCTCCCGTCGTACTGCATTGGCTATGCGTTGGTTGGCTGAAGCCGCCGCTAAGCGTTCTGAGAAATCAATGGCTCTACGTCTTGCAGGCGAATTGAGTGATGCATCAGAAGGCAAAGGTAATGCTATGAAAAAACGTGATGAAGTTCACCGCATGGCAGATGCTAACAAAGCATTCTCACATTACCGCTTCTAAGGTCGCTTAAGACTTTAAGCCTTGGTCAATCAGACGCAATTAGTTGTGGATTTGGTTGACCAGCGCCCATTTGTAATTTACAACACTATTGTTTATTTATTCTATTGGTTGCCGCCATCGTTAATTTAGCTGCTGAGTGACTTATGTCATCAACCAGCTGAGATGGCGGACATCTATCATGATCATTTTGTCTCAAATCCAATGCCACTATATTCTTAGTATTTACTCTTTTTTGTCCGTATTAGGTTCATTAATCAGTAAGACGCCAAAGCCGATTGCTTTTGAAGGATATAAGGTAGAGACCCCAAAAACATTAATACATACACGACTTTCCTTAGGAAAACACTATGGCTCGTATAACCCCCCTAAAGCGCTATCGCAATATTGGTATCTCTGCGCACATTGATGCTGGTAAGACGACGACTACTGAGCGTGTTTTGTTCTATACCGGTGTCAGTCACAAAATTGGCGAAGTACATGATGGCGCAGCCACCATGGACTGGATGGAGCAAGAACAAGAGCGCGGTATTACCATTACGTCAGCGGCGACTACCTGCTTTTGGTCAGGTATGGCTAAGCAGTTTGATGAACATCGTATCAATATCATTGACACCCCAGGTCACGTTGACTTCACGATTGAAGTTGAACGTTCTATGCGGGTACTTGATGGTGCGTGCATGGTTTACTGTGCAGTAGGCGGTGTACAGCCACAGTCTGAGACCGTATGGCGTCAGGCAAACAAATATAAAGTACCGCGTCTTGCCTTCGTGAACAAAATGGATCGCGTCGGTGCTGATTTTTATCGCGTTATTGAACAAATCAAAACCCGTCTAGGCGGCAAGCCAGTACCTTTGGTTATCCCAATTGGTAAAGAAGATGATTTCGAAGGCGTGGTTGATTTAGTCACTATGAAAGCTCTTTATTGGGACGAAGCGTCTCAAGGTATGGAATACGAAGAGCGTGAAATTCCAGCTGAACTTCAAGAAAAAGCGGAAGAGTATCGCGAATATCTCGTAGAAAATGCTGCGGAAGCATCAGAAGAGCTTATGAACTTGTACTTAGACAATGGTGAGTTGTCTATAGAGCAAATTAATGGCGCTATTCGTCAGTTGACTATTGATAACGAAATCATTCCGCTACTTTGTGGTACTGCCTTTAAAAACAAAGGCGTACAGAAGATGTTGGATGCAGTTATTCAATATCTACCAGCGCCAATAGACGTACCTGCTATTAAAGGTATTCTTAACGATAAAGAAGAAAGCGAAGGCTTCCGTGAAGCTTCAGATGACACCCCTTTCTCAGCACTTGCTTTTAAAATTATGAATGATAAGTTCGTCGGTAACTTAACCTTCGTTCGTGTTTATTCAGGTGTTCTAAAGCAAGGCAGCAGCGTTTATAATCCCGTTAAAATGAAACGTGAGCGCGTTGGTCGTATCGTACAGATGATGGCGAACACTCAAGAAGAGCTTTCAGAAATTCGTACCGGTGATATCGCCGCTTTAGTCGGCATGAAAGATGTGACGACTGGTGACACACTATGCGACGAAAGCAACGTGATCACCCTTGAGCGTATGGAATTCCCAGATCCAGTTATTAGTCTAGCGGTTGAACCTAAGACCAAAGCTGACCAAGAAAGAATGTCAATTGCTTTAGGTCGTTTGGCGAAAGAAGATCCATCGTTCCGTGTGCATACTGACGAAGAATCTGGCCAGACTATCATCAGTGGTATGGGTGAGCTGCATTTAGAAATTCTTGTTGACCGTATGAAGCGTGAATTTGGTGTTGAAGCCAACATTGGTGCACCACAGGTTGCTTATCGCGAAACGATTCGTGAGACTGTCCAACAAGAAGGCAAATTCGTACGTCAAACCGGTGGTCGTGGTAAATTCGGTCATGTTTGGCTACGTCTTGAACCTATGGATCCAGCAGGCGAAGTGTTATATGAATTCGCTGAAGAAGTGGTTGGTGGTACGGTACCAAAAGAATTCCATAGTGCGGTTGATAAAGGAATTCAAGAGCGCATGAAAAACGGCGTCCTAGCTGGCTATCCAATCGTTGGCGTAAAAGCCACTTTATATGATGGTTCTTATCATGACGTTGACTCGGATGAGTTGTCATTTAAGATGGCTGGTTCTATCGCTTTCAGAAAAGGCTTCTTAGCTGCTAATCCAGCACTACTTGAGCCAGTCATGAAAGTTGAAGTTGAAACCCCTGAAGACTACATGGGCGATATCATGGGCGATCTAAACCGCCGTCGTGGTATGGTTCAAGGTATGGAAGATCTGCCTGGTGGTACTAAGCATATCCGCGCTGAAGTACCATTAGCAGAAATGTTTGGTTATGCTACTCAGATGCGCTCAATGTCACAAGGCCGTGCAACCTACTCAATGGAATTCCAAAAGTACGCTGAAATTCCAAAATCAGTTGCTGCTGATATCATCTCTAAGTTCAACACTAAAGATGGCGACGAATAATTAAAAGCCAATTAATTATGGCAATATAGAGTATATCTTTGTATTGTCATTTGAGAATACGGCAATAACTTGTTAAAAGACTTGTTATTGGCCGTAATTTTCTTATAATATCTGCACACTGCATGTGCACCCTTTTAACAACTGTCTTAATGTGGTCAGTATTGGCTTAATATTTGTATAAATACTAAAAGTATTAACGCTGATTAAGCGCTGAATCCCAAATAAAGAGGAATAACTCATGGCAAAGGCCAAGTTTGAACGCAACAAACCACACGTCAACGTCGGTACTATTGGACACGTTGACCATGGTAAAACCACCCTTACTGCTGCTATTGCAACAGTAGCTGCTAAAACCTCAGGTGGCGAAGCCAAAGACTACGCGTCTATTGACTCAGCCCCTGAAGAAAAAGCACGTGGCATCACCATCAACACCAGTCACGTAGAATATGACACCGAAGCCCGTCATTATGCTCACGTTGATTGCCCAGGTCACGCCGATTATGTTAAAAACATGATCACTGGTGCCGCCCAAATGGACGGCGCAATCCTAGTCGTATCAGCGACTGACGGCCCAATGCCACAAACCCGTGAGCACATCCTGCTTTCACGTCAGGTTGGCGTACCGTACATCGTCGTATTCATGAACAAATGCGACATGGTTGATGACGAAGAATTGCTTGAGCTAGTAGAAATGGAAGTTCGCGAACTTCTTAGTGACTACGACTTCCCAGGTGATGACACCCCAATCGTTAAAGGGTCTGCTACCGAAGCCCTAAAAGGCAGCGAAGGTCCATACGGCGCACCTGCTATTGTTGAACTACTAAACATTTTAGACACCTACATCCCAGAGCCTGAGCGTGACGTCGACAAAGCATTCTTAATGCCAATCGAAGACGTCTTCTCAATCTCAGGTCGTGGTACCGTTGTTACTGGCCGTGTTGAATCAGGCATTGTTAAAATCGGTGACGAGATTGAAATCGTCGGTATCAAAAAGACCCAAAAGACGACTTGTACTGGTGTAGAGATGTTCCGTAAACTGCTTGACGAAGGTCGTGCAGGCGAAAACTGTGGCGTATTGCTACGTGGTACTAAACGTGAAGACGTACAGCGCGGACAAGTATTGGCCAAACCAGGTTCAATCACCCCGCATACCAAGTTTGATGCTGAAGTATACGTACTAAGCAAAGAAGAAGGTGGTCGTCATACCCCATTCCTAAACGGCTATCGTCCCCAGTTCTACTTCCGTACCACTGACGTAACTGGCGCAATCCAATTACAAGACGGTACTGAAATGGTCATGCCTGGTGATAACGTTGAGATGGGCGTAGAGCTTATCCACCCAATCGCTATGGACAAAGGTCTTCGCTTCGCTATTCGTGAAGGCGGCCGTACGGTAGGCGCTGGTGTTGTTGCTACTGTTAAGGACTAATACTTAGTTACTGATTGCAGTACTTAAGTGTTTGACTAAAAAGCTGCTCTCTTAATCGAGGGTGGCTTTTTTTATAGATGTTCAACCAAGTAGAATACTACTAAAGATGATTAAAATCTGGCACGAATTTATTTGCTTAATTTTTACAAGCTTTTATCGATTTTAATCTGTTAATTAGATTAATATGACTAAATAGCACCTTAGAACTTGCATTCTAACTAAAAGCTTGTATAATTGTCAGCCTTAACACCCATAGGCGATTGGCTCAATTGGTAGAGCATCGGTCTCCAAAACCGAGGGTTGTAGGTTCGAGTCCTACATCGCCTGCCATCTTTTTGTTATATCTTTGCTGTATTTCACCATCTCCAAAGCGAGTCCTTTATGAGCAACAATCAAGATAACCTCGATTCTAAGTTATCTGATGCCAAGGCGACGGCTAGTGGAATGCTGACTAAAAATAAGCACATATCAGCGACCAATACGTCTGCTGTTGAAGTAGCTAAAACTGGTTCAGCAAAAGATATAATGTTATGGCTACTGGCCATTGCGCTTTTAATTGGCGCTACATTCGTCAATCAGTATCTGCCGGGTTATTGGCAGCCTGCTAATGATGTCTGGACACGTATTGGCCTTATTGTCACTCTTTTTGTGTTCGCGCTAGTATGCTTAGCATTAACTCATCAGGGTCGAGCTTTTAAAACTTTGTTAAAAGACGCTACTGTAGAACTACGTCGCGTTACTTGGCCTGGTAAAGACGAAACCTTTCAATACACATGGCAAACGATTGTCGTGATCGGGATTGTTGGGTTTTTTATTTGGTTATTGGATAACTTTTTTAATTGGTTCGTCGGCTTATTTATTGGTTAAAAAGCATAAACTTGAGCGCCAACTCGCATATTGCGAGCCGTCTCAATTGCTACCATTTAACTCAAATTTTACTTATAACGACTTATTTATAAAGATCAGGAGCGTGATATGCGTTGGTATATTGTCCAAGCGTTTTCAGGATATGAAAAACAAGTACAACGTTCATTAACTGATCGTATTAACCGTAGTGACTTTGCTGAGTCGTTCGGTGACGTGTTAGTTCCTACTGAAGAAGTCGTCGAAATGAAAGACGGCAAAAAGCGTAAAAGCGAGCGTAAGTTCTTTCCAGGATATGTATTGATCCAAATGGATATGAATGATGACACTTGGCACATCGTTAAAGAATGCCCCCGTATTATGAGCTTCATTGGCGGTACGCCTGAGACTCCTGCGCCCATTACTGAAGTAGAAGCAGATCGTATTTTAAACCGTTTAAATCAGACTGAAGCTGATCCACGTCCGAAAACTTTATTTGAGCCGGGTGAAGAGTTGTTGGTTATCGATGGTCCCTTTACCGACTTTAAAGGCTTGGTAGAAAAAGTGGATTACGAAAAGTCTAAACTGCATTTAACCGTAAACGTATTTAACCGACCCACTCAGGTCGAACTTGAGTTTAGTAAAGTTGAAAAACTAGACTAAACATTCATAAACCGGGGAGCTATTAATCAGTACCGTGTTATTTTTATAGTGTTTATATATATAGCATAGAATATTGGTTTAGCGTTATCACCCATTTAGGAGACAGTTATGGCTAAGAAGATTGATGGCTATATCAAACTACAAGTGCCTGCGGGCAAAGCAAATCCTTCACCACCGATTGGTCCAGCCTTGGGTCAAAAAGGCGTGAACATCATGGCGTTCTGTAAAGAATTTAACGCTGCGACCTCAAGCCAAGAGCCAGGTCTACCGATCCCAACTGTGATCACGGTATATAGCGATAAGTCTTTTACTTTCATCATGAAGTCACCACCAGCTGCGTTCTTACTACGTAAAGCCGCTGGCGTTACTAAAGGTTCTGGCACACCAAATACTGCTAAAGTCGGTAAAGTGAACCGTGAACAACTTGAAGAGATCGTTAAAACCAAGAATGCAGACTTAACCGCTGCCGATCTTGATGCTGCTGTTCGTACCGTTGCTGGTACTGCCCGTTCAATGGGTATTACCGTGGAGGGTATATAATGTCTAAGCTAACCAAACGTCAAAAAGAGATCAATAGCCGTATCGAAAATGAAAAACTATACACTATTGAAGAAGCGGTACAGATCTTAAATGATTTACCCGCTTTAAAATTCAAAGAGTCTATCGATATTGCGGTAAACTTGGGTGTTGATCCACGTAAATCGGACCAAGTCGTTCGTGGTGCAACTAACCTTCCTTCGGGTACTGGTAAAACCAAACGCGTTGCTGTATTCGCTCAAGGCGCTGCTGCTGAAGCCGCTAAAGAAGCGGGCGCGGACATCGTTGGTTTTGAAGACCTAGCAGAATCAATCAAAGCCGGTAACCTGGACTTTGACGTGGTTATTGCTGCTCCTGACGCTATGCGCGTTGTTGGTCAATTAGGTACAATCTTAGGCCCACGTGGTTTAATGCCTAACCCTAAAGTTGGTACCGTAACGCCTAACGTTGCAGAAGCTGTAACCAATGCTAAAGCCGGTCAAGCACAGTATCGTGTTGACAAAGCGGGTATTATTCATACCACTATTGGTCAAGTTGGCTTTACTGCTGAACAAGTAATGCAAAATGCGCAAGCGCTACTAGCAGATTTAAAACGTGCTAAGCCTGCAACCTCTAAAGGTATTTTCATTAAGAAAATTACTTTGTCTAGCACCATGGGTCCAGGTATCACTATTGATCCTGTTCCTTACCGCGTTGCTAAGTAAGATAAGTAAAAACTATATGGACCTATTATCTTAATATTTTAAATGAAATATTGTAGTAATAGGTCCAAAACAATTCTAAAAGATTAGGTCAGCGTAGCAGTCGCTACGCTGTCTAAGACCGTAGGTAGAGATCAGTTCGTTACATTGTTAGCTATCTTTTAAAATTGTTTTCAATTTCTAAAGTTGCTTTTAATACCAATAAGCTGGTTTTATTAATCGACGATAGATGAAAATCTTAGTTGGCCTACGCAGACGGTGGCCCACACAGTTTAAGACAAGAGCGGATAGGGCAGTGCTTTTATTAAGATACTAGCTATCAAAATATTAGCATTAACCTATCACTCAACGTCATTCTGATAACGGTGCCGTAATCAGTCGTTATCAATAAGCACTGTTTTTTTGGGCTTATTGATAATGTGTCGTATCAAGTCAGTCTTAGCTTATGGTTTAACGGATTGAAAACTTCGGTTTTTAAAAATTTAAATGGTAAGACGATTGATAAGATTAAGGAGTCAACTTATGGCATTAACGCTAGAGCAAAAACAACAAGTTGTGGCTGAAGTGTCTGAAGTTGCTGCTAATGCGTACTCAGCGGTAGCTGCCGAGTATCACGGTATTGGTGTTGCGAAGCTTACTAAGCTTCGCGAACAAGCTCGTGATAAAGGCGTAGTTTTGAAAGTGGTAAAAAATACCCTAGCAAAACGCGCTTTTGAAGGTACTAGCTTTGAGTGCATGTCAGACAGTCTGACTGGTCCATTACTTTTGGCTTTCTCAATGGATGATTTGGGATCTGCAGCTAAAGTCATTTTTGACTTTAGTAAAGATAACAGTGCCCTTGAGACCAAATTGGTATCAGTTAGTGGTAAATTATTTGGTCCAGAAGAGCTAGAACGCGTATCGAAGCTGCCAACTCGCGACGAAGCGCTATCTATCTTGATGGCTACCATGAATGCACCAGTGACCAAGCTTGTCCAGACTATGAATGCAGTCCCTGGCAAATTTGTTCGCACCGTAGCAGCAATCAAAGACGCAAAAGAAGCTGCTTAATTGCTTGTTTTAACGTAACTTTAACATTGCCGGTTGCATTTCATTGTCATACCTATTTTAAAATTTGGCAAGCAGCCTAAGCAATATTAGAATCAATTAATTTTATCAGATAACGGAGAGTTCTCATGGCACTATCTAAAGATGATGTGTTAAACGCAATCGCTGAAATGTCAGTAATGGATATCGTTGAGCTTATCAGCGACATGGAAGAAAAATTCGGCGTAACTGCTGCTGTTGCTGCTGCACCTGCTGCTGCTGCTGATGCCGGTCCTGCTGCTGAAGAGCAAGACGAGTTTGACGTTGTTCTTGCCAGCTTTGGCGAGAAGAAAGTTGCGGTTATTAAAGCCGTACGTGAAGCTACTGGCCTTGGTCTAAAAGAAGCGAAAGATTTGGTTGAAAGTGCTCCAGCACCAATCAAAGAAGCTGTTTCTAAAGCTGATGGTGAAGAGTTGAAAAAGAAACTTGAAGAAGCTGGTGCAACTGTTGAACTAAAATAAGTTTAACGCTTTACAAAAAAAGCTGGTGATGCCTTGCATTGCCAGCTTTTTTTTATTATAATTTTCAGCTTGACCTTTTGTGTCTGCCAACATACGTATGCATTAACACGGTGGATACCCATCAAAAGGACAGACGATATACATGCACGCAAACCTGTCAGTTTTTAAAAATAGTTTTATATAAGCTAAACATCAATAGATGGATGTTTGGTGTTTTTTTGCGTCTGCATGCTTTCCAACTACTAACAACGTTTGTATTGATTCCGATTTATTTTGCTTCTAAATAGTCTAGCATGGTTTTACTGTCAGTATAGGGTTCATAGACGGTAGATATCAGTGACGATACCGTTCATGTCATATATATATATTTGATATGACTCAAAAATAAAGCGCTTGAAGATAGATTGTTTATTATTGTCACAATCCACTATTGAAATCTTAAGCGAAAGTAGTCATATCCTAATATCAATTTTAGAAAGCTGCAAAGTGTCATAGTGATATGACAGTTGAATTTCAGCTAAATTAAAATAAGTATTTGTTTATTATAAACAGGTACAGCACATTATTAAGAATAGTTGTAGTAAGAACCGTTTTTATTATTATCGTTTACGTCGCTAAGTTTGCATAGTATTAATATCAAATAGTATCGATGCACGCTGGCCACGCTTTTCATTTGTTTTCACGTTTACTGTAAGGACTCTCGATGGCATATTCTTATACTGAAAAAAAGCGTATTCGCAAAAGTTTTGCTGAATTGCCCACTGTGATGGACATTCCCTATTTATTGTCTATCCAAGTAGATTCCTACGAGCACTTTTTGCAAGAGCACAAAAAGCCAAAAGCTCGTGAGAATACCGGTCTGCAAGCTGCGTATTCCTCTATTTTCCCTATCGAAAGTCACTCTGGTAACGCAGAGCTACAATTCGTTGAATACTATTTAGGTACGCCTGAGTTTGATGAGCGTGAATGTATCCTACGCGGCTCAACTTTCGCAGCACCGATGCGGGTCAAAATTCGCTTAATTATCAAAGATAAAGACAGCAAAGATAAAGACAGCAAAGCGGCCATTAAAGATATTCGTGAGCAAAGCGTTTATATGGGCGAGATGCCATTAATGACCAATAACGGTACCTTTATTATTAATGGTACTGAACGGGTTATCGTATCGCAATTACATCGCTCACCTGGTGTGTTCTTTGACCATGATAAAGGCAAGTCGCACTCAAGTGGTAAAGTGCTGTATAACGCGCGCATTATTCCTTACCGTGGTTCTTGGTTAGATTTTGAATTTGATGCCAAAGATTTAGTATTTGCTCGTATTGATCGTCGCCGTAAGCTATTGGCTTCTATCATTCTACGCGCACTAGGTCTGAGCACCTCTGAGATTCTAGATCTATTCTTTGAAAAAGTAGCTGTTTATAGAGGCGAAGAGCAGTTTGAGATTGATCTGGTTGCTGATCGCCTGCGCGGTGAGATGGCACAGTTTGATATCTTATCACCTGAAGGTGATGTGGTCGTCGAGCAGGGCAAACGTATTAATGCCCGCCGTATCCGTCAGCTTGAAGAAGCGGGTATGACCAAAATTTCGGTACCTGATGAATACCTATATGAGCGTATTTTAGCAGAAGATATTATCGTTAATGATGAAGTAATCGCTAAAGCTAACACGCTAATTGACCATGAATTATTGGTGAAATTAAGCTCGTTTGAAGCCAGTGAATCTATCAAAGAAATCAGTATCTTGTTTACCAACGATATTGATCAAGGCAGTTATATCGCTGACACGCTACGTGCTGATAGCACGTCAAGCCGTGAAGAAGCCTTGATCGAAATTTATAAAGTCATGCGTCCAGGTGAGCCACCAACGGTTGATACCGCTGAGAAATTATTTGACAGCATGTTCTTTAACGCTGATCGTTATGATTTATCGAACGTCGGTCGTATGAAATTTAACCGCCGTTTGGGTTTAGATTTTGACGATACTGCTGATCCTGATATCCAGCGTTCACGTAGTGTTTTAACCAATGGTGACATCGTCAATGTGCTTAAAGAGCTGGTCGAGATTCGTAATGGTCGCGGCGAAGTCGATGATATTGACCATTTGGGCAACCGCCGTATTCGTTCAGTTGGCGAGATGGCAGAAAACCAATTTCGCGTCGGTCTAGTACGGGTTGAGCGAGCGGTCAAAGAGCGTTTGAGCTCAGCTGAGTCTGATAACTTATCACCACAAGATTTGATTAACTCGAAGCCCGTTGCGGCTGCGGTAAAAGAATTCTTTGGCTCAAGCCAATTATCACAGTTTATGGATCAGAACAATCCGTTGTCTGAAGTTACCCATAAACGCCGTGTTTCTGCTTTAGGACCGGGTGGTCTGACCCGTGAACGTGCTGGTTTTGAAGTACGTGACGTTCATGATACCCATTATGGCCGCGTATGCCCCATTGAGACTCCTGAAGGTCCAAACATTGGTTTGATTAACTCGCTAGCTATATTTGCTAAAACCAATAGCTTTGGCTTCTTAGAAACGCCTTATCGTCAAGTGGTTAATGGTCAAGTAACTGATACGATCGAATATCTGTCAGCGATTGAAGAAGTGGGCACTGTGATTGCACAGGCTGACTCACCGATGACCGCAGATGGTGCGTTGAGCGATGAGATGGTTAGCGTCCGTAGCTATGGCGAATTTGCCCGTATGCCACCCGAGAAAGTGACTCATATGGATGTGTCACCAAGCCAAGTGGTATCGGTAGCGGCAGGCTTAATTCCGTTCCTAGAACATGATGATGCCAACCGTGCCTTGATGGGCTCGAACATGCAGCGTCAGGCTGTTCCTACACTACGTGCTGATAAGCCGTTAGTAGGTACTGGTATGGAGCGTCACGTTGCGCGTGACTCTGGTGTTTGCGTGATCGCTAAACGTGGCGGTGTGATTGAAGATGTTGATGCCTCACGTATCGTGGTACGGGTCAACGAAGATGAGATGACTGCTGGTGAAGCGGGTATTGATATCTATAACTTAATCAAATACACGCGCTCAAACCAAAATACTTGTATTAACCAACGTATTATTGTCAACCAAGGTGATGATATTGCCACAGGTGACATCTTAGCCGATGGTCCATCAACTGACTTAGGTGAGTTGGCATTGGGTCAAAACATTCGCATCGCATTTATGCCGTGGAATGGTTATAACTTCGAAGATTCAATCTTGCTGTCTGAAAAAGTGGTTAAAGAAGATCGTTTTACCACCATTCATATTCAAGAATTGACTTGTGTGGCACGTGATACCAAGCTTGGTACCGAAGAAATCACTGGCGATATTCCAAACGTTGGTGAAGCCGCTTTATCAAGTCTTGATGAAGCAGGTATCGTCTATATCGGTGCTGAAGTAGATTCTGGTGATATTTTAGTTGGTAAAGTCACGCCAAAAGGTGAGACCCAGCTGACCCCAGAAGAGAAACTACTACGGGCAATCTTTGGTGAAAAAGCCGCTGATGTTAAAGACACGTCTTTACGTGTACCAACATCAAGCAAAGGGACGGTTATTGACGTACAAGTCTTTACCCGTGACGGCGTCGAAAAAGATGCACGTGCCAGAGCGATTGAAAAATCACAGCTCGACAGCTATCGTAAAGATTTAAAAGAAGAGTTGCGTATTTTTGAAGAAGCGGCACGTGGACGTATTGGTACATTACTTGATGGCCAAAAAGTCAGTGGTGGTTCTGGACTAAAAGCGGGTACCGTTATGGCAGCCGCTGATATGAAAGATATGAGCCTTGAGACTTTACTTGATATCCAGCCGGTCGAAGAAGAAATTTCTGAGCGTCTAACACAAATCGCCGAATACTTAGTTGATAAGCAAAAAGATATCGATAGCAAGTTTGCTGAGAAAAAACGCAAATTGACTTCAGGTGATGATTTGCAACATGGCGTGCAAAAGATCGTCAAGGTTTATCTAGCAGTCAAACGTCGTATCCAGTCTGGTGATAAAATGGCCGGTCGTCATGGTAACAAAGGGGTGGTATCACGTATCATGCCAGTCGAAGATATGCCTTATGATGAGCATGGTAACACCGTAGATATCGTACTGAATCCGCTTGGCGTACCCTCGCGTATGAACATCGGTCAGGTACTAGAGACCCATTTGGGTATGGCTGCGAAAGGCTTAGGTGAGAAAATCGAAGGTATGCTCAAAGCGAAAGCGGCGATGACTGACCTACGTGATTTCTTAGATCAAATCTACAATAAAGTTGGCGGCGAAAGCGTTGATCTTGATAGCTTAACTGATGATGAAATCATGACTTTATCAGATAATCTGCGTGGTGGTGTGCCAATGGGTACGGCGGTATTTGATGGGGCGCATGAGCATCAAGTCAAAGACTTGCTAGAGCTTGCAGGCCTCGCTAGAAACGGTCAACAAACCTTATATGATGGTCGTACGGGTCAGAAGTTTGACCGTCAAGTAACGGTCGGCTATATGTACATGCTCAAACTCAACCATTTGGTTGATGACAAGATGCATGCACGTTCTACAGGGTCATACTCACTAGTGACGCAGCAGCCGCTTGGTGGTAAAGCTCAGTTCGGTGGTCAGCGCTTTGGTGAGATGGAAGTGTGGGCACTAGAAGCTTATGGAGCTACTTACACCTTGCAAGAGATGCTAACGGTGAAATCGGATGACGTTGAAGGTCGTACTCGCATGTATAAAAACATTGTCGATGGCGAACAGTATATGGATCCTGGTATGCCAGAGTCATTTAACGTACTGACCAAAGAAATCAAATCATTGGGTATCAATATTGAGTTAAAACAAACCCATTAAGAACGACTGGCTGACTGAGTTAACGTTATTGCAGTCAGTTATTAACCTTAGTGGTTAGCTAAAAGCAGCATGCTCTATTGCTGCTGCTTTTAGTGATTTATCTCAACCCTATTCATTGCCTTCATTCATCTTATCCGTGTTAATAGCACGCTGTCAGATGATTATAAAGATAACGGAGAAGCAACTTGAAAGATTTACTCGATATCATGCAAAGCCCTACCAGTAATGGTAACCATGAGTTTGATAGTATTCAAATTACTTTGGCCTCACCTGACGTTATTAAGTCATGGTCGCATGGCGAAGTCAAAAAGCCTGAAACGATTAATTACCGTACGTTCAAACCTGAGCGTGACGGTCTATTTTGTGCCAAAATTTTTGGCCCAGTAAAAGACTTTGAATGTCTTTGTGGTAAATATAAGCGTCGTAAATTCCAAGGCGTTATCTGCGAAAAATGTGGCGTTGAAGTTACGACTGCTAAAGTGCGCCGTGATCGCATGGGTCATATTGATCTTGCCAGTCCAGTTGCACACATTTGGTTCTTAAAATCATTACCAAGCCGCATTGGTTTGTTACTTGATATGACCTTGCGTGATATTGAACGTGTTTTATATTTTGAAAGCTACATCGTTACTGAGCCAGGTTTGACCAGCTTAGAGAAGTATCAATTGCTTGATGATGAAGATTATTTCAGAGCGCTGGAAGAATTTGGCGACGAGTTCATTGCTAAGATGGGTGCTGAAGCCGTTCGTGATCTATTGAAAGATATTGATTTAGATCTTGATATTGATGAGCTGCGCGAAGCCATTCCCCAAACTGGCTCTGAAACTAAGCTTAAAAAAATGTCTAAGCGTCTAAAATTATTAGAAGCTTTCCGTGACTCTAATAACAAGCCTGAATGGATGGTCATGACCATCTTGCCAGTATTGCCGCCAGATTTGCGCCCACTAGTACCGCTAGAAGGCGGACGTTTTGCGACTTCAGATCTTAACGATCTTTATCGCCGCGTCATTAACCGTAACAACCGTCTTAAGCGTTTGCTTGAGCTGAGCGCCCCTGATATCATCGTGCGTAACGAAAAGCGTATGTTGCAAGAATCAGTTGATGCGTTGCTTGATAACGGCCGCCGTGGTCGTGCAATTACCGGTAGTAATAAGCGTCCGTTAAAATCTTTGGCTGATATGATCAAAGGTAAGCAAGGTCGTTTCCGTCAGAATCTACTGGGTAAACGTGTGGATTACTCTGGCCGTTCGGTCATTGTGGTAGGTCCAACGCTGCGTTTGCATCAGTGTGGTTTGCCTAAGAAAATGGCACTTGAATTATTCAAGCCATTCACTTATAACAAACTATTATCACATGGTTTGGCGACTACGATTAAAGCGGCCAAGAAAATGGTCGAACGTGAAGAGCCACAAGTGTGGGACATGCTGGCCATGGTTATCCGTGAGCATCCAGTACTCCTTAACCGTGCGCCAACGCTTCATCGTCTAGGTCTACAAGCATTTGAGCCGGTATTGATCGAAGGTAAAGCCATCCAGCTACATCCGCTCGTCTGTACTGCGTTTAACGCTGATTTTGATGGTGACCAAATGGCGGTACACGTGCCATTGACCTTAGAAGCACAGCTTGAATCACGTGCCTTGATGATGTCAACTAACAACATCTTGTCGCCTGCTAACGGTGATCCAATCATCGTACCGTCACAAGATGTGGTCTTAGGTTTATATTACATTAGTCGCTCATCAATCAATGCGCAAGGCGAGGGCATGGTTTTTGCCACCGTCAATGAGGCATTGCGCGCGATTGGCTCTAATGATTTGCATGTGAATGCCAAGATTAAAGTGCGGGTTACTGAAACCCATATCGATGACGATGGCAATCACATCAAAGAAATCAGTATCAAAGATACCGTTGCCGGTCGCTTGCTTATCTGGAACATCATGCCTTTGGGTATGGCGTTTGAAGAGTGTAACCAAGAGATGACTAAGAAAAACATCTCGGGTTTGATCAACTCTTGCTATCGTAAAGTGGGTGTGAAGGACAGCGTTATGTTCGCTGACCAATTGATGTATCTTGGTTTCGCACAAGCGACGCTATCTGGTGTGTCTATTGGCTTGGATGACATGGTCATTCCGCCAAATAAAAAGCAAATCATTGAAGTTGCGGAAGCCGAAGTTCGCGAAATTGAAGATCAATTTGAGCAAGGTTTTGTGACCGCTGGTGAGCGCTACAATAAAGTGGTTGATATCTGGTCACGTACCAATGACAAAGTCGCCAAAGCAATGATGGACAACTTAGCAACTGATAAAGTCATTAATGCGCAAGGTAAAGAGGAAGAGCAAAAATCGTTCAACTCAATCTTTATCATGTCAGATTCTGGTGCTCGTGGTAGTGCTGCACAGATTCGACAGCTTGCAGGTATGCGTGGTTTGATGGCTAAGCCGGATGGCTCAATTATTGAGACCCCGATTAAAGCCAACTTCCGTGAGGGTTTGACCGTACTTCAGTACTTCATCTCAACGCATGGTGCACGTAAAGGCTTGGCAGATACGGCTCTAAAAACGGCCAACTCAGGTTATCTGACTCGCCGTTTGGTTGATGTCGCACAAGATTTGGTCATTACCGGTGATGATTGTGGCACGGATCAAGGCTTGCTCATGAAGCCGCATATTCAAGGTGGCGAGATCATTGAAAAACTTGGTGATCTAGTGCTTGGTCGTGTGACTGCTCGTGATGTGACCTATAACGATGATGAATCGAAAATCTTGATTCCAGTTGGCACCTTGATTGATGAGCATTGGGTCAATGTTCTTGACGAAAATGCAATCGATGATATTTGGGTACGCTCAGTCATTACTTGTAACGTAGCACATGGCGTTTGTTCGCAGTGTTATGGTCGTGACCTTGCCCGTGGTCATAAAGTCAATATCGGTGAGTCAGTCGGTGTTATGGCCGCGCAGTCTATCGGTGAGCCGGGTACTCAGTTAACGATGCGTACCTTCCACGTGGGCGGGGCAGCAAGCTCAGCCTCTGTGGACAATAGCATCTCTGTACGTAATGCCGGTCAAGCGCATTTCGAAAACATGAAAACTGTTGAGCATACTGATGGCCATTTGGTTATCGTATCGCGTTCAGCTGAAATTGCTTTAACTGATGAGCTAGGCCGTGAGCGTGAACGCTATAAAGTACCTTACGGTTCAAGCGTACTGGTGAAAAATGAAGATCAGGTCGAAGGCGGTCAGACTATCGCTAAGTGGGATCCGCACACGCATCCTATTATTACTGAGTTTGCTGGTAAAGCGCGCTTTAGTGATATTACCGATGGTCTAACAGCGACTGTGAAAGTTGACGATGCTACTGGTATGAGCTCATTTGAGATTCTTGCTAATCGTGACCGTTCAAGCTCGGCTAAAGACTTACGTCCTGCCATCATCTTGAATACCGATGCTGGTAAAGAAGTGGTTTACTTCTTACCTGCTGAAACCATCATTCGTGTTGGCGATGGTGAAGAAGTTGCTGCTGGTTCAATTCTGGGCCGTGTACCACAAGCGTCTTCAGGAACTAAAGATATTACTGGTGGTCTACCACGAGTAGCTGATTTGTTCGAAGCCCGTCGTCCAAAAGATCATGCCATCATGGCAGAGATGACTGGTGTGGTGAGCTTCGGTAAAGAAACCAAAGGTAAAAACCGCTTTATCATTACTAACGAAGACGGTGAAGTTCATGAAGAGCTGATTCCAAAATGGCGTCAAATTAACGTCTTTGAAAACGAGACCGTAGCGCGCGGCGAAGTGATCGCTGATGGTCCACAAAACCCGCATGATATCTTGCGTCTAAAAGGCCAAACGGCACTTGCTGACTATATCGTGAACGAAGTGCAAGATGTTTATCGCTTGCAAGGCGTAAAAATCAACGACAAGCATATCGAAGTTATTATTCGTCAGATGCTACGCAAAGTTGAGATCACGGATGGCGGCGATTCAAGTCACTTCAAAGGTGATCAGGTTGAGTTTGCTGATATCAAAGCCGTTAACGCTAAGTTGGCTGAAGAAGATAAATTCCCAGTCCAGTATGAGCGTCAATTACTTGGTATCACTAAAGCGAGTCTTGCGACTGAGAGCTTTATCTCAGCGGCCTCGTTCCAAGAAACCACACGCGTCCTAACGGCTGCTGCGGTTACTGGTAAGATTGATGAACTACGCGGTCTCAAAGAAAACGTAGTTGTTGGTCGCTTGATTCCTGCTGGTACCGGGCTTGCGTATCACAAAGCTCGCAAAGATAAAGCAGAGCAAAAAGTTATCGATAAAGATCGTAATGCGGCATTTGATATGACCACTGCCAGTAGTGATAGCAAAGACTTTACTAGCTTTGATGAAGCTTTTGCTCAAGAGCTGAATCAAGACAGTCAGTCTTAATAGCGTTTAACGAAACATTATTATTAAAGTAAAAAAGCCAGCCGCGTAGCTGGCTTTTTTATGCCTTTAAAGAAAGTGAAAAATGGATGGTTGCTTTTTTTAAGAAACTTACTCAAGAAGATAGTACACTGGAAAAGCAGCTTTATTAGCCGTGTTCATTTTGATTACCATTAGTTCATTATTAATATAAGGATAAGAAGCGTATGGCAGGTAAAAGTCGCGTTGCCAAATATCAAGCAGATCGCACCAATCAAAAGTTATATTTTTGTCGTCTGGCCTGTCAAGCTGCGGGTAGCAGTAATGATAAACAGCACTATCAAGCACACTGTGAGACGGCTATCTTTCATTTGCACGGCACTTTTTTGGCATTATTGCAGGAGCTGAGTCATTTTTATGGCTTGACCATGACGGCACCAACATTGGCAGATATCGAACAAGCGTTGAGCGATCGTACGCAAATCTCACCAGAAGTACAGCGTCTACAGCAGTTGCAACAACAAGGGTTTTTAGCGAATATCGAGCGCGCTTATCAACGCTGCTTGTATGCCGTGCCCTCTGATAACTCAGCTGATGACAGCGCAAGTACTACTGAGACACAATCACGGGACATCATCGTCAATGTGGTTACTTTATCGAATCAATGGTTACCGGATGAAGCGACAATACGTGAATGGCGACAGCAGTTTTTAGAGCTCATCGAGCAATTACGTGCGGGGATGGTAGAATTTTAGACGTGATATCGAAGGTAGCATAAACAGCCAGTTAATAAATACTCATAATATAATTATTTAAACAATAGGAGTAAGTAGGGTCGGGTTTATCTGCTGTTAATAGAATCAATAAAAATGCTTGCTCAGTAATAACTGAACAAGCATTTTTTACGCGTTAAATATCAATAGCGGCTTTTTAATCTAAGGAGCTTCTAATCTAAGGAGCTTTTAATAGCTAGGCCTATTGTTTTATTCTGGCAGCGGCGGCATACGCTCAGCGGGTGTTACTGATAGTTGGTTTTGCGGCACACTACCGCTATTACGTTTTGGCGTTGCTGGTTTATCTGATGGGTTGTCTGACGGTTCAATGGGTTCAGGCTCAGGCGTTTTACGCTGCTGAGTTTTGGGCTTAACCGGTTTTGCCACTGTGCGGGTATCTGCATCCTCACCATCAGGAGCGATAATGCCGTCATCAGACATCTCTATCACTCGCTGCTTTTGTTTCTGGGATTTAGCACGGTTATTAATAGATACCCATTGGGTAGGGGTGTCTTTAAGCTGTGCTTTCATAAAGTCCATCCATACCGGTAACGCTGCTACCCCGCCATATTCACGGCGACCTAAGGTTGATGGCTGATCAAAGCCCATCCATACTACGGTAGCATTGGTCGGATGAAATCCTGCAAACCACGCATCTTTAGCTTCGTTGGTCGTACCAGTTTTGCCACCAATATCACTACGGCCTAAAGCCTTGGCGCGAACAGCAGTGCCACGCTGCACCACATCTCGTAAGATATCTGCCATATCATAAGCAACCTGTGGATTTATGATTCGCGGTGCTTGTATGGCACGTAGATGCTGAACCGCAGGCGCTTTTAGACGATCTGCTGCTGGACTGGCATTATAGACACTTAAATGGGTAGCAATACCCTTTTGTTGAGCGTTGCTTTGTTTTATAGCATTGCTTTGTTCTATATTTTCACCATTTTCTGAAGTTTGCCCTTCAGTAGCTGCTTGCTCATTATTAGAATTAGTAGCCGCTTCTTCATCTTCAGTCGGTTTATTGTGTTCTTCAATTAGTTTTTTATTGAGCTCATCGACTTGCTCATTATAACATAAGGCACAGGCTTGCTGAGGATTGGCTTGGTATAACAGTTTATTATTATAGTTATAGATTTGTTCGATAAAATAAGGTTGAATGCGGTGACCACCATTGGCAAAGGTCGCATAAGCGGTGGCCATTTGTAAGGGTGTTGCTTGCCCAGTACCAAGAGCCAGGGACAGTGTTGTTGGTAACTTTTCTTTATCCAAACCAAACTGATCTAATAAATTGCGAGCGTCTGAGATACCGATGGCCTGTAGCAGGCGGATCGACACTAAGTTACGCGATAGGTATAGACCACGGCGTAAGGTGATGTCCCCTAAAAAGCGTCCATCAGAGTTCTGAGGCTCCCAATCTCCTACTTGAATAGGCCGGTCTGAGACAATACTATCAGGACGATAGCCTTTTTCCAGAGCGGCCGTATAAATAAGAGGTTTAATGATCGAACCCGGTTGCCGCCAACCTTGCAGCGCGCGGTTAAATTTACTATGGTTAAAATCAAAACCGCCGACTAAGGCATTTACTGCGCCGGTCTCAGGGTTTAAAGACACCATGCTGCCTTGTATACTAGGTATCTGTGCCAGCTGCCAATCGCTGTTAGCGGTGGGTATCAGTCGAACAATATCATTTTTGCTAACGATTTGTTGTGCATTATCAGGAGCGTAGCCAATACGGTCTGCTGAAAAGTATTTGCGCGCCCAGCTCATATCAGACCAATTAACCGTTACACTTTCACCGGAGGGCATCTGCGCCTCAAAACTACGTGAGCTGACTTTAGTGACTTTGGCAGGAGACATGTTGCTGTAACGGCGGAAATCTTCAAGTGGCTCATCTTTAGCCTCGGCACCACGCCAGCCATGCCGATGATCATAGGCGACTAGACCGGTTAATATGGCCGATTCGGCATCAGCTTGTGCTTCGCTATCCACGGTAAGACGCACACGCCAACCCCCATTTACCACTTGCGCACCGTAGCGATTAACCAGTGCATAGCGGGTCATTTCTGCCAAATACGGCATGTTGACATCAAGTTTTTCTTGGTACAAATTAAGGTCAACTGGTGAGTTAATGGCCTCGTCATATTGAGACTTATTGATATAGCCCAACTCATGCATACGGCCAATGATCCAATTACGCCGAGTAAGGGCGCGGCTAGGATTGGCAACGGGGTTATACTTCGAAGGCGCTTTTGGCAAACCTGCTAACATTGCCATCTCAGAAATAGTGAGGTGATCTAATGATTTGCTATAATATTTTTTGGCAGCAGCGCGGATACCATAAGCGCCTTCGCCTAAATAGATTTTATTGACATAGAGAGTCAAAATGTCATTTTTGCTTAGCTCGTCCTCTATTTTACGTGCTAAAAACAGCTCAGTAAGTTTGCGATTTAAGGTACGCTCTGGGCTCAAAAAGTAGTTTTTGGCAACCTGCATAGTAATGGTTGAGCCACCGGTTTGACTGTCATCATCAGTAACTACTTCAGTAACCGCACGACCAAGGCCGGTGATACTAATACCACTATGTTGAAAGAAAGAGGAATCTTCAGCCGCCAAAAAGGCATGGGTTAGGTCTTCAGGAATATCTTCAAAAGTAACAGGTAAAGATAAGCGATGGCCATATTGACCAATTAATTTGTCATCGCGGCTGTAGATCTGTAGGGGCATCTCCAAATTTACGGTCTTAATCTCTTGAATGCTGGGCAAGGTTGGCGATATATACATGGCCATACCATAAAAGCCAATAGGCACAGCAAGTGCTAAGACGACGGCCAATGCCAGACAGGCAATGACTAGCCCCGCCAAAGAGCGAATGAGACGAGCGGTAGCATTTTTTTTGGTCATAATAAGACTTATTGGTTAAAATTTGCAACAAATGAACTATTATACCTTGAACAAAATAGACAGGTGATACTAAATGTGTAATTGGTCCTGAATTGTTTTTTAAATGCTTGAATCTGTCTATTAAGTAACGTATTGTATTTAATTATTACAAATATTATATATAATTATTAGATTTTATATTTCACATAAGGTATGGAGCTTTTGAGGCTATTTTCTTCTAAAAATCGACATTTGATTGGGGTAGATGTTTGTGCTACTTCAGTAAAGCTAGTTGATATACAGCGCCAGCAAGGAATATTTCACCTAAAATCATATGGTATCGAAAGATTACCTTTAGGCGTAGTAGTTGATAAACTTATTGTAGATACCGAAGCGGTCGGAAATATCATCGCCAGTTTAGCACGTCGCTGTCAGGTAGCTGGCAGCGATGCCGCAACCGCAGTCTCAGGGTCAGCAGTGATCACTAAAGTTATTGATATGGATATGGTGCTTAATGACATTGAACGTGAAGCTCAAATTCGTTTAGATGCCGATCAATATATCCCTTATCCGCTAGAAGATGTCAATTTAGACTTTGAGGTACTAGGTCCATCTTTAATAGACGATAACATGGTACAAGTCTTGCTGGCGGCCTCACGCTCAGAAAACGTAGATCAACGGGTCGATGCCCTAACCTTTGGTGGTTTACAAACTAAAATTATAGATATTGAAACGCATGCTATTGAGCGTGCTTTTGGTCTTATGGTAGACAATTTGCCCAATATGCCAGAGCTGGTTGCTTTAGTCGATATTGGACACAATCAAACCACTTTATATGTCGCTAAAAATGGC
Source organism: Psychrobacter sp. LV10R520-6 (assembly GCF_900182925.1). Taxonomy (NCBI): domain Bacteria; kingdom Pseudomonadati; phylum Pseudomonadota; class Gammaproteobacteria; order Moraxellales; family Moraxellaceae; genus Psychrobacter; species Psychrobacter sp. LV10R520-6. The sequence goes on along the minus strand of NZ_LT900024.1, from coordinate 2,279,924 downwards.
GAATTTGTTTATAGCCGAGAGCAGTTGTTCGGTGGTAGTCAGCTGACCGAGGCAATACAAAACCGCTATGGCTTATCATCTGAAGAGGCAACCATCAGTAAGCGTGAACGCACTTTGCCTGATGATTACCATCCTGAAGTGCTAACTCCTTTTATGGAAAACGCCATTCAACAAATTACCCGATCTTTACAGTTTTATTTTTCCTCGAGTCAGTACAGTAGTATTGACCATGTGGTGATCGCCGGTGGTAGCAGCTCTATTCCCGGTTTTGCGGGCATGATACAACAGAAGCTTGGCGTACCTGTCAGCGTAGCCAATCCATTTATAAATATGACCATTGATCCGTATGTGGATAGTGAGCAGCTTGCAATTGATGCGCCAATTTTAATAGCCGCTTGCGGTCTGGCGTTAAGGAACTTTGACTAATGGCTCGTATTAACCTATTGCCATGGCGGCAAGAAGAGCGCGAACACCGCAACAAAGAATTCATCACCTTAGTCGTCGCAGTGACTCTACTCGCGTTATTGGCCGCATTTGCTTCGTGGAGCTATTTTAAAAATCAGCTTGATGAACAACGCAATGCCAATGCGCTCATTGTACAAGAGAACAGCCGCTTAGATACTGTGCTGACAGATATTGATAGTCTAGAGCAGCGCCGCGAAAATATTATCTCACGTATGCAAGTTATTCAAGATCTACAAGGTCGGCGTCCCGTCCCTGTCCGTTTATGGGATGATTTAGCCAAAGCTATACCTGCAGCGCTCTATCTAAATAATCTCAAGCGCGAAGGTGACCTGCTGACGCTAACCGGTCTTGCAGACAATCCGAACATAGTATCAAGTTTGATTCGTAATCTTGATAGTAGTAAGTGGATGGGTGACTCAGCTGTTCGTAACATTCAGCAAAATATTAGCGCTTATGAAACCGCACCTGCCCTTAATCAAACCACTACTACGGGTGAACAGCCACGTCCAATTTACCCTGAGGACAGTTATGTGCAGTTTGTGGTGACCACAAAAGTGCAGTCAGAGACCGCCGCACCCGCTGAAACTGATAGCAGCACTGGGCTTGGAGGTGAGTTATGAAATTTAGCCGCAAAAAAAGCCTAATCAAAACCAAAAAAGCCGCTGTACGCCCTAAAAAACAGTTCAATCTTAATGAATTTCGGCGTAGCTTTGAGTCATTAGATTCTGAAAACTATGGCAGCTGGCCCTTGCCTGTTAAAGTAACGGTGATTGGATTTATTGTCGCTCTTATTGCTGCTCTATCATGGGCGTTACCGATTAGCAGTAAAATCGATGATATTAAAGCTGCTGAAAGTGAGCAGCAAACCTTGCTCGATAGCTACCGCGAAAAAGAATCGCGTGCCCGCCATTTAGAAGCTTATAAAGCACAAGTCATTCAGATGGAAACTGAGTTTAACACCTTGCTCGATCAGCTACCAAAAGACACCCGCGTGTCAGAGCTGGTAGAGGGTATTAATATGACTGGGGTAGGTAGTAACATACGCTTTCAAGACATCTCGGTGGAAGCTGAAATCGAAAACGAGTTCTTTATTGAACAGCCTATCCGTATCGCTGCGTTAGGGGAATACCATCAGTTTGGCAGCTTTATCAGTGGTCTTGCCGCCTTACCTCGCATTATTACTATGCACGATTTTGAAGTTAGTAATCCCCAACCCAGCTTAGATGTCTTACCGGAGCTTAATTTGGTATTACAGACTAAAACCTATCGCTCAAAAGAAACGGCGACTGAAGTTGACGAGACCTTCGCTACGGCTGATGCCAATGCAGGAGGCAACTGATGATTATCAAAAAACTGCCTACGCTGCTGATGTTAAGTGTCACTGTCTTATGGCTGACTGGCTGTAGCGATCGTATTGGGATGGCGGAGCAAGCGATGGCTGAGGTACGTAACCAGCCGGCGCAGGCTATTGAGCCGCCGCCAAAAGCTGAGCTGGTAGAGGATTTCGTCTATAGTGCTAATATGCTACGCAGTCCATTCTTGCCACCAAGCTTAGTCAATGCACAAAGCCCTACTGCCGCTATTGATGGTGTGCGACCTGATATCACGCGGACAAAAGAACCACTCGAACAATATGAGCTAACGCAACTGACCTTTAGCGGTATGATAATCTCACCCGAGGGCCAGCAGTATGCGTTGGTGCAGCGTCCTGACGGCTCGGTTGCTAGTGTCAAAGTGGGGGATTATCTTGGATTAAATGACGGCCGTATTGTTGAAATCACGCCGACCCAGATTAATTTGATTGAAATTGTGCCAGACAGCCGCGCAGGGTTCGTTGAAAGACCCCAGTCGCTGGTTTCTCCTATAAGTTAAGTCGGCAGATTTTTTGAGGAATAAATAATGACCGTACGCAATAACAAGGTAATGACGATGAGCAATCGCGTATCTTCTACCTTTGCCATACCTGCATTAGCAATCAGCATGGTGGCGATTAGCAGTAGCGCCCATGCTGATCAGCGCATCAATAACGTCTCTGTGATACAGACAGCACCAGCAATCACACAGATGCGCTTGGGATTTTCAAGCGTGCCAGTGCTTCCTGCTGCTTACCAGCTTGATGATCCTAGCCGTTTAGTATTAGATTTTGAGCAGGTACAGAACGGACTTGCCAGCCGCTTTAATGATTATAATATCGGTATGATCAATGATGTCACTACCTTAAGTAATGACAGCACCACTCGTCTTATTGTCGGCTTAAAACAATCTGGCAGTTACACTACTGCTATTGATGGTAATGATCTACTGCTGACTGTCACTGATCCTAACAGTCCTATGGTTACCACCAACCGTGCTAGCACTAACTCTGTTATATCAGCGCCTATGGTGAGAGCAACCGATAACGCAGCGATAACGACTACGGCAGTCGTCACACCTATTGTTGAGCGTAACAGCGTGGCCGTTGCTCCTATTATCACTAGCTCTACGGGTGTTAAGAATCAAGTACCTGCTGATACTATGGTGGTACGGGTTAATCCTTTATTAGATCCAAGTCTTGCGGCCTCACAAGTGAGTAAGCAGTATAGTTATAATGGTCTGACGGCGCTTAATTTTTCAGCAGGGAGCAATGGTGGCGGTAATATCAGTATCGCTCTTGCCAACGAAGCTATACCAGTTGATGTCCAGCGCCAAGGTAACAAGCTGGTAGTACGCCTGACGGGCAGTACGGTGCCTAGAAGTTTATTGCGCCGCCTGGATATCAATGGTGGTCTTGTCGATAGCGTTGATACCAAAAACCAAGGACAAAATGGGGTTATCACCATTAATATGACCGGTGATTATGAGTATCAAGCGTACCAGTCGGGCAACCAACTTAATATTGCTATCAGTAAGCCTGCGCTGCTACGCGAGCCGACGCTAGAAGAAAAAGTCTATAGCGGTGAAGCGCTGTCGATGGAATTCCAAGACGTTGAAGTTCGTAGTGTCTTAGATATTTTAGCCCAGTTCACTAATATAAATATCGTCGCCAGTGATTCGGTGACTGGTAGTATCACCTTGCGCCTTATTAATGTACCTTGGGATCAAGCGCTTGATATTATCCTGAAAAGCAAGAACTTGGGTAAACGTGAAAATGGTAACGTTATTTTAGTCGCGCCAACTGTTGAGCTTGCGCAACAAGAAGCTCAAGAGCTCGAAGCCCAGCAAGTGGTGCAAGCTTTTGAGCCGCTAAGAACAGAGTATATTCGTCTAAGCTACGCTAAGGCGGCAGATGTGCTGAACCTCATCTCTGATGGTAGTGGGCCTACAGGTAATAGTGGTGGTATTACTACCAATCGTGTTGATGATAACAATACGTTACTGTCGAATCGTGGTACGGTAACCATTGATGATCGTACCAACACTTTGATTATTAAAGATGTGGCAGCAAGCATCGAGAACATTCATAAGCTCATCAGCAAGATCGATATTCCAGTGCGTCAAGTCATGATTGAGGCACGTATTGTTAGCGCTACTGACAGCTTTAGTAAAGAGATCGGCGTACGTTGGGGTCTCTTATCTAACGGCGCTGCTACTAATCGTAACTTACTGGTTGGCGGTAGCAATCAGACCTTAGCGGACCTTAAAGACTTTGATGTAGAGACCACCACCGTCAATGGGCAAACGGTCTCCTATCCTTCATACGATATCACGAGTCCTGATAATTTAAACGTGGATCTTGGCGTCGCCAACCCTGCTGGGCGTATCGCTTTTGGTTTGCTTGGCTTGTCAGATTTTATGCTTGATCTGGAGCTATCTGCCATGCAAGCAGATAATCGCGGTGAGGTGATCTCTACGCCTAAGATTTTGACCGTGGATAAACAAACGGCAAAAATCTCATCGGGTACCCAAATTCCGTATCAAGAAGCATCGGCAAGTGGCGCAACCACCACCAGCTTTAAAGAAGCAGCCCTCAGCTTAGAGGCCACACCGAACATTACCCCTGATGGCAAAATTGGTCTACAACTGAACATTACCAATGGGACACCAACGATTATTAATGGTAATATAGCGATCTCTGAGGACTCTCTCTCAACCAACATCATCGTCGAAGACGGTCAAACCATCGTGCTTGGTGGGGTCTTTAAAAATCAAAGAGATAATGAGGTGGAAAAAGTACCATTCTTAGGAGATTTGCCGTATATTGGTAAAGCGTTCCGCCGGGATTTGCAAAGAAATAATAAGCAAGAGCTGCTGATATTTATAACTACCAAGCTCATTAATGATGGCATTAGCCGGTTGGATTAATGTTGCTGTATTGAGATCAGACCATAAAAAAGCAAGCCTAAGCGCTTGCTTTTTTATGGTCTGATCTTTACGATTGGTTGGGTTTTATCGATAATAATCGCGGCTCGTTACTAGCCAGAATATCGATGACGTTGTATGATAGCTAATTTAACTGAGTGAGTATTATGGTTGAGGAATTGCCGTCGGTATTTTTAGTGGGACCGATGGGAGCAGGGAAGACCACCATTGGCCGGTTGCTCGCCAAACAGTTAGGACGCGCGTTTGTGGATAGTGACTGGTATATCGAGTCACAAACCGGCGCTGATATTGCTTGGATTTTTGCTAAAGAAGGCGAGGCGGGTTTTCGCGAACGTGAGACCCGGGCAATAGATGAGCTGACGCAAAAAAAGCAAATTGTATTGGCGACTGGTGGCGGCGCAGTGATGTGTGCTGACAACCGTGAGTTCTTGCAGCAACGCGGTATAGTCGTTTATCTCAATGCGCCAGTTGATGTGCAAATGGCACGCACTGCTAAAGACAAGTCGCGGCCACTATTACAGCAGCCTAATCCTAGAAAAATATTACAAGAACTATATAGCGCCCGCGATCCACTATATCGACAGGTGGCGCATATAATCCTGCCTACGGGTCATACTTATCCACGGCATATGGTCAACCAACTCTTGCAGCAGCTCGAATCGTTTTCTGTGTCTATCTCTATTGTGAAGGACTTACCAACGTCTGAAGACGAATAATTATAAAAAGACGTGAGATTGGATTAATCACAGAATGTATCAATAAAGACGTTTAGAGAAAGTTAACCTATTAAAGATACTTAAGGAGTATTTCATGGCAACGTCACTGTTTCATGATGGCTTAACAGTACATACTCAAAATCATGATTATCCTATTGTCATTACTGAAAAAACGGCTACTGAAAAAACGACTACTGAAAAAAATGCCAGCGCAACAATCACCATGGCAGAGCAAGTTGCGCCCTATATTAGTGGTCAACAGGTATTGATTGTTACTAACGAGACGGTTGCCCCTTTATACTTACAGCCACTACAAGAGCAACTGGCAGAGCAATTCACAGTGAGAGTTTGTGTGCTGCCAGATGGCGAACAATACAAAAACCAAGCCAGTATCAACCAGATATATGATGAGTTGATGGCGCAGCACTTTAACCGTGATGTCACCTTAATCGCACTGGGTGGCGGGGTGGTCGGTGATATGACGGGGTTTGCGGCAGCAAGTTTTATGCGTGGGGTTAATTTTATTCAAATTCCAACCACGTTACTGTCGCAAGTCGACTCGAGCGTGGGTGGCAAAACGGGTATCAATCATCCGCAAGGCAAAAACATGATTGGTGCGTTTTGGCAGCCGCAAATGGTATTGGCTGATATGAGTACCTTACAAACCCTGCCTGCACGTGAGCTATCGGCAGGGCTGGCTGAAGTCATCAAATACGCACTGATTATGGATGTGGATTTTTTAACGTGGCTTGAGCATAATTTACCAGCGATGATGGCACTAGATCTTGCCATATTAGGCGAGGCGGTGAAACGCTGCTGTGAGCATAAAGCCGCTGTCGTGGCGCAAGATGAAAGAGAGGCTGGCTTGCGGGCGCTATTAAACTTTGGTCATACCTTTGGTCATGTGATTGAAACCCATGAAGGCTATGGCAATTGGCTACATGGCGAGGCGATTGCTGCCGGCATGGTACAAGCCGCTGAATTGTCACAGAAAATGGGCTGGTTGAGCGTTAATGAAGTGGCACGTATTAAGAATGTCTTGGCGTTAGCTAATTTACCCACCACACCGCCACCTATCGCTGTCCAGACTGCTTTAAGTCTAATGGGTCATGATAAAAAAGTGAAAAACGGACAAATCCGTCTGATTTTGTTAAAATCACTAGGACAAGCGGTATTAACGAACGACTTCGATGACCAACTACTCACTGACGTATTGTCACAACACACTTCATAAAGCGTCAGAAAGCTGGTTATGTCAATCAGTTATGTAAATTAAGGGTGTAACATAGATCTATTAGCGATATTAATATCGTTATACTTATTTGCATTTCTTATCAGTGAGTTTAATTATATTTTACCAAGGATACACTCATGGCAGCCTCAAGCTCGACGATTCATCCCGCTCGCCAGTCATATCGCCGTCAAGCCCTGATTTGGCTTGTAATGACTTTGCTATTAGGGGTTATCACTGCCCTAATTTGGATGTTTAGTCAGACTCCAGCGATGGGTGCCAAAATCGAAAATGAACCGATCTCAGCACCACAAACGCTAGGTACTGAGCTGGAACAGCCTTTATCGATTGAAGCGCTGCATGAGCTTGATACTGATGTACAGCCAATTAATTTTGAAGACACGATACGCGATCTGCGCAGTTATCCTGATGAATTTAAAGACAAGCGCTATCTGCTTGCTAATAAAGGTAAATGGACCGTACAGGTGATGAATGTCGCTGAAAACGATGTTATTGTCAGCTATCTAGAAGGTCGCAAAGATCGTAAAAAGTTCTCTTACTTCCGTTACCTTGATGATGACAATCAGCTGCGTTATATGCTTACTTATGGATTGATGAGCAGTCCGCAAGAAGCGGTTGGTGCCGCTAAATTGATAGACTTTAGGCTGCCTGACGATGTGCGTGTACTGCCCGAAGAAATCAGCCGCTACGTTAGTATTATAGACAATTATGAACGCCCTGACCCTATAAAAGACTTAAGTGCTAGACGCGCCCGTTCTGTTAATTTGAGACCGACCAAGCGTGAAGTGCCGGTTCGTCAGCAGGCACAAGCCGCTACTGAGAATAGCGTCAGTAACTCAGCGACCAACAATAGCGGTAACTTTAGCAGTCAAGAGGCAAATGATAATAGTCGCAATGCTGAAAGTATTCGTCAATCAGAGGATACCTCGGCCACCTTATCGGTTACTGAAGAGCGTACCGTGGCCACTGAAGACCAAAGTTTGTCTGGCTCACCTGCTCAAAATGATGATAACCCGCGCAAATCTGAACCAGAAAGCAAAAGATCAACAGGAACAGGAACTGATAACAGCTCGCTTAAAAAGCCACCAATTGTCCTTACGCCTAAACCGCCCAGTGCTGCTAGCAGTAGCTCAAACGCCAGCTCAAATTCTGGTAGTAGGAATGCAAACTCAGGCGCTGCCAAGAGCAATAACGACAGTATCAAAGAGCTGATAGAAGAAACAAAGTGATTAATTTTGGATTATGACAGTCGCTTATCATGAACCCGCCAGACGCTTTGTTTGGTGGGTTTTTTATGGGTGAATAAGTATTAGATTCTGTTTTTGTTACGAATTACTCGTCGATGATTGTGCTCATATACTACAGTCGATTCAATTTAAAAACGATACAGTGCTACTGGGATGAATTTTTTGCAACCTCTGTCCCGCTTGCAAACAGCACGCAAGAAAAATTCATACTAGGAGCACGTTGCTATACACGACTCTCTTTTATTGTGAACTGATTATATCCTGATCAAGCCATATCATTCTTATATGGCTTGATCAAAAAAGCCATTACTGTGATTTATCAATTTTTAAACCATTAAAATCAAAAGGGACAGCCATAAAAACTGGCTGGTCAAGTGACAGAAAAGACTAGATTTTTCGCCAAGCATTCACTAAGATAATGGTAGTCGACACTCTGTATAGTTATGGTAAACTATCATTTGATTAGAAATCGTATGATACCCTTTATTATCATTTCTATTATAGCTTCGTAGCCTCAAGCGCTGCTACTAACATAATAAGCATGATTTTAAGTGTTATTATTGTCTTGACGATTGCAATCATAGTAATAACGGTTATTTATATCAAGCGTATTGCAAGTAGCACAATCCTTCATATGATCTCCCTTTTCAGGGTTATCAAGGTGCTTGAATACAGAGCGTCTGATATTCAAACGTAGTCAAGCGCCATATTATTAGGTACTCAACCAATCGATTATCGTTCGCTGAACGTGTCGTGCCATTTTTCATTCGGTGTTACGAATATCGACCATCAGCCCGTTCTGCTTGCGGGACTCAGCTTATAATCCGCATTGGATGCATATGCTGCCCGCTCACTTAAAAGGACTAGCCATGTCAATGATCTCCTCCCATACGCATTTGGCCACGCCAGATGACTTCTCTGATAACTGTGGTTTTGGTTTAATTGCTCATATTGAGGGACAAGCCAGCCATGATTTGGTAAAAACAGCCATTCATAGTCTAAGCTGTATGACTCATCGCGGCGGTGTTGCGTCTGATGGCAAGACTGGCGACGGTTGTGGCCTGCTTCTTGCGATGCCCACTGCATTCTTTAAAGAAATTGCCACCGAGCAACAGTTAGATGTTAGTGATAACTTTGCTGTCGGGATGGTGTTCGTTAATCTCGACGATATTAAGGCCCAGCACAGCCAGCAGGTATTGGCTGAAGAAGTCACTGCCCAAGGTTTGGAAGTGGCTGGCTGGCGTGATGTGCCGCTTGATTTGAGTATTGTTGGCGAGATTGGGCGTGAGACGCTACCGGACTTTAAGCAGATTTTTGTTAATGGTCCTGCCAGCCTCGAGGCTGATGACTTTAATCGTAAGCTGTTTGTCGCGCGTAAAAAAGCAGAGCAACGTTTGAGTGATGATGAGCTGTTTTATGTCTGCTCACTGAATTGTCAGACCATTATTTATAAAGGCTTGGTGATGCCGTCAGATTTACCAGCGTTTTTCTTGGACTTACAAGATGGGCGTTTGGCCTCACACATTGTGGTATTCCACCAACGTTTTTCGACCAACACCTTACCACGCTGGCCACTGGCACAACCGTTCCGTTATCTGGCTCATAATGGTGAGCTCAATACCATTACGGGTAACCGTAACTGGTCTGAGGCGCGTACGCCAAAATTAAAATCAGATAAACTACCGAACTTAAATGAGCTACGTCCGCTAGTCAATAGCACTGGATCAGACTCATCAAGTTTGGATAATATGCTTGAAGTACTCATGTCAGGCGGTATGAACTTGTTCCATGCTATGTCCATCCTTGTGCCGCCAGCGTGGCAGAATGTTGATAGCATGGATGTGGACTTACGGGCGTTTTATGAGTTTTACTCACAGCATATGGAAGCATGGGATGGGCCAGCAGGTCTGGTTCTCCAAGATGGCCGCCATGCAGTATGTATGCTTGACCGCAATGGTCTGCGTCCATCGCGCTGGGTCACGACTACGAACGGCTACATCACCGTCGCCTCTGAAATTGGCGTTTGGGATTATGAGCCAAAAGATGTGCTCGCCAAAGGCCGCGTAGGTCCTGGTCAGATGCTGGTCATTGATACCTTGACCGGACAGATCCTAGACACCCAAGCTATCGCTACCTTGCTCAAAGAAGCCCATCCGTATCGTAAATGGCTGCGCGAAGAGGCCACGCGTATTCGTGATGATGAACGCTTAGAAGAAGAATTGGCAGCGCAATCATGTCGCGGTGATAAGCTCAAAACCCTGCAAAAAATGTATCACATTACCAATGAAGAGCGTACGGAAATCATTCGTCCCAATGCTGAAAATGGTCAAGAGCCGGTCGGTTCAATGGGGGATGATACCCCGATGGCCGTACTGTCACAGCAGATTCGCCATGTGGGTGACTTTTTTCGCCAGCAGTTTGCCCAGGTGACCAATCCACCGATTGATCCGCTGCGTGAGTCCATCGTCATGTCGCTACAAACCTGTTTGGGCGCTGAGACTAATGTGTTTTCGCCTTCTGCCAAAGATGCCCATCGTATTATTTTGTCGTCGCCGGTGTTGTCTGCCAGTAAAATGCAGCAAATTGAGACGTTAGATGATCCTGCATTTAAGATGTCTCGTATTGATCTAAACTACGATTGTACTTTAGAGCTTTCTGATGCGATTGTGACTATCTGTGAGCAAGTGGCGAGTGCTATTCGTGCGGGAAATACCTTGATTGTATTGTCCGACAAAGATATTGACGCCGAAAAAGTACCTGCCAATGCCATTATGGTGACGGGTGCAGTACATCATTATTTGATTGCTGAAGGCATTCGCACTGATGCTAACTTAATTATCGAAACTGGTCTGGCACGTGATTCGCACCAAATAGCAGTACTGATTGGCTTCGGCGCGACCTGTGTTTATCCCTATTTAGCTTATGATGTCATTGATGACTTAGTGGCGACCGGTGAGTTGCTTGGTGATCCTATTCAAGCGCGGGTTAATTTCCGTAAAGGCTTGGACAAAGGCTTACTGAAAATTTTATCAAAAATGGGTATTTCTACCGTTGTTTCTTATCGCGGTGCCCAGTTATTTGAAGCAGTTGGTCTGTCTGAGCCTGTGGTTGATATGTGCTTTAAAGGCGTTCAAAGTCGTATTAAAGGCGCAACCTTTGCTGATTTGGCTGCTGATCAAGCACAACTAGCGGCCAATGCCTTTAAGCGCCGTGCACCGCTCGATCAAGGTGGTCTGCTCAAGTTTGTCTTTAATAAGGAATATCACGCCTTCAACCCTGATGTGATTAACAGCTTACATACAGCGGTACGTACTGGCGATTATGACAATTATCGCCACTATGCCGATTTGGTTAATAGTCGTCCGGTCGCCACGTTACGTGACTTATTACAGTTAAAAACGGACAACAGCATTGACGTGAATGAGGTCGAAGACATTGCGAATATTTTAACGCGCTTTGACTCGGCTGGTATGTCGTTAGGGGCACTGTCCCCTGAGGCACATGAGTCGATAGCTATGGCGATGAACACCATCGGCGGTCGCTCAAACTCTGGTGAGGGCGGCGAAGACCCAGTACGTTACGGCACCTTGCGTAACTCAAAAATCAAACAAGTGGCCTCTGGTCGCTTTGGGGTAACACCCGCTTATCTACGCTCGGCAGAAGTCATGCAAATTAAAGTGGCTCAAGGTGCCAAGCCTGGTGAAGGTGGTCAGCTGCCCGGTGGCAAGGTTAATGCCTTGATTGCCCGCTTACGCTATTCTGTACCAGGGGTGACCTTGATTTCACCGCCACCGCATCACGATATTTATTCTATCGAAGATTTGGCACAGCTGATTTTTGATTTAAAACAAGTCAATCCTGATGCTTTAGTTTCGGTTAAACTGGTCTCACGTCCAGGTGTTGGTACCATTGCAACGGGCGTGGCAAAAGCCTTTGCCGATCTAATTACCATCTCAGGCTACGATGGCGGTACCGCAGCCTCTCCGCTGTCTTCTATCCATCATGCAGGCTCTCCGTGGGAGTTGGGGCTCGCTGAGACCCATCAGTCGCTACGGGTCAATGGTCTACGTCATAAAGTGCGTATCCAAACTGATGGCGGTCTTAAGACTGGCCTTGATGTGGTAAAAGCGGCAATACTCGGCGCCGAAAGCTTTGGTTTTGGCACGACTCCGATGATTGCTGTCGGCTGTAAATATCTGCGTATTTGTCACCTTAACAACTGTCCGACTGGGGTTGCTACTCAAAAAGCTGAGCTACGTGACAAGCACTTCATTGGTGAAGCTGAGATGTTGATTAACTTCTTTAAGTTTGTTGCGACTGAAACTCGTGAATGGCTGGCTGCATTAGGCGTACGTAGTGTGGAAGAGTTGGTCGGACGTACCGATTTGCTCGAGATATTAGAAGGCACAACCGATAAGCAGCGCCATCTTGATTTAACACCTTTATTGTATAGTCATCCCGCAAGCACGGGCGCCCCGCAAACTTGTCAAGTAGCGCGTAACGAGCCGTTTGATAAAGGGTTGCTGGCTGAGCAAATGATTAGCGATATGCTGCTTAATATTCGTCAAGGTAACGGCGGTGATTATAGCTATGAAGTTGGTAACTGTGATCGCTCTATTGGCGCGCGTATCTCAGGTGAGATTGCCCAAGTATGGGGCAATCTGGGCATGAACGATATGCCTATTAAGCTGCACCTTACCGGTTCCGCAGGGCAAAGTTTGGGCGTATGGAACGCAGGTGGCTTACATATTGAGCTAGAAGGCGACGCCAATGATTATGTGGGTAAAGGTATGGCAGGCGGCGAAATTGTCATCTACCCACCCGAAGGTTCGAGCTTTGTTGCCCAGAACACCGCGATTATTGGTAATACCTGTTTATATGGTGCCACTGGTGGCAAGCTGTACGCTGCTGGTACCGCGGGCGAGCGCTTCGGAGTGCGGAACTCTGGTGCGCATGCGGTCATTGAAGGCACAGGCGATCACTGCTGCGAATATATGACTGGCGGAATAGTGACCATCCTCGGGCGTACCGGTCTCAACTTTGGTGCTGGGATGACCGGTGGTTTCGCTTACGTGCTCGATATGGAAGGCGACTTCTTTGATCGCTGTAATCATGAGCTGATCGATCTCAACCGTATCTCTAGTGAGCAGACCGAAGGGCATCGTATCTACTTACAACAAGTGATTGAGAACCATGTGGACAAAACCGGCAGCGTATGGGGTCAAGCTATACTAGCTGACTTTGAGCATTATGCCCGTAAGTTTTACTTGGTTAAGCCCAAAGCGGCGAACATTGCAAGCTTGCTTAAAACCACGATGGCAGACCCACAATAAGGGTCGTAGGCCACAGGTTTTGAGTTAATTTTTCAGTTCACATGTGTTAAGCAGGCAAGTGACAGCATCTATTGCGCCGTACCACTTTAATAAAATCGGCACGTAACCGCTGTCACCGCCCACGATAAAAGAGAGTTTGATCATGGCAAAACGCTTAGATAATAATTTTCAATTTTTAGATGTGCCGCGGCTTGAGCCAGTTAAAAAAGCTATCGTCACCCGTGCGACAGAGTTTGTTGAGATTTATAAACCTTCCGAGAGTGAGTCGGTTGCCCAGCAATCACATCGTTGCCTCCAATGCGGTAACCCTTACTGTGAATGGAAATGTCCAGTACATAATTACATCCCTAATTGGCTAAAAATGGCAACAGAAGGGCAGATATTTCAGGCGGCAGAACTGTGCCACAGTACCAATACACTACCTGAAGTGTGCGGACGTGTGTGCCCCCAAGACCGTTTGTGTGAAGGTGCCTGTACCCTCAATGATGGCTTTGGCGCAGTCACTATTGGTAATGTGGAAAAATACATTAACGATACTGCCTTTGCCCTCGGCTGGCGTCCAGACATGTCCGATGTGGTTTGGACAGACAAAAAAGTCGCTATTATCGGCGCAGGGCCTGCTGGTTTAGGCTGTGCCGATATTTTGGTCAGAAATGGCGTGACGCCTGTTGTTTTTGATAAGCGCCCTGAGATTGGTGGCTTACTCACCTTCGGTATTCCTGAATTCAAAATGGAAAAAGATGTCATGCGTAACCGTCGTGTGATTTTTGAAGGCATGGGTATGGAGTTTCGTCTAGAGACAGAAATCGGTACTGACGTTAGTATCGATGAGCTGCTAACTGATTACGATGCAGTGTTTATGGGTATGGGTACTTATACTTATATGCGTGGCGGTTTCGCTGGTGAAGAGCTAGAGGGCGTCTATGATGCACTAGATTACTTGATTGCCAATGTTAATCGCTGTAATGACTGGGAAACGAATCCAGAAGAGTATATTGACTTAAAAGGCAAAAAAGTCGTGGTGCTGGGCGGCGGAGATACAGCGATGGACTGTAACCGTACTAGTATTCGTCAAGGTGCTGAGCGAGTATTCTGTGCTTATCGCCGTGATGAAGAAAATATGCCCGGCTCACGTCGTGAAGTGGTCAATGCTCGCGAAGAAGGAGTCGAGTTCTTATTTAATCGTCAACCCACTGAAATTATTGGTTTAAACGGTAAAGTTAATGCGGTGAAAGTGGTCACTACCCATTTAGGTGCCCCTGATAACCGCGGCCGCCGCCGTCCTGAACCGATTGCAAACTCTGAGGAGATTATCCCTTGTGATGCGGTGATTATGGCCTTTGGTTTCAGACCAAGTCCTGCTGACTGGTTTGATGCGCAGCAAGTAGCAATGGACAGCTCGGGTCGGGTATTAGCCGCGGAAGAGCAGACCTTTAAGTTCCAAACTAAGAACCCCAAAATCTTTGCCGGTGGTGATATGGTACGTGGTTCTGATTTGGTCGTAACTGCCATTTGGGAAGGTCGTGAAGCGGCCGAAGGGATATTAGACTTTTTAGAAGTCTGATTCTCTCAAGCTATCGTTTGGCGCTATCGTTAGCTAAACACTAGCCAATAAGCAAGTTTTTTGTATTGTGTGCTAGCATGCTTTGACCTTTAACGTCTTTTATCCTTTAATAGGTAAAAGGCGTTATTTTTTTAAGCTATCTTTTACTAAAAAATGCTCACTTAAAACCCATTTAAAAAAGAGTACCCCTGCGTGAAATCCACCCGTTGGCAGCGATTTACTGCCCCGCTTACTGAGCCTTATGCGCGCTATCAGCACGCTGATGTTTTGCATGCCATACGTTTGGGTATAGCCGTTATACTCGCGCTATTGGTCAATAAAGTTACTAACTTCCCGCATGGCGAATGGACGACCATTACTGTTTTTATCATTTTGGGCCTATTACAATATCAAGGTGCCATCTATACCAAGGCGAAAGAGCGCGTACTTGGCACGTTACTAGGTATTGGTGCCGCGCTTGGTATTTTGTGGTTTAGCCAAAATGTGGGCGCATGGTTGTGGGTAGATTATGCGCTCATTGGCCTGATAAGTGGCATCATTGGCTATCTTGCGGTTAAGAATTTAGGTTATACAGGGTTGCTGACCGGTATTACCATGTTAATGATCGTCTCAAATCTAGGCCAAAGCAGTATCGGTCAAGATGGTCTTTACCGCGCGTTCAATATTTTGCTCGGCACTGGGGTGGCAGTGGCTGCGACTTTAATCTTGCCGCTCAAGTCGACCTTGATGTGGCGCTTTTTACTAGCAAGCAATCTTGAGACTTGTAGTAATCTATATGCTAGCGTAGGCAGTCATATTGATGCTGAAGTTCTTATTCCGAAGCCTTTTAAATATACTAAATCCACGAGCTTATCAAGTCTGACTTATCCTGCGAGCAGCTCTATACCTGACGTGCCCGTTAATAAATCCTTGGTTAAAGCGCTACAAAAGATTAATAAGCGGCTATTAGCAGTGCGCCCGCATATCGCTGCTACAGCAAGCGAATCGGGGATTAACAAAGAGACATTAGAGACTATTCAGCGCGCCCATCGCAATATTATCGGTACAATCGATTTACTATTAAGTGCCGCACCGCGCTTGGCTACTATTGAGATTGATGAAGACAATCATATTTTGCTAATCCACTATCAGCATGAATTGACGCAAGCCATGCAGCATATGGCGGCAGTTCTGCGCAGTCCTAGCGATGAAGTGTTTCGCCCTATTACCCGTATTGCTGTATCTGAATATCCGAGCGTGCAGCATTTGTCATTTGAGTGGCAGGGGTATTTTTGGCTAACCCAAACCTTGCAAGCACAGTTGCAGCTGCTGAGTGATTTATTACAAACCACCAAGCCGAAATGGTTTTCTGCCTCTGGTCTCCGTTATCAGCGCCGCGAACGGCGCCGAATTGATGAGCATGGTGGCGAGACCGATTTGCATTTATAAATATAAAAAAACGCTGACCGGCAAGGATCAGCGTTTTTTTATTGATGAGTCTTTATCAATGAGTTTTCAACAGGGATGTTTTCACAATAAACTTTTAGGCTATCAGCTTTAAGTGATTACGATTAACGGCCAGTTTTAAGCTTATTCCAATACTGTTGATAAACTTGTAGCGCATCATCGCCAACATCTTCTTGGAACTCAGCGTTCGCCAGTACTTCTTTGCTGGGATAAATAATCGGATTATTTCTGACATCCTCAGTCATTAGCTCACGTGCCGCAAGGTTAGGTGAGGCATAACCAATCTCCTCACTCACAATTTTAGAGTTCTCTGGGCGTAGCAGATAATCAATAAATTTGTGCGCCGCGTCTACCTGTTTGGCATTTTTAGGGATGACAAAGTTGTCCATCCATAATATTGCACCTTCACTTGGGTATTTATAAACTAAGCTAGTCAGACCTTCGTCGTTGGCTATCACGGCTTCACCATTCCAGGTCATACCAAGATTGGTTTCACCTTCGATATAGGGCATGCGCGAGGCATCTGAATTAAAGGTTTTGACATTTGGCATTAAGGTAGTGAGCTTTTCATAAGCGGCTTTGATTTCATCAGGATTTCTGCTATTACCTGAGTAGCCAAGCGTCAGTAGCGACATGCCAAACACTTCGCGCATATCATTCATCAGCATCACCTGACCTTTATACTCAGGACGCCATAGATCATTCCAGCTATTGACGGTCGCAGGGTCGATCACATCGCCATTAATGGCTAGACCCGTGCTACCCCACATATACGGAATCGAGTATTTATTCTCAGGGTCAACCTTGGTATTGGTAAATGAGGTATCCAAATTCTTAAAGTTGCTTAGTTTTGATTTGTCTAGCTCTTGCAGCAAGCCTTCTTTGGCCATTTTTTCGACATAATAAGTTGATGGAATTGCAAGGTCATATTGGCTAGAATCATCGAGCAGTTTTAGCTTGGCATACATCGCCTCATTGGAGTCAAAAGTAGTGTAATTGACATTAATACCGGTCTCTTTTTCAAAGCCATCAAGAATCTCTTGTGGCATATATTCTGACCAGTTATACAGATTGAGCGTGACATCACTGGTAGCAGCACTATCGGTAGCAGCGTTATCAGAATTGCTACAGCTTGCGAGCGTAAATCCAATAGCTGCGCACAATAGTGCTTTGGGTAGCATTTGAGTAGAGGCGCGAGCAGCGGTGCTGGTAGACCGGTGTGACGATGATAAATGGGTCAAAATATCTCTCCTAAAGTCAGTCAAATACACAAAAAATCGAGGCATAATAAATAGATAACAGCTATGTAAACAGCTACGGTAATGACCACGATTTTACTGTTATGGTTATTGAATACAGTGATTTAAAGGGTAACGAGTTGAATTTGCTTGTCTTAATCGATTGCCATAAAAACAATCATAATATAATCAGCACAAGGCAGATTGTACCGCATCCGATAACGAGGTGTAAGCATGCTATGATTGGTGCAGTTCGGTTGATAACACCATTAGAATAAATATTAATTTTTATAAATATAACATAATAAAGGATTAAACAGCATGACTCAGTCCCACGCCACCATACCAGCACTACTAACAGATAAAGTCGCAATCGTCACAGGAAGCAGTCGAGGCCTTGGTGCACAAATTGCGCAGCAAATGGCAGCAGCAGGTGCCATTGTTTGTGTGAATTATCTCAACAGTAGAGACAGTGCCGAAGCGGTGGTCGCTACTATTATAGCGGCAGGCGGGCGAGCCATTGCCTATCAAGGTGATGTGACCGATTTAGCACAAATGCAAGCGATGGCAACTGAGGTCATCAAACGTTTCGGACGTATTGATATACTAGTCAATAATGCCTTGCCCAGCTATCAGTTCAATCCAAGCGCCGATTACACCAGTATTGAGACCGTCAAATGGGCGCATTTCTCCCAGCAAATAGATGGTATCGTCAAAGGCGCGGTCAATACAGTACAAGCGGTATTACCCCAAATGAAAACCCAGCAGATGGGTAAGATTATCAATATCTCTACCAACCTTGTATATAATCCGGTAGTGACTTACTACGACTATACTACGGCAAAATCTGCCTTGATTGGTTTGACGCGCAATCTAGCGGCGGAGCTGGGACAATACGGTATTCGGGTCAACTTGCTGGCAGGTGGATTACTGAAAACTACTGACGCCAGTAGCTTGACCACTGAAGAAGTGTTTGATTATATCGCTACCACCACGCCATTGCGCCAAGCAACCTCGGTTGCGGACTTTGCCAATTCAGTATTACTAATGTCGTCTGACTTGAGCGCGGCTATCACTGGTCAATCGATCGCGGTTGATGGTGGGTTGACTATGCCTTAGTATTTTTACCATTCGCTAACCAAGTTTGATGTAATGGTACAAGAGAGACAAAATGAATAACCGTAAAACTGCTGGCATTATCACAGCTGTGGTAGGCTTATCTGCCATTATTACCTTCTTCAATGCGGGCATGGGCACATCAGTTCTAAGCTGGCCACTGGAAGCGTATCTTGGCGTGGCTTTTACTATTGGCTGGTTGACCAGCATGCCAACATTTTTGGCTTATTTAATCGCTGCATTGATATTTATTTTGATTGCTATAGCCTGTTATAAGTTGGGCAGTTGGTTTTATGGATTGGTTGCAGGTTGATGTTGAATTTCAGAAAATAAAAAAATCCTTGCTAGATAGTAGCAGGGGTTTTTTTATGACTTCTGGGCTAATTACTGATTTAAGCTTTCTGGTCTATATGTAAGTGATCGAGCACCGCTTGTATACCGTATTCCTCAATAGTACCGGTGACAAAATCCGCACGCTCTATAAGAGCCGGTTGACTATCACCCATTGCCACGGCAAACCCGACCAAGTCAAACATTTCTAAGTCATTCATACCATCACCAAACGCCATGCAATCGCTAACATCTACGGCGTAATGCTGACATAAATCTATGATACCTCGTGCTTTTGACGCCTCTGCTGGTAATATATCTGCGCCAATTTGATGCCAATGCACCAGTTTTAAATCATCTTGGGCAAAATTAACATCCTGCATTTTGTCTTCTTGGTTGTTAAAGAATACGGAACATTGATAGACAGGATTTGACTTATAATAATCTGGGTCAAGAATAGAGTTTGGCGTTATAGCGTTGTATTCACGCAGTCGCTCGTTTTCATCTGACCATGCAATATGAGTCGCCGAGTCAAACTTATGAATAAGTTCACTTTGCTGGCACAGAAGCACAATCTTATTAGTCTGCGCATCTGATAATGGATAATGACTGATCATGCCATCGTTATTAAAGCTATATTGTCCATTCATACAAATAATGGCATCTAATACATCAGCCTCAAGTAAAGCTAGAATATCAGCAGGCAGGATAGCTTTTGAACGTCCCGTCGAAATCACCAATTTAATATCAGTCTTCGCGAGTGCTTCAAGAGTTGCCTTATTATGTTCGGCAATAATGCCGTTACGGCTTAAGGTATCATCGATATCAAAAAATATGATTTTAGGGGCGGGTGCTTTATTGTTCATAATGGCTTTGGCAGTCCTATCTATAGTAAATGTGATTATTCTTTATTCTTGTAAAAACAACTATTAAGCTCTGCCACAAACTGCTTAACGTTATTTAGATGTTGTTGATATTTGTTATTATGCATTTTATCTTACAGTATACATAAGCTAGGATTCTAGCCCAGCTATCTAAAACAATTAAGGTATGAATAAAGGCAAAACTTTACCTAACCACCTCAACCGAACTCACATTCTGAAAGCCTCTTGGCAACTGACTACCACGACTACCACGTTTGGCCGTATAGTTGACTAAGTCCATCGGCTTTAAGGTGACATGACGCTTGCCAGCCGTAATAATCAGACTGTCTTGCTGACGTAATGGCGTGATAGCCAGCACTTCTTCTTTATCTTTTAGATTGATCATTTTATTGCCTTTACCGCGAGCTTGCTCAGGTAAATCATCAAGCGCAAAGATTAATAAATATCCAGCATTAGTCACGACGGCGATATGATCAGGAGTAGAGTCTTTTTCAGTAGCAGATATGCCGCTATTTTCTGAATTTACATTCACCTCGGCTTGACCGTCAATACGCGCGATAGGTAATAATCGGCTATTAGTAGCCAGGTTAATGATTTTTTTGCCTGCTTTTTGGGTGCTGTCTAGATTACCAATAGTGTTGATAAATCCATAACCTTGCGAGCTTGCTAAGATAATACGCTGGTCATTGTCACCGGTGAGTAGCTGCTCAAAAGTTGCCCCTGAAGGCGGTTTCAATACGCTAGTGAGCGGATCCCCTTGACCACGAGCCGAGGCAAGATTGTGCGCATCAATACTATAACTGCGTCCGGTGCTATCGAGTACGTAGATTTTCTCATTCGATTTACCTCGGACGTATGCTTGGTAAGCATCGCCTGAGCGATAGCTCATACCAGCGGGATCGACCTCATGGCCTTTGGCCGCGCGAATCCAGCCTGCTTTGGATAATACCGCAGTAATTGGTTCGCTAGGGACTAAGTCTGACTCTTTTAAAGCTTGCGCTTCTTCGCGTTCTGCTAGTGGCGACATGCGATTGTCACCGTGTGCTTTCATATCCTCGGTCAGCTCATCTATGATTAAGCCTGTAAGGCTTTCCGGATTATCGAGATACTCTTGAAGAATAGCGCGCTCAGCTGCCAGTTCGTCTTGCTCACGTCTGAGCTCAATCTCCTGTAGCTTTGCCAGTTGGCGCAGACGAATATCTAAAATCGCATTAGCCTGAATGTCAGTTAAATCATAATCTTGCATCAAGGCTAATTTTGGATCATCCTCTTCCCGAATAATACGAATGACTTCGTCGATATTTAGATAAGCAACCAACAGTCCCGCTAAAATATGCAGGCGTTTATCAATTTTATCGAGACGATATTGCAATCTACGCATGACCACTGAACGGCGACTGATGAGCCATTCTTCTAATATCTCTTTTAGGTTTTTGACTTGCGGCTTACCGTTTAGCCCAATCATATTCATGTTAATGCGGTAATTGTTTTCAAGATCAGTGCTAGCAAATAGATGGCTCATGACTCGCTGGACATCGACCCGAGTTGAGCGCAATTCCAAGACGATACGGCACGGGTTTTCGTGATCCGATTCATCATGAATATCGACGACCCAAGGTAGTTTTTTATCCGTCATCAGCTTAGCGATTTGCTCTTGGATTTTATTACCTGATACTTGATGGGGTAACGCATCGATAATAACTAAATTCTTCTCTTTATCGTCGATATGATAAGTGGCACGCATTTTATAGCTGCCGCGTCCACTCTCGTAGATAGCTTGTAGGTCTTTTTTGCTGGTAATGATTTCAGCGCTGGTGGGCAAGTCAGGCGCTGGTATCGACTGAGTCAATTGCTTGACTGATAGCTCAGGATTTTTAAGCAAGCGAATAGCCGCACGTACTACTTCGTTAAGATTATGCGGCGGAATATCGGTTGCCATACCTACGGCAATACCAGTCGTACCATTTAATAAGATATTGGGTAGACGTGCTGGTAGAGTCGTTGGCTCTTGCATCGTACCATCGAAGTTATCTTGCCAATCGACGGTTCCTTGACCCAATTCTGCTAATAACGTATTGGCATAGGCTGACATTTTTGCTTCGGTATAACGCATGGCGGCAAAGGATTTGGGGTCATCAGGGCTGCCCCAGTTACCTTGACCAGTAATCAGCGGATAGCGATAGCTGAACGGCTGTGCCATCAACACCATGGCCTCATAACAGGCGCTGTCACCATGTGGATGATATTTACCCAGTACGTCACCAACCGTACGAGCAGACTTTTTGGGCTTAGCCGTAGACTTAAGACCCAGCTCGCTCATGGCAAAAATAATGCGTCGCTGAACGGGTTTCAAACCATCAGCGATATTAGGTAGCGCCCGATCCATGATGACGTACATGGCATAATTTAAATAGGCTTGCTCGGTGAACTCCGCTACAGAACGGGTGTCCATTGCATCGTTAGGTACGACGGGATTAATGGTGTTATCAATGACATCAGGCATAAAATAGGGTTCGCTTATCAATTTTAAATATTGTTTTTTAAATAGGGTCGTTCAGTTGGGTTATGCGATGGGGTATCGTTCATCCAGAGCAAAAATAGTACGTTATTTTTATAATGACTTGTTAAAGAACACTCGAATAAGTTGTTCTTCATCGTTCTTAACTGTTTGCAAGCTCCCAAAGTCACCCGTTTATTTTTGTCAAATCATATTGGCCAATCGTTCTAAAAATAACGGCTACTCTGCTTTTAACTTGACGCATGATGACATGCTTAAAAGCTTTGCTGAAAATAAAAATAAGATAGCGCTATCGTAAAGGAAATCGCGACAATTAAAAAGGTGTCTGCCGTAATAGACGACAGGTCATGACGCGGCGATTGCTATTTTATTGATAGATTTTATAAACTAAGTTAAGTATAGTTAATCTAATTGTTTTTGGTTGTTAACCAATAGTTTAGTTGGTGATGATAGTTTAAGTGGTAATGATAGCGCTAAATATCAGTAGAAATATAGACAAGTTATTCATTTTTTTTGCTTGGCTTAATGGCTGTTTAATGATTATTTAAATTCCGCTCAATTCTCTGCTTATAAAGTACAAGGAATCTGCTTATGTTATTAACCCATTCAATCCGAACGCGTACTTACAAGCTTAACCGTACCGCTTTGCTGATAAGTGCTATAACCAGTATCGGTCTGAGTGCCTGTAGTACACAGCAGATGAGTAAGTCTGTAGTGGAAACGAATAGCAGCACCGTAAGCCAACAGCCTATAACTAATAAAGAGCCTTTAAAGAATAAAGAGCAGTTAGCGCCTGTGGTGGTCTCAGGTGCTACCCCAGTCGTTGAAATGGTAAGTGCTGACTATGCCAGCAATAATACCAACAGTCCCAATATGCTCACGCGTTCAGTATCTCAGTCTATGGTTATGCCATCACCATCACCAATAAGAGTCGCACCAGAAGCACGCGATAACTATCAAAAGAACGCAGCAAATCCCGTTCATCGTACGGCCGATATGCCAGTCGCCACTTTATCTATTGATACCGACACTGGCAGCTATGCCAATATACGCCGCTACCTGAATGAAGGCCAATTGCCACCTGCCGCAGCAGTACGAGTTGAGGAGATGATTAATTATTTTCCTTATGACTTCTCGAACAGTCGTCGTCTTGGTCGCGCTCCTTTTATGGTTGAGACTGAGCTTGTCGACTCGCCATGGGATAAGGTAGAGCAAGGCAATCAAATTCTAAAAGTCGGTATTAAAGCAATTGACACCACGTATTTGGGGCAATTTGGCAAAACTGACAGTACAAGCGTCCAGCTGCCCCCTGCTAACTTAGTGTTTTTGGTCGATGTGTCAGGGTCGATGCAATCGCAAGATAAATTACCACTTGCCAAGTCAACATTGAATCTATTATCCAAGCAGCTCCGCGCCGAAGACAGTATCAGTATCGTCACTTATTCAGGCAGCACGAAGGTGGTCTTGCCAACGACACGCGGAAATAAGCGCGTCGCCATCCAAGCCGCGATTAATGGTCTGCAAGCTGCCGGCAGTACCAACGGCGAGGATGCGCTAAAGCTTGCTTATAACGAGGCCAGAAAATCACTAAAAAAAGACAGTATCAACCGTATCTTGATGCTGACTGATGGTGATTTTAACGTTGGTATTAGCGATGTTGACGAGATGCTAGATTTGGTCAAAGCCAATCGCAATCGTGGCATTTCGCTATCAACTATTGGCTTTGGTCGTGGCAATCTGAACGATTATATGATGGAACAAATGGCCGATAACGGTAATGGCAATTACAGCTATATTGACAGCTTAACGGAAGCTAAAAAAGTACTGAGTGACGAGCTTGCCTCCACCTTCAATACCGTTGCTAGTGACGTCAAAATTCAAATTGAATTTAATCCAGAGCAAGTTGAAGAGTGGCGTTTGATTGGCTACGAAAACCGCGTGCTCGCTGAGCAAGACTTTAATAATGATAAAGTTGATGCCGGAGAATTAGGTGCAGGCAAGGCAGTAGTGGCATTGTTTGAGATTACTCCCAAAGGTCAAACGGGTACTTTTGCCCCGCGTCGCTATGCAGAAAATGTCACCGCACAGACCATGCGTAAGTCAGCAAAGAATGCCAACAGTACAGAATTAGGTTTTTTAAAAATACGCTATAAAACCGAGCCGCAATCAAGTTCCCAGTTAATTGATTTACCGATTAAATCCGTTGGCAAGGCCGCGCCATTAAACAACGCACATCCTGACACTCAGTTTGCGGTGGCAGTCGCCGGTTTTGGTCAGCGCTTACAGCAAAGTCCTTATATCAACAACTGGCAATATAGCGACAGTAAACAGCTTGCAAATCAAAGCTTAAGCTATCAGACCGTGAGTGACACTAACGGTTTGCGTCGTGGCTTTGTACAGTTAACGGAGCTTGCCGATGCCCTCCAACCTGCGGTAAATGAAAATATGCGCCTTTCTAAACAGGAAGTAAGCATAAAATAGTATATAGTAAACATTTATTGGTGTTTAGCTAATGACTGTTAAAAACCTTGTCAATATCTTTACAAGATGTTGATATAAATGATTTTATTGGCCGTCAAGTAACTTCGTGGACTCAAGTGCCAATTTTTTGTATTGAGTAGTTTAAGCAAAGTGTGTATGTTAAAGAACAAAGGGGTATTCACCGCTAATTGCACAAAATTTATTAGGAGAAACAAGATTATGGACAATCAAGGCCAAGGCAATTTAACCCGTCGTGATGATAAAGTCTGGCTAAAAACTTATGAAGAGCTTGGACTGACCTACGATATCGATTTACCGGCTGACAATACCTCGCTTATCGATATTTTTGAGCAAAGCTTTGCTCAAAATGGCGATAAAACGGCATATATATGCATGGGTTCTTCGCTAAGCTTCCAAGAAGTGGATTTATATAGCCGCCAATTTGCCGCTTATCTACAGTCATTAGGACTGGTCAAAGGTGATAAAGTCGCGGTGATGATGCCCAATATTTTACAATTGCCCGTAGCCGTCATTGGCGTACTGCGTGCAGGTCTCACTTTAGTTAACGTTAATCCGTTATACACGACCCGAGAGCTTGAACATCAACTGACCGATTCTGATTCCAAAGCGCTGATTATGGTCGAAAATTTCGCCAAAACCTATCAAGATATTGGCCGTAAAGTAGTGGATCATGTGGTTATTACGGGTATGGGCGACTTGATGGGCACGCTCAAAGGCTTCATGGTCAACACGGTCGTCCGTCATGTCAAAAAACTAGTACCAGACTACAAGATTGCCAATAGCGTGAGCTTCAAAGATGCGCTTAAGCAAGTCACTGCCAGTAAGTACAAGCGTCCCAGCAATATTGTGCTCGATGATATCGCTGTCCTGCAATATACTGGTGGTACTACTGGTGTGGCGAAAGGCGCGATGCTAACTCACAAAAACTTGGTAGCAAACTTAATTCAGTCTAATACCTTTTTGGGCACCGCCTTTGATGATTTTGATCGCAGGGGTGAGCAGCCCGTGATTATGACGGCTTTGCCGTTGTATCATATTTTCTCATTCACGGTTTGTGGTATGTTCGGTCTGTATCGCGGTTGCGTCGTGCTATTAGTGCCCAACCCACGCGACCTTGACAGCTTGTTAAAAGCATATAAAGCCACTCCACCGGCATTCTTCCCAGCGGTAAACACCTTATTTAATGCGCTTGCCAATAATGAAGAATTTAAAGCCATGGACCATAGTAAGTTGCGTATGTCGATGGGTGGCGGGATGGCAGTGCTAAGTGCAACCGCAGAAAAATGGCGTCAGGTAACGGGTAATATTGTTGTTCAAGGTTATGGTCTGTCTGAAACATCTCCGGTCGCGACTGCCAACCCTTATAATAGTCCGACGTTTACCGGCACGATTGGTGTACCTATGCCTGCTACCGACATCGCGATCCTAGATGAAGCGGGTAATGAGGTGCCACTTGGCGAGCGTGGGGAGATCGGGGTTCGTGGCCCACAGGTGATGAAAGGCTACTGGAATCGTGAAGATGCCACGGCTGAGGCTATGACGGCGGACGGATTTTTCCGTACTGGCGACATCGGCATTATGTCTGAAGATGGTTATGTGACTATTGTCGACCGCAAGAAGAACATGATTTTGGTTTCTGGCTTTAACGTTTATCCGAATGAAGTTGAAGAGGTCATGGCCGGTCATCCAAAGATTTTAGAATGCGGTGTCATTGGTGTCGCAGACGAAAAAAGCGGTGAATCTCCGAAAATTTTTGTGGTACGTAAAGATACTAGCCTTACCGCTGAAGAGGTCATTGACTATGGTAAAGAGCATTTGACTGGCTATAAGCGCCCACGTCATGTTGAGTTTATCGATGAGTTACCAAAGACAAACGTCGGTAAAATCTTACATAAAGATTTGCGCAAACTTGAAGAAGATAGACAAGCTAAATAATAGCTAGAGCTGGTGTCAAAATCGAAGCTAAGGTTATTTTTACCATGAGTTAAGTGCTAATCAATAACAAAAAAATGATAAGGTTGCCTATGTGCGGCCTTATCTTTTTTTTAGTAACGTTTTTGGTGGAGGATAGACGGTACACATAGAGAATTTTTGGCAAAACTGCTATAGTGCCCGTTAATATCACCCTCTATTTAGCTCTAAAAGATCATAGGTTTAGGCTCTACAAATCTTACAAAGATATTTTAGCGTTTTAAATTTAGTGACCGATTAATAACTAGATTGGCGACTGTTACAATGGCTGCTGGTTCAGCAAATGACTGTTTATCTGGATATTATCTATAACAGGATTTTTGTTTAACGAACAGTCACCAACGAACACTATATTTGCATCTTCATTAGATTATTCTATATTTTTAATGGTAACATTTAGGGAAAGTTATGACGGACAGTATCAATAAATCAACGCCTGACCATAAGCCAAGCAAAGGCAAAGAAGCGGGTGTGAATGATGCCCAGTCGATAGCTGAGATGACCGCATTTCCGACTATGCCGACCATCCCCAGCGATAGACCGTGGCTCAACGCTTATGAGCGCTATGGTATTAGCCCCACTATTGATATGCCAGATGACAGTACCTCTTTGCTTGAGGTCTTTGAGCGTAACTTTCAGCGTTATGGGAAAAAACCTGCCTATATCTGCATGGGTGCGTCGATAAGCTATAAGCAACTCGATCTATATAGCCGTCAGATCGCCAGCTATTTACAGTCGCTAGGATTGGTTAAAGGCGACAAAGTTGGCGTAATGATGCCTAACATTTTGCAGTACCCTATTGCTGCCCTCGGTATCATCCGTGCGGGCATGGTTTTGGTCAACGTCAACCCGTTATATACCAGCCGTGAGCTATCTCATCAGTTGCGTGATAGCGGTACAAAGGCCTTATTCATTGTTGAAAACTTCGCTAAGACTTATCAAGAAGCTGAAAATAAGGGCCAAGTTGAGCACGTCGTTGTTTGTAATCTTGGTGATATGCTAGGACTGGTTAAAGGCACTGTGGTCAATCTAGTTGCGCGCCATATCAAAAAAATAATTCCCTCTTATAGTTTGCCTAAAAGCATTGACTTTAAGCAGGCGCTAAACGCGGTATCGGCCAGCAAGTATCAGCGTCCTGATCTAAACTTAAGCGATGTGGCTTTGTTACAATATACCGGTGGTACGACAGGTGTGGCCAAAGGCGCAATGCTGTCTCACGGTAACTTGGTCGCTAATATGCTGCAGATTAGCGCCTTGATGAACAGCGCTTTTGAAGACGATGCTAACGCTGACGATGTGATTTTAACCGCGTTGCCACTGTATCATGTGTTCTCATTTATGGTTTGCGGTATGTATGGCATGTATGAAGGCTATACAGGGTTATTGATTCCCAATCCGCGTGACTTAGATGGTTTGATTAAAGAAATGGCTAAATATAAGCCATCATTTATCCCAGCAGTAAATACTTTATTTAATGGTTTGGTACATAAAGACAGCTTTGCGGAACTAGATTTTTCCAATTTAAAGGCAGCTATTGGTGGCGGCACGTCAGTACTACCTAGCGTTGCAAAAGAGTGGCATAAAATTACAGGTTTACCTATCGTCGAAGGGTACGGCTTGTCTGAAACCTCACCAGTTGTAGCCTTTAATCCGATGACCATTGCTGAATTCACTGGAAAAATTGGTATTCCAGCGTCTAGCACCGACGTTGTATTGACTGATGATGACGAAAGTGAAGTCGCCATCGGTGAGCGCGGTGAGATTTGTGTGAAAGGCCCGCAAGTGATGATTGGTTACCAGAACCGTCCTGACGAAACAGCGGAAACTTTTACGGCGACTGGTTATCTGAAAACGGGTGACATCGGTATCATGGATGAAAAAGGCTTTATCAAAATCGTCGATCGCAAAAAAGACATGATTTTAGTTTCTGGATTTAACGTCTATCCCAATGAAATTGAAGAGATCATGAGTGAACATCCAGCGGTTGTGGAGTGCGGCGCGATTGGTATACCAAGTGAGGAGCGCGGCGAAGATCCCAAGATTTTTGTGGTCAAAAAAGGCAACGTAACTGAACAAGAATTGCTCGACTTTGGCAAAAAGAACATGACCGGCTATAAGCGTCCTCGTCACGTACAGTTCGTTGATGAACTACCAAAATCAAACGTTGGTAAAATCCTTCGTAAAGAGTTGCGTAAAATGGAAGGTTTAGACTAACGTAGAATATAGTCGGAAAAACAGACGTTTTTCGATACTAAAATTAGGCAAAACAAAGGCAGTTCTGCCTTCATTTTGCCTATGATCTTGGTCAAACTGATAGGTTGAGAGCTGACACCTATCTTGCTATTAGGCCATTGTCACGTTAGGATATCTCATAATTTAAGCCTGCTAGGCTGCCTGATAATTATTTGTTATCATATGTTTTAATAGGTTACTTATTGATTAAATATTTACTGATTAACTGCTTGTTGATCAAATAAACACCGATTCAAAAACTATAGATTCAAAAACTATAGACAGACTGCTTTTATAACCTTGTATTAGGAATTTTTATGCGTATTAATAACCGTGAGCTCGACCAACTTCGTTCGATTAGCTTCGAGCGCCACTATACCAAGCATGCCGAAGGGTCAGTGTTGGTCAGCTTTGGTGATACCAAAGTATTGTGTACCGCCAGTGTTGAATCCGGTGTCCCACGCTGGTTAAAAGGCAAGGGCAAAGGCTGGATTACTGCTGAGTACGGTATGTTGCCTCGCGCGACTAATACTCGTAACCAACGCGAAGCGGCGCGCGGTAAGCAATCGGGTCGCACCCAAGAGATTCAACGCTTAATCGGTCGTAGCCTGCGCGCGATGATTGACCTAAGCAAGCTGGGCGAAAATACCATTTATCTCGATTGTGATGTGTTGCAAGCAGATGGCGGCACTCGTACTGCCAGTGTTACCGGTGCTGCTATTGCGTTAATCGATGCGCTTGAAAGTATTCAAAAAACCAAAAAGCTCAAAGCTGATCCACTCATTGGCTTAGTCGCTGCGGTCTCTGTAGGCATGAAAGATGGCGAAGCTTATCTAGACTTAAATTATGAAGAAGATGCCAGCTGTGATACCGATTTGAACGTGGTTATGACCCAAAAAGGCGAATTTATCGAGCTGCAGGGAACTGCCGAAGAAAAACCATTCACCCGCGCTCAAGCTGATGACATGCTAATCCTAGCCGAAAAAGGTATTGCTGAGCTTATCACTATGCAAAAGACTGCTTTAGGCTGGTAACTTCGTTAGATTAATAGTTTTCATCGCTAATTGCTATTTCAATTAACTTTTAGCTGCCTTCTAATTTTTATTTAATGATCTCGCAATAGGTAGTAATGCATGCTTAAGCTGACTGATGACGGCGCAAAGATTACCTTACAAGGACAGCCCCAAGCATTAGACAATGGGCTGTTTTGGTTTGGTGCGGCGTTATTAGTAGGCGCAGTTGCCGTAGCAATGGCAATGAGCCTGTTACCTGTGAGATGGTCTATTGGCGCGCTTGCATTATTGATTGTTGGTAGTTTTGTTTTTAATCGGCAGCGACAACAGCGTAAAAAAGCCATGAGCGGTCATATTAGTAGCGGTATCTTATGGGTGAAAGATGGTGAACTGGTACATGACAATCAAGGTAAACGCAATCATATCCATCTGGTAGAAGGTGATAAAATCACCCTAGATGGTGAGCAGCTACAGATCGTTGGTGCTGACAGTGTACGTAAATACCATATTAACGGCTTTGATAATGAAAAAGAAGCTCAGGCAACCAAAGCCATATTAGAAGGGCAGGCGATGAACAAACGTCATGCCAATATTAAGATGAACAGCGATTAAAATTAGCAACGCTTAATCCTGTTTTTTGTCCCTCTTTCCTTTTTTGTTTTAATTCTTCCGGTTTTTTTTCCTACCTTTTATCTTGATTTGTCCTCCTTTTATCGCCTGACCGTAATTAATAGTGCTTGCAGTCTCTGGTCTAAATGGTTTATAGCTACAAGCTGATAACCTGTTCATCACATACCCTATTGACAAGGAGCTGGTCATGCCACCATTGTTGGCTGTTGCCTCGCATAACGTATTATTTGCTAAATCTGCTATAACCAAACTCACCACTATAAAAAAAGCCCCTGCTGCCGCGTTGCTAACATTATTCTTAGGATGCACAAGTTACGTCCATGCCGATAGTATGAGCGCGCTTATTGCACAAAAATCAGCCCAGCCTGAATTAATGGCTCGCTACACACGATCATCAGTAGCAGTACCTGCTGCCAAGATTAGCACCCGCTCAACCATTCAACGTGTTCGTACCGATCGAACGAACGCTGTTAATCCTAGACCTGCTTCTAGTCTTAACAGTTTTAATAACTTTAATAATCAGGTTTTAAGCAAACCTATTGCTACTACTTCTTATCGTTATCCTGACGTGCAACGACAATCGCCAGCCGTACTACCTACGTTTTTATCTGGTAGTTATGACAATGTGGATAGTGAATACTTACCGCTGCTAAGCAGGGCTGAGACCCAAAGTAGCACCGCTGCCCGAGAAGTTATTAGTACAGCGCGTGCTATGGCTTTAAATGAGCGTACCATTATTCAAGGTGGCTGTTGGGATTATCTTAATGCCGTTTTTAATCGGGCAGGGGTAACGCGAGACACGGTACATAAAGGCGCTTATAGCCAAGGGCCTTATGCTAATAGTAGTGAGATTGAGGTGGGTGACTGGCTGTATTACATCAATCACGGCTACAATGGTGTCGAGCATAGCGGGCTGTTTGTTGGCTGGGTCGATGAAGCTGACAAACAAGCGCTAATATTAAGTTATGCCGGAGAAAGTCGCCGTGAGCCCGCGCGCTATCGAGTTTATGATTTAAGCAACGTCTATCAAATCATGCGCCCGACTGTTTAATATAGATTGTTTAACAAAGCCCGTTTATTTAAACATAAAAAAGCGTCCGCAACTTATCAAGGTTGCGGACGCTTTTTATTTTAGAATTGCTTCAAAGTCAGCTTAGAGGGGTACCAACTCTAGAAGGGTTTAACCACCACTAAAATGACGATAATGACTAAGGCAAAGACTGGCACTTCGTTGAACCAGCGCCAAAAAACATGTGACTTGTATTGTGGATTGTCGACGAGCTTCTTACGATAAAAACCACATGCACCATGATAAGCGGAAAGTAGAACCACTAATAGTAGCTTGACGTGTAGCCAGCCTTGGGTTTTGTACACGTCCCAACCCAAAAATACCATCCACAAACCAAAAGCCCAAGTTGCTATCATCGATGGGGTCATGATACCGCGGTATAGTTTGCGCTCCATAATGATAAAGCGCTCATGACTGATCTTATCATCGCTCATTGCATGATAAACATACAGGCGCGGCAGATAAAAAATTGCCGCAAACCAAGTGACCATTGAGATAATGTGGGCCGCTTTAATCCAGTTAAAATAATCCGCCATGGCCTAATCCTTTGTTATCAGTCTTTTATTATTTGGTCTTTTAATGTTCTATTTCTTACTATCGATAAACGCTGACAAGCCCAAACCTAGATTATAACATTTGCAACGCTGGCAAAATTAGCGTAGACAACCGAAGGATAATGGTAGCAGCACGCGATTAAATTACTCTGCCATCATCACCTGTGATTGATGACCGCTCATAGCATCAACTACTGGCAAGTGCTTGGGTGCTCTTGGCGCAGCAAACTGTTTGGTTAATCCCAGCTCACGCATCAATCTATCATCGCCTGATTGGCTGGCGTTACCGGTGGTTAGCAGCTTATCACCATAGAAGAACGAGTTAGCACCTCCCATAAAGGCTAAAGCTTGCTCGGCATCCGATAAGCTCTCACGCCCAGCGGACAGTCTTACATAGCTGCTCGGGCAACAAATACGCGTCACTGCAATAGTGCGAATCCACTCAAGGACTGAAAGCTCACCCTCTGCTAATATTTTGTCGCCAATGGGCGTACCTGAAACAGGAACCAGTAAGTTAACGGGAATGGACTCAGGCGCTTTGGGCATTTTAAGTAACTCATGTACCCAGTCAATACGGTCATCACGGCTCTCGCCCATGCCGACGATATTACCGCTACAGACATTCATACCCGAGTTGCGCACGTTGGTGATGGTATCTAGTCGCTCATCATAGCTGCGGGTACTGACTACTTGCTCATAGTAACGGCGTGAGGTGTCCAGATTGTGATTGTAATAGTCTAATCCTGCATCGGCCAACTGGGTAGCTTGATTGGTATCAAGCATGCCTAGGGTCATACAAGTCTCCAGCCCTAACGCCTTAACTTCCTTGACCAGCTCGACTACATAGGGCATGTCTTTGGCGCTCGGATGTTTCCATGCGGCTCCCATACAAAATCTTGATGAGCCACTAGATTTTGCGCGTTTAGCAGCAGCAATCACTTTATCAACGTCTATGCGCTTTTCTGCCTGTAGTTTGGTCTTATCACGGTGATGACCGGATTGTGCACAATAGCCACAATCCTCAGGGCAGTTACCGGTTTTAATTGACAATAAGGTGCTGATTTGTACTTCATTGGCCTTAAAGTTCTGGCGATGAATGGTTTGTGCTTGTAACAACAAATCCATTAATGGCAAATCAAACAGCTGCGCAATCTGTTCGCGGCTGTGTTTGCTAGGTGATGTTGCGTCTGTTGCTAACGTAGAGGTAGCGAAGAAGTCGGCTGTGGTGCTGGTAGTATTGGCGGTAGGTTCTGTGATTGAAAGCAATCCTGCCATGAGTGAAGTCCTTTTATAATAAGTGCTATGTATCATAAGTGCCGTG
Organism: Psychrobacter sp. LV10R520-6; assembly: GCF_900182925.1. NCBI lineage: Bacteria > Pseudomonadati > Pseudomonadota > Gammaproteobacteria > Moraxellales > Moraxellaceae > Psychrobacter > Psychrobacter sp. LV10R520-6. The sequence goes on along the minus strand of NZ_LT900024.1, from coordinate 2,246,224 downwards.
AAAAGCAGAAAATATGAATAAATGATAGATAAGGAAAACGATGTAAATTGAAGTTTAAAAAATTAAATTCAGATAAACTCTAAATTTAATTCATAAAAAAGGTTGCGGTAACCGTAGTATACCGCAACCTTAATAACAATAGCAGGGATGCGCTGACCAATAGTTATTGTACTGGTAGGCAATTAAAATGTCATGTGCTATCCGTACCACTAATTATCTAAACAATTATCACCAAGTTACTTATTTGCCGAGCTTATGTTTAGCCACACCAATCCAGTGACCAGCAAACTGCTGCGCCTTATAAGCATAAGGTTTGGCACGGGTAATATAAGGTTTTAGCTCTTCAGGAATAGTCGGCACGATATGTTTGGCCAACTTATTAAACCACATCATTAAGCTATAGTCGCCCTCTATACTTAGATTGCCTTCTTGAACCGCCGTCATAAAAGCGGGAAGACTGCCCTTAGTCAACAGCTTGACGCCAGTGATTGAATCTTTAAAACTAATCGTTAGATCCGCATTATCAGCGTGGCCGCTGTGTTGGGTAAAATCCCCATTATCAAAGCTAAAATAACGCGCAATGTCAGCCTCTTTACTGGCAAACTCGATGATGACTTTACGATCAGCCAGTAGTGATTCGAACTCTTCGCTATCGCTATCGCTATCAGCCAGCATTGATAATCTATAGCCAATTGCCGTCAATAGCACATCTAATGGATCGGATTTTACATCTAAAACAGGAACAGTAAACATAGTTAAACTCCTAAAGAATAAGAAATGAAATAAAGCGTACTTTATAGCAATTTTTACTACAATTATATAACTACATTATAAACCATAGACGGGCCTTAATTCTTTAGTAATTACGTAGAGAGCGTTGAGTATCTTGTAACATTCGCGCGTCCATGACTTGCTTGTGATAGGTCTAATAAAAGCGCGGCTGATAATCAGCATCATAAACAGGCGTATGCTCAATATAGCGGGCGGCTTCTAGTTCGCGCTGTTGCTGTACGGACTGACTGAGATCATCGTAACGTAGCGCCCGATATAATACCCAGGCCCCTAAGGGCAGCCAGCTGATACCCATCGCTGCCACATAGCTGTGCCATTCTGATAGTACGAACCAATGTAATAATAGACTCTGGATGACTTCAACGGCTACCCAGTACACCATGCCTCCGAACAGATACCACAGCAGCCAGCGCTGTGAGGATAGAGCGAGCGCCGCAATCGAGCCTGCTAATAGACCATAACCAAGTAGCGCCCCAGCGCTCCATGTGCCTAAATCTAATGTGCTTATACCTACCATAGAAAATACAGTTGAAAACATCATTCATCTCGCTAATCATAAGGTGAATTCCAATAGAACTATTATGAGAGCAAGGCGTGCAAAGCTAAAGGGGGTAAGGGCGACTTTGCGACAACAGTTGACGTTTGGTTTAGTATGGTTTTGTGCCGTTTCTAAATTGGATTACCTATAGCGATAGTTTAAGTGCGATTGCTACGGTGCCCCCACCATGATAGCAACGAGACTAAAATGGCGCCCAATAGCATTAGACTTAAGGTGGTAAGCCAGTGAGCCCCAGTAGGATATTGCCATGGGGCAACGTTATTTATCGCATCACTGTTTAGCATGCCTAAGGCATCTGTTTTCCACGGCCATACTTTGACTAACGAGCCCGCAATAAAGCCCGTCAATAGCGCTAACGTTCCTTGATAATAGCGTGATAGTAGCCACTTGAGCATATGGGTAAATAGCAATAGTCCACTTGCCATACCCGCCATGACGGTCAAAATAACAGTCAGGTTAAAAGTATGTACCGCTTCTAATACCGTGTCATAAGCGCCCATCAACAATAAGATAAACGACCCTGAAATTCCGGGTAATATCATCGCGCAAATCGCAATCGCCCCTGCAAAAAACAAATACGGCAAGCTCGGGGTAGTGGTCAGCAAGGGCAGACTACTGATGACCACTGCCACCACCAAACCTGTAATAAACAACCCAGCGCGAACAACATTCCAGCGTTTAATCTCGGCTAATAAAATAACCACCGTAGCGACCACGAGGCCGAAGAAAAATGACCAAATCAATAGCGGTTGATTATCTAGCAGGTGCTTGATAATACCGGCTAAGGTAGCAAAACTAGTCGCTATACCTAGTAACAGGAATAATAAAAATGTTGCATCGACGTGTCGCCAAACAGCAAGCAGACCTTTGATACCGCTCTCTTGACGAAACACGCGCCAAAGACTAGGGCCAATGCTACCAAGGGCATTAATCAAGCGCTCATAAATACCAGCAATCAGCGCAATCGTACCGCCAGAGACGCCGGGTACGATATCAGCGGCGCCCATCGCGATACCTTTAATATAAACGCCAAATAGTTGCTTTGGGCTGTCTTTTTGCGGGCTGTCTTTTTGCGGGCTACGTTTTTTCAGGCTATCGTTGTGCACGGGAGCGGTCTCTACTTGTGGACTCGGCGACGGCGACTCTGGGCGTGGTGATGGCGATGCCGTCATGGACATTCCTTTGTTGTTTGAAGTCATAACTTGTTTAAAAGTCGTAAAATGAGCGTTAATGTTCAATGCTAATATATTCAAGACTAATAAGTTCAATAAGAAAAACTAGCTTTAAAGATCAGCGTAAAAAGTTGTATAAATCATAAAAGCTAGGCCAACGATAGAAGCATTAACCTAGCTTTTTTTTTAGATGGATACCTAAATAAAGAAACAGCTCTAGCCAATCTTTATTGCGCAGGGATCAGCGCTGGGTAGCCAAGGGCATAGAGGACGCCTTCAAGTCCCGTGACATTGACGGCCGCATCCGCACGCGCTTGCACAATCGGTTTGGCATGATAGGCGATGCCTAAGTCAGCATTGGCCATCATCGGCAAATCATTGGCGCCGTCGCCAATACAGATGACTTGTGACATCTCAATGCCCAAGCGCTCAGCAGTATGCGCGACAATAGCCGCTTTTTTGGCGCCATTGATGATAGGCAGTTGCACATGTCCGGTTACCTCGCCATCTTCGATATCCAAATGGTTCGCGTGTACCTCATCAATGCCCAACTGTTCAGCGATATAGCGGGCAAAATAAGTAAAGCCGCCTGAAACCAATACCGTATGATAACCTAAAGTTTTAAGGGCGCTTATAGTCGTCCGAGCCCCTGTCGATAAAGTTAGGCGGGCGCAAATCTCATCAAGTACAGTAGTAGGAATGCCTTGTAATAACGCCACACGCTGAGCAAAAGATTCATCAAAATCAATTTCGCCACGCATAGCGGCTTCAGTAATAATCTCAACTTCTTCACCAATACCAGCCGTTTTTGCCAACTCAACGATGACTTCTTGTTCAATCAAGGTTGAATCCATATCAAAGCAAGCCAGTTTGTGGGTGCGCAGCATATGACCGATAGATAGAATGTGACAATCGACCACGTCTAAGCTATTAGGCTCTGTGCTTTTTGTTTCATTAATAGTTTGTGCGCTATTGTTGCTTTCTGCTAAGTATTTTTTTTCTAAATCTTGGCGTAGACGAGTGGTCAGCTGATCATCAATGATATGAGCGGCCGCTGTTTTTTTGCCAGGATGCATGAGGGTATCGGTAACGGGCACTAGCAAATAACGAAACACTTGCGCAGGGACAAACGGCGGTTTGGCTTTGGTAGTAGACGAGGTGTTAGTTGTATTAGCGTGAGCGGCACTGTTGGAGAGGGTGTTAGATACATAAGCAGGTTCGATGTCATTAATGCCACTAGCATCAATAGTAATGTTAACAAAGCTCGCCTCGGTATCTTCTGCTACCGTCACTAAATGCCAGCTTGGCTGCTCATCAACCCACGACTGAACGTATTGATGAATATCAAGTGCATGAACATGCGCAGGCAGTACCACAATTAGGGCAAAGACGGGCAGAGACTGTAGCGCGTCAAAATCTTGCAAATTGGTATTGTCAGGTAATAGTGAAGCTACAGAATCGACGGCTTGTTGCCATGCTTTGCTGTCTTTTGGTAACGAATAAGGTGTATTTTTTGGCATGGCTCAATTGTCCCTTGTATGCTCAGATAAGATTAGGAATAATAACAGCTTTACTGGGCAGCGCCTATAGATGGCACGCAAAGTACAACAGTTGGATAAAAGCGCGTATCACAGCTAAAATCTACTGGAATGAAGCTTTTTAAACAGAGCTTTTGAAACAAATCCATTAGAATAAGATCTTCAAAATAAAGTCTTTAAAATAAAACGCTTAAAAACAGCCATTAGATTAAATTTATGATAACCGCTAAACCTATGATGACCACTATGGTGATATAGTAGATAGTACGAGCTGGCCGTTTGTTCACAGCGCAATGAGGTCGAAAAAATCTAGTTTGAGCGCGCCTCACCTAAGCCATGATCTATTAACTTAAACGAAGCCGCATCAGACCAAGCTAATATAGCAGCATACTCTTCCAAATAATGAGCAATAGCCTCGTTTTTTAATTTCCTTTCCCTAAAAAAGTTTACCATATCATGATGTATTTAGCGCCGCGGCAAGGGTTGTTTGCCATTATTATTCTGGTTAGTTTTTGTTTGCAGACCCTATTACTGGTAATTAGCACCGATCAACAGCTGACTAAAAGCCGTGCGCAAAAAGGCGAGCAAATGGTTGCCCAGCTGATTGATGAGTCACGCCTGTCTTTAGAGAATAAAGACCGTGTCAGTCTCAGTGTTATTGCCAATCGTTATACCAGCGAGCAAGATGTCGCGCGGATACTGATTAAGGATAACAATGATGATTTATTGGTGCCTGTCGGTAATGCGCCCATGCAGCAAGGGGATACTATTAGCCAAATCGCTACTAAAGGCGATGCGGTAATTGGTAGTGTTGCATTGACGCTAAAGGACATCAGTAAAGGTGAAATAATCACTATGCAGTGGCCATTCGTCATCGGCTCACTGTTTTTGCACTTATTATTATGGTTACTTTATGGTTATATTGCGCGCCCAACCAAAGAGCAAATCAATGCACTGAGCCATGATATTCAAGATCTGCACCGTGAGCAGTACTTACAAGTGGGGCAACGCGCTAATAATCGTCAGTCATCTGAGCAAACTAATGAGCAAACTAACGATCAGGCTAATGACCAAGTTAACGACAGTAAAACTACCGTCAGCACGGCCGCTATTCATGATGAACTTAACGCCTACTTAAGGACGCAACAAACTCAGGGCACTACGACTGACTCTAACGCTGTAAACGCTACTAACCATAATGCGACAAGTAGCATGCAAAATCAGGCGAATAGCCGTAGTGATGACAGCAGTAGCCATAAGGTGAGTAGTAGCGGGTCCAAGCTGTCTGCTGCCCGCGCTTTTGATAGTGTTAACGTACAGATTATGTTTCATGATGAATATAATATGCTGGAGCGCTTAGCACCTGAGATGCGTATGCCTTATCTGGCACTCTGTACTCAGCTACTCAATCAAGCGCTAATCGAATTGCTCAAGCAGCCATTGCTACTGGGCGTAAGTGCTGTCAATGAGCCACAGTTTAACGAAAGAGGTGCTTTTGCAGAACTTAAAGCCGATAACGGCCATGCCAAAGTGGCGTTAGCGGGTGTCATGCTGGGTAAGCTGTATTTGATGCTCAATAAGATTATCCATGATAAGCATATTGAGCTGTCACGCTTTGCGTTACCGGCTAAAGTTGGGGTCAGTGATAGCGCTCAAACTGAGGCAATCACGCAACTGCTACAGAGTGTGGGCAAAAAAGAGCAGATGCTTATTTTACTGCCCAATGCGGGTCTCAAACAAATCAGTAACCATATCCAAGTACAAAGTTTGGAACGTCCGACAACCGTTTATGAGCGTGAATGTGCGGTATTTGATGGCGGTAATGACGCTATGATTCAGCGCTTAACTGATGTCCGTAATGCGGTGCTAATGACCGAAAACGAAGACCAATAATACTGTCTATAATTACCCTATAACTGAGTTTAAAATTACTATAGGTATAAAAATGATTGACAAGGCTCGTTAGAGACTTTATAAGGCATATATATACAGACGTATTTTTACACTAATGCCTAAATGATAGGAGTTTGTCATGAGTGACGCTGATATTGAAGATGATTTTGAAGATGATTTCGTAGACGACGATGATGCCAAGATGGTGGAAGAAGCAGAAATCAGCGTGCGTACACGCTTAAGTAGCCTTGAGAAACGCCGTTTAATCGATAACTTGCTAGAAGAGAAGCGTCTGGCCAAAGAATTAAAAGATGAGCTAGACGATTTAGATGACTTTGATGAAGATGGCGACGATTGGGATGATGACGATATTTAAGACTTAAGCCAATACTTAACTCTTAGCCTAGGGCTCAGAATGTCCCCGACAGCTTGTTACTAGCTAACTGTGCTAAGCTGGCTGAATTCTATTGCTAATTTTTAACAAGAGCTATTTCATCATCATGATTTCATCTTATTTGTTTGACCAAGATTACTTTTATTACTATATTGCATTTAACAGATGGTCTGTTGCGTATGACGCCAGCTATCGATTAAGGACACCTCACTATGAGCAACCAGCTGAGCTTTGATGAATTACTGGATTTTTTAGACAATCAAGAGAGCCAATTTGTGCTCGATAGTGTCGCCACCCATGGCTTTTTGACTGCTACTGTTATTGGGCGTCCACTACCTAACTGGATAGATGCGCTGTTTGAAGGGCATGTTAGCGAAATTCCAGAAAACGTCATTGACGGTATTCATCGCTGGCGCGCCTCAATCATGGACGAGCTCAAAAATGAGACGCCAATTGAGCTACCATTTGGTGAAGACGCTGGCAACGAAGAAGTGGCAGTCGACTTTTCAGATGAATCAGATATCGTAGCATGGTCGATTGGCTTTGTTGATGCCATGTATGGTGATGAGGCTGACGATTGGTTTGAAGCTGAAGATACTGCCGAAGATGTGGCCGTGTTAACCTTACCAATGATTGTGCTGAGCGGTATTGACGATGAAGATCCTGAGCTTGCTCAAATGCGCGCTGACCAAGATAAGCTGGCACAGATGGCCAACAGCATCGAAGGTAATTTAACGGAACTGTTTTTATTGTTCCATACTAAAGATTAGTTTGAACAGTGATTAGTTCGAACAGTGATTAGTTCGAATAATAGTGCTTAGCGCCAATAATGCCAAAGGGCAATGTTGTTTATAAACACCGCCTATCATTCCTATAAGGTAATACCATGACTGTGCAACTATCCAATCTTGAGCACTTGCCCAACTATCAGATCACTGAGCGCTTAGACGTGGTTTACGGTAGTACGGTGCGCTCAAAGCACGTCGGTAAGGACTTATTTGCCGGTCTCAAAAATATCGTTGGTGGTGAGCTGACCGCTTATACTGAGCTATTAGAGGAATCGCGGCAAGAAGCGATAGACCGTATGGTGCTAAAGGCTGAAGCATTAGGAGCTGATGCGGTCATTGGCTTACGGTTTTCGACTTCTAGTATTGCTCAAGGTGCCTCTGAGCTGTTTGTATATGGGACGGCGGTCAAGGCAATTCCGATGGCACAATCATCAAACCAACCACAATCGCCTTATAATCAACCGCCAAGTGGCACGGCCAATCAATCAAGTCAAAACCAGCCTGATCATAGCCAAACGCCTGCTGCAGACTTGCCACGTTTTAATCCTTTTGGCTAAGCTTTTAAGTTTGTCATGATAAGAGACACGCCATGAACGATTCCATTACCCAAATGCTATTCAACTACGCACCACTTATTATATTATTTGTGGTCGGTTGGTTTTTTGGGGCGCGCCATGAGCGTCAGCATTTAGCGCAATTAGTTATCTCAGAACAAGAATTAGGTCATATCCTAGTTTCAAGTGAACGCTTTTATCAGCCTCAGCTTGCTGTTAATAGTGATAGCGAGATGGTGCTTGGAAGTGTGGTCATCGCCCAAGATTATTTTAAGATGGTGATTGCAAAAGCGTTAAGCTTATTTGGCAAAAACCTGACCACTTATGAAACCTTATTGGATCGCGCACGCCGTGAAGCGTTAGTACGAATGCGTGCCCAAGCGCAGGCCAAAGGCTACAATCACATCTATGGTCTACGTTTAGAGGTCAGCAATATCAATCAACTGGGCAGTATGGTAGAAGCCATCGCTTACGGTACGGCGGTCATAAGTACTGAAAATTCCAAGTAGCGCTTTAGACATCGCGCAACATTCGTAACGGTACTTACGAGCGTTATTCAGCTTAATATCGCACAGTCTCTTTTATTTTGAATCGACTAAATAACCATATCAACAAACCTGTCAGCACTAAAATCTACCTAGTGCTAAGCCTCAAGTTTTTTTGCCGCCACTTAATAATAAAAACTCAAGTTTGACTGCCGATTGAGTGGAGCAATTACGCAAACTAATACTTCCATATCTCGAGCTATTGTTCTCTATCGTTTGGTAAAAACTATAGAGCCCACGAAAAACATTTGTAGGACCAATAATTTTACTATAAGTTACAAATGAGTACTCAAATTAAAATCTTAGTTACGTACTTTAACTAATATTTTATTTATTGACCCGTAGACGGGTCCTATCTACATGGACGTAGTTATGGAAAGTGTTCAGTTAGTCACCTTAGTAAATTCAATAATTATTCCCATTTGTCTATTTTTAATTATGATGGGCATGGGACTGTCCCTCGTTGTAAACGGCTTTAAACGGGTCTTAAAATACCCCAAAGCGGTTGGCATTGGGTTAACCAATCAGTTGATCATGTTACCGCTTATTGGTTTTGCACTGGCAAACTTCATGCCACTACGACCCGAATATGCAGTAGGTGTCATGTTATTGGTGCTTTGTCCTGGTGGCACCACCTCAAACCTGTTTACCTATTTAGCCAAAGGCGATGTCGCGCTATCAGTGACTATGACGGCGATTGCTAGTGTTATAACCGTCTTTACTATTCCTATTGTTCTGAGCTTTTCATTGATTCACTTTATGGGCACAGGTAGCGAATTTCAGTTACCTATTGTAAAGACAATGGTTTCATTAGTAGTGATTACCATCGTTCCTATTAGTATTGGTATGGTGATCAAACGTTTTGCGCCAAGAGTAGCCGACAGCTCGCAAGTACTAGTGTCTAGATTTGGTGTTATATTTTTAGCTATGTTAGTAGTCTTTTTAAGCTATGTTCAAAGAGATATTATCGTTGATGCCTTTATCGAGACCGGACCTGTGTCGTTAATCCTAAACGTCTCAACCATGGCGCTTGGTTATTACAGCAGTAAATGGTTCGGCTTAAACTTGGCACAAAGAACCTCAATCACTATGGAAGTCGGTCTGCAAAACAGCACGTTGTCCGTATTTATGGCATTGACGTTGTTGTCTAACTATGACATGTCGATGACGCCCGCTATTTATACTTTAGTCATGTTCTTAACGGCCGGTATTTTGGTAAGAATATTCAGCGCCAAGAGCAAGAAAGCTCAAGCAGAGAGTGGTATTTTGGCAGCACGCGCGCGCTAAACACTGATCAAGCATAAACGTCATTCCATAATAAACGCATCATCTCGGCGTTTGTTATGGTATACATCTTTAATGTTTGCTAAAGCACCTCTGATATCACGCCCTTTTGCATAAATGTCTTTTGCATTAATTAACTGTCACGTAAAGTAAATATCACGTAATTAAAAGCCACGTAATTAAAAGCCACGTAATTAAAAGCCACGCATTAACGCTAGCGAGCATTTATTCACGTTGTTTTATCATTCTTATCCTCCTTGGTTTGTTGTTTAACCTTTTTAATTTCAAACAAAAAGGTTCGATTTTTAAGTACCGCCACAAACACCACCCCTCCAATCGTATTGCCCACCAGCACCACCACCAAAAACCATAAATAAACTATCAAGCTGACCGTATTGCCATACAGCAAGGCAGAAAATACCTCAATATTGCCCACGATACTGTGATGTAATCCCAAAAATCCAATACTACCCGTCATCATTGATATCAGCACAATACGGCTAATAGTATCGCGCGCCGAAGTCACTAGCCACGCCGCTATCCCCATCAGCCAGCCCGCTAAGATTGAGCTACCGAATATCACCCACCATTCATAGCCCAAAACATGCTGTGCATAAGCATCAACATCTGCAACGCTGAACAACTTCATATTAATACCTAAGCCAATCATCAGCGCTGCAAACAGACAGCCGCCGACGATATTACCGGCAATGACAATACTCCACAGGCGCAGCAGCTTACTGACGGGTTCGATTTTATTGAGGACGGGTAAACTTAAAAGGGAGGTTTGCTCCGTGAACAGCAACGACTGACCAATGACCACGATGATAAAGCCTAGTGGATAGAGCAGTGATGCTAAAACGATGGCGTATTGATTGGGTAGCACGTCGTTGAGCAGTGCAAATGCCGTTAAAATCATAAACAAGCTAATACCAATCTCAAGTCCTGCGGTAAAAGCGCTGGTAAATAACGAACCGAGCGAGCGGTTAAAGGTTTCTTTGGCATCCATGAATTGCTCGACCAAGATGCTGGCGTAGCTTTTGGATGCACTGAGATTATCATCGCCTGCGACTTCTTTGATGGTTTTTTTATCCTCGTCACTGACAACTTCCGAAAAATCGTCATCATCTAATTCTTCGGTGGCATGGATGTCATTATTTTCTTTCTCGTTGTCGTTGCTGGAAAAAACAGTTGTGCTGCGATCCTCTATTGATTCGGGCGCTTGAGATTTGTTTTTTGACTCATTATTTTTTGACAAGGGTAGCTCGCTGTTTGTAAGGTGATAATTTCAAGAGGTACACAGAGTGCCTATTTTAGAGTATGGCTATAACCTATTATATTGAGAGCCAAACAAATTGGTATTGTTAATTGTTTAATGAAGTGCGTTTAACTAAATTACAGGGCCAATTAAAAGTATTCACCCAATCTCTACCCCTAAATCACCTTGCCATCTAACAAAATCCTGCCATCTGCGTTAAAATCATTCTATCAACTATTTTGCCTACTTTTTACATCCATTTTTTGCCCACATTCATTATCAACAATAAGACCATTTTATTATGAGCAATGCTAATACTAAGACCAGCCTTACCCCATCTATCCAAGCTGCCTTAAGCCAACTCGAGCACGCTTATAACCCTGCGGAAGTCGAGGCGGGCATGTATCAAGGTTGGGAAGAGAGTGGCTATTTTCAGCCAACCTTTGACCGTGACGAGTCGTTCTCTATCGCGCTACCACCACCTAACGTCACTGGCAGCTTGCACATGGGGCATGGTTTTAACAATGCAATTATGGATGCACTGACTCGCTTTCACCGGATGGATGGTGACAATACCTTATGGCAACCGGGCACCGATCATGCTGGTATCGCCACCCAAATGGTCGTCGAGCGCCGTCTGGAATCAGAAGGCATTAAACGCCGTGATATGCGCCGCGAAGATTTCATCGATAAGGTTTGGGAATGGAAAGAAGAGTCGGGTGGCAATATCACGCGTCAAATTCGCCGTTTGGGCAGCTCGGTCGATTGGTCGCGTGAGCGCTTCACCATGGACGATGGTCTATCAAATACCGTAAAAGAGGTGTTTGTACGCCTGTTTGACGATGGCTTAATTTATCGTGGTAAACGTTTGGTGAATTGGGACCCTAAATTCCAAACCGCGCTATCCGATTTAGAAGTCGAAAACCATGACGAAAAAGGCTCGCTATGGCATTTCCGCTATTACTTCACTGATAAAGACTTGCAAACTCAAGACGGCAAAAATTATCTAGTCGTTGCGACTACCCGTCCTGAAACTTTACTCGGTGATACCGCGGTCGCGGTCAATCCAAAAGACGAGCGTTACGAGCATTTAGTTGGCAAGACCATTACCTTGCCAATTACGGGTCGCGTCGTACCTATCGTTACCGATGATTATGTTGAAAAAGATTTTGGAACGGGTTGCGTAAAAATTACCCCAGCCCATGACTTTAACGACTATGAGCTTGGCCGTCGTCATGACTTACCGTTGATCAATATCTTTGATGGACATGCGCATATTTTACCAGAGATGGAAATTTATCCAAACTTGCAGACACGTGAGCCAAGCTTAGAGACCACCCCAAGCGACCATATAAGTGTTACTTATGCTGGCGTGGAACGTTTTGCGGCCCGTAAGCAGTTGGTTGAGCAAGCCAAAACCGAGGGCTGGCTAGAAGCAATTGAAGACTATGCACTAAAAGCGCCGCGTGCCGAACGAGGTGGCGAGATTGTTGAGCCGTGGTTGACAGATCAATGGTATGTGGCGGTTGAAAAGCTGGCTAAGCCTGCAATTGACGCCGTAGAAGACGGTCACATTGAGTTCGTCCCTTCCCAGTATAAAAACGAATACATGGCGTGGATGCGCAATATACAAGACTGGTGTATCAGCCGTCAATTGTGGTGGGGACATCGTATCCCAGCCTGGTACGACGACGAAGGTAGTATCTACGTCGCGCGTGATGAAGCTGAAGTGCGCAGCAAATACCAACTCGCTGACAGCGTGAACCTGCGTCAAGATGATGACGTGCTCGATACTTGGTTTAGCTCTGGTCTATGGACGTTCAGCACTTTAGGCTGGTCAGATGACAGCGCTGATCCACGAGTGATGGACACCTTCCACCCAACCAGCGTATTGGTTACTGGATTTGACATCGTTTTCTTCTGGGTCGCTCGCATGATTATGATGACCATGCATTTCATCAAGAACAAAGATGGCACCCCACAAGTTCCGTTTAAGACCGTCTACGTGCATGGCCTAGTACGTGATGGTAACGGTCAGAAAATGTCTAAATCAAAAGGTAACGTGCTTGATCCTATCGACCTTATCGATGGTATTGAGCTTGAAGCACTGGTGGACAAACGCACCAGCAATATGATGAATCCCAAAGACGCGGCTAAAATCGAAAAACAAACCCGTAAAGAGTTCCCTGATGGCATCCCAGCCTATGGTACTGACGCGCTGCGCTTTACCTTTACCTCGCTTGCCAGTACGGGTCGCGATATCAACTTTGATCTAAAACGGGTGGAAGGCTATCGCAACTTCTGTAATAAAATCTGGAACGCCAGCCGCTTTGTACTCATGAACTGTGTCGATAGTTCTGAAGAAGGGCAAGGTAATGCGCTACCTATCGACCAAACGGCCAAGCCTGATGTTTGGGAGTTGCCTGAACGCTGGATTATCAGTCGTCTAAACTCTAGCATCAAAGATATTCGTCAGCATTTTACTCAGTATCGCTTCGATATGGTCAGCAAAGACATTTATGAGTTTATCTGGAATGAATACTGTGACTGGTATGTCGAGCTTGCTAAGGCCAGCCTCAATGACGACTCGGTATCGGAAGAACGCAAAGCGCAAATTCGCTACGTGCTATTACATGTGCTTGAGACCGCGCTACGCTTTACTCATCCAATCATGCCGTATTTGACTGAGCAGATTTGGCAGACTATTGCGCCGCTACTAGATCGTAAAAATACTGACAGTATCGTTATCGCTACTTATCCAGAAGTGAATGACGCGCAAATCAGTGAGCAAATTGAAGCGGATATGGAGTGGCTACAACAGTTGATTGCTAGCGTGCGTAATATTCGTGGCGAGATGAAACTGGGCAACGCGGTACGTCTGCCAGTACTACTACAAAATATCTCGCTAGCTGAGGACGAGCGTCTATCGCGTATCGCCAATCAGTTCAAAGCATTGGCAAAAGTGGAAAGCTTAACCATTCTAAAAGAAGGCGATGAGGTGCCATTATCGTCATCAAGTATGGTTGGACAGCTGCGCGTCCTGGTACCGATGAAAGGATTAATTGATCCGACTGCTGAGCTAACGCGTCTCGGTAAGGCGCACGAAAAGTTGCAAAAGCAAGCCGAAGGTATCTCGCGTAAACTGGGTAATGAAGGCTTTGTCAGTAAAGCGCCTGTGGAAGTAGTAGAAGCTGAGAAGGCGAAATTGACTGAGATTGAAGGGCAGTTGGTTGCGATGACGGCGCAGATGGAAGAGTTGAAGAATCTATAGGTTTTAAAAATAGAGGTAAGTCTAGATTTCATAGGGTCCAATATGAAAACTGATGAAATCATCAAGTCGGTCGAGAATAGAACATTTGATAAATAGTCGATTATTCCAAATGAGGTAAATACCTTTGAGATTATGAATATTTCTGACATGAGAATACTTAATGTATTAGCAGACAATATAGCTAAGTTTCAAATATTATTAGAAACTTAGCAATGGAAAAAAGACGATGTAAGACAATACATTTTAGGCGACATTGATAAATTAAACTCTTTCTTAAAAGGGATTGCGCGTGGTTCTTGTCGATGTTCAAAATATCGTTACCTCAAATTAGATCCGCAGCGAGAAGAAAACTTGGGACTGATGAAAATATTGCAAACGATCCAGTATCGTCCTTACTTTGAAGCCTACTATGAATGTCAATGTACACTATGCCAAACCGTTTACGATTGTAATTCTCATGAAGCAAGATTTGGGATAGAGTATTTTTGGAGGAAAAAGTATTGTTTGAATTAACTAAGGTTAGCAGAAATAAGTAAAGTTATATTATGGGCACTTGCAATATATTATAGGTATGCCTATAATTAACTTACAACTCACCCTTAGTATCTAAAATTAAGTTTTTAGTTTGCCTAGGGCGAAAAAACCGTTACAGTATTATGCTGTAGCGGTTTTTTCATTTTTGAAACAATAATTAGGCGGTGAATTTGAGAACGAGAGTGTATATCGACGGCTATAACCTGTTCTATGGATGTTTGAAGCATAGTGATGACAAATGGATAGATATATATCATTTGTTTGCGACTCATATCATTCACCAACAAAATCCAGAGTCTATTGTAGATAAAGTGTACTTTTTTACAGCAGATATCAAATCTAGGATATCTACGCAAGGACTATTGGCACAGAAAGCTCAGCAATCTTACCATAGAGCATTATTAAAAATGCATCCTGAAAGAATAGAGATTATAAAGGGATATTATGCCTTGGAAAAAGGGAATCTATTAAAGTATAAAACTCCACCTGACAAAAACGATAGGGTTGAAGTTTGGCGGTTAGAAGAAAAGCAAACTGATGTAAACATTACATTGACCGCTTATAGAGACGCGTTGAAGAGCGAAGCCGAGCAAATAGTATTTGTCTCAAATGACACAGATTTAGAGCCAGCGCTAAAAGCATTGAGAGAAGATATGGGCGACACTATTATTATAGGTATTGTCATCCCTATACGTGCTAATAGCAGACGTCCACCAAATCAAAAACTAAGCAAATACGCGGACTGGACACGTTCTTATATTACTGATGAAGAGTTAGCGAACAGTCAGTTACCTGATAAAATCCCAACATCCAAAAAGCCAATTTTAAAGCCTGAATATTGGTGAATTGCTATTATCACAGTTAAAAAGAAAACCGTTCTAGCCTATGCTACACGCGATTTTTTATACCAGTAACTAAGCTAGTATCTATTAAGAATCTTAACTGTGTATAGAAAAACCATGACCCTTCTCACCGTTGGACAACGCTTACCTTTAAGCTAACTCAATATTGACAACACTGCATCAATCGCACTGAAATTTACCTGTCAAAGTCCGATAGAAATAGATATCAGCTGATTTGCACTAAATAGTAAGGGACACAACGCCAATGACTTCAAAGACTAAAGTGTTTACCCTAAGCCCACTTATAATCAGCTTAGTAGCTTGTGTCTCATTGCCAACCAACGAAAACACGCTATCTGATGCGCAGCTAATTAGTATTGCCCAACAAGACAATCGCAAACCAGTAGAAGGGCAGTCCAATCTCGTGATTGGTGTCCATAATGGCACGAAAGTGATAGAAGAATTTCACTGCTCAGACCTTTGTCCCGAAAACACCGTGCGAATTGTCCATTACGACGTTCCTGAGACGGCAACGTGTGACGGTATTGGCGGAGTGTCCAAATCTGTACTGGTTCCGATAGCCATCACCGTGATGCCAAGAGAATATTGCTTCCCAAAGGTAATTGCGAATTATTGGCAGAGTTATCCTTAAGAAAAATGGCATGAGGAATATTTAATTCATATTAAACTTATCAAGTTAAGTTAGCTATTTGCACAAAAGAAAGCCGTTCCGGATACTAACGTGAGCGGATTTTTTATAGCAATAAACAAAGGACTCTTTCTTAAATATTTTAACTGGCATAGAATGACCATTAATTATCTTATTATCGAGCAATGCTCACTGTTGAGTCAGGCTAATTGTGATGATGCGGCACCAATAATATTGAAATTCAGAAGTAAAAGTCCAATAGAGGTACAGATTAATAGCTTTGTATCAGTTAGACTATACAGACAACTGTCACAAACAAGTTGAGGAATGCAGTAGTAGCTCTTACAACAAGCAATAGCAGCACTACAGTAAAAGCATCCAAAAAGCACTCTTTTATCAACAAAAAATTTGGATTGATAAGACAGGTAAGCCCTTATATTTGTGACGTCTGAGTCTACTCAAATTAGAACTCAAGCATTGAATTTTGTCAGTATGCAGGGCGATAATATAGGTAGTATATTCGAGCCGTTCTTTCATCGAATCATGGAGCAACCATCATCTTAAATCTATACGTTTTCTTGTGGGTTATTCTTACATCTTCTGTACTTGTCATTACGGTAAGCAAGATAAATGTACATAGGGGCGTGCTTAGAAGAGATGCTATTACTAGAGAATCCATGCCTAGTAGCTTTGATATCGAAACCAGTTTCCATAAAACTAATGCAACTTGGCATGATATTATATTTTTTCATGGCTCTATATCAGGTTTAATTGCCTTTTTACTCTTGTTAGTTTTTAAGATTAGTGTTTTATTTCCTGATATCAATAGTTTCCTTGCTATTCTTTTCCAAGTTATATTATTTTCGTTGGCCGTTTATTTTTTTGGGGTATCTCTTGAAAAGCTTGGTATTACCCTAGGAAAACGTGAGGTCAACGACAAACAGATGAATGAAAAGTACGTTATCGTCATAATGCTCAGTTACTTTTTATCTTTTATTGTTTTCGTGTTTTCGTTATTATAATATGTATTTATAACCGCTTTATTTTTGCTACAAAAAACTGCTCCAGCCCACACTGTGAGCGGTTTTTTCGTTTAACTAAGCTTATTAAAAAACTGTTTTATCAGCTGCCTCGTGTGAGGTTGCGTTTACTCAATTGCTAAACAATCATACGTATCAATAGCAAAACGACTCAAAACCAGTCTTGAACGGCCTTATCAATTACTGCATGCTGAATCACTTACATAAGTAACTATTGCTACCTGATATTTATCACCCATCGACATTACTTTTACTACTGAACCCACGACTGACATGACTGACATGCCTGAAAAGAAACGCGCGTTTTATTACCGTCCTAACACCAACCAGTCCGCTAGCCCTACAGTGCGTTGGACGTTTTTGACGCTTGGTTGGATATTTTTTGTATTAGGAATTATTGGCGTGTTACTGCCAGTGATGCCGACTGCACCGTTTGTATTATTGGCAGCAGGCTGCTGGGCGCGTAGTTCACGACGTTTTCACTTTTGGCTGATTAACCATCGGTATTTTGGTAAGTTTGTCCGTGATTGGGAAGCGAATCATGCGGTGCCACATTACGCCAAGTGGCTGGCGAGTATCATGATGGCGTTATCGACGACTATGTTATTTTATCGCCTGCCAGCTGATATGCTGTGGATGGCATGGATAGTGGCGGTCATATGTAGCAGCGTGGCCATTTATTTGTTCCGATTACCTAATGCTTAGTCTGATCAACAAACCTATAGGTCGTCTGCGGTATAAGACGTAAAACTGAGCAAAAAGGATGAAAATAGCGACATATTTGTATGTTTTCACGTAAAATACCAGATAATGCTTGCGCTAATGCGAAAAGGCGCTTATAATACGTTCAAGCTTAAGAGCAGTTCTGCACCAAATCATTACCTCGTAGTATTAGTTATAATCCTTCGTTTTAATATTTATCGTTCAGTAGCTATTTGCAAGCGTTACCGGTCATTAGACCATTTTTAGATTAAAAATTAGGATTATAGATATGTCAGATACTATGAAAGGTACAGTTAAATGGTTCAACGAAGCTAAAGGCTTTGGTTTCATCGCTCCAGAAAGCGGCGCTGACGTTTTTGCTCATTACAGCGAAATCACTGGCTCAGGTTTCAAAACCTTAGCTGAAGGCCAAGAAGTTGAGTTCACTGTAACTCAAGGCCAAAAAGGCCCACAAGCACATAACATCGTTGCTGTATAATTAGCAAAATGTGGTTATCGCTTACTACAACAAGTAACTGATGACAACATAATGCACAAAAAACGGACTTTCGGGTTCGTTTTTTTTCGTCTGTAGTTTGAGTTTGAATACTGAGTTTTACGTTTGAATACTAAATTTAAGATCAATAATGGGTTACAGCAAAACGCCTACGTTATCACTGAAATAGACGTAGGCGTTTTTTTAGTTAGCGCTATCAAAGTACTGATGATGTTGCCAAAGCTTTAGAAATAAAACCAATTATAGAAAGCTAATACCAATATTAATCAGACCGCCACCAATGATTAACCAGCCAAACATGATCGCGCCTAGGATGAGAGGTTTTACTCCCGCTTGTTTGATGGCACTCAGATGGGTGGTTAAGCCTAAGGCAAACATGGCCATACTCAAAAGAAGGTTATCTAACATTACCATGGCGTTCTCTAAGCCTTCAGACATATCTAACCAAGTGTGTAGTAGTACGATAAGAATAAAAATAAAGGCAAACCAAGGTACTTTGACTTGCTGGACACGGTTCATAAATGACGGTTTTTCACCATTCTCGCTGCTGCCTTTGGTCAAGGCAAAAGACAAAATAAGTAAGAACGGCGCAAGCATCATGACCCGAATCATTTTGGTCACGACCGCCGTATCGCCAACTTCAGGACTAATCGTATTACCGGCTACTACGACTTGAGCGACTTCATGAATAGTTGAGCCCGTATAAACGCCGTAATCTTGGGCGCTGAGCCAGGGTTGCAACCAGCCGAGATGATATAAAAATGGATAGAGCAGCATAGCGATAGTACCGAATACCACTACCGTTGCCACCGCGATAGTGACTTTATGCGCTTCTGCTTTGACCACTGGTTCCGCTGCAATGACCGCTGCCGCGCCGCAAATACTTGCCCCTGAGCCAATTAGTAAAGTGGTTTGCTTATCAACTTTTAGCCATTTAGTGCCCAACCAGTAGGTTAATAGAAACGTCGAGGTCAGCACCAACGCATCACTCATAACGGCAGGCAGTCCAACGCTAGCGACTTGAGTAAAGGTCAGTTTAAAGCCGTAAAACATAATTGCCAAACGTAAAATCTGACCTTTAGCAAAGTTAACGCCTTCATTTAAGCGCTCGGCGACCCTTGGGTAAATAGTGTTGCCCAGCACCATACCAACCAAAATAGCTAACGTTAATGACGATAGCCCAACGATGCGTCCATTGGTCCATGTGTCCAAGCCGGTATTCAGCCATAAGCAAAATAAGCTACCGATGAGCACGACGATAAGCCCTGCAAGATGGCGACCTTTCGGAAGATAGCTGGCGACTGATTGGGTAAAGGCATTCATTACTAACGATCCTATTAACGCGTCTGTTCGGCTGTCGACTGGCAGGGCAGCGACAATATAAATTGATATGCAAACCAAGCCAATAATCATCGCTTATATAAATTATTCCATAATCGGAATTAGAATAAGCTTATGAGTAGACATTATAAAGCAGGCTATTCTATAATAAAAACAGATTAATAAGATATAAAATATCGATTTTTTAGGTTAATATGTTTAAAATGATGTATTCGAGTTAATAGATGAAGATAATTGCAGAAATTTTAGTAGCGAGAGGGGGCAGACAATAATGAAAAAGCCAATTCAAACCTTACCGAAGATTACCCTGAAGCAGCTGGCGGTATTTGTTAGTATTTACCAAACGGGTAGCACTAGCCGTGCGAGTGAGGAGCTGCATTTATCGCAATCTGCGGTCAGTAGTGCCTTAACCGAGTTAGAATCTCGATTGCAAATGCCTTTGTTTGAGCGGGTCGGACGCAGACTCAACCAACATGCGAATGCTCATCCGGTCTATATCCAAGCACAGGCAATCTTGGGGCAGTCATTAACACTTGAGCATTACCATAAGCATCATGCCGAGCAAATTCATATCGGAGCCAGCACTACCATAGGTAATTATGTATTGCCGCCATTGTTGGCCAAGCTATACGCCGTGCTCCCTGATTCGAACGTTGATATGTATATTGCCAATACCCAAGAAGTGGTCAGTGAGGTTGAGCAGTTAAATATTGATATTGCACTGGTGGAGGGCATGCCGCGCCCATCGGATACTAAGGTTATTGAGCAGCGCTCATGGCGAACCGATACTTTGATGGTATTTGCCAAACGTGATAGTAAATGGCTAATAGATATCGCAGCGTATGACAATGATGATAACTGCTATCGGCTAACCACTGCGCAGTTGGCAAAGCTACCTTTGTTAGTACGTGAGGCCGGTTCGGGGACACGGCAAATTATCGATGAACAATTATTACAACACATGCCCGATGCCGAAGTCATCATGGCAATTCAGCAGTCGGAGGCGATTAAGCATATGGTCAGTGCTGATATTGGGCTGGGCTGTCTATCGCAGCATGTTATCCAAGCAGAATTAGCCAGCGATAAGTTGGTGCAGATAAAAGTAGTAGGGATAGATTTGACCCGCACGTGGTGGCTAGTCTGGCATAAGGCACGTCATCAAAGTCCGATTTGGCAGACCTTTATCGATATTATTCAGGACGTTTAAAGCCTGATGTTTAAAGCTTATAGTTCAGCTCTAATTTATATCCGTTATGTCGTCAGTCTTAATATCAAAAGTAAAAAAGCGCAGCATAGAATTTTCTCTACACTGCGCTGTTCTAATACTTTAATTTACTTAATAAATTAACAATGACCTTAATTGCGTTTTGACACTGGCTTATCGAGCTTTACTACTAAGCTATCGCAAGGAACATTAGGTAAGATATTATCTGCAGTCGCACCACTGAGCCACGCGGCGATACCATGGCGCTCATGGCGTCCGATAACTAAAAGGTCGACGTTATTCTTTTCACAATAATTAACGATGCCTTCACTGCTAGAGATAGCGGTGGTTACTTCAGAATTTACCGCGTTTAATTGATTCCGATCCAAGAATTGCGCGAGTTTTGCCCGTGCTTCTTGGCAGCGTTCATCATCAATCTCATCATATAGGCTGGAGGCGGGCACTAGCTCATAGCCAAAGCCAACCATCGTATCTTTGACAATATGTAGTACCGATAATTTGGAGTTAGGACGGTTATCGACGATACGTTTGGCTTTTTGTGCCACCACATCGGCATCGGATAATAAGTCGGTGACTAGTAAAATATGTTGGTAACTCATGAGGCATTCCTCGTAGCAGGTAGTCTTAACTATAGCACTACTAACGCCTGCTGTTAAGTTGGCTTTGTTAAATGCGCATTATCTTTGATAACTGCAATAGCTTTGGTATCTCCCCTCTATGTCGGCCTTTAACTTTCGTGAGCCCCATTGGCTTCTCATTACCTTAATCTCATCTACCAGCAGTTTTTGTAAGTTCTATGTGGTTTATAAAAAATGCACCGTAGAGAGATACGATGCATTTTTTAGCAGTTTTTTGATCGAATTTGTAGTGACGCCAATCTTATTTTGGTACCGGTGTGTCGATCTTGACGACTAGGCTATCACAAGGCACATTCGGCAAAATATCATCTGCTGTTGCCCCAACTAACCATGCTGCGATGCCATGACGTTCATGGCGCCCAATGATTAGTAGATCAACATCGTTCTTATGGCAGTAGTTAATGATACCTTTACTGTTAGAGATGGCAGCAGTAACCTCTGAGTTGACCGCCTGTAGCTCATTACGCTCAATAAATTGCGCCAGATTTGCCCGTGCTTCTTGCCAGATTTCACCATCGGTCTCACCGGAAAGACTAGAAGCGGGAACCAGCTCATAGCCAAAACGAACCATGTCGTCTTCGACGATGTGCAGTATTGATAGCTTCTGAGATTCAGGACTATTGGCAACGATATATTTGGCTTTTTGAGCGACCACATCAGCATCGGACAATAAGTCAGTAACCAATAGAATATGTTTATAACTCATAAGGTACTCTTGATAGTGTATTACTTCATAGTAACATTACGGATAGGCTTTGTTAAGATACCAAGTGTCCGTACCTGCTATCTCTTTATCTATAAGAAGTATCGCCTTATTTATAGTAATTAGGAACTTTAAAGGGGTTAAATTCAGAACCTGTTACCTTGACTTATCAGAATGCTAGCCCCATCTATCACCGTTAGGCAAGTTTTTTAATTCACTGAACATGCCATTGAATACGAAGGCCATCCGCAAGGTTTCTTCACTATTTTTGTTATAAAACAACTGATTTTATAAGCATAATTTCTGCTATTTATTTATTAATTACCCTTATATTAAGGGCAATCTGTAAGGACAACTATGACTGACACGCCATTTACTGCTGATTTAACGTTGCACCCCGCATTTGAGCTGATTGAGCATCGCCATATTGAGGCGCTATCGATGGATGTGCTGATCAGTCAGCATGTCAAAACCGGCGCAATGCATTATCACTTGGCGCAACCGAGTGATGAAAATGCCTTTTTGGTAGGTTTTCGTACTCAGCCAATGGATTCAAAAGGTGAAGCTCATATTTTAGAGCACGTGGCACTGTGCGGTTCTGAGAAGTTTCCGGTACGTGATCCGTTCTTTTCGATGATCAAGCGCTCACTTAATACCTTTATGAATGCGATGACTGCCGCTGATTGGACCGCGTTCCCGTATGCGACCCAAAATAAGAACGACTACTTTAACTTATTGGCCGTTTATCTTGATGCGTCATTTTTCCCTAATATTCATCCGCTGGATTTCGCTCAAGAAGGCATTCGTGTTGAGTTGGACGCTGATGATAAGCCGCAATTTAAGGGCATTGTCTTTAACGAGATGAAAGGCGCGATGAGTGGCGAGATTGATCAGCTGTATCATGCGGTTGCTCATCATGTATTCCCAACGACTACCTATCATTATAATTCAGGCGGTGACCCTGCAGATATCCCTGATTTGACTCATACTGAGCTGGTAGCGTTTCAGAAAAGCCATTATCACCCGTCCAACAGTGTCATTATGAGCTTCGGTAATATTCCGGTAGCAGAGACCCAAGCGAAGATACATGACGATGCGCTCACGCGTTTTGAGACCGGTAAAAAGCACGTGTCGCGTCCAGAGCAACGTTTGTCTGCACCGATTAGTGCGACTGATACCTATACCGCTGATGAGGAAGGTCCGGATCAAACCCATCATGTAATTGCTTGGTTATTACCGACTATTACCGATCCTAAGCAGCGTCTTGCCCTGCGTCTACTAGAAGGCGTATTGATTGAGCATTCAGGCTCGCCATTACGTGCCTATCTAGACAGCCATCCATTGGGGAAAGCGCCAAGTCCGTTGCTAGGTCTTGATGACAGCCATTACGAAATGGTGTTTTATACGGGTCTGCGCGGCTCAGAGCCTGAACATGCTGAGGCTGTAGAGCAGGGCATTATGGACTTGCTCGCTGAGGTTGCCAGTAACCCAATTGCTGACGAGACCATTGAGACCATTTTGCATCAAATCGAGATTGACCAACGTCATATCGGCGGTGATAGTATTCCTTATGGTCTTAACTTGATGTTAGAGGGCTTCAGTACCGCGATTCATGATGGCAATCCTATTGATATTTGGGAAGTCGACGAGCATCTCGTATGGCTACGTGAGCAGGTAAAAGACCCGCAGTGGCTGCCCAACTTAATCAAAATTCATCTGCTGGATAACAACCACCGTGTGCGTGTGACCCTAACGCCTGATAGTGAAAAATCAGCGCGTTTGGTTGCTGCCGAACAGACCCGTCTCGATACCATTGCGATGGACATGACCGCTGATGATAAAGACATCTTGCATAAGCAAGCACTTGATTTAGCAGCGCGCCAAACGGCCCCTGATGATGTCAGCTTATTGCCAAAAGTCGGTTTAGAAGATGTGCCTACTGATATTAGCTTTAAGCAAGGATCACAAAAACAAGTACGCCTAAGTGGTCAAGACAGCACGCTATTTGAATACGAAGCGGGTACCAATGGCCTATATTATTATCAAGTGGTTGTGCCATTAACTGACGCAATTGGTGATACAAGTACCAATGATCTGCCAGCTAATGACGTCATTAATCATCCGCTATTGCCTATCTATTTGAGCTTGTTGTCTGAGCTGGGTACGGACTCTTTAAGCGCGCACGAATTGCAGGCCAAGCAAGCGGCTCATTCATCTGGTGTGACCGCACGTGTCAGCCAACGTACCAATATTGATGACAGCCAAGCAATCAGCAGCTATTTTGTGGTCGCAACGCGCGCGCTCAATCGTAAACCTGAAGCTATCGACTTAGTCAAAGAAGTGATGGAGCATAGCGTCTTTACTGAGCATGACCGTATCAAAGAGATATTGCAGCAGCGTCAGTCAGGATGGCAATCAAATCTTGCTGGTTCAGGGCATGCTTATGCCATGCAAACCGCCAGTCGTGGTATGAGTCGCCAATCGCAGCTAGAATATGTGCGTAGCGGCTTACCCGCATTAAACGCGCTCAAAGACTTTTTGACTCATGCTAGTACTGATGATGCGCTGTGGGACCAATTGGCGACCAGTCTAATGGACTTGCATCAACGTCTGATCAGCTTGCCGAAACATGCAGTTATTATCTGTGAAGCGGAGCAAACCGAGCGCTTGAGTGATTTGATTGTTGATAGTTGGAAAGACAGCCGTACACCAGAGCTGGCTGAAAAAGTCATCACTACCGAATCTAACATTCCTAGTGAGTTTGCTGATTTAACGTTAAATCCAGCCTTAAACGGTGAAGAAAGTGCCACTAAAGCTATTGAAAGCGGGGCAACGATTGAGGTTGAAGATTTAGCCTGGCTGGTTGCGACCAACGTCTATCATAATGCCAGTGCTTATACGGTTCCTGCTGCTGATCATCCTGACACGGCACCGCTGATGGTGCTAGCGCCTTATTTACGCAACGGCTATCTACATAGTGCAATCCGTGAGCGCGGTGGTGCTTATGGTGGCGGAGCCGGCTACGATGCCAATGCTTGTGCCTTTAAGTTCTTTAGCTACCGTGACCCGCATTGCGCTGAGACCTTTGAGCATTTTGATGCCAGTATTGAATGGCTACTTAATGAGCCCCAAACTGATGAGCAGTTAGAGGAAGCTATCTTAGGGATTATCTCAGGTATGGATAAACCGGGCTCTCCTGCTGGCGAGGCAATCAAAGCCTGCTTTACGAACTTGCATCATCGCGGCGCAACATGGCAGCGCAAAATGCGTGCCGCAATTTTAGCGGTCACTGTTGATGACTTACAGCGAGTGACCAAGCAATACTTGCAAGGTCAGTCACATGTGCGTGCTGTGCTGGCGCCTTATGACAAAGAAGATACGGTCAAGAATCTTGGCTTTGCGGTGTGTAAAGTCAAAAGCTAAGTATTTAAAGACTTGTCAGCTAAGCATTATAAACAGCAAGACCGTTTATAATGCAAAAAAAGCCAGGCGTGATGCCTGGCTTTTTTGTGTTTACCGCTCAGCTTAATAGCGCTTAATGCTTTTATCTTTATTAATCTGATCTTGATGAATCGGGAACTTATCATGACTATCGAACCGTTTACGATCGGCAAAATAACTGGTCAGCGTACGTCGTACCGCTTCAAAGGCAATTTTATCCCACGGGATATCTTCTTCACTAAACAAGGCGCAATCAAGACTTTCAGACCCTATACCATAAGTACCATCTTTCAGATCCGTCAAATAAATGACATAAATTTGCCCAATATCGGGAATGTCATAAATGCAGTATAAATTTGGATTGATGACGACGGCGTCAGCCTCTTCAAAGCTCTCCCGCGCGGCACCTTCAGCGATAGTTTCGCCGTTTTCCATAAAGCCCGCTGGCACTGTCCACAAGCCATACTGTGGCTCAATGGCGCGACGGCACAATAAGACTCTATCCTTATATACTACTAATGAGCCACAAATCACTTTTGGATTTTCATAATGAATATAATTACAATTTGGGCATACCAAGCGCGGCATATTATCAGTAGCTGGAATTTTACGTTCAGCTTCGTGACCGCATTCTAAGCAATAGCGCATATCAACTGCCTCGTTTAGTGAGAAGGAATAAATAAATAGAAGCTATGTAGATGTTATGGAAAGTATAATTTTTTCAGGGTGTTACTTTTATAGATTTTACTTTTAAACACTAGTTTATATTTTATCGGAAAGTATGGCGTTATAAAAAACGTGAGATGTAAGACCATCTCAAAAATACATATACCTTAAAATAAGTACTTTAAGATAGCATAAATTTGCGCAGGACTAAGCACTGATAACATGAACACGTCATTTATTAGCAACAAAATACACGTTAGTGGGTTTAGAAAATGCTAGCCATATAATCGTTTTAGTATAAAACTGTCATTAAGTAGCCACTCTATTTAATAACAACTAGCGACGCTATCAAGTAATAAGCAGTCACATAAAGAACATGCAGCCACGGCTAGATTGAGCTAACCTAGGTTATGATAAAAAAATGTAGGTTTTAGCGAGATTACTCACAACATCACTTATACCTAGGATAGTGCCGCCCTCTGCCGACATCATTATAAATTAAGGCCACTACCAATGCGATAGCGCCTATTAAGGTTGGTGTGAATCAGAAGTGCCATTTTACGCCACCGAGCATGACTATATATTTGCTTGACGATAACTGTCTTTCTCTGTTGTTAATTTTTATATTGATGTTTTTATTGTATGGGTAACTTTCAGCACTGTTGTTTAACACTGATGTTTAGTACTGAGAAAATTAGCACCGACCAAAATATAGGATAATTATAATGACAAGACCATGGCACTTTGAACATTTTGACCAATTGAAAGTCGCATTGCCGTCTTATATTCATCAGCCAATGCTTAGGCAGTTGGCTGAACGGATGCAGAATGAATTACTGTTGGACGCAATAAAATCCCCACTCGTTTCCAACCTTGA
Source organism: Psychrobacter sp. LV10R520-6 (assembly GCF_900182925.1). Lineage (NCBI taxonomy): Bacteria > Pseudomonadati > Pseudomonadota > Gammaproteobacteria > Moraxellales > Moraxellaceae > Psychrobacter > Psychrobacter sp. LV10R520-6. The sequence continues at coordinate 2,219,001 of NZ_LT900024.1, read as the reverse complement.
TAACTTAGGCAACTTTGATGAGGTTTCCCACAGCGCACGTATTTTAGATAGCTTATATCAGACACCGATTGCTGATGCCTCAGTATTAGTGGCTATTACCAATGAGCCACGTCCTAAACTGCTACTGACTCGGCGCGCCGTGCACTTAAACAGTCATGCCGGCGAGGTATCCTGTGCTGGTGGCAAATATGAAGAAGGGGATGGCAATAATGTGTTCACCGCCTTACGTGAGGCCCTTGAGGAGACCGCGCTCCCACCCAATAAAGTTCAGCTACTCGGCCAGCTACCTATCCAAACCTCAAAAAGCGGCATGAGTGTGCGTCCAATTGTGGCATTGATTGCACCGGATCTCATATTAGTGCCTGAGCTTGGGGAGATATCGCGTATTTTTTGGGCAGATTTTGAGACCTTAATCACTCAACCTACCGTAGAATATTCTATAAAATATAATATGCAAGACGCTTTACAAGAGCAGATGGTGACCTTATTAACCCCCAGTTGGCAGATTGATGGTGAGACCGTTTGGGGTTTGACAGGGAAGGTACTTGCAAGCTTGCTACAAACTGGGTTCGACCGACAGCTTGAATGGTACTATCGTATCCAAAACGCGCATGACCAAAACGCGCCCATCCAAAACCTAGAACGTTAATATCTATTGTTTGGTAATTTAATTATTTGGTAATTTACAAAACAAGACCATTTTTTAGAACGTCTTTAATGGTCTTGATTGTAGTAATTTTTAGGATAGTTAACCCCACTCTCAACTTCGAAAGGTATTGAAAAAAGAAGAGCACCTCATTAATCTATTGTTTTCGACCAAGAATACAACGGAGTCATGAGATGCCCATAGAAGAATTTATCATCAATATCTATTTAATGGTAGAGCATTACTACAAAACAATCGTCACCGAACCGTTACGAACGGGTGGTTATTCGCCTAAACTCAGTGATCCTGAGATTATTTGTATGGAAGTGGTGGGTGAGTTTTTAAATATGGACCAAGACAAACAGATTTGGCAATATTTTAAGCAGCATTGGCAAGCATGGTTTCCAGCGATAGGCTCATACCCTAACTTTGCTAAGCACTGCGCCAATCTATGGCAAGTCAAACAACGGATACACGATAAAGTCAGTGATATAGAAGGCCGTGACAACATTCATCTCATTGATGGCTTTCCCATACCTGTCTGTCATTATGGGCGAGCTTATCGGCATAAAAACTATCAAGACCATGCCGCTTTCAGTTACTGTGCCGCCAAGCAAGAAAAGTATTATGGCTTTGAGGGTCATCTGCTGATTAACTTATCGGGCATGATTAAAGGTTTTACTATCGCTCCTGCCAATGTTGATGAAAGAGACGTTGCACCTGATATCACTGATAACATTCATGGTCTGCTTGGCGCTGATAAAGGGTATATCAGCCCTAAGCTCAATGACTACTATCACTCTCAAGGGATAGATCTACAAACACCATTGAGACGTAATATGAAAGATGACAGACCCAAACCCCTACTAAGACGGTTAATGAAAGTCCGCCGTACGGTTGAAACCGTGATTGGTCAGTTGTCAGAACGATTTAATATGCAAAAGGTACGGGCTAAAGACTTATGGCATCTATCTCATCGATTTATTCGTAAGATTCTGTCGCATAATCTGTGCTTTGTGCTCAATAAACAACTTGGAAACCCACCACTTCAATTTGAGCTGCTTATTTTAAGTTGAGAGTGGGGTATAGTTAATGATCCCTTACAGTATTTCATTTACTACTTATCATAGTCGCACTTATTGATAGTCGGACTTATCACCAGCCATACTTATTGTTAATTGGGCTTATTCACAGACGCTATTTATAATAGTCATCATTTTTCTTAAGCCACCAGTTCATATTATCTTGGCGCTTAGCACGGAAGGCTTCCAGCTTATCGGCAACGGCACTATTATGCTGGCGCGCCGTATCTAGCGCAAACAAGATAGGTACTGAAGACAATACCCCAAAGCGTATTTTTGACTTAGGCAGTTCTAAACCATCACCAATATCATCGCCAACTAAGGTGCGTGTGACGCTGGCATTGACCATCTCTACAAAGCGTCCACGACGATTGTCCTCACCCATCAGTTGGCGCGGTAAGTCATGTAAGGCTTTTGCTAGTGGTCGCCCCATCCTAAAATCGAGTTGCTGGATAGATAAGTAAGTATAAAGCCACTCCCAACAGGCGGTTTCATCTTTAGGTAAGCGCTGTAAATCAACCCCCATCCAATAGCTGGCAAGATTCCATAGATGCAGGATGCCTTCAGCTTCCTCGCTACTAATACGCGCGCCGAGCAGTCGTAGCCCGCGCATAATCAGTAATGAAAACTGTAAATGAGTGGCGATCATGTCGGTCTGGTTAATGGGGAGACCCCAATAGGCGGTGTTCCAGCTGCCATCCGGATTATGATGTTGATCGGTAGGCGCTATGACACCATTTGCCGCAGATAGTTTGCCTTTTAGTAAGTTTTTGCGCACCAGTGTATGAACTTGGCGGACTTTGATAGACTGCCGCCAGCCTTCAGAGCCGATCTCTAATACTTGAGAGATGGGTTGGCGTTGATGATAGGCGCTGCCGTCAAGCTGTGGGTGCTCAGATACCGCTAGAATATAAGCATAAGTACGCATCAAACGCGGTAAGGCATCGTGCATCAGCGCGCCGGTTTGGATAAGCGGAAGTGATAGGGCCGGGATACTGTAGCCTGCCATGAGCGCGACATTACGTAGTAGCCAAATTAACATCAACGGATAACGACGGTAGGCGATAGCCCCAATTTGCGCAAGCTTGGGGTCGAACCAATCCGGATGGCTGCCAAATTGCTCAGTTAATGCTATAAATGATGGGTTATTAGCTAGATCACTGTCAACTTCATCATCAATAATCGCGTTTTGCAAAGGTTTTGCAAAACGCAAACTGTCAGTAGCGAGCGCATCTGCCAGTGGATCACCAATATCGTAGCCCTCTACCATCTCAGCTAATAACGTCGGTGAGATAGTAAAGTCTTTCGGTAATAAATAGCGCTTGATACGACGTAGGACTTGTAAGTCACTGTGATCATTGATGTCAGTAGTGCGCCCGTGACGTTGGTATGATGAGGCTATTAGAGGAGAGTCACTGCTGTCCGAGACATTTGAGGTCTTTTTATTCATGTTTATCAAGCATCCTCATAACTGTATTTTTAATATTGTATTTCCAGCATAACATCAGTATTTATTCATCCGGCTCAACGATTATTTTTGGCTCAATAATTTTAATTGTGCCTCGGTATTACCGATTCGATATCTGACTCTTCGAAGCTCTGTCGGTAGAGACAATAGGCGCGCGCGTGCTTGTTTTTCATTGTCGAAATTTAGCATCTCACCATCACGAAGCTTAATATATTCGGTTTGATATTTTTCTAAAAGACCTCTATCTTCATTCAACTGACTGTTTGAGGTGTAGTATTCTCGGCCTCGCTGGTTTAATTTTTGTAGGGTGTTGGTCATCGCTGCTGGACACACACTGTTTAGCTCACGACCACGCATTCTTGTTTAGATAAGGTTGCACAGCCTGAGAGTAGAAGGTACTGCCAAGGATAGATAAGCTCAATGTAGGCAGTCGCGCAAATAGCCACATAATCGTCTCCTACGACAGTCTAAACAATTTAAAAGTCCTAAGCTAAAAAGTCCTAAGCTAAAAACGCTAAGCCAAAAATGACGAATCGCTATTAATGACGCGTTAAGTCTACTGAGGTGTTGGTAACATTATCTTTTAGCGTTACTTTGAGCATGATATAGCCGGCAATACCAGACACGATTGAGCCCATAATGATACCCAAACGTTCATCAAATAGTAGGGTAGCACCGCCAAACGCTAAGCCGCCAATGAACAAACTCATGGTAAAGCCCACACCGCATAATAATGCCGCACCATAGATTTGTTTAAAGTTCATACCATTGGGCATTTTTGAGATGCCGAGCTTAAAGATGAGCCAGCACATCAACATCACGCCTATTTGCTTACCGAGGAATAGACCGGCGGCAATACCAAGTGGTACGGAATGGAACAATTCAGCAACGCCTGCACCTTTTAATGAAATACCAGCATTAGCAAAAGCAAACAGCGGCAGAATACCAAAGGACACGGTGTTTTGTAGGTCATGTTCCAGTTCCTCAAGCGGTGAGTGCTCAGGATCGGTACGATCAAACATAGGGATAAATAGTGCCAATACCACGCCTGCTAAAGTCGCATGAATACCGGATTTGAGCACCGCAATCCACATGATGACGCCAATAAGCAGATAGGGGGTGATGCTGGTGACGTTGCGGCGGTTGAGTAGATATAACAACGGTAGACATAGACCTGCGAGGGCAAGTGAGCCCAACGATAAGTCACTGGTATAAAACAAAGCGATAATTAAAATCGCACCAATATCATCAAAAATCGCAATCGAGACTAAAAATACTTTTAACGAGTTTGGTACGCGGTTGCCAAGTAAGCTTAGAATACCTATCGCAAAGGCAATATCAGTCGCTGCTGGAATCGCCCAACCTTTCCAATATTCAGGGTTGTTATAGTTAAAGAGTATGTAGACGATCGCAGGCATGATCATGCCGCCAAGTGCCGCGCCGGCAGGTAAGATAATCTGCTTGACGTTAGACAGCTCACCGATTAAAACTTCCCGCTTGAGCTCAAGTCCCACCAAAAAAAAGAAAATCGCCATTAAGCCATCGTTAATCCAGTGACTGGCGTCTTTGGCAATCTCAAAATCACCGATACGAATGGCGACTGGCGCGTGAATAAAGGACTCGTACCACACATTGAGGGGGGTATTGGCAATGATCATGGCGGCAATGGCAACCAATGCTAAGACGATTCCGCCTGCCGACTCAAATTCAAAAAATGCCTTAACTCTTCGTATTGCCATGTCATCCTCATTGGTTAAATATATACTGTAAACTCAAGCGGTCTTCTACTAACGTTTTGCAACGTCACCGAATATTTGTCTCAGTTTCTCATAGTATTATCAATATAGACAATAAAATGCGTTAAATCGGCACCGTAAGCGGCGCACGGTGGCTTGCTAAAAATGGCGTTATTACAAAGATAAAATTAGGAATAGAACGGTTATATCCTATTCAACATCTTTAATATTTATCTCTTCTTTCCTACAAGCTATATGATTGTCGTAAAGCGATCTAATAGGGTAAAAGCCGATAGCGTCTGCTGGTACGTTTGGAAAAGTAGCCAATAACCCTCGTTATGGAACACAAAGCGATAATATGATGATGCTAAAGGACAGTATAAAAAATCTATAGTCATCGTTCTATATTTACACTACTGTGTCATTTGAACTTGCTATGGTATAGCTTACACTCGATATGCTTGTAGCACTTTTATATTAAAGTAACGATACGACAAATTTAGCAGACTTTATTAAATTTTTAGTTGTTTTTACGAGTTCATCTTTATAATTGACCGCTTTTGTCTTTCATTTGGTTTGTTATTTTGTTTACCACTTCTTTTAGCACATATAGTCGAGTAAAAATAAAAGAGAGTCACTTAAAGTAAGAGTCACTTATAGCAGCGTGCTACTGGTATAAATTTTTCTTGCGTGCTGCTGCTAGCGGGACAGAGGCTGCAAAACGTTTGTTACAGTAGCATCCCAGTAGCACTGACCGTTTCCGAATTGGATTCACTATAGCCTCTGAGTGTTTATAATGTGACATTATTTTTACGAGTATCATTGCTATTGAGACGTGTTGATTGACTATATTCTACGGCATCTTTGCACTGTTTGTTAAGATTATTATCCTCAAAATTTTTTTAAGGCCAGCTTCATGGATGTATCGCTCTCTTTAGAGATTATTTTAATGCTTACCGCAGTGGCAGCGCTCGCTGGTTTTATCGACGCCATTGCTGGCGGTGGCGGATTGCTTACCATTCCAGCGATGCTGCTTGCTAATATTCCGCCAGTTTTGACTTTGGGCACCAATAAGCTACAAGCCGCATCAGGGGCATTGGCGGCGTCCATTACCATGATTAGAAAAGGCGTCGTCAAGCCCAAGCGCATTAAAATGGCCATCATCGCCGCTTTTATTGGTTCTATTATCGGCTCAATCGCAGTGCAATTATCGCCACCTGATTTTTTGGAAAAACTGATTCCATTTTTGATTGCGGCTATCGGTATTTATACTTTATTTGCACCCAAACTTGGCGAAGTAGAAGCAGCGCCTCGTATCAGTGAAGGCGTGTGGCAAAAGGTTGCTGCGCCTTTAATTGGTTTTTACGATGGCTATATGGGTCCAGGCACGGGTATGTTCTTTGCGCTGGGTAATGTGGCTTTGCGTGGTCGGCAAATTATTGAAGCCACGGGTGCAGCAAAGGTGCTGAACTTATCTACTAATATTGGTTCACTGATATTTTTTATTTTAGGCGGTAATGTACTTTGGAAAGTAGGTTTGGCGATGATGGTCGGTCAGACGATAGGCGCGTACTTTGGCTCGCATATGGTGGTAAAGGGTGGCAGCAAGCTGATTCGTCCTATGATTGTATTGGTGTGCCTAGCGATGGTGACTAAATACGTCTTTGGTTAAGACAATAAAATTATTGGTAAGTAAAACACTCTTTATAAACCCTTATCTCAATAAAAACCCCCAGTCATATCGGCTGGGGGTTTTGTTTAATTTCTGACAAATAGGTATTGAGCGTTACCTATTTATGTCGATCAATATCATCGTATTCACTGCCCATCACACCATCGCTAAAGACTTCCGAGAATTCACGCTCGTTATCTTCATCAATATGACCATCGAATACTTCTTTTGAACCAGCATCTGGATCGTTATAAATTGCCAAATCCATTTTACCTTCTGATTTTGCCACAATGGTCGTGACAGCCGCATCGCCGCCAACGTTCACTGCGGTACGTAACATGTCAAGAATACGATCCACACCTAAGATAAGGCCGATACCTTCGATGGGTAAGCCGACTTGCGCAAACACCATCGATAGCATAATGAGACCAACACCTGGGACACCAGCCGTACCGACAGAGGCAAGTACTGACATTAAAATAACGGTTAGATATTCAGCAATGCCTAAGTCGATACCATAGATATTGGCAATGAAAATAGTCGCCGTACCTTGCATGATAGCCGTACCATCCATGTTGATGGTTGCACCAAAAGGAACGGTAAACGAAGCTACTGAGTTATCAACGCCCATGCGTTTAGTAACCGTGCGCAAGGTAATAGGAATAGTGGCGTTCGAGCTTGAGGTACTAAATGCAAAAATCTGTACTTCACGCATTTTGGTCAAAAAGGTTCTGATGGATAACCCTGAAAACAGCTTGAGAACTATCATCATAGTAATAAAGAAATGGAAAGCAAGCGAGCCGACCAATACCGCCACATAACCGAGTAATGACCAAATCAAGTCTAATCCCAATTCAGCCATTGCTGTGGTTAATAGCGCAAATACACCGTAGGGTGCTAGGTTCATAATAATAGTCACCATCTTTAAGATGACTTCATTGATGAGCTCTAAGCTTTGCACTAAGCCTTTAGCTGGCTTACCGACCATCAAAATACTGACGCCGACTAAGATAGCAAAGAAGATAATCGACAACATATCGCCATTTGCCATCGCACTGATGGGATTGGAGGGGATAATATTAGAAAATACATCGAGAAGGGGTGGCGCTGATGCTGCTTCGAATGCTGCTTCGGTTTCGATATTCATACCTTTACCGATACCAAATAGTATCCCAAGGCCAATCGCGGTCGCAATTGCTAAGGCGGTAGTCATCATGTAGATTAAAAAAGTCTTGCCGCCAATACGTCCTAATAAGCGGATATCACCGATGCCGCACACCCCGCAAATCAGCGAGATTAGCACTAAGGGTACGACCAGCATTTTGAGAGAGTTGACAAATAACTTACCGATAATGGCAAAAAATCCATCGGTTATATAAGTATTAACAAAACCGCCGACGCTATTTAATCCGGAATAATTCAAAAATAAACCCAGTATGATACCGAGCGCCATGGCAACAATAATCTTGCCCGTCAGTCCCATATTTTTCCACATAAAGATATCCTTTGGTTACATAACTCTCAGTAGCAGGCTCAAACCTTAAATCAATGCGATTATGAGTTTTTGCCCCATTACTGCTCTTGCTATGTTCATAAATTTTTGGTCTGTCACTTAGTGTCACATTTTCGAGGACAATATAAAATAATTGTTAGGGACGCTGCAAGATTTTTTTATAAATTAAGAAATTTTACCCCATAAAAGAGAAAAAATCAGCCATAAAAAAGCAAGATTGCCAAGGTCGGCAATCTTGCTTGTTATTTTATGGTCGTCGTTTTGGTTCTTGTCGCTTTTACGCGGGTAGATTTTGAGCCTACAAGATGGTTTAAATCTTATGCTTTGTCATCTTTTTCACGGCTTAATCCGTCATGCTATTTAGAATTGTCAGACATATCTTGGTCTATTTTGTCATCCTCGAAGACATCTGTTTTAGACTCTGTAGAGTTTGACTCTAAGTTATTTAGTCTATCAGAGTCAGCCTTAGCTTTACTGTGGTTGTAGCTCATACGTTCACTCAGAGTTGACTCAGCGTCACGATGGCGAGGATTTAGCGCTTCTGCATCAGGATTGACCTCGCCAAAGTTAGTTTGTGCCTTAATCTCTTGCGTCGTGTCTTGCTCGTCTACCATTTTGACGTCGCCATCCGTTTCATAACCATGGTCGGGATTGGCATCGCCAGTTTGTTCATGGATATTTGTGGTTGCTTCTACATTGTCAGTTATCGCGTCGTCTTTTGCTGGCGTGCCGTTCTTAATTTGCGCATCATTTTTGAGCTGAGCATAATCAGTCAATTTATGAACGGCATTCTCTAAACTATGCGGATTGGTGCGTTTTTGAGCATTTAGCAAGTGCTCATCGAAAACATCGGTCAATAATGAATCAAAACGTAGCGCATTATATCTAATCAGTTGTTCAGCTTCTTCTTCGGTGATATCACCATCTTGGCTGGCCTGCACCACATGATCTTCAAAGGTTAACCCTTCAAAGCTACCTTTATGCTCGGCTTTTTTAAACTTCTGCCACAAGGGTTCCACCTCAAGTAGCGTTTGATAAGCATGCTCCATGCGTCCAGTAACATCTTCAGGATCGGTATTGTAGTACACCATAGTTTTGAGATAATCGCGGAATGGGTTGGCTGCAAAGTCATCCATAAAAGTATCCCCCAATTGGCGTTTAAGCTCATCACTGGCTGGGGTAAAGATACGACCACTAGGGAAGGTCACAAAGCTGACCACATTGGCTGCCATGCGATTGGGGAAGTTGGCAAAGAAGGACACAAACGCTTCTTGAATAGTATAAAGACTGCTTTGTAGCGCAACTTCAGCATGCAAGCGTTCGGCTTCTGATTTACTGCCATGCTCATAAAACTGTAGGATAGCCGTTGCAATAAATAAATGGCTATGAATGTCAGCTAAGCGGCCAGAGAGCATCTCTTTACGCTTCAAATCACCCGCAAGTAAGCCTAATGCCATGTCGGCCGTGAGGGCAAAACTGGCACTTAAGCGGTTGATATGTTTATAGTAAGGACGAGTAAATTTATCAGCAAAGCTTGGCGCATCGTTGCTACCACCGACATAACCTGCGATAAAGGCTTTGGCACCGCGATTAAAGGTATAGCCTAGATGTTTAAAGAATAAAACATCAAATTCCTTAAGTGCGCCCGCTTTATCTTCGCTTTGCAGCAGTTGCAATTCATCGAATAGATACGGATGGCAACGCATCGCGCCTTGGCCAAAGATCATCAAAGAACGGGTTAGAATATTCGCGCCCTCAACGGTAATGGAAACCGGAATGGCTTGATAAGGAATGGCTAAAAAGTTCCGCGGACCCATTTGAATGGCGCGGCCACCAACCACATCCATACCATCGTTTACGACTTCACGCATGGTTTCGGTGGCGTAATATTTTGCCATCGCGGTCATAACCGATGGCGTACCACCTTGGTTCAATCCGCAGTTGACTAAGTGGCGGAAGGCCTCCAACATATAGGTTTGGCTGGCAATACGACTAGTAGCATCTTGCACGCCTTCGAATTTACCAACGGATATTTTAAATTGCTCGCGAACTTTGGCAAACGCACCAACCGACAAGTAAGTCATCCCGCTAGCTGAGGTCGATAGCGCTGGTAATGAAATACCGCGACCAACGCCAAGGCATTCCATCAGCATGCGCCAACCGCGACCCGCGTTCTCAACGCCACCAATGATGTAGTCTAGAGGGATAAAAACATCCTTGCCATCAACTGTACCGTTCATAAACGGCGAGCCACTTGGATAATGCCGTGGGCCTATGACAACCCCCTTGTGATCGGCAGGAACCAAGGCACAAGTAATGCCATAATCGACTTTGCTAGCATCACCGAGCAGCCCTTCTGGGTCATGCATTTTAAATGCCAAACCGACTACCGTAGCGATAGGGGCCAAGGTAATCCAACGTTTAGAGAAATTCATACGTAGACCAAGCGTCTGCTCGCCATCATGGATGCCGTAACACACTACTCCAGTATCAGGAATTGCACCAGCATCCGAACCGGCTTCAGGGCCAGTCAGACCAAAGCAGGGAATCTCGTCACCTTTGGCAAGCCCCGGCAACCAGCGCTCTTTTTGCGCGTCCGTACCGTAATGCATGAGTAATTCGCCAGGACCGAGCGAGTTTGGCACCATACAGCTGACTGCTGCGGTCGGTGAACGCGATGCAATCTTACTCATAACACGACTTTGAGCATAAGAGGTAAATTGTAGGCCGCCGTATTCTTTGGGAATAATTAAACCCAAAATGCCCTTATCTTTGATAAATTGCCATGCTTTAGGTGATAGATCCTTTTCTTCGTGATGAATTTTCCATTCATCGAGCATAGTGCATAGTTGCTCAACTTCATTATCAATAAAGCTCTGTTCTTCTTCTGATAGCTGCGGATAAGGATAATCAGCAAAGGTATCCCAGTTCGGTGCGCCCATAAACAGCTCTTTTTCCCACCAGCTAGTACCAGCATCGAGAGCTTCACGTTCAGTGTCACTCATACTGGGCATCGCATCGCCTAAAGCTTTGTATACTGGTTTGGTAAGCAGCGCTTGGCGAATAGGTGTGATAAGCAGCACTAGGCATAACAGGGCTATCGGGATGCCTAAAATCAATGACCATGGACTTATAATGGCGGTTACTATTACGGTAATAATAGCAACGATGCTACCACTGACCCGTGATAACGACATTAAAAAGATGGCCAAGATGACAGCTAACTGAATGAGTACTGCCAAAATAAATAAGCCAATCGCCATGGCTGTCTCCTTAGCAAAATGTAAAAGAATGAATTTTAAGTTAAATAAATAAGTTTCAAAAAACTGAGACTGTAATTTATTAAATAATAATAAGTTAAGCAACAGTAAGAAAAGGTAACTACAACTTAAATTTTACTATAAATCATAGACATAAAACTATCTACTAATATGGAATGTGTCTCAATAACTATCAAGAGCGAAAATGCTACGCTGTGTCGATGATATGTATCAGCTACTAGGGCGCACCCTATTAACGATCCCTCATCAATTAAAAGGAGCTAGGCCGTTTTCAGCATAAGATAAGGTATCGTTACGTCCAACAATAATATGATCAACCAGCGATAAATCTAGTAAATCACAGGCTTTTCTTAGCTCGTAGGTCAATAAATTGTCTGCCGTTGATGGCTGAGAATCAGTATGCGGATGATTATGAGCGACAATCAACTGACTGGCAGCGTGACTGATGGCATGGCGTAGCACATGCTTGATACAGACTGAGCACGATGAGATGCCGCCAGTAAATAATATCTCGAAGTTAAGCAGGTTCAGCGCATTGTCCAAACAGAGTACGGCAAAAACCTCACGGTGCTCACCGCGCAATTGGGTACTGATATAATCCTTGACTACTTGTGAGCGTCCAAGGGCCTGACCGGTTTTGAGCTCACTGTCCAGATAGCGAGTACCCATCTCAAGTGAGGCCAACATCTGCGCATATTTGGCAGGGCCGATACCGTGACAGGCAAGAACAATCTCTTTGGGGGCGGCTAATAGCTCAGCCAGACTGCCGAATTGTTCAATTAAATGACGAGCAAGCTCAATAGCTGATTGCGATTGAGTGCCAGTACGTAAAAATATGGCTAAGATTTCGGGGTCAGTAAGAGAAGCCGCGCCAAATTTCAGCAGTTTTTCGCGTGGTCTGTCATCTTCGTGCCAGTCTTTAATGGCCATTATTATTCCTTGATAATGGGTTAGTTACGGATCAACCTTAGATAAGTACGGAAAACTTTACCTAACTTATCTCATAATTGTTACTATAAGCGCAATTTTCATCTTTCAACTTCTTCTGTTAATGATGTCCTGCTTATGTCAAATATTGTGCTTGCTATCACTGGCGGTATTGCCGCTTATAAATCTGCTATTTTTGCCCGTCTTTTGATCAAGGCTGGGTTTGAGGTGCGGGTCATTATGACCGCAGGCGCACAAGCGTTTATCACGCCGTTAACGCTGCAAGCCTTGACCGGTAATGAGGTGCATACCTCTTTACTTGATGAACATGCCGAGGCGGGTATGGGTCACATTGAACTTGCCAAGTGGGCAAACCTGGTGGTCATTGCGCCGGCATCAGCCAATACTTTAGCACGGCTGGCGATGGGGATGGCAGATGATCTATTAACAACGGTTTGTCTGGCAACCACAGCTCCGGTGATCATTGCACCAGCAATGAATCAGCAAATGTGGGCACATCCGGCGGTTACTCTTAATGTGCAAACCTTGCGAGATATGAATTATCAAATTATCATGCCGGCAAGTGGTGAACAGGCTTGCGGTGATGTGGGAGCAGGGCGCCTTCCTGAGCCTGAGCAGTTATTGGCTGAGGTAAGTTTATTTAGCGCTCAGCAAACGATTCCGCAGCTATTGACTGGAAAACGAGTGGTTATCACTGCAGGACCGACTATTGAAGCGATTGATCCAGTACGCTATTTATCCAACCATTCTTCAGGAAAAATGGGCTTTGCCTTAGCGCGTGCCTGCGTTGAAGGTGGAGCAGAAGTGATTTTGATTGCTGGCGGAAAAGTGGCATTGCCGACCCCGCTGAACGTCACCCGTATTGATGTATTGTCTGCTAAAGAAATGCTAATCGCCGCCCAGCAATGTGTGGCGGGTACGCACGTCGCTTTACCATCTATAATTGCTGTTGAGCATGAGCACCTCTATTCTCATGAACATGGCGATTGCGGTGATGGTCATAGCGAGCCGCATGACCATATAGAACATAACAGCTCAGCTATAGATGCTAGCCATAGCAGCGCACGTCCAGCTGATATCTTTATTGCCACCGCTGCGGTCGCTGACTATCGTACTGAGCAGGCCGCACCGCAAAAAATCAAAAAAACCCAAGATACTATGAGTCTTGATTTGGTGAAAAACCCTGATATCTTAGCAACAGTCTCTCTTGCGCATCCAGAATTGTTCGTTGTGGGCTTTGCCGCAGAAACGCAAGATGTTGAACATTATGCCCGCGGTAAATTGGTCGCAAAAGATTTAGATATGATTGCTTGCAATGATGTCTCACGCGCTGATATCGGCTTTGCCAGCGATGATAATGCCATGCAGGTATTTTTCGCTAAGAATTATGAACAGGATACGGTCACGCTTGAGAAGACCAGCAAAGATAAGATTGCAAAGCAGTTAGTGGCGATTATTGGTGAGATATTATGGCAATATTAATAGTCTTAATGGTGACAATACTGCCAGCAGTAAGAGTAAGCAATGCATAACAAATATGAAATACTAAGGGTTAAGCTGCAAATGCCATGACGGATAACGACACCACTCAGACAGTGATACTGCTCGTAATCTTTGCGCTGGCCTCACTATTGCACGGTATTAGCGGGCTGGGGGTAACTTTAGTTACTACCACTGCTTTGGCAAGTATATACCCACTACCGCACGCCATTGTATTGGTGATTTTCCCTTCATTGTTACTTAATGCCATGACTTGGTTGAACGGTGGTGGGCGTAGTATTTGGCAGAACTTCAGTTATTATGGCCGACGCTATTGGTTATTGGCATTGACCAGTCTGCTGGGTAGTATTTTGGGTGCCAAGCTATTGCTGTGGGTAGATAGCGCTTATATTCTATTAGTACTGGCAGTGGTGATTGGAGTTTATGTCATAAGCGCGCTACTGGGTAAGCAACTTCGCCTACCAAATACCAAACCGGTACTGATTATGGTAGGGTTTAGCGCTGGTGTTATTGGTGGTGCGACCAATGCCATGTCGACGATTTTAATGATGTATCTACTGTCAGCCAGTGACGATAAAAATACCATCGCTAAGGTCGGTAATATGTGTTATTTTTTAGGAAAAGTGGCACAAATTATCGTTTTGCGCGAGCCTATCATGGCGCTGAGTGGTAGTGAGTGGCAGTTGATTGCGTTATTAAGTGGGCTGTCTGTTGTTGCCTTATTAATTGGTATCCGCCTACGTCGCTATTTACCGCAAGCGCGCTTTCGTCAGCTTATTCTACTGATTTTGACGCTACTTGGTGTACGCGTTGGCTGGCAAGGGATTACAGCATTATTAGCGTTATAAATGTTGAGCTTTATAAACAATAATATCCATAACTCCCAATCAGTTAGATTTATCAAAAAATATCTGCTGGGCAAGACGAAAAGTATTACAGTGCGCCTCAACCACATCTTCGATATTCTCCGAATAGCCGCCACCCATCACAATGGCTACTGGAATATTCGCTTCTTTTGCTTGCCGTAATACATACTCATCACGCGCCTTACAGCCTTCTTGCGTCAATGCTAGCTTGCCCAATTTATCAGTCGCTAATACGTCCACGGCGGACTGATAGAAAATAATGTCAGGGGCAACCTCAGTTATTAATCGCGGTAAGGTCTCTGCTAAAATTCGTAAATACTCTTCGTCACCGGTGTCATTGGCCAGCTCAATATCAAGGTCAGATACTTGCTTGCGAAAAGGGTAGTTCTTTGCGCCATGCAAACTAAATATAAAGACCCGTGGCTCATCCAGCATAAGGCTAGCATTGCCATTACCTTGATGCACATCCAAATCAACCACTAAGACTTTTTGTGCCTGTCCGCGTGCTAATAATAAATTGCTGGCGATACAGACATCATTAAACACACAAAAACCTTCGCCATGATCGGCAAAAGCATGGTGCGTACCACCAGCAACATTCATGGATACCCCGTATTGCTGGGCATACAAAGCACATTCGTATGTTGCATGAGCAATGTGACGACCGCGCTCAACCAAAGCAGGTGTCATCTCAAAGCCAATCGGTCGAGCTTCCCTTGTCGTTAAAGTTTGAGTCTTGAGCTTATGCCAGTATTCCGCGGTATGAGTGGTTAAAATCTCATCTTCCGTTAGTTGTGATGGCGCAAAAAAATTGGCTTTGCTAATCGTACCTTCAGCCAGTAAACGCTCAGGAATCATAGTGTATTTTTGCATGGGAAAGCGGTGTTTTTCGGGTACTGAGTAACGAAAAATCTCAGAGTAGGCAATTTTTAGCATAGTTTTAACGGCTTCTAAGAATTCTATTTTAGTAAAAGTATTAAGGGGTTTTTATACTTTTGGGTATGGTGCTTATTGCACGAATTGGGTTGGTAAAAAAAATGTTCGGTCATCGGATCGCTGACGTAGCTCGCCGAGTAAAGTCGGCATATCTTGGGCGGGCTCTTGGGTGTTTATTAGATCATTAAATATCTCATAGGCAACGGTGGTCATCGCAATGACACTTTGCAGTAAGTGTTCGATAATATCGTCATCTATTCCGAACGCCTCAACATCGATGGCATTTTTATAGCGTATTTCGCCATCGTTGACATCCATCTCCAAATTACCAATAAGCATGTCATAGTTAATTTGGGTGATGAGCAGCATCGCAGCGCTTTGATGACTTTCTGGTATCAAAAACGGCAAAATACCATAGACCGCCAGTAAGCTATTGTCTTCCTGAATACGAAATAGGTAGCCACAGTCCAGTTTTTTATTTCTCATACGTAAGGATAAGTGATGTGATCGCTGGCTATCATTCGTTCTTGGGCGGTAATAGGTATAATGCCATTGTTTATCGTGAAAATATTGTTTGAGATAATCGGTAATAGATGTGTCGCCATTAGTGTTATGGTTCGCTTTAATAATAGGCGCTTTAATGTTGTCATCTTGAGCGCTATTCTTATCAGTATCAGTATCAGTATCAGTATCAGTATCAGTATCAGTATCAGTATCAGCTTGCGGCGTTTTTGCGGCATCATTAGAATATGGTGCTGATTTATTCAACAGCTGCTTAATTTTTTGCCATAGACGACGTTTATTATTGTGACTCATAGATATTATGCTAATTGATAAAGGGGTAAGGTTGAAAGAATAAGGATGAATACATAAACCTGTCACTATAATGAATTAAATATGCGGCCGATACAACAAAGACCAGTGAAAATTATAGCTGGTTTATCATAGTTAGACGCTATTAAATGCCAAACGGTCTTTAGGGCGTGTTGAACATTCGACCATGGCACTGACAGAGACTATTTTTTAGTCGATTCAAGATTAAAAATATCTAGTTTAGTCATTCTAAGCGGATAGTTTTAATGAAGTAGCGGCAAAAAAGAGTCCTGTCCAACTGCGAGCATAGCTCTTGTCTTGCGGACGGGCAAAGCAGTGCTTTGCTTACTCCGTCCTCAGGGCTGATGCTAAAACTGCCCCCCCAGCTATTCATGAGCAGTGTGTAGCAAGTCTAGCTAAGGCATCTGCATTATCGTCGATTTGCCTCTTGTCTGGAACACTTTTAGCTATCAGCAGTGCTTATTTGTGAATGTTCAACACGCCCTAATATTATTCTGGTCATAAAAAGCTTCTAGCATTTCGCGAATATGAGCGGTCAGCCACTGACTGCTGATAGCATCATGAGCAATAGGAAGTAGGGCAATGCTTAATTTTTTCATCGCCTGTTCATCAATGGCTAAGCTTTCCGCCACAGTAGCAATCGTATCAGACTGATGATTGGCATACCAAGTCTCTACTGCAGCCGCGACTAAACTATGGACGTAAGGGGAAAGCCGTAACCGGTTATAGCTGTTTTGCATACTGGCTTCGATATGGTCAATACTGCTGTCATCAGGCTCATCATTTAAGTACATTTGTAGATGGCTAATTGGCTGATCTTTGATACCTGCCCAGCCAGTCACTAACAGACGCGAGACTTCTTCGTTAGACAAGTGCGCCTTAGCGTTGGTTTCTGCACGCTGGGTCAGATCTTTGATATTGCGATGTAAGTAAGTTTGCAGCTTTTCATCAAGGTTTTTATTGGTGGCTTTCTCAAAAGAGCTGCGCCCCAGTTTCATCAATTTACCCACGCCACCTGCTTTATCGAGTGTACTTTCCATAAAGTCGTTAATAGCGTGGTACAGTGTTTGGGTCAGCAGATTGGCGAAAGTCTCATTACCAATGAGCGCATGAATCAGTATGTTGCGCTGCTGTTCGTGACTGCCAATATAGGTTGCAAGGGTCTCAACTTGAACGTCATCAATGAGCTCAGAAAGGGGTACCGTATCATTGGCCGGATGATAAATCAGCGTATGCAGAATAGCGCGAATGTCTGCGCGCATGACCTCACTCATCGGTTGGCTAAGTAACCAGTCATTGATTAAGCGTTGTAAGTCTTCCACGCGGACGTATTGACTGAGCGGCTGCGCCCCTAACCATTGCCACGCCTCATTAGCGAGCGGTTCCGCCTTTTGCCGTAGCCATTGCTGAATGAATGCCACTTGTGCATCGATTAGGCCATCTGTTGTGAACGCGGCGTTCAAAGGAGAATTTGGCACATCAGCATGAGTAGTATCTGAATCAAGTGCTAGGTTTTGGCTGTCTTTCGAATTCTGCATATTTTTTGAAGTCTACTTCTGTTTTAAGATAATGACAATCGACAATTTGATATACTGTGATGTGGTAGTGAGCATAACGTATTATGCCATGAACGCAATATCTGTTTGTGGTGAATATTTATCGCCCGCTCAAATCATAATAAGAGGTTTTGATGACCGCGCCACCTTTATCTATACCTACACCTATGCTTAAACTTGACGATCTGACCGTTCAGCGCGGCGAAATACCTTTGTGTGAGAGGGTGACGCTGAGCTTATCTGCTGGTAGTATTTGCCATTTGATTGGTGCTAATGGTACAGGTAAGACCACGTTACTTATGCAGCTTGCTGGATTATTGCCAATAATAACGGGCGAGATTCATTACCAAGGGACAACTGGCGTACCCGTACAGCCGTTATATGTATCACATCAACTGGGCATACATCCGAGTCTGACCGTGGCGCAAAACCTAACGTTTTTACTGAATTTATATGGTATTACGCCAAGTAGTACCGATATTGATGAGGCGTTGGCATGGGTAGGGCTACAAGGTTTTGAGACTATTAGCTCAAGCCATCTGTCTGCTGGACAAACGCGGCGAATCACGCTTGCTCGCCTGTATTTATTAACCCCTCAGGTGACGCCATTGTGGTTACTTGATGAACCATTCACGGCGCTGGATGTGGATATGATGGCGCGAATGGAGACTAGATTGTGCGAGTTTGCAGGCATGGGCGGGGCGATAGTGATGACCAGCCATCAGCCAGTGGGCGTTGCCAATCAAGTGCTCGATTTATCAGATTATATGGTATAAGGGGCAGACAATGACCGACAACCGAGTGCAAGCAGCAAGTGATAACTCTACCAGTGTTAACAAGAGTGCTAATAACATTGCTAACGTGCATTCTGCAGAGATTCTTGCTATTCCCAGTATTACCTTTGGTCAATTATGGCGCCGCGAATGGCAGGTTAAGCAGCAGGGGGCGATACAATGGCTATATCCCTTGGTACTGTTCTTAGTCATTATTACCTTGTTTCCCTTAGCCGTTGGTAGTGAACCGCAATTGCTACAACGCCTTGGGGTGTCAGCGGTGTGGATTGCTGCTTTATTGTCGTTGGTAATGGGTGTGGATGGCTTGTTTAAGCCTGCGCTTGATAATGGGACCTTGGCGCAATTGGTGGTGGCAAGGGCTTCGCTGCCGCTGTGGGTGCTTATTCGTTTGATTATCCACTGGGTATTTAGCAGTGGTATTGTGGCGGTGCTCAGTTTGCTTGCGGTGCCGTTATTCCAGTTGAGCTGGTTTGAGGCGGGTATATTAATGGCGTCAATCGTCACCGGTAGTCCGATGCTGCTGATGTTGTCAGCAGTCGCCAGCAGTCTGACGCTATCGCTTAAAAATGGCGCAGTACTCGTGCCCTTGATTGCACTACCGATGCAATTGCCCGTGTTGATTTTTGCGACTGGGGCAGTTGATTTGTTTGCTTCAGGTCTTAATGGTCTGCCTATTTTAGCGTTATTGCTAGCGGGTAGTATTGTCTCTGTATTGGTCATGCCTTGGGTCATTTCACTGACCTTAAGACTGGCATGGCTCAACTAACAGCTTGAATGAAAAATTTAAAAAAACGGCACTTTGCTTTTAGGTCTTGTGTAACCGTGCCGCGTAGCCCTTTTGAATTAACATCGTGGTGAGATGCAGCAATTTTGCTATAATAGTCAATTAATTGAATAAAAAGTCATTTGTAGATTCTGTCCAGTGTTTAACACTGACAGGTTAGCAGATAGTAGCGCTCGCAAATAATATAATCGTGCGCCTATCAGCCATAATCAATATGCTGAGCAATAGGTTTATCCCCATGCCCAACCTGAATAACGTCTCATCTCCCAGTCTGTGGCAGCGCATTTGGCAAGGCTTCTTAGCCACGGTGGGTACCAAGCAGTTCTTCCGTATCTTTGCGCCATGGGTCAAGTGGCTTGCGATATTAGCCGGTATTTTTCTGCTGATTGGTAGTGTCTGGGGTTTGGCCTTTGCGCCGCCTGATTATCTACAAGGCAACAGCTACCGCATTATCTTTATCCACGTGCCGGCTGCCAGTCTTGCCATCTCAATTTATTTTGCGCTTGCTATATTGGGTGTGATTTATCTGGTATGGAAAATAAAGACAGCCAACCTTGTGGCGCAAGCGCTTGCGCCTATTGGGTTTTTGCTGTGTGTGATTAGCCTGTTGACTGGCTCTATCTGGGCAAAACCAACGTGGGGCACTTACTGGGTTTGGGATGCGCGACTGACCTCGATGCTGATTTTGGCGTTTTTGTATGCTGGGGTGATGGCGCTGTTTGCCGCCTTTGAACATACTGCCAATCGCGGAAAGGCTGCCGCTATTTTGTCCCTTATCGGTGCAGTAAACCTGCCGATTATTAAGTATTCTGTGCAGTGGTGGAATACCTTGCATCAAGGCTCGACCTTTAGCTTGACCGAAGCACCCAAAATGTCTGCTGATATGTGGATGCCATTATTGATGATGATTATTGGTAGTTACTTATTAGTGGCGACATTAGCGATTTATCGTACCAATACTTTGATCTTGTACCGAGATCAAGGCAAAGCTTGGGTGAAAGAATATATTCGTGGACAATATAAATAACGGCTAGGAAGATACCATTTAGAGAGGAGAAGACCATGCAGCCTTACTTTTATAGCGTATCTGAGTTTGTTGCCATGGGTGATCATGGTGTTTTTGTCTGGTCATGCTGGGCGATTACGTTTGGTATGATGCTTATTTTTGTTATTTATAGCCGCCGGCAAAGACAAGCACTGATAAAGCAGCTCATCATTCAGCAGGCGCGGCAAGCTCAGCGCAATCCTAAGGCTAATAAACCCTCCGCGTCGTAGATAGCTTTACTTTAAAATCACCATAATATCGATCCTTTACGGTAGCAGGATATTTTTTAATGCCAATACCCATCAGTTTTCTCATACCTAAATGGCTTATTGATTTGTGTGAACAGTGCTACCATATAGGTGTTATAAGATTATCTTGTCTGATTCATGACGACAAGGGTGTCCTTCGATATTTTCTCTATTTTGTACAGCAGTCACTCGATAATGAGGTAGGGGTATGAACGCAGTTCGTCGCAAAAAACTGATGTGGGTCTTGTTTACGCTGGCAGGCGCAGCGGTAGCGGTGGTGCTGGTCGTCTATGCTATTGGGCAAAAGACTGACTATTATTTTGACCCTACTGCCATTGCTCAAGGTGAAGCCCCGCAAGACAAACGTATACGCGCTGGTGGTATGGTGGTTGCTGGTAGTGTACAGCGTGCGCCAGACGATCCACTCAGCATTGAGTTTGCTATTACTGACTTTAAATCGTCGGTTCCCGTGACTTACCAAGGTATCTTGCCAGACTTGTTCGCTGAAAACTCAGGCATCGTGGCTACGGGTAAAATGCAAGGTGAAACCTTTGTCGCTGGTGAAGTATTGGCCAAGCACGATGAAAACTACATGCCACCTGAAGTTGCAAAGTCGTTAAAAGAAAACAACCGTCTTGGTACAACTCCGTCATCCGAGCAGTATAATCCTGCTGACCCTATTAATGAGACCCAAACGCTGCAACAATAATGGTGCTTGATTTTTAGGGTGATAGGCAAGAGCATAAAAAAATCCACTGAATATGTCAGTGGATTTTTTTGTGTTTAAGGCGATGATTTTTGAGATATTGTACTTTCTAGGCAACGTTGAAACTAACGTTCTAAGCAACGCTTTTTATCAGCTTTCAAAAAATCAATCATCCCATTCAGGGGTATAGTCTGGATGCTCAATTTTACGACCATCGCTACGTGCTAAGTTACCGATCTGTTCTAGTTCGTCCGCGCTCAACTGTATATCGATAGCGTCTAAATTGCCTTGCAAATGAGCAGGGTTAGAGGTCTTTGGAATAGCGACGCGGTCTTTATCCGACAGAATCCATGCAAGCGATACTTGGGCGGGGGTAATGCCATGGTTTTCAGCAATGTTTTTAATGATTTCATTATCAAACACGTCACCACGCGCTAACGGCGAGTAGGCCTCTAACAAGATATGATGATTGTTTAAGAAAGTCTGTAAAGTATGTTGTTTGATGAACGGATGGAACTCAACTTGGTTAACCACAATCGGTACATCAGCGTATTTTTCTGCTTCAGTTAAATTAGCGATATTAAAGTTTGACACCCCGATATGACGCGTCAAGCCTTGTTTCTGTAGCTCGCATAGCGCAGGAATGGTCTCAGATAAAGGAACACGATCATCAGGCCAGTGTAATAACAACAGATCAACGTAATCGGTATCTAAATCCCCCAAAGAGCGCTTAGCTGCTGCAATCAGTTTTTCAGGCTGGAACTTTAAGTCATCAGGAAATATTTTGGTTGTAAGAAAAAACTTATCACGAGCCACTCCTGATTGCTTAATACCTTGTCCCACTTCCTTCTCATTGCCATACGCTTGAGCGGTATCAATATGCTCATAGCCCATTTTTAGACCTTGGCTAACCACGTCAATACAGTCTTGTCCCGTTGACTGCCACGTACCAAGACCCAGTACAGGAATATTAGCTTTCCCAGCTGTTCGAATGTTATAGTTTTTTGAACTCATAGCATTGTCCTTATTATTAGTTTGTAGGTTTTTAATTGGTCTTTATTAATAATATGGCTTATGTTTCTACAGCCATCAGCATCAATTTACTTCACTCACTATAAGAGCCTTTAACCCTAAGTGTAAGGGGAGATGACGCTTTTTTACAAAGGGTACACAGGCTTTAACGTCATTTTTAGTAACTAGAACAAATTACTCGTTATAAGACACAGACAATAAAAAACGTCCATTATCAGAGGATAATGGACGTTTTGGATACTTATATAGTCAATGCTAAATAAAAGCGATGTGTAGATAAAGGCGTACAGCTGGTAAAATTTTTCTAACATGCTGTGCACTTTGCCAGATAGAAGCTGTAAAAATTGCTACCAGCCACACTATATCTTTTTTGAAGTGTACCGATTATACCGTATAAGCTATTGGGCTGCTTCTTCTACGACCGGTGCAGTAGGGGTCGCATCGGTAGTCGCTGCACTACCATCAGCGGCCCAAATTTTTGGATATTTATAACCTGGGAAAGTATCATGCGCATATTTTTTAAAGGCGTCTGAGTTATAAGCGTTAGTAACGTCTTGGACCCATTTTTCCCCGACATCGGCAGATTTGATTGCCGACCAGTTGATATAGTTAAAGCTGGGCTCTTGGAATAGCGCTTCGGTCAGCTCGATGCCAGCGTCAGTCGCATAGTTACCATTGATAACCGCAAAGTCCACTTCATCACGCGCGCGTGGTAGTTGGGCCGCTTCTAGCTCAACGATTTCGATGTCGTATTTGCTGTTGTCAGCGATATCTGTTTTTGAGGCCGTTAATGGATCGATATCGTCTTTTAAGGTGATCCAACCCAGATCACTCATCATTACCAAAGCACGAGCAAAGTTACTTGGGTCATTAGGCGCAGAGACACTCATGCCTTTATAAACATCATTAAGGTCGGTTTTTTTGCCTGAATAGATACCAAGTGGCGCGGTTGGGACTTGGAACACTTCTATCAAATCAAGATCGTTTTCTGATTTGAAGGTATCTAGATAAGGCTTGTGCTGAAAGATGTTGATGTCTAAATCGCCATCGGCCAATGCGAGGTTCGGGCGTACGTAGTCAGTGAAAGGAATCAGTTCAACTTCATAGCCTTGAGCTTCAAGTGAGCTTTTGACTTGGTTACGTACCATATCTGCAAAGTCGCCTTCGGTGGTACCGATAACGATTTTGGTATGGTCAGGGTCGATATCGCTATTGACGGCGTTTTCAGTAACTGGCTCTTGCGTGGCTTCTGGGGCTGATGAGTTGCTACAACCAACCAATACCAAGCTTGATACACCAACGGCGGCAAATGCGGTCGCTAATTGACGGCTGATATCTGTTAATTTCATGGGATTTCCTCAATAATAAAAATAATAAACGCGTTAGGTTCAACGTAGTCATCAAAAAAGCAACATGAGTCATGCTGCTATGTTATGTAATGCGATACCAATTGGTGCTAAATTAGCATTAAAATCAAACTTACTCAGTTACAAAGTCAAGCATTATACCCAGGATTAATACGCGCCAAATCCTGAGTTTTATTCATTAGTAGTACTCTTTAAAACCGTAAACGATCGAATATTCATTATAGTGTTTGGTATTTATCCGATAACTCAACGTTTATCCAGCCGAGTTGCTAGCAAATTACCAAGGCCTTGGATGGAGATAACCATGATCGATAGCATAATCACAATAAACACCATTACCTCAGTCTGATAGCGATAGTAACCATAACGAATGGCCAAATCACCAAGCCCGCCACCACCAATCATACCTGCCGCTGCTGAGTAGGACAGTAAGCTGATACTAAGAATAGTCACAGACAGCACCAACCCTGAACGTGCTTCATTGAGCAGTACTTTAATGATAGTAAAGGGACTGGCACCCATAGATTCGGTGGCTTCAATGATACCGCGCGGCACTTCTCGTAGATTTTGTTCCACCAAACGTGCAAAATAGAATGAGCCGGCAATCGCTAGCACTACAGAGGCAGCGATAGGTCCGATGCCGGTGCCAACGATGGCTTTGGTAAAGGGACTCATGGCAATCATCAAAATTACAAACGGGAAAGCACGCATAAAGTTGGTGATACCACCCAACACGCCATACAAAGTTTTATTTTGCAAAAACTGCCGATCGCTAGATAAGAATAAGAATATACCAAACAGTCCGCCGATAAGTATCGCTACCGTGGTGGAAATGCCTAGCATAATAAAGGTATCTACGAACGATTTCAAAATCTCTTTGCGCAGTTCAAACAGCTTGTCTATTGAGGCGGATAATTCAGCACCAGTCAACATATTTATCTCTCCTGCCTCATTAGTCTTCGTGCACTAAGCCTTGGCCAATAGGGGTGGTAGCCTGAATCAGGCCATCGCGAATATCGGCGACCTCGAGCAGTTGCCCTTGATGTAGCAATGCGGCGCGGTGACACAGCCTACGAATCACACTCATCTCATGGGTCACAATAACAATAGTCACCCCGAGCTGCTCATTAATATCACGCAGACAAGTCAACAAACTGCGGGTAGTGGCAGGATCAAGAGCACTGGTTGGCTCATCGGCGAGCAACACTTTGGGGCTCGGTGCAATGGCGCGGGCAATACCTACTCGCTGCATTTGTCCCCCTGAAAGTTGCGCCGGATAGTGACTGGCGCGATCGGTCAAGTCAACAATGTTCAGACAGTCCATTACCCGCTTATGAATATCACGGCTGGGATAGCCTGAGACCGTCAAATTAAAAGCCACGTTATCAAATACCGTGCGATTCGACATAAGATTAAATTGTTGAAAAATCATGCCCATATTATGGCGTGCGATACGCAAATCACTGGCGGACAACTGGGTCAAATCAGTGCCGTCAATAATAACTTGTCCGCTATCAGGCCGCTCAAGCAGATTAATCAACCGTAGCAAGGTAGACTTTCCCGCTCCTGAATAGCCCATTAGACCGAAGATTTCACCTTGCTGTATAGATAGCGACGTCGGCTCAACGGCAGTAAACCAATGCGGTTTGCCGTCTTTGTTTTTTATTGATCGATCGCTTAAAAAGCTCTTAGTCACATCATTTAGGACGATCATGTCACTCATGGAATGCTCAAAATATTAATAGATATAGTTACGGTCATATAAGTCAGTATGCTATTGCGTAATGACAGTCTCGTGGTCAATAAGCGCTGTTAATAACAATATAATTAAGGGGCAGTAATATAGCATATTATTGAGCGCTTTGGATATGCACATCCGTATTTGGCTTATGACAATATAGCCATTAGCTGCAATAAGTATAATGGGGCGGATATGGATAACATGACACCATAAAGCGGCAGGCAATAGAGAGTCATTATTGCTGTAATAAAAACCAATATTAAAGTAGGAGAGCCATTATAGGGCATATCTAATCTAATTGGCTTTAACTGAGCACAATAAAAAGACTTAAAAGCTGAAAGACAGTCCAATGACACGCTAATCATTAGGGTCTTTATAGCTATGATGAGGGTCGTATTTGACCGGAATCACCACCAAAAATCGAGTATGACCATTGATGGTATCAGTAATAATATGACCTTGATGAGCAGTGACAATTTGTGCTACCAAAGATAAGCCTAACCCAGAGCCTTTATTTTTTTGCTGCAAACGTACAAATGGACTAAAGATTTCTTCACGTTTGTTTTTAGGTATACCGGCACCTTCATCAATGACAGCGAGCACAGCATATTTTGGTAGGGGACGCGTCGGGTCGGCTTTGGATTTTTTTAAATGCTTGGTAAATAAATTTTCTTTACGCGAGGAAGTAGGCGTCTCGTTTTTATCCTTACTGTCTTTTTTATTATTGGTTTTACTAATTGGCTCATTACTATCAAGGCTATCGTCTGTGTGTTTGCTAGTAGCGTTGATGGTATTAGCATTAACATTATCAGGGTGTTCAGGCTCAGTATGAGCGTTGTCGTTCCTAACATTGTTACGAGCATCGGCTGGCGCGTCCGGTACTATATTCCAAACAACTTTTTTAATTTTATCTATTAGCTCTGTAGACATTTTATTGTCATTGTTGCTAAGTGAAATACCTGTTTCGCTACTGAGCGATTGAGCAACTGACGGTTTAGTAACTAATAGATCGGTACCGACTGTTTCAGTCACTGATAGGGGTCGTTTGTCTATCACTGCAGAATTTTCATCGGTGGTCTCAAGATCCGCATTTTCTTGTTTGTCGTCATTCGTACTATTAATAGGAGTCAGTGTTTCGCCATTCCTATAAATAATAGGCGCAGGTAGGGCGGCTATTTCATCTGAATTTTCTGAACTAGCAGTGCCTGAACGATCCGATTTGCGGTCAGACTGTATATTGACACGCTGGCCATCTTTGTTGATTTCATACTGATTACTATCATTAAGAGGGTACTCGCTATCGTCAAACTGCTCAGCATAATAATTATAATCTGAGTCACTGTGATCGGCAAAGCTGCTGCATAGTACTGATTGCAACAGATAGTCAGGCACGATATCTGCCTCATCAATAGTTTGTACGCCATAGAGTAATACAGTCACAGGCGGTATGCCGTGTAACATCGCGTTATTTAATAAATTACGAATTAAGTGGGTCAACATAGATGGCTGACCATCAATGATTATATGCTCACCGATTAAGGTCGCCTCAGAATAATGTTGGCGCTCTTGATTGACCAAATCGTATAAATCTAATCGCTCAACTTGCTGCATCACATGACCGGCATCTAAACGACTGACCAGCAAGATACTTTCAACCAAGTCATTAAGTCCTGATAAATCGCGATTGATGGCTTGGGCACGCTTATCGAACTTGGCTTTGATGTCGATGGACATGGCGCCAGCAAGCATATCCATCATCTCAATTTGCAAGCGAATGCGGGTGATGGGAGTGCGCAGCTCGTGAGAGGCATGTGCCAACAGCAAGTTATTAGCGTTAATAAGCTGTTCAATCTTTTGAGCCGCTTGGTTAAATCCTCGTGATAGCGAAGCAATTTCATCATTACCGCGCGCATTCACACGTACTGTAAAGTCGCCATCCCCAAGCTGAGTTATTTGCTGACTCAGCTGATTGATCCGCCACGTCATGGTACGAGCGATCCACCATAGCGCGCCTGCCATAATCATAAGTAACAGCAAAGTACCAGTAAATAAATTCAGCGCAGCAGAAAGTACTGGCTTTTTGGGCGGCAAGCGTGATTCATAAAGCAGTGTGTAGCCGGTACTACTATACACTTGTGCTTGCTGGGTAGGCGGGGTGTCTGAAAATGAGGGGAAAACGCGCGATAATAAAGACGGAGTTGCTGGCAGCTCTAATGGTAGATCGCTGCTGTCCGTCTGCATCAGTAAGCGACCATGACTGTCATACAAGCCCATTTTTGCTTGCAATGACTCATCAAAGATATCGAAGCTTTTTTTGACGACCGCCAGCATAAAACGCGATTGTAAGCGATTGTCTTTACTGACAGAGATATTAAGCTCATGTAAATAAGGGTCTATCTGCCCCAAAATCTGCGTCGCGACTACCTCTGAGCGTATGCCAGCATCTTTATCATGGACCAGTTGCGTCAATAGCACCATCGCAACCGCAAATAAGATAAGTGCCAGCATCACACTGGCAAATAACTTAGCAAATACGGAGCGAAAACCCAGCTGCTGCATTAAACAGTCTCTATTATCATATGCTCATATCGATTCATACTGATACTGGTAAATATTGGTTATAGCTATTAGTTACAAAAGTGGCAATCATACCTACTATAACCCTTGTTAATCAGTAGTTTATTCTCGATCAAACCTGATCAGTGGCGAATTGATAACCCACACCGCGTACCGTAATGATACGTTTTGGTTGCCGCGGATTGTCCTCAATTAAAGCACGTAAACGTGAAATATGGACATCAATGGCACGGTCTATATTGTCTGAGCTGTCGTCGTTTGGCATCGCTTGCCACAGCTGCTCACGGTTGAGCACTTTACCGGAATGAGTAGCAAAGTAATGGAGCAGTTGAAACTGATGGGTTGTCAAGCGCACTGACTGCTCATCAATAGTCACTTCATGACTATCGGGAAAGACACTTAAACGCCCAAACGTCAAACTATCCGATTGGCTATCCGCTTGATTGGGTTGCTCGTGACGACGAATGACCGATCGAATACGTGCCAATAGTTCTCGCGGCTCAAAAGGCTTTGAGATATAGTCATCAGCGCCCATCTCCAGTCCCAATACGCGATCTGTAGTATCTCCTTTAGCCGTAAGCATAATAATCGGAACTTTATTGGTCATATTATTTTTATTGCCACGAATTTTTTGGCAGACCTGCATTCCATCCATATCAGGGAGCATTAAATCAAGCACTACTAAATCAATATCGCGTTCTTTGGTATCTAATGTATCAAGACCTTCCTGACCGAGTCCTGCATGATGGACATCGTAATAATTCATAGTCAGATAATCGCTAATTAATTCTGCCAAATCTGGATCATCTTCAATTAATAAAATCTGCTTACTCATGGGTTGTCCTCTAGTTGTTTTTATAAAAACCTGCTAATAGTTATCGTCATTTTAAATTAGTTATTTTCAATAATTAAATCACAATGATTAAAAATACGGTTAATAAATCAGTCGATGATTAGACGATACGACTATATTGCCTAAGTAAGGCGTTGTTAAACAAGACATGCTTTGTTAATGTTTCTACACCATGTAACTTATATTAAGATAATCTATATCATAATTGACTTATATCATAACTGGCTATGAAATAACTACTTTTTTGCCAGCGGACTCTACCGGCAAGTCAGCCAAACAAATCAAGCTATCATTGCTAATACCTGCAATCAGGTATTGTCCCGTACTTGGATCATACTTGATAACCTCAACAGGCTGACGGGTCAGAAGTTGGTCTTGTTTAATAGTCCATACATTAGCGGTCAAGGGCGTAAGAGACTGATATGGAGGCGTCTCTAGAGCTTTTAAATCGACATCGTGAAGCGCGCGCTTAGGGACTACTGTACCCACCTCTATTTGACCATAATCGACTCGGCCGGTGACGAACATACCTGGCTTGAGGGTACTGCGGCTGGCGTCGTTTTTGATGACATGGACATAGACCAATAGCTGGTTAGGCTGGTCACTGGCAACCAAGTTACTGACTTGACCCGTAAATTTTTCTGACAGACCTTGAGTAGTGAAGTTTACCGTTTGTCCCACTGATAATTGAGGCTTGACTTTAATGGGCAAGGTAGCGATAAAGCGTAGATCACTCTCATCACTAAGGTGTAACAGCGGCTTACGAGCGTCAATTTGTTCTTTAGGTTGAACATATAAAGCATTCACGCGCCCTGAAAAATTGGCACGTATGGCAATCAGCTGAGAGATTTTTTTGGAGTTTACAGAACCTTGACTGCTATCTACATCGCTATTGCTGGCATCATCCTTTGGGGATAGTTGACTTTTTGATTCAAGATCATTGGCTTCTTTACTGTGTTGCTGATTGTTGGGCAATGGCTCTAATGAAGCGTCCTTATTTGTAGCCCTGTTTATAGCGTTTTGGTTTTTGGCTTCATTATTAGCAGTCGCAGCACTGCCTAAATTAATGGAGCTTAAGTTTGTAGAACCTGAATTTTCGGCGTCTTTCTGATTGGATGGATTTGTCGGTTTGCTGGTATCAACTTGACGCTGGACAAGCAATAATGGCGTGCCTTTTTCTACCCATTGACCTGTGGTAACCAGTACTTTTTCTACCCTAAGCGCATAGGCTGAAGTGAGCTGTGTCTGCTTAGTGGGTTCAATGTTGCCTTGTAGTCCGAGGCTTGGCTGGTAACGTGATGATTTTATATTCAGAATATGTTTAGGCGTCATAGTGACACTATCTGCACCGATAATGAGTGGTGTATCTACGATCTCACTTTTATCGCCAACACGAAGTTCATCATTAGGTGCCGGCGGTTGGCACGCGACAAGAAGTAAGGCGATTAATAAGCAAACGCTATTCTTAAAGCATACAGATTCGGAGCACATAAAGAATGTCATACCAATCACCATCATAAACGTCGTTTTATTATATAGTGAAATCAAACAAGGAGGAACTAGTGCGCCCTAGTTAACCATCAAAGAGCTACTAGCTACTAGCTACTGTAAAGAGTAATACTATAATCACTGGTTTAGTAGGGTAGTAAATGCAATTAGTACCGTTAAAGTAACCGCCAGTCAATTAAATAACTGGGAAAGTGCAATCAATTATGCTAAAACAGGCACAGTAGAATTAATTGATACATTTTTGTCACAAACTAAGATTATCGGGTAAGTTATGTAGCAATTTTATACATAACAAAGATTAAGGCAATGCTTAAAAATCTGTTACCTAGCTATCATTCCATACTGTTGTCGAGCATCGTTGTGATATTAATAGCCGAATTTACTCAGATAACTAATGATAAAGTACGTATATTAGCTTATGATAGCGCGATATTTAATAGGCGGTTAGCACCATATATAATAGCTGCAGATAAAGTTAATCGTTATCAAGCTAATAATGTAAAGTTGGTAATCGCTATAAACCTAAATATAAGCTATTTCATGAAAAAAAATAGCAGCCAAAAGTTTGCATTGAAAAACAGCGATACGAATAAACAGTCGTTCATAGGACAATTATAATGGAAAATAATTTTGATGGCTTAAAAGTCATGGTTATCGATGACTCAAAAACCATTCGTCGTACAGCAGAGACCTTATTACAAAAAGCTGGCTGCGAAGTGGTTACGGCTATTGATGGCTTTGATGCGTTGGCTAAGATTGTAGATAATAACCCAGACATTATCTTTGTCGATATTATGATGCCACGTCTAGACGGCTATCAGACATGCGCATTGATCAAAAACAATCCCGATTATGCTGGTAAGCCTGTGATTATGCTGTCATCAAAAGATGGTTTGTTTGATAAAGCGCGTGGACGTATTGTCGGTTCTGATGAGTATTTGACTAAGCCATTTAGCAAAGATGAGTTGTTCGAAGCTATTAACCAGTACCGTTAATAGATATAGATATAGATATAGATATAGATATAGTCAATCCATAATAAAATTAGTACATCTCATATCATGGAACAGTTTATTTAAATCATTCTCCATCCAACCTTGTCGTAGAAACTTAGCCTGTGCCCACTTTTTCTCAATAGGGTTTTGTCATATAACGCACCAATGACATTGGTTCTACTTTTGGCTTGCCAGCTATAGCTATCAATGCGAAGAATGCCGATAGGTGCATAACCAAAAGGACGCAGGGTTTCATTTTCAAAACCGCTCTCATCCATGTATACGATAGCAAAACCTTGAGCAAGGAAGTCGTTAAGTTTGCTTAGATAGTCAGCTCTCTTTACTGGGCAAGCTTTTGGATGCTCCAAGGTCTTTTTTTTTGCTGATACCAAGGCGTTTTAACAAACCTCGCGCAGAAATCCCCTACCTCTTAGGTAGTGGGATGAAGGCGTTATTGACTAAATCCAAATAAATTGTTAGTGTTATAGGATTCAGTCTAAAATATTAAAGGTGTTGATAACAAATGCTCTTAGATAATAATTCACACTCAGTATTTTTGCTAAACTATCACCTAATACTGGTTACTAAGTATCGCAGAGAGGTTTTTGATGACGCTGTATCAGATAGAGCTAAAGCAATATTTGAGCGTATCGCCCCTGACTATAAACTTGAGGTCATTGAGTGGAATCACGATAAAGATCATGTTCATATTTTATTCAAAGCCCATCCCAAGAGCGAGATCAGTAAGTTTATTAATACTTACAAATCAGCAAGCAGTCGCTTACTCAAAAAAGAATTTCCTCAAATCAAAGAAACACTTTGGGAAGATAAATTTTGGTCACAATCATTTTGTTTGATTACGACAGGGGGCGCACCTCTTGACGTAATTAAGCAATATATTATAGATCAGGGAAAATAATGACCAAGCAAATCCTTAAAGCCTATAAGTGCAGACTGTACCCAACCGATGGACAGCAAATATTCTTTGCTAAGTCATTTGGTTGTACGCGCTTTATTTGGAATAGGATGCTTAATGATAAGATTGAGTATTACAAAGAAACCAAAACCGAACTAAAAAACACCCCAGCTCAGTACAAGACTGAGTTTGAATGGCTAAAAGAGGTGGATAGTTTGGCTCTGGCTAATGTCCAGCAAAACCTACGCAGTACTTATAATAAATTCTTCAAACAAGGCTCAGGCTTTCCTAAATTCAAGAAAAAAGGCTTAAAAGACAGTTACACCACCAACAATCAAAAAGGTACGGTAGCGGTCACAAACAACACCGTTAAGTTGCCTAAAATTGGTCACATCAAGGCGAAGATACACCGTTCTATCAATGGATTGATTAAAAGTGCCACCATCAGCAAAAGCCCATCGGGTAAATACTACGTCAGCTTATTGGTTGAAACAGTGGTTGATGACATGCCTAAAACTCAATCAAATATCGGCATTGATTTAGGAGTAACAGACTTTATCGTCCTATCGGACGGGAGTAAAGTTGCTAACCCTAAGTTTTTATCGAGGTTGCAAGATAAATTAGGGCGCGAACAAAAGATACTAGCCAAACGCAGGTTGGTTGCTAAAACTCAGCAGCGCAAGCTGTCTGAAAGCCGTAATTACCAAAAGCAGCGCCTAAAAGTTGCCAAGGTTTACGAGAAAATCACCAACACCCGCAAAGACTTCCTACACAAGCTCTCATTCAATATCATCAAAAACCACGATGTTATTGCCATTGAGGATTTGAACGTAAAAGGCATGGTTAAGAACCGTAAACTTGCAAAAGCCATATTAGACAGCTCATGGTCTACTTTTACCACCATGCTTGCCTATAAAGCAGAATGGTATGGTAAAGAGCTTGTCAAAATAGACCGATGGTATCCATCCTCTAAAACCTGCTCAGGCTGTGGTCATTTGCTTAGCAAGGATGAATTACCCTTGTCATTGAGATCATGGGTTTGCCCTTGCTGCTTGCGAAATAACGATAGAGATATCAATGCCAGTATCAACATCCTAAATCAAGGATTGACACTGGTAACGCTCAAAACTGTCGGTGCGACAGGGTTAGCTTAGTGAATTTGTCTAACCTCTGATACAGAATATCGTATCAAGTATGGGTATTACCTAAGAAACCCCTACCTCTAAGGTGGTGGGTAGTTCATACTACACATCCTGACGGATATCTTTAAAAATAAAGGAAATACCCATGACTACTGTTTTAGTCATTGACGATTCGCCATCTGAGATGGCGAAATTTCGCGACATGCTTGCGAAGAATAATTATCAAGTGTTAGAGGCAATCAATGGTGAACAAGGTTGTCAGATGGCAGCTGAACATTTGCCAGACATCATTTTGATGGATGTGGTTATGCCGGAGATGAATGGTTTTCATGCCACTCGTAAAATAACACGTGGTAAGACCACCGCTCATATTCCCGTCATCATGATCAGTACCAAGAATCAAGAAACTGATCGGGTTTGGGGTAAGCGTCAAGGCGCTAAAGAGTATGTGTCTAAACCGGTTGACGAGATAGGGTTGATTAACATTATTCGTAAAGTAATGGAGTAACTTGTGGCTTCCAGAGGATTTATTGAGCTTCTGCGCTTAGCGGACATGGCACGCGCGCGCAAAAATGGTCGCCAAGGCGGGCAAGAATCCGACTGGCAAGGTATTGTATTTGAGATTGGCGGGCAGCGACTGGTTGCCCCTATGGGTGAAGTGTCAGAGGTGCTGACGATGCCTGAATATACCAGTATGCCCCTAGTCCAGCCCTGGATGCTAGGTATTGCTAATATTCGTGGACGTTTATTACCGTTGACGGATCTGTCTCAGTTTTTGCATGTTCCTAGTCGTTTGTCGCAAATGAGTCAGCGCAAAGTGATTGTTATCGATCATGATAGCGTTTTTTCAGGAATACTCGTAGATCAAGTGCTGGGTATTGAGCATTTTAATCGAAGTCAGTACCGATCAGAAGCTATTGATAGTAAGTCACCATTTGCCCCTTATAATCACGGTAAGTTCTTTAAAGACGAGCAAGATTGGTTTGTTTTTATGCCCAGTTTACTGGCGCAAGACTCGCGCTATATTGATGCTGCGATATAACTATTTGTAATAAACTATAATAAAAAATTTGTCTGCTAAATCAATGACAAATAGAATTATGACAAAGTAGTAACGACTGACATGATACTGCTGTATGTCAGTATTCATAAAGGCTTTGCTGATGGCTGTTATTGGTATAACAGTGATTGATAAAGTCAGTCAAGAGACGACTTGGACCACTGTTTGGAAGGAATATGCACGATGAGTGAAGTTATGAAAAACCCTGTAGCTGGCACGGTCAAAAAAACGCCAGATGTTAAAGATTCCAATAATAAATGGAAGGTTTTATTAGGGTTTTTTGCCTTAGTGAGTGTGGCCTGCTTGGTTTGGTTAATCAACTCATTATCATCATTGAGTCAATACTTGAACGATTTCAATCAATCAATAGTATTGCCAATGATTGTATTCGTGTTAGGGGTACTGGGTACCTTATTTGCCTTATACCAGCTACTAAAAAATCGCGGTGGAAAGGAACGCTTACTTATTGAAAAAGAAACCTTGCGTCGCCGGCAAGAAGCAGATGCAGAGTCTGAACGTGCTCGCCAGATTCAGGAAGAAAACGAACGTAACCAGATAGCGATTTTACGCTTACTTGATGAGCTAGGAGATTTGGCAGAAGGTGACTTGACTGTTAATGCGACGGTATCAGAAGATTTTACTGGGGCAATTGCTGACTCAGTGAACTTTGCGATTGACCAATTACGTCAGCTGGTATTGGTTATTAACAGTACCGCTGACCGTGTCTCACAATCCTCAGAGCAAACGCAGATGAACGCCGTTGAGCTTGCTGAAGCATCTGAGCACCAAGCGCAAGAAATCGCTGGTGTGTCAGCCGCGATTAATGAGATGACGGTATCGATTGACCAAGTTTCGAATAACGCCACGGAGTCCGCAACGGTTGCTCAGCGCTCAGTTGCTATCTCTTATAATGGGGCAGAAGTCGTACAGCGCTCGATTGAAGGTATGAACGTCATTCGTGATCAAATTCAAGAAACCTCAAAGCGTATCAAACGCCTTGGTGAATCCTCTCAAGAGATTGGTGATATCGTTGGCTTGATTAATGATATTGCTGATCAGACCAACGTTTTGGCATTGAACGCCGCTATTCAGGCATCGATGGCAGGCGAGGCGGGTCGAGGATTCGCGGTAGTTGCTGATGAGGTTCAACGTCTCGCTGAGCGTTCAGCCAATGCGACCAAGCAGATCGAAACTTTGGTGAAGACCATCCAGGCAGATACCAATGAGGCGGTCATGTCGATGGAGTCCACTACCTCTGAAGTCGTCCGCGGTGCGCGCTTAGCAAAAGATGCTGGTGAAGCACTAGAGGAAGTGCAAAGTGTTTCTAACACTTTGGCCGATTTGATTCAAAGCATCTCAAACGCCGCGCAGCAGCAAGCTGACTCTGCCGGGCACATCTCTCATACTATGAATATTATTCAAGATATTACCTCGCAAACTTCGTCCGGTACGATGGCAACGGCGCGCTCTATTGGTGAGCTGAGCGAAATGGCAGCAGCACTACAAGAATCGGTAACGGGCTTTAAAGTATCTAATGATGATGAACAATTAGATCATGATCATGACCTAAACAATGATCATGACTTAAATAGTAATTATGATTTGGATAGTGATCATGATAGTTTTGAGATGAAAAGTCTGTCAAATGTATCGAGTACTTAACACCAGTGCTAATAATAAAAATTGAGTAAAAATAAACGAGCGACCTTAAATCCTATCGTTTACTTTTACTCAATCGCTATTAACAAAGTGTGGTTTTTTGTATTGAGCTACTACTTAAAGCGCGGCGCTAGTCATTGTAGCGTGCGACTGTAATAACAACAGCAGGTCATGTGAATAATCGTACTCAGTAAAATATCAGAGCGATAAGCAAGGCTAAAACTAGATCTATGGCGGTAACTGTTTTAGTGAAAGAAGACTTCTTAAATGCGCAGCAATGGCGATGTTATATAGAGCAAGAGATTGGCTTTGTTTTACCAGATATGCAATTACAGTGGTTAGTGAATGCCGTTGATCACACAGCAGCGGTACATCAATTGACAGTTGCGCAACTATGGACTGCATTACCGTTTAATAGTGAGCTGCGTCAGAAATTATTGGATGCCGTACTCATTCCCGAAAGTCGTTTTTTTCGGCATATACCTTCAATACAGTTCGTCACAGAACGCGCATTACAATATCAGCAGCAAGCTCATTTGAACGGTCTCAATACTGATAACTTATTTCGTATTTGGAGCGTTGGTTGCGCTCACGGTCAGGAGGTTTGGACGCTTGCCATGAGTCTAGCCTCGAAGCAGATGACAAATTATGCCATATTGGGTACTGATGTCAGCCAGCGAGCTCTGACCAAAGCGCGCTTGGGACGTTATGATGACCGGCAGCGGCACTTAATCCCGCAGGATTGCCAGCAGTTTATTCAACCTTTATCGCCTGAACATGCAGCTTGCAAACCAAATCTTTATGATTTGTCTACGATTAATCAAACGTCAAAAACCATTCAGCCGCAATGGCAAATTGCGGCAACGTTACAACAGCATGTCAGCTTTACTTGGCACAATATTTTTACTCAAGAGTTGGCCACACCGTCTCTACAACAGGTGATTATCTGCCAGAATATGCTGTTATATTTTCGCAAATTTGATCAACGTGATATTTTGACCCGATTGTCAGCGCAGTGTGTGTTAGGTGGTTATATTATATTAGCTCCAGGTGAGGCGTTGTTTTGGCGTCCTTCGAACATGCGCCGTATTGCGCACCCACAGATTAATGCGTGGCAAAAAATTAGTGCCTAAATTAGTGTCTAGACGAGTTAGGATTAACCTATGAAAAACCAGCCCAATGAAATGGTGACGCTTGAGTGGCTATTGCCACTGCTTAATCAGCAACTATCACAGGTAGCCGATGGCTGGCAAGTAGGCTCTAGCAGTCCTGATTACGAACGAATGGCACCGTACTATCATCAGGTTAGTGGTGCGCTAATTATGATCAATCTGCCTTTGTTGGCAAGCTTAGCTACTAAACTGAGTTTATTAGCAGGCGTAGGCAATAGCGAGAAACTTAGTACTAATATTAGTGCTGATATTAGTGCTGATCACTGTCGAACGGCACAGTTTTCTCACCAGCTATTGCAGCACGAATTGGCACAATATGTGCGAACAGGCACCTACTACGTAGCGTTAGTAAAGAAAGCTGTTGATGAACTTACCCAAACGTTGTCACAGCTGGGTATAGTAACAGAATCAGTTAAAGATTCGACCTCAATAGCTATAGATAATACTGTCTATAATATCAATAAGGCATTACCGAACAGCATAACGACAGGGGCTTTAACCTCTCAGCAATATCAACAATTATTAATGGTCTGGCGTCAGAAAGTGCAACAATTGCTGGTGGTTAATGCTAACCAACCGCCTGTATTAACGGTGTTAGAAAAAGTCAGCCAGTATTTGTGGCAAACTTCTAGCATAAATGTTCAGCAGCGTCTTTGGTACTTAGCTGAACGATGGTTAAATGAACTTGCGCTCAATGAGACGCCGCTACCTGAGTACTATGCCCCGTTACTGGCGCAGCTTGACCGTGTAATAGAAGCTTGCGCGCATCACACTCAGGTCGAAGATGGGCAGTCGCTCGCTGGCAATGATGTCACTGACGGCTATTCGGCAGCCTTATCAAAGGACGTCATCAAAAAACTGATGACAGATATCTATACTGAATTAAATGCTCTTGTCCAGAGCAACGAGCATACTCAATCAAGTCTAGGCCGTTTATCGCAAAGCACTGATAAAGATGATAGTGCTGACAGCCCCGATACCGCGTTGCGTTTTTTACCGTGCATACTAAGTGACATTGAGACGGTAATATTTGCCCTTGATAAACCTCATACTTTGCTAAAGCCTTTACAGCAAATTAAAACGCAGCTTGAGCGGCGAGGATGGACGTTATATGCGTCACAAACTAAGCTCATCATGACAGATGTAGAGCAACATATCTTCTCATCTGAGACGGATTTTGCTCAGGTTGAGCTGCAACTCCAAGAGCTATACAGTGCCATTTATAATACAGAACAGGTTATCCATATTAAAATAGGGGATATCGCTTCCCTTTTTCCAAAATCTATAACGCCTAATAGTGAAAATCAGCAGACAGACGCTAGTACGAATGTGATTCCTTCTGACAAACGTTTACGCGAATTGCGAATTACGGTCGAAGAGGTGAAGCATCATTTCAATGAGTACATACAGCGTCAGCAGACTCATTTATTACCGGATGCTAAAGACTTTACTAAGATTAGCAATGCTTTTGAAAATATGGGCTTACCAACAGTTTGCCAAGCTACCGATAGCATGGCAACCGTATTTGCACAGCTGACAGCTCATGATATTAGAACACTCAACTGGGAGCTTACTCAAGCATTGGCTGAGGGTTTAACCGCTATTGAGTTATTATTAGACTGTTTGGCGCAGCAGATTTTTGATCAGCAATTATTAGCTCAGGCAAATAAACATATTGAAAAAGCTGCCGAACTACTCAATGCGCGCCTGCAAATTTCTGATACGGCCAATGACAATGATACGTACCTCCCCAAAAAAATAGCAGCAACTGATGTGATTCGCTACGACGATAGTGGTGAGATTGCTCCTAGTATTAATCAGCCTCCGGTTGACCAAACTCTTGTTAATGAAACCACCATCTCGTCAACCTTAGACGGTGATACTACATTAGAGCCTAACGCTCATAGCCTTATAGATGAAACCGACAGCGAAGCCTTATTAAGCGCTTGCGCTCAAGTAAAGCCTGATAATTTTGATATGGATGAAGAGATCCGTGACATCTTTATTGAAGAGGCGACGGAGGTTATCGCTGACTTAGAAGACTTTTTACCCATTTGGGAGCAAGATGCACAGGATTTAACGCCGTTAACTGAAGTACGCCGCGGTTTTCATACTTTAAAAGGCTCGGGTCGTATGGTTGGTGCTTTTAGCAT
The DNA here is from genome assembly GCF_900182925.1 of Psychrobacter sp. LV10R520-6. Taxonomy (NCBI): domain Bacteria; kingdom Pseudomonadati; phylum Pseudomonadota; class Gammaproteobacteria; order Moraxellales; family Moraxellaceae; genus Psychrobacter; species Psychrobacter sp. LV10R520-6. Next base: position 2,179,210 of record NZ_LT900024.1, on the reverse strand, counting down.
CAGCGAGATGGCGTGGTCGATTGAAGACTTACTTAATCATCTCTTAAATAAAACGATGCCGATCTCTGAAGAGGTTGTCGCGCTAGTAATACAGACCACAAAGCGCTTATCGTTGTTGGTAACGGACTTTGAGTCTTTACAAGCGCCAAGCTTTGACCCTGCTATCACTATCTTACAAAGTAATAATTTACGAACCAATCAACCGCTGAATGCTGGTTTAGCTACGTCTGTATTTATACAAACGGAAGCCGACATAGAGAAGTCTATATCAGAAACAGAAAACGATCTGAGCTCAGAAGAGCAGAGAGCAATTCCTGATCACCTTGATCTAGTAGACGCTATAGATGACGCTCATCGGTCTGTAAATAATAGTAACGATGTCAATGATGATACTAGTGAGAATTCTGGCAATGACGGTGTTAGTAATGAGCAGGGCTTGCCTGTCTCTATCTCTGGTCTAGAAATACCAGCGGTACTTGTGCCCTTTATGCAAGAGACGCCGCCACTCCCAACTGATGCTAATGACGCAGATCCTGATATCAAAGAGATATTTATAGAAGAGGCTCATGAAGTATTAGCCGAGATTGTACCCTTATATGAACAATGGCAACAGAAACCTGCTGACTTAACCAATTTGGCAGATATTCGCCGCGGCTTCCATACCCTAAAAGGCTCAGGTCGTATGGTTGGCGCTAATTATACGGCTGCGCTGGCATGGTCTATAGAGAACATGCTCAAGCGTACTTTAGATCATAGCATTACCGTTTCAGCAGATATAAGACAGCTTATCGCTGATGTCTTAACGGCGTATCCAGCGCTGATGGCAACGTTTGAAAGTGACAGCCGTGATTATCCGGCTGCTGTGCCGCTATGGATAGCCTGTGCCGATGCGTATAGTAAACAATATGGTGATGAGTTCAGCTACTCCGCTTTACGTGATAAATTACTAAACACGTCTCAACAGCAACCTACTAATAACTGGGTGGTACCGTCTGATAGTCATATGAATGTTCGTAGCATTGATCGTGGCAATAGCAGTACTATTGGTAGTAGTGCTTTTGATAATAGTGATACTGATAGTGTTGATATTAACAACAGTGATCATGTTGATAGCATGCTACAAACGATTTATTCTGTTAATGAAATCATGGCAGAAGCGCCAGTCGTTCTCACCCCGCAAAGTGAAGAGGAACAAGCTTTTTGTGAAATATTTATTGAAGAGGCAGAGGAGTTGTTGCAAGATATCAATGACTTTGTCGGCGCGCACCAAGACCAGGCTCATATTGAAGTCAGTGATGAGATTGTTCGTGCCTTTCATACTCTGCGAGCGGCTTCTGGCTCTAACGCCTTAGCTGCTATCAGTGATGTCAGCGCGACAATAGAGCAAAGCTTAGAGCAATTACAACAGCAAGATACGCTGATGAGCGCTCAGCATCTCCAAGCGCTAACCCAATCCGTTGAACTTATTGATGGCTATCTGAGTAATTATAAACAAAACCTCCAGCAGCAAAATCTGTCAGGGGAAGACAACCAAAGCCAGCAAGATTTAGCCTCACTACAAGCGATGCTTGGAGAGTCAGACGATACTATCAACGTAGCTGATAGCCATCTAAGTATCTCGCAGCTATTAGATAAAAACATCGATGAGTTGTTAGATGCTGAATGGCAATTAAATGCCGCGCTTAGTTATTCTGATCTTGAACACGTTCAAACCTATATACAGCAGCAAATCCTACAAATAAAATACTTAGCTGCTAAAGTTTTAGAGTCGCCAAAATTCACTTCGATACTTAGTGCGTTAGGTGGCGCTTATGCTTACCTGAACAAGCATCCTCAACAGGCAAGAAATGCTGATATTCAAACCACACTGCTTGCTGGCCACGCCCAGCTGGTCGGCCTATTTGATGCATTGGCTGGTAGCATGTCATTAAAAGTCAATGAGCAAGTTATTGAAGAGTTGCACGGCTTGTCTCATAACGATGACTCCTATTATAACAATGATTCTTATAATGATAATAGTAGTGACGAGTTCGATACTGATGAAGACGTTACTGACAGTAGCGTAAATAACGTTAAAGTTACACCAGCACCAGAATTCCAACTTGAGTCGATTGATACCGACGCTGAGCTATTAGAAATCTTCTTAGAAGAAGCGCAAGAACTCGATACGGCTATCGCCGAAAGTTTTAGTAAATGGCGAGCAGATATCACCAATACTAAGACTTTAAAAATATTACAACGTCATCTTCATACCATCAAAGGTGGCGCACGAATGGCAGGTATTCGTAGTATTGGAGATATGACTCATGAAGCCGAAAGTATTTACGAAGCCTTTGTAGAAGATAGACGGGTGCCAACAGCGCAGTGGTTGGCTATTATGCAAATAGTACAGGATACCTTGTCGCTACAGATTACACATATTCTAAATTATCAAACCTCGTTTTTTGCCCCTGAACTCATTGAGCAATTACGGCAATTTGAGCAAACAGATACGCTACCGGCAACTGTTACCCTTATCTTGCCAGCGCCACACAAGCGTGTTGGTACTGAACCTCAATCCGTTGCAGATGAAAGTGATCGCGGAATAGATAAAGCCCCAGACAGCCTTAGTCTGGATAGATTGATTAAGGAATCGTGGTCAAATGGGTTGCCTGATCCTGATATTTTAGAGGTGTTCTTAGAAGAAGCACAAGAGCTTACCAACCGTAACAAGTATTTGCAGCAATTTTTGAATAATGTCAGCGATACGGTAGCACTACAATCTCTACAGCGTGACTTACATACCATAAAAGGTGGCGCGCGGATGGTCGCGGCCAATGGTATTGCTGATTTAGCGCATGAAATGGAGACTGTCTATGAAGATCTTGCCAGTCGCCGCCGTCCCGCCACCAAAAAGATATTAGAGTTACTGGTAACTTGTCATGATTGGCTCGCAGACGCGGTGTTTATTCTCGAACAGCAAGTGAATCCACCAACTCCTACGTTACTGATAGACGCGCTCGAGCAATTTGTTAAAAATCCTGATAGTTTAATCCAGATACCTAACGAGTCACTCCAAGCGCAGCGGACGACGATTTTGACGGCTAAAGCCAAGCAAAAGTCAGAACATATAGAAGAAGATATTAGTGAGATGCCGCCTATGACTGGCAATTTCACTGAGCAGGAACAGAGTGCAGGTAGTAATGAGATGATCCGTATCTCAGGCGGTCTGATTGAGCATATGATTAACCTATCCGGCGAGTCGGCGATTAACCGTGCGCGTATTGATATGGGTATGAGTAGCTTAACCAATAGCATTGAGGATATGGGAACTACGGTACAACGTTTGGCAGATCAGCTGCGCCGGATGGAGATTGAGCTTGAAGCGCAGATTTTATCGCAAATTGATGAGGAGCTGATTAGTCATGAAGGTTTTGACCCTTTAGAGATGGATCAATATTCTTCTTTAAACCAATTATCAAAATCTTTGACAGAGTCCGCTTCCGACTTGATTGATATTAATAGTACTCTACTTGAAAAAACACGTGATAGTGAAAGTCTATTGCTACAACTGTCACGGACGCAAACTGAGCTACAAGATGGGCTAATGAACTCGCGAATGGTGCCTTTTACGCACTTAACACCGCGCCTTGAGCGGGTTGTGAGGCAAACCGCCAATGAGCTCAATAAGTCAGTTGAGTTGACGATCATCAATGCTGACGATGAGATGGACAGAACCATTCTGGAGCGTATTACCTCGCCGCTTGAGCACATGCTACGTAACGCGGTGGATCACGGTATTGAAAACACTCCCACACGTTTAAAAGCAGGTAAAGATCGTAGCGGACATATCACCTTAGAGGTACTGCGCGAAGGGAGTGAAATCGTCATTAATTTATCGGACGATGGCCGTGGCATTGATGTCGAAGCCGTACGTGATAAAGCCATTTCTCAAGGTTTGATTGATGTAGAAGATACCAGTTTAACGGATATTGATATCATGCAATATATCTTCAACGCTGGCTTGTCCACTACCGAGCAAGTGACCCAAATATCGGGACGCGGTGTGGGCATGGATGTCGTGATCAGTGAAATTCGTCAGTTAGGCGGCGTGGTTTCGGTAATGTCAGAGCCTGAACAAGGGTCACGCTTCATCATACGGCTACCGCTTACTGTAGCCGTATCTGATGCTTTGGTTGTACGCGCTGCCGATCGTTATTATGCTATTCCCTTGGTACAGATTGAGCGTGTGGTACGTATCAACCCAGAAAAACTTTATGACTACTATCAATCAGGTGAGGGGACTTTACGTCTTGAAGGCGCTGATTATCGTGTGCGTTATTTAAACGAGATTTTATCGGGTAACAAGCTCAATGAGCTGATGGTCAATACCAATACCAATACCAATACCAGCTTACCCCTTATCCTTATAAAAAATCGTACCGGACAAAATATCGCTCTCCAAGTCGATCAAATTGCTGGGTCACGTATTGAAGTGGTGGTTAAGCCTCTGGGCCGACAGCTGGCGCATCTAGCCGGTATTTCAGCGGCTACCATTATGGGTGACGGTTCAGTGATGTTAATCTTGGATCTTATCACCTTGATGCGTAATGCGCCGGCACTCAAAGATGTGCCGCAATCCCCCAATTCTGAGCGCAGTCGTTCAAAATCTCAGCCTACTATTTTAGTGGTTGATGACTCAGTCACCGTCCGCAAAGTAACCTCTCACTTCTTAGAGCGTCAAGGAATTAATGTTGCTCTAGCCAAAGACGGTATCGATGCGATTGAGATATTGCAAGAGACCACACCAGACTTAATATTATTGGATATTGAGATGCCGCGTATGGATGGCTTCGAGGTCGCCATTCAAGTACGTCATAACAAACGCTTGCAGCATATTCCGATTATCATGATTACCTCACGTACGGGTGAAAAACATCGTGAGCGTGCGCTTGAGATTGGCGTGAACGACTATATGGGCAAACCATTCCAAGAGCAAGAACTTCTCAATAAAATACAGCGCTTATTGGGTAAACAAGTTAGTCTGACTTATGAGGGATAAAGCGTGCGCCTCAGCGCTTGTAAATAGAACTAAGGATCAAATCCAAGTGATGGTGGTGGCGGAGAGTCATCATCAGCGTGTGGCGTTTTGTGATACTGTGCGTAGTTGTGGCTTTACTCTCGTTGATTGTGTGTCACGAGCACAGTTAAAAGGTAAGCTTGAACCCTATAAAGCTGCTATCGATATTTGGTTGATTGACAGCGACTATGATGACAATGTTGCCGCCGCTATTACCGCGTCTAAGTCGAGCGCGGTGTTAGTAGGCTTTATTCAAGCACCCTATTTAAACGAAGCACAGCATTACGCTAAATGGCAACGCCAGTTAAAGCGGAAGTTGTCGAAAATGCTTGGGTTGCCAACGCTGTTAGATAGCCCTGCTTATATAGGTAATCCTGATTCTTGGCGTTATGTGGTTTTTTTAGGTGCTTCTATGGGCGGACCTACTGCAATAAAAGCATTTTTGGATAATATATCGCCCACGCTACCGATTTGCATCTTACTGGCACAACACTTTAACCAAGCTATGATTGGAAAACTACCACGAATACTTAATCGCCATAATAAGTGGCGCTGCCAAGTGATTACCACTTCGCAGCGGCTACAGACAGGTCAATGCCTAATTGCACCTATTGACCGACAGATCGTCTGTGATTCGACGGGCAGGGTGATCCTATCAGAGCATGCTTGGGATGGAGGGTATAAGCCTGCTATCGGTCAGCTGCTCAAAAATACCAGCGATGTCTATGGCACCGATCTGGTGAGTATCATATTCTCTGGTATGGGCAACGATGGTACTCAGTATGTAGATTCAATTCAAGATAATCATAGCCAATTATGGGCGCAAGACCCCAGTTTGAGTACCTGTCCTAGCCAACCTCAAGCCATTATTGATTCAGGTCACTGCCAGTTCATAGGTAGTCCTGAAGTTTTGGCACAAAAACTCACCGACTACATTGGTGAAATGATGGCTACTGCCCCTTCGGCTTAATTCATTGTGAGCGACGTATGAAAAAAATCCTAAAACATTCGTTTGAAGCAGTAAGCTTGCTGACCACTGACAATGGCATGCTTGATGTTACTATCGTCCCAGCGCTCAATCAACCTGACTGGATTATCCCAAGCAGTTTGATTTTGAGTGTGGATGACTATGATGAGCATATTTGGACTTATCTGTGGCAACAGCAAGAAGTTGCCGTATTTCATATGCTACCGCGCGATCAGGTTCCAGATAAAATAGTAGTAATAGAAGGAAATACCGCGTTGCATCGCTTTGCTTTACAGACCACAGGCGAGCTGCGTCAAATAAAAGTTCGCATCTCTGAAGTTAAAGATGGCCAATTACCTGAGCATTTCGTTGACGTTGCTGCTAGCAATATCGACGACAATAAAGCCAAAGACGATAATAGTATTTATCAGCAAAACAATGTTAGTACTATTGATAATAGAACTGATAACAAGATCGATGTCATTGAAGAACCCTTTAGAGAAAATGACGTGCTATCCTATCTATTTCAAACGGTCATTATTGAAAACACTCCTTATCTGGTACCGGATTTGGATAAAATTGCGCACCAGTTGGTTGATTCGGATAGCTGATGCGTCAAGACTGAGGTGGAGTATGGCAACTCAGTCACAATCGGCTATCCGGTAACTACTCTATCAATCTATCAATATCGATTGCTATTAATACCCGTTGCGTCATATCAGCTAGAGAGCTGATTAGCAGGATAATCTATGAATAATGTCAATCCAAGCGTCAACAAGTGGCCAGTTAGTAGCCGGATATTTCACTGGATCAGCGCTATTTTATTACTAGTCACGTGGATATTAATGCTACTGTATCAAAATATGGATGAAAAAGTGTACATTGGCCTGCATAAAGCCTTTGGTATCAGTCTATTATGCTGGATGATTGCGCGAGTGCTTAATCGCGTACTTACTAAATCGCCGCCCGCTGCGCTGATGCCAAAATGGCAATTTGTTATGTCGAAATTGTCTCATTTTGGCTTGTATGCGTTACTGATTGCTATGCCAATGGCTGGATTATTAATGACCGTTTATGGGGGCAGACCAGTGGATATATTTGGTTTGTTTCAAATTCCAGTTTTTGTCACTCCTGATCGTACTGCGGCACGTTTTTATAATGACGTACATACTGATATTATTTGGCCGATGATTATAGCCTTTACGCTATTGCATATTAGCGCGGCCTTATATCATCAGTTTATCTTAAAAGATAAGCTAATCAACCGGATGAAGTAATGGTTTAGCCGTAACAAACTGAATAAAAAAAAGCCCTCAGTACGCTGCTGAGGGCTTTTTTTTATTTGGATTTCTATGTTATTAAATTGCTAACGCGTCGATCTTATAACACGTAGATACTCAAAAAGTTTATTTCTTGTTCTCAGGTAAGCTGATATTCATCTCTAGCACATCAAGGGTATCTTCATGACGATGATTAATGTTCACATCGTCAATCTGTACACCATTAACATATTTATTGACCACTTCAAGTATTTCGCGTTTCATCTTCTCAATACGGTCGGCAGTCAGACGATTGTTTAGACGGTTTTCGCTAGCCACGATAACTTTTAGGCGTTCAGTTGCCATATTGGCACTACCAGCACTATTACGGTCATCTGAACCGAATAAGTTACTCCAAAATCCTTTTTTCTTATTCATCATTAACCCCCAAACCAGCGCTGTAATAAACTTTTTTTCTTCACGTCAATATGACGTAGAGGACGTTCTTCCCCTAGGAAACGGGCGACAATATCATCATAACATTGGCCTGCGATTGAGTCGGTATAATGAATAACCGGTTCACCATGGTTAGACGCTTCAAGTACCGAATGACTCTCAGGGATGACCCCTAATAATGGCACCTTTAAGATATCGTTAGAGATAGTCTCAATATCCATCATCTCATTAGCTGCTGCACGTTCCGCATTATAGCGAGTAATAATTAAATGCTCACGGATAGAGCCTTGGTCTTCTTTAACTTTTTTAGTTCGGCTTTGCAAAATACCGATGATACGATCTGAGTCACGTACTGAAGATATCTCAGGATTAGTGACAATAATCGCCTCATCTGCATGATACATGGCTAGCTGCGCGCCGCGCTCAATACCCGCTGGCGAATCGCAAATAATATAGTCGAATTGCTTGGACAGCTCAGCCATGACCTCTGCCACACCTTCGTCTGTGAGCGCGTCTTTATCACGCGTTTGACTGGCAGGTAGGATATATAAGTTCTCTAACCGTTTGTCTTTGACGAGTGCTTGTGACAGACGAGCATTACCACTGATGACATCAACAAAGTCATAAACGATACGGTTCTCACAGCCCATAATCAAGTCTAGATTACGGAGGCCCACATCAAAATCGATGACCACTGTCTTATAGCCACGTAATGCCAAACCGGCAGCAAAAGAAGCGCTGGTCGTGGTTTTACCCACACCGCCTTTGCCTGAAGTGATTACAACAATCTTTGCCACAATGGCACACTCCTATGAATCAATGGGATGTCTAATAGCTAAAATAGCGCATTTATTTTTAATATATGTGCTACGTGCGAGCGTAAGCCTAGCATAAATAAACAAAAACTTATAGCAAGTCCGTACTAAAGAACAGAAACCTACTAGATAAGTGGTAACTTGTTGCTACATTACAGCAGCGCCTACTAATAGTCTAGATAGTGGCTGAATTAAAGATTTATAGTAGCGCAATTTTGTTAAATAAACTTACTCTAATGCTCAACCTTTTTTTAACCTATTACATTATTGAGTAACGGCTCAACCAAATACTAACTGCACGCTTAGAAAAAGTGTTGAGCCCGAATTAACCAACAATCAATTAACAAAGCAATTGTCCAAAGCGAGTGTTAAAAGCAATAAAGATATAATCCCTATAGCTTATACAAGCCCTAGCTTATACAAGCCCTCAGGCATTATCCATAATGGTAAATACTAAGCCTTGACCTTCTATAAAGCGTACTTGTACTGGTTTATCAATCACATTCTCAGGTAAATTATCTCGTAAGCAATAAGTGCCAGCAACCGACACTAATGAGGGATTAAAGACTTGACAGAAAATACGCGCATCTCGATCACCTGTAGCTCCTGCGACCAAGCGCCCTTGTGCGCGGCCATATACGTGTAAGCTATTATCAGTAATCGCTTCAGCACCACTATTGACGCTATTGGTCAAAATCAAATCACCACCGACATGGTTAAGGGTTTGTCCTGAGCGTAGCATTTGATCATAGATTAGGCTGGTAATGTGCTCGGCGCTGAGTAGGGCCTCTGCTGATTGTTTGGTAGCGGTAGTCGCTTCAGCAGCTTCGTTGTTTGCTGCGGCGCTAATGCTATTATCAGATGGCTTTTCTGCACGGTTATCAACAGCTGCTTGGTTGACGGGGGGTACAGATTTTTTGCTGGGTAACATGCGCTCAATACGCTTGCCCTCTGCTGGGAATATCGCTAATTGTTGGGCGCGCGCTTGTGAGTCAAGCAGACCGGTAATTACACCGATAGGTTGTAGGCCCCATGACCACAGTAGCGTTACTAAACCCGCCAAATCTTGTTCAATATCGCTATCGATAATGACCGGAATATTGCTGGTCTTATTACTCAGCATACCAGCAAGCTGGGTCTCAATAGCAGACAGATCATTAGTACTCAATTGCAAGCGCGAAAAGGTCAGCATCTTGCCATAAAAAGTCATAGCAGGCGCGGCGGGAGAGAGGGCTTGGTTGTCGGTATCCGAAATCGTCATACTGTTAATCCTCAAGAGATAGTCATATCGCTGCGATCACGGTGCAGTTGTTATTATAGGTCAGTTATCAGCACACTATTAGGCAGCGTTCTTATTGGGGTCAGTGTACTAAGGAAGACTAGGGCTTAACAAGCCCATTAGCCTAGAGAATATAATCCAGCGCCTAATATACTTATAATCATAACTACAATTTGTTGGTAGGCATCAATTCATAAAATAGCTAAAATTTAAGCATATCCTGGTGCTTCCATTGCTGGACTTTTATTTGTGCTTCAAATTCTGACAAACTGTCAGCGATGATACGCGCTATTAGGCCATCAAGCGCTGTATTATTGGTATCAATATGAGCAACACCGTGGGCAATCGCAACCATTAAGGCGTCAATACGCTCGGCATCTAAGAGACGCTCATTAAGCGCATGGACGACATTTTCACCAATATTCTGTCCGACATGCTGTAGTTGCGACTCAATCAAGCTGCCAGCGATCGGTATCAGGCGTAGATAGCGGCGCAGCTCGGGAGTGTTGGCCAGCCCGTTTTGGATCGCCTTACCGACTTCGCTCGCTATTAAATTGCCACCCTCTGAGGTGTCAGTCAATTTTTGTAATTGTGGCGCCAACTCTTTACGTAATAAAGACAGCAGTACTGACTCAATTTCTTCACGATTACGGCCAATGGTTGATTCAATCAATGACTGTTGCATTTCAGGATCGGTTAGCTGTTGCCGATAATTATGAATGGTGGTCAGAACAACGCGATCGGACAGCTCTTCTAAAACTAAGTTAATATAAAACTTAATACGGTTGAGCCACGGCTGCGGTAGAACTTGATAACCCAGCTGATATAGACGCCGACCGATGACTACTGCTCGAAACAACCGTAATGCACGTAGCTGCGGAAAACAGCCCAGCACTTCATACCAATGCACAAAGGGAAAGAAGAACCAGCGATAATAGACTTGCTCTTTAATGGCAATAGCCCAGCGTAATATTAGCTCACCAATCAAGAATAGGGTAAAAAACCCACCAGCCGTACGTAATGGATCGTGTAAGGTGCTTTGATACCAGCTCAGTCCATCGCTGAGCGCCAGCCACCCTGCGACATTGCTACTGAAGTTACTCATCAAAATAGCATCAACACTGATCAGTAATAAATCAATACTGATAGCGATAATCATCACAATATCATAGGTGAGCTTTAGACGGTTTGGCTTTGGACGCATGGGACGCTGAGGTTGTTGCGACCGAGTATCTAGAGGATTTTTAGACTGGTTGGGCAATGGCTTTGAGTTTGTAGGCGGGTTAGCAGCAGGAGAGGCGGACACAGTCATACCTTATATATATAGTGAGTGGCTATTAAGTAAACGGTAAGCTTTAATATTCACTAACATTATCAATGAATAATACCTAAAAACAACCCGTCAGCCATTATAATCGGACATTATAAATAAAAAATAGCGAAAGGCGATGTTATCACCATTTTGACTTAATGCCATAGCAGTCACTACTACCATCTAACTCGTTATCTTAATCCGTCAATCAAGCGGTTTTTAGCCTCAGGGTCGTATTATCACAAGGTGTTAGACGGTATCAAATTCGGCAAGCATCTTAGTAATCAGCTGATCTTTTTGATGCCATACTTGCTCCACCCAGTCGAACATTTGCGCCTTGATAGCCTCATCACTCTCGTAACCACCATTTTGAATAGCAGTAAATAAAGCGTCTGGCATCTTGATATGTCGAACATCAACGCCCAAGCGCTTAATATTGCCTTTCCATAAATCACTATAAGTCGGTATGCCATCAGGATAGACAATGGTCATGTCTAAGATGGCATCGACTTCCTCGCCTAAGGCACTAATGGCTAAGGCCAATCCACCAGCACGTGGCTTGAGCAAATGCTGATAAGGCGATTGCTGCTTATCGCGTTTGGCTGGCGTAAAACGCGTACCTTCCAAATAATTGAGGAGGGTAAAAGGCTTGTTTTTTAGTAGGGCGCAGGCGCGTTTTGCCTCTTCGATATCTTTGCCTTGCAGAGCAGGGTTCTTAGCGATGGCGTCTTTAGAATGCCGACGCATCATTGGAAAGTCTAAAAAATAAAAGGCTTGTCCTATTACAGGAATGTATATCAGCTCAAATTTGGTAAAAAATCGCGTCAAAGGCAAGCGTTTTTCACTGATATATTGCACGATACTGGTATCTACCCACGACTGATGGTTACTGATAAGCAAGTATTTACCCTGGGTATCCACATCCTCAGGTAGGCTGATGCGCCAGTCTTTGCGTGGCAAAATATTATCAATTAAGGCATTATTGCTGTTGATCCAAGCATTGGTAACTTGGATCACCGTCTTATCGGCAATAGCCGCGCCTGTAATCATTTTGGTTGCACCCATTAGCCATACGGGTAGCCCTGCGGCGAGACTGGTGGCAGTGATAGCACTCGTAGCCGTGACCAGAGAAACCGCTTTACCCACTTTAGGCGCGCGGTCATGTAATTTTTGTATGGCAGATGTCAATTTCATGTTCAATCCTTGAGTTTCGATATTATTAGTTTCTAAGTTATCTTTTTTTAGGACAGTGATCTTTAGAGCGATAGCAGCTAGTAGCACCGCAATATTAATACCATTTAGCTATGATTAGGGCATGATTTTAGCAGAAATCAATAACAGTGTACGAGTGTTAACGTGACCATCAGTGTATCAATTTTCAGCATATCTATTTTATTTTTATTAACAATAGTTTGCTTTAAGCGAAACACTATAATACCTACTTTGTTTTATATAAAAATTCTATGAAACATAAAAGGGGTCACCGTTACTGAGCGCAAAAATGAGCGCAAAGCATCATGCACTTCCTATACATAGATGTGACAAAATATTACACATAGTTAGGTTGCTCTTGACATACTAATGGTTAGTATTAGTGACACCCTATAAAATATTAGTCAATAAGATCTAATCGATAAGCTTCACAAAAAGCGTAGAATCTAAAAGCATACTTTGTTTATAATTTTTAACTTCAGAGGAAAATATCATGCGTAACCAATTAATGATTGTAGCAGTAGCATCAGGTCTAGCACTGAGCGGTTGTACTACTGATCCCAACACCGGACAGCAACGTTTGAACAAAACAGCTATCGGTACTTTAGCTGGTGCTGCTGGTGGCGCTGTTATTTCAAAAGCAACTGGCGGGGACAAAACCGGTCGTGACGCCGCTATTGGCGCAGCACTAGGTGCTGGTGTTGGTTATTACATGGAGCGTCAGGCTAAGCAGCTTGAGCAACAAATGGCCGGCAGTGGTGTCACTGTTACCCCGAATGCTAATGGTAACATTGATTTAGTTATGCCAGCCAATATTACGTTCTCGTTTGATGATGCAACATTAAGCTCAGGTTTCAAGCCAACACTTGATAAATTGGCAGCGACTATGAGCGAGTACAATCAAAACTCAATCACTATTGCTGGTCACACCGATAGCAGAGGTTCAGCGTCTTATAACCAAGGTCTATCACGTGATCGTGCATATGCTGTGGCAAACTACTTAAGCGCTCGCGGTGTGTCATCTAGCCGTATTCAAGTAGTCGCTTATGGTGAATCACGTCCAGTCGCTGACAACAACACTGATTATGGTCGTCAGCAAAACCGTCGTGTTGAACTAACTATCAATGCGCCAACAAACAGTGTTCGTTAATCAATGAAGAGACTTTTAATGTAAAAGTTCCAACATTAAAAAATACTAGATCAATCAATGTAAAAGGGTCGGTGATAAGCTGGCCTTTTTTTATGTCTTTATGAAAACGATAAGAAGCCAAAATAATAGCAAAGTGAAAATATAGAGCAATTCAGCTAGTACTAACGATAAATCAGATTAAATATTTAATAGAAGAGAGTTAATTTAGGAATTGATAATAGTTATCAATAACATTATAATTTGTATCGGCCTAAATATTATATAGCTATTGACTGCTTCTTTGTCTTTTTTTTGCTTTTTTTTGTTTGATAATTCCTCTGAGGACGCGTATGAATATCACCACAGTGACGAGCCGCAAGATTCTACCTACTACTTTAGCTGCTGCACTTGCAGGATTATTAATGATGACAGGTTGCACTAAGCAGACTGCCGAGGACACTGTCGCCACCGATACGCAAACAGCCGTTCAAACTGACAAAGCTGGTGATAGTGTCCAAAAGTCAACTGCTGAACAGGCCAGTATCGATAGATTGGTTCTAAGCCATGTAGACATCGTACACGCCGCTTATAAGGACTCATTAGACACCACTAAAATACTGCAAACAGCAGTGGATGCCTATGTAGATACGCCCACACAAGCGAACCTTGATGCGGCAAAAGCGGCTTATAAAGCAGCGCGTCAACCGTATTCGCAAACTGAAACTTTTCGTTTTGACGAAGGTTTTGTCACCGCTGATGACAAACGTGCTATTAGCAGCATTGATGCTTGGGAAGCACAAGTGAATGCATGGCCACTTGACGAGGCATTAATCGATTACGTCGATGACAGCTATGCGGGCGAGTATAATAGCAGAGATAATATTATCAATAGTGATAGCATCACCGTTAGTAGCTCGAAGCAAGATACCAAAACCATTACTCCTGAGCTATTGGCAGAAATGAATGAAATTGGTGGCAGCGAATCCAATGTCACTACCGGTTATCATGCGATTGAGTTTTTGTTATGGGGTCAAGACACCAATGGCGTTGCCGAAGGTGCTGGTAATCGTCCAGTCAGCGACTATATCACTAACTCTACCAATGAGGCCGGTCAATGTACCAGCGGTGAAAGTGTAAATACAGATGCGAGTGTTTGTAATCGTCGCGGTCAGTATCTAAAAGCAGTTACCCAATTGTTGGTTGATGATTTAGCCGCAATGGAAGCTGAGTGGCAGCCTGAAAGTGAAAATACCTTGCGTAGCGATATGTTGGCGCGTAAAGATAATAACGGCCTGCACCAAATTATGTATCAAATGGGTAGCTTAGCATTAGGAGAGTTGGCTTCTCAGCGTATGCAAGTCGCCTTTGTTACGGGTTCAACAGAAGATGAGCATGAGTGCTTTAGTGATTTGACTCATTTAAGCTACGCTAATAATGCCCTTGGTATTCAAAATGTTTTTAAAGGTAGCTATAAAACGGTCGCTGGTAAATCAGTCGGTGGCTATGGTATCAATAACTATTTGATAGATACTAACCATAAAGACGCTGCTGACAAACTTGCTGCGGACTTTAAAAAAGTAGAAGATGCCTTTAATATAATCGTTGCCAAAGGCGAAAAAGAAAATATCAAGGTCGATCAAATGATCGCTACCGTCGGACAAGTAAGTGAGAAAGGTATCTCTGCTAAAGAACAAAATATTCGTCGCGGCTGGATTGAGAACGGTATCACTAGCTTGCAAGAGCTAACTTCTGGGATTGAGAATGCGGCAAAAGCGGTCGGTATTGACAACCTAGATGCCGATGCTGGCTAACAGTCTTAAGCTGATTTTTTATTATCTGAAGGCTATTTGTTATCTAGCGACTGTTTGTTATCTAACAACTATAGGCTTGGCGGTATAAGATCGGTTCTATGGTATCTAGTCTGTACTAAATTTGAATGCCTAATGAGTCATATCAGTCTAATGAGAATGATTTTCATGTCAGTAAAACTTAGGTATAATATGCACGTTGTCAATAATGGTTGGCAGCGTGTTTTTTATACCATATTAAAATAGCCTGATAGCTCAGGGCATAGATAGCTCTGGTGTATCGACTAAAAGTGAAAAACTTTATAGCATGCGATTTTAATAGTTCTATATTAGAGCTAAGGTAATTCTTTATGAACACCATGAAAGCTATGAACGCCACCAAAGCGATACTAACTGCTTCTTTTCATCCCCTTTCAACACTACGTATGGCGCCCTTCAAGCTTGCGCTAAGCGTGCTGTGTGCGTTATCCGTAAGTGCCTGTCAACCGTCAGACAGTGTGACGGATACCAAACAAATTCAAGCGCCATCAGCTGAGCGCACACAAACCATTGAAGCACTGGCTGGCGTACCGATGCAACGACTAGCCACCTTTGATCCGCAAGAGATTAAGCAGGGCGGCGATACGGGCGTTACCGTTACCAGCGCTGAGAGTTATTCTAAACCTTCCTCAAATCTGACTGCCTCGCGAAAGGGGGATTTCTTTATTGGCAATGCCTTTTTTAGCCAACCGTGGGTGATGGCCCCTGCCAGCACTGATAGCCGTGATGGACTCGGGGGGCTCTTTAACGTTGCGGCTTGTCAGTCGTGTCATGTGAAAGACGGACGTGGTCATGCTCCAATGAATACTGAAGATGATGCGGATAGTTTATTGATTCGTCTTGCTATGCCAGCAACCACGGATGAGCAGCGTCAGCAATTACAAAGCTCGCTGATAGAAAAAGTCGCTCATCCAGTATATGGTGGTCAACTGCAAGATCGTGGCATTCAGGGCGTACCGGCGGAAGCGCGAATTGCAGTGCAGTGGACGGATAAGCCGGTCACTTTTGCTGATGGTTATGCCGGTCACTTTTGCTGATGGTTATACTGAAACCTTGCGTGCGCCGACCTTTAATTTGACCAAACCTGGCTATGGTGCCTTTGATGATGAGCTGATGGTGTCACCGCGTATTGCACTACCGATGATTGGACTTGGTTTACTGGAGCAAATTCCTGATGAAGACATCAAAAAACAAGCGGTCAGCAACAATAAAAATGCTGATAAAAATGCAAACAGTATCCGCGGTAAGTTTAATTGGGTCATGGACCCACAAACAGGCAAGCACGCACTGGGCCGCTTTGGCTGGAAGGCGGGCCAAACGAAACTGATTACTCAAAACCAAAGCGCCTTTAGTGAAGACATGGGTCTGACCTCAAATATTCGGCCTCATGAGTCTTGTATGCCCGCGCAAACGGCTTGTATGAATGCGACGACTGGTGCCGATGAGCAAGGCAACGGTAAGCCACCCGTTGAAGTGAATGATGAAATCGCTAAGTTCGTAGAGTTTTATACTCGTAATTTAGCAGTCCCAAATCGACGTAATGCTGATGATGCAATGGTATTAGCCGGTAAAAAGCGTTTTTATGATATGGGTTGCCAAAGTTGCCATACCCCAAGATATCAGCTGCCAAAGACTAATGACGATCATATTGAGCAGCATGGACAAGTGATTTATCCTTATACTGATTTGCTGCTACATGATATGGGCGATGACTTAGCGGATCGTACTATCGCGGGCAAGCTACCGCCAAAAGACGCACAAGTGGAATTTTTAGCCAACTCTTATGAATGGCGTACGCCGGCACTATGGGGTATTGGCTTGGCGCAAACCGTTGATCCTCAAGCTACCTTTTTGCATGATGGACGCGCTCGTACTTTGATGGAAGCAGTATTGTGGCATGGTGGGGAAGCCGCTAAGCAGCAACAAAAAGTGCTAAAACTGGACAAGCAAGGTCGGGCTGAACTCAATGCCTTTTTAAAGTCATTGTAATAGCGGGACAGATTCACTATTGAGACAGACTTACTATTAAGACAGATTCATGATCAATCGATAAACATATCGCTAAACACATTGATGAGATTAGCCACCTCATTTACTAATTGATGCAAACATTGAGACAATACCGAGAAACTTATGAAAAAGAACCACGCTTTAGCTATGGCGTTATCCGCACTGAGTGCTGGTTTACTAATCAGCTGTGTTAAACCTGCTGATGACAATAAAGCGGCTGATAATGACAGCCAAACGGTTGCGCAAGAGTCTACAGCGACCAATGATACTAACAATGCAGCCGCTAATGAAAGCAATAGTAGTGAGCAAAATACTGTTATCACTCCGGTAGATATTAGACCTGCGACTGAGAAAAGGTATCTGACCCACGTTACCGATACTATGATCATTCCAGCTTATGCGGACGCAGCGAAACAAAGTGAAGTGCTACATGATTTAGCACAAAAACACTGTCAGAAAGCGCCTGTTAGCGGTGATGAGTTACAAGCATTACGCGCTCAGTGGTTAGTTTTAGCCCAAGTATGGGCCAGCGCAGAGATAATCGATTTTGGTCCAGCGACCGCCAGCATGAGCAATCTATATATTAACTACTATCCAGACGAGCGCGGCTTGGTGCATAGCGGTGTCGCTGAGCTCATCGCTGCCAATCCCACACTGACGCCTAAGCAGCTGGCCAACCAAAGCGCTATTGTTCAAGGTGTACCCGGCTTAGAGGAAGCGCTATACGGTAATGATAGTCTAGACGCTGGTCAATGTGCCTATGTTATTAGCGCCAGTAGCGCACTAAGCACACGCCTAAAAGATATTGAAAACGATTGGCAAAAGAATGCGACAGATTTATTGGTTATCAATCAAACCGCAGATAGCGATCAAGGATTAAACCAATGGTTTAACTCCCTGCTGTCATCGATTGAGAATATGAAAAATATTGCGATAGATCAGCCGCTAGGTCTGACTGGCAAAGCGAAAGGTCATCTGCCAGCAACAACTGCTGGGCAAAGTCGCGCCATTATCAATACTAAATTAGCCACTTTAAATAAAGCACTTACTGATCCGGTACTAACGGCCATGCTTAGTAGTAACAGCAAGAGTGAAATTGGTAATAATCTATCGACTGCACTTGCTGAAACGACCACCTTGCTAGCACAGATGCCGGAAGACTTAGCAACCGCAGACAAGGCAACACAGCAAGCGTTGTATGATCATCTAACGACCGTCACGCGGCTGATTAAGCGCCAATTGATTCCGACATTAGGCGTTCGTGTGGGCTTTAACAGTACTGATGGCGATTAAATAGTTGGTATTGGATGACCGATATCGAATAATAATTATTAAGTGATCGACAAGCAGATAAAAGCTATAGCAACTAAAGGTCTTAATACTATGGATAAGCGTACTATGGATAAGCGTACTACCTATGAGCTGCTGACCGCTTCAGCATTAACTGCGCTTGGCACTACTTTAGGAACTTTGATAGGCACAACGGCTTTAGTTGGGCTACATCATCGCTATCGTAAGCAGCAGCAACCAGAGGCGCGTTTGCAAGATTATTTGACTGGGTTGAACCACGCGCATTCTAATATTAATGCACAGCTGAATGATTTATCGCGTTCTGAGCATCTTAATCGCTTAAAGTATGTTGGTCAGCAAGCTATACAGGCTTATCAAAGCTATCCGAATGGCAGTTATTCTAATAAAAGCTATCCTAACTATCATAAGGATAAAACTGATGCTGACGAGGCTACAGCTAAGCTGTTAGCCATACACACTACTACCATGCTGGCACGTCCCGTATGTTGGGTCAGCGGGGTAGCGTCCATGCCTCAAGCGGCTGCGACTACAGATGATAATGGTAGCGATAATGGTTTTGGTGTGGTGGGGATTGATGCCGATCGCCAGATTGTCTGGCAGACTACTATGCCAGAGCGCGTTCATGATATTGTCGTGCAGCCTGATGCTGATAAAGCCGGTAATCCAATCAGTAATGGCAATAAGAAGGCTGCTTGCCGCGATGTCGTGGTCATGGGTCGACGTCCAAGCGAAGGGTTTTGGGTATTAGATACGGCTACAGGACAAGTAAAGCATGCTATTAAATCAGCTACTGATAGACATTTTTATGGTCATGCCTGCTATAACCTAGACGGTCAATTACTCTATGTGACTGAAAATGATACTGTAAGTTTAGCAGGTAAAATTGGTATCTATGATGTCAGTTGTGACTATAAAAAAGTCGCTGAATTTGACTCGCATGGTATTGGGCCACATGAGCTTATTATGTACCCTGATGGTGAGACATTAATTATTGCTAATGGTGGTATTAAGACCGAACGAGCCTCACGCGAGGAGTTGAACTTAGATACTATGCATCCCTCATTGGTTTATATTAACCGCCAAGACGGCCAGCTTCTTGAACAAGTTTTTCCTAAGCACAATCAAATGAGCGTGCGTCATTTAGCCGTCCATAATGACGGAACAGTGATGATTGGCATCCAATTTCAAGGCGAGAAGCATATCAATGCTCCTTTAGTACTGACCCATAATCGTGGTGATATCGACTTTAGTCCTTTAATCATGCCAGACAATCAATGGCAACGCTTTCATCAGTATATTGCCAGTGTCGTCGTTGACAGCCAACACAACTTATTGTGTGTGACCACACCGTTTGGGGGCTGTGCGGTAGTGTATGACTTAAACACCCGCAAGCTTATTAGCGATATGAGTTTACCGGACTGTGCAGGGGCATCTGTGTTACGCAGTAGTGAGAGTTATAATACTCAAACCAATTACCCTAAAGCCAATCACAATAAAAATAGTGATCCTAAAAATAAAGACCTTAACTTTGACAACATTGAAACTGGTAAAAATACAGATAGTGGTAAGCAAGCTGGTTTTATTATTAGTGATGGTCTAGGTCAATTGACTACTTTGCGAGTGACTGGCTTAAATGCAACTGGGTTAAAGACAACTGCTTTAGATAGCGAAAAACAGTCGAACCAGCGTGTGACTAAAGACAGCAAGCTACATACGATGTCTTTTGACAATCACTTGCAAGCTTTATAGTGAGAGCGTAATGATAAAGGTAGCAAATAATCTATGGAACCCTTGAGCCTGCCACAAAAGTACGTTCATCCCTTATTAGAAAGTGCCGCGCAATGTCTTGCTCAAGCTGGCATCACCTTACAAATTACTCCAAAGCACGTTAAAAATATCAATTTTCGCCTCAAGCCTTATCAATTAAGGGTATCAATACCTTTATCTATCAATGCGCTTCAAGTCGCACAAGCGGTTACTAAGCGGGTGTCATGGGCATTAGCATGTCATGACCAAGTTCTAGAGCAGCATAAACGCAGACAGAGACATAGTCCATCATCTGGTTCACCAACAGTGTCTACTGCCATCATGTTATGGGGCGAGTCACAATCTTTTATACTTAATGACAATGAAAAAATCGCCTATTATCGGCAGCAATTATCCATCGTTATGCCAGCATTATTTGATAAGTGGCAACCGATTGTTGGTGCCGAAGCTCGCGAGATGCGGATTAAAAAAATGCACACGCGATGGGGCAGTTGTAATACGCGCGCTGGTCGTATTTGGCTATCAGTTCACCTTCCTGCCTATCCTATAGAATGCACAGAATATGTGATTGTCCATGAGTTATGTCATCTACATCATGCCAACCATAGCCGCGCATTTTGGCAAACAGTAGCGACGGCGATGCCAGAATACCGACAATGGCATGATATGCTGGCGGGCAAATTAGGAGTAATCGATAACAAGGTCTAGATTGAGTTTAGGCTTGGCTGGATAAAGTAAGTCAATTTTATATTAAATGGATTATTTCGATACAAAACGTCTCGAAATACTGATATGATAGATAATTTATAAATATTGCTAGGCGTAACGTTTAAATGACCTAGTCGCATATAAAGGAAGGGTAACGTATGGACAGCGTTAATCAAGCGGAATTTTGGCAGCAGCGTTATGAGCAGGATAGTATCAACTGGGACATGGGCGAGATATCACCGCCACTTAAAGCTTATATTGATCAGTTGCCTGAGTCTGCTAAGAATCAGGCAATTCTAGTAGCTGGGGCTGGCAATGCCTATGAGGTTGGCTACTTACATGAGCAAGGATTTACCAACGTTACGTTAGTAGATTTTGCCCCTGCACCGATTAAAGCCTTTGCTGAGCGTTATCCAAGCTTTCCACCTGAGCATTTGATATGCGCAGATTTTTTCGATTTATCACCGAGCAATTATCAATTTGACTGGGTACTTGAGCAGACCTTTTTTTGTGCGATAGATCCTATACGCCGTGATGATTATGTAAAGCAAATGGCTGCGCTACTTAAGCCTAAAGGCAGACTGGTTGGGCTGTTATTTGATAAGAATTTTGGGCGCGCCGAGCCCCCGTTTGGTGGCAGTACGAATGAATACCGCCAGCATTTTGCCCCATATTTTGATATTGAGATAATGGAGCCTTGCTATAATTCGCATCCCGCACGCCAAGGTAGTGAGTTGTTTGTTATGATGCATAACCAACGTCAGCATTAAATAGCGAGCAGTTAGTTATGCTATCTACACTAAATCACTAATCAGCAGTTTTGGCATCATTTTCAAGCGCTTTTTTAAACACATCACCGAGTAGATTCACATCATCAACACGAGCGTAATTTAGACGAGTGACAAAAGCAATATGCCGATGCGGCCCTTTCTCTGCCAAGGTTACGGCGACGGCATTTTGGTTTTGTAGATGTAGCTGGTTTAGAGCCATCTCCGGTACCAATGTGGTGCCCATATTAGCCAATGCCATCTGAATTAAAGTATTTAAGCTGGCATCTGAAAAGCTAGACTTCATCTGCTCACGATCGAAATGACAGACCGATAGCGTTTGATCCGTTAGACAGTGACCTTCACCGAGTAGCATCAAATTAGCAGTCGCTAACTCATCGGAATTGATGGTATCGAGCTTGGCATGAACATCATCTTGTGGAAATACTGCAAAGAAGTCTTCATCCCAAAACTCAAAACTATGTAGCCCATCTACCGCATAAGGTAGAGCAATAATGGCAGTGTCAATATGACCGTAACGTACTTGTTCGAGCAAGCGTTCCGTTTGCTGCTCAACAATGGTCATACGAAATTCTGGATAGTGGGTGCGAAGCGCTGGCAGTACTTTTGGCAGTAGGTAAGGGGCAATAGTTGGAATGATACCGACGGTCATCGGGTAGGTAAGCGGTATTTGATGACTTTGAGCGCGGGTGGTCAAATCATTGATCTCAGAAAAGACTCGTTGCGCCCGCGTCAGAATATCTTGTCCAATAGGGGTAATCAATACTTGCTTATTGTTACGCTCAAAAATCTGGGTATCCAGCTGCTTCTCTAACTCTGCTATCCCTAAACTAAGTGCCGATTGTGAGATATTACAGTCTTCCGCAGCACGTTTAAAATGGCGGTGTTTGGCGACGGCTAAGGCAAATTCGAGTTGACGTAAGGTAATCATAAAGGCTCTCTTTTGATTGACTTTTAATTGGTTTCTAATATAATTTTGATAGTTATCAATTTTATGTACTTCTCAACTACTAAGGTAGTTTACGAATAGTGACAGGTTGAAAAACAACCGTTAGAATAGTTTAACAAGTTTAATAAAACAAAACATCACATTAAAATCTTTTAACTGGATTAACCATAGAATTCACGTATAGTTTGTCAGGTGGCCCAGTTAACTAAAGGCTTAATTAAAACGATCAGATAAATAATCACCAATCAATTTAACGATAAAGGAGCCAATCATGGCCGCTATTATTAACCAAGAAATTCCAGAATTCTCAACAGAAGCTTTCGTAAACGGTGAATTCAAAACCATTACTTCAGACGACGTTAAAGGCAGCTGGGCAATCTTCATGTTCTATCCACATGATTTCACGTTTGTATGCCCAACAGAACTTGAAGACATGGCCAATCATTACGAAGAGCTACAAGGCTTAGGCGTTGAAGTATATGCAGTATCAACTGATACTCATTTCGTGCATAAAGCATGGCATGATTCTTCAGAAGCGATTGGCAAAGTAACTTACCCAATGCTTGGCGACGGTACTGGTAAAATAACCCGTGGTTTTAACATCATGATCGAAGAAGACAACGCTGCCCTTCGTGGTACGTTCCTAGTTGATCCAGATGGTCTGATTAAAGTTGCTGAGATTCATGATCTAGGTATTGGTCGTAGTGCAAAAGATATACTTCGTAAAGTAAAAGCAGCACAATATGTACGTGAAAACGACGGCGAAGTGTGCCCAGCAGCTTGGGAAGCCGGTCAAGCGACTCTAAAACCAAGCCTTGACCTTGTTGGTAAAATCTAAGTATTTGCTTAGATAAATAATGATTAATAGGTACAAAGTTTAATATGTCGCAATAAATATATTAAATAATGACTTAAAAAAGACCCCATCAACAATGGTTGATGGGGTCTTTTTATGTCTTGTAGTTTTTAGTATTTATAAAGGTTGCCTACCAAAAACCGCAAAGAACGGACGGTTAGGCGCGAGACTGAATTTTATTTTTATCAATTATTTTACAAATATCGTCTTTAAGCTGGAGCTTCCGCCGCTTCATTTTTTCGATTTCTTCGTCACGACTGGCATGTTTGACCACATCATTTTCAAGC
The DNA here is from genome assembly GCF_900182925.1 of Psychrobacter sp. LV10R520-6. NCBI lineage: Bacteria > Pseudomonadati > Pseudomonadota > Gammaproteobacteria > Moraxellales > Moraxellaceae > Psychrobacter > Psychrobacter sp. LV10R520-6. The sequence goes on along the minus strand of NZ_LT900024.1, from coordinate 2,155,199 downwards.
TTATTAATTTGTCGATCAAGTTGAGTGTGTTCATCAAAGATACTTTCGAAATGGACGTCTTTTTGTTTTAACTCAGCGATTATTTCGTTATCTTCTTGCCATTTATCAGTCATTGTCATGTTGTCATCCTTGTTATTTAGCGAAAGCACTCAAACACTAACGCGTTGTGGTTAAGACGGATTATGATTATGAAACTTATTTATTATGAAGCCCTATTGTTATAAGGCTTGCTGTTAGAAGGCTGTTGTTATGAAAATAAAATTTTATTAAGAGGAAATGATATCACTCATCATAAAGATGAGATTATCATTAGGAAAATAAGCGATTAGACTTATGACCTATTCTCGATTGTAGCGAAATAATCGAGCTTATACTACGGTTAATATCTGTACTTAGGTTTAAAATGCAAAACGATTACTGTTGTACGATTGGTTTTATAAAACATAGAATTCGGATTTCTCAGCTTGCTCAAAATGCTGAAACGCCCGATAATAGACGTATTCAAAGTCACACACACCGTTGTTAAAGCACTTTTAAATTTATTAACTGGTACTGACTCTTAATATTTATATAATCAGCCTAAGTCTAAAAACAGTGCTGACGTTACATATTCAATAATAATGAGGAACAATTATGATAGACCAAGGCTTGTTAGATGCAGTTAAAAGCTACAGTGAGAAGATGACTCGCCCTATTACCTTTGTATTAGGCAGCGGTGAACATGATAAGCGTGCCGAACTGATTGATTTCTTAACTAAAATCGCAGACACCACAGATAAAATTAACTTTGATGCGGCAGCCAATGATGACAGCTTACCAAGCCCAATTAGCTTTGCGGTTCGTAGTCATATTGACGGCGCATTAACCGATACGGGTATCGTGTTTAGTGGTATTCCTGGTGGTCATGAATTTACTTCGCTGATTTTGGCGATTTTGCAGGCCGGTGGTCATACCTTAAAACTTGACGAGGGTATTCAAAAACTGGTTAAGCGTTTTAATAAGCCATTACAGTTTCAAACCTATGTGTCATTATCTTGCCATAGCTGCCCAGAAGTGGTGCAAGCGCTAAACCAATTTGCGCTATTAAATGACGGTATCAGCAATGAGATGATTGATGGCGCTCTATTCCAAGAGCAAGTAGATGCCAACAATATCCAAGGCGTACCCGCTGTATTCTTAAATGGTAAACCATTCGCTAATGGTATGATTGATACGGCCAAACTAATTGGAAAATTACAAGAGCAGTTCCCTGATTTGTTAGCAGGTGGCAGTGCAGAAGATGCTGAACAGTTAGAGCAACAAGATGTGACCATTATTGGTGCAGGACCTGCAGGGATTGCTGCAGCTATTTATACTGCTCGTAAAGGCTTAAAAGTGACTATGGTTGCTGACCGTATTGGTGGGCAGGTGAAAGATACTCAAGATATTGAAAACTTAATCTCAGTGCCATTAACTACGGGTACTGAATTGACAACAAATTTCGAAAAGCATATGCACGAATACAATATCACCTTAAAACAGCATGTTAGTGTCAAAGAAATTGGTGAGACTGAAGAAGGAAACTATAGTATCCATTTGAGTACTGGTGAAGTGTTTGAGAGTCGCAGTATTATCCTAGCGACCGGCGCTCAATGGCGTAAACTTGGTGTACCGGGCGAAGAAGAAAACATCGGTAAAGGCGTGGCCTACTGCCCACACTGTGATGGTCCGTTCTTTAAAGGTAAGGACGTGTCAGTCATCGGTGGCGGTAACTCAGGTATTGAGGCGGCAATCGACCTATCCGGTATTGTCAAACATGTCACAGTGTTTGAATTTGCTGACAATCTAAAAGCTGATCAAATATTGATTAATAAAGCCAAAGAAAAAGGTAATATCGATATTATCACCAGTGCAGCGACTAAAGAGATTAAAGCGACTGATGACAAAGTAAGCTCTATCGTTTATGAAGATCGTAATTCGGGCGAGACTAAAGAACTGGACTTGGCAGCAGTATTTATTCAGATTGGCTTAATACCTAATACTAACTTTGTCAAAGGCTTCGTTGATATGAACCGCTTTGGTGAGATTGAGATTGACGAGCGCTGCCATACCGATCGCAAAGGTATCTTCGCTTGTGGTGACGTGACCACTGTGCCTTTTAAGCAGATCAATATTGCTATGGGCGAAGGCTCGAAAGCGGCATTATCAGCGTTTGAGTATTTGGTAATGCAGTAGAGGTTAAGTTAAATGTCTCTAAGCCCATCGGAATTTCTATTTAAAGAAATTCCCTTGCGAGCCTAAAATTGACATGCCTGCTTATGTAAGAAGTTTACACGGCTCTCATGGCGAAGGTAGTAAGGCTGCTTTGAGTGCTTTTGAATACTTGGTTATGCAATAAGCCTAAACCAATTTGACTCATTAAATCGTCTTATCTTTAACAAAAAAACCATCTCATTTTTTGAGGTGGTTTTTTTATATCCCCTATAATCAGTTCTTATTCCTAATTAGAAAAATAATGGGGAGCGTAATAACATACATCAACACGCCATATAAAGCAGCGGGTAGGGCAATGACTGGCAAAGTACTTACTCCCATAATAATAGGAGCTAAGGTAATCGCAGTAGTGCTGTTTTGAACACTGGTCTCTATTGAGATCGTTTTGGTATCAAACCAGCTAAGCTTAAACACTCTAGAAACCAGCATGCTCAAAGCAAATAAGATCATAATGATAAAGACTAGCTCTAGCCCAATTTGGGTGAACTGTGATTGTAGCAACTGCCAGTTAGAAGCAATAGCCGCAAAGACGATCAATACAAAAAAGATACTGGCTAAGCCATTAAGAATACCGCTCCTACGTACCATAAAATCGGTGAACTTATAGCGAGCGAGCATACCGAGGGTAACGGGCAGAGCCGTCAATAAAAACATCACTACGCCGATTTTTACGGCACTAATAGAGCCCGCTTGGTCTTTCATGAAGTGGTTAAAAGCTAGAGTGATCAAGATAGGTAAAGTAATAACCGATAATAGACTAACCACGCCAGTGAGCGCCACATTACCTTTGGCATAATAGGTCAGCATATTACTAGTCACGCCGCCTGGGCAAAAACTAATCAGCATGATACCAAAGGCAATGGCTGGTGGCGGAGCCGTCATCAACACTACTGCTAAGGCAACCAAAGGTACGAAAATGACTTGGTTCACTAAGCCTATAAAAAATGCTTTGGGGTGATTGGCGATAACCTTAAAATCACTGGGTTTTAGCCCTGTCCCTAAGGTAAACATAATGTAGGCAAGTGCTAGAGGAAGTAAAGCTAGCGCATTATTACTCATGAAACATTCCTTGTAAAATTGAAAGTCATATTAGAATGTCTTTTCAAGTAGCTCACATTCCTTGTGGCGATATAATTTTAAATATGATCTAAAATATGATCTCAGATGCTATAAAAACCCACATGTTTATGTGGGTTCAATTGCCTAAGTATCTAATTATTTAAGCATCTAAGTATCAATAGCATATAAGACAGCTAATTTATCAGTCGTCCAACAGGTCCATTTGCTTCGCCGCTTCATAGATACCCGTTGAGCGATTACCAGTTCGGCAAAATATCAATACTGGCTGTTCTGCTTGGTTAAAAAAGTCAGCAAACTCTTCTACGTGAGTTTGGTTTAGCTCATTGCCCGCAAAAGACACTTCTTTATAAGCAAGGCCTGCCTTTTCAGCCGCCGCCGCAATCTCAGCGCTAGTTGGTTGTCCAGCTTCTTCGCCATCGGGACGGTTATTGATGATAGCTTTAAAACCATTTTCGGCAATCATAGGAACTTGGTCAGGGGTAATTTGTCCAGTAATACTGATTTCATGGCTCATAAGAGCTCCTTTTTTAGAGTTATTCATTTAAAGTAAGTGGTATTAACTTGAGGGCTATTAACTTGAGTGTTAGTAACTAACAAACCTATCGTTTGCGTAAAGTAGTTAGCACAATTGATGCTAACTTTGACGATGCCCAAGCCTAGGCCGATTAAGCTTATTTTTAAAGACAGGGAATGTAAGTAGAGCTTTGACTGTCATATTTTTATAGAAAGATGGTTTTATAACAGCCCTTGCATCAAAGCGCTTTGATAAAGTAATTTAGCACGTGCACCCGTACCACAAAACATCAATATAGGTTTGGGTATCGCATGATAATAGAGCGCAAACTGCTCAACGGTGACAAGGCTTAGATGCTCATCATCAAAAGGTAGATGATGATAGGCCAAATTTGCTTGCTTGGTGGCAGTAGCTAGCTCATGGCTGCTGGGTTGAGTATCAGTTTCGTCATCTGGACGTATATTAATCACTGAGCGATAGCCAAGCTCAGCGAGTTTAGAGCATTGTATTGGGTAAATTTGCTTATAAATCGTTAGATTATCAGTCATAAATAATGTCGGTTGCTTTCGTTAGAGAACTTAAAAGGGGACAAGTTGCATTGGTGTTGCATAGGCATTGTCAAATTCGTATTTATCGTGGCATATTTATTATGACATATTTATCATGACAGCCCGTTAACACAACAACAGCCTATCATAACGGTATTTTGTGGCAGACAGCAATAGCCATTGTCTGTTTAGGGCAGCTAACGCTCTTGTAACGCATTGACCGCATCCATAGTACTTAGATAAACCTGTCCTGACAGCTCAGTAATCAGTGGGGTGTATTCTATGATATCCATCACTGGCCCTTTGATAAAACTAAAGTTTAAGTGCTTGTTTTGAATAGCAAGCTCTTGATTCAGCGTACTTAACATTTCTTGTGCGGTCAGATCGATATGGTTGACTGCTGCCATGATGATGATGATTTCACGAGCTTCTGGATATTGTTGCGTGGCTTGTAATACACGGCGATGGACGGACTCGCTATTGCCAAAGAACAAACTCTCATCGATACGTAACATCAATAAATTATGAAAAGTCACCACATCATGACGATTGATATTGCGAAAATGTCCTGTACCTGCCAGTTGTCCAACGATGGCTACGTGTGGCTGACTGGATTGCCAAATTAAACTGGCAAATGACACCATCAAGCCAATAACCAGCCCCGTATTAAGCCCAAATACAAGGACCCCAGCGAACGCTGCTATAAAGCTGGCAGCATCTAAGCGGTCACGCTGCCATGCTGATTTTAAGGTCGCTATATCTATTAGACCAATAATAGAGGCCATAATGGTTGCGCCCAAAATAGCATAGGGTAGCGGAGCAAGCGCATTGCCAAATGCTATCAAGGCGATGACCATTACCAGTACGGTCACTAGACTGGCAAGCGGGGTCTTTGCCCCTGAATCGGCATTAATAGCCGTACGCGAAAATCCACCAGCGACTGTAAAGCTTTGAAATAAGCCACCGGCAAGGTTAGCCAGACCTAATCCTGTCAGTTCACGGTTGGCATCAAAGGTCTCACCGCGTAGGCGGGCATAAGTGCTAGCGACTGAACTGCTTGAGACAAAGATAATCAATGCCATAAGACCAGCGGTAGGTAATAGGTTGAGTGCTTCGTGAAAGTCCGGCACATAAGGCAGCGTTAAGCTTGGTAGCCCTTGCGGAATACTACCGATGGTTGCCACCCCATACGTCGACCAATGCAATATCATACTAAGGACAATCGCGATGCCAAGTAGGATAAGCGGAAATAGCCGTTCTGCCCACTTAGCATATGATGGCGATAACCACGACTGCCATACCCATCTGCTACCGTAGCGGTTCATAGCTAATAGCGCAAAGGCACTCACACCAATGAGTAATGTTGGTAGGTGTAGCTGGCGTACGTACATCTGCATACTTGATAAATAACCGACTAAGCTGTTGCCCGCTATTGGAATATCCGTTAGATATTTAAGCTGACTGACAAAAATTAAGACGGCTGCGCCACTAATAAATCCTGCCGAAACCCCGCGGCTGATAAATTGCATAATCCAGCCGAGTTTTAATCGTCCAGCAATCCATAACAGCGCCCCGACCATCAACGCGAGTAGGCTGGCCATCAACACATACTGCTCGGCGCCTTGATCTGCATAATCAAGTAAGGCGCTGGCAGTCATGATGGCAGTAATGGCAACCGGTCCGACTGCTTGCACATTGCTAGAGCCAAGCCACGCATAAACGATGACAGGCACAATCGCGGCATATAAACCATAAACAGGAGGCAATCCTGCCAATACCGCGTAGCCTAAGCTTTGCGGGATGACTAGCGCGCCTACTACCAGCCCCGCGATCACGTCAGTCGGTAAGGCGGCAAGCTGATAGTGGCGCAGCCAAGCGGGAATCAGACGAGCGGCGATAGAATGCATATCAACTTATCATCGTATTAAAAAGCATCACATTGAACAATAGCGTCATATTAATTATTACTAAAAATTACGGCTAAGCTGTTATTACTCTGTTTTAGCACAAAAGCGTTGATACAGCAGCTGTAATACGGCTAAAGCATCGTCACTAGCAATACTATAATAAATCTGCTTACCTTCTCGGCGGGTAGTTACCAGCTGGTCTTTACGTAAAATGCCCAGCTGCTGCGATAAGCTCGGCTGTCCGACCCCAACTAGGGTTTCGAGCTCACCGACGCAGTATTCACCTTGGGTCAGCTGGCATAACAATATTAATCGATCAGGGTGCGACAGCGATTTTAATAGCTTGCTGGCTTGTAATGATGCCTCTTGCATTTGTTTGGCTAAATCAATCGGTGCAAAATCGGGAGTATTTGAATCTAATTTATCTGTACTGTGACCTACATTGCTATTTGCATTGTTATCGGTGTGATGAGTTGAACGGGTAGAAGTCTTCAGAGTAGGCTCCTTATAAAGGTATAGGGCGGCGACCGTGGTCACGATAGGGGTAGATGTATTGACTACGGTCATTTTAGCATTCAACATAGTAGCGTGCTGTGACAATACATCATTTAAAAATAAATAAAATATTCAAAGATTAATGCAGGGTTAATTATCAATTATTTAACCCATTATATCAAGTTATTGTTATTTACATTATATAAATTGATAAATTATTAGGGTGTTGTTATATTAATAATAGTTAAGAGACATCAGTTAAAAGACAACAGAAGACTAAATACAGATTAGACGCTTTATATAACCGATAGATATAGTTGAAAATTAAGTCACCTATCAAACCAATTATTAGACAGTAGCGAGGCAGCCATGCAAGTACATTCTTTCCTACATAGCGATACAGAGACTTATACTCACGTATTGGCGGACGTAGAGCAGAAATTATGCGCCGTTATCGATCCTGTATTAGATTTTGATCCTAAGTCAGGTAGCACGGGCACGACTGGCGTTGATGAGGTTATTGATTTTGTTCGTAGTCAGAACTGGCAGCTGGTTTATATTATTGAGACCCACGCCCATGCCGACCATTTATCAGGGGCTATCCATCTAAAAGAGACGTTAGGCGGTGAGCTAGTAATGGGGCGACATATCACTGAAGTACAAAAAATATTCAAGCAAATTTATAACTTTGATACTAGCTTTCGTACCGATGCCAGTCAGTTTGATATTTTAACGGACGAGGGTGACACTCTAGCACTTGGTAAGATTACCATTACTGCCATGCATGTGCCCGGGCATACGCCAGCCGATATGGCTTACATCGCCGCTGATGATGAAAAAACAGCGGTCTTCGTGGGCGATACCTTATTTGCCCCTGACGTAGGAACTGCCCGTTGTGATTTTCCAGGTGGGGATGCCAAGACCTTGTATGGCTCAATCAAAAAATTACTGGCGCTTGACGATGATACCGTGATGTATTTATGTCACGACTATCCCAGTCAAGGCCGCAAGTATTGTCCAACCACCACTGTAGCTGCGCAAAAACTAGGCAATATTCATGTCAAAGATGGCATCAACGAAGCTGAGTTTGTAGAGATGCGTGAGCGCCGTGATGCTACGCTTGAGATGCCTCGGCTCATTATTCCCGCGGTACAAGTCAACATTGATGCCGGTCATCTTCCTGAGCCTGAAGACAATGGTACTCGTTATTTAAAAGTACCCATTAACGTCCTTGGACAATAAGTAAGCAAAGCACGATCACTACTTTTAAGAATGTTGGTCTATGTTGTAAAGACATGACTGACTTATCTATTTACCCTATTCGCATTAAGCGATTGAGATTAAGGAATCAGTTATGAAAATTAATGTCGGAAACACTGAAAGATTACTACGTATTATCGCCGGTATAATCATTATTGGAGTGGGTGTTTATTATGAAAGCTGGTGGGGCGTGGTCGGTCTGATTCCTTTATTGACGGGACTATTCCGTTTTTGCCCACTTTATGCGATGTTAGGTATGAACACCTGTAAACGCTAAGTAGCTGGTAATAGTATTAGTTAATAAAAAAGACCATTACTGAGCGACATAAGTAATGTGAAAATACTGACTTTGATAAGTAATGCTAATAGGAAGTTAGTAGCACGTTGCTATAAATGACTCTTTTTTATTTTGAATCGACTATAGCAGTCCTAATATGAGGGAAGAGAAGCTACAAAGGTATCATAAAGCTACAAAGCTATTACGTGGTATGCTCGTATTGCCAAGCAACCAATCGCGTGCCAGTTAAAAGTCTAAGTGCAGCGTCCAATTACGATAAATGGAGAAAGCAATGAATCCATACGAGCGCTATGTATTGCCAAAAATGATCGATATTGCCTGTGGCATGGGTAATGTGATGAAGGCACGATCCAAAATCGTACCTCAGGCGACAGGAGAGGTACTAGAAATTGGAATCGGCAGTGGTCTCAATTTGCAGTTTTACGACCCAAAAAAGGTGTCTTCTGTTGTTGGTGTTGACCCAGCCGCCCAGATGCAGGCCCTCGGACGCAGGCGAGCGGACGCTATCAGTATCCCCGTTGAGATAGTGGCCGTTGATGTGCATGGTATTGATGCTGAGACAGATCGCTTCGACACCATTGTCATGACTTTTACCCTATGCAGCATCAACGACCCTATATCGGCACTTCAAGAAATGAAACGTGTGCTCAAGCCTAGAGGTCGGCTGTTATTCTGTGAACACGGCTTAGCACCGGACCCCTCGGTCGAGCGTTGGCAACATCGATTAACACCTTTGTGGAAACCTATGGCGGGTGGCTGTTATCTGAACCGTGACATTCCAGCGCTTATCGAAGAAGGTGGTTTCATCGTCGAAGAGCTGAGCACAGAGTATTTGCCCGGGCCACGGCCGATGACTTATGTATACAGTGGTTGGGCGCAGCAAGCAGTCTAGACACGGAAGCCACTCTCCGGCTCTTTCGCCAAACATTCGGTAAAGGGCGAACGACTGCGCGGATTGAGCAACAGGAAGTTAATAGCAAACATTACTATCTATTAGGTAAATCTATTAAGCAAGATTATCTATCAAGCAAACCTATCAAAAAAACAAGACTGTCATCGTTAGTATAGGAGTCATAATATGAGTGAAGAGAAGCTACCAGGGTGTCATGTGGTATGTCCACATTGCCAAGCGACCAATCATGTGCCAGCTACTCGTTTAAGTGCGTCACCCAATTGCGGTAAATGTGGTAAGCCGTTATTAACCGGCAGTCCTCATGAGCTAAATGCGCAAACAGTCAGTAAAGTCATTCAAAAAAATGATGTGTTAACCATCGTAGATTTTTGGGCGAGCTGGTGTCAGCCTTGTCTAATGATGGCACCGGAATTTAAAACCGCGGCCAGTCAATTGCCGCAAGTGATATTTGCTAAGATACAGACTGATAAGTATGAGCAAGCCGCTGCGCCTTATAATATCCGTAGTCTACCGACGATGGTAGCCTTTAGAAATGGCAAGGAAGTTGCACGTCAGTCGGGCGCGCTACCAAGCAACCAAATTGCACAGTGGGTGCAAAGCTTGCAATAGCAGTCTTTGTTAACCTAAGTATTTTTTGAGCCAAAGTAAACTACCTAAAGTGAGTCATAAAAAAAGCCAATACGTTTATCGCGTATTGGCTTTTTTAAACTGAAATTTTATGGAATAAAATATGTTCTATTTAACATTACTCACCGTAAATTTTAATGCCATTGGCAAAGCTACAGCGCTGGATACGTGCTGATTGAATAATCGCATCACGTTCACCGTAAAGCCGTGACAGCTTAGCATCACGACTTTTGGTATCGTTGCTTTTGCCTACGCCAAAGCTAATATTCGGGGAGATGCCCCAACGGCCTGCAGATACGCCCACACCCACACCTGAGGTGGACAAAGTCGACTGCTCATTACGAGTGGCGTCAACGTAGCGATTTACTCGCACGTATTCTTGGCTCAGTGCTTGGCAATCATAGTTTTGATAAGTACTTGGTGGCACGTATTGCGGTGTTAAACTACCTGTAGAGGCGCAACCTGAGAGACCAAATACGCCGGCCGCTGCCAATAACGTTGCTGTAGTAAGAGTTTTCATAATGACTCCGTGAGGCTAAGGTATTTCTCTATTGAAAAACACTTATTGAAAAACAAGGTGCTTTCTCAGTTGAAAAAGGCGTGATATCTACTTGAAAAGATAGTGTGTTTATTTAAGATAGCAAAAATAAACCAATCACGGTAATAAAACGCCATTTAAGCGACAAAAACGATGCTAAAGAGTTACTAAATATCAACACGGCCTAGTTTTGGAATAGAGGTTAGAATAAGTTATCGGGCTTCACAAACGCCAAGATTAAGATACCAACATAAGCGACCGCAGCGATGATAAGGCCAACCTTACTTTCTTCTCGAGTGGCATTGGGACTAAACGCTTTAATGCTAGCGCTAATGGCAGCAATAAGTAATATAATCTTAGCAAACACCCACTGTACTGGTGCATTGGCACCCATCAGTTGCACTAACATCCAAGCACCTGAGAAAATGAGCCATGCATAGACGACATGAGTAGAGATTTTTACCACACGCGGTGCGCGTTTATTAGTGCTTAAGACCAAATAGCTTTGGTATAAAAACAACACAATTACTAGTGCTGCCATCAACATGTGTAAGTGTTTCATGAAATGACGTTCCTTTTACCGTTTACTGTTGTAGTCCGTAGACTAGAATATGGTGTTGAGTATACGCAGAAAAAGAAATAATTGCTGGCTGGATAGGACTTTATAAGTGTAAACATAAGTACAGAGGTCTATCTGAACTATAGTAAATTGCTCATTAATTTCAGATAGTTTCAACCTGCATTTTGACCCGCACATAATGGACTATCAGGACTCTGTCCTTGTCCTTGCCATTCTTGCGGAGCGTAGGCGTGGATTGCCAAGGCATGCACATTGCCGCCTTGTGAGGTTAGTAGTGCGGTTACCAACTCATAAATCATCTGATGGCGTCCCACCAAGCGCTTACTGGTAAAAGCGTCACTGACGATAGTAAGCTTAAAATGGCTTTCCTTACCTTCAAAATAGCCGGCATGATTCATTGATTCATTGACTAAGGTAAGATGTTGCGGCTGCAAAGCTTGTAGGGCTTCTTTAAGAGCAACAGCAGTCGGAGTAGAATGAGAAGTGGCGTTAGAATGGCTCATGGCGATCCTTATGGGGTAATAACTAGGAAAATAGTTAGGATGATAGCTAATAGTAAACAAAGAAGTTGTTGGCACCATTGTAGCAGACGTGAACTGACATAGAGAAAACGCTGCGACACCCATCAAATGCGTGTAAACCAAACAGGGGTTATCGGATTAAAGATTATAGGATTAAAGAATATAAAAAAGCAGAGCGCAACTGATGGGTTGCACTCTGCTTTTTATGGTCTACAGGGCAGCTCTTAACGGCGTGATCTTTGATACAGCGGCATCACTTTGGGCATCAACGATTGCAACTGGGCAATACGGTTGCTACTGGTTGGGTGAGTGCTTAAGAATTGGGGTGGCTCACCTTGGCTGGCACGTTGCATTTTCTGCCATAAGGTAATGGCGGCTTGTGGATTATAGCCAGCACGCGCCATCAGTTCTAGACCCATTTGATCCGCTTCGCTTTCTTGGGTACGGCTGTGTGGACGGCTAATCCCAAAGTCACCCGCCAAGTTTGCAAGATCTGCCTGACCTTGTGATAGACCAAAGACGCTAGCTGCAACACCGATACCAGTTTGGGTGGCATACTGACGTGAGAGACGTTCGCGCGAGTGTTCGCGCAGCGCGTGTGACATCTCATGACCCATAATAGCGGCGATCTCATCATCCGTTAAGTTTAGACGGTCAACGATGCCACTATAAAACATTATTTTGCCACCGGGCATGACAAAAGCATTCAGCTCTTTTGAGTTAATAGTATGTACTTCCCATTTCCATTTTGCGGCATCGGGACGATAAACACCGACTTGACCTACCAAACGATTTGCAACATTCTTGAGACGGTTCAGCTGAGCGCTATTAGTGTCAAGAACACCACTCGCACGCGCTTGTTGGATATTTTTATTGTAGCTCTGCGCAGACATCTCTAAGACTTGCTCGCTAGAGACTAGTAGCAGCTGTTGGCGATCAACCCCGATCGCACCACTATTAGTAGTACTGGTACAACCGGTAAGGCTTAGCACCGATAGCGATGCCGCCATAACCGTAGTAGTAAGCAATTTTTTCATAACAAAAATCCTCGCTGTAAAAGTAAAATTGAACAAAAAAATAATGGTTTAGATAAAGCAAAAGCTATCGATAAAAAAGATAAGACATGATTAAAATTCTATTAATTATCTATTGATCGACTGCCGATTCCTATCATTTTCTATAATAAGGGGTCACTTAGATAATAGTCACTTAAATAATCTCAAGCTGTAGAAAGCTGTTATTAGTGACTTGTCTTTAATCAGGATTGTATAAGGCTCAAAATAGATTATTAGTATAATAAGGATAGTCACATAAAACCAGTGCAACAAAAGTAACAATACTACGCATCATTGTAAGTGAGCTTGTGAAGAGTAAGGTCTACGTAACTCTCATATTAACTATTATACTAATAATTTAGGTAAAATAAGTAGAGGTGTTAAATAGTTTGATAAATTTAGAGCTCTATATTTTTATGATTCAAATTTCACGATTCAAAAAGAGCGGTTGAATAGCGCCTAAGTGGTTTTAAGAGTTATAGCATCAATAAAATAAGGTTAACCTATATTCTATAGGTACGAAACAGTCGGATAAGTACAAAAGAATCCAAAGGGTAAATAATAGTAAAATTGGTCATATAATCAAAGTCATGCATTAAATAATAGGTTAAAAAAATTCTTAATCTAGAGACGATTCTGATAAAGATTAAAAAAAGAGGTTGACAGCAGCAGCAGAATTGCTAAAATAGCCAGCCTATCGAGCGAGACGACGTTGTTGTTCAATATTACTATTTATTATTAATAGTATCTTAATGGCAGCACAGTACGACTTGATTAAGCGGGAATAGCTCAGTGGTAGAGCATAACCTTGCCAAGGTTGGGGTCGAGAGTTCGAATCTCTTTTCCCGCTCCAAATATGGCTTGCAAAAGCACTAAAGCCTCACTTCATTGTGAGGCTTTTTTTATGTCTAATTTTCAAAGGTTACAGCTGTTTTTTGCATTAAGCGATCACTCTTATTGTCAAAATTATCTAATATATAAAAAATATAGAAAACAGCAATGTGACCATTTTGTGCCCAAGTTCTAAAGCTCCAACTGTATAAGTAACTTCAACCTAACTATTTCACCTACGATAAAAGGTTACGCTAAGATCCATTTGCTAAACGCTAATTTTGAGCTCTTTGAGATGGGTGATGAAAGTAGTATCCAAGCTATAATGATAAGCGCATGCACAGGGCGATTAGTTGTGTATCTCCTTTTGAGTTTGGATCGATGCATTATAAAAAAATTGGTGGTGTTTCAAAAAGTATGCTGGCATTAGACGAAGCCATAGTTGATATAAAAGAACACCATATTGAACGTCTTAAAATGATTATCAAGCTTCTTAGAAAAAGCACAGGTCTTTCTAAAAGCGCGTTTCAATCGGTGTCTTAAACGGCAGTTATTGCCTTCTATACCAACGGTATGCCTTTTACCAATCTGCTTAAGGTCTGCTTTAAAGGCAGTTTTAAAGCTATCCCAGTTATCCATACTGATTGAGCCATAGCTCACTTTAAGTTTCTTAAGACGAGCTCGAAGCTTTTTAGCCGTGGCTAAATCACGCTTGCCCCAAACATGGGCGACAATCTCATTGGTATCACGGTCATAAGCATAGATTAACCATACTTTACGTTTCTTGCGACCCACGTATGTCCAGAACTCATCAACCTCTAAACGCTCGTAGTAATGCTTCTTTGACCCCACTCTCAACTTCGAAAGGTATTGAAAAAAGAAGAGCACCTCATTAATCTATTGTTTTCGACCAAGAATACAACGGAGTCATGAGATGCCCATAGAAGAATTTATCATCAATATCTATTTAATGGTAGAGCATAACTACAAAACAATCGTCACCGAACCATTAAGAACGGGTGGTTACTCACCTAAACTCAGTGATCCTGAGATTATTTGTATGGAAGTGGTGGGTGAGTTTTTAAATAGGGACCAAGACAAACAGATTTGGCAATATTTTAAGCAGCATTGGCAAGCATGGTTTCCAGCGATAGGCTCATACCCTAACTTTGCTAAGCACTGCGCCAATCTATGGCAAGTCAAACAACGGATACACGATAAAGTCAGTGATATAGAAGGCCGTGACAACATTCATCTCATTGATGGCTTTCCCATACCTGTCTGTCATTATGGGCGAGCTTATCGGCATAAGAATTATCAAGACCATGCCGCTTTCAGTTACTGTGCCGCCAAGCAAGAAAAGTATTATGGCTTTGAGGGTCATCTGCTGATTAACTTATCGGGCATGATTAAAGGTTTTACTATCGCTCCTGCCAATGTTGATGAAAGAGACGTTGCACCTGATATCACTGATAACATTCATGGTCTGCTTGGCGCTGATAAAGGGTATATCAGCCCTAAGCTCAATGACTACTATCACTCTCAAGGGATAGATCTACAAACACCATTGAGACGTAATATGAAAGATGACAGACCCAAACCCCTACTAAGACGGTTAATGAAAGTCCGCCGTACGGTTGAAACCGTGATTGGTCAGTTGTCAGAACGATTTAATATGCAAAAGGTACGGGCTAAAGACTTATGGCATCTATCTCATCGATTTATTCGTAAGATTCTGTCGCATAATCTGTGCTTTGTGCTCAATAAACAACTTGGAAACCCACCACTTCAGTTTGAGCTGCTTGTTTCAAGTTGAGAGTGGGGTTTCTTTGGTAGAATCTTATGGGTTGATGAGCCTATGGTGCTTAGGATCTTACCAATACTGACAGAGGTGATAGTGGCGATGTCTCTAACACCGCAGCCACGTACAATCATCAGTCGTATCTTATGCTCTATTTTAGAGTGGCAGCCTTGATAAGTAATGGCATGGTCGCCAATGAATTGACGTTTACAGTCTTTGCATTGGTAGTTTTGCTTGCCATAGCTTTTTATACCGTTTTTCTTTAAACTGGTGCTGTGACAGTCGGGGCAATTGATATTTATTTGTGTCTTCATAACCTCAAATATAACATCTTGCTCCGGCTGTCACCCTTCCTCAATGCCTCAGCATACTTTTTGATACACCACCAAAAAATTAATCCAGTCAAGTTTAACGGCTTGACTTCAGTAAAGTAATCTCCGGCATGGTCGAAGCGAGTTAATTGTGATAATCCTAGGTTTTTTGTTTTGTGATTCTTCATATTCTTCATATTCGTTATGTTGGGAATATATTAAATTTTTACTTCTGACAACTCAAATAAGCAATCAATTCTGTTTAAGGCTAGTGAACATCCTATTTAAACTAAATAAAGTTAATTTATAGATGATAGTAACAAGCAGAAATATATCAGAAATATATCAGAAATGTATCAGAAATATAGTATTGTATAATAATAGAACTATTGTTATATTGGTTCTGTGCAGTATGATTATACTAAAATGATTATAGAGTATTTGCTATAGCATATAGCCAGGTGCATAGCCGTGACTTGTACAAATTAATTCAATTATAGAAATTTTGAAAAATAGGGTAAATTTCTGTGAGATGTAATCTACTGTAACATTCGTTTTTCAACGTTAAAGACAAATTATTTCTGCTTAATTACTTCAAATTAATTATGTTTTTAAGTCAATTAGCATAGATCTGCAAATTGACCTAAAAACTCACTCACAAATATTTGAGATAATAAAGAGATAATTTAACCAAGTCGAGGTATATAAGTAAGGCAGCTACTATGGATTAAATTATGTTTACACTCTTTATTAGGTCTTTACTATATTTGCCCATTAGTCGCAACATTCCTCTAGCACGAAATGGAATTCGTCACAGAGTTAGCGCGTTACATTAATTGGTTTACAATATTGTATTTTGGTAAGTTCAAACCCAAGAATAACGATTATTACTAATTTTTTATCAAAATTGTATGCTATCTCTATCTTTTTTAAACAACAAGGAAGTTATCTATGACACATTACCAGCCTAGCTCCCATCGTCAGCAAAGTATCAATACTAAAACTAACATAAAGTCTGCTTACAATACCGCATTTAAGTCTACTTTAACGGCTTTAGTAGCTAGCTTAGCCCTTGCTTATGGCAGTCAGGCGCTTGCTCATGGCGGAAAGGTAAATATGATTCCGATCGAAGAGGCAATGAGTACAGCAGGGGCAGATGTTGAATACGATAGCTACGTTGATGTGTATACCATTACCAAGAATTCCACACGCGTACAACTCAAACCTGGTAGCCGTACCGCCATGATTAATGGGAAGCCTTTAGAAATCACCAATCCTTTATTAGTACAGCAGGGGCAGATATTAGCACCCGAAACTTTGGCTAATGAGATATTACAATCAGGCTTAGATCAAACCTTCAAGATAGAGCAAATCCCGCATCCGTTAAATGCTTTGAGCAGCGATGAGATCAAACAAACAGTGGCTATTATAAAAAAGGCCAAACCTACCGAGACCAATTTACGATTTTCTGATATCCGCCTAAAACCGCCTGACAAAGATAAGGTGTGGCGCAATGTGATCGAAGATATCCCTTATACTGGCGATCGTATTGCAACTTTTACGCTTTTGAAGGGAAGCACTGTCACTGAAGGAGAAGTGAATTTAAGCAAAAAAGCGCTGACCGGCTGGAAAACTATAGAAAATACATTTGGCATGGTGTTGCTAGATGATTTTATCGCGGTTCAAGATATTATTCAAAGTAGTCCAGAATATAAAGTAGCGTTAAAAAAACATGGTATTGACGATGTGACTAAAGTCGTGGGAACACCGCTGACAGTTGGCTATTTTGGGGGGCAAGACGGTCTTCTAGATCAGCAGCAGCGAATTCTTAAGGTCGTATCTTACCTAGATGTGGGAGATGGCAACTATTGGGCGCATCCAATTGAAAATCTAGTTGCAGTCGTTGATTTAGATAAGAAAAAGATTATCAAAATCGAAGAGGGCAGTATTATTCCTGTACCGATGACCCCGCGCCCGATCGACGGTCGTGGTTTGGACGTTGTCACCAGTAAACCGTTAAATATTATTGAGCCAGAAGGGAAAAACTATACCATCACTGGTCGAGATGTTGAATGGAATAACTGGAAGTTTCATATTGGTTTCGATAGTCGTACTGGCTTACAAATCAATACAGTCACATTTAATGATAAAGGCGATGATCGCAAAATCATGTATCAAGGCAGTTTGGCAGGTATGGTTGTGCCTTATGGTGATCCTGACATGGGCTGGTACTTTAAGTCTTATCTAGATGCCGGCGAATACGGTATGGGAACGTTGACCTCCCCACTAGAAAGGAACGTCGACGCACCAGAAAACGCTGTATTTCTTGAAGCGGTCATTCCAGATTATAAAGGCAATCCAACTACCATTCCTAACGCCATCGCAGTATTTGAACGTTATGCTGGTCCCGAGTTTAAACACCAAGAAATGGGACAAAAAAATGTCAGTACCGTACGTCGTGAGTTAGTGGTACGCTGGGTGAGCACCATAGGTAATTATGATTATATATTTGACTGGGTATTTCAGACAAACGGGACGATTGGTATCGACGCTGGCGCCACGGGCATTGAAGCAGTCAAAGCCGTACTTGCAGACACCATGCATTCCCCGACTGCTGAAGAAGATACTCGCTACGGTACGCTAATTGATCATAATATCGTCGGTCCTACTCACCAGCATATTTATAACTTCCGCTTGGATTTAGATATCGACGGAAAGTCCAATCATATAACACGGGTAGATCCAGTGGTAGCAGTAAATACTCGCGGTGGTCCGCGTACCAGTGCAATGGAGACTCGAGAAACCACGGTGTTGACCGAGAAGGCAGCTATAGAAAACTTCGACCCTACTACCATCCGCCTAATCAGTAATGCCAGTAAGGAAAACCGGATGGGTAATCCTGTGTCTTATCAAATGATACCGTTTGCAGGAGCTACTCACCCCATCGCGAAAGGCGCTAACTTTGCGGATGATGAGTGGTTGTTTAAGCGTCTCAGCTTTATGGATAAGCAGATTTGGGTGACCAAATATAACCCAGATGAGCTGTATCCAGAAGGAAAATATCCCAATCGTTCTGACCGAGATACGGGATTAGGCATGTTTACTGCAAATGACGAAGGCATCCATAATAAAGATCTAGTGACATGGCTCACTACAGGTACAACCCATATCGCACGAGCTGAAGAGTGGCCTATCATGCCTACAGAATGGGTGAATGTACTATTAAAACCGTGGAATTTCTTTGACCAAACACCATCGCTACAGAACAATCAAAGTGAAGATAAATAGAAGCGTTCGTGGTATTGCATTGTAAATTTGGCAATTATTTAGTCTTCACGTTAATTTCAGATATTTTTGCGAAGACTAAAAAGCCAACTCATTTAGTTTTATGGTTTAGCTTCAGTCTTGTCGTTTAACCATACAAATAATAATCCTACCAATATAGAGGTAAGGTAATGAAAGATTTTAACTTAATTATCAACGGTAAAAGTATCGCAGCTACCAATTATTTCGATGTTATCAATCCTGCAGATAAATCTGTGGTCGCTCGCTGTCCAAAGGCCAGTGTCGAACAATTGAATGACGCAGTAGCTGCTGCCAAAGCGGCATTCCCTGATTGGTCAGCACTAACTTACGCAGAACGGCGAGACAAGTTAATGCAACTTGCTGATGCGGTGGAAGCTCATGGTAAGGATATCATGACGCTACTTACTAAAGAACAAGGCAAACCTATGAAAGGATTTGCTGATTTAGGTTCAGGATTTGAACTTAACGGTGCACTAGCATGGATACGTGGCACAGCCAGCATGGAGTTGACTCCAGAAACTATTCAGGATAACGATGTCGCTCGTATAGAGCTGCATCGCAAGCCACTTGGTGTTGTGGGTTCAATTACACCGTGGAATTATCCATTACTAATAGGCGTTTGGCACATAATTCCTGCTTTGCTAACTGGCAACACAGTAGTCATGAAGCCATCTGAAATGACACCATTGACCATATTATACTTTGGTGAAATTGCTAAAGAAATTTTACCAAAAGGCGTGTTGAATGTGGTGACTGGTGCAGGCGATATTGGCGCGGCTATTTCTTCACATGAAGATATTCGCAAAGTTGTTTTTACGGGCTCCACACCCACAGGCAAAGCCATTATGAGGAGTGCTGCTGATAACTTAAAACGCTTGACTCTTGAATTGGGCGGCAATGATGCAGGTATTGTCTTAGCCGATGCCGATATTGACGCTTGCGCCCCTAAAATTTTTGCAACCTCTTTTATTAATAACGGACAAACTTGTGCAGCACTAAAACGTCTTTATGTTCATGAATCAGTGCATGACCAGCTCTGTAAAGCATTGACCAACATAGCGACCAGTATGAAGACGGGTAATGGGTTTGATGAAGATACTGACTTTGGGCCTCTACAAAATCAGGAGCAACTGAATATCGTAAAAGCGCTTGCAGAGGATGCTAAAGATCGGGGTGCAAATTTCTTATGTGGTGGTAAAGTTTCTAATGATAATGGTTACTTTTATCCCATAACCCTAGTAAACGATATCAATGATGGCTCAAGATTAGTCGATGAGGAACAGTTCGGTCCAATTTTACCCATTATTAAATTTAGCAATGTAGAAGATGCGATTGTCAGTGCAAATCGGTTGCAAGTTGGACTTGGTGGCTCAGTATGGTCTAAAGATTTGGAAAAAGCGCAAATTATTGCTTCACGTTTAGAATGTGGCACAGTTTGGATAAACAATCATGCAATGGTTCAACCTGATGCACCATTTGGTGGCGTTAAGGACTCAGGGTTTGGAGTAGAATTCGGAGAAGCGGGTCTCAAAGAGTATACTTCTATACAAACGGTGCAAATTTTTAAATCTTAATGGATATTTTTTAGATTAGCATATGAAGAGCAATTTCAAAAGTAAGGTGAACAAGAAGCATAGATGCGCTAGTATTATAATTTCTATCCACTGACCAAAGTGAGATTGCAACGTTATTGGAGTCGGGCTTATAAACCTGATGGGATTAAGTATTTTATAATACATTGATTCGAACTCAAAAGGTGACGCACAACCAATTGCGCTGTGTAAACTGACCCCTGAAACTTGGACGGTTTAGTTAAGCTAAGGACAGAGATATATATTGCACAAGACTCAGTCCTCTCAATTTTAACTGAGTTCTTTCATAATTATAATAAGTAATATACTCATGAATCTGCTGTTCTAGTGTATCAATAGTTTTAGGTTTATCAATATAAATAGTCTCGCACTCAAGTATTGCAAAGAAGCTCTCCAAACTGACACATCTGATAATGTCAGCCTGGATCTGAATACAGAACCAGATTTTTCTTCCGTTTCGATGTTAAGTGGTTTGTGGCATTTTCTAACATCTGCTTGACTAAGTTAAATACAGGACCTCGAGAAATTGGTAGCTTATAATCTCGTTATTGAAGCACTCAAGTATGGGTGATAAGTACAGCTCATCATCTTCAAGTGTTAAGGTTACTCAACGGTAGCTATGTTTACCTTTGTGCTGATGTTAAATTTAAGGGCCGCCTGTAATAGGCTTAAGCCTTCCTCTGCGATGATGTAGTGATTTATAATCAGTGCTGTAAACCGTTTTTCTTGTCTTAAGTCTGATAGCAACAACGCCACCTGCTACATACCAATCTACCAATTTGTATACGCCTCTCTTATCGATGCTAAAGTGCTTTTCTGTTGCTATACATGAGTGACCTTGCTGATATTATGCTAGCACTGCCAATTTAGAGTCTATGTCATACTTCATAAAATAACCCCCGTGAGTTTGTCCAACTTATGGAGGTCAGTTTATTTATAGTGTGGCTTTTCACGTCATGCGAGTAATATCTAAAGCAGAGAACGATATTTGAACTAGCAACCCTCACAAGCCTTGATAGAGCTCCTAATTTTATTAAATAATGACCCTTTATTATAATAAAGCAAAAATTTATCTTACTTATCTTGCCAATTTGGTTGACGCTTTTCTAAAAAAGACTGCATACCCTCTTTTTGGTCACTTAATGCAAATGTAGCATAAAAGTTTTGTTGCTCATACTGCATACCATTCTGCAAACTGGACTCATTAGCATAATCTACTACTCTTTTTGCCATATTAACTACAGGCTTGGAACGCTTAGCTATATGATGTGCAACATAAAGTGCTTCTTCGACCACCTTGTCATCTTCAACTACTCTTGAAGCCAAACCGCTACGCTCAGCCTCTATAGCCGTCAATATCTTTCCACTCAATATGACGTCCATTGCTTTAGCTTTACCTATAGCACGAATCAATCGTTGCGTCCCGCCCGCTCCAGGTATGATGCCTAAACTTACCTCAGGTAACCCAAACGTCGCGCTGTAACCTGCCACTATAATATCACACAGCATAGCTAACTCACAGCCGCCGCCTAGGGCCAAACCGTTTACTGCGGCTACAATGGGAATATCACGTCGTTCTAGTTTTGACCATACTGATGTGACATATTGTTCCTCTACGACTTGAGCATAACTCTTACCGCTCATCTCATCAATATCACCTCCGGCAGCAAATGCCTTTTTGTTACCAGTCAAAACTAAGCAACGAGCGCCATAATCTTGTAATAAAGAAACGACTTCACTCAGCTGGAGCATCAATTCATCGTTTAGTGCATTAAAAACTTCGGGTCTGTTTAAGGACAGCTTATAAACACCAAGGTTATAGTGTGTAACATTTATATACTCATATTTTTCTAAAACAGACTTTATATCGTTTGTCAATTTATTTGAATCTACTGTGATACCCTTTTTCATAATTATTTCTCTTATGATTGATAATAATAGTAGGACTGCTTAAAAATATACAATTAATTTTACGAATGATTTTAAATGTATTTAGTTTCCTGTAAATTTGGCATGTCTTTTTTCTTTAAAAGCAGCAATACCTTCTGTTTTATCGGTAGTAGAGGCCAAAATTGAGAAAGTCTGACGCTCAAAACTCATTGCTGACTCAAGTCCCATTTCTACTGAGTTATTTAACGATTGCTTTGCTTGTCTGATGGCAAATGGGGCATTTCTTGCTATCTTCGTTGCGACTGAAACCGCAGCAGTTAGCACATCTTCATCAGCCAAATCAGTAACCACACCCCATTCTACCATGGTAGATGCTGGCATGATTTCACCTGAATATATCATTCTCGCGGCTCTGTTTTTACCTATCAGCCTAGGTAGAATTTGTGTACCGCCAGCCCCAGGCATCAGTCCTAGCTTTACTTCTGGTAAACCAAACTTAGCGTTTTTATGAGCTAATGCAAAGTCACAAGACAACAACAGCTCCATACCACCACCGAGACAATAGCCATCAACAGCCGCAATCAAAGGAATAGGACACTGTCTGATACGGCGCCATGCACTCACTCTCGCATCTAACAACGCTTGCTTCGGGCTTAAGGTAGCTATTTCATCAATATCAGCACCAGCAGCAAAATCGCCTGCTAGCCCATGTATAATAACAACTCTAGCTGATTTTATATTTACCAAAAACTCTAAAGTATCCGCTAGATGTATAACGAGTTCGGTATTGAGTGCATTCTTGCGCTCAGGACGATTAATGCCTAGTTGAAAAACACTACTATCTAGCTCAGTAACTTGTAAAAATGATTTATGTTCCATAAGTTCCTTCTCTTTTTATTAATATTTATATTATTAAGGCCAATGACCTACTTATATATTTGGTATTCTAAAAATTAAAATATTAGAATCAACAACTTTAGAATTATTATAAAAAAGGCTTAAAGGTTGCCCCATAAGCCTTTTCAACTTGATTAACAATATACTTAGCTATTATGTTTTTCGGCGTAAGTCCATAACACGTGTAGCTTTACCTTCAGAGCGCGGTAAGATACCTACAGGCTCAATAATAACCTCTACACTAGCACCAATGGTTGATTTAATATTATAGATAAGCTCTTTTTTCAGACGCAAAGCACTTTGACCCTCATCAACAGGTTCTACACGTATACGCAACTGATCCATAGCACCCATACGATAGCGCTCTATTAGATAGTTAGAAGATAGACCAGATACTTTCATGATTTGCTCTTCTAACAATGAGGGATATATATTTACTCCACGCAAGATAATCATATCATCATTACGGGCAGTAATTTTTTCAATACGACGCATTGAGCGTACATCCCCTGGAAGAATACGAGTGATATCACCCGTACGATAACGGATAACTGGCATCGCCTCTTTCATAAGTGTGGTAATAACCAGCTCACCTTGCTCACCATCAGGCAATACCTCACCAGTTTCAGGATCAATGATTTCAGGATAAAACAAATCCTCCCAAAAAGTAAGTCCGCCTTTGCTAGCGACTGCCTCTTGTGCAACACCTGGACCGACCACTTCAGAAAGCCCGTAAATATCAACAGCGTCGATATCGAAGCGCTCTTCAATATGACTGCGCATCTCATTTGTCCATGGCTCAGCACCAAATATACCCACACGTAAGCTGGTCTTTCGAGGGTCTTTACCCAGTTTTTCCATCGCCTCTGCGATATTGATCATATAAGAGGGCGTTACCATCATAGCTTCTGGCTCAAGCTCTTCAATAATTTGAATCTGACGACTGGTCATACCACCTGATATAGGAATCACCGCTGATCCTAGCTTTTCAGCACCATAATGAGCACCCATACCACCAGTAAACAAGCCATAACCATAAGCTACTTGTACGGTATCATTAGGAGTAACACCAGCAAGTACTAAAGAACGAGCCATTGCTTCTGACCACATATCTATATCATTGCGAGTGTAAGCCACAATAGTAGGTTTGCCGGTCGTACCTGATGAACCATGTAGTCTTACAACATCACTACGATCAGTACATAATAACTTTAAAGGATAATTGTCTCTAAAATTATTTTTTTCCATAAAAGGGAACTTGCTTAAATCTTCAAGTGACTTGATATCGTCTGGATGTACATCAGCAGTTGCCATCTGATTTTTCCAAAAACTATTATTCTCATAGGCATGCTTGATTGTTTGCTTAAGGCGTTTTAGTTGTAGGGCAGATATCTCATCACGAGAGGCCACTTCAATACGATTGTAAAATTCTAAACTCATTTTAAATTCCTTTTCAAAATAGATAATAATCAAACTATATAAAGTTAAGTAGTATAAAGCCAAGTAATGCTGTTAGAGATGACTTTGACCTTTTAATGACCGACTAAATCCTTGGAATTCAGCCACTAATTCTCCGTTTTCGCCATAAGTTATCTCTATGCGATAAGAGCCTGAACGACCATGAACCCCTGACTCATAAGCATAAGCATAGAGCTCGTCGCCTATGTTGGCTGGTCGCCAGTAGGCGATAGTGCAAATTTGTCCAACAGCAATTTGATTGTGTGCATTACAAATATGAGCAAATGTGGTGTCGGCTAAACTGAATATAGCACCGCCATGACAGTTACCATGACCATTTGAATGAATACGCTGAACCAGCATTTTGCAAACTGAATAACCTGCTCTAGCGGCCACAATGTCGATGCCTAAATGCTGTGAATAATAATCTTCAGCGAGCATTTTATTTGCAATTATTAATGCTTGATTGTCAGCTGATTGCTGATCTTTATGGCTCGTATTATTTTCAATGAACTCACTTGAATCCCTACTTAATGTCAATGAGCGATTGAAACTAGGCGCTCGTGTCGAAAAGCCAACGTCAGAAGGATTGTCAGTTGCAGAGCTTTTAGTTTTAAGGTTATCGTTAAACATTGCTACGCTCCTTATGCAATTGCGTTTCGAGCATGTGCGGAACAACATAACTGCCACTACCGTACATACGGCGCAGCGCACTTAATGTGCTAACAACGGTACTAACACCAATAAATTCAAGCCATTCAAAGGCACCTAAAGGATAATTAACACCACCTTTGAGGGCGGTATCAATACCTTCGGGTGTAGCTATACCTTGAGTGGCACAAATGGCTGCTTCGTTGATAATCATACTAATGACGCGCAGATTTATTAAGCCGGGGCAATCTGTTACTAGAATCCAGTCTATACCTCCCAAAGATTGAGGCAATCTGCCATCCATTATAATACAAGCTTTAGGGCCTGCTGCTATCGCAACTGTTGCAGATTGCTTATTAGGATGTTTGATATCTACTAATATAATAGGTACTTGAAGCGAGTCTTCCCAGTCGGCAGCCAACCTACCATCTGAGGCATACATGTGCACATTATTTTCTAACACTCCAATTAAATTATCTAGCAGTGGAGCACTTTCTACTCTTGAATTATTATCGATACTTTGACTATCTTGCTCATTTACCCAAGATTGACGACCATAAGCCGAAAAACTAATCGATTTTTTATCAGTCTTTAAAGAGTTCTCATGAACATTTTGGTTTTGTCTAGAGTCTTCATTACTATAGTTATAGAAACCTTTACCTGTTTTACGACCAAGAAAACCTGCCTCAACTAGGCTGCCTTGTATATAACTTGGTCGCAAGTGTGTGGGATAAAACAAGCTATCAAACACAGAGCAGCTAACTGCATAGTTGATATCTTGTCCTATAAAGTCCGTCAATTCACAAGGACCCATTTTAAACCCTGCACTACGCATACTAGCATCAAGGTTAGCGGGTGTTGTAATTTGGTCTTCAAGTAAACGGAAGCTTTCAACATAAAAGGGACGGGCAACACGGTTAACAATGAAACCTGGTGTATTTTTACAACGTACTGGCGACTTACCCCAACTTTGCATCAATTCAATACTAGTGTGAGTGGTTTCTTTATGCGTTTGCAGCGCGTCAATAACTTCAACTAAAGGCATAATACCTGGAGGGTTAAAGAAATGTAAACCAATAAAACGCTGCGGATTTTTCAGACATGAAGCAATGGCAGTCACAGAGAGAGAAGACGTGTTAGTAGCTAAAATAGCATCAGAACTAACGATAGCTTCAAGCCCACTAAAGACTTGTTGCTTGATATCTAATCGCTCTACAATAGCTTCAATAACCAGCTTGGCATCAGTCAATTGACTGCTATTTTCGCTAAGTACGAGTGCACTTAACCAGCTGTCTTTATCTTGCTGAGTAATTTTTTCTTTTTTGACAAATTTAGTAAATAAATCATCGAGTGATGACTGTGCGGATTGTAATTGTTCGCTTGATTGATCAACTAATACAACATTATGACCAGCTTGTAGCGCCAGTTGCACTATCCCTTGACCCATAGTGCCTGCACCGATGACACCAACTGTAAAATTTTCAATACTCATGCAACTTCCTTGTATATCATAAAACCAATATTTATATATACTAATAATTTTTTAATTAGGTAAAAAATAAAGCCCTCTGCTTATTGACAGAAGGCTCTATCGTTATTTTAAGATAAGCCTAGGATAATTTATCTAATATTGAATGTAGGACTCAGTACAGCATTTAATATGATAGTAAATCAATACTTATGGTTTATACACCAAGGGTATTATTAATATTATCTCATGCCATCAAAGAACTAAAGATAAATTAACTATCTATCAATGATTAGTTGGTCTGTTCACGTACCGTTACCCAACCGAAACGAGGTGCTACAAAGCCCAAGTCAGTCAAGCAAACGTTAGCTGCAGGGTTGAGACCTGAACCATGAAAATCTGAATAAGCATTAGATTGATTCACATATACCATCCCAGTGAGATTAACAGAAAGCGGAGATCCGGCATCAGAAATATCATCCATTGCTTTGTTCTTAAACTCTTCCTCTTTGCTGTATAAAGAAGTTGTCATAGCGCCATGTTGCTCAATGCTATTACAAACCAACTCAAGTGCATTTTGTGCATCATCAGTAGCAATTACATATGCTATTGGACCGAACTGTTCTTCATATATTTCTGCATCATTTTGGGTAACTTTAATAAGTTGCGGCTTGGCAGTCTTAGCGTCAGGGAAAGCGTCATAATTTACTGTTTGCATGCCAAGTACGAATGTTTTGTCACTATTTGCACTTTCATTCACCCGCTTATCTACATCCTCGCTATTTAAGGCGCCCAATAAAGCAAAAGCACGTTTATCATCGCCTAAAAGTTTTTCAACTGCAGACGCAATACCTCCAGCTACCTCATCGAAGCTTTTATGTCCGTCATTGGTGTCAATGCCGTCTTTAGGAATATAAATATTTTGCGGAGCTGTACACATTTGACCTGAATATAACGATAGTGAAAAAGCAATGTTGCTGGTCATGGCTCTAAAGTTATCGGTTGACTCAATAAGGATGTTATTCAGTCCCGCTTGCTCTAAATACAGCTGAACACCATTGGTATTCTCTCTGAGCCAATCACCAAAGGCAGTACCACCAGTGAAGTCAATCATTTTAATACGTTTATCTTGCACGATATCTTGCGTATAGGCACGATCGCTATTAGCAACAGCAATTTGGATAACATCAGGGTTGACATTAGACTCTTGTAAGACTTCACGGATGATATCAACAGTAATGGCTAAAGGCAGAATGGCTCTGTCTGCAGGCTTGACAATAACGCTGTTACCTGTCGATAGACTGGCAAATAATCCAGGGTAACCATTCCATGTTGGGAAAGTTGCGCAGCCAATCATAACGCCAACACCTTTACCACGTGTCTTAAAAGTCTTATCCATTTTTACTGATACTAGGTTACCTTCTTTATCCTTGCCCGTGACTTTATCCCATTTGGCGGTTGAGGCAGAAGCTTCCATTGCATTGGCAGCATAAGCGATGGTTTCGAGACCACGCTCTAATGCATGCGCACTACCTGCCTGAAACGACATCATATAAGGCTGGCCAGTGGTATGCATAATACTATGTACCATCAAAAACGACTGCTTTGATAATCTATCAAGTATTTCCATACAGATACCAAAACGGGTATCGTTATCAAGCTTACGCCACTCTTTTTGCGCCTGCTCTGAACGTGTGAGTAATGTATCTTTATCAAGTTTTGGATACTGCATGCTCATATCGATGCCATAAGGAGAGGTAGCGTCGCACTGAACGTACTCGGCACCCTCCATTGGCACCTTGAATTCGTATTTACCACCTAACAAAGCATTGAAATCATCCTCACCTTTTTGTTTAGCGCCTTCTCCGTAATGCTTTTCACTTGGCATTTCTGGATAAGCTGCCCACTCTTCTCTACTTTTGATAACTTCTCTGGCTTTTAGTAGCTTTTCTTTATGCTTTTCATATAAATCTGACATTTGGTGCTCCTTGTGAGAATTAGTATTTCCCGACTCTTTATTAATCTAATCTTTTGCTTTTCAGACCTGACTTTTCTTGTGGACACGTCCTAGTGAACTGAAAAACCATACTACATTAAGGTTTATGATGCAACAGAGTGCATACTAGTACACAAAGAAAAACCTACTTAAAAATCATATTATGGTCTTCTGTATCAACACCTTAACCAAAAAACAAATAATAATTTTTATTTGTTTTTTGTTTTTCTTAGTCAATTCTTCTTCTTTCGCTTGTTAATTCTAATAATTTTAACTACCATTGAACGATAAGGATAACCCACCTTACTCTCTACAATACTTATTGAAAAGCTCAATGGACTGAGGATTATAATGACTGCTGAAATTATCACATCAGATACTATAAAACTGACAACTCAAGATGGTGTTGCAACCATCAGTTTAAACCGCCCTAAACAACTAAATTCATTTACTGAAGAGATGCACAACGCATTGGCATCAGTACTAGATGAAGTAGCGGCCAACGAACAAGTACGTGCTGTTATTATTACTGGTGCAGGCAAAGGCTTTTGTGCAGGACAAGACTTAGGTAATAGAGACCCCCGCAAACAAACTTATGACTTGGGTCAAACCATCACTGACTTTTACAACCCACTAATGAAACGCTTAAAAAACCTAGGCAAGCCCACTATAGCTGTCGTCAATGGTGTAGCCGCTGGCGCTGGCATTGGTATTGCATTGGTTTGCGATATTGTCTTATGCTCAGACAAAGCCAAGTTTGCCATGGCCTTTGGCAAAATTGGGTTGGTACCAGATTCAGGCCTGACTTGGTCACTCGTACAACTGGTTGGGCTTGCACGTGCTAAGGCTTTGGTGCTAACTAATGCGACTCTAACCGCAGAGCAAGCGTTAGAGTATGGTTTGATTTGGAAAGTTTATGAGTCCGATAGACTCATGGACGAAGCCATCAAACTCGCCACTACCTTAGCCTATGGTCCAGCCCTTGGTACGTCTCTTACAATACAAGCTTTAAATCAGGCAACTGACAACTCTTTAGAAGATCAGCTAGAGCTTGAAGCTAGCTATCAGCAAAAAGCGGGTTATAGCGATGACTATAAAGAAGGGGTTACTGCTTTTTTAGAAAAACGCCCTGCTGTTTTTTATAAAGACAGTAATTGATTTAAAGCTCATAAATGAGAAACCTGCGTTTCTTATTCTTAAAATCGCTAACTAAAATAAAATATTTATCTTCAATGGAAACATCCATCTATGATCAATGCAAATCCAGATATTATGTCGAAGTACGGTCACATTATAAAAAAACAAATTGATGAAGTATTTCCTGCATGGGTACTTAATAATTTCTCTGTTGAGATTATAGAACTTACTGCAGGTAAAGCCATATATGAATTGGCATATAACCCTGATTTGTACAGAAAAATTCCTGCGCCAAAAGCATCTGAAATTCTATCAGGACAGGCGATTATGGCCTTAGCAGATTCTCTATTAGTTTTCCCAGTGTTAGCCCAAGAGGGTCAGACACGAGAAATGGTCACCCTAAATGCAAGTACCGAATTTTTGAGACCGATAAAAGCTGGAAAGGTTACTATTGAAGCTAAAGTGATACGAGCAGCCACTAAAGTGATACGCGGTCAAGTAAACATGTTTGATACAGATAATAAACTGTGCACGTTATCAACAATGTGTTACATTTATATTTAACTATAGTTTAATTCACTATAAGTGTTTGAATGTAATATGGATTTTAGATTTTTCTAGAGACTATGTTATTAAAATATTAGATATCCTAATATTCTAAAAGGAATACATAACAAGGAGCAGATCATGAGTAACGCTGAACTCGATAAGTTTGAAGACAAAGTCGCACGTGATGTCAAGATAGAGCCTAGAGACTGGATGCCAGAGGCTTATCGTGAAAGTTTGATTCGTCAAATATCACAACATGCCCACTCCGAAATTGTTGGTATGCTACCAGAAGCAAACTGGTTAGCTCGTGCTCCAACATTACGCCGTAAATCTATTTTGATGGCTAAAATCCAGGATGAAGCTGGCCATGGTCTATATCTATACTGCGCAGCGGAAACACTAGGCGCAGAAAGACAAGCGACTATTGATGCGATGCTTGAAGGGAAGCTGAAGTATTCTTCTATATTTAACTATCCTACAAGAAGCTGGGCAGATATGGGCATGATCGGCTGGTTAGTTGACGGTGCAGCTATCGTTAACCAAGTAGCATTGCAACGTACTTCATATGGTCCGTATGCTCGAGCCATGGTGCGTATTTGTAAAGAAGAGTCATTCCATCAACGTCAAGGTTATGAACTGTTAACTGAACTAGTTAAAGAAGGTAACGCTGAACAAAAAGCAATGGTACAAGATTCCATTAATCGCTTCTGGTGGCCTTCTTTGATGATGTTTGGTCCACATGACAGTGATTCAGCCAATAGTGAGCAATCAATGGCTTGGAAGATTAAACGTCTCGGTAATGATGAACTACGCCAAAAATTCATTGACATAACTGTTCGTCAAGCAGAATACTTAGATATTACTATTCCTGATCCTGACTTAAAATGGAATGAAGAAACTGGTCATTATGATCATGGTCCAATAGACTGGAAAGAGTTTAAACAAGTCGTTAGTGGTTATGGCCCATGTAATAAAGAACGTATGGATGCCCGTCGCCAAGCTCAAGAAGATGGTAAGTGGATAGTTGAAGCAGCAATGGCCTATGAGAACAAACAAAGCGTGAAGAAAGCAGCTTAGTTGTATCTCTTTTTAAACATTCGAAAGCTAATACATAAATAGTGATGGCTAAATGCCATCGCTATTTATTATAGCTAACTTAGAATGCATTTCTTTGTAAGCCTAAAAACTTGTTCTAATTTATATAGAGCATCATACCTTTTTATAATTAATTATTTCTCATCCAATCATCTAGCAGTATCACAAAGTAAGTTCAATCCATGCCTAATGCTAAAGGAGTTAGCAATGAGTAAGTCTCAACTATTATACGAAGTATTTATTAGAGCCAAAGCTGGTTTGTCTCACCAACATGTCGGGTCACTACATGCGACTGATGACGAGATGGCATTACAAAATGCTCGTGATTTATACACTCGTCGCAGTGAAGGTACTTCTATATGGGTAGTCAAATCTAATAGTCTAACTTCATTAGACTATGATGATCGAGATGCCTATTTAGAACCATCTATGGATAAAATTTATCGTCACCCAACATTTTATACGATTCCAGATGAAGTTGGCCACATGTAATTGACGTTTTTTACCAATGGATACCGTTATGAACACTACTGTTATAAATCATGAAAAAACTATGTTTGATTATGCACTGCGCTTGGGTGACACAACCTTAATATTAGCGCAACGTCATTGCGAATGGGTAGGTCATGCACCCATTATCGAAGAAGAACTGGCGCTTGCTAATATTGGTCTGGACACTTTAGGACAAACTATGGCTTGGCTTGAAGTAGCGGCAGATAATGATGAGCAAAAAAGGGATGCTGACGAATTAGCATATTTTCGTAACGAGCGTGAATATACTAATTACTTGCTAGCTGAACTAGAAAAAGGTGACTTTGCTGTTACTACGTTACGGGGATTTTTTATAAGCACCTACTTTAAATATCTGTATCAAGATATGCAGAGTAGTAGTATTGATGCTTTTAAATCTATCGCTGTTAAATCTTCAAAAGAAGTTCAATATCATTACATTCATCAACGTGCTTGGCTGATACGTCTTGGCAATGGCACTGATGAGAGTCATCGTAGACTGCAGTCGGCTTTAAATGATATTTGGGCTTATACTAATGAGCTTTTTGAAGAAGATGATACTATTAAATCGGCCCAAGAATTGGGAATCATAGAGTCAATGGCAACTGTAAAGTTACAGTGGCGCAGGGATGTTCTTGCTCTTATCGAAGAAGCTGGCCTTGCTATGCCACAAGATAGATATCATCATAGTGGTGGTACAAAAGGGTTACATACCGAAACACTCGGGCCTTTACTGGCTGAAATGCAATCTTTACGTCGTGAATTTCCTAACGCTAAATGGTAGAAACTAATATGACTAAAATTCAGCTAACACCGATGCTTGATATTGATGAGATAATGCAGATATTGGCTGAGGTACCTGATCCTGAGGTACCAGTATTGACGTTAGATGATTTAGGTATTATTAGAGATGTCAATATCGATCAGAAAGCTGGCACTATTACTGTGACGCTTACCCCTACATATATCGGCTGTCCTGCTACAGCAGCGATTAGAAAGATGGTGAGTGATGCATTAATAGATGCAGGCTATCCTGAACCTATTTTAAAAGAGCAGCTGGTTCCAGCTTGGTCAACAGACTGGATGTCTCCTGAAGCAATCGTTAAGCTTGAAACTTATGGTATTGCACCACCAGGTTCAGGTGATAGCAACGAACCTAAGCGTTGCCCAAACTGTGGAAGCAATGACTATCAAGTAGTTAGTCATTTTGGTGCTACTGCCTGTAAGTCTCTATATCGATGCCTTGAATGTACGGAACCATTTGAATATTTTAAGTGCCATTAAAAATGGTTTCTAGTAATGCGTTTTATTTTACGATAAACGATACCTGCTAGTTAAATGTGCCTATTTACTTAATTATTAATAATTTAAGACAAATTTTAAAGGAATAATTATGTCTGTTTTTCATGCTTTAAAGGTAGTAGAGGTACTCCCTGAAACTAATGAAGCGGTGACATTGAAATTTGATATCCCAAAATATTTATCAAGTCATTTTAAAGCCTTTCCTGGGCAACACTTGAAACTTAAAACCCAAATTGCTGATAAAGAAGTTGAACGCTTTTATTCTATATGTCAAATGGGTGAGGATTATCTGCGTGTAGGTATTAAAAGTGTAACTGAAGGTGTTTTTTCTCAGCATATCTGTAATACCGTGAAAGCAGGCGATATCCTTGAAGTCATGGCACCCCAAGGAGATTTCTGCTTACCTCTTGAAGATCTTGAGGCTATGCAACAAGCAGAGCAGTACTTATTTGTGGGGGCAGGTAGTGGTGTCACTCCTATTCTTGCGATGACAACATATTTACTCGAGAACACTGAGCATGCCCATATAGATTTTATATATATCAATGCTAAACGCCAAAGTGTAATGTTTTTTGAGCAGCTAGAAGCTTTAAAAAATAGATACATGGGAAGACTGTCTATTATTCACATTTTGACACGAGAGCCTAGAGATTTAAATATTTTATCAGCTCGCCCTGAAGGTGAAAGATTTGAGCAACTGCTCTCTGCTTTTATTAATACTGATACCTTGGATCATACTTACTTATGTGGACCACTTCCTATTATTGAGGGCTTTAGAGAAGCTTTAATTGATAAAGGTATCAACAAAAAGAACATTCATCTTGAACTATTTGGTACCCCAACTAGCCAAACGGTACGTCGTCCTGTTGTATATAGTGAATCTGATAAACAAATAACTATAATATCTGGTGGTCGTGAACAAGTAATTGGTTTGGCGGAAGGTCAAAGTGTTCTTGATGCAGCAATTGATGCCGGTACAAACGTACCTTTTGCTTGTAAAGGTGGCGTATGTGCGACTTGTAAGGCAAAATTGGTTAGTGGTTCAGCTACAATGGATGTTAACTACGGACTTGAAGATTATGAAGTAGAACTTGGGTATGTGCTAACTTGTCAGGCACATATAGAGTCTGAAACGGCTATAGTTGATTTCGATGTTTAAAAGTATTATTAGCGTCTTGCTTTCAGATTCTTTTAGAACTGCTTAGACGTAGCTTGTAAGTAGACGATTAAATCAAGATTAAACAGGGTAAGTATTATGAGAGATGTATATATAGTAGATTACTGTCGCACTCCTTTCGGTCGATATGGTGGTAGCTTATCATCTATCCGACCGGATGACTTGGCAGCTGTTGTGCTTAAGCATATTCGTGAAAACAATGATTTTGATACTAAACTGATTGATGACTGTTTGTTTGGATGTGCCAACCAAGCAGGTGAAGACAATCGGAACGTTACACGAATGTCACTACTATTAGCCGGATACCCTGTTGAAGTACCAGGCACTACGCTTAATCGGCTTTGTGGGTCAGGTGTTGATTGTATTAGTTTAGCGGCTAGGAGTATCAAATCGGGTGAAACCGATATCATGTTAGCAGGTGGTGTTGAGTCTATGTCACGAGCTCCTTTCGTGATGAATAAACCGACTAAGGCATTTGACCGCAGTCCCGAGATTTATGATACAACGATTGGCTGGCGCTTTACCAATAAAGCGCTTGAGGCACAATATGGTAGCGACTCTATGCCACAAACTGCAGAAAATGTCGCTCAAGAATTCAGTATCTCACGTGAAACACAAGATGAGTTTGCCTATCAATCACAAATGAAAGCTGCTAATGCTACTGAGCGTTTAGCAAAAGAGATTGTGCCTGTTACTTATACTGATCGTAAAAAAGGCCTGATTACAGTAGATACTGATGAGCATCCTCGTGCTGACACTACTATAGAAAGTCTATCGAAACTCAGACCTATTTTTGCTGGTGGCACAGTAACTGCAGGTAATGCCTCAGGAGTAAATGATGGGGCAGCGGCTTTACTTCTTGCCTCAGAAGATGCTTGCAAACAACATAATCTTATACCTAAAGTTCGCGTTATTGCTACTGCTGCTCGTGGTGTTGAACCACGCATAATGGGTATTGGACCTATAGCAGCTGTTGAAACATTATTAAAGCGAACAGGGCTTAAGATGTCTGATTTTGATATCATTGAGCTGAATGAGGCATTCGCCAGTCAAAGCTTGGCGATACTCAACCACTTCGGTATTGAACCTACGGATACTCGACTAAACCCAAATGGAGGCGCTATTGCTTTAGGTCACCCTCTTGGCGCTTCAGGTGCACGTATTGCTGGTAGTGCAATGACAGATATCGCAGGTCACCCTGGCTGCAAGGCTCTAGTTACTATGTGTATCGGTGTTGGTCAAGGTATTGCCATGGCAATAGAGTCTGTCTAAACCTAAGTAGCCAATTACCACTAAAAAACCTCATGAATAGCCAAAAAGTAATTATTTTGTTCTTAGTAAATAAGTACTTGGAACAAAATAATGTTTTTCGTTATGATATTCATGAGGTTTTTATTATATAACTGGCTAGAGTTGATAGTACATATCAACTCAACTAATAATTAATCAATTAAAATGATTACATTATTGTAAATTATGTGTAACATGTTGTGAGAATCACAATCTTTAATTTATCTACAAGGAAGAGATAAAAATGTCTATCAAACTCAAAGTTGGTGCTTTGTCTTTATTCATGGCACTAGCACTAGGAATGTCAGGTTGCTCTAACCAATCAGATAGTGGCGCTTCTGCTACTTCCTCTCAAGAAACAACTACTCTACGGTTTTCACACTTTTGGCCTGCAACTTCTGCAATGCAAACTGACGTGTTTGAACCTTGGGCTAAAAAGCTCGAAACAGAATCAAATGGAAGATTGAAAGTTGAAATCTATCCTTCAGCAACTCTAAGTGAACCCGAGAATACTTATGATGCTACCGCTAAAGGAATTGTTGATATTGGAGCACAGGTTCAGGGTTATGATGCTGGGCGCTTCCCATTAACCCAAATTGCCGAGTTGCCAGGCTTATCAAGTTCAGCCAGTCAGATGAGTTGTATGTTACAAAAACTTTATGATGATGGCGATATTTCTAGCGAATATGAAGATACTCACCTACTATTTATGATGGGTGCAGGCCCTGGAGCATTCCATACAGTAGATAAAGTTATTCGTACCCCAGAAGATATGAAAGGTATGCGTATTCGTAGGCCTTCAGCAATTGCGGGTGATATTATCGAAGCTACTGGCGCCTCTCCTGTAGGATTACCTGCTACTGATATTTATACTTCATTACAACGTGGTGTTATTGATGGATTGAGCTTTGCTTGGAGTCCTACTGGTGATTTTAGAATTACGGAATTAACTAACGCACATACTAATATACCTTTCTACAGTTCAGCTTTATTGGTAACGATGAATAAAGATAAATACGAAAGCTTATCTGATGATTTGAAAAAAATAATTGATGATAATTCAGGTAAAGTAATGGCAGACATCGCAGGACAAATGTTTGACAGAGAAGATGCTAGAGTTATGGAACAGGCCCGTGCAAAAGGAGATACTATCATCGAGATTCCTGATCCTCTCAATGACCCAGACTGGAAAGGACCTCTTGAAAAAGGAATCCAAAAATACCTTACTGATGTCAAGGCTCTAGGTTTAGATGCAGATGCCGTTTACGAAAAAGCCAAAGTGGCTAGTGCTGCCTGCAAGGTTTAACTTATTGGAGTTGTCACATGGTATTTTTGGTTAGAGTCAGTCGCTTTATTTCAAGGTTATGTCAATTCATTGGTGGTGTCAGCTTAATCATCATTGTTGTCGCCACTATTGCAGATGTTGCCACTCGTTATTTATTCAAGCTCACTGGTGGTGAGCTTGGGTTCACTATTAAAGGGGGCGTGGAGATTGTCTCTTATTTCATGCTTTTTGCGCTACTGGCTGCATTTGCCGCCTTTGTGGAACGTTCCCAGATTATAGTAGACGTTTTTACCCAAAAGATGCCGCAGTCTATTAAAGGCTACATGATGGGTACCTTTATGATGGGGTTTTTCTTAATAGGTATCGTGTTCACATGGGGCCTATATGAGAGTGCAGTCGATGCCGTTCATTTCGGTAAAGTGACTCAAGATCTTAGAATCTCAATGATGCCCATTTATGCCCTAAGTTCGTTCTTAAGTGCCTTGCTCGCTATTCGCGCCCTTATCGAATCCATTAATATTTTCAAAACGGGCGAGTTCTTTGACGCCGAGGAGACAGGCGCATGAGTTCAGAAATTATTGGTGCTATCGGTTTAGTATGCATGATTTTATTAGTCGTCGGCAGGGTACCTGTTGCTTTGGCGATGTTAGGGGTAGGGTTAGTGGGCTTTGGGGCAGTAACCTCACCTAGTGGCGCTGTACAAATGCTAAAAGATATTCCGGTAGATGTCTTAGCAAAGTATGATTTTAGTGCCATTCCTTTGTTTATATTAATGGGGGTTTTTGCTACTCATTCTGGTATGGCGACCAAACTATTCGATTCTACCCGTACTATTTTTGGTGGTGTTAGAGGCAGCCTTGGTATTGCTGGTATTGGCTCATCAGGTATCTTTGCTTCTATTTCAGGATCCTCGTTAGCGACTGCTTCTACTATGGCGCGAGTGGCATTGCCACAAATGGAAAAACATGGTTACCAGCCGGGTTTTGCCTGTGGGGCTTTAGCCGCAGGTGGTACCTTAGGGATCATGATTCCACCGAGTATCGCGCTTCTTGTCTATGCTATCTTGACCCAACAATCAGTTGGCGATATGTTTATTGCTGGGTTTTTACCGGGTATTTTAGGCATAGTCATGTACTCTATTACCGTTATGATCATGGTGCGCTGGAAGCCACATCTGGCGCCGCGCGGCGAGCGAACCCCGTGGAAAGCTAAAATAGTGTCTTTAACAGGGCTGATACCTTTTAGCTTTATTTTTATTGTTATTATTGCTGGTATTTTCTTTGGATTATTCACCCCCACTGAAGGTGCCGCAGTAGGGGCGTTTGCTTCTTGGGGCTATGCTGTTGTTAAAGGTATGAGAATGGATGGCCTAAAGCGCTCATTAATTGAGACCTTAGCATTATCTGCGGTCGTATTCTTTATGCTGTTAGGCGCAGAAGCCCTTGGCTACTTCATTTCTGTATCGCGAATGTCTAATACGCTCGCAGCATGGATTGGTGGTTTGGACGTTAGTCCAATGATCGTTTTAATCTGCATCTTGATCATGTACTTTTTGCTTGGGCTGTTTATGGATGCCTTAGCGATGTTGGTGATTACCATTCCTGTGGTATACCCAATTATTCTAGCATTAGGCTTTGATCCCGTTTGGTTTGGTATTATTACGGTATTAACCGTAGAACTTGGGCTTATTACCCCGCCAATGGGCATGAATATCTTTGTGATTAAAGCGGTGGCACCGCATATTAAGCTTGCCGATATGTTTCGCGGGGTGGCGCCCTTCATTGTCTCTGACTTGATTCGATTGATTGTTTTGGTGTCTTTCCCAGCCATTTCCCTGGTGTTATTAAGTTGAGAGTTGTAAGGATTGGTAATCCCCCCTAAAAACAAGCATTCTTAATGCGGTGAGTAAATAATATTTCTTAAAAGTACATTAGTTACTTCATGGTGGGCTTATATTATCCCGATGACAAAAGGAGTTGAATAACGATAGATAGCTTTATCTAAACTCAGTTGATACGTAGATAAGAGTTACCTCTAAATTCGAAGGCAATATACGAGAATCAAGAATTAATTTCAAAGCCACTACACTCGTTGATGATAAAAAACTGACAGGGTTTATTGAAGGCGATTTCTATGGAGAGTATACGGGCTACGATAGTGGCACCCCAGAGTTAAGGCTACGCCATGCTTTTTTGCAGGTAGATAATGTTACTGCGGGTAAGACTTGGAGTGGACAGTTTTTTGCCGTCGCTCCTCGCTTAACCGAACAGCTTGATTTTTACGGTTTAGGTTTCGGTACTATAGCGGGTAGTGGGCTTTATGTTCGTCCAGATTTGACTCTGCACTATGCTAATAAAGGACTTCGTGTTACAGCGCAAGACCCTATATCTGATGATGCTAATTTACCTGACATGGTAGTTAGCTATAGCGATGATATACCTAATTTCGGTTATACCCTTGCTGCGACTGCACGCGACGCCGACACTGGAATAAATAGTGATTTAGATACGGAGCTGGGGTTAGGGGTTTCATTAGCGACCAAGCTAACTCTGGGTAATAGCTCATTACATGGCAGTATATATACTGGTGAGGGCATGGGAGTCTACTCTGGATTGTGTACAACAGGAGCCTTAAATCCTGGGAATACGGTAAGCTGTGATGCTGAAAATGGCGACCTTGTTTCGCAAACTGGCTTCACTCTAGGTCTTCGACACGTTTTTACGCCAAAACTGCGAGGTAATATGCGTTATGGCGAAATCAATGTAGATAATGATGCAGACACTTCAACTAATATAAAGAGTGCTAACCTTATTTACAGCTATTTACCAGATCTTGATATTGGTGTTGAATGGCATAATCGTAGTGAAACAACGCTCCCATGGAGACAAAAAGGCCAAGAAATTGAAGTAATGGCTAAGTATAATTTTTAAGTTGAATAGTTAAATTTACAGCTTATTAGGGCGTGTCATCAATTAGAACAGTTATTTTAGAATAAGCTACACTAATTCTATATTTAGCAAACTGAACTCAACCCTCGTGACAAGATCACATGCCCTACGTAATGACCAATGGGAGAGAATTAAAGATATCCTATCAGGTCAACCAGGTGACGTTGGTGTTATTGCAACAGATAACCGATTATTCATAGAAGCAGTTCTGTACCGCTATAAGGCTGGCAAACTTTGGCGTGACCTACCTAAACGCTTTGGCGAATTTAAAGTGGTTGATACTCGTTTTACTCGCTGGTCAATAAAAGGCGTATGGGAGCAGTTTTTAATGAGTTATCTGAGCAATCAGATGATGAATACGCGATGCTAAATGCCCAATCATCAAGCCAGTATCGTACATAATATCCCTTATATTTCTTGGTATGTCTTTATCATAGGTCTATCAGCATGGTATAAATTATTGCGCGTAGATGTAGGTAGGTTATTGTAAATAGCCGCGTTATTATGATGAGGTGATGTAAAGAGGAAGACGATTTTTAATTACCGATAATGTCACCATGTAGGTAATTCTCTCGTCAATTAATCAGATAAACTTAAATCAAGCCAAGCCCTTTACTTTTGCCACCTCATATTTCAAAATAATGTTACTAGCACATCAGTAGCAAAGTGATAGCAATAAATCAGCAACAAAATAATATTTGAAACATTTTGAAATAATTATTTAAAATCAGCTAGTTACAGGCGTTTATGACAGATTAGGGCAAGTTTGGGTAGCATAAACTCACAAAGCACGCCTACACTGCCAACAGATAAATCATTAATAGTTGCTATACTTACTTGTAAGTTAACAAGAGCAATAAATGATTAAAACGTTAACGAAAAATCTAAAAAATAAGTCTAGTAAATTCTGAACAGAACAATTAAAGAAAGAGGTATAAGGTTTGGCTAAATTAGCAAAATTACATCGCTCAAAGAATAATCGCATGATAGCAGGTGTGATGGGCGGTATCGCAGAATATGTAGGTTGGTCACCGATGTGGGTGCGACTCTTATTTGTGGCTGTATCTGTATTAAGTGCAGCAGTACCAGGCATTCTTATCTATATTATCTTGTGGATTATTATGCCAAAGGCTACCAGTCAGTCTTACCAGTAAATACTTAATAAAAGTTAAGTTCGACAAAGA
This sequence comes from Psychrobacter sp. LV10R520-6, assembly GCF_900182925.1. Classification (NCBI taxonomy): domain Bacteria; kingdom Pseudomonadati; phylum Pseudomonadota; class Gammaproteobacteria; order Moraxellales; family Moraxellaceae; genus Psychrobacter; species Psychrobacter sp. LV10R520-6. The sequence continues at coordinate 2,113,932 of NZ_LT900024.1, read as the reverse complement.
AAGCAAAAGTCTAAGTTCAATAAAAAAAGCTTCATAGAAAAACAATGGCCCATAAAAAACAAAAAGCCTGTCTACACAGGATACCGTGATATACCTTTCCTCCTGCCCAGATGTTAATTCATCTGGGTATTTTTTTTGTCGTTTGAGGTTTTCTTAGGTTCTTATAGGCATCTATATTCGCAGTTTTAAGTAGGCATCTAATTGAGATGTAAATTTAGTTACTGTAAATATAGATAAAATAGCCATTTTTTAGTAAGGTGAGCAAGTAAATACATACGTAGCCAAATGTGCTGTACGAACGTTGTGCCTGAACGCTATCAAGTTATGGCTAATAATACTAATTCCACAGTGATTTTCTTATGACTTCCCAAGCTATGAATTCTGAACCGATGACTTTCCAAGATTTAATTCTAACCTTACAAAATTACTGGGCGGATAAAGGCTGTGTGATATTGCAGCCTTACGATATGGAAGTAGGCGCGGGTACTTTTCATACCGCTACTTTCTTGCGTTCTTTAGGTCCTGAGCGCTGGAATGCTGCTTATGTGCAGCCGTCACGCCGTCCAACTGATGGTCGCTATGGTGATAACCCCAACCGCTTACAACATTATTATCAGTTTCAAGTGGTACTCAAGCCCAACCCACCTAATATTCAAGAGCTATATTTAGGCTCACTAAAAGCTATTGGTATTGATACCTTAGTGCATGATGTGCGTTTCGTTGAAGACAACTGGGAGTCGCCAACGCTAGGCGCGTGGGGTCTTGGTTGGGAGATTTGGCTGAATGGTATGGAAGTCACCCAGTTTACCTATTTCCAGCAAGTGGGTGGCATTGAGTGCTTCCCAGTCACGGGTGAGATTACTTACGGTCTTGAGCGTCTAGCCATGTATGTGCAAGGCGTAGACAGCGTTTATGACTTAGTGTGGGCAGATGGCGAATTCGGCCGTGTGACCTATGGCGACGTGTTCCATCAGAACGAAGTAGAGCAGTCCACCTATAATTTTGAACACGCTGATGTACCTAAGATGGGCGAGCTGTTTGATTTCTACGAGCAGCAAGCGGATAAATTGGTTGATGCCGGGCTACCGTTGCCAGCGTATGAGATGGTGTTAAAAGCTTCACATGCCTTTAACTTGTTAGATGCTCGCGGTGCTATTTCGGTTACTGAGCGTCAGCGCTTTATTCTGCGGGTACGTACATTGGCGCGGAAGGTTGCTTTCGGTTACGTTGAGGCGCGGGCAAAACTGGGCTTCCCATTGGCGGATGATGACCATCGCCAAGCGGCTTTGGATAAGTATTTGCCTAAAGAAGATAGTGAAATAGTAACCGATAGCGCTGTTGATAAAGGTAACTCTGTCGAGAACAAAACCATCAAAACCATCAAAAATAACAACGATAAATAGGAGCATCCCATGAGTAGCATTTTATTTGAACTGGGGTGTGAAGAGTTGCCCCCAAAGAGTCTAAAAACCTTACGTGATGCGTTACAAGCGAGCGTCACCGCACAATTAATTGAAGCTGATATCAGCTTTGATAGTATGAAAGCCTTTGCCGCGCCGCGCCGTTTGGCATTACAGATTCAAGGTATTGCTGATAAGCAGCCAGATCGCGCCGAGCAAAAACGTGGCCCTGCGATTAAAGCTGCCTTCGATGCTGAAGGCAATCCTTCTCGTGCTGCAATGGGTTTTGCTAAAGGGTTGGGTATTGAAGCGAGTCAGCTGATTACTCTTAATACCGACAAAGGCGATTATGTCGGCTATGAGCAAACCGTTCATGGTAAGGCGACCGCTGAGTTGCTACCTGCTATCTTCCAAACGGCCCTCGATAACCTACCAATTGCTAAGCGTATGCGTTCTGGTGCGAGCCGAGATGAGTTTGTGCGTCCTGTCCAGTGGGTAGTATTAATGCAAGACGACACAGTCATCGATGGTGTTATTCAAGGTCATCAGACAGACCAACAGACACGTGGACATCGTTTCCATAGCCCGGACTATCATACTATCAATCACGCTGACGACTATGAGTCACTATTAGACAGTCTAAAAGTCATCGCTGATTTTGATAAGCGTCAAATGCTGATCAAAAACCAAGTCAAAGCACTGTCAGACCAAGTTAATGCTGATGCGATTGTGCCGCAAGATTTATTAGATGAAGTTACGGCGTTGGTTGATTTTCCGATTGCATTACGAGCAAGCTTTGAGCCGCGCTTTTTACAAGTACCGCAAGAAGCGCTGATCTCAACCATGCAAGCGGATCAAAAGTACTTTTGTCTCACTGATAAAGACGGTAAGTTGCAGCCTTATTTTATCTTTATTACTAATATTGAATCCAAAGATCCCAATCAAATTATTGAAGGCAATGAAAAGGTCGTTCGTCCGCGTCTGGCGGATGCTGAGTTCTTTTTCTTACAAGATCAAAAGCAGCCTTTGTTTGCGTTGACTGAAAGCCTAAAAACCCGTGTGTTCCAAGATCAATTGGGTACTATTTGGGAGAAGTCTGAACGTATCGCTAAGCTTTCTGCCTTTATCGCCGCGCTTTTGCAACAGCAAGGTCAGCAGATTGATATTGATGAGACCGCCCGTGCTGCCATGTTATCCAAAGCGGATTTGGCAAGCTCGCTGGTTGGTGAGTATCCTGAACTGCAAGGTATTGCTGGCACCTATTATGCGCGCCTTAATAATGAGCCTGAAGCGGTTGCCGCAAGCTTAGAGGAGCAGTATCTACCGAAATTCAGTGGTGATGTACTGCCGCAAACGCCTATCGGAATATGTCTAGCACTCGCCGATCGCTTGGATACTTTAGTCGGTATTTTTGCGATAGATCAAGCACCTACCGGTTCAAAAGATCCGTTCAGCTTACGTCGTTCAGCAATTGGTATCTTGCGTATTTTGATTGAAAAGCAGCTACCGATTAATTTAGTGGCCTTAGTTGAGCAAGCGATAAAGAACTACGTCAGCGCTGAAGGCAGCAAAATCAGTAAGATGGGCGATACCTTCACTAAAGTGATGGCGTTCTTAAACTCACGCTATCGCGCGATGTATACTGAGCAAGGTGTCAGTGTCGATACCATTCAGGCAGTACAAGCGATCAATCCGCATATGCCACTTGATTTTGATCAGCGTATTCGTGCGGTGCAAGCGTTTAGTGAGTTGCCACAAGCAGAACAGCTTGCGGACTCTAACAAGCGTGTAGCCAATATTTTAGCCAAATCTGAGGGAGAAGTTGTTGATAGCGTCGATGAGTCGCTGCTGTCTGAACCTGCTGAACAGGCGTTATATAGTGCTGTTCGTCAAGCACAGACTGACGTCACGCCGTTACTTGAAAAAGCCAATTACACCCAAGTATTGCAAACCTTGGTTAGCTTAGATGAGCCATTAACGCAATTCTTTGATAGTGTCATGGTGAATAGTGATGATGCCGCGCTTAAGAATAACCGCTTAGCGTTACTGAAACAGCTACGTGCGTTGTTCCTAACGGTAGCTGATATTAGTGAATTACAGTTGTAATTGTATTTTCATGAGTAAGCAACCATTACTTTGAACACAAAAAAACTGGCCATGCTAAGCCAGTTTTTTTGTGCAAATATAATTCATAAATAACAGTTTGCTAAGCTTGCCAGTAATTAAATAGCCCAATGATTGTGCTACGGGTGCGATTTACAGTAGACTTTATACAATATGCATTACTTATAGTTCAATCACCATTACTAGAAGGAGCACTGCCGTGGCTGCCATTATCATTATTATAATTATAGTTTGGATTTCGATGTGGGGTTTTTATAAGTTCATGTATCCACGAGCGCCGAGAAGCATGATGCCAAAAGAAGGCGATGTGACTACTCTGCGTGATTGCAATTTTTGTGGTCATAGCTTAGCTGAGTATCGCGGTGTTGTTGAGACCAAACCCACCGCAGCGACAGATACTACCCTTGATGGCAACAACGAAAATAGCAACGACGCTAACAATAATGCTAGCAACGAGCTATTCTTTTGCAATTACGAGCATCAAGCTGACTTTCATGCCGGTAAGAAATACTCGTAAGAGGTTTAAACTACTAAGTTTAAACAAAGATTTTTATCTAAGCTAACCCCACTCTCAACTATCATAATTTTTGGCGTAGATACCATCTTGCCAAATCATAATCAAGCAGCAGTTTTGGCTATTTGAGGCTGATAAGGCATCTGGTGTTTTAACACACCAAAGCAGATATGGACAAGTTTTCGCATGGCAGCACAAATGGCTTGCATCTTACACTTACCATTAGCTAAGAGGCGCTCATATTGAGCTTTTATATCAGGATTCCATCTGGTTGAGACTACTGCTGCCATGTACAACTTAGCTCTAATAGCACTAGAACCATTTTTAGCCAAGCGGGTTTTACCTCTAAACTGACCGGACTGCACTTGCTTGGGTATCAGTCCTAAGAATGCTGCCGCTTGCGAGGCTTTAGTAAAGCTTTTATTGTGCATTAAGGACAGCATCTGTCTTGAGGTGGCAGGACCAACGCCTTTAATTGTCTGAAGCAGTACTTGGTCTTGTTTAAGGTTAGGATGATCCTCTATATGAGTATCAATGTCATCGTTGAGATTAGCTATAGCCTCTTTTAGGGCACTAATCATCTGTTCAATAGAGGTTTTAACGATAACAGCAGTATCCGTGGCATCCGCTTTCTCTTGACGGTTCTGCTCACGCATTAGGTCTTGTTGCAAAGCATCTAGGCGAGATAGCAGGGACTTTAAATGACGGGCTTCAGCCGGCGGCGGTGTCCATAGATTAGGTTTGGCACTATGGGCGTAACGCGCTAGTAGAATACTGTCTTGTTTGTCTGTTTTATGACGAGAGCCTAAGCTATCCGCATAGCTTCTGACAAAGGCAGGATTAACGATACTAACGGATAGCCCTTGGTCATACAGGTAGTAGGCGATGTTCTCATGATAGACGCCAGTGGCCTCTAAGATGATATGAATGTCGCTCAAATCTTCAGTCACGTTGGATTTGAGCCAGTCAATCAACTTTAAGAAGTCGGTACTGTCGTTCTTAAAGACTTTGGTTTTAACTTTAGGTTTTTCGATATCTTTAAGCCAAGCAAGATCAAGTTTGGCTTTGCTGATGTCTATTCCAATATACTGTGTCATCTTATTATCTTCCCTTGTTCATTCAGTGTCACTTATACTAAGGCACTTGGATACCATTCAGATTGTGAAGATGAAAGGATGAGCATTGGGCGTAATCTACGTTACAGTGTCTAAGCACTAAGGCTGTGGTCACGCTCACAATGCTCGTGAGTAGATGATAAAGTATATCAAGATTTGATTAAATTTAGCATCTAGTCAAGATACAAGGCTGTGGCTTTAGCCCAGCGTTTTTGGCAAATGGTTACGATTGACTGGGCTAAAAGCGCCAGCCTACGATAGCCCCTATTAAGTTGAGAGTCGCGTTAAGCTTATAAAACAGACTGTGCATCTTTCATGATTTTGCTTAATAATGCATCAGCTTCCTTGCTCTCATGACGCTGATCTTCATTGGTCTTTTTATGAGCATTTATTTTTTCATATAAGTTTAAGCAGCATAATACCAGTAGATTTTCTTGGCCTAAGTTTGGCGCTTCTCTTTTGATATCCAGAACAAAGTTATTAATGTAATAGACGGCTGAACGTAGTTCCTCTTCTTCATTAATAGGACAGAAAATTGCATAAGTTATCCCAGCAATGGCAATATCGACTTTTTTCATTTGTGGTTCAGGGGTTTTAGTAGCTGGTGTGCTGCTACCCGTTGTTGCTTGTTCGGCGTTTATCTTGTTGGGAGTGACATTTTGGGGCAGGGTGCGCTTAGTTTGATCCGCGGGTGCGGCCGCTTTTTTGTTTTCAAGCGGCGAGTTTTGATCAGAGTTGCTATTGTTGTCGGTCATAATAAGTCCTACAAAGTATCGTCATGAAAGTGAATAGTTAATTAGGGTAAATAATCAAAGCGCTAAAAGTATAAACTCGTTTTTTGAGAGGCAAAGGTGCTATTAAGTTTAAAGCACTAATAATCTTAAAACACTATTAATCTTTCGGCAAACCTTCATCAGCCTTCTATTTGATCAATGTGCGTTAACCGTTTTAACACCACTTGTGTACGCTCGGCTGCCAACTGATTTTTTTCTTGTAGGTCATGGTTCTGTTGTTTGATATCGCTATTTTGCTGCTTGAGATCGCTGTTCTGTTGTTCCATCTCACGGCTTTGCTGTTGAAGGTCCTTATTGTACTGCTGTAGCTCACTGTTTTGTTGTTGCAAGTCGATCAGCTGCTTTTGTAATTTGTCTTGTTCTTCTCCAATCATATGATGCGCTTCGGCCAGGCTTTGATAGCGCTTGTCGAGATCGCCCAGCTGTTTTTTAGCGCTATCACGCTCTGTGTAGCTGCTATCAAGTTTGGTCTTAAGCGCGGATAATTCTTTTGGATCAGTATTGGGTTGTTGTTTGAGGTTGCTTAGTTCAGCACTGACAAGCTGATACTGCTTCTTAATGTCGAGTATCATTTTTTCTAATAATTTAAGTTGATCATACATAGTCAGTTTTTATCCTTAACCAGTGAGCGTGAATGAATTTTGGTCTGTGCGTTTAATAATGCCATAGGTGACCGCATAATATCTATATCAACAAAGTAATTGCACGTATTGTGCTTCTTTTTTTTCACTTTTATTGATGGTAGCGCTGCCTATATCGTAGGGCTGCGACTACCGCTAATTAATAAGCTTTAATCAACAACCATTAATTAACGACTAGGATAACCTTTATGAATGATAATATCTCTGGCTGGAACACATGGGCTGAGGCGTTTGATGAGTGGACTGATGTGTCTATTAGTGAGGTGCACGGCTTGATGACAGGTCTTATGACCGCCTGTAATGCCCCTGATGAGCAAGGCTGGGTAACGGTTTTTGATGAACTCAGCTTTGCGCCACTTCCGGAGCCTGCGCTCACATTACTGACTGAAGAAGCCGAAGATACGGTGTTTCAGCTAAAAGATAAAGAGGACGCCTATTCCTTTATGCCGCTGATACCGGATGACGAACATGACTTATACGAGCGTGTGATGGCATTGAAACAGTGGGCTAATGGCTTTATGACTGGCTTTGGTATTACTGATTGCGGTCTGACTGCTGAAGAAAACGAGATGCTCATGGATTTAGCCAAGATTGGTGCTATCCGTCTTGAAGATGATGAGGATTTTGAAGGCGGTGAAGAGTCTTATCTTTATATTTATGAGTTTGCACGCATGGTACCCGTTAGTTTTGCTACCCGTCAGCGTAAGCATGTCAAAGATTTAGCATTGATTTCAGGGCTAAAAATGGATGCAAAAACCACCAAAGAGCGTCAAGCGCAAGGTAAAATGCCAAAACCCATGCCACCAGTGGTTGATGTAATGAATCAAAACAATCCATCGTAGTCACAATGATTAAAAGAGGCTGATTATATATTAGCCTTTTTGAACAGTATTTATGATGATTTATGCCGCTCGCAACATTAGGCCTATGGGTACCGTGTTGCGAGCGCTGTGTTTAGCGTTTAGACTGATGTTTTGATTAAAAAAATAACAGGGAGAGTAGAGTAATGACAACCGATACTGATATGCAACATTTGCGCCGCTGTGTTGAGTTGGCCGCTGAAGCCTTAGCCGCCGGTGATCAGCCGTTTGGTAGTGTACTGGTAAATGCAGATGGCAAAGTACTACATGAAGACCGTAACCGTGATAATACGGTCGATGCGACTTATCATCCTGAGATTGCAGTCGCATGATGGGCCGCAAAGAATATGACTCCAGAAGCGCGTGCTAAAGCTATGGTATATACCTCGGGAGAGCATTGTGCGATGTGCTCAGCGGCTCATGCTTGGGCAGGTCTTGGTCGTATTGTCTATATCAGCTCCTCAAAACAGTTGGGCGCATGGATGGAAGAGATGGGCATAGAATCGTCTTCGCCTATTAACAGTTTGTCAATTCAAGAAGTAGCGCCTAATGTGCCAGTCGAAGGTCCGATTGCAGGCTTAGATGATGAAATTAAGCAATTGCATAAGCGTTTGCATCAAAAAGATTAATGACCGCAATCTTAACGTCACTTTTATTTAATAAGGATGTTCAATGGCTTTCAAAAATAGCGACAATCAACCCAAATCCATCACGTCTTATCCCGAGCGAAGTATTGACTGGATCACACGTTTGATTGGTTTTGATACTGTCAGTCGACATTCAAACTTGGCGTTAATTAATGATGTTCAAGCTTATTGTGAGCACCTAGGGTTGACAGTAGCAGTGACCTTTAATAAGGCAAAAAATAAGGCCAATTTATTTGTCACGGTACCAGCAGGGGAAAACGCTGAAATAGTTAATGGCGGCTTAGTGCTGTCTGGTCATACCGATGTGGTGCCAGTTGATGGTCAAGAATGGACGTCTGAGCCATTCACCGCTCAGATTCGTGGGACTCGGCTATATGGGCGTGGCGCTTGCGATATGAAAGGCTTTATTGCTTGCGCGTTGACTTTATTACCACAAGCAGCCCTGTTGTCTAAAAATGGTCGGTTGCGTCGTCCGCTACATTTGGCATTATCGTTTGATGAAGAAGTCGGCTGCTTAGGTGCACCATTAATATTGGCAGACCTAAAAGCGCGTGGTATCACACCGGAGTATTGTATCGTTGGTGAACCAACTAATATGACTATGGTAGTGGCACACAAAGGCATCGCCGTATATCGCTGCCGCGTACATGGGAAATCGGCGCATTCGTCATTGATTGCGCAAGGTGTCAATGCCATCAGTTATGCCAGCCGTTTGGTTGGCTATGTTGATACCTTAGCTGAAGAGTTAAGTGGCCGTGACGGCGATCTTAATGATGGGGACGCGCTGTTTGATGTGCCATATTCAACCTTATCAGTAGGCACCATACATGGCGGTACAGCAACCAATATCGTGCCCAATTTGTGTGAGTTTACCTTTGATTATCGTAACTTGCCGCACATGACCCAAGAGGATATCTTAGCGCCGATTCAAGCTAAAGTCGCTGAGCTAACCGCGCAGATGCAAGCACGTGCGCCTGAGACCGGTATTGAGCTATTTCAAGAAGTAGGTGTGCCAGCGATGACTGATGATGACAGCGCTGAGCTACAACAGCTGATATCGTCACTGGTGGCAGATGATAAGCGTCATAAGGTTGCCTATGCAACTGAAGGTGGGCAGTTTACTAATGCGGGCATTCCCACGATTATCTGTGGACCTGGCAGCATTGAGCAGGCGCACAAAGCAGATGAGTATGTGGAGCTGAGCGAGATTGAGCGCTGTAATGGCTTCTTACAGCGCTTATTACAAAGCTGCTGTTAATTAGATTTTGATTCGGTTATTTGCAGGCGATTAGATGCGCTGGTTTATTTCTGCTAAATTGCATTTGAGACAAGGTTTATGTAGGATTGAATGATGTATAAGATTGATTAAATTGCATGCTCATTAGAAATAAAAAACACCGTCTTCATGGCGGTGTTTATTTTTTATAACCAAAGTGTTTGCCGTAGTACGGTTCTAGATCAAGTAGCACGGTTTTAAATTTAATGTTCTCAAATGATAACCTAGGGGTTGGTTGATGTCTTGGCATCTGTTGGCAGTATTTTTTGCAAGTACGTTCTTTATTTCAGCAACCCCTGGCCCAAATATGTTGCTGGCGTTTCAATATGGTTTGAACTACGGGGTCAAGCGCACGCTATGGACGCTTGCCGGGCTGAGCCTAGGTTTGTTTATCCTGCTACTCTCTACGCTACTGGGTCTGGATGTCATCAGTCGACAGTCACCGTGGCTGCTGACTGTGATTAAGACCATCGGGGCGTTGTATCTAGTATATTTGGGTGTCAGCTCATGGCGCGATGCGGCAGACAATAGCAGTTTGATGGACGATGCCAGTGCCATGAGTGCAGAGGTTAACGCTGAGCTGACAGTGAACTCTGGTAAGTCTGATATTCCTTCACCGCGCTCGTTATCTAGTGCCGCAGTCAAGTCGGCTCCCAGTGATTGGATACTATTTCGAACAGGTATGTGGGTATCGCTATCTAATCCGAAGGCAATTTTATTTTTTGCCGCCTTTTTTCCTAAATTCATTAATTTCAGTGCGCCACTATGGCCACAATATATCCTACTAACTTTAGGACTGTTTTTAAGTGAGACGACATGGCAGCTTATCTATACCCTTGGTGGCAAAAAGCTAGCGGGATGGTTAGATGTCGGTGAGCGCTTGGCATGGCTCAATCGGGGTTGTGGGGTGATATTTATTCTAATTGCCGCCGCCTTATTGGTTGATGTTGTGAGTGGTTTTATGGCTTGAGCGGGTATTTGAGGGTTTGAGTTTTGCTTAATAACAGTTATTAACTCTAAGTATTTGAAAATACAGAAATATAATAGATAAAAAAAGCTGCTAAGAGCAAGGTCTTAGCAGCTTTTTTATATTTATAGTTTTAGCTATAATACGTGTTCAATTGGGTGTAAGCCAACCTAAGCCAATACATCTATAAGCTCACCTTTCACCATATGCGGACTGACAAAGCTAGTGATGCGGACGCTAACGATTTTGCCCAGTAGCTCATCCATTTTTTCAGGGTCATATTCAAACATCACAGTGCGCGTATTGTCCGCAGTACCTATTAGACAGTCAGGATGGCGATTGGCCACTTGCTCGACCAATACCCGTGCCGTCGTACCCACCATGTCATGCGATTTTTGTAGGGTAGAGTCTATAATGACCTTCTGGAACTCAGCTAAGCGCTGCTTTTTAGTAGTAAAGCTGACGTCATCAGGCAATTCTGCCGCTGGCGTGCCGGGACGCTTAGAGTAAATAAAGCTATAAGAATGATCAAAGTCTAAGTCTTTCGCCAACTGTAAGGTCTGTTGATAGTCTTCATCGGTCTCACCAGGGAAGCCAATGATAAAGTCACTCGACAAGTAAATATCAGGGCGGATGGCTCTAAGTTTGTTAATTTGATTGATGTAAACGTCAATAGTATGGTTGCGTTTCATCGCTGCCAATATCGTATTTGAACCACTTTGTACTGGCAGATGTAAATGTGATACTAGTTGTGGCAGTTGAGCATAAGCATCAATAATATCGTCAGTGAACTCTAGCGGATGACTGGTGGTATAACGAATACGCTCAATACCGTCCACGTGCGACACATAATGCAGTAGCTCGGCAAAGCGGCAAATACTGCTATCGTCTTTTTCGCCGCGATAGCCATTGACGTTTTGACCCAACAGGTTAATCTCGCGAATACCTTGAGCTGCTAAACTATCAATTTCGGCCAATACATCATCGAGTGGACGTGATAATTCTTCACCGCGCGTATAAGGTACCACGCAAAATGAGCAATATTTTGAGCAGCCTTCCATGATAGAAACAAAGGCTTTATAACCTTCCACTCTAGGTTCCGGTAAGAAATCAAACTTTTCAATACTGGGGAACGAAATATCAATCGTGCCAATACGATTCTTAGGCGCAATATCACGCTGCTCGTTTGATTGATCATACAGCTCAGGTAGGCGGTGCAAGGTTTGTGGCCCAAATACCATATCGACATAGGGCGCACGCTTCTGGATGTTATCACCTTCTTGCGAGGCCACGCAGCCACCAACGCCAATGACCAAATCAGGGCGTTTTTCCTTTAGTTTGCGCCAGCGTCCTAATTCCGAAAAGACTTTTTCTTGTGCTTTTTCGCGGATTGAGCAGGTATTCATTAGCAGCACATCGGCTTCATCAATATTATGCGTCACTTCCATACCGTGCGATTCGCCCAGCACGTCAAGCATCTTGCCAGAATCATAAACATTCATCTGACAGCCTTGGGTGGTGATAAAGACTTTTTTGGTCATTGATACTGGCGCTTCCGCTGATGCTGGTTCTAAAAGAGGCGCTACGAGTGCATTGACAGCAGACGTGTTGGTAGCAGTCTCAATACGGGGGTCAAATACAGAAACACTCATAAGCAAAATCCAGAATTGTAAAACAGAGCTATAAAATATAGCGGCACAAGGCCATTATGGGTGGCGTATTTTATCATAACCATCACCTAATGTGAAAAGTAACTGTCATACTAATGGGCGCTATCAATTATAATTAGGATAACTTATTTATAATAGTATCAACTGCTTATCAATGATTCAGTATGCGTTTGGATGGTACCGACGGCTTATAGGTATATCTTACTGTCATATCACCTCCGTGTTACGCGTCGCTGTCCTATTTATTTATAAATGGTAAGGAAGCTGGTTGAAAGTTGAACGAATATAGTATGATAAGCGTTACCTTGCTAGCGCGTCTTATTGATTTACCAGCCGCACGTAACTATTAGCGTATCTACTTTATTGAGTATTAACTATACAATACGAAGAGCTAGTATTAGCACCTAAGATTAAAAATCCCCATTACTAAGCCAGCTATTAAAAAATCAGCTACCAAAAAGCCAAATAATAAATAACCCCTAAAATAATAAAGAGAGTTAAGTATGATTAAGCACCGTGCTGCCAAAAACATTCATGGCAACAGTTATGACCACAACGTCATGCTTAAATCTACCGCAAGCAGTAGCTCTAAGCCTTTTAATGTTAGCTCGCTACGCGTTGGTGCGCTGAACTTGGCAACAGCGATGAGCGTGCTCGGATTATCACAGGTGGCCTGTGCAGAGCCGGCGCCTTATGGTGGTAGCTACCAGCAGGACAATAGCATCGACTCCTTCACCGCTGCAGCACAGGCAGCAGATCGCGGCGATATTAGTGCGCTATATAACTATGAGCAGTTGATGAGCGGCGGTTTATTTGCCATGTATTCTACTTACTGGCGCATGAACTTAGATTTGAATTCGCAAAGCTCGGCGGCGGTATCGCAGTTTGTACGTCAATACCCCAATACCGTTATGGCAGAAAAACTAGTAGCAGATTTTGCTGAGACCAAAGCGGCATCAGGTGATTACGCCTCTGTACGGCAAGTGGCGAACTTAATCACCAATGCGGATAGTAGTGAGCGCTGTGCGATTGGGCTTGGCTTTAATAACGGCGGCGATACCATGCGTGCGCTGGCCGAGAAGTCAGACGTTTGGTTGACTACCTTAAAGCAGCCAGCTTTGTGCGAACAGCTGGCAACGGAGATGAATAATAACGCGCTGATTAGCAATCAAGATCGTGCAGCCCGTCTCAAGCGTATGCTACGTAAAGGTAAGACCGGCGACATTATGGCGCTATCATCACGCCTTGGCACACCGATTGCCTATTCTGCATTAAGTGATATTCAGCTGAACACAAGCTCATTTTTTAGTCGCTTTGGCATGCAACCGCATAGCCAGACCAATCAATATCTGTACCTATATGCACTTGGTCGCATTGCTGATAAGTCCTATCGCGAGGCGGCATTACAGTTAGATTTTGATATCAAGCAAGACAATCAGCGCTCAGCACGATTGTTAAATGAGGACACCCGCCGCTATGCGTATCGTATTCTTGGGGTTCAGCGTATGAGCCACACCACCGATGATGGCTTTAACTCTGAGGCCGTTGATTGGTTTCGTAGCAGCTTAGATGATGACTTTAACTTTGAAGAAGCTGAAGACTATGCTAAGGCCGCTATTCGGTTTGGCCGCTGGGATGATGTCATTGAAGCTATATCACGGATGGATGCGGAAACTCAAAAGTCTGGTCAATGGCAGTATTGGCTAGCGCGAGCTTATGAGCAATCAAGTGATGGTAACAAGCGTAATATTGCCAAAAAGATGTATCAGCATTTGGCTAAGAGTAATGAATATTACGGGTTGATGGCAAAAGATAAAGTCGGTCAACGTTTTGACGCTGGTCGCTTAGGCGGTAACAATTTACCAAGTGTGAGTGGTAGGGATCGCGCGCGTGTCATGCAAGACCCAAGCTTCGCTCGTGCATTTGCGTTATACAACGCAGAGGCTAGCCGTGCTTATGCCAATCGAGAGTGGAACTGGGCGGTGAAGGTGGCGCGTGATAATCGTGATGACAATCTGATTATTGCTGCTGCTCGCCAAGCGCATGACATGGGCTGGCTCGATCGCGCTATCTACGCAATTGATAATACTGATAATGCCAATAGTTTGGCGCTATCGCATCCAATGCCGCACCAAGATGCGGTTGTGCGCTATAGTCAGTCAGCAGGGATTGATCCTGCTTGGGCCTATGGCATCATGCGCCAAGAGAGTCGTTTTGTAACCTCAGCGCGCTCTAATGTAGGAGCCAGTGGTTTGATGCAAATCATGCCCGATACAGCAAAATACATTGCCCGTAACTTAGGTGAGTCGTATAGTGCTAGCGGTGCAAACAGCGGCGATACTAATATTCGCTATGGTACTTGGTACATGAGTGATATCTTAGGGAAGCTGAACTACCAGCCGGTACTTGCAACTGCGGGCTATAATGCTGGTCCTAATAAGGCTAAGCGCTGGCAGCCAACTTATGGCGCGCTTGCCGCCGATCAGTATGTCGAATCGATTGCTTACCCTGAGACTCGCGATTACGTCAAGCATGTGATGGAAAATGCTACTATTTATAGTAGTTTATTGGGTCGTCCTGAGCCCATCAGTCAGCGTATGGGTACGATTCCCGCTGCGTTTTAAAACAACTGGCTAATTTTTAGAGCTTTTTTAATAATGACAACTTCGAGGTTGGCATCATCAAGTGATTAACGTTGAATTTACGTTTTTGCTGTAGATTAAAAAAAGCGTTTTGCTACCATTGAGTAAGTTAACGTCCATGCTTTTCTAAAACGGCCTTGTTCTTAGATTATTTGGTTTTTGTATCTTAAGCACTGTAAATTTTGAGCGCTATAAATTATGAATTCTATAATCTGAGCTTATAGACCCTGTTTGATAACTGCTAAATGCTGTATTACTTATGACACTTGTTATTTACAACAAAAGTTACTTATGATAAAAAAACATTTAAATTTGCCGATATTATTACAGAACAGACGTCAGTTATCTGTGCACACACGAACGTGGCGTGCGTTAGAAGCAAAGCTACCAGAAAAAATAGGTGACAGCCTAACGGGTAAAAAACCTAAGTATATATGTCATACTTTACTTAGTGTTGTCGGTTTGGTATTGCTGCCTGTGTTTGCTCTACCCGCACATGCCGCTAGTGCGGTTAAGACTGGACAACGGGTATTGATGATTGAGATGACGCCCGCATTGTGTAATATTCAACCCTCGCGCGCCCGTATGCGCCAGTGTTTAGAGGGTTATTCTTTGACAGTATCTGGTCTTGATCTCGGTTATGGTGAGCGCTGTGGACGAGGTAGCGAGACACGCCTAACGCCCCTACAGTTAAAAGTGGTTAATCGCATCATGCCGGATATTACTGTTCGTACCCAAGTTTGGCAGTATTACGGTGCTTGTAGTCCGCTGAGTGCGAGCAGTTACTTTCGTCAAATCGTCAATCTTGCCGGACAATTAAAACTACCCAGTGAGTTGAACACAGGCAATAGTTATACCGTCTCCAAATCGCGCTTTATTGGGCAAATGACCCGTCTAAACAGTGGTATGACGCCCTCTAGTATTGACTTAATTTGCCAACCTGGCACTCGTCGCCAGACGATACTTACTGATGTTCACGTTTGTTATGAAGGCAGCGAATTTGGCAGCTGTAACAATATAGTAGATAATTGCGGCTCAAATT
Source organism: Psychrobacter sp. LV10R520-6 (assembly GCF_900182925.1). NCBI lineage: Bacteria > Pseudomonadati > Pseudomonadota > Gammaproteobacteria > Moraxellales > Moraxellaceae > Psychrobacter > Psychrobacter sp. LV10R520-6. The sequence continues at coordinate 2,098,240 of NZ_LT900024.1, read as the reverse complement.
TTATCATCTCAGGTGGTAAATAATACGGCCTCCAACATTCCTTTTATGAGAGTCTTCATTAAAAGAGTCTCACTCAATAAAGTTGCCCTTTGATCGTTTTTTAATCCTTTCTCCTGACTTGTCTTTATGAATTTCCTCATAGTCACAAACTTCTGACTGTATAAATTGTAACAATATAGACGCCAGCAAGCGCGGTATTGTCCCTAGACGATTCACCAAACGAAGTGCTACACTAGCTTTCGGTTTACGACCATTACCCTGTAGTAAGACTATATCCATATTGAAAATGACTATATTCAACATGACTATGTCTAAAATGGTAATGAAAGTCTAAAATGCCTGTGTCTGAAAATATGACAAAATTATCTAATAATCAATTAGGGAATATTCTATGAAACAGCCTGTACGTGTTGCCGTAACTGGTGCCGCTGGTAATATCAGCTATGCCATGCTTTTTCGTATTGCATCTGGTGAGATGCTAGGTAAAGATCAGCCAATAATTTTGCAATTACTTGAAATCGCTCCAGCACTTGACGCACTTAAAGGTGTGGTCATGGAATTAGAAGACTGTGCATTTCCTTTATTAGCAGGTATCGTGCAAACTGATGATGCTAATATCGCTTTTAAAGATATTGACTATGCATTACTAGTAGGCTCACGTCCTCGTGGCCCAGGTATGGAACGTAAAGACCTGTTAGAGGCCAACGCTGCGATTTTCTCAGCACAAGGTAAAGCACTTAATGATGTCGCAAGCCGTGATGTTAAAGTTCTGGTAGTAGGTAACCCTGCTAATACCAACGCCGTTATCGCTCAGCGTAACGCACCAGATCTAGACCCACGCAATTTCACTGCGATGACTCGTTTGGATCATAACCGCGCAATGGCACAATTGGCTGGCAAAACTGACAGCACCATTAATGATGTGAAAAAGATGATCATCTGGGGCAACCATTCCTCAACTCAGTATCCTGATCTGACTGCTTGCACAGTAAACGGTAAGCCTGCGCTAGATTTAGTAGATCGTGATTGGTACGAAAACACTTATATCCCAGAAGTACAACAACGCGGTGCGGCAATTATTAAAGCACGTGGCGCCTCTTCTGCGGCCTCTGCTGCCAATGCTGCTATTGCACACGTGCGTACGTGGGTAACGGGTACTGAAGACAACGATTGGGTCTCAATGGGCGTTTATTCTAATGGCGAATACGGTATCTCTGAAGGCTTGATTTACTCATTCCCATGTACTTGCAAAAACGGCGACTGGTCTATCGTTGCTGACGTTGATGTGTCATCAGACTTCTCAAAAGAGAAGATGGCTGCCACTGAGCAAGAGCTTAGCGAAGAGCGTGACGCAGTATCACATCTACTACCATAAGTAGATAAACAGCTAGATAAATTGTTAATTTTCTGGCTTGTTATTAAAAAAGCCAGCAATTTGAAGTGAAAAGGCCCTCCTAAGTTTGAGGGCCTTTTTGTATTTTCAACTTTTGCCATTACCTGGACGCTAATATAAAAGACGTTAACATAACTGGTAACGTTGAATAACAGCTTTTAAAATAAGCTTTGCTACAATAAATACGTATTTAAAAGTCTAGATCTAACTTAGATATAAAAAAGCAGATAAACAACAAGCCATAAAAAATAAACCAGCACGACTAATCAACAACCTTCGAGGAGAAAGACGATGTTAGGTGAACCAGATTATACTATTAATGACTTATTTGCCCAGTTAGGATTGGACAGTTCAGATGAAGCTATCGACAATTTCGTTGAAAAACACCAGCTGGCAAAAAGTGAAAAATTGATAGAGTCTAACGTTTGGAATGACAATCAACGTATGTTTTTACAAGAAGAATGGACCAAAGATGCGGCGTGGGTCGAGATTATTGACGATCTGAATGTACGTATGCACCCAGACGCCTAATTGCTCATTATTGGCTGAAATATTCTAAATTAATAAAAATTAGTAATAAAAAACCCACAACGCTCGCGCTTGTGGGTTTTGTTTTCGTATTATATGCAGTTTGCTAATCAGGCTGCTGCGCACGCCATTCAAGTAAATCTGTGACATCGTTATTGATGCCAGATTTTAGCGCCTCAAGACCGTCATAATGACGTTCACCGTGTAAAAAATGCAAAAATCGAACGTGTAATGTTTGTTCATATAAGTCCGCGTGGAACTGCGGGAAATGTACTTCTAGGCGCCAGTCATGTCCTTTATCGACGGACGGTCTGATACCAACACTAGCCGTACCAAATAAGCTATGCGAGCGCAGACCGGCTACCCCTGTCTGTTCATTTTCTGCTAATGTAGTTAGTCCGTTAGGTATGATTTGTCCATACTTATCAAGACCCACCACGTCGACCGCAAAGATACCGTGTAAGGCGGGTTTTAGCCGCGCCAAGTCGATATTAGCAGTTGGGAAGTCCAGGGTACGGCCAATTTTATCACCCCCAATCACTAAGCCAGTGATAGCGTAATCACGGCCAAGTAGCTGATTGGCAGCGGAGATATCACCTGCTAATAATAAATCACGAACGCGGGTAGAGCTGATACGCTCAGCCGTATTGTTATTAATAGGGTTGTCGTCAGTGACCGTATGTAGGTTGGTCACGTGCAAGCCATAGTTACGCAAAAATTGACTGTCACCGGTACGATCATGGCCAAAACGGAAATCATCGCCTAATACTAATGCCTGTACGTTTAAGCGCAGTGCCAAAAGATCAGCGAAAGCTTGTGCAGACAATGAACGAAAATCAGTATCGAAACCTGCTACGATCAAGGTTTCGACCCCGTACTCGGCTAGCAAGGCTTGTTTTTCTGCTAAATTAGTCAGGCGCGCAGGGGCGGTAGCCGGTGCAAAAAATTCGCGTGGCTGTGGTTCGAATATCATTACCGCCGCGCTCAGCTTTTGCTCATTCGCCAATGTGCGCACTTGGGCGAGCATCGCTTGATGACCCAGATGGACACCATCGAAGTTGCCAATAGTAAGCACACAAGGCGCTAACTCTATTAGGCTGGTATCCGTAGGCGCCGTGCTTGGTAACGCAATCAGTTGCTCAAGAAAATAGGTATTCATAAATTTACAGCTATGATTAGACCAAATAAAAAATGAAAAACACATCATTAATAAAAGTTGAGGTGTCTAAAGCCAGCCATTATAAAGTAAAATAGCAATGCTGACATTACTAAAGGCCCATCTTTAACACCCCATTTCTAACGTTCCCTTACTAATACCATCCCCAAAAGCTAAAGATAACGAGGACGACAGATGCAAGCACTACAGTAGTAAGCTTAGAGAGTCTGACAAAGCTAGCCTGCTTTTTAGGTTTGGTATAACTATAAATCACTAATAATGAGAACTATTATGTCTGATATTAACGCTGCGCCGCCTATATTAATGATAGATAAGCTTAATGATCAATTTGTAGTGCAGCGTGCAGGTATTGAGGATTTATCAGCTATTTTGGCCATTTATAACCAAAGTATCGCTGGCAAACAGGCCACGGCCAATTTAGTGCCGGTCACTACTGAGGAACGCGCTGCGTGGTTTGATGATCACCTTAACAATCCTAGCCGTCCGATTTATGTGATTAAAACAATAAATACTATTTTTGAAAGTGATCAAAGTGATCAAAGCGTTCAAATTGATCAGACAAAACCATCACCTACTATTATAGCTTGGGGTAGTTTTAGTGATTTATATGAGCGTATTGCCTACCACATCAGTAGTGAAATTAGTGTTTATTTGCACCAAGACTATCAGGGAAGAGGGCTTGGCAGCTTATTAACCCGCTGGATGCTAACTCAAGCGCCAAGCTTAGGTATTAAAAACGTAGTAGCGCTTGTCTTTGCTCATAACCAACCAAGCCTAGGTTTGTTTTATAAGCTTGGTTTTGAGCAGTGGGGCTACATGCCACAAGTCTGTGATATGCAAGGCTTTATCGCTGACGTGGTCATGCTAGGCAAAACGATAACATCGGATGAATGAGTTTGCAGAGTAAGACAAAAATTAGCCTTATTGCTACTGCTGCTCATCCTTTACGCGTAATGCTTTTAGCCCAAAATTTTCCATTCGCCATTTATTTTTTGTAGCTCATAGGTCAAGGGTGCAGGCTCACTTTGGTCTTTTAGCCTCAGCTCACCTGAGATAGTGGCACGGGTTTTATCGCTATTGTATTTAGTATCCGTAATGCTAACGCCTTCGACTGTCTGCTGGAAAGCATATTGAGTCTTGGCAAGCTCATCAACGAAATTTGCCATATCAACTTTATAATAGCTCGCGGCCTGTTTAACATCGCCATAATATAGAGTATCAAGTGCTTGCTTGACCGTGTCCTCTGGCGTACCTGCTTGGGTAGGATTTTTTACTAGACTTGGCTGCTTATCATCATCTGCTGCTGGATTGGTAACGTCGCTAACCGTAGCGGTGTCCGTCGTGGTCTCATTATCATCGGGGGTAATGGTTTGTTGTTCTGCATCGTTTTTATTATCAGTAGTACTAATCGCTGTCGTTTGGTCCGTCGTCACTGAGTCCTGAGAGGTGACGTCAGCGGTTTCATCCATAGCAACCTCTGTTTCTACGCTATCATTGTTACTACAACCACTTAATAGTAGTCCTGTACTCAATACACCTGTGGCGAGCATCATTGGCAACCGTTGAAACGTTGACTGTTTAGTTGTCATATCAAACCTCAAAATTATTTTATCTATTAATAAGCAATTATGACAACTCTTAGCGTTATTAACAGTCAATAATTCATTGAACCTTGTGCCTGTTTGGTAAAGCGTCGCCAGTTAGTAAAGCGTCGCTAAACAGCCATAACCCATTTAACCATGCTTGAGCTGATGCGGACGAAAACCAGTCGCCAATAATACCGCCCCATACACCGCTGCACCAACGCCGCACATAATGAGCAGCGCAATTAGACGTTGCCACTGTGCCTCGTCGGTAGGGAAGTAAGGCAGCATCACATAAAGTACGCCCACCATGGCACTTGTGGCAATTAAAAACTGAGCAAAGAGCTTTTTCCAATGCGCACCAAAACGGAAAATATCGCGTTTGTGTAAGAAATAATACAACAAGCCAGCATTGACAAAAGAGGCACCAGTAGTCGCCAGTGCCAAACCACCATGTAACGGAATCTCAAGTAAATAAAATATACCAATAAAAATCACACTAAAAATCATGTTGGCAAAGACCGAAATAATACCGATTTTCACTGGCGTTCTAATATCTTGACGCGCAAAAAATGCTGGGGCAAATACTTTAATCAGCATAAAGCCTAAAATACCACCCGCCATGCTACGTAGCGCGAGCGAACTCATTTGCGCATCACGTAAGGTAAATTCACCACGTAAGAATAGCGCTTGCATCAGCACATCAGAGAGTATGAACAATGCTGCTGCAGCGGGTAGACCGACCACAACAATCAGCCGTGCGGCCCAATCGATGGTCTTTTTAAAAGTGATATCATCTTTTTGGGCTTCACTTTTTGATAAACTTGGCAGAATAACCGTACCAATCGCCACCCCAATTAGGCCCAACGGCAGCTCGCTCATACGCTCAGCAGCATATAACCACGAGACCGAACCACCAATCATAAGCGAGGCAAATATGGTGTTGAGTAGCAAGTTAATCTGAGTAACGGATACCCCAAAAATAGCAGGTAGCATCAGCTTTAAAATGCGTTTGACGCCTTCATGCTGGAAATCAATTTTAGGTAGCACCAACAGCTTTTGTTTCGACAACTGCGGCAATTGAATCAATAATTGCAATAATCCTGCAATGGCCACTGCATAGCCGAGCGCCATAATGGGCGTCTCAAACATAGGTGCAAAGACCAGCGCCGCGCCAATCATACAGAGGTTTAATAATACCGGCGCAAAAGCAGGTGCAGCAAAACGTCCGTAGCTTTGTAAAATACCACTGGCAAAAGCGGTCATGGAGATAAATAATAGGTAAGGGAAGGTCAGGCGTAATAGTTCAGCGGTAATAGCAAACTTATCGGGCTGATCGGCAAAGCCAGGGGCAAATAAAGTCACTACCCAGGGTGCCATCAAAATCACCACTACGGTGAGCATCGATAAGATTAGCAATAACGCCCCTGAGGTACGACTAACTAAAATTTGTACCTGCTGTAAGCTATACTTTTCTTTATATTCTGATAACACCGGCACAAAGGCTTGGCTAAAAGCGCCTTCGGCAAACAGACGCCGTAAAAAGTTGGGTATCTTAAAAGCGACCAAAAAGGCATCCATCAGGCCACCTGCCCCGAAGACTCCTAATAAAACGATGTCACGTACCAATCCTAAAACACGCGACAACATGGTCATACTGCTGACAACCATAGTTGAACGAAATAACCGACTTTTTGCCATGAGAGCCTATTGTGCCTATTGGTTTGCTAAGTTGTCTATTAATTTACTAAGGTTAAAAAAACTGACGGATTATAGCATTTTCATAACACGGTGGATAAATGAATTAGGTATGGAATTTAGAGTGTAGAGTGTTAATAAATATAGTTGGTCCACTCTAAAACAGACATACCCTAGCTGGAGAAAATTCCGAAGCCTCTAGAGTGGCGGAGCCGCACAGCAAGCGAGAAAATTTTGCCAACCATACCAGTTGATATTCCACATCTATTTGATTTAGTATTTACTATAGCTAAATTGTTGAGATGTGATGAGCTGTTGAGACACCCTCTCACGCAACCTTGTCCATTCAAAATAATCACCTGGATCGGTCTTACGACCGGGGGCAATATCACTATGACCGGTTAGATGCCGATGGGTCTTAGGATAAGCTTTATATAATTCTGCGACCACTTGCGCCAGTACCTCATATTGGGCGGCGGTAAATGGCACAAAATCTGAGCCTTCAAGCTCAATACCAATGCTATAATCATTACACTCAGGACGACCAAGGTAGCTTGATTTGCCTGCATGCCATGCGCGCTTATTAAAGTTCACAAATTGGGTAATTGCACCATCACGCTCAATAAAAAGATGCGCTGAAACTTCTGCGCCCTGAATAGTCTGAAAATAGGGATGCGCCTGCCACTCTAATTGATTGGTAAATAATGCTTTGACGTAGTGCAAGCCATTAGCGTCACAGGCGCCAAACTCGTTCGGTGGTAAGCTGATATTATGGACGATAATAGCGTCGATACTGATGCCATCCGGACGCGAGTCACTATTCGGTGAGCACAGCCACGTGGCTGCCGACAGGCGACCGTCATTAATGGTCATTAATGAGTCAGTCTGAGACGATTTTGGCATAATATTCTCTTTTATAATGGTTTTTATAGATCTGCTATAAGTGGGCATCGAGTCATTTTTATAATAAGACTTTATATAAGATATAGTTGGTTCATTTTAAAACGGATACCAGCCACACATGAATATCAGCGTATCTTCTTTATTTTATATACAATGTTAATGATAAGCATGGCGAATTCAAAGTTAGTTATTCGTAGCATTTATTCGTGACAGTTAAACATATCCTAATAGCGCTACTAACGTATGAATTATACAATGCGAGATTTTACCTCATGTCGATGAATCTTAAATCCCTATCCGTAGATTGTGTGCTAACCACGATAGGTCAGAGCGCACGATTGCCTTTAGCAATTGCAGGGCTGCTTTTAACTGCGCAGGCCCAGGCATTTTTGCCGACACCGCAATCGGTAGTAACCACAGGTGAATTAGCGCCTACTTTACAGCCAGCTGTGGCAAAACCAAATGCTGCAATAACGACAGCGACTAGCGATGCTAACAATAATACTGATAATAATAACGACACAATGCCTTTGCAAAATACTGAGGCTGAACAGCTACTAACAACATGGCGTCAGCAAGTACAACAAAACAACCTTGCCCAGCATACAACATGGCGACGATTATTATATTTTATTGATGACAAAAAAAGCCTTTTTGGTAAAGGTAAAACTAAAAGTCTCGTCGATGACGAAGACTTTTTTTTAAGTACCAAGGGTCAACAAGACTCAGGCGCTGAACTTGACGCCATGCTGGTCACGCTTGCTAAAGAATTGACAAAGTCCGTTACTAATAATAGTAGCAATATTCAGACCAATAATAACTCTGTATTGTGCCGTTTCCCTGCGCGGGTGCAATGGCTGACAGATACTTTAAACATCGATGATTCGCGCCTACAAGCTGATTGTCCAGAGCTTGATAACTGGATGGCAACTCTAGCCCCTGAGCAACTGTCAGTCATGTTTGCTCAAGAGTATTTAGACAATCCGCTCTCTGCTTTTGCCCATACCTTATTGCGCATTGATTCACCCACCAGTGCGGCAGACCCCAGCCAAATCCATCATGCTTATGCACTCAACGATACGGTCGATGGTAATCCTGATGACCCTTTTGTGATTTATGCAATCAAGTCGATGACGGGTCTTTACAATAATAAGATCGAAATTGACCCTTATCCAAAAAAGCTGGCCAAATACTTACAAGACGATGAGCGTGATACCTGGACGTATCAGTTGGCTTTGACGCCAGCGGAAGTCCGACAAATTATGTCTCACGTCTGGGAAACCAAAGACTTGGCACTACCGTATTACTTCACCACTGATAATTGTGCTTCTGAAATTCTGCGCTTAATTGATGTGGTACGCCCGCAAAAGCATTTGTTGAGCCAGCTGCCTTATGCGGTCATTCCTTCTGATGTGATTCAGCTGTTAAGTGATGAAAATCTGCTAGAAAATAATAACTATACGCCAGCCGATAGCACCGTACGCCAAGCACAGCTTAATGAAGCCAAACAGTCTCGCCAGCAGTTAGGCTATCAAAAGACAACAAAAGCAGCGTTAAATAATATTAAATCAGCGGATATTAATCCAGCATCAAGTATGTCAGCCGATGGTCAATCGCTACTGACGCGTCCTATTAGTGTGGCGGATAATAATCCGTTAGATCGCCATCCGCTACAGCTCGGTCATATCGGTGTTGGGCATCGCGGTGATAATAGCTATATCGATCTCGGACTGCGTGCTGGCTACCATGACAGCCTTGATCGCGCGTCAGGGTTTCCACAGTTTTTTGGTTTAGAAGGTCTGGCCGCCACGTTACGTTTTTATGATACTGATGAAGGAAAGAGCAATAGCAAACCAAAAAGTGTGGTTTTGCAGAATTTTACCTTGATTCGTGGGCGTTCTTTTAACCCTGTCAATTCTGCCAAAAAAGGCAAAACATGGGGCGTGAGTATTGAGGCGACCCGTATCGATGACGGCTCACAAGACAAGGGTCAGTCGCACTTGGTGGGCAGTATAGAGTATGAGACAGGCTGGTCATGGGCATTTGGTACCCCGCGCGTTGGCTCATCGGGACTAGTTACCGGCGAGATGCCGCCGCAGCTGTGCTATACCTTTGCTACTGGCGCGGCACAAGCAGGTCGTGGAATCAATAAAGGCTTTCGGGTTGGGGCAGGGGTGAACGCTGGTTGCCGCTATCAGATTAACAATCAGTTACGTGCGCAAGCTGAATTACAATTGCCATATTGGTATCATGGCGACAGCAACCAGCCTGATGTCCGCGGTCATTATTGGCAGCCGATTACCACGCTTGGTCTACAATATGATATTGATAAAAAGTAGGCGCTACGCCTTAATGCCAATTATGATTGGCAAGATCGTGTCGATGCTAATGACGATATACAGCTCTCATATAGACGTTATTTTTAAGCAGTCCTAAGTATAAAAAATAATATTTTACGTTGCCTAATCAACGGCTTGTAAAGAAGACACCTTTTTAAAAACAGCCTGAAAACACAGTTATAAATAAGGATAGATTATGTCCACTCAAAAATTACTCATTATTGGTCAAGGCGATATTGGCCTACCGGTAACCAATATGCTGGCTCAAGATAAGGTGGCAGTCACGGGATTGGCACGTAGTGAACGTGAACATTATGCCCTAGATAATGAAGCTGACTTTATCCAAGCGGATGCACTAACACTTAGCGCCGAGCAATTACAGAGTTTTACGCGTATTGCCATTATTGTGACTCCTGATGAGTATTCGACTAGCGGTTATAACGACAGCTATTTAAGTATTTGTCAGCACTTAGCAACGCTTGCGAATACATTAGAAGCGCTTGAACGGGTAGTGTTTATCTCCTCAACCGGTGTTTATGGGCAAGACGATGGGCAATGGATCGATGAGCATACCGCGCCTGTTACCCCTGAACGTGATGCGTCAAAGGTGATATTGCAAGCAGAACAAGCGTTGCAACAAGGGTTTGGTGAAAAGGCTATTGTCATTCGTCCGAGTGGTATTTATGGCCGGGAGCGGTTGATGCGTCTGCGTAAAGCCAAAGAGTCACAAAAAGATCCTATAGCAGCTGAGAGCTGGAGCAACCGTATTATGGATCGCGATTTGGTGACGATTGTTACCAAAGTGCTAATGATAGATGCACCAAAGCCCATCTATCTTGCCACTGATTATCTGCCGGTGACCACGTTTGAGCTGACTACTTGGCTCAGTAAGCAAGTAGGTGAGACACCGCCAGAAGTTGATAGTAAGAAAATATCAGTTACAGGTAAACGTCTACACAGCAATATTCCGCTAGCTTGGCTAAATTATCCTGATTGGCAGGCAGGTTATCGTGATATCTTGCAGCAGCAAGAATGAGATAGCAGACTGGTATAATTAGTCGCTTTAATGCTACTACTTAATGCTATTAAAGGTTGATTATTGTATTTGACCTTTATTTTGTCTGTTTTGTTTTTATAACTGCTTTTCAGTTTTAGTTTTAGTTTTAGTTTTATATTTTATAGCCTATGGAGATTTCATGACCCAGCCATTTACTTCTGAAGATCGTTTATCTAGCGCCCCGTTATTATCAGGGCAGGGTAAGGGTGCAGAAGGCAGCGTTGGGCGATTATCTAATCTGCCGGATAGCGAGCAGCCTGCTATTGTGCACCCTAACTTTGATCCCAACCAAACGCCCCTCGATCCCGCTCGTCCGCTTCGAGACATTCCAGAGCCAACGCGCCGTGGCAATGGTCAGCTGCGCCGCCTTTATGGTAAATCAGTGCGTTTTACTCAGCCGAATGAGGATTCGCTATCTAAGTGGCGACTGATCGGCTCTGAGGCATTGGCTGAGCATTTAGCGCTGTTGAATGCTGCTAAGCTGATTACGCTGCCCGATAGTTTTTATCGTAATTATAGCGAGCAGCCCTTATTGTCTTCGCTTGAGCACATGACCTTGCTGGATATGGCAGATATTCAGCGCGCTGTCAGACATTATCCCAATCTTAACCGTTATGGTTTTACGGAATCTGAAACTACGGTCGATGACAAAAAAAATAAACTACAAAAAACAGCCAATAGCTATGACCCTGATGAGTTGCTCAGTAGTTTGTATGCAGATGATTGGCAAGTGATATTGCAGCCACAACAGTTTGAAGGCGGTGAGGGCAGCTTAGCAACCGATATTATGGCTTGTAGTGTGGCGGTCCATGCATTGAAGCAATGTCCTACCCGAAAAAGCATCAATCAAAGTTATAGCGCGGGACAAATCTGTGAATACGTTCGCAGCTATTTGCTTAGTCAGTTATCTATAGCACCGATGCAGCGCAATCAATATCGACAAATTCGACTGTTTGCAGGGCACATCATTGTTGCCGCTTATCATTTGGGCTGGGATGTTCAAATACGCGCTGATGGAGAATGTTACTTTAATATCTCATCACGTTGTGGTCTGCTGACCCGCTATGCCAATATGCCCGATTACCATATCAATGGTTGGTCAATCTGAATAATAATGCGTACAATAACGCAAATTTTTTGCTGATCTATTTCTCGATTGGCTGATCAACTTTTTGTTTATAAGGAAGGCTCATGCATCCCACTTCGTTTTCATCTCATGACTTTATCCAGTTGGCTTTAGACAATAAGGTGCTTAAGTTTGGCGAGTTTATTCTAAAGTCTGGACGTATTAGTCCTTATTTCTTTAACGCAGGCTTATTAGCGACTGGTGAGATGCTATCGCTATTGGCACGCGGTTATGCTGAAGCGTTAGCTGAACAAATGACTGCTAATAATAATGACGCTGATAGTGCTAGTAATAAAGAATTAGTCATCTTTGGCGCTGCCTATAAAGGCATTCCGTTTGTGGCTGCCACCGCGCAAGCATTGTGGCTACATCATGGTATCAATGCCGAATGGGGTTATAACCGCAAAGAAGTCAAAATCCACGGTGAGGGCGGTAATTTAGTCGGTGCTGATGTCAGTAATAAATCGGTGTGGATACTTGATGACGTCATCACTGCTGGGACGGCTATGCGTGAAGTCATCGATATTTTAGAGCAAGCAGGCGCCAGTGTTGCCGGCATTATCGTTGCTTTAGATCGTAAAGAAAAAGGTTTGGCTGAGCATTCTGCTATTCAAGAGTTAGTAGCAACCTTGCAAGTACCGGTACGCGCCCTAGTAAATATGGATGATTTAATCGGTTATCTTGCTGATGGGAGTAGTCAGTATAAAGACGCGACCCAACTTGCAAGAATGCAGCATTATCGTGCGCAATACGGCGTATAAATTGCCGTAAACATATGGCGTATTGCTGACGTCTTTGTATACGTGTCGTATTATTAATAACAACAACATCAAGTAAGCGAGTCTTATCATGAGCCAATTAAACACTAAAAAATCTTTGCCTAGCCGCTCTTTGAATATCTTAGTCATTATGGATCCTATCGAGCAGGTCAATTATAAAAAAGATACCAGCTTGGCGATGATGTGGTCGGCTCAAGATCGTGGGCACACGTTGGGCTATTGTCAAATTCATGACTTATGGCTTGATCGTGGTCAGTTGATGACAGACTCGCAACCAGTAACGGTGCAGCGTGATCCTCAGGATTTCTATGCTTTAGGTGAAAAAGGCACTGGTCCGGTTAGCGACTATGATGTGATCTTAATGCGTAAAGATCCGCCGTTTGATATGCGCTTTATTTATGCCACTTATATGCTTGATCATGCCAAGGCCGCAGGCGTACTAGTCGTCAATGACCCGCAAGCCATTAGGGATTGTAATGAAAAGCTGTTTGCGACTTGGTTTAGTGACTATATGAGCCCAACGATTGTGACCAGTAAACAAGCACATATTCGTCAATTTATCACTGATCAGCGAGACGTAATCGTTAAGCCACTTGATGGTATGGGCGGCACAGGAATATTTCGTCTGACCGCAGACAGCCCAAATATCGGAGTAACGCTGGAGATATTGACCGAACTTGAGACCTTACCGATTATGGCCCAACGTTATTTGCCAGAGATTAAAGAAGGTGACAAGCGCGTATTGATTGTCGATGGGGTGGTAGTAGATTATTGCCTAGCGCGTATTCCGGTTAAAGGTGAGACCCGCGGTAATTTAGCAGCAGGTGGCAGCGGGGTGGCAATGCCATTAACCGAAGTTGAGCGCCAAGTAGCACAAGCAGTCGCGCCAATTGTTAAAGAAAAGGGTTTGATGTTTGTTGGATTAGATTTAATCGGTGGCCGTATTACCGAGATTAATGTCACCAGTCCTACTTGTGTACGTGAGATTGATGATCAATGCGACACTGATATTGCGACCGACTTGATAGTTGCGATAGAGGCACGCTGTTAGAGACGTATTTTGAAAGAAGAGAGGTTGTTAGAGTAGAAGTAGGATGTTTTTTATTGTCTGTCAATACAGTCACTTAAGCATCAATTATTCTGTCATTTAATCTATAAAACACTGTATATATGAGGATGATTTCCTCTATACTATGCGGGATTTGACATTGTGGTTGCTTACTGGGTTTCATAAGCCTTAACGTGACTACTCAATTTCGTAAAGTTAATGGCGTAAAGTTAATGGCGCAAAGTGATGCGCTTAAAATCTAATATTAATGAATAAAGATAAGAAAGGCAGAGGGTAATGAAAACACCGCATATATTAATGATGGCCGCTGGCACGGGCGGGCATGTCTTTCCAGCGCTTGCGGTTAGTGAGGCGTTGACTCAGCGCGGTGCGGTCATTCATTGGCTTGGTACAGAAAATGGTATGGAAAATGGCTTGGTCGAACCAGCTGGCTATACGTTTCATGCTATTGCTATGCAAGGTTTGCGTGGTAAAGGGGTAGGGCGACTGCTCAAAATGCCAGTGACTTTATTATCAGCAACTATGGCCGTCATTAAAATTATTCGCAGTAATAAGATTGATATGGTAGTAGGTTTTGGTGGTTATGTGACCGCGCCTGGCGGGATTGCTGCGCGCATGACGGGCACGCCGCTGATTATTCATGAGCAAAATGCGATTGCGGGTATGAGCAATCGTTACTTGGCTAAAATATCTACTAAGGTGTTGCAAGCTTTTGAGAATACCTTTGCCAATAGTCAGCTTGATGCTAAGTTTAGTACTAAGCTTGAAACTGTTGGCAATCCGGTGCGCAATGCTATTACTGGCGTTGCTGCGCCATCTGCTCGTTATGATGTCATGGATAAGTCTCCACTACGATTATTAGTTGTAGGTGGCTCATTGGGTGCGCAAGTTTTAAATGACACCGTTCCCAAAGCATTAGCGTTGACAGCTCGCCCATTTGAGGTACGTCATCAATGTGGGCGTAATAATGAAACGCAAACGCAAGCGACTTATGACAGCGAAGATTTAAGCCAACACCAGATCACTGTGCAACCTTTTATCGATGATATGGCAGTCGCTTATAATTGGGCAGATGTCATTGTCTGCCGTGCTGGCGCGTTGACGGTTACCGAAATTCAAAACGTCGGTATAGCGGCAATTTTTGTACCACTGCCAAGTGCCGTCGATGATCACCAAACGGCTAACGCTCGCACTCTAACATTGCATGATGCCGCCATTTTATTACCGCAAGCTGAGCTGACACCTCAGCGTTTAAGTAATGAGCTTGCTGCTTTTGATCGGCGTACTTGCTTGGAGATGGCAGAGAAAGGTCATGCTATTGCCAATCGTAGCGCCAGTCAACAAGTCGCGAATATTATTTGGCAAGCGCTGTAGCAAACGTGATGAGTTGAGCGTCCATTGTCATGACTGTTTGTTTTTATATTCGATGCACCCGTATTTATTATTCCTTAATAAAGAGAGAATTCTATGTCCCCAACCACTTCTGCTAATGCCGTATCTGCTGCGCCCATCACGAAAGCTTTGCCTAAACGTCTGATTGAGATTCCAGAGATGCGCCGCATTCAGCATTTGCACTTTGTAGGTATTGGTGGTTCAGGAATGTGCGGTATTGCTGAGGTGATGAGCAATCAAGGCTATCAAGTAAGTGGCTCAGATATTACCGAAAGCCCAGTGACCAAGCGTTTACAGGACATTGGTATCGAGATATTTATCGGACATGACTCTAAAAATATCGAGCATGCTGACGTGATAGTAGTGTCATCCGCAATTGATCGCAGCAATCCGGAAATTAAAGCGGCGCTTAAAGCGCGTCTGCCGGTAGTACGCCGCGCTGATATGCTTGGTGAACTAATGCGCTATCGCCACGGCATTGCAGTGGCTGGCGCGCATGGTAAAACCACCACCACCAGTTTGTTGACTACCATGCTTGCTGAAGGACAGCTGGACCCAACCTATGTGATTGGCGGTAAGCTTAATGCTTCCGGTAAAAATGCGGCGCTGGGTAGTAGCCGGTTTTTAGTCGCTGAAGCAGACGAGTCAGACGCGTCATTTTTATCGCTGCATCCGATGGCAGCGATTGTGACCAATATTGACCAAGACCATATGGAAACTTATGAGAACAGCTTTGAGAAGTTGAAAGCGGCTTATATCCAGTTTTTACAAAACATGCCATTTTACGGTCTCGCTGTAGTCTGCGGTGATGACCCGGAACTGTATGCGATGATTGATGATATCGCACGTCCGGTATTGACCTTTGGACTTGAGCCTTTCAACGATGTACAGGCGATTGATGTGATCGTCGAAGGTACCAAAACCCACTTTACCGTTCTGCGCCGCGATCATGAGCCTCTGCGCCTGACCTTAAATATTCCTGGGATTCATAACGTTTATAATGCGCTGGCTGCCATTACCATGGCAACTGACGAAGGTGTTGATGATGAGGCCATTAAGCGCGCGTTACAAAAATTTGAAGGCGTCGGTCGACGCTTTGAACAGCATCCTTCAGTTGCCATCGATGGTGGCGACATATTATTAATTGATGATTACGGTCATCATCCTAGAGAAGTCGATGCCACCATTAAGGCAGCGCGTCAAAGTTTCCCTGAGCGCCGTTTAGTGATGCTATTTCAGCCGCACCGCTATAGCCGTACCCGCGATTGCTTTGATGACTTTGTCGAAGTGCTTTCTAGTGTCGATGAGCTCTTGTTATTAGACGTCTATTCAGCAGGCGAAAGCCCCATTGCCGGTGCAGATACTAAATCACTGGCACGTAGTATTCGCTTACGCGGCGTGGTTGAGCCCACTATTATTGATAAAGACAATATTGCGCCAGTCATGCAACGTTTGTTACAAGCGAATGATATGCTTCTTACCCAAGGTGCTGGAAATATAGGTCAAATTGCGACTGACTTGGCCGCCAATGCTTTATATATTAAATAACTACTTAAAATAAATTATATCCTAATAGCTATATACAGAGTTATACCCATAAAATTATTCGTAGCTTGATAATATTGTGCCTATTAATGGTGCCCATTAAGATATCAGGCAAAGCATCAAGAAAATATTAGGAACTACATTAGGAACCATCGTCATGACCAGTAATAGCAACAGCAATAATAAAACAAATAATGAAGCTTCTAATGATCTAACTGGCAAAGATCTAACTGATAACAATCAGGATTGGGGTGCGGTTAATATTATCAACCCAGAGTCCGCACTGGCTGCTGCTGCTCAAACTGAGCAAGATGATAAGAAAGTACCAAGTGATGAGCAGAGTCAAAATACAGTAGTAGCTTCTAAGCCAGCGTTAGATGCTAGTGTGTTTGGCAAAGTAGCCGTTGTTTATGGTGGTAACAGTAACGAGCGTAGCGTGTCCTTAGATAGCGGCGCGGCTGTATTGCAAGCTCTCCAAAATCAAGGCGTTGATGCCACCCATTATGATCCGAAGCATCAAGATATTGCTGAGCTGCGCGATTATGATCGTGTGTTTAACGTCTTGCATGGTCGCGGCGGTGAAGATGGCTTGCTACAAGGGGTATTGCAGTGGCTGGATATTCCGCAGACAGGATCAGGTATCTTAGCATCGGCACTGGGTATGGATAAAATACGTACCAAGCAGCTATGGCAAGGGTGCGGCTTATCGACCGCGCCGTTTTCATTGCTTACTGCCAACACCGATTGGCAGCAAGTGGTTAATATGCTGGGGCTGCCGCTGATTATCAAGCCAGTACATGAAGGCTCAAGTATTGGCATGACTAAGGTTAATCATCTTGATGAGCTTCCTGCCGCCTATGCAACTGCGGTTCAATGCGGCGATGCGGTGATGGCAGAGCGCTGGATTACCGGACGCGAATTTACCATCGTTATTGTTGATGATGAGGCTTATCCGGTCATTCGTCTAGAACCTGCTGACATTACCAACTTTTATGATTTTGAAGCTAAGTATAATCGTGATGATACCAGCTACTATATCCCTTGCGGCTTAAGCACCGCTGACGAAAAACATCTACAAGACTTGAGCCTTGCCGCTTTTCGCGCTGTTGATGCCAAAGGCTGGGGACGTATCGATGCGATGCAAGACGAGGCTGGCAACTTTTGGCTGCTCGAGATTAATACCGTACCAGGCATGACTAGCCATAGCTTAGTCCCTATGGCAGCCAAAGCTCGTGGTATGGATTTTGACACCTTATGCTGGCATATCCTAGCGCAGACTCTATAGTAATCTAAAACGGCTTATAGCAATTACTATAGTGACTAGGTCAGCGCAATGAGAAAATGGCAGTTGCAAGAACCAGTAGCGATTGTTCAAAAAACTAAATATTTAGCGGAACGAAAATGGATAAGAAAGACGTTTAATGTATCGCTAGCCCTGCTATACCACAGCGTCATGTAATCTTGTGTAAATTCGTTAGTCATAGTATGGGTTAAGCTATTGTTTCACTGTAAAATACGTTAATATTGTAATGATTGGTCTACTTTGGTGGCATTTATATTAATTTGTAAGTTTTTCTTACAAGATAGACAAGTAAAAAATTTTAATGAAACTCATTAGTTGGACTAATAATGCTTTCTCAGTAATATTTAATGACTAAGTTATTTAATGATTAAGCTATCAAATAACTAAACTATCAAATGATCAAGAAATCAGAATCTTAAATAAAAATAGTAGCAACATACTGGCGTCTGTTAAAGATAAATAGACAAATATAAGCAAATAGTGCCTATCAAGCATAGGCGAATATAGGAATAAAGGTCACTATGGCTCAAACTGTCAACGACGTAACTGACTTGATGAGTGATAAGACCCGTCGTCCGAAAGCCAGTTTCCAAATACCAATTGCCATTAAATATTTTTTTATGATGTTGGTAGTAGGAATGTTGTTGTTAATATTGATAATGGGCGGTAAAGCGTTACGTGATGCGCCGCCTGCAGCTATTCATGTTAGCACTCAAGGCCTGACCGCCACTCAATACCAAGCCCTACAGCGGGTAATGGGCCAGCAGAGAGTGAGTAGTTTCTTTACCTCTGATTTGCAGGTGTTAAGAGACATCACTATGGGTCTTTCTTGGGTCGATCAAGTTAGTATAACCCGTGATTGGCAAAGCGGCATTGTGGTTAGGGCCTTGCCCAAGCAAGCAGTGGCTAATTTTGGCACAGAGCGGCTGGTTGATGCTAAGGGGACAGTATTTGTACCCGCTGATGACCGAGAGCTGACCCAAGTTCAGTTTGCTACCTTGCAAGGCGAGATGACCCAAGCGCCAGTTATTATGCAACAAATGCAGCAAATAAATGGTTGGTATGCGCCACTTGATATGCGGGTTGAAGACATTATTTTATCCCCACGGATGACTTGGCTAATTCGCTTTGATAATGGACTTCGTGTTATCGTTGATAATGAAAATACCGCGCAAAAGTTGCTGAATTTAAGTCAGCTGCTCGGTAACCAATTAAATACTCGTCGCGATGATATGCAATCGATAGATTTACGTTATAAAAATGGTTTCACTATTGCTTGGAATATTAAAGCGCCGCAGACGGAAACTTCTGATGAGTAGCCAGCACCCTAATTTATGTAGATAGTCTAAATAAATAGTATAGGTTGATAGTATAGATTAATTATTTAACATAAGAATCTTGCTTTCGATATCACAGCGTTTTATAGCGTTCATTCTAATGACTTAACAGGGACGTCATCCAGCCTCCTGTTTAGCGATAATTTGTTTGGTACCATGAAAAATACTGAAAATCTGGTTGTTGTTCATCTAAGTGCCACGGCAGTCTATGCCGTCATTGGCAGTGTTGTCTCTGCAAAAGACATTCGTATTATGGGTGTGGGACAAGTTAAAAACAGTGACTTTTATCAAGGTCAAATCAAACATCGTGAACGCTTACAAGGCGCGATCAAACAAGCCATCCAAGAAGCGGAAGATACTGCAAATTGCCGTGTGCACAGCGTTTGGCTGACCTTAGCAACGCCTGAATTATCTAGTAAAAATAGTGCCGGTCATGTGGACGTAGAGGATGAAGTGGTGCGCGCTCAAGATATGGTACAAGCCTTATCTAATGCTAAGTTGCAAGATCTACCTTCTGATTATTATTTGATGCATTGTTGTCAGCAAGGCATTTATGTTGATGACCAAGAGTTCATGGTTGATGATGCGATTGAAACAGTGGCGCACAATATCACTGTGATGTATCACATGATGATGCTGCCTGTCGCCAGCCGTCAAAATATACAAAAACTATTACAAAGCTGTGATGTCGGAATTGATCATATTGTTTTCGATGCCGTTACCAGCGCCGAATATAGCCTTATGGCAGAAGAACGTCAGCAAGGTGTTTGCTTGGTAGATATTGGCGCCAGTAGTACCAGTATCTGTGTTTATAAAGAGAATAAACTGATCTTTACCCATTGTGTGGCAACGGGTAGTCATGAAGTGACAATGGATATCTCAGCAGATATCGGTATTTCGATGATAGAAGCTGAGAAACTTAAAAAGTCTCATGGTACCGTTGATGTCCATAGCGTAGATCCCAGCTCGTTTTTTATATTTAGACCACAAGGCTTAAGCGATGAGATTAATGTCAATGTGTATAATTTGGCACGAATCATTGAAGCGCGTTATATCCGAATTTTTACTGAAGTGGCTCGCCAGTTGCATGAGGCCGATCTGCTAAGTTATATTGATCGCGGTATCGTACTTACTGGCGGTGGCAGTAGCATTAAAGGTATGGTGCCGTTTGCCAAAAAACTGCTTAAAATGTCAGTAGTATTGACCAATACTCATCCTGACATTAGTGCTTACAACCATTTTGATAATGATGAATCGTTTAAGCAACTCAATAATCAGGTTAATGACCGTGCCTACTATACGGCTTTTGGTACCTTATTATATAGCCAAAGCGAGCAGTTTCGCCACAGTGAAAAAAGCGAGCCTGAAGCCATTCAGAAAGGCCGAGTAAAAGGTGTGTTTCAAAGTGCAGGGCAGCGTTTTACTCGGGTACTCAAAAAAATATTGTAATAATATCTTCAAAAGTGCTTTGATAATGAAGACAGCACTTTACGAGATGTACTCAGGTTATGACATTCAGATCATGCAACAGTGTGAAGAGCGATGTCAAAATCAAGGTTACAAGCAACAATGATATATTTACTTTTAAGCTTAAAATGGATTGTTTAAGCCGAAACCCTATTTTATTTAGAAACATTTATATATAGTAAGTTGATAGTACGCCATGCGAGTGTGTTACCACGTATCGCTCATCATGCTATCTGCAACTGGAGAATCTTTTTTATGTCAAAATACACTATGCCAGATGATAATCAACTTCAAAACAACGGTCAGGCTCGCTTCATCGTATTTGGTGTGGGCGGCGGCGGCGGCAATGCAGTTGAACACATGGTGCAACAAGGTATTAAAGGTGTGACGTTTGTTTGTGCCAATACTGATAAACAGGCCCTTGATCGTCTAACCGCTCCTCATAAGCTACAACTGGGTGCAAAGAGTAATCGTGGTCTTGGCGCAGGTGCAAATCCAGAAGTGGGACGCGAGTCCGCCGAAAGTGAAGAAGAATCTATCCGTGCCTTACTCGAAAACGCAGATATGGTCTTTATTACTGCCGGAATGGGCGGTGGTACAGGTACCGGCGCTGCTCCTGTGGTCGCGCGTATCGCTAAAGAAATGGAAGTATTGACCGTTGCAGTAGTGACCACGCCATTCAAGTTTGAAGGTGGTAAGCGTATTAAAGCCGCTAAGGCTGGCATTGAGCAACTGACTAATTTTGTGGACTCTATTATTACTATCCCGAATGACAAGCTAATGAGTGTCTACGGCAATCTTTCAATGCAAGACGCTTTCAAAAAAGCAGATGATGTACTCATGCATGCGGTGCAAGGTATTGCTGAGACTATCGCTCGTTCAGGTCTAGTGAATATTGATTTTAACGATATCCGTACCGCTATGACTGCTAAAGGTCATGCGATGATGGGTGTTGGCCGTGCTAGCGGTGATGACCGTGCTCGTGAAGCGACTGAAAAAGCCATTAAGTCGCCATTACTTGATGATTTGCGTTTAGAGAATGCTAAAGGTTTGTTGGTTAACGTCATCTCTTCGCAAAGCTTATCACTAGATGAGTTTAGCAAAATTAGTGAAATCGTTGAGGGCATTACTGACACCGATGACGCTAATATTTTCTATGGCTCAGTGGTTGATGAGGATATGGGCGATGAGTTACACGTTACCGTTATTGCCACAGGTCTGACCTTAGATGAGTATGCAGAACCTGAGGCTCCGCAGCCAGTTCCTTCTGTTACCAGCACACAACCGGTTGATCCTAATCTGCATACCAGTGCGTTAAACAGTCAAAAGCAGTCACAAACTCAAATGTATCAAGACAGTATTACGCGCTCGCCTACCCAAGAGCAACCGCAGACCAAGACCAACAGTATCCAAGATTATCTAAAACGTCAGCAGAATAAATAATTCAATTATTTGAATGGGTGTTAGAGCTATGAATAGTTTTTAGTCTTATTCTTTATTACCATTCTTACATAGTCTTTAGATACCTTCGTATAAATAAAAAACCAGCGCATTGACGCTGGTTTTTTGGTGGCTATCGACTATAAATGTAGTAAAACATAGGGATTTATTAAAATTTTTCTTATATTCTGTTATCTTTCTACCCTCATAGTGAGTAAATTTTACCAGAAAATTATTCATGATGAGCTATATCAATCAGAGAGATAAGTAATTAGCCTGTTTTAATTATAGCGAATTGGAGTCAAGTAATGGTACACTAGGGCAATTGTAACAAGATATGTGGGAAAGAAGCCATGAACCAACGAACCATAAAAACAGCTATAGCCCTCACAGGTATCGGTCTGCATAGTGGCGAACCTGTTGACTTAGAGTTTCATCCACAGCCTGTTGATACGGGGGTAGTCTTTGAACGCTCCGATATTAACGGCAGCTCACCGATTCCTGCTAGTGCTTTTTTGGTACAAGATACCATGATGTCATCGAATCTAGTATTTGGTGGTACGCGTGTTGGCACCGTTGAGCATCTGTTGAGTGCGATTGCGGGACTTGGCATTGATAACTTATTAATTCGCGTTTCTGCCTCAGAGATTCCGATTATGGATGGTAGTGCCTCACCATTCGTCGGCCTACTACTACAAGCAGGCTTGTGTGAACAAGAAGGTTTAAAAAAGTTTTTGAAAATCGTAAAGCCAGTACGGGTAAAAGTTGATGATAAATGGGCAGAGCTACGTCCTTATGAAGGGTTTGAACTGAACTTCGAAATTGATTTTGATCATCCTGCCTTTGATAAAGACTTTCAACATGCACAGCTGCGTTTTTCTACTCAAAGCTTTATTGAGGAGTTAAGCTCGGCGCGTACTTTTGGTTTTTTACGTGATATTGAGGCGCTACGACAGAATAATCTTGCTTTAGGTGGCAGTATGGATAATGCGATTGTTATCGATGATGAGCATATTCTTAATGCTGAGGGTCTACGTTTTGCCGATGAGTTCGTCCGTCATAAGATTTTAGATGCATTAGGAGACTTATATTTGATTGGCTATCCCATTTTAGGTCGTTTTAATGCTTATAAATCTGGTCATGCCTTAAACAATTTATTGGTACGTGAAATATTATCAGACCAAAGTAACTTTGAAATTGTAACTTTTGATGACAATGTAAACTGTCCTATTGAGTATTTGTCTGTAGCAGAGTTAACTGTTGACGTATGAACACACGAACATACACGATGTATCGCAACATTTACGTAAGATTACAAAGTTGGCCGTATTTATTAGGACGATTATCGAAGAATAATATGGCAAAAGATTGATAAAGAAGTGGAAAGCTAGATAGTACCGTTACTTTAGGTCATAAAAAATCGTCTGGTGGTGGCATTCATATTTTGGATGTCACCACCAGACGATTTTTTTGTTTATGAAATCAGAAAATTCGTGAGATATTAGTCAGAAATTCTTAATTTACTTACATAAGATTACATTGTAAGGTAAGGAATTTTACTCATCAACCAAGCGCAAAAGTGCTTTTTGAAGATTATTATCAGTGGTGACATGCTTTGCAGCCTGTGATATAGTCCGCTTTGTGTTTTGGCTAAAGGCCTTATTCTCATTGGCTTTATAAGGCTTTGATAAGGTCGTCGAAAACGCTGATTGTTCTTTACATAATAGGTTGTCAGCAAGATTCTGTGCTACCACGACCCTAATCTGCTTGAGTTGTTGAAATGTAATTGACTGCTCTGTTAACACTCGCAGATAGGCGTTTTGTAAGTAGCGAATATGATTGGCTGCGGTCATTGAGCCCACACTTAGGGTCAATTGCTCAGTCGTTAGGCCCACGACCCAACAGGTATTAAGTATTTCCTCAGGTAGACACTCTACCAGAAGCATTTTTACCTCATGGGTTGCCTGTGTATAGAGACGCATATTATCAGCAAGGGTTTGTGGTAGCGCACTACCAGCGAAAGCTTGATGATCGATAAGCTTGGCGAGCCGATTGGGCTGTTTTTTTGACATCGAAATGACTCATCTATTAGGTGATAAAGGCGACAGTCACAGTAAATATGATCAACACTGATATACATAAGATGGATAGCAAGCGATTTACGAGGTGATTGAACGGGCAATGATGCCAACGTTAGTTACTGTAGACCAAAGAGTGAGCTGT
Organism: Psychrobacter sp. LV10R520-6; assembly: GCF_900182925.1. Taxonomy (NCBI): domain Bacteria; kingdom Pseudomonadati; phylum Pseudomonadota; class Gammaproteobacteria; order Moraxellales; family Moraxellaceae; genus Psychrobacter; species Psychrobacter sp. LV10R520-6. The sequence continues at coordinate 2,073,881 of NZ_LT900024.1, read as the reverse complement.
TGTACTTAGGATTTTATCATGTTTATTTGATGATAATGTTCACTAAATTAATTGATACTTCGTCATGGATGACGAGTAATCTTGTATTAACAATAGGTAGTAAATTTATGAAACAAGCTTTATTAATTTTGTCAGTATTGGGAATGGGCATAGCACAATCGAGTGGTGCTGTCGAAACGACCTTTCAACCGAATAATACCTTGACTCATACCATCACTAATATTTCAGCTTCTACCAACTATGGTTCTAGCCGTAATATCTATAGTACTAATAGCGGCGCATACGTGTCTAGCAATGATGAAATTAGTCAAGCTATCGATAACTTAAGTGCTCATGCCAAACAAAAAGAATATCAGCTTGCCTCACTGACCAGCCGTTTGTCTTATGAGCGTCGTCAGCAAGCAAGCTCAGTCCCAGATCGTAATTCAGCGCCTGCTATTGCAGCTGCTCGCGCCTCAAAAGTTGCTTTATCTGGAAGCTCTGGATATTGTGCCCGTTATGTACGTAAAGCACTACAATCTGCCGGTTACGAGTTTACACCTAACCCATCAGCATACCAGTATGCCTCTCGTGGCACGCTTGCAGGCGCAGGCTTTAGCAAAATAAGTAATGATATGCCGACTCAAGTTGGTGACGTTATCGTCTATGACCGTAGCTCAAAGCGTCCACACGGCCACATCCAAATTTTTGATGGTACAGATTGGATTTCTGACTTCCGTCAAAACGGAATCAGCCCATACAGTGGTGTCTATGCTTATACGACATGGCGCGATTCACAATACGTTGATGATGCATCAGACCGTGGCATCTACCTTGCTATGGCTGATAAATAAAGTCTGACTAAGCAACCGTTAGATCATAAATTTAAAGCTTAAGTTTAAAGCTTTATCCAAACTCAGTAATGATCTTGATGGTCTTACTGAGTTTTTTGCTTTTTGGGTTATGAGTTTAAGTAAATGTTATGGTCAAGTCTTCAACACAGCCCATTTTTATTTATAGCTATTTGTTCTACTTATGCTGTGGGTGCTATTAATCGTTATTTGTAAATTCTGCGTATTAATAGCTATCTTAAACAGCTACTTAGCCAGCGCGGATTTATAGTCAAAGCGCGACCAGTATTGTTGTTGATGAAAGTCAGGCGGAGAGGCATGGTTGGGCGCAAAATATAAAACGATCTCGCCAAACCATAAAATAACGCAAGGGTGTAATCGCTCAATAGCAATTGGTTTAATGGCAAAAGGCTGATTAGACAGTTGATTTAAAGGTAAACCAAAGCTACGCTCATAAAAGCATGGATCATGCTCATAATGGCTATGCGGCGTAAAGGTGCTGTCATTCCAATCAATATGCGCGCGAGTTCTCCCATCTGTTCTTAATAGGGGATTCGGCGGTAGTGTTGAGGGATTACGATAGCTGTTAAACTGATACAGGGCATAACGACCGTTTGGGCTAGCATTGACCTCAATATAACCCTTTGCTTTACTGTCATTTATAGAGCTATCATTTACAGGGTTGTTGTTGACGGAACTGTCAGCGGCTATAAAACCAGTCTCTATAAAACACTCAAGGCAGGTCTGCTCCCATAAATAATCGCTAAAACCAACCTGCTCTTGCTCCCATACTGGCCAGTTTAATTTAGCAGCTAAAGAAGGATGGGGCAGCTTGATTTGATACGTTAACCATAAATACGGCTTTGGCTGCTGAATAATCGTTGCGCTGACATCGACACGGATACGTTGCAGTTGTTCTATAGTCACGCCAAGCTGCTGCGCGTCGATAGCACTGGTTTCAGTTGCTAAGCGTAAGTTAAAAATTTGGCTCATAGGGCGTATTCATAATGGATGGCCATGGAGAAGACAATATAAAAGCCGCGAGCAAGCATGCGTCGCGGCTTTTATACATTATCAGGTTTATTGGTTTACATTGCAGCACTTAAGCTTGTAAATCCATACTACTGCGCGTGGCGTACCAAGTTTGATAGCTTAGGGTTGGCATTGGGGTTTTTGCGTAGTAATAATGCCATACGACCGATGGTATGAATGACATTAGCCTTGGCAGTAGTTGCAAGCTCAGTGCTGACGATATCACGATCATGCTTGCTACCAGCAGGTAGTTTTACTTTGATTAGTTCATGATCGGTTAAAGCACGGTCAATCTCTTCAGTAATAGCAGGGGTGATACCATTGTTGCCAATCATGACCACAGGTTTGAGCTCATGACCGATACCTTTTAGGCGTTTAATCGTAGCGTTATCGAGTTCCATAAGATTCCTAGACGTTAGTAAAAATAAAAGACAGTATTGTTAAAAAATTAATGATCATTATAAATAATATGTGCCCATCTTGCATGAAATCAGCAGGATTTTGCACGATTTTACGTGATGAAAATGTTAAACTGAATCTCTTATCACATTATAAACGCTACAGTCCTATAAAGCAGTGATTAAACTAAGAGAATTTAGACAGTTAAATAAATCAGCCGGTACTCACAGCTGTAATAAAAGACGTAAAGAGTAAATAGTCGGGTATTTAAGCTTTGTAAAGTAATAATAAAGTAATAGGAGCAAGTATTTTGGCCACGCGTATTGAAAATAAAAAATTGTCAAAAAGCAGTAGCGCTTGGATGAAAGAACACATTGACGACTATTATGTGAAGCAAGCCCAAAAAGAGGGTTACCGTGCGCGTGCAGCTTACAAACTGTTAGAGATAAATGAGAAGACTAAATTGATACGCCCAGGGATGACAGTGGTCGATTTGGGCAGTACGCCTGGCAGCTGGTCACAAGTGGCAGGCAGGTTGGTAGGTGAGACAGGAACATTAATTGCTTCTGATATTTTGCCAATGGACAAACTGCCAGATGTCACTTTTATTCAAGGTGACTTTCGGGAAGCGGAAGTTTTTGACAGTATTATGGCAGAGGTCGGTGATCGGCAAGTGGATGTGGTGTTGTCTGATATGGCGCCCAATACTGCAGGTAATAGTGCCGTAGATCAGCCGCGAATGATGTATTTGTGTGAGCTCGCTGTGGATTTTTCCTTGGCAACCTTACCAGAAGGTGGCGCGCTGATTATGAAAGTGTTTCAAGGAGAGGGCTCACAAGAATTACGCAAGCAGATGCAGCCTAAATTTAGTAAAATTCGTAGTATTAAACCAGCTGCCTCACGGCCACGGTCAAAAGAGATGTTTTGGATTGCAATTAAATAGACTACAAATTCAACAGGTTATGCCAATCTCTTATTTTTTGATCAGTCTAAATAAATGAACTCACGACATTACAGAAACTGCTACATTTGTTAACTGAATAAGGGCAAGTCCTGCTTGAATTATTCAGGTTAGATCCACATATCATGGTATATTAACTTTGTTTTAAATATTTTAAAGAAGTATCTTTTAAACAAAGTCGTCTGATGATAAACGTTCCATAAGCTCAAACATTGATTAGCAGTTTGCAGGTCATTAATTTTCATTATTCTTTGATCCAAGACTTATCGCTATTTCTATAGTGTTAAGCTCAGAATGGCTACGATTTTAGTAATGAGAGAAGCTGTAAATGTAAAGGGCAGATGCCTTTTAGATAATGGGAAGTACGTTTATAGACGTCACGTGTTTAGTAAACACACCAATAAGTAAGGGATGGGAATAACTAGTGAGCGACATGGTGAAAAATACCTTATTGTGGCTGGTGGTAATCGGCGTTTTGGTGCTGGTGTTTAGCGGCTTTGATCAATCTACAGAGCCGGATAGCCTTAACTACTCTGAATTTGTGACCGCTGTGTCAGAAAGTCAGGTAGCCAGTATTGAAATTGACGGCGAGCAGATCACCGGCGAGAAGAAAAATGGCTCAGCATTTGAGACCATTAGACCAGCTGTGTCCGATGACCAGCTGATGCCCTTACTGCGTGAGAACCAAGTCAATATCGAAGGAACGGCGCCTAAACGTCAAAGTGTGCTGATGCAGCTGTTGATTGCTAGCTTCCCCATTCTGCTGATTATTGGTCTATTCCTGTTCTTTATGCGTAACATGCAAGGTGGCGCCGGTGGTAAAGGCGGCAGCCCGATGAGCTTTGGTAAATCAAAAGCCAAGATGCTGACTGAAGATCAAATCAAGGCTAGCTTTGATGATGTTGCGGGCTGTGAAGAAGCCAAAGAAGAGGTGGTAGAAGTTGTCGAGTTCCTACGTGATCCGGATAGGTTTACTAAGCTTGGTGCGACTATTCCACGTGGTATCTTGATGGTTGGTCCACCTGGTACTGGTAAAACGCTATTAGCACGAGCCATTGCTGGTGAAGCCAAAGTACCGTTCTTCTCGATCTCAGGTTCTGATTTTGTCGAAATGTTCGTTGGTGTCGGTGCCTCACGGGTACGCGATATGTTCGAACAAGCTAAGAAGAGCGCGCCTTGTATTATCTTTATTGATGAGATTGATGCGGTCGGCCGTCATCGTGGCTCTGGTACCGGCGGCGGTAACGATGAGCGTGAACAGACACTCAACCAGCTACTGGTCGAAATGGATGGTTTTGAAGGCAATGAAGGCGTTATTGTCATTGCAGCGACTAACCGTGCTGATGTCCTTGATAAAGCACTCCTACGTCCCGGTCGTTTTGACCGTCAGGTACAAGTAGGTTTGCCAGATATTAAAGGTCGCGAGCAAATTCTAAAAGTGCATTTGAGAAAACTACCGAATACTACGGGGGTTGATTCTAATTCACTTGCTCGTGGTACCCCTGGGTTCACTGGTGCGCAGCTTGCTAACCTTGTTAACGAAGCGGCCCTTTTTGCGGCACGTCGTAACAAGAGAAGCGTCGATATGAATGACTTTGAAGATGCAAAAGATAAGCTCTACATGGGTCCTGAACGTAAATCAATGGTAATACGGGAAGAAGAACGCCGTGCTACCGCTTACCATGAGTCAGGCCATGCTTTAGTCGCTGAACTGCTACCGGGTACCGATCCGGTGCATAAAGTGACTATCATGCCACGCGGATTTGCCCTTGGGGTGACCTGGCAGTTGCCTGAGCATGACCAGACCAGTCTTTATAAGTCAAAAATGCTTAGTGATCTCGCCATCTTATTTGGTGGACGTATTGCAGAAGAAGTGTTTATCAATCAGCAATCAACGGGTGCGTCGAACGACTTTGAACGTGCGACCAAAATGGCCCGCGCTATGGTTACTAAATACGGTATGTCCGAGGCTCTTGGTATCATGGTCTATGAAGATGATGACAGCTCACAAGGTTACTTTGGGGGCAGTCGTACCATATCAGAAGCCACTCAGCAAAAGGTCGATGAAGAAGTCCGCCGGATGCTAGAGGAGCAATACGATATCGCGCGTGAGCTGATTGAAGGCAATCAAGATAAGGTGCATGCGATGGTCGATGCTTTGATGAAATGGGAAACCCTTGACCGCGATCAATTGCAAGATATCTTAGCTGGTGAAGAGCCTCGTCCGCCTAAGGTTTATCAGCACACAGAAGTTAATCTAGCAAAAGATAATATTAAAACGACTGGAGCAACGCCACCACCATTACCGGCGATGTAAAATCAGTAGTTAGACGGTATTATTTAGACAATATTGATATTAATATAGAGTACAAAAAGCCCTTTTTGATAAAGGGCTTTTTTATGGTCGCCACTTTAGTACGGCATAAGTTTAGGACAGGATAAGGTTTACTGGTATGATAAGCTAAGATATTTTTAGACGGCTATTTATAAATTTTTAATTATGATGGATAAGTTATGTCATTGTTTCAGCCTTTACCTGCTTATACCGTCACCAGCCGCGGTAAAGTCCTCGATTTATCTCAACCGCATATTATGGGCATCTTAAACGTAACTCCAGATTCGTTTTCAGATGGCGGGCAGTTTAATACTGTTGATGCCGCCGTTGCTCATTGCCAGCAGATGCTAGAGGCGGGTGCAACCATCATTGATGTTGGCGGTGAGTCTACGCGCCCCAATGCCGAGGCTGTTGCCACTACTGAAGAAATCCAACGTGTGGTGCCAGTGGTTGAAGCAATTCGCCAGCAACTTGGCGATGAGGTTTGGTTGTCTATTGATACTAGCAATCCAATTGTCATGCAGGCCGCATTTGGAGCAGGCGCTGATATCTGGAATGACGTCCGTGCGCTCAAGCGTGAGGGTGCAGCAGTCATGGCGGCTAAACTTGACATACCGGTCATGCTGATGCATATGCGCGGTGAGCCCACCACTATGAGTAATCTGGCGCAGTATGACAAGGTGGTGAGCGAGGTCAGCGCTGAGCTAGCTACTCGTATTGCTGAAGTGATTGGCTTTGGCGTAAAGAGTGACAAGATAATTATCGACCCTGGCTTTGGTTTTGCTAAGAACTATGAGCATCACTGCGAACTATTAACCCAGCTGGATAAACTACAAACGCTTAATTTACCAATAATGTTTGGCATTTCGCGTAAGCGCTTTTTATCCGAAGTACTGACCAAAAGTGGCGTACAAGCAGTTGTGGAGACCGAAGCGGTAGAGCGAGATACTATTGGTACTGCCGCTGGGCTATTTGCGCTACAGCAAGGGGCCAGTATTATCCGAACCCATAATGTGGCGATGATGCAGCAAGCGGTAGCATTATGGCGGCAGTTATCCGCGTATGATCATCGCCATCGCGAAGCTTAATGCCTGATATTTAATACTTAATAGCTAATCTCTAACACTTAATACCTTTTACGCAGCATTTAATATCGATCATTAATATCCTGCTATACCAATGCCTTATATTGCTATTCTAATTTAATTATAACTTTAACTTATGAGATTGCCTTTATGACACAAGCAACCCAGACACCAGCAGCCCAGCCAGAACCTACTAACGAGCAACGGCGTATTATTTATCAAGCTCGCCGTGGACTAAAGGAATTAGATTTTTATATCGGTCCATACGTAAAAGAGCTGTACTTGACCGCAGATCCTACTGAGCAAGAAACTTTTGCCCAGATGCTGACTCATGAAGATCCTGATTTATTAGATTATTTTACCAATCAGAGTAAGCCTGAGGATGAGAGGATATGGGCATTAGTCAATAAGATTAAAACCTGGCGTCATACCAAAGACCTGCTGTAGTCATTTGTCCCATCGCTATAGGAAATAAATGATAACCATCAGCTGCTTCCCTAACCTCTAACTAGCGAGAGGATTTTGCAGTGCTAAAAATATGACAAAGACGGCAACGCTACGTATTGATACGCCTATTACACCTTCCAGCCGTTTACGACTACTGCTACATATCAGCCTAGCCAGCGCACTAATACTGCTGGCGTGGCTGGCTTCGTTAGCATTATGGCAATATGTGCTGATACTAATAATAAGCGTGGCGGTAGTTAGTTATCTAGCCTTGTCACGACCGATGTTATTGCACTTAACTCAGCCACCCCTTAGTCAACGTATCGATCGAAATTGGCAGCTATTAATGCGTACGGGTCGCGGTGATGAGCTATGGCAAGCTGGATTGGTTGCTGTGCACCCTTATCACTGGCTGATAAGTTTTGAGTTTATTATTATGGAGCCTTACCAACGTGCATTATCAGTGACTATATTTCGCGATCAAGTCAGCGCTGAGCAATGGCGAGAGTTGAATATATTAGCCAATGTGATTCCTGTGAAATCTACCTAGATATTACTCAAATAAAAACTGTCTACAATCGCTATAGTCAGTTTAAAATAAAAGAGAGTCGTTCATATCAACGTGCTACTGGTATAAATTTTTCTTGCTTGCTGTTCGCATACGTGACAGAGGCTGCAAAAAATTCATACCAGCAGCACTGTATCGTTTTTAAATTAGATCGACTATATTAATCTCTTATTATCAGTATTGAAGTTACCTTCTGTATGCTAACGAAGTCCCACATGTCATAACAAAATACCTATCTGGGTAGTAAAAGGTATTTGCTATATTGAAAGGTAAAGTTGAAAGCCTATTTACTGCTTATCCAATAACAGCCATATGTAGAAAAAAGGTTTAAAACAATCAACGATATGATAATAAAAGGACGGAATTATGAGCTTATTAGGGAATTTAGTTTCACAAGTGGCGCGTAGTGCTATTGATCCAGAAGACGCTCAGCGTAATCCTATCAACCAACGTATCACTCCGCGTCGTATGGGCGGACTGGGTGATATTTTGGGTGGTGTGCTAACAGGAGGCCGCAATCAACCACGTGATTACAATCCGCAGCAATACGACCGTCAGTCAGATAATGGCTTTGGTCTCGATGATATCTTGGGTAGTCTAGTTGGCGGTAATAGCGGTAATAGCGGTAATAGCGGTAATAGCGGTGGCAGCCAACGTGGCAGTATGAGTTCTGGTGGATTGGGTTATATTCTAGGTAGTGTATTGGGCGGTCAGCGTAACAAAAGTGGGTTTGGGGGTAAAGGCATGCTAATTGCCGCACTTATTTATGCCTATGGTACTCAGCTGGATCCAACGTAATGGGGGTTTGAGTGGCGCGTTATCAAAAATAACCGGCATGGGTCATGACAAGCAAGCACGCTCTTGGATGAGTAATCATGAGCTCAATGATAATCTTGATCCCAATGAGGTCAATCGCCTATTTGATGAACAAGAAATTCAACAAGTGGCAGCGCGTACGGGTGCTAATGAGATGGAAGTGCGTCAAGGTCTCAGCTACTGCCTGAGGTTATGAATCAGTTGAGACCCCAGGGCAACTTAAATAGCGAAGCAGAGGCCAATCAAGAAATTGATCAAATCATCAGCCAATTATCAAGCCGTCTAGGCACGCTAAAATAAATAGTCTAGTTTAAATACAGCTGTTTTGTAGAGTGTCTGCACTATTGGTCGTTTATAGTTATTTTACCTCTTAGTACCCATCCTGCCCTTTAAACAGATATGTTAAAAACAGTGAGCGGTACAGCAGGATTCATTCAATCGTTATATCATGGCTATATAATTAATTTAATATTACTTCATGAATGTTTCTACTTTAAGAGTATTTTTACTTTAAGATTTTTTTGCTTTGAAGGCAATTTACTTCAAGAACATTTTCATTATATGATATAAACATTTTATAAGGATTTGTCGCTCATGCCATTCAAGCCTATCCCTGCTGCTATCGCTGTCTTAGTTGGTTTGATTATCTGGTTTGTCATTCCTGTACCTGAAGGCGTCACGCCCGACGCGTGGCATATGCTAGCCTTATTTATCGCGACCATTGTTGCCATTATCGGTAAAGTGTTGCCAATTGGCGCGCTTGCCATTATTGCGGTGACGTTAGTAGCGCTCACAGGAGTCACTAACGAGAGTCCCAGAGAAGCCATAAATGATGCGCTATCAAGCTATTCAAGCCCACTGATTTGGCTCATTGGTATCGCGATAATGATTTCACGGGGCTTGATAAAAACCGGTTTGGGTCGCCGTATTGCTTATTATTTCATCTCTATTTTTGGCAAAAAAACCATTGGCGTTGCTTATTCATTAGCCGCAGCGGAGCTGATGATTGCGCCTATTACGCCTTCTAATACTGCTCGTGGCGGGGGTATTATTCACCCCATTATGAAGTCCATTGCCCAAAGCTTTCATTCAACGCCGGAAGAAGGCACGCAAAAAAAGATAGGTCGTTATCTAGCGATGGTCAACTATCACGCCAATCCGATTACCTCAGGCATGTTTATTACCGCCACTGCACCCAATCCATTAGTGGTTGATTTAATCAATAAGGCGACCGGTGGTGACCTTCAATTATCGTGGACGACGTGGGCCGTGGCAATGTTTTTACCGGGAATGCTCTGTCTGATATTAATGCCGCTGGTTATCTATATGATTTACCCACCTGACGTAAAGGTGACACCCGATGCGAAAAATTTCGCTAAAGACAACTTAGTGGAAATGGGGCAGATCAGTACTCAAGAAAAAATCATGCTTGGCGTCTTTGCCCTGATGTTGCTACTGTGGGCAAATATTCCTGCGCTTATCTTTGGCGACGCATTTAGCGTTGATGCCACTACGACGGCTTTCATTGGTTTGACCACGTTGATATTAACGGGTGTGCTGACTTGGGATGACATACTCAAAGAAAAATCGGCATGGGATACCATTATTTGGTTCGGTGCGCTGATTATGATGGCGTCTTATCTCAATAAACTGGGCTTGATCAGCTGGTTCTCAGGTAACATTGAAACTATGATTGGTATGACTGGTGTCGGTTGGGTAGGTGCAGTAGTCATTTTGACCTTGGTCTATTTATATATCCATTACTTTTTTGCCAGTACCACCGCGCATATTACCGCTTTGTTTGCCGCTTTTTATGCCGTAGGTTTAACCTTAGGTGCGCCGCCGATGTTGTATGCGCTGATACTAGCGGCGGCAGGTAATATTATGATGACTTTAACCCATTATGCGACCGGTACCGCGCCAGTTATTTTTAACTCAGGCTATGTAACGTTGGGGGAGTGGTGGGGTATTGGAGCGATAATGAGTGTGGTCAATTTAGTCGTTTGGATAGGAGCCGGATTGATTTGGTGGAAGCTGCTCGGTTATTATTAATTGCTATCAATATATGATAGCTTTTGCAAAAATTATAGGAATTTAAGTTAAAATCGCTCATCTAAGTTATCTAATGTATAGTTGAGCGCTTGAAAGCAAATATCAGTATTGAAGCCGCGATATTGTAAGAACCGTAGTTGCTTAGCTTTTTCTTTCTGTTCAGTAGGGATGTCGTCACCATATTTTTTAATACGAGCACTAACTGCCAGTTTAAGCCAATCCACACCTTCCACTAAGCTATCGCTGTTGTCATCCACAAACTCGCTAAACTCATCGGATTCTGAATTGGCCATGTCAATCAGATCATCAATATTGCTGGGCATGGCTATTTTTTTACGATAAAACTCCTGCTTAATACGACCTCGTCCCCGACCTTTGCGAATGCTCTCACGTATTAGCATTAGAGTGGTACGGTAATCACTTTGATAACCCTTACTCTCAAATTCCTCCAGCAACGCGTCAATCTTGTCGGGATCTTGTTCTTTATCGAGCAGCTTCTGCTTAAGCTCAGCCTTACCATATTCACGCCGTGATAAATAATAAAATGCCAGCCAACGCAAACGGCTTTCGGCTTTGATAGCATCTACTTCCGCCTGCCGTTGTTCGGGAGTACGCAGGTAAGCTTTCAGCGCGGAGGGTAGGTTGTCAGTCTCATTGTCTGAGGACGTTGCAGAATTTGACTCTAATAATGTCATCGTAGCACTGGTAGCACTGGCATTATCTTGATCTTGTTCTTCATTAACCTCATGTTTTACCTCAGCCAGCATCTCTTTAATACTTTGTGGCTCAGGGGATTGATAGGTAGAGGCGTCAATAGGCTCAGGGGTAAAATTAGCTGCGGGGTGAAACCGTTTTTTGCGTTTTTTAGCTTTTTCCGTAGAAGGTTCAGCTGAAGAAGGGGTAGTAGAAGAGTCATGAGAGGTAAAAGACTCATACGTAGAAGAATCATCAATATCAGTAGCTTTAGAAGAGCGATGTCGTTTGGAATCTAGATATTCTATATTTGATTGGGTAGGGATTTTATTCGCGTAGTTAGTAGCTTTGGAGGATTTTTTTAGCTTTGAGCTTTTTTGTTTGGAATCAGACGAGCTAGCCGAGTCAGAATCTGACTCGGCTAGGATTTCGGCTAATGTTTTAATCTTCATAACAGTCAATCAATAGTCAATAAAGGGTAGATGGTAAATAGTTATTGTACCGGTGCTGCTTCTAACTCTTTATCAGCTTTTAATTCCTTATTAGTCTTAGCTGCTTCTGGTTCTTTGCTATCATTAAGCACACCCAGTTTTTCAGCGCGAATAGTAGCTTCAATTGCTTGCGCAATTTCAGGATTCTCTTTTAAAAATATCACTGAATTGGCTTTACCTTGGCCGATTTTTTCATCGCCATAGCTATACCATGATCCGGCTTTACCCACTGCGCCAACTTCGACACCTAAATCAATGACTTCGGCTAAATGATTGGTACCCTGGCCATAAGTGATTTCAAATTCTGCTTGACGGAATGGGGCTGCCATTTTGTTTTTGATGACTTTAACACGGGTTTGGTTGCCGATGATTTCATCACCATTTTTGATAGCACCAATACGGCGAATATCCATGCGTATAGAAGCGTAGAACTTCAGTGCATTACCACCGGTGGTGGTCTCTGGACTACCAAACATGACGCCAATTTTCATACGGATTTGGTTAATAAATACCACCATACAATTAGAGCGCTTGGCGTTACCCGTTATTTTACGAAGGGCTTGGCTCATCAAACGTGCTTGTAGACCCATGTGCGAGTCGCCCATCTCACCCTCAATTTCGGCGCGCGGGGTTAAGGCCGCCACTGAGTCAATCACAACCATGTCGATAGCGCCCGAACGTACCAACATGTCGGTAATCTCAAGCGCTTGCTCACCATTATCAGGCTGGGAGACCAATAGGTCATCGGTCTGTACCCCAAGAGCACGAGCGTAGACAGGGTCTAGCGCATGCTCCGCATCGATAAAGGCACAGGTGCCACCTTGCTTTTGGCATTCTGCAATCGCCTGTAAGGTCATGGTGGTTTTCCCTGAGCTTTCAGGGCCATAAATCTCAACAATACGACCTTTAGGTAAGCCGCCAACACCGAGCGCGATATCTAAGCCAAGTGAGCCGGTTGAGACCACATCTACATCAAGCGCGGTCGCATCATCGCCTAGGTGCATGATAGTGTTTTTGCCAAACTGCTTTTCGATTTGACCGAGTGCCGCTTTGAGTGCTTTGGCCTTGTTGTCGTCCATAATGGAATCCTTGTCATCAATGAGTCATTTGCAAATATAAATCTATAATAACCTTCGTATTGAATAAGGCTTATTACATAGTACCTATTAAAGGGTAATTATCTTCGGCTGTTTCTACCTTAAAGTATAAGGTAAAAACAGTAATTAAGAAGCTATGAGGTAAGTTGTGGCATAAGTGTTTTAACAGGTTATACCGAGTAGGTGATTCTACTATACAGTAAAATTAAATGATAAGAGGAGTAAAATAAAGTTCGGAATAATATTGCATTACGATAGTTTTTTTAGTGAGTTAATAGAGATTTTATCCGCTAGCCTCTATTTAATTAGATGAGGTAATTATAGCAAAAACCAAGGACAAGGTTAGGGGTAAGCGTATGCTAAGCGACAACGATTGTCGCATGCAATCTAGTTGTTGGGGCAGAGGAAGGCCTAAAGAGTTTATTTTTATCCTGCTGTTTTGGAACAGCTATTAAAGCTATTTGTCAATAAGATTATGAGTTGTCCACAGAAAATAAATAGTCTTTATTTGCCAGTTGTGAAACATCCCCATCCTTAAAAATTTTTTTTAAAAAATTAAAAATAAATTATTATGTTTATGATTGTGACATAAGTAATTGATTCAATTGCTATTAATTATTGTATAAAAAGTAACCGATTTTACCTTAACCTTTAAGTTATCAAGGCAGATGCGTGTCAAGCCCCGACTTATCCACAGTGTTATCCACAGTTTATGGGGAGAACTCATGCATCCCTTATATTACCAACGTTTGCGTAAATGAGTAAAATGGTCGAAGCCATGTATAAGGTTGATTTCGCGTCCACCTTAAGAGTATTTTTCAGTGAAATATGAAGCAGTAGCCATGTTTCACAACTTATCAGCTTTTTAGTTTTAGTAAAAAATATTACTAAACCCGTTGAGGTAGCGACTGGCTCCTATGGTTGTGGTGTTTACTAAAAATAGCAAGTGATCTGTATGTGCTAATCAGTCAATAATGAGTCGGTAAGTGCAATAAAATAATCGTTAAGAAAATACGAGGCATAAAAAAGCGGCTGAACTATCGGCCGCTATGTTTAAGTATTATCGAGAGTCAAAATATAAGCTTTAGTCTTTGGTATAGATTAAATCCCAGACACCATGACCACGCTCCAAGCCACGACGCTCAAATTTGGTCATGGAACGAAAGTCAGGACGCGGGGTAAAGTTGCCACTGCCAGCTTGATTGCTCAGCCCTGAGAGGTCGTCTAACACTTCGACCATCCAAAAGGCATAATGCTCCCAATCAGTTGCGGTATGGAACCAGCCACCTTGTTTGAGGCTGCGAGTAAGGATTGCCATGCGCTCCGGACTGACAAAACGGCGTTTATAATGACGCTTTTTTTGCCACGGATCAGGGAAGTAGAGTTGGATGCGGTCAATATGGTTTTCTGGTAGCTGCTTGAGCAGTTGAATGGCATCCCCGTTAATGATTTTTATATTAGTCAGATTTTGTGTGCCCGCCATATAGGCGCATTTACCAATACCCGGCTCATGCACTTCGACACCTACGAAGTTGCGTGCTGGGTCAGCCGCCGCCATTTCTATAAACGAGTCACCAAGCCCGAAACCTATCTCTAGGGTAAGCGGTGCATCGCACCCATTGGGCGTATCCGCGAACAGCGCCCGTAGATCATGAATCTCATCAAGATTGCCATCGCCGGAGCTATTATTAACCAAATACTGGGCAAATTCTGGATCAGTCAGTGCTTGCTCGGCATTTTTATTCATATGCGTACGCCGTTTCATAAAGGTATTGACGATGCGGATACGCTTACTAGGGTCAATTCCAGTTACAGTACTGGCAACAGTACCAGCCTCCATATTTATATCTGTAGTATTAGCATTAGATGCGCTAAGCGTTTGGTCGTCCGCAGTATCGACGTTATCGTTGCTATCAGGATGTTGACTCATAAGATTACTAGGGTTTCATAAAGTGAGGAATATGAGCGTATTATATGTTAATTTTATACCAGTGTGAACGTGCAATCACCTAACATAAGGTTAAGTTAGAGTTTTGGGTTCACTATATCGTTTAAGGGTGAGTGGAGATAATCTTAATTATGTGATATTACATTATTTGATATCACATAATGTTAAGCCTGCTGTGATTATATCGCTCATAGGCACCTTTATGTTTTTGGCATTATTGGCGTCTAGAACGACTGTGGTCATATTGAGCCGACATGAGTAACAATAGCGATCAACGCTAGAGTACAGAGGATAATAGTAGCTAGGGTAGCTATTAATAGGTTACGTTTTAGCTTAGACATCGAATCCTCGTCTGCTTATCGTTATCAGCCTTTGTTTGTGAAAGATGTGGCGATAGGCGCATAAGTTATCTATGATTGATTTTTGCATAAGCTTATACTAATGT
This sequence comes from Psychrobacter sp. LV10R520-6, assembly GCF_900182925.1. Taxonomy (NCBI): domain Bacteria; kingdom Pseudomonadati; phylum Pseudomonadota; class Gammaproteobacteria; order Moraxellales; family Moraxellaceae; genus Psychrobacter; species Psychrobacter sp. LV10R520-6. The sequence goes on along the minus strand of NZ_LT900024.1, from coordinate 2,058,682 downwards.
TTAAACATAAATGTGTAAGTATCATGAAAATAATTTAGTCTAAATAACGTGCTGTGATAACCGTTTAATGCTATTTATTATTAATCGTTTATCAAAATTTTAATTGTCCATAGAGCCTACTGCCATGTTATTTATTGAGACGGACTCGCCGCCACCGTTTTATCAAGAACGGCTAACGCCTGCTAGGCGCAAAAAGTTAGACCAATGGTTTATTGGCCATCGCACGCAGAGTTATTATCTCAAGCGCTTTGAGCAGTTTGATAAGCAAGGATACCTATCCCCAAAATGGCATTGGGCGGCGTTTTTTATTACCTTTCCTTGGCTGCTATATCGTAAACGTTACATGGATGCGCTTGTTTATAGCGTTGCTGGTTGGTCGTTTATTCAGCTGAACATTACCCTTGTGTTGGTGTTTTTTGAGTTTGCAGCAATGTCGTATATTCCTGATACTTATCAGATGGTAACGCGAATAGGTATTGCAGCGGTTATTTGGTTGTTCTGGTCGTTCATGGTGGCGCGCTGGACCGATGCTTATTATTACCGTATGGCGCGGCGTGAAATTGCGGATGCTATTGATGATCATCCACGCGATGAAGCGGCGCAAAAAGCGCACCTAAAACGGGAAGGTGGGGTTAGTTTGTATGGCTTAGGACTGGGTTTTGGGTTTTTTGCCTTCACGCTTATGGTAATCAACGTACAGTTTTTACCCATTATAGCTAAACCAAAAGAGAATGAGGTGCTATTCAATACTTATGACATCGCCAAAACCACGCAAAACAAGGTAGCAATAGTCTACCAGCAGACAGGGCAGTGTCCTGTTGACTTACCACTGAATATCGATGAGCAGCAGGTGCGTATCCAAATTACTACCCAAGCAGCTGGCGCGCCTGAAACAGACTGTGCAATATTGGCTACCATTCAAGACGTCAAATTCCCAACGCGCTATCTGAATGGGCAGACCTTGATGTTTTATCACAATGTTGATGATAATAGCTGGCGCTGTACGAGCTCGCTTAATAAAAAACAAGCACCTGCATACTGCGTTGACGATTAATTTTTAGGGCCAGGGTCAGGAATATTATCGTTTTTTGTACTGCCATTTGGCGTATCTTCAACGGGTGTTGCTTGGTTTTTTAGTACCGCATAAAAATCGCTCAAATCCATCTTACGCGCTTTATCGATATCCTCATCAAATAAACTTTCGAGCTCTGCCATTGCTGACTGCGCGGATTCAATCATTCGCGCTTCATCATCATAGATGGCTTGTTGGCGCTCAATCAAGTCATCGTCATAGTCACGGAACGTTTGAATGGTTTCATGGGCTCTTTCAGGCGAGATACCTAATAGCTGTAATGACTCACGTGACATATCTAAAGATGATAAATAAGTCTCACGCCAAATATGGCGAACACCGACCTCACGTAGCCGATAATAATGTTGACGATCCCGGGCGCGTGCCAGCACGATCAAATCAGGATAGTTTTTACGGAGGTACTCAGCCGTAGTAATAGAACGCTCTAAATCATCAACCGCGATGATAAATATTCGAGCTTTACTGATACCCGCTGCCCGTAAGATTTCAGGGTTTTTTGGGTCACCATAATAAACTTGGTTACCAAACTTACGGACAAAATCAACTCGATTCGCAGAGCGTTCAATAGCGGTAAATTCGATATTGTGCATCCGTAGTACGCGGCCAATAATCTGTCCAACCCGCCCAAAACCAGCAATAATTACCGGATGCTCATGATCAGGAATCGTATCATATTCAGGACTGGGTTTACCTTTAGCAAAAAAAGGCTCACCCACTTTTTCTAACAACAAAAAGGCCACTGGTGTCAGCGCCATAGAAATGGTCACAATAAGCGTGAGCATATTTGCTAGATCAGGGCGCAAGACATTTTGCACGGTGGCCACACTGAACAACACAAATGCAAACTCGCCGCCTTGGGCTAAAGTGACCCCCAACCGAATACTGGTCGGCCAACGATTGCCTGAGACTTTGGCAATGGCAGTAATTACGGCAAACTTGATAAACATCAAGGCCACTGCACAGCCTATAATAAATAGTGGCTGCGCTATAATAAGTTTGACATCGGTAAGCATACCTACCGACATAAAAAACAGTCCCAATAGTAACCCTTTAAAGGGTTCAATACTGGCCTCTAGCTCATGACGATACTCTGAGTCAGCAAGCAATACGCCGGTCAAAAACGCCCCTAATGCCATCGACAGACCAATCTGTTCCATTAAGATAGACACGCCCATGACAATAAATAATGCCACAGCGGTTAGCAATTCTGTTGCCCCACTTGAGGCGACAAACTTAAAAAATGGCCGGACAACATAGCGGCTGGCAAAAATTAAACCTGCAAAAACAGCAAAAACCTTGCCAAAATAAATTAAATCGTAGCTTTGTTCGCGCACCCCAGATAAAAATGGAATGACGGCTAATAGAGGAATAACGGCGATATCTTGAAATAATAGAATGGTAAACGCTTCGCGACCGTGCGTGCTGGATAGCTGCTGTTTTTCGTTAAGAATTTGCAGAACAAAAGCGGTGGAGGAGAGCGCTAAGCCAAACCCGACGATAAAGGCCGTATCTAAATGTAGGGAGAAAAACTGATATAAAATCCCCATTAACAGCGTGCCAGTGAGACCCACTTGCAAGCCACCCAGTACAAATATCGAACGGCGCAGTGCCCATAAGCGCGAAGGCTGGAGCTCAAGCCCAATGATGAACAGTAGCATCACCACACCAAACTCAGAAAAGTGTAGCAAGCTTTCGGCATCGCCTGCCACATCTAGCGCACTTGGACCTAAGATTAGTCCTGTTATTAGATAGCCTAGAACCGTAGCAATACCGAAGCGTTTACCCAGTGGTACAAAGAGCAGCGCCGCACCCAAAAAGATCGTAGCTTGTAACATTAAATTTGGTGAGCCGGCAGCGGCAGCGAACATATGAGATCCTCAGCATTTACGATAACAAGTAATATAAAAATCAGTACAACACAACAATGATAAATCAGCCATTAGAAAAGGCTATTTTTTACGATAAATCTTCCACACATCATTGTCCGCCAGCGGATTATTGTAAGCATCATTACGGCGTTTTCGTGGTGTTTGCCGACTATCGACAATTTTGAAATCAGGCAAAGCATGGACAATCAGTCCGGTACGATAAAAGCGTATGCGCTCAGGCTCTAGCATTTCACCTTTTTGGTCTCGGCAAAACACATAAGCTCGTAAGTCAATAAATTCACGATGCGCGACTAATCGTGCCTCATCGTCATTGTCGAATACGGCTGCCATTCGCTCAAGCTCTTGCGGGGTATAGTTACCGCATTTGTCCGTCAGTGCGCCAACTGAGCCAAAGCTTTTAGATTCTTTGGCTCGGGTTTTGGTCAGATGCAAACGCTGAACATGATAGATAAATTGGGGAATCTCAAGGCTGGCAGGCAGAGGTAGGTGATCAGGCGGTAGATAAGCGGCAGGATAAAAGGCCATGGCGCGTTCAATTAAGTTTTGCCAGCGCTGCTGATAGGCTTGCACTTCGGCTAAGTTACCTTCATAAATGGGCATATCACGGATTTGCCGTAGGATATCAGGCGGGAACTGCTGGTCACGAAAGCTGGTAATATCCTCTTGCAGCGTTGACAGTAATATTTTGGCCTGTTTTTTACCCTCTTTTGAGATAGGGTCGTCGATATAGCCGTTTATAGGGCTGTTAATATCACTAGGGGCAACAAATGGCGCTGAGCGTCTAGACATGGCGGAGTTTCATCAAGTGGTCGTGAATAAATCATTCAAAAGCATAGTATGCCTAATGATGGTATAACTGTTAGGCTAGGTTTTTACTATTTTTAACATGCTAACACAACGTAATAAATCAGCGTGAGGTTAATTTGTTGGAAATTACTCTTGGGTCTACTAAAAGTACACTTCTAAAATTTGTCATTTAAATTAAATATGCTTAAAAATATTAACATCAGACTGCTGGTGGCTTTGATGTGTATGATGGTGCTGCCGTCGTTATATCGGGTCATTACACAAGCTATTAACGTAATCCCAAATCTCATACTCGCGCGCGATTCTATGATGACCATCCTCATAATATTCTACCTCCCAGCTCTTAGGTAAATTTATTAGGGCTTCGCGAGCGGTTGCAACGTCTAATATTTCATCGTTTACCTCAATCATTACCTTAGTCAGCTCAACATTACTGGTAGGAAAAGGTAAATCCGTTTCGCCTGCAATAGGGGCTCTATTAAAGAGTACGACACTAGGATCGATACAGGGGGCAATCAACAATGCTCGTAGTCCGTACTCGTGGGCAAAGTGATTGGCAAACCAGCCACCGAGCGAATGTCCTGCCAGTACTACTCGAGAATATTCCTGCCTCTTTTCCTGAATCAGGGCATCATAAATCTCAAATACGCCTTTAAAGTCCTCGCGGTAATTGACTGTTTGGCAGTACTTTGGCTGGTGCTCTATACAAGTATATTTACTGGTCTCACAGCTTGAATCAAGACCATGAAAGAACAGCAAGAGTGTCTCATTATTTTCGGTAGGTAACATCATAATTGTCTCTTTTTGAGTTAATGGCGCATGTTTTTTATTTACCATTCATTTTTATGCCACACTATTGGCGTTTTTTTTATTCTCAATTTCATTTGGGCTTTTAAGCAACAACAAGAGCATTACTAATATTTGCGAGCGCCAAATAGCTGGCAAATTTTGGCCAATGATAGCCTCTAGAATAGGATTTGCTTATCTACCTGATATAAAAAAAGAGAATTAGATATTTAGGTTAGATTATTAATGTTAGGTGTTGGCATTATTATTTGAATTGTCGCTACAGTTTGGTTAGGCTGGCCACTATGTCGATATATTTTTCGGAAAATTCGATACGCCGTAAAAAGTTAGGCGTATCTGTAACTTTAAAAGCAGCTGTACCTAAAAATAGGTATTAATGCGAATGGCCATGATGACTGCCCGCGTTATTCATTGGTCGATCCGCTACACTGCAGACTAAGGCATCACTGTGGCCTTGAGCTTGTTGATGCGATAGGCTTTCAACTTGCATAGTTGCATGGTTGATACCCAACTCTGTTAAGCGCTGTTCCAGATCAGCAATTAATAAACTTGCCTCACAAATGCTCATGTCACCATCAACCACCACATGACAAGATAACGCATTGAAGCCACTAGTGATGCTCCAAGCGTGCAGATCATATACTTTTTTTACCTGAGAATGGTCAACCAAGCGCTGCTCAATAGCCACTAAAGAGATGCCTTCAGGAGTACCTTCCATGAGTATATGTACCGAATCACGCACCACACGGTAGCCGCTAAATAGTATCAGCACAGCAACGATAACTGAGGCGGCCGCATCCGCCCATACCCAACCAAATCCCATCATTAATAAAGCGGCAATAATGGCAGCAACTGAACCCATTAAGTCACTTAACACATGCAAGTAGGCGCTTTGCATATTTAGATTAACGGGTTTCTTAGCGTCAGTCTTTTCAGTATTATCTGAGGCTGTCTCATCTGTATCTGCGCCATGACTGTGCCCATCTCCATCATTGCTACTGCGATGCATCAACCACGCAACCAAGATATTGACCAGTAGACCAACAGTGGCAATAATAAGCATGCCTTGAGTAGCAACATCAGGCGGCGAGTTAAAGCGTTTAATGGCTTCATAAAAGATTATTAGGGCGATCAGGATGAGGGTTATACCATTGACGCTGGCGACTAAGATCTCAAAGCGCTTATAGCCATAGGTCTTTTGATGGGTCGCGGCTTTTTCACCAATTTTGAAAGCCATTAAAGTGGCGCCAAGTGCCACGGCGTCACTGAGCATATGACCTGCATCAGACAATAGCGCCAAACTACCCGTCAGCCAGCCACCAATTGCTTCGATAAACATATAGCCGGTAATAATGATAAAGCTAATTAATAAGGTGCGCTGATAGCCTTTGGTATCTTGCGGGCCCGAGTTATTTACTGAAGTGCTACCTTGATTGAAATGCTCAGAGGTATCAGCAGCAGCTGATGCGTGTTTGGCGGTACTATTACTATTAAGACCGTTATTTTTTTTGAGATTGGGGTTTTTTGGACTCATAAGAATACTCAAACTCGAAATTACAAAAAGTTAAATCAAATACTTAGAATTATAGATGCTGGGCTATACAGAATAGCGTGCCATGGTAGGGTTTGATGCTATGGATGAACGCCATGATCTAATGCTATTCACAGCTAGACAAATATAAGTAGAAAGACACAAAGAATTTAGCATATTTAAGGCTTGGAAGCTGTTACGGAGAGGTAAAAATAGCGGGGATAAATAAAAATTTGACACGGCCTAATTCGACTACTGAGCGCTAGTATCGAATCGAAACCAGATGAGTAGAACAGGAGGAAAAAGAGCGAATACAGTACAGCGAATACAGTAATTAAGTCTGAGGATGGAATCTATTTATATGGCCTTGACTGCGTTACCAACCCACCGGGTCGATATCTAAGGTTAGCTTAAGATATTTAGCGCTTGGCATAGCAAGTACCGGCTGCCACCATTGATTTAAAATACCATGCAATTGCTTGCGATCTTTTGCTAATAATAAAAGCTGCGAGTGATAGCGACTGTTCTTTTTACTCATCGGCGCATCAATAGGACCGAGTACTGCCAAATTATGGGGTTTCGGTAAGCCTGCAATAGCATCGTTAAGAGCTTGCGTGGTTGCCGCCAGCGTTTTACCTTCACAGCGTATTAAAGCGGCATAACTATAAGGAGGTAGCCCCATCATTTTGCGCTCTTGTAATAGCTCGCGAGCGAATGGTAAATAGCCGTCTTTGACCAGTTTTAGTAGTAGTGGGTTGTCAGGCTGTAGTGTTTGAATGAGCACGCGCCCTGACTTGTCACCACGTCCGGCTCGGCCAGCAACTTGAATCATCAGTTGGGCCGTATGTTCAGGCGAGCGAAAATCTGCCGATAAAAAACCACGATCGGCATTGGGCAAGCAGACCAGCGTCACATTGGGGAAATGATGGCCTTTTGCAACCATCTGGGTGCCGACTAGTATCGCTGGCGTGCCTTGATTGATGCGCTGATAAATCTTCTCCCAACTGTCCTTTCGCCGCGTGGTATCACGGTCAATCTGAATAATAGGATAGAGGTCTTTGCTGGTTTGCGGATTGGCAAAGATAGCCTGTAAGTTTTCGCTCAGCCGTGTCGTCCCCATGCCTTTAGCATCTATATTTTGGCTGCCGCAATCAGGACAAGCGGCAGGTATGTAAGCTTGCCAGTCGCAATGATGGCATTTTAGATAGTTGTTCGAATAAGAGCTACTTTGCGATTGGCTGCTATAGTGTACGGTCAAATGAGCATCACAGCGCGGGCAGTCGGCTTGCCAACCACAAGCCCCACACAATAAGACAGGCGCATAGCCGCGACGGTTTAAGAATATCAACACTTGATCGCCGGCTTCTAACGTTTGGCGAATGGCTCCAATCAGTTTATCTGTCAGCCCCGTATCGTAGCGTGCGCCATCGTCTTGTATTTGCTGATGGGTACTTTGCATACGCGCATCGATAAGTTGCATAGTGGCGGGCTTGGCATTGCCAGGACGGGTACTCAGTAGACATTCGACTAGCTTGCCGTCATCGACCAGCTTTAAGTGTTCAAGGGTGGGGGTTGCCGTACCGAGTACCACTGGAATATTACCTTGTAGTCCGCGGTATAGTGCGATGTCAGCGGCATGATAACGTAAGGTGTCTTGCTGTTTATAGGAAGCGTCATGGGCTTCATCAACGATAATCAGCCCTAGATTTGCAAAAGGATAAAGCACCGCTGAGCGCGTACCAATAATAATTTGCGCATGACCCGTACGGCAATCTTGCCAGCCTTGCATGCGGTAAGTATTGGTCATTCCTGAGTGCAATAGTACAATCTGCGCGGCGAAACGACTGGCAAATCGCGCCCGTGTTTGCGGGGTTAGACCAATCTCTGGTACTAAGATTAGCACCTGCTGGCCAGCTTCTAATACCGTTTGCATGGCTTGCAAATACACTTCAGTCTTGCCGCTACCGGTGATCCCGTTTAATAAGAAACCGGTATATTTATTAGCACTATGCGCAGCAATAATTGCTTCAACGGCTTGCTTTTGCTCCGTATTCATATCGAGCGGCATTTTGGCTAATCTCACTGCAGTAGGCGCAGTTTTAGGCTCAATATAGCGCTCAATTAAACCTTTTTCTTCCAGCGTCTTTAAAAACGCCCGCTGCATACCTTCCAGTAACAGTACATCTTCACTTGCGCCGCGCTCGCCATGCAATTTAAGCATATCGAACTGTTGTTTTTGCTTGTTGGCGTTAGCGCGAAAATCATCGTCACTGATATGTGGCAAAATACGCCAATGAGTGATGAGTAAATCTAGTGGTTTACCTTGGCGTACTAAGCTTGGCAACATAACCGACAACACCTCACCAAGTGGATAATGATAATAACGTACTAGCCAATAAGCCAACGCTAGCATGCGCTCATCTAAGATAGGCGTATCATCTAAACAGTGGTTAATTGGTTTGAGCTTATTACTCGGCACAGTGCTGTCAGTTTGGGCGATATGGGCAACGACAATACCGATTAAGGTCTGCCGACCAAATGACACTTCCACGCGGCTACCAATCTGAGGTAAGACAGGCTTAGGCATGCTAATGCTATCTACCGGTACGCTATAGTCAAACACCCGATAAAGGGGGACGGGTAGAGCAACTTGTACCAACATCATCCGCGCTCGCAGCCTTATATGAGAAAACCCGTAGGGATAATAAAATTAAGCCCAAATGTCTGTCGTTGGACTAGAACCATTTGGGCTTAATAGTTTTATATTAAATGTTTTTACATTAAATAGTTTTATATTGAACGATTATAGACTTGACGATAATACTTTATCAAAGCTATTCAAGATATAAAATAGACTCAATTTCGACCACACCGCCTTTAGGCAAGGCAGCAACTTGTACCGCAGCGCGTGCAGGATAAGGCTCACTCAAGTTGGCGGCAAACAGCTCATTAAGAGTAGCAAAGTCACTTAAATCGGTTAGTGAGACATTAAATTTAACCACATCATTCAGAGTGCCGCCTGCTGCTTCACAAATAGCTTTGATATTAGCAAATACTTGCTTGGCTTGCGCCTCAAAACCATCTCGTAGTTCCATGGTCTCAGGGTCAAAACCCAGCTGTCCTGAAATATATACGGTATTGCCTACTTTTACCGCTTGTGAATAGGTGCCAACGGCAGCAGCTGCTTTATCGGTTTGTATGGTCTCACGGGTCATAATGTATCCTTATTATGTTTTTGGTACTGTAATATGCTAAATATTTAGCAAGAGAAATCATTGTTTTATGATTAAGTTTTTCGTTGTTTTTATAAGCGTGTAAAACTTACAGCTGATATAGCCGTATGATATTAGGAAAACCTAACAGCGAGCGCAACTCACGAATACCTTGTGCTAAGTGATTGCGACTACGGACGATGATATGGATGATAGTATCACTACTACGCACATCGACAGTTTCAACGCCCATATTCAGTTGGCGTAGATTATAGATGACTTCACTAATTTGCTCATCACTGAGCGCTATAGAAAGTTTTAGGTAAGCTGGGAAACGAATTTTTCCACCATAATCACCCGATTCACTTTGTTGTATCGCCTTATCGTTACGCCAGCGTAGCTGTATAATCTGATAGGGATTGTCTTTACGAATATCATCAAGCGAAAAACACTTGTGGCGATGGACAACTAAGCCATGACGCGATAGATGGCCAATGATAGGATCCCCATAGATAGGATGGCAGCAATTAGCAAAGTCAAGCTCAACCCCTGCCGCATTCGCAACTAATTGCTGAGGCTGTGCCATCTCGTTACCATTTTTTTGAGTATGAAGATTGGTCATTTCATCACTAAACAAGCGCGATACCACCAATTGCGGTAGCAAAGTGCCAGAGCTGATTTGCTCAAATAACGCGTCTTTTTCGAGCAGACCACGCCATTCAAGTAATTGAATCCAGTCATTGTCCGTCAAGTCATCGAGACTTTTATGATAAGGTTTTAAAGCGCGATCTAATGCTTGTTTGCCATGACGCTGCTTATCGGCTGCGGATAAGTCTTTAAACCAGCGTAGAATCTGTTCACGAGCCTTATTGGTGACCACAAAGCCTAGCCATTCAGCTTTAGGCTCAGAGTTGCTGTCTACTTCAATCTCAATCAGCTGTCCGTTTGTGACCACGGTGCCAAGCTTAGCATGTTTGCCATCGACGTTCGCCCCGATGGCCACATTACCGACCATAGGCCCAACGGCATAGGCAAAGTCTAGCGCGGTGGCGCCTTGCGGCAGCTCATAAGCGCGGCCTTGGGGGCTATAACAGAGAATCTTACTGGAATGTAGATAATCCATCAGCTCGTTGATAGTAGAGACTGCCGCTGTGAAGTCAGGACTATTTTTGTCTAAGTTATCTTCGTCAATTAAGTCTTTCATATTGCGTAGCGAGGCTTGAATGACAGATTGGCTGACATCGGAAGCATGCTCTGCGCCGATGACCCCAAGTCGTGCGGCTTGTTGCATTTTTGTGGTCAAAATTGTCACTTTAACAAAGTCGTTATCACGCTCATAGATGAGAGTGAGCGACTGATTGCCACCTGGCAGGGGACGGCGGATATTGTCTCCAATATGGGCGTCATCAATCTGATATTTTTTAATCAGATAGTAAGCCAGCTTGTCGCAGGCCTCAATATTATCGAGCACGATCTCAAAAGAGTAATGCCGTAGCAACGCGCTAATCTCACCACGATTACGGAAAAACTGCCGATAGATAGCCACTCGATTGTCTAACACTTTGACGTGTCCACCAAGCTCTAAATTATTCAATACAATAGTCAGATAACGATAAATGGCCTCTCTTTGAAAATTGCGTCCAAGCCCGTGTTGCAGTAGCTTATCAGACAGTTTGTTATACATGTCAGAATCAAGGTTGCGGTAACATAGCACCTCAATATAATCAGCAATATCATTAAGACCCATTAGACGCGCAAACGGCACGTAAAAATCTAGGGTCTCTTGAGCAGTAGCGCGCTGTTTTTCGGGGCGTACGGCATCAAGCGTGGACATGTTATGTAAGCGGTCAGCAAGCTTAATAATCAGTACACGCGGATCAGCAAGCGTGGCGGTCAGAATTTTATGAAAAGTGGCTGCTTTGTTTTGTTGTTTATTATGATTAGAGGATTTCAATTTGGTAACGCCATCGACCAGCTTGGCAACCACCTGACCATAACGCTGCTCAAGCTGGTCATCGCTAACCTCAGTATCCTCAACCGTATCGTGCAAAATCGCCGCAATGATGGTATCTCGATCTAAACGAAAGCCGGCTAATATTTCAGCGACCGCAATCGGGTGGGTGATATAAGGCTCCCCTGACTTGCGCTTGTCTTTGATGTGCGCAATATCCCCAAACTTACAGGCATCAATAATATCACGGCGTTCGGCGGCATTTAGATAGCCTACCGCGCGTAGCAAGTTATATTGAGCGTCGTCAACCATATGGTGACTGAGTTTGGGCAAGGTTTGGCTCATAGAGTGGCTATCCTATTTTTCGTTACCTATCTGCTTATTGCTTATCTGATAGTTATTGATATTTAATTTATAGTTGTTGATATTTGAATAATTATTACGTATCTAACCAATATATGATAGTTTTTGAGTTAAATGAGGGCTGAATCAATGCTAACTCAACCCAAAAAATAGTCAGTAAACCACCCTCTAATTAATCGCAAATTGAACTCAATGTCAACTGTTAAGCAAACAGATTGTGCAAAAATTAAAAATAGTTGCCTAGAATGGCGTAATTTTTAGTGTGAAGGTTTATTACAATTAAGGAGCTACTGCTATAAACAGCAAAAACCACAGCGTTACACTGTGGTTTTGTCTTAAAAGTTTTATCTGAGCTGTATTTTAACAAGCTAAAAGTAGCTTTATACCTTAAAAGCCATGATCACCTGACAAGGCTAAATCCATTGAGCTGGTAGCAAAGTTATGCTCTGGCTGATTTAGGATATCACGGGTTATTTTGCCAGCGGCAATCTCGCGTAGCGCCAATACCGTAGGCTTGTCGTTATCGACCTCAACCAACGGCTCAGCGAGACCTTTGGCCAACTGACGGGCGCGTTTGCTGGCGACCAAAACTAACTCAAAGCGATTATCAACATTATCCAAACAATCTTCAATCGTCACTCGTGCCATAGATAGCTACCTCGGTTGTTTTTATCAGTGGCGAATATTGACCGCAACTTAATAAAAAGTATATTAATAATATAAAAATGTATAGGAGTAAATAACCAACCATTATAGCATTTTTTGTCTAGCTGCGCAGTTGATTTTTATACCTGATCTACCTGAATAAGATGAGGGCTAATTCCAGTTCTCAATTTTCTACTTAATCGTTTGATTTATTATTAAGTAAAGTGGTAATGGTACGGTGATAGCGCTGCTGTTGACGCTTTAAGGTTTGTCTATTTGCAACAATAATAGCTTTTAACTCAGTCAGCGCGACCTCAAAACTGTCATTAATAATAACAAAATCAAAGTGGACATATTGCGCCATCTCCGTGACCGCACCAGCAAGACGCCGTTCTATCACCTCTACACTGTCTTGAGCGCGGGTAGATAAACGTTGACGTAAGGTTGAAATACTGGGCGGCAGGATAAAAATCATGGTGGCCTCAGTGAATATTTTTTTGACTTGTAAGGCGCCTTGCCAATCAATCTCCAAAATCACATCCACGCCCGCGTCTAACTGTGCGCGTACGCTCTGTTCTGAGGTACCATAGTAATTACCAAAAACTTCGGCGTGCTCCAAAAATTTAGACTCACCGATAGCGGTAACAAAAGCTTCTACTTCGGTAAAATGATAATCATGACCGTCAATTTCACCGGGGCGAGGGGTGCGGGTGGTGTGAGAGACACTCACTGTCAAGTCATTGGTGGTGGCAAGTAACTGCTTCACCAGTGAGGTCTTGCCTGTGCCGGAGGCGGCGGTAATAATAAACAATGAACCTGTCATACCGTATGTCCTGATGATGTTGTAGTCTGCCCATAATAAAACCGCTACGGCGTCAACCTCGCTAAGCATAATAATGTATCGCTTGCGCTTGGTTTCCTTGTAAAGATATTATTATAAATTGACTATATAAAGATGAAAATAGACGAGGTTAAAGAATAAAAAACAGCTTAGAAACTGATCGTCAAAAAGTCGCCCGTCAAAAAATAGCTGGTAAAAAAAAGAAAATACCATCACTTAGAAGGTTAGAAATAACGAATAACTAACAATGCTCGCGCTTTCATGCCCTTATAAGACTGGAGTAGTAGCTTTTTAAAAGGCAGTAACCGCTATTTTAAGGGCAATAAAAGCAAATTATGTTAAAGTAGGGTATTCCTTTTTAACCTAAATTATCCAATGATAGGCCGCCTTATGCAAATTTATCTTGCCAATCCCCGTGGATTTTGTGCTGGTGTGGATCGCGCGATTGCGATAGTCAATCAAGCCTTAACGCGTTTTGAGCCACCAATCTATGTTCGTCATGAAGTCGTGCATAATAAGTTTGTGGTCTCAGACTTAGCCAATCGCGGGGCCGTGTTCGTCGAGGAGCTTGATGAAGTGCCTGATGGCTCGATTGTCATTTTCTCCGCGCACGGGGTCTCAAAAGCGGTTGAAGATGAAGCCACACGCCGCGATCTTACTGTGTTTGACGCCACCTGTCCTTTGGTTACTAAAGTACATATGGAAGTGGCGAAATTCGCCCATGATGGCATGGATGCGGTGCTGATTGGTCATGCAGGTCATCCTGAAGTTGAGGGCACGATGGGGCGCTTTAGTCGGCGTCATGGTGGACAAATCCATTTGGTCGAAGATGAAGCCGATGTTGCTGATCTTATAGTGCAAAATGGGGAACGCTTAGCGTTTGTGACTCAAACTACTTTATCCATGGATGATACTGCCCGTGTCATTGATGCGCTGCGGGAGAAGTTTCCCAGCATCCAAGGTCCGCGTAAAGACGACATCTGTTATGCCACTCAAAACCGCCAAGATGCGGTCAAAGACTTAGCAGGCCGCTGCGAAGTAGTTCTAGTCGTTGGTTCTCCAAACTCATCAAACTCTAACCGTCTGCGCGAGCTGGCTGAGCGTATGAACTGTCAAGCTTATCTGATTGATAACGCCAGTGAAATGGACCACCGTTGGTTCGATGGCGTGCAGAGTGTTGGTGTCACCGCTGGTGCCTCAGCCCCTGAAGTACTGATTCAAGAAGTGCTACAGCAGCTACAGGATTGGGGTGGTCGGTTGCCCAATGAGCTAGCAGGAATTGAGGAAAATGTTACTTTTAGTTTGCCTAAGGCCTTACGTATTCCAGTCACCGAAGTTGGAAAAATGGTGAGTGAACCTCAAAATTAACCCTCAAAAAGAAGATACAATGAAAAAATTAAAGTCAAAATTTTTATTGGCAGAGGCTAATATTGATGAGACCAACAAGCAGTTGAAGATAAATATGTTTGTTATTGCAGTAGTTATATTTCTGCTTGGTATAAATACCATACATTTTTTCAGAGAAAAAAGTCTTTTTTATGCCGCATTAGTCGCACTTATGATCTTTTTACTATTCTTTATTATTAAAAGTCGTAAACTTCTTAAATTAAGAAAACAAGAGCTTACCAATCAAATATAGAAGCAAGCCAAACCTTAAGTAGTCTATCCATCATATAACTTCTCGTAAAAAAGAAGGGTGATGCCAAAAACTATGAATAAAAAAATTAAGGATAACGATGTCAGCTTATTATCAATGTATAGAACGCGAACAGCAAGCAGATGGTGTCTGTGTGGCGCATTATCAGCCTACCGAGCATGCGCAAGGAGCGTGGAACGAGCACGAACAGCATATGGCTCCGGCGACTGGGGTTCTTACCCGTGAGCTGAGCCAGTTTGCGCCGCAAGATAACACGCGTATTGCTCGTATTAGTCTTGATATATTAGGGCTTATACCGCTTGACGACTTTATCATTACCACGCGCTGTATTCGCCCTGGCAAAACGATTGAGCTGATAGAATCAGTAATGAGCAGTCGGGGTCGCGATTGTATTATCGCACGTGCGTGGCGGCTATTAACTCAAGACACTAGCGCCATTGCAGGGCTTGAAGATAATGCAGCAGCGCATCAGCCTGATGAGTTGCCCGTTTGGGAAGACATGAAAAATTGGCCGGGCGGCTTTATTAAAAGTGTGCGTCTGGTCGCTGAGGCAGATCGTCGTTCTGGCAAAGGTATGGTATGGATAACCACCGATGTCGAGATGGTAGCTGACGAGTCAACGGAGGATGTAGTGCATCTCTTAGGCATGGTTGATACCGCCAATGGTGTGGTGCCAAGGCTAGGGCTAGGATTGGCAGAGGCTGGCTGGATGTTCCCTAACACTGACTTACAAATCCATATGCACCGCTCACCACAAGGTCGCTGGTTGGGTATTGAAGCGGTACAACAGTACGGTACTGATGGCATAGGCGTGACCAGTGCCGTATTGCATGATGTGCATGGCCCCTTTGGGCGTAGTGAACAAATTCTTACTATCCGTCCGATGCCGCGTTAATTCTATTATTATCAATAATAAATGGCGGGTAGATAAGGTAATAATGATAAGAAAGACCACTTAAAAAACATTTAAAACACTAGGGGCGCTTGAATTTTTTTTCAGCGCCCCTATTTGTATAACCAGTGTGGCGGTATTTAACCTTAAGAATTTTGTTTATAGCTGTGTTTATTCGTATAAACAGATTTAGCTTGAATACTGCTACTTTATAATAAGTTTTATATAAAATTTAAAGGATTTTTTATGAGCGAATCGACCCCAGTGAATGGTATGAACCCAGAATTAAAAAAACATACTTTTGAAGCGGAAGTTGCCCAATTATTACATTTGGTGACTCATTCGCTTTATTCTAATGCCGATATTTTTGTGCGTGAGTTGGTCTCAAACGCTTCGGACGCCTGTGATAAATTGCGTTTTGAAGCCACCAATGATGACACTCTGTATGAAGATGACGGCGAGTTGCGTATTCGTATTGCTGTTGATGAAGCCGCCAAAACTATTACCTTTATCGATAACGGTATTGGTATGAATGAAGCCGATGCCATTGAGAATTTAGGTACCATTGCCAAATCAGGTACCAAAGCCTTTTTGGATAAATTATCTGAATCACAAAAACAAGATGGTCAGCTGATTGGTCAGTTTGGGGTGGGTTTTTATTCAGGCTTTATCGTCTCTGATACCATCAGCGTTGAATCACGCAAAGCGGGCGATGCAGCAGACAATGGCGTGCGTTGGGTATCCGATGGCACAGGCGTCTTTACCATTGAAACTATCGATAAAGCCACGCGCGGCACAACCATCACCTTGCATCTTAAAGAAGAATATAGAGAAGGCGAAGACAGCTATTTAGATCGCAGTAGAATTAAGAGTTTGGTTAATAAGTACTCAGACCATATCAGCTTGCCCATTCAAATGCGTAAAGAAATTTGGCAAGAAGATGTAAAAGAAAATGAAGACGACGGAGCTGATGAAAATACGCCAGCTGGTGGTGAGATGGTACTCACCGATGAGTGGGAAACCATCAATAAGGCCAGCGCCTTATGGACGCGCTCAGCTTCTGAGATTGATGATGAAGAGTATATCGACTTTTATAAAAACATCGCTTATGACACGGATGAGCCGCTGGCTTGGACGCATAACCGGGTTGAAGGTCGCGTACAATATACCCAGATGCTATATATTCCTAAAACCGCACCGGTCGATTTATATACTCGTGAGCAGCAGCATGGCTTAAAGCTTTATATTAAGCGTGTTTTTATCATGGACGACGCTGAGCAATTGCTTCCGATGTACCTGCGTTTTGTTAAAGGGATTATCGATTCAGCAGATTTGCCACTCAACGTCAGCCGCGAAATTTTACAAGAGTCGCGTGATGTGAAGTCGATTCGTGAAGGTAATGCCCGTCGTATTCTAACGATGCTGGCAAGCCTTGCTAATAGCGAAGACAGTGTCAAGCAAGAAAAATTTGCTCAGTTCTACGCTGAATTTGGGGATGTTATCAAAGAAGGGGTTGGCGAAGATACCGGCAATCAAGAACGTATTGCCAAGTTATTACGCTATACAACCAGTACTCAAAGTGGTCTAGAGACCAGCTTTGAAGACTATAAAGCACGGATGAAAGAGGGTCAAAAATCTATTTACTATCTGACTGCTGATACTCTTGTTGCTGCAAAAAATAGCCCACAGTTGGAGCTATTTAAGAAAAAAGGCATCGAAGTTATCTTTATGACCGGCCGTGTCGATGAATGGGCGATGAACTTCTTAACTGAGTTTGATGGAACACCGTTTCAGAACATTGCAAAGGGTGCGGTTGACTTAGGCGACTTGCAAGATGACGCTGAAAAGGCCGAAGCTGAAAAGGCGGAAGAAACACTTAAACCAGTGGTTGATAAGCTCAAAGCGGCATTAGGCGAGCGCGCCAAAGACGTTAAAGTCTCAACGCGATTAGTGGATAGTCCTGCCTGTCTCGTGGTTGGTGAAGGTGAGTTGTCACCACAGATGATTCAAATGCTCAAGCAAATGGGACAGGAAGTACCAGAAAGTAAGCCCACACTTGAAATTAACCCTGAGCATCCCTTGATTCAAAAGCTTGAAAGTAGCGCCGATTTTAATGACTTAGCACAAGTAATTTTTGATCAAGCGTTATTAGCAGACGGTGGCCAGCTTGAAGACCCAGCTGCTTATCTAAAGCGTGTCAATGAGCTATTGATGAGATAGTCTATAGTAAAAAAGCTATCGAGAAGTAAGTAGTAAAATTTCATTTCAATAAAAAGGAGGCCTTATGTTAAGGCCTCCTTTTTTATGGACGTTCGTTAAGATTAATGGTTTTTTAACTTTTTTTTAGCACGTTTTGGTACATTAAAGTTAGCTGAGGTTTTGACCACGGTATAATGATGTTTTTATGGTGATTTTTCAGGATGACTTGCAACACTAATCTTTAATAATAATGTGATTTTTTACAAATCAGCCTTACCGTCTTGACTGACAATCCGTTACAATCGCGTTAGATTGGCAGGCTAAACTAATTGGCTGTGCTTCTCGCTACTTCTTCATTTCTCTTGACTGGATAGAGGTCTAAGTCTTTGTCACTCTCGTCACTTAAAACCATCTCTCTTCAGCGCTTTTCGCTTAATTTCGCTGCCAATATCATTGCCGCTCTATGGATGTTGGTAGGGTCAACGCGCGCGTTCTCTTGGGTTAAACCAACTTTTATACAGTTTGCACTATTTGCGCTATTGGCGCTCGGTAGCAACGTGCTGTTTTCTTGGTTGGCAGCCGAAAACGGTAGCGTATTTAACGAGCAAGGAATGGTCAGCTATTTGATCTGGCCGATGATGATCCTATTGAGCGGTATTATTCTTGCACGGCGCTCTGGCAATCAAACGCTAGTATTTGTACCGGTAGTGCTGTGGTTGGTTGCCGATACGTTATCAGCGCTACTACAAAGCATGGTGCAGTTTTTGGGTAGTTATGGCTGGCTGCCGGACTGGAGCTACTCGTTCTTACCAATATTATTTCTAATACTGTTTTTATGGCAGACGCTGGCGCTATTGTGGGTCTTTTCTCGCCGCCTGCGTACTCCTTGGTGGGAGCGCATTATAGTATTGGTAGGGGCGGTGGCGCTATTAACCATCTGGCAACGTAATGTCGCAGACCAACCTATCTTTAAGCAAATTCCCGTACAACCCGTATTAGCAGAAGCGGCATTGTACGAGCAGCCACGCCTGCTACAGCAAGCTTTAGATAGCATTAATCCAAGCGTATCTGGCAAAACTGACTGGTACTTTATGGGTGTGGCAGGGTTTGCAGACCAGAACGTGTTTCGCTCGGAGATTAATAAGGTGCGGCAGTTGTTTGATGTGCGTTTTGGCACCAGCGGTAATTCGCTCGCTTTGATTAATAATACTTATAGTTGGCTAGATGAACCAATTGCTAGCAAAAGGAGTATTCTGCGTGGGCTAAAAAAGATTGGCCAGCAGATGGATACCGATGAAGATGTGTTATTACTGACCCTATCGTCGCATGGAGATCAGGACATCATTCAACTGGCGAACCCGCCTCTTGAGATGGATAATTTAGATGCAGAGTGGTTACGTGAAGCATTAGACGCTTCGGGTATTCGCTGGCGGGTGATTGTGGTATCTGCCTGTTACTCAGGATCATTTATTGATGAGCTGGCTTCGCCAACTACCGTCGTTATCACGGCTTCAGCAGCTGATAAGATGTCGTTTGGCTGTACCAATACTGCAGAGATGACTTATTTTGGTCAAGCGTTTTTTGCTGAGAGCTTGCGTGAGAACACTAGTTTTGCGGCCGCTTTTAAAGACGCTAGCTTGCGAGTCAGTGAGCGCGA
This sequence comes from Psychrobacter sp. LV10R520-6, assembly GCF_900182925.1. Lineage (NCBI taxonomy): Bacteria > Pseudomonadati > Pseudomonadota > Gammaproteobacteria > Moraxellales > Moraxellaceae > Psychrobacter > Psychrobacter sp. LV10R520-6. Next base: position 2,039,138 of record NZ_LT900024.1, on the reverse strand, counting down.
AGGTTTTATGGGTTTTGAGCCCTCTGAGCCGCAGATGGTCGTGGGCAGTCTGATGGAAACTGCGCTACCTGCTTTTGAGCAAGTATTGTTCGATAGTTCGCGGCCCTCTGTAGCGAATATAACTAATGCTAATGAAATTAGTGACGCTACGATCAATATTGGGGCTGATACGATATCTAATACCGCATCTAATGTAGCAGTAACTAATGAGTGATAACAAATAATATGGTAGGAAGCGTAACATCAGCTTAATAACGATCTATATAAAGCCAACGATGCAGACCTTTAGAGTTTGTATAATGGTTAGGATGATTGTTATAAAGAAAAGTATTAAATATTTATGAAATAGCAAAAGAAAGGGATATTAACCATGAATGATTATTACGCCCACAGTCTACCGGCTAGCTCAAAGCTGACGCAAAAAAGTGTCAATCGCTGCTTTGATGGTGAGCAACATTATTATAGTCATGCCTCAGAGGCAACCAAGACCTCTATGACTTTTAGTATCTATTTGCCTGATGAGGCGCTGGCAGGCCATAGTTGCCCTGCGATTTTGTATCTATCAGGCCTCACTTGTAATGCGGATAACGTGACTCATAAGGCTCATTTTCAACAAAAATGTAGCGAGCTTGGCATGATATTTATTGCGCCAGATAGCTCTCCTCGAAGTGCGCCACGTAGCGATAATAATGAAAATGATAGCGTGCCAAACGATGAGCGCTATTTTGTCGGACAAGGGGCGAGCTATTATGTCGATGCCACTTGCGCGCCGTGGTCAGAACATTTTAATATGCAAACCTATATCGTCGATGAGCTATATGATTTGCTGCATGTTGAGTTTGCAATTAATAGTATCGGTGTCATGGGGCACTCTATGGGTGGTCACGGCGCGCTACTATTAGGTTTTAAATTTCCCAGTAAGTTTGTCAGCGTCTCAGCGCTATCACCGGTATGTTCGGCTAGTGAATCAGCATGGGGGCAGGCGGCCTATACCGAATATTTTGGCGATGATAAGGCTTTGTGGACCGAGTCCGATGCGTCGCAGACGATTGAGTCTGTCGGACGTCAATACTCAACTATATTGGTTGACCAAGGTGCCGCAGACGGCTTCTTAGCGGATGGGCAATTACAGACGCCTAAGTTACAACAGGCTTGCGAGAAGGCACAACAGCCATTGACGCTACGTTATCAAGCGGGTCATGACCACAGCTATTATTTTATTCAGACCGTAATTAACGATCATATCGAACATCATTGGCGCATGGCACAAATGAGCTAAACTTTGGCTTTACGAAATCAATAGAGTTGTATTTCATACAGAAAGAAGTAGATAGCAAGGCATATAAACGCCTTAAAGGATAGATTATTATGACAAACTCTCAAACATCATCAATAGCTGACCGCTTAGACACCAAACAGCATCAGCAACAAACTGCTCAATCGTCGCTTGCTATGATGCAGGCCGACATAGATACAGCGCTACAAGAAAAGCAAAAAGTAAAGCAGCAAACCAGCGCTAACGGGTTAAATAATAACAAGTCAGACTCTGTTAATTCAGATATTATTGATTCAGCTGAGCGGGTATCAAAAGCAACAGATGTGGCAGATGATAAAGCACTGGACACCGTGCAAATGTCACGGGTGATAGAGATGGCATGGGAAGATAGAACGCCGTTTGCAGCGATAGAGTATAGCTACGGACTCACTGAAACTAATGTCATTACCTTAATGCGTCAGCAGTTAAAACCCTCTTCTTTTCGGTTATGGCGGCAGCGGGTGACGGGTCGTGCTACTAAGCATCAAGCGAAACGTACATTTATGGTAGGCCGTGCCTATTGTAAAACTCAATATAAGCCACGATAGTAATATTATTGGTTGATCCAATAATTTAATAGTGAGGTTGCAATAGCGAGTTTTTAATATCGACGCATAACTCCTCATAGTTACTGACTCGTGATGCAAAATGCTTAGCGTCTGCCCTATGTTATAATAAAGTCATCCGAATATTTTATTGCACTTTCATTGATATTTTAAGCAAACTTTAACTAGGTAGCTCAATTATGATTTGTCCCTCTAAGCGATATCTGATTGCCCCCTCTATCTTATCTGCTGACTTTGCGCGCCTAGGTGAGGAAGTTGAGCGGGTATTGGCATCCGGTGCTGACGTGATTCATTTTGATGTGATGGACAATCACTATGTACCGAACCTCACCTTTGGTAGTATGATATGTAAGGCGCTGCGCGATTACGGCATAGATGCTCCTATTGACGTGCATTTGATGGTGTCCCCAGTAGACGGCATGATTGAACAGTTCTTAGAAGCAGGGGCCAGCATCATTACCTTCCATCCAGAAGCCAGTGGCCACGTCGATCGCTCGCTACAACTTATTAAAGATGGCGGTGCGAAATGTGGGTTGGTATTCAATCCTGCTACCCCGTTACATTATCTAGATTATGTGATGGACAAAGTCGATCAAATCTTATTGATGAGCGTGAACCCGGGGTTTGGTGGCCAATCATTTATTGACAGCACCTTAGATAAGGTACGTGAAGTCCGTAAGCTTATCGACGACAGTGGCCGCGACATTAGATTAGAGGTGGATGGGGGTATTAAATCCAATAACATTCGCGCTATTGCCGAAGCGGGTGCTGATATGTTCGTTGCCGGTTCTGCTATTTTCAACCAACAGGACTATAGCGCTGCTATTACCGCCATGCGCGAAGAGTTAGCATTAGCAAATAACGGTTCGATTTAAAAACTAAATTTAAAAATCAGGTTAAAAGTTTCAGACTACTCGTAATTATAGCTATAGAGAGGTGAAATATGGATACTCAAAAATCGTTTGCCCCGTCAGCGCCGTCCAACCAAGTACAGGGTAATAGTTCCGACTCTGGCAAACGCAGCTTGGTTCCAAAAGGCATTACCATTGGCTTGGCAGTCTTTGCATTAATCCTAAGCTTAGCCGGTTATGGCTTTCGCTTAATGGTCGGCGATGATGTCGGAGAAGTATTACAGCATGCTATGGTAGTAGTACCCGCGTTTATGCTTGGTATTCCGCTATTTTTTTGGCTGGGGTCGCGCGTGCTTAATAAGGTTAAAGGCATGCATATTGCGAGCTGGAATGCTATTAGTCTGGGCTACCTAACGTCTTGCATCTCTCTATTGTGGCTGATGGGCACTTATAGCTAGGCGTTCTGTCTTACTACTTATACTCCACTCTCAACTATCATAATTTTTGGCGTAGGCTGTGGCTTTAGCCCAGCGTTTTTGGCAAATTGTTACGATTGACTGGGCTAAAAGCGCCAGCCTACGATAGCCCATATTAAGTTGAGAGTCGCGTTACTTATAGATGTCGATATCGCTTTCAATCAACAATTTCATTGAATAACAGTTATGCTAAATAAACCTCTCTTTAAATCAATAAGTCACCCCTTTCAACCGTGACTGGATCCTTGCATGCAAACATCACCTACCAAAATTACTGATATTATTTTTCCCAAAGACATTCCAAACGGTTTAATTATTGCCCTAATCATCGGCTGTCTGTTATTAGGATTGGCATCGCTACGCATAGGTAATGATTTACAAGGCTGGCTTAATGTCATCGAAAACTGGCTACTGATGTTATTAATATTGCCAACCGCGACCGCAACTGTTGCGCTACCGTTTAAATACCGCGATCCTACCTTTGAGCTAAAGTTGGTTTATTATCTTGGTATGTTTGTGGCGTTTCTATTCACTTTAGCAAAACTGCGCTATTGGTAGTAGTTTGCCGATTCTCTTATGCGTTTTATATCGAATCCTTCATAAGACTTATGTGAGACCCCTTGAATTATAGAGTTAAAGCGTCCATTGTATGAATAAGAGATATTTGCCCGCGTTACTATGAGATGTTGAGAGATGCTAGCTTTGCTAGATTATAATCTCCGTGCAAGTATAAGACGGGATAATGAGGAAAAAGCCAAATGCCATACGATATTGATAATGAGATAGAAGTGGATATTGACAGTACCGACCAGTTTGCCGGACTTGCCAAAGAGACCACCCTTGAGCTAGTAGAAGCAGATAATGGCAGGTTATTATTACGCGACGCTGAGGGTGATGATGAGCCGCTAATGACTATTGATTTCTCTGACAAGCTCAAAGAGTTGCTTGGTAGTGATACTCAACCAATCGGGCAGCACATGATTCATGCGGCCATTCAGGTCATAATGCAAAAGCAAATGAGCCAGTGGCATGCACATGTTTATGATAAAGAGCCAACGAACTACAGCTAATACGAACGAAATTTTTCCCATGCCAACTAATAGCAATGTTAGCTAATACATTGATAGACAGCTAGAATTAACTATTAGCGATCAAAACAGCAGACAATAAAAAAGGGTTTATCAATTGATAAACCCTTTTTTTGTTTAGCACCAAATAACTCCAGTGAAAAACGACAGTCTAATAATAGTTATCCGTAAATAAATATTATTTGATTTTTGCTTCTTTAAAGATCACATGCTGGCGAATTTTTGGATCAAACTTTTTGATTTCCATTTTGCCAGGCATCGTGCGCTTGTTTTTGGTAGTGGTGTAATAATACCCAGTACCAGCAGTTGATACCAACTTGATTTTATCTCTCATGATAGTTTTCCTTTAAATGATAGCGTGCAAGCACTAAGCTTAAACTTTTTGACCTTGTGCGCGCAAATCTGCTAACACTTTATCGATACCTAGTTTGTCAATGATGCGCATACCTTTAGTAGATATACGTAGACGCACAAAACGATTTTCAGATTCTACCCAAAAACGATGGCGTTGAAGGTTTGGTAGAAAGCGACGACGGGTTTTGTTGTTTGCGTGCGAAACATTATTACCCACCATAGGGCGCTTTCCAGTCACTTGGCAAACTCTAGACATGGCGAACTCCTGATCTATGAAGTATGAGTCATTCTCATACCAGTCTGGGCAAGTTGCGCGCATTTGCGGCATGGACACAGCAAGCGGCACCATTGCACCAAACAAAACTATATGAAGGTTGAGCTGGTATTTCTGTCATCTAAAGGCAAATAACAGGCAGACCAATTCAGAAAATTTTAAAGTCGACATTTATACCATAAAATCAATAAATACTCAAACTATTTTATGATAATTGTCGTCATGTAAGTCAGCTATTATACCCTGAATTTCATGCGCTATGTTGTTGATTACTTAATGCAAAGTTTTAATCTTTAGTTGTAAGTTATAACAAAAGTCAGTAAAGTTGCTGTTATAAATTTCATACAAACTGTTAGTACAGTTAACCTTACTGTAAATCTATGTATCGTTGCCTTTCTTTTAGATATTTTCCCGAAAAGAAGGCAACGATTTACGTTTTTTTGCTTGATCAGAATCTTGCTGATGCGGAGTTCGAAATATGTCCTATAGCTCACTACCTCTTACTTCTAAGTTGTTTCAACTTACCTCTTTAACTTGCGCCTTAGCTTTAGCTGGTTGTGGTGGTGGTGGAGAGGGTGATACGGTAGATTCTATTGACCCGGTGCCTCCTCTAGGTGAACAGCCCGTTAAGAGTGATGAAGATACACCAGATGGTGATATTGAGCCTGACTTTTTCTTACAACCCATTGCAGTTAGTCCAAATAGTATTGAGTTATCCGATGAACCCACAGCTTTTACCGTTACGATAAAAGCAGCTGAAAAGGCCAGTGGCGGTGCGGTCATCGATAAAAACATCAGCTTAAAAATTGAGAATTCTGAAAATAATGGCATTACCATTGATGGGAAAAGTACGATTGCCACTGATAGTGATGGGTATGTCACCTACACGCTTCAACTAAATCCAGGAGCTGTCACTGATAAAGCTGCATTGTTAGCGAACGGCTTTAATCTAACTGCTTCTGCTACTAAAAATGATGGTGCTGTTATCACGCAGGTAAATAAAGTCGCTGTATTCAAAAAAGGCAGCGGCGATGGCACACAGGTAGAAGTCAGCACCCTTGATATTCAGCCCGTATTAAATACCAGCTCAGTGTCTAACAATGTTTTAAATGCTTATGGTGACACTGCAGTATTTAGTGTCATTGTAAAAAATAAGAATGGCGCACGTGCCATCGGTGTGACCGTAGGTTTAGGGATTACCAGTGTTAAAGGGGTCGCTATTACTGGTGGTAATAGTAAAGAGACCGACTCTAATGGTATCGCGACTTTTAATATTGAAGTCGATAGTAAGCTGACAAAAGTTGAACGCGACGCTCTTATTCAGCAAGGTATTTTTTATGTTATCAATATTAAAGAAAAAAGTGGTGCTACTAAAGAGGTTTCTGATAAGTTCGTAGTTGCGCCCCCTATCTCTGATTATAAGCTTGAGATAGAAGGTATGACCAATAAGCTCAATGCCTATGGCGATACGCAGCAGCTGGTTATCACTGCCAAACCTACGAATGACGACGTACCGACCCAAATTAACGAGGCTAAAGTGAGTGTGAGGCTCAATAACGTGATTCAAGGTGTGAGATTAAGCCGTGAAGCGCTAATTTTAGACAATAAGGGTCAAGCAACGGTAGATTTAATTATACCCGACAACTTGAGTGAAGCGTCTCGCGCCAAGCTTGCAAAAGAGGGTGTCAGCTATACGGTCATGTTGTCTGAGCCGAACCGCTCGGTGACTACCCAAACCTATACCAACAACGTGTATATTCCTCAGGCTCAATATCAAATCACATTCGGCATCAATAGTAAAAGTAAAATATCAAGTTATGGCAGCAGTGCGGTTATTAGCTTTCGCGTTAATGATCAGAACAATGGCGGTATCATTGCGAATCAAGCGGTTACTGCTATCTTACCAAAAGAGCTCAGAGATGCTGGACTGTTAACATTAGACAGTGCTGCCACCCAACCGACCGACGCCAAAGGTATCGTTAGCTATACTGTGCGTGTTCCTGCTGGGCTGAATGCAACCAAACGAGCTGTATTAGAAAAAGCTGGCGGTTTTGCGTTGACCGCTAGTATGACTGAAGCCTCTGGTGTGAGCAGTCGTGTTAATAGTGAACGTGTCAGCATTACGGCTGAAAGTGAGACAATTCTTAGCTCCAATAGTATTCCTAGTGTCATCAACATCTTAAAAGATCAGTTTCAGATTCAAGTATCTGGTCGTCGTCCTGATGGTAGCGCTGCTGCTGGGAAAGATGTGAAACTTATTCTCAATGAGGTGGCAGGGGTTAGCATTCGAGGTAGTGAGCAGACTACTGATGCGGCAGGTAATGCCGTGTTTACCGTTAATATTGAACCAAGCTTAACCTTAGCGCAGCGTAAAGTCTTAGCCACCTCTGGTATTTCCTACACCGCAATCCTCACCGATGAAGACGGCATTGCTACCCAAAAATACACAGCACAAGCGGCTATTCCTACCGCTGAGTATAATATCAACTTTGGTACTAGCAGCAACCCTCAGCTATCTAGCTCAGGTGGCAGCACCGTCATCAGTTTCCGAGTGAATGACATTAATGGTGGTATCATTGCCAACCAAAAAGTCACTGCTGTACTACCAAAACGCTTAGCCGATGCTGGGCTGTTAACTTTAGACAGTGCTGCGACCCAATTGACCGATAGCAAAGGTATGGTCAACTATACCGTCCGCGTCCCTGTAGGACTATCAGCAGAGCGCAAAACAGAATTAGAGGGCATCGGTGGCTTTACATTGACGACTGCTATAATAGAAGCTTCAGGGGCAACCAGCACCGCCGTCAGTGAGCGTGTACGCATCAGCAACGAAGCACAACGAAGTGAAACCGTCCTCAGCTCAAAAAGCATTCCAAGCGTCATTAATGTTCTTAACGACCAGTTTCAGATACAAGTATCCGGTAAGCGTCTGAATGGTAGCGCGGCAGCTGACAAAATGATGAAACTCACCATTGATGGCGTGGTAGGTGTTAGTGTTCAAGGTAATGAGCAGACCACCGATGCAGCGGGTAACGCCGTATTTACCGTCAATCTCAGCCAAGATTTAACAACGGAGCAGCGTAAAACCTTGGTCGCCTCCGGTATTACCTATACTGCTATCCTTACTGATGATGATGGTGTTGCTACTCAAAATTATAAAGCCCCTGTGACTCTACCAGTCGCTCAGTACAACATTAATTTTGGCACCAGCAGCAACTCTCGGCTATCAAGCTTTGGCGGTAGCGCTGTGCTTAGTTTTCGAGTCAACGATAGCCGTGGTGGGGCAATTACCAACCAATCAGTCGTTGCAAGCTTACCAAGTAATCTAACGGAACAAGGATTGCTTATCATTGAGGGTGGGGCTGAAAAAGTCACGGATATCAATGGCGTGGTTAACTACACGGTGCGTGTCCCAGCCGGATTGTCGGCGGCGCGCAAGGCTGAACTTGAGCGTATTAGCGGCTTTGCATTGACTGCAACCTTGACTGAAGGCTCAGGAGCGACCAGCACAGTCAACAGTGAGCGTATGAGTATTACTTCTGAAAGCGCCACCGTCCTCAGCTCAAAAACCATACCAGGCGTTATTAACGTCCTTAAGGACCAATTTCAGATTCAAGTATCCGGTAAGCGTTCAAATGGTGCTGCTGCCGCTAATAAAGTGGTAAAGCTGTTTATTGAAGGTGTACCAGGCGTTAGCGTTGAAGGCAATGAGCAAACGACTAATGCCGCGGGTAATGCGGTATTTACGGTTAATCTTAGCCAAGACCTAACCGATGACCAACGTAACGCCTTGATTGCTTCAGGCATTACCTACACCGCCATCCTTACTGACGATGACGGTATTGCCACCATAGAAAATGTGAATGCAAAAGTAGAAAAACCGGCTGCTGAATATAAAATTAGCGTTGGTACGATTAGTAATCCCCAGCTATCAAGCTCCGGTGGTAGCACCGTTATTAGCTTCCGCGTGAATGATAAAAACGGGGGTATTATCGCTGGCCAAAAAGTCACCGCTGGGCTATCAAAGAGCTTTACCGATGCTGGGCTATTAACCTTAGACAGTACTGCTGAGCAAGTGACTAACGATAAAGGCATGGTTAGTTACACGGTTCGTGTTTCAGCAGGTCTAAATGGCGATCAAAAAGAGCTACTAGAAACAGCAGGTAGCTTTGCGTTGGCAGTTGCCATGACAGAAACTTCTGGTGCAAGCAGCACAGCAGTCAGTGAGCGTGTAAAAATTAGCGACGAAGTTAAAGTCAGCGCTACCGTCCTCAGCTCAAAAACCATACCAGGCGTTATTAACGTCCTCAAGGACCAATTCCAGATTCAAGTATCCGGTAAGCGTTCAAATGGTGCTGCTGCCGCTAATAAAGTGGTAAAGCTGTTTATTGAAGGTGTACCAGGCGTTAGCGTTGAAGGCAATGAGCAGACTACCGATACTGCGGGTAATGCCGTGTTCACCATTAATATAGAGTCCAGTTTAAGTTTGGCACAACGTGAAGCTTTAGCGGCTTCAGGTATTACTTATACCGCTATCCTTACGGATGATGATGGTATTGCCACCCAAAAATACACTGCACAAGCAGCTGTTCCTGCTGCTGAATATAAAATTAACTTTGGTATGATTAGTAACCAGCAGCTATCAAGCTCTGGTGGCAGCACCGTTATTAGCTTCCGGGTGAATGACATAAACGGCGGTATCGTTGCCAATCAAAGAGTCACCGCGGTATTACCAAAAGCCTTAACCGAAGCTGGGCTATTAACCTTAGATGGTGAGGCGACTCAAATCACCAATAATCAAGGCATGGTCAGCTATACCGTCCGAGTTCCAGCAGGATTGAATGGCGAGCAAAAAGGCGATTTAGAAGACGCAGGTAACTTTGTATTGACGACTGCTACCATAGAAACTTCAGGGGCGACCAGCACTGCTGAGAGTGGTAAGATTGAAATTAGTAGTGAAGTACAAAAAAGCGCAACCGTTCTCAGCTCTAAGAGTATTCCAAATGTTGTTAACGTTTTAAAAGACCAATTTCAGATTCAAGTATCGAGCAAGCGTCCGAATGGTGGTGCAACTGCTGGTAAAGTCGTCAAACTGACGCTTAATGACGTGACAGGCGTTAGTGTTGAAGGTAACGAGCAAACCACCAATGCTGCCGGTGATGCGGTATTCACCGTTAACATAGATAAAACCCTCACTTTAACCCAACGTCAAGCGTTAGTTGACGATGGCATTACTTATAGCGCCATCCTTACTGATGAGGATGGTATTGCCACTTTAGATGATGGGAATGTACCAGCAGAAGTGCCAACCGCTGAGTATCAAATTAACTTTGGTACTAGCAGTAAAGTGCAGTTATCAAGCTCAGGCGGCAGCACCGTCATCAGCTTCCGTGTAAATGATAAAAACGGTGGCATTGTTGCCAATCAAAGAGTCACCGCGGTATTACCAAAAGCCTTAACCGAAGCTGGGCTATTAACCTTAGATGGTGAGGCGACTCAAATCACCAATAATCAAGGCATGGTCAGCTATACCGTCCGAGTTCCAGCAGGATTGAATGGCGAGCAAAAAGGCGATTTAGAAGACGCAGGTAACTTTGTATTGACGACTGCTACCATAGAAACTTCAGGTGCAAGCAGTACGGGAGTGAGTGAGCAAATAGGTTTCAGTAATAAAGTACAACAAAGTGCTACCACTCTAAGCTCTAAGAGTATCCCAAGTGTTGTTAACGTTTTAAAAGACCAATTTCAGATTCAAGTATCAGGCAAGCGCGCAGATGGCAGCGCAGCAGCCAGTAAGGTGATGAAACTGGATATTGATGGTGTGTCAGGCGTTAGCGTTGAAGATAGTGAGCAAACCACTAATGCGGCGGGTAATGCCGTGTTTACCATTAACATAGATCCAAGCCTCACTTTGACGCAGCGTGAAGCGTTGGTCGACTCTGGCATTGCTTACAACGCCATCCTTACTGATGAGGACGGTATTGCTACTATAGAGGACAAGGCACAAGCGGCTATACCAGCTGCTGAGTATCAGATTAATTTTGGTACTAGTAGCAAAGTACAGCTATCGAGCTCAGGTGGCAGCGCTATCATCAGCTTCCGCGTGAATGACATAAACGGCGGTATCGTTGCCAATCAGAGAGTCACTGCTGTACTACCAAAAGCCTTAACTGATTCTGGACTGCTAACCCTAGACAGTGCTGCTACCCAAGTGACCGATACTAAAGGTATGGTCAGCTACACGGTTCGAGTTCCATTTGGACTATCAAATACTCAAAGAGACGCGTTAGAAGGAGAAGGCGGCTTTGTATTAACGACAGCTATCATAGAAACCTCAGGGGTGGCCAGCACAGCAGTCAGTAAGCGTGTAGTTGTCAAAGCTCAACCTGGTAAAAGTGATACCGTAATTACATCAAAAACCATACCAGGCGTTATTAACGTCCTTAAGAACCAATTTCAGATTCAAGTATCCGGTAAGCGTTCAAATGGTGCTGCTGCCGCTAATAAAGTGGTAAAGCTGTTTATTGAAGGTGTACCAGGCGTTAGTGTTGAAGGCAATGAGCAGACTACCGATACTGCGGGTAATGCCGTGTTCACCATTAATATAGAGTCCAGTTTAAGTTTGGTACAACGTGAAGCTTTAGCGGCTTCAGGTATTACTTATACCGCTATCCTTACGGATGATGATGGTATTGCCACTCAAAAGTACACCGCACAAGCAGCTGTTCCTGCTGCTGAGTATCAGATTAACTTCGGTACGATTAGTAATCCCCAGCTATCAAGCTCCGGTGGTAGCACCGTTATTAGCTTCCGCGTGAATGATAAAAACGGGGGTATTATCGCTGGCCAAAAAGTCACCGCTGGGCTATCAAAGAGCTTTACCGATGCTGGGCTATTAACCTTAGACAGTACTGCTGAGCAAGTGACTAACGATAAAGGCATGGTTAGTTACACGGTTCGTGTTTCAGCAGGTCTAAATGGCGATCAAAAAGAGCTACTAGAAACAGCAGGTAGCTTTGCGTTGGCAGTTGCCATGACAGAAACTTCTGGTGCAAGCAGCACAGCAGTCAGTGAGCGTGTAAAAATTAGCGACGAAGTTAAAGTCAGTGCTACCGTCCTCAGCTCAAAAACCATACCAGGCGTTATTAACGTCCTTAAGGACCAATTTCAGATTCAAGTATCCGGTAAGCGTTCAAATGGTGCTGCTGCCGCTAATAAAGTGGTAAAGCTGTTTATTGAAGGTGTACCAGGCGTTAGCGTTGAAGGCAATGAGCAAACGACTAATGCCGCGGGTAATGCGGTATTTACGGTTAATCTTAGCCAAGACCTAACCGATGACCAACGTAACGCCTTGATTGCTTCAGGCATTACCTACACCGCCATCCTTACTGACGATGACGGTATTGCCACCATAGAAAATGTGAATGCAAAAGTAGAAAAACCGGCTGCTGAATACAAAATTAGCGTTGGTACGATTAGCAACTCGCAGCTGTCAAGCTCTGGTGGCAGCACAGTGATTAGCTTCCGCGTCAATGACAAAAACGGTGGCGTCATTGCCAACCAGAATATTACCGCCAAGCTACCACAAGGCTTAATTGATGCTGGACTGCTCACCTTAGATAGTACTGCCGCGCAAGTGACCAATGCTAAAGGTATGGTCAGCTACACCGTTCGTGTTCCAGCAGGATTGTTGCAAGCACAAAAAGAGATATTAGAAGCAGCCGAAGACTTTGTACTGAATGCTGTCTTAACAGAAGCCTCAGGTGCAACGACTGATGTTGACAGTGGTAAGATTATTATTAGCGACGAAGTTAAAGTCAGTGCTACCGTCCTCAGCTCAAAAACCATACCAGGCGTTATTAACGTCCTTAAGGACCAATTTCAGATTCAAGTATCCGGTAAGCGTTCAAATGGTGCTGCTGCCGCTAATAAAGTGGTAAAGCTGTTTATTGAAGGTGTACCAGGCGTTAGCGTTGAAGGCAATGAGCAAACGACTAATGCCGCGGGTAATGCGGTATTTACGGTTAATCTTAGCCAAGACCTAACCGATGACCAACGTAACGCCTTGATTGCTTCAGGCATTACCTACACCGCCATCCTTACTGACGATGACGGTATTGCCACCATAGAAAATGTGAATGCAAAAGTAGAAAAACCGGCTGCTGAATACAAAATTAGCGTTGGTACGATTAGCAACTCGCAGCTGTCAAGCTCTGGTGGCAGCACAGTGATTAGCTTCCGCGTCAATGACAAAAACGGTGGCGTCATTGCCAACCAGAATATTACCGCCAAGCTACCACAAGGCTTAATTGATGCTGGACTGCTCACCTTAGATAGTACTGCCGCGCAAGTGACCAATGCTAAAGGTATGGTCAGCTACACCGTTCGTGTTCCAGCAGGATTGTTGCAAGCACAAAAAGAGATATTAGAAGCAGCCGAAGACTTTGTACTGAATGCTGTCTTAACAGAAGCCTCAGGTGCAACGACTGATGTTGACAGTGGTAAGATTATTATTAGCGACGAAGTTAAAGTCAGTGCTACCGTCCTCAGCTCAAAAACCATACCAGGCGTTATTAACGTCCTTAAGGACCAATTTCAGATTCAAGTATCCGGTAAGCGTTCAAATGGTGCTGCTGCCGCTAATAAAGTGGTAAAGCTGTTTATTGAAGGTGTACCAGGCGTTAGCGTTGAAGGCAATGAGCAAACGACTAATGCCGCGGGTAATGCGGTATTTACGGTTAATCTTAGCCAAGACCTAACCGATGACCAACGTAACGCCTTGATTGCTTCAGGCATTACCTACACCGCCATCCTTACTGACGATGACGGTATTGCCACCATAGAAAATGTGAATGCAAAAGTAGAAAAACCGGCTGCTGAATACAAAATTAACTTTAATCCGGGGAATAAAGAGAAGATATCTGTCTTCGGTGGTACTGCCATCTTAAGCTTCCGCGTTAATGACAGCAAAGGCGGTGCTATTGCCAATCAAACCGTCACTGCAAGCTTACCAAAAGAGCTGACTGACGCCGGACTATTAACCTTAGACGGTAACACTGAACAAGTGACCAATGATAAAGGTGTTGTTAATTACTTAGTTCGTGTGCCAGCAGGATTAAATGATGATCAAAGAAAAGAACTAGAAGCAGCAGCAAAAGACTTTTCACTGACTGCTGTCTTAACCGAAGCCTCAGGGGCAACCACTCAAGTTGATAGTGAGCGTGTCAGCTTTACAAGCGTGAGTGAGACAATACTTAGCTCTAAGAGCATCCCAGGTGTAGTTAACGTCCTCAAAGAGCAATTCCAGATACAAGTATCGGGTAAGCGTCCAGATGGTGGTGCTGCTGCCAATAAAGTGGTGAAGCTGGTTATTGATGGTGTGCCCGGCATTAGTATTGATAACAACGAGCAGATTACTGATACCGATGGTAATGTAGTGTTTATGGTTAATCTTAGCCAAGACCTAATGGATGACCAGCGTAAAGGGTTGGTTGCTTCAGGAATTACTTACACTACCATCATCACCGATGACGACGGTATGGCTACTCGACAATACAATGCACCTGTAATGCTACCCGTAGCACAGTATCAAATTAACTTTGGTACTATAAGTAGCCCGAAGCTATCGAGCTCAGGCGGTAGCACTGTTATTAGCTTCCGTGTGAATGACAAAAACGGCGGTGTTACCGCTAATCAATCCGTCACTGCTGTGCTACCAAAAGAGCTGACCGATGCGGGATTGTTAACCTTAGATGGTGACGCCACTCAACTCACCGACAGTAAAGGCATGGTCAGTTATAGCGTACGTGTTCCAGCAGAATTGCTGCAAGCGCAAAAAGACATATTAGAAGCAGCAGGAAAAGGTAAGTTTGTATTGACGGCAACTGTAATAGAAGATTCAGGCGCAACCAGTACTGTTGACAGTGGTGAAATTAGTATTAGCAGTGAAGTACAAAAAAGCGCAACTGTCCTTAGCTCAAAAAGTATCCCTAGTGTGGTCAACGTCCTCAAAGACCAGTTCCAAATTCAAGTATCTGGCAAACGCAAAGATGGTGCTGCTACGGGTAAAGTAGTGAAACTGGCCATTAATAACGTAACAGGGATTAGTGTTCAAGATAGTGAGCAAACCACTAATGCGGCGGGTAATGCCGTGTTTACCATTAACATAGATCCAAGCCTCACTTTGACGCAGCGTGAAGCGTTGGTCGACTCTGGCATTGCTTACAACGCCATCCTTACTGATGAGGACGGTATTGCTACTATAGAGGACAAGGCACAAGCGGCTATACCAGCTGCTGAGTATCAGATTAATTTTGGTACTAGTAGCAAAGTACAGCTATCGAGCTCAGGTGGCAGCGCTATCATCAGCTTCCGCGTGAATGACACGAACGGTGGAGGGGTAGATAAGCAAACAGTCATTGCAAGTTTGCCTAGCAACTTGATTGATCAAGGCCTACTGGCTATTGAAGGGAGTGCTGAGCAAGTCACTGATGCAACAGGTATGGTCAGTTATACCGTACGCGTTCCAACAGGTCTGAATGATGGTCAAAAAGAAGCGTTAGAGACTGCGGGTAAATTTGTATTAACGGCTAAAGCCATTGAAACCTCAGGTGCAAGCAGCGTTATCAGTAGCACACCTATTAACATCGGTTCGGCTATTGGTCAAAGTGATATTAAACTAGTATCTACTAGTAACCCTAAAGTGGTCACTGTATTAGATAGCCAGTTTACCATCCAAGTATCTGCTAAGCGTCCGGATAGTAGTGCGGTGGTGGGTAATGTAGTGAAACTAGTTATTGAAAATGTGGAAGGGATTAGCATTCAAGGTAGCGAGCAAACCACCAATGCTGCCGGTAATGCGGTATTTACGGTTAACCTTAGCCAAGACTTAACAGTAACCCAACGTGAGGCATTAGTGGCTTCAGGTATTACTTATACCGCTATGATTACTGATGATGACGGTACTGAAGCCACTATCGCTGATCAAAAAATCAACGTTGAGCAACCAGCGACTAGTATTAATTTTGCCTCAATCTTAACGCCAAATATTAGTGAGCTTGGTGGTAGTGGCAGTGTCACTGTCAAGCTACTAACCAAAGATGCTAATCCCCAAGCTGTTGAAGGGCAAGCAGTTGCCATTCAGTTAGGCAAAGTAGCGCTTGATTATGGTGTTAGTGTCAATAAAGAGTCAGCGACTACAGACTTTAGTGGTGAAGTGACATTCATTGTTGATATACCAAAAGGTTTAACCTCTGAGCAGCGTATTGAGCTGAAAGATGTAGGGATTGATTATCAGCTGTCTTATGTCGAAAAAGACAACACTTATACTTCTAAAACCCAAGAAGTTAATATTACCACCCCAGATGTTGATTTAACGGTTCTAAATCCACCTAACCTTATTAACAACCGTCCTTTCTATACCTTAAATGGCGAAGGGGATACGGCTGTTATTCAAGCAGGGTTGAGCACGCAAATGACCAGCTTCCAAATCGCTGGCCAACCCATTGAGTTAGCGTTCGAGAATGCAGAGCTGGCAGCACTATTAAATGTGAATGGAAAACTCGGCTCAGCCGCAAATATTGTCAGCACAAATGCTGATGGCGTGGTCAGCTTTACGGTTATCGTGCCAAGTAATTTGACTCAGGAGCAAAAGAATAAGCTAAAAAATCAGAAGCTGACAGCCACACTGAAGGAAACATTGACAGGCAAAAAGCAAGAGATACAGTTTAATATACAGTCTACAAAAGCCGCTATTGATCTAATAGCTATAACACCAAAAGCACTAAACCTAAATGGTGGTGAGACTCAGATTGAAGTAATAGCCCAAGACAGTAAAGATAATGTCATAGCGGGGCAAAAGGTGTTCCTTGCGCTACCAGCAGCTATTGCCAGTCAAGGTGTTATCTTGGCAACAAGTGGCACGCAAACCACTAATGATTCAGGTAAAGCGACCTTTACAATCGCTGTATCAGGTGGTCTAACTGATGCGCAAAAAGCGGCTATTGGTAATAGCTTTATAATTGCGCTATCGGCAGCTGATGCTAATGGCAATATTGCTACTAAGACCAGTATTGTAACCACGACTACTCCGGCTGCGAATGGTACGCAAGAGAACTTAAGTATAGGCGCAAACAAAGTCGTCAATACGAAAGGTGATACCTTTAAAGTCTTTGTGCGAGTTGCTGATAATGAGGGCAGCATTACCAATCGTGACGTGCGCTTAAACGTTGACGACCCCATCAAAACTGGTGTCAGTGTGACCAATGGCACCGCTACAACCAACAGTGATGGTGTCGCTACCTTTGAGCTAACACTTGAAACAGGTGCGAATGTTAACGACGCGCTTTTAGCAGCAGGTATCAAGTTAACTGCGACGACAACGACTGCCGAGGATGTTAAATTAGAACAAAATTATATCGTAGCAGTCGATAACGGCATTTTAGAGAATTATAGAATTGTCGGACGTTCGGATAAAACCACCTTAAACACAGGCGGTGATCAGACCACCACGACATTTATAGTCACTGATGTTAATGGAGGGGTTTTGGCAGGTGTCCCTGTGCAGCTCAGTATCGAAAACTTAGAAGCCAGTGGTGCGGCGTTGGCCACCTCAAGTGTCGTCATTACCGATGAGCAGGGCAAAGTTGCAGCTGGTGTACTGCTCGCTGCAAATACTATCAATGCCCGACTTAATCACAGTGTTGTGATTAATGCGAAGGTCGTTACTCCGCAGTATGATGCCGATGGAAATAGCATCATGCAAGTACGGGCACAAAGCACAGAAACTTTATCAGCAGTGGGTACTAAAGTCACTCTCAATGCGTCACTTAATAATTTGAATTCTGGCGATGTAACGACAGTTACTACGACGCTAAAAGATGGCGCTGAGCGAGCGATTGCGAATGCAGATATGGAGCTGATAGATGCTGAAGGTAATAGCATTGCTACCGCTATTAAAACCAATGCTGATGGCGTAGCGGAATTCAACTTGGAAGCAGATAATTTGGATTTTGATGACAACGGTAATCTTCGTGTCTTTGCGAGAGCAATCGGTGAGCGCGCAGTATTTACCCAACGCAGCACTAACAGTGTGAACTTAGTAAAAGTCTCGCAAGCGGGTATCAGTTTTATTGATATTAAAGACTTTTATAACGCTAATGAGTCCCATACTATTACTATAGAAGTCCGAACTGACTCTGCAGCACAAGCTAACGCGCTTATTGGTAAACAAATAGAAGTCCAGACAACGCTTGGTAATTTTAATAATAATGATGTGATTACGACTCAAGCGATTAATGCGACCAATGTTGATGGTAGTATTATTACTGTGCCTGTGATATTAACTTCTAGACTTGCTGGTACGGCGGTACTACAAGCGACCGTACTAGCTGAGACTAATAATGGTAACCCTAAATACCGAACGTCAGTCGACACGCGCTTTAGGGCAACCACACCGGCGACTATGTCACTGCAGGCCGTTCGTTCTACAATTGTGCCACAAGGGAGCACCGAAGTTGTTGCTTTGATTAAAGATCAAAATGATGTGCCCGTAGAAGGTGAGACAGTAGTATTTAGCCGTATTGCTGATGCATCAGCGGGTCGCCTATCAGCCGCCACAGCGGTAACGAATAATAAAGGTGAGGCGCGAGTGGTGTATCAAGCCAATGCCAGTACCGCTGTTAACGGTGTCGTCATTAATGCAGAAGTCCTGAACAATAAGACTATCAAGCAAACTGTTAATATTACGGTATCAAAAGAGGCGGTATATACCACATTAGCATTTAGTAACGATTTGACCTCTGATAACATTTATTACACCTTAGAAGGTTCGATTTCTGTCATGGATGGCTCAGGCCGCGCAGTGCCAAACCAAGATGTATCGATTAAATCGTACGCCATTGAGTATGCGCAAGGTACAGTGTGTCTGTTGGACAGTAAAGTTAGCTATCAAACCGCTGATAATCTAGAACGTTATTCTGAGCAACTAACGATACCAATGAAATCTGGTTGGTTTAATACTGAGGATCCAGATTATAACTATACTTTAGAAAAAGATGATGATCTGAATGGCAACAATCGTCTTGATGCTATCAATCCTGTATCTATTATCGGTGGGACAGTATCGGACGATGGTTACACCTTTATGACGGATGAAGAAGGACGTGCTGACTTTAGCATTCGCTATCCGATACGTTATGCCAATTGGGTGAAAGTGCGCTTTGATGCCTCTACATTTGTGAATGGTAGTGAAAATACGCAAAGTCTGAACTTTGAGCTGCCATTCCTACCGGAAGATATAGATATCGTTAATGGTACTTTGAAAACACCATGGGAGAACAATGCCAGTGCCTTTGGTGCCGGCGGTGCACAATGTGTAGATAGCATAAGTATCAACGTTGATGAAGAGGAAAAGACTACTAGAGTGATGTTAACGCCTTCGCAAGATTTTTCTGTCAACATTAATGGTGAAAAACCTACTACAACGTCACAGGGCTTTAACTCTTTTGTAGTAGACTTTGATAAAGCTTATGCTATAGGCGCTATTGTTAATGTGAGCAATAACGGCTTTAGTTTTAAACAGGAAATTAAGGTTCAATAATCATTGAGTCCGTTTAACTACCGATTATTTTTCAACTTTTAATAAGCCAATACCAAAACTCCCAATGTGAACTGACCCCCATAAGTTGGACACAACTTACGGGGGTTATTTTAATGGCTAATAAGTAGCGTTGGGGGTTTTTACATTATTGCTCTAAATAACTAAAAACAACTAACCCAGCAAGCAAAATTATCCAAAAAAGATTAAAATAGTCGACTTACCCTGCTACCGATAGAGTTCTAAGCACGGTAGATGGCTATCATTTTATTTTGAATTGGGCGCACTATGTCAGACACCGCAAATATTACTTCAACTAATGCTTCATCGGATACTTCTCCTAACACAACGACTATTGATACCGCCACGCTATTGATTAAGTGCCGCGACCAAGCCGGTATCGTACAGGCCGTATCAGAGTTCATTCATCGCTATGGCGCTAATATTATTAGTTTGGATCAGTATTCGACGGCTCATGAAGGCGGGCAATACTTTATGCGTTTAGAGTTTGTTTTAGAAGGTCTGAGCGATATTATAGACAATTTTGAGGCCAGCTTTGCGCATACCGTTGCCAAGCGGCATAACATGACATGGCGTCTACATGACAATGGGATAAAGACCAAAGTTGGTATTTTGGTATCCAAGTTTGACCATGCCTTATTGGATTTACTATGGCGGCATCAACGCGGCTTGCTCGATTGTGAGATTACTTCCGTAATCAGTAACCATTCTGACTTACGCCAAGCGGTCGAAAACTTTGGTATCCCTTTTCATCATATTCCTGTGACTAAGAACAATAAAGCAGACGCAGAAGCACAGATTCATGAGCTGATGGCAGGGAATGATTTACTGGTATTGGCGCGCTATATGCAAATATTGTCATCAGACTTTGTTAAGCGCTGGCCGATGCAAATTATCAATATTCATCATTCATTCTTGCCAGCGTTTGTAGGAGCAGATCCTTATCGGCAAGCGTATGATAAAGGCGTGAAACTTATTGGCGCGACTGCTCATTATGTTACCGCTGATCTGGATCAAGGACCTATCATCGAGCAAGATGTGCACCGGGTGACCCATCGGCAAGGCGTTGCTGAGTTGCGGGCGATTGGACGTGATATAGAGCGCAATGTGCTGGCAAGGGCAGTCAATTGGCATGTGCAAAATCGGGTGATCGTGGCAGGTAATAAGACGGTGGTATTTAATTAAAAAGGCAATTTCTTAATAAAATTATCTAAGCAGGTGCTAAGCACTAATTGTGAATAACGGCTCGTAAACAATAGGCTAAGTCATCTTACTTTATCTTATAGCACCAACTCTAACACAAACTTGCTGCCAACAAAGCCAAGTGCTAATAAGATAAAGGCATAGATGGTGATGTTGGCGGCAAGTTTGCCTCGCCAGCCAGCGCACCAATTCCCCAGCAGTAATGCACCGAACATCAACCACGATAAGATGCTAAATACCGTTTTGTGAGCGATATGCTGCGCCATTAAGTCTTGTACATAAACAAACCCGAGTCCCAACGCAATGCTGAGCAGGACAAAGCCGACTAAGATCATATCGAACAGTAAGCCTTCCATAGTTTGTAGTGACGGTAGCTTATTGACCCAAAAGCGGTGAATGGTATGATGCTTAAGCTCACGGATTTGTAGACGTAAAAATAGCGCTTGCACCGCTGCCATCAGCAGCACACAATAGGCGGCAAATGACAATAAGATATGCGCTTCAAGACCCATACTGACATCGGTGAGCGGCTGATAAGGAGCGCGGCCAATATAGCCAATAGCCATACCAATCAGGGCCGTAGGTGCAGCCAAAATCCCTAGGCTGACAATGGGACGATATAGAGAAAATAGCACGTAGAAGAATAAGAAAAGTAAACTGGTCAGACTGAACACATTAAATAGATTAAAATTTAGCCCGTATAAAGTGACAATGTAGGGATATAACAGCGCTGCGTGCGCCAGCATACCCACCAGTAATAAGCCAAGACTGGCGCCTTTATTGATGGGCCTATCTGTCGTCAATGCCCAACCGATATGGATACTGACCACGATATAAGCCATACTGGCTATCACAAACGCAAGTAACACAGGCAAGCCTCATTGAAAATCAGGAGCGCGCCATTGTCACTATTGTCACTTAGGGCCGCTCAAGTTAATGCTAAAATGGTATGATTAGAATAATCCTTCAATTTATCATAAAATAGAGGCCAATTGAGAATCGTCGCTATTATTATTTGACTAAGCCTGTATTAAAATCTATATCTACGCTTTTACTGAAGAAAAGTTATTCATTAAAAGCGTTAATTTCAGAGCTTAGATAGAAAATTTGCGAATAGCACAAATAAATAGCTCAAATAAATAGAAAGCTAGTGAGTAAAAAGCCTCTCTAATTGATCGCCACACTGATTGTTGACTACAACATTATTGACCAGAAGATTATTGACCAGAAGGTTACTAGCCAAAGAACTACTGGCCAAAAAACCACTGACTGAAAATTACTAATTGATTACTAAATGAGAGTTATTTATGTTTGATACCTTAACCGAACGCCTATCGTCGAGTTTACGCAATGTTGTCGGTACTGGGCAGCTGACCGAAGACAATATTAAAGATACCTTGCGTGAAGTGCGTATGGCATTGCTAGAGGCCGATGTCGCGCTACCTGTGACTCGTGATTTTGTCAAACGCGTTAAAGAGCAAGCGCTAGGCGAGGAAGTACTCAAAGAATTAGCACCAGGCCAGGCGTTTGTAAAAATTGTCCACGATGAGCTGACCGAGATGATGGGCAGTGCCAATCAGCAGCTGGAAATGACCGGCAAGCCACCTATCATCTATTTATTAGCGGGCTTACAAGGTGCAGGTAAAACCACCACCGCTGGTAAATTGGCTAAATATTTACAAGAGCGCCATAAAAAGAAGGTCATGCTGGTCTCAGCTGACGTCTATCGTCCAGCAGCCATTCAGCAGCTTGAACAAGTCGCCTCACAAGTTGATGCTAAGTTTGTTAATTCAAGCACTGATGAAAATCCGATTGATATTGCCTTACGTGCGATCGAAGAAGCCCAAATTCAATATCAAGATATCTTGATTATTGATACGGCTGGTCGTCTGGCTATTGACGAAACCATGATGGATGAGATCAAGGCGTTAACTGCAGCGGTTAATCCTTCTGAGACTTTGTTCGTCGTGGATGCGATGACCGGTCAAGATGCCGCCAATACTGCCAAAGCCTTTAACGATGCATTGCCATTGACGGGTGTTATCTTAACCAAGACCGACGGTGATGCTCGCGGCGGTGCAGCGTTATCGGTACGTGCCATTACGGGCAAGCCGATTAAGTTCTTAGGTCGCGGCGAAAAATTAGACGCGTTAGAACTCTTCCATCCAGAACGTATCGCCCAGCGTATCCTTGGTATGGGTGACGTACTGAGCTTAGTTGAAGAAGTTGAACAAAAGATTGACCGTGATAAAGCCGAAAAAATGGCGAAAAAGATGCAAAAGGGCGGCGCATTCGACCTTGAAGATCTACTGACTCAGTTTCAGCAAATGAAGAGTATGGGCGGCATGTCAGGCTTCCTTGATAAAATGCCGGGCATGGGCGGATCCGATATGCAAAAGGCGGTTGAAGATGCCAAGCCAGAAGAAAAAGTTCGCGAGATGGAGTCGCTTATTAATTCGATGACCCCCTTTGAGCGCCAAAATCCGGATAAGATTAATCCGAGTCGTAAGCGCCGTATTGCTGCTGGTTCGGGTAAAGAAGTCCAAGATATTAATCGTTTGCTAAAGCAACATAAGCAAATGGCAAAAATGATGAAAATGATCTCTAAGCCTGAAGGTATGGGTAAAATGATGAAATCTATGCAAGGATTGATGGGCGGCGGCGGTGCCTCTGGTGGCGGTGGCGGTGGTCCCTTGTTTGGTGGCGGTGGTCAGTCAAAAGGTGGTATGAAAGATGTGAACCAAGCGCAAATGGCCAAACAAATGGGACTGGATCCTAATAATATGCCCAGCACTGAAGAGATGCAAAAGCAGATGCAAGAAATGCAAAACGAACCCACTAAGGATTTTAAAAAACGCTTTTAAGTCATCGCTAGCTTTTTAATATTTTTTAATAGTGGTTGCTAGGCAAAAATCCCAAAGCTAATGGTAGTTTTGGGATTTTTTATGGACATATCGTTTAGTCAGTCTAGAACATCTAACAATTGACAGAATAATTTCAAATGTTAAAAAATGACTCAATGAATAAAGTATGAATAACGTAGAAAGTGATAAAACTTACTGACCCTAAATGCTATGATAGGCGCTATTTGATAACACCAGTAGCTTAAGCCGAGGTCATGATGTTTTTAGCAATGGATACCGTGTTCGATCAGTGTTCGATCGCGATACTTGATGACAGCGGTAAGGTCATATCAAGCCAAACTGAAACCGGTAAACGCCAGCAGACTCAGCAAATATTGCCGATGATTGACGCTGCCTTAACCAAAAGTCAGTTAAGCCTCTCTGATATACAAGCATTAATATTTAACCGCGGTCCAGGTGCGTTTAGCGGTATTCGTATTAATACGGCAGTGGTGCAAGCATTATCGGTGGCGCATGATTTGCCTTGTGTGGGTATCTCAAGCCTACAAGCAATTGCGCAGTGTGCTTATCAGCAATATGGCTTAACAGAGGTTTATAGTGCCCTTGATGCCCGCATGCAGCAAGTGTATTTCGGGCATTATTTATTACAAGAGCAGCGATTGGATAACCAGTCAGATAACCCATCAAAAATTGCTATCATGCAGCCAGTGAGTATAGAAGAAAGCGATAGTACAGAGCAGCTGTTAGATTATGAGCGTCAAACGCTGCTTAATATTCCTATCGTTGGTAATGGCGCTGGCTTACTGAGCCACTATGATGGGCAGATATACCATGAAGATGTCTGCCCCGATGCGGTGGTCATAGGACAATTGGGTATTGCGCAATTTATGACTTTGGGGGGTACCGATGCGGCGCTTGCACTGCCAAAATACTTACGCAATCAAGCTTGGAAAACCCTGAAAGAACAAGGCAAAGCGTAGTTTTATTATATCGCATTAGGCATTGTTTATAACGGCTAAAGACCTCATCGTTGAATGTCTAATATCAACCATATCACGACAATATAAAACAACCAGCAAGTCTGTTTTTAGGAAAGCGATTGTGGATATACTTTTATTAATTCAAGCCGTCATCATGGGTATCGTTGAGGGTATTACTGAGTTTTTACCCATTTCCAGTACTGGTTATCTCATCTTGTCAGCAGACTTGATGGGCTTTTGGACTAAAGACAAGGTCGATTTGTTCATAGTAGTGGTTCAACTGGGGGCTATTCTGGCAGTCATTTATGACTATTGGGGACGATTGTGGCAAGCGCTCACAGGGCTAGTCACCGGAAAGTCGGATGTTATGAGTAACCCAAGACAGTTGGGACTGAGTTTGATTATTGCTACCATTCCAGTGATGCTCATCGGCTTTACCTTTGCCGACGAAATTAAAACCTATTTATTTAACCCTATTACTGTGGCGATTATGCTGATTATCGGTGGTTTGCTGATATTTTATGTAGAAAATCGCCCAAAGACTATTATTGCTAACGAAGCAGAAGATGTCAGCTTCAAGACCGCATTAAAAATTGGCCTGTTTCAGTGTTTGGCGTTAATACCGGGCACGTCACGCTCCGGCGCCACCATTATTGGTGCGCTATGGCTTGGGGTCTCACGTAAGGCATCGGCAGAATTCTCTTTTTTCTTAGGTATTCCGGTCATTATTGGTGCTGGGTTATTAGATTTGCTCAAGCATCATGAGGTATTGACCAATAGCGAAGATTGGTTGGTGTTGGGCGTAGGCACAGTAGTGTCATTTATCGTGGCGCTGTTGTGTATTCGCTGGCTGGTAGCTTGGGTCAGTCGCCGCGACTTTAAGATTTTTGCCTGGCTGCGTATTATTACTGGTATCGTAGTATTAGTAGCAGCTTGGGGCTTTGGCTATCAATTCGCCGGCTAGTTGCTGTTTTTTATAAGAGTAGACTTGCTAGATTTTCAGGTTTTTGGCTTGGTGTTTGAGGAATAATATTCATGACCGCTCAACTTACGGCTAACAACGCTGTTTCGTTCAGTAAGTGTAAATTACTTTATACTTCCGAGGTGCAGCAGCCGCAAGTTGAATTTTTGCAAGCGCTAGTGAGCAAGCATCAGCTGTCCTTAAGTTTAAATACCGAGCTGATATCCGGTAAGCTCAACCAAAAATATCGAGAGCAATTGAGTGCGGAGGCTACTCAGCCTATTCTATTATTAGATGATAAAAACAAGCTGTCATGGCTCAGTAACGGTCTAAGTGTCGCGCCTGAATGGGACAAGCTACAACGCCGCGTGGTCAGCGCGGGTCGTAAATCCGAACTCTTATTACAAGCGACAAAAATTAGCGCTGATAGTTATGTGATTGATGCGACAGCAGGTTTTGGTCATGACAGCTTAATATTGGCCAGTACCGGTGCGCAAGTGATTATGCTTGAGCAGCAACCTTTGATCGCATTATTATTGCTCGCTGAACGTGAGCGTATGAGTACCCAGCCGAATTGGCAAAAGCTGATGTCACGTTTGCATATTATTAATATCGATGCGCTCAGTTATTTTGCGCATCGCCAAGATACTACTACGCTTAAAACTACAGATGCGGTTAATAATTTTGATAAAAAGAGCATCGATGTGGTGTATTTAGATCCGATGTTTCCAGAGGACAGCTATCAAGACAGTAAAACGGGTAAAGGTGCCAAAGTTGGTAAGCATATGCAAGCGTTACACTATTTAGCTTGTCCACCAACGTTAGCTCAAGAGCAGCAATTGCTAAAAAGTGCTCAGATGCTGGTCAGTAGCAATGTGATTGATAATATTAAACAGCAGGGCCGCGTTATCGTTAAGCGTCCACAGCATGCGCCATTATTTGCTCATCAAACGCCTAATGATAGCTGGCAAAATGAAGCCGTACGTTTTGATGGCTATTTTGTGTAGTCGATGGTTCTACCTATTTATAGCAGTAGCACGTTAGTATGAACGATTCTCTTTTATTTTCAGTATGCTTTTACTTTTAGCTTTAACATAAGTTAATGCCTCATTATGACAACAACGCTATGACCACTACAACGTCCCCCATCACACGTAAAGAAAAACTCTACGCCTATATGCAGTTGACGCGCTTTGATAAGCCTGTCGGGATTGAGCTGCTACTGTGGCCGACGCTATGGGGAGTATTACTCGCAGCGATGGGTCAATCCCAGCTGCAAGGCTCAAGTGCGGGTCTACCCAGTCTAAAGATATTTGTAATTTTTGCGTTAGGTGCGATTTTGATGCGAGCAGCAGGTTGCGCGATTAATGATTTTGCGGATCGTAAAGTAGACGGTTATGTGACTCGTACTAAAGGTCGACCGTTAGCAGATGGTCGCTTGTCTGGGAAAGAAGCTATTGCGACATTTTTAGTCTTAGTCGCACTAAGCGCCAGTTTATTACTGTTCCTACCGATTCAAGTTTTTTATTGGTCACTTGGAGCGGTGGTTCTAGCCTTTATTTATCCCTTTATGAAACGTTTCACCCATTTGCCGCAAGTGTTTTTAGCGGCCGCCTTTGGCTGGGCGATACCGATGGCCTATGTGGCGATAACCGGTGCCACTGATATCTGGTGCTGGTTATTATTTTTGGCCTATATGTGCTGGACAGTAGCTTATGATACTCAGTATGCAATGGCAGATCGGGATGATGATCTAAAAATCGGGGTTAAGTCCACAGCGATATTATTTGGCCGTTTCGATGTGGTGATTGTCTCAGTATTACAAAGTTTATTTCTACTAATAATGGGAGTGGTATTGTGGCATTACTTTGCGCCAACCCGTTTAGGTATTACGCCTGTATTTGGATTGGCCTTAGTAGCAATGATGTTTGCCAAGCAAAATAGCGCCTGTGCCAGTCGCCAAGCTCCAGCCTGTTTTCAAGCATTTTTAGCCAATATCTGGGTAGGACGTTATGTTTTTGCCTTGGTCGCTATATCCTGTTTATGGACAACTTTTAATGGATAAATTACGTAAACCACCAAAGCGACAGTCCACCCAGACATCATTAAATGAGCGATCAGTCAGTTATCAGCTTAACCTTAATGAGCAAGGTTTGACGCGTGAGCAGGTTATTACGACTGAGCGCAAATTAGCCAAGTTTGCCAACGCGATGGATTCAGTAGTACGTATTCCCTTTACCAAACAAGGCATCGGTGCAGATGCGGCCTTGTCAACGATACCATTAGCGGGTGACTTAGCAGGACTTGCTCTGACAAGCTATGCCTTTATATTAGGTCGTCAATTGGGTGTGCCAGTAAGCAAGATGACCCCTGCGGTACGACTGGCATTAATTGATATGGTGGTTGGCGTTATTCCGGGAATTGGCACGTTGCTGGATATTTTTATTCGCCCCAGTCGTAAAACCCTTAGCATTGTCCATCAGCATATACAGGATGAATATGGCATCACTGAAACGACGCATATGGATCGTCCCTTTTTGCATCAACAGTTAGAGGATGAGCAGCGTAGCAGTCGCTTTTGGCGTTATCCTATCGTTGCTTGGTTGTATCTGCACATACCTGATATTTTAGGTCTGATAGTCATCGCGATTATCGGTTGGGGGCTTTGGGCAGCGATTAGTTGGTTGATTGGCGCTTTTGGCAGATTGACGGGGTTTGGTTAAGGCTGAGTGACGACTTCAGCTTCGGCACTAATGGCATCGAAGCTGGTCACTTTATTATTTTGCATTAGGTCTATAGTACTGCCACCACCATGACTGATAAGCTCAATACTGCCATCTTTTGAACCATAAGTTGGGTTGTTACCTTGTCCTTCTGGGGCGCTGAGGATCATTTTTGGTTTATTAGGTAAGGTCACGATAGCGTTAAGTACGCCTGTCGCTGAGGTTTCAAAGACTACAGATAAAGCATTACCTGTGGCACTTCGATATTTAACGTCGGTGATTTGTGTGTCTTTTATGGCTTGCTCTGGACTGGGCTTGGTAGTTTCAGCATTTGGGGTTACACCTCCCGCACCAATGTTATTTTCAAGTTCAGCCAGATTAATCTCTCGCTCATTCTCTGCCGCTAGTTCCTCAGCTCTTTTTTCAGTTCTTGCCACCGCATCTGCATTTTGGGGATCACTAACGCTGGTCGTAACAGAGGTACTTTGGATGTCTGTCTCCGTTTCAGCAGCAGTCTCGGAGTCGGGTGTTTTTTGGCAAGCATTCAAAGTAAAAAAGCTGCATAGGCTTAAGAAAACAACTGGAAGAATGCGAAAACAGGACTTGGAGCGCTTAAATTTGGATGAAATGAGAAGCTTGGTTTTCATAAAGAAACGGTTAGTGATTAAGAGGCTTTTATTTAAGCACAATCGAGAGAGAGGAACAATCTATCCTTTTATCTTTCCATCTATCTATCTATCTTTCCATCTATCTACCTTTAAGTGCTGACGGTAATGATCAGCTTTCGTTGACCGCCATGATCTCTATGCTCACATAAGTAAATACCTTGCCAAGTCCCGAGTCCCAACACGCCATCCACAAGTGGTACGGTTAAACTCACTCCAAACATCATACTTTTGAAATGAGCTGGCAGATCATCGGAGCCTTCAAACGTATGGCGATATTCTGGCTGATTGGCGGGCGCGATCTTATTTAGCCAGTCTTCAGTATCCAATCTCACATCGGGATCTGCATTTTCATTGATAGCCAGACTTGCCGAGGTATGCTGTAAGAATAGATGCACTAAGCCAGCTTCTGTTTTACTAGGTATTAGCTCGCGAATGGCATCTCGAATCAGTGGGGTGATGACGTGAATACCGCGCGTGTGGGGAGGGAGAGTTAAGGTGATTTGCTGATAAGGCATCAGATAGTTCTCACTGTTGGCTAGAGTAAACCTATAAGTTAGCTTTAAAGAGTTAGACCAGTGGCGTTTGTAAAAGCGCACGATTTGGTGAAAGTCGTGCCAGCATCGCAGCAGACAACGGTGCAAAGTCTCCTATTATCATATCAGCCAGCGCTTCTGCACAAATAGGGGCAAAGGCATAACCTTTCGCACCCATTGCAGACAGTGTCCATATTCGTTTGCTTTGCGCTAACCGACCGACCATTGGATGATAATCAGGCGTTTGTGTCCGGATGCCGGCACGTCCTTGCCATAAGTTAGTATCCGTTGGAATAACTGCATCCAACTCAGGGATATCCATAACCAGCTTATCCCGGTTCTGCTGGTGTTCATGACTGCGGATATCGGTATCAGTGTCATTACGCACGAAGCTTGCACCGAGTAAAATCTGCTGTTGACCCTCGAAGACGTTGTTTAATTTAGCATCACCGATTTGACCCATAAATGGGGCGCAGTAACCGCCATATTTGATTGGTAATTTAGGCAAATTAGTACGTTGCTCAGCGGTCGGGGTGAACCAAGACAATTGACCACGAATTTTACGGCAATCAAAAATACGACCATCTAATTGGTGGCTTTCATAGGCTGCACAGATGACTAAGCTATCAGCTTGGATAGTAATAACCTCAGCCTCTTGTGAGACATCATTTTCTACATCGTTGTGGCTAATAGTAGATTTATGACTAACCATATATTTATGACCGGAAACAGAAACCTGCGCCTCAGTTTCATCGATCTGTGTGACAGCCAATTGCTCAAAGGTAATCATGGGATGTTCAAGTATCACCTCTTTCAGCGCTTGCGGATTGACTAATCCTGATTGCGGCAGATATAAATTTTCAGACAAGTCTTGCTGGACTAAACCTGTCGTTTTTTGTGCTTGTGCGTCCGATAGTGTGGTTGCCATCTCATTAGGATAGTCCGCAATCTGCTCAGTACCGATATTGGCTTTTACCAATAAATCGAGCGCGCCAGTTGGTTCAAGTACGGGCGGCATGTTTCCTTTTATAGCGTTATCATTGAGCTGGCGATATAGTCTGCTGCTATAAAGATAGCCTATGGTATGTAGATGGTCATCGACATGATGAATAGGGGTCATTTTTGGTGCGAGGAGGGCGCGTGGATTGCCGGAGGCCCCTGATAGTGGGGCTGTTTTATCCAGTAGCGTCACTTTAATACCACGGTTAGCAAGTGACCATGCGGTTAATAATCCAGAGACGCCAGCACCGATGATCACCGTATGATTGGGCTTGTCTGATACTGACGGCTTAGCATTATTTTCAGCTTCGGCTTTAACCGAATCATTAGCGGCAGTTAAAGCATCTGGCGTTATAGTATCCCTCATAACCGCAGTTAGCATCTCGTTCTTAGGGCCAAAACCTGCTACTTTTTTGATCTCAAAGCCACTATTTTGCAATGCGCGCTTGACGATACCAGCACAGCTATAGGTCGCTGCCGTAGTACCAGATATTGATAGGCGCTGTATTTGTGTGAATATCGAATCCCCCCACAATGCACTATTACAAGAGGGTGCAAACCCATCTAAGAACCAGGCATCAATGTAGGCGATTTTTTGGTTGGATATTATTGGGTTTAATTTAGCCAAACTGTTAGTGGCATCACCGAGCCAAATATCAACGGTTAAGTTATCGTTAATAAAGTTAAGTCGATGACAGCCTGCGATAAGGGTTGGATAAGCGGCCAACAGTTGCTGAATAATATCTGCCAATTCAGGCGCCCGCTGTGCCCATAACGTTAATATCTGTGTTAAATCTTCACGCGCTATAGGATATTTTTCAGTGGTAATGAGATGCAAACGTGCCGTGGCTAACTGCGGATGCGTCGCGCGCAGTTGTCGCCAGAGTTGCCATACTGCCAATAAGTTAAGTCCAGTACCAAACCCCAGCTCAGCAATAGTAAAGCACTGCTGCGGGGCTAAATTTGCCAAGCGCTCTGGTAGTTGGTTGCATTGAAGAAAGACATAACGCGACTCTGCTAAACCGTCAGCATGAGAAAAGTACACATCACCAAACTCACCGGATACCGGCACCATATTACCGGTATCATCTGTTTGCCAATCAATTTTAGCAGGTTTGATCGCAGCAGATTTGTTGATATGGGGAGGCTCAGCGGTCTTTAACTGAGCAGCTGGCTGGCTGGGAATGCGGCGAGCATTGACAAGTGCAGGAGTGGGTTTAGACATAGACAGTCACGCCCGATAAATAAATAAGTAATAAATAATAGCGTTTCTACCAGCGTTCACGGCGGACAAAAACCAGCCACGAGATAAAAATACCGACCAATAGACTAATCAGTACTGTAAAAGCACCGTACAAAAACAGTTGGCCTTTGCTTTCGTATACCAAAACATTCGTTTGTGTTTGTAAGTCATTAACTTGTCGCTGTAGCTGCGCATTGCGACTGAGAAGATCTTGATTGGCGGCTGATAACGCTTTGTTTGACGGTTGCAACTGTGCCGCTAAAGTGTTGGTAGCTGGCATTGTTGCGTTTAGCGTTGAATATGGCAATGATTGAGAGCTATTAGTTTGACCCGCGACAGGTGGTGTTGCTACTGGGTCAGTAGCCGTCACTGTTGGCGCTGCTTGCACTGACATAGCTGCCATTAGAATCACACTAACCAGGCTGCGTTTATAGCTTTGGTTCTTTAACAGCTTTGATGTTTTTAATAACGATGACAGCTGATTCACGATGCCGCGACCTTATCTGATGTTTCACTTGAGGTCTGGTTTGAAATTTGGTCAGTAGGTGTGGGTAATACTTGTATAAATGGCTTGATATCCACATGACTGTATACCCCGTCGCGCAAGTAAGGCTCAGCGTTTGCCCACGCTTGCGCCGCATCAAGAGACTCAAAATCAGCAATGACAATACTACCTGACATTTCTGTCATAGCGCCTTGATCATGCTTGATGGGGTTTGGCCCTGCGATAACCAGCCGTTGCTCGCGACTCAATACTTGTAGACGCTCAAGGTGTTCGGAGCGCGTGATCTTCCGCTGCGCGCTGCTATTTGCAACGTCATGACCAATGATGGCAAATAAAGACATCATACTTCCTTAATAAGTAGTAAAAATAAAGAATAAACAATCACGCTTAGTAAAAATAACATCATTTAGCGCTTAATTATTATCGCTATTAGCGTATCAAAAACATCTTCTTTCTTATATAAAATATTGGAAGCAAAGCTACCAACTGTTACTTGGCTGTTTTATCAGTCAGCGCCGGATTTAGATGCTTTTTCAATAGTGCGAATTGGACAACAACGAACACCAGCATAATTGGAATCCAGCCATAGGTTTTGAAGTTAATCCATGCTTCGTCCGACATGGTAAATGCCGTGATATAATGTAGCACACCCATGAATGCAAAAAACAGTGCCCAAACGACCGTTAGCTTTTTCCAGCCGCTCAGCGATAGGCTGAATACCTCTTTCATTGCCAGTTGCATGAGTGGTTTATTGATAGCGGCACTGACCAATAGTGTTACGGCAAAGATACCGTTAATAATCGGTGATTTCCAACGCAAGTAAATGTCATCACGCAGTAGCAACGTACCGCCGCAAAAGACGATGGTTAATAACAGTACGACCCATTGTTGCTTATCAAATTTACCTTTTTGACGCACGAAATGAATGGCATAAATGATGATAGTGGCAACCAATAATGCGCCTGCCGCTGCCAAAATACCGTGGGTACGGGCAGCAATAAAAAAAGCAATTAAGGGAATGAAGTCTAGTAAGGCTTTCATAGCAAATGGGATGTCCAACACAAACGTATGGGGTAGTTTACACGTCTACTGCGCCGAAAAAAAGCAATCAGTACTATAATCGCTTTATATAACAGGCTTATATAAAAAATCTTATAATTACTACCTATAATCATGGTCTCTAATATTTACTAGACGGCTATTTTTCTTCATTTTATCGTTACCAGTATTATCAGCTGTTATACCATGCTCAAAAACCTTAAGGCCAACTTTATGAAAATTGACTTACATTGCCACAGTACTCGCTCTGATGGGACTTATGCGCCGACGGAAGTGGTGCAGCGCGCACATGCAGCAGGAGTCACTGTATTGGCACTGACCGATCACGATACTTTATTAGGTATTGATGAGGCAAGAGCTGCTGCCGAAGCGTGCAATATGCAGCTCGTCAACGGGGTTGAGATTAGCTGTGAGCATACCCTTAGTGGCGGCTATGGTAAAAATAAATCTACCAATAAAATTATCCATGTGTTGGGACTGGATTTTACCGACCGCGCACAGATGCATGAAACCTTACAACAATTGCAAGACAGTCGTGCGAATCGCGGCCAACGTATTGCTGAAAAGCTCAGTGAGTTGCTAGAGCTTGATTATGATGAGCTGTGGCAAGAAATTTGCGCGAAGGCAAGCAACAATCCGCAAGCGGTTGGGCGCGCTCATATTGGTCAAGTGTTATACGAGCGTGGGTTGGTCAAAACCGTTCAAAAAGCTTTTGATAAATATTTGGCCGATAATAAGCCTGCGTATGTGGCGATTGAAGCGTTAAGTATGCAACGTGGTATTGAGCTGATTCATGCTTGTGGTGGTAAGGCAGTGTTGGCGCATCCGACACGCTATCAGCTTTCAGCAACACGGGTACGTAAGCTTATCGAAGAATTTGCCCAGCTGGGTGGCGATGCTTGTGAGCTGCCTGCCAATAGTGAGCCGCTTAGCACCCGCAGAATGGTTGATCGCACTATTGCTGAGCATGAGCTGGTTACGTCGATTGGTAGTGATTTTCATGGTAGTAATATGCCGTGGCGACGTATTGGCGATGTACCGACTTTGGCCCCCGAACAGCAAGGGGTCTGGCAGTCCTTTAATCTGCTGTCGTAATTTAAAATTTTTATAATCTAAAAGGTGATAAGATTTAGTTAACGTTAAATCTTACTAATTAATTAATTTAAAAATATGCCTCACTATTTAATGTGCAGGTTGACGCATAAGACAGTAAAGCGGATTGATAGTTACCATAAAACTTGCGATAGTAAATGCACTGTTTAAAGTAAGCCAGAATCCGAGAGAGCCCTAAATAGATAGAGTCTTGACTCGACCTTAACAACTCATCACGTGGTAGCGCATACATGGCTGTGTCGATACACCGATTAGATTATAAAAGCCTCTCTGAAATCATTTTTGAGTGGCGTGCAGCGGATAGAGCATCGCTGTTGGCCTTGTTTATGGTGATGGAAGTCTCATTACATTGGCTATGGTGTTTATTTGTCTGGTTGTGGCAAGATACCTATGGTACTTATGTCGATATGGGATTGCTGTATCCTATGTGGATAGGCGTGACACTGATAGGGCTGTTTTTTTGGTGGATGGTGGGTCATCTAGCGCACATCAAAAACGACGATAAGTATCTACATCAATGGCAGATTGTGTTAATTACGCTCTATAGTGTTTATATTGCGGTAGTGATTTTGGTGATGGGGCATAGCAGCTTTGTATCTGGCGTATCGCTGGTAGGAGGTGCGATGCTGGGAATGATGTTGGTGCGTCGGCGCTATATTTGGAAAGCTTTTATAGGGCATATTACGGTAATTGTTTTGGTGAGCCTTGTCCCTTACTTAGGGATTGATTTACCCAATTTACGGCAACTGACATTTATCTCTATTCCTCTTGATACCTATAGTTATCTGACCTATAGCGAGACGATCTCCATTGAAAATGCCATGGCCACTTCTATTTTTCAAAATGGTACGCTGAACTGGGAAAATTTAGATCAGCTGCGCCTATCTTCGGCATTTTTTTGGCGTTCAACCCACCTATATTTAGCATTGCCTAAAGCTATTTTTATCGTTTACATGTTCCGTACTTTGTTGTTGATATTAGATAATGGTAAGAATGAGATCTTAAAACATGCCAATCAAGATGAGCTGACCCAACTTAACAGCCGTCGCTATGGTTTGACGCAAATGAAGCAAGCAATCATGACAGCGACTGACAAGCAAGATTTTAGTGTTATCTTATTAGATTTGGATCTGTTCAAAGGTGTCAATGACAATTATGGTCATGAAGTAGGCGATCAGGTTTTGCGAGAAGTGGGACAGTCGTTATCAAGTGCTCTGACGGATAAAGCTATTGTTAGTCGCTATGGCGGCGAAGAGTTTTTGATTGTCCTGCCGGATACTAAGCATGATAGCGCCATGGTTATTACTGAGCAACTGCGGCAAAATATTGCTCAACGTGTGATAAAAGTTGATACTGAACTTAGCTTTCAAGTTACCGCCAGTCTTGGTTTATACACCCTCACTTATGTTGAGCTGGCACGTATTAAGCAGGGATGTATGACTACGGCTCATACAAATAACTCTAAATCAGCCAAACTAAAGCGTTCCAAGTCACAGAAAAATAAACCAACGACCGCACACAATCTAGATATGCTGCCAATACAATTGCCCAGTAACATTTGTCAGTATTTAATCAGCACTGCCGATAAAGCGTTATATAAAGCCAAAGATAGAGGTCGCAATCAAGTGGTGAGTGCCAATGATTTATTAGCAGAAGGCCATATGGTTAATGCCACTAGTGCTACTAATGCTACTAAGTCACGCTATGGTACCTGACAAAAGCTAGCTAATGAATAAACCAATTGACAAGCAAACCACTTAATAAACAAAGTAATTAATTAACCTAGTATTTTATCTTACTGCTGGCGTCTGTAGTTGCTGTACTAAGCTTGCTAGGACGCTAGTGGCAAAGCTGCCAGTTGGTAGGCTAAAGCTCAATACCAGCACCTGCTCGTCAATCCATTCCCAAGTCATTTCCTCAATTGGTAAGCGCAATGCCCGCCGTTGTGCCTTGATATCGCGCTGTTCTAAACCGACTGCTAGCTGTGTTAATAACCAGCTTTGTTGCACGATATCTTCTTCAATTTTGGCCGCTGTCCCGCTTACTTTGTCATTACCAACGCCCCATAACACACCTGTTGGATGAATATCGCCGTCAGAAAGTCGTGCGCGCAAGGTCTCATCTAACTGCTCACTAGAAAATATCGAGCCTGAACCTGCAAGGTTAAATACTTCACCTGCCAGTCCTTTGTCCCAACTGCCATCATGCACGCGTGCGGCTAAGATATGATTGAATATCAGGCTGCGAGCAGCAGACAATGCCATTGTATTCTGCTCTCGTGGGACACGTTTGCGCTTACTTTTATCTTTCTTGTGCGTACGACTGCTCGTTTGCGGAGGCTGAGTAAACAATCTAAGTGCCTCTCTAATATTGTTACCACCATGACCAAAGCGCTGCGGGCCAAAGTAATTGGGCACGCCATTTTGGCTTATGTATTCTAAATGCTGCTGTATTTGTTGTTGATACTCCACCACTGAAGTTTCCGCCTCAAACTTTATATCACGTAAAGTAATGATAAATTGATTGGCTCGGTGCGCCCCGCGATTAAGCTTCTTATTATGCCAATGCTGGGTAAGTATCTGTACGGTTTCGTTTTCACCTAAGTCTGTGGGCAAAAAATCGGTTGTCGGTAATTGCTTCTTTGGCAAGCGTAAGCTAAACCACTGAGTCGTGATCGCATGACGGTCTTTTAATCCGGAATAACCCACATCGCGTAGGGGAATATCTGCCCACTCTGCTAATAGTTTGGCGAGGAACGCAGTATTCATACCTGATTTTTGGATATGCAGCCATAAGTGTTCACCTTCCCCAGTCAAGTCAAGGGGTAGCACTTCATTAACCACAAAGTCTTCTGCGTTGGTCTTATAAGTGGCTTGCATCAGCGGCGCTAGCGCTAGCGCTGGCTGTGGCAGCTGAGCGGTATCCGTTATTGCAGCCATATCAAAGCTTGCGATATCGACTGATTCTTGATTCGTTGATTTTTTATTAACGGATTCTTTATCGGTTGTTAGTAGAGAGGTGGCGTCAGTAAGATTAATGTCTTGAGAAGTCATAAAATAGTCATCTATTATTGTTATCAGGTTTAAAGTAGGATTTAATAAAGGGATATAAAAACTATATCATTGATTGGAAAGTTACGTTTTGCAACGAGGGAGACATACAATAAAACATCTCGCGAGTGGCGTACTTGTTACTATCAATGGATGTGATTTTTCATTGAATGAAGTTTCAATCAAACATAATAATCAGGCAGCAACTGCCACCGTTAAGGATGACCCATGAGCAACTCAACTATTAGCACCGTTACTATTCATAAAGCTGACATACCCAGTGGCGGCATGAAATCGTATAAACAAGATGACGATAGTATCATTTTAATCACTCGTGACGACAACACATTCCATGCTTTCGATGGCAAGTGCCCGCATGCTGGGGCAGATTTAGGCGAAGGTCTGCGCTGTGGCAATCGTGTGGTTTGCCCTTGGCATCATGCAACCTTTGATAGCAGTGATGGGACCCTGTTAGAACCCGTAGCAACCGAAGGATTGACTCAATACCAGTTTACCGATAATGGTGATAGTTTAACGGTCGATACGGCGGCGAAAATAGATCATATTATTGCTAATGATCAGTTGAAAGAGACTCATACAGTCATTGTTGGCGGCGGTGCAGCTGGATTTATGACCGCACATCATCTACGCAATACTGGCTACGGCGGTAAGATTACGTTAATCAGTAAAGATGATAAAGCCCCTTATAACCGTCCGCTGCTATCTAAGGCATTCTTGGCAGGAAATATGCCTGAGGAAAAACTCCTACTTGGTGGTAGCGACTGGGCGCAGAAAAATAATATTGATTTGTGCTTAAGTCAAACGGTCAGCGAAGTATTGCCCAACGAGTGCACCATTATTGTTAGCAGTGAAGCAGAGGAAGATAAAAAACTAAGTGCAGATTTCTTAGTGGTCGCTACGGGTGCTTCTCCTATCGTACCGCCTATAAAAGGGGCTAATCTTGATGGTGTCTACACCTTACGTAGTATGGATGATGCCAAATTAATCAAAGCGGCCACACACGATCAGCGTGTGGTCATAATCGGTACCGGCTTTATCGGTATGGAAGTTGCTTCAGCCCTATCGCAAGCGGGCACGACCGCATCTATAACCGTGATTGGTCAGGACAATCGGGTGATGGGTAACATTGTCTCTGAAACAGTCAGCAACGCCTTAATCAAACTGCACGAAGATAATGGCATTAAGTTCGTATTAGATGCGACGGTGAATGAGATTACAGGTGTTGATAGCAGTGCTGATGAAAATACTGACAGTACGAAAAACGATACATTCTCACAAGTTGGTGGTGTGACGCTTGCAAATGGTGAGCAGATAGACGCAGATATCGTGATCTTAGGCACAGGCGTATCGCCGCGAACTGATTTATTAAAAGAAGTAAATGATCCGGACGGTGTACAAGTTGATAGTCATCTACAGCTACGCGATGGAGTCTATGCGCTGGGAGATATTGCTAAGGCTTCTGGGCAAATGGGGCGCATGCGTATTGAGCATTGGCGGGTGGCGTTACAACATGGCTTGGTGACTGCTGCTGCGATTTTGAAGGACGATGATGTCAATTCGCTTGAGGAGCGCGTACCTTTCTTCTGGACAATGCAGTATGGTAAAAGTCTACGTTACAGCGGTCATGCCAATACGCCCGATCATAATATCTTGATTGGAACACCAGATACGCTTAATTATATCGAGTATTATTTTGATGATGATGGCGAAAATACCCGCGCAAGTGCTGCCAGTACGTTGGGCCGTGATAAAGAGTTAGTGGCTTTTGGCGAGCTGTTGCGGCGTGGTCATGCGCCAACCCGCGCGCAGATCAATGCTGGGTTTGATATTATTGACCAAGCACATGCCTTGTCGCGCTAGAGTGTGAGCATTTTAAGGTTTATTATAGAGGCTGAACTCATTATTGAGGACAGCCTCTTATTTTATTGTGGATTGAATACAATCAAAAGCGAGATAATATTATGAATAAAAATGCTTTATTTTTACGGCAAGCCAAATCTGATGATGTTGATGCCCTTAAGCAGCTGTTGGATCGCTGTTATCGACAAGATGAAGGCTGGACCAATGAAGCTGATTTAGTCGGTGGTATTCGTATTACTGACTCCGAGCTTACCAGTGTTATCGCTGACCCTAAGCACTATGTTTTTCTTTATCCACAGACTGAGACAGGTAATCGTGAGGGGCAAGAGACGGGTGAGCTGCTCGGCTGTATTGCTGTTGATATGCAAGAAAATACCGATAAAAGCAGGGCTTATATAGGCATGTTTGCGGTACATCCGGAGCTGCAAGGGCACGGCGTTGGTCATGAGATATTACAAGCAGCAGAAACCTTTGCCACACGACATTTACAATCTCGCGACCAGCCCAGCTGTCTAACGATGTCTATTTTAAGCCATCGCCCTGAGCTACTGGCTTATTATGAGCGTCGCGGCTATAAGCTGACAGGAGTGACTATGCCGTTCCCAGAAGATGGTAATAATGGTGAACCAAAGCGACAAGATTTACAATTATTAGAGTTAGAAAAGACAGTCGGTAGTTAATGAGTAACAGATAAAAAAACGTGTTTGAGTTAACGCCAAAAGTTTCTAAAAGTCATAAACAATCCGATGCTAAGCAATATAAATGCCACGATAATCAAGCGCTTGAACCAGTTAAAAGCGGGCAGGCGCGTGGCGTTATCATCAGACATAAGATAAGCGAACAAGCACATTAAGCTTGCCACTAAGGTCATGATACCTAGACCAATTGGTAAAATAAAAAAGTACGCCTGCCACACAGTCATCTCTCAACAGTTCTTAATATTCATATCATAGCAGTATTGTGATTGTGCTGTCAGTATGAGACATATCTAAATACCTTCAAACCATATTTATCAGAGCCTCTGCATAAATTAAATGTATGCAGAGGCTGATTGATGGCACGCCCTAGTATTGCTCAATTTATAAAAACTAGCGCATCGTCACGAATTCTTCTGAACCGGTTGGGTGAATGGCAACAGTATTGTCAAAGTCAGCCTTAGTAGCACCCATTTTGATGGCTACCGCAAAGCCTTGAATCATCTCATCTATGCCAAAGCCAATACCGTGCAGACCAATGACTTTTTCATCATCGCCTAAGCACACCAGTTTCATCGTACACTTTTGGCGATGCTGGGTTACCGCGCTATACATTGAGGTAAATGTCGAGCTATAGCATTTAATATTGTCCTTGCCATAGTGATTAACGGCATCGATTTCAGACAATCCAATAGTACCGATAGCAGGGTGGGTAAATATAACCGTCGGTATCAATTCATAGTCTAAATGCTCATTAGGCTTATTATTAAATAAGCGCTCTGATAATCGTCGACCTGCCGCGATAGCCACCGGCGTCAAATCAACACTATTCTCGATAATATCGCCTACCGCATAAATGCTATCGACATTAGTATTTTGGAACTTATCGACTTTAATTTTGCCAATGTCGCTAGTCTCCACACCCGTCACTTGCAAATTGATATTTTCCGTGGAGGGCGCGCGACCAATGGCCCAAATCAAACAATCTACTGTATCAAGACTGCCGTCTTTGGTACACAAGGTCAGGCTACCATCGTCATTTTTATTGACTTCAGTTAGCGTGGTGTTGGTGTGTAATTGAATGCCGTCTTGCTCCATCTCTATCAGCAAGGTTTCAACAATACTATGGTCAAATGAGCGCAGCGGCGAGTGCTGACGCACATACAGATGTACCTCAGCGCCCAGGCTATTCATCACCCCTGCAATTTCAACGGCGATATAGCCTGCACCTACAATAGCCACACGTTTTGGCAGGTGATTCAAGGCAAAAAAACCATCAGAATCGATGCCGTATTCTGCGCCTTTGATATCTGGTTGAATCGGGTGACCGCCAGTAGCGATCAAAATATGGTCAGCCGTAATGTGTTCACCATTGACCTCTACCGTATTGGTATCGACAAACTTAGCAAAGCCTTTTATCACCTCGACGCCGTTTTTTGCCAAATTGTTATCATAAGAGCGGTGAATGTTTTCGATATATTGTTGGCGGCTCTGTACCAGCTTTTGAAAGTCGAAGCCTTTGACATCGATATCGAACCCATAGTCTGACGCATACTTATGAATGGCTTCGGCAACTTGCGCGCCATACCACATTACCTTTTTGGGTACGCAGCCCAAGTTCACGCAGGTGCCACCCAATTGGTTGGCTTCAATAATGGCACATTTTTTGCCATAGCTCGCCGCTCGGTTGATTGAGGCAATGCCGCCGCTACCGCCGCCAATGGCGATATAATCATAATGCTTTGTCATAGTTACTGTCCCTTTATTAAGTTGTTGTTGGCATAATTTTGAACGCTAGTATCTAGGTAGAAATAGCCCGCCATCTAAACCCATTTAAACAATGGCACGACGTCTATAAAACAACAGCCCAGGAATGGACAAGCCCAGCACCAATCCTGAGGTCACAAACAAGGCCTCAAACAAATAAACCATCATTTGACTAAATAACTCGTCTGAAAAGCCAAAATAACCAATCTGTACCATACTGACCATCGCCTTGTACGCGGCGATGCCTGGCATCATACAAATGACACTTGGCGAGATAAGGGCCTTGGGTGGTAGGGTATATTTTCTAGAAAAATAAACCCCCAAAAAGCTGGCGAGCATCGCCCCAAAAAAGCTGGCAACCACGATATGTATGTGCTGATAGACAAGGACTGTTTTTAGTCCAAATCCAAAAGCGGTCATGAGCAAACAGGGCAGAATATACCTTTTGGGTACGGTGAACATGAGCGTCCAACCAAGGGTAATAATGCAGGACAGCACAACGGCTTTAATGAACCACATATCAAAATCCCCAGTGCTGTATTCTAAGTAGAACAAGGGCCATAACAATGCCAACGCCAGCTGAAAAGGTCAACATATAGGTAAAAACGGCACGCCCAACCCCAATATTGACATAGCCTTTTAAGATGTCTGATAAAGAGTTGATTAGGGGAAAGCTTGGCACTAATAGCAGAACGCTAGAGGCAACTGCAATATCCGCATTATTACCAATATCAAAATAATAGGTCGTCGCCCCAATTAAAGAGGCGATAAAAGCCGTCACAATGACCGTGATAAAGGGATTGAAGTGATGTTTGGACAGATAGATACGGGTAAGCATCGCCACCATACCTGCGGTAAAGGTCACGGCGGTAATCAACCAACTGCCGCCGTTAAGATAAGCAAATGCGGCACAAGAGGCGCCAACAAATAGGCACACTAGCCACGTTGGGTAAACCGTCTTATCTAACTCATCAAAAGCAAGCGTGGTGAGCTCAGTCAGCTCATGATTCAGCTTGTCATTACTTGCATTGGCTTCGGTTTTATTGACAATTTTCTGGATTTGTACCAATAAATTGACATTAATGCTCTGATTTATGGTGTCCCTAGTGGTAGTGATACAGCGTTCATCACAAATAGTTGTCAAGGTAATGGCATTAAAGTTGAGCGAACATTCTACGCTGTTCATCCCCAAGGCGATGCCCAAGCGTTTGGATAAGTCAACCACAATGGCAGACTCAGCACCATATTGCATAAGGAGTAATCCGCAGCGCACGCATAATCGAGTAATGCGCTGTTGCTGTACGTAGCTGATAGGAGTCATTGGTTAAATACGCATGTTGGCTATTGATTCATTGATATAAACAGTATGAGTGATTATGGGGTACTGATACGGATATACCATAGATCGGAGTAACATAACGATAGCATGAATTGCGGTGTTTTTTACTTTGGTAAACTTATAAGTACAAAAGATAAAACTACGGTCTTAGTAGAAGCTCGCTTTATTGACATTATCTCAGTCTGATCTCTCAGTGAAGCGTACGCATCGTATTTGATGCTAATATAGAGCGTAGACCACTGTAGCAGGGAGAATACCATGCATATTGCCATCTTAACTCTGACTTTTTCTCTGCCTGGATGCAGCTCGCTAAAAGAAAAACGCCAGCGCATGGGTGGTTTGCACGCACGCTTCGGCAATACTCCAAGCGTCGCGGTATGTGAAAGCGGCGAGCGTGATCGGCATGACGCCAGTGAGTGGACGTTCGTTGTAGTAGGGCTGTCTAAACGTGAGGTCGAGTCACAGTGCAGTCAAATCGAAGACAAAATACAACGTACGGTAGACGCGCGGGTGATGAATGTGATGCGGGAGTTTGTTTAGGTGAGATTTTTTATGTTTGGAGCTAATCCTGAGAAGCGTTAAAAAATTGCACTGCAATTTTAGCTTCGCAAGTGAAAATTCCTTAAAGAAAATTTTCTGTCTCGCTCATATCATTCATATATTAGTCGCCCACTAGAGCGATGACTAATAGCTAGTAGCGTTCCTGTTGTCTCGATATCGCTCCTAGCTAAGTCACCGCATGAGGAGGGGGAAAAGCAAGTGTCTGGGAGACAGTTACTCCGACGCAAGAGAAAATCTGTGATTTTCTGGGTCATCCAAGGATAACCACTGCAATCGGGGCTAAACCGCGTCTCAAGGCGACTATTTAGAATC
The DNA here is from genome assembly GCF_900182925.1 of Psychrobacter sp. LV10R520-6. Classification (NCBI taxonomy): domain Bacteria; kingdom Pseudomonadati; phylum Pseudomonadota; class Gammaproteobacteria; order Moraxellales; family Moraxellaceae; genus Psychrobacter; species Psychrobacter sp. LV10R520-6. The sequence continues at coordinate 1,995,141 of NZ_LT900024.1, read as the reverse complement.
GAGCATGAATTAAGTAAATGGCAAGTTGAGTGAAGCGTGCGACGCCTAATACGAAGCGAAAATATCTATGCTTAGCTATTAAATACTCTCCAAGTTATTCGTTAACTCTAATAATTGTTCGATAGCCGCTTTACTATTTGGCTTTTCTACAATTCTCTCTTGAAGTAACTCTAAAGTCCACTCCTTAACTTCATTTAATTTGCTTTCAACAAGAAATGGCTGATAAGAAAAAGGAGATAGCTTTTGAGTACCTATAAGATTTTTATAATGCCAAAATGCTGTATCAATCTTATTTCTGTTTTTAAATTTAGCAATATCGACTCTAAATGCAGGGTGTTTCAATACCTCTCGAATATATAGCATTCTACTTGAGCCATCAATAATTGGCTGCCAAATAACATGACTAAAGATTTCTTTGCTAATATTTTGTATAGCCTCAAAAAAATCCTCACTGTCATTCCCATGTTTGTAAAATCGCATAAAAAGTCTAGACATAGTATCAGCGTTGCTATTTAAATTAAGCTCTCTCTTATGCTTTTTGATAGTTCTTTGGAGAAAATCATAAAAGATATCATTAATATTTGAATGATTAAGATAGTAGCTTTCTATAAGATCTTGTTCTGAACCTTCTACAACTCTTGTTTCAATATGCTTTTCTACTAGCTGCTCAAGCTGGTTAGATAGATCAGAAGCTCCATTTTTTCTCAATATATTACAGCAGAAGCTTAAATTAGGTAGCATTTCTCTATCTACTCTATGTTTAATATTATCAAAAAATCTTTGGTTGAACCCATGTTCTGGGCTTAAGCTATGATATTCAGCCATCAAATTTCGCTTTTCTCTATCACTTTCTAAAGTCTGTTCATTAATCAAGTCTTGGCTAAGAATTTTTTCGAATTTTTCATTATCTATTTCAATATTTTTAATCAGTTCGACAACAACCTCAGTCCACCCCTCCATACGGAAGTTAGGGTAGAATTTTGAAAGCTTTTTCTCCACATCGTCTTTTTTGGTTCTAACAGTTGCTTTTAATGCTTCATCATCATTTTCTAAAAATATATCCAATCGGTCATCGAGACCATCTTCAGAAAAATACGTTTCTAACTCTTTCATATCAACATCAAGAACTTTAGGAATATCATTAACAAGCTTGATAATAAGAATTTGTCTTAGAATCTCTTCTTTGCTTAATTTTGATAAAGATGATGAGTGTTCAATTATCTGACAATATATTTTTTGAACGCGCTGATAAAATCTAAGGTTTCTAACACCCATAGTTTGATAGAATTTTTCGTAGATAGGAAATGTCTCAATGTTACTAATTGGATCTTTAATAATTGACAATGAGTCGTCTAAAATTAGGACTTCATCAAAAACCTTTTCTTTGTGTTTGTCAAAATAGATTTTATCTTCTGATTCTTCATCATGAAGTATCGTAACAACCTGACAATTACGCTCATTTCTTAAGTAATTTACCAAACCCAATATTTCTGACATCGGCAAGCTATCAGATTTTCTTTCTATATCATCTAAACAAACTAGAGTGTCTTTGAGATGCAGCATAATGATATTAGTAATGAGTTTGTTACCAATATTGATACCGAAGCGCATATCTCCTGATGCACCAATACTGCCACCACCTATGAAACCAAATAATTTCTTAAAGTGCTTTGAAATATCAACATTTAAAGGTGAGTCGCCAGTTGCATCTGTTTGCACTTCAGTAGCGATTGCTAATTTAAGGCTCTCTAACGAATCTAAACCAAATAAGGAGATATAAGCATATTTCTTACCCGAAAAGAGATCTCTATTTTTATCACGAAAATTTTTCCAAAGATAGGTTTTACCAACACCCCATTCACCTGTTAGCGCTACAGCAAAAGAGTTTCCTGACCTAATAATATCTGAAAGTCGCTCTTCAATATTTATCACATTTGCCATTATTAACTACCTTGTAGATGTTCTTAAGTTAATAGTTATACTACCATTGAACCTAAACCCCACCCAACAAAAAAGGCCATTCCCTAAAGAACAGCCTTTTATCAAAGATTAACTAACATCTATTAGCTTGCTTGCTGTGACTCAAGCATCGGCTTCAAGAACTCACCGGTATGCGAGCCTTTGGTATTAGCAACTTCTTCAGGTGTGCCTTCAGCGATAATCAAACCACCACCTTTACCACCTTCGGGGCCAAGATCAATCACCCAATCCGCGGTTTTGATAACATCCAAGTTATGCTCAATGACTACGATAGTATTACCTTTGTCACGTAGCGCATGCAAGATATTGAGCAGCTTAGCGATATCATGGAAATGCAAACCAGTGGTTGGTTCATCCAAGATATATAGCGTCTGTCCTGTGTCACGCTTGGCTAGCTCACGGGCTAGTTTAACCCGCTGAGCTTCACCGCCGGATAGTGTTGGAGCGGATTGACCAAGGCGAATATAACTGAGACCGACTTCTACCAACGCTTGCAGGCGACGATGAATAGAGGGGATAGCGGAGAAGAATTCAGTAGCGTCTTCAACAGTCATATCAAGCACTTCAGCGATGCTTTTGCCTTTATAGCGAATCTCTAAGGTCTCGCGGTTATAGCGCTTACCCTCACAGCTATCGCACGGCACATACATATCGGGTAAGAAATGCATCTCAACTTTGATGAGACCATCACCTTGGCAAGTCTCACAGCGACCGCCTTTGACGTTAAAGCTAAAGCGTCCTGGTTTATAACCACGTGCTCGCGCCTCTTCAGTTTGGGCGAACATTTCACGTACTGGGGTAAATACGCCGGTATAAGTCGCTGGATTTGAGCGCGGAGTACGGCCAATCGGGCTTTGATCAATATCGACCATTTTATCCAAATGCTCAAGACCACTAATACTGTCAAATTTATCAGCGATAAGCGTTGATGCGTTATTCAGCTGGGTCGCTGCCAAGGGCATTAAAGTACGATTGATCAGCGTTGATTTGCCAGAGCCTGAAACCCCAGTAATACAAGTCATGATGCCAATGGGTAAGCTCAAATCAACGTTTTGTAAGTTGTTACCGATTGCGCCTTTTAGCTCAATGGTCATCGGTACTTTTTTGGGTTTTGCCTTACCTTCAACTTCAACCTCGATCATTTTTGGTTGATGACGAACTTTAGGAATATCGATTTTCATCTTGCCAGACATATACTGGCCAGTGAGTGACTCTTTGGATGCCATGATGTCATCTACTGTTCCTTGAGCGATAATTTCACCGCCATGGACGCCAGCACCAACCCCAATGTCAATGACATGATCGGCGTGGCGAATGGCATCTTCGTCATGCTCAACCACCAGCACCGTATTGCCTAAGTCACGCAAACGCATCAAGGTTTTAAGTAAGCGGTCGTTATCGCGTTGATGTAGGCCAATCGACGGCTCATCAAGCACATACATGACACCCATCAGACCGGCACCAATTTGGCTGGCAAGTCGAATACGTTGTGCTTCACCGCCAGATAAGGTTTCAGCTGAACGTGCTAATGACAGATAATCCAAACCGACACTGACTAAGAAGTTCAGACGCTCATTAATCTCTTTAAAGATTTTTTCAGCCACTTCACCTTTATGACCACCAATTTTGAGCGTTTTATAATAGTCAGCAGCATCACCGATAGACAGTTTGACAATCTCAGCGATGGTTTGGTCATCCACTCGCACATTACGCGAAATCTCATTTAGACGTGCGCCATCACAAACGTTACAAGTGGTATCTGCTAGATATTTGGCCAGCTCGTCACGTACTAGATTGCTTTGGGTTTTTGCATAACGGCGCTCTAGATAGGGTAGTACGCCTTCAAAAGGAATGGTTTTATTAGTCTTACGGCCGCGCTCATCAGTAAAGTTAAAGGTTAGCTTTTCTTTACCTGAGCCATGCATGATTAAATCTTGCTGCTCTTTTGGTAGCTCTTGCCACGGGCTATCCATGTCAACTTTGAAATGATGACATACCGTAGACAGCAAACCAAAGTAATAAGCATGACGCTTATCCCAACCATTGATTGCGCCTTGGTTCAGGCTTTTTTCATGAAGAGTAATCAGTTTTTCAGCTGAAAAATATTGACGTTTACCCAAGCCATCACAGGCAGGGCAAGCACCATAAGGGTTGTTAAAACTAAACATGCGCGGTTCAAGCTCAGAGACCGCGCGATCACAAACGGGGCAGCTATGCTTTGCTGACATGACTTGATTGTCGCTACCATCAGGCTTGGGATTACCATCCATATAATGTAGAGTGACCAATCCTTGACCCAAACGTAGCGCGGTTTCCAAACTTTCTGCAACCCGGTTGCCCAAATCATCCCGTACTTTAAAACGGTCAACGACCACTTCAATGGTATGCTTTTTATTTTTTTCGAGTGCTGGCAATTCATCCATATCATAGACATTACCATCAAGGCGCACGCGTACGAAGCCTTGCCCGACCAGTTGTTCAAGCAGTACGGTATGTTCACCCTTACGCTCACGGATAACGGGCGCTAAGATCATTAGCTTAGTCTCTTCCGGTAGCGCCATGACTTGATCGACCATCTCGGTAACAGACTGCGCCACCATAGGTTCGCCATGCTCTGGACAATACGGCGTACCAATACGCGCATAAAGTAGGCGTAAGTAGTCATAAATCTCGGTGATCGTACCGACCGTTGAGCGTGGATTATGGTTGGTTGACTTTTGCTCAATAGAAATCGCCGGTGATAGTCCTTCGATACTATCGACATCCGGCTTTTCCATCTGGGACAGGAACTGGCGTGCATAAGCCGATAAACTTTCGACATAACGGCGTTGCCCCTCAGCATAAAGGGTATCAAATGCCAAAGAAGACTTACCTGAGCCAGATAAGCCAGTAATCACCACGAATTTATCTCGCGGAATGTCTAAGTCAATGTTTTTTAGATTATGAGTGCGTGCGCCGCGTACTGCGATATGATCATGTGCCATCGTTTACAAGTTTCCTATTTGCTAAAAGGGTTATTAAGACCAACATAGGTATGTGGTTAATAGGTATGTGGTTATAAATATAAAAAAGTCAGTTAAGTAAGCAGTTAAAAAGCCAATAAATTCTAAATATTATTAAAGATTTTAATAAGAATTTAGATATAGCAGTATATCTATGAATAAGGTTGTCGTTATTTCAATAACTTTGTTTCAATAAAAGATACTCTAATAAAAGCAATATTTTTGCATTAATTGTCATCAATAAAATTTTAAAATAAACAACAGGTAAATAAAAAATTATAGATTTTCAATGGCTATCAGAGGTCTAGTTTTGAAGTGCCTTCTCAACCATACACTGAATAATGATTGTTATGTTTTGAGCAACGGGTCATATTGCAGTTTATTGCATGTTGAATACGTTAACGTTGATAATGAAATAAGATTATTAGTTATTGTTATAAATTCGAGAAGTTGTTGTTTTGAGTTCAGAAGCTTTGCAGTTATAAACCACTATAGTTAATCCAATTTGGAAACCGTACAGTGCTACTGGGATGAATTTTTTGCAGCCTTTGTCACGCTTGCGAACCGCCCGCAAGAAAAATTTATACCAGGAGCGCGTTGCTATAAGTGACTCTCTTTTATTTTGAATCGACTATATTGACGAAATTTTGCAGTCTAAGGCTCTTAGCAACGTCTTACTTTATTGTCATGCTAGACGCATTATTCAAGGTATCAGTGCTTATCAGATGCACTTAGTAACAAAATTATAGAGCTAAATGAAAGACTCAGGATAGATGGGACTTAATAGAACTTTGAGACAAAAGTCTCGGCAACCAACCGGTGAATGTTTTATACTATGGGGCTTGATTTAGGGTTGGGCTGATAGTGTGGTCAATGTGTATCATGCTTCTTTCTTGATATCGTTCTGGATATTATCGATCAACAGACGCGAAGATAGCGCCGTTTTACCTTGCGATAAAGTGTAGAAGTCAATCGTTCCATGTTGAACCAGTGAGGCAAGTATGAATAGCGTAGAAAAACGGGCAATCCTTGGAGTCGGTGGTATTTTTGCCTTGCGTATGATTGGCTTATTTATGATTGTGCCAGTATTTTCTGTGTACGGTAACAATTATGCACATGCCACGCCATTTTTAATCGGTTTGGCAGTCGGCATTTATGGGCTAGGGCAGGCCATCTTTCAGATACCGATGAGCCTGGCTGCTGACAAGTTTCCGCGCAAGCCGATTATTATGCTCGGTTTAGTATTATTCGCGCTAGGCGGTATCATAGCGGCAAACGCCACTGATATCTATCAAGTTATTATCGGTCGGGCGCTGGCAGGTAGTGGCGCGGTCTCTGCGGTATTAATGGCACTACTGGCCGATGTTACCCGTGAGGAGATGCGTACTAAAGCGATGGCGACCATGGGATTGACTATTGCTACCTCTATTATGCTGGCCTTTGCTTTTGGGCCGCTGTTAGTAGGCTCGCTTGGTATGTCAGGGCTGTTTTGGTTGACCGCTGGCTTTGCATTTCTGGCAATGCTACTGCTATGGGTGGTGCCATCACCTATGCGTGTGCTTAAGCACAATCTAGACAATAAGTCGATTGGTGAGCAGCTATCTGATGTGTTGAAAATAGGTGACCTCAACCGTTTGCATATCGGTATTTTTGCGCTTCATCTGACTATGACCGCTATATTTGTCATCTTACCGCATCAACTCTCAGATGTGATGGATTTGTCCGTGCGCCAGCAAGGCTTAGTATATTTACCGCTACTATTTATTGGTTTTGCCGTGGCCATTCCTTTTATTATTATCGCCGAAAAAAAACGCAAGATGCGCCAGGTATTCTTAGGGGCGATTGCTTTAATGACGGCTTCGCTTGTCTTGCTGGCGCTTGGCAGTCACGTGGGCATTGGTATAATCTTGGGCCTATTACTGTATTTTATGGGCTTTAACTTACTTGAGGCCACCATTCCTTCATGGATATCTAAACGTGCCCCAGTTGCTAACAAAGCGACGGCAATGGGCCTCAACTCATCCAGTCAGTTCTTCGGTGCATTTGTCGGCGGAGCCATGGGTGGGCTGTTATTGAACCAGCCTAATGTATTTGCATGGGGACTACTAGCGGTCATAATGGCTGCCGCACTACTGCTTATTATTCCTATTGCGCAGCCACCGTATTTGTCAAGCACCACCGTAACCATTCCTAAAAATATTAATATCCAAGATTGGTCGCGGCAAATGATGGCGATAGAGGGGGTTGATGAGCTGATGGTCATGGCCAAAGAACAAGTGGCTTACTTAAAGCTCGACAAAACCAAACTGACCGATGCGACACGACAAGAGCTGTCGCATCTTGCACAAAGCCCCCTAGATATTTAAGAGACAACCTAAGTTATAATCATGGCAACTAACAAGTAAAATATAACTTTTATTCTCAATCTAAAAAGGAATTAAGATGAGTAAATTTAATAAGTTGTCCGGTATGTTTGTCGCTAAAAATTTATGTATTAAAGAGTCGCCTACTAAACAACTGACTGCTAAGAATCTCCCGGTTAAAAAATCACCAACAACAATAACTAAATCGATAGCTAAGCTTGGCATAGGTTTAGGAGTATCAATAACGTTACTGACCTCTGGCTGTGCCACGCAAAATATTCAGGCCTATCAAAATACAGCGCCAACGCTTGATATGCATCAGTTTTTCTCAGGTCAAATTGATGGCTGGGGAATGTTTCAAGGGCGCAATGGCGAGGTCAAAAAAAGATTTTATGTCGATATTGATGCGACTCATGAAGGTGATAATGTCATCGTTTTAGATGAAAAATTTTCTTGGGCGGATGGAACAAAGTCACAGCGTATATGGCGGCTGACTCAGCAAGCTGATGGGCAATGGAAAGGGGTAGCAGGCGACGTTATTGGTGAGGCGACAGGAGAGGTGGTCGGTAATACTTTGCATTGGCAGTATTTATTAGAGCTGCCAGTCGAGGGTAAAACTTATAATGTAAATTTCGATGATTGGATGTATTTAATCGATAAAGATGTCATGCTAAATCGCTCGGTAATGAAAAAATATGGGGTTGAGTTAGGTAGCGTGACCTTGAGTATGCATCGCAATAATAAATAAACATGGGCTTTATCAAGAAATATAGTCGATCCAATTTAAAAATGATACAGTGCTACTGGAATTAATTTTTTGCAGCCTCTGTCCCGCTTGCGAACAGCACGCCAAAAAAATTTATACCAGTGGCACGTTGATATGAACGTATTTCTTTTATTTTGAATTGATTATACATCGTTTTCCGTCTGTGGCTGATAACAGTATTTTACCTCTATAAAGTTTATCAAAGTACAGTTGGCAGGCCAGTTAACACGCCGAAAGAATGAATCTCTTTTGTTCGTAGCTATAAAATCAGAAGACTTGATGGTGCACGACAAAGAGTGTCGCATGTTAGGCAAAGTTCCCTAGATATTTAGGTAAAACTTGTATAAAGTAAAACGGTATTACTGATAGTATTAGTTAGTCTTATTAAAACTATTCACTAGATTATTCATAAGTAAAAGGACGGTATTATGCGCGGTGTTAATAAAGTCATCATCATTGGTAACCTCGGTGCAGATCCTGAGGCACGTCAGTTTAATAACGGTGGTAGCGTGACCAATATCTCGGTTGCGACCTCAGAGCAATGGACAGATAAACAAAGCGGTGAGAAAAAAGAAGCTACTGAGTGGCACCGCATCGCGTTATTCAATCGTCTGGGTGAAATTGCCGCGCAGTACTTGCGTAAAGGCAGTAAAGTCTATATCGAAGGCAGTCTGCGGACGCGCAAATATCAAGACCAAAGTGGACAAGATCGCTATATTACTGAAATTCGAGCCGAACAAATGCAAATGCTAGATGGCGCGAGTGGAAGTGGTCAAGACAGCCAGGGCGGTCAGGGCTATCAAGGTGGTCAAAATAACCAGAACAACCAGAACAACTCTGGTCAGCAGTCAAACAACCCACAAGGTGGCCATAATCAAAATAGCTTTGCTAATAGCGACAACAGTCAAAGCTCACCCAACCAGCAAAATTCGTTTAATAATTCTAATCCACCTGCTCAAGCACCGAATGCAAATTCTGGTTCAGCAAGTAAGCCTAATGCTATGCCCGATGGCCCAGTAGATGATGACATTCCGTTCTAACTTATATAAGAAAGGAAGTGTAAAGAATATTCTATAGAACCCTGCAATAGCAGGGTTTTTCTTTATGTGATTATCCCTTTTTAAGAAATAAAGCGAAGCCAAATTACTAATGTTTTATGACGTATAGTTGATTATTTTAAAACGGATACAGTGTGTCTGAGAAAAATTTTTATAGCCTCTCGAATGGCACAGCTGCATAGTAAGTAAGAAATTTTCTGTCAGCCGCACTTAAATATCAGAGTATCTATTTTGTCTTGTATTAACTATATAAAAATTATAACTATTTAATGATTTTATTTTATAATATTCTGTCCGTAGTAGTACTTATAAAACTATGAATAATTATCAGATATTTATAGAATAGATACAAAGTCATATTATCTAGATTAATAGGCGAAACATTCAAAAATTTAAATATCATTATTTGTATTTAATTATTCATTAAAGATAAATATTATGGTAATCTGCGATCTTTACTAAAGATGTTTTATAAGATAATAAAATTTATAGACTAGATTGAATCAATCCTTATTGAGATCGTTTTAATTATTAAAATTGATAATTATCGATAGTGATAAAGCAGGACTATGAATAGATCTCTTGCATGAGTTATCACTAACCGTTGAAGGCTACAGTCAATTCAATTTAAAAACGATACTGTGCTATTGGGACAATTTTTTTGTAGCCTCTGTCATGCTTGCGAACATCACGCAAGAGAAATTTATACTAGTGGCACGTTGTTATAAGCGTATTTCTTTTATTATGAGCTGACTAGATGTAAGTTCTGCTTCTGCAAGAAGTCTAATCAGCTATTCAACCCTTGATAAGTTATAAAAACCTATTGAGCTTTATACCCCTTACTTTGAGACCGAGGTTATCATGACTAAGAATAATGCAATTGATTTAGACAGCTTAAACGTAGACGAGCTGCTTGCTATTACTGAAAATGCCCAGCAGCTGATTGCCAAAAAACAGCATCAAAATTTATATGACGCTTATGTGCAGTTTGAAAAAATTGCAGAAGAGAGCAACAGTACGATCAGTGAGATATTAGCGGCCGGTGAAAAGCTGGAGAAAAAACGCAGTATTAAGTACCGCAACACTGATAATAACGAAGAGACGTGGACCGGTCGCGGTCGTAAGCCGACATGGTTGGTTGAAGCTCTAGCCGCGGGTCGCAATATTGAAGATTTTGCAATATAGCCATACAAGATTATTGTAACTCTATTTTATTTGAATAGTTTTAGTTGGACACCTTAATTTCAGTACCTTAAATGCTCTTATTTATACGGCTGACTACAAAGCCTATTACTTATAGTATTTTTTGCCTATAACAATAGGCATTAAGCCGTTTAATTAAATGCAAGCGCAAGCACCCAAAAGTCAGTATCTTTGTTGCCAATATTTTGGTTAAAAGATACTGGCTTTTTTTTCTGTCATCTTTAGGTCATTGTTTGTTATGATAATGACGTTTTTGTCTGTTATAAGAGTTATATAACTGTGCCACAAGTATCTGCGTCGTCTGTTAAGCGTCCCCGTAAGCTGTGGTGGCTGCTTGGATTGGTTTTATTTGCGCTATTTGCTTTGCTGCAGATGCCAGCAGCATGGGTGGTGGAAAAGTATGCGCCACAGTCGCCTTATATACAGCACGTGTCAGGTAACTTATGGCAAGGCTCTGCTATTTGGCAGATACCGATATCCGCTACGCCACTTACTGGTGCCGCTGAGTGGTCGTGGCAGCCGTGGCAGCTATTATTAGGGAAGCTCGGCGCAGAGGTTGATATGAGTACGGGTCAGACTAGGCTTAACGGGCAGGTCAAAATAGGTCGCAGCTCATGGCAAGTTAATGACATGAGCGGTAAAATTGCTCCGGAGACCTTGGCCAATGTGGTCGATTGGCAATTGCCAAATACACCCATTCAAGTCAACGACGTGTCATTACAGCGGCAGTCAGGATCAGACAAAGGCTCAGATAACAACGCCTCCGGATTCACTCAAGCGGATGGTCAATTGACTTGGGTCGGTGGCGAAGTGGGTTATCCCAGCGGTGGTAAAATATTTTATATCACTATGCCGGCGATGCGCGCTCAGCTGAGCCAAGAGCAAAAAAATAGTCAAAACTTGCTGCACATCAACTTGTTAAATAATCAAGACAAGCGCTTAGGGGATCTGTATATCGATGGCGATAATATGCTAGATGTGAGTTTGACCCAGCGTTTATTAGAAAATATGCCAGAGTATAGTGGGCAAGCGCCGCAAGATACCCCAGTGGTCAGTGTGCGCCAGCCATTGCTATCAGGATTAGGGGGGCGTTAGATGATGAGTGTAACCACACGCCTAAAACCAGTCGTCAATACCCTCAATCGCGCATCAGGTTGGCTTTTATTATTAGCGATTGGCTGGTTATGTTGGACAGCGGCGCGGCTATTGTGGCTGTTATTGGCAGCACCGGTCGCGCCTGAATTACCGTTATTACCTTTACAGGATACCACTGGATCCAGCACTGATAACAGTAGTCTGTTTGCCATTTTTGCTGATCCTGATCCTATTGCTGCGGCCGTACTACCACCGCCTAATGTAGGATTAAAAGGCGTACTATTAGCAACGCTAGAAAGTCTGTCTTCAGCGTTATTAGATGTAGATGGTGAGGTCAAAAACTACCGAATTGGTGACAGTCTAAAAGACAGTGGCTATACCCTCATCGCAGTAGATTGGAATGCGGTCATCATTGCTGACGCTGCCGATAAGCAAACAGTGATCAGAATGGCAGATGCGCTACTGCTTGATCAAAGCGATAAGACACTAGGTGCGGTAAGCAATCAGCGTCTACCGGACAATAATATGCTTCCTGCTGCGCCGACGCTTGACAATAACACTAATTCTGCGGCTGATACCGCTAACGAGAGCAACCCACAGTCTGCTATTGGTGAGGCGGTAACAGCCTTGCAGGAGAATCCAGCCAGTTATTTGAGCCGTATGGGTGTGATGGCATCAGGTGATGGCTATCAGGTCACTGCTGCCATGCCCGCAGGGTTACGCAACCGCTTAGGACTTGAGCCGGGCGATCGGGTAATGACTGTGAATGGTCAAAGTGTCGGAAACAATCCAGGACAAGATGCCAGCGTATTACAACAAATACAGCAAGCAGGCGAAGCACAAATCGAAGTACAGCGCGGTGAGCAAGTGATTACTATTCGCCAGCAATTTTAGAGCGCTTATTAGGATTTAATAATTAGAGCTCGGTAGCGCTATTTTTAGCAATATTTCATCTTATACTGAGTGACATCACAGTAGGTAATTATGACCATAGTAAGTTCGCATAAATTTTCAGAAACTCCTTTGCACTATATGTTGCATCGTATAATGCGGGTGTGCCGTCCGCTATGCTTAGCGTTACCCCTATGGGCGGCAACCGCAGGTTTTGCTAGCGCTGAAAGCTGGAAAGTCAACTTACAAGACGCTGACATCAAAGCCTTTATTAATGAAGTGGCAACTATTACCGATCAAAACTTTGTCCTTGATCCGCGTATCAATGGCAACGTGACTGTCATTTCCAATCGTGCCCTATCCCGCGATGAGATTTATCAGCTGTTTTTGAGTGTGATGCAGGTCAATGGTATTGCCGCGATTGACTCGGGCATGACTATTAAGCTGGTGCCGGATAACGTTGCCAAGCAGTCTGGCATTGCGGTTGATTTGCGTGGCGATAGTGTCGGTGAGGCATTAGCAACCCGGGTCATTTATTTGACCAACACCCAAGCTGCCGAAGTGCTGGGCGTTATCCGACCACTGATGCCGCAGTCCGCCCATGCGGCTGCCGTCCCTGGGGTCAATGCTTTAGTATTGTCCGATCGCGCCGATAGTCTCAATCAATTGACTGCCTTAATCCGTGATTTAGACAGCAATGTCAATGACAGCTTGCGAGTGATACCGCTACGCCATGTCGATGCCGAACGTATGATGGACTTGATCAGCGCCCTTGTTACGAGCGTAGGCGGGACACAGGCCCAAGGTAGTAATCAGCTCAAAGTCATTGCTGATACCTCTAGTGATAGGCTATTGGTCAAAGGCAGTCCTGAAATGATTGCCAAAGTTCAAGAAATGGTCAATCAGCTGGATACTACGCCCACGCGGCGGTTGAGCGGTCTGCGGGTGTTTCGGTTAAAATATGCGAGCGCCGGACATATTGCAGAAATGCTACGCGGTTTACTTGCCAACCAGTCGATCAATAGTACGGGTGCCAGCTCTACTTTAGAGTCAGCCTCTTTAACTGATGCTAGCAGTACGGGTGCCGCCTTAAATAATGACGCTAGTAATGCGCTTAGTGGTAGTAATTCAGCAGCTGCATCCCCTGCCAGTGCGGGCGGGTCAGGTACTGGAATTGACGGTCGACCCTTTAGCATTATTGCTGACGAAACCCAAAATGCGGTCATCGTAAATGCATCGCCTGATCTGATGTTTGAGATTGAAGCTGCCGTCAATCAGCTTGATAATCGCCGCGCACAAGTACTAATTCAAGCGGCCATCGTTGAGGTTTCAGGGGATGATGCCACCCAGCTTGGCGTCCAATGGGCGCTGGGCAATGCCAACAGTGGCTATGGGGTAGTGAACTTTAGTAATGCCGGTGCTAGTGCGACAACCCTTGCGGCAGCGGCTTTATCAGGTGGCGCTGGCATTAGCGCGGCCGCTGGCTCTATTGCCGGTGCCTTGTTGGGTATTGGTAATAGCAGTAAAGACAGCGATGGCAACACCCAGTTTTATGGGGCTATTTTGCAAGCGCTGGACTCTAGTACCAGTGCTAACCTATTATCTATGCCGTCTATCTTGACCCTAGATAATGAAAAGGCCAGCATCTTAGTGGGTCAAAACGTTCCCTTTGTCACGGGCTCTTTTACTACTGGCGGCAACTCCTCAACCAACCCGTTTCAGACTATTGACCGCCAAGATATCGGCATCAACCTTAATGTCATCCCGCATATTGGCGACAACGGTACTGTGCGCTTAGAGGTCTCGCAAGAGGTGTCTTCAGTTGTGCCGAGTAGTATTGGTAATGCCAGTGGTTTGATTACCAATAAAAGCCTTATTAATACCACCATTTTAGCAGACGACCAACAGACTATCGCTCTTGGTGGTTTAATGCGTGATAACAGCACTACCAGTCAACAAAAAGTCCCCGGTTTGGGCAATGTACCTCTGATTGGTCGACTGTTTCGCTCCGATAATGACAATACCCAGAAGAGCAATTTAATCATATTTTTACAGCCCACTATTTTACGTGATGGCGGGGCAGTCGCGAGCGTGACTGAGCGCAAATACAATCAAATGCGCGTCTTACAGTTAGTCATCGATAAAAACGGCACCATCAAACAGTTGCCATTAAGTGGTACTGAAGGCTGGAATGGTAAGATAAGTGCCGATTATGAATTAATGCCGCTCAACCCGCTAGTACCTAAGAGCAATCAGCAATCAGGTTCTGCGAGACAAGGTTTTACCAAACTAGATAGCCCCAGCGGCGATATGACTACTTATCCATTAAATCGCTAGTGCTAATCAGTTATATAAGTTTTAAATAACATTTGAAGTAAACAATTTACGGTGTCCACAATAAAAGTGACGCTGTACATTGTCTTGCGTATTCATAACACAAATACACATCGCCCTTTTTATACCTAAGTATAATCGAGTTAAGATAAATAATGAGGTTTACAGTAATGAATGCCGCAAAAGTGAAAAACTATGAATAACAACAGTAAAAAAAAGACAAATAAAAAAAAGTGGCTGGTGTTGGGAGTAGTCAGTACGGCTTTATTACTGATACCACAGCGTAGTAGCCGGAAATCAGAGCGCCCTAACTCTTAAACTAATATTTGCTTAAAAGAATATCTAAGTGGTGAAAAACATGTTAATTTAAGAACATATGTTTGTTTGAAGATATAGCCCAATGGTTTCTATTTTTTCTTTGTCACCAAAATGGTTAAAGTCGTAGCCAAAACTATGTACTCTAATTTTTATAGGTCGCCATGCGGTATATCGCCTTTAATACTCAGCATGCTATTGCTCGGCAGTCAAATTTCAATTTCTTGCAGACGCGCTGTCAGTACTTTGAGTCTAAATTTTTAGAATCTAGCCCAGCGCAGCCGTGGCTAACTAACATTATTTGGCAAACTATTGCCCGCGCATTAGCACTAGCAGCAAGTCACTTATGTGATGCTTGATATGCAAAAAAAGCTACAGCTGACTATTGAGGATATTTTGCTACCAAAAGTGAGCACCGATGAGCTGCTATTGACCTTTCAAACAGCTAAAAAAGAATGGCTGACTTTGCAAGATGTTGAGCAAAAATACCATGAAGACTGGCCCTTGCATTTATCGCGGCAATGGTATTTAGACCAGCAGGGATTACATTTGGTCTACCAGTCAGGGGAACTGCTCACCGCGAAGACCGGTGCCGTGGACTTGATGGTCCCTTATGCGTTGTTGCAAGGATTGATTAAACCGCGTTATATCGTGCAGCCACCGATAGATTCTAAACTTTAATATGGTTACTAATAAATGGGTTACTGACAAAGTAGATGCTGCTAACAAAGTAGTTAAGAACAATACCGTTACTAATAAAAAAATTACTAATAAACCAGCTACCAACCGTGGAGTCCGTTAATGACCGCCATCGACTCACCGCTTATCGCTGATAAGCCATTGCCCGTCACCTTTCCTCTAGTTGATACGCATACTCATTTCGATGCGCCAGTATTTGATAGCGATAGACAGACTCAGGCGCAGCAAGCCTACAAACGCGGTGTCCGTCACTTAGTATTGGTGGGCTATTTGTATCGACATTTTGACCGATTATATGATACCCAACAAGCATTTGATGTTATGCCGTCGTCTGTTGTGACGGATGTAGCAGGTCAGTCAGACTTGTACCCTAAAGCACATATTGCACTAGGGCTGCATCCGTTTTATATTGAGCAGCATACTGAGGCTCATTTGACTGCCATGGCGAAGATGATGGAAGAACACCGTCCGCTGGCAGTTGGAGAGATTGGGCTAGATACTTATACTGACACAATGAAACAGCCTGAGATTTTCGCCAAACAGCAGCGTTTTTTTAATGCTCAGCTGGATATGGCGGTGACCCATCAGCTGCCAGTTATGCTGCATATCCGTAAAGCTCATGCTGAAGCTTTAGCGCTATTAAAAGCACACGATTACGATGCTCATAAGCTGGGCGGTATTGCCCATAGTTTTAGTGGTGGCGTACAAGAGGCTAAGGCTTTTGTGAACTTGGGTTTTAAGCTGGGTGTTACTGGTCAAGTGACCAATCCTAATGCTAAGAAACTACGCCGTGCTATTCAAGCAGCCGTTGATAGTCATGGTATTGGTTGCTTGGTAATAGAGACTGACTGCCCCGACATGACGCCTATTATGTGTCAAACTTCAGACAACAGCCAGTCAGCGCTTGGGCAAAGTCCACTTGATGAGTGGGGTGACGCGCCAGCGCACAATAGAAACGTACCGGCTAATTTATCATGGGTACTGCTAAGTTTGAGTGAATTGCTTGATACGTCTCCAGCTGAACTTGCTCGGCAATTATGGCAAAACAGTTGCGACGCTTTGCAAACCAAATGGACTTATCCGATATAGTCATTATAAACAGTAACTGTAGATAGCAATTAGCAGTAGCAACTATAAATAACAACCGTAACCAATTCAAAGAGCTTTTAATCTGTTATGAATCAACAACGACAATTGCAATCATCGGCCACTCAACCGGACGTAACTGACTTATTATCAGGCCATGAGCCATTAAGTCATGATGAGCCAAATGTAGCGTCTGAGCAATATGGCCGTCGCTTTAAAGGAACACAAACTCTTTATGGCGAGGAGGCAGTTGACACCTTTGCTGCCGCTCATATCTATATTATTGGGGTAGGGGGCGTTGGGTCTTGGGCGGCAGAAGCACTGGCACGAACGGCAGTTGGGACAATTACCTTAATTGATTTGGATGTGTTGGTCGCTTCCAATGTCAATCGACAACTGCCTGCTTTGGACAGTACTTTTGGGCAAAGCAAAATTGCGGCGATGGCGACCCGTATCCGTGAGATTAATCCAAAAGTAACGCTACACCTTATCGATGACTTCTTGAGCGTCGATAATGTAGCAGCACTACTGCCCAGTCGGCTAGCTGCGAAAGCCGCAGCTGTGGAAGGCAGGCCTGTGGTTATCTTAGACTGTGTTGACGATATAAATGCGAAGCTTGCAATTGCATTACACTGTCGCTTTAATAAACTAAAGCTGATTTGTGCAGGCGGTGCTGGGGGTAAAACCGACCCACGCCAGATCACCGTCAGCGACTTGCGGGACAGCTATCAAGATCCACTACTCGCTAAGCTGCGCAGTAAGTTACGCCATGAAAAAGGCATCAATAGTACGCTTAAAGAGAAATTTGGTATCAAGTGCGTGTATTCAACAGAGCCGCCACGTGTGGATAAAAGCTGCCAAACAGGCGGTTTACAGTGCGGTGGTTATGGCTCAGCGGTGGTGGTAACTTCGGTCGTAGCAATGATTATGGTCAGCGAAGCGCTACAGTTATTGACCAAGCAGATAGGCACTAAGTCTAGCGTTTGATATTGACGTTAGTGTTAATATTAATATTGATTTATGGAGAGCATCTTGTCTATATATAGTTATCCAGTAACGGTAGATGAAGAAGCTCGTATCGACAAGCTTTATCACTACCAAGTACTCAATAACAAGAACGAGCCTGCATTTGAGCGTCTGACTGAGCTGGTAAAGTTGTTTTTTAATGTGCCAGTAGTGACCATTACTTTTATGGATGAGCAGACGCAATACCTAAAATCTCCTCATGGACTCGATGATATCTGTACGACCGCGCGTGAGTCAGCCATCTGTAATTATACTATGCTGTCTGATGAGGTGTTCGTGGTACCGGATTTGTCATGTGATAGCCGATTTATTCATAATCCATTAGTAACAGATGATCTTTATCTGCGCTTTTACGCTGGCGCACCGATTATCTTACACGAAGGTAATAAAACCTATCGCTTAGGCTCTCTGTGCCTGATGGATATGCAGCCCAACCACAGCTTTGATGATAAGCAAGCTAAATTATTAGCTCAGTTTGCGGTGATGGCTGCAGATTCCTTACAACTACAGGAAAAGCAGAGTCAGGCAAAGCACGCTAATGAGATGAAGTCAGAGTTTTTAGCCAATATGAGCCACGAAATACGAACACCAATGAACGGTATCATTGGCATGGTAGAGATGCTGAGTGATACTGAGCTTAGTCATGAGCAAAAAGAGTATGTGGACAATATAAAAGTCTCAAATGAGCATCTATTGGCGATTATCAATGGTATTTTGGACTTATCAAAAGTTGAGTCCGGAAAAATGACCATTGATGTTATTCCGATGAACTTATCTACTTTATGTAATGAAGTTGTCAGCCTATTTGCCGGCAAGGCAAGACAGCGCAAACTGATTTTAGACTATCATTATACTGAGACGTTATCGCCTTATGTAAAAGGCGACCCGGTACGGCTCAAACAGATTCTGTCAAACTTGGTCAATAATGCTATCAAGTTTACGCGCGAAGGTGGGCGTGTCAGTATCGACGTTAAGCACCAGCCCAATTGTCACTGTTCTGAATACGTCGATGTAAATGATCCAGATAGAACACCCTATAACTTGGTGGATTACGGTGCGATGACGTTATGTATCGAGGTAACGGATACTGGCGTCGGCATTAAATCAGAATCGCTAGAGGCGATATTTGATGCCTACAATCAAGCAGATAAGTCCACCCATCGTCTCTATGGTGGCACTGGTCTTGGATTGTCCGTATGTAAGTCCTTAGTGACGCTGATGGGTGGTCAAATTATAGTAGACAGTGTGGTCGGTACGGGCACCACATTTAAGGTATTATTGCCGTTAGTCACTATTGATGAGTCGCAATACGAGACGTGGCAATCTTCAAATGATAATACAATTAGCAGCCCCAGCCCGCAGCTTGCCGGTCATATACTGTTAGTTGAAGATGACAATGTGAACGCCATCATTGCCAAAAAAGCGCTCCAGAATAGTGGTCATACGGTCACTCATGTCATTGATGGACAATAAGCTATCGAACACTTTAGCTTGCATCCTGAGCGTTATGACGTGATTTTGATGGATCATCACATGCCGATTATGGACGGTGTACAAGCGACAATCAAACTGCATGAGTTGTATGATCCTCAAGTGCTACCGCCTATTATCGCTCTGACCGCTAACGCCATGGACGGTGAGTGCGAAAAGTATCTACAGGTTGGCATGCAAGATTATTGCACTAAGCCGTTTAAAAAAGAACAACTGAATGCCTTAGTACAATATTGGCTTATGCATAAACAGTCGTCATCAAAATAACGCTTTAAAAGTAACCTTATATATTTTTTGACGGCTGTCTTTCTACTGGTTTTTTCAACGCTTGCTTGCTTATTTTCTCATAATTCACTTCATAAAAAAGCCTAGCCGTTTATTTGACGGTTAGGCTTTTAGTCTAATGCTAGTATCAATACCCTACTATTAGGGACTAGTTATGTAGAGGCTAGCTATATAAAGGCTGATTATGAGCTGACTCGAGTTTGGTAATCGCCGGTACGGGTATCAACACGCACCACTTCCCCTTGTTGCACAAATAACGGCACACGTACTACAGCACCAGTCTCTAAAGTGGCCGGTTTGCCGCCGCCACCTGAAGTATCGCCGCGTAGGCCAGGATCGGTTTCAGTAATTTGTAATTCGACAAAGTTAGGCGCGGTAATTGTTAACGGCACACCATTGAATAAGGTAATCACGCACAGGGCATTGCTGTTTTCTTTTAGCCATTTCAGAGCATCGCCGACTGCGACTTTATCCGCTTGTAGTTGCTCAAAGCTTTCAGGATGCATAAAGTGCCAAAACTCACCATCGTTATACAGATAGTTCATTTCAGTATCTATGACATCAGCCGCCTCTAGGCTATCGCCTGATTTAAACGTTTGCTCTAACATTCTACCACTGCGTAGATTGCGCATTTTCACGCGGTTGAATGCTTGGCCCTTTCCGGGTTTGACAAACTCGTTTTCAATGATGGAATAAGGGTTGCCATCGAGCATCACTTTTAGACCGGCTTTGAATTCATTGGTAGAAAAACTTGCCACAAGAGACTCCTAAGGGTTGCTAATTGTTATCAACAGTCATAATAAACGATTATTAGCAATAATCATGATTAGTAGTTGGATTTGGAACATGCTGCGCTAAAATCTGCTGTCATGCTAAGCGTTTAAGTGTCGATTCCTATGCTTTGATAGGATGCCCACTAACAGCGTATAATGTCGGCTTTTAGGTACAGGTAGTAGGTTGTCATGATAAACCATTTAATCACACAAAAAAACTGGCAAACGCAATTATCCGAAGCTATTACCTCAGTTGATGAGCTACTGAGCATCCTAGAGCTTGAGTCGCTAAAAGCAAGAATTTATCTACCTGCTTATTTTGAGCTGCGAGTCCCGCGCGCTTTTGTGGCAAAGATGACCATCGGTGATAGCGATGATCCCTTATTAAAACAGGTACTACCAGACCAACAAGAACAAATCACGGTAACGGGCTATGTTAATGATCCGCTAGACGAGAACGCGCATAATCCGGTTAAAGGGCTGCTTCATAAATATCAATCAAGAGTGTTGTTAACGATTACGGGGGCTTGTGCGATTCATTGTCGGTACTGTTTTCGTCAGCATTTTGATTATAGTGCCAATATGCCAACTGCCTCTGCACAAGCAGATATCATCGATTACATCACAGCACATCCTGAGATTAATGAAGTCATCCTAAGTGGCGGCGACCCCTTAAACGTTACTAATCGGCGTTTGTTTGCGTGGTTCGATACCTTAGACGCTATCCCGCAATTAACCACCATTCGCTTGCATACTCGCTTGCCTGTGGTCATTCCAGCGCGGCTAGATGACGCGCTATTGGACAGAATGGCGCAAAGTCGGTGTCATATTGTGATGGTAATTCATTGTAACCATGCCAATGAAATCGATACCCTCACTTTGGAATACTTACAGCGCGCTCGAGTAGCGGGCATCACCTTATTAAACCAAACGGTGTTATTAAAGGGTATCAACGATAGCGTTGCTAGCCAAGTGGCGTTAAGTCAGCGCTTATTTGCCGCTGGGGTGTTGCCTTATTATCTGCATATTTTAGATAAAGTGGCCGGTGCTGCCCATTTTGATAGCGACGAGCGGTCGGCTATCGAGCTTTACTGGCGATTATTATCCGAATTACCCGGATACTTGGTACCTAAACTGGTGAGAGAGTTGCCCAATAGACCATTCAAGGTGCCGATTGACATTTACAATGGCGTTTAAAATAGGCATTATGATAAGCTAGGATTAATAGTAACAAAGGTTGACTAATAATATTTTGATAGGTCAGTTGCCATCAATAAGGTCAACTGCTATTAATATATGTTGTCAACAGATACTATCGACACAAGGTATTCGTATAGCGATTGATGACTTGTGCCGTTACTCTTGTGCAATCACTAAGGACAGTGATGATAACTTTATTGACTTTTCAAGAATATCTGTCTTCTAAGGTTCCGCTACCGCTACCGCAGCCGCCAGATCGGTATATCGACGGTCAAGAACAGCAACTGTCCAAATGGGCAGCGCTCTTGCCGCTACAGACCGAAGCAGAGCAAGCGGATCAGATAGAAAAGGTACTTACTGAGTTGACGGTGGCTCACTTAAATGACCAGCTTCGCCTTAAGTCAATCAGTATCGTAATGACCGCATCGGAACAATTAATTGCTGCTTTACGTAAGCGTTACCTCTATGAATCTGGAACGTTTACCGACAGTCAATTGAGCGATATTGCTCAGGTTAAGTCGCTGTACTATTTAAGTATTTTAGTCTATGACGGCATCGTACGCCGTAATAGTCTGTCCCTAGATTATCAACGGCAGTACGAGCCTTCGATCGGTCATTGGAAACGCTATTTCACCTTCATAAAACCGCCGCCGTCTACTTTAGCAGTGGCGATCTATCAATCACTGCTCAGTTACCAGAAGCTATTGAACGAAAAGGCTATTTGCTACCAAAAGCCGCCGCCCTCACTATGGTTCACGCTCAATCAGCTGTACTATCTTGCCTGCCAGCGTCATATTGCTCATATAGATTTGAGTTCAGTAGTGGTAGTCCGCCACGCTAATAATATTCATCAGCTATATTGTCAGATATGCTTGCATCATTTATTGAATGTCTATGCCATGCAACGTTCTAGTATTCTGCTGGCCCAGCGCTTGCTACCTGTGTGGGCAGACCATATGGTCGCTACCATAGAGCCGCAAACCGATACGCGCGTCTTTGTTGACTTACATAGCGACAACTCACCTGCTTATTTGACCGCTCATTCTGCGATTAATCCCTATGACGAGCGGCATGAGTGCTTGTTTATAGAGCTTGCACCCTTAGTGGCGTATTTAAAAATGCGCGGGCAAGTCGTAGCTTCTGATGACAATGAGGCCGTGGTGTGCTGTCTGATGACTAAGGTATGGATGGCGATAACGTATCGTTATATTCAACCGCCACTAACGATGCCGACAAAATATAGCACCAAACAACGCGCGACTGTCATTACTGGTTTCAATGACATTCATTACCATGTTGCAGGCTCGCAAAGCTTGTTGAGCCTGATAGCTGTTAAAGAGCTGTCACCTGAGCAGCAACCTCGTTATGATACTGTGCCAAAAAAATACGCTCTAAGCAAAGTATTAGAAGTTGAAACCTTCGATAGTAAGGATGCCTTGTCACATTTTCGGACGCTGCAACTGCTACCGAAGCCAGACTTAGATAATTTAACTGTCGCTATCA
Source organism: Psychrobacter sp. LV10R520-6 (assembly GCF_900182925.1). Lineage (NCBI taxonomy): Bacteria > Pseudomonadati > Pseudomonadota > Gammaproteobacteria > Moraxellales > Moraxellaceae > Psychrobacter > Psychrobacter sp. LV10R520-6. Next base: position 1,972,071 of record NZ_LT900024.1, on the reverse strand, counting down.
AAGGTAGGCCTTCATTGCAGTCGATAGCACAGTCAACAAAGTTAATGGCGGATGCTGACCAACAAATGGCAGCTGTTGTGAGTGCCGATAACCAGGGTCCTACCGCACCGCCGTTATTACGAACCATGAGCCTGTTTTTGTTATGTCGTCCTGAGACTGATATTAATAGGAACAGTACGACCACACCCAGTTGGTCAATAGGAATAGTACGTTGGCTTACTCTTGATACTCAAAAAACTGACCATCAAGCTGTCTATGATCAAGGTCTTGATAGTCAAAACCCCAGTAGCCAAAGCACTGATAATCAGACTTCAAAGGTGGAATGGCAGGTATTGGGTCATGAGTTAACTGCTTATCACTTTCATAGTAATGATAGAGTAATAATGCGTCTGGGTGACAAACAGCAGCCTTTGCGCTTGCAGCGTAGTTTACTCAGTACTGAGGGCTTCAGCCAATATGAAATAGTGCGACTTTAGTTGCTAAGCTCATATCGGTAGGAGATAATAAGGCCTTAATTAAAGAATATAAGTAAAAAGAATATAAGTAAGAAGTATAAATAAAGAGTAAGGTCAACTAATTGTGTTTGTAAGTAAATGAGCAGCCATCTAACTTATTGCTTATAATAGTTTGTGCTTGTATTTCAGTTTCATATGGCTGAAAAGCAAACAATAAAAATACGACCATAAAGTTAAAAGGCTTCCATGCGTACCCATTCCGTCCTGAATTTATTAGTTATCGATGATGACCAGCTCTATGCTGAGCGCTTGGTGCAGTTATTGGGCGCTTATTATGATAACGTTAATTTAGGCTTCTTAGATGATAAAGATGAGCTGCTAAAATCGCTACGGCAACCGTGGGATATTTTGGTATTCGGTCAAGCGTATGACATGGACTTTACTGATGTGGTGGGTATTGTCCAAGAGCAAAGTATTGATTTACCCATGATTTGCCTGATGAGTAAAGAAGCAGCCGCTACCGATCATAATGAGGAAGGGCTACCTGCTGTTATCAGTGGCACAATGGTCAAAGCGCTATTGGTAGATGAAGAAACGTCAGTGGTGATGGCTATTTGTTTACAACACGATAATTTACGTAGCCGCCGCCAGCTTAAGACCTTACGTTATGTCCTGTCTGAGGCGGAGCAGCGCGCCAATATCTTAATTAAAAACTCCAAAAGCGCCGTCGCTTATATTGATCAAGGTATTCATATCTTTGCCAATGACCCTTATCTTAAGTTGTTTGGCTTTGATTCCATGAATGACGTCATTGGCATACCTATCATTGATTTGATCGCAGGCGGTGATAACGTTAAAGGATTTAAGCAGTTTTTACGTCAGTTTGACAAGGGCAATCGTGACCAAGTCGAGTTTAATTTTGAAAGTCTACGTGCGGATGGCAACACCTTTGAAGCCAAACTACAGTTAGCGGTAGCGACTTTAGAGGGCGAACCCGTTACCCAGATTATTATCCAACCAAACAGTAATAATAGCACTGAGCTTGCCAAACGATTGGCTGCAGCGGAGCGTAAAGATAGCTTGACGGGGCTTAATAACCGCCACGGCTTTGAAGAGCAGCTTGCCGCCATACACCAGCAAGCAATAAAGGGCGTACTCACAGCGGGACTGTTGTACCTTCAGCTGGATAATATTGGCAAAATTAGAAGCAGTTTGGGTTTGCAAGGGGTAGATACCACCATCCAGCAGGTCGCTCATGTACTCGGTGAGATGGTGCCGGATGGTCATGTCAGCCGCTTTAGCGATAAGGCATTTACTATATTAGTAGAAAATATGCCAACCACAGCGCTCAAAGAGCTCGCCGAACGTATAGGTGAGCGTATAAGTGAGATGCTCATTGAAGTGGATAAGCGTACTACCAACACTACGGTTAGTATCGGTATTGTGAAGATCGAGCAGAATACAGCTGAGCCAAAAATACTGCTTGAGCGCGCCATGGATGCCATCACTCATATTATGGTTGAGACGGCTAATCATGGGGGTACTTATCATTTATATGACCCTAGTGAGCATGCCAACAGCGATGATAGCGCGCTCGCTGAGTCCTTGGTTGATGCTATTGCTAATAATCGCTTTGAGCTGTTATTTCAGCCCATGTACGACATCAATAATGACCGTAGTGACTTTTTTGAGGTATATCTGCGTTTGCCATTGGCAGATGCCGAAAATACGGTGTTAACCCCCAATCAATTTATGGCGGTCGCCAAAACCCACAAACTACGTGAAAAAATAGATCTTTGGGTGCTGGTTAACGCCTGCAAAAAGCTAAACGATGTCCGTAGAACTCACCCTGAAGCACGGATACTGGTGCAGTTAACCAGTGCTTCATTGGTGGATAACAAACTACCAAATGTGGTCAGCCAATTGATTAAAGCCGTGGGTGGGGTATCAGGGGCATTGATGCTACAGTTTAATGAGCAAGATGTCGTCAATCATTTGACCGTTGCTAAGTCTCAGTTTGCCGCGTTGAGCCAAGTTAATTGTCAAACAGGTATCCGTAATTTTGGTACCTTCGCAAAATCGATTGAAAGCGCCAACTTTTTACAACCTGATATGGTTAGGCTGGCCCGTAGCTATATACAAGACATCAATAAAGCGGATAATTTAGAAACCATTAAATCACTGATTATACGCACTAATAAGCTCGATATTGACGTACTAATACCTTATATTGAAGAGGCTGCAACGATGTCTGTCGCATGGAGTATTGGTGCACGTTATTTGCAAGGTTATTATCTTGAGGAGCTGAGCGACGCGATGAACGTTGTTTAAAGCGCCCATAATGCGCTATGAAGCTATCTGTTATTAAAGCGTTTAAACAGCTCCCTAACTCAATAGCAACTATTGATGAAATTATACTCAGCAAGCTTTTAAGCCAGCCCTAAGTGCTATATCATAACCGCTGCAAAACCTTTCTTTGCACGCCTGCTATCAAAAAAGCGAAAGAGGACTCCACCCGACATCAGGGTGGAGGTGAATTTCGCATCGCTTGTTAGCCTTGCTGGTTCTGAATGTATTGCTTAATAATTTCTAATGGAGCGCCACCACAAGAGCTTGCAAAATATGATCGTGACCAAAGCACAGGTTTGGCATAAGCAGCTCTCAAGTCAATGAAATCACCCCTCATTCGTCTACTGGTGACTGATTTTAAGTTATTGACCAATTTGCTTAATTGCACCGTTGGCGGGTACTGGATAAGCATGTGGATGTGATCTGCTCCACCGTTACATTCTTTTAACTCAGCATCAAAGCTCTTGCATACCTCAGCAACACACTCACTGAAATACTTGTGATGCACCCCGCCCAATACCTTTCTTCGATACTTGGTAATAAAAACCAAGTGAACATGGAGATTAAAGGCCGCATGGCGATTTTTATATATCTCACTCATTGTAATAAAAACTCTTAAGTGCTAGTATTATCTACATATTATCAAATACACACTCATTAATAAAGAAAGCATTTATGAAAATCAACAAAGCGTATAAATTTAGGCTTGAGCCTAATTCGGAGCAAGAGGTTATTTTAAATAATCTGGTCGGCTCTGCACGTTTTGTTTGGAATCAAATGCTGGCAATATCGCTTGAGATGTTTGCCAAAAATGAGTTTATCAACGCCACTAATCTCGTTAATAAAATCATGAATTTAAAGAACAATCCTGATTTTGGCTTTTTAAAAACCCATTCTAATGCGGTGTCTTTGCAACAAAAGGTACGCGATCTTGCGGCTGCTTGGTCACGATTTTTTGACCCTAAAGTACATGCACGATTAAAAGAAAATAAAAAGAAACCTAGAAAACCCAAGTTTTTTAAACGGGCTGATGGGTCAGAAATCCAGTTACGGGCGCTGATGCCAAGATTCAAGCATAAATCAGATGGCTGCGATTCAATTCGCTTGGTTCAGTTTGATAAATACTGCCGTGTCGAGGGCAATCGGGTGAAACTACCTAATGGCATTGGTTTGGTGAAGTTTAGAAAATCTCAAGCCATTATCGGCACAATCAAAAATGTCACCCTTAGCAAGAAATCAGGTCACTGGTACGTGTCATTTGGCACTGAGAAAGCGTTACTGGAAAACCCAATCCATCCTTCTAAAAGTGCGTTAGGTTTGGATATGGGGATCACAAAACTACTCACCACCTCAAGCGGTCAGTACATCAAGCCCAAAAACAGCTTTAAAGCCAATCAAATCAAAATTGCCAAATTACAGCGTCGATTAAGTAAGAAAGTAAAATTTAGCGAAAACTGGAAAAAGCAAAATCGTAAGATTCAAAAGCTACATCATCATATTGCCAATATTCGCCATGACTACTTGCATAAAGTCACCACCACGCTCAGCAAAAGCCACGCCATGATCGTTGTTGAAGATTTAAAAGTAGCCAATATGTCGAAATCCGCAAGCGGTACAACCGCTCAAAAAGGGTGTAATGTCAAAGCTAAGTCAGGATTGAATAAATCAATTTTGGATCAAGGTTGGCATATGATGACCGTGATGCTTGAGTATAAGCAGCAATGGCGCGGTGGGTTACTCATTAAGGTAAACCCAAGATACACCAGCCAAACCTGCTCTAAATGCAAGCATGTGGCGAAAGAAAATAGGCGTACTCAGGCAAAATTTGAGTGCGTTAAATGTATGTATGTTGCGAACGCAGATTTTAATGCGGCACGTAATGTATTGGCGGCAGGACATGCCGTTTTGTCTGTGGAGGGAGGATGCAGTAAAGGTCGCCCGTTGAAACAGAAAACTTGTGACAACCGTGAGGATGTCACCTAAGAGCTTCGGCTTTTAGAATCCCCCACTTGAGCCATGTGAAAGTGGGGGGAGTATGTCAACATTCTCATAAGCTAGTAAAAGCCTCTTCCACTACAGAACTCAACTAAAGAACTCAACTAAAGAATGAGTAAACATGCCTATTAACTTTAAAGTCCAACTTAGCAGTATATTGATCACAGCATTTTTACTCACAGCTTGTGAGCGCACACCGCCTGACTATCGTACTCCTGTACCTGTGACGCTACCAGTATACACCGAAGGCGATGCTGACCGTGGGGCGATAATTTTTGAAGAGGCCTGCGGACAGTGTCATCAGTTGAATCCCGGAAGCAATAAAAAAGGCCCGCAATTGATGAATATATACGGTGCGTCGGCGGCAAGTTTAGCTGATTACGACTATAGCGAAGGGTTAGCAGCATCAGGTTGGGTATGGGATGCCGAAACCCTTGACCCATACATTGCCGATGCCGAAAAGGCAATGACTGATTCAAAGATGTTAGCCGATCCGATACCAGATGCCAGCGAACGTGCCGATGTTATCGCTTATTTGTCCACCTTGCGCGCCGCAATTCCGATTCTTGATGCCGAAGGCTATCCAGTAGCTGTCGATGCTAACAAAGGCACTAATACAAATGACAATACCGAGCACACGCAGATGAGCAATGAGCCAATCGAGGTGTCAACAGATCCGGCACAAAAACCGGCGGCAGATTTTCAATGAACTTACTTTAATTAACTCTCATAATAATCAAACGAACCGGTAGTTTATGATGCGCCACTCTCAATCCCAATCTTTTGACGATTCCATTAATGCCTCTACGTCAACAAACAATCTATCTATCGCCGCAAAAGACCAAACTTTGCCAATCACAGATGATTATGGCCGCAATCAACAGCAAATTGCGCAATTATTAGCCCAGTTAAATCAGATTGTTTTGGATAAATCGCAAGTGATAAAGTTGGCGCTCAGCGGTATACTGGCAGGTGGGCATCTGTTACTACAAGATCTGCCCGGTATGGGCAAAACCACCCTAGCGCAAGGGTTGGCTCAGCTATTAGGGCTAACGTTTAGCAGAGTACAGTTCACCAATGATATGCTACCCGCAGATATTTTGGGTATGAGTATCTACAATCAAGCCACGCTCGGTTTTGAGTTTCGCAAAGGCCCTATATTTACTCAGCTATTACTCGCTGATGAGATTAACCGCTCCAGCCCTAAGACTCAAAGTGCTTTATTGGAAGCGATGGAGGAGCGGCAAGTCACCCAAGATGGTCAATCATACCGCTTACCGCAGCCATTTTTTGTGATAGCAACCCAAAACCCATTGCAGCAAGCGGGCGTTTATCCGCTTCCTGAATCACAGCTGGATCGTTTTTTATTGTGTTTGTCACTAGGCTATCCATCGCCTGCTGCAGAGCGTGCGCTACTACAAGGACAAGATCGCCGTGAGCTACTAAAAAGCTTAGATGCGGTGCTGGATACTGAAGCAGTAATGCTAGCGCAGCAAGGCGTACAGCAGGTTTATGTCGCGGATGTGGTGTTAGATTATTTACAGCGGCTGGTCGCTAAAACTCGCGCAAGTCAAGAGTATCACGGTCTGTCACCGCGCGGCGTGTTGTCGCTACAGCGTGCAGCACAAGCTTATGCCTATGTATCAGGGCATTCAGAGGTAACACCTGAGGATATTCAAGCAGTATTTGCAGCGGTCACTGATCATCGGTTAGGACAACGGTTTGTACCGGCGCATGTGGCCGGTGGACAAGCACCGCAGACGATCGCTCAGCGAATCATGGCAGAAGTGTCGGTTATTGTTTAAGCATAGATAGGGTGGTCATGAAGATTTTACCACGCAATTTAACCCAACCACTAACAGCTGCGCTAGCCCGTTGGTTTGCCAAGCGTGCTCCCAAAAGCGACAGCGCAACCCTTAACTTGCGCAATGTTTATATCTTTTTTAGCCGCGAAGGCATGCTCTTTGCTTTGCTATTAGTGATTACCTTTATTGCTGGTATCAACTATGGTAATAATTTGGTGCTGGGCTTGTGCTTTTACTTAGTGAGTGTCTGGCTGATAAGCTTTCATGTGACCTTTGCGCATATTTCTGGCCTGCAAGTGCGCTTGCTTGAAGTCACGCTGGCAGAGGCAGGGGAACCCATCTGGGTAACGCTACAGCTGCGCAGTGAGAGTCGGCAACCCAGACGCCAGCTGGCTTTTAGTTTTGAGCAGCGTGTTGATAAAAACTTGTCTCAGCAAACCAATAATAGACAAGATGACAGTAAATTGAGCGGTGACGATAATAGACCAGTATTGCTACCGCGCTTGCAAGAACAGCAAATTATTCGTCTGTCTGTGCCTACCAATCATCGTGGTCAGTTTGAGCTGCCACGTCTACAAATTAAGACGGTTTATCCGCTAGGCATTATGCGCGCATGGTCTTATGTATATTTTGAGCGCACAGCGTGGGTTTATCCCAAACCATTAACGTTTGACTGGCAGGCACAGTATTTAGCAGCCAGTACCGAGGATTTGCCAACAGGCGGTCAGTATACTCAAGGTCAAGATGACTTTGAACGTCTTGATAATTACATTGAAGGCGAGTCGCTGGCGCGCGTCTCTTGGGCTCATGTCGCACGGGGTCAGGGTATGTTTACCAAGCATTTTGCCGACCCTGTGGGTCATGAACAAACCTTAGATTATGCAGATATGCCAGCGGCGCATCACGAACAAAAACTGGCACAATTGGCTTATGGCGTACGTACTCTCGGTCAGCTTGGCGTGCCTTTTCAAATGCAACTGCCTAATGAAGCACAATCGGCCGCAGCTATTGGTCAAGGTGACCCGTTTGCACAAGCATGTTTACTAAGGCTGGCAAAAACACTATGACCATAAAATCTTCTAAACCCTCTAAACCAGCCTTTTCAAAACAACCCTCTTCTACAACCAATGTCCTTTGTGAGCCATCTTTTGAGAAATTGGCGCTAGGTCAGCGATCTGGTATTGATAATGCTGTAGACCATTCAACATCAGATATTTCGACATTAGATGGTGTCATAGATAACTTGTCAATCAATTTGGCAGTCAAATCAAGGTGGTATAACAAGTTATTGGCACTACCAGCCTATTATTGGGTACTGATCACACAATTTATCGTCATTCTGCCTCATGCGGCTCATTTGCCACTCTGGCTAATGGGGTTTGCACTGGTCAGCATTATTGCGCAATTGCCCCGTATCAAAGCTAAATTTAAACAAGTGCGTCATCTCAAGCGGCTTTATCAAGGCATGCAAATGCTCGGATTTTTATTGGGGCTGGCAGGTTTATGGCTGACCTATAACACTGCATTTGGCCTCGATATGGGCGTGGCATTCTTAGTGTTATGCCTTATCAGTAAGCTGTGGGAGTTGTATAAGCGCCGTGATGCGTATGTGGTGTTGAATTTATCGCTGTTTGTGCTTGCTGCGCTGTTTTTGATGGATCAAGGATTGCTTACCACTTTAGAAGTAATTGTGGGCGCAGTCGTTATTTTATTGGCATTTATCGCGCTCAATGATGACGGCAATATCCGCGGTGATGGACGCTTGCGTACCTTAGGTGTGTTGGGAATTGGGGCATTGCCATTATTGGTGGTGCTGTTCTTATTCTTTCCACGTCTGCCACCCTTGTGGTCAGTGCAGCTATCAGGACAGCAAGCAACGACCGGCGTTTCTGATAGCATGTCACCTGGCGACTTTGCCAATCTAAGTCAATCAACTGCGCTTGCTTTTCGCGTCGAGTTTGAGAACAACCGGCCACCACAAGAACAACTTTACTGGCGCGGCTTGGTATTTAGTGACTTTGATGGGGTGACATGGCGGCCTAATCGTGAGCAACAGCAGCAATGGGATTCTGAACAGCAAAGGCCTCAATGGGTAGAGCGCTCCCTGGCTACCGCGCCTGATGAAGTGAGACTTGACCCTATTAGCTATGAAGTTATCTTAGAGCCGACTCAGCAGCGCTGGTTATTTGGTCTTGATTATCCTTTTACGCAGCAGCAAGATATTAGTCTTACCTCCAACTTTACTTTACTTAAAAATCAGCCCGTTACTCAGCAGCTACGCTATGAGGTATTGCGTTTTGCGCCTATGCGTATTGACCCTATCCTCGATGCGGCTTCTCGGCGTATTAATCTGGCGCTACCAAGCCAAGGTAATCCACAAGCTCGTACGCTTGCCAAGCAGCTGTTTGCGCAGTCAGGCTCAGATCCAGTGCGCTATATGCAGGCGATTGAACGCTGGATCAATCAAACTGAGTTCCGCTACACACTATCACCACCTAGACTCAACACTAACCGTATCGATGAGTTTTTATTCGTTACCAAAGCAGGATTTTGTGAGCATTATTCGTCAAGCTTTACCTTTATGCTACGAGCTGCCGGTATTCCGGCGCGAGTGGTTGCTGGTTATCAAGGCGGTGAGCTGAGTCGCGGCGGTAACGTGTGGGAAGTGCGGCAAATGGATGCCCACGCGTGGACTGAAGTATGGCTCGATGGACAAGGATGGGTACGTGTTGATCCGACTGCTTTTGTTGCGCCTGAACGAGTCGAGCAGGGAATGGATGCGCTGACTCAGACGCAAGGTGCGGCCATGTTCGGCGACGGTGCTAGTGCACAAATCAGCTATCAGCAGTATCAAATGTTGCAAACCTTGCGCCGCTTATCGGATCAAGCCAGCTATTATTGGCAAAAAGACATCGTCGGTTATGATCAGGACAAACAAGCTAGCGCGCTGTTAAAGTGGCTTAACATTAGCTCAGTCATGCAGCAAATCGTTTGGCTGGCGGGCAGCGCTATTACCGTGATGAGTATTTTGGCGCTTATGATTTGGCAGCGCCGGCGTAAGCGTTGGCATCCAGCAGATCTACCCTTAGTTCGGCTATCTAAACGTCTTGGCAAACGTGAAGAGTCGCTAAGCCGTTATGATAACGAAGGGCAGTTGGCTTGGCTTGAGCGTTTATCACTCTCTCTAAACTCGGCTACTCTAAATTCAGCTGATTTAAAGAGTGAAGCGGGTAAAGACAGTAAACGCGACACTACTATGTTAGATAAAGGCAATACAGAGTCTGCTCAACAAAAAAGTATTGATAAGATTAAACAAGACTACCGCCAGCTGCGTTATGGACGTATAAGTACACTTAAGACCAATGACCGCAAGTATCAACAAGCGCTACAGCAGCTTAAGAAAAATGTGCAGACGTTATGGTAAATCTAAGGTATATTCATAGTATCTAAATCACAACAACTAAAACAGTTAGGGATAACGTAATGCAAACTGATTCAGTGCCGAGTGTACAACATAATGTAACCGAACAAGAGTGGCAAATGAGAGTAAATCTTGCCGCTTGTTATCGACTGATTGCCTCATATGGTTGGGATGATTTAGTATTCACTCATATCTCTGCACGAGTGCCAGATACTGAGGATGAATTTTTAATTAACCCTTATGGCTTATTGTTTGAAGAGATTACCGCCTCTAACTTAGTTAAAGTGAATCAAGCGGGTGAAAAGGTGTCGCCATCAGAATATGACGTTAATCCGGCGGGATTTACCATTCATAGTGCTGTGCACGAGGCTCGTAGCGATGCTCATTGTGTGCTCCATTTGCATACCAGTGATGGCGTCGCTGTGTCTACTCAGAAGCAAGGCTTACTGCCTATATCTCAGCAATCGTTATTTCCGTTATCTAACTTGGCGTACCACGACTACGAAGGGATCGCATTAAACCCTGAAGAAAAGGTGCGTCTAGTCGCTGACTTGGGCAATGCCCACTTTATGATTTTACGCAATCATGGCTTACTCACTTGTGCCAGCAGCGTCGCGGATGCATTTTTATACATGTATATCATGCAAAAAGCATGCGAGATCCAAATCAAAGCGCAAAGTAGTGGCAATGAATTGACACCCATACCAGCACAAATATTAGCGGGTATCCAAGCCGCGTCAGATGAAGTGACCAAAGGCGCAAATGGTGATATTGCTTGGCCTGCCTTATTAAGAAAATTGCGCCGAACCGATCCCTCATTTGAGGAATAATCCAGTTAGGATACTCTAGTTATGAAAACCTTGAGTGAATGGCAACAGCAGGGACAATTCGAGTCCATTAACGGTCAGCAAATTTTTACTCGTCAGGCGGGGGATAAAAATGCGCCAGTATTATTGTTAATTCATGGGTTTCCTAGTGCCAGTTGGGATTGGGAAGGCATGTGGGATGAGCTCACGCAACATTATTACGTGATTACCCTCGATATTGCGACACCACCAACCCCGGAGGTCATCGACGCTCTATGGCAACTGCTAACTCACAATAATGGTTTAGCAGTGAGTCACAAATTGATTAACTACATCCCCCAACGTAAGCAGCACCGTGAACGCTGGGTGGGTGCAATTATTAATAGCACGGTACCCGTTAAACTGATTGCCGGTGCCAAAGATCCCATCTCGGGCCAGCATATGATCGACAATTATCGTAAATTGATCCCTAATGCCAATATTACCGTAATGCCTGAGTTAGGCCATTACCCGCAAATAGAAGATGCCATCGCTATTACAGCTGCTTATCTGCAGTTTAGGAATAGTATTGGCTAAACGATAAAATATAACAGCAAAGACTCAAAGCACCAATCTGTGAACCGCCTCGACTATATCAGAGGCTGTTTTATGACAGAGTGTAATCCCAATTCATTCAATAACCATTCCTTGAAGACGGTTGCAGACTTGGACAGAGGCATTCCTTTTGGGTAGGCCAAATAATAGTTTTCTTCCGTTTCAAGACAGATATCAAAAGGTGCCAGTAGTTTTCGACTGTCTGCTTGATCTGTAAAGAAGTCCGGATAGCTCAGAAAAACACCCAATCCCGATTCACCCATCGACATTCCTGCTGCTAGATTATCAATCTTATGATAGAGAATATCGGCATTAGCCGTTTCAACCTCAGCTTGTTGAAACCAACCTTGCCAGCCCTGACGGTTACCTAAAACTTCTAGAAGCGGTAGGCATAATAGGTCACTAGGGTCACTTAGCTGATGAGCAAGTTTGGGTGCGCAGTAAGGTGTCAGTTCGGGTGTAAATAACGGATGTAGCTGCATGCCAGACCAGTCACCGTTGCCATGTATTATAGTGATATCAGCCGGACTGCGATTAAACTCATTGTCCCAGTTGGCATGGACAAGCTGTAATTTAAGTCCGGGATACTGCGCGCAAAAACGGCTTAGTCTAGGGGAGAGCCACATTATTGAAAAGGCGATATTTACTTCAATCACCAGACGACCTTTACCCAGTGGAGAGAAGATATCAGAGGTATGACGTTGCAAGTTGCTGATTGCACTCTGTACAACGGGTAAATAGGCCATGCCACTGTTGGTTAAATATACGGTGCGATGTTCTCGGACAAACAACGGCTCACCTAAGTGATACTCTAAAAGCCGTATCTGTTGGCTCACCGCAGACTGAGTGAGATGCAACTCTCTCCCTGCAGCACTAAAATTGAGCAGTCTTGCTGCTGCTTCAAATGTTTTTAGCCAGTTTAGTGGGGGAAGATCAGCGCGTTTATTCATTAGCTTTGCTTATCAAGTGGGTCATAATTCATTGTTTGAATAAGTAATCTTAGAAATATACCATGGAGTAGATTTTTACGCTATGTATATGCAAGGTCCGCTTAAATGAAAATGCTCCAATCAGAACTATCCACAGATATCTCAGCAGTAACCGATCTTCATATAGAATCGGTTAAGCTAATTGACCGCGCCATTCAAGTACGCTGGAGTGACGGCATTGATACGGCCTATCATTACATCTGGCTGCGTGACAACTGCCCATCAGCCTTCCATCCACAGACAGGCGAGCGCAGCTTTGATCTGCTGAGCATCTCGCAAGACATCCATCCGTTATCAGTCTCTTTTGATGCAGGGACGCTTACTATCGAGTGGTCTGAACAACAACATATCAGCTGCTTTGAGCAAAGCTGGTTGCGTCAGTTCTGTTATTCTGGTGAATTGGCCAAAGATCATAGCAGTAGTTATCAAAGTTGGGGCTGCGAATTTATTGACCGAATTCCGGTGTACAACCAGCAGGACATCATGACCAGTGACAGCGCTCTATATGAGTGGATGAGCGCTTTGGATAAATATGGGCTAACTATTATTAACGGTATGCCGGATGACTCTGAAGCCGTTGTGCAGACGGCAAAGCGAATCGATTATCTGCGTCAGACTAATTTTGGAATGACTTTTGATGTGGTATCAGAAAAATCACCGATTAATGTGGCTTACACGTCTCTCTCATTGCCATTACATACTGACCTACCAAATCAGGAATTACCTCCAGGATATCAGTTCTTACATTTCTTGAGCAATGAAAGTGTGGGTGGCGAATCTACTTTTGTGGATGGTCTAAAAGTACTGGAAAGGCTGCGAGAAGATCAGCCTGAGTATTTCCGGCTGCTTGCTGAGTATGCAATTCCATTCCGCTTTCACGACCAAGCCCATGATATTCGTCAACACCATCGAGTAATTAACCTAGACAACTTTGGCAATATTGTTGAAATCAAATACAACGCTCATATCGCGGATATCTTTGATCTGCCTGGCGAGGTTATGTATGACTACTACATCGCTTATCGTGAGCTCATGGGGCGGCTAAAAGATGCTCGCTATAAAATTGAGCTGAAGTTGACTGCTGGTCAAATGGTGGTATTCGATAATCGACGGGTATTGCACGGCCGTAACGCATTTGATGAAAATGTTGGCGAACGTCGTCTCAGAGGGTGCTATGTTGACCGCTCAGAATTCAAAAGTCGTTTGAGAATACTGGGCAAGCAACTGGCTTAGAAATACTATCCAGCCATCTGATCCGGATAAGTGTGTGAAACGATGCAGTTAGGGCGACAGGTATAAGTAAGTCAACGATGCATAAGATTTATAATGAACAATCTACAAGGATTAACTTCGATACCATCGATAGTTTATGCAGGTTTTTAGAAGTAAAAGTAGGCGACATATTTGAGTATGTTGATGAGCATGAAGACAAATCAGAGTGAAAATTAATGATTATAAAGGAAATAATGTAGAAAATAGAGTAGTGGTCATTTCATTATCTTTTTACAGTCTCAAAATTAATGTGAGGCACAAGTTGGGCACAAGGAATTTAAGGGCGTAGCTAACAGTTTGACATCTTCTTAATCATCCTACATATCTGTCAACGTAACTCCCTGAAAAACAGACAAAAAAATTCCCAGTCGTTAAACTGGGGATTTTTGAATCCGGTAGGCATAACTAGATTCGAACTAGCGACCTCTACCATATCAATACTGAGGCACCATTTTTCTTTATCTCACAACGTCAAACAAAGTATAACTCGTAATTCAGTAACCATCAATTAACAGTGTTTTTGACCTCTACCTTAAGACTGATGCTCACCAATAAACAGTTGATCTTCAATAAAATGTTTATAACTTTCATTAACATATACATTTTTTAAACTTCATTTTTATTAATTCGGTTGAATTATCTCCATTCAACAAGCTTAATATCTGAAGAATAATAACGACTCTAGTTCGTTCAAAACTGATTTAACTGATTGAATACGCCCATGAGTGTTATGTGAGCTTAGTAGAACAGATTGGATAACTGACGTGTTTGAACCAAACAGATTGGGACGTCTTAAAAAACATGCTTCCGAAGAAAAGATTATATGTAGTATTAAAAGAGCTTCCTACCTTATATATAGCTCTGTAAAGTGAAGGTAGTACTGAGTTTATGAGTAGTATCCTATAAACAATTAATTCAATGTTGTTTGATATGCTGGTAGCTATCGATAAAAATATTATGAGGAACAACGTAATATACAGCAGCAGGGTATTGCTAAAGCGGAAAGCAAATAAGCGGGGCGTAAGGTTAACAATGAGAAAAGCGAGATCGTTGCAAACTTGCTTAATAATAGTTACGGATATTCAAAAAATCACAAATTGCTTTCGTTAGCTGATAACAACATTATCTAAAGAGCTTAATTATATAAATAATCATAATTATTATAAAAAATTCTGACTATGTATTATCAATTCAGTAAATGCAGATTCTGAAAGGTATGTCAATTTAGTTTGATTTTTCTCGTAGATCTAACCTAAATTATCTAGGTCAGATCTCAATATTTTGTCAGGCTCATGGGCTAAGTTTTAAATATTGATGGATAATATAAACTGAAAAATCAACACGGCATAAAATTAAGAACCATCTACTACTTTGATCAGTATTACATTTAAAACTAGATAAATGGCACTCAACAGCTGCCAATCAGATATAGTAGGTTTGAATTTTTGCGGCACAATCATGTAAGATTGGCAAGAACTCTCCAATTAAAACTTCATTAGAAATACGCATGGCATTGGTGCTAATATTAATCGCACCAATTAATTCGTTGTTTGATTTATAGACTGGAAGAGCAAGCGATCGTAAACCTGTATCTAACTCTTGATCTACAACGACATACTGTTGTTCTTTAACCTGTCTTAGCATCTGACGAAATTGCTTACGGTCGGTAATACTATATGGTGTGTGCGGTGTTAGCTCAACTTTATCAATATAGTTTTCGAGCTGGTTGCTAGGAAGGTTAGCAAGGATAGCACGGCCCATAGAGGTATAGACAGCTGGTAGTCTCGTGCCAATAGACAAGGTTATAGATAATAAGCGATGTTCAGCTGCAGAGCGTGCTATATAAACCACTTCATCACCATTCAACACTCCAAATGAACAGGATTCCCCTGTCTTTTCGGTCACGCGTTCTAAGTAAAATTGAATTATATCGTGATGATGCACACTATTTAAATAACTTGCGCCTAGGCTTAGGGTTTTGGGTGACAAACTAAACTGACGCTTATTTTTATGAACGTAACCGAGTGCGTGCAATGTCAATAGATAACGTCGAGCTTTTGCTCTACCCATCTTGGTGCGTTCGGCCACTTCGCTTAGAGTCATAACAGAGTGATTTTCATCAAAGGTCAGTAATACGCTCAGACCTCCCGCAAGAGAGGCAACAAAATCTGGGCTATCGAAGAGTATTTTCTTATCTTGTTCGTTGTCCATACTTCGTTATCCACACTATTTAATATTTACTAAAACTAGGGATTCTAAATGAAAGTTGCTCAATTAATCAATCAACCTTTTGTACACCCTGATATTGCTCAAGACTTTTCGGCTCGCTTTTTTGTTAAAGCTATGTTGGATTTTGAACTGGCCATCATAGAAGTCAGAGAAAATAACGGCCTTGTTCCTGATAAAACGCTACAAAAATCTAAACAAGCGTTAACGTTAGATTTGTTTGATATTGATGCGATTGGGGCAGAAACTTATCTTGGTGGCAATGCAGCCATTCCTTTTGTGGCACAAGCCAAAGCCTTGTTACCTCAAGAAATAAAACCGTATTTTCATCAGACGGTGACCAGTCAGGATGTAATTGATACAGCGATGATGCTGATGCTCAAACCAGCACTAAAACATATCAACCAAGACTTAATTGATGTGCTAAAAGCCTGTGGAATATTGATTGAAAATCATCGCGCTACTCCAATGGCGGGTAGAACCTTAATGCAACAAGCTCTACCGATTACCTTTGGAGCGAAAATCTCACAGTGGGCATCATCGTTAATCGCTGTCATACCAAATTTAGCAAAATTAGAGCGCTCAGGATTTTATTTACAATGGGGTGGTCCTGTTGGAGTTAGTAATGTAGATAATGAAAATTATGAATTGCCTCAACAAGTCGCAGAATTGCTTGGATTATCAACGCCGTTACTCCCCTGGCATACTAATAGACAACCTATTCATGCGATAGCTTCTACATTAGATGCCTGTGCTGGCGCGATGGAAAACATCGTCGAAGATATCGCCTTAATGTGCCAATCTGAGTTGGGCGAAGTAGCTGAGCCAGCTATTAAAGGTATGGGTGGCTCATCATCAATGCCCCATAAACGCAACCCTGTGTTATGTGCCTTAATTAAAACAGCTACTTTGAGAATGCATGGGCACTTGAGCGTGATTAGCAACACAACGGCTCAACCTTTTGAGCGCGCGCTAGGTCAATGGCATGCGACTTGGGTACCTTTAACTGAAGGTGTGGCTTTAGTCGCTGGCGCCACAGCCTATTTAAAAACTTTGTTACATGGACTGCAAGTCTACCCTGAGCGCATGGCAGCTAATCTTGATTTAAATAGCGATGCTTATCTGGTTGAAAACTTGAAGCAGCATTTTTCAACCGATCAGGATCAACTCTATCCTTTGATAGAGCAAGCCAGTCAAGAAGCGCATGTCAATCACCAGGGGTTTTCACGAATCTTTCTAGCCTTACTAGCAAAACAACCGATAAATCTGGACGGTAACAGTGGCGAACTTGAAACAATTCTATCTCCTCTAACATACTGTGGTGCAGCGGATAGGCAATGCCAAGTAACACTGGAAGCGATTGATAAATTAATTCTGCTTTTAGCTATATAACTGTGTTGACAGAAGAATAGAAAAGGTATAATTTAGTTCATTATACGAACAGTAATTCTAATGTAGAACAAATAGTACCGAGTTACTAAAGCTATTAAGAGCGAAATACGATGACAATCTGTATTTGTCATCAAAAAATATCAGCAGTAAACCACTACAATAGCTTTTCAGCTAAAATTTGTCCTGATGATTTGCTTTCAGAAGTCATCAAAGCAGTGTTTTAAAATGTGCCTAACTTTATATTAGAATCATTTGTAACCATCAAAAAAGGAATTTATGATGAAGAAAACTCCCCTAGCTAGTATGGTATTGGCAGCTTTAATTGCTCTTACTGGCTGCTCGCAATCGAACGATACAGCCGTTGGTGATAATTCAGCTGTGAACTCTGAGAATGAGACAGTATTACGTTTTTCACATTTTTGGCCAGCTACTTCTGCAACCCATAAAGATATTTTTGAACCTTGGGCAAGAAAGGTTGAAGAAGAGTCAGATGGTAGGCTTAAGGTTGAGATTTACCCTTCAGCGACTCTCAGTTCAGCTGATAGTACATATGAATCAACTGCTAACGGAACTATTGATATAGGCTCACAAGTTCAAGGTTATTCAAACGGCCGTTTTCCACTGACTCAAATCGCAGAACTCCCAGGTCTCTCTAATTCAGCAACGCAAATGAATTGTATGTTACAGACTTTGTATGATGATGGGGTTATATCAAGCGAATATGAAGATACGCATTTACTATTTATGATGGGGACTGGTCCTGGAGGAATCCATACTATTGATAATCCTATTCGCAAACCAGAAGACTTAAAAGGCTTGCGTATGCGTCGTCCTTCGGCTATTGCTGGTGATATTATTGAATCTGCAGGGGGAACGCCTGTCGGTTTACCTGTCACTGATCTTTATACCTCTCTTCAACGTGGCGTTTTAGATGGCTTAAGTCTTCCATGGGATGCTGTAGGTGCATTTAAACTCAATGAACTTGTAAATACACACACAAATATGCCTTTTTATAGTTCTGCTATCTTGGTTACTATGAACAAAGATAAGTATGAGAGCCTACCTGACGACCTTAAAAAAGTCATCGACGACAACTCCGGTAAAGAGATGGCTGCTGTTGCGGGTAAAGTTTTTGATGGGGAGGATGACAAGTTTATGGCTGAGGCAAAAGCTAAAGGTGACATTATGATAGACATTCCTGATCCATTGAACGACCCTGCATGGAAAGGTCCATTGGAAGCAGGAACTAAAAAATACTTAAAAGATGTTGAAGATCTTGGATTAGATGCACAAACTGTTTATCAAAAAGCTAAAGAAGCTAGTACTGCATGTGAGTCCTAAGCTGTAAAATTTCAAACTGATTTGACACTAAAAGATATAATCTATTGTTAATTTTTAATAAATTTTAAAGGATTAAAATTATGAGAAATATTACGCACCCAACGGGACTCTTTGATAATAGTGCTAGAGACTATAAGCATATCACTGCTCTTCCCTTAGCATCAGCTATGGGAGCAGAAATACAAGGGGTGGATCTAAGTAATGTAAGTGATGACGCCATGGCTGAGATTCAAAATGCATTATATAGGCACAAACTTATCTTTTTTAGAGACCAAGACATATCTTTTACGGACCATGAAAATTTAACCCTTAAGTTTGGTGAGTTCGGAACTGATGCATACACTAAAGGTGTCGTTGGTCATGAGAACATTCAACCGGTCATTAAAGAAGCTAGTACTGAAACAAAAATGGTGTTTGGTAGTGGCTGGCACACAGATTCAGCATTTTTAGAGTGTCCGCCTTCAGTGGCTATCAACTACGGAATAGACATGCCTCCTTATGGCGGAGATACGTTATTTGCAAACTCTGTTCTAGCTTATAATAGTTTAAGCCCAGCAATGAAAGAGATGATAGACCCTCTTAAAGTATGGATGAGCGCTAAGCATGTTGTTGCCTCTATGCAAGCTGAAAAACAATCCAAAAAACCAAGAAAAGATGGTGAGTTAGGAAGTCTGGAACTTGATGTAGATACCCAAAAGATGATAGAAGGCTCATATCATCCATTGGTTAGGACACACCCCGTCTCAGGTGAGAAGTCATTATATGTCGATAAAACTTATGCCTGTGGTATAGAAGGGATGACAGAGGAAGAGTCACGACCTCTACTTGATTTTTTATCTAGTTTTGCCACCCAAGAATCTTTTGTCTGTAGGCTAAAATGGCATAACAATACATTAATCATGTGGGACAACAGAATCTGTCTACATCAAGCTTTTAATGACTATGACGGCTACAGAAGAGAAATGTATCGTGCAGTGGTAATGGGCGAGAAACCAGAATAAAAGGATAATACCATGGAAGATATTTTTGAATCCACAGTCACCCCTCCCGGGTATAGTGATGTTGAATGGAAAGCCAGAGTAGACTTGGCATTATGCTATAGGATGGTTGATTATTATGGTTGGACAACACAAGTTTATAATCATATTTCATACAGGATACCGGGAACTGAGCATTTATTAATTAATGCATTTGGACTTTTATATAGTGAAATAAAACCGTCAAATTTAGTAAAAATCGATTTTGATGGAAACAAGGTTGATGATTCGCCCTATCCCATAAATAAAGCGGGTAATGTTATTCACACGGCCATTCATCAAGGCCGGCCAGATATACATTGTGTCATGCATACACATAGCATTGATGTTCAAGCGGTGAGTTCTTTGAAATGTGGTTTCATTCCATTATTTCAAGAAGCTTTCATGTTCTATGACAGAATCGGATATCATGATTTTGAAGGCATTGTTTTAGATGCCAATGAACAGCAAAGGTTAGTATCTTCAATTGGACCTACGAATCATACTTTGATGCTTAAAAATCACGGTGTGATAACCACTGGTCCCGATGTTGCATGGGCATTTATGAGAATGTACCAAATGATTCAAGGTTGTGCCGTACAGCTTAAGACCATGGCCTCAGGTGGAGAGTTAAATGAAATCAGTGAAGAGGCTATGAAACTAACAAGAGAGCAGTTTGAAGGCGGTGATGCTCAAGCGGGTGCTCAAGTTAGACTTCCTGAATGGCCGGCTTACTACCGATTGATGAACAGACTTGATCCAAACTGGGATAAGTAAGGCAGAAGAAGGGCGTATATTTTTAAAGTAAGCACGCTTATTTTTTGACGTGGTGACGTTAATGTAGTGAAAAAAGACCCAGACTTGGGTTTTTTTTATCGCAAAAATACTACAGGCTATGGGTGCCAGTTCTATAGTCAGCGAAATGTAAAACTGCTACGGTGTTAGACTCGCTTGCTGTACCTGTTGTACTATCGGCACTCATTTGCCTTGTAGTAGTAATAAAGTTTTTTACTATATTTTAGAATAGTTACTATATTTCAAATCGGTACCAAACCAGTCTTAGGTAATAAAAAGGAACAATTAGGTTGACAGAGGAATGGAAAAGGTATAATTTAATTCACTATACGAACAATAATTCTAATGAAGAACAAATTAAGTGACGCCAGTTAAGCGATACCAATCAAACTAAACCATGCTAATAGAGCCACTAGGAGAGAAACATGACAGCAGTCTATATTTGTCATCCAAAACGATCAGCAGTAGGCCGCTATGGTGGCTCTCTAGCCGATATTCGTCCTGACGATTTGCTTGCACAAGTCATCAAAGCCGTACTGGACGATGCGCCTGACTTTGATCACAATGCGATTGAAGACGTTTTCATGGGATGCGCGAACCAAAGTGGTGAAGACAATCGTAATGTGGCACGCATGAGTAGCTTGTTATCTGGTTTAACAGAAAAAGTGCCGGCAACGACTATTAATCGTTTGTGTGGTTCTGGTTTGGATTCAGTAGGAACTGCTTTTCGTGCCATTGTTAGTGGCGAAATGGAATTAGCACTGGCTGGTGGCGTTGAATCAATGACCCGTGCTCCATTTGTCATAAGTAAGGCAGAAAAGGCTTATGATCGCCGTCAAACATTGCAAGACACTACTATGGGCTGGCGTTTTATCAATAAAAAATTGGATGCAATGTATGGCACAGAAGCGATGCCACGCACAGCGGAAAATCTAGCAGAAAAATTCAATATCTCTCGCGAAGATCAAGATACTTTTGCGTTATGGTCGCAACAAAAAGCTGCACAAGCACAAAATGACGGTCGCTTAGCCGCTGAGATTACGCCCATTAGCATTGAAAGGCGTAAAAAAGAACCGCTTATCGTTGATAAAGACGAACATCCACGTCCAGAAGCGGATATGGCGGCCTTAGCAAAACTACGCCCCTTATATGAAAACGGTAGTGTGACCGCTGGTAATGCTTCTGGCATAAATGATGGCGCTGCAGCCATGTTAATTGCCAGTGCCGCAGCCGTAAAGAAGTATGGTTTAACGCCTATGGCAAAAATCGAAGGCATGGCCACTGCTGGAGTGCTACCAACGATTATGGGTATTGGTCCGGTACCCGCAACTCAGAAATTATTAAAGCGTCTCAACCTCCATTTAGATGACATTGACATTATTGAACTCAATGAAGCCTTTGCGGCACAAGCATTGGCTTGTTCACGAGAGTTGGGGCTAGAGGATCGTGATCCACGCATTAACCCTAAAGGTGGCGCTATTGCGTTAGGTCACCCGCTTGGCGCCTCTGGGACACGTATCTTGATTTCTGCCATTCATGAATTACAACGCACTAAAAAAGATCGGGCGCTCTGTACCATGTGTATCGGCGTTGGGCAGGGAATTGCCTTGATAGTTTCACGAGTAGGAGAATAACAATGACATTTTTAGCAACAGACGCCCATTTTATGGCGTATCAAGATAGCGGCGAGACCTATTTGCCAGCTCTATTCATGGCGCATCCATTAGGGATGAGTCGTGATGTTTGGGATGAGGTATGTGATCAATTACACGGACATTATCGTTGTATTCGCTGGGACTTACCGGGACACGGTAGCAGCGGAGTAGCACAACAAGGGGTATCAGCAGAAATACTCGCCCGTGATGTCCTTCATTTGGCAGATACTTTAGAGATTCAAAGCTTTAATTTTATCGGTACGTCAATCGGTGGCGTCATTGGCCAGAGCTTGTGTCAGATAGCGCCGCAACGTTTACAGCAAGTTTGCCTCACCAACACTGGTGCTGTAATCGGTACTAAGGAAGCATGGGCAGAGCGCGCTGAGAATGTGCGTCGTTTGGGCTTAGCTGAAATGGCTGAAATGATTGTGCCGCGTTGGTTTTCGCCAGACTATGTCAAGCAGTATCCTGAAGTGTTACAAGGCTGGAAAATACAATTAGCACGCAGTGATAATGAAAGCTATGCCAAACTCTGCGAAGCCTTAGCACAAGTCGATAATAGTGAAAAATTAGCAGATTATGCCGATAGTATTGCTTTACTGGCCGGTTCAGAAGATGTGTCTACGCCACTAGCAGCTTTAGAAGGCTTGCAAGCTGCTTTTCCTGATGCACAGTTAACCGTATTTGAAGGTTCAGGTCACGTGCCATCGATTGAAATGCCAAGTCAATTAACCGATTATATTCAAACCAATGCTGCGCGCGCGACTGTCGGTGAAACAGGCATTACCTACGAGCAAGGGCTAGTGCAACGCAAGCGTATTCTTGGTGAAGCGCATGTCGAACAAGCGACTAAAAATGCCACCACATTAGACAACCCATTCCAACAATTTATCACGCGCAGTGCTTGGGGAGAGTTGTGGGGAGATAGCAGTTTAACTGTACAACAACGCAGTATGGTGACCACTGCTATATTAGCTGCGCTTGGACGTGATGGTGAGTTAGGACTACATTTGCGCACCGCGCACCGCTTGGGCATTAGTGAAGCACAGCTGCGTCAGGTACTGATTCATGTGGCCATTTATGCTGGCGTACCAGCAGCCAATCATGCATTTTCTTTAGCCAAGGATAATGGTTGGGGTGAATCAATTTCTTAATAGTGTATACATTAAAAATATTCTATAAATAAAGTTCGCTTTATAAAAATGGAGATAACCATAATGAGTCATAACTACCCTTATTTCCTTGCTCGTGATCGGGCATGGCAACCGGCACAATATACGCCAGGTTATAAAACCTCAGTAGCCCGTTCGCCAAATCAAGCCTTGGTCAGTATCCAAAATGCCAGTCCGTCAGAGCGCAGTGGCCCTGTTTTTAACGGTTTAGAAATCGGTCAATACGACAATGATTTATTGATGAATTTACGCGCAGAAGGTGATCAAGCAGGCTTGCCCATTGGTGAGCGCATTATTATACATGGTCGGGTGATTGACCAATTCGGTAAACCCGTACCTAATACCCTAATTGAGATGTGGCAAGCTAATGCTGGTGGTCGTTATCGGCATAAAAAAGACAGCTATCTTGCGCCCCTTGATCCTAATTTTGGTGGTGTAGGTCGTTGTATTACCGATGCGGATGGTCGCTATCGTTTCCGCACGGTGCGCCCGGGTCCATATCCATGGCCAAATGGGGTCAATACTTGGCGTCCTGCTCATATTCACGTGTCAGTCATGGGAGCCTCAATCTCAACACGCTTGATCACGCAACTGTATTTTGAAGGGGATCCTTTGATTCCACAGTGTCCAATCGTGCAAGTATTAAAAGATCCTGAAGCTGTTGAAACGATGATTGCACGTTTCGATATGTCTATGAGTAAACCTATGGATTACTTGGCGTATCGTTTTGATATTGTCGTTCGCGGCGCATTACAAACCTATTTTGAGGAGTAAGACATGTATAGCCAATACAAATTACAAGATGAAACCGGTTTATTGCGTGAAACAGCCTCACAAACGTCAGGCCCTTTTGTTCATATCGGCTTAGCGTTAGAAATTGCTGGTTTTGAGGCGCGTGCAGACGAGATATGGCAAGATTTGGCCAGTGATGATGCTGAAGGTGAGCATATTGAATTGGTAGGTTACGTCTATGACGGCAATGGTGATTTGGTGCGTGATGCCCTAATTGAAATCTGGCAAGCGGACAGTCAAGGTGATTATCTGACTGATTTTGACAATAAAAAACCATTTCGTAGTTTTGGTCGTAGCGCCTGTGCTTTAGATGGTGAGTTCCATTTTAATACCGTCAAACCAGGTCAAGTCGACTTTGATGGTAAGACAATGGCGCCTCACGTCAATATCGCTGTTTTTGCCCGTGGTATTAATCTGCATCTTCAAACCAGAGCATACTTTAATGACGAGCAAGAAAGCAATAAAAACTGCCCAATCTTAACTGGTGTTCCGTCGCCAGAACGTCGTAAGACCTTGATAGCAGTCAAAGAAGAAGGTGAGGGTAAACCTCGTTATCGTTTTGATATATGCCTACAAGGTGATAGCGAAACTGTCTTTTTTGACTTTTAATATCAAAGCGTTTCATAAGCAGTGAACACACTTAATTAGCAATCACATTTAATTAGACAATGAGAGGGATTTCATGACTAACAAAACTAAAGTGGCCATTATTGGTGCAGGTCCGTCTGGCTTATTGCTCGGTCAGTTACTGACTAAAGCTGGAATAGACAATATTGTTTTAGAGCGCCAAACCGCAGAATATGTCTTAGGACGTATCCGTGCGGGTGTTTTAGAACAAGGTACCGTAGATTTAATTCGTGAAGCGGGTGCGGGTGCGCGCATGGATGAAGATGGATTAATCCATACGGGGACTGACTTTAGTTTCCAAGGCGAGCACCATCATCTAGATATTGAAAAATATAGTGATGGCAAACATGTGATCGTCTATGGTCAAACTGAAGTCACTCGTGATTTGATAGCTGAGCGTAAAAAAGACGGTGGCGTCACTATTTATAAAGCAGATAACGTGAAGCCACACGATATTGAATCAGACAAGCCTTATATTACTTATGAACATAATGGTGAGTCACTGCGTTTAGATTGTGATTATATTGCAGGGTGTGATGGTTTTCATGGTGTGTCACGAAAATCTATCCCTGCAGACAAGATAGAAGAATATGAGAAAGTTTATCCATTTGGCTGGTTGGGTTTGATGAGTGACACACCGCCAGTTAATGATGAGCTGGTTTATTGTGCCCATGAGCGTGGTTTTGCCTTATGTTCAATGCGTTCCGCAACTAGAAGTCGCTATTACATACAAGTGCCTGATACCGATAAAATTGAAGACTGGACTGAAGAAAAGTTTTGGGATGAGTTAAAACTCCGTATTCCAGCAGAAATGGCTGAACGCTTAGTCACTGGCCCCGCACTAGAAATGAGTATCGCGCCATTGCGTTCTTATGTCTGTGAAACCATGCAATATGGCAAGATGTTTTTAATAGGGGATTCTGCACATATCGTACCACCAACCGGCGCTAAAGGACTGAACCTTGCCGCGAGTGATGTGGAAACCGCATTCCGTTTATTTGTAAAAATATATGAAGAAGGCCGTACCGATCTAATTCCCCGCTATCAAGAAGTATGCCTAGCACGTGTTTGGAAATCGGTACGCTTCTCTTGGTGGATGACCACGCTCTTACATCGTTTCCCAAGTGCCAGTCGTTTTGATTTTCGGGTACAACAGGCGGAATTTGACTACTTCATTAATTCGGAAGCAGGGAAGACAAACATTGCTGAGAACTATGTCGGGTTACCACTTGAGAAGTTAGAGTGATCTAAATGAGTTAGATTAGTCAACTTAGATCTAGCCAGTCTAAGCATGGCAATTACTGGGTATCTCCTACTTATCCGCTCGATATATTAAATGCCATAATTCATTATGGCCAGTTATCTTAATCGGGCGTATGAGGAGGTGTACCCCTGTTTATATAGGATGATTCAATGTTAAATAAAGTGACAGAGTCTGCCGCCAAAGCCGTGAGTAATATCCATGATGGGGCGACCATCTTGATAGGCGGTTTTGGATTGGCAGGTCAACCAGCAGAATTGATCGACGCGCTAATCGAGCATAATGCTAAGGATCTAACGATTGTTAGTAATAATGCGGGTAATGGTGATACGGGACTGGCTTTGTTATTAAAAGCAGGGTGTGTGCGTAAAATTATTTGTTCTTTCCCCCGCCAACATGATTCGCATATCTTTGATGATTTATACCGAGCTGGAAAGATTGAACTTGAAGTGGTGCCGCAAGGGTCTTTGACGGCACGACTTGAAGCGGGTGGGAGTGGTCTTGGCGCCATTTATACGCCGACCGCGTATGGGACTCTGCTTGCTGAGGGTAAGGAAACACGCACCATTGATGGTGTGAATTATGTATTGGAATATCCGATTAAAGGTGATTTTGCCCTCATTAAAGCATTTAAGGGTGATCGCTGGGGTAACTTAACTTATCGTAAAGCTGCACGCAACTTTGGGCCCATTATGGCCACAGCATCGAAGCACACGATTGCCCAAGTCAGCGAAGTGGTCGCGTTAGGCACTTTAGATCCTGAGCATATTGTTACGCCGGGTATTTTCGTCCATGAAGTCGTGTGTATGGGAGCAAAGACATAATGAATAATTATACACCCTGGTCAGTTGATGAGATTGCCAAGTGGGTCGCTCAAGATATTGAAGAAGGCATGTATGTTAATTTAGGTATTGGTCAGCCAACGAAGGTCGCTGGCTTCTTGCCTGAAGATAAAGACATTTTTTTACACAGTGAAAATGGTGTTTTAGGGATGGGACCTGAACCTGCCGAAGGTGAAGAGGACGGCGATTTAACTAATGCTGGTAAACAGTACATTACTTTGCTTAAAGGCGGTAGTTACTTTCACCATGGCGATTCTTTCACTATGATTCGCGGTGGCCATATTGATTTATGTGTCCTTGGTGCCTTTGAAGTTGCTGAAAACGGAGATATTGCTAACTGGTTTTTAGGTCGACCACAAGACATTCCAGCAGTGGGTGGCGCAATGGATCTAGCCGTTGGTGCTAAGGAAGTTTACGTAATGATGGACCATGTCAGCAAGAATGGTGCGCCTAAAATTGTTGAGACACTCAATTTACCTATCACTGGTGAAAGATGTGTTGATCGAATCTATACTGATTTAGCGGTGATTGATGTTACCGATCAGGGATTGGTGGTTCGTAAGAGGGTCGCTGGTTTAACTTTTGATGAGTTACAAGCCAATACGGGTGCTAAGCTAATACAACAATGATTTAGAACACGACCTAAAAGCAGTAAAATCTCTAACCATCAAGAAAGGATTCTAAGATGAAAAGAAATCTATCTTTTGGAGCAGTGCAAGCTGCTCTGCTTACCATATCTAGCTGCTTCAATAGCATTTCATCAGCTTTTGATAAGGTAGGAGTTGTCACATGGTATTTTTAGTCAAAGTCAGTAATTTTATTTCAAGATTATGTCAGTTCATTGGTGGTGTCAGCTTAATCATCATTGTTGTCGCCACTATTGCAGATGTTGCCACTCGTTATTTATTCAAGCTCACTGGTGGTGAGCTTGGGTTCACTATTAAAGGAGGCGTGGAGATTGTCTCTTATTTCATGCTTTTTGCGCTACTGGCTGCATTTGCCGCCTTTGTGGAACGTTCCCAGATTATAGTAGACGTTTTTACCCAAAAGATGCCGCAGTCTATTAAAGGCTACATGATGGGTACCTTTATGATGGGGTTTTTCTTAATAGGTATCGTGTTCACATGGGGCCTATATGAGAGTGCAGTCGATGCCGTTCATTTCGGTAAAGTGACTCAAGATCTTAGAATCTCAATGATGCCCATTTATGCCCTAAGTTCGTTCTTAAGTGCCTTGCTCGCTATTCGCGCCCTTATCGAATCCATTAATATTTTCAAAACGGGCGAGTTCTTTGACGCCGAGGAGACCGGCGCATGAGTTCAGAAATTATTGGTGCTATCGGTTTAGTATGCATGATTTTATTAGTCGTCGGCAGGGTACCTGTTGCTTTGGCGATGTTAGGGGTAGGGTTAGTGGGCTTTGGGGCAGTAACCTCGCCTAGTGGCGCTGTACAAATGCTAAAAGATATTCCGGTAGATGTCTTAGCAAAGTATGATTTTAGTGCCATTCCTTTGTTTATATTAATGGGGGTTTTTGCTACTCATTCTGGTATGGCGACCAAACTATTCGATTCTACCCGTACTATTTTTGGTGGTGTTAGAGGCAGCCTTGGTATTGCTGGCATTGGCTCATCAGGTATCTTTGCTTCTATTTCAGGATCCTCGTTAGCGACTGCTTCTACTATGGCGCGAGTGGCATTGCCACAAATGGAAAAACATGGTTACCAGCCGGGTTTTGCCTGTGGGGCTTTAGCCGCAGGTGGTACCTTAGGGATCATGATTCCACCGAGTATCGCGCTTCTTGTCTATGCTATCTTGACCCAACAATCAGTTGGCGATATGTTTATTGCTGGGTTTTTACCGGGTATTTTAGGCATAGTCATGTACTCTATTACCGTTATGATCATGGTGCGCTGGAAGCCACATCTGGCGCCGCGCGGCGAGCGAACCCCGTGGAAAGCTAAAATAGTGTCTTTGACAGGTCTTATCCCTTTTAGCTTTATTTTTATTGTTATTATTGCTGGTATTTTCTTTGGATTATTCACCCCCACTGAAGGTGCCGCAGTAGGGGCGTTTGCTTCTTGGGGCTATGCTGTTGTTAAAGGTATGAGAATGGATGGCCTAAAGCGCTCATTAATTGAGACCTTAGCATTATCTGCGGTCGTATTCTTTATGCTGTTAGGCGCAGAAGCCCTTGGCTACTTCATTTCTGTATCGCGAATGTCTAATACGCTCGCAGCATGGATTGGTGGTTTGGACGTTAGTCCAATGATCGTTTTAATCTGCATCTTGATCATGTACTTTTTGCTTGGGCTGTTTATGGATGCCTTAGCGATGTTGGTGATTACCATTCCTGTGGTATACCCAATTATTCTAGCATTAGGCTTTGATCCCGTTTGGTTTGGTATTATTACGGTATTAACCGTAGAACTTGGGCTTATTACCCCGCCAATGGGCATGAATATCTTTGTGATTAAAGCGGTGGCACCGCATATTAAGCTTGCCGATATGTTTCGCGGGGTGGCGCCCTTCATTGTCTCTGACTTGATTCGATTGGTTATTTTGGTTGCTTTCCCGGTGATATCGGTTGGGCTATTAAGCTAATAGATGTGTAGACAATAATAGTTAGTGTGTTGTTGTGAGTTCTAATGGCTATATTGGTGTGAGTATGGCCTTTTCATGGCTAGTACATCAGTAAGCGCATATTTATATTCGTCAATTGAATGGATTAATTATGTAACATTTTTAAAATTGAAGTGAGGTATCACGTCAAATCTAAGTAGTCTCAGTCAAATAAAATACTCTAAGATTAAGATATCGTTAGAGCCATTCAGTAGGATATTATTAATAAAAAGGAATTTATATGTCTAACTATAATGATCTAAATTTTAACTATATTGATGGTGAGTGGCGTGATGGTACGTCTAGCCATGAAATCGTAACTAGCAATCCATTTAATGGAGAAAAGATTGCAACTTTCAAAGCAGCCAGCTTAGACGATCTTAACGCTTCTTATGAAGCACTGGCAAAAGTGCAACAACAGTGGCGTGAGACTAACCCATATGCCATGAGCCAAATTATTGAGCAAGCAGCGCAAGTAATGATCAACCGCCGTGAAGAGCTCATTGATTTATTGGTGAGAGAGTCTGGTTCTACCATCATAAAAGCCAATGTCGAGGTTGATGCTTGTATTGGCGTGATTAAAGTCGCAGCAGAATATCCATTTTTATTGGAAACCACTATTGCGCGCTCGGCCATTCCCAATAAAATAAATCACATCATCCGCAAACCTGCCGGAGTAGTGACAGTCATCGGTCCCTTCAACTTTCCAATGTTCCTAGCTATGCGCTCAGTCGTAACAGCCTTAGCCAGTGGCAATACAGTATTACTAAAACCTGCTTCTACTACTCCGATTACCGGTGGTATCTTACTGGCTAAAATATTTGAAGAAGCAGGGTTGCCAGCAGGTGCGCTATCAGTGGTTGTACCCAAGACGTCTGAGATTGGAGATGCTCTCTATACGCATCCAATTCCCAATATCATCTCTTTTACTGGATCTACTGAAGTCGGACAGCGCATAGGAGAAATGGCAGGTCGAGAAATTAAACGTTCCATCTTAGAGCTTGGTGGCAATAATGCGTTTGTCGTCCTAGAAGATGCCGATGTTGATTATGCTGCGCGTTCTGCTGTCTTCGGTCGTTTCCTACACAGTGGTCAAATTTGCATGTCAGTGAACCGCATTATCGTCCATGAGTCTATTTTTGATGAGTTTGCTGAGAAGTTCGTCAAATATACTAAAGGGCTTAACGTTGGTGATCCATCACGACCGGATGTATTAGTTGGCCCTTTAATCGAAGAGCGAGAAGCGATTCGTGTCGAAGAGGCGGTTCAACGTGCAGTCGAAGAGGGTGCGGAAGTGCTGCTTGAAGGCAAACGCGAAGGCGCTGTAGTCTATCCGTATGTCTTAAAAGGCAGTAATGATGTGTACTCTGCTCGTACAGAAATGTTTGGTCCAGTCGCCACCTTGATTTCGCATACAGGCGATGAAGATGCACTACGCCTGGCCAATGACACCAGTGCAGGCTTAAGTGGCGCGGTGCACTCTGCTGATATTGCACGTGCGCAAAAGTTTGCCGCTGGTTGGAAGACTGGCATGGTTCATATCAATGATCAGAGTGTCAATGATGAGCCACGCATTGCCTTTGGTGGTGAGAAGGCTTCAGGTGTGGGCCGCTTCGGACGCCATATCACCTTTGATGAGTTCACGACTTATCAGTGGGTATCGCTGCAAACTGAACAGCGTCCGTATCCGGTTTAACTAATCATCTATTGTACACATGTATAGTAGATGTTAATTTAATAAAAGGAAGCCATGGTACCCTATGATAAGGTCGCCATGGCTTTTGGGTTTATAGGCAATAAGTTATTCAAACACTAAATCAGTTGTCAGTTAGACATAATCAGTTTTAGGTATAGTAGGTTTGGATTTGTGCAGCACAATCACGTAGTATTGGCAAAAAATTTTCAATTAAAGCCTTATGGGAAATACGTAGAGAACTAGTGCTAATATTAATGGCGCCAATTAACTCATTGTTTGATTTGTAGCTCGGAAGTACAAAAGATAGCAAACTCTTGATGGACAACCATATATCTACTTTTCTTTGATGTTTGCTGAAATTGAGGAAATTCTATCTCCCCTAACGTACTGTGGTGCAGCGGATAGACAACGTCTAAAGACATTAGAAGCGATAGATAAATTAATTCTAATCTTAGAAGAACAACTAGATTGACAGAAGAATAGAAAAGGTATAATTTAGTTCACTATACGAACATAGATTTTAGTGTAGAACAAATTAAGCTTTACTATTGGTATGGATTGGCAGCTATGCCTGGTTTTATATTGGAACTATTTGTAACCATCAAAAAAAGGAATTTATGATGAGAAAGACGCTCCCGATTAGTTTGGCGCTAGCAGCCTTGATTGGTTTTACTGGCTGCTCGCAATCAAGCGATACTGCCACTGGTGACAATGCTGCTGTAAGCTCTGAAGAGACTACTATATTACGCTTTGCACATTTTTGGCCAGCGACTTCATCAACGCATAAAGATATCTTTGACTATTGGGCAAAAAAGGTTGAAGAAGAGTCAAAGGGTAGAATTAAAGTTGAGATTTATCCTTCAGCGACACTTAGCAAACCTGATGCTACTTATGATAATGTTGCTAAAGGTGTTGTTGATATCGGCTCTACACTTCAAGGCTATACCACTGGTCGTTTTCCATTGACTCAAATTGCAGAATTACCAGGTCTCTCCAACTCGGCAACTCAAATGAACTGTATGCTACAAACCCTATATGACGATGGGGTAATATCGAGCGAATATGAAGATACGCACTTATTATTTATGATGGGAACTGGTCCTGGAGGATTACATACCGTTGATAAGCCTATTCGTAAACCAGAAGACTTAAAAGGCATGCGTATTCGCGGGCCTTCAGCTATTACGGGTAATATTATTGAAGCTGCTGGGGGAACACCTGTAGGTTTACCAGTCACTGATCTTTATACTTCTCTCCAGCGCGGCGTTCTAGATGGCATAAGTCTTCCATGGGATGCAATGGGTTCATTTAAACTCACTGAGCTTACTAATACCCACACAAATATTCCTTTTTATAGTTCTCCTATCGTAGTGACAATGAACAAAGACAAGTATGCAAGTCTTCCTGATGACCTTAAAAAAGTTATCGACGATAATTCTGGTAAGGCCATGGCTGCGGTTGCTGGAAAAGTGTTCGATGCACAAGATGCCAAGTTTATAGCCGAGGCAAAAGCTAAAGGCGATACTATGATAGACATTCCTAATCCATTGAGTGATCCTGACTGGAAAGCTCCATTAGAAGCAGGTACTCAAAAGTACTTAAAAGATACTGAAGCGCTTGGATTAGATGCACAAACGGTTTATCAAAAAGCTCAAGAAGCTAGCGCTGCTTGTAAGTCTTAACTTATGATATTTCATAATTAACCTTAAAATAAAAAGGTGCATTCTGAACTGAAATTCGAAGCTTGGGCAGTTAGTTAATGAAAGGACTGAGTTCTGTACTTTACAGGACTCAGTCCTTTCAATTTTATCTGAATTGTCTCATAATTATAATAATGCATATACTCATGAATCTGTTGTTCTAATGCCTTAATAGACTTACGCTTCATCATAT
This sequence comes from Psychrobacter sp. LV10R520-6, assembly GCF_900182925.1. Lineage (NCBI taxonomy): Bacteria > Pseudomonadati > Pseudomonadota > Gammaproteobacteria > Moraxellales > Moraxellaceae > Psychrobacter > Psychrobacter sp. LV10R520-6. The sequence goes on along the minus strand of NZ_LT900024.1, from coordinate 1,939,056 downwards.
AAATCGTCTCACACTTGAGCGTCCCAAAAAAGCTCTCCATCAGTGCATTATCTAAGCAATTGCCTTTACGGCTCATACTCTGCTTAATCTTATTATCCTTAAGTGCTTTGTTAAATACCTTCATCTGATAATGCCATCCGTGGTCTGAGTGTAATACCAGATTTTTTGAGCGCTTAACAGGTAGACGATTTACTGCTTTATCTAGCGTCTGTTTGACTAAGTCATATACCGATCGCCTTGATAGCTTATAATTTCATTGTTATAACAATCGAGTATCGGCGACAAGTACAGCCTATCTTCACCAACCTTGAACTCAGTAACATCAGTCAGCCATCGTTTGTTTGGTGCTTTGGCATGAAACCTGCGCTTGAATATATTCTTGGCAATTGTGCCATGCCGACCTTTGTAAGAGCGATATTCCTGTCTTCTGTTTCTTGCATTAAATCCAAGCTCACTCATCAGTCTAGCAATCAGTTTATGGTTGTGATTCAATCCTTCGTTTTTAAGCACTCCAGTAATACGGCGATATCCATACCTACCTTTGCCTTTAGATGTTAAGCTAAGCATACCATGAGTGTTATAGTTTATGCGCCAGACATCGATTAAATCTGGTGAGTTGATGCTAAATCTAAAGGTAGTTCGGAGAGTCTTAAGTCTTCACTTGCCATGGTGGTGATGACATGGCGCTTAAACTCGTTACTATAGATCGCTTTACTGGTTTTAGGTTTGATAGCAAGTATGCCGCCTGTCTGGTACTGATTGACCTATTTGTAAACGTCTCTTTGATGTGCGATCCCTGAGCGACCTTGTCGATAATGAGCAATGACGCTTAGTTTGAAATTTATATCGTATTTCACAAGTTCACCCCTATAAGTTTGTCCAACTTATGGGGTCAGTTCAGCCATACGATAAGCCTTTTTTAAAACCTTGGGTTTTAGCCATCATTAATTCAACAAACGGTTAGTAAATAGCTCTTGTATTTGGATCCACAATTATTTCTAACAGATAACTGCTGGGCGCATCTAGGGCAGTATTTATCGCCTCGGCTAATTGTTCGTGCTGACTAACGCGAGAACCGTTACAGCCCATGCTTTTGGCTAATTGCACAAAATCAATATCAGGTAAATCAAGCCCTGGTATCGATTTATTTTTCATGATCTTACTAAATGAGTGCATTGCCCCATATCCACTGTTATTAAACACAATCACAGTTACCGGTAAGTTTAATTGTACCGCTGTCCAAATCGCTTGAATCGAGTACATCGATGAGCCATCACCAATAACACAAATCACTCGTTTATCCGTGGCCAACGCCACCCCGACTGCTGCAGGGAGAGCATAACCTAACCCACCGCTAGCCATAGTATAAAAACCATTGGCTTGGATAATGGGTAAAAAACGTTGAATGGCAGGGCGATGGGAGGGTGCTTCTTCCACAATTATAGCATCAGCGGGTCGCGCATGTGAGAGTACATCAATGGCATATTCAACTGGAATTGGTGTAGCTGCGTTTACTTGTGGAGCAGCGGGACGAATCGGCGTAGCTGATATGTCAGCATTGTTACTTGGTAATGGATCGAGTCGGTCTAGTAGGGCTTGTATACTATGCGCTATAGTGCCAAACAAAGTTGTTGTTGCCGAAGCAGACGCGGCATACATCGGATCATCTGTAATTTGATAAATTGCCACATCCGAATTAAATAATGGCATATCGCCTGGCAGATGCAGCGTAAATACAGGCGCACCAATCACCAAAATAACATCATATTCGGCAAGTTTTTGTGAGAGATGCTCTGGTAGAGCGGACAGAAATCCTGCAAACTGCGGATGATTTTGAGGAAAGCTAGCTCGGCTAGAGTACGGGGCTTCCCAAACTTGCGCTTGCAAGCGTTCGGCAAGAGTAATTATTGTCTCAAATGCTCCTTGTCGATCAACATCTGATCCCACTACTAAGGCTAAATTTTGACTGGGTTGCAAAGCTTTTAATAATTGATCAATGGCAGCTGGACTTGGCGTAGTACCCTCAATCACCTTTGAATAGTGTGGCATTACAGTCACTTTATCCCAATCATCCGATGGAATAGACACAAAGGTTGGGCCGCGTGGGTGTTGCATAGCGATATGATAGGCTTGGGCTATTGCCAATGGCACATCTTCGGGACGAGCCGGTTCAATGCTCCATTTGACGTAAGGCTTTGGAAATTCCGCCGCGCGTTCTGCTCCTAAATAGGGAGCAAAGGGTAATATACTTCGAGATTGTTGTCCCGCAGTAATTACCAGTGGAGCATGATTACGAAAGGCAGTGAATATATTACCCAAAGCATGTCCTACCCCTGCAGCTGAATGTAAATTAACAAACGCGGCATTGCCAGTGGCTTGAGCATATCCATCTGCCATAGCTACAGCAGACGCCTCCTGCAGTGCTAAGACATAGTCAAAATCTTCGGGGAAATCATTTAAAAAATTAAGCTCAGTTGAGCCGGGATTACCAAACACCTTGGTCATATTGAGTTCACGCATGAGGCGAAACGTGATTTGTTGGACAGTATTTGAAGTATTTGAATGCTCAGTGTGAGACATAGACAACATCCTTGTCGGTATTTAAGTATCAGTATTTAAGAACTAACTGCGCATAAAAAAAGCAAACGAAAACAGCTTTAAAATAGTATTCCACCATACCAAAGTTCTGACTTGAAAGTAGGAGGATTTTAAAAAATTACAACCATACCTTTATTCTTTAAGAATTATGCTTAACCATAATAGTTATTGGACTTGGCTACATCAACCATTCAGGAGAAAATTTCTTCATAAATGGAAGGTTTTGACAATAAAGTATTCATTGAATTGCAAGTAAAGTAAGGGGCGGAGAAGTTGTCTTGATTAATATCGTCTTCTATAAAAGTATAGGTTTGTATTAAACTTTGCTCAAGCGGCTCAGTTTTACATAGATTCTGAACATGTAGTAGCTGATAAGTATGTACCTATTCTAGGTGCTGAATATAGTAAAGATAACTATTGGGTGATGTTAGAAAACTTAGATTAACACGTGAAGTGCAATTTCGAAGAGCAGGTGAAAAAGAAGCCTAGATGCGCTAGCATCAAAGCCACTATCCACCACCAAAGTGAGATTGCAACCATGAGCTATACACATCTAAGCCTAGGGGAACGATATCAGATTTATGCTCTTAAAGGGGCAAACCACCGCATTAAATTTATAGCAGGCAAATTAAATAGAAGTCCTAGCACCATATCAAGAGAGATCAGGCGTAATAGAAGCCTGCGCGGCTATCGAGCAAAGCATGCCCACACAGAGGCTAAAGCGAGGCATGCAAACAACGCCTTCACTATTGTCTCAAGCGTCTGGGACTGGGTCGTTGCTAAGCTAAAGCTACAGTGGAGTCCGGAACAAATAGCAGGCGTCCATGGTGGTATCAGCCACATGAGCATCTATCGATACCTATGGACAGACAAGAAACAAGGCGGCGGGTTATGGCAACACTTAAGACGCAAAGCCAAACCTTATCGTCAAAGGCTTACCGCTGAGACCCGGGGACGCATCAATGACAGGGTCTCTATTCATGAGCGTCCTCAAATGGTAGAAGATCGATCACGCATCGGTGACTGGGAAGCGGATACCATTATCGGTCAAAACCACAAACAGGCTATCGTGACACTAGTAGAACGAAAGACAGGTTTGGTTAAGATGAAACGGGTCACTAAAAAGAGCGCTCATCTGGTGGCGGATGCTATGGTAAATCTACTGACCCCAGTTAGACTACAAGTTAAGACGATTACCTCCGACAATGGTAAGGAGTTTGCTGAGCACAAAACCGTTAAACAGAGGCTTTATAGTAAGTTCTACTTTGCTGATGCTTATGCCTCATGGCAACGAGAAACAAACGAGAATACCAATGGTTTAATCAGAGAGTACCTGCCTAAAGGCTGTGACTTCAGACAAGTATCCGATGATGAGGTACAGGCTATTGAGGATAGAATAAACAACAGACCAAGAAAACGATTGGGATTTAGGACACCAAACCAGGTGTTCTATTCCATTACTTAGCGTTGCACTTGGTGTGTTAATCTAGGCCATATAAAGATCATATTGTTCAGAAGTTTCAATCCACGCACCCGTGAAAGGTGCGACCGCATAATCCCCAGCGGGTATATCCACACCGTAAGTTTCAATCCACGCACCCGTGAAAGGTGCGACACCCCCTTTCTTTCCATCAACGCTATGAAAACTTGTTTCAATCCACGCACCCGTGAAAGGTGCGACTCGATAACCGTTACGTGCATTATCAAGACAACGGTTTCAATCCACGCACCCGTGAAAGGTGCGACAACCGCATAAGGATTAATAAAATGACTATACAGTTTCAATCCACGCACCCGTGAAAGGTGCGACTTCAAACGGTTAGGGATATTCTGCCCCTATGTGTTTCAATCCACGCACCCGTGAAAGGTGCGACCGCAAAGCACTTTATTTCCACGCATGGACGTTGGTTTCAATCCACGCACCCGTGAAAGGTGCGACCTGCACCACCGTTGCCAGTGTACCCGCCTGATTTGTTTCAATCCACGCACCCGTGAAAGGTGCGACACACCCCGCTATATGATGCAAACATTAGGCACTGTTTCAATCCACGCACCCGTGAAAGGTGCGACTGCCGGACAAAATGAGCGACACATGGAATAAAGGTTTCAATCCACGCACCCGTGAAAGGTGCGACAATGGAACATTCCGAAGCGCTTGCAGTTGTCAGTTTCAATCCACGCACCCGTGAAAGGTGCGACAACGTTCATATTATAAATCGTAAATATGCAAATAGTTTCAATCCACGCACCCGTGAAAGGTGCGACTACTGCAAATATGGGCGGCACACCAGGCAACCGTTTCAATCCACGCACCCGTGAAAGGTGCGACGATGTAGTCGAAATATCGAACGAACCGTTAGACGTTTCAATCCACGCACCCGTGAAAGGTGCGACTAGATTGGTAGGATTAAGTGCAATGCGGGAGCAGGTTTCAATCCACGCACCCGTGAAAGGTGCGACTCATCAATCTCGGCATCGTTATTCACGGCACCGTAGTTTCAATCCACGCACCCGTGAAAGGTGCGACCACACGCTGCTGCTGACTACGCACAAAACGCATTAAGTTTCAATCCACGCACCCGTGAAAGGTGCGACGATCATCTCTTCAGTACTGATATCTACACTGTCGTTTCAATCCACGCACCCGTGAAAGGTGCGACTGCCGGACAAAATGAGCGACACATGGAATAAAGGTTTCAATCCACGCACCCGTGAAAGGTGCGACCTGCACCACCGTTGCCAGTGTACCCGCCTGATTTGTTTCAATCCACGCACCCGTGAAAGGTGCGACACACCCCGCTATATGATGCAAACATTAGGCACTGTTTCAATCCACGCACCCGTGAAAGGTGCGACATGCGCCTGCACGCCGCTGAGATTGTCCTAGCAGTTTCAATCCACGCACCCGTGAAAGGTGCGACGACCAGTCCGGGGGCGATGGGTCCGGGTCTCAGGGTTTCAATCCACGCACCCGTGAAAGGTGCGACGCGCAAGTAATTGAGCAGCACGTTCGTAGCGGGTTTCAATCCACGCACCCGTGAAAGGTGCGACAAGAGTCCGGCCGATGGTCTGTAAATCACATTGAGTTTCAATCCACGCACCCGTGAAAGGTGCGACCCATGATATGCAGACGTTCAAAACTATATATGCGTTTCAATCCACGCACCCGTGAAAGGTGCGACCACCCACTATCACTGACATAGTGATGCCCACCAAGTTTCAATCCACGCACCCGTGAAAGGTGCGACTGTAGTGGCATAATTAAATTGGACAGTGTTTAAGAGGTTATACTAACTCAAAGAAGGAAACTAGTATGACTAACAAACGTAGAGAATATACCCGAGAATTTAAGTTAGAGGCCATCAGCTTAGTGATTGATCACAAGCGAAAAATAGCTGAAGTAGCAGAGTCTTTAGGGATTGGCACATCTACCCTAGACAACTGGGTACGCAAGTATCGATTAGAGCAACAAGGCGTTGCACCAACTCAAGGACTGGCGTTAACTGATGAGCAGCGAGAGTTGCAACACTTACGCAAAGAGAATAAGCGTCTAAGAATGGAGCGCGACATCCTAAAAAAGGCTTCAGCTCTGTTGGCATCGGACAGTCTAAAAGGCTACTACTGATAAGCAAGCTTGCAGAGCAGGACAAACGATTGAGTAAGCGTAAGTTATGTGACCTATTTGGCGCGGTCAGAAGCAGTTACTACTATGGCTTGAAGCCAAAGCCAATTAGCCTTGAGAGGGTGACACTCAAAGCTTTGATTCGTCAAATATTCAATGACTCCAATCAATCGGCTGGCGCTCGCAGCATCGTTGCCATACTAATGAATGAGCATAACATCAAGCTGACCCGCTATCTGGCAGGTAAACTTATGAAGCAAATGGGACTTAAAAGCTGTCAGCAAAAGACACACAAGTATAAGCACGCTGATCAAGAACATAGAACGCATGACAACCTTTTAGATCGCAACTTTAGCCCATCAGCACCGAACCAAGTTTGGACGGGTGATGTGACTTATGTCCGCATCAAAGGCGGCTGGTGTTACCTTGCTGTTGTACTAGATCTATATGCCCGTCGTGTGGTGGGCTTTGCTGTATCAGATTCCCCTGATAGTGTGCTGACCGCTAGTGCTCTACAAATGGCGTATCACACGCGCTTAATGCCAAGCGGTGTGCTATTCCATTCTGATCAAGGATCACATTACACCAGTCATACATTTGCTGAATCAGTAGCTGATTGTGAGGGTATGAAGCAGAGTATGAGCCGTCGTGGAAATTGTTGGGACAATGCACCCACTGAGCGCTTCTTCAGGAGTTTTAAAACTGAATGGATGCTAAAGGGCGGCTACAAGGATATCGCTGAAGCATCGACCGCCATTATTGATTATATTTGGGGCTACTATCAAACCGTGAGACCGCATACTTTCAATGATTATTTACCACCAGCAGAAAAAGAGAAACGATACTTTAACAAAAACCTCTTATCAGGTGTCCTAAATTAGTTGACCACTACAGACCGTAGTCCGTTGGATTTCTTGTCGCTAATACTAGTTTCAATCCACGCACCCGTGAAAGGTGCGACTATTCAATGAGTCTTGCGCATACTTCATGTCACGTTTCAATCCACGCACCCGTGAAAGGTGCGACCCAATCGTCATTATCATCTCTTTATGGTCAGGGTTTCAATCCACGCACCCGTGAAAGGTGCGACTGCTAGTTCTCCCATATCATTACTATCGGTTTGTTTCAATCCACGCACCCGTGAAAGGTGCGACGTATCAGCCAAGAGGTCGAGCGCTCAGTACAAGTTTCAATCCACGCACCCGTGAAAGGTGCGACTTACTACCGGTGGACGTGTTGGTAAGTTCTTAGTTTCAATCCACGCACCCGTGAAAGGTGCGACCTTCTTTCCATCTGCGAACGTAAGCCATTTGTGTTTCAATCCACGCACCCGTGAAAGGTGCGACTCAAGCAGCTCAAGCGCCACAAGTGCCAAGTGAGGTTTCAATCCACGCACCCGTGAAAGGTGCGACCTCTTCTATTTTTGAGTTGATGGCGCTGGTACTGTTTCAATCCACGCACCCGTGAAAGGTGCGACTTCAAAGTTACCAGTTTGGTTCAAACCTTCTTGCGTTTCAATCCACGCACCCGTGAAAGGTGCGACGATGTTGATTGGGATTGCGACAACCAAGAGCAAGTTTCAATCCACGCACCCGTGAAAGGTGCGACCACACTAGTCGCAGTGATTCATTTGGTAGCAATGTTTCAATCCACGCACCCGTGAAAGGTGCGACATCTTTGACATTGACGGTAATAAGCGAGGGCATGTTTCAATCCACGCACCCGTGAAAGGTGCGACGAATGGGTGGTATTGCGACCATAGCTGAACTTGTTTCAATCCACGCACCCGTGAAAGGTGCGACCACTGTGGACATATATACGCTGGGGGTGGGTGAGTTTCAATCCACGCACCCGTGAAAGGTGCGACTCGAGGCGGTGGTACTTGCGGCGCTGGCGGGCGTTTCAATCCACGCACCCGTGAAAGGTGCGACGATGCGGTCCACTGCTCTAAATATCGCATCTACTGTTTCAATCCACGCACCCGTGAAAGGTGCGACTAGGCCATCTTTAAGATTGTAAGCCAGGCTTAGTTTCAATCCACGCACCCGTGAAAGGTGCGACCCGCCCAGCAATCCGCCGCCGACCTGGTACGGGACGGTTTCAATCCACGCACCCGTGAAAGGTGCGACTGCCCATGTCTTTTGATATGACGCCCCTCTGTGTTTCAATCCACGCACCCGTGAAAGGTGCGACTAGTGAGGTAAAAGATGATACACAACGTATTGCGTTTCAATCCACGCACCCGTGAAAGGTGCGACAGCTGTTTAGCTCCAAAGCGCTCGTTAGGCTCGTTTCAATCCACGCACCCGTGAAAGGTGCGACCCTCCGCTTGACGGTCATAGTCGGAGCCCCACAGGTTTCAATCCACGCACCCGTGAAAGGTGCGACCTCCCCCTCGTCCGTAATGATAACGCTGCCACTGCGTTTCAATCCACGCACCCGTGAAAGGTGCGACCAGGCGGTTGGATTCCGTTCCCTGATGTAGGAGCGTTTCAATCCACGCACCCGTGAAAGGTGCGACATTCAACTGATTTATATTGTTTCTTTTGTCTTTGTTTCAATCCACGCACCCGTGAAAGGTGCGACATTAACGATGGTTCTATTGATTCTAATAGATTGTTTCAATCCACGCACCCGTGAAAGGTGCGACGGTGGGCGTGATGCAGCAGACCAAACCACAAAAGTTTCAATCCACGCACCCGTGAAAGGTGCGACAATAGTATTTTGTCATACGTTACGCGCTCCTTTGTTTCAATCCACGCACCCGTGAAAGGTGCGACAATCAGCTTATGGGTGAAGGTGTTTTCTTTAATGTTTCAATCCACGCACCCGTGAAAGGTGCGACCAAAGCTTGCGCGGGGATTCTGCGCCGAGCCGAGTTTCAATCCACGCACCCGTGAAAGGTGCGACGACAGGCGGCAATAACATGACTATGGTTTGTCAAGTTTCAATCCACGCACCCGTGAAAGGTGCGACACCACTGCCTTTGTCGGTATCATTGTTCCAAAAGTTTCAATCCACGCACCCGTGAAAGGTGCGACACCTGACGGAATTAGACCCGGCGGCCCTGGCAGTTTCAATCCACGCACCCGTGAAAGGTGCGACTGGTTGGTTTTTCAATATCACGACATTTTGATTCTGTTTCAATCCACGCACCCGTGAAAGGTGCGACGATAATAACATTGGTAAATTCACCATCAGGTAGTGTTTCAATCCACGCACCCGTGAAAGGTGCGACATTTAACGATTCAATAATAGCATCGACTTTACTTGTTTCAATCCACGCACCCGTGAAAGGTGCGACTGCCGTTGTCGCGTTCGGTAGTGCAAGCGATAAGTTTCAATCCACGCACCCGTGAAAGGTGCGACATTGCAAGCTGAGGGTTATCAGTTTAATGCAACAGTTTCAATCCACGCACCCGTGAAAGGTGCGACGCGTCATCGTATCTGATGGCGTCTTATTTCAAGTTTCAATCCACGCACCCGTGAAAGGTGCGACACGCCAACAACATCGACGCACAGCTCGCAGCAGTTTCAATCCACGCACCCGTGAAAGGTGCGACAGCAATAGAGGTCAACTTGTGGATGATTGCTCAGTTTCAATCCACGCACCCGTGAAAGGTGCGACCATCCGGCAAATGGCGGTTTTCGCAAAGATAAGGTTTCAATCCACGCACCCGTGAAAGGTGCGACAGATATGGCGTGTAAATGTTTGGAGGAGTTACCCGTTTCAATCCACGCACCCGTGAAAGGTGCGACTACAACATACGCCTTGATGGACGCTGACAAAGTGTTTCAATCCACGCACCCGTGAAAGGTGCGACATAATCAAAGCCAATGAACAATCTAGGGAAGATGTTTCAATCCACGCACCCGTGAAAGGTGCGACTGTGAACCACGCAGCAGTATTTATCGGTGACGGTTTCAATCCACGCACCCGTGAAAGGTGCGACTACAGCTATTGCATGGATCATCAGCAACGGTCTGTTTCAATCCACGCACCCGTGAAAGGTGCGACTTATTATTTGTCATAGCTAAATCATATTCTATAGTTTCAATCCACGCACCCGTGAAAGGTGCGACATAGCTGATTCAAAATTACCAGCTACTTTTAAAGTTTCAATCCACGCACCCGTGAAAGGTGCGACTTACAGGGTTAGTATTTAATACTGTATAAACTAGTTTCAATCCACGCACCCGTGAAAGGTGCGACCAGCGTTTAATGCTTTCTGCATTACCTTCTTTTTAGTTTCAATCCACGCACCCGTGAAAGGTGCGACCCTTTAAATAAGTTACCTACCCACTTGTAGCTGTTTCAATCCACGCACCCGTGAAAGGTGCGACATTGTTAGGCCTACCATTACTGCTTGCTTGCGATGTTTCAATCCACGCACCCGTGAAAGGTGCGACTCGCAAACTTTAGATGCCCAAGAACAAAAGACAGGTTTCAATCCACGCACCCGTGAAAGGTGCGACAAATCCTTAATAGTATAAATGCCAACCCCTTTTTGTTTCAATCCACGCACCCGTGAAAGGTGCGACCCAATTGCACCATCTGAACCATCCATACCATCAGTTTCAATCCACGCACCCGTGAAAGGTGCGACCCATTGGTACATCAACAGCACCAATGCCGATAGAGTTTCAATCCACGCACCCGTGAAAGGTGCGACTATTGAAAAGTAGTTTCTTTTGACCCAAACTGGGTTTCAATCCACGCACCCGTGAAAGGTGCGACACCTGAACCCCTTCACCCTCCAGCTAAAATTTTTTGTTTCAATCCACGCACCCGTGAAAGGTGCGACAAAACTTGAGCGAGCCACGACTTATTGCCCGAGTTTCAATCCACGCACCCGTGAAAGGTGCGACTATTTATCAAATTAACAAAGGAGATAGTTTTGGTTTCAATCCACGCACCCGTGAAAGGTGCGACTCCAAAAGGCATTGGCTTCATTAGACTGCGGTATTGTTTCAATCCACGCACCCGTGAAAGGTGCGACGTCTGGACTGTTGGTTGTGCCACTGAACACAGCTGTTTCAATCCACGCACCCGTGAAAGGTGCGACCTTAATGACGATGACAGTACGTTGTCCACCAAGGTTTCAATCCACGCACCCGTGAAAGGTGCGACCTACAAGCTAACAAAGGGTGACATATCGGGATTGTTTCAATCCACGCACCCGTGAAAGGTGCGACTTAGCTCTCCGTAAAAAGTGACGAGCTTATGAAGTTTCAATCCACGCACCCGTGAAAGGTGCGACACCAACGCCCCAGTTATTCCAGCCACCTTATCTGTTTCAATCCACGCACCCGTGAAAGGTGCGACTATACCTGTTGGGTATTATGTTTATCTGTATTTAGTTTCAATCCACGCACCCGTGAAAGGTGCGACAAGCTATCGAGCTGCGCTTAATAAGTCCAGCCGAGTTTCAATCCACGCACCCGTGAAAGGTGCGACTGGTAAGCGCCATCACCACCACCGCATCGATAAAGTTTCAATCCACGCACCCGTGAAAGGTGCGACTGTAGTGGCATAATAAAATTGGACAGTGTTTAAGAGGTTATACTAACTCAAAGAGGACATTAGTATGACTACCAAACGCAGAGAATACACCCGAGAATTCAAATTAGAAGCCATCAGCTTAGTGATTGATCACAAGCGCAAGGTTGCAGAAGTGGCAGAGTCGCTAGGGATTGGTGTATCGACCCTAGACAACTGGGTACGAAAGTATCGACTAGAGCAGCGAGGCGTTGCCCCAACCCAAGGCTTGGCTTTAACAGATGAGCAGCGAGAGTTGCAACAGCTGCGCAAAGAGAATAAGCGTCTAAGAATGGAGCGTGATATTTTAAAAAAGGCTTCAGCTCTGTTGGCATCGGACAGTCTAAAAGGCTACTACTGATAAGCAAGCTTGCAGAGCAGGACAAACGATTAAGCAAGCGTAAGCTGTGTGATTTGTTTGATGTAGTGAGAAGCAGCTACTACTATGGCATACAGACTAAGCCCATTGATGTAGAACGTGTCAAACTAAAGGCTTTGATACGTCAAATATTCAACGACTCAAAGCAATCAGCAGGGGCTCGCACTGTTATCGCTATATTGGTTAATGAGCATGGTATTAAGCTGACACGTTACCTAACTGCTAAGCTTATGAAGCAAATGGGGCTCATCAGTTGCCAGTTAAAGACACACAAGTACAAGCACTGTGATCAAATACATAGAATCCATGACAATATCTTAGATCGCAACTTTAGCCCAGCAGCACCGAACCAAGTATGGACGGGGGACGTGACTTATATTCGTATCAAAGGGGGCTGGTGCTATTTGGCTGTGGTTCTAGATCTGTTTGCGCGTCGTATCGTAGGCTTTAGCATATCAGACTCTCCTGATAGCATATTGACAAGCTCAGCACTACAGATGGCGTATCACACCAGATTTAAACCGAGCAACATACTGTTCCATTCAGACCAAGGCACGCACTACACCAGTGAGAAATTCGCTGAAGCCATAGCTGACTGTAAGGGTATGACGCAGAGTATGAGCCGAAAAGGTAACTGTTGGGATAACGCACCTACTGAAAGGTTCTTTAGAAGTTTCAAAACCGAGTGGATGCCAAAGGGTGGTTACGAGGATATCGCTGAAGCATCGAGCGCCATTAGTAATTATATTTGGGGCTACTATCAAACCGTGAGACCGCACAGCTTCAATGATCATCTGTCACCAGCTGAAAAAGAGAGACGCTACTTTAACCAAAACCTCTTGTCAGGTGTCCTAAATTAGTTGACCACTACAGACCCTCTTGCACATCATGCGTCGCCATGTCATCACGTTTCAATCCACGCACCCGTGAAAGGTGCGACAACAAATCTGCAGCCAACGAGCTGACGACATTGTTTCAATCCACGCACCCGTGAAAGGTGCGACTATTTTTAGGAAATTATTATGCATGATGTTAATGTTTCAATCCACGCACCCGTGAAATGTGCGACCTTCAAGAACTATGACTGCTGTGTAGACAAAAGTTTCAATCCACGCACCCGTGAAAGGTGCGACTGCGCTTACATGGGTGTGGTCACTTGTTACTGGTTTCAATCCACGCACCCGTGAAAGGTGCGACTCACACGCATTGACCTAGCACATGATGACATTGTTTCAATCCACGCACCCGTGAAAGGTGCGACCCCACGCCTATGCTACCCGACTTCACTGTCGAAGTTTCAATCCACGCACCCGTGAAAGGTGCGACTGACCCTGTTGATAGCGGGACCTCTTACGGCTGGTTTCAATCCACGCACCCGTGAAAGGTGCGACTTAAAGCATGATGCTATCGGTGCAAAGCTCACGTTTCAATCCACGCACCCGTGAAAGGTGCGACATAAAAGACACCACAGGGATGCTATCCAAATATGTTTCAATCCACGCACCCGTGAAAGGTGCGACTATGTATGGCGGTAGACGCGAAATAGATAGCTAGTTTCAATCCACGCACCCGTGAAAGGTGCGACCTATTACCGTAACACCCCTTAGCTCAACGGATGGTTTCAATCCACGCACCCGTGAAAGGTGCGACCAGCCAAGACACGGTAAAAGTCAATATGTCATGTTTCAATCCACGCACCCGTGAAAGGTGCGACCTAAAACTTGAGCGAGCCACGACTTATTGCCCGAGTTTCAATCCACGCACCCGTGAAAGGTGCGACTTATTTATTTGTTTGTAAGGTAGACACAACAGGAGTTTCAATCCACGCACCCGTGAAAGGTGCGACTTCTGTAACGCAAAGCTCTAAATCATCAGTTCCGTTTCAATCCACGCACCCGTGAAAGGTGCGACCAATGTGCAACATTTAGGCGACTGGAAGCGTCATGTTTCAATCCACGCACCCGTGAAAGGTGCGACACCGTCCGTGCTCGATGAGCTAGCTATCACTACCGTTTCAATCCACGCACCCGTGAAAGGTGCGACACCAGTGACGAGCATTACGCCCTGCTTTCTATAGTTTCAATCCACGCACCCGTGAAAGGTGCGACACAGCGAGACGGGTGGTTATGATCGATTTATTAGTTTCAATCCACGCACCCGTGAAAGGTGCGACAGATTTAAAAGAGCCAATGCCCTGATAGATCATGTTTCAATCCACGCACCCGTGAAAGGTGCGACGCGAGGTTTCCATGCGTATTCCTGTTAATGGTGTTTCAATCCACGCACCCGTGAAAGGTGCGACTGTCTATTGATTGTATATATGACTTGACTTTGAGGTTTCAATCCACGCACCCGTGAAAGGTGCGACGACAATGATAACGCTAAGCATATGCAAGATTTGTTTCAATCCACGCACCCGTGAAAGGTGCGACCATGCTGCTTCTGAGTCTGATCGATATTCTGAGTTTCAATCCACGCACCCGTGAAAGGTGCGACAATATCAGTTCTTCCGATTGTGCCACTCTTTTGTTTCAATCCACGCACCCGTGAAAGGTGCGACTAGACAGATATGATGTTCAGTCAGACATGGTTGTTTCAATCCACGCACCCGTGAAAGGTGCGACAAAAACACGGGTATTGTTGTTAGTGTTTTGACCAGTTTCAATCCACGCACCCGTGAAAGGTGCGACGAATAGTTATAACTTGTTTTAAATCATGGCCTGTTTCAATCCACGCACCCGTGAAAGGTGCGACAAAAAAAGCAGGCAACCAGACAAGACTTGCCGAGTTTCAATCCACGCACCCGTGAAAGGTGCGACTTACCCCCCCCCATCCCTTTTGTACCACCTTTCTAGTTTCAATCCACGCACCCGTGAAAGGTGCGACACTTTCTACGATAGCGGTAAAAAGTATTCTTAGTTTCAATCCACGCACCCGTGAAAGGTGCGACCTCCATTACTTATGGGGCGACAGAAAACCAAAAGTTTCAATCCACGCACCCGTGAAAGGTGCGACTGGTCTCGTGGCCTTAAATTATTACTTTTAATTGTTTCAATCCACGCACCCGTGAAAGGTGCGACATTACCGCGTTTAAAGGTTCGGGTTCTACTGCCATGTTTCAATCCACGCACCCGTGAAAGGTGCGACTAATACTAGGCGCTATTGTTGCCAGTGTTGCTATGTTTCAATCCACGCACCCGTGAAAGGTGCGACTGGTCTCGTGGCCTTAAATTATTACTTTTAATTGTTTCAATCCACGCACCCGTGAAAGGTGCGACAATGGAGCTATTGACTTCAAAATTTGCAGGACAAGTTTCAATCCACGCACCCGTGAAAGGTGCGACAATGAAATAAAAATCGAAACCTCTATGTCTATGTTTCAATCCACGCACCCGTGAAAGGTGCGACTACCCTCATGTTATTGATGAGGGTGTCAACTTTCGTTTCAATCCACGCACCCGTGAAAGGTGCGACGTAATATCCATGTAACCCACCTAAATATTTAAGTTTCAATCCACGCACCCGTGAAAGGTGCGACATCGCCTATTCCGATAGTGAGCTGGCATGGATAGTTTCAATCCACGCACCCGTGAAAGGTGCGACAAACCCAAAAACCACCAGTCGTCACCAGTAAAAGTTTCAATCCACGCACCCGTGAAAGGTGCGACACGAGCAATAAGTGGCCTATATATCTTGATGATGTTTCAATCCACGCACCCGTGAAAGGTGCGACTCTGATACTGCGCAAAGGATTAAGTTGCTATCGTGTTTCAATCCACGCACCCGTGAAAGGTGCGACACCGTCCTGACCATTTTTACATCTTCTTTTTTTGTTTCAATCCACGCACCCGTGAAAGGTGCGACATTAGCGCGCACACCTCACAACTCACCTTGCTTGTTTCAATCCACGCACCCGTGAAAGGTGCGACGGACAGAAGCTAGACCTAGTAGCGATACTTGAGGTTTCAATCCACGCACCCGTGAAAGGTGCGACTGTCAACTCGCGCACTGTCGATATCACTGATAAAGTTTCAATCCACGCACCCGTGAAAGGTGCGACTCAATGTATCAGCACAAATTACCCAAGCCACAGGTTTCAATCCACGCACCCGTGAAAGGTGCGACTTCTTAGTCTTTGACCACTGTACGCAGTGGCAAGTTTCAATCCACGCACCCGTGAAAGGTGCGACGTTAATAATGTTTTTTAATACTTCATACTTTTTGTTTCAATCCACGCACCCGTGAAAGGTGCGACGATAAGATTATGACTATTTCAATCAACGCAAAAGTTTCAATCCACGCACCCGTGAAAGGTGCGACGGCTTTTTAATAAATGACATCCAGTTATAGAATGTTTCAATCCACGCACCCGTGAAAGGTGCGACTGACTAACAGTAAACTATTTAACGATGCTCATAGTTTCAATCCACGCACCCGTGAAAGGTGCGACCTTATAAAACTCTTGGCTCAAAACCCACTCTGTGTTTCAATCCACGCACCCGTGAAAGGTGCGACAGACTATGCACAAAAAGTATAACTAAATAAGGTGTTTCAATCCACGCACCCGTGAAAGGTGCGACTATTTATCTTAACTGCGCTTATAAGCCTAGCATTGTTTCAATCCACGCACCCGTGAAAGGTGCGACAAGCTAGTTTTTACTCAAGCCCACGAATTAAGTGTTTCAATCCACGCACCCGTGAAAGGTGCGACATATCTCACATTACTCTTATGCAAAGTAAAGGTGTTTCAATCCACGCACCCGTGAAAGGTGCGACATCATGTAACCCATTAAGCTACCATTGCATGGGGTTTCAATCCACGCACCCGTGAAAGGTGCGACTCCTCATTACATCTATTGCAGACAATTCGGTTTTGTTTCAATCCACGCACCCGTGAAAGGTGCGACTTGATTGATTAATCAGCCATACCGCATTAGGCCGTTTCAATCCACGCACCCGTGAAAGGTGCGACCATTGGTATTTTTCCGCATTGCATTTGTGATAGTTTCAATCCACGCACCCGTGAAAGGTGCGACCAAGTTATGGATTATCATTTTGCGTTACCCATGGTTTCAATCCACGCACCCGTGAAAGGTGCGACACCTGACACGATTGTCAGACATATCAATTATGATGTTTCAATCCACGCACCCGTGAAAGGTGCGACCGTTATCATCCAATCCTTTCAGGTCATCCAACGTTTCAATCCACGCACCCGTGAAAGGTGCGACGTGAGCGTCAGTCATACCAGAAATACCCATGTTAGTTTCAATCCACGCACCCGTGAAAGGTGCGACCAGCGCATTTTTAATAAGCGTTTCTGTGCTAAATGTTTCAATCCACGCACCCGTGAAAGGTGCGACCTGAATCTACTGCGGATTTAGATGAGCTAGCAGTTTCAATCCACGCACCCGTGAAAGGTGCGACACCACCAAGCACTAATGGCCGCTATACCCATATTGTTTCAATCCACGCACCCGTGAAAGGTGCGACGCACAGGCAGCACAAGCCAAGTCTAACGCATGGTTTCAATCCACGCACCCGTGAAAGGTGCGACAAGCAAGCCATCAAGACTATTCAGGACAATAAGTTTCAATCCACGCACCCGTGAAAGGTGCGACCGCTTGTGCTAATCGTCTTATTTAAAATGCAAGTTTCAATCCACGCACCCGTGAAAGGTGCGACCCATAAGCCGTAGAACATAAACTCGCTGCCCGGTTTCAATCCACGCACCCGTGAAAGGTGCGACGTTATGGTTAATGGCCACCCGCCAAATCATAGCCGTTTCAATCCACGCACCCGTGAAAGGTGCGACCTTATTGTTGTCTGACTATTATCACCCAAACTAGTTTCAATCCACGCACCCGTGAAAGGTGCGACCTTATTAAATCTGTACATAGCATCAACGGTACAGTTTCAATCCACGCACCCGTGAAAGGTGCGACGATTTGAGCAAGGAGAGGGTGATGAGTGATATTGTTTCAATCCACGCACCCGTGAAAGGTGCGACCCCCAGCCATTACACAAGTGATCCAAGTGGAGTTGTTTCAATCCACGCACCCGTGAAAGGTGCGACTGTATGCGCTCAATATTGCCGATGTGGTCACAGTTTCAATCCACGCACCCGTGAAAGGTGCGACCTTGTTTTTAAAATAGACAACAGTATTATGTTGTTTCAATCCACGCACCCGTGAAAGGTGCGACTGCTGAGTGGGTAAAGATGAATAATTTTATACACGTTTCAATCCACGCACCCGTGAAAGGTGCGACTAGATGGCTACTATGCTAGTACACGCGCCAGCAAAGTTTCAATCCACGCACCCGTGAAAGGTGCGACCGACTTAACCCAACCTCCAAAGGCGGTTGAAAAGTTTCAATCCACGCACCCGTGAAAGGTGCGACTATATGATTGACTTAACAGACGCTGAAGAAGATGTTTCAATCCACGCACCCGTGAAAGGTGCGACTAAATTACAAATAATCATTGACTCATTGTATGCGTTTCAATCCACGCACCCGTGAAAGGTGCGACAATGGAAAATATTAAAGTTAACATAACCAACATTGTTTCAATCCACGCACCCGTGAAAGGTGCGACATACTAGGCGCTATTGTTGCCAGTGTTGCCATGTTTCAATCCACGCACCCGTGAAAGGTGCGACATAACGACCGCGATAACAGCGCCTATCAAGAGGTTTCAATCCACGCACCCGTGAAAGGTGCGACAGCCCATAGTTTAAGTCACTAATAAGGTTGAGAAAAAACCTTGGAATTTGCGAACGTCTAAACCATGAGCGAATCTGGCAAGTAGGGCACTCACCAGAGTTTTATTTCTAAAAAATAAAAGTAATAAAATCAATTTGTTAAATAGCATTGCGTCCCCTTTGCGAATCTCCTAGAGATTTTATGTATGCTACAGGCTCGCAACGACCTTTTACAGTCGAATAATACATTTTACGGTTTATTATAATGTCTAAAATAGCAATACATCATTCAAGTCTATCACAGGTTTTGCGCCGACGTGTTCCACTTTATGCTGCCAATTTTTACCGAGGTGATAATAGCGCAAACTGTCAATATCATGATTAATGATATCCTCAAGCGTGGCTTTGAGTGTCGTCCACTGAGCCGGATTGACTTCGATTTCGAACACAGAGTATTGCACCCGTTGCCCATAATTCAGGCAGTGCTTAGCAACGTGACGCAGACGTTTGGCACTTGACGCGCCCTCTGAGCTAATGTCATAAGTGACCAGTACCATCATGATATAAATCCTTAATTGCTAATCTAGCTATCATTTTTTAATGCAAGCTTATTTTCTTCTATCGCGTTATTAATTAAGATTAATGATAAGCGCTATCTACTTCCACAAAAAGGGAATATAAGCATCAATATCACCTCTAATGTGACGTGCCATAATAGTAGCCTGTAAATGCGGGAGTAAGCCGAACGGTACGGTTTCCTCAAACCAGTCATGATAGATGGTTTGCTGCTTGCGGTCATGCCATGCCTTAAAAAATGTCTGACGCGCATCGTCTTTGAGCCAAACGGCCCCATTAGGCTCTTGCTTAAAGTCTGATCTACTCAGTTGCTTTTTATTTACCAGCGCGAGGACAAAACGATCAACGATAGGTCTAAATTCTTCTACCAAATCAAGGGCTAGAGAAGGGCGACCGGGACGCAATTGATGAAACACTCCGCAAGCAGGATCAAGCCCAACCGTTTCAAGCGCACTTCGGCAATCATGGGTCATCAGTGTATAAGTAAAAGACAACAGCGCATTCATAGCGTCAGTCGGCGGATTACGGGTGCGTTTAGCAAAATGAAAATCAGGATTACGAATGAGATGCGGAAACACGCTAAAGTAAGTGCTTGCCATCTCACCTTCACGGCCTAGCAAATCTGGCAGGTTTTGAGTGGCAAGAATTTTACCAAGACCATGCTCCAAGCGTTTTTGCGCGGAGTCTAAACTATTGATAGTCGCGTCATCAAGCTGATCTTTATAATCACGAAGGTAACGACGAATGACTTGGCGCTGATTGTGGACTTTACCCAAAATAATACTATGACAAATCGGCTGAACCCGCTCAGGGTCATCGCTGATTCGATATTGCTCACGGCGTAATAGCACGTTGCCACTGACCGCGCCCTCAATACGGGCTTGAAACTTACCATAGCGATTCAGGTGAGTGATAGTGATGGCGTTATCCGTACAATGCGCCATCAGCGCTGGTGATATAGAAACTTGTCCAAAGCAAACGATAGCATCCAACTTATGAATAGGCACACGACCTTTGACTTCATGATCAATATTCATGACCACATTCTCACCTTGTTTATTCATCCATGCGCCTTGAGTCTGAACGAATAGAGTGTTTTTTAACGGGCGCATATTAATTCCTAATAAAGGTAGGTAACTCTGACGATTGGATTGAAAATCCTTTTTGAAGATAACTTTAAATTATGCTAAATTAAATCACTACTATTCAATATCGATAAAGGAGTAGTAATATGAGTAATCATGAAGCGGATACAGAAAATGCAAATAAAGGTACTTCAGGTACCAATGACGCTTACGATCAGAATCAAGGTAATAAAGGCAAGCAGCTAAATTCACAAGAGCCTAAAAATGATGCCCAGACTCAAAAAGAAGACTAATATTTTCCATTGATTAGCCTGTTAATTAATGATTGGGCTCATCTAAGCTAGCAA
Organism: Psychrobacter sp. LV10R520-6; assembly: GCF_900182925.1. Taxonomy (NCBI): domain Bacteria; kingdom Pseudomonadati; phylum Pseudomonadota; class Gammaproteobacteria; order Moraxellales; family Moraxellaceae; genus Psychrobacter; species Psychrobacter sp. LV10R520-6. The sequence continues at coordinate 1,918,206 of NZ_LT900024.1, read as the reverse complement.
CAATATGTTTAGTAAGCCATGCCTTGGCATTCTTATTAAATATCTTGGGATGGCAGTGGTCTTTGAGTGAGCAATTGCGGCATTTGCTAGTGCTATAGACAGGCTTTGGCGTCTGTCCACTTTCTATAATATGTCGGCAGTCGTCAATAGCATCTAAGGTAATTTGCCGAAGTTCAGTGTCAAAATCTATCGCGTGACGGCGACGAGTCTTACCATAAAACAGTGCCCCTCTCGGTACGACGCAATCGTGCATATCTTCCAAGCATAAAGCTTGGGCGCACAGCTGTACCTCATCGGCGCGGTGCGATTTCGGTTTACCACGCTTATATTCAATGGGGAAGGGTACTTGAGTACCATCTTCATCAGTATGATATTCAACGACATCAGCGATACCTTCCAAGCCTAACGCTTTATGACCCAATGCTAAGGTGCGAACGGTTTTGATATTGCCGCGCGTATCATGCCCACCAGAGTTGACCTTTTCATGCATGACTTGGCCTTCGGCGGTGAACAAGTTCTCCTCCCACGCGCATTCCAGCTCTATCAGGGCGAACTGACGCGGACAAAATAAATAATGCTGTAAGCGGGATAGGTAGAGAGTTTGCATAGTGGTTACTCTTCATTAAATAATAAGGTTTGAGCAAACCTTAATAGGTAAAATTTGCTCAAATAATGAAAAATTAATTAAAGTTTAGAACCCTTCAATAATCTCAGGTGTTAATCCTTTAAGTGCCAACTTTAACGCTGACTCATCAAACTGCCCATTATCATCCAACAGCTCTTTTAAGCTACGATGTACTTTCGCTGATGAGTACTGTCCTGACTTACTGCTGTGTGGCCACCAAACTACCTTCTTAACTTGCATACTGCCTTCAGGACGTGCCGATGAGGCATCACCTTCAAACAATTTAGGTAGAATTTCCTTTATCTTTTCAGCATCAGCATCACTAAAGCCTGTCCGCTCGGCTAATTGTGGTGTGATAGCGCCATAAGTCACGTAAATACCTTCGTCTACACGGTGCTTCATACCCATCGTATCGCTACCCTTTTTGCTGCCATCGCCTTCACCGCTAACACTTTTGGTAATTTGCGTACTGGTAATATCGACAGGTTGCAGGCTAAAAGCCGACTGAATCGTGACAGGGCCGCGAATAGGAATAGACACGCCATCTGCGCCTTTGGTATCGGCTTTAAAAGCAAATACCTGACCAAACGCACGCACATCAAACCATTTATCACAGGCCTTTTTAGCGGTCTCATCACGTTTGGCTTCGATATTCTCTTTTTTATTGGCTTCAAAGGCATTTTTACCCAAGCCTACTTCTTCATCATAAGCACGGTTTTTTAGGCTGGTCATGCTATCGGTTTTTTTCTCATCAGACTGGATGAATATCTCTTCGCCTGATTCTTGCAGACGATCACGAATTTTACGCTTGAGGCAAACGTCGGTGATTTCACCGTTACCTTCGAAGTCAGTACGGGGACGGTTGCCATTTAGCGGGTCACCATTGGGATTGGCATTGCTTACGCCCATAATGATGGCGAAGTCGATTTTATTATTGATAGAATTGTGAGTAGTAGCAGTCATAATTATTTCCTTGTTTTAAATTCAGAATATTAATAAGTATATTAGGAAGACAATAGCTGTCCTACAATTTATAGCTTTATTCGTCCGCAGAGTTGTCTTGCTGCTCTGTTACTTTTTCATTTTCACGAACTTTTTTGGCTTGTTGTTTATCTAGTTTCAATTGCATTTTTTGGCTGTGATAACCTAATAAAAATTCGCCTGACAAGGCTGAGTCATTATTAAAGTCTTCTATTTCAAATGAACTCATAATTTGATCAATCATAGACTGCATGTTGGCTAGATAACCACCACGTTTAGACTTTAGACGATTCTCATACGGTTTGAGTGCCAGCTCGATATTACGCCAAGTACTAAAGGGACGATTGGCGAACTGTTGCATATAACGCTGGGCAGTCGTGTTACGCTTTTCGCCTGCAATATATAACGCCAGACTTTCGATATCATCTGCAATAGCTAGCAAGCGTCCATATAAATAGTCACGGCTGGTATAATCGGTTTGTAGTGCCACGGTGTAGCTCCTTTGTTTTGAATGACGCTGATAATAACCACGGAATAATGCGCAAGCCACGCTAATGGCTTGATCCCATTCCCAATTTTCTAACACTAATGGATTGCAGGCACGTTTGATAGTTAGCTCAACCAGTTGCCACGGTAGCTGCCTTACTTCTCCCTCAACGATACAGGGCAGGACTTGCGAGACGACCTGCTTTTTTAAGGTGTCGGAGAGACGAGACCCGTAAGCCACTTGGGCAATTTGCTTAGGTGTTGGCGCTTTAATGGTGAGTTTAGACTCATTACTCTCTTGGTCTTTGTAATAGAAGTACCATGAGAACTGGCGATACCACGACTCTAGCGCATCAATATACGCATCGGGCATGCTTTCATGATAGTAGGTAACGGCCATTCTCCCAGGGGTAGCAGCATCTAGAGTAATGACGGAAATCTGGTCGTGAGCATCGAGATTCTGACGGTAACCTTGCATGGTATTGTTTAAACACTTGGCAAAGTTAATACCTAGATTTTTATCATGGTTAGGACGAGGCGAGAAAGGCTTAGATTCAACGGTTGAGGCAAGGCTGTCGGTAGAAGCTATACTATCGTCATCGTCGTCATAATTATCATTCTCAAACTCAGTATTATCAAAGCCAGTGCTATTCTCTAAACCGAAATCCTCATCATCGATAGATTCCCTGTTGTTGTCATTATTGATATCAATACCGTCATTTTGGCTATCGATATTATCTGCTACATTAAACCCTACAGCCTCTGCCATATCTTGCGTAGGTTGAATAACTTTTTGAGCAGATATTGCCCAAGCTACCACTGCTTGCCCTGCATCTTCACGTCCTTGGCGAGCTAATAACCATGACAACGCCGCATGCGCTTTTTCAGTGACCACCGCACTGATATTTGCGCCTTGCAGACCATTGGCCGCAATGGATTTTTTATCATCAGTAAACCGACCCAAAAAGGTAAAGCTGGACATATCATTGGCAGAAATCAGCTTGGCATTGGTAGCACTACGTAAAATACGGTTCGGATGTTTACTGGCAAGAGGACGCGTCTCTCCTGTGACATAACAAAAGCCATCGGTGCTATCAAGCGTCGCATAAAACTGTTGCCATGATTCAAACAAACTAGTATCTTTCCATGTTTCAGCAGGGCCACCTTTTGCCATATTAGTGATATCACTGAGCGTTATTTTCCATGCTATAAATGCAGCTCCTTGATCAAAGGTCCCTTTATCTGGATGTTTATTTAATGAAGATAAAATACTGTCCGGATAGTCTCCTGCCTGCGTGGGATAAGCCAGTTTGTCATTATCAATAGGGTCAGCAATAAGGACATTGGCTTTTAATAAGTCTTTTACTACTGTGCCTTTCTGTACGTATCTGAGCACTGCCTGTGCTTTTGGATGGGCATACTCTGAATTACACCAAAAACTTAGTATTTCAATGTAAGGTTCATAGAAGTTGCGTTTAGGGTCGACTGCATAATGTTCAAAATAGTCTTTAGCTAAATACTGAACCTTATCTGATAATGGATGTGGAGGTGGTATTTGGCCTGCACGAGTTGCGGAATCATTAGTTGCAGGAATAGCTAGATAGCTTGATTTTACTTTGCCTGTTCCGCGCTCACCATTGTCTCTACATATCTCGGCTTTGACGAAGTCACCTTTATCATTAATAGTAACGATAATTTGAACGTTCTGATTAACATGATAATAAGGCATCAACTGAGTTTCTTGAGACTGGACTTCCTCATTTTGGCTGGCCTGCTCATAGGTTTGATATAGTCGTTGTAACCAACTCATAGCATATCCTCCGTTTGAGTGACCGGCTGTATATTGTCATCAAGCTCAAATACTTTAGCCGTCATCTCCCGTACAAAACGATTTGGCATACCGTTATTAGCATCGGCTGCAAGATCATCTGTGGGTTTGGGAAATTCCAAAACGCCATAACGCATGACTGCCTGCCAAAAGCGACTGTGCAGCTCATCTATACCCGTTTCATCAGGATAAGCAAAGCTATGAAACATGAGGCCATAGCTAAGCTGATCAATTTCATCATAAAAACCTTGTCCGCTACCGTATTCGCAAGGTTCGATATAACCTTGGCACTCTCTAGCACCTAAGAATATATCTTGCCGTCCACCCTTATCAACCATACGCTGAGCGATGCTGTAGTGCTTACCATCAATGCGGTCAGCTTTTAGTTCAGGACGGTGCATATTCCACTCAAAATGTGCTTGGACTTGATAAGCAACATCATGAAGATAGGTATAATAGGCTAAGTCATTTCCATCTTTATGGAATTTAATTGGCTTCATTCCCTTAGTCTGCGTACGAATGGGATTGATTACACGAACTTTATCAATGTACCAAATAATAGTAGGTTTCCAATAAATGCTTTTACATATTCCTTTTAGTGCCTCATAAGTTGGCAGATGGTAGCTAGTCTTCTCACCACCGATACGCGTGATGGGGTCAGTAAATAAAGCGTTACGACCTGTGAGTAGAAATTCGATAGAATTTTTTGGTTTTATATTTTCTGTCATAAGTTGTCCCTTTTTAGTCTAACGTCTATCCATCTAAGAGTTTTATTTATATATTTAATAAATTTTTTCGTAAAGGAAAAGATGAAAATATGGTTAAATATATTTTAAGTTAATCATAGCGTATAATAATTGACTTCAGCAAGCTATTTTTATAAACAAGTCTGCTGTGGATTGAAATGTAAAGGAAAAGATGAGTATATTGACTCGGCAATGGCTATCTAACCACAGTCATTGCCATTTTATTTTATTAAAGCTATTTCTTAAAAATAGTTACTTTGGCTTAAAACCCACCTAAAAAATCTAATTCCCCACTTCCCGAAATATCCAGTCCCATCTTGTCATCATAAAACTGTTCATCTAACGTCAAAATACCTGTGTCTCTGACCATAGCAATTGCCTTAACATCCTGTAATTGTTGTAGCATATAAGGAAATACATTCACGCTATATTGCTGCGCTTCGCGGACTAGCTTATAAAAGTCTTTATCGCTCACCTCTGTACCGTGTAAATCATTAATTAACTCACGACCTGCTTCACCATACGGCACGACAATGGCCTGAGTAGGCGCATCAATAGCCTTAAACGCTCGTCCTGCATCCATAAATGACTGCCATAGTTTCGGAAACTGCTTATTTTTTAATCTTGTAGAATTATCATTAGCAACATATTCATTAGTAGGATTGCTACTAAGCCAACCGTAAATCGTATCACCGCCGCTCTGTTTTGAATCCAAACCTTTCACGGGATATGCCATCTGCTGCTCAATAGTAGACTCGGTATAAAAGTATTCAAAATAGCTGGTCATAATATCGGGGTCGAGCAGATGCTTGTCCTGATTCTCAGGTAAGCTTAAACTGTAAAGGATATCGACCATTTTATTTCTACCCAGCTCGATGGTAGGCAGTTTGCTTAGATTTTCCTTATCAGGTCTTACGATAAATACCTGTCCTTTAACTGGTTCGCCCGTATCATCAACCATCTCACCATGACGGTTACAGCGCCCTGCTGCTTGTGCAATACTATCAAGCCCTGCCAAAAACCGAATAACTGACTTAAATGAGACATCTACACCGGCCTCAATTAATTGCGTTGAGATGACTAGGGTAGGTAGTCCTTGCTTTAATCGGCTTCTAATCTCAGACAATAAATCTTTTCGATGCCTAGCACATTGCCCCGTACTTAGATGAAATAGTGCTGATAATTCTGTTGCTGTATTTTTAAACTGTTCTGACAAAGTTTGATACAGCTGGCTTGCCCATACTTTGGTATTAACAATAACGAGTGTGCTCTCAAACGTTGTAAAGTTATCTATTATATAGCTGGTTAGACTATCCAAATCTTTATCAGGTTGAGTATGGTCGTGAATATCTACTCGCTTTAATGTATCAAATAATAGGCTCAAATCTTGCCGCTCACCGATGATTTCCGTAGGAGTGTTTAACGTCCCATTTTTTTTATTAGGTAGGTTATCTAACACAGGCTGTGTAGCTGTACAAAGCACGGCGGTGCTATTAGCGTAGCCAGTTAAGAAATTAATGGTATTGCAAAAAAGGTAATAGCAGTTAATAGGTAGGGTTTGAATTTCATCAAAGATGAGTACGGCTCGACTCAGTTGATGTAGCCGTCTGACACCTTTAGTGCCTCCACCGAAGCAGCTTTCCAAAAACTGCACCATGGTAGTAAATACAATAGGAGCGTTCCAGTTGTCCATTATTAGCTTGCTTTGCCATGTCTGTACATCAGGCTCTAAATTAGAATGCTGCTCTAATACCCAATCGCCTACATAACTACCATCAGTCAGTTTTTCTTCTAAAATTTTTCGAATCTCAGCAGCATTTTGCTCAATGATACTGGTAAAAGGAATAATATAAATGATTCGGTCGAGGTTATGCCGCTTGGCATGTTGGAGAGCGAAACGCAGGCTAGCTAGGGTCTTACCGCCACCTGTAGGCACGGTCAGTGAATATATCCCTTGGTTTTTCTGCCCAGTATCAAAACAAGTTTGAGCGATACGGTCGCGTTGCTCGTTAATAGGATTGGAAGGATTACTTTGAGATTTATCACTAAACGCTTTATAAACAGCCTCTAGCTTATCAATGGCCGTCTGCCAATTTGGCTGATGATAGGTTAAAAGGCATGCTTGATTAGGGTGTTCAAAGGCAATGCTGTTGCTACGGTCGGCATCAATTAAACAACTAAATAGCAAACGAGTATAGAAACCAATATAAAAGTCTTTTTGTTTATTCTCTAAGGATGAATTGTTTTTAATCGGCTGATAGGCTCGTATAAATTCTTTTAGCGTTGCTGATATTATATTTTTATCTAAGTGATTGAACAAATCATTCGCTAGAGCATTTTTACCAGCTTCTACATAATGGCTAGCGTCTTCTGGTTTTTGTTTACGTTGGCTAAGATAAGCTTTTCCTGATTTATCCACCACATTCACCAAACCACTATGATGTGATGCGATACAAATAAATAAAATATCGGCAAGTAATTGGCCTTGCTCTACTTTTGTCTTTTTCTTACTTTGATTATCTACTTGACTGCTGCTTAACTCTTTAAACCGTTTGTACAGATAAATTGCTCCAGCGGTAGAGTGATCCACAGATCCCCTTGCAGGCTTTCCTTGTAGCTCTAAAGCTTCACAATCATCATCTACCGTTCTATTCCCTGCCTTAGCTTTATCATGAGCGACACATGCTCTAATATACTCCTGAAATGCTTGGCTATACTTACCTAAATCATGTACCAAGCCGATCAACTCACCCGCTAATGGCAAACCAATCTTGGTCGCCAATGCTTTAGATATTTGCGCTGTGCCGGTTAAATGGTCATACAATAACTGCTCACTGCCGTCGCTGGCACGAACATGCGCAATAAAATTTTGATTAGCTGTATTTAGTGGCTCATTTTGCTGATCTACGCTTTTCACTATTGGTTATTACTCCAAACAAAGTTTTTATATTTGCTCACTTAACCATATCGTAATCTAACCAAAGTAACAATATAGATATGACATAGATATGAGTTACGACGACAACAGCTGTCGTTAATATAACAAACAAAAGCCAGATATTCCGAAGATTATCTGGCTTTAAGTAACTTAAAATATATTTAAATTAAAATTAATGGATAGTTCTAAAAATCAATTCTGTCCTATAATAGACCTCTTTCCAAACCAGAAAACATGTTAAATTAACCAACAAATTAACTAACAGACGCCCTCATCATGACATACAACGAACTTATCAAACTACCAGCGCACCACTTCAAACGGTACATAGGCGTCAACAAAGACACCTTCGATAAAATGATCCAAATATGTCATCAAAGCTATCAAGTCAAGCATAAAAAAGGTGGGCGTCACAGTAGCATCAGCGTAGAAAACAAACTACTCATAACACTTACTTATTATCGAGAATACCGAACCCAGTTTCATATTGCTCAAGACTTTGGTATATCAGAAAGTGCGGTATGTAAAAGTATTCACTGGGTAGAGCCCGCGCTTATAAAACATCCAGACTTTGCATTACCGAGTAAAAAAGCCCTATGGCAAGACCCTCACATGGACACCGTACTCATTGATGCCACCGAAGTGGCCATAGAGCGTCCCAAAAAAAGCAAAAACAAGGCTACTCCGGTAAAAAGAAACGACATACCCTAAAGGCTCAGATAGTGGTCAACAAAGCGGATAAAAGTATTATCTGCACTCATTTCAGTACCGGTAGATGTCATGATTTCACACTCTTTCGTCACTCAAAACTAACCATAAACGAAGACATAACGATTAAAGTAGACTCAGGCTATCAAGGCATCCAAAAACAGCATAGCAACAGCGTATCACCTCAAAAAAACAGTAAGAAGCATCCATTAACGCAAGAGCAGAAGAGAGAAAATAGGAAGCTTGCGGCTGAACGCATTACTAATGAGCATGTTATCGGTGTCTTAAAACGTTTTAGAATCTTATCTTGTCGCAATCGCAATCGAAGAAAGCGTTTCGGGCTGCGGTTTAATTTGATTGCTGCTATTTATAACTTAGAGTTAGCTTAGTTTGGAAAGAGGTCTAATATCTTTTTACAGTCTCAAAATTAATGTGAGGCACAAGTTGGGCACAAGGAATTTAAGGGCGTAGCTAACAGTTTGACATCTTCTTAATCATCCTACATATCTGTCAACGTAACTCCCTGAAAAACAGACAAAAAAAGCCCCAGTCGTTAAACTGGGGCTTTTAGAATCTGGTAGGCATAAGCAGACTCGAACTGCTGACCTCTACCATGTCAAGGTAGCGCTCTAACCAACTGAGCTATACGCCTATTTAGGACATGCATTTTAGCAAGTTTTTACAACTTTGCAAGTCTTTTTTATTAGAATGATGAGTTATTATTCTAATAGACGCAGCGACTCATCCTAAAAGCAAAAAATATGGTGGTACTAACAAAGGGTAACTGGATTTTGGCATCTAGCGCTGATGATAGTGCGTGTTTCTTGTTGATTGCCGAACACTCATAGATGAATCTGCCCCATGTGGTAGACTCTTTTTGACTAACACCAAAACTGACTTATTACCGGCTTTCAACGATTTTAATCGCGGTAATTTTTGGATCAAACCAGCAATCAAAACTAAAATAAACAGGAGAACAACGTGGGCTTATTAGTTGACGGTCAATGGCAAAATAAATGGTATGACACAAAATCGAGCGGCGGCCGTTTTGAACGTAAAGATTCTAGCTTTAGAAATTGGGTAACCACAGACGGTAGCGCCGGACCCTCAGGTATTGGCGGGTTTAAAGCTGAGCCTAATCGTTATCACTTATATGTCTCTTTAGCGTGTCCTTGGGCGCACCGTACTCTTATCTATCGTAAGCTAAAAGGCTTAGAAGATATGATTACCATGTCGGTAGTCAATGCCTTTATGGGTGATGAAGGCTGGACATTTAATCCTGGCAAAGGCGTTGTAGCTGATCCGATTTTTAATGCCACTCATTTATATAATATTTATACTGCCGCTCAAGCCGATTATACCGGACGCGTTACCGTGCCCATTTTATGGGATAAAAAAACCAACACCATTGTCAGTAATGAATCGTCTGAGATTATTCGCATGTTTAATACGGCATTTGATGAAGTTGGCGCATTAGCAGGAGATTTTTCACCGCCAGAGTTGTTGGCAGAAATCGATGCATTAAATGAGTTCATTTATCCGGCGATTAATAACGGTGTGTATCGAGCTGGTTTTGCCACTACCCAAGACGCTTACGAAGAAGCGGTGGGTGAGGTGTTTAATGCGCTGGATACCTTAGAAAGACGTTTGGGAAATAGTCGTTATTTGCTTGGTAGCACTCTTACCGAAGCGGATTGGCGACTGTTTACCACTTTAGTACGTTTTGATGCCGTTTACGTGGGTCATTTTAAATGCAACTTACATCGTATCGTAGATTACCCCAACCTTTGGGGCTATTTACGCGATTTATATCAGGTGCCGGGTATCGCCGACACAGTGGCAATAGAGTATATAAAAATGCATTATTACGGCAGCCATGACACCATTAATCCAACATTTATAATACCTGTTGGTCCTGATATCGACTTTAACGCACCGCATGATCGCGAGCGGTTGTCGGTACTAAATTAATAATAATTTCATTGATAATGGATAGATTGGTTGTTGGTAAATGGTTGAATACTCGTTACCCCGTTTGGATAATAAGTCATCCAACAAGCATTTAGGTATGATGGAAATAGCGAGGCTGTCAGTAATTCACTCTAATAGTCACGGTGTCGGAATAGTTGTCTGGTTTGAAGTCAGCGTTAGGGACAGTGACATATACAGTCTGTGCTTCACTGGTTCCACTGCCTTTACCAATAAAGCCGTTGGTTAAAGTGTCATAGGTGCTGCCATTATTGCCCCATTTAGTGGTTCTACTAATATCAGAAAATAATTGATAAGGCACCTTGTCAGTATTGCTACCGGAACCCTTCATAACGCCCGCACCATTAGTGTTGTCGTTGGAAGGGGTCAAACCAATATTATAGGATGCGTCATTTGTGCAGGTCACACCAATTGCATTGTTATTGCTACCAGTGATATCGGTCTGGCTTGCTGAATAATGGCCCAAGTTGACGTCGGAAGTAGTGTTGATTGTACACTGGGGGTCAACGGTAGCTTGGACAGTAAACGAGAGTGGACTGGTTCCTTGAATTTCTGGTGAAGAGCATTGTTGATTGTCAGTATTGGAACCGACTGTTATAAACGTCAATGCTGTATTGACACTTGTGAAGTTAGTAGTGTAGTCGCCTGCTGTGGCAGCGTGATTATCAGGTACCAAAGATACTTTAATAATCGTGGATTTGGTTGTGGTAAGACCTGGAGTTACACTAACGAAATCTATGAACTCTTCTGTTCCCTTGCCGTTGCGTGGGCCCCATGTAGCACCACTTCTGTCATTAAGTGTCATGTTGAAATTTAATTCAGAACTACCACTACCAAATAGAGGTAGATAACGGGGATTGATTTGGGAAGGATTATTATTGCCACCATCGGCTCCAATGCACACGGATGCCCACTCGGTAGTATCAGAGGTGTTTGTGCAACTATAGGTCAGCAATTGCTCAACGCTAGCATTGTCAGCATTGGCGAGGGTAATGGTACCAAGATTGGGTGAAACAAAGCTATCCACTTTGCAAGTAAGCGCTTGCGCATTACCCATCGGTAACCACAACGCTATAGGCAGCAGCAATAGGCTGTAACGCCACTGGAACAGTTTCATTTTAAATATTGTTTTAAATATCGTTTTAAATAGTGTCATTATTTCCGTACCTTCTGACAGATGAGGGGGCCAATTAGTGGGATGCCATCACCTTGCTTGGCATAGTCAAAGCTAACATTGCAAATATCACCAGAGGGGGTAATTACCTCTAGCACATTACGCTCATCCAGTGTGTCCAGATACACCATGCCATCAAAACCAACGATTGTTGATGGCAGATTCTGGTTGGTGAGCAACCTTACCTGACTGCCCAACTCTATTGGTTGGTTGTCGCTGTCTGTCAGAATAATAGAGGCAGAGCGCACCGGTGTGATGCCAAAGGCGATCAGTACACCCGCGCGGTCTGTGGGCGTGGCTTCAATGTTGATTTTATCAATACGCAGATCCGCCGGTAAGTCCATGGGGTCGATGCTGACCTTGTTATCTTGGTAAGCGTTCAGCGGTGACACCAGCAACAGCCCCCGGCTATTGGTGGTACCGATGGCACTGTTTTGCAGTAACACCGGCACATTGGCGATACCGTCAGTGGAAACCACGGCAAAACCATTATTGATTTGGCGGGCGGCAAATATTCCGCCGCCCATCTTGACCAGCGCGCCTGTGACACTGGCAGAGGTGCTGTAATTACCATCATTGCCTCTGATACCCACTTGACCTTGTCCATAGCGACCGAGGTAATTAATTTCCGCCATGCCGCCCGTGCTGTCATTTTTATTCGCAGTATTATCTACGCTGTGTTGTGCCTGTGCGCGCCAACCTATGCCACCTGCACTGGGAGCGGACTGCGACACATCAGCTACCAAGACGTCGCGGGCTTCTGTGTGTCTTAAACTACTGCTAACTGACATATTACCATCCAGCGATAGGGATGCGCCAATAGAGACACTGTTATTAGCAGAGTCGTTGATATCGTGATTATAATTGGCGTTCAGTCTCAAGCGCCGCCCAAAAGACTTAGACCAATAGGCACTGGCAAACTGGGTAGTCTCCTGCTCCGCATAAGCCACTTGGTTATAGCTCACGCCAAAACGGCCTAGAGACTGAGTACTGTAACCGGTTGAGAATTGCTCACTTCGACTGGTAGGGGCAGATCCGTACTGTGTGCCGACGTCACGGTAATCACCGTGGGTGCCCCTAGCACTGAGGCCGACATTGAAACGGCTATTATTCCAAGAGTAGCTGGCGCTATATTGCGCGCCGCTCTGACCTTGGCTCTCGCTGCCGGCCAATGATGCGAACAAGATACCACCTGCGCTACCTAGCAACCAAGTACCACCGACTCCGGCATTACTGAGACCATTGGTCACTTCGGCATGGGTTTCTGCGGTAAAGCGGTCGCTAACCCCATAACGCCAAGTGCCACTGGCGGCGATATCGTTGCCGTAATCAAAGGATTTGATGCCATAGTTTTCGCGCACGGCGCCGAGCTCTACTGACCAGTCGGAAAGCCCTGGCTGTAGCAAACGATGGGCGTCGTAAAGTGAAAAATTGACGGTAGAGCTTTGTCCTAGTGCATCGGTCAGCACGAGTTGAGCTGTGCCTGCGCCACTGAAGCTAGGAGCGGTATTGAGCTCAAATGGGCCGGCGGGTACATCGCCGCTGTATTGCTTGAGGCCATTCACATACAGCTCTACTGCTGAGGGCAAGGTGGCAGAGCCAAAAAACGAAGGCAATGGGGCGGTGGTTAGATAGGGTTGCAGATCAAAATTAGTGCCAAACTGTAGACCTCCTAAGCGCGTGGAACGTGTCCATGACAGCGCGCCTGTGAGGATGTCGCCCGCACGAACCGTAAGCAGCTTGTCAGGGAATGATTTGCTCCAGCTGGTATCCAGCCGTACCGTACGACCGTCCCAGTCACTGCTGTTATTGCCGCTGTCAGAAAGGCGATTTCCGGTTGTCAGTGCAGTGGAGCTTATTACGCCAAGGGAGTTAAACGCACGAAGTTCCGTATAGGCACTTAGACTGGTGGCATTATTTTCTGTTTGCGTGCCATAGAGATCATAGTTTAATAACATGCCGGGCGATGCGGTAGGTTTCGGGCGTTTATTACTACGAGTGCTACGTATGGTGGTGTCTAGATTGAGTAGATTTAGCGGGGCAATAATGCTTACCGTTTGTCGACGGGCGTCATAATTAATCTTGACGTCGAGTAGGCTACTTAGTGGGATTGGTTCGATGGTATCAGGAGGTAATATAAAACCGAGCTGTTGCAGTATGGCAGGACTTGCCCAAAGTTGATCTTCACGGTAGACGAAGTGAACCAAGCCCGCACTGGCGCCATTTAGAGTGACGTCCAGATACAAATCGAGGCCAGTATCATTGTCAGGGTTGTAGCTGTCTAGGTCGAGCTGGGCAAGTCTAGTATCATCAATGACTGTAGAAGTAACGTCTTTAGCAACGACATTTGTAGCAGCAACGTCATTCAGTTCCACGGCATGGCTGACCGATACCGTCATACTCTGCAGTAAAATTACTTTAGCGAATGGAATTGTCCAGTGTGACGTCCTGTGTCGTCTGAGTTCCATTGATTGTTACCTTGAATTTACCGGTTGTTGTCCCTATCGGTAGGGCGGAGGGCGGTATTTTCAGTGTCCAGTGCATGGTAGCGCCTGGTAAAACATAACCCAGTAAACCTTGATGTATATCAATGCTATTATCCGCAGCGTCCATAATGCTCAGACCAACTAATTTAGCATGGCCATTGCCGCTATTGCTGATACTTAATTTCATCTGCTTACTATCTGGTAGCAAGTTATATCGCCATTGTAACTTTGGGCTGGTCTTGACAACACCAATCGGTTGCACAAATACCGGTAGAGAGTAGCTTATTGCAAACTGTAAACCACTTTTTTGATCAGTAGACTTAACAGGCAGTTCGTTAACCAAAATTCGGTAGGTATCTTCCACAGCTGCTGCGCCTTGCTGCGGTGCCTTAGCGCGGATAATTCGGACCAGTTGTTTTTCACCGGAGTTAAGCTTAATTATTGGCGGACTGGCCAATAACCCTCGTGATGGGGTGAGCTGATCGCCGTTTTCGTCCTGTGACCACTGATAAACGCGCACTTGCGCGTTTATCACTTCGTCACTCGAGTTACTAAGGGTCAGGCCACTGGCGTTTTCTCTAGCTTGTAAGTTTAAGGAGATGGGAGAGACCTGTAGGCCACTCGCCATTGCTCCACTACTAGATAAGAGCAAGCTAAAGATAATAGCAGGTCTCGCAACACGGCGTAACCAGAGACTTAACATAGATATTAGTAAGCTACAGAAACGGTAATGGTATCGTTATAAGTACCAGGTGTAACATCGGCGTCATCAGTCACTGTGAGATATATAGCAGTGGTAATATCGGTAGCGTAATCAGTTGCTGCTGCTGTGGACACAGTGTTGCCCGTGCCCTCAGTGCCCGTAGTAGAACCCCAAGCGCTGCCACTAGCTGAGCCGGAAGTCAATTTATAAGCAACTTCTTCGAGTGTGTCAACTCCTCCGAGCAGGGTGCCAGTGCCGTCGGGGCTGGTGGTTGATACAGGTGTCAAGCTAATAGTAGCAACGTCACTCTTAGAGCAGTTCACAGTGAGGTTAGTGGTTCCTGTTACAGCCGTAGTCGCCAAGCCTGCCTGAATGTTCGAAAGATCGACATCTATAGGAGCTGCGCTTATGGTACATATAGACTGGACTTCAAGCGTAGTGTCAAAACTGCTAGTGGCAGGGTTAGGCTCCGCCGCATTGGCACTAGACATAGCGGCAAAGCCACCAACAGTTAGTAGCGCAGCGGTAAGTAGGTTTTTGTTAAATGTCATGGTAATTCTCCATAGGTTTGGATTTTTTAGCATTTAGGTGATTTAAAGGGCAGCAATCGAATAAATACTGTGCATTTATCGTGCTAGACAGCGGAAATCACGTCATTTCGCAATCTCGAACCCACTGGTATAGGGTACTTACCTGAGGCTACCTGATTTTGTTCCTTTACAAACTAAGAGTATTTCTAGCTTGCAAACCAAATGTAACATTATCTGTGCACAGTTGCACACTGATTTTACAATTACCAGCCTACGATGCGCTTTAAACTATCAATTATGTGCTTAATTTCCTGTAATAAAGTTATTATTATCAAAGTGTTAAAACTATTTTTTCTTTTATGTAAGAAATTATTAGGCCTCAAATATTTTTAGACCAGCTATATGTCTGGGTTGCCGCTTCTATCATTTTTATTTAGCTAAAATAAAGTGAAAATCAGAGTTTTACTTCAATTCCACTTCATTTAATAACTTTTGACAGCTTTTGATAACTTTCAATCATATAGATTAAGCTTCTGGTGCATCGGGTTGTTTTGAAGGGTCAGCATCATCAAAGGCTTTAAGCGATCGGCAATGCTCATCAATAGCGACGATATTGGGATAAGGGGTTAAGTCTACTTTGAAACGACGGGCGGAGGAGACCTGCGGTATTAAATAGCAATCTGCAAACGTTGGACTGTCGCCATAGCAAAACTTTCCACGTGATTTGTCTTCTGCCAATAGTTTT
Organism: Psychrobacter sp. LV10R520-6; assembly: GCF_900182925.1. Taxonomy (NCBI): domain Bacteria; kingdom Pseudomonadati; phylum Pseudomonadota; class Gammaproteobacteria; order Moraxellales; family Moraxellaceae; genus Psychrobacter; species Psychrobacter sp. LV10R520-6. Next base: position 1,902,267 of record NZ_LT900024.1, on the reverse strand, counting down.
TCTAAAGCAGCAAAGCCCTCGTCCATCCAGTGCTGGCACCAGGTCATGACCTCATTTTTGCCAATTGTTAACTCATTGCGCAGATACTGTAAGATGCGACGATTATTAAGGGGATGGATATCACAGCCAATCATGGCGCTAAGTGCGCGTACTTGCATACGGCCCGCCGCATCTTTAGGCAATAGAGGATTTTGTATATAAGTTTCCTCTAACCATTCTAAAATAGCCGGACTTTGATAGAGCAATAAGTCATCGGTCTGTAGGACGGGCACCAATCCTTGCGGATTGATAGATTTAAATGCCGACTCCAACTGTTTGTCTTGGGCCAAATTAACCGCGATATAGTCATAATCCAAACCTTTAAGATTCATGGCAATACGAGTACGGTAAGAGGTACTACTGCGAAAGTAATTATAAAGCTGCATCATCATTATTCTCCTTTTTGGGCAGGTATCAAACGCTCATCATTATGTATATAATCAGTCACAATCATAAATCTGCTAAACTTAATAAGGTGTTATGAGTCGTCGCAAGCTAATTTTTTTAGACCAATGCGCTTAAACTGATAACCTTAAAAGTGAAATCTAGCTTATTTCAAACGGTTAGATATAAGCATCAAGTCGTATCTTTATTTAACTGAGCAAAAAACAGGCCACTGAGCAAATAATGTCATCATCAGATAACGCTTCAACCTTAAATAATTCTTTAACATCGAACAAGAACCAAGGGGGCGTGCAGTCACTTGAGATTGGATTATCGATATTAGATGTCCTCATAGCTTATAACGAGCCTATGATGCTAAAAGACATTGCACAAGCGATGCAGATGCATCCAGCCAAATCCCATCGTTACTTGGTTAGCCTGATTCGTAAAGGCTATGCCCGTAAGCTCGATGATGGACGCTATGGACTGGGAGAGCGAGTTGATGCTCTAGGAGCATTAGCAGCTTTAGGTCATACAGGTCTCAACCAAAATAACATCTTACAGCGACTGACTACGGCTGCCAATGACATTAAAGATGCTCTAAACTGCGGGGTGCAAATCGCCAAGTGGTTTAGTGAAGGACCTATTATTATTCAATCCGTTGAGCCGGATAGCCCGATAAGTATCATCACGCGTATCGGCTCACGCATGCCACTGACAACTTCTGCCACAGGGCAGTTATTTGCCAGCTATCAACCAGATGCGGTCATCGAACCTTTGGTAATGGCAGAATGGCAGAGCAAAGCTGATAGCACTAAGCCACTAAGCAGCGCTGAAATATCAGATAAATGGCTACACTTTACCCAGCTACAAACCGATATCCGCACACAAGGTTATGCGACGGTCACCGGTGATATGTTAATGGGCATCAACGCTATTACTATCCCGGTACTTTTGCCGAAACTTACTCATGCTACAGATGCCCTTATTAAAGAGGTGCCATTAGACTATGCCATTACTATTATCGGTACTTCAGAACAGCTACCAATGAGTCAGCAGCATGAAGTGGCTGACAAAGTACGGGCGATAGCTCAACGTTATCAAATTGCATAAGTATGAATGTCATCAATTAGACCATATACTTATTTTGAGCTTCATAATCTAGTTGATGGCAATCTTTAGCCGCCTTATTAAATGCTAGCTCATTTAATAAAGCACGCCTTATTTTTCATTACTCTCCAACAGGAACCTGCTCTTTTGCTTCGGCAAGCTCTTCAGCATGCAAAAAGTGAGTATGGCCTGGGGCACGTTTGGTACGCGTCCATTCATCAAGCATATCTTTCTTTATTTCTTCAGTAATCATCGAGACTTTTTCTTCTGAAGTAATATCATCGTAGGTCAGTTCCATGCGATGACCATTAGGATCGAAGAAATAGATAGAATGGAAAATACCATGATTGGTAACCCCGATAACCTCAATACCGCCTTCTTCTAAATGCTTTTTAGCAGCTATTAAGGTATCACGGTCTTTTACTTTCATCGCTAGATGCTGCACCCAGTCTGGGGTGTTGGGGTCAAAGCCCATCTCAGGTTGATTGGGCACTTCAAAAAATGCCAATACGTTACCGTTACCGGCATCTAAAAAGACGTGCATATACGGATCAAAGGCATGAGTAGAGGGCACATGATCTTCAGCAAATGCCAAGATGAAGTCCATATGAAGGTGTTTTTTATACCATTCGACGGTCTCTTTCGTGTCTTTACAACGATAAGCGACGTGATGGATTTGTTCTATTTTAAAAGTCATTATCAATATCCTTCTGATAAATAGTTAAAAGAGGGCAGTCACAGTAAAAGTGGTTTAACCACCATAAAAATAAAATGGCTGCTTTACCGTGACTGGGTTGAACTGAACTAAGCTAAACTGAGCTGGATGACGATTCATACGGTGCTTTAGCTGTTATCTAGAGCTTTTATTTAGACGACTGTTATCTAAAGGACTGTTAGTCAGAAAAATTAAAGTCTAAAGCGGGTAATACCTTACTGCGTACCTCACCGAAGCCCACACGAATGCCCTCTTTTTTGGCATGGCCTTTTAGGATTACGGTGTCACCATCTTCAATAAAGCTGCGCGTTTCACCATTATTAAGTTTAACTGGTTTGGTTGCGTTCCAAGCCAGCTCTAGCATTGAGCCGAAAGTGTCTGGCGTTGGCCCTGAAATCGTACCTGAACCCATCATGTCACCAACTTCTACCTTACAGCCAGAGATGGTGTGGTGGGTAAGTTGCTGGGTCATTGACCAATACATATATTTAAAGTTACTTTCACAAAGAACCGTTGCACTATCAGTACTGGCAGCATTTGCTGGTAGCAGCTCTACTGACAAGTTAATATCGAAGCTGTTATCGCTCGTTTTTTCACGTAAGTAGGCCAGCGGCTGAGGATCTTGAGTAGGGATTGAAGTTTTAAAAGGTTGCAGGGCGTCTAAAGTAACAATCCAAGGTGAAATCTCAGAAGCAAAGGTTTTGGCATTAAACGGACCTAAGGGCACATATTCCCATTTTTGAATATCACGAGCTGACCAGTCGTTAAATAACACCATGCCAAAGATATGATCCCAGGCGTTTTCGATAGCGATAGGTTGACCAATTTTGTTAGGTTGACCGACGATAAATGCGGTCTCAAGTTCGAAATCGAGACGCTTACAAGGTGAGAAAATAGGACGCTCATCAGGGCTAGGTTTTAGCTGGCCTGAAGGACGGACAATGTCGGTACCACTGACGATGACGGTGCTGGCGCGACCGTTATAAGCCACAGGCATCTCTTTCCAGTTAGGCAATAAGGCATTGTCAGGATCGCGGAACATGGTGCCGACGTTGGTGGCATGTTCTTTAGAAGAATAAAAGTCAGTGTAGCCGGGAACGCGTACTGGCAAATGCATGGTGACGTCTGCTTGCTTAAACAGCGCTTTTTTCTGCAACTCTTGGTTGTCACCTAAATCTTTGCTGTTGGTAGAGAGTAGGGTTTGGATAGTGTTGCGCGCTTTTGTCCAGTTGTCACGACCGGATTCGATAAAAGGATTTAGCGTGGACTGATCAAAATAGGGGCCACCCTCTAGCGTTAGCAGACCTTCAGTTTCAAGTACTGATAAGTCCAACACTTGATCGCCAATAGCGACACCGGCACGGCGCTTGTTATTGCCAGTAGTGTCTTCAGTCTCACTGAAGATGCCATAAGGAAGGTTATGAATTGAGAAATCAGAATCGCTAGCGATATCGATAAATGAAGTGAGGTTTTTGTCAATCGTTGACATGAAATGCTCCTTGCTAAATTAGTATAAGTGGCTTAATTAAGGTAATAGTTGCTTAGTTAGTATAATAAAAAACAGTGCAATAAATTACGCTATAGTTAACTGCTTACGAATAATGTAATTTATAACCAGTCATATTGCAAGGAGTTTTGGTAACTGTTTTGCTATCTGGTTTGCTATCTGGCGTCGTATAAATCAGTCTTGTTTCCGTCAGCTTATTTCATAATAGGTTGCTTTAGCATGACTTATCCCGGAATAAATTGCCTCAGAATAGAAAGTCTTTTTAAATAAAAAAGCTGAGCAATCGCCCAGCTCTTTTTAACATCAGTTTGTTTATTTAAATCAATCGACAATCAGTCTTTTAAGACTTTTACCATCGCATTAGCAACATAATCAATGTTACTGACATTGAGGCCTGCCACACACATACGTGAGTTGGATACCATGTAGATGCCAAACTCGCTTTGTAGCCGTTCGACTTGCTCAGGCGTCAATCCGGTAAAGCTAAACATGCCGTTTTGACGGGTGATGTAGTCAAAGTCGTGTTCAGGAAGATTGGCTTCTAGCACTGATTTGAGCTTGATACGCATGGCTTTGATACGGTCACGCATGCCATAAACTTCGCCAACCCACTGCTGGTGTAATTGCTCGTCATTCATAACAATATCGACCACACGTCCACCATGCGATGGTGGGCTTGAGTAGATACAACGGACTATAAAGTTAAGCTGACCGAAGACTCGCTCGGCCTCATCTGCGGTAGGACAAACGACTGAGAGACCGCCGACACGCTCGCCATATAACGATAAGTTTTTAGAAAATGAGTTACTGACAAATACTGGCAAACCCATATCAACGGCTTTACGAATAGCATAAGCATCGCTGTCCATATCTTCGCCAAAACCTTGATAAGCGATGTCCATAAATGGGATCAGTTCACGTTGCTTAATGACCTCCAGTACTGTGTCCCATTGCGTTTGGGTCAAGTCCAAGCCGGTTGGGTTATGACAGCAAGGGTGTAATAACACCACATCATTTTTATTTAGCTTTTCAATAAAGCTGACCATATCATCGAATCTGACACTACTGGTGGCTTTGTCGTAGTAAGGGTAAGTGCCCACTTCGACATCTGACCCTTCAAAGATGGCAATGTGATTGCCCCAGGTAGGATCACTAACATAGCACTTGGACTGCGGGAACCATCGATGAATAAACTCAGCGCCTACTTTTAATGCGCCAGAACCACCAATGGTGGCGATGGTAGCAACGCGATTTTCTTGCAAGACGGGAGCGTCTTTACCAAATAATAGCTCCTGACAACCTTTGCGATGCCCAGGCAGTCCTGCCATAGGTAAGTAAGGTCTAGGGGAAATAGGATCGGCAATGCGCTGTTCGGCCGTTTTTACACAGTCGAGTACCGGTAATTCACCGGCTTCATCGTAATAAATACCAATGCCTAAATTTACTTTTTTAGGATTACTATCTGCCAAAAATTTTTCCATAAGCCCTAAAATCGGGTCACCAGCGTAATAGTCGATACGTTCAAACATGTTATTTTCCTTATCTTCTTTATACAACAAAATATAAATCGAGCCGCCAAAAAGCATAGACCAGTTTGATTATTAACTCAACGTTAGATTTCCCCGCAACCCGTTAATTCATTCATTTAACTATTAAAATACTTTTTAAACCTTTCTTAAAAACTCTGTAAATCGTTAAAGTGGTTTTCAAAAGAATAGCTATCAAAATAGGTCTGCAAAAACTGTTTAAAAATAATACTGGCAGGCGATAACCCTCGAGAGGAGCGCTGATAGATAAAAAACCGTCGCATTTTCACGGGTCGTGATAGCGGTCGCATTTGTAACCCATTTGCGCTCACCCAATCAATAACCTCAGGCATATAGGGTAGACACAAGGTAATACCAAAGCCTTGGCGGGTCATCTCAAGCGCAGTGGACATAAAGTTCACTTTATAGCGTGCCTGCTGTATATGGGTGGCAACGGCCTCATCCAGCTCAGCCGTTACTTGCTCGTTGATAGGACCGTTTAGAGTAATGAGCGGGGTTCCTAGCAGCTGCTGCCAAGTGACCTCGCTTTGATGCGCCAGTTCATGATTATCAGGCATCACCACGCAAAACGGCAACTGATATAACAAATCAGCACTGACGTCATCGTCTGCCTCCATAAAGCTAAGCTCTGCTCCTACACCCAAATCTACTTCAATGTTTTGAATGTATTCAAGCACGTTCTCTGCTGAGCAATCTAACAACGACACGCTAATATCGGGATACTCTTTAGTAAATTGTGCTACCACCGCAGGCATGGATGAAGCGGCAAATTGCGATACCGCCAAGCGTACTTGTCCTTGCGCAAGGCTAGTCAAACTGCTTGCTTCATTGACAAACAAGTGCATTTCATTGAGCACTCTACGAGCTTGCGGCAGCAGATTTCGTCCCACTGTAGACAACGACAGCTGCCGGGTAGTGCGATCAAAAAATACTATTTCGAGGTTGGTCTCTAACTCTTTAATCAATCCGCTGACGGCAGACTGGGTCAAATGCATCTGCTCACTGGCACGGGTAAAGCTACCGTTGTCAGCGACTTTGATAAAAGCATCTAGTTGGCGAATACTAATATTCATAAGTAAACCTGATAAATAAATCATAAAAAACAATTAGTCTTATAAATCAAGCTAATCTAATATGAACGCATCGTCAATAAGAATTATTGATTCATAACACTTTTATACCACCAATTGAAATTAAGGATGATTGCAATGGCAGATTTATTTGAAAACCCAATGGGTCTAAACGGGTTTGATTTCGTTGAATTCGCCTCACCTGAACCTGAAGCGGTATCCGCGCTTTTTGAGCAGCTGGGTTTTACTCATGTTGCCAACCATAGATCTAAAGATGTTGCTTTATACCGTCAAGGTGACATCAACCTCATACTAAACCGTGAACCTAAAAGCCAAGCCAGTTATTTTGTTGAAGAGCATGGAGCTGGGGCTAGTAGCATGGGATTTCGAGTTAAAGATGCCAAAAAAGCCTACGAGTTAGCTGTTGAAAACGGTGCCCAGCCAGTAGACGTACCGACTGGTGTTATGGAGCTTAGACTACCCGCTATCAAAGGTATCGGTGGCTCACTGATTTATCTGATAGATCGTTTTAAAGATGGTGAATCTATTTACGATGTCGATTTTGAGTTTCTTCCAGAAGTTGATAGACGTCCGATTGGCCATGGTTTTAAAGTCATCGATCATCTCACGCACAACGTTTACCGTGGTCGTATGGCCTATTGGGCCACTTTTTACGAGCGCATATTCAACTTCCGTGAAATCCGCTTTTTCGATATAAAAGGGGAACACACCGGGCTGACCAGTAAAGCGATGACCGCTCCTGATGGCAAAATCCGTATTCCATTGAATGAAGAATCCAAGCAAGGCGGTGGACAAATCGAAGAGTATTTGATGCACTTTAATGGCGAAGGTATTCAGCACATTGCCTTAGCAAGTGACGACTTATTTGCCAGTATTGATAAGCTTAGAGACGCCGGTATTCCGTTAATGACAGCGCCAACCGATACTTATTATAAAATGCTTGATGAGCGTCTACCGGGTCATGGTGAGAATATCTCTGACCTACAGATGCGCGGTATCTTGCTAGATGGCACAACAGAAGGTGGTACGCCACGGCTACTGCTACAGATTTTCTCTGAAACCATCCTTGGTAGCCCAGTATTCTTCGAATTTATCCAGCGTAAAGGCGATTATGAAGACGGCTTTGGTGAAGGTAACTTTAAAGCACTATTTGAATCGATAGAACGAGACCAAATCAACCGCGGAGTCATTGGTCAAGTTGAAACTGAAGCACAGTAAATAGATCAGTCAGTAACAGTAACAGTAATGGGCAGGACAGAAAGGAGTTTGTCCTGCCACTATTAAGGTATCACTATCAAAATATTGCGAATAAAGCATCGCTAATAAACACCCCCAAATTCAGAACAAAATAATAATGAGTCCAATATAGAACTACGGCAAGGAAACCAAACGAAGACGGTAGCACTCATACGTCTAGCGAGGATGACACCGTAGTACCACTACAGTGGACTTACTTCAGAAGGAAAGCAGGCATGGAAAGCACAGCTTCTACTACTCAAACCCTCAATGTTAATAGCGTCAAGACTAATAGCGCCAAGATTAGCAGCGACCAGACTAGCAACGAAAAGCAACCCTATGTGTCGCATCAAATCGATGCCCATGGTCACATTGATTATAGTGACGATGAACATGCTATGTGGCAAGCGCTGCTTGCTCGTCAAGCCACAAAAATACCCAATCGTGCTTGCTCAGAGTATCTAATAGGGCTGGACAAGCTAAACCTTCCTAAGACTCAGATCCCGCAACTTTATGATATTGACACGGTACTACAAGACACCACTGACTGGCAGACTGCCGCTGTGCCTGCATTGATTAGCTTTGGCAAGTTTTTTAAACTTTTAGCAAATAAACGCTTCCCGGTAGCCACCTTTATCCGTCGTTCTGAGGACATGAACTATATCGAAGAGCCTGATATTTTTCATGAAATCGTCGGGCACTGTCCGCTGCTTACCCACCCTGCTTTTGCTGCCTTTAACGAGACTTATGGCAAGCTGGGATTAAATGCCAGTAAAGAAGAGCGGATGTGTCTGGCCCGGTTATACTGGTTTACCATCGAGTTTGGTTTGGTTGGACAAAGCAGTGACCAAGGCAAGGAATCCCGTAGAATTTATGGCGGCGGTATATTAAGCTCTCCCTCTGAGACCGTCTATGCCCTAAGTGATGAGCCCCAACATCAACCAGAGTGCCGGGAATTTGATTTGTTGGATGTTTTACGCACCCCTTATCGTATTGATCACATCCAGCCCATCTATTACGCCATCGACGATTTAGACACGCTGTTTGATATCTTGAATAGCGACATCATGGGTTATGTCAAAAAGGCTATGAGCCTTGGGCTATTTGACGCTACTTATGCATAAAGCTATTTATATATATAGAAATTCTGGCTTTTATTAGCCTAGCTGTCATTGGCTTAACTGGCATGAGTATTGATACCGCATACAATAAAGACCATAAGCATTAGTACGTTTTTGAGCTACTTTGTGCCTATCGTTGTCTATCACTTAAAACATTGCTTCTATAAATTAGTCATCAAATAAATTATCAATAGAATAAATTTAAACCAAGGAGATTATTATGTCCGAATTATCGCAAGCCAGCTGTGAAGTCTGCCGTATTGGCGCGCCAAAAGTCAGCGATGCAGAAGCAAACGAGTTATTACAACAAATCCCTGATTGGTCATTACTTAAGGTGGATGGTATCAACCAACTACAACGTAAATATAAATTTAAAAACTTTGTTACGGCTATGGCATTTGCCAATCGACTGGGAGATATTGCCGAAGAGGAAGGGCATCACCCTGGCATGTTAGTGGAATGGGGCAAAGTGACGGTTACGTGGTGGTCGCACAGCATCAAAGGCCTGCATAGCAACGACTTTATCATGGCAGCAAAGACAGATAAATTGCTTGATAGATAATCCTAGTCTCTAAATTATATTTTACAGGCTCTAAATCAATTAGAGCCTGTAAAATATAGTCCGTAAAATATAGCTCCTGAATTATAACAACTAAATAAAATTCTAAGAATCCAAACCAAATTGGCAACATAAGGATGTGTTATGCCTCCACAAATACTTACCCAGTTTTCCCCCAAACTGGCGTTTATCATTTCTGCCATTATCATCGCCATTATGGGAATTACCATGATTGGCTTCGGTTGGGTGCCTCATATATCTTTAATACTCGCTATCTGTGTGCTACTGGCCATTGGTATTTTTAAAGGTCTTACCTTTGACGATATGCAATCGCAAATGGCCTCCGGTGTGATGTTGGGTATCAGTGCGATATATCTGTTTTTCTTTATTGGTTTGCTAGTCGCCGCCTTAATGATGTCGGGCGCCATACCGACACTGATGTATTTCGGCTTTGAGCTGATATCTCCGCAGTTTTATTATATCTCTGCCTTTGTCTTGACCTCAATTATCGGGGTAGCGCTGGGCAGTAGTTTGACCACGGCAGCGACTATAGGCGTGGCCTTTATTGGCATGAGTAATGCCTTCGATGCCAACGTCGCTATCGCTGCAGGTGCTATAGTCTCAGGCGCGTTCTTTGCTGATAAGATGTCACCTTTATCCGATACTTGTACGCTTGCTTCATCGGTCGTGGGCATTGATTTGTTTGAGCACATTCGCAATATGATGTACACCACGGTACCAGCGTGGATACTGACAGTCATACTGTTTTGGTTCTTTACTGGGGATACGGTCAATTCTGACTTAAGCCAAGTAACCGCTTTGCAAGCACAGCTTATTGACAGTGGCTTGGTACATGGTTATGCGGTGTTGCCTTTTGTGGTATTGGTGGGCTTAGCAGTGTTTCGGGTCAATGCCGTTTACACTATCATTTGCACCATCGTCACAGCCTTGATAGTCACTTATCTGCATAGCACACCAAGCATTGAGCAATTGGGTGGCTATTTATTCGGAGGCTACAAGCCAGCCGAGACCTTAGATTTAGGCGAAGTTGGTGGTCTGATATCTCGTGGCGGCATGCAAAGCATGTTCTTTACTCAAGCTATTGTGATATTGGCATTAAGCCTCGGTGGACTGCTTAGAGCTTTAGGTGTTTTGCCGGCGTTACTATCCGGAATAAGAGAGTCGTTGACCACTTCAGGGCGAGCAATCTTTGTCGCTGCCATGTCGGCACTAAGTATCAACGTGCTAATCGGCGAGCAGTATTTGAGTATCTTGCTATCAGGTACAGCATTCCGTCCAACCTTTGAGCGCTTGAACTTACACCCCAAAAACTTATCTCGCACTATCGAAGATGCGGGCACAGTAATCAACCCATTGGTACCTTGGAGTGTGTGCGGTGTGTTTATCAGTCAAGCTTTAGGCGTGCCAGTACTTGAGTATCTACCTTATGCCTTCTTCTGTTATCTGTCGCTACTACTGACTTTACTATTTGGCTTTACTGGGATTACTATTAGTAAGGCCGATCCAGTTAAGCAAGAAGTTAACAGTTAATACTTTTTAACCCTTTTAACTCTCTAAGTTTCTTTTATGGGAACGTCACTCTTATTGGGTAGCATAACTAAAAGCAGTTAAACACGAGAAGCAGTTAAATACGAAAGGCAGTCAAGTTACTCTAACTTTGACTGCCTTTTTTTTGCGCTTTATTTGGTGGACTGATTCCTGTCATACGTATTACCTCCGCTATTTTTGATTTGCGTTCTACTACTAGCAGAACCGATAAATTACATAACATCATAGAAAAACTCTTTTATGGACTTAAAAAGCTATTTAATCGAATACCTTTGCTAGGTATATTATTTATATCAAATAAAAATGATGTTGATAGAAGTAGAGGACGTATTGAGTAGTCACAAATGATATATGCTACTTCAATTCATTGATTTGACGTCTTATTTTAAAAGTTAAAAGCTAAGAGCGACCAAGAAAAATACAATAAAACCCTTTTATAAGTCAGAAGAAATTAATTAACATTTAATCTACAGACTAGCCATAACACCTCATCTAAAATTTTATTATCATCTGCCAGGGAGAAGCCAGCATGTCTACCTTGACGTTAACAATCAATCAGCAGGATTATGAATTTGATACTCTTGATACGCGAACGACCCTGCTTGATGTCTGTCGTCACCATCTACACATTACCGGACCAAAAAAGGGCTGCGACCATGGGCAGTGTGGGGCTTGTACTATAGTCAGTACCAAATAAAATAGATACAAACATGGTTTCGTATAACTGGCAGAAATTTTTCTAGCTTGCTGTGTGACTGCGTCACTCCAGAGGCTTCGAAAATTTCTCCCAGCCATACGGTGTTCGTTTTAAAGTGGCTCAACTATATGCTCATCAACGGACGGCGAGTCAATTCTTGTTTGACACTAGCAGTCATGCACGATGGTGATGAGATTACGACGATCGAAGGCATTGGTATGCCTGAATCGCTATCGGAGCTGCAACAAGCCTTTAAGGAGCCTGATGCGTTTCAGTGTGGTTATTGCACGCCCGGACAGATTTGTTCAGCGACGGCATTGATAGAAGAGGTCAAACAACAGTGGCCCAGTCATGTAACTACTGATTTGCAGAATCCTAATGGACTGCTAGTACAAGCAATTGCTGAGCGCATGAGCGGTAATATCTGTCGTTGCTCAGCCTATCCCAACATCATTAAAGCCATCTCACAAGTACTAGAGAGTCAAATAACAGAGCAGGCTACGACATCTACTGAGCAATTAACACAACAGTCAACCGTAAGCGGGATTTGGTCGCCACCCCCGAGTGAGACGCAGCTGGGTAGTCAATCAGCAAAAAATAAAAATAACACTGCCAGTAGTACATCAGGAGGTCGCTCATGAAGTGCTTTGAATATAGCCGTGCCAGTACACCAGAGCAAGCAGCGACTTCTGCCAGCCCTACCGATGCCTCATTTATTGCTGGTGGCACCAATTTACTAGATTTGATGAAGTTGGAGATTGAAACCCCACTCAAACTGGTTGATGTTACTCGATTAGAATTACAACAAGTTGAAACGGCCGCTGATGGTGGTCTACGTATCGGTACGCTCGTGACCAACAGTGATTTGGCGGCGCACCCTGACGTTATTAAAAATTATTCCGTGTTATCACGGGCGATTTTGGCAGGGGCAACTAGACAGCTGCGTAACAGAGCCACGACAGGCGGTAATCTATTACAGCGGACCCGTTGCTATTATTTTTATCAGACGGACAGCCCTTGTAATAAGCGCGAGCCGGGTTCTGGCTGTCCAGCCATTAATGGTGAAAACCGTACGCTTGCTATCTTAGGAACGAGTGAAGCTTGTATTGCCCAGCATCCCTCTGACATGGCGGTCGCTATGCGTTTGCTAGGTGCCACTGTTGAGACTATAAAGGCCGATGGTTCTACTCGCAAGATTGCGATTGAATACTTTTATTGTTTGCCAAAAGACACTCCGCATATTGAGACTGTCCTAGAGACCGGCGAGCTGATTACTCATGTCTTCTTACCTGCCCCTATCAAAGGGATGCATACTTATGACAAAGTCCGTGACCGCGCCTCTTATGCGTTTGCATTGGTATCTTGTGCCGCGATAATAGATATTGATAATAATGGAAGCTTGACGACAGTGCGCTTGGCGTTTGGTGGTATCGGTACCGAGCCGTGGCGTAACGAAGACGTTGAGGTGTTATTGACGGATACTGATGGTAACAACGACGTTATCACGCAAGCAGCAGATTTATTATTGAAAGATGCCAAAGGCAGCGGCCAAAACGACTTCAAAATACCGTTAACACGTCGCCTACTAAAACAAGTCATTCAGCGCGCATTAGCGGGCAAGGGAGCATAATCATGGTATTATTTCAGTCAATATCTCAGCCAGAACCTACCAAAAAGATGACCATGGATGAGCCTACCCTTGTTTCCCCATCAGTATCAGGCAGTCAAGCAGATAGATTCGGGAACTTGCTATGCTTGTATGCATTGCGGCTATATCGATAATATCTCTAAGCCGAATCAGACTTGTGCACGTTGTGAATGTGACGATTGGGCTCAAGCCATTAATGTTGAGGTTATTGAATAACTGGATTTTAATGACTTCTATTTTTTGTTCAAGATCTATTCAAAACTACTTAATAGACTCAAACATCGCATACTTTCAATAGCGTTCTTTAGAATGAGAGTCAAAGTTTGTTATCGTAACTAGATAAATAGTCATAGTCTGATTGTATAGCTGTCTGATTTCCACAAGCCTGATACTACTAATTGACAATAAAGTAACTGAATACTTTACTAATAATTGCAACAATAAGTCATCTATTGTCATGAATAAGGATTTATTATGAAATGTATTTCTAAAAATAAACGGCACTCATTGGTATCTTCTATCCATTATAATTCTAGTTGTAGCTGTACAAAATGTGGCTGTACCAGTCCTTCAACTTGTGAAAAATGTGATATGTGTTCGAAATGCTGTCAGTGCAGTTAAGCGTAATAAAACTCACAGTACCTAGACCTTTAAAATATCAATAATAATAAAAAAGCAGCCTCCTAGATATCATTTAGGAGGCTGCTTTTTTGTAGGTTTGAGAGGTATAAACAGCGACCTATTTGCTAAAGGACTGTTATTAAGCTCTAAAGCGGGATCACATTATCCGCTCAAAAAACCACCACAAGGCAATGACAATACTGATCAGAGAACCTGCATAAAATATGACTGATTTGTAAAAACGCGTGTGACGTAGCAACAGCGCTATCGGAAATACTAAGACGATAAATACCAGCTGTCCCAGCTCAATCCCTACGTTGAAGCTCAATAGTGCTAGCACGCGCTCACTGGTCGCTAATGGTAAATCTACTAGCACGTTGGCAAAGCCAAAACCGTGAATCAGTCCAAAAATAAAAGCCAGATAGACGGCTCGTACCCGTAGCATTGGTACTAAGTTATTTAGTGCCGCGAATGCTATGGACTAGGCAATTAAGGATTCGATAAAGCGGGCAGGGATACTGACGATCCCGAGGGCCGCTAAACTTAAGGTAACTGAGTGCGCTAGCGTGAACGAGGTTGCGATCCAAAAGACTTCAAGCAGTGCGGCTCGCGGTTTGGCAACGGCAACCAACTGTTTTTGCTTGCGTATGTAAACGGCAGGGATCAGAAGGACAAACAAAAACAATAGATGATCCCAGCCAATCAGCAAGTGATGTATCCCACTTTTTAAGAAGTTTAGCGAAGTGGCGAGCAAGCTGGAGTCTGCATCTGCACCTAGCGGACTTTGTCCTACGGCCAACACTTGAACAGGCAAGTCATCATCGACTTGAGTCAGGATCAAGCGGTGGTTGGCATCGATACCTGCTAGTATCTGGTAGTTCAGCCCGGAGATAGGTGTTGCGCACTCCAGCTTAAAATTTGTATATAAATAATTAAACCCACCACGCGTATTGATTGCCAGTGGCGCAAAATTTGTCATTTGGCAAGATTGGGTACCCGCCTCTAATGTCACTTGGGCTGCGATTAGCTGTTTTATGAGCGTTGTCTGTGACTTAACCTCCGCCCAACTGACCTGACTGTCTCGGTTTGGGTCTATATCTACCAGCAAAGCCAGATCTCGAAGCGACAACTCAAGCCGTTCCAAAAAAACGGGCTGACCGTTAATGGCATTGTACCAATGTCATTAACGTATGAGCGGCCTTAACTTAAGCAACTAGGCACCAGTAAAAAAACGAATAAAGCAGCTGATCACTTAAGGGAAAACACAGCCTATAGTGCTACTCAACTGCTCTAAGGAGTCTATATGGATTTTACCGATTATTGGCAATACACAGATATTATTACTAAGTTTTTGTTTTTTGCGCTATTTGTGTTATCGATCGCTTCTTGGGTTACGGGTATCTTGCGACTGCATTATAGCCGCCAGTTGGCTAAAACGGTCGTTGCTGACTTAGCGCAGCAAGTACGCAGTCAGGTACCGCATACTTTGCAAGCCAGCCCAGAAGAGCGCAGGCTCCTCACCGAACAGACGTTGTTACAGCAGATCGGTCGCTACCGTTATCAGAGCGAGCAAGGGTTGCCACTGCTTGGCACGACCGCTGCTATTGCGCCCTTTATTGGGCTATTCGGGACAGTGTGGGGAATATTCCATGCGCTGCGTAGCATAGGCGAAAGCGGGCAGGCGGGACTGGCGCAAGTGGCGGGTCCGGTAGGAGAAGCGCTTATTATGACTGGTCTCGGTCTTGCGGTAGCAATTCCCGCGGTGATCTTTTACAACATTATTACGCGTATGAATCGCCGGATTTTGCACATGGCCAACGATATCGCGCATGGTCTATTGGGCGAATCAATGCGACCGGCCATGACAACAGAAATTAAAGCAACCGATGACAAAGTAGCTGATATTAAAGTATAAGCAATGGCAATCCACGCCCTAATAAAGAAAAAAAGAAGGAGGCAGTTATGGCGTTTCATCTAGGCGATGAAGAGACCCAAGGCATAAGCGGGATGAATCTAATTCCACTCATCGATATTATGCTGGTGCTGATGATTATCTTTTTGGTCACGGCCACAGTGATGAATCCAACTGTACCTTTGGAGCTACCCGAGACCAGTGCCACGGTTAGTGACTTGCCTGATGAGGTGTTGCAAGTCAGTATTGATAAAGACAGTGGCTTATTCTGGGATGAAGAGGCGCTGACGTTAGAGCAATTGCAAGTACGGTTTGAGCAAGCAGCAAAAGAGGGGCGTAATCCGAATATTCACCTGCGGGCGGATAAAGACACCCGTTACGACATGGTCGCACAAGTGCTGGCTGCCGCGAGTAATGCGGGTTTGACTAAGATTGCTTTTGTAAACAAATAAGCTTTGCACAAGATAAAATCATGTTTAGCCGCTGTTTAATATCATCCTACTACTCCCGTTAATACCACTTTTTAGTGCCTATTAATTAGTGCCTATTAAGTAGTATTGAAAGCAAAATTTATACTGCTTTCGCTCAATAGTTAGCTTCATTATTTATTGGTATATTGCCCCTATTACAACTGTGAAAATTTACGGTAGGGGTATTTACTATGCAAGCAAAAGAGCTACTTGAGCTGGAACGCCGGGAAATAAAAGCGCTTCACTATACGTGGATCGCTTTTTTTCTTACCTTCTATGTTTGGTTCAATATGGCGCCGCTAGCCACTTCTATGCTACAGACAGAAAGCTATTTGACGCCAGATCATATTAAGTTGTTCCTAATTGCAAACGTGGCTTTAACGATTCCTGGGCGAGTGGTCGTAGGAATGGCTTTAGATCGTTTTGGACCCAGACGGGTATTCTCGATATTAATGGTGGTTATGGCGATACCGACCTGGTTTTTTGCCTTTGGTACTTCTGCCATGCAACTGTTCGTTGCGCGATTATTTATGTCTATCGTTGGTGCCGGTTTTGTAGTCGGTATACATATGACCGCGCTATGGTTTAAACCGAAAGATATTGGCTTTGCTGAAGGCTTTTACGCAGGATGGGGCAATTTTGGCTCAGCAGCAGCGGCTATTACTATTCCAACCATTGCCTTACAGTTCTTCGGTGGCGATGATGGTTGGCGCTGGGCCATTGCATTGTCTGGCTTAATTATGGCCGTTTACGGTGTGGCCTATTGGTTTCTTATTACCGATGGTCCAACGGCTGATACCCATAAAAAAGCACGCTCGGCTGGCGCTTTAGAGGTGTCTACTTGGAAAGATCTTTTATTATACTGTTTGTTTATTATTCCTTTATACGGAGTACTGTCATTACTAGTCTATCGTACTCAAGGAATGGGGTTTTTAGGCGCTACTGGCGCTTGGGTATGCTATGGCGTTATCGGGTTAATGGTGCTGTATCAAATCTATAAAGCCATTAGGGTTAACGTTCCTATTATTAAGGCGGGGATTCCTGAAGATGATAAGTATCCGTTTACCTCCGTTGCTGCTCTAAACGTGACTTACTTTGCTAATTTTGGCGCAGAGCTGGCAGTGGTATCTATGCTACCGATGTTCTTTGCCGCGACCTGGACCCTTGATCCTACGGTAGCCGGGCTGGTTGCCTCAACTTTTGCTTTTGTTAACTTATGGGCGCGCCCGCTAGGAGGATATATCTCCGATCGAGTAGGCAATCGCCGTCTGGTTATGTTGGTATATATGTTCGGCATTGGTATCGGATTTGCGCTAATGGGATTATTGAATGCAGAGTGGCCGTTGTTTATTGCGGTGGTCTTTACTATTTTATGCTCAGTGTTTGTACAAGGCGCAGAAGGGGCGACCTTTGGCGTTATTCCATCCATTAAGCGGCGTCTCACTGGTCAGATATCAGGTTTGGCAGGCGCTTATGGCAACGTAGGTGCAGTATTCTACTTGTTTGTATTTACCTTAGTTGAGCCCAACCAGTTCTTTTTTATTATTGCTATAGGCGCCTTTATTGCTTGGGTACTTTGTTTCTTCTGGTTAAAAGAACCTGAAGACGCCTTTGGTGATGAGTATAAAATGTCATCTGTAGATATTCAGATTGCCAAAGAATATAACGGTTAGTATAGTCGGTACACTTTAAAAAAGAGACAGTGTGGCTGGTAGAAATTTTTGCAGCCTCTGTCTGGCGAAGCGCACAGCACGCTAGAAAATTTTTACCAGCTGCACGCATTTATCTACGTATCGCTTTTATTTAGCATTGACGATATTGTCTTTCTTATAACTGTTCTTCCTATAAAAAAAGCCACCTAATTTTATAGTTAGGTGGCTTTTCATTTATCAGTCTTGATAACAAGTTATTTCGACAAATGATTGACTGTCCAAACGGCAGCATCTACCCGCGTACGCAGACCGGTCTTGTTAAGGATATGCTTCACGTGTACTTTTACCGTTGACTCTGCAATATCGAGCTTATTGGCGATCATTTTATTACTGAGCCCTTCCGCTATCATTTGAATCACTTGTAACTCCCTACCCGTCAGATTGCCTGCAATATCTTGAATACTGGGGGTACGTAAGGTTTGAGCCAATATTGACGCTAGGTTTGGACTGATAACCAGTTCGCCGCGCAATATTTTTCTAATATCAATAATGATTAAATCAGGTTCCATATCTTTTAATAGATAGCCATCTACGCCCAACTTTAAGGCATCTTGTACATCTTCACCGCTATCAGAAACCGTAAATAATACGGTTTTGGTCTTAATGTTTCTCGCTTTAATTTCTTTTAAAGTTTCCATACCGGTTAGTACAGGCATCTTATGATCTAGAATGACCAAATCGACCTCATTATTTGCTAAGAATTCTAGCGCCTCTTGTCCATTACTCGCTTCACCAACGACTTTGACATCGCTCTCAAGATTCAGTAATTCTGCTACACCTCGACGTAACATAGGATGATCATCTACTAATAACAACCGAGCGGGAGAAGCGGAGGTATAAACTTTGGTACTCATAACATACTCACATATTAAAAATGCTACAAAATAAGCGTTCTAAATCTTAAAAAACGACAAGCTAACAGGTTACACGGGTTATTTTTACTAAATTATAGATAAGCTTCTTCGATGGTGCTTTCGTCAAAGAAATTGGGCGCAAACTTAGCGGTTATTGTAGTGCCCTGTGGCTGATTATTAGAGACGATCAATTCCCCACCTAAGTTATGGGCGCGCTCTTTCATAATCATTAAACCATGATGCTGAGTCTGATCTACGGTGCCTGATATACCAACACCATCATCTACGATGGTCATAACAATATATTTGTCCTCATCATCATATCCCAGTTCAATGTCTACACTTTCAGCTTGGGCATGCCTGCTAATATTTGACAACGCCTCTCTGGCAATTTGGATCAAATCAATTTGTTCAGTGGCACTTAAATTCAGAGTCATCACTCGATTACTCACCGTAATATCAAACTTACCCTTTAAGGCAAATTCATTGGCAGCTTCGTGTAATGCTTCATCAAAATTATCATTATCAATAGTAAGCCGAAAGGTAATTAATAAATCTCTTAGCTGTTGATAGGCGGAGCTAAGGCCTAGCTTTATTTGATCAATATGCTGCCGGACGGAGGCTTCATTTTGTTCGTCAGACCCATTTTTAAGATGCCGTTCTAACACACTGACTTGAATTTTTAGATAAGACAGGGACTGAGCCAAAGAATCATGCAACTCTCTAGCAATAGTGGATCTCTCTTCAAACAAGATGAGCTGATGCTCCTGTTGTCTTTGTTTACGTAGTGACAGAGCAGTACTGATGAGGTTAGTGAGCGCTACAATCAGCTCATTGTTTTCAAAATCTAGCTCAGAACCTATTTCAGACTCGAAAAAGTTTCTACCTTCTTTTGCAATCTGAATACGCTGTGAGGATTTCGTACTGCCGTCATTATCATCTGGCGACAGTATGCTATTGATAAGTAGCACCGATTTTGGTCTGACTTTTAACTCGCCGAATTCGATTTTTTGGTGGGCGATAGGGTAGGATTTGGTATATGCGCCTTCTTTAGTTAAACAATTATCACAGTTTAGCTTCTTACACAGCTCTTTCATTTTTTCACCGTGTAAGATGATGGCGTTCTTATTATTTATAAATTTATTCTGGATGCATAAAGTGAACTCTAAATGCGGAAGGATTTTGCCAAAATCTGTAATTAAAGTATCAAGCCTATATAAACTCACTTGACTGGTGGTTAGGGATTTAGAAAAATCATAAAACAGCGACAGCACTTGGTTGGCTTTCACTAGATGTTGGGTTTTTATCTGTACCTCACTCTCAAGTGAACGCTGATGAGTCTCAATGGTACTGGCCATATCATTAAAAGAATCCCCAAGTTTATTGAACTCTGTATAGCCTGATATAGACACTCTCGTATTGCGTTTGCCCTGCTTAAATTTATAATTGGCTTTAATAAGTTGTTGTACGGGTGTCAGTACATTTTGACGCAGCTCATGCATACCAATAAGCATAATAACAATGGTCAGAATCAAAAAAGAGATTTGTAATATCTGTTGCCATAGTTGTCGCTGCTCATTCCGATATTGCAACTCATTGACCAGTTCATCTACATCTTTAACAAATTGCAGTGAGTCATTATAAAATGTTTGTTTGTCCTGTGCCAATAATGAAGGCTTTAAATCTTGAAGCCATGTTGTCTCAATGCCTTGGAACTGATCGCTAATTATCTTACTCTGGTTTGCATTCTCTGATAAATATTCATTTAATTTTGTGAGCCTATTTTGCATGTCTTCAACGAGGAGGCGTACTTCTTCAGACTCTCTTAGAGAGACAGAATTTAATTCATCCTGTTCTCTAATCTTTTTCTCATTCTCAACATTATTCTGACCTTCTAAGTTCTTTTGATTAAGACCAATGTTTAAATCAAAAGGATGTTCTTCAGCAAAGTCAGTCGCCAGCTGAAAGCTAATACGGTAAGTGGCCATCCGTATCGAGCCTGCGGTGTTAATGGCTTGCGCATCTGATTCTGATACCCAAGCTAGCATGCCACTACCCAATGCAGATATAAAGCATAGGATAGAAATAGTGAAGATAGCGCCCCAAGCATGAAGGGGTAGAGAATGTCGTCGGTTACTATTCATAATTAATAAGCTTTTACCTATCAAGAAATTCAACTTCAGGAACTTCACTTTATTGGCAACTGCAGATTTAAAAAATTTCAGCGTGTAAACCAAAATGCAAACCTGTCATTACTGCCATCAATGAGTCGGTCTTCAATATACCTCTTTAAGCCATCAGTATACCACTATGTATTAATACTAATAACGGTGATAACCAAGTACCGTTAGTTATCATTTGTTATTAGTGTCTCAAGTGAATAATAAAGCCAACAAGCAAGGGTAGTACGCTGTTTAAGGTCTGTAAATACTTCTAAACGCTTACTTCCTACTGCCTATTTTTATAACGGCTTAACTGTATAGACGATATTAAGTGAGGAACAGCATGGGCAGTAATGACGATTTTAAAGGTGGTAAGCTCATCACTGACTGGCGTCCCGAAATAGAAGAATTTTGGGAAAGTAGCGGCAAAAAAGTCGCCCGTCGCAATTTATGGATATCTATACCCGCCTTACTACTGGCTTTTGCGGTATGGATGGTATGGAGTGCAGTCATTGTTCGCCTGCCAGAGATAGGTTTTGATTTTGATAGTGGGCAGCTGTTTTGGTTGGCCGCTTTGCCCGGTTTATCAGGGGCGACGCTGCGGATTTTTTATTCTTTTATGGTGCCTATTTTTGGTGGTCGGCGCTGGACCGCTATTTCGACTGCATCATTATTAATTCCAGCATTATGGATGGGGTTTGCGGTTCAAAACCCTGATACCCCGTTCATTATATTCGCCATTATTGCGTTACTTTGCGGCTTCGGTGGGGGCAACTTTGCCTCTTCTATGTCCAATATCTCATTCTTTTTTCCAAAATCTGAACAAGGTACCGCCCTTGGCCTCAACGCCGGTCTCGGTAATTTAGGCGTATCTGTCATGCAGTTCGTCGTGCCGGTGGTCATCCTGTTCGCGGCATTCGGTAGCTTAGGTGGCGATCCACAGATTTCTGGTTCGGGCCAACTGTTTTATCTACAAAATGCGGGCTTTATTTGGGTGCCTTTTATCCTTTTATTCTCAGTGTTGGCTTGGTTTGGAATGAATGATATCGCGACTTCTAAAGCCTCTTTTAAAGATCAATCCATTATCTTTAAGCGTAAGCACAACTGGATTATGTGTATTCTTTATATGGCAACCTTTGGTTCATTTATTGGTTTCTCTGCCGCATTTCCTATGTTGATTAAGAATTCATTCCCAGCAATAGATGCCCTGAAGTTTGCCTTTTTAGGCCCCTTAGTAGGCGCCCTGTTTCGTCCATTAGGCGGTTGGATATCTGACAAAGTGGGCGGCGCTAGAGTGACGTTTTGGAATTATATTGTGATGGTGTTGGCTGTACTGGCTGTCATGTACTTTTTACCCAATGAGAGCACTGAAGGCAGTTTTGTTGGGTACTTTATCTCATTTATGGTGTTATTTATTACCACGGGCATTGGTAATGGCTCTACTTTTACCATGATTCCGGTTATTTTTAGAACGTTGCATGAGAGACTTGAACCAGAGAAAATTGGGCAAGAAGGACTGTTCGTAAAAATACGTAAAGAGTCAGCAGCGGTCGTTGGCTTTACCTCGGCTATCGCGGCTTACGGTGCTTTCTTTATACCTAAAATGTTTGGGTCGGGCTTAGGGGTCTTCGGTACTTTTATCGCTTTGATTGTTTTCTATATCATTTGTATCGTATTGACCTGGTGGTATTACAGTCGCGGAAATGCTGAATATCCTTGCTAGCTGTAATCCGTACTAAGAATATATCGGTGTTAAAACTACAATATCAAAGCTTTTCAATCGTGCTACTTACTTAGGTGAGTAGTATTTTTTTTGCTTATTCAATCTTGTGTAGTCTTCTGTCGCCTGTTTTCTCTCTTATTGATTGGTTTTTGACGACAGTATTTTTATAACCGCTACTACTAAGGGAGTAGTGCTGTGCTCATGTTAGATAATAGTAAGACCTTTGTAGTTTACTTAAAATGATGATATCGAAACAGTAGTTACTAATTTTTGGGCATAGAAAAGCTACTCAAAGCACTCCTTAAATCACTCTAAGCCCAGTTCTAAATACACCATAGGCAGCAACATAAGGGATAGTGAAATGAGCCATTTACTCGATCAATTCCGTTTTTTTAAACGCAAAAAAGGTGAGTTCGCTGATGGACACGGCGAGACCCGTGATGAGTCGCGTGAGTGGGAAAATGCTTATCGCAGCCGTTGGCAGTATGACAAAGTCGTGCGCTCAACCCATGGCGTTAACTGTACGGGTTCTTGCTCATGGAAAATCTATGTTAAAAACGGACTGGTAACTTGGGAAACTCAGCAAACTGACTATCCAGAAACTCGTCCAGACTTACCCAACCACGAACCTCGAGGCTGTCCTCGTGGCGCAAGCTACAGCTGGTATATGTATTCTGCCAACCGGGTAAAATATCCTAAAGTACGTAAGCCTTTATTAAAATTATGGCGCGAAGCCAAGGGAGAATTTCCAGACCCAGTCGATGCTTGGGGAAGTATCGTCGAAGATCCAATCAAAGCGGAACAGTATAAATCTAAGCGCGGTTTAGGGGGCTTTATCCGCTCAACTTGGGCAGAGGTCAACGAGATTATTGCCGCGAGTAACGTCTATACTGCCAAAGTTTATGGCCCTGACCGTATTGTCGGTTTCTCTCCTATTCCGGCCATGTCGATGGTCAGCTACGCTGCTGGTAGTCGTTATTTGTCCTTGATTGGTGGCGCTAACTTATCTTTCTACGATTGGTACTGTGACCTGCCGCCTGCGTCTCCAATGACTTGGGGTGAGCAAACGGATGTTCCTGAATCCGCCGATTGGTATAACTCTGATTATATTATCGCTTGGGGTTCAAACGTCCCGCAAACTCGCACACCCGATGCGCATTTCTTCACTGAAGTCCGTTATAAAGGCACTAAAACCGTTTCTATTACTCCCGATTATGCGGAGATATCCAAGTTAACTGATTTATGGCTGAATCCCAAGCAAGGGACGGATGCGGCAGTAGCTCAAGCTTTTTGTCATGTCATTATTAAAGAGTTTTACCTAAAGCATCCTAGCGAGTATTTTCTAGACTACGCCAAGCGCTATACCGATATGCCAATCTTGGTCATGATAGAAGGCGCAGAAGGCTCGCGTCGCCCTGGTCGCTACCTTCGTGCTTCTGACTTGGTTGATAACTTAGGTCAAGAAAACAATCCAGAATGGAAAACCATCGGCCTGAATAATGATGGCGAGTTGGTTTCTCCACAAGGCTCTATTGGTTATCGCTGGGGCGAAAAGGGTAAGTGGAACATTGAGCAAAAGAACGGTACAACAGGCGAAGCGATTGACCTGACGCTAACCTTAAAAGACAGCGCTGAGACTTGCATAGTCGCATTTGACTACTTTGGTCATGTTAAACATCCACACTTTGAATGCGTACCAGGCGAAGCGTTACAGCAAAAGACCGTCCCTTGTAAAACCGTTACCCTTGCCGACGGCACCACCGCTATAGTAGCGACCGTATTTGACTTAACGGTTGCCAATCTTGGGGTCGATAATGGGGTTGGAGGCGATCACGTCACCGATGACTATAACGATGCTAGTGTCCCAGGTACGCCGGCGTGGCAGGAAGTGATCACTGGACTCAGTCGTGAGCGTGTCATCCAAGTGGGCCGTGAGTTTGCAGAAAACGCGCATAAGACTAAAGGCAAATCGATGATTATCATCGGTGCGGGTATGAACCACTGGTATCACCTCGACATGAACTATCGTGGTGCGATTAACATGCTCATGCTGTGCGGTTGTATCGGCAAATCAGGTGGCGGCTGGGCGCATTATGTGGGTCAAGAAAAACTACGCCCACAGACCGGTTGGTTGCCATTAGCCTTTGCGCTTGATTGGCATCGCCCACCACGCCAAATGGCCGGTACTAGCTTCTTCTATAATCATAGCTCGCAGTGGCGTCATGAGACCATTTCTGCACATGAGATTCTCTCACCGCATGCCAATAAAACCCATTTCCCTGAGCATATGCTTGATTACAATATTCAGGCGGAACGCGCCGGCTGGTTACCTTCAGCGCCGCAACTCGATCGCAACCCGCTAATCATTGCTGAGCAAGCAAAAGCGAGTGGCAAAGAGATTGAGGATTATGTGGTGGATTCTCTGGAAGACGGCAGTATGCGTTTTGCCTGTGAAGCACCGGACAACCCCGTCAACTTCCCGCGTAATATGTTTATCTGGCGCTCAAACCTTTTAGGCTCATCAGGTAAAGGGCATGAATATATGCTCAAGTATTTCTTGGGTACCAAAAACGGCCTATTAAACGAAGAAAACCCTGCGGGTCATCTGCAACCCAAAGAAGTCGATTGGGTAGAAAAAGGCCCGACTGGCAAGCTGGATCTGGTGGTTACTTTAGACTTCCGTATGTCTTCTACTTGTATGTATTCTGATATCGTGCTGCCGACTGCGACTTGGTATGAAAAAGATGACATGAATACCTCAGATATGCATCCTTTTATCCATCCTCTAACGGCAGCAACAGACCCTGCTTGGGAATCTAAAACGGATTGGGAAATCTATAAAGGTATCGCTAAGAGCTTCTCTGAAGTATCAAAAGGCCATCTAGGGGTTGAGACTGACGTCGTGACTTATCCGATGCAACATGACACCCCGGGCGAATTGGCTCAGCCATTTGGCGGCACAGACTGGAAAACCGCTGGCGAAAAACCCGTTCCGGGTAAGAACTGTCCAATGATTAAGATTGTTGAGCGTGATTATCCAAGTACCTATGCTAAGTTCATCTCTCTAGGCCCTGCTTTAGAAAAACTAGGCAATGGCTCAAAAGGTCTAAATTGGGACGTCAAAACCGAAGTCAAACAACTTGGTGATCTCAATTACCGCGTGACTGAACCCGGCGTTTCTGAAGGTCGACCACGTATCAGTACGGCAGTCCATGCGTCCGAAACTATCTTAATGCTCGCCCCAGAAACCAACGGTCATGTTGCTGTTAAAGGCTGGCAGGCATTATCTGAGTTTACCGGTCGCGAACATGAGCATCTTGCCAAATCTAGTGAGCATACAAAAATTCGCTTTAAAGACATCGTGGCGCAACCGCGTAAAATTATCTCAAGTCCAACGTGGTCGGGTATCGAGTCCGATGAAGTGAGCTATAACGCCGGTTATACCAACGTTCATGAGCTCATTCCTTGGCGTACGCTTACCGGCCGTCAGCAGTTTTATCAAGATCATCCTTGGATGCAGGCATTTGGGGAACAAATGCAACAGTATCGTCCCCCGATTGATACCAAAACCACTGAAATAGTCAAAAACGCTAAGCCCAATGGTAATAAAGAAATTGTCCTTAACTTTTTAACACCGCATCAAAAGTGGGGTATCCATAGTACGTATTCTGACAACTTATTGATGCTGACCTTGAGCCGTGGTGGTCCCTGTGTCTGGATGTCAGAAGTTGATGCGGCAAAAGCAGGTATCGTCGATAACGATTGGATTGAGCTGTTCAATGCTAACGGCGCTCTCACCGCTCGTGCCATCGTCAGTCAGCGGGTCAAAGAAGGTATGACCATGATGTATCACGCTCAGGAAAAACTGGTCAATATCCCTGGTTCTGAGCAGACCGGTACTCGTGGCGGCATTCACAACTCAATGACTCGTACTATCTTGAAGCCTACCCATATGATTGGCAGCTATGCTCAGCAATCTTATGGCTTCAACTATTATGGAACGGTGGGTTGTAACCGTGATGAGTTTGTTGTTATCCGTAAAATGTCAAAAATTGACTGGTTAGAAGACAAGCCAGATGATTCATTACCTCGTCCATTGCCCACCAGCATTGAAGGGTAAAGTCACTTCTTTCTATCCATACTCGGAGCACACCCATGAAAATTCGTTCGCAAGTCGGCATGGTGCTTAACCTTGATAAATGCATCGGTTGTCACACCTGTTCAGTCACCTGTAAAAACGTTTGGACCAGCCGTGAAGGCATGGAATATGCGTGGTTTAATAACGTTGAGTCCAAGCCCGGTATTGGTTATCCCAAAGAGTGGGAAAACCAAAACAAATGGAATGGCGGTTGGATACGCAACGCTAACGGCACTATCAACCCACGCATTGGTGGTAAGTTCAGAGTGTTGGCTAATATTTTTGCCAACCCTGATTTACCAGAGATTGATGATTATTATGAACCGTTTGATTTTGATTATCAGCATCTTCATACCGCGCCTATCAGTAACCACCAGCCTATTGCTCGCCCGCGCTCATTGATTTCTGGCAAGCGCATGCAAAAGATAGAATGGGGCCCTAACTGGGAAGAAATTCTAGGCACAGAGTTTGAAAAAAGACGCAAAGACAAAAACTTCGATAATATCCAAGCGGATATTTACGGAGAGTACGAGAATACATTCATGATGTATCTACCGCGTCTTTGTGAGCATTGCTTGAACCCTACCTGTGTGGCGGCGTGCCCTAGTGGTGCTATCTACAAGCGTGAAGAAGACGGTATTGTACTGATTGATCAAGACAAATGTCGCGGCTGGCGGATGTGTATCTCCGGCTGCCCGTATAAAAAGATTTACTATAACTGGAAGTCAGGAAAATCTGAAAAATGTACCTTCTGCTATCCGCGTATTGAAGCCGGTTTACCGACAGTCTGTTCAGAAACCTGTGTAGGCCGTATCCGCTATCTAGGTGTGCTGTTATATGACGCTGACAAAATCGCCGAGGCAGCCAGTACGCCAAACGAAAAAGATATCTACCCGGCGCAATTGGATTTATTTTTAGATCCTAATGATCCGCTAGTGATTGAACAAGCATTAAAAGATGGCGTACCGCAATCAGTTATCGATTCTGCGCAGCGCTCACCGGTATATAAGCTTGCCGTGGATTGGAAGCTTGCTTTACCGCTACATCCTGAGTATCGCACCTTACCGATGGTTTGGTATGTGCCGCCACTTTCTCCCATTCAAAATGCGGCTGAAGCCGGCAAGGTAGGCATGGATGGACTTATTCCAGATGTGGACAGCTTACGTATACCGCTGCGTTATTTAGCCAATCTACTGACCGCCGGTGATGAAGAGCCCGTTCGTCTTGCTCTAAAACGTCTGCTTGCTATGCGTAGCTACAAACGCATGCAGCTGGTCGAAAAGCAAGAAGTTCAAAGCATATTGGACGATGTGGGTCTGACCAAACTTCAGGTTGAAGAGATGTATCGTTATCTGGCGATTGCCAACTATGAAGACCGCTTTGTCATCCCAACCGCACATCGCGAAGAAGCGTTGAGTGATGCTTTTGCTGAGCGTGGTGGCTGTGGCTTCACCTTTGGTGACGGCTGTTCAGGGTCTACTGATAATAGTATGTTCGGCCAACGTAAAACCAACCGTCGCGACTTTATTGATACTGTCCAAAAGTGGGAATCATAATATGCAAACCTCTCAGTCTTATAATCCAGATCCAACCAGTCATTTGGACCCGCTACCTAAAATTGGCGATTCAGAATTAAAGTTATTAAAAGTGTTGAGCTTACTTATAGATTATCCGAGTAACGAGCTCTTTGAAGACGATGTTTTTGCTCAGTGTAAGCAGATCGTGACGACATCAACATTGATTAGTCCACAAGTGCGTGGCCAAATAGTTGACTTAATTGACGACTTAATTGAGACCGGAGCTCTTGAGGCGCAATCTCGTTATGATGGTCTGTTTGAGCGTGGTCGTTCATTGTCGCTATGGTTGTTTGAACATGTCCATGGCGAGTCTCGTGACCGTGGTCAAGCTATGGTCGATCTGATGGGTCAGTATGAAGAAGCGGGTTTTGAGATTGGTGTTAAAGAGTTACCAGACTTTCTGCCTTTATATCTAGAATTCTTGGCCTATCAAGCCACTGTTATTGAAGATGATATTCAGATTCGTATGGATATTGCCGATGTGAGTCATATTATTGCGTTACTGGCCGCCCGACTCGGTGACCGAAAAAGCTTATATCAAGGTTGTTTCAATGCGCTATTACAGATTGCCGGAAAAACCCTTGAGATGGTTGACGACTTTCAGGAAAAAATCAGTAAAGAGACGCGAGATGATAGCTTTGAAGCGTTAGATAAAGAGTGGGAAGAAGAAGTAGTCGACTTCTTGGGTGCCCAGCAAGAAGAGCGCTGTCCTTCAGAGACCAGTACTCAGAATCTAGCTGCAAAAGCTGGCGTTAGACCTGTCAAAACAAAAAATGCTGTTGATGCCCCTGTGCACTGGGTGGACTTTAAACAAAACCCCTCGGTCAAACAATAACAAGGAGAGAAGATATGAATATTGCAGATCCTGGTATACAGACTTTAGCCAATCTAAATTGGCTGCAAATATTCACTTTCGGTATTTATCCCTACATTGCATTGACCGTCGCTATCGTTGGTACCTGGGTACGTTTTGACTTGTCTCAGTACTCGTGGAAGACCGGATCTACGCAGATGCTAAGAAGCAAGAATATGCGCTGGGCCAGTAATCTATTCCATGTGGGTATTATCGTCGTGCTACTGGGACATTTATTCGGCATGTTAACCCCGCACTTTCTTTATGAATCCTTTATCAGTGCGGGACGCAAACAAGTGGTAGCGGTAGTCGTTGGCGGTATCGCGGGGGTCTTTTGCTGGATTGGTTTGGTCATGCTCATGTGGCGACGTTTCACTGATGATCGTATCTCCAATACCTCATCGTTCTCAGACAAGCTCATACTGGTACTGTTATTTATTCAGCTTAACTTGGGTTTAGCGTCTATCTTTACTTCTGTGCAGCATTTAGATGGGTTGACTATGTTGAACTATGCAGGTTGGGCACAAGACATTACACTCTTGAGACCTATACAAGCAGCAGCACGTATCGAGCAGGCTGATCTAATATATCAGCTGCATATGGCACTAGGTATTACCCTTATTATGATTTTTCCGTTTACTCGACTCATCCATATTGTCAGTGCACCTGTTTGGTATCTTGGCCGCCGCTATCAGATTGTCAGGCAAAAGAGCTCTCAATAAGAGGTCTTTTGCAACATTTAGCCCGACTTAAATTAATGATCTCAATGCTGTATTTAAATACCATCTTTTTAAACACAGCATTTTCTAAATGTCTATTACACGAATTCTTAGCGGAGCACTAACTATGACAGTCAGTACCTATAACCCCGCCGACCACGTTAATTGTGATAATCATGCCCCTAATTCTTCTACTGTAGCAGATGAGAGGGTAATAGAAACTGCGACAACAAAAAACAAGGATGATATCGTTCATTTTATGCCAACCTTAACGGATCTAAAAAAGCCGCATTCTGATCAAGAGTTCATCGAAAAAGCAATGGCAGAAGAGCGAAGCAACCATAAGAACCTAATCGCCTCTAGCCGTGATGAGCTGCCCTCTGTACTGGTCAACGGCGTGATGATCGATAGGACCGCTATCGCTCAAGAGCTACAATATCATCCCGCAGAAACTAAAGAGGACGCAGTATTCTTAGCGACTCAGGCGTTGGTGGTTCGTGAATTGTTAAGGCTTGCCGTTTTAAGTGACAGCGATTTAGGCGAATCGGTATGGGAAGAGGATGAAGAAAAAGCCATCTCTAGCTTGATCGATAAAAACGTAAAAGCGACCACACCGAACAGTGCAACCTGCGAGCGTTATTATGATCAGAATATAAATGACTTTAAGACTGATCCTATTATGACTGCTCGCCATATATTATTGGCTTGCTTGCCTGAAGATGGTGACGAAAGACTGAAACTCAAAAAGACCGCTTACGACATGATTGAGCAAATTAAGGCCGATAGCAATCCTACTGCGGCATTTATTGAGTTAGCGCGTCAGCACTCTGCTTGTCCCTCAAAAGAAGAAGGGGGCGGTCTGGGTGTCATCAGTAAAGGACAAACCGTACCAGAGTTTGAAAGCGTGTTATTTAAGTTAGAGACTGGTATAGCCCCTAGTCCTATCGAAAGCAGATATGGCTTTCACGTTGTTGAGGTGCTAAATAAACAGCCCGGAATACAAATGAGTTATGAGCAAGTAGGCGCTGCGATAGCCAATAAGCTGAGTCAACAAGCCTTTCATCAGTCGCTTTGTGATTACTTATTTACCTTAGCTGATGAAGCACAGATAGAAGGGATCGAGATGGTGCTGGCACAAGAAAATATATATCGCGGCTAGTAAAGGTATATGATGTTAGGGCGTGTTGAACATTCGACCATAGCACTGACAGCGACTATTTTTTAGGCGATTCAGAGTCAAAAGTATCTAGTTTAGTCATTCTAAGCGGATAGTTTTGGCAAAGTAACGGCAAAAAAGAGTCCTGTCCAACTGCGAGCATAGCTCTTGTCTTGCGGACGGGCAAAGCAGTGCTTTGCTTACTCCGTCCTCAGGGCTGATGCTAAAACTGCCCCCCCAGCTATTCATGAGCAGTGTGTAGCAAATCTAGCTAAGGCATCTGCATTATCGTCAATTTGCCTCTTGTCTGGAACAGTTTTAGCTATCAGCAGTGCTTATTTGTGAATGTTCAACACACCCTAGCAAGTAGACGCTGTTGCCAACTAAATGAGCAGCCGTCTATTTTTTCGTTGACTGAATGCCAGTCATTGATTAACTTAGCACTAATAAACTTATCACTGGTAAATAAACTGAACATTTATCATTAATAAAACGAGTGTACGCTTATGATTACTACAGAGCAGTTGCGGTCTGCAATTACAAAACGTGTAGACAGCTACAATCAAATCGATTCGCCCTTGCAAAAAAGAGCGACGCAAACTTGCGCGCTATTAGACAGCCGTAACCACATACTGGCTGAATATATTATTTCGCCCTTTGCGGTGCCAAGACAGAATATATCGGCGATGGATGGTTACGCTATTGCTAAGGGTAGCACACTCTCAAAAGGCAGCATTATTGAGATTATTGGTGAGTCGCAAGCAGGAAGTCCTTACACGAGCGCTGTTAAAAAAGGCCAAGGTATCCGTATATTTACCGGTGCTGTGGTGCCGGACAGTTGTGATACGGTTATTATGCAAGAAAACACCAATTTTGCTTATATAAAAGACAATATCGATAAAACGCAGCCTTATGAGATTATTTTAGCAAAGGCGGCAGATGTAGATGCCAATATCCGTAAGCAAGGCGAAGAGATACAACACAACGAGCTGGTCTTACAACAAGGCAAACGCATAAACCCTGCTGATATTAGCTTGCTTGCCAATCTAGGTATTGATAAAGTAAAAGTATTTAAGCCGCTTACGGTAGGCCTTGTAGCGACCGGTGATGAACTGGTGGCGCTTGGTGGTAAATTAAAAAGTTTGGCGCAAATATATAACTCTAATACACCCACTATGAAGAGCTTGTTAGAGTCGTTACCGATCGTTATTAATGACTATGGCATCATACCTGACGACCTAAATAAGACCACCAAAGCCGTTACTAAAGCCATGAAAGAGTGTGATGTGCTGATTTCTACTGCTGGGGTCTCTGTCGGAGATTATGATTTCCTGACTACAGTGATTGAAGATTTAGGGCAAATAAACCACTATAAAGTAGCGATGAAACCTGGCAAACCTTTTGTTTTTGGTGAATTGAATAAAGGTATCGACAAGCCTGTATTGTTCTTTGGCTTACCAGGCAATCCTTTATCAACGGTAGTAGGGGCTTTGCAATTTGTGATTCCAGCATTATGGCAGATGTCAGGGGTTTCAGTATCAGAGCAGCCCATGCAACTGACCGTAAAAGCCACGCTCATAAATGACATAAAAAAATCAGTCGGTCGTACTGATTTTCAACGCGGCGTATTGTCACAGGACACACATGGTAGCTATCAAGTTGAGTGTTCCTCTAAACAAGACTCTCATAGAATAAAGCAGCTGAGCCACGCCAACTGCTTTATCGTTTTAGACCAAGATAGTGGTAACGTGACATCAGGTGATATCGTAAACGTCCAACCCTTTCCTTGGCTGCATACGTAGTAAAACTATCTAATAGTTAATTTAACCCTATTAATTTAACCCTAAGCGCCTTAATATGTACTACTAAAGTGGTAGATATTAGGGCTCCTAGGGTTAATTGCTATCTGACCTCAATCTGTCATAATAAATAGACAATAGACCTTTATCAACTCATAACCTGAGGCAACGCTTACAGACCACAATATTGGCGGTAACGACATATGACTAATCACAGCCCCACAATAGGGAATGCTCAATTGTATTCACCTGTCTCAACACCTGCTAGCCTTGATATTGGTGATCACACAGCAACGTCGGTAGTAACTATGCCTAATGATTCCTCTATCAGCCTCTATCAGCCCTTAACAGATAATTTTGCACGCCAATTAACTTACCTGCGTTTATCCATCACTGATTTTTGTAACTTCCGTTGTGAATACTGTTTGCCTAATGGCTATCAGGGCAAGCGTCCTGATAATGAATTGAGTGTGTCTGAGATTGCTACGTTGATTCGTGGCTTTGCCCAAGTAGGGACACGAAAGGTGCGGATCACAGGCGGTGAGCCTTCTATTCGCCGTGATGTCGTGGACATTATCCAGACTATAAAGCAAACGCCTGGCATTGAAACCGTAGCGATGACCAGTAATGGTTACAAGCTCGGCAAGCATTTGGCCAATTGGCAAGCTGCTGGACTGAATCAGATTAATATCAGTATGGATAGCTTCGATCCCGATACCTTTCATAAGATGACCGGCTTTAATATGTTGCCGCAGTTAATGGCGGATATGGATCAGCTGTTAGAAACCACGGATATTAAGCTGAAAATAAACAGTGTCTTGATGGCAGAAACCGCTTTTCAAAATCTGATAACGGCGATGGACTATGTGAAAAATCGTCCGGTGACTTACCGCTTTATCGAGTTTATGCAGACCAGTGACAACAGCGATTTGTTTTTTGCTCAGCATGCCCATGCCGGCACCATTACTGATTATCTATTGGAGCATGGCTGGCAGACCAACGATCGTGGTAGCGCTGATGGCCCAGCAATCGAATACAGTCATCCAGAATATCTTGGACGTATTGGTATGATTGCCCCGTATGCGGCGCACTTTTGTGACAACTGTAACCGTCTGCGGGTCAGTAGCCTAGGCAAGGTACATCTGTGCTTATTTGACGAAGGTAACTATGACATTCGTGAGCACCTACGTCAGAATGATGTGGAAGGTCTGATGGCCACGCTACAAAGCTTTATGCCTATTAAGCCTGAGCATCATCACTTGCATGACTCTAATAGTGGCATGATGAACAATTTATCAATGATTGGTGGTTAGCCTCTTTTATAACCAATCCTAAACCTTTTATATATTTGCTTTCGTTAAGGAAAATTTATGTCCAAGCCCGCTGCAGAATTTATCCCGCTTAATATTGCTGTCTTAACTGTTTCTGACTCTCGCACCTTAGCACAAGACACTTCAGGTCAATATCTGGTCGATCAACTAACGGCAGCGGGGCATCAGTTAGCAGATCGCCAGCTTATTACTGATGATATTTATCGTATTCGAGCTGTTATCAGTGGCTGGATTGCAGATCCCAATGTCCATGCGATTATCACCACCGGCGGTACTGGTTTTTATATTAGAGACAGCATGCCAGAAGCGGTTAATGTGTTATTTGATAAGTCTATTGATGGTTTCGGCGAGATGTTTCGCTTGATTTCAAAAGACGATATTGGCATGTCTACCGTACAGTCGCGGGCGGTTGCAGGAATGGCAAACGGCACCGGTATTTTCTGCTTGCCTGGATCATCAGGGGCTTGCCGTACTGGTTGGGAAGGCATATTAAAAGATCAGTTCGATAGCCGCACCCGTCCTTGCAATTTTGTACCCCATTTTATGCGTACCAATCCTAGCCATGACTGATGGTTTGGATAGCTTACAGGGTTTGAATAGCTTAGATAGCTTGACTGGCTTAGCCGGTGTCGTGATTTTGGCGGGAGGGGCGTCCAGGCGTATGGGTACTCCCAAAGCCAAGCTGACGCTGCCTACTAACGAGAGCCTACTGGATTATCATGTGCGATACGCTATTGGTTTAAAAGTGCCTATCATCATTGCAGATAATGAGCGCGGTTTTACCGTAACGCCAGAATTGCTTTTAAATAGTTCAGAGTCGTCTATTTCTTATGTTGCTGATTATGGCTCTACAACGACGATTGGCGATGATAGCGATACAGTTACAGGTGGGGCATTAGTCGCGATTGAGTCAGCGCTCCAGTCATTAAAAAAACAGCTATTAGTAAAGCAATCATTAGTAAAACAGCCGTTAGCAAACACAACTGACGCAGGCACGCTAAAGAATGAGCAATCATCATGGTTGATGGTCATTAGTTGTGATAGCTTAATTCCAGCCTCTGATTTATGGCAAAAGCTACAACCGTATACTAGAGCATTAACCGATAACGATATAAAAAAAGCTCAGCAGACTGGTCAAATGCCAGATAAAAAAGTAATTTGTTTAACAGATGAGACGCATCTATATCCGCTGTTAGGGCTTTATGATTTGAGTATTGAGCCTGATTTAAAGACTTATATTGATAGTGGAGAACGGCAAGTTATGGCGTTTATTAAACCTATGACTCAGGCTATTCCAATTGTAAAAGAATGGCAGCCACTAACCAACTTTAATACCCCTGAAGACTTTAAACGCGCCTGTGTCGCTTTATATGATTTATAAAATAACGAGACTGTTAATAGAGTAACGAGACTATGCCGATGAATGCCAACAACAATATTGAACAGAACACGCAAACTGATTCAACCGCATCTGGTTTATCCCATCTAGACAGTGATGGCGATATTAACATGGTCGATGTGAGTGGCAAAACAGTAACTACTAGGGAGGCCCACGCCACAGGGCAAGTACGTTTTCCAGAAGGTATCTATACGCAAATCAAAGCTGCCGATGGCATGACCAAGAAGGGTAGTATTACTCAAACCGCGCATATTGCCGGTATTATGGCGGCCAAGCGTACTCATGAGCTTATTCCGCTTTGCCATCCGCTACCTTTAGATAAAATTGGTTTAACCTTTGATTATGATGATAGCATTCATGCGATTACAGTAACGGCAACGGTGAAAGTGACTCATAAAACAGGCGTAGAAATGGAAGCCTTAACCGCGGTTAGTATTGCCTGTTTAACCCTATATGATATGACCAAAGCATTGTCGCATGACATTGTTATTGATGATATTCGCCTTATTACTAAAACGGGTGGCAAATCGGATTATAACGGTCCTTCGATTTAATCCTTAGTTCGATTCAATATTTAGATATTTAGTTAGACAGTCAGCCAATCAGGGAGACCTCTATGAGCACTACAGATGCCACTATGGCTATTAATATTTTATACTTTGCTGGTTTGGCTGATGAAGCCAAGTGTCATGAGGAAAAGGTCACCGTTCAGCAGTCACTGTCACTCACTGGTTTGTATGAACACTTAAGTCAAAAGCATCGTTTCAGCCGACCTCAGTCCCAATTGCGGGTCGCGGTAAATGATTATTTCGTTAAATGGAATGAAGCCATTTATGATGGCGATAATGTAGTCTTTATCCTACCGGTAGCCGGTGGCTGATAGCGCGTTTAATGCGTGAATGGATAGAATGAATACGACAATCAGAGACTGTATAAATAAAGAGCATATAAATAAAGAACGTATAAATAGAGACTATATAAGTAGAGATTAGAAATGAAAGATAGCGTGAATAATAATACAGATGCTGACGTAGAGAACCATAAAGTAGAGAACGATAAAAAAGAGGTGCATAGCCAATCAATGCACATAAGCCGTAGCGTCGATGAGGCCTATATGGTCGCTGAGCGTGATGGCTTTGCTTTACTAGATATTGCCATTGATGAGAGTAGACTCAGGAATATGCTTGATGATGACAGTTGCGGCGCTTTCGTAAGCTTTGAAGGACGCGTGCGTAATCACAATAATGCCAGTAGCGTCGATCGCTTAAGTTATTACGGCTACGAAGAATTAGCCGTTAATCAAGGCCGGCAAATCATCGAAAAGGCAAAAAATAAATTTGATATCACCCATGCTATTGCTATTCATCGCATCGGGGAATTAGAGATAGGTGATATAGCCGTATGGATTGGAGTGGTTTCTGCGCATCGCTATCCGGCATTTGATGCCTGTCGTTGGATACTGGATACTATTAAGGCTGATATTCCCGTTTGGAAGCAAGAATACTACGAGGATGACTCCTCTAAATGGTTAAGTAACAATGGTTAAGTAGCAATGGTTGAGTGACAGTAGCTAAGTAAAAAATGATCAAGTAATAACGGCTAAATAAGAAGGGTCATAGGACTGTTTTTGCTTAGTCGTTTTAGCAAGATATGCCAAATAAAAATTGGCTTCTACAGATGGTAGGCTATGAAAATTAATACGTTAAGTGGTCGCGGTACTAAAACTTTAATGCAGCATTTTACAACCGTATCTAAAGCCTTATCAATGGTTAGTGCGTTTACTTGTCTAGCGTTAACACTAACGTCTTGTACTAAAGAAAGTACCACGAATACGGCGCAAGCTGGGACTAATGATACGACCGCGCAGACCGAAACGCTACGGATTGCCGCTGCTGCTAATTTATCTGATGTATTGCCTGATATTGTTGAAGCTTATAAAGTAGATAGAAAATTGCCTGCCCAAGACATAGAGGTCACTTTTGCTTCTTCTGGTAAGCTATATGCGCAAATAACGGCAGGCGCCCCTTATGATATATTCTTATCCGCCAACCAAACGTTCCCTGCAAAGTTGGCGGACGAGTTAGCTAATAAAAGCCCTGAAAGTGAAAAGACTTATAAACCATTCACTTATACTCAAGGTCAATTGGCGCTATACAGTGTCACTAAGCCTATGAATGGCTTTAACCAAGCGACATTGGTAGATTTGTTTACGACCAACCCGAATAGTAAAATAACGATAGCCAATCCCGAGCTTGCCCCTTATGGCGAGTCTGCAAAAGCGTATCTACAATCACAAAATATCTATGATTCACTAAATGAGCAAAAACGTATAATACAAGCTGAGAATATTGGCCAAGCCTTTCAGTACGCTCATACTGGGAGTGTCGATTATGGGTTCGTCGCGCAATCACAAGTCACAGCGATTGAGGCCATACCTGAACAATTTTATATTTTACCACCGGATTCTTATCCCCCTATCTTACAAGACGGTATGGTAATCACTGCTAGTGCTACCGCGACAGACTTCACGGATTATCTGCGCTCTCCTGCAGGCCAAGCGTACTTTTCAAAAGCAGGTTATTTAGCTGTTAAATAATTAATGGATAATCTTTCTGTTAGTTCTATAGACTAGGGCGTGTTAGCAATGAGATTTTAAATATCGTTGCTGGCACGCCTTATTATTAACAAGCTTTAGGGTTATTGTAGATTGCATAATGAACGGTATGATGAATAACACGCTAGATAACGGTGAGTAAACAGTGACGCTATGATATCTGAAACCCTTGTATCAGACATGCTCAGCCCAATCTGGGTAAGTATTAAGCTTGCCGGTGTGACAACCTTGTGTTTGTTATTGTTTGCGACACCTTTGGCTTACTGGTTGGCTAAGCCCAGCCGAGGCAACGTCGTCGGGCGTCTTAAGATATTATTAATGGGCGTCATTGCCATGCCACTGGTGTTACCGCCTACGGTGATTGGTTTTTATTTATTACTACTCATGAGTCCAAATTTCGGCATCGGAAAATGGCTTGCCGAGCATAACATCAGCCCATTTATATTTACTTTTGAAGGCTTAGTGATAGGGTCTATTATTTATTCGCTGCCTTTTTATGTGCAGCCTGTCTATGCACAGTTTTTACGCATTCCAAGAAGCGTGATGGAAGTCGCTGAATTATTAGAGCCCAATCGACTGAAACGTTTTATAAGAGTGGCGTTACCGCAAGCTAGGGTTGGTATTGTTCTTGGCAGTCTAATTAGCTTTGCGCATACTATTGGCGAGTTTGGCGTGGTATTAATGATAGGGGGCAGCATCTCAGGTGAAACCAAAGTGGTCTCCATTGCTATCTATGAGCAAGTAGAGGCCCTTAATTATGAGGCTGCCCATACGATGTCCATTATTCTGATTGTAATGGGCATGATAATGGTCGCTTTAATCGCCAGCGTTAATAAGCTAAATCAACGCCCATAAAATAGTTTATGTGAGATATATTTAATCCAATTTAAAAAAACACAGTACTACTGGAATGAATTTTTACAGCCTCTGTCACGCTGGCTAACAGCACGCTAGAGAAACTTATACCAGTAGCACGTTGCTACAAGAGCATTTCTTTTATTTTGAATCGATTATAGTATTCAAGCATCGTGCAATCTAGCGCTGCTCATCTAAATGTTTAATATTATCTGGGCTCGCATTATAAACAGCATTCAGCTCATCCTCTGTCAGATACTTTTCAACGATAGGAAAGAGCTCGCGTTCTTCAAAACGAACATGATCATATAGCAGATTAGCAAGTTGTCTGACTTGGTCTACAGTGACCACATTTTTATTTTCTTGAGAGGCTTTAATTTCTGCCGTTAGTGCGTTCAGCTGCTTATGCTGCTCTTCCAATGTTTCAAGTGCGGACGCCACGTCAGGCTGGGTAGATTGATGAGCAAGTAGGGCATCAACGATTAGATTGTCTTCAATTTGGAAATGGTTGCGCATATCACTCATATAAGAGGACAGCGCTTGCCAATGTTCGGTAATCTCTTGCGGATTGTCAGCGCATTCTTTAGCGTGATGGCCCACATGTAGTCCAAGATGATGCTGGCGAGATAATGGCTGTAATTGATTGGCACGTTTCATACTTAATCTCCTTTTTTATAGAATTCAACGTTACGGAATTCAGTGTTATGCTCAACTATATACTAATCGCGCATTTATTAGGGGCGACTATCTGGACAGGTGGTCATTTAATCTTAGCGCTAGTTATTTTGCCCAAAGTACTGTCATCGCGTGATATCGATGTGCTGCTACAGTTCGAGCAGCATTTTGAAAAGGTCGGTATGCCAGCTTTAGCGGTTCAAATAATAACGGGGCTGTGGATGTCATACAGATTAATCCCGGATATAAGCGCCTGGTTCACATTTGATAATGACCTTAGCATCCTAATCAGTCTTAAGTTATTGCTGTTGCTAGCGACTATTATAGTAGCATTACACGCCCGCTTTCGGGTTATCCCAACCTTATCAGCCAAGACGCTTAACGCGTTTTCGATAAATATTATTTTGGTGACTCTATTGTCAGTAAGCTTCGTCATTGTTGGCACATTATTTCGTACGGGATTTAGCTAATAAACTATTTTTAGACAAATCATAATTTTTTAGTTGCCCAACTGCTTGTTTTTATCAGCAGAAACAGCAGATCTAACTTTGACACGAGAGTTTAAAAGATAAAATTGGTCAATAAATAAATAAATAAATGAATAAATTAATTAGGGAGCTTAATGCGCACCACTAAAGATCGTATTCGCCATACCTTAGGCTTTGAGGTAATAGGTTTGATCATCTTAGCCCCGTTGGCAAGCTTGGTATTCGGCTACGACCTAAGTATGATGGGGGTCATAGCTATCGCCGCCTCCACTATCGCCACGGTATGGAACTATTTTTATAACCTTTTTTTCGATCATGCTATGCTAAAACTGCGTGGAGATGTCCATAAGACAATGTTGATACGAGTGTTTCATGCCCTGTTATTCGAGGGCGGGCTGCTGTTATTATTCATGCCGATGATCGCTTGGTACCTGGGTATCACGATATGGGAAGCCTTTATAATAGATATCGCTATGGCCTGCTTCTATGTGGTATATGCCTTTGTCTATAACTTAGTCTATGACAAAGTGTATCCTATCCCTCAAGCTTAACTACTGAAAACAATTTGCTCAGTACATGAGGTCAGATCTGATACCACTAAATCTGGAAGAGCACTTTATAGAGTGCTCAACTGAAGCCCAACAGATAGGGGAGTTAGAAAACTGATTTAAAAAGGTCGTTTAGTCGGGATTTTCGGCCAGCTGTTCCAGAATTCTGGTAAAGTTTTCTACACCTTGGGCACCGCTGACCAGATGACGACCATTAAAGATAACTGCTGGTACACCTTGAATACCTTGTTCCGCTGAACGCTGTTCTGCCTCGCGAACGTCTTTGGCAAAGCGCTGATCTTCAAGAACCGCTAACGCTTCGGCACGATCTAAGCCGATTTCCGATGCTATATCCGCGAGCACACCGTTATCAGAAATATTCCGATTATTGGTAAAATGGGCGGTGAATAAAGCCTGTTTTAAATCGTGCATGCGATCTTGTTGATCGGCCCAATGTAGCAGTTGGTGCAAATTAAAGGTGTTGTGCATTCTCGTATCATCAGTGAAGTGAAATTCGAACCCAACGTCTGCTCCTGCTTCGGTCATCCTAGTTCGGCTATCATTCGACTCTTGTACGCTGCTGCCATATTTTTCGATGATATGCTCACGTAGATTTTGTCCCTCGGCTGGCATGTTAGGGTTCAGCTCGAACGGGTGCCAATGTATCTCATGCGCGGTATTGGTGTCCTTCAATGCCTTGGCCAGCTGCCGATAGCCGATAATGCACCAAGGGCAAACAACATCCGATACGATGTCTATTTGTAGTGGTTTGTCTGAATTTTTCATAGTATTCCTCATGGGCTGCTGGCTATCATTTGACTTGAGAATTTTTTTCGTAGATTTATCGAAAGTTTCTCTAGGGCGTGTCATCAATTAAGTAATGAGGATAAAAATGAGATAGATTTTCGTCAATCAAAGTAAATTTTGCAGAGAATATGAACATATTGTCTATAAATTTTCCAAGAGTGGCGGAAATATAGCCATTTTTAGCCCATTAGACGTTAATTTTGTTAAATGATGACACGCCCTAGTACAGTTAAGTCTAGGACAGTCAGTAGTCACCCTCCTAGACCTATTGTGTAATCAATCCGCTTTACACCATTAACACCTGTGAATTGGTACAGGATTCTCGCGGTCATTGGTACGCCTGTATTACGGTTAAAGAATTTCCAAAAACAGTTTGTGGTGACGGTAAAATTGGTATTGATTTGGGCTGTAAAGATTCAGCAGTCACCAGTGATGGCGATGTACTGACCACTAAGCTGACCTATAAATACGCTGAAAAATTAGCCATTGCGGGGCGCGCTAAGAATAAAAATAGGGTTAAGGCGATTCATGCCAAAATAAAAAACACTCGCCAAGACCTCATTCATAAATTCACCAATAAACTGGTCAAAGCTAACAGTCTAATCGTTGTTGGAAAAATAAAATCTAAATCATTTACTTCAACAAATCTAGCCAAATCCGTCTATGACGCTGGTTGGTTTGAAATTAAGCGGCATGAGCGAGGATAAAGCAAAGCACTGCTTTGCCCGAGTGCAAGGCGTAGGGCTATGCCCCAGTTGATTACAAATGCGCGAACGCAGGTTGCCACTATATTGAAGTTAATGAAGCGTACACCACCCAAACCTGCTCGTGTTGCGGCTCTCGCCAAGACAGTCCGAAAGGTAGAGCGGGTCTTGGTATAAGAGTGTGGTTCTGTAGTTCTTGTAAAACTACCCATAGCAGAGATGTTAATGGAGCAAAGAACATACTCGCGGTCGGGCTTGACCGTCTTTAGTAGGAATCCCCTTCGCTTTTAGGGAGGGGAGGAAGTCAAATATATGGTAGCTGTAGTAGGTATTATTTAATAAGCTATAAGCATCAATTTCCATAGAGTAATCGCTTGATAAGTTCGATTAATATGCTTCAGCGTATACCTGTTTCTTTACTTTCTCAGATTAATGAATCTGCGACAATATTGGAGTAGCTCCATTTGAGTTTGATTAACCAGCTTATTCAATGTCAGCAAGGAATACAAAAAAGACTAAAAACCCATAAAACAATAAACCTAAAATACAAAAAGGGTTACATCAGCGTGTAACCCTTCATTGTTTATGTTCCGTTCAGAATCTTTTAAAAAATCAGCCGTTATGTAGTGAGTTCAGTAAAGTAAACTAAATCTTGCTACTTTTAAATTAATTCAGCCAAATCCGTCAGTTTGTCTAATACGATATCGGGTGCATATTTCTCAAGTTGCTCTTTGGTTTGAGCTCCTGTTAGCACCCCAATACATAGACTACAGTTGGCATTTTTGCCTTCCTCGATATCGATACCACTATCACCTGCTTTTAACACGTGCTGTGGATTTTCAATGCCACACTTGGCCATTGCAAGGGTAATCATATCTGGTGCAGGACGCGCATTGTTGACATCATCTGCTGTAATTAACGCATCAATTTCATTACCCACTGACCACCCTAAAATCGCCAAAATTTTATTGGCGGTTTTGGTATCATAGCCTGTGTTAAGAACGACTTTTCTACCAGAGTCTTTTAACTTGGCAAAGAAATCCAGCATGCCATCGAAAGTTGCTACGGTGTCTTGATGATAGGCTTTTGACAACGCTTCTTTAAATGTCTGAAAAGCAGAATCAATCCATTCTTCTATAGGGAGATCAGCCGTATTTTTGTTTTTTAGTATTTCACTCAGTATATCGTTAATCGCTTGCCGCTTTTCTTTGCCAGCGCCAAACTCTAGGCACACATCAAGATCCACTTGAGTGTCCGTTTGACCCAATTCTTTTAAGGTGTGATTGATGGCATCACGTACGGTCTTGTAGACTAGGTTGTCTTCATTGACGGTAGTGCCTGCCATGTCAAAGACACATAGCTTTATAGTGTCGAATGGTTCTTTAATACTTTTAATATCTGTGCTCATTGTTTTGACTCCAATACTAAGTTGATTAACTCTTCACCAAAGGCGAATCCCGTCGATGCGCCTGTGCCGCTAGTGATGCTACCGACGACGACGCCTTTTTCTGGAGAGGCTTTAAATACTACGTTTTCTGCACTGGGGTAGACCCCTGACCAATGCTGAATGATGTCTACCTCATCAACATTCATTACTTGATGAAACTCTTTGATAATTAAATCGTTCTGATAAGTGTCTCTAAAAGGCAGTTCTTTATCGCTATAGTCGTGGCTGTCACCAATGATAAGTGATCCGTCATTTGATTGAACCACGATTAAATGCACGCCAGAGTTACGCTCGGCTGATTGGACTTTATCAAGCAGTGTAATGAGCTCCTGCGCTTCTGGTAGCTGTGCAAAGCCATCATAACGAGCAAAACTTAAGTCTGACATGACTGCAGCATTTAATTTAAAGGATGTCTTAGGCATAACGCGCATCATATTGAGGGTGCAGAGTTGAGCATTGGCCTGCGCTAAGGTATCCGGATATAAGCTATTTAAATCAGATCCCGGGCAGACGACACAATGCTCGGCATGCAGCGTACCGCGACTGGTATGGACCGAGGGTAACTCGATAGAATGAACGGCTGTTTTATTATAAAAATCAACACCTTGCGATTGGTTTAACCAGTGGGCTAATTTACCAATAGCAGTATTGGACTCGACTCTAAGCTCATGAG
Organism: Psychrobacter sp. LV10R520-6; assembly: GCF_900182925.1. Lineage (NCBI taxonomy): Bacteria > Pseudomonadati > Pseudomonadota > Gammaproteobacteria > Moraxellales > Moraxellaceae > Psychrobacter > Psychrobacter sp. LV10R520-6. The sequence goes on along the minus strand of NZ_LT900024.1, from coordinate 1,857,807 downwards.
GACTATACAGAACGCCCAAGCTATCTTTGAGATAAGGGGCTTGTTCATTTATCTCTGCTTGGCTCAATAAGTGGCACGATTCGCCCATTTCTGTCTTTAAAAACGCTTCAGCGACGTTCATGGCTTCAGGGCGCTGGATGAGCATATGTAGGCCGGTATGCTCGACCTCGATACCTGCTTTTGGGGCAATATCTGCCCAAATATTGCGTGAATATATGGCCCGTTGCCAATGCTCGCCACTGCGTTGGCCACTGATGGTTACAAAACCAAAGTTGCGAACTGACGCATCTTTATTTTGTGACTCACGCTCTACTAGCGCCACGCTAAGCCCTTTTTTAACCGCCGCATAGGCACTGGCAAGACCGACAATGCCGCCACCGACGACGACCACATCATAATGTTTGTCCGATAGTTCAGTCATTAATTTCATAGCAAATATTCTTCTTGAAAGTTATGTTGTAAGGGTAAGCGTTATTTATAAAGTGCTTAAAAAGGATATATAAATAGGAGTAAATATCTTACTTAAACAGTAATTTCTAATAGCGGGTTTTACTGAACCGTTTGCCCATGAAAGAACGCCCGGTGCTTATCCAGTAATTCAACCGTTAGCGGTTCGTCGTAAGTTTTACTGTTTGTAATTTGGTTCTCAGCTGAGACGGTTTCGCCATCATAGACCACGTTTGGATATATTTTTAGCAGATTGGATCGCGCATTCTTAACGATAATTTCAGCCATTTTCATAGCATTTGGATTGGTTTTAGTGCCTTTATCGATCACCGCAATCGACTCAGTTAACGTGTAGTTGCCTTCACTAGGATCGACATAATCAATGGGTAACCCTTCGGCCTTGCTGGCTATTGCTTGATGACGCAAGCCAAAACCAATCGCCACTTCACCCGCCATGACTTTTTTTATCGGACCGGACCCTGACAACTCTAAGTTTGGCCCCGCATTGGTACGAATACGGTTCATTATTTTTTGACCTTCAGCATCCATCCCGTATTCAGCGGCGATATCCTGAATGAACAACCAACCAGTCGATGAGCCATTGGGATCCACCATGGCAATTTTATTTTTATAAACTGGGTTTCCTAGATCTTTGGCACTGGTAGGTTTAGGTAGATTTTGGGCGGCCATCTCTTTAGTATTTAAGATGATTGCCCCAGTGAAACCTAATATTGGCGCATAGTAATTTGGAACGGCTATTTGTGGTGTTACCTCAAAGGTTAATTCTTTAAACATCGGATGCTTGGCCTGAGCACTTTCTAGATAAAACGAGCTCATAGTAACCAGATCTGCTTCTATACTATTGCTTTCGGCCAATAAACGACCACCCAGCTGGCCGGTTCCAAAGGACTGAAAGACATACTGTCCTTCATATCCTGCTTCATTTAAGACATCCTGGATGACTTGGACAGCTTCTTGGTCGGCATTACTATAAATGACGACTTCTTCCACATTACTGCTATTACTTCCGTCTGAAGAAGCCGAACTGCACCCTGCCAACATAAACCCGCAGGTAAGACCAATCATTAACGTTTTGAATGAAAACATTATTTATCCTATTTATTGTGTTGATGTTTTAATCATTAAAAAGCTGGCTGTTAGAAAGCCAATCATTGAAAAATTAGCTATTAGAAATCTGGCTATTAGAAAGTTACTTATATAATCGGTTGTTATCTATCGCTATTCTTAAGCGGCCGTTGGTGCAATAAATGTCTCATTTGTTGCCTTTTTGGACCCGTAGAGCCGTTTGCTATGGATGTGACGAATGATGGCAAACACTATCAGCGCGCAAATATTGGTCACCAATATCATGAGCGATAAGATAAAAATCTCATCAAAGCGCGCAAAATGCTGTAATTCGACAATTTTGGTCGTTAATACCATGGTTCTCGCACCAGAGATAAAGATGACCGCGCTAATAGTGACCATGGCACTAATGAAGTAGAAAGAAGCGACTTCAATTAAAGTAAAAAATGAATTAGGAATCACAATACGGCGCAATGCTGTAAACCATGAATCGCCCAGTAAACCCGCTGTGGTCTCCCAGCCTAAGTTCATTTTAGACAGCGCATTTTTACTCATGAGATAGGGGGTAGAGAAATAATGAATGATGTTACTTATCACGATAATAAAAATAGTATTGGCTATTGCTGAGCCCGAAAATATCATGAGGTAGGCAATACCCACGACCATTCCTGGCACAGTATTAGTTACCAATGCCGAGCTTTCGATACTGAACTTGCCGATTTTAAATAAGCTGGAGCGCTCGTATAGTAGGGCAGAGAAATAGGTAATTAGGGTGCCGAAGACAGCGGTTAATAGCGCAACGATTAAGGAGTTTTTATAAACTCTCATAAGATTAGTAGACTCTAATACATTGCTCACCGTTTCAGTGCTGAATTCCATCTGGTAGGGCCATGCTTTAATCCAAGGGATGATAAATATGACAGCGAATACTAATAATATTGAGAATAAAATAACGCTCGATAATAGAGCTAAGATGCGGTCTTTTATTTTTGAGGTGGGTATATTAATGTTTTCAACCGAATCGTAGCGGATGTTAAAACGTGATACATACCATAATAGTAAAATACTTAATACTGATGGAATGAGCATGAATAGAGCGATTACTGCCCCTTTTTCAAATGAAGGGGAGGCGCCTAGTATCTGGGTATATAGCTCGGTTGCGATTACCTTGTATTGCCCGCCTATTGAAGCTGGAATACCAAAATCAGTAAACGCTAAAAAGAAGCATTGGATTAATGCTGCGGCAAAGGTGCCAATTAAAGGACGAATCACTGTCATATCAAATTGGCGAAGATGAGAATCGCCCATCAGTTCTGAGACAATGACGAATTTTTTATCTAAATACTGGAAGGTGTTATTGAGTAATAAAAAGGCAATGGGCAAGGTGTAGATGGTATAGCCAAGCCACATACCATAGAAGCCATAGATACTTTCAAAGAGCTGAAAACCGAGAATCTGTGTCAGCAAACCTTGTTTACCAAAAGTATAAATGATTGCAAAACCGTAGGTCACCGTTGGTAATAACATGGGGAATAAAGAAGCCAGCTTAATAACTTGTTTAAAACCTTTGGGTAAATTAGTCCAGTGCACGGTATAAGCCAAAATGAATGCGAGCAGTGTGGCGCTGAGCGCACTGAGCGTCGCTACAAAGAAGCTGTTCAGCATGACTTGCTTAAAGTCATTACTCATGACGATACTGGTGTAGTTTCCCAATCCCAACCCGTCACCGACATTAAAGGATAGTGCCAACATTTTCACTAATGGCACAAACATAAAGGCGATGAATAAAATGGTGACGAATAACCAGATTGCTTTTACTTGTGAGAGATTGCTAAGTTTCATAAATACCCAAGACTATCAAATAATTCACTTTTTTAATTCACTGTATTTTAAGTCAACACGCTTTAAGTCAAGATCACCCTATGGCCACATCTTTTTGTTTTTCCTTATTAGTATCACCGCTATTATTGGGAACACTGCTATCACAGGTATCAGCGTAACCATGGCTGGTAATGGCGTCATCCTGCCCATAAGGTTGGATTTGGGTATACTTACTTATTGGATCAACGTGAGGCGCGGCGTCTTCAAACAGCCCTAAAATATTGCGACGCTTAATGTTGAGCTGATCGAGAATGAAGTTTTTGACAAAATCGTTGGCAGGGTTGCGAATGATCTCAGTGGGTTTGGCGAATTGTGCTACTTTGCCATCCGATAACAGTAAGATACGATCAGATAGGGTCATGGCCTCTTCTGGATCGTGAGTCACAATTAAGGTGGTCAGCTGATAGCGAACGGCAATCTCGCGAATGCGTTCTTTGATGGTCTCTTTAAGGACACCATCTAGGGCAGATAATGGTTCATCTAGTAATAGGATTTTAGGTTTCATTACTAAGGTACGAGCCAATGCTACCCGCTGCTTTTGGCCACCAGACAGCTGGCTGATGCGCTTATATAGGTGGGCTTTAATATCAAGTAAATCAACTAATTCATCGACTTCTTTTTGAGTGCTGATATTAGGATTGTTACGCAGACCGTACTCGATATTTTTTTTGACATTGAGATTTGGAAATAAGGCATAATCCTGAAAAACGATATTAAAGCCTCTTTTCTTCATGGGTACTCGGGTAATATCTTCCCCGTTATAAGCCAGCCGACCCTCATTGATATCAGTTAAACCTAAAATAATATGTAATAAAGTGGTTTTACCACACCCAGAGGGGCCTAATATTGAGACAATCTCACCCTTATTAATTTTGAGTGAAATATCCTCGAATATAACTTTATCATCATATTTTTTGGTAACACCTCTGAGCTCCAACATATCAACCAACCCAATCACTTATAATTGAAAATTTAATTACTTGTCTTGCATGGGTCAGCAGTGTAGCTAGCAATTATTACATTTTGATTAAGGAAAGATGACAATACGATGACATGTTGCCCTGCTGTCGACATCATCACTGTCACAGAAAGTATTGTACTTACACCAGTGGAGACAACTAAAACTATTTATCACTCTTAAACACATAAAAAAAGCACTCTAGAAATCCATTTTAGAGTGCTTTTTTTATGTTATTTATTGGCAATGTAAGTCTATAAATCACCGACATTAATACTTAATGCTGCGCATATTTTGTCCATTATCTGATGTAAACCACCCACAATTTGATACATTGCTGCTGCTGAATATAGTATCAGACTTTTGTTGCAAAAAGCTGTAGATAGACTATCCTTAAATAGTACCACTATTTTGCCAACTAATTTGATGAGAAGGTTAAGGATGACTATAGATAACGACGTATTACGTGAACGCATCAGCTTATTGGGTTCATTTTTAGGCGATGCGATTTCTCGCCAATCTGGTGAACAAACGGTCCATACTATTGAGACCCTGCGTAAAGGTTTTATTCAACAACGCCGCGAGCCTAACGAAACACACAAGCAGCAGCTCATTGACTTCATTGCCTCTTTAGACAATCAAACATTAAAGAATGTCATACGTGGCTTTTCTATCTACTTTTTCCTTGCCAATTTAAGTGAAGAAAATTACTTACGTGAGCAACGTCATGCCTTGCGTGTGCAGTCTGAACAGAGCTGGGAAGGATCATTTCGCCGCACCTTGCTTGAGTGTCGTGAACGCAATATTGAGCCTGCCCAAATGCAAGAGCTCATTGAGCAACTGAAATTTATTCCTGTATTTACTGCGCATCCTACTGAAGCGCGCCGCCGTACGACGATGAATATCTTGCAAAGTCTATTTGCTGATAGCGACGCCTTAAACAACCTTACTGAAAACAGTTTTGCCTACGAGCAAGCTAAAGAACATACAGCGCAAACGATTGATTTGTTATGGTCATCTGATGAAGTGCGTACGCGTAAGCCTCTGGTCTACGACGAGATAAATAATGGTCTGCACTATTTTAATGCCAGTTTATTTGATGCCATTCCCAAGGTCTATCGCAATATCAAAGCGGCCATTGTCGATATTTACCCAGAGTTAGCAGAGTATCCATTACCGGCATTTATGAGTTTTGGTTCTTGGATAGGTGGCGATAGAGACGGCAACCCTTTTGTGACTTTTGAGACCACAGAACTTGCCGTATTAATGCATGCTGATACCGTGTTGCGTCATTATCAAGTACTACTCAAAAAGTTGCGCCGCCAGCTCATTCATAGCGATACGACGGTTAATGTCGCACCCGAAGTTTATGCAAAAATTAAAAGCTACGATGAACTTGATCAACGGGTATTTGATTACAATCTCGATGATTACGGCAATGAGCCTTATCGTAGATTACTTTCCTTAATTCTTAATAAAGTCAAAGCCACTAACCGCCTTATTCAAAGTAAAGGCAGTGATAGTGAGGCTGAAAAAGATGCTTACCCCAATCCACAAGAGCTGTTGGAAGATTTACGCATTATCCGTCATAGTGTGAATGCCCATGATACGGTACATGCAGAAGGATTATTGCTTGATATGATTCGCCTGGTAAAAACTTGTGGCTTTCATTTGGCAGCGCTCGATATTCGTCAAGAGTCGTCTTACCATAGCGAAGTAATTGCCGATATTTTTGCCAGTGCCTCTAATTTGCCAGATTACCAAACGCTCAATGAAATAGAGCGGCAAGAGTGGCTCACGCGCTTGCTTGAAAAGCCCGGTACACCACTAATTTATACCGACAACTTAACGGATAAAACCCGCGAACAATTAGCCTTGATGAACTCTGTGGCGACCTTGCGGAAACTGGTTGGGCAAGATACTTTCGGCAGCTATGTTATTTCGATGACCAACAACGCCAGTCAATTATTGGAAGTGTTGCTATTAATGCGGTTCGCGGGCTTATGCAAGATCAATGATAAGGGTCAATTGTCTGCTGATTTACCCGTAGCCCCCTTGTTTGAAACCATCGAAGACCTTAAAAATATAGACAAGATCCTACCTGCGGTTTTGGATAACCCGCTTTATCGAGGCTTGCTACAGCACTCAGATAACACGCAAGAAATCATGCTAGGCTATTCAGATTCATCGAAAGATGGCGGCATTATTACTTCTGCATGGCAGCTTTATAGCGCGCAGCAAACCATTAACCGTATCGCTGAGCAATATGGTATCAAAACCCGGTTGTTTCATGGGCGTGGTGGGTCAGTGAGTCGTGGCGGTGGGTCAACCCATAAAGCAATCGCGGCTCAGCCAGCGGGTACACTGCATGGACAGATTAAAGTAACCGAACAAGGTGAAGTACTTTATGCCAAATATGCCAACACTGATACTGCTGTGTTTGAGCTCACCATGGGCATCACGGGTACCCTTAAAGCCTGCTCTTCAAGATTCGTGGTACAACCGCCCGAGTTGCCAAATTACGAAGCGCTCTTTGCGCGTTTAGCAGATGCCGGTGAGGAGCGTTATCGCGAACTTACTGATCGTACTGAAGGGTTTTATAAGTTCTACTCACAAGCGACCCCTGTGGAAGAAATCTCTTTATTGAACATTGGCTCACGCCCAGCGCATCGTAAAAAAGGCTTACCAAGCAAATCCACTTTGCGTGCGATTCCTTGGGTATTTGGCTGGTCACTAGCACGCTTTACCTTACCTGCTTGGTATGGTGTAGGTAGTGCTTTGCATAGTGTTAAAGAAGACGAAGATTTGATGAAGGAAATGAACAGCTGCTGGCCATTTTTTAGCGTGTTTATTAGCAATATCGAAATGGCTTTCACCAAATCTGAAATGAGTATAGCTCATGCCTATAGCCAATTATGTGAAGATGACACGTTACGTGAAAAAATTATGACAGCGGTGACTGATGAACACAAACTGACTTATTCAGGCTTAAATTCTTTGCTTAATCAAAAATCCTTATTGTCTAATCAGCAAAATCTTGCCGCTTCCCTTCAATGGCGAAACGCTTATTTAGATCCGATTAACTATATTCAAATAGAGCTGTTAAAACGTGCCAGACAACAAGACGTTACAGGCGATGTCAGCCATGGTGACCTTGAAGTTGAAGATCCATTAATCCGTAGTATCAATGCTTTAGCAGCAGGTCTACGTAATACTGGTTAATTGCTAGAACGGTATATTTATTGAGTAAATATAGTAAAAAAACACTGGGTTAATTTTATCGAGCTTCTACCAAGAGTTCTGATATTATTAGCCCAGTTTTATGTGAGATGAGAGTGATTTAAACGCTGGGTAACATGGGCAACCAAAACACCAAAGCTAAAAGCGTTGCGAGTTCGAGTACCTCTGTTCATAATTCTAAACTCCCGATATAGCTAATGGTCGGTGTACAAAGGATACAACCTCAGGTTGGATAGATTGATGAGGCAGTAGTAACTTCCTTTTTACGGAATTTATCTCTCTGTTTAACTATATACTAATCGCGTACCTAGCACGGTTTTATAAGCTATCTCTGGGAAAAGAAATAAGAATAAAAAAGGAAGAATGAGGTAGCATCAGAAATGAAGTACAAATTTAGATAAAAAGGGAGTTAGAAAATGAAAGGAATCACACGTTTTTCGAATAACTTGATGGAGAAGTATTTACCGGACCCGTTTTTATTCGTCATTATCTTAACAGTAGTCATTTTTGGGCTGGGCTTAGGTTTAACGGATTCTTCACCTGTACAGATGGTGGCGTTTTGGGGTGAAGGGTTCTGGGCGTTACTCGCGTTCTCGATGCAAATGGTGTTGGTGCTAGTAACTGGTTTTGTATTGGCAAGCAGCCCAATATTTAAAAAAGGGTTAGGCAAACTTGCGAGTTTCGCAAATTCGCCAGGTAGTGCGATTATATGGGTAACCGTAGTGTCACTTGCAGCAAGCTGGATCAACTGGGGATTTGGGCTGGTTATCGGTGCGTTATTCGCAAAAGAATTAGCGAAGCGTGTTCAACATGTCGATTACCGTTTGCTGATTGCCAGTGCTTATTCTGGATTTATAATTTGGCATGCCGGATTTTCTGGATCGATTCCGCTGTCAATTGCGACAGAAGGACATCCGTTCGTTGATAAAATTGGTATCATTCCAACCAGTGCAACCATTTTTGCTAGTTATAACTTAATCATCATTGCGGCATTAGTTATTATTGTGCCTTTGTTAAACCGTTTGATGATGCCGAGCAAAGAAGATACGGTCACAGTGGATCCAAAAGTTCTAGTTGATCCGGTCATTGAGGAACTTCCGGCAAAATCGAATATGACACCAGCAGAGCGTTTGGAAAACAGCTGGATTTTATCGATGGTCATTGGCGCAATGGGGATTGCCTTTGTCGTTTATTATTTCGTACAAAATGGATTTGCGTTAACGCTCGACTTGGTTAACTTCATGTTCTTGTTCCTTGGAATTATATTCCACGGAACGCCTCGCAACTATTTGATTGCCGTTCAAGAAGCCGTCAAAGGAGCAGGCGCCATCATCGTTCAATTTCCGTTTTATGCAGGAATTATGGGAATGATGACGGCATCCGGTTTGGCAGGAGTTATGTCAGAAGCATTCGTCAGCGTTTCGACAGCGGACACGCTCCCACTTTTCGCATTCCTAAGTGCAGGACTTGTCAACTTCTTCGTCCCTTCAGGTGGTGGACAATGGGCAGTTCAAGCGCCGATTATGTTAGAAGCTGCGGAAATGCTTGGCAGTGACCCGGCGAAAGTTGCCATGGGTGTTGCATGGGGCGATGCTTGGACAAACATGATTCAGCCATTCTGGGCATTACCAGCACTGGCAATCGCTGGACTGAAAGCCAAAGACATCATGGGCTTTTGTCTCATTGTGTTGGTTGTCAGTGGCGTTGTGATTGGTTTAGGGTTGTTGTTCTTGTAAATAAAACACGCCTAATTCGACGCTGTAGTGGCACAATCAATCTGGATTATTCAGAAGGAGATTCTAGCTGACCAAATACTTATGGGTAATAACGTTGCTCCTGTGGTTTGGTCTCCTAGTGAGGTACCATGGTCAAACATTAAAACCTAATGACATCAATGATCACAGGCATATTAATGATCACAGGCATATTTTAGATAACAGACTTTGCTAAGTGTACTTAATAGTGTACTTGTGAGGGAGTTTTCGAGCTGATTTGAAAGTTTAACCATTAGGTGACATGACGTTGATTAGTGACAGACGATAGTTAAAAAACATTAAGACGCAAGAATTGTTATAGTTGACGGACGACTTGAGAAGTAATCTATGAAAATTAATAGATTTATACTACGAGCAATAGCAACCTGCATTTTGATTGTTGGACTGGCAGCTGAAATTATACTTCAATTTAACTCGATGCTGTCTAGCATCTTATCTAATCTATTTGGACGAAAACTACTTTAAAAATTAAAGCCTAAATAAGGCTTTTTTTATGCCTGTTAATAATGTTTGGTAGGCACTGTAGAATGAATAGCTATGCTATACAGTGCCTATATATAGAAGCACCAACCTACCGATTAAAGATGGTTTGACAGAATCCACGCACCGATAGCAATTAGAGTTAAGCCACCAAATATTTCAGTCTTATGACCGAGTAGTGAACCCAATACTTTCCCCAGCATGACACCTAAAGTGACCATTATTGTAGTAGCTAGGCCAATAAGACCCGCCGCCAGTAAAATATTGACCTCTATAAACGCCAGGCTAATACCTATAGCCATCGCATCAATGCTGGTACCGAATGCAGTCAAAGCAAGTTTGAAGAAAGAATGTCTCGACGGCGCTTCTTCCCTCTCACTGCTTGGCTTTAAACCTTCATAAATCATATGCAGACCGAGAACGACGAGTATAGTGAACGCTATCCAATGATCCCATGATTCGACAAAAGAGGCTGCTGAATGGCCGATGAACCAACCAATAATGGGCGTGATAGCTTCAACAGTGCCAAAAATAAGGCCTATTCTTAAGGCTTCGGTAAAACGGGGGTTTTTAAGGCTTGCGCCTTTACTAATTGCCACAGAGAAGGCATCAGTAGACATAGAGAGAGCAAGTAACAGAAGGGCTACAGGGTTCATTTTTATTTTCTCAGGTCGAGTATAGAGTCCACGACATACTCACACCCCCGACCTGCAGTGTGAATATATCGATGGTCTCGCCAACCGAGAGGTGTTCGCACCATGGCATATGGCCAAGCATGTTGACACGAACTCTTTCGTAGAACGAAAGCAGGCTACTCCCCAAAGAACGCTTAGATTAACATGCATATGTTACAAGTCAATAAGAAAATATCTTGTTAGCCTATAATGATACAGGGACAAACTATCTCTTCCAATCTTCCATGAAAGGCTATAAGATACCTTCCGTATGGTTTCTTTATAATCATTTATTAATATCGCTTCAGCTAATAGCGTTTTAATTGATAGCGCTGTAACTAACATGAGCCCCTTAACTATGAGTCCTACCACTATTGCTTACTTTTATCTTGGCATGGCTATTATCTGTGAGGTGATTGGCACGACGTTTTTGGTCAAGTCAGAACAGTTTACCCGCTTAGTTCCGACCCTTATTATGGGTGTGCTGTATGTATTATCGTTTTACCTGCTAACGCACACGCTAAAAACGTTGCCATTGGGCATTGCTTATGCCATGTGGGGAGGACTGGGTATTGTTCTAACCTCTATTATTGGCATCATAGTATTTAAACAAAATCTGGATACTCCCGCAGTGGTCGGCATTGCTATGATCGTCGGTGGTGTGGTGGTAATGAATGTACTCTCCAATTCTGTGGGACATTAAATGATAGATAATGCTTATAAACGCAAAAAACAGCCGGAGCTGGTTCGCCGTGCTCTGCTTGAGCAAGCGTCACGAATTACGGTAGAGCAAGGGTTGTCTAAAGTTACCTTTCAGGCAGTCGCTGATGTGGTAGGGGTGACCAAAGGCGGGGTGATGCATCACTTTGCTACTAAAGACGTGCTTGTTCTTGCGGTATTCAACGATGCCATGGCAAAGTTTGAATCAGAAGTAAATGATGCAATGGCCAAAGACCCAGTGAGTTATGGTTCTTTTACGCGCGCATATATAGATGCCACCATCAGCCTAGGCGAAAAAGGGCAGGAAGAATTTAATCACCAAGCAACCTTGTATGTACTGATGCTAGGGGATAGAGACCTTCGCGAGGTTTGGGCCCATTGGTCTAATGAGCAATTACGGAAGCATGAACAAACGGACAATACCGAAACATTATGTATGGTGCGTCTGGTAGCTGATGGCATTTGGCTCTCTGATTTTTCGGGTATTAGCATTCCTGATAAAAAGTCACTGCGTCACCGCTTAATACAAATGACCCAGAGTGAGCAGCAGTAAAATATAGCTTTATTCATTTTAACCATTTATAAAAACGACAATTTATTAGGTGTAAAGGGCTTGCTATAGCCCTTTTTTTGCCGGTTGTCATAAGGAGCAATCATGACTGATTCAACTAATATGAAAAACACTATTGATTTTGACCAAATACAGACTGCTTATATTAATGGCAGCTATCTTGCGGTAGACGAGGCGACATCGACATTTGATAGCATTAATCCTGTGACTGGTGAAGTATTAACGACCATTCAACAGACGACTACTGCGCAAATTGACCAAGCCGTCATAGCAGCGCAAAAAGGTCAGAAAGTATGGGCAGCCATGACTCCTGTTGAGCGTAGTCGCATTTTGTTGCAAGCAGTTGCAATATTACGCGAACGTAATGACGAGCTTGCGATGCTTGAAACTATGGATACCGGCAAAGCAATCTCTGAGACTAAATATGTCGATATTGTCACTGGTGCCGATGTCATTGAATATTATGCGGGGCTTGCGCCAACTATTGAAGGCCGTCAGATTCCACTGCGGGATACTAGTTTTGTTTATACCCGTCAGGAGCCATTAGGCGTTATCGCAGGCATTGGCGCCTGGAACTATCCGATTCAAATCGCCATGTGGAAAGCGGCACCTGCGTTAGCCGCTGGTAATGCAATGATTTTTAAACCTTCTGAGATGACGCCTTTATCAGTCCTAAAACTGGCAGAAATATTCACTGAAGCTGGCTTACCGGATGGGGTCTTTAACGTCGTACAGGGTAATTATGAGGTGGGCGAAGCGCTTACTCAGCATCCTGATATTGCTAAAGTATCGTTTACTGGCGGCGTACCGACTGGTAAAAAAGTCATGTCTAGCGCGGCAACATCATCGCTTAAAGACGTCACGCTTGAGCTTGGTGGTAAGTCGCCGTTGATCATATTTGACGATGCCGACCTTGATACTGCCGCTGATATCGCTATGATGGCAAACTTCTATAGCACTGGTCAGGTATGTACCAATGGTACGCGCGTGTTCGTTCCCAAGACTTTACAAGCCAAATTTGAGCAAGCCATTCTAGAGCGTGTCCAGCGAATCAAGTTAGGCGATCCTATGGATGAGAGCGTCACCATGGGGCCATTGGTAAGCTTCCCGCATATGGAAAGAGTGCTTGGCTATATGGAGCAAGGTAAGGCTAGCGGTGCTCGGTTATTGTGTGGCGGCGAGCGAGTAACGGAAGGAGCACTTGCTAACGGAGCCTACGTTGCACCGACCGTCTTTAGCGATTGCACTGATGACATGAGCATTGTCAAAGAAGAAATCTTTGGTCCGGTCATGTCGATATTGACTTATGAGACCGAAGAAGAAGTCATTCGCCGTGCTAATGCTACCGAGTATGGTTTGGCAGCAGGGGTAGTGACTGCTGATTTAACGCGGGCGCATCGTGTGATTGCTCAGATTGAAGCGGGTATCTGCTGGTTAAATACCTGGGGTGAGTCAGCAGCACAAATGCCAGTAGGTGGCTACAAACATTCAGGAATCGGCCGTGAGAACGGCATGCAAACCCTTGAGCACTATACTCAAACTAAGTCTATCCAAGTAGAGTTGGGCGCCTTTGAATCGGTATTTTAATGGCGAGTTTTTAAGGTTTGTTTTAGCGATTATTTTTTAATATCTGCTATTTAATTACTAATATTGAAGAGGTTTTTATGTCATCAACCATATCTGAATATGACTATATCATTGTCGGCGCAGGGTCAGCGGGAAACGTGTTGGCCACGCGCTTGACTGAGGATGCCGATATCAAGGTGTTGTTATTAGAAGCAGGCCGTCCAGATTATCGGCTAGACTTCCGCACGCAAATGCCAGCAGCTTTGGCGATGCCTTTGCAAGGGACAACCTACAATTGGGGCTATAATACCGATCCTGAGCCCTATATGAATAACCGGGTCATGGACTGTGGTCGCGGTAAAGGCCTTGGCGGCTCATCCTTAATTAATGGCATGTGCTATATCCGCGGCAATGCCTTGGACTTTGACGACTGGGCTAAGATAGAAGGTCTAGAAGATTGGACCTATGCGGATTGCCTACCTTATTTTAAAAAGCTGGAAAACCGTGATGCTGGCGAGAATGACTATCATGGTGTGGGTGGTCCTGTCGAAATGACTACCTCAAAGCCAAGGGTTAATCCGCTGTTTCAAGCGATGATTGAAGCGGGCGTGCAAGCAGGCTATCCTCGCACCGAAGATCTAAATGGCTATCAGCAAGAAGGTTTTGGCCCGATGGACCGTTTTGTAACCCCAAACGGTCGCCGGTCTTCAACCGCTCGGGGTTATCTTGATCAAGCCAAGCCGCGCAGTAATCTTACGATTTTGACTGGCGCGCTGACCGATGTGATCTTGTTCGATGGCAAACGTGCCACTGGCGTTAAGGTAGAGCACGACGGTCAGACTAAGAATTTCCATGCTTCTCGTGAAGTCATTGTCTCATCAGGTGCAATTGCCACGCCGCAATTACTTCAGCGTTCAGGTATTGGCCCTGGTCAGTGGCTTAAAGAACTGGGTGTGCCTGTGGTTCTAGATTTGCCAGGTGTTGGCAATAATCTACAAGACCATCTAGAACTTTATATGCAGTATGAGTGTACGCAACCAGTTTCAATTGCCCCTGCTAATAAATGGTGGAATAAGCCCGCTATCGGTGCAGAATGGTTATTTAAAGGCACTGGGCTGGGAGCCTCTAACCAGTTTGAAGGTGGCGGTTTTATCCGTACTGATGAGACCTTTACGCATCCCAATATCCAGTATCATTTCTTACCGCTTGCCGTTCGTTATGACGGTCGAAGTGCCAGCGATTCTCATAGCTTTCAAGCGCATGTCGGCTCTTTGCGTTCACTGAGTCGCGGCCGAGTGAAATTGACTTCGCGTGATCCAAGCGCGCATCCCAGTATTTTATTTAACTATATGTCTCATGATCAGGATTGGCGTGAGTTCCGTGCAGCGATGCGTATCACTCGTGAAATTATGCATCAGCCGGCACTCGATCCTTACCGTGGGCGTGCCATCTCACCCACTGAAGATTTAGTCACTGACCAGCAGTTAGATGACTACGTTCGTGAGAATAGTGAGACCGCTTATCATCCGTCATGCACTTGTGCGATGGGTGAACATAGTGATGCGGTGGTCAACGGAGAGGGGCTAGTACATGGTATTGAGGGACTGCGCGTCGTGGATGCGTCCATTATGCCCAATATTATCAGTGGCAATCTCAACGCGACCACGATTATGATGGCAGAAAAAATCGCTGATAAAATGAAAGGCGTGCAGCTGGCCCGTTCGACCGTAGACTATTACATTGCGAATGGCGCGCCATTAAGAAGTGAGCCGATGCGGGATTACAGTCCTGCTCGATAAATACTAACTTTTTAAAACAACGAAAATTACTAATGCTCTACTGATTGTTATTACCTGACTTTATGATGCCAAGAGGCTGTGACGCTGTGACGCTGTGGCGGACAAGGTGATACCTGAATGTGGTTAATTTTACCTATTGAGGTTTTCTTTTATGTATAGCTCGCCTTCCGAGGATACGACACAAACCATGAGTCTAAACAAAACAGTGTTTGTGGGCTCAGCTGTTATTTCTATTTTATTAATCATTTGGACCATTGTTTTTCCAACCTATAGTGGAGCTTTGCTCGACGCTGGCATGGCGTGGGTATCAGAGAGCTTTGGCTGGTATTACATGCTGGTGGTTGCCGCTTATAGTATTTTTGCCTTATTTGTCGGGTTCTCTAAATATGGTGATATCAAGCTTGGTCAAGACCATGAAAAGGCGCAATTTCCCTTTTTAGCATGGGCGGCGATGTTGTTTTCAGCGGGTATTGGCATCGACTTGCTATTCTTTGGTGCCTCCGAGCCCTTAATGCATTACCTCACGCCACATGCTGGACTTACGCCGGCAAGTGAAGAGGCCATGCGCCAAGCTGTCTCCCAAACGTTTTTACATTGGGGTCTGCATGGTTGGGGCATATATGCGCTAATCGGTATGGCGCTGGCCTACTTTGCTTATCGCAAAAACATGCCACTGGCACTGCGTTCTCCCTTAACCCCAATCTTTGGTGAGCGCTTAATTAAGGGCTGGCTGGGTGATGGTATTGATACTTTTGGCGTCGTATGTACGTTGATGGGTATTGCGACCAGTCTAGGGATTGGCATATTACAGGCCAATGCGGGACTGACGCATGTCTTCGGTATTGAATCGAGTAAAATGGTTCAGACTTTTATTATCGTCGGTGTGGTCGCGGCAGCGGCTATCTCAGCCATGACCGGTGTTGAGAGAGGTGTACGCCGTTTATCCGAGTTCAATATGATAGCCGCTATATTATTGCTGGTTGCGATGTTGGTGATGGGCAATACGGTTTATCTGCTTAATACATTTACTCAGAATATAGGTCAATACTTCCAAACCATCGTTGCTAAGACCTTTGATGTCTATGCTTACGATGGTGCTGCTGGTGCCGAATGGAAGTCAGGCTGGACCGTGTTTTTCTGGGCGTGGTGGGTGGCATGGGCGCCGTTTGTAGGCTTGTTTATTGCTCGTATCAGCCGTGGTCGTACCTTACGTGAGTTCGTCTTTGGCGTGATGTTCATTCCCCTAGGTTTCATCTTTGCCTGGTTCTCTATCTTTGGTAACTCGGCAATAGAATTGGTTGCTAATGGTGCCACTGAGCTTGGTGAGGTCGCTGTTAACGATGCTGCAATGGGTCTGTTTGCGTTATTTGAGTATTATCCGTACAGTGATGTGCTGTCTCTTGCGGGGGTTATTATTGGCTTGGTATTCTTTATCACATCAGCTGACTCAGGCGCTTTAGTATTGGCTAATTTGAGCTCAAGAGGCCTGACTAATGGTGTCGATGCACCCGTTTGGTTACGTTTATTTTGGGCAGCGGCGACCGGTCTTATCACGCTAGGCTTGCTATTTGCCGGCGGATTTGCCTCACTGCAATCGGTTTCTGTTATAGCAGGATTGCCGTTCTCAATTATCTTAGTGCTCTATATGGTAGCCATGTGGAAATCACTAAAAGAAGAGGGCAATAAACGCAAAGCGAGTACGATAGGTACGGCTAATGTGCTGGATAATGGCAAAAGCTGGAAGGCGCGCTTGCAACGTATTGTTAGCTTCCCTAAACATGCACAAGTTGAGCGTTTTTTACAGACCATTGTATTGCCTGCCATGACTGAAGTTGAAGATGAGCTAAAAGCAGGTGGTCTCAAAACGGCTTTAAATGTCCGTAATCTTGAGCATATTGGTCAAGATATAGATCAAGGTAAGGACCAAAAGAGCGTTCAAATAGAGGGTCTGAAATTACAAGTCGGCCATGGCGATCAAGATGACTTTATTTATGAAGTCAATTTGGTAAAAGCTGAACGTCCTAACTTCACGCTTAATACCTCAAGCAAACTGGCTGAACATTACTACAGAGCTGAGGTGTTCTTAAGTGATGGCTCGCAAGAGTATGATCTGGTTGGCTACACCAAAGAGCAAGTATTGGTCGATATTCTCAATCAATATGAGCGTCATATGCAGTATCTACATTTAGAACGCTAGCCAATCTAGACCGTTAACTATAGTTAGCAAGTTATTATACTGTGATCTAGTGCAGCGTAAGTTCTATACAATAAAGAAAAACTCCAGTTAAATAGCTGGGGTTTTTTTTTGCTTATTTTTTGAGGTTAAATCAGCCCACTTTACGGTATCACACTGGTTTTTCTTATCAAATGGTTTGTGATTCAGGCATAGACATTGCCCGCCACAAGATAGTAAATAACGCATCAAAATCATCAGTAATGGGACCAGAATGTTGCCGGACGATATGCATGAGTCCCAGTCGGCTGATAAAACCCATATAGACATCAAACAGGGTATAAAGCGGTACGGCATCGTTCAGAATGCCGCGGCTTTGACCATCTGCTAATACCGTCAAAAACGCATCAAGCAGCATCCTATTCTCATAAATAGCAATGTTACGGTAGCGGGATACCGGCACCGCCGTCGATAGTACCATCACCGCATTCGGGTTTGAGTCAACAAAATCAAAACAGACCCATAGCGTCTTACGCAAACGTTCTTTAACGCTATCAATGCCTTGCAGGTGATCAATCATACGAGCAGCCAATCGTGCCAACACCCGATCCAATATAGTATAAATAACAGTTTGTTTGTCACCAAAGTATTTATACAGTGTTTGCAGCGACACATTGGCGCTGTTGGCAATCTCGGTCATGGTCACCTCACTGGCATCACGACCATCGAACAGGTGTAGCACCGCTTGCTCAATTCTATCGAGCGTTGATTGGCGCATGGCTGAAAGTGGGGCAGTGGTGATAGAAGGTTTAGGACGGCTCATATAAGTATCCAAGGTAGAGTAAGAGAATCAGTTGACCTTGATATCATCAATCATTAATGGCATCAATCATTAATAGAATGGGAACAAAAATCAGTTATCAAGAGTAATTAGGATTACCATAATTTAAGTAGCTATTGCTTGAGACGCTGTTATTTGTCAGTATGCTTATTAGTTACAAGGAAAGGCAAGCAAATAAAAGCATACCTTATCAGTTTTTATTGGTAATTATTATTACCCTTATTATCAAGTCGTAGAACAAATGAGAGGACATGCTTATTTATGAGTTGCCATGAATGACCCTTGATGATTTTATAAACCTGATTTATTAACCCTATTTATTAACTCAAGACCAAGGATGGACCCATGACGATTGAATGTTTTAAGCCCAGATGGATAGATGAAGAGATTGAGATGTTGCAAGAGAGTGCGCTCAAGTTGTTTAAAAAATGGGAAGCGCACGACGAAAAATGGCGTGAAAACGGTATGCTCGATCGTGAAGCTTGGTTGGAGGCGGGCGAGATGGGTTTTTTATGTGCGTCCATGCCAGAAGAATACGGCGGCGCAGGTGGTGACTTTCGCCATGAAGCGGCGCTTATTTATGCGCAGTCAGAAGCCAATCAAGCAGGTTTTGGCGGCTTTTTGCATTCCGGTATTGTGGCGCCTTATATCCTACATCACGGAACAGAAGCGCAAAAGCAAGCATGGCTCCCTAAAATGGCAACGGGTGAGATGATTGGGGCGATTGCGATGACTGAGCCAGGTACCGGCTCTGATCTGCAAAACATCAAAACTTATGCGGTCAAAGAGGGTGACGATTATATTATCAATGGCTCAAAGACCTTTATTACCAATGGACAATTAGGCAATTTAATTATTGTGGCGTGCAAAACCGATAGAGAAAAAGGCGCCCAAGGCGTGTCGCTGATCGTGGTTGATACGGATAATGCCCCAGGGTTTGAGCGCGGTAAAAAGCTAAAAAAACTTGGGTTGGCATCGCAAGATACCTCGGAGCTGTTCTTTACTAATATGCGCGTACCGCAAGCAAACTTGTTGGGTACTGTAGAGGGCATGGGCTTTATGCAGTTGATGCAAGAGCTACCGCAGGAGCGCTTAATTGTAGCGCTTGCCGGTATTGGAGCGATGAAGCTGGCGCTGGACTTGACCATTGACTATACCAAACAGCGTACTGCTTTTGGCAAACCGGTATGGAGCTTTCAAAATACCCGCTTTAAGTTGGCAGAGTGCAATACTCATTATATTGCCTCGAGTGCCTTGTGCGATGCGGCTATTGAAGCACTTTTAGAGAAAAAACTCACGGTACAACATGCCGCATTGATAAAGTATTGGGTCACTGAAAAGCAATGCATCGTGATGGATGAATGTGTGCAATTATTCGGTGGTTACGGCTACATGATGGAATACCCTATTGCGCGCTTGTATGCAGATGCGCGGGTACAAAAGATCTATGGTGGTACGAACGAGATCATGAAAGAGCTGGCATCACGCTTTATGTAATACCATTCTCACCCGTCAGTTTTGATCAGCTCGTACTATTCATCATTTGATTGAGGAGACTATTGTCTCCTCAATACTTCATTATTTATCAACTATAAATAGGGATTTTTTATGACTGAGACCGCTTATATCTACGATTCGATTCGAACGCCTCGCGGTAAAGGAAAAAAAGACGGGGCGCTTTATCAAGCGACACCCATTTGGCTCGTCCGCACGCTATTGAAAGAGATGCAACAGCGCCACAATCTCGACACCAGCTTGGTCGATGATGTGGTGCTTGGCTGTGTGACACCCGTTGGCGAACAAGGCTCAGATATTGCTCGCATCGCAGTCCTTGATGCAGGCTGGGCTGAAAGTGTGGCTGGTTTAACCTTGTCGCGGTTCTGCGCATCAGGTCTTGAATCTATTAACCTTGCCGCCGCCAAAGTCATGTCAGGTATGGAAGATATGGTTGCAGCAGGCGGCGTTGAATCTATGAGCCGTGTACCAATGGGTTCTGATGGCGGTGCGTGGTATATGGATCCGCGCGTTAACGAGGCCACAGGCTTTGTACCACAAGGGGTCGGCGCTGATACGATCGCCACGTTAGCAGGCTTTAGTCGCACGGACGTCGATGAGTTTGCTGTCGAATCACATCGCCGCGCAGCCAGCGCTTGGGATAATGGATACAATGATAAATCAGTCGTTCCTGTCACTGATCTTAACGGCATGGTGTTATTGGACAAAGATGAAACTATCCGTCCTAATACTGATGTTGCAACCTTAGCTGGTCTCAATCCTTCGTTCGTTATGCCCGGTAAAATGGGCTTTGATAGCGTGATATTAGATAAATACACCACCATTGAAAAAGTCAATCATGTCCACCATGCGGGCAACTCTTCGGGTATCGTCGATGGCGCTGCGCTTTGCTTAATTGGTAGCGCTGCTGCTGGTACAAAAGCAGGTCTAAAACCGCGTGCCAAGATTACCATGGGCGCCGTGATTGGCTCTGAGCCAACCATTATGTTGACAGGTCCTACCCCTGCGTGTCAAAAAGTGCTTGATAAAGCAGGTATGCAAGCATCAGATATTGATCTCTGGGAGATTAACGAAGCTTTTGCTGCCGTACCGCTAAAAACGGCAAGAGATTTTAATGTCTCGCTAGATATCGTTAACGTTAATGGCGGTGCTATTGCTATGGGTCATCCGCTTGGCGCCACTGGAGCCATGTTGATGACGACCGTACTTGACGAGCTAGAACGGCGAGATCTAAAAACGGCAATGATTACACTATGCGTCGGCGGCGGCATGGGCATCGCTACCCTCATCGAGCGCGTATAGATCAATAAACCGTTATCAATTTAGAGTGTCATTAGTTAGAAGAGTGTCATTAATTAGATTGGAAGCAACCGCATATAAAAGGGATTTAGGATGACTATAAATAACACAGATAACATGGATAGCGTAAACGCCATTAATGCATTGGCAAGCTTTGCTGCCCAGCGTGATGATGATGGTATCGTCACAGTAACTATTGATCAAAGCGATCGCAGAATGAATGTCATCGGCGATGGATTCACTGAATCCTTTGCCACGTTGACCGACAGCTTTGCTACTGATGAGTCTGCTAAAGGCTTGATCTTAACCTCAGGCAAAGAGACCTTTGTTGTCGGTGCCGATATTGATTCATTGGGTAATATCAAAACTGCTGAACAAGCGTTTGAACTGGTTGAAGACCTCAAAGGCAGTCTGCGCAAACTAGAGCTATCTGGTAAGCCAGTAGTCGCTGCTATGACAGGCACGGCGCTAGGCGGTGGTCTTGAGATTGCTTTAGCTTGTCATTATCGTATTGCTATTGACTCGCCTAAGACTAAGCTCGGTCTGCCAGAAGTCAAGTTGGGTTTGCTGCCCGGTGGCGGTGGCACTCAGCGTCTGCCACGCTTAGTCGGTATCCAAAAAGCACTGGAGTTAATGACTCAGGGTACAGAATTGTGTCCTGGAGCCGCAAGAGACATCGGTCTTATCGATGCGACTGCCAGTGACCAAGCAGATATGCTACAGCAAGCCAAAGAGTGGATCAAAGCCAATCCTAAAGCGCAACAGCCATGGGATAAAAAAGGGTTTAAAATTCCGGGCGGCGACAGCAAGCATCCCAGCGTTGTACAGATGTTTTCTATTGCACCAGCGATGGCGAACCAAAAATCACATGGCAACTATCCTGCCATTACACACATTATGTCGTGTGTGTTTGAAGGCTGTATGGTCGACATCGATACAGGTTTAGAAATTGAATCGCGTTATTTTGTAGCGTGCGTGCTTTCTCCTGAAGCCAAAAATATGATCAATACCCTGTGGACCCAGCTTAACAGCATCAAAAAAGGTCAATCACGTCCTGATGGCTTTGATAAGTATAAGACTAAAAAGGTCGGTGTGCTTGGGGCTGGTATGATGGGTGCTGGTATTGCCTACGTCTCAGCCAAAGTCGGCATTGAAGTGGTCTTGCTAGATAGAGACATTGAGTCAGCGGATAAAGGGAAAGAATACTCAACAAAGATTCTTGACAAAGCCATCAGCCGTGGTCGCTCAACTGAAGAGAAAAAACATGCTTTATTGAGTAAGATTGAAACCACGGTCTCTTATGATGACCTAGAAGGTTGTGATTTAATCATTGAAGCGGTCTTTGAAAACCGTGAAATAAAAGCAAAATGTACTCAACAATCTGAAGCGGTTATTCCTGAGTCAGCGATCTATGCTTCAAATACGTCGACATTACCAATCACTGGTCTAGCTGCTGCCAGTAAGCGCCCGAACCAGTTTATCGGTCTGCATTTCTTCTCACCTGTGGACAAGATGCCATTGGTAGAAATTATCATGGGTGAAGAAACCGATGATGAAACCTTAGCCAAAGCCTTTGACTATGTATTACAAATTGGTAAGACCCCTATTGTGGTTAATGACAGCCGTGGTTTCTACACCTCACGTGTTTTCGCTACCTATGTGTCAGAAGGTATCACTATGCTAGGTGAAGGGGTTCATCCACGCAGTATCGAAGTGGCGGGTATGAAAGCAGGTATGCCAATGCCGCCATTAGCGCTACAAGATGAAGTGTCTTTAAGTTTGGTTATACATATTACTGAACAGACCAATAAAGACCTAGAAGCTGAAGGTAAGCCTCAGGCCAATCGTCCTTCTTATGACGTGCTAAAAGTCGTGGGTCAAGAGCATAGCCGTGAAGGCAAAAAAGCGGGTAAAGGTTTCTATGACTATCCAGAAAATGGCGAGAAGCGCTTATGGCCTGAATTGACCAATTTGTTCCCCACAAGTGCAGAGCAGCCATCACAACAAGACTTAGTTGACCGCTTATTGTTCATTCAAGCCAACGAATCAGCCAAATGCTATGAGGAAGATGTCGTACGCTCTGTCGCAGATACCAACGTGGGCTCTATTTTTGGTTGGGGCTTTGCGCCGCAGCATGGTGGCACGCTACAGTTCATCAATGCGCTGGGCGTAGACAAGTTCGTTGCTCGTAGCCGTGAGCTTGCTGAGCAGTATGGCGACCGTTTTGCACCAGCACAAATCGTAGTAGACATGGCTGAAAAAGGCAAGGAGTTTACCGATGCCTAACAACACATCCTTAAATGCGGCATCAAGTACCTCATCAGGTATCAGCCAGATGACTGATTGCTTACAAGGATTGCGAGTCGTCGATTTGACTCGCAATCTACCAGGACCTTTTGCAACCCGTCTGCTTGCCGATTTAGGAGCAGAGATCATCAAGATTGAGCCCAAAAATGGTGATCCTGCCCGCGCATTAGGGGGACTGTTTGAAGCTTTAAATCACGGTAAGACTATTGAAAAATATGACTTTCGTGATCCTAAAGGTATCGAGTCAATCAAGGCGCATCTAAAAGACGCGGATGTCATGCTCGATAGCTTCCGTCCGGGGGTATTAGAAGGCATGGGTTTAGATGCCAAGACCGTTCATGCCATCAATCCACAGCTGGTTATCGTATCCATCACTGGGTATGGGTCAGAAATTGGTGACGATATTAAGCATGAGTGGGCTGATAAAGCCGGTCACGATATCAACTTTATGGCCATGAGTGGCGTCCTTGATCAGTTAAAAACGGCTAAAGGCGAGCAGGCCATGCCTAACATCCAGTTTGCAGATCTGGCTGGTGGTAGTGATACCGCAGTGATTGCGTTATTGGCTGCTGTATTCGCCGCCCAGCGGACGGGCAAAGGTCGACATATCGCGGTCAGCATGACCCATAGCTTATACCAGCATATGGTCATGCCAAAAGCGACAGGGACGCTGGTCAAAAGCTTCTCAGGTCGAAACCCGCCACCACAGTATGACTTTTTGGGTGGGTTACTACCTTGCTACCGTCTATATAAAACGGCTGACGATCGCTATATGGCAGTGGGCTCTCTAGAGCTCAAGTTTTGGCAAGGCTTATGCGACGTGCTAGCGTTGCCTGAGCTTAAAGCAACACATTGGCAACTTGGGGTCATGCCCAATACGCCGGACAGTAAAGAGGCTTTGAGGAAAGTGACTGAGACTTTTGCAAGCCAGCCGCTTCGCTACTGGCAGGAGACCTTTGCGTCAGCAGATGTTTGCGTAACCCCTGTTTTAACTTTAGAAGAAGCCAAAGTGCATCCACTATTTGCGCATCAAGATGAACACCATGCCACATCTGGATGGCAACAAGTTAAATATTAAAAAATAGTAGATGCTACTATAAACAGTGACTCATTAATTACCAAGGAAGGTATGTTATGAATAAATTTTGGACGGACAGCTATCCTGAGGGCGTACGTGCTGAGTTAACGTGTGAGCATAAAACGCTACTTAATTATCTTTGATAATACATTCGCTAAATATGTTCAAACAGAACTGAGTACCAACATGGGGGGTGACTTACTCTTATGAGCAGATTGATACTATATCTCGAGATATCGCAGCCTGGATTCAGAGTCTAGGACTGGCGAAAGGCTCTACCATTGGCATTATGATGCCCAATGTCAATCAATATTACCCCATAGTTGTCGGGGTAATTCGTGCAGGAATGGTTCTCACGACCATCAACCCTTTATATACCGGACGTGAACTTAAGCATCAATTGACGGACTCAGACGCCCAAGCGATCTTTATCTTAGAGCCATTTTGTGAGACGTTAGAAAAAATCATTCATGAGACTAGTGTCAAAACGGTAGTCATTAGCACGATTGGTGACATGCTGGGAACGATAAAAGGCAACGTAGTGAATTTGGCGGCCAAGCATATTAAAAAGGCCATCCCAAGTCACGGATTAAAGTCGAACTCAAGCTATAAAGTAGTCAGTTTCAAATCTGTAGTAAAGCAAGGTAAGTCCTTGTCTTATTCTCGCCCTGTGGGTCAGCCTGATGATTTAGCGATGTTGCAATATACAGGCGGGACGACTGGGGTTGCCAAAGGACTTTTAGTGACTCATCACAATGTAGTAATAGCGACCGCTCAATTTGAAGAATGGTTCAATCCTGTTTATAAAAATCTGCCTAAAGATACTCAAATCAATACTATTATTGCTTTACCCTTGTACCATATTTACGCTTTTGTTATTTTTCTGTTAGGGGTACGCGTGGGTCAGCACCTCACGTTAGTGACCAATCCGCGTGATATCGACGGCTTTGTTAAAATATTAGGGCAGCGACCGTTTCATATTTTCCCGGCCGTCAATACCTTATACCAAGCTTTGCTTAACAACCCTAAATTTGAGAGTCTTGATTTCTCGGAATTAAAGTTGTCGCTGGCAGGTGGTATGGCGGCAACACCAGCAACCGCGAAGAGGTGGCAAGATACTACCGGTTTGCCAATTATTGAAGGCTGGGGCATGTCAGAGAGCTTAGGCGTCGGTACTGCCAATCCGCTTATCAATACTGAGTATAACGGCAACATTGGTTTACCACTACCTGGTGTTGACATCAATATCCGTGATGAAGAGGGAAACATTCTCGCGCTGGGTGAAGTCGGCGAGATGTGTATCAAAGGCGATAATATCATCTCAAGTTATCATAGAATCGATAACGCCAGCTTCTTCACGGTTGATGGCTACCTCAAAACAGGTGATGTGGCCTCAATGAATGAGCAGGGCTATATTCAGATATACGATCGCAAAAAAGACATGCTCATCGTCAGTGGTTTTAACGTATTTCCGAATGAAGTAGAAAACATCATTGAGATGCACCCTAAGGTTGCTGAGTGTTCAGTGGTCGGTGTCGATGATGAGAACCAAGGTCAGTCAGTCAAAGCTTATGTCGTAAAATCTGACAACAGCGTCACTGAGCAAGAGATTAAAGATTTTTGCAAAGAGAGTCTGGCCGGTTATAAACGTCCGCGTCACATTGAGTTTATAGATGAGCTACCCAAATCTACAGTCGGTAAAATATTACGCCATGAGCTGCGAAAAAAAGCAAGTCAAGCTTCCTAAAAATTGAGACAGTTTTCAACATTTAAGCCAAACATGTTTGATGAAAGTTGATACTTGATGAAGGTTTTAGAGTCTCGTTATTTAATACATATCAAGTGAGGGTTGAGCTTTATGACAGTAACGACATTAGAAACAGAACGTCTATATCTTAGGCAGTGGCAACCAAGCGATTTTGCGATATTCGCTGATATGAATGCCGATCCAGAAGTGATGCGATATTTTCCTAAGGTATTATCAGCAGCAGTGAGTGATATCATTGCGAATAAATGTCAGCAGCTCATTAAAGATAAGGGTTGGGGATTTTGGGCGGTAAGTCTAAAAGATGGTTCAGAAAAGAGTGATGCTTTTATCGGTTTTGTGGGCTTGAATGAAACGCATGCTGATCTTCACTTTGCTCCTTGTGTCGAGATTGCTTGGCGACTGCGCAAGGAGTTTTGGGGACAAGGCTATGCTACTGAAGCCGCGAATGCCTCTTTAAAGTTTGCCTTTGAGGAGCTAGCACTGGATGAAGTGGTCTCTTTCACTGCTGTTATTAATAAGCGCTCCCAATCAGTTATGGAGCGGCTCGGCATGACCAACACGCAGGACAATTTTTATCATCCTGCGCTTAAGCCAGACCATGTACTTGCTGAGCATGTCTTATATAAAATTAATCAGCAGGAATGGCGGAAAACTAAGGCCAATTAACCTTTTCTTCAAAGCCTTACGCCCTCGAAAACGTCAAAATATGACCTTTAAATGGCATATCTAAATAAGTGGTATCTTCCGGTTTGATATGATGACTGCTGAAGCCAAACTCAGCCATTTTTGCGGTCAGTTTATTTTTGCGACCACGGCCGGGATCAACGACGATCACTTCACAGTTTGGATTGGCATGACGTTCGATGAAGGCTGCCAATATAGACACATGTTGGTCTTCATAGAGTAAATCGCTACCGATAATCATATCAAAACGACCAAGACCGCTGTTCACTTGCGCCCAATCTAAGCGCTCAAATGCAATCTCTTTACTACTATTCAATAAGGTGTTTCTATCAAGGAAGTACTCGACGGTCGGATGATAGTCAGTCGCTGTGATATCTGCGTGTCGATTATTGAGCAGTAGGCTAGATAATGCCATGCCGCAACCGACCTCTAGGATACGCTTGCCAGCGATATCATAATCGAGCATATGGTTGGCTAGCACCAAGCTTGACGGCCATATCACGCCAAATAATGGCCAAGATGCCGAGCAAATACCTAAGTTGAGCGCCTCGTCATCAGGGTCGCTGAATTGTTGGTTATCGCGCAGAGTGCAGACATGAATATCGGTATTGCCAATTTCAATCGTTTGATAACGCACGCGCACAGAAGTAAGCGAAGTCATAAACCATCCTAAAAAAAGAGCAAGAGTGCAAAATCTGGCAAAGGTTGCCACTATCAGGGGGTAGGTCATGTTATCTAATGGGTAATACTATCTAGAAAATAGAATGTAAATAACAAGGGCGGTATAAAAAGGTAGATAGAAGAAAGTGTTGATAATTAAACTGGTTATAGTATGCCTGATCGCTAGGTAAGTTGTTGTTATTTGGCAGAGTATTCTTATTATTGGGGTATTACTGTTATTTGGAGAAGGGCTACTGATAGCGGGTAGACGGGGATACTAATAAATGATGATTAAGGAAGATGAGGCGCAAAAATATTATATTGCGAAGTGTGAAGGTAAGCTTGTAAAAAAGTGCGCCGAACAGGAAACAAAACGCACTTATCAATAAAACTGATTTAACTTAATTTAACTGGCAAAACGCAGACCGGATGTTTTTAGTGCCCAAACCAGCTCAACAAAGGCACGATTATTGGTTAGTGGCTCACCATCGATAATGATAGCGTAGCCCGCCCCATCAATCCATAAAAAGACAAAGCTGGTTTCAGGAATCAGTAAATCGACTTGCTGAAAGAATGAAATCGCTTGGCTCTCTACTGACCAGCCGCGTTGCTTTTGGCGCAACATAAAGCCTGAGAAGTCAGCGGCGGCGACACACAGCATGTCTGCTTCTTCTTGGCTATAGCCAATCCGCGCCAAGCAAAATCCTTCATCGGAAGCAATCGCAGCGCGTCGGTTACCTGATAAGCTTGACACCACATAAGGCAAAAACTGATCCAACGGTAGGTTAGGAGCAGGTAAAAAGATCGATAGCTTCTCAATCCAGCCTTGTTCTAAAAAGTCTTCTAGCCATTCATCAGAATAAGTCTCCAACCAATTACCAGCAAGCATGGTCTCGTGGTGTGACAGTAATGCTTGTAGTGATAGCTGCTGATCAGTGGGTTCGTTTTGTGAAAACGCTTCAAAGATACCTGCTGGGGTTAGGGTAAGATAGGTTTTATCGACATTTAAGTAAGACATAGCGGCTACCATTTATATAAATTTTTATAGTGAACTTCTTTAATAAAGTTATCATCTATGCTTCGACAGTTTGGTCAAGGCTTTGCTGGCAATTATCCCAGCGCTCATCGAACTGCCAGTCACTCTTGCCCAAGCGAAACCAGACGATAGAAAAGGCCAAACGATCATTGCGAGCAACACAGTGGGAGAAAAACTCATTTTCGATTTGCTCAATCGTGTTCCAGTCCTCGTTATCGCGCGCCATCATAAGCTCAGCTGTGATATCTTTGGCAATTTCCTTAGCATCGTCACTGCTGATACGTAGTCGCTGCGTTTGCTCGTTTAATGAGGGTGTTACCAGTACGCTCCAACGGGTTGCAAGCACACTGCTGTGTTGAATGTAAGCTAGCTTATCAATACAGTCGCGAAAAGCTTGTTCAACATGGGGGTGCAAGCGTCCTTGAATACGAGTAAACATATTGGTAACGTCATAAGGAATGTCATACCAGCAGCCATAAAAGAAGTCAGCTACCGCACCTTGTAAAGGCTCTTTTTCATTGAGAAGCAATGCTGCATTAATACGTTGTTCGTGAAAATGACGATTATTCGGCGCCAAAAATATTTTGCGCGAGTATAAGCGAAACAATCGGCGGGCTACCATTTCACTTTCTTTAATAAGCGTTAAGTCACTCATAAGAGTATCTCTGAGGTCATAGTCAACAGTACTGTTTGTAAAGCTTTCAGCGTCAGCAGGTTGAAAAAATAAGAGGGCAGGCGTCCATCACATCAAGATAGTAGCCAAGATGCTAATTAAAATTGCTAATCAAGTAAGGTTTCCATCAAATCTATCATAAATTCGGCATCTTCTTCGCTCATGGGCTCAAAGCCTTGCGGGATACCCAGCTCAGCGAGTGCTTCTTTACCGTCATCATCGTTATGAAAAGCAAGAATCGCATCCGTTAAAGCCACCGCATCGGCAACATTTTCTTTAATCAAGAGTACGTGGCTGATATCCGCTAAATCACTTTCTATCAGTACTGATAGCTGAGTTTTAGTCAAGCGTGAAAAGCTATGGAATATTTCTGCTAAAAAGAACGCTACTTGAGCATCGCCCTTGATAATTTTTCTCGCGGCTGCTTGATAATTTTCAGTCACGTCCCAGTTTAAGTCTGCTTCTTCTAAATCAACGGCCTCAAGCAATCTTAGCCCGATAAGTTTGACGTCACGGTTGTCTGCCATTGCCACGGTAGCACCATTAGTAATATCTTCTAAGCTGTTGATATCGCTACTTGCAGACGCGGCAATAACCATCTCGTCAGATTTTCCGATGGGACGGGCGATAGCACGATAGCCTTGTTCACGTATTAATTCAGCGGCATCAAATGGATTGGCATAAATAATATGCACGTTACCGGCTTTGATCAGCTCTTCTTGTTCAGCAGAAGAGGTAGGCGTGTTTAAATGCATATGAATGTCAGCACGCTTTTGAATTAAGGTGTTGAACATATGCCAGCCTGCAAAACGCTCAGGCGAAAAATCAGGGGCGATTAACAGGTTATACATTGGTTCACTCATGATTTAACCTTCCTCATTCTGTTTCATTTCAGCATACTGGGCAATAGCCGCCTCTATCTTGCTACGTGATGGCTTACGGCGGACCGAGGTATAGCCAACTGTTTCGCCGCGACGGACATTAGGAACGACGGTTGCATAGACCCAATAATGACTGCCATCTTTGCACAAGTTTTTGACATACCCATGCCATTTTTGGCCAGACTCTGCGGTATTCCACAAGTCTTTATAGGCGGCTTTTGGCATATCAGGATGGCGTAAAATATAATGCTGTTTACCGATTAATTCACCTCGATCATAACCACTGATTTCTATAAAAGCGTCATTCACATGGGTGAGGACACCGTCTAGATCGGTACGCGAGACAATGAGCTTGCCGTCTGGATAGGGCCGCTCGATACCAGTATCATAAACAGTTCGTGAAGTTCCATCTTGATAAGTCAATGTGACTTGCTCAGCTGTCGTATCTGGCTGATTGGCATCAGGGAGTGGAGAACCCATAGTAATCTCCTTTATTTATCGTTGTAATCATTAACATTGAAGAACTAGATTAGAGTCATAAACCTAAGAACATGTTTCGATATAAGCAATATATTGCTAGTGTTTATTACTCATCAAACTTAGCTTACTCACATGTACTGAGGGGCAAGGTCTTTAATACCCGTCAGTCTGTATTGGCTCATTAAAATCATACAGTATGTATGGCCTCAACTAATCTTTATAAGACAGATGATAGTTTTTCATTTAAGATGCTTATAAAACAAGCAAACTATATTAGTAAGCAAGTTATAGAAAGCAGCTGATAGAGTCACTGACTAGATAAGTTTTGCTAGGGCTTCTGAGGCGCGCTTGATGTCCAAGAATATCAAGCCAAGCTTAGCATTTGGTTTTGCCATAATGGTCAGTACCGCTTCATCACCTGATGAGGTCATGATGACATAGCCTTTTTCGCCTTGAATCATAATACGATCAATACTACCGCGCGCCAGCTCACGCCCAGCACGGTCCCCTAGTGATATTAGGGCAGCTGACATCGCGCCAACGCGGTCTTCATCAATGCCGGAAGGAAGTGCTGAGGCAATCATAAGGCCATCGTTAGAAATTAGGGCCGACGCCTCAACGTCTGATGATGAACTGTTTAAGTCTTCCAATATCTGTTGGAATGAGTCTGTACGCATATCGCTGTCTCTATAACTGGTTATTGAATAATAAAAAATGTCTATTTATGACACTTAAATTATGGTGCTTAAATTACGACTTTTAAAAATAGCGGTGTTTCAAGACGCCCTATTGTAAATCCTTACTCTCTATATTGATATAACATTTTCTATTTGAGAACCAAATAGTAGGGATCTTTGCCACTTCAGATCTATTTTAGCCTTTTATCTGCTATTGGTATTATTTTAGTCTACTAAAGTTTGCCAATTATAAATAGTACCTGTCGTCTGTAAAAGTAACTATTTATAGCTAATAACATTAATGTTGCGATATGAGCTTGAATTTTTTAATCATCAGGGTAAATTAAATAGGCGAAGTCAATTATCTGACTTTTAAGCGCACGCTAAATACCATTCTCTACCTTGTGTCTGTTATATCATCCGTCATATCATTGAGTGAGATGGACATTCGTTAGCCTTCGACACCCTCAAAATGACATACAGATATGATCTAAAAGCTACTTCGCCTGTTAGAGGCACAATCAGTTGGCTTTCAATCCCATTCGTTTTTATACCTAAAACGACCACAATTTCTACCTTTAAGGAAGATATATGAGTATCAGTCAAGCCATCGAAAAAATTGAAGCCCAATACGCGCATCAACCAGAATTTGTCCAAGCGGTAAAAGAAGTCGCCATCACTATCAAGCCGTTATATGACGCGCATCCTGAATATGAAGCCTTAAAGATATTTGAGCGTTTAGTAGAGCCAGATCGTATTTTTAACTTTCGTATTAACTGGGAAAACGATCAAGGCGAAGTGCAAGTTAATCGCGGCTGGCGTGTCCAGTTCAATAACGCTTTAGGTCCTTATAAAGGGGGTCTTAGATTTCATCCGACTGTGACCCAATCTGTTTTAAAATTCCTAGGATTTGAACAAATCTTCAAAAATGCTTTAACCGGTCTGCCAATCGGCGGCGGTAAAGGCGGCTCTGATTTTGATCCTAAAGGTAAGTCTGAGAACGAGATTCGTCGTTTTTGCTACGCCTTTATGCGTGAGCTGCATCACTTCATCAGTAAAGACATGGATGTACCAGCCGGTGACATTGGGGTAGGTGGCCGCGAAGTCAACTACATGTTCGCTATGTACAAAAACTTAACCCGCGAATCTACTGGTGTGATTACCGGTAAAGGCGTTGGTTTTGGTGGTAGCTTAATGCGTACTGAGGCCACTGGCTACGGGGCGGTATATTTCCTAGAAAGTATGCTAGTCACTCAAAAAGAAGATATCAAAGGTAAAAAAGTATTGATATCAGGTGCTGGTAACGTATCACTACATGCTGCCGAAAAATGTATCGCCCTTGGTGCCAACGTTATCACAGTATCAGATTCCCGCGGTACGCTACATGATGCTAGTGGTTTTACTCAAGAAAAAATCGATTGGCTAAAAGCTCAGAAAGAACAGAGCAAGCCTTTAGCTGAATATGTTGATATTTTTGGTGGCGAATGGCTTGCTAAGCAAAAGCCATGGCCCATTAAAGCAGATATCATCATCCCATCAGCGACCCAGAATGAAGTGGATGAAGACGATGCTAAACAGTTGGTTGAGAATGGCGTAAAATATGTGGTAGAAGGGGCTAATATGCCGCTTACTGCCGAAGCTATTAATCATATTCGCCTGCATCAGGTGCACTATGCGCCTGGTAAAGCGGCTAATGCTGGCGGCGTGGCAGTATCTGCGCTCGAGATGTCACAAAACTCAGTACGCCAATACGATACTTTTGAGCAAGTGGATGAGCGCTTAAAATGCATTATGAAAGACATTCATGATAGCGCTGCTGAAGCATCAGAGCAGTATGGCCAAACTAAAAATGGTTATATTGACTATATGGCGGGCGCGAACATGGTTGGCTTTAAACGCGTTGCCGATGCATTAGTTGCTTATGGAATCTTAAACTAAGCATTAGCTGATAGTCTTTACTGACTATATCTGAAAAATACCGCGCTTATCTTCAATGATGAGCGCGGTATTTTTTTGTCTAAAAAAAAGACTTCTAGCAATCTTTAAAAAAGATTAATTAGGGTGTTTCGTTTCGTAAGTAACTAATTTAACGCTATTTTTTACATTTTTTACCCAGCGTTACATTAATACTATTTTAAAGACAGATCATAAATAACTATTGCCAACCCTTTTGGCTAACATGGGATTTATTTATTAACTTGGGTCGATTTATGTCCCTGATGTATATGCCTAAGGATAAGTCATGACAATCAGTAGGGAAGTCCATACTGCAGCAAGTTCGCTTTCTATAAGCAAAGATACGCTAAAACAATATTTTCCTGGTAACAGTATTTCTAGCACCAGCATTCCTAGCAACAACGAGGTCGATATTGTTTTATCAAAAAATAGCGTACTGAAGATTAGTATAAAAGGTAAAAGCATCTTGAAAATTAATGATGCCTTAAGAGATAGCTGTAGTCAGCATAGTTATTCTGAAGAAAATTTTAAAGAAATTAATGACAATATTGCTAACTTTAATAGTCCTAATCCGCCTATGTGTTTAAGTTTTCAGCTGATGACCCGCGCTGAGCCTGCTGAGATGGTGATAGCGACTATTCACTCATTGCTGGCGATGAGATATTAATTGTTGATAACAACCATACTGAGACCGCACTCTATGAGCCATTAGCAACATTTTGTGCTGAACTGGATACACGGCTAAATGTACACTTTTATCACATCGATGCGGTGGCAGGCTTTAAAGCAGGGGCACTAAATCTAGCATTAGGCCTTATGAATCCCAATGCTACACATGTAGTAGTGGTCGATAGTGATTATCAAGCATTACCGCAGGCAAGAAGCGCTATCGCTGCTGCTATTGATGATTATCCCGATTATGCACTATTACAGTTTCCGCAGTTTTACCGTGATGCTGGCCGAGTCGATGTCCATAGTGAGCTGAATCATTATTTTAATTATCATTTATACCGGCCCTTCAATCGTCAGCGTGCGTTATCGACAGGGACTTATGCAATTATTCGCCGTAGCGCATTGCTAGATTTAGGCGGTTGGTCGGGCGCTTCTCTGACAGAGGACGCGCAGATGGGGGTGTTGATGCATCAGCACGGTTTGCGCAGCCAGTTTATTCCTGAGGTAATCGCTACCGGCTTGTTGCCTACTACCGTCGGTGATTTGATGAGTCAGCGTCGGCGCTGGATTTATGGCAATATGCAAGTGTTCAATAGCTATTTCTCTATAACCTCCCGCCTTTCTACAGCTACGCGCCTGTCGCCAAATAGGTCCATAACAAATGCTCTTGGTGAGCGCTTAGCCTATATACGGGCTCATTTATCGCAGCTTAGCGCTTGGGTGAATTTTACTGGTATTTTCATTCTGTTGCATATCTGTACCTTACTGATCATTGGTAGTGCGCTGCTGATAAATTTAAATATACGTTTACCATTGTTACTAACGCCTTTGTATGTGGTCTATGCCAGCTACGGGATATTTTTGACAAGACGCTTATGGGCGTATAGTCAGGACCGCGAGCCGCTTAATCAGCAAGTAAGGAATGGCCATAGTCAGAGCATTAGTAATCCAAGCATTAGTAATAAGCTACGGGCATGGGCTTTGCACCTTAATTTTTGGGAGCTCGGGGCTTTATCCTGGTTACCAGTGTTGTGGGGACGTGATAAGCCCTTTATCTGTACACCCAAACAACAATACATGCGCACGCGACGCACGGCATGGATGGCTAATATAGTCGCGTTACCTAAGCTGCTATTGATACTCAACATGATAACGGCGGTCATCGTGTCGCCCTTATCGCCGCTCTATTCTCCAATACTGTTTTTCTGTGCTATCACTGTCTGCCTGCTAAAGTTATGGGCCGCAAAAGTCATGTTTGCCAATTATAATTATGGAGAGGTAGCAACGAGCACTTCTTTACCATCCGCTAAATCAGTTTCCAATATTAGGTTGGTAGCCAACGCTAAGGTAACTAAAATTAAATTAAGTAAGACTAAATCAACTGAGGTCCAAATTTTTAAACCAAAAAGTAAACCTGTAATCTCTTTATTTAAAGACGATAACGCTGTTAATCAGTAGCCTTGATAGCCCTGGGTTTTACAACTTTATTTTTTTATTACTATCTTATTCCTATTTTATTACTGGCTCATTTATCTTGGATATTTCATGACATCTACCCCTGTAGCTAATACATCAAATACGACCAATTGTCGTATTATTCATAATGAAAAAGGCGTCAAAACGACGAAACAATCAAAAACTCCTGTATTACGCATTGCGATTATCGCGCACTCTCTATATCCAATCGCGGAACCCTATGCCGGCGGTCTGGAGATGATCACTCAGTTGCTCTGTAATGAGCTGGTTACCCAAGGCCATGAGGTGTTGCTTTACGCGCATTCGGACAGTCAAACGGAGGCCACGCTAATCCCGTTGCTCACGCGCGCGCAGTTTGAGGCGATGGTATATGACAATGAGCATGACTCAGTTGGGATGAGTCGTGAAGAGCTGTATCAATATTTAGTTTATCAGCAAGCGCTACGCGATATGATCACTCGTGATGAGCGCGGTGAGATTGACGTGGTACACAATCACAGCTTGCATCATGTCCCGATGATGCTGGGTCAAGTGTTTGGGTCAAGGTTTTTCACCACTTTTCATACGCCTATCTTCCCCCAGCTACGTTTGGCGCTGTTGACTCTACGGCAAGGAACACAAACCCAGTTTACGGCGATTAGTGGCCATCAACAGCAATTGTTTGATGAATTTGTGCCGTCTCATGTGGTTTATAATGGGATTGATGTGCAATCATTTACCGCGAATATTCAACCTATTAAAGATGAGGTTTACTTTTGGTACGGACGTATTTGTCCTGAAAAAGGCACGCATCTAGCGATGGAGTATTGCAAAGCTGCCGGTAAGCGTCTGGTTATTGCCGGCCCTAAAAGCAATGAGGATTACTTTAATCAATATGTTGCTCCGCTATTGGCAGAAGACGGAAAAGTTAGTAAAGAGAATGGCACACCAGCGCTATTTGATTATGTCGGACATTTAAGCAAAGCCAAAATCAACGATTATCTAGGTAACGCAACCGCACTATTATTTACCAGTACTTGGGATGAGCCTTATGGGTTGACGCTAGCTGAGAGCTTGGCTTGTGGTACACCCGTGATTGGCTTTGATGTGGGTGCTAGTGCTGAGATTGTCACGCCAGATAGCGGAATTATCGTAGCTAAAATGGACAAAGAAGCATTTGTCCAAGCCTTTGCTGATATTAATACTATTTCACGGCAAGCATGTCGCAACCACGCTGAGCAATTTTGTTCAGTGGCAGCGATGGTAGACGGATATGTGCAATTATATAAACAAGCCCTAAAAGACAAACCTGTTGACCAAAACCAAGAAGCTGATAATAAACAACCCGACCTTTTTAATAAACCGGATATACCAATCAACCTTGATGAAACGCTTTCTCGTACTTTACATGCGGTGAGCAAAGATAAGTCAGCTGCTATAAAAAACAGCGAAATAAAAGCATCTGTTTTTTATAGGATTAATATCATGCGTATTGGCTATTATGCCCATCATCATGGCTCAGGTCACTGCCGGCAAGCGGACAAACTAGCGGCACTATTACCGCTTAAGTTACGGCAACAGTTGACCGTATTTACCAGTCTAGCTGCTGATGCTTATCGATTTATTATTATAACTGAGGAGCAAATTGTTCATCTTAGTGCGGAAGATGAACGACCAGACAATGTGCTGGCAGGTCGTGCAGGGCAGTATTGGCAGCCGAGTAGCCTGCATTATTCTCCCGTTGGTAATACCGATATCCAAACGCGCAGTTGGCAGATATTGGATGGCATCAAACAGCGTCAAATTGATCTGATGATTATTGATGTCAGTGTCGAGGTCGCAATGCTATGCCGCGTTGCTAGCGTGCCTTATTTATACGTTAGATTAGCTGGTATTCGTGATGATACGCCACACGTTAATGCTTTTGCAGGAGCTCTTGGGCTGCTAGCCCCTTATCCGCCAGCATTGGAAGCTTTAATGACCCCAGATTTGGTGCGCCAAAAAACCTTATATCTTGATTTTTTAGCCGCTACTAGTAGTGAACCATTGACCTATGAAGCCTTTATCCAAATGCTAACGAGCTTAACCACTGAAACTGCTAGAACCACTGATGCTACTGTTGTTAATCGTTTACCTGCATTGTTATCACGTTCTATCAATGCGCCTTTTGATAAACATAATACTGAGTGTGCAACGGATAACACGGCTACGCAAATGAATTTAGATAGACGGCAATCAACGATAATTACCGTGATTAAGGGCTATGGCGGTCACGAGGCTATCGATGCAAAATTGCCCGAACTACGCCGTGCATTGCCCGATGCCATTATCATATCGCTTGGCCCTATTGATGATGACATGCGCAAGTTTGTCGATATTGCTGCCCATGTTGATGATGTGACGCCATTTATTGCTCATAGTAATTGGCTGCTGATGGCTTGCGGTCTTAACGGTATTGCGCAAGCGTATCGCTATGCGACGCCGCTAGTAGTACTGCCAGATAATCGCCCGCATCAAGAGCAAGAAGTTATGGCGGAGGCTTTGATAATGCAAGGTCGCGCGCTGAGTTGGGAGCAGTTTATGACGAGGATAGAGAAGGGGAGAATTCAAAGCATGCCGTCAATGTATGAGAGTAATGAGAAGGCACACTCTAAACTTGAGAACCAGTTTAACCTATCCGTTAATACGCCAGCCCAAGCCTTTATGGACAGCATCGCTACATTCCCGTCACCCAAATTATGGTTTGAGGAATGGCTACTACCACAGCTGGGATTCAGCCCCGATATTTAGTATCTTTCCCATCAATAAGAAATATAAAAGAGGTCAACATGACTGTAGTTAATGTAGCCAAACCTACTACCCTTCCTGTTAGTGTAATTACTACTTGCTACGGACGTAATCGCCATCTTTATAATCTACTTAGCAGTCTGGCGCAAGGTAGCGTTAGACCTGATGAAGTCATTATCGTAAACGATGATGCTGACCCTGAGCGGTTGGCTCAATTCTCTTTAAATATTGTACAAATACCAACGACTACCCAGGCGCCATTAGACAGTGCTTACAAGATATCAGAGAATGAAACGCTTAAGACCGGATTTGATATCGGCCGTAATCGTAATAGTGGGGCTGCCCGTGCTACACATGACACGTTGATATTCTTAGATGTCGATTGTATTGTTGCGCCAACATTCATTGAGCAGTTAAATGCTAAATTACAAGTGCATCCTGATGCGTTGCTGATGGGCCAGCCGCGTTATCTTACTCGACCTTTAACAGATGCCGAGGGAGCGCAGCTACAGCAAGGTACGTTATCCAAAGCACAGTTAAGTAAGCTATCTGTCTATAATCCTTATCGCTATAACTTTGAGTCGGTCATTGAGGACGGAGTAGCTGAAAACGATAAGCAGACGCCCATTGAGCAGACCCAAGATTATGGCGCATTTTGGAGTTTATGCTTCGCTATCTCGCGGACGCAATTTGAGCAGATTGGCGGTTTCGATACGCAGTATGTTGGCTATGGCGCTGAAGATACTGATTTTGCCTTTACCGTTCGCGCCTTAAATATCGATTTTTATTTAACTGCCGATGTGATTTATCACCAGCAGCACAGTGTTTATCGACCGCCACTAAACCATTTGGATAGCATTGTCATTAATGCCAATCGCTTTTATGATAAATGGCAACATTGGCCAATGGCGGGATGGCTTACGCCGTTTGCAAATATGGGGCTGATTGATTGGCAAGCCGACCAACAACAATTCATTAGCATTGTCCGTCAGCCAAATACAGCTGAGATCGAGGCGGCATATTGCCTCGATGCGGCTTATGTTTAGATGATTTAACTTCTGAAATTTCTGTCGGTTGCAGCAAGACCTCAAGGCTTGATCTATCTATAGTGGCGATATTGCTGATTATAAGACTCTCAAGCAAACAAGAATTAATATTATGAAGGCCATGAGTATTGTTGAGAAAAAAACAGGGGGCCGCGTCATGGAAGTTGAATTTAAAAATGACCGGGATTATAACGACCATACCTCATATTATGAAGTTGAAATGCTCAAAAACGACCATATTTTTGAGCTAAACGTTGATGCCAATACGGGTGAGATATTCAATAATAAGGTTAAAAAGTAAGGTTAAAAAATAGATAAACAAGACACTATTAGAGATAGAGAGATTTAAAAAAATCAAAAAGACATCTGTTAGTAGTTGCCAGCAGGTATTTTTTTATAGGAAAGCTAAAGGTGCTTAAAAGTGTTTTAGATGGGAAAAAGAACAGAAAGACCCAGCTAAAATAATAACATTAGTAAAATTCATCTTAAGATAAGTAAATTGATTTTTATTCATCTAAACAATCAGCTATGATTGCTTCATCAAAACTATTCATCTTAATTATCGAATACTGAATATTAATAATGGAGTAACATATGACTACCGCAATCCCAAAAGCCATCCCGAAAAATACCGTACTTGGCCATATTTTAGGCTATCCACGTATTGGTGACAAACGCCAAACCAAATTTGCTTTAGAGCATTATTGGAAAGGTAAAAAAGACAAAGACGCTACTCAAGCCGCTTTGTTGGAAGTTTTTACCACTAATATCCAAGACCAAATCGATGCTGGCCTCGATATCATCACCACTGGCGACTTTGCCCATTATGATTTAGTCCTAAGCCAAGCCGTTGCCTTTGGTGTGCAGCCACCACGTTTTGCTGGTGCAGAGACACTCGATACTTTTGATCGTCAATTTTATTTTGCCCGTGGTCGTGACCATACGGGTCAGTATGAAGATAATGCAGCTTGGCAGATGACTAAATGGTTTGATACCAACTATCATTACTTAGTGCCTGAATTAGAAGCCGATGAAGACTTTAGTAATACGGATTTTACCCAAATATTTAAACAAGTTGCAGATGCTAAAGCCATTATTGAAAAAAGTGGTAAAACCGATAAAGCTTTAAAAGTTGTCTTAATTGGTCCGGTAAGCTTTTTATATTTAGCTTCATCAAAGCTTGATGACAAGCTGGAGCATCTTGATAAGTTACTACCGATTTATGCTGATTTATTGAATCAGTTGGGCGAGCAAGGTGTTGATTGGGTACAGATGGATGAACCTATTTTATCGTTAGATTTAGATGGTAAATGGCAGCAAGCGTTTGAGCGTGCCTATAACGGCCTACAACAAACACCGCCACAATTAATAGTGGCAAACTACTTTGATACGCTAGGCAACAATTGCCATATTGCTTGTAATCTACCGGTTAGTGGCATTCATATTGATATCACCCGTTCAAGTCAGGCTAAGCAGTATGTGACGCAAGTGATTGATCATCTGCCAAGTCATAAACTGCTGTCTATCGGCGTCGTCGACGGTCGCAGTGTCTGGACAACGGACCAAGCTCGAGCGCAAGATATCTTAACAGAGGCCAATGAGCGCTTAAATACCTATCATAATCAGCCAAATTCAGACAATGACAAGGATAATCAACGTTTATGGGTCGGTACGGGCTCATCGTTACTACATTTACCCGTTGATTTAAAATCTGAAGACGTTCCTGAAAATTTGAAGGGCAAACTGGCCTTTGCCAAGCAAAAACTAAGTGAAGTGGTCATTTGTGCCAAATTAGCAACGGGTGAGCTACAACCTGATGTCACCGCAACAGATATTAGTTTGTCGCCAACTCAGTCAGAAGCGCAAGTTCGCAATGGTGTCTTTAGCGACCGTTATAGTAAGCAGGAAGCCAAGCTTAATTTGCCATTATTACCAACCACTACGATTGGTTCATTCCCGCAGACCGCTGAGATTCGTAAAGCCCGCCGCCAATGGAACAATGGTGAGTTGAGCGATAGCGATTATCAAGACGCCATGAAGGCTGAGATTCGTCAGTGTGTGACCGACCAAGAAGAGTTGGGTCTTGATGTATTAGTCCACGGTGAAGCCGAACGCACAGACATGGTCGAATATTTTGCACAGTACTTAGATGGCTTTTGGTTGGCTAAAAATGGTTGGGTACAAAGCTATGGTACGCGCTGTGTCCGTCCACCAATCGTGGTAGGTGATATCAGCCGTCCAAAAGCCATGACCGTTGATTGGATCAGTTATGCGCAAAGCCTAACCAACAAGCCAATGAAAGGCATGTTGACCGGGCCAGTAACCATTTTGAACTGGTCGTTTGCGCCAAGCGATGCAGCCACCCGTGATATCTTGCGCTTACAAATTGCCGAAGCGATTAATCAAGAAGTCAGTGATTTACAAGACGCAGGAATTGGTATTATTCAGATTGATGAGCCCGCATTCCGTGAAGGCTTACCATTAAAGCAAGCTGAACATGCGAGCTACTGGAAGCAAGCGGTCGATAGCTTTAAGCATTCTGCCAGCTCTGCCCAGCCTGAAACCCAGATTCATACCCACATGTGTTATTCAAGCTTCCATGATTGCTTGCATCATATCTCTGCCATGGATGCTGACGTTATCACGATTGAAACAGCACGCTCAGGCTTGCAATTGCTAGACGCTTTTAAAACAGATGACAATGTAGATGGTGCTGACGGTGCTGACGGTGCTGACGGAGGCAATCAGGGTGGCTATCAAAACGCGATTGGCCCCGGTGTCTATGACATTCATAGCCCGCGCGCCCCTGATAGCGATGCTATGCAGATCGTGATTGATGAAGCGCAAAAGTACATTCCGATTGAGCGCTTATGGATCAACCCAGATTGTGGTCTAAAAACGCGTAATTGGGAAGAAGTACGTCAACAGCTGCGTAACATGGTCGAGATGACTCATATCGTCCGTAAAAAACACGCCGCATAAGTTTTTAGTGTTATAAGTTTTTTATTCTTATAAACCAAAAAGCCCCAATCATTAATTGATTGGGGCTTTTCTTGTATAGTGAACCAAATATGAGACTTGTACAGTCAGTATCAAATAAAATAGAGCTATGGGTTCATGTGGCTGGTAAAAATTTCCTTGCTTGCTGTGTGACTGTGTCACTTTTCGAGCTTTCAAAAATTTTTCTCAACCACACTGTATTCGTTGTAAAGTGGGTTAAGATATTTCGACATTAGCCTTTACGCCACTGACCTTGACGCATAATACCCGTAATAGGGTTAAGCCCAATTTGATAGCATAAGTCCGCAGGGCGAGTGATATCCCAAAGTGCTAGATCGGCATCACAGCCTACTTCTATCCGGCCCTTTTTAGACAACCCTAGCGCTCTTGCAGCGTTAATAGTGGCTCCTGCTAATACTTCTTCAGGTGTTAAATAAAACAGCGTACAGCCCATATTCATCGCGAGTAATAGCGAGGTCAGTGGTGAAGTGCCCGGATTACAGTCGGTTGAAATAGCGATAGCAACTTGATGCTTACGCAGCGCTGCTATTGGTGGTAGCTTGGTATCGCGCAAAGTATAAAATGCGCCCGGTAAGAGCACTGCAACCGTATTACTGGCTGCCATTTTTTCAATATCTGCCTCCGATAAATGCTCTAAGTGATCGCTTGATAAGCCTTGGTACTCAGCAACTAAGGCACTGCCGCCTATATCAGACAGCTGCTCAGAATGGAGCTTTACGGGCAAATCTAATGAGCGGGCAACTTCAAAGACGCGTCTGATTTGCTCTGAGCTAAAAGCAATATTTTCACAAAATCCATCGACTGCATCGATTAGACCCTCGTCATGCAGGATCGGCAGCCACTCGCAGACTTGCTCAATGTAATCGTCCGCACGGTCTTTATACTCAGGTGGCAGGGCATGAGCGGCTAAATAGGTGGTGCTGACATAAATGTCGTATTTGCCACCAAGTTGACGCGCGACGGTGAGCATTTTGCGCTCAGTATCTAAGTCCAGACCATAGCCGGATTTTATTTCGATACTGGTCACACCTTCTTTTATGAGGGGT
Organism: Psychrobacter sp. LV10R520-6; assembly: GCF_900182925.1. NCBI lineage: Bacteria > Pseudomonadati > Pseudomonadota > Gammaproteobacteria > Moraxellales > Moraxellaceae > Psychrobacter > Psychrobacter sp. LV10R520-6. The sequence continues at coordinate 1,814,555 of NZ_LT900024.1, read as the reverse complement.
AGGAGACGTTTTTCACTTTGGGCAAATATCTCCTCAATACTGGCTGCGCGCGTTGCACTGACGGTCGCGACAATCCCGCCACCTTGCGCTGCAATATCTTGATAACTGGCGCCGTGCAAACGTGCCTCAAACTCATTGCTACGATTACCCGCATAGACCAAATGAGTATGACAGTCGATTAAACCTGGCGTTAACCAGCCGCCATTTACATCTTTGATTTGTTCTGCTTTATAATGAGAAAGGTGCGGGATCATCTGTTCATTTGACCCAATCCACGCAATCTTACCTTCCTTTATACCGATAGCGGCGTTTTCTAGCTGACCGTAAGGTGTGTGGTCTACCGATGTTGATTTACCGTTTTCTTTACTGTTGGTATGCACATCAAAGCCATAATACGCTGAAAAAGTGGCAAGATTGGCGTTGGTAATAATACGATCGAACGATGTCATGGTTGCGGGATCAGTCGTCTGGTTTGTAGTGTTAGTCATAATATATTCCTGCTAGGGGTTAATTATTTGTATCCAATAGTCGGTTCACTTTGAAACAGATACCGTGTGGCTGATAGAAATTTTTGCAGCCTCTGTCATGCTGGCAAACAGCACGCCAGAAAATTTTTATCAGCCACGCGGATTTATATTCATATCTGTTTTATTTCGTATCGACTATTATATAGGTATCTGATTTATTTCGAACTGACTACAGCCAATCTATATGCCAGTTATAAAGTTAATAAGTGTTGCTCAATGATGGTGGCTAAAAGTCGAGCAGCAACTTTACAGCTGCGTTGATCGCTATCATAGGTTGGGTTAATCTCAGCGATATCTGCTATTTTTACTTTGCCGGATGCCATAATGGTTTTGACAGCCCGCTCAACGAAGCTCAGCTCGATGCCATAGGCAGCTGGCGCACTGACTCCAGGGACTACGCTAGACGGAAAGCAGTCCATATCAATAGTTAAATAAACCACATCAACCTGATTAATAAACGCTTCAATCTGAGCGGCAAGTGTTTCCCACGCTTGATAATAACAGTCCTCATCACTGATAACGCGCACACCTAAACTGTCGGCACGATCAAATAGCGCTGCGGTGTTGGAGAAGCGGCTAACCCCAATACAGCAATAGTGGAACGGTTGCTCATATTCGGTTAGGTGTTCTGCGATTTGGCGAAAAGGGGTGCCCGAAGTGGCTACATCAGATTGACGAATATCAAGATGAGCGTCAAAGTTAATCACACCAATAGTCGGTATATCGGCCGTATTGTTTTCACTGGTGTCAATATTAGTAGCTTGCTGAATCGCTTGCCATAATCCTAAAAAGCTACCATAGGCCATAGCATGTCCGCCGCCAAGACCAATAGGCAGACCACCTTTTTGAACAACGTTACTGACAACATCGGCATATTGCTCTTGGGCTTGCTCAAGCAGTTGCTCGGCAAAACCATCGTTATCATCACAGTGAATTTCGCTGGCATCGCCTAGCAAGGTTGGCAACTTACCGTTGAAACGTTTTTGTAGCTCAGCGATAACCGGCAGTTTAGCAAAAGCGTTACGAATCAGTGGCGGTGCAGCTCTTGCCCCGACGCGCCCTTGATTGCGCCTAACGCCTTGATCGCAGGCAAAGCCAACCAGTCCAATGTGCTGATGCTCATAAGGCTGTGCCAGCTGATACCAATAGCAGGCGCGCTCGCTTTCAAATGGCTCCGCGCGTCCTGTCCATAGCGCCATATCAGCAGCAGTTTGGCTAACGGCTGTTATAGTCATCGCTGATCTCCTTTAAAATTAATTTGAAGATATTTACTTATTTAGAAATAACCTTTGTGTAAAAAGAACCCTTATTTAGAAAGGTACCAGTCACCGCGCATTTCCTGCCAATACTCCGTTAAAGAACGACTGAGTATCAACTGCTTGGCCGCTTCGATATCTGGAGCTAAGTAACGGTCTTTATCATAAAAAGTTACCTGTTCACGTAAAAGCTGATGAGCCGTAGTTAATGGCTCTGAGGTATCAAGCCCGCGATGAAAATCGATACCTTGGCCCGCTGCTAATAACTCGATGCCGATAATGGTCGCGGTATTTTGTGCCATCTCGTATAGACGCCGCGCGCAATAGGTTGCCATAGAGACATGGTCTTCTTGATTGGCAGAAGTTGGGATGCTATCGACACTGCCAGGATGGGCGATGGATTTATTTTCTGAAGCTAATGCCGCTGCGGTAACGTGCGCAATCATAAAGCCGGAGTTCAAGCCAGCATTGTCGACCAAGAACGGCGGTAGACCTGATAAGGTGGTATCAATCAGTAATGCCACCCGGCGCTCGGACATGGCACCAATTTCAGCAATCGCCAAAGCTAAAATATCAGCGGCAAATGCGACCGGCTCAGCATGAAAGTTACCGCCTGAGATGGCAATTGGACCATCGTCGTTGTTAAAAATCAGCGGATTATCGGTTACAGCATTGGCTTCAATTAATAAGGTTTGACCCGCTTGATTGATAATATCAAGGCATGCGCCTATTACCTGCGGCTGACAACGTAAGCAGTAGGGATCTTGTACTCTATCGTCTTGTTCACCTTGATGTGAAGCTCGAATGTCACTACCTTTAATCAAGCCTCTAAGCGCTTTGGCAATTTCGATTTGGCCATGATGGCCACGAACCTCATGAATACGTGCATCGAATGGCGCATCTGAGCCTTTTGCCGCATCGATAGACATTGAGCCGACGATAGTCGCCGATTCTAATAGGTCACGAGCTAAGAAATAGCCCCGTAGCGCCAGAGCGGTTGAGACTTGAGTACCATTGATTAGGGCAAGGCCTTCTTTGGCGGCAAGGGTGATGGGCTCAAGGCCATGCTGTGCTAGAGCATCAGCGGCTGACACGCATTTACCATCGACATAGACATCTCCTTCACCCATTAGCGCTAGGGTCATGTGGGATAGAGGCGCTAAATCACCGGACGCACCGACAGAACCTTTAACAGGAATATGCGGGGTAATCTGATTGTTAATTAAAGCCAATAAACCATCGACTACTGCGCGGCGTACTCCAGAAACGCCTTGTGATAGACTGGCAACCTTCATGACCATAATCAGCCGAACCACGCCGTCTGGTAAGGGTTCACCAGTACCAACAGAGTGCGACACAATTAGGTTGCGCTGTAGTAGCTCAAGCTGATCATCGTTAATTCGCGTCTTTGCCAATAAGCCAAAACCGGTATTAATACCGTAGGCACTTTTATCACGAGCGATGATGGTTCGTACCTCTTCGTGCGAGGCATCTATCGCGTCGTACGCGCTATCGGGTAGCGAGAAGGTTACGGGTTGGTCATAAATACCACGTAACATCTCAAAGCTTAATTGGCGCGGGTTTAGAATTAAGTTCTTTATAGCGGTCATAACGGGGTTCCTATTTATATTGGTTATATTATTGGATATGTTTATATGATTGAAAATATATTTAAAACGCGTATTCCAAGATAGTTAAGCAATCCAACTAAAGTACATGGCTAATTGTCCAAACGCTGCTATTTAATCATTGGAAGATTTAGACCATACTCTTTAGCGGTTTTAATCGCCAGCTCGTATCCGGCATCTGCATGACGCATTACGCCTGAACCGCAATCATTGATCAATACTCGAGCTAAGCGTTTGGCTGCTGCATCAGTACCGTCAGCGACGATAACCATACCAGAATGCTGTGAGTAACCCATACCAACGCCGCCGCCATGATGCAGTGATACCCAAGTTGCGCCGCCTGCGACATTTAGCAGACCATTTAATAATGCCCAATCAGATACCGCATCTGAGCCATCTTTCATACTTTCCGTTTCGCGGTTAGGACTGGCGACTGAGCCGGTGTCTAGATGATCGCGACCGATGACGATAGGGCCTTTTAGCTCACCGCTTTTGACCATCTCATTAAAGGCAAGTCCTGCTTTATCACGTTCACCCAGACCTAGCCAACAGATACGCGCAGGTAATCCTTGAAACTGAATGTGCTCTTTAGCCATATCGAGCCAGCGATGTATATGGGTATTCTCAGGGAACAGCTCTTTGATCTTTTGATCAGTTTTGTAGATATCTTCCGGATCGCCAGATAGAGCGACCCAGCGAAACGGGCCTTTACCTTGGCAAAATAGCGGACGAATATAAGCGGGTACAAAGCCTGGGAAGTTAAAGGCATCTTTAACCCCTTCATCAAATGCTACTTGGCGAATATTATTGCCATAGTCGGTCGCTGGGATATTCATAGCTTGTAAGTCTAAAATCGCTTGTACGTGTACAGCGCAAGACGCAGCAGCTGCCTTAGTCAATGCAGCATGTTGATTGTGATCTTCTTGTGCAGCTTTCCACTCATCAACTGTCCAACCACTAGGTAGATAGCCGTTGATCAAGTCATGAGCTGAGGTCTGGTCTGTGACTAAATCCGGTTTCATACCACCTGCGCGAGCACGCTCAGCCATTTCGGGCAAAATATCTGCGGCATTACCAAGTAAAGCAATAGAAACTGCTTCACCAGCGTCCGTATGTTGTTTGATCAGCTCGTAAGCGTGGTCTAAGTCATCTGCTTGCTTATCGACGTAGCCCGTACGCAGACGAAAATCGATGCTGGATTGTTGGCATTCAATATTCAGTGAGGTCGCACCAGCAAAAGTCGCGGCCAATGGCTGCGCGCCGCCCATACCACCAAGGCCCGCGGTCAAAATCCAGCGTCCTGCCCAACTGCCGTCATAATGTTGACGGCCTGCTTCGACAAAGGTCTCATAGGTTCCTTGGACGATGCCTTGGGTACCGATATATATCCAGCTACCGGCGGTCATCTGCCCATACATCATCAAGTCCTTGCGATCGAGCTCGTTAAAATGCTCCCATGTCGCCCAGCGTGGTACGAGATTGGAGTTAGCAATCAATACACGCGGAGCATTTTCATGAGTCTGAAAAACCCCCACGGGTTTACCCGATTGGACCAATAGCGTCTCGTCATCTTCTAAGACTTTTAACGACTCTAGAATCTGATCATAGCTTTCCCAATTCCGTGCCGCGCGACCAATACCACCGTAAACCACCAAGCTTTTAGGATTTTCGGCCACATCAGGATGTAAATTGTTTTGTAGCATACGATAAGGCGCTTCGGTCAGCCAGCTTTTGCAATGCAAGGTGCTACCAGTAGGGGCAGCAATATTACGAGTCTCATCACGGCGAGTAAATTCATTGCTCTTGATCATTCCATTACTAGTAGTCATCGTCGTTCCTTATGGTCATCTATTCGTGCCAAAACAGGCTGTTAATATAAATTATGTAAAATAACCTGATTAACAAAGCGCAGTTAATAACGGCATTAGCCTGTTAGTATTATTTATAAGTTGTATATACAAATTATCAGGATTTATTTCCCGTTGCAAGAACTTTTTTAATTTATGATTCAATTATTTGCCATATGGTGGTAATAGAGCCGTAGTTCTGACAATGCTCATGATATTATGGCGGCATTAGTGTGGTTGAAATTACTGGTTAAAATTAAAGTTAAAGCTGATAGTTAAAAGTAGAATTGACAAACGTAGAAAGGACAAAGGTGACGATGGGAATGACCAAACTGAGCACAGAAAAGACAGTTCCTGCGTATCAACGCATCAAAAATACAATTTTAGAGAATATTCATCGCGGCAAGTGGCAAGCAGGAGAGGCTATCTCTACAGAAATGGCTTTGGCTGAGGAATTTGGGGTTTCGCGGATGACCGTAAATCGCGCCCTAAAAGAGCTAAGCGAAGAGCGGGTATTGGAGCGCCGGCAAGGTTCAGGAACTTTTGTGGCGCAGCAGCAGTTTAATCACACCTTCGTTGAAGTACGTAACATTGCGCAAGATTTAAAGTCAGCGAATCGTGATTATCAAGCGCAGGTGGTGAGTAAACGCAGTATCACAGCTGCCATGCTTGATGAGTATTTGCGCCGTAAGTTTGATATTGATACGCCGAAAGCGTTGCTTACTGAGCAAGCTATCAAAAATAATCAAGACGACGATGATGTGCCTGTGTTATATGAGGTAAAAATCATTCACTTTGCTGATGGTCAGCCGATTCAGTTTGAAGAGCGCTGGGTAGATGCGATAAAAGTCCCGAAGTTCATCGAACAAGACTTTAGTATCGTTAATACTAGCGATTATTTGATTGCGAAGATTCCACTCGAGAGCGGCAGCTACACTATCCGGGCGTTAGCGGCACCAAAAGAAGTGGCTCACGCTTTGCAGGTTGAGGAGCAATCACCAACTTTAGTGCTCAGCCGGCAGACGTATTCATCAGGTCAGGTATTAACCTTTGTCAAGATGTGGCATGCAGGCGATCGGTATCAGTTTTCAGGGGAGCTATAATATCCTTACGCATGCTCACTGTTTTTGTACGTTCCTTCTATCTCAATCGCGATAGTATAGAGACAGTTGATCACGTCTTTTTTTAAAACATTTGACCTTAAAAATTACTATCAAAACTTGCCACTCTAAAAGTTGCTGTCTCAAAAACAGCTTTAATGTTAAAACTAGCATTGAAAAATATGGGTTTAATCCTCAAATCAGGCAGCCAAAAGCAAACATAATCAATTTAATAAAACATAATAAATATGATAAATTTAATAGAATAAGATGCGTGGCTCACATTTTGCTGCTATATCTACATCGTATAGTTATCTATTTTTCTACTCGCGTTAATCATTCATTTGCATATACTCGAATAAGGACCTCTTATGAAACGTCGTGCCCTGTTAACCCTAGCTGTTAGCGCTCTTTTGCTTACGGCTTGTAGTCAGTCTAATACTGACGATGCTAATGCTAATGATACAGCAACTGGTGGCTCAGACTTGCTTCAGCGTATCAATAATAACGGCACTATTAACGTCGGTACCGAAGGTACTTATCCGCCATTTACCTATCATGACGAGTCTGGCAAGCTTACGGGCTATGATGTTGAAGTGACCCGCGCCGTTGCTGATAAACTGGGCGTTGAGGTAGAGTTTAAAGAAACCCAGTGGGATGCGATGCTGGCAGGACTGGATTCAAAACGCTTTGATATGGTGGCCAACCAAGTCAGTCTAACTACACCTGAGCGTTTGGCAAAGTATGACAAAGCCACGGCTTATAGCTGGTCAGGTGCCGTTGCGCTGGCGCCAACTGATGATAACCGCTATAGCTCGTGGGAGGCATTAAAAGGTCTACGTTCAGCACAGTCGCTCAGTAGTAACTATGGCGAATTAGCAGAACGCTACGGTGCAGAAATTGTTCCTGTGGATGGCATGGCGCAAGCGGTACAACTGGTCAAGCAAGACCGCGCTGATTTTACTATGAACGACAATCTTGCCGTATTGGATTATCTTAAAAAGTTCCCAGACAGTAGTCTTGAGATTAAACTGGTCGCGCCAGCAAGTGAAAAACGCGGTTCTGGTCTGGTACTTCTTAAAGGCGATGAGGCGGTAGTGGCAAAACTTGACGAAGCTATGGCTGCGCTGCAAGCTGACGGTACGCTGACTAAGCTTAGCGAGACCTTCTTTGGCGATGATATAAGCCAACAAAAATAATGACATGGTTAGCTGAACTATTGGCATTATTGCCATTTATGAGCCCTGATCGGGCGCATATTGTCATCACTTCGTTCTGGCCAATGCTCAAAGGCGGTATTTATTACTCGATACCGCTGGCATTAATCTCCTTTGCGATAGGTATGTGTATTGCCTTGAGCGTGGCGCTGATTCGTATCGTGCCACGCGCCAGCATATGGCATGAGATTATTTATCGCATTGCGCGGATTTACGTCTCTGCCATTCGCGGCACGCCGATGTTGGTGCAGCTGTTTATTATCTTTTATGGTCTACCCAGCATAGGACTCAAACTCGATCCATTTCCGTCCGCAATTATTGCCTTTTCACTCAATATTGGTGCTTATGCATCAGAGACCGTGCGCGCGTCTATTTTGTCCATTCCAAAAGGGCAGTGGGAGGCTGGTTCGACAGTCGGGCTGACTTATCTACAAACCTTTCGACATGTGATTTTGCCACAAGCGCTGCGAGTCTCGGTACCGCCGTTATCCAATACTTTTATTAGTCTGGTAAAAGAAACGTCTTTGGCATCCTTAGTGTTGGTCACTGAGCTATTTAAGCAGGCGCAAATTATCACCGCGCGTAACTATGAGTTTATGCTGGTCTATACCGAAGCGGCGGTTATCTATTGGGGTATTTGTTTGTTCCTAACCTTTATCCAAGGCAGGCTTGAGACCAGACTTGATCGCTATGTTGCCAAATAAATCATTTATCAGCCTCACCGTATTGCTATCAATACCTTCGCTATAGTTAAAACCAGCACAACAATCAAGACACGCGCAATAGGAATTTTTATGATTCAAGTCAATAATATTCATAAAGCCTTTGGTAGCAATCAGGTGCTTAAAGGCATTGATTTGACCATTCATAAAGGTAAGGTGGTGGTGATATTAGGGCCGTCAGGTTCAGGAAAAACAACATTTCTGCGCTGTCTAAATGCGCTCGAAATTCCTGATCAAGGGGTCATTGCCTTTGATGATGGCAGCTTAACGGTAGACTTCGTCACTAAGCCTAAGAAGAAAACCTTATTAGCGTTACAACGTAAGTCGGGTATGGTATTTCAGTCTTATAATTTATTTCCGCATAAGACCGCACTTGAGAACTTAACCTTAGGGCCGGTAGTGGTACAAGGTAAAAGTAAAGCAGAAGGTCGCAAACAAGCATTGGCACTACTTAAGAAAGTGGGCCTGTCGGATAAAGCTGATTTATATCCTTTTCAGTTATCTGGCGGTCAGCAGCAGCGGATTGGTATTGCTCGTGCACTCGCTATCGAGCCTTCGTTACTATTGTTTGATGAGCCGACCTCAGCGCTGGATCCAGAATTGGTTCAATACGTTTTAGCGACTATGAAGCAGCTGGCGTCCGAAGGCTGGACAATGGTAGTGGTCACTCATGAGATTAACTTTGCTCGTGATGTAGCAGATCATGTGGTACTTATTGAAGATGGACATGTGGTCGAGGAAGGTAGCGCTGAGCAGATGTTTGAGTTATCTACGCATCCACGTACCCAAGAGTTTCTACAGCGTATCGGTGAGTAGTTTCTGAACAATCTGCCGTCGTAGTAGTTGCTAAAAAATCTCTTTATTTATATAAATGAGGGAATTTTTTACACTTAAAATTTGATTGGAGTTTGATTTTAGGCACAAAAAAGCCAGCTAATTGCGATTAGCTGGCTTTTTTAATTAACAGATTTGCCATGCTTTTTTTACTTTTATCTCAATCTAAATTTGACGCTTTATTATAAGGAATCTACTTGCAACAAAAAGTTAGTGAGCAAGCGTTTAGCACCTTCAGTAGCAAACGATTCAGGATGAAACTGAACCCCTTGGATAGGATAGTCTTTGTGACGTACTCCCATAATCTCATCACCCGCATCAGCAGCCTCAGCCATACTTAAATGAGCCTTATTGGCATTGGAGACGACGGCGGTAATCTGTAAGCAGTCCGGTAGCTCATGCGCTTGTACCATCAGTGAATGGTAGCGCATGATGTCAATCTCCTGCGGCAATCCTTGATAGAGGCCTGCACTATCGTGACGAATGGCTGACACTTTACCGTGCATCGGCACACTGGCACGGATAACTTGACCACCGAACACCTGAGCGATGCCCTGCATACCTAAACAGACGCCCAATAGTGGCGTGGTCTTACCAAGGACTGCAATTACTTCAGCACAAATACCGAAATAGGCAGGATTATCCGGCGCGCCAGGACCCGGTGATATGATGATTCTATCAGGATTCATAGCGTGCACATCTGCCAAACTAATCTCATTATTACGCTTTACGATGACCGTGAAATTTTCCTGATTGTCCATAGTCTGCAAAATCTCGCCCACATACTGATAAAGATTAAAAGTGAACGAGTCGTGGTTATCAATAATTAAAACATTCATTAGCAATAAACTCTTTGGTAAAAAAACAATTAATTCACGGATTGATGAAGCTATCTAATACCACTTTCATAGCCGACAGCTTGCGTTGGATTTCTAAATATTCATCCGCTGGATTGGAGTCATAGACATTGCCGCCGCAAGTTTGGGCATAGGCCGAATCGCCATTGATGAACAGGCTGCGAATGGGAATGGCAAAGATACAGTCCCCATTAAAATTAAAAGCGCCCAACGCTCCACCATAGGCACCGCGACCATCTGGCTCAAGCTCATTAATAACTTTAATCGCTTCAATCTTAGGAGCGCCTGACAACGTGCCCGCAGGGAAATTACTGGCAAGTGCGCTAAACATATCCTCATTAGGATGCAAAATACCAACGATTTCAGAGGAGATATGCTGGACGTGTGAATAGCGTTTGATATCCATCAGACTGCGGACTTTGACCGTGCCAAATCGTGCCACGCGTCCGATATCGTTGCGATGCAAATCCACCAGCATGTTGTGTTCGGCTATCTCTTTGGCGTCGTTTAATAGAGCGCGTGCCAACTGGCGGTCCTCGATTTGATTGGCGCCACGTTTGGCAGTGCCTGCTAGCGGATAGGTCTCCATTTCACCTTGGCGTAAGCGGAATAACAGCTCAGGGGAAGCCCCAATAATGCGCTGTCGTCCAAACTTCATAAAATACATGTGCGGAGATGGATTGACCACGCGCAGCTTTTCATAAATGGGCATGTGCGCGCCGCTAATTCGATAATGTGACTTAAATCCCACCTCACATTGAAATATACGACCAGCAATGATGTCTTCTTTAACTTTCGTCACGGCGCAAGCATGTGCCTCTTGGCTCATACCATCCCCTAAAAACTCAACTATTGGTGGCGTGTAAGTTGGAATTGGGGTATCAAGCAAAGCGGTTATTTGCTCAATACGATTGTTCTGATTGTCCGTTGGGTAATAAAAATAGAAGATTTCTCCTGTCATTTTATCCAGTGTCAATCCATCCAAATATACCCCAAACTTAAACGGCTCAAAATGTTCGTTGGTCTTGGCATCCAAGCTCGGTTCAAAAAAGTTGACACTGTCATAGCCCAAATAGCCGACTAAACCCCCAGTTTGATCACGGGCGATGACGTGCTGAGGGGTAATCTCACGCAGCAATTGGTAAGGGTTGTCGGTTTTATAGCAGGTGGTCTCAGCCGTTTTGTTATCCGTAATCGCGAGAGTGGTACGGTCAATGGCGGTGATGGTCATGACCGGATCAAAACCAATGGCATGATGGCGTGAAATGTGGCTTTCTTCACCCAATGATTCGAGCAAATAGCAAGTCTCAAAAGCGCTTTCAATGCGTTTGAATAAGGCAAAGAAGTCAATATCTTGAGTAAGTTTAATACGCTGGGGCTTGCTTGGGATATCAATGGGCGCGGGCTGAATATAATGTGGGGTAGGAGAAGTCATGACAGGGTCCAAAGTAAGTCTGTTATTTATGAGGTAAAAAATGAGTATAATTTAAATGAGAATTCTATTTATTAGCGCTTTCGATGCGTCATCAATAAGTCGCTGACATCATGATTTTGCATGGCTTTAGCGCCGCGAGAGACAGTAGCAATACCGACACCAAGCTGCTCAGATATTTCACGTTGGGTGACACCGCGCTCAAGTAAATCAAAGATGCGGATACGATTGGCGATATCGAGCTGTTCTTTGTCAGTCAATAACGCATTCAATAGGACGTCAATATCCGCGCTGACATCACAGTTTGCTAGATGGGTCAATAGGCTTTGGTAAGTATCAGTGCTCATAAAATGGGGTCTTAATAGGTGGAGTAAGCAAGTGATGAGTTTGTTTCAACATACTAGTACGATAGTACAAAAAAGACAAGTCATATACTAATAACTTTTGTCATGATTGCTATTGTTGAATGACAGCCATTAATTAATGGGCTTTTTATGCTTAAAATTTTATTGGAGTTTAATTTTAGGCACAAAAAAGCCAGCTAATCGCAATTAGCTGGCTCATATATAATAAAAAACTATTAATAGGAAGTATTAGCTATACAGCTACTTGCTCGCTCTCTAACTCGACACAAACATTCCAATCGCCAATCTCAAGTTCATAGCAGTTTTTGCCTTCGCCATTGATACGATCAACGACTAAAAAGTCAGCATCACTGCCAAGTACTAATAACGGGTGATGCCAAACGTTGGGGTCATACTGCACGCCTTGATTGGACTTGGCATAGAATACCGTCAAGTCATCAGCAGACTTTGGCGGCTCACCAGCCTTGGCAACGATAACGATATAGTCTTGGCCAGTCATCGAAAAGAACGCTTGCGACCCAAACGGATGATATTCCATCACTGATAAAGCAATCGGGCATTCACGCATTTTTGCACGGAAGATGCTCATGCCAACCGTACCACCATCAAGCGACGCTTCAGCGATAGCATGATGGCGACAGGCATAACCTTTATTGATATGAAAGCAGTTTTCAGGCGTTGCTTCATCCTTGCCATACGGTTCGATTACCGTACCATATGGCGCAAACTCAGATTTGGTTAAAGGCTTCGCGATTATTGTGGTACTCATGACTGTGCCTTGTTATTAGCAATATTAGCAACTTTACCGTAAACGCGTACACGGCTTAAGCCGCCATCTGGGAAGATGTTGACACGGATATGAGTAATAGGTTTGTCAGATTTAAGCTTGTCTTTACCAAAGGTATGCACTTTATGGGCAACGGTTTTTTGTGGTTCAAGCAAAGTATCCCAAAACATGCTTTGAGTCACTAGTGTTTGCTCTGGTGTATTTGGCGCATAGACGGCCTGAATAGACACTTGATCAGGGAAGTTGCCTTTAAAATGGGCAGTATCAATATCAATAGAATCAACAATACCCGCTTGACCAAGGGCAATAATACACCAGTCGTTACCTGGCTCACGGCGACGACGAGTTTCCCAACCATCACCCATGTTTGGTGCTTTGGTTGGTAATAGTAAATTACTGGCACCACCAAAGTGAGCATCATTGCTAGCGATAGCACGGCCACCATTTAGCGCGCCGGCTAAATCAATTTTTTCGCCTTGCTTGCTGACGTTAGCATCAAGCTGGATATCGCCATACACACGTAAACGAGCAACACCGCCATCTGGATAGATATTTAGACGTAAATGAGTGACAGTCTTTTCATCATCAATTTCAACAAACTCATGATGGTGACCTTGTAGTGGGGTTATAGGAACGATAGTGCCCCATTCTTTAGCATCCCAATCTTCTTTAGTAAGTTTGGTCAATGCCGTTTCGTCTTGCTTTAGCAGCTCTGGTGCATATAAGGTATCAACACTGGCTGATGACGGGAAGTTACCGGTGAAATGGCTGGTATCAATATCAAGACCGGCGATTTTAGTCGGACGCGCAAGTTGGATAATCATGTAGTCATAACCTAAATGACGCTTACGACGAGTTTCCCAGCCGTCCATCCATTTACCGTTATCATCGAATTTTCCCACCATAAATTGTGGTGATTCAGGATTTAAGATACGGCTTTTATCAGCAAAGAAGTCATCAGTTGCAAATAAAGCCTTGGCGCCTAAACGGCTGTCAGCAACGTTGGTTTTTTTGGTAAATGTTGGCAGGGTCTCAGGTAGATTGTTGGCTTCTATAATTTGTCCAGTGTTCGAGGTGCTCATAATAATTCCTTTTTTATTGGTACTGTTTATTAAGTTATCAGTTACAGACCATCAGTGGTCAATAACCGTATTCCGTATTTTCTTCGTGAGCTTTTTTTAAGCTGCACGACTGTTACAGTTAGGCAGTTTATCCGCAGTTTGCTGCTCATATTATTAAACGATCAGGCCGATTATCGCCGATACTTGCTTATGTGAGCTAAGCAAATACAGGACGCTAGATTAAGTGTTGAAGCAGTGAGATAACTGAGGTATAAACTGTCTTGAGCGCATCATCCATTAGATTACGTGATTGCTATTACATGATTATTGATGATACGTTCTGTGGTTACATCCAATCTGCGCTGTTACTTGCAGTCGCTGGATGATTTTCATACCAGTGCTTAGCGATTTCATCGCGGCGACAGACCCAAACATCGGGCTTACTGGTGATGTATTTTAAAAATTTCTTAAGGGCTGGAATACGACCAGCACGACCAATCATTCGGCAATGTAGACCGATAGTCAGCATTTTAGGCGTGTGTGCACCTTCTTCATACAAAGTGTCAAAGCTGTCTTTTAAATATTGATAAAAAGGTTCGGCGTGGGTAAATCCAGGACTTGAGGCAAAACGCATATCGTTGGTTTCAAGCGTGTAGGGAATAACTAGGTGTGGCTTGCGTGTGATACTGCTGCCGTCTTGTACTTTGACATTTAACCAGTAGGGTAGCTCATCAGCGTAAGAGTCGGAGTCATAAATATAACCGCCTTGTTCGGCGACCAGCTCACGCGTATTCGGGCTATCACGACCCGTGTACCAGCCTAATGGCTGTTCACCAAGCATGCGATTGAAGATTTGAGTGGCAGCGCGAATATGCTCACGCTCGGTCTCACGATACATATACTGGTAGGTAATCCAGCGTAAACCATGACTTGCCACTTCATGACCGTCTTCTAATATACGCTCGATAATATGCGGCGTTTTTTCAGCAGCGGCAGCACAAGTAAAGGTGGTGATTGGTAAGCCGTATTCTTTAAATACGTCGAGGACGCGCCAAACACCAACACGGCTACCATATTCAAATGCAGACTCAATAGACTGGTGGCGGTTGGTAAATTCAGGGGTGCCTAGGACATCCGATAAAAAACGCTCAGATTGACCGTCACCGTGAATGACGCTATTTTCTGCGCCTTCTTCAATATTCAGTACAAACTGAACCGCAATTTTTGCACCGCCCGGCCAATTCGCTTTCGGTGGATTATCGCCATAGCCTTTTAGGTCGCGAGGATAAGCGTCCTGATCAAAGTCGCTGGTGATTTTTTGAGTCATTGTAAAGGTTCCTTTATAACTTAAAGAGTAACTTAAAGAGTAGCTTAAAGCGAAATAAAATAGCTTATAGAAAAATAATGTGAAGCGAAATAAGGTGGAGAAGTATCAAGAAAAGTCAGGAATAGCTTGTTAGCGTATCAATATAATATGAAGCACGCGGCAACCTAAATCGGTCTGACCGCGCGCTCGACATCAGCTGTCAAGCTATAGATTTGAAGAATAATAGCTCTGACAAACTATAGCTCTGACTAATTATAGTCCTGAAGTATAAACCAACACCTGTTGACGTTCTTCGTCCGTTAATTGAGTGATGTTACCTAGTGGCATATAGCCAGTCTGTACGGCAGTAACAATTTTAGCTTTGTGAATTTTCATATCTTCAGGTGTCTGTATGATAATGCCCGCTGGCGGCGCATTAAAGCCTGCCTGCGTTGGCTGAGCAGCATGACAAACGCTACAGCGTGTATGTACAATACCCATAATGGCATCATCAGCTGAGGCGGCAACGGGCACGGCTCCAGCAGTCGTTACATTAGCATCAGCGGCTGGTGGCGTATCCGTCGGAGCATCAGCTACCGGAACAACCGCGACTACTGGAGAAGCCGGTAGCGGCTCAATCGGTGCTGGACGCATCCAAATGATTAATAGTACCGTTGCTATCGCAGGAATTACTAAGAAACGCGGCTTGCTGTGACCCAAATGCTTTTGGTTAAAGTAGTGACGAACGGTCGCGGTAATGATACCGACAAATACCAATACCAACCAACCCTGGGCATGCGAATACATCATTGGATAATGGTTACTAATCATGGTAAAGATTAGCGGTAAGGTAAAGTAGTTATTCATGAGCGAGCGGTTTTTGGCCATTAGCGCCAAGTCTGCTACTTCTTTACCCGGTTTGACACCGCGGCGTACGCAATCTACGAGCGCGCGCTGAGCGGGCATAATTCCAAAGAATACGTTACCGGCCATTACGGTACCTAAGATGGCACCGATATGGATAAAGGCGGCGCGATCACTAAACAGTTGGTAAGAACCCCAAGTGGCAATGATCAATAAAATAAAGATAAGCGAGCTAAAAATTAGCGCGTTTTTGCCCAAGCGGCTACGGACAATGACTTCATAAACAAAGTAACTGCCGAATAAGAAGAGTAAGCTGGTGGCAATAGCGCCAGTATTAGTAAATGCAACTTTGCTTGGATCAATCAGATATGCCGTTGCATTGGCATAATAGACGATAGACAACAAGACCGCACCGGTCAGCCATGTGGTATAGGCTTCCCATTTAAACCAATGCAGCGTCTTTGGCATCTCTTCCGGTTCGAGCTTGTATTTGGCAATTTCGTAAAAACCACCACCATGTACCGCCCATAAATCGCCTGAAATGCCCTTGTCGGTTTTCCACTGTGGCGGCTTGCGTAAGCTGAGATCTAGCCATACAAAATAAAATGAAGCGCCAATCCATGCCACCCCAGCGATGACGTGGAACCAGCGGAAAAATAGACTTAGCCATTCGAGAAAATATGCGCCCATGCGGTAAGTGTCCTTTTTTATTACTATGTCTTGGTCACTCGTAACGACTTTTGCTCACCTTCATTGTTATACAAGACTGTCGTACAAAAAATGAAGATACAAGGTAGTGATACTAGCGTTATATGTTTGGTCTTAAACAGCTGACGTCATTGTCGGCCGCTTACTGTTTAAAGCACTAGGTTGACCTTATGCATAAGGCTGCGAGTAATAAATATTTTGATAAAAAAGCTACGAGCCACGATAGGTACTATAGGCATGTACGCTTAACAATAGCGGCACGTGATAATGACTGGCATCGCTTACCACAAAATCAATCACAACTTGCGGATAAAAAGCCGTCAGTTGTTGGGCGTCAAAATAAGATTGGGTGTCAAAGGTCAAAGTATAGCGACCCGTGCTTAAGTTACATTCAGCACTATCGACAGCCGCATCGAACTGCCAGCTGTCTGGTGTGACGCGGCCATCATTATTGGTGGTGCCATTGGCTAATAAAGTCGCTTCACCGTTGGCTGTAACGCGATGTAGAGTAACGGCTATATCAGCGGCAGGCTTGCCAAGATGAGTGTCTAAAATATGTGATGATAAGGTGGCGGACATAATGCTTCCTTTGTATTGTGTTTTATAAAATGATTGAATGAAGTGATTAAAATAAGTGTCTGGAATAAGTAATTAAAGTAAGTAGCTAAGATGAGTAACTAAAATAAATGGCTAGCGATGCTTTAATTTAAGCTTGGCCAAATAGTTTATTTAAACGTAAACGAGTGATTTTATTTTGCTCGGTGGCGGCATTGGCAAGCTCAGCCTTACGGTCATTCGGCAGACGTGCCAGCAATAAATCAAGCATTTGCTGCGCGCTCTTGCCAGTTGCAAAGACAATGAAAATAAAACCAAACTTGTCTAAATAATCTTGATTGCTTTGCGCTAGGTCTTCAAGTACTTGCTCTTCAGCGTGGTTTGCACCTGACTGTTCATGGGCCGCGCTATCTTGAGTATTGCGATACTTCTCTTTTAGAGAGTCCACATTACCGATTTGTGGATGGCCATCAAAGGCTTCTAGTAGATCCGCCTCACTTGTTTGTACCTCATCCCATGCTTCATCACTACTTGTTAGTAGTATATTCATATCCACAAAGGGACGGGCGCTGACCAGCTTATGTGCCCAGCTGGTACTAGTGCAACAGGTTAGTAGTTGTGAGCTTGCATCACCTTGAGTAAGTTCGTTGAATTGCTGTAAAGTTAAGCTCACGATGACATCCTTTTCTTTTGTGGTAAAAGCCCGATTTTGACCATTAGAGATTATCAGGCAATGACGTTATAATAATATCCATTTTATCTAATATTTCGTTTGGCTATATTTTTTACTGGCACTTTTTACTAGCACTTTGCATTGAGCTTAAACTTTAATAGCTGATGCCCTTTATTCCAATGCTCTTTATTTCAATATTGTGGCCACTATTATAATGAAACAGCTATGATGGCTAAGCATTATCGATTGAATGGAACGCGTGCGATTAAAGAGAATACTGAAACAGTGACCTAACAAATCACATGCTAAAGTGATATTAATTAAATCGTATTTGGTTTATATTGTCTATTGTGCTAAAACTTGACTATTTGGTCAACTATACTATACAAAAACTTTCCATTTGTCGCGCTATGTTCCATAAAAAGCTGTATTTATTACAATTTTTATAGTCAAACTAGAATACTACTCTTACAAGGCGGTCAAGCGTAAGCCATGCCACAGTGCAGTTTGCGAGGCTACAGACGTAATGGTTTTATAGTAGGCGGACTACAATTAGAATATAGCGTATTTTTTACCACACTTGCCCAAGGGCTTAAATTATGACTGCTATAATTCAAAACAAGAAAAAAATTGACTTGTCTAGCTCTGAATTACCAACACATCGCACTCAACAAGATATTCGCGCTCATAATCAGGCGCTTATTTTGACCGCTGCTGAAGAAGAGTTCGTGCTGAAAAGCTATCGCGGTGCCACCATGCAGGGTATTGCTGATCGGGCAGGCTTACCAAAAGCCAATATCCATTATTACTTTAAAAATAAAAAGAACCTATATAAAGTCGTGCTGCGTTCTATTATTCAGGAGTGGAATGAAGGCTTAATTACCATGACCGTGGACAGTGATCCCAAAACGGTCATTGAAAAGTTTGTCCGGACTAAGCTACATCAAGCCTTTGCCCATCCCAACCGTCATAAGCTTTTTGCGGTTGAAGTTATTGGCGGCGCACCACATTTGCACGACTTTATGTCAACGACTATGAAAGAGTGGGCGCTTGATAAGGCGCAAGTGATGAAAATATGGCATGAGCAAGGCAAAATTGGAATTGCTGACCCCTTGCAACTACTGATTCTAATTTGGGCAACGACCCAGCGCTATGCTGAATTTGAAACTGAAATCGTCGGTCTCTTAGAAAAAGACGCTTACGATAAACAAGACGAAGCGCGTGCTGCTGACTTCTTAGTGCCTTTTATCTTACGCGGCTGTGGACTTGAATAATGTTGTCATAAGTCCACAACGACGCGCTTATCTACGACCAGTCCAAATCACGCTTGAGGCGTGATTAATTTATGATAATAAACAGTTACAGATATTTACCCCACTCCCAACTTGAAACAAGCAGCTCAAACTGAAGATGCTCTTCTTTTTTCAATACTTATCGGAGTTGAGAGTGGGGCAATAACAATAAAAAATTAATTAGTATTGATAATCGTTATCGTTTGTATTAATATCAAGCCACTTTGAATTAGGTTAGCTATTAGGGTGTTATGGGCTCAACGAATTTTAACGCACCGCCTTTTAAATTGACACTGACTGCGATTGGCGCGGTTGTGGCGTTACATGTGCTTGCGGCAGTGGCGCTGACGATGGCAAGTACGCCTGAACCGGTCGTCAAGCCGATCGAAACCACACTGCCCATCGAGATTCAGCTGGTAAAACTGCCTGCTGGGATTGAAGAGTCTGAGATAGAAGCAGAGGAAATGGCGCCTACAGAAGCGCTTAAACCTCAGCCAAAATCTGCCACTGAGCCCGAATTAAAGCCTCAAGCAAGCCCTCAAATAATCAAAACAGCTCAGCCTAAAGTAAAGCCTAAGCCACCTATCAAAGCATTAGCAAAATCAACACCAGAAAAATCAGTACCAATAAAACCAGCCACAAAAACTATAAAGACCAAAACTAAGACGCAACCTGACACACCTAAAGCTGGTAACAATGAACCTTTTAGACATGAGATAAAACGGCAGCAGTCAATGTCGACTATTCAAGCAGATGACCTAATTGACACTAATGAACGTAAAATGTTGGCAGCACAAGCGGAAAAGGCGGCACAACAAGCCCATGTTAAAGCTATGCGAGATGCTCAAGCGGCAGAGGATGCTAAGGCAGCACGCGCGGCGCAAGCAGTAGCAAATGCCAAAGCCGCCCAAAAGCTCAAAGCTGATGCTGAGTCAAAGGCGGCGAAAGAAGCAGAAGCCGCCACCGCTGCAAACAACACGCCGGTAAATTTCACTGCTAATAATGCCAGTTGGGCGTCCTCACCTAACTTTAGCTTTCCTGATCGCGCTAAACGCGGTGCTAGATCGGGCGATATTTTTAACGTGGTATTGCTATTAAGAGTCAATAAACAAGGCGGTATTGATAGCGTCAGTGTGGCACAGTCTTCTGGTAATGCCACACTAGATAGAGAGGCGCAGCGGCAAGTACGTTCTGGTAGGTTTAAACCATTTATGAAAAATGGCGTACCAGTCGTAGGTAATGTGACCTTGCCCATCGACTATGCAGTACTTTAAAAGCCAATTATTTATAAAAAATGGCCATTTATAATATTTTCAAGATAAGGCCGAATGCGGTAATCCCAGCAGCATTAGTTAATATGAATTACTCAATAAAATAAAACATTAAGGAGTCTGACGTGGACTTTGCAAACTACTGGCAATATAGCGACATGGTGACCAAAAGCCTATTTTTCTTATTGTTGGTTTTATCCATCCTATCTTGGGTAACAGGCATCACTCGCGTATTTCAAAGTCGCAAACTAGCAATCAGTGTTGCCGATGATTTGAGTCAGCAGATTCAAGCGAAGCGTCCTGAACTGGCTAATACCGACGCTGCGAGCCGTCGTTTGGTCACCGAGCAAGTATTGTTAAAATATATCGGACGTTATCGTTATGCCAGTGAGCGCGGACTGCCTATCTTAGGCACGACTGCTGCTATTGCGCCGTTTATTGGGTTATTCGGTACGGTATGGGGCATCTTCCATGCGCTACATAATATCGGAATGAGCGGGCAAGCCGGATTGGGACAAGTGGCAGGACCGGTTGGTGAGGCGCTGATTATGACAGGTTTGGGTATTGCGGTCGCTATACCAGCCGTGGTGTTTTATAACCTTGCGGTACGTATCAACCGCCGCGTGATGTACCAAGCGAACGATAGAGCGCATGACTTATTGGCACAATCTGCCGAGCTGTCATCCGCTAAAACAGCCGCTCACACATCCATTAACAGCTCCGTTGATGAAACAACCAACGTACAGACACGATCAGAAACGGGTTATAACCCAGATCAAAAGCAAACTCAGCAAGCAGACAGTTATCAGCGTTCAGCCAACTTGTAGCGGTCATGATAGAAAGAAGAGTGAGTGGTATCAATTTGTGATGACAATTTGTGGTATCAATTTGTGATGACACTGCATTATAGAGTCGCCACACAGTGATGATTATATCGCCGTGTAAACATACTGTAGAGCGTAACGTGTACAGTAATATTGCTAATCGTATTGAGAATAACTACAAGTATTAAGGATAACAATGGCATTTCAATTAGGTGATGATGACGCGCAAAGTATGAATGAGATGAACCTCATTCCGCTTATCGATGTAATGCTGGTATTGATGATTATCTTTTTATTGACCGCGACTGTCTTGAATCCAACCGTACCTTTAGATTTGCCCAGAACCAGTGCGGTAGTCAACGAGCAGCCACCAGAAGTGATTCAAATCAGCATTGATAAAGATGCCGGTATCTTTTGGGATAGTGATGCTATTAGCATAGAGGAGCTAGATGTGCGGCTGCAACAACAGAGTGCGAGTGGCAAAGACCCTGCTATTCAGCTGCGTGCGGACAAAGAAAGTAAATACGATACGGTGGCGCAAGTATTGGCTGCTGCCAGTCAGGCAGGACTGAGTAAAATTGCCTTCGTAAATGAATAATTCTTCATATAAACAAGCCAGCTGAAATAATTGAGCCAATTATAATAATAAGCTAGCCACATAAAATAACCCTGCTATTAATAGAAAAATAACCAAGATAATAAGAAAAATAAATAAAATAATAAAACTTACCTCCAGCCTCGCAAGGCCTATCTTGCAAGGTTTTCTTTATTCTAATTCAAGCTTTTACCACCCATAACCAAAGGGGCGATAACCGTAACCAAGGCGCCCATTCCCGTAGCCAAAAGGATATGGAGAATAATAGGGTGAGCGTAAGCTATCGAGATCGCGTTGGCGGATATAATAGTAGCGCCCTTGTGAATAGGCTTCTTCTAATTTATCAATACCCTCAAGGGGACAGACAGGCTGCCAATCATAGCCTTCACGGCCAAGTTTATAAGCATTGAGCTCGGTACAATAGTTTTTGAGGCCTTGCTGGCGACCTTGTTCCCACTGGATGCGATTGGGGGTAGCGCCGACCACGCTAGCGCAACTATTAATATAGTGACCAAAGTAAGCCCCTGAACTCCCTCGTATCCCGTCTGCATAGCCGACCTCTTGCCAATTGCTGGCCTGACATTGCTGCGGTGTTAGACTTTGAGTCGTTGCACAGCCCGATAACATAAATAGCGCTGCTGCCATTACTGATAAAGCAGAAGTGGATTTAAAGGCTGAAGAGGAGGACATGGCGTTCAATTTCGGAAGATAAGACATAATAAACCTGCGCGCGTTTAAAATTTATGGTTTATCATAGCACTTTTTTATGTCAGCTATTTTTTACAACTTGTTATTATTTTTATTTTATCCTACGCTAAGTTGTTGATATAAAATCATAAATAGTAAATATACTACTGGCTGGTTTGCTCTCTTTCAAGCCGATCAGCTTGATTTATAATCATTCGTGCTCATTATGAGTATGCTTTATCATTTTTTAATTCAGCTACAAGGCCAGATTGTCATGGGTGTATGGATTGCCATTGCCATTGTACTATTCGTATTAGGGAGTATGATGGCGCTCAAACCTAGCGGTATCGATCAGCGTTTGGACAAGCTGCGTATGACCGCGCGTCGTCTACAGCTGAATCCGAAGCTGGTTGCCTGCCCGGATTGGGTCAGAGGTAAAGACAACGAATACGGTCGCGGGATGCTGGGTCAATATGGACTCGTACTGGACAATGTACAGCTGCCTTATACTCGCTATCGAGTGATTGATGGAGAATGGCGACCAGATAATGATGCTACAAGCGTTACGAGTGTTACCACTAAGGCTAATGCCAACACCACAATCTCGCCTGCTAGTTTTAATCTGGATAAAGTACCCTTGGCACTACCGGCATCAATTGAACCATCTGTAAAAGCCTTATTAATTAAGGCCAATAGTATTGTGGTTTATTGGGAAGATATTGCTTATGTGCGTCCATTGACCAATCCATATTATAAGTCTGCTGAGATTGAACCGGACTTGTTGGCACTCAAAACGCAGATGGAGCAGTGGGCGCTACAAATGCAGGCCAGTTCTCGTAGCACTGCTAAATTAAATACTGGTATTGAGTTAAATAAAATGTTAAATCAAGATCTTTAATATAAGCACTAAGCATAAAGGTACTTGCCATAAGGGTGCTAAGCGTCTTTTTAGCTTATTTTAATGGGTGAATCGCGCACGATGTTTAACTGATTTTGCACTATCGCTTAATTTTTACAGTTGACAGCTCAACTCTTAGCAGTGTAACGTCTTTACAAGTTTACCCCTATTTTCTGCTTATCGTATATTTTATGACCACTTTTATTAGTAAGTGCCTTTAAAGCAACTCGCTTAGCGGCAATAAGACGCTCAGTTAAAATAAATCGCTACGCTGTTAACTCCTTATTCGAATTTAATCCATTTATTATGGTGTCGTCACACATGGCAAAAACCACAAGTAAAAAAAGCTCAACTCCCGCTGACCCTGCTGTCAAAGGCTCCAAAGGTAAGTCTTTGGTGATTGTCGAATCACCTGCCAAGGCAAAAACAATCAACAAATACCTTGGTGATGATTTTATCGTACGCTCCAGTATTGGACATGTACGAGACTTACCGGTGGGTGCGAGCAAAGGTGCTAAGAAGCCTGCCACCACTAAAAAAGATGAGAGCTTAACCAAAGAAGAAAAAACCCAGCAAGCACTGGTACGACGTATGGGCGTTGATCCTGAACATAATTGGGCGGCAGTCTATGAAGTGCTACCGAACAAAACTAAGGTCATTAAAGAGCTAAAGGCTCTAGCCAAAGACGCTGATAAAATTTATCTGGCAACGGATATGGATAGAGAAGGGGAAGCGATCGCATGGCACCTCAAAGAAGTGATCGGCGGTCCGGATAGTAAGTACGAGCGAGTAGTATTTAATGAGATTACTAAGTCTGCCATTCAAAGTGCCTTTAAACAACCGTCAAAGCTTGATATTGACCGCGTAAATGCTCAGCAAGCACGCCGCTTTTTGGATCGGGTGGTTGGTTTTATGGTGTCGCCGTTGTTATGGCAAAAGGTGGCCCGTGGTCTGTCTGCAGGTCGGGTACAGTCGGTTGCCATGCGGTTGGTGGTTGAACGAGAACACGAAATCCGTGCCTTTATCCCCGAAGAATATTGGCAGATTTTTGCGGATACTCATATAGCAGATAGTGCAAAAGATGCTGAGCAAATCGGTATTCGCTTAGAGGCAACCAAGCAAGGCGGCAAAACACTTAAGCTTGTTAATAAAGAACAAACGGATAAAGTACTAGAAGTCCTAAATTCTTCAAACTATCTGGTTAAAGAGCGCGAAGAAAAGCCGACTCAATCAAAACCAAGTGCGCCATTTATTACCTCGACATTGCAACAAGCAGCCAGTACGCGCTTGGGATTTTCAGTGAAAAAAACCATGATTTTAGCGCAGCGTCTATATGAAGCGGGTCATATCACTTATATGCGTACTGATTCGACCTTCTTGTCAGGTGATGCCCTAGCTGCGGTTCGCGGTTATCTGGAAGACAGTTTTGGTACTAAATATGTGCCAGAAAAGTCAAACTTCTATGGTAACAAACAAAACGCGCAAGAGGCGCATGAAGCGATTCGTCCCTCTAATGTCAATATGAAATCTACTCAACTTAAAGGGGTAGAGCGTGATGCCATCCGTCTTTATGAGCTAATTTGGCGTCAATTTGTCGCTTGTCAGATGCCACCCGCAAAGTATCTATCGGTTAATCTATTCGTAGAGGCGGGTGACGTTGAGCTAAAAGCACGCGGTCGTACCATGACCTTTGATGGTTATACTAAGGTACAAGCACCGGCAAAAACGGATGATACGTTATTACCGGATGTTAAAAAAGGCGATGAGCTGATTTTAGACCAGCTTGATCCTAGCCAACACTTTACCAAGCCAGCTCCGCGCTATACCGAAGCTAGCTTGGTTAAAGAGATGGAGAAAAAAGGCATTGGTCGTCCATCCACTTATGCCTCTATTATCTCAACCATTCAAGATCGTGGTTATGTGAAGCTGGAGAATAAACGCTTATTCGCTGAAAAAATGGGTGATATTGTCACCGATAGACTGACGGCAAGCTTTCCAGACTTGATGGATTATACCTTTACTGCTGCTCTTGAAGATAAGCTGGATTATGTGGCATCTGGTGAGCAAGATTGGAAAGATGTCTTAGATAACTTCTATGGCGACTTTAAGCTCAAGCTTGATCACGCTAAAGACAAAGACGGCATGCGAGCCAATGATCCAACTGATGTACCGGATGTACACTGTGATCTGTGCGATCGTCCGATGCAGTTGCGTACTGGTTCTACTGGCGTATTCTTAGGCTGTACCGGCTACAATTTACCGCCTAAAGAGCGCTGTAAAGGCACCAAGAACTTAATGCCAGTCGAAGCCTTTGCCAATCTTGATGACTCAGAAGGTGATGACGAAGCGGCTGAAGTCAAAGACTTGATGGAGAAAAAGCGCTGCCCGAAATGCGGTACCGCAATGGATGGTTATATCGTCGATGGGGGCCTCAAACTACATATCTGCGGTAACAATCCTGATTGTGATGGCTATATTTTAGAAGAAGGTAAGTTTGAAGTTCCTGGCTCAGACGCGCCGACTATCGACTGTAATAAGTGTGATGGCCAGATGGAGCTGAAGACCGGACGCTTTGGCCCTTATTTTGCTTGCCAGAAATGTGACAATACTCGCAAGGTGCTCAAAACGGGTGAGGCTGCACCGCCACGTATGGATCCCATCCACATGCCAGATCTAAAATCAGTCAAGCATGAGGATTATTTTATCTTGCGTGAAGGGGCTGCTGGCATGTTCTTAGCAGCGTCTAAGTTCCCTAAAGTACGCGAAACGCGCGCTCCAAAACTGGCTGAGATGCGAGCTATCAAAGATCAGATGGAAGACAAGTTCCAATATCTGTTTGAAGGACCGGACGAAGATCCTGATGGTAACCCAACTATCCTACGCTGGTCACGTAAGAAAAAAGAGCAATATATCGGCTCTGAGAAAAACGGCAAAGCCTCGCGTTGGGGCGTTTATTGGCGTAAGGGCGAGTGGGTAGAAGAATAGTCTTAGTTTTTCAAAACTGAGTTTTTTAAGACTCGGTTTTTATCTTTAATATTCTAAACGCAATATCGTTACCAAATAAAAAAACCTCTTAAATCTAAGAGGTTTTTTTATGTTTTTTAATAAGACTTAGGCTTAAAGGTTATTAGTTCTTCTCGATGATACCGCAAGCAATACGATCACCGGATGCGCCCGATGGTTGACTGGTATAATCATCTGCACCAGCATGAACGATAAAGGCAAGACGATTGACGCTGTATTTACCGGCTTCAGCAGCAGAGATTTGCTTGTTCACGTAATTGATAGTAGCAACACCATCTTCATTCGCTGTTAAGTTCGGTAAGTCACCCGCATGACCATTCATATCGCCAGGGTTTGAGTGTGGGTTATTGTCTGGATTAAAATGACCACCTGCCGCCTTACCCATGTCGGCGCAGCTACCCGTTTCATGGATGTGCAGTGCGACTGTTTTACCTGGCTGCATATTCATAAGCTTGCCATAGACTTGGACACCGCCATCGACGGGGCGCAGATAAAGCTGACCGACTTCACGCTGATCTTTATCTGTGGTTTCAAGCGTCGATTTTAGCGCTGGCTGGCTTAATGGGTTGCCCGTTTTCAGCTGACCTATTGTACTTTGGCAACCAGCTATTGCTAAAGCAGAACCACATACTAGGGCGCTCGCAAGCATAATCTTTTTCATCATTATCTCCAATTATATTTAACGTTTTTATTTAAACTTCTTAGCTGTAGTTATATATAGACTTGTTATAACTTTTATCAAACTCGCAATTAGTATAGCTAAGCATTGAGCTTAGATATTCATTAGATGCGCAACAAAGCGTTAATATATGTAAGCCATTGATAACATATAAAGAGAGGGCTTTAACAATTCTCTAAGTTGAAATGACGAAACAAGGTGGTTGAGTGAGTAATATAGTTGATCCACTTTAAAACGAACAAAGTATGGCTGGGAGAAATTTTCGAAGCCTCTGGAGTGACGCAGTCACACAGCAAGCTAGAAAAATTTCTGCCAGTTATACGAAACCATGTGTGTATCTACTTTATTTGGTACTGACTATAGTGAGGCAGTAAATACTGCGAGTACCAGTTTTATGCTAAAAAAGGCCAAAAGGTGAGTGCTACAATCGTCGATAGTAGCGACTTATACCGTTCCAAAAATATTACTCAAATCTCACTAAATATATCTAACTAGCTAGATTTAAAATTTTCTTTCTGCTTCAATGCCATGCGCTACCTCTCGTTTGAGACTTAGACTGACTACGACTCCACAGACTTTTTTAATTGGCGATGGAACTCACCGACCAATGAGCGGGGTTATGCGACTGTTAAAATAACAGTCGCGTTATTTAAAATATTGATACTGGCGTTGAGATCGCGGTCATGTTTGGACTGACACTCAGGACACGTCCATTCGCGCATCTTTAGTGTTAATTCATCTTTGCCAAGGATGTGATTGCAGTTTGAGCAAGTCTTTGAGCTTGGGTAAAAACGACCGACTGACTTCACAACCTTGCCTTGCTCATTGGCTTTATAGATAAGCTGACGCTTAAATTCAAAGAAACCCAAATCACTAATGGCGCGTGACAGTTTTCTATTTTTAACCATGCCTTTGACATTAAGACTTTCAATCGCAATCACATCAAACTCTCTGACCAAGCTAGAGGTTATTTTGTGCAACGAATCCTGCCTGATACCTCTGATCTTATAATGCAAACGAGAGAGCTTGGTTTTCGCCTTTTCTCTGTTTTTACTGCCTTTTTTAGTGCGACTCAGGTTTTTATTGAGTGTTCTTAATTTGCTTAAATATTTAGCTAAGGGCTTAGGTGCTTTAATTTTGGTGCCGTCTGATAAAACTAATAAATCGGTAATACCAAGGTCGATACCAACGCTTTTACCTGTCTTGATAATCTTTTTAACCCTGTGGTCTAAATCAACTGCAACGCTGACAAACCATTTCCCGCCGCGCTTAGAGATGGTGGCCGCCATTATTTTACCGTCAAACCGTAAAGCCTCTTTCATGCGCACCCAGCCTAAATTAGGGATGCGAATGGATTTACCTTTAATGGCAAATTGGTCGTTAGAGAGACTGAATCTATCGTCTTTACCACGCTTGCGCGTGACGGGGTATTCAGCCAGCCCTTTAAAAAAGTTGTTATAAGCATCGCCCAGTTGCATGATTGCGGCTTGCGGGGCACATTTTGTCACTTCCGTCATCCACGGGAATAGCTCACGTTTAATGGCGTTCAATTCGCGTCTGAGCTTGGCTTGTGAGGGTCTGTTTAGATTTTTGGAATCAATCTCAATACCAGCCAATAAACAGGCGTCACGGTAGGCCTTGTCCTCTCTATATTGACGTTGCCACTCATGCAAGGCCCAGTTGTAAGCTTTCCGCGCCACACCGCAAGCACGGGCAAAATGGTTCGCCTGTACGTTGTTTGGTTTGAGTTCGATGATATGACCACGGATCATAATACTTGTTTAACCGCCTCTATTAGTTTTTGATTTTTCTTGCTGCGAGAACCGTAGAGCCTCGCTGAAAATACAGTGATAATCTCTAATACATCTTGGGCTAATTCTTGCTCAAAACTAAGTTCCTCGCCTTGATTGATAATGACCACCTTAACATCACGCGCCTCACATAGCATAAACACCAATTCAGCACCAAAGCGTAAAAGTCTGTCTTTGTGGGTGATTACCAGTCGCTCGACTTTGTTGTCAAGAATGTCGTCAAGCAGGGTTTTTAAGCCTTTCTTCTTATAGTTCATACCACTACCAAAATCGGTGATTGTCTCGAAACGCCAACCTTGTTTGGCACAATAAAGTTCCAAAACCTGCGCTTGGCGCTGCAAGTCATCTTTTTGGTCACGACTTGAAACACGAGCATAAGCAATGGTTTTTCGGTCTAATTTTGGTGGTGTATTTAAAGGGTGTGGTCTTACTTCATTTAAATCATAACGTCTGTGACCATTTTCGGTTCTTTTGGCGACTAACGTACCATCTTCATCCCAACGTCTTAATGTCGATTGAGCAACCCCAAAATGCTTGGCCGCCTCCCCAATACTAACCAGTTTTCCCATAACCCTATCTCTTTATTGTTTTTTAATTTACTTATTATAGATATAAATGATTAGAATTGGTTATATTTTAGGTAACTGTTCGTAACCCTGTGTTTTACGGCAGCAATTCATCAGATTTAAGCACTGAGACGGTCACGCTTGATAAAACAGGCGAACATACCATTCGAGTATTACAGCCACATAATCAAGCGCGTGAGAGTAACGAGCCAAAGCCTTACTATATGACCGTAACTATTAAGTAGTTTAAAGCAGAGTATATTTATGGCATTAAAAACTATTCAAACAGCCTAGTGAATAACTCAAATAATAAACAAAAAAAGACCGCAATTAATATTGCGGTCTTTTTCATATAAGTTATCTATCAGTATTGATCTTATTTATAACCTTAGTTATGCAAAGCCTTTTTAGAAGTAGTATCTACAGTAACTTTAGCAGGTTTAAGCGGCGTTGGCATACTTACCAATGCGACTTTTAAAATCTCATCAATCGTTGCTACTGGTTGAATGGTCAGACCTGCTTTAACGTTATCAGGGATATCGACTAGATCGCGCTCATTACTGGCTGGAATCAAGACATGCTTGATACCGCCGCGATGCGCTGCCAATAACTTCTCTTTAAGACCACCGATGCGTAGTATTTTACCGCGTAAGGTAATCTCACCAGTCATCGCGATATCTGGACGAATGGCAATACCGGTCAAGGCAGATACCAGCGCGGTCGTTAGTGCACCACCAGCCGAGGGACCATCTTTTGGCGTTGCGCCTTCCGGCATATGCACGTGAATGTCGGTAGTTTTGACCGTTTCATAGTCAATACCTAAGCTGTCACCGCGAGCACGAACCACACTCATGGCAGCGCGAATAGATTCTTTCATCACATCGCCAAGCGAGCCAGTAAAGCTAAGTTCACCCTTACCTTTCATGGCAACAGCTTCGATAGTGAGTAGCTCGCCACCAACCTGAGTCCATGCTAGACCAGTAATTCTACCAATCTCGGGTTCTTCTTCCGCCAGACCATAGTCATACTGATGTACGCCAAGATAGTCGTCAATGTTTGTATCATCAACCGTTACTAGCTTACGCTCATCTTTTTTCGGTGCACGTGCACCATGAGCTTCGACTGAGCCGCGAACGATCTTACGACAGATTTTATTGACTTCACGTTCAAGGTTACGTACGCCTGCTTCACGCGTATAGCTACGCACGATACTGTGTAGTGCTGCCTCAACAATCTCAATCTCGCCTTCTTTAAGACCGTTTTGCTTGATGGCTTTTGGCACTAAATATTTATGGGCAATATTGACCTTTTCTTCTTCGGTATAACCCGGCAGACGAATAACTTCCATCCGGTCAAGGAGCGCTGGTGGAATGTCCATGCTGTTAGCGGTACAGATAAACATCACTTGTGATAGATCTAAGTCCATATCTAAATAATGATCATTAAACTTGTCATTTTGTGAGGGATCTAATACTTCTAGCAAGGCTGATGCTGGATCACCGCGGAAGTCTTGCGCCATTTTATCGACTTCATCTAATAAGAATAGCGGGTTTTTGACTTCTGCTTTGGCGAGCGACTGAACAATTTTACCGGGCATAGCACCGATATAAGTACGGCGATGACCACGGATTTCTGCTTCATCACGGACGCCGCCAAGCGCCATACGTACAAACTTACGACCGGTTGCGCGAGCAATTGACTCACCAAGCGAAGTTTTACCAACACCTGGAGGACCGACCAGACATAGAATCGGGCCACGAAGTTTTTTCACTCGTGATTGTACGGCTAAGTACTCTAAGATGCGATCTTTCACATCTTGTAAGCCGTAGTGATCTTCATCTAAGGTGGTTTTGGCTTTCTCTAAATTAATCGATACTTTAGTGGTCGCATTCCACGGCGTATCTAAAATCCATTCAATATAGTTGCGTACTACTGAAGACTCAGACGAAGCTGGCGGCATCATTTTAAGCTTTTTAAACTCTTGCTCTGCTTTTTTGCGCACATCGTCTGGCAAATCCGCTTCTTCAAGACGTTGCTCAAGCTCGCCAACATCGTCGTCACTATCAAACGCGCCGTCATTCATATCTGACAGCTCGTTTTTAATAGCTTTCAGCTTCTCATTTAAGAAGTACTCGCGCTGATTGTCTTCCATTTGCTGACGAACAGCATCTTGAATATCTTGTTCGATATTCTGTTCAGCACTTTGTTTAACCAGATATTCTGTCAGCGTATTGATGTGGTTTTTTAGATCATCATTTTCTAAAAATGATTGTTTGATATCAAGATCCATTGACACACGGGTCGATATAAAATATACCAGCTCAAGCAAATCATCGATACGGTTAGCCACGCGAGTTAGCTCACGTGCATTACGTAGACGGGCTTCGGCATAACTTTCAAATAAGCTGGTTAGCGCTTTCATGGTGTTTTTTTGTTGGCTGTCGTTCATTTCAACGCTGATATCAGCACGCTCAAAGCTCGCCATCAGTAGCTCATCATGCTCTTCTAGGGTATCGACACGCGCGCGGTATTGACCTTCGATAAGCACTTTAATGCAATTCTCATCGCTGTCATGCGGCATAGTGCTAACAATGCGGCAAACGGTGCCATATTGATATAAGTTATTGTGATCAATATCTTCGGTCAGTGAGTCTTTTTGGGCGACGACCAGTACTTTATTGCCATACTCAGCCTGTGCCAGCTCAACCGCTTTGACTGAAGGCGCACGTCCTACGAACAATGCGATCTGCATATGCGGGTAAACAACGACGTCTCTTAGCGCGAGTAGGGGCAGATAGCTGTCTACCTCATCAGCTGACGTGGTGTCTGAATCGTCTTCCGGTTTTGCGTCTTTTATTAGATCAGCCGACATTTCAGAGCCAGCATTTTCTTGCTCAGTGGCTTCTGTTTCAACGCTTTCTTGTTCGACGTTCTCTTGATCAATATTTTCTTGCTCAAGGTCGTCTTTTTTGGGGGTATGTTGGCTATTACTCATATATATCCTTTCCTCGTTAACCAGACTTGTAAAGTCAAGTTCGTGGCTCATGTTTAGATATTCGTGGCTCATGTTTAGATAAATGGAGTCCCCATAAAAAATTGCAAGGCTTGCTATTCAACAGGATAGAAAATAGTGTGCGTCCGTCATGCGGCTAGAAATTTTTCAATAAAAACATCGATGTGTGTAGCGATCGAGGTAAGTTTATTTGCTGGCTGTACGGTCATTCCAGAGGCTGCATAAATTTACCTCAGCCACCTAATCTTATATGCCCATTTAAAATAGAGCAGTCATCGCTGTAATCAGTGTTTAAAGCATGTTTGCTAGGTTCTGCGCATAGGCTTTAAAGTTAAAATCAGGTAAACTGGCGCGCGTCTTAATAGCAGTTGTAAATTATAGAGATTATGAGTTTTGAGACGCTAGGGCGAAGTCAACAGTTCGAAAATTAAGCAATAAATTAAAGAGCTGGCTAGAAATTAAAGGAAAAGGGGCGAGAAGATGACAATCAATGCGGTGCTATTGGCAGTAGTCATTATGCTGGGACTTTCACTGGCGCGGGTACACGTGGTGCTTAGCTTGCTTATTGGAGCGCTGGCAGGTGGACTGATAGCTGGCTTAGGTGTGACAGATACCTTAGCGGCGTTTCAGGAAGGTATCCGAAATGGCGCACAAATCGCGCTGTCTTATGCACTATTAGGTGCGTTTGCGGTAGCGATTGCTCATTCAGGACTGCCGCAGTCATTGGCAGGCGCGGTTATCAAGCGTATTGATGCTGGGGGCACGAGCGGTATGATTAAGTACACGCTGTTTGCTGGCCTGGTGATGATGAGCTGCTTTAGCCAAAACTTAATCCCGATTCATATTGCCTTTATTCCGCTCTTGGTGCCGCCATTGCTATTAGCGTTTAACCGCATGCAAATTGATAGACGCTTGATTGCCTGTTTGATTACCTTTGGGCTAGTAACCACCTATATGTTCATTCCATATGGGTTTGGCGATATTTATCTCAATCAAATTATGCTCAAAAATGTCGGTGAAGCTGGGATTGATGTGTCTAATATTTCAGTCACCAAAGCGATGGCAATTCCAGCATTGGGCATGTTCGTTGGTTTATTAACGGCGGTATTTATCAGTTATCGCAAGCCGCGTCAGTATAAACAGCTGGCAATTGATAAAGAAGCGCATGATGTGGTAATAGAGAGTGCGGCGGTAGAAGGTGATGCTTTAAGTAAAACGGCCGCTGCTGCGCAAACACAAAGTAAGCTTAAAACGCTGGTGGCAATCGTGGCTATTGTCACGGCCTTTGTGGTACAGCTCTATACTGATTCTTTATTGCTCGGCTCCATGTTTGGTTTTGGGGTCTTTATGGCGACGGGTGTGGTCAAATGGAGTGAGGCGGATACAGTATTTAACGACGGTATCAAGCTGATGGCGATGATCGGCTTTATTATGATTACCGCGCAGGGCTTCGCTGAGGTGATGAAAGCCACCGAACAAATTCAACCTTTGGTTGATGGTGCGACAGCGTTATTCGGAGGCAATAAAGCGATGGCAGCATTCATTATGCTACTGCTTGGCCTAATTGTGACCATGGGCATTGGCTCATCGTTCTCTACCATTCCTATTTTGGCCGCGATTTACGTGCCGCTATGTCTCTCTTTGGGCTTTTCTCCATTGGCGACGGTCGCGATTATTGGCACGGCTGGCGCACTAGGGGATGCCGGTTCTCCAGCTTCAGATTCGACCCTTGGTCCGACTTCTGGTCTGAACGTTGACGGACAGCATGATCATATTAAAGACAGCGTGGTACCGACCTTTATCCATTACAATATCCCGTTATTGGCGTTTGGTTGGATTGCGGCGATGGTATTGTAATAAAAACGATTTACCTTGTTCATAATGGTCATCTACTGTTGTCCTTCTTAAATAAAGCTATAATAAAGTATCTTATTAAACAACTTAAAAAAACTGGATAACGTTGCGTAGGGTGCGCCCTGCGCACCAAGAACAGAATTACGACCAACCATCGGTGCGCGGGGCGCACCCTACAACTGCTGCTATACTTATTATCGAGTTTTATAAGTAATTTAAATCGATTGGGCAGTTTATGCTCGCAGTTAGGACCATTCATTGGTTATGATTGTCCTCGTTGAAATCCTCTACCTCACTAGATAAGCTGCCTAAGAACTCATCGCTTTGATTGAGCAAGCTCTGCAATTTTTCTGTATTCACAAGACGAGAAAGCTCAGCCTCACTAAAACCTTGCTCCTGAATCTGCGAAGTTTCAAGATTTTCATTATTACTATTTTCCAAACCTAATAAATGTTGCTCGACGCTATCAGCTATAGAATCTTCTTGAGCTTGTGTTTCAGAACTTTCTGCTAAAGAGTTTTCTACTCTAGAGTTTTCTTTAATAGACTTAATGCGTTTATCGTCTGTCATCAAAACCACCTTATTCCACTTGGGGTAATCAAGCCATCAAGCGGCACATCCCACGGCTGTCTTGCAAGCTGATCCACCACTTGGAAGTCATAACACCAGCCTATCTTTAATGGTTTTTTATAGCCGGATTGATAGTTCTTGGCAAGGGTAGTGTCGTAAAATCCGCCGCCCATGCCCATACGATTGCCATTATTGTCGACCGCCGTTAAGGGACAAATAATCACGTCCAATTCGCGCGCCCAAAGCAGTTTACGATGCTGGTTTTGTTTCATGCCTAAGTTATGAATGCGTGTCGGTATATTTAACAATTTTGCATGATAAATGGGTACAAAGCGCAGTCGCTTATCATCATGTCCCAGTGAGCCAACCACTGGCAGATAAGGCTGATAGCCTAAGCGCTTACACCAATCTAGCAGCTGCTGAGTAGGCAGCTCGCCAAAGCCATCATAATATAAGCCAATCCGCGCGTTAGCTGGTAGGCGCTGCTGTAGCTTAGTCAAATGCAAGCTGGCATCACGTGCGCGCCGCTGACGTTCGTTATCGGTCAGCTTTCTACGCTGGCGGGTAAATTGCCGTCTAGGCGGATTGCTAGGCTTAGATTCTTGTACTTCAGTATTTTTTAGCTCAGGGCGCATAGGTATACTATCCAATAATGTAGCCGATCGATGTGGGCTGGTACTTTTAGACATCAGTAATGCCTATTTGTGAATATTCAACACGGCCTAGTCATGCTATCATAATGCCACTTTATATCTTATTTCTTTTACGTGCAGCGGGTGTTGCACTTTTAACGGATCAGCTATTCAACAATAAACCATCAAAGAGGGCAGTTATGTCGACACAGAATCAGGCAACTCGTACCGAAAAAGACACTATGGGCAACGTGGAAGTCCCAGTTGATGCCTATTGGGGTGCACAAACGCAGCGCAGCCGCGAAAACTTCAAGATTGGTGGCGAGACTTTACCTCGCCCGATGATTGAAGCAATGGCACTGGTCAAAAAAGCCGCTGCTATTACCAATACCAGCCTTGAGCGTTTAGATGCTGACAAGCGCGATTTAATCGTGCAAGCAGCCGATGAAGTGATTAATGGCGGATTGACCGACCAATTCCCACTAGTCGTATGGCAGACCGGTTCTGGTACTCAGTCGAACATGAATATGAACGAAGTATTGGCCAATCGTGCCAATGAGATTGCTGGTTCTGAGCGTGGTAGCTATCAACCGATTCACCCAAATGATCATGTCAACCAAGCGCAATCGACCAATGACAGCTTCCCAACCGCCATTCGTGTGGCTGCTGCTCGTCAAATTAATGGCTTACTTATTCCAGCAATCAATGCTTTACGCGATACTTTGGATAAAAAAGCCAAAGAATTTGATAGCATTGTCAAAATTGGTCGTACCCATTTACAAGATGCCACACCTTTGACTTTAGGCCAAGAGTTCAGCGGCTATGTCAGCCAGCTTGACCATTCATTGGTACGTATTGATAACGCCTTGCAAGGTCTATATGAATTGCCACTAGGCGGTACAGCGGTCGGCACGGGTCTCAATGCGCATCCTGATTATGCGGTAAAAGCAGCTGAGCAATTGGCGACGTTGACAGACTTGCCATTTGTGACTTCGCCGAATAAATTTGAAGCATTGGCTGCTCGTGATGCGGAAGTCTTTGCATCAGGCGCGCTAAAAACGCTAGCGGGTAGTCTCAATAAAATCGCTAATGACGTCCGTTGGCTGTCTTCAGGTCCACGCTGCGGTATCGGCGAGATTACCATTCCAGAAAATGAGCCAGGCTCATCAATCATGCCAGGTAAAGTAAACCCAACCCAATCAGAAGCCATGACTATGGTTGTTGCGCAAGTAATGGGTAACGACACCACCATTAATATGGCAGGCGCGTCTGGTAACTTTGAGCTAAACGTCTTTAAACCTGTAATTGCTTTTAACTTATTGCAATCTATTAAGCTGTTGGGTGATGCATGCAATAGCTTCAATGAAAACTGTGCTGCCGGTATTGAGCCAGTTAAAGAAAAAATTGACTATTACTTGCATAACTCTTTGATGTTAG
This sequence comes from Psychrobacter sp. LV10R520-6, assembly GCF_900182925.1. Classification (NCBI taxonomy): domain Bacteria; kingdom Pseudomonadati; phylum Pseudomonadota; class Gammaproteobacteria; order Moraxellales; family Moraxellaceae; genus Psychrobacter; species Psychrobacter sp. LV10R520-6. Next base: position 1,777,663 of record NZ_LT900024.1, on the reverse strand, counting down.
TAACGGCATTGAACCGTCACGTCGGTTATGAAAATGCGGCCAAAATTGCTAAGACTGCTTACAAAGAAGACAAAACCCTTAAGCAAGTTGCGGTTGAGTTGGACTTGCTGACTGAAGCGCAGTTTGATGAGTGGGTAACCCCTGAAGATATGGTCCATCCTTCTTAAGTAAAAGAATCGGTTGTTCTAGTTAAATAAAAAAACCTTGTCACGTTATGTGGCAAGGTCTTTTTTTATCTAAAAAATATAAAAACCCTAGAACTTATACAACAATCCAAGCGTAGTCGCGGATTCAGTTCTTGAATCAACCATAGGGCTATCATACTGCTCATTTGATAAATAACTCAGGCTTTGATTGGCAAATCCTGCCCATTTATCACTAAAGTCATAGTTGGCGCTAATATTGACATAAGGATTTAAACTACTGTTAGACTCATAAGCATCAACGCCTGTTGTACGCGCTGACTCCTCATCACTAACCCCGTAATAATAATTATTATAGTCCGCATCATGATACTCAAAGCCTATGCTTGGGTGGACCGTTAGTTTGTTTTTACTGATTCTAGCAATGTATGATAAACGGCCAGTGTTGCCACCACTACGATCTAAGATATCGGTTGCGAACTGAGCTCGAAAACCACCGACAGGGGTGCGACGCTGGTAAGTCAGACCCGCTGCTGCTGATATTTTACGTTCATCAAGACCGGCAAGCGCGCCATTGGCGTCATCAGGGTCGAACGAATTACCAGCGAGTTGGACCGAGGCGGACAGCTCGTTGGTGCCATCATTAATCAGATAGGCACCAGCTTGAGCACCACGAGCATAGAATCTATTATTGTCATAAAACACACCAGGCAATACGCGTATTTCGCTGCCGTCTGTATCATAAGCGGTATTAGCCATTAAAACATTTAAGCCGACACTTAACTCAGCGTCTGGCTCAGCGGGTAGGTTCTTAAAAAATGCGGCGCTAGCGATGCCAGAAGTACTAAATAAAGCAGCACCGATCAGGCCCAACAGTAATGTACGGCTATTGATAATAGGTGTGGCTGATAAATTAGACATAGTCAAATCTCATAGTTAGATAGAGGGGAGGCTTGTGGTGTGGGTCAAAGTTATTTACTGGCTGCCAGTACTTGTAATATTTGGTTGTGAATATCCAACCACCACCAAACAAAGGCGATAGTTATTAATAGCATTATTATCCACGGTAACCATTGCCAAATGATGGCAGGCTTTATGGTAGTGGGTGTTGTGCCTTTAGCATTGTTTTTTACATCGATATAAGCAGCATTGACGTCTGTATTTATAGTAGAGTTTACAGGGATATCGCTATCGTTATCAGCATAAATATCGCTACTGCTAGGATAATTGACGTAATGGGTTTGATAAGTTGGCACAGACGCTTTTAGCGCTATCGTACGCTGCCGATGAGCGATTCCGATAGATAGTGCAATCACCAAGCCAGTAAGTGCGCCGCCAATATGTCCAGCATTATCAATCCCCGGTACGGCAAAGCCATATACTAAGTTAATACCCATAATGAATATCAGGCTTCTAAGGTTTAGCATCATGCCATTGACAGACATTTTAAAGAAGGTCGCTATCAATAACGCCGCACCAATTCCCATAATACCACCGGACGCGCCAGCGGATATCCCCGGTTGCGCAGTTTCGTTTAGAATATCTTGCCAAGTGACGTAACTATTAAGCAAGTTACCGCCGATTGCGGCTAATAAAAATAGCACCAGAAATTTAGCCGAACCAAACATCGGCTCTGCAATCTGTCCGAAGAAGTACATGGCAAAGCCATTGAATAGTAAATGCATCAAGCCAATATGCAAAAACGCACTGCTTATGAGCCGCCAAGGCTCATCTACCATGGTATAGGGCAGCGCATTAGCGCCCCAGCCCAGTAGCGCTTCCGTTGACGGATTATTGGCATCAACGCCGGACAATACTTGTACGATATACAGTCCAATAAAGCTGATTAATAATAAAGTAGTGACAGGCGCGGTTTTAAACAGTTGCTGGATAGTCATAAATCCGGATATCAGTTAATAATAGTATGTTTAGAGTATAAAGGGTATGGCCAGTATAAAGAAAGCGGCTATAAAGAAAGCGGCTATAAAGAAAGCTACCAGCGCATAGGTGCCACGTAAGGCAAGGCAGTCTTAAGATGCTCGTAGGTACCTTTGACTAAGATATCATCGCGCACTTCATTGATATCGGTATGACCACAAAACGCCATGCTGATATCACATTCGTTATAAATCAGCTCAAGTGCTCGGCGGACGCCATCCTCACCATACGCGCCAAGACCATATAAGAATGCGCGGCCAATCATCGTGCCATTTGCGCCTAATGCCATCGCTTTGAGTACATCTTGCCCAGAACGAATACCACTATCGAGCCAAATCTCAATCTGACTGTCCTCAGCGCGCACCGCTTGTACGATATCGGCTAGGGATGCAATGGAAGAGGGCGCACCATCTAATTGACGACCGCCATGGTTGGATACCACCAGCGCATCTGCGCCGCTACGAGCAGCCATTATCGCATCTTCGGGTTCCATAATCCCTTTGATAATCAGCTTGCCACCCCACATGTCTTTGATACGTGCCACATCGTCCCAGCTCAGCGCAGGATCGAACTGCTCAGCCGTCCACGCTGATAGTGATGAGATATCTTCGACGTTTTTAGCATGACCGACGATATTACCAAAGGTACGGCGCTTGGTACCCAACATATTCATACACCATTCCGGTTTGGTCATCAGGTTTAAGATATTGGCAAGTGTTGGTTTTGGCGGTGCGGATAGACCATTTTTGATATCCTTATGACGTTGCCCCAATACTTGTAAATCGGCGGTCAGGATTAACGCTGAGCAATTCGCATCTTTTGCACGGCGAATTAGATCAGCTATAAAGTCCATATCGCGCATCATATATAGCTGAAACCAAAACGGCTGGCTGGTATGTTCTGCCACATCTTCAATAGAGCAAATACTCATGGTCGATAGTGAAAACGGTACGCCAAACTTTTCTGCTGCCTGTGCCGCGAGAATTTCTCCATCGGCCCACATCATGCCGGTAAAGCCAGTTGGCGCAATAGCAACCGGCATTTTTACTGGCGTACCAAGCATTTCAGTGGCAAGCGAGCGCCCTTCCATATTTACCAATACTCGCTGACGCAGTTTGATACGGTCAAAGTCAGTTTCGTTATTGCGGTAGGTGGTCTCGGTCCATGAGCCTGAGTCCACGTAGTCATAAAACATGCGCGGTATCTTGCGCTGCGCCACTTGTCGTAGGTCTTCAATTTCAGTAATTTTGCTTAAATCTTTCATGGCTGTCTCATTGTTAGGTTTTTCAATACGGTGTCAGCAAGTGCTCATTTCTATGCCAGCTGCTGCAAATCCATTACCGAAAAGGGATAGTTCAAACGTTTAGAAGGTGTCAGCAGTACTGGAATGGTCGTGGCAAACGCCATCATTAATGGCTCACCAAATTCTGCGATATCGACATCTTGATAAGTAATAGGTTGCACGGCTTGAAAGCGTGCCAGAAGATATTTGGCCTCAGTACATAAATGGCAGCCAGACGTGCCTAATAACCACCACTCATCCTGACATTCAGGGGTACCAAGACTGGGTAGCGCTGTGATAATTCGTGCCCGTAGCTGTTCTATACTGTCATGACTATTTGCGCTTATACTCATATCTGGACTCTTAATTTAATATTTTAGTGATACTAGGCCGTTTCTATATGATAAAGAAACGGTGCAAATAATGACAGTGCCAGTGACAGAGATAGTGAGATTGGGTAAGATAGCCTACGGTTTATCATTACTTAAACGATTACCCAATCGATTTTATTGTTTTTATTACTCCTCTTAACCATTCGGATATCGCACGCATGACAAGTTTTGGCAAAATTATCAAACGACTGTTTTTGGCAGTAATGCTATTGGTCGTGGCTTTTCATGTGCTGGTCGCAGGGTTACTGGTTATTTGGAAGACTCAGCCGATTAATAACAGCATGTTTATGCTGACTCATCGGCTCACTGGAGGCAGCGTGACTCAAACATGGGCTGAGTATGATGCGATTGCCAAATCTGCCAAGCAAGCCGCTATTGTCAGTGAAGACTCGACGTTTAGCCAACATAACGGCTTTGATATAAAGGGCATCAAGGCGGCGCAAAAGAAGAACGAAGCCACTGGTAAAATGTCAGCAGGCGGCTCGACCATCACTCAGCAATTGGCAAAAAATTTGTTTTTAACCTCGCACCGCTCTTACATACGTAAAGGTGAGGAGGCAATTATTGCTGTCATGATTGAAACCATATGGGACAAGCAGCGTATCTTAACTGCTTATTTGAATGTGGCAGAGTTTGGTAATGGTATCTATGGGATTGACGCCGCTGCCCATCATTATTTTGATAAGTCTGCGGCCAACCTCAATCGTGATGAATCAGCATTATTGATTGGCATGTTGACCAATCCAAAATACTACGAAGACAACCGCAGTGATAGAAGCCTACGTAATAAACAACGCATTATCAAAAAACGTATGAAAAACGCGGTATTACCGCAAAGTGCTTAGATTTTTAATCTTCAGAGTCAAAATGTAATATAAATAAAGTAATATGAGTAAGATACTGTCAGAAAAGTAATAACAGTAAAGCTATTACTATACACATTTGCAGCGTGGCCGAGTTGAGGTAATATTGATTCTAGTCACCAAGAACAGTAACGAATAACAATAAGGGAGCAGTGAAATGGCGCGTGCGAATGATCAGCAGGACATTAATAACAACAACAGCATTGAGAACGAACCCAGTATTGATAACAAAACCAATATGAATACTAAAGATAGTGATGTTAAAGAGAGCAACAATCTCACCCAGATTGGCTGGCAGCGCTCAGAAGATGGCAGTTATTCTCCAAATAGTTATATTAATCGCGACTTGTCCTTATTACAGTTTCATCTGCGCGTATTAGCGCAAGCGGCCAGTCCGCATCACCCTTTACTTGAGCGCTTATTCTTTTTGATGATCTTTTCATCGAATTTGGATGAGTTTTTTGAAATTCGGGTCGCGGGCATTATGCAAAAGCTAAACATCGGTGATATCTCGACCAGTGTTCACGGTATGCGGCCCAGTGAAATTCTGAATGAAATATCAGCAGTGACCCATGATGCTATTGATGAGCAATACCGTATACTTAACGAAGACATTTTACCGGCCCTAGCTGAGCAGGATATTCGTTATCTAAAGCGCGATGAGCTTAATGCCGAACAGTCGGCATGGATGAAACGCTACTTTACCGAGCAAGTCTCGCCGGTATTGACCCCAATTAGCATTGATCCGGCACACCCGTTCCCGCGTCTGGTGAACAAGAGCCTAAACTTTATTGCTACTTTAGAAGGCAAAGATGCCTTTGGTCGTGATATCAATCTCGCTATTGTGCCGGCGCCGCGTAGTCTGCCGCGTGTGATTCGTCTACCTGATGAGCTGACTGGTGGTAAAGAGCATCATGTGATGCTTTCTGCGATTATTCATGAGCATATTGGTGAGCTGTTCCCCGGAGTGAATGTTACTGGCTGTCATCAATTTAGGCTCACGCGCAATGCTGATCTAGACTTGGCAGATGATGTTGAGGATATTGCCAAGGCCCTTGAAGGCGAGCTTGAAAACCGCCGATTTGGTGATAAGGTACGCCTTGAGGTTACGACCGAATGTCCTACTAATATCTGCGATTATCTCCTCAATGAGTTTGAGCTACATGACAATCAGCTGTATCGGGTCAATGGGCCGGTGAACTTAACGCGGTTGTTATTTGATTTTAATATTCCAGAGCTGCGCTATCAGCCCTTTACTCACATCGTGCCCAAGCCATTTCGCCGTGACTTTGATAAGTTCGATAAAGCCACTAGTATGTTTGCCTCTATACGTAAAGGCGATGTCTTGGTTCATCATCCTTTTCATGCTTTTTCACCGATTGTTAATTTACTATGGCAAGCCGCTAACGATCCAAAAGTGTTGGCGATTAAGCAAACGCTATATCGCTCAGGGACCAATTCGGAGATTGTCCAAGCGCTCGCCGCTGCTGCTCGTAATGGCAAAGAAGTTACCGCCGTCATTGAACTGCGTGCGCGCTTTGATGAGGCTTCAAATATTGCAGTGGCTAATTATCTACAAGAAGCGGGTGCAGTGGTGGTTTATGGCATTGTCGGCTATAAAACTCACGCCAAGCTCATGCTCATCGTGCGCCGTGAGGACGACCGAATCCGTCGCTACGTGCATTTAGGCACCGGTAATTACCATGCGGCTAATGCCAAGGTTTATACTGACTACGGGCTATTCAGCGCCGACCCTGATATCTCTGAAGACGTTCATAAGATTTTTCACGAACTTACAGGTATGGGCAAACCGGCTAACCTCAAAAAACTATTGCATGCGCCCTTTACCTTGCATGATAAATTAATGAGCTTTATTGATGATGAGATTGCTCACGCGAAAGCGGGCAAGGACGCGTATATCATTGTCAAAATCAATGCTCTGACAGAACGACGTCTGATCGATAAGCTGTACGATGCCTCGCAAGCAGGCGTCAAGATTGAGCTAATTTTACGCTCTATGTGCTGTCTGCGTCCGCAAGTGCAAGGTTTATCTGAGAACATTACCGTGCGCTCGGTTATTGGACGGTTTTTAGAGCATACCCGCATTTATTATTTTTATAATAACGGCGATCAACGTCTGTACTGTGGTAGTGCCGACTGGATGGACCGCAATTTATTCCACCGTGTTGAAGTCGCCTTTCCGATTGAAGATAAAAAGCTATTCGAGCAAATCTATCAAGACGGATTATTAAATTATCTACAAGATAATGTCCAGGCTTGGTTACTTAGTGGTGATGGCCACTGGCAGCAAACAAAGCCGATAGCAGGTGAGCCATTACATATCGCACAAAATCACTTATTAAAAGTTATCAATCATGTTGGCGATCCAATTTAGCTAAGCTATTTACCGAAGTTGCTCAATAATGCTGCTTAAATTAGCTACTCAAGTAAGCCAACGCCTCTTATTATTTGTTAGACCAAGTGTGGGAATTTACCTACGCTTGGTTTTTTGCTTTTACAACTGAGCAAAAAAGTTACAAACTGTCTGGCAACTTCACATATATTCACATATTGATACGGCAGTACACTGGTGGAGTACCAAATACTTTGCTTATAATTAATGCCAGTCTTATACAGCGATGAAAAGTAGTAATAATGACATCTGGCTTTATTAACTATTAATTCAACGTACATGACTATCAACTCAACAACTAATTATAACCGCTTAAATTTTAGTCTATAAATGCGAGGGACACGAGATGACCATCCAAGATACTACTCATAAAAAGCCGAACAACGAAGAAGTAGTGCCTGTTAAAGACAGAACAGCCTTAAAACCTGAAAATACAGAAGACAGCTATGAAGGCCGCAAGCACGAGCCAGACATAGACGGTCCGCAGCAAGACTCACAGGAAACAGATGAAATCTATTCTGACCCTCGTAAGGAAGAGGACTTACCAGCAAGCGGCAAAAACGTCGGCGACTTAAATGCTCTTGATTTAAGCCAAAAAAGCAATGAAATCTAAAAGCAGTTAGATCCAAAAGCAGCCATTAGAAAGGCTATCTGCAAGCTGGCTTTCAACGGTAAAGTAAAATCAAATATTTAGTTTTCGACGACAGCCGTTCAAGACCCTTAAAGAATTTTTTCTAAAGATCCTACAACTTTCAAGAACACCCTATTTCGAGGATAATATAATGGAAACTAAAGACCCTGCATTAACAAAAACGCCCGCTATAGCTGGTGACGAGACTGCTGGTAATATCACTACTGATCCAGTAGCGTCCAATGAGCAATCAGCAGCATTGGCAGCGACGCATAATGACAGCTTTCACGATAGTGACGATGAGATAGAAGAAAATACTACAGTAAACAAAGGTACCGACACTTTTCAAGAGTCCATAGTAGGTTCAGAGCATGTCAACGAGGGAGATAACGAAGCTCGTCAGCCAGATCGCCGGGACCAAAAAGGTAATTCGTTCGATGAAGGCATTAACGAAAATACGGTTGGTAGCGAAGCACCAAAAAGCGAAGGTATTACTGACATGAATCGTTATACGAGTGTCGATAACGCGCAAACCCGTATTTTAAACCCTGATGAGAAAGATTAAGTTTGGACTTAAATATTATTCAAAAGCCAAACATAAAAAATAAATATAGGTATATGAATAAAACGACCTAACAAACATCATGATAAGGAAATGTTATGAATACGCCAAAGGATGTTAATAGCATTGACGAAGACGATCAGAAGGGCAATGACAAAAACTATAAGCTAAAAGATGCTGATGATAACGAAGGTATCGTGCCTGACGATGCGTTACAGAAGGTTAATCCAGCCGCAGCTGAACGAATAACTGCTGATCATGATCCGCATAATGTTGCAAAGGGCCATAAACAATATGATAGTAGCTTAACTGAAGGTAATAAATAACGTCAGGTAAAGTAACTATCAGATAATTGGTACAACAAAACAGGTTAGCATTAGAAGACAGTAACGCCATAGGCACTGCTGTTTCTACGTATTCCACACAGTCACTTTATTAAACAGTCACTTTATTAAGTAGTTTAGCCAACAGGTACGCCGCTATGAAAGCGCAGATCGTGGTCTGGACTATCAATCAGTTCAGCTTCTACCTCTTTAAAGAGGGTAACCCGCTCATCGATATTATCATCCGATAACGACTGCGCTAGAGTCAAATAATCTTCAAAATGGCGACTTTCTGACTTTAAAAGATAGCGATAGTATTTAGCCAGTCGCTCATCGTCAATGACTTCTGCCAGCGCCGCAAAGCGTTCACAAGAGCGCGCCTCAATAAACGCCCCGATAATCAATACATCTACCATCGCTGCTGGCTCATAAGTGCGCTTGTGCTTCAGCATGCCTTTAGCATATCGACCCGCGCTAAGATATTCCCAGTCCTGCCCACGCTCATTCATAATGCCTAGCACTTGCTCATAATGTAGCATCTCTTCGCGTATCAGCTGGGCTAACTTACATTGCAGATCATAAGAAAACTCATAACGAAAGATTAGATTCATCGCTGTGCCTGCCGCCTTCTTTTCGCAGTTGGCATGATCTTGAATGATTAATGGAAGATTGCTAAGCGCCGCATCAACCCAAGCTTGCGTGGTTCGACCGCCCAAAAATCCATAAATAGGCGATAGATCGACTTTTAACGGCGTGCGCAGCTGCGCAATATCGACACTGTCTCCTTCGATGCTTCCTATAGTAGTTATATCAGACTTTGTGTCAGTATCTATATTTTGATTGGCTGCTGTGGGAGGAGTCCTACTAACGTAATTACTGGTAGTCATCATAGTTTAGTCTTTGTTGAGATAAGGGTAGTGGTGGGTCAGAGGTACGTACTGTCGTTATGATACCGATCACAATAACCATATTAGCAAGATTGTGATCGGTAGATGCCGGTTTGTTATTAGATATTGTCACGATCGCAGTACAAGCAATAGAAAAAATTGGCTACCATAGATACCAGTTAAGCATAATCAGGGTCTGTAATAATTACTTACAGTTTATAGTTACTCGTAGGTCATTTCTTCATAGGCGTCCTATTATACCTTTAGAGGCAGACGGACTATAGGCTATCACGGGTATAAAAGTACGCTATTTATTTCATGAATGGCATTTTATTGTTTATTTCATTATTTGATAGTAGGATGAGATTTGCTTTTGCAGCGTTTTATCTTACTATTGTTATCTTATCATTAGTAGTTGCTGGCGAGGGTAGCCAATAGTAGATAAGGTCTGCTCCCAAAGATAATGACTGGATAATAGCTGAATGTCACAATGAGATTGAAGTGGCTTTTACGAGAGCCATTCTTCATACAAGGCGTTTTTTATCACTACAATCATGTTTTGAGAAAATGAAACCTCCGAATATGACAGCCATCAGTATTTTAGAGGCAAGCGCTATCAAGCTAGTGTGTTACTGATATCAGCATGCTTTTAGTGGCGTTCATTATCAGTTGCTACCAGTAGCACATAATTAACTGACAGTAATTGATAAGCCTTTCAGTTATATCGTTTCCATCAAGTAGCAGCAGGGCAGTTATCAAATTTGCTTGGCGTCTCATTCAAATTTGGACTGAATGTCATGCGTTAAGCCAGTGTTAATGTAAGCTGTCAATGACATAAACCAAAACCAATAAATTTTACGAATACATAAGGACACCACTATGAGCCAGTCTTCTCACGTCAATCGTATCCAAAAAGGAATTCTTGCAATCGACGAGCAGCTTTATGACTTTATTGAAAATGAAGTGCTGCCTAAAGTTGGTGTTGATTCAGACAGTTATTGGTCAGGTTTTGAAAAAGTTATTAAAGCATTTACGCCGCGCAATAAGGCACTACTGGCTACCCGTGATGAGATGCAAGCCAAGATTGATCAGTGGCATTTGGACCATCCTGCCAAAGACGGCACGATTGATTACCCTAAATACAAAACCTTCTTACAAGATATTGGCTATCTGTTACCAGAAGGCGATGACTTCACAGTAACCACAGACAATGTCGACGACGAGATTGCTCATATTGCAGGACCGCAGTTAGTGGTTCCAGTACGTAACGCCCGCTATGCGCTAAATGCTACTAACGCGCGCTGGGGCAGCTTATACGATGCGCTGTATGGTACTGATGTTATCAGTGATGACAAGGGTCAAGAAGCCAAAGGCGGTTATAATCCTAAGCGCGGCGCCGCTGTTGTGGCCTATGCTAAAAAATTCTTGGATGAACATTTTGCGTTGGTTTCAGGCTCATATAACGATGTGACTGGTTTCAATGTGGTAGACGGTAAGCTTGAAATCGCACAAGGCACTAGCAGCACCCAGCTACAAGATTCCGCTAAATTCGTAGGCTATGTTGGCGATGCTAATAGTCCTTCTGGTATTTTGCTTAAAAACAATAAGTTGCACGCTGAGATTCAGATCGATAGTAACCATCCGATTGGTAAAGACGATCCTGCCTCTATCAAAGATGTGCTGCTTGAGTCAGCGATTACTGCCATTCAAGATTGTGAAGACTCAATCGCTGCGGTTGATGCTGGAGAGAAGGTCGAAGTCTATCGCAATTGGCTAGGCCTTATGAATGGCGATTTACAAGAGACATTTGAGAAAGGCGGCAAAACCCGCACGCGTAAACAAAACCCAGACCGTGAATATACCACGCCAGATGGCGGTACGCTTACTCTACCCGGACGCGCACTACTGTTAATCCGTAACGTGGGTCACTTGATGCAAAACCCTGCCATCTTAGTCGATATGGGTGACGGACAAGAAGAGATCTTTGAAGGGATTATGGACAGTTTAATTACCCCACTCTTGACCCTGAACGACATCAAAGGTAAGAACGAGCTATCGAACTCACGCAAAGGCTCAATGTATATCGTTAAGCCAAAAATGCATGGCCCTGATGAAGTTAAATTTGCTGATGACTTATTTGCAGCATCTGAAGATGTGCTTGGTCTACCACGCAACACCCTTAAGATTGGCATCATGGATGAAGAGCGTCGCATGACGGTCAACCTCAAAGAAGCCATTCGTCAAGCCAAAGAGCGGGTTATCTTTATCAATACCGGCTTTTTAGATCGTACGGGTGATGAGATGCATACCAGCATGAATGCCGGACCCTTTGTCCGTAAAGGTGAGATGAAGTCGCAAGCATGGCAGCCTGCTTATGAGCAATGGAACGTTGATATCGGTCTAGAAACTGGTCTGCAAGGTCGTGCTCAGATTGGCAAAGGCATGTGGGCAAAACCTGATGAGATGAAAGAGATGATGGATACCAAAGCGGCCCATCCAAAATCTGGTGCCAGTACGGCTTGGGTTCCCTCACCAACAGGGGCTACCTTACACAGTATGCATTATCATCAAGTGAGCGTGTCTGACGTTCAGGACCGCCTAAAATCACGTGACCGTGCAAGCCTAGATGACATCCTCACTATTCCATTGGCAAAAAACACCAATTGGACAGAAGAAGAGAAGCAGCAAGAGATTGATAATAATGCTCAAGGCATCTTAGGCTATGTCGTACGCTGGGTAAACCAAGGCGTTGGTTGCTCTAAAGTACCTGATATCAACGATGTCGGTCTTATGGAAGATCGCGCGACTTTACGTATTTCCAGCCAGCATATCACCAACTGGTTACATCACGGCGTTGTTAGCCAACAGCAAGTGACAGATACAATGCAGCGCATGGCCAAAGTCGTCGACGAGCAGAACGCTGATGATCCTGATTATCAGCCTATGGCTACTGACTTGGCGAACTCATACGCATTCAAGGCGGCCTGTGATTTGATCTTTAAGGGTCGTACTCAACCCAGTGGCTATACTGAGCCATTATTGCATCAAGCACGTCTAGATCTAAAAGCCAGTGCTTAAACTAATTTGATAGTGATTCGATTATGCTAGGGATGCGGTACTGATAATTAGACTCTATTCATAGACATAGTTACGAACGAGGGTCAGTTTATCAAAAAGTGCCGTAAAACCACGTCGTTCTAGGGCGTGGATGTAAGGCATTTCTAGTTAGGTACTTGCTGTTGGTCGATATATTGTCTAATAACTTCAATTGAAGCCCCGCCACAGCTTGAAGCAAAATAACTGGGCGACCACAGTGCGCTACCCCAAAGTTCTTGATTGATAGAAACGTAGTTTTTTTTACGAATCATTCTGCTAGACACCCCTTTTAAGCTATTTACTAAAGATGAAATGCTGACTTTTGGCGGGTAATTAACCAAAAGATGCACATGATCTTCTTCACCATTAAACTCTACGAGCTGAGCATTAAAATCCTGACAGACCTGATTTAATATTAAGCTCAGTTCATCTAACCCCTCTTTGGTAAATACCTTTCCTCTATATTTAGTAACAAAGACCAAATGAACGTGAAGATTGTAAACAACGTGTCTACCACGCCTTAATGTGTTTAACATACCATTAGACCAAATGTAAAATAACAATAAATCATTATAGTTTAAACTATGAAAACACTCAAGCTACGTATCAAAGATAAGCACGCCAATCAGTTAAATAAGCTGTCTGGCGCGGTGAATTTTGTGTGGAACTATGTGAATGATTTGAGTTTTAAGCACTTGCAACGCACCGGGCATTTCTTTTCAGCATACGATATAGCAGCTTATACCAAAGGCAGCGGTGAATTTCTAAATCTGCACAGCCAAACCCTTCAAGCGATCACTGAAACCCATGCCAAAAGCCGCAAGCAATTTAAGAAAGCAAAACTGAATTGGCGCACTAACAACCCTAAAGCCAAGCGTAAAAGCTTAGGCTGGATTCCTTTCAAAAAATCGGCCATCAAGTATTTAGGTGTCAAGAAGGCGGGTAAGAAAAGCCTTAAATCCACTATTCAATTCAGTCTTGCCAAAGGTAGAAATCTGACTATTGATGTGTGGGATAGCTACAATTTAGCCCTCTACACCATCAATACTTGTGAATTAGTACAAGACAGTCGTGGTCTTTGGTATGCGTGTGTGACGGTTAAAGAGCATTCAAATATTGAGTGTGGTTATGGTGAAACTGGCATCGACTTAGGATGCAAGGATTCAGCGACGACAAGCGACGGTGATACCTTAGTAACCAAATTAACCCATAAATACGCATCAAAACTAGGCATCGCTCAACGCGCTAAGAATAAAAAGAGGGTCAAGGCCATTCATGCCAAGATCAAAAACACCCGCCAACACCTGATCCATGCTTTTACCAGTAAACTCGTCAAAGATAATAACGTAATCATCGTTGGTAAGCTTCAATCAAAATCATTCACCTCAACCAAACTAGCCAAATCCGTCTATGACGCAAGTTGGTTTGAAGTAAAACGGCATGAGCGAGGATAAAGTAAAGCACTGCTTTGCCCGAGCGCAAGGCGTAGGGCTATGCCTGAAGTTAACTTACAAATGCGAGAACGCAGGTTGCCAATACTTAGAAGTGAATGAAAGCTACACCACCCAAACCTGTTCGTGCTGCGGCTCACGCCAAAACAGTCCGAAAGGTAGGACAGATTTGAGAATAAGAGAATGGCTTTGCGAGTGCGGTGTCACTCATCAACGCGACGTTAATGCGGCAAAAAACATTCTCGCGCTCGGGCTTGAGCGTCTAGCAGTAGGAATCACCGTCGTTTAGGGCGGTGAGGAAGTCAAATGGGCGTCATTATGAAAGTTTGAAAAATATGTTGCAAATTATGTCAAAGTTGTTATGCTTATAGCCGAAGTATGAGTTTGGTAACGGGTGTTACACAATAGAGCGTTAAAGACCTAAGTTTACATAACAGTTACCTTGTCGATCCCAATTATGTAAGTCATTGTTTTTTTCATCTTACGGTAATAAAACTCCGCCACACTTGTTTCTGACTAATCTCGGTAGCCAGTTACACATTATATCTTTGAGGATTTGTGACGATACCATTATGGGCACCAGCTAATCTTAGCTAGCCTATTACTAAAATTGTAAAGTGGAGATACCCCATGAAAAAATTACTTTTAGCTTCAGCAGTTGCTGCTTTATCTGTATCTGTATCTGCAGCCAACGCAGCACCGACTGTCTATGGTAAAGCATTCGTTACCGCCAACTATGTCGACGCTGAACTCGATGGTCAGTCTATGGACAACACTAGCAATGTCAACGAAGATAACAGTTCAGTACAAGTCAGCTCACACTCTTCACGTATCGGCTTTAAAGGGTCTGAAGCAATGACGGCCAATACTGATGTTATCTATCAGTTAGAGTATGGCATTGCTATTGATGGTTCAGACAGAAATTTTAAAAGCCGTGATACTTATCTAGGTTTTGCAAATAAAGATCTTGGTGAGTTCCGCTTTGGTCGTAACTACTCAGTGACTGATTATATAAATAACGTGTCAGTCAATGAAGGATATTGGGACAATATCGGCTCTAGTAGTCTTGATGTCGACAGCAACGACAACGACACGCTCAGTGAGGCTTTAACCCTGACCGATGGTGGACGTGTTGATAATTCAATCGTATGGATTGCACCTAAATATAATAACCTACCATTAGAGCTAGCTCTACAGTATAGTGCTGATGAGGCTTTTGTATCTGACAATAATGACCGTGACAGCGGCTTTGGTGCTTCATTGATGTTTGACCAAGGTACTGGCTACACTGCTGGTGTTGCTTATGATAAAGACATGAGTATTACTGGTGGTGAAATTCTCCGTGGTAGTGCTAGTGTTGATCTAAGCAAGTATGTTGCTTATCCTGTCACTTTAGGCGCTCTATATCAACAAGTAGACTTCGATTCTGGTGATGATGAAGAGAAGGGTTTAGTAGTAAGTGCGGAGATGGGTCTAAGCAACTTTGCCCGTCCAGCCTCTGTTTATCTTCAGTATGATAAGACTGACAATCTAGGTGGTGTTAACAGCAATGATTCAGATCAAATCGTCTTAGGCGGAAAATATATGTTTAAGAAAAATATAATTGCTCATGCCTATGCGGGTTACAACTCTGCTGATTTGGAAAGTGATCTGGTTGTGGAAAACAATGATAATACTCCTGACACTCTTTTCGCACGTGGCGATGCTGATGTATTCGCCATCGGTGGCGGTCTAGAATACAAATTCTAAGCCCAACTATTAGATAGCTAGTATGCAAAAAGACTCATCCTTCGGGGTGAGTTTTTTTGTTATGGTTGTTTTAAATAGCCAGCATCTCATAATAAGCAAACGCTAAAACCTCAGAGTTTCAGAAAGTTTCAGAGAGTTTGCGCTTTTGCCCTATATTTTATGACGTATTTTTAGTAAAATCCTTCTTTACCAATGACCGACAGAGTACTATGACCAAGTTTATATTTGTGACCGGTGGGGTAGTGTCCTCACTAGGAAAAGGTATTACCGCCGCCTCTCTTGCTGCGATCCTTGAAGCGCGCGGCGTCAACGTCACCATGACCAAGATGGATCCGTATATTAACGTCGATCCAGGCACCATGAGCCCGTTTCAACACGGTGAAGTATTCGTCACTGAGGATGGTGCGGAGACCGATTTGGACTTGGGCTACTATGAGCGCTTTTTACGCCATTCAAAAATGAGCAAAAGTAATAACTTTACCAGTGGTCGCATCTATCAGAACGTCCTTAATAAAGAGCGTCGCGGTGAGTATCTTGGTGGTACGGTGCAGGTTATTCCGCACATCACCGATGAGATTAAAAGCAAAATCCTTGCCAGTGGCGTAGGTTATGATATCGCCATTATCGAGATTGGTGGTACGGTCGGTGATATCGAGTCGCTACCCTTTATGGAAGCAGTACGCCAGATGCAAGTGGAGCTGGGTCGCAACAGCGCTATGTTGATGCATCTAACCTTGGTTCCCTATATCGCCAGTGCAGGTGAAACCAAAACCAAGCCGACCCAGCATTCGGTAAAAGAGCTGCGCTCTATCGGTCTGCAACCTGATATCCTGATCTGCCGCTCTGAGCATCATATCTCTCTCGACAATCGCCGTAAGATCTCGCTATTTACCAACGTCGAAGAGCGTGCGGTCATCATGTGTGAAGACGCGCAAAGCATCTATCAGATACCACGTACCCTCTATGAGCAAGATCTTGATGATTTGGTCTGTGAGCGTTTTGGGCTCGATTTGCCTGAAGCCGATTTGAGCGATTGGGACAAAGTAGTCGCCGCTCAGCTCAATCCAGAGACTACCGTAACGGTAGCCATGGTGGGTAAATATGTTGAGTTACCTGACGCCTATAAATCCATTAATGAGGCCTTACTGCATGCGGGCATCACTCATAAAGCGGCAGTCAAGATTGACTATGTTGATGCGGAGCGCTTAGAGGATGATGATGCTTTATTGGCGCAATTGGATAATGCTGATGCCATCTTAGTCCCCGGCGGCTTCGGTGAGCGCGGGACGTTTGGCAAGATTAAAGCCATTACCTATGCTCGTGAAAACAAGGTGCCGTATTTAGGTATTTGCCTGGGTATGCAGCTGGCGGTAATCGAATACGCGCGTAATGTACTCAATATTGATGCCAATTCTTCTGAATTTGATCGTAAAACTGCTGAACCTATCATTGGCCTGATTACGGAATGGTTAGATGAGCGTGGCGAGCTCCAAATCCGTACCGATGATTCAGATTTGGGCGGCACCATGCGTCTAGGCGCGCAACAAGCAGAACTGGTCGCTGGTAGTAAACTCAGCCAAATCTATGGCGCTAATACCATCACCGAACGTCATCGTCATCGCTATGAGATGAATAACCGCTATATTGAGCCGTTAGAGCAAGCGGGTATGATGATGTCAGGCTATTCTGCCAAGCAGCATTTGGTTGAGGCGGTAGAGATTGCCGATCATCCTTGGTTTATCGCTGTCCAGTTCCATCCCGAGTTCACCAGCTCTCCACGTGGTGGTCATCCGCTGTTTAATAGCTTTGTAAAAGCAGCAAAGAACTATAGTGAGAAAAAGTAACTGTTATCAATAATACGTACAAATAACGCGAATAAATAATGATTTGAGTGCGTATATTGTCATAACGATTATTAAAAAAGACTGATCTGCGGATTGGTCTTTTTTTATATCTAGTTTTTGGATACAGCTTTTATCTCTGGCTTTTGAATAGAGCTTCTGTAAATAAGCGGACTTGTTTCCGTGCAGATTGTTATTGAACGTAGCTAATTGCGTTCGTGCACTTCTCTTTATCTCACTATCGGTTACAATATGTTTAGAAACAGTGATAACAATAATTAGGATACCTATTTATCATGGATAATTTATTAACCGCGCAGTCGCATATTCAGCTCGATAGCAGTGATAACCGCACAATTAATATCGGTAATGATCAGCCGTTTGTATTGTTTGGTGGGATGAACGTTTTAGAATCCAAAGCACTGGCGTTTGAAATCGCTGAGCAATATATCGATATCTGCCAGCGTCTGGGTATCGGCTATGTGTTTAAGGCCAGCTTTGATAAAGCCAATCGCTCAAGCTTGCACTCATTTCGTGGGCCCGGTTTAGAAAAAGGTGTTGACTGGCTAGGGCAAATCAAAGAGAAGTATCAAGTACCGATTATCACTGACGTTCATGAGCCGTATCAAGCTGCGCCAGTGGCAGAAGTTGCTGATGTTATTCAGTTGCCAGCGTTCTTATCAAGACAGAGCGATCTGGTATCTGCTATGGCCAAAACTGGCGCGATTATTAATATTAAAAAAGCCCAGTTTTTAGCCCCGCATGAGATGCGTCATATTGTTAATAAATGCCTTGAAGCCGGTAATAATAAGCTAATCTTATGTGAACGTGGTAGCGCCTTTGGTTATAACAATCTAGTTGTCGATATGCTGGGCTTTGACACTATGAAGCAGATGGATGTGCCCGTATTCTTTGATGTGACCCATAGCTTGCAGCAACCAGGAGGGCGCAGTGATAGCGCCGGTGGTCGCCGTGAACAGATTACTACTTTGGCGCGCGCTGGTATGGCAACCGGCTTGGCAGGTCTGTTCTTAGAGGCGCATCCCAATCCCGAGACTGCAAAGTGTGATGGGCCTTGCGCGCTACGTATGAATCAATTAGAGCCATTTTTGCGTCAATTAAAACAAATTGATGACTTGGTTAAAGGCTTTGAGGTCTTAGATACTCAGTAATAAAATCGACAGTCAAAGACATAATAAGAGGATAAGATAATGGCGATTAAAGTTGCAAAAGTGAGTATCGAAAACATTGACGATGCCGAAGGCGTTGATAGTGTAATGGTAGCATTGAAAAACATCACCGGGGTGACCGCTATTGATCTTGATACTAATACTAGTACTGCTTTGGTGCGTTATGATGATACCGATACCAGTATCCATGCGTTTACCGCAGCGATCAGTATGGTAGATTATGTTACTCAGCCGTATCCTATCGATGCGCCCAAAAACCCGCATTATCATGATGAGCAGTCATGATGAGTAGTAAAGGTACTAAAACATCACTAATGACTTAACGCTAACAGGGCTGCTTTTTTGAAAGCTAGCCGTTATGTAAAAGTTACGTGTTAACTCTGCAATGATTAAGCTGGTAATAAAATCTCTACCAAACTTGCTTGATGTTAAGGTCGATATCGCTTAACGTAGTGACTAGCTAACTTATAATAGTTATTAGGGCGTGTTGAACATTCACAAATAAGCACTGCTGATAGCTAAAACTGTTCCAGACAAGATGCAAATTGACGATAATGCAGATGCCTTAGCTAGATTTGCTACACAGTATGGGGCAGTTTTAGCATTAGCCCGAAGGGACAGGACTCTTTTTTGCCGCTACTTTGTCAAAACTATCCGCTTAGAGTGACTAAACTAGATACTTTTGACTTTGAATCGCCTAAAAAATAGTCGCTGTCAGTGTTATGGTCGAATGTTCAACACGCCCTAGTTAGTCTATAAAAATTCTCATAAATAATAACCCCATTAATAGATAACAATAAGGAGCCTAACATGGCGAACCAAACGCGTATTATTAAAATTGACGGCATGACTTGTGAAAAGTGTGTTGAAAGTGTGCATAGCACAACTGGCGATATTGATGGGCTACTTAGCCTTACCGTCGAGCTGCCAACCAATCAGGCGACCGTGACTTTTGACGACAGCATCACCAGCGCTGAAAAGATTGCTGCTGGCATCGAAGAGGCGGGATTTGAAGCTACCGTAGCTAACTCATAAGTTAAGTAAATTGTAATTGACATCGGAATGACAAGACCAGCTGCTATAGCTGGTTTTTTAGTGGCTGAGTGGTAGTAATGCTAAACTACTACTATTGTAGCAACGGGTATCGCTATTTGGCTTATTTAAAGTATGTCTTATCAATATGTTATTTAGTATAATAAAGTATAGGCAAGGCATATTAACTTGAAAAACCTGTTGATGACCTGATTTTAAAGCAAACAGCCTCTTTAATTTAAATTCGTCTTGATACCCATTTCTTAAAATAAACACACATTGATATGTTGGCTACTGACAGGTTTGTACTTGTTACAGCTTCTATTAATAGCTCTTATTTACAACTTCTAGAATTTTATAATCGCCATAACGAGTTTTATCTATGAATGATTCCACCAGTACAGCGACCGACTCCTCTTATAACGTTGAAACCGATATTCAATCAAATATACAAACGCAACCGCAGCGTGCTCATCTGCAGCTGGCGATTGATGGAATGTCGTGTCAGGCGTGTGCGTCACGAATAGAAAAAGTGCTGAATAAGAAGCCTGCTGTCTATGAGGTGAGCGTCAATTTTGCTGGCGAGACTGCCAATGTCGATTATGACCCAACGCAGACCACACCTGAACAAATCACCGAATGGGTCGACAAAACTGGCTTTGTGGCGAACGTGCAAGCAGGTGATGATCTATTTGCACAGACTGATAAGGATACCGCAACACAGTTGCCATGGCGACTGATTGGACTTTGGGTCTGTTTGCTACCGTTTCTAGTCGGCATGGCAGGAATGCTGGTCGGACAAGGTATGGCGTGGATGCCGCCGGTTTGGATACAGTTTGTGTTAGCGACGTTTGTACAGTTCGGACTGGCATTGCCTTTTTATAAAAGCGCTTGGGCCTCTATCAAGGGTGGTCTTGCCAACATGGATGTGCTGGTGGTCCTTGGTACCGTGACTATCTGGGCTTATTCAACTTATATATGGCTCACGTATGGCGATGGCAGTTTGGCGAGTCTGATGCAAAGTGCCACTCATGCCGGCGGTCACGGCTCTGCTAACAGCCCTGAAGTATATTTTGAAGCCAGTGTAATGGTCATTGCCTTTGTGCGTAGTGGTAAATATCTAGAAGAACGTACTAAAAAACATAGCCTAAATAGCATTGATTTATTATTATCGCTCACACCAGATGAGGTCGAGCAGCAACAGTCTAATGGCAACTTTCATATGGTGGCGTTACAAGACGTGCAAGTGGGTGATATCTTGCGCGCCAAACAAGGCAGCCGAGTGGCAACCGATGGTACAGTTATTGATGGTGCTGGCTGGTGTGTAGAAGGTCATCTAACTGGCGAGTCGGTACCGCTCAAAAAAGAACAAGGAGATGAGCTGTTAGCAGGCGCACTAGTCGAAAATGGCAGTTTACTATACCGCGTACGCGCTAAAGGTAGTGATACTAAGCTTGGCGATATGGTACAAGCGTTGAGTGATGCTCAAGGCTCTAAAGCGAAGCTGGCCCGCCTTGCAGATAAAGTAACGGCTATTTTTGTGCCTGTGGTCGTGGCTATTTCGTTAATCACTTTTGGGCTGACGTGGTGGCTGACCGGTATGGTCGATACCGCCTTAATGCATGCCGTATCAGTATTAGTGATTGCCTGTCCTTGTGCGCTTGGTCTAGCAACTCCAGCCGCTATTATGGCAGGTATGGGTGTGGCAGCGCGTCATGGGGTATGGTTTAAAGATGCGCAGAGTTTAGAAGCTGCAGGCGATATCGATACCGTGGTGCTCGATAAAACAGGCACTTTAACCCTTGGTAAGCCCACTATCGTCGATCAAGTGATGGTTGATAAATCCTTAGCCGTTGACGATGTGCTCCAGCTAGCCGCCAGTGTTGAAGCTCATGCCAGCCATCCATTGGCTACTGCCTTAATTAACGTCGCCAATGAGCGCCAGCTCCCGTTATTACCGGTAATCGATATTAGCGTGGTTAAAGGTGCGGGTATCCAAGCGCAAATCGAAGGTCTTGGTGTGGTTAAAGTCGGCACAGCAGAATTTGCCAATTTCACGCTACCAAAGATGATGCCAAAAGTATGGCAAATCGCCAGTACCGTGGCAATCAGTATCAATAACGAGCCATTAGGGGCTTTTGCTTTGGCTGATGATTTAAAGGCTGATACTCCGCAAGCAATTACGGCGCTACAAGATGCGGGTATTGATGTGATCTTGATGAGTGGTGATAAGCAATCTGTCGTTGATCATGTGGCAGAGCAATTGGGTATTAAGGCTGCTTATGGCAAAATGAGCCCACGTGATAAAGCCAGTCAAATTGCTAAATTACAAACAGCAGGCCGTAAAGTAGCGATGGCAGGGGACGGCGTTAATGATGCGCCAGCTATGGCGACCGCTGATGCCAGCTTTGCCATGTTTGAAGGCACCGATGTGGCACAGCACAGTGCTTCGGCGCGTTTAATGGGCGAATCATTGATGCATATTGATGCTGCACAAAAAATCGCCCATGCCACCATACGCAATATCAAACAAAATTTATTTTTTGCCTTTATTTATAATTGCCTTGGGATTCCATTGGCCGCCTTTGGCTTTTTAAACCCAATGATTGCTGCCGCAGCGATGGCCCTCAGCTCTATATCAGTATTGATGAATGCGCTACGACTAACGCGCTTTAAAACCGAGGTTGAGCTGGATAATACCGTGACAATAACTAAGCAAGACGCACAGCAGCCAACCTCTGTATAATCGGCTGAACACAAGATGATATCCATAAAGATATCAGCGTTATTATTAAGCTTATAATCAAGCTTAATAATAACTTTAATCCATAATGGTTCGCATTAAGATAGGCGATGTTTAATTCAATTTATGCTATGATGCCAGGCACTATAGCTTGTTGTCTATATACTCAAACGACTGCTAACCGCACTCATAAGTTGCTATCTAAATAGACATTTGATGCTATTTTTGGTAGGCGAGCTATACAATTATTTGCACTACCTTTGTTATAATTGATTGTCCCTTTTTTATCTCACAAACTTGGCATGACCAAAGGAATTAACAGACACTATGTACGCTGAAGAAACCAACAACGTCACCGCAATTAAAGACATTCGCGCCCGTGAGATTTTAGACTCGCGCGGTAACCCAACGATTGAAGCCGACGTTATCTTAGCTGATGGCACCGTTGGACGTGCCGCAGCGCCAAGTGGCGCATCAACGGGTTCACGTGAAGCGCTAGAGCTGCGTGATGGCGATAAAGATCGCTATATGGGTAAAGGGGTCAAAAAAGCCGTTGCCAATGTGAATAGCCAAATCCGCAGCGCTTTAATGGATAAAGACGTAACTGAGCAGCAAAACATCGATGACGCTATGATTGCGCTTGATGGGACGGAAAATAAAGACAGTCTGGGTGCCAATGCTATGCTTGCGGTATCGCTTGCTGTTGCAAAAGCGGCCGCACAGGCACAAAGCCTGCCGTTACATCAATATATCGCCAATTTGCGTAATCAAACCTCGCTGACCATGCCCGTACCGATGATGAATATTATCAATGGTGGCGAACACGCGGACAACACGGTCGATATTCAAGAGTTTATGATTGAGCCAGTCGGTTTTAGTAGCTTCTCAGAAGCATTACGTGCTGGTACTGAAATCTTCCATAGCTTAAAGTCAGTGCTAAAGTCTCAAGGCTTTAGTACGTCAGTGGGCGATGAAGGCGGTTTTGCCCCTAATTTGCGTAGCAATGAGGAAGCCATCACCGTCATTATGCAGGCGATTGAGCAGGTTGGTTATAAGGCAGGGGAAGACATCCACTTAGCCCTAGATTGCGCCGCCAGTGAGTTCTATAAAGACGGTCAATATATCTTGGCAGGTGAGGGCAATAAAAGCTTTGACAGTCAGGAGTTCTCTGATTACCTAGTTAATCTTACGCGTCAATATCCTATTATTTCAATCGAAGATGGTCTTGATGAGTCAGATTGGGACGGTTGGAAATATTTGACTGAACAAATCGGCGATAAAGTTCAACTGGTCGGTGATGATCTATTCGTAACCAACCCTGCCATCTTGCAAGAAGGCATTGATAAGCATATTGCTAATGCCATCTTGATTAAGTTTAATCAAATTGGCACGTTATCAGAAACGCTAGATGCCATCTACTTAGCAAAGAATAACGGTTACGCGACTATTATCTCACATCGCTCAGGTGAAACTGAAGACAGCACCATCGCTGATTTGGCGGTCGGTACAGCAGCAGGTCAAATCAAAACGGGTTCGCTCTGCCGCTCGGATCGTGTGGCAAAATATAACCAACTACTCCGTATTGAGCAACAAGTGCGCGCCAGTTATCGTGGCCACGAAGAGTTTATCGGTCTGCGGGGTTAAAACGGTCAAGCCAACTAGCTCTTAAAGCTGAATAACTTCAGTACACAGCTAAGCAATATATGACTGTTTTTATGAGATTGTATATTGCCTAGCGAGTTCAGCTAATTTTAACTTTACCTTTATTCGTTTGGCGTTGTTCTCTTATGAAATACTTTAGCCAGTTCATGTTACTTGCTTTGGCCGTTGCGATGCTACTAGGGCTGCAATATCAGTATTGGCTGGGTGAAAATGGTCACTTTGCGAGTAAGAAATTGCTTACTCAAGTCGCCGATCAGCAGCAGCTAAATGACAATCAAGTCACTGCAAATAATCTGCTACGTACTGATGTCTATGATCTAAAAAATGGACTTGAAGCGGTAGAAGAGCATGCGCGTTTAGATTTAGGACTCATCAAGCCCAATGAGACTTTTGTACAAGTATCAACAGCACCAACGACGTACAGTCGTTATTAACAAGTCGCTGTAACCCTTTCTATTGTTCTACTTCCGTTCACCCATACTTTGAATATCTAACCATGAACTCTAAACCCTATGTACATGCCATGATCGTTGCTGCTGGCCGCGGTAGCCGTTTTGGTGCGTCTGTAGCCAAGCAATATCTGCCACTTAACGGTCAAACGTTGCTGCAACATAGTGCCGCAAGACTAGCGGGTAGTGCCACTATTCACAATTGTCTATTGGTCATCTCGGCAGAGGATAACACGGCACAACGTTTAGATTTTGCGCTGCCAGTGTGGTATGCCATTGGTGGGGCTGAGCGTTGGCAGTCAGTATATGCTGGGGTACAAGCTATTATTGAAAAAGGGGCCGATGATAGTGATTTAATCTTGATTCATGATGCTGCGCGTCCTACGGTACCACTTCGCGATATTGATCAAGTCATTGAAGCCGCAAAACTAGAGCCTTATGGCGCCATTTTAGCCAAACCTGTTGCTGATACCTTAAAAGAGTCCCAGTATCAGGCGCATACCCGATGCACAGCTCAATCCAAGCCTATAGATGAAGATGCAGGCAACCTGCACTATTATACCAAGCGTACTATTGACCGCAAGGGTCTGTGGCAGGCACAAACCCCGCAAGTATTCCGTATTGGACAGTTACGCCGCGTGCTTGTTTACGTAGCTGAGCATAATCTTGATATTACCGATGAGGCAAGTGCCTTTGAGCATTTAAATTTGCCTATCCGTCTTGTGACTGGTAGCCGTCAAAATATCAAGCTCACTTATCCTGATGATGCTACCTTAGTATCTGCCATTCTTACTGCACAATCGTCAGCGTTGTAAGTCAGTTCTATAATCGCTGAATACCAGCCCTTAGTATAAGCATTCAATATAGCTACTAAACGCTGCATACTTGTGTCGGCTTGTTTTTATGTATCTGTCTTTATTGTCTCTTGCTATTTCTCTTTTTGTTCCTCATCTTCGATACATGATATTTTATGAATACAAAATAACGCTGAAATTTTCGCAATTATAACAATTTATTGTTGTCTTATCGTAATAATTTGCTTTGTTGGCTGAACTAATTTATGATGTAACTAATCTCATACAACAAATATAAATACTTACCAAATCAATAAGATACCAAGATAATTCTGCACTCCTATTTGTCTTGACTCTATATTTTTTCTAACCCTTGTATCGTTGTCTCAGTTAAATTCATTTAATAATAGGGAGAATCTGAGTGTCATCAATTAATAATAATTCTGCAAATCCAGTAATTACAGAGCTTTACCAGCTTGTATATATAAGCCGCATTACCTCGACGGGTCTGTCAGGTGCTAGTACGCTTAATGATATTGCCAAAATCTCTGTAAAAAATAATAAAGCAGATGATATAACGGGCGTTCTTTGCTATGGCAATGGTTATTTTTTTCAATGTATAGAAGGGTCAGAGCAGGCACTAACCAACCTAAAAAATCGCTTATTATTAGATGATCGGCATAAATATTTACAAATCTTAGAGTTTTCAGAAATTGATAAACGACGTTTTACGCGCTGGTCGATGCGGTCTATTATACTTGAACGTTGGATGACTACTGATCCCAAAGTAAAAGCGCTAATGCCGTTTAAACCCTATAGCTGGAGCAATGAACAGGGGCGACAGTTTTTAGATTTTTTACAAGGCTATTACGAAGAACAAAAAAATATGGGAAAGGTTCATATTGATGATCAACCCGTCAAATATAGTGCATTGGGTTTAACATTAAGTAAAGTCATGGGGCAACACCAAGCTTTCTTTCTGATTCAAAGCGTACTAGGTGCGCTGATTGTGTTGACGCTACTTTGGTTTATGCTGTCATAAGTTTTAAGTTATTTGTTAAAGATGTTTTGTCTTAAAGCCAGCACAAAGTCATAGAAGCCAGCATAAATTGCTGGCTTTTTGTATGTTATAAAAGCGCGATGAATGATAAAGCAGTCAGATATAAAAAACAGACGGACATAAAAAACCCTCAAAATCTTATAGATTTTGAGGGTTTTGAAAGTGCTATTAATATAATTAGTAGCGCTTTAATATTTGGCGTCCCCAGGGGGGTTCGAACCCCCGTTACCGCCGTGAAAGGGCGGTGTCCTAGGCCTCTAGACGATGGGGACTAGTAACGCGCTTCAGCTGCTTTCACCTTTTATGCTGAAGTGGTGCGTATTCTAATGGCGTCTACGTCTTCTGTCAAGCCTTTTCCTTCTTCTTTTTAAGATTAAGTATCTTTTTCTGATAGCACGGCGCGGATGTAGGTCATTATTCTTTAAATGATGACGAATCCATAAAGAAGTGCAAACGCTTATGGTCAAAGCGAGCATCATATAACCGATAATGGTTCCCCATACCATATAATGTGGTTCCATGGCAAAGTCCCTCCTGTTAAGCCAGTAATAGCGTATAAGGTGCTATTAAGGCAGCGTGAGCAACTTAAATCATCTATTGGACATACGGCGTCCTCAGAGACAAAACAATAATTAATAAGCGAACTATCAATTCCATTTAGACAGTACAAAATAACTGGTTGGGCTGACAGTTAACTTGCTTATCATTGTATTAACCATATCCATATTGATTTAGAAGTCAGAATAAAAAAGTTATAAATTTAACAAATCAATAGCATTGCTTTCTAATAACTAATTATAAGTATAACGCGACTCTCAACTTAATATAGGCTATCGTAGGCTGGCGCTTTTAGCCCAGTCAATCGTAACCATTTGCCAAAAATGCTGGGCTAAAGCCACAGCCTACGCCAAAAATTATGATAGTTGAGAGTGGGGTAAGTATAATTTAAAAAATACAGTCGTATTGTTTAGTTGTTGTCGCTATTCTTTGATGGGTCTTCAATTAACGTGTCTTGAACGGGCGCTACATGTAAAGCATTGGGCAGCATAGGATAGTTGTTAAGAATATGGCAAAATAGTTCAGCAGTCTTTTGGGTATCATACAGTGCTGAATGGGCGTTGTTGCCATCAAAATCAAGGCCTGCTGCTTTACAGGCGCGTGCCAGAACCGTTTGGCCAAATGCCAGCGCCGCTAGGGTGACGGTATCAAATACTGAAAACTGATGAAAAGGGTTGTGATTTTTACTATTGGTACGCAGTACTGCGGCATTTAAAAAGGCCAAATCAAAATGGGCGTTATGACCGATTAAGACGCATTGGCGACAGTCTTCATCGCGGCGCACTTCTTTAAGGCCTTTAAAGATACGTCTTAGGCCCATCTTTTCATCTTCAGCGATTGCTTTACGCATTGGGTTTTTAGGGTCGATACCGGTAAAGGCTAAGGCGCTGGGCTCTAGATTCGCTCCTTCGAACGGCTCGATATGCGCATTCAAGGCGTCGCCTGGATAAAACACACCATGTTCATCTAATAAGATAGGAATACAAGCAATCTCTAACAGAGCATCGGTCTGTGCATTGAAGCCCGCAGTCTCCACATCAACGACGACAGGCAAAAACTTGCGAAAGCGCTCTTTTAAGGCCATCGGTGCCGAGGTTTCTGCAGATGATGTATCTTCATTTATATTCGCATGGCTACTGTTGGCATTGCTATTATTCTCATTAATACTAAGAGCGGCACTTTTATTAAGATCATTGCTCGGCGGCATATTTGATGAGTCATCTATAGGTAAGGCATTGTTGTTTGAGGTGGTCATATCAAGTTAAATCGCTTATATCGGTCGTACTGTATATTGAAATGCTAAGTATATTGAAAAGATGGTTATATTAAAATACGGGTTGTATTAAAACGATGCGTATATTAAAAATAAATAAGCGCCCGATAATATAAACATTAAGCTCATATTATCGGGCAAAGTTAAGTATTATTACGCCTTAATAGACCAAGGTAATATGTCACCTGCCATGAGCGGTGTGAGCGTTGATCCATCAAAATAAGGATAAGCAGCAGGGACTTGCATGGGCGTATTAATTAAGGTAACCGTGTTTTCATTCACTGGTAGTCCATAGAACTGCGCGCCAAAGCGGCTGGCAAAGCCTTCAAGCTTATCTATTTTGCCGACACTATCAAAAGCAGTAGCGTACAAGGGTAAAGCAGTCGCCGAGCTATAGCAGCCCGCACAACCGCAAGCCGCTTCTTTTTTATCAGTAGCATGCGGTGCTGAATCCGTTCCTAAGAAAAATTTCGGATTTCCGCTAGTGGCGACGTCTAATAACACTTTTTGATGTGATTCGCGCTTTAAAATGGGCAAACAATAAAAATGTGGCTTGATGCCGCCCAGTAACAGATGATTACGGTTGAGCAGTAGATGCTGCGGGGTAATGGTTGCTGCAATGTGATTACCTTGAGCAAGGACGAAGTCAGCCGCATCACTGGTCGTAATATGCTCCAACACAATCTTTAATGTTGGGAATTTCATGATAATTTGCGCCAGTACTTCGTCCAAAAAACGCTTTTCACGGTCAAAAATATCAACATGATCGTGAGTCACTTCACCATGTAGTAGCAGAGGCAAGTTATATTTTTCTAGCGCTTCAAACACATCGACGCAGGCATTGATATTGGTCACGCCATCAGCGGAATTGGTAGTCGCGCCGGCAGGATAAAGCTTGACCGCTTGCACGATACCAGACTGCGCCGCCAGTTCAATATCTTGCGCGGTCGTGCGATCAGTCAGATACAAGGTCATACGGGGATCAAAAGCCGCTTTGCGCTCAGCAGTCAAGTCACTGGCTTGTAGATGCTGCAAAATACGCTCGCGATACGCACGGGCATCATCAGCTGTTTTTACTGGCGGCACTAGATTTGGCATACAAATGACGCGGTTAAAGCTGTTAGCGGCATGAGGCACTGTGGTTGCCAGCGCTTGATCATCACGCAAGTGAATGTGCCAGTCGTCTGGCTGGAGGATGGTTAACTCTGTAATCAAATCGGTAGTCGGGTTCATGGCGCTCTATATCATAAAATACGGGGATAAGGGGAAGTGGTGCAGGGCTGATAATAATGAGTTTAGTATGTGGTTATCATAACAGATTTGCCTGCTTGACTAAATATGCGGCTAAAGAACTATACATAATTTGTTGGTAGGCCTATAAGCTACTATTTAATTCAGTATCTATTTTACCAACCTACCTACCTTACCAACCTGCTTTATCAACATCAGTATCTAACTTACTTTAGGGCGTATTGAAGCCAAAACCTAGTGTTGCAGGGCTGTGGTACTTTTGCCTATAGTAAATATGATGTACACTGAGTAAGTAAATTAAATTTTGATTGATTCTGCCGTATTATTTTTATGTTCTATAACTAAATTCTCATATTAGGAGTTATTCATGGCTCAGCTTGATCCGAAAAATATTAATAAAATTGTCTTGGCCTATTCTGGTGGTCTTGATACGTCCATTATCGCTAAATGGTTACAAGACACTTATGATGCCGAAGTGATTACTTTTACTGCTGACATCGGTCAAGGTGAAGAAGTTGAGCCGGCACGTGCCAAAGCTGAAGCGATGGGTATCAAAAGCATCCATATTGAAGACTTACGCGAAGAATTTGCGCGTGATTATGTGTTCCCGATGTTCCGTGCCAATGCCATTTATGAAGGTGAGTATTTACTAGGCACCTCTATTGCTCGTCCTCTTATTGCCAAGCGTTTGGTTGAGCTTGCCAAAGAACACGGCGCTGACGCTATCAGCCATGGTGCAACGGGTAAAGGTAATGACCAAGTAAGATTTGAGCTGGGCGCAGTCGCTCTATCCCCAGATGTGGTCACCATTGCGCCTTGGCGTGAGTGGGATTTATCCAGCCGTGAAAGCTTGATGCAATACGCCGAAGAGCATAATATTCCTATCGACTATGCCGGTAATAAGACCAAGTCTCCGTATTCAATGGACGCCAACTTATTACACATCTCTTATGAAGGGGGCATTCTAGAAGATCCTTATGCCGAAGCAGAAGACGATATGTGGCGCTGGTCTGTCAGCCCAGAAGAAGCGCCAGATAAAGCGCAATATCTAGAATTAGAGTATGAAAAAGGCGATATCGTTGCTATCGATGGTGAGCGGCTTAAACCGTACGAGATTATGATCAAGCTGAATGAAATCGGTGGCAGTCATGGTATCGGACGTTTGGATATTGTAGAAAACCGTTATGTGGGTATGAAGTCACGTGGCTGCTATGAGACTCCAGCAGGTAACATCATGCTAAAAGCGCATCGCGGTATTGAATCATTAACGCTAGACCGTGAAGCTGCGCATCTAAAAGATGAGCTGATGCCACGCTATGCCAAAATTATCTATAACGGCTATTGGTTCAGCCCTGAGCGTATGATGCTACAGGCTTTGATTGACAAGTCACAAGAATATGTCAATGGTACGGTTCGCCTGAAGCTATATAAAGGCGCTGTGAGCGTAGTCGGTCGTAAATCAGACGATTCACTATTTGATGAAAAAATCGCTACCTTTGAAGACGATGCTGGCGCGTATGATCAAAAAGATGCGGAAGGTTTCATCCGTCTTAATGGTCTACGTTTGGCGATTGAAGCCAGTCGTGGTCGTGATTTGTCTAAATAGTTTTGCCAAACGAATAAACTAAATAGAGTATAAAATAAAAAAACAGAGGCGCAAAGTCTCTGTTTTTTTATTGCCAATAATATAGCTTTAATGCCTTAGATTTTCTTTGTCTTTATTTAAGATTTTTATCTAATTTTTTTCTGCCTCTTTGGTTTTATCTTCATCATTTACTTTCACAATAGCCACATCTTGTTGCTGACGCTCTTCAGCAAGGTCCTGCTTTAATACTACTACAGTCGCTGGTATCGCACCATTAGATTTCTTCATTTGGTACTTTAGGGTAGCAAGCCCGCCAAGACTACCAATCACTAGAATGATGATAAGGATAATAGGATTTTTCCACAGCGGCAACGGTGCATCGTATTTAATAGGGGTCTCGCTAGTGGTAGCCGGAGTATTGTCGTTATTACCACCAATTAACCCTAAGCTGACCAGTGGTGGGGTCGGCGGGGTAGTCGGTTCAGAGGTGATGCGCAGCCGATTGCGATGCAAGTAGATGTCTGAAATCTTAGCCAGTTGCAATAGCCAGCGTTGGTGCGGTAAAACGATGGCTGGCATCTGTGCGAACATTAATAAGTCGTTATGCCGACCCTGTTGGGTGTTCTCTGATGAGCGACCGATGACTTTTAAGTAATTGGCTGTGGCTTGTTGCATATCTTGTGCAGGTTCATGATTATCGGGCTTAAATGTTGTCAACTCATACCAGTAAGAATCAAAAGGGGGCGGCGTACTTATTAGCTGATCAGAGTCTAGTTGGCTAGACTCTAGCCGCTCAGTTTTTAGCTGCTCAGACTCTAGACTGTTGTCTTCTGTTCCTGTCATTGTTGATTTTGTCGGTATGGTATCTCCTTCGACATTAGCGTCTTTGTTATCCGTATCTGTTGATGTTACAGGCCCGATTGGTTCAATAGCCGTAAAACGCGCTTTTGATAAAAATTGTGGCTGCAAAGCAAACCATTTATTTATCTCATCGTTATCAAGCTGACTGTAGTCGGTCAAGATAGCCAATTCACGCAGGACGATGACGCATAAACAGGTCAGTAAGGTTTGCGCTTGCGGCGTAGTCGCATCAATTTGTGTAGCAATATGCTCGCTTGCTTTAATGACCCGTGCGCTATCACCAAAGAGAGCACTAGCCGCATCATGACGATGGTATAAGGTAGCCTTGATGGTCGCAAAGTTCATAGAGTTGTATTGCCGCAGCTCTTTAACCGCACTACGACCAAAGAGCTTTTTTCTAACCGCTTGACCCTTATGAAGCTGTTGAGAAGAAAGTAAAGTACTGACGATTGCTTGCAAGCTGGCACCAAGCGCAAGATGCGTTTGCGGTAATGACAGCTGAGCAGCATCTGCCAATAATGGTACCAGGGGCTGGATATCTTGATATAAAAAATCATACATCGACACACGTGTCGGTGAAATAGACGTCATAATCTGCTAGCATCAGAAAGTGTGCCCCTATATTACGGTGCCAACTGCCTTGATACAATCCCTTAAAATCAGATTTTTTATTAGTTTATAAAGACTTTTAGCTACAATACCTTTTGATAATAGCCGGACCGCCATTTATGACACCAGATAATAAGCCGAGCACGCAGCTCATAGTTAACATTGCTCAGCAGACCTTGACGTTATTTCAAGCGCATACTGAGGTTTGCTGCTATCCTATCTCAACTGCCAAAAATGGCATTGGTAGTCAACAGGACAGTGGACGTACGCCACTGGGTGCGCACGTTATTGCCCAAAAAATAGGCAACAATGAGCCAATAAATACAGTATTTATCGGGCGATTAGCTACAGGCGAAATCCACAGCGCGACTTTAAGCGCCCAGCACCCTGAACGTGATTGGATACTAAGTCGAATTTTATGGCTAAGCGGGCTTGAGGCTGGCATTAATAAAGGCAATAATAGCCAAGGCGGCTGCGATACTTACGAGCGTTATATTTACATTCACGGCACGGCTGATAATGAACCTATGGGTGTACCGCGCTCACATGGCTGTGTACGTATGCGCAATCAGGATATTATTGAGTTGTTTGCACAGGTAGATGAGGGCACTCCTGTTTTTATTGTTGATAGTGTTAATGATGTTAGCGGCATTGCTGAATAATCGGCAGCTTTGACAATCGGTGAGATGTGTTGTTATAGAAGTCTACTAACTTCTTAGCGTCATAAAAGCCAAGTTTACAAGACACACTTACAAGGTTATTTATAAAATATAATTTAACAATAACGTATTAGCGTTAAGTTGATTGCTATAATACTCATTAGTATTTTGAGTGCTTGAAGTTTTGATTGATTCAAAAGTATTTTTATCCATACATTTTATACCCCTACTATCTACGTCGAAGTATTTATAACTCGTAAGAGTATAAAACCTATCTATAACGCTAATTTTTATAATGCTACTTTATTAAACGTATTAACAATTACTACAAGGATAATAAAAATGACTCGAGCCAGTCTAGTAACCCTACAACAAGCTTTTGATGAACGCCGTACTATCTATGCTTTAGGTAACGATTTACCAGTAGATCCACGGGCGATTGTTAATATTGCTGAGCGCGTGCTACTACATACGCCGTCTGCCTTTAACTCGCAGTCCTCGCGACTCATTGTGTTATTTGATGAGCAGCATAAACAGCTGTGGGATATTACCGAGAATAAGCTGCGTCAGGAAGTCGGTGATGGTGACTTTTCGAGTAGCAAACAAAAAATGGATAGCTTCCGTGCTGGGGCAGGAACGGTATTGTTTTTTGAAGATGAAGAAGTTGTCAAGTCGTTACAAGATAAGCTTGCGCTATATGCCGATAAGTTCCCCATATGGGCGCAGCAGACTTCAGCGATGCACCAGTATGCTATGTGGACAGAACTACGTACATTAGAGGTTGGTGCGAGTCTCCAGCATTATAACCCGCTGATTGATAAAGATGTCGCCGCAGCGTTTTCGGTTCCTGATCATTGGGAGCTGGTTGCGCAGATGCCGTTTGGCAGTATTGTTGAGCCTGCTGGCGAAAAAACCTATCAGCCCCTTAATGAGCGTATGAAAGTGTTTGGATTAAATGATTAAGCATCTAGCACGGTACTGTTTTTAGATTGGCTTAACTCTAACCATAAAAAAGACAGCTCACATTAGTGATGCTGTCTTTTTTATGGTTAATGATAGCGCTCCAAAAAATCACACCATTTGCGTTACCAAAACGTAGGTCTATCTTGAATACGAGCCAGCCGTTTTTGCAAGCGGTTACGATCATTTTTTAACGTTGCCGCAAACCATCCCGCTCCATATAGCGCGTTAGGATCGGTTAGCGATTTTTGCTGATAGCACTGTTGGTAGTATCTATGATCTTGATATTGTCCCAGCGATTTTTGTGCTTTTATTAAGCGCTTAAGCCAGCGTTTGCTTTTCTTTTTAGAATATAATGGTGCCGCAAACTCACTCAGATAACGTAAGTCTTTAAGATGACGGCGTACTTTATGCACAGGATTGGAGTCCAAATCATCAGAAACTAAGCTATTACGCTCTGCATTGTCAGCCTCTAAGTCATCTAAATCCAAATAATCGGGCGCTAAGTCATCGAAATCCTGCTCAGCTTTGAGTAGTTTTATATGTTTTTTTGCTAATATCTTTGGCAGTTTATCTATAGCGAGCGTAGATGCTTGGGGCTCAGTGCTGGGGTCGCTCATGGTAAATTCGATAAGCTCCAGTAGGGTAAGCTGAAAGTCATTGGCTCGTACCGCGTCAATAGGCTTAACTTTGATCCGCTCAATATTCTCAGTCCAATCTAGGCTAGGCGCGCCGTGTTGCTGTAACTTGGGTTCGATAGTCGTTGCTAGATGAGCAAGCTCGCGGTAGTCACCGAGTAGGGTTGCCGTTTGTTTTAGTATAGAATGCCATTCTGTATTTAGCTGATCTGAGAATTTTTTAAAGGCTTTTAAGGCAATATGTAGGCGACGGAGGCCAATCCGTAGCTGTAGAACGTGTTCGTTATCTTGGCTACCGGCCGCGATAGCACTACTGTTCGGTAATATTTGTAGCAGACAATTATGCACTGCTGCGCGTACAAAGGTAGGCATGCTGCTGTCTTGATCTACATTTAAATGCTTAAGGTCAGCGCAAACTGCTGGGCTATAGTTTTCCCCTTTAATCAGCAAACCACCACGCTCAGCTTTGGTTACTGTAGACAAGCATAGCTTATAACGCTTACACCATAGTTTGGCAGTCGCAAATAAAAACTCCAGCTCACCTGAGACCAGCTCAAACTCAATTTCGTGTATATCTTGGCATTGGGAATCGTCATTACCGTGGATAATTTGACCAATATCATAAGCGACTTCAATCGTACTACTTTTTTTGCTACGGTTTTCTTCGTTGCTGTCTTCGTTGCTGTCTTCGTTGCTGTCTTCGTTAGTGCTGCTTTCTTTACTACTGTCATCTTCTAGCAAGCGCGTGGTGCGCTGCACATCAGTCATATACTGACGTGTTAATTTTTTTGCCAGTTTTTTAAGCTTAAAGTCAGCCAGTGCCGGCGCGATGGCAGGGTCTTCATAAAGTATCAAATCAGGCATTAATTCATCGGCATCGAGCATCGCTTGTACGTGTTCATTATCTAAGATTGTATTGTGCTCTAAGCGTGCCGCAATGCCATCGCCGCCTGCCTTAATGGTTTGTACCCAAGCATCGCCTTCTTGACGAATACGCAGACCGATACCAGCCTGTGCCAAATCTTGCTCAGGCGTATCGTAATAATGAGCCGCCATGTGAATATCTTGTGAGGACTTGACCTTAGCTTGCCGCATCAGCCCTTTTAATCGCGCTGGAGGGATTAAAAACTTCAGTTCTATTTCTTGCATGGTAATGTCCTCTATAGTGGTAAGGGCTGTTAATTCAATAACGTAATTCAGTAACGGTATTGAGTAAAGGCATTATATGTGAGCTGTCTCTACTTTATCGTAGGCGACAAGCGTACCTTTAACAAGTCTCAATGTGAGTTTGATTAAATTTTTTATTATGTTTAACGTAAGTGGCTATAGTCGATTCAATCTAAAAACGATACAGTGCTACTGGGATGCTACTGTAACAAACGTTTTGCAGCCTCTGTCCCGCTTGCGAACCGCACGCCAGAAAAGTTTATACCAGTAGCACGTTGCTATACACGACTCTCTTTTATTGTGAACTAACTATATCTTTTTTATTGCTCACAAAAAAGCCGCTCTACATTATGTAGAGCGGCTTTTAGTTTTCTTCTAACAGTTACTTATAACATAGTAGTTATTAGAACTGGTTCATGGTGTTCTTACCGCCGCCAGCTTTTAGCGCGTTGTCACCTGAGAAGATTTCTTTATGGTCATCACCAAGATCAGATCCAGCCATGGCTTGATGCTTAACACAAGCGATACCTTCACGGATTTCTTTACGTTGTACGCCCGCAGCATAAGCAAGCATACCGTCTTCACCGAAGTAGCCTTTGGCAAGCTCATGCACGCTAAGCGCGGTAGTATGATAAGTAGGCAAGGTGATCAAGTGATGGAATACACCCGCTTCACGTGAGGCATCACGCTGGAATCTCTTAGCGGCTTCATCAGCGGCTGTATCAAGGTCAGTACCGTCGTAATCAGCACTCATCAAGTCATCTTTATTGTATTTCGAGATGTCTTTACCTTCTTCTTCCCATGTTGCGATTATTTGCTTACGGAAGTTTAGGGTCCAGTTAAATGATGGGCTGTTGTTATAGACCAGTTTCGCTTTTGGCTGTTGTTCTTTAATGCGATCTACCATCATTTTGATGTGCTCAACGTCTGGCGTTGGGGTCTCAATCCATAGTAAATCAGCACCGTTCTCTAAGGCAGTAACACAGTCAAGCACGACACGGTCAATGTTAGTGTTTTCACGGAACTGGTATAGACCGTTTGCTAAGCGTACAGGGCGTACTAGTTTGCCATCATGCTTAAGCAAGCTGTCGTTTTCTTTGGCATCAGCAAGCGTCACTTCTTCCATATCGATGAAGTCGATATATTTAGAGGCCAAATCACCCGCTTCGTTTGATACTGGGATTTTCTGCGTTAATGATGCGCCTTCAGAGTCAGTACGGGCAACGATGATACCGTCTTCAACGCCAAGCTCTAAGAATGCATAACGAAGGGCATTGATTTTTGCGATGTAGTCTTCATGTGGTACGGTGACTTTACCAGCTTGGTGACCACATTGCTTGGCATCAGATACTTGGTTTTCGATTTGTAGGGCACAAGCACCGGCTTCGATAATCTGTTTGGCCAATAGATAAGTCGCTTCTTCGTTACCGAAACCGGCATCGATATCAGCAATAATTGGCACCACATGTGAATCGAAGTTTTCAATTTTTGCTTGAATCTCTTTGGTGTCTTGACCGGCTTCTTCAGCAGCATTTAGCTCGCGGAAGTAATCGTTCAATACTTTAGCATCGGCTTGACGCAAGAAGGTATAAATCTCTTCTACTAGTTTTGGTACTGACGTTTTTTCGTGCATAGATTGATCAGGTAATGGACCAAACTCAGAACGTAGGGCTGCAACCATCCAACCTGATAAGTAGATATAAGTTTTTGCAGAGGTCCCAAAGTATTTTTTCTTAGCATACATAGTTTGTTGAGCAATAAAACCATGCCATGCACCTAAAGACTGAGTGTACTGTGATGTATCATTGTCATAGTCTTCCATGTCTTGGCGCATGATACCTGCAGTATATTTCGCAATTTCTAAACCGGTCTTAAAACGATTTTGTACCATCATACGTGCGGCATCGGTCTCACTGATGTTTTCCCAATTGCCATGTTTTTGCTTTAGTTCACGTACTAAATCGATTGCTGATGTATAAGTTGACATCTAGACTTCTCCTTGGTGGGGTATTAAAGATTAATGCACAAAAAAATAAGTGATAAAAATGATCATAACTAGGTGTGCATTATTTGCATGGGACTTGCAGAGGTTACGATTACATTGATTGCAATGAGACTCAATGTTTGCTGGCATGACTAAGTAAGAATGTATTGAAGTTCAATCCATAAACTACGAATAGTAATTTGTCATAAATCTTAGCCCTATTACCCTAAACAGACCTGCTGATAAATACAAGGGGTTTGCTGGATTTGATTGCTAAAAAATAGTTGGTGGCTTATAAACCGCCATCATATTGTCATCTATTGTAGGTCAGAATATGAAATAGTGTTTGGTTGATATTTGGCATTTATTTTTAAGTGGTACTGGCTCATTAACCCTAGCTTATAGTGCTGGGCAGCGGTATGACTACTTATCAGTAAGATAATGCTACAATAACCAGTCGCATACTCAAACAAGCGCATACCTAAAAAGAGTCACCTTAGTGTTGTGCGCTGTTATTATTGAGCTTATATAAACAGTTGTCATACTAATTGTTGTATAAGTATGATGGCAGCTCAACATAAGGTTTATCGTCTGCACTTCGACTTATTTATATTACTTACTATAACCGCCTTACCAAGATTTATCTAATTTATGATTATTATCTTGGGTATTTTATTTGGTTATAGTATAATAAAAACAACAGCTTAAGACCGACGCCTCACACTAATTTTGAAGTATTTTAGTAAAATATAGCCAAATATTAAATAGATATCAGACAAAAAACAGTTATATCATATGGTTTGATGGTTTGATGTTTTGTATAGGCCATAATAACGCACAAAATCGCCAAGCTTTAACTGGCATTTATTCTATAGCAAAGAGACATACATATGAATTTGCAGCGGGTCGATTTAAATTTATTGGTACATTTAGATGTATTGCTACGAGAAAAAAACGTAACACGGGCCGCTGAACAGTTGGGGATTACCCAGCCAGCGATGAGTAATATTTTGCGTCGTCTACGTAAACTATTTAATGACCCCTTGTTAGTACGCTCATCTGAAGGTATGACCCCCACCGAACGCGCTTTGGAGTTACAGCCGCGTATCCGTGAGATACTCGCCGACTTGACCCAAGTACTTGAACCACGCACCGAGTTTCGACCATATAGCACCTCGCGGGTCTTCCGCATCATGACCTCAGACTATGCCGAGGCAACGTTAGTACCGAAGCTGGTCAAAGCCTTACGTTCGGAGGCGCCCAATGTTATCTTGGACTTCTTAACCCCATCGGATGTCTCTTACCGTGATATGGAGCAGGGTCGGGTAGATTTGGCCATTAATCGCTTTAATGAAATACCGCAAAGTTTTCATCAAGTATTGGTTTGGCGCGATACTTTTAGTTGTTTGCTGTCCGCTGACAGTCCTTATGCGCATCGCTTTAACCTAAAAAACTATCTTAAAGCACAGCATGTTTGGGTGTCAAAAACTGGCATGGGGGTGGGCTTTGGGGTCAATCCAGAAAAGTCTGGCGGTCTGGGTTCTATCGATCAAGCCTTACAGCGTTTGGGGCAAAAGCGAAAAATCAGCGTCTTTACCCGTCATTATCAAATGCCTGCTATGTTGGCAGCGAATAAAGATTTAATCGCAACCTTGCCTACGCGGGTGGCACGTATGCAGGCGAATAATGACAGCATGATGATGGTGGACCCGCCGTTTTTTATCCCTGAATTTGAGTTAACGATGGCCTGGTCACCGCTCTTGCAGCATCATCCCGCACATCGTTGGTTACGGCAGTTGATTATGCATGTTGCACGGCAAGTGGTCGCTGACGAAGAGCATCAAACACAAGAAGAGATTCCGGTGATTAATCATTTGTTCTAAAATTAAATAGCATGTTGTAAAAGCTTAAAATTAAATTGCCACTTGATATTTGACCAGCCACTGTGCTGGTTTTTTATTATCTGTGAATTGTGACTATCAAATATATTCAAATATATTACTCTTAAAACAAATACATTTACATTACTCTTAAAAAAAATACATTCTTAACATCTTCAGTACATTTCATAATATCTCGTAAAATTCCAAGACAGATATCTTGTTATGATAGCTGTAGTGAAGAAAAACTAAAAAGTGACGTAGCAATAAAACGCATAACTAAAACAACCCCTAGATAAACATAAGTTTTAATAAAACCAAACACGCAATACCAAAAAGGATAATAACCATGGCAGATATTACTACTATCAACCCAACCACGGGTAAAGACATCAAAGATTACGATTATATGAGTACTGACGAGGTCAACAAGATCGTTGATGCTTCTCATCAGGCTTTTTTAGAATGGCGCCAGGTTAGCCATGAAGAGCGTGCAAAAGTCATTAACTCTATTGGTGATTCTTTGATGAAGCATAAAGAAGAACTAGCAAAACTAATGACTGAAGAGCGCGGCAAAACTTACGAAGACAGCTTAGGTGAAGTTGATTTATGTAAAGGAATTTGTGATTATACTGCTAGTAATGGTGTAGCCGCGCTAGCCAAAGACGAGCGCGATATTGAAGGTATAAAGAAAGGTTTAATCAGTTATGAGCCTATTGGTATCATTTATGGTATCCAACCATGGAACTTTCCATCTTATCAAGTGTTTCGCTACACTATTGCCAACCTAATGGCAGGTAATAGTATCCTGTTAAAACATGCCTCAAACGTTACGGGTTCTGCGTTGTTGATCGAAAAAATATTCCATGAGTCTGATTTATCTAATGATTTGTTCCAAGTTCTTATTATAGGTCATGATCAATCAGAAAAAGTTATTGAACATGATAAAGTACGCGGTGTTACGCTGACAGGAAGTGATGTAGCCGGTAGAGTAGTTGCCCAGCAAGCGGCTAAAGCGCTTAAGAAAACAGTTATGGAGCTTGGGTCTAACGATGCATTTATCGTACTAGAAGATGCCGACTTAGATTTAGCTGCCGCAACTTGTGCCCATGCTCGCTTATACAACAATGGCGAAACCTGTATTGCTGCCAAACGCTTTGTAGTAGTGGACAGTGTCTATGATGAGTTTCGTAAGCGTCTTATCGAGAAGTTCAACACTTATAAAATGGGCGAGCCAATGGACGATTCAACTGACATAGGTCCGTTATCGAGTGCCAAGCAACGTGATAAGTTACATCAGCAAGTTGAAGAGAGTGTAAATAAAGGGGCAACGATTACTTTAGGTGGCGAAGTACCAGATAGAGCCGGTTCTTTTTATCCGCCAACTATTTTGGAAGATATTACCCCAGACCAGC
Organism: Psychrobacter sp. LV10R520-6; assembly: GCF_900182925.1. Lineage (NCBI taxonomy): Bacteria > Pseudomonadati > Pseudomonadota > Gammaproteobacteria > Moraxellales > Moraxellaceae > Psychrobacter > Psychrobacter sp. LV10R520-6. The sequence continues at coordinate 1,736,322 of NZ_LT900024.1, read as the reverse complement.
CAGCCTACAAAGACGAGTTGTTTGGTCCAGTAGCTTCTTTAATCCGTGCCAAAGATCAAGATGATGCGCTACGCATTGCTAATGATAGCCGTTATGGATTGGGCGGTGGTATCTTCTCTAAAGATGAAGACAAGGCCATCAGTCTAGCCCAACAGTATTTCGACACTGGTATGATTTATATCAATGGTTATGATCTGGTTAATCCAGGATTGCCATTCGGTGGTGTCAAAAACTCTGGTTACGGCCGTGAGCATGGTGGTTTCGGTATAAAAGAGTTCGTAAATATTAAAGCGGTACATGTGGTTGGCAAAAAACCTGCTTAGTTTTTATATCTGTTCATAGACTGTTCAAAATAGCCTTATTTAAGCTATTCTTATTTAAGAGAGCCACAAAAAATACCCCGCTGCTGAGCAACGGGGTATTTTTATGTCTATAGCTTATAGCGATTCTGTTTGGTTTGGATAATAGTTTTTACTAAACGAAGCTTTAACTATCTAACTTAAGGTTTAATTATCTAACCAGAGCTTTAAAGGTAAAGTTGGCAAATAAGATTTTGCCTCGGCTGATACTTTATTAGTATTGAGAGGTAAAACGCCCTTTGCCAATAATAAAATGGTCCACGGTAGTAGTTGATGCTCAAGCTTTTGCACGCGTGTTTGTAGGCTATCAGCATTATCTTTTGGATTGACGTTTAGCAGACCTTGAGTCAAAACTTGTCCTGCATCAAGCTCAGCAGTAACCACATGGATACTACAGCCATGATAACGCTCACCAGCTTGTATAACGCGCTGATGGGTATCTAGGCCTTTATAAGTTGGCAACAAGGCCGGATGCAGATTAATCATAGTCGCTGTGCTGTTATCAATAAATGCGCTGCTCAATACCCGCATAAAGCCTGCAAGTACGATTAAGTCAGGTTGCCATGCCACAAGTTGCACGCTGGCATGGGTCTCAAAAGTTTTAATCCCCATGCGTTTGCCACTTTCAGTATGTGACAACACGGCAACAGGAATATTGGCTTGCTGAGCTCGCGTGATAGCGTAAGCATCATCACGATTGCTGATAACGCCGACAATCTCAATCGGTAGCGCGCCCGCTTGTATCGCATCTATTAAGACTTGTAAATTACTGCCATTGCCGGACACTAACACTGCAATGCGTAACGGGCTTGTCCGCTGTTGCTGGGTTGGTTGCTTTAAGTCATCAACAGACATTAACGGTACACCACTGCATCCGCTGCACGGCTGATCATTTCACCGATTTGCCAAGCGTGTTCACCGGCGTCATTTAAGGTTTCAATAGCCGTTTCAGCTTTATCTTGCGGTACGACAATCACGAAGCCAACACCGCAGTTAAAGGTACGGTACATCTCACGTTGGTCAATATTTCCTTGAGTCTGTAACCAGGTAAATAGCTCTGAAAATTGCCAGCTGTTGGTATCGATACTAGCCGCTAAGTTATCCGGTAACACGCGGGGAAGGTTGTCCGTTAAGCCGCCACCGGTAATATGTGACATAGCATGCAGTGCTGAATTTCCAAGGGTATCTTGTAGGGATTTAATGGCTTTGACATAGATACGGGTAGGGGCCATTAGCGCGTCTTGGATCGACTTGCCATCCAGTTGCTCGTTGCTAGTCGTCACATCGATACCGCTGACTTCAATGACCTTGCGTACTAGTGAATAACCGTTTGAATGCGCGCCACTTGAAGCTAGCGCAATCAGTGCATCGCCTTCTGCGACATGCTCACCAGTGATGACTTCGGCTTCTTCAACCACGCCCACACAAAACCCAGCCAAGTCGTAATCGTCATCATGGTACATACCTGGCATTTCAGCCGTTTCACCACCGATAAGCGCACAATTAGCCAGCTTACAGCCGTCACCAATACCAGTCACTACGGTAGCAGCAGTATCAATATCCAACTTACCGGTCGCATAATAATCTAAAAAGAATAAAGGCTCAGCACCGCACACTAATAAATCATTGACGCACATCGCCACCAAATCAATTCCGATAGTGTCATGACGATTGAGCTGCAAGGCCAATCTAAGCTTAGTACCCACACCATCAGTACCAGAAACTAACAAAGGTGACGTGTAGCCAGTCGGAATGCGGCACAGGGCACCAAATCCGCCAAGCCCGCCCACGACTTCAGGACGAGTAGTGGCTTTTGCCACTGACTTAATACGCTGAACTAACGCGTCGCCAGCATCAATATCAACACCGGCATCTTTGTAGCTTAAAGAAGGTTTGTCACTCATGGTCATCTCACAATTAGATAGGGGATTGGGATCAGTAATTAGAATCAGCAGTTAGAATTAATAATAGAAGTCAGTAATGTAAAGTTTGACTATAATGGGCGCATTATACCCAAAAACAGCCTACACTCGCAAAGCAACTTACCAATATTCCGCTGACATTAGGCATATGTGCCAAATAAAAAGCTAAGAAACAAAAAAAGACGGCATTTTTTATTTACTCTGCGATAATAGAGCCCTTAGAATTTGCACACTCAATCATAACGCGAGGGTGATTCTGTAGCAATAGAACGACTCTCGACTTCTCTAAGTCATCGACATCAGTTTAACTATAGGACTGCCATTAATGATAAACCAACCGATAGATCCTTTTTTTCGGCGCTTATTTATCGTCGTTGCCATCGTAGTGGCGCTCGTTTTGTTGTATCTGATGATGCCGGTCATTGTACCGTTTGTATTTGCTTTTGTGCTCGCTTATTTATTTAATCCACTGGTAAAACGCTTATCGAAATATGTCAAGCGCTGGATAGCTATTATTGTTGTGTATTCTACCATTACATTGGGGCTGGTGCTTCTACTGTGGTGGTTGTTACCGACGTTGTGGTACCAGTTGCAATCTGCTTGGGAATACTTACCAAGGACGCTCAATTGGTACAACCAAGTCGTACGCGAATGGTTTGTTAATAACAGCCGCATTCGTTTACCAGAATTAGAGGTAAAAGGTTTTTCTGAAACGCTGGTAGGTTATATGCAGAACAATTATAAGTTTGAGGATGCCAGTACCTTGATGAGCCAAATATTGGCCTCCAGTATGAATTTTATTAATAGCGCTGGCCTGATTGTATTGGTACCTATTTTGACCTTTTACTTTTTATTCAACTGGGATAAACGTTTGAATAGCTGGAAGATGGCCATTCCTGCTGCTTACTGCAAAAAAGTCATCGATATCGCGCAAGAATGTGATCGCGCATTGATGGAGTTTGTGAAAGGGCAGCTACTGGTTATGGTGCTACTGGGTATCATTTATGCCGTACAGTTACAGATTATTGGGCTTGAGCTTGGTCTTATTATTGGCATGGGCGCAGGTATCGCCAGCTTTGTACCATATTTAGGTTTTGGTCTTGGTTTCATTGCTGCTGTTATCGCTAGTTTATTTCAGTTCGGTTTGGATTGGTTTCATTTGTCTTTGATTGTCGGCGCATTTTTAATCGGACAAGCCGCTGAGGGCTATGTGCTGCAGCCACTATTGTTAGGTGATAAGATTGGTCTGTCCCCATTATGGGTTATTTTCTCAGTATTGGCAGGCGCTAGCTTGTTAGGCTTTGTTGGCATGCTCATTGCGCTACCCGTATCTGCGGTCCTCAATGTCTTGTTCCGTCATCTGTACGCTTATTATCAAACCACTGACTTTTATAAAGGTCGCAAGCAGTTGGATTTATTTGAAAAAAAATAAGCCAATTAGAAAAGTAAGCATGAGGCTTTTTAACGGTTTATTTAAAAAAAAGTGTGGGTTTTAATGTGGGTTTTAATATGAGTTTCAGTGTGGATTCCAAGGTTTTGAAAGGACTCAGAACTCATCAGTGACGCAGCTACTAATAAGGGTTAAGATGTAAAAGACTTGTCAGTCATTTTGCAAATATGGTATATATAGGCTCAGCATTTACGATAATAGCCATTGTTATGTTAGTTCTATACTGAGTGATGGATTAATGCGCTGTAAATGGTTAGATAGCGTTGCAAATTTAGGCTACAAAACTTCCTTACAAATAGATGCTACAACCCAATGTTACGCAGTCTCGAAGACAGTTATAAAAAATATAATGTAGTGTTAAGCTTCATGTTTATGACACTGTTATTACACTACGCTAAACGAGTTGATGATTCATGGCAGAAGCACAGCTAAGTCTCAATCTGGACATCAAACATGACACAAGTCTCAGCGACTTTTCAGGTCCTGGTTGGATGTCAATTATTGATGCAGTGCGGCAGTTACATGTTGGCCTGATTGGTCAGCTGTATCTATTCGGCAGTCCTGCCACCGGCAAATCTCATCTGTTATCCGCTATTTGTGAGTCATTCATTGAGATGGACAAATCAGCAATTTGTTTGTCGCTTGACGAGCTCATACATACCGATGTTAATGTCCTGTCCTCGCTGGAGAACTTCGATGTCATTGCCATTGACGATTTAGAGGTGCTTGAGCACAGCAATGAATGGCAAGAAGCTTTATTTCATCTGATCAACCGTAGCCGAGAAGGGCAACGCCAGTTGTTATTTGCAGCCAATAAGCCTGCTAGTGAACTGCCGTTTCATTTGACAGATTTACTGACCAGACTCGCACAAGCCCCCACCTTCAAAGTTCCTAACGGTCGTGATTTAGCCGATCGTCAAGCGTTGTTACAGTCTATTTTGCGTCGCCGTGGTTGGCAGTTTGATGAGCGTATTGTCCATCATTTGCTCCATGAAGGCCCGCATCGTATCGGCGCGATGATGGAAGTATTGAACTATATTCAGCCGATGTTCTCTAACCTTGGGCGCAGTAATATCTCCAAAGCAGTAATTAGTGATGCGCTACGCACTATTGATGAGCAGACGCTGGCTGCTGAACTTGCTGATATTACTCAAGAAACGCAAGTCGATAACGATGCCGCCAATCAAGATCAGCATACGATGCCCCTAGATTTTTAAACCATTCAAATTTTTTCATCACTGATAGGATAACTTATGAAACTTACCGCCTCTTGGCTAAAAAAACTGTCCATTAGTACGTTGTTACTGGGTGCCGGCTCAGTATCTATGCTGTCACATGCAGCAGTTACCGTGCTGGTTGATGACAATATTAAAGTGACTGCTATCAATGGGCAAGAAATCAAACAAAGTGTCTTCCAGCCGTCAACTAAAACATTTACTTTGCAACCTGGTCAGCATGTGATCACTGCTAAATATGATCGCTTATATAACTTACCCCGTGATGAGCACGATTATCTGCGTTCAGGCAATATTAGTGTTGCAGCCGACATGACGGATAACCAAACCTACCGTCTAACCATGCCGGGTCAGCCAGAAGACTATGCAGCGGCCAAAGAGTATGCTGATCGTCCAACTCTAGCGGTACAACAAAACAATACGATCGTTGCCAGTCAGCAAAGCATGGCCGGTAGTGACGGTGGAATCTTTTCAGGACTCGGTAAGGCATTGGGCGGTGTATTCGGTGGCAGCGGTAATGCTGAACTACAAAACCAGCGCGCTATTGCCGCATTAGGGCAACCGGCGACTACTGCCCAAAGTAATGTAAACACAGGTATGGCGGCTCCTACAAATTATACTGTCAAGCAAACGGCAAACATAGGCCAGTCGGTTAGTACGCTAGATCAGTTTATGCAGTTGTGGCTCAATGCGACGCCAGCTGAGCGTGAAAAAATTCGCCAATGGACTCAAAAGTAAGTCGCTCTATTTTTATTTTAGTGACTGTATTTTAGCGGCTCTGGTTCCAGCGACATTCAAACCATAAAAAAGCACCCTATTAGGTGCTTTTTTATTATTTTTAGTTCTATTCGATTACTATTGGCTTTTTAGTCAAGCTGCTATTAACCCAACCATTATTAACCTAAAAAGGCGTTATACATCCAAACCAGTTTTTCTTGCTCTTGCACATAAGCATCGACCAGATCCGCTGATCCTTGGTCATCACTATCTGCTGCTAGCGCTGATATTTTACGCTGCTCTTCGATAAGGGCTTGTAGACCTGTTACTACGCCTTTCACACAAGTCGTGCCATCTTTAACGTTCTTGTCTTCAGCGATACCAGTATGCTGAGCAAAATCACTGTAAGCATGGAGTGGCGTGCCACCTAGAGTCAAGATACGTTCCGCGATTTCGTCAATTTGTAATTGTAGTGCGGTGTACAGCTCTTCAAACTTAGGGTGTAAGGTGAAGAAGTGCTCACCTTTTACGTTCCAGTGATAGCCGCGTACGTTGATGTAGAAGGTGTGATAGCTGGACAAAAGACTGTTAAGCTTAGCGATTACTTGGCTCATATCTGCTCTTTCTAAACCGATTTGATTGGTGCTGTCATTATTCGTTGTGTTACTCATAATGTTATCCTTGTGGTTTTATTATAAAGTGTGAGTGTAAAAAAAGTGTGAGTATAAAGATAGCGGGTAAGTTGCCTTACCTCTGATGCTTACTATAATAGCAAGCTATCGATGATAAGTTAAGTTAATTAAATCAAAACACGTATTGTGTTTTGTAAAACCAATGAAAGACCAGCAAACCACTCATAATTTAAAACTATAGGCTATTAAGCGGGTGGCTGTAAGTTTTCAGTTTGTAAGCCCTTTATTGGAATTACTTCTTCTAAATGTTGGCGTACCGTATCAATAGGGAACTTTTGGGCTTTTAAGCGTTTGGGCACGATTTGACTGCCTTGTTGGCCTTTCATCTCAAACATCATGAAGATATAGTCGTCAGTCTCATCCCAGCTTTTGATCGCAGTCCATGGAATAATCGCTTGCTGCGTTGAGCCTGCACGCATTTGCATGCCGCGCATTTGTGAGTTTTTCATCGAGTCAGGTTGATTGTTTGGCATTGCCATGACCAATCCATGCTTTTGGACACCCAGCTTCATCTGGCGCATTTCATCCGGCATTTCTTGGTCAGCCACTTGTTTTTCAAACTCTCTTTTGACATACCATTTAAAGCCAAGGGTACGAACGAGTAGATAAATCGCCGCAGAAACTAGCATCACCCAAAAAATAATCGTTGAGTAGCCCGTTACAAACACCAGTCCTGCAATCGCCAGTATCACTACTACCGCCATGATGATCCATTCTTTGGTTTTGATACTTGACAGACCAAAAGAGGGGCTGGCACTGGAAAATAGCTCATATTGCGCTTGGTGAAATTCAGCCTCGGTCAGGTTTAAGGCGACAGGTTGTAGCGTGTAGGGGTACAGGGCCATAAAGGTTTCTCAAATACTCGGGTTAGCCACGATCTTACTGGGCTGGAAGTGGATAGGTATATTTATTCCAATATAAAAGCGTCGTAAGGAAGCTGAGTGCAGGATATAAAGGTGTATGGCAAGCGAGGTCAACACCGTCCGCAAATATAAGGGAGCAAAGTTATGCCTTATCTTACCGAAAAGTGCCTCCAAAAGAAACATATAAGCCTATCTACTGAGCGTTAGATTCATATCGATAGTGATAATAGGCATCATCTGATGCAGATTGCCTTTAATTGTTCCCTTAAAATATGAAAAGGGTGGTGTGAAATGATGACGACTCAACAGGCTATAAGCTATTATGATAATAAGCGAAAACGTAGTCAAAACTGCTGGGTCTTGGTATCATAGCGGCTAACAAGTGTCATCATAACGTGCATAACAGATATAATGGCATGGCGATTTTATAAAGTTAATTTTTGCTTTAGTATTTGTGTGCTTCATTGATTTTTCTTTGTTAACTTTCTATTCACTCTCAGCGTTACAGGCAAATATTATGATCGATCCGAAACTCTTACGCGGCGACTTACACGGTTTACAACAGCAATTGGCCACCCGTGGCTATGCACTGGATATGGAGTTTTGGCAAACCATCGAAAATGAGCGTAAATCGTTACAAGTACAGACCGAAGAGTTGCAGTCGCGTCGTAACGCAGGGGCCAAGCAAGTGGGCGCTCTCAAAAAATCAGGTGAAGATGCCAGTGAGTTATTGGCTGAAATGCAGAGTGTGAGCGGTGAGATTAAAACCGCTGAAGATAATCTGCGCAGCTTGCAAGAGCGTATTACCCAAGCGGCAGTACAAATTCCCAATATTCCCGCAGCCGATGTGCCTGTTGGAGAGTCAGAAGATGACAATGTAGAAGTACGCCAGTGGGGCACGCCGCGTGAGTTTGACTTTGAGATTCAAGATCATACTTACATCGGTGAGACCTTAGGTATGTTGGATTTTGAAGTAGCAGTCAAGATTACAGGCAGCCGTTTTAACGTCCTTAAAGGGCCGTTAGCACAAATGCATCGGGCGCTGATTCAGTTTATGCTCAACACTCATACCATGAAATATGGCTATCTTGAGACTTATGTGCCTTATATTGTCAATTCAGACAGTTTAAAAGGCACAGGTCAGCTGCCTAAATTTGAAGATGATTTGTTTAAGCTAAGCAATCATACTAATAATGATGAAATGGATTTTTATTTGATTCCTACCGCTGAAGTGCCAATGACTAATCTGGTACGCGGCGAGCGCTTAGACATCAGTGAGCTACCCTTAAAGTTCACCGCGCATACGCCCTGTTTTCGTAGTGAAGCTGGCTCGCATGGTCGTGATACCCGTGGTCTGATTCGCCAGCATCAGTTTGAAAAAGTCGAAATGGTTAATATAGCCACAGCTGACCAATCTGATGCGTTACTTGAGGCAATGACCGGACAAGCAGAAGATATCTTACAGCAGCTGAATTTGCCGTATCGAGTGGTACAGCTATGTACGGGTGATATGGGATTTGCCGCGCAAAAGACTTATGACATTGAAGTGTGGCTGCCTAGCCAAGATACTTATCGTGAAATCTCAAGCTGTTCAAACTGTGGTGACTTTCAAGCGCGCCGTATGGGTACGCGCGTCAAAGATGGCAAGCAAACCAGCCTTGCGCATACTTTGAATGGTTCAGGGTTGGCAGTCGGACGCACCTTGCTTGCCGTGATGGAAAATAACCAAAACGCGGATGGCAGCATTACCATTCCAGAAGTATTGCGTCCGTTTATGGGCGGTGCAGAAACTATTTTGGCTTAAGTTGGCTTAAATAAGTATTTTGAATTAACAATTAGTGGCTTATTATCAGTGCTAATTTGGCAAAACTAATATGAATCATTGTTAAATACTAACGGTCTTGTCATGCCATTTTTTGGCGTGGCTTAGGCCAACTATGGTAAGATTACGCTTTAATTTTACAGCCTATTATTTAAGGGCGCATTTCGCGTCCTTATTTGCTTACCCTTGAGTAAACTCTCCTCTTATCTTCAATACCTCTCATTCGAATATTAGGACACTCTATGCCTGCTCCAATTAGCGAACGTAAATTAGCCAATGCCATCCGCGTACTGTCGTTTGATGCGGTTCAAAAAGCCAATTCTGGTCACCCTGGCGCGCCGATGGGTATGGCCGATATTGCTGAAGTTTTGTGGCGCAAATTTTTAAAGCATAATCCTGCCGATCCTAACTGGTATAACCGCGACCGCTTTGTGTTATCGAATGGTCATGGCTCGATGCTTATTTATTCATTGCTGCATTTATCAGGCTATGACGTTAGCATTGATGACCTAAAAGGCTTTCGTCAGCTGCATTCAAAAACGCCTGGTCATCCAGAGCTTGGTTATACCCCAGGTATTGAAACCACTACCGGTCCACTAGGCCAAGGTATTGCTAACGCTGTTGGTTTTGCTATTGCAGAAAAAACGCTAGCCGCACAGTTTAATCGTGACGGTCATAATATCGTTGATCATCATACCTATGCGTTCTTAGGTGATGGTTGCTTGATGGAAGGTATCAGCCATGAAGTTTGCTCGCTTGCTGGCACGTTAAGTCTTGGCAAATTAGTACTATTCTACGACGACAATGGCATCTCAATTGATGGTGATGTTGAAGGCTGGTTCACTGATGATACGCAAGCGCGTTTTGAAGCTTACGGCTGGCAAGTAATTAAAGTAGACGGTCATGATACCGATGCCATTACCGAAGCGACAGCAGCAGCGATCAAAGAGAACACTAAACCTAGCCTCATTATTTGTAAAACCACTATTGGCGCGGGTAGCCCGAATAAGCAAGGCTTAGCATCTAGTCATGGTGCGCCATTGGGTGACGACGAAATCGCTTTAACCCGTGATGCGTTGTCATGGAAACATGCCCCCTTTGAGTTAGATGAAGAAATCTATCAGGCGTGGGATGGCAAGCCAAAAGGCGATGTGCTGCAGAAGAACTGGGATGCGGATTTTGCAGCTTATAAAAAGGCGTATCCAGAGCTAGCAGCTGAGCTATTACGCCGTCTAGATGGTGATCTGCCAGCTGACTTTGATAAGAAAGCGCAAGACTATATTCAACAGTGCCAAGAACAAGGCGGTGATGTAGCCAGTCGTAAAGCCAGCCAAAATGCAATCAATACCTTGCAGCCATTATTACCAGAACTCATGGGCGGTTCAGCTGACCTTGCTGGCTCGAACTTAACGCTATTCAAAGACGCCATAGGTATTCAAGACGATGCCGCAGGCAACTATATCTATTATGGTGTGCGTGAGTTTGGCATGACCGCGATTGCTAATGGTATCGCGCTACATGGTGGCTTTATCCCTTACGTAGCAACTTTCCTGATGTTTATGGAATACGCCCGTAACGCCGTCCGTATGGGTGCATTGATGAAGCAGCGTATTATCCATGTCTATACTCATGACTCTATCGGTCTTGGTGAAGATGGCCCTACCCATCAGCCGGTTGAGCAATTGACCAGCCTGCGTACCACACCTAATCTACGCACATGGCGTCCTTGTGATGCGACCGAGTCTGCTAGCGCTTGGGTTGAAGCCATCAAATCAGAAAATAATCCATCAGCATTGATCTTTAGTCGTCAAAGCTTGCCACATCAGCAACGCGATAGCGAACAGGTCGCCAATATCATCAAAGGTGGTTATGTCCTTGCTAAAGAACAAGGCGAGCTACAGGCCATCATTATCGCTACTGGTTCAGAAGTTGGTCTTGCCATGCAAGCCTATGAAACTTTGAGCGACAATGGCGTTGGTGTTCGTGTGGTGTCTATGCCCTGTGCTGAAATCTTTAGCGAGCAAGATGCCAGCTATCGTGAAGCCGTATTGCCTGCCAATATCCGCGCGCGCGTAGCAGTAGAAGCGGCGCATGTAGATTACTGGTACAAGTTCGTAGGTCTTGACGGCAAAGTCATCGGTATGACGACTTATGGCGAGTCAGCGCCTGCTACCGACTTGTATAAAGAGTTTGGTATTACCACCGAAGCGGTAGTTGATGCGGTGAATAGTTTGGTTTAGTTAGAATTTAGTTTAGTTAGAATTTGGTTGTTAGACTATAGAAGAGTTGCTGGAGTAATCTGGCAGCTCTTTTTTTTAAGATTTTCTACGATTAACTAGCAGCAATAAGTTCGCCCGTTATATCAAGGGGTATCATATTACCGACGATGCTTGGAAAAGCTGTCACCCCATAAGTAAACCTATCAATCATGCCCGTTGCCCGAAACTTTAAAATAGGTTTTTGAGTCACGGGGTCATTTTTCATATTTGCCAGCGTTACTTTAACGGTTAAAGGTTTGGTCTGACCCAAGACAGTAAAGTTACCGGTTACGTTCGCCTCTTTAGGATTAATCATTTTAACTTTTTTTGATACAAAAGTCATAGTAGGATACTGCGCAGTATTAAGTAGCTCTTTTCGGCGCAAAAGAGCATTCCGTAGATTGCCACCTGCATCTATACTATTGGTATTGACGGTAAAATTTATTGTAGTGCCAGTTGGATTCTTCATATCGTAATTGATTGAACCGTTAACTTTATTAAACTGACCTTCAATGGTGCCATTTCCTAAATAGGCCACTTTAAAGTCTACGTTGGTTTTTGGCACATCCATCTTCCATTTTTGCGGGGTGTTGGTGGAGGCTAAACCCATTACCGGTAATGATATTAATAAACAGGTACTCAGCGTTATTTTGACTAAAGAGGCAGCAGGTGTATTCATTCTTATAATCCAAAGGGCGATCTTCATGAAACTATATGAAAATTTGGCTAGCTTTTTACAGCGAGTAACGACTCTATAGCGTACTACACCTATTTGGTTATCGTGTATTATTAAAGTTATATATTGTGGAAATGCTTAGCATTAACAAACTTAGGCAATAGCTAGCTAATAGTTGATAAAGCATTTGCTACTGGCTGCACACAGTTTCCAAAGTGTCGTGGAGTGGTAAATATTAGCTAATAACAAGTTGCTATATAATAGTTTAATTATTTAGCAGATTCAGTATCACTTTCAACCGCACAAACCTCAGAACGCACCATAAAACGTTTGCCTTCTGGTATTTCTAGCGAAAAGCTCGCACCGCGACCGTTGACCACATCAATCGTTAAATCCGTATGTTGCCATAACTTATATTGCGGTTTACCCATATAAAAAGGGCAACCAGCAAGTTCACCAATCAGCACGTCTTGACCACCCACTTTGAACTCACCTAATGGATAACACATTGGAGAGCTGCCATCACAGCAACCTCCTGATAGATGAAACATCAAATCGCCGTGCTTGGATTTTAATAGTTCGATCAGTTCTTTACAAGATTCTGTAGCAGCAAGTTTCATGTAATACTCCTTATCGTTAAAATTTTAATTTTATTAGAAATAAGTATTCTATATAAAAGAGAAAAGGTCGTATCACCATCAATCACATTATTAGTAGCATGTGGCTGAAAATGATACGACCCATCATTGATGATTAAGCACGTTAATCATCAATGATACGACCCATCATTGATGATTAAGCACGTTAATCATCAAACTATCATATAGCTACATATTATAGTCAATTACAATGCGACCTTCGATTTTTCCAGCACGCATACGCTCAAAAATATCATTGATATTCTCTAACGGTTCAGCGGCGACGGTCGCTTTTACTTTTCCTGCTGCTGCCATATTTAATGACTCTTGCAAGTCAAGACGCGTACCAACGATTGAGCCACGTATGGTGATACCGTTCAGAACGGTATCAAAAATCGATACCGGAAAATCACCTGTTGGTAGACCATTAAAGACCACGGTACCACCACGTCTTACCATACTCAGCGCTTGATCGAACGCTTTAGAGGACACAGCGGTCACTAGCACACCATGAGCACCACCAATCTCTTTTTTTAGATACTCACCGGGATCGGTGTTTTTAGCATTAACAGTGACAGTGGCCCCTAACTTTTTGGCAAATTCAAGCTTCTCATCATCGATATCTACAGCGGCAACGTTTAGTCCCATAGCAATCGCGTACTGTACGCCCATATGACCCAATCCGCCGATACCAGAGATAACAACCCAGTCACCCGGACGGGCTTCGGTCATTTTCAGGCCCTTATATACAGTAACGCCCGCACATAGAACGGGTGCAATTTCAATGGAGTCAACATTATCAGGGATAATGCCGACATAGTTGGCATTGGCTAGAACATATTCTGCAAAACTGCCGTTGACCGAATAGCCAGAGTTTTCTTGACGCTCACATAAGGTCTCCCAACCACCTAAACAATGGGTACAGTGACCACAGGCAGAGTACAGCCAAGGAACCCCAACGCGGTCGCCTTCTTTGACGTGGGTGACGCCTTCACCAACTGCCGTTATCAGACCTACGCCTTCGTGTCCAGGGATAAATGGCGGGCTAGGTTTTACCGGCCAGTCTCCTTCAATCGCATGTAAGTCAGTATGACAAACGCCTGACGCTTGCATCTTGACCACAATCTCACCAGCACCTGGTGTTGGGATATCAACCTCTTCAATTTGCAGAGGTTGACCAAATTCATGCAATACAGCGGCTTTCATTTTCTTACTCATGATAATAATTCCCAGTCATTTATCTTCGATCCCAATGTGCAAAAAGTATCTACTCTATGATTCCACGACTTTGTAAATGAAGCGCTGGCAGTTAACGACCTAGAAGAAACCCATGGCTTTAGGACTATAAGAGACCAGCATGTTTTTGGTTTGCTGATAATGATCTAGCATCATTAGATGGTTTTCGCGGCCAATACCAGACTGCTTGTAACCGCCAAACGCTGAATGGGCAGGATAGAGGTGATAGCAGTTGGTCCAAACACGACCCGCTTTGATGCCACGACCGAAACGATAAGCGCGAGTGCCATTACGCGTCCATACTCCAGCACCGAGACCGTATAAGGTATCATTAGCAATAGTCATAGCATCTTCATCGTCTTTAAAGGTAGTGACGGCAAGTACAGGACCGAAGATTTCTTCTTGGAACACGCGCATATCATTCGTGCCTTCAAAGATGGTCGGCTGTACATAGTAACCGTCTGCCATGTCGCCATCATGTTTGGCTATTTCACCACCAACAAGGACTTTGGCGCCTTCTTTTTTACCAATATCGAGATAAGAAAGAATTTTCTCTAGCTGATCAGAGCTGGCTTGTGCACCAATCATGGTATCTGTATCGAGTGGGTTGCCCATTTTGATGGCTTTAACGCGGGCGATACAGCGTTTCATAAATTCATCATAGATGCTTTCGTGAACGAGAGCGCGTGACGGGCAAGTACAGACCTCACCTTGGTTCAGCGCAAACATGACCAAGCCTTCAACCGCTTTATCTAAGAAGTCATCGTCTTCATCCATCACATCAGCAAAGAAGATGTTTGGACTCTTACCACCAAGCTCTAAAGTCACTGGAATGATATTTTCACTAGCGTATTGCATAATCAAGCGACCGGTTGTGGTCTCACCCGTAAAGGAAACTTTATCAATGCGTGGATTGGAAGCGATTGGCTTACCGGCTTCAACACCGAAACCGTTAACGACGTTAAGTACGCCTTTAGGTAGAATGTCGGCCGCGCCTATCAAGTCAAGCATGTACAAAACAGAAGCGGGGGTTTGCTCGGCAGGCTTGAGGATGACACAGTTACCCGCTGCCAGGGCAGGAGCAATTTTCCAGATTGCCATTAGAATAGGGAAGTTCCAAGGAATGATTTGACCGACGACGCCCAGTGGCTCATGAAAATGATAGGCGACCGTATCTTCATCAATTTGGCTGATACCGCCTTCTTGCGCGCGAATCACCCCAGCGAAGTAACGCAAATGGTCAATTGCTATTGGAATATCAGCGGCAAGGGTTTCGCGCACTGGTTTACCGTTCTCATAGCACTCGGCAATAGCGATCTTTTCAAGGTTGGCTTCGATACCATCGGCAAGATTGAGCAACATTTTGGAGCGTTCAGTGACACTGGTTTTGCCCCAAGCTTCTTTGGCAGCATGAGCGGCGTCCAGCGCTTTTTCGATATCAGCGGCTTTAGAGCGCGCAACCTGACAGATGGTTTTGCCATCGATAGGGCTTGAGTTGTCGAAGTATTCGCCATCAACTGGCGCGACCCACTCACCATTAATAAAGTTATCGTATTTTTTGCGGAACTGTACAGGACTGTTTTCAGTGTTAGGGTAGGCGTATAGCATTTATAACTCCTTATTGTGTTGTTTTATAAGGCAATATAAGCGTGTAAGCTATGTTATAAACAATTCAATAACCCTATATAATAGGGCTGCTCACACCTTGATTACCTGATCTTCCTGATCTTGACTATCTCTCGTACTGTCTGTCTATCGTACTGAGCTTTTAGTCAGACTTATAATGACTTTTAATAAGAATAAATTAGTTAATACATAAATTTAAGTTATTGGTCATCCTATGGTTAAATAGGTTCGCAAAGCGTGTACAGCTGTTATAATCAGCTGTCTTATAAACAGTCATACTGTTTTATGGTTCATTGTATTTACACTGCTACCCATTGAATGTTTTGAATAGCAGCTCTCTCCCTCTCTCATGTTATTGGTTGGTTTGGATATATGCGTCAATCTTCTGCTCTTGATATCTTAAAAACAGGTCAAAACGTCTTTTTGACGGGCTCGGCAGGTTCAGGTAAGACTTATACTCTTAATCAATATATCAATTATTTGCGCGCTCGCCGAGTTCCGGTGGCAGTGACCGCAAGTACCGGAATTGCTGCCACCCATATGAATGGCACTACTATTCATAGCTGGTCGGGAATTGGCATTAAGGATGAGCTGAGCGAGCGCGATTTAACCAATTTATCTCGTAAGCAGTTTTTAGCCGATAGACTGAAAGATACCGCTGTACTTATTATTGATGAGATATCCATGCTGCATGCTAAGCAGCTGAACTTGGTCAGCCAAGTGCTCAAGCATGTCCGCAAGAACGACTCAGCATTTGGCGGTATTCAAGTGGTGGTTGCAGGAGATTTTTTTCAGTTGCCGCCTATTGGCAGCAAGGGTGAGAGTAATAGAGAAAAATTCGCTTTTATGTCCGAGGCGTGGCTGGAGGCAAAGTTTCATATTTGTTATTTGAGTGAGCAGCATCGGCAGGTCAGTGAAGAGGCTAATGGCGGACTTGATTTGGATGATATCTTGAATCAAATCCGTCGTCAGCAGGTGACTTTTGAGTCGATAGCGGCTTTAGAAGCCACTTACGATCAAGACGTTGATATTAACCGTACTCGCCTATATACCCATAATCTCAATGTTAATAAAATCAATGATAATGAGCTTGCGGCGTTATCTGGTGAGATGAAGCGATTTGACGCGACGGCAACTGGCGATACTAAGCTAGTAGATACGCTGAAAAAGACCGTGCGTACTCAAGATGAGCTTATCCTGAAAGTCGGCGCGAAAGTCATGTTTATCAAAAACAATACTGAGCTTGGCGTCTCTAACGGCACGATGGGCGAGTTGATTGGCTTTGCAGCGGTAAAGGTTGATGATAGCAGTAAGGATAAAAGTGACGCTTTAATCAAGGAAGATAATGATGAGCTAAGCGCTGATGACAAGGCTGACGCCGGCGATAATACTGGTACTGATGTTAAAGCAAAAGAGAAGTCAAAAACTAAAACTAAAAAGCCAGCACCCCAAAAAATGCCAGTGGTCCGACTAAATTCAGGGCGTGAAGTAGTCGCCGAGCCTGAAGAATGGATGATTGAAGACGAAAGTGGCGAGGTGCTGGCAAGCTATTTACAAGTACCCTTGTGTTTGGCTTGGGCGATTACCATTCATAAATCGCAAGGGATGACCCTTGATGCCGCTGAAATTGATTTGTCTCGTACTTTTGAGCTTGGCCAAGGCTATGTGGCATTATCACGGCTTAAATCTTTGGCAGGCTTACAGCTGCTTGGCATGAACGAGATGAGCTTACAGCTTGACCCACTAGCACGCGGGGCAGATAAACGGTTTCTAGAGCTCTCTGATGAAGCCGATGCCAACTATGCGATGCTTGATGAAAAAAGTATGCAGCAAGCGCACGAAAAGTTTATTCTAAAAACGGGCGGTACGCTTAGTAAATCAGTGATTGATGCCTATACCAATCTACAAAAAAAACGCCGAGAACAACAGCAAGCGCAGCAAGATAAAAAGCAAAAATTAGGCAATCAAGTCGCTGATAAGTCGGCCAGTACCTTACTTGCTACACGGTTACTATTGGAAGAAAGTCTAAGCATTGCTGAAATTGCGCAAACGCGTGGGCTTGCACAATCGACTATTATGCGCCATATTAGTGATCTAAAACGCGAAGATCAAAGCCTCGCTTGTGATCATCTGCGCCCTGACGATGCAGTAATGACCGCGGTCGGTAATGCCTATGTGGCTATCAAAGTAGCTAACAATCCTAACGACTTTCATGATGATGGTAACATCAAGCTAAGACCCGTTTTTGAGCATCTCAAGCAGACCATTGACTATAATACTATTCGCTTGGCACTGATTTTTATTACCCCGTAAATTTTCATAACAGCCTCTTATTACAGCCATTTATGATTAAAACTCGCAAGGCGTGCATGACATAAGCACGCCTAACCTCATGCGGTCATTGTCTCTATGACGCCAGAATATCCTCGTTCCTACATTATTCCTACATTTATAGCGACCCTCTTTTATGCCTGATTTTTCTAGCGCTACCTACCGTCTGACGTCTGATCCTGCGGTAGTAGCCGCGTTCCATGCGACCAGCGAGCACACACAGCCACTTAGAATTGCTATTAATGGCTTTGGGCGTATTGGCCGTAATGTGTTGCGCGCGCTGCTGGAACGCTTTGAGGTACTTGGGCGTGCCATTCATGTGGTTGCTATTAATGATCTAGCACCCGCTGATATATTATTGCACTTATTGAAATTTGACAGCACTCACGGACGTTTAAGTCGGCTTGGGGTCAATGCGGAGTTGGTTGTTGATACTGTCAATGACTATAGTGAGACTGAGCTTTGCTTGACCAAGAATAATCATACTTACTGTATACGTATGCTCTCAGAGGCAGACCCGCAAAAGCTCCCGTGGCAAACGCTTGGCATCGATGTAGTGCTAGAATGTAGCGGTTATTTTCGCTCTTACGATCAAGCTCATTTACATATTGAAGCTGGCGCCCAGCAAGTTATTATCGGTGCTGCACCCTTTGATGACGTTGATGCCTGCATCGTTATGGGTGTTAATACCAACGAGCTAACCAATGAGCTACCGATTATCTCTAGCGTTTCTTGTACCACGCAAGCATTGGTGCCATTGATTGATACTCTTGATAAGGCCTTTGGGGTAGAGTCTGCGATGATGACGGAAATCCATGCGGTCACTGCGGATCAAACCGTGCTGGATCAAGCACATCGTGATCCACGACGGGCGCGTGCTTCAGGATATAACATTATTCCTACCACCTCGAGCAGTATCGCGGCCACTGAACGCGTGCTACCAAAGATGGTCGGCAAAATTAATGGTCATTCTATTCGGGTGCCGACTATTAATGTCGCTGCTATTGATGTGACCTTTGTGTTTAGTACGCCAGATGTTAGTATAGAGGCGATGAGAGAGGCGCTACAATCTGCCAGTGAAGGACACTTGGTCAACATCATGGCTTATACCGATGAGCCATTGGTCTCAAGCGACTTTATCCATCAGCCTGAATCGCTCATCATAGACGGTCAGCAGTTGATGCAAGTGGGCAATCAGTATAAGGTTTTTGCCTGGTATGATAACGAATGGGGTTATGCCAATCGGCTATTAGATATGTGTCTGCATCTCGCCTCTAGTAAGCAACAGGTCAGCAAACAGCGGTTAGCGACAAAATAATTTAGTTTTTTTACATTAGCCCTTGCATTCTTATTTGAGATCGCTATAATGATGCACAAATGGAGACGTGGCAGAGTGGTTGAATGCACCGGTCTTGAAAACCGACAAGGGTTCGTAGCCCTTCGAGAGTTCGAATCTCTCCGTCTCCTCCAAATTTAAGTATAATAAAAAATCCCCAGTCATTAATTGATTGGGGATTTTTTTATGGCTTTTTTTTACTTCAAGATTAAATATTGACATTACTGTCATCTCGCGAGCCTATCTTTAAACTCGATTTTTTTTCCATCAGTGAGCGTAAGGGTGGCGTCATTAATTTCAACCGTTACGTCTTGAGTGTTTCTAATAGCGCGCATGACGTTGATGTCTTCGATACTAGTCTCAATCACTATTTTACCTGACTGTTCAGGCGTAATAGGTGGTGTAAACTGCGTCAGCGGTACATTAAAGCCTTTGCCTTGAGTTAGCTTGGCATCTTTCATCAGTAGCGACCCCTTAAAGCTCTTAATGGGTACTGAGCCATGATTGGACAGCATGAACTGTAGCTTAACTTGGTTTAGGCTATCGCTATCGCTATCGCTAGTTTTGACTGGGAGTAGGGCGATAGGATAAGTCTGGGCAGTGATAACACTGGTTTGTTGGCTGGCGACGACGGGACTTTTTTTACCCGTCGGATTGTTAGGATGCAAGCGTTCATATTCACGCTGCTGCACTAAGGCTTGCTTAATGGTTGTACGCGGCATTGCTCCTGATTGATAAGCTTCACTGAGCTTCATTCGCAGCATGTAGCGACTGAGTAGCTGTCTATCATTTGTAGGTAACTGCTCAAAAGTATCGCCCAGTTTTTTCTGCCATTGATTAGAGTCGGTGGGAATAGTTTGCTGACTGGGATCAGTTTGCGGCATGGAGCAGCCAGTGATAACCGGCACTGTGCCAAGCGCTAGCAGTAGTAATAGAACATTACCTGTGCGCTGAGACGGGCAGCTCGATACTGAGTGGAATGATGTCGCACGTCGATGTATGAGCGTATGATTATCGCCAGCTACCATGCCTAAACGCTTTTTTAAGCAAGCTATCATTATCTCTCTCCTTGTAAACTCACACGGCCAGTCTTTTATTATAAGTTATTATAATTAGGGTATGTTTGATATTCGACCATGACTCAAATATAGACTGTTTGTAGATGCTCAACACGCCTAGATCAAAAATGTTTTGATTGTATTTGACGAGGTTACAGACAAGCCGGGGGTAATATAGGTTGCGGCTGAGCTTATGAGCAGAGCATTAACTTTAATATACCGTGTTTCCGGGACTAGTACGCTTAATCATTGCTAAATATTGTGTTAAATTTTGCAAGACATGAGCTAAAAGTTTATAAGGTGTGACTAAAAAAAGGGAGGTTTTAGAGGTGAAGCCAGTTCAAAGAAAATATTAGTATCAGAAAATAAAGTAATAATCAGAATAAAATAATAATAATAAGAAGCAAGCAAAGGGATTGGAGATGACAAATATGTCAGGGTTAAGTACTAGTAAGTAAGCTTAACCCTCACGTATTTTTTTATCAGTGCTTCTTTTATGAATAATATCTCATATCGGTGATGCTGTTAATGACAGCGAGAAAATATCTTCAGCGCTAATCGTTATTTTGCAGCTCAGATAATGGATGGGTAATACTATTATTATGCGTGACCACAATAGCCTCATCTATAATATGCTGACTGACGCCGCG
The DNA here is from genome assembly GCF_900182925.1 of Psychrobacter sp. LV10R520-6. Classification (NCBI taxonomy): domain Bacteria; kingdom Pseudomonadati; phylum Pseudomonadota; class Gammaproteobacteria; order Moraxellales; family Moraxellaceae; genus Psychrobacter; species Psychrobacter sp. LV10R520-6. Next base: position 1,715,453 of record NZ_LT900024.1, on the reverse strand, counting down.
CTTACGTAGCGTCTCAATGAACACCTCATCGTGCGCTAACGTATAGTCTTGATGATCACGGTCAAGACCTTGGCGAATATATAAACGAATCAGCCCTTGAATACGTTTAAAGCCAAGCTCTGATGAGGTCGCCTCTAACAGCTCAATCATCTCCTCAGAGAGGCGAATACTAATCGGTCGCATGATTTTTTGCGGATGATCAGAAAATTTATTTTTTATGCGTACAGGTATCATAATAAACCATTACTGTTAGTGAGTAGGAATAAAGAACTTGAACGAGAACTAGAGACAGCGTTTAAACAATAGACAGCTTTTTGATAAATAGCCCTTAAGCTATTCGCTAACAGCGCCACTACCATCTGAAAATATTTACGATAGAGGCTATTAACCAAAAGTTATCAATAACACTTACCATACAACAAAACCGCTCAAAAGAAAACTACAGAAGCGCTAATACAGCATCCATAAAAAAGCCTTCATCGGATAATGATGAAGGCTTTCCACAATATGGCTCCTCAACCTGGGCTCGAACCAGGGACACACGGATTAACAGTCCGTTGCTCTACCAACTGAGCTATTGAGGAATAAGCTGTGATAACGAAAAACTGGCTAAACAACAACGGTAATAGCCGCTAAGCTTGTTCGCGTTAAGAGGTGCACATTTTAGCCAAGGTTTTGATATCTGTCAACCCTAGCCTAATAGATAGTTCTGCTTATTGTTATAAATGTGAAAATTAAGGTCAATAACTCATGATTGAAAGCGAAAATAGCTTTCTAATCGAGTAGCATCAGAGATATTCAATGTCTTATAATAGTAGCCATAAAAAAACCCCCATCAAAGTGATGAGGGTCTTGGCATATGCCATAATCGAATCAAAGATGACTCAAAAAATTTACTAGCGATTACTGAAATTTGGCTCCTCAACCTGGGCTCGAACCAGGGACACACGGATTAACAGTCCGTTGCTCTACCAACTGAGCTATTGAGGAATGAGCTGTAAGTGTTTATTATCTTACAGTTAGCTTAACGCAGACTCTTTCAAGTTCGTGCTAAGTGGGGCGTATTCTAGCAAAGATAAAAAATAGGTCAAGCCTTTTTTGCACTTTCTATAAAAAATATAAGATTTAATACTTAAACACCGAATTTTATACGCTAAATTCGACGAACAATAGATTCAATAATAGAAAAAAGACGCCCTTTATGGGACGCCTTTTTTTGGTTTTGAAATCACTCTTAAGTATCCTCTTTCAAACTAGCTAATTGTTAATGCTTATTCAGTAACGTCTAAGTCCGCAACGGCTTTTTCGATCCGTGATAGTGCATCTTTTAGCGTTGCTTCATCAGTGGCGTAGGAGATACGCATATAGCCACCAAGACCGAATGCATCACCAGGAACGACAGCAACGCCAACTTTCTCTAGTAACCATTCTGAAAACTCAGTACAAGAAGACAGGCCAGCAGCTTTAATCAAAGGCACGATATTAGGGTAAACGTAGAACGCGCCGTCAGGATGCAAGCAAGTAATGCCTTTAATCGCATTTAAGCCGTCAACGACGAGGTCACAACGCTTCTCAAACGCTTCTACCATTGGCACAAGGACGCTTTGGTCACCACTGATAGCCGCTTCGGCAGCAACTTGGCTGATTGACGCTGGGCATGAGGTTGACTGCGACTGTACTTTTTTCATCGCGCCAATCAATTTGGCAGGGCCACCCGCATAACCGATACGCCAGCCGGTCATCGCATAAGCTTTTGATACACCATTTAAGATAATAGCGCGGTCTTTTAGCTCAGGAGCCGCGTTCAAAATATTATAGAACTTATCACCGGTCCAGCGAATGTGCTCGTACATATCATCTGATACAACATAGACTTGTGGGTGCTTTTTGAGCACTTCAGCCAAAGATTTTAGCTCGTCTAAGGTATAAATCATACCCGTTGGGTTAGAAGGGCTGTTCAGTACCAACATTTTGGTTTTGTCAGTGATGGCGTCTTCTAATTGTTGTGGCGTGATTTTGAAATCTTGCTCAGAAGGACATTTGACGATGACCGGCACGCCTTCTGCGATGATAACCATGTCAGGGTAGCTGACCCAGTACGGTGCTGGGATGATAACTTCATCACCTGGGTTGATAAAAGCTTGTGCAAGGTTAAAGAAGGACTGCTTACCACCGACTGATACTAAGATTTCATTAGGCTCATAGCTGAGATCATTATCGCGCTTGAACTTTTCAATGATTGCTTTTTTGAGCTCAGGAGTACCATCAACGGCCGTGTATTTAGTGAATCCATCATTAATCGCTTTAATCGCCGCTTGTTTGACATGTTCTGGGGTATCAAAGTCAGGCTCGCCAGCGCCTAGACCGATAATGTCTTTGCCAGCCGCTTTTAGTTCTTTGGCTTTACTAGTGATGGCAAGGGTAGGTGACGGCTTGATGTTATTGACACGGTCAGACAGTTGCAGTTCGCTCATGAGAGATCCTTTTTATCTGTGGTTGAGGTTTAGGGAAGTCAAATAATGATTATATAACGTTTTGACAATTTTCATAAAGCTTTGATAGTTATCAGGGCATGGTAAGGACGCGATTAGGTAAAAAATATAGCTTTGCCTAATCGATAAGTCCGCCTAAACAGCTTCGTTTAATTATTAATATGGTCGGTACACTTTAAGGCAGATGCAGTGTGGCTGGTAGAAATTTTGCAGCCTCTGTCTGGCGAAGCGCATAGCACGCTAAAAATTTTTTATCAGCTGCACGCATTTATATACGTATCAATTTTATTTAACATTAATTATAATAAGTGCGTGCAGTTTTGGCATTGTAGCATGCTGATATTATCCTGTCTTAGGCCGCTGGTAACAGAAGAATTATAGTCTGCACTGATTTTCTTCGCATTAAAATTACCGCGAGTTAACTGTATTAGTTTTCATATTGTCTTAATAAGTTGGGTCAATAAAAACCGATAGCTAACCATGCGCTTGCGAAGTTACAACAATAGCCGTGCCACCTTATACTATAATTGCCTAAATACTGATTATTTAGATTTGGTAAATCAAAGCAATTCTTTGATTAGCTTAGCGTGAACAAAAACAACTACTGCTCGCATAGAATAAGGCATATTTTAAAAGTTTCATGTCCCTCCATAGCGATTTAAAAGGATGTTTAAGATGACAATTTCTCCTAAAAAACTTCATATTTTGATTACTGGTGCGACCTCTGGTATCGGTTATCAATTGTCCAAAGACTATCTTCTAGCAGGTCACGAAGTATATGCGGTCGGCCGTGATGATGAAGCGCTTGCCGAGCTTAAAGACCTAGGCGCAACCCCGGTTGATTTGGACTTAATGGACCGTGACAAGGTCATTGAGGCCTTCGACAAGATTAATCAGGTCGATTTAGCAATTTGTGGCGCTGGCATGTGCGAATATCTAGATATGCCAAACTTTGATAGTAGCGCATTTATGAAAGTGATGTCGGTCAATATGGGCACCTTATCGCATGCTATTGAAGGCGTATTGCCTAAACTGATTGCTTCACGTGGACGATTAGTGGGTATAGGTTCAGCGTCTGCTTACGTACCGTTTGCACGTGCAGAAGCTTATGGTAGCTCAAAGGCGGCAATTCATTATCTAATGAAAACTTTGCAAATTAGCTTGGCGCCACATGAAGTATCAGTAAGCTTAGTCGTACCGGGGTTCGTAGAAACCGCAATGACCAAACAAAACGACTTCCCAATGCCATTTATTCAAACACCAGAACAGGCCAGTCGTGCTATTCGTGACGGTATTGAAAATGGTGATGAGGTGATTGAGTTTCCTAAAAAGCTAACGTTACCGCTAAAGGCTTTGGGTACGTTACCGGATATGGTTTGGCAGCAAGTCAGCAAGAAAATGAATAAAAAGTAGTTAGCAATACCCTATCAAATAGAATATCTAAATAGAGTACAAAGGAAAGTGTTTATGTCGTTTATTCGTCGCCAGCGAACGCCTGTAAAGGATAGCAGTATTGTCAAAGACCCATTAAATACTCAGAAAAAAAAACGAATAGCTATTATTGGCTCAGGGGTATCAGGGCTAACTTGTGCGCATTATTTAGCTAAGCAATATGATGTGACGGTATTTGAAGCCAATGATTATATCGGCGGGCATGTCAATACTATTGATGTGGCGCTGCAAGACGGTAAAAAATCAAAAGCGAATAAAACAGAGACTAGCGCAATTGACACCGGATTTATTGTTTTTAATGAGCGAACTTATCCTAATTTTTTCCGTTTGTTGCATGATTTACAAGTGCCATTTCAAGCGACTGATATGAGCTTCTCGGTCAAAAACACTGACCGCAACTTTGAATATAATGGTCATACGCTCAACACGCTATTATCGCAACGTAAAAATATACTTAGCCCCAAGTTTTGGCGGTTTATCAAAGATATTTTACAGTTCAATAAACACATTCTTCAGCTTAGTAAAGATTATGACAGTGCTCGAGCGCAGGGACAAGACACCAGTATATTTACTGAGCAAACGCTCGGTAGTTATTTAGCCAATCAACGTTATGGCCAGTTATTCACTGATAACTATCTATTACCTATGGTATCAGCCATCTGGTCAACCAGTCTGGAAGAAGTTGAAGACTTTCCGTTAGTGTTTTTCGCACAGTTCTTTGATAACCACGGTTTACTGGAGGTCGTTAACCGTCCGCAGTGGTTTACTATCAAGGGCGGCTCTAAGCAGTATGTTAATAAGTTGGTGAGGCGCTTTGTTAAAGCGGGCGGGATGGTACGGGTTAATAGTCCGGTACAGTCTATTAAACGTCACGATGACAAGATTTCCATAACTTTTACATATGCTAATGTAAATACCAATATAAATACTGATGCAGAGACTAAAACCAGTAGTGACTCCCAATCATTAACAGTCGATGAGGTTATCTTTGCCTGCCATGCCGATACCGCTTTGCGTTTATTAAGTGATGCCAGTTCAGATGAGTCAGAGGTGCTTAGCCATTTTCACTTTACCAAAAATACTGCCGTACTCCATACTGATACCAGTGTGTTGCCCAAGAAGCCTTTGGCATGGGCAAGTTGGAATTATCTTATCAACAACAAGGTAGATATAGAATCCGAGGTAAAAAATAGCCAAAAAACCGCTGCTAATGACAATAGGGAGCAAGTCACATCAAAACCAGTGCTCACTTATCATATGAATATCTTACAGCGCTTGACCAAGCAACATAACTATTTAGTGACTTTAAATCGTGAGATTGATCCGGCACAGACGATTAAAACCATTGATTATAGCCATCCGGTCTTTGATAAAGCGATGATTAATGCCCAAGCTCAGTGGTCACGTATTTCCGGTAGCGGTCTGCATACTCACTTTTGCGGGGCATATTGGTTTAATGGTTTTCATGAAGACGGAGTACGAAGTGGTCTGCGCGTTTGTCAGGCCTTAGGTAGCACTATTGATATTAAGGATGAGGTAGACCCTAGTCATCTACCTGATGCTGAGAGTGCGCATACACCATTTCGTTATCAGGATTTACCGGTAAAAGCGGATAAGCAGCCGCGCAAACTTAAGAAACGTCAGGTGATGACTGCCACTACCAATCAAGAGCTGGTTGATTATATTGCTACCTTACAGACGGATGCTGTGAGCCATACAGACAAGGTGAAACGCGGATTTTTCGGACGTCGCCGCTAGGTTGCATATACCGTGAAGTTGTTTATAAGTAAGACTGTCATTAAGTTACTTTTTATTTAAGAGAATATTATGCCTACCTTGTCACCGTCGTCTGAATCTATCCATTCAAAGGTGTCGCAAACGATGCCGCATCAGCTTTTTTATGGAACGACATGGCATAGTCGTCTGCTGCCAAGTGTGCACAAGTTTGCTTATCCGTACCGTTATTGGGGCGTGAACATTAGCGCTTTAGCAGCAGGGCAGGTCCTACCCGAGGTAAAGACGCCGACAATAAGTAAGCGTATCCGTTTTAAAGGACTGCCGCTATTTTCAGCACAGCATAAGGCACTACAGCAGTTTTGCGCCGAAGATTATTTAATGGGTTTAGATGGCTCAGAAGATGTCGATGGAAATAATGGGGACAGCAACGATAACACTGCTAATATTCCTGACAATGCAAATGACGGCTGTAACGCAGCCCAAGCACCCGCTCAAAAATTAGCAAAGCGTTTATATCATGCGTTTATGAAACATACCGGTAGCGCGCCGACAGGCGATATGATCGGGCTGGTAGTCTGCCGTAACGTAGGGGTGTATTTTAGCCCAGTGAACTTCTATTTGGGCTTTGATAATGAGCAGATGCCGACTCATTTATTAGCTGAAGTCTCTAATACGCCGTGGAATAAACGTCATTATTATGGGTTTTTATTAGATGGGGCGGACACTGAGTTTTGTCATGATAAAAACTTTCATGTGTCCCCCTTTAATCCCATCGATCAGCAATATTGCTGGCAAGTTTCGGTAAACAAGCAAAGCAAAGAATCATCCAATTGCTTGCAAGTTCGTATTGCGATCAATATCAGTGACGCGCGCGGTGAAGTATTAAAAACGGGTATAAAGATGTCTGGCGTACCGATGACTGCTGATTCTGTTCGGCACAGCTTACGGAAAAATCCGCTGATGAATATTAGCTCATTGACACGCATTTATTGGCATGCTTTTAAGCTTTATGCCATTAAAAAAGTGCCCTATATTAATTATGATGAGAAGTTAGCAGATAGCGAACAGCAAGAAACTGATCAAAGGTTTTAAGTCGTTTAAGACGAGCGTATTTTACCCGTTACTAGCCGTTATATTGATTAACTTTTTAGTGTAATACTTTGAACGTTATAAGATATTACTTCAAACCCATGCTCACATATGTGAGTGACATCTCAGGAATTTTTGATGCGTTCAATATCAAACCATTTATCTAAAGCTTTATTAACGTTAGCAGTAATCGGCTGTTCAACCGGTGTTTTGGCTGCTACACCTACTGTTGGCAAAGCTAGCCTAGTATTACAACAGCCTAATGTCTCTTTAGAGCTCGCCAATGAATTAATTGATGCCCACCATGGCGGCCTGTCATGCCGAAGGTAAATCTGCTGTGGTAGCGGTCGTCGATCGTGGTGGTAATCTCATTGCCTTGCAACGTGATAACAGTGTTGGCCCGCACAATACCGATGCAGCGGTTCGTAAAGCATTTACAGCGCTCTCAACTAAGACGCCAACGCGTAAGCTTGCTGATATTGCGCGTGCCAATCCAGACTCGAATAACTTAAATACGGTCAATGACTTATTACTGATTGGTGGCGGTGTACCCTTAAAGTTTGGTAATAAAGAAACATAATAGATGTAGGGCGCGCTTGATATTCATAAGCTGAATATTCACCTATTATATTCTGTCTGAGATAGGGCCAAATATTAAGGGTTACGAACAGTTACCTAAAATATAACCAATTCTAATCATTTATATCTATAATAAGTAAATTAAAAAACAATAAAGAGATAGGGTTATGGGAAAACTGGTTAGTATTGGGGAGGCGGCCAAGCATTTTGGGGTTGCTCAATCGACATTAAGACGTTGGGATGAAGATGGTACGTTAGTCGCCAAAAGAACCGAAAATGGTCACAGACGTTATGATTTAAATGAAGTAAGACCACACCCTTTAAATACACCACCAAAATTAGACCGAAAAACCATTGCTTATGCTCGTGTTTCAAGTCGTGACCAAAAAGATGACTTGCAGTGCCAAGCGCAGGTTTTGGAACTTTATTGTGCCAAACAAGGTTGGCGTTTCGAGAGAATCACCGATTTTGGTAGTGGTATGAACTATAAGAAGAAAGGCTTAAAAACCCTGCTTGACGACATTCTTGACAACAAAGTCGAGCGACTGGTAATCACCCACAAAGACAGACTTTTACGCTTTGGTGCTGAATTGGTGTTTATGCTATGTGAGGCGCGTGATGTTAAGGTGGTCATTATCAATCAAGGCGAGGAACTTAGTTTTGAGCAAGAATTAGCCCAAGATGTATTAGAGATTATCACTGTATTTTCAGCGAGGCTCTACGGTTCTCGCAGCAAGAAAAATCAAAAACTAATAGAGGCGGTTAAACAAGTATTATGATCCGTGGTCATATCATCGAACTCAAACCAAACAACGTACAGGCGAACCATTTTGCCCGTGCTTGCGGTGTGGCGCGGAAAGCTTACAACTGGGCCTTGCATGAGTGGCAACGTCAATATAGAGAGGACAAGGCCTACCGTGACGCCTGTTTATTGGCTGGTATTGAGATTGATTCCAAAAATCTAAACAGACCCTCACAAGCCAAGCTCAGACGCGAATTGAACGCCATTAAACGTGAGCTATTCCCGTGGATGACGGAAGTGACAAAATGTGCCCCGCAAGCCGCAATCATGCAACTGGGCGATGCTTATAACAACTTCTTTAAAGGGCTGGCTGAATACCCCGTCACGCGCAAGCGTGGTAAAGACGATAGATTCAGTCTCTCTAACGACCAATTTGCCATTAAAGGTAAATCCATTCGCATCCCTAATTTAGGCTGGGTGCGCATGAAAGAGGCTTTACGGTTTGACGGTAAAATAATGGCGGCCACCATCTCTAAGCGCGGCGGGAAATGGTTTGTCAGCGTTGCAGTTGATTTAGACCACAGGGTTAAAAAGATTATCAAGACAGGTAAAAGCGTTGGTATCGACCTTGGTATTACCGATTTATTAGTTTTATCAGACGGCACCAAAATTAAAGCACCTAAGCCCTTAGCTAAATATTTAAGCAAATTAAGAACACTCAATAAAAACCTGAGTCGCACTAAAAAAGGCAGTAAAAACAGAGAAAAGGCGAAAACCAAGCTCTCTCGTTTGCATTATAAGATCAGAGGTATCAGGCAGGATTCGTTGCACAAAATAACCTCTAGCTTGGTCAGAGAGTTTGATGTGATTGCGATTGAAAGTCTTAATGTCAAAGGCATGGTTAAAAATAGAAAGCTGTCACGCGCCATTAGTGATTTGGGTTTCTTTGAATTTAAGCGTCAGCTTATCTATAAAGCCAATGAGCAAGGCAAGGTTGTGAAGTCAGTCGGTCGTTTTTACCCAAGCTCAAAGACTTGCTCAAACTGCAATCACATCCTTGGCAAAGATGAATTAACACTAAAGATGCGCGAATGGACGTGTCCTGAGTGTCAGTCCAAACATGACCGCGATCTCAACGCCAGTATCAATATTTTAAATAACGCGACTGTTATTTTAACAGTCGCATAACCCCGCTCATTGGTCGGTGAGTTCCATCGCCAATTAAAAAAGTCTGTGGAGTCGTAGTCAGTCTAAGTCTCAAACGAGAGGTAGCGCATGGCATTGAAGCAGAAAGAAAATTTTAAATCTAGCTAGTTAGATATATTTAGTGAGATTTGAGTAATATTTTTGGAACGGCGTTCTAAATATTAAGCATGTAGTACATGTACTAAGCGTGTGCTACGAACATGTACTACATGTCCTAACAGTCATGCCGAATGATGATTACCATAAGAATATTTATTAACAAGGATGATAAGACGATGCCAGCACGCCCAACCAACCGCACGCCAACTTCAGCCTTAGAAAAAATCACTGCCCGTGTGAGCCAAACGGTGAATGATAGTGCCCTCTTAAAGCCTATCAGCCATAGTGTGAATTATTTAGCAAGACAGGCCGTGTTTCGCGCGTTAAATCACCTACAATTCGGCATTATTACGGTGATCGAAGATTTTGATGAGCAGGGCCCATATAAGAAAACCTTTGGAGAAACAGCTAAAGATCTGAAAGCCACCGAGTCAGCCCCGCTTAGCAGCTCGGCGGTAGGGCGGCATAGTCTGAATGTGACTTTAATAGTTCATGATAGCAAGGTCTATCGTCAGCTGTTATTTGGCGGCTCGATTGCCTTAGCAGACAGCTATATCGATGGCGAGTGGGATACTGATGACTTGACGGGTCTGATACGATTGGCGGCGCGCCACTTGGCCGTTGTTAATAAGTTAGAGAGCCGCTTTGCCGGTATCAGTAAGACTTTAGAGAAGGCCAAGCATCAGCTACGTAGTAATGATAAATCCGGCGCGAAATCAAATATATTAGCGCATTATGACTTGGGCAATATCATGTATGAGCGCTTTTTAGACCCGACTATGATGTACTCATCAGCGGTATATCCTACGCTTGATAGTTCACTTGCACAGGCGCAGCAGCACAAGCTGGAGCTCATTTGTCAACGCTTGCAACTCAAAGCTGATGACCATGTGATTGAAATTGGCACCGGCTGGGGCGGATTTGCGATTTATGCTGCGCACTATTATGGCTGTCAGGTGACTACTACCACAATTTCTGATGCGCAGTACCAAGAAGCGCGTCGCCGTGTTGAAGCAGCTGGACTGTCTGACAAGATTACCTTGCTCAAACAAGACTACCGCGAGCTGACAGGGCAGTACGATAAATTAGTCAGTATTGAGATGATTGAGGCCGTCGGGCATGAATACCTGCCGACATTCTTCGCTAAGTGTAATAGCTTACTCAAGCCTACAGGTTTGATGGTGCTACAAGCCATTACTTTTAACGATCAGAACTATTATGATTATGTGGAGTCAGTTGACTTTATTCAGACTCATATTTTCCCAGGTGGTTGCCTGCTATCAAACCAAGAGCTGACCACCCAATTCGCTGAGCAGACCGATATGGTCGTCAAGCAGCTACACGATTATGGCTTTGACTATGCCTATACGTTGCGTGATTGGCGCGCGGCTTTTATGGCGCAGCGTACAGAGATCAAAGCGCTCGGTTACGATGAGGCCTTTATACGCTTATGGGAATTTTACTTTTGTTATTGTGAAGGTGGGTTTTTGGAGCGTACCATTGGTGTGGTGCAGGTGACTGCGGTGAAGCCAGATAATACTGATAGCCTACACTTCTCTGATTTGCCCGCAGCAGTTACCGCTGACGCGTAAAGTCGTGGCTTAAGTGATAAATAAAATAACGAACAACTCAATAAAAAAGCAATGAGCAAAATAGGTTAAAAAAAGCAATCGAAGCTGTTTGGGTTAATTACTTACATTAAATAAACGTCATTAAATAACTGCCATTAACGTTATATTAAAGCATCATTAAAATACTGCTAACACTATCAGCACACCCCTATAAAAAGGACATTATCATGGGCTATATATTTATCTATCTTGCAGCTGTTGTCATATTCTTAGGCGTTGACGCGGTTTGGTTAACCACCATGAAAAGCGCGTTTTATGAGGAACGTATCGGGCACTTGCTTGCTGACGAACCAAACATGTTGGCAGCTGGTGTGTTTTACATGTTCTATGTATTAGCGCTGTGCCTATTGGTGTTGTATCCACAGATCAAAGCCGGTAGCTCAGTCGGATATATTTTCTTGCTTGGTGGCCTAATAGGGCTGATGGCGTACGGAACCTATGACTTTACCAACCTTGCATTATATAAAGGATTTACGCTAGATACCGCATTGGTAGACTTTGCATGGGGTGGATTTTTAACCGGATCTGTCAGTGCTATCGTGGCCTGGTTGGCTTATCACTTTAATTGGTTAAGCTAGATATTTTAAAGATAGCCTGTATAGTTGGAGCCAATTTTAAACGAATATAGTATGGCTGGGAGAAATTTTCGAAGCCTCTGGAGTGACGCAGTCGCACAGCAAGCTAGCAAAATTTTTACCCGCTATACGAAATCATATGTGTATTCATTTTATCTGGTACTGACTATAGCAGCCTAAAAGTGGCTTAGCTGCAGGAAATTAGGTTAAGCATATAAGCTTCGATTGGCCACACTTAGTCGCGTAACGTAATATAAATACTTACTTATGCATTAAAGCTGGTATCGAGAGCCTACTATCCAACTGGTATTAATTTGCGCTAGATTAGTTGTTAGTTTATAAGCGCTGCTGTATAAATGTCTCTCAAAATAAATAAGTCTCAAACGCTAGTAAGGAATGCAATGCCTCAAGCTAATACTACCTCAACCGCCAAAAAAGCACCTCTTAATAGTGAGCTCTACATGTCGGTGCTCATGACTCCTGATATGGCCAACTTCATCGGTAATGTCCATGGGGGTGATTTACTCAAAATGCTTGACCAAGTCGCCTACGCTTGTGCCAGTCGTTATAGCGGTAGTTATGTCGTGACCCTATCGGTCGATCAAGTGATGTTCCGCGAGCCTATTTATGTTGGTGAGTTAGTTACCTTTGCTGCCAGTGTCAACTATGTAGGTACCACTTCGATGGAGATTGGCATCCGGGTTGAGGCCGAAGACGTACGAGCGCGAACCATTCGCCATACTAATAGCTGTTATTTCACTATGGTAGCCATTGATGATAATGGTAAACCGACGCCGATTCCGCCGCTCAAACTTAACACACCGATGCGCCAGTGCCGTTTTGACGCTGCCCTAGAGCGTAAACATTTACGCACGGAAGGTTCGAGTCGGCCCAGCTGTGATATCTCTAACATAATTGATTAGTTAATTCTTATCTATGAGAATTTCGCAGAAAAACTAACTGTTACTCGTGCAAAAAACTCAAAATATAAACAGTGATTCACTAAAAAGTTACTGATAGTTTAAGTAACTTATTTTAGGCTAAGCTATCTTTTGATTCAAATGTAATGACATTTAATTATTAAGCTATTTTAGTTAAGTATTTTTAGGTTAGAAGGTAGTTACCATTAAGCTATCATTTTATTGAGTCTAGTATGAGTTTAAAGCCATCTGTCGCCAGTCCAAAAACCAATCTTAATGTCACGCCGCCGTTGCACAATCCTCCTCGTGCTCGCGGTGCTGGCAAGTCTAGATCTCCTAATGATGCTGATTTTAATCCCAATCCAGCGCCTGATAGTGATGAGAAGCACTCAAGCTCACTAATCACGGTATTTATTGCCGTTGGTGCCAATCTCATTATCGCTATTGCTAAGACCTTTGCCGCATTTTTGACCGGTTCTGCCTCTATGATTGCCGAAGCAGCGCATTCATGGGCAGACGCTGGCAATGGCACGTTACTGATCGTCGCAGAAAAAAAATCGATCAAACCTGCTGATAGAAGCCATCCATTGGGCTACGGCAAAGAGTCCTATGTTTGGTCGATGATTGCAGCTTTTGGCGTGTTTATGGCAGGCGCTATTGTCTCTATTTATACTGGTATTACAGAATGGAATACAGCTGAGACTGATACCAATTACACCATCGGCTTCATCGTATTGGCGGTAGCATTTGTGCTCGAAGGATTTTCCTTGATACAAGCCTATGGGCAAAGTAAAAAGCATGGTGAAGCGATTAATGTCAGCGCAATCGGCTATGTGATGGATACTTCAAACCCGACTTTGCGCGGTGTGTTCTTTGAGGATTTAGCGGCCGTCGTTGGCTTAGTTATTGCCGCTGCTGCCATGGGTATGCACGCTTATACGGGTCAGCCATTTTGGGATGCGCTCGGTTCTATCATCGTAGGCTTGTTATTGGGCGTGGTGGCAATATTTTTGATCAGCCGTAACCGTGATTTCTTAGTCGGTTATAAAGTTACCGATAGAATGCATCACTATATTTTAGGCGAGCTGCTGGATCATCCAGATATTGATAGCGTCTCGTATCTACATTTAGAGTGGGTCGGTCCTAAAAAGATATTTATGGTAGCAGCAGTAGATATTGCGGGCAACCAAAAAGAAGAAAAAATCGCGCAAAAATTTGAAGATATCGAAAACCAATTCCGTGCCAATCCGCTGTTTCAAGAAGCTATCTTAACGTTATCAGTGCCTAATGACGAACCTTTAAAACTAGCAGACAATCAAGAGTAGTCGAGAAGCCACCAGATACCATTACAGACCAAGCGAATTACTGCGACAAATTATTAAAGATATTTTATAGAGTAGGGTAAAGTCTAATTTTAAGGGTCTTTTATTCAAAATTTTAATTAGAGACCTTCAAATGATCACTCACTAAAACTGCTAACATTAAATTGAGAATATTCACAATCTTGCAAGCATAAAAAAAGGTCACCAATATGGTGACCTTTTTATAATCTAAGTTTAAATTTATATTATAAAAGCTTTATTTTTTAGGAGTATTGGCACCGATGAACCAGGCGTCTTTGTCGATAATGCGGCTGGCTTCTGTAAACAAGTCCGCGGTATCTTCATCACCGGCATCGCCTGCAGCTTCGATTGCTTGACGTAAAGTAGCAGCAACCTTTTTATAGCGGCTGGTTAGCTCACGTACATGCTCAGGCACTTCGGTAATGTTCGTTGGGTAATCATCTAAGATAGAGTCTTTGGCAACCCGACTTGCTAGACCGTTTGGCTCGCCGCCCAAGATAACAATGCGTTCTGCGATCATGTCTGATACATCACGTAGACGATCAGCAGTGTCATCTAGTAACTGATGCACACCAATGAAGCCAGTACCTTGTAAGTTCCAATGGCACTGTTTGCCATCTAAAGTTAAGTCAATGACGTTTGCTAAGTTAGCATTTAACAAATCTGACATTTTTTGTGCGGTAGCGTCGTCTATTCCACTTGCGTAACGTTCTCTCATATTCTTACTCCGTTATTTGAAATTATTTTATTGAGTTTTTATTTATAAATAAATTAGGTAATGTTTACCTACGATTGCTCTGAAATATACACATTTAGAACAACTATTTTGTCTATACATTACTTGTTAACTATATTGCTCATCAATTCAGTATTAATAATACCAGCTTGTATCGTGGATTGAACCCCTAAGCGTTAGGCTTTATTGAGTGGTCGTGTAACAACTTTGTTAAACATGAAAAGCTTTGTAAAGCTAACCATTAGTAGAGGCAAGTTTATACAGGCAATTTTGATATTTATTTGTAGGCTTTGTTAAGCTCATTAGTCAGACTGCTGCTGGGTTAATTTTTTAGTGTTGTTAGCGAACTCATAATAGTCGGGCTTTTTATCAATAAATAGCTGGCTTTCAAAGTTAAAGTTGGGGTGGTCCTGAAATAGCCCGAGCGATAAGGAATAGGTCTCAGCGCCAATCTTATGATAGTATAAATTGGTACCGCAATGGGTACAAAACGCGCGCTTTGCCCACTCTGATGATTGATAGACAGTCATTGACTTTTGACCCGTAATAGC
This sequence comes from Psychrobacter sp. LV10R520-6, assembly GCF_900182925.1. Taxonomy (NCBI): domain Bacteria; kingdom Pseudomonadati; phylum Pseudomonadota; class Gammaproteobacteria; order Moraxellales; family Moraxellaceae; genus Psychrobacter; species Psychrobacter sp. LV10R520-6. Next base: position 1,700,301 of record NZ_LT900024.1, on the reverse strand, counting down.
AACTTTCGAATTACTATGTAACGCCATCAGTCGCTACCCCAGCGCCGGCACATACCGCAGTGGCAGGCCTCAAAGGTGTTAATATCTTCTATTTCAACGGTCACATTACCGCACAGACAGTTGCCTTTCATAAAACATTCCCTTATTACTATTATAGTTACTGTTATTAATGATTCGCCTTAAACTATACCTGAGTTTTCAGGCTTTCCTTTCACTGTGTTTTGTCGTTGGAATGTATTTAGTTCTCATTTACATCTATTATAGTGAGCCATCGAAGAATACTTAAACTTATTGTTTGCAAGGGTACCTGTTCGCCTAGTTGTCTGGGTTGAAGCGCATCCGTATCAGGCCTTATCTACTGTCAAATTAATCCATTAATCCTAATGATAAACCCCTCAATTGTCCTTTAAAAATAGCAGCTTAGCCCCCACATTGTTATAAACCTTAAGAAGAAGAAAGCCGTTATGCGTATGCCCGAACCGCGCTCATCGCGTCAGTTAAACCAATTGGCCACTCAGCTGCAAGGCGAAGCTGAAATTAGTGGTGTCAATGCATCAGGAACGCAAATAGCGAGTCGCCCCTTTGAGATGGTCACTGAATTTGAGCCCGCAGGCGATCAGCCACAAGCGATCGATAAGTTGGTAAAAGGGATTAATTCTGGTATGGATGAGCAGTTATTGCTTGGCGTAACTGGCTCTGGTAAGACTTATACCATGGCAAAAGTCATCAGCGAATGTCAGAAGCCAACCATTATTATGGCGCATAACAAGACCTTAGCAGCGCAGTTATATGGCGAGTTTAAAGCGTTCTTTCCGAATAATGCCGTTGAGTATTTCGTCAGTTATTATGACTACTATCAGCCTGAAGCTTATGTAGCCGCCAGTGATACCTTTATCGAAAAAGACAGTGCTATTAATGATCATATTGACCAAATGCGCCTGTCAGCAACTCGTGCCTTACTAGAACGCCGTGATGCAATTATTGTTGCTTCGGTATCCTGCATTTATGGTTTGGGCGACCCGGAAAGTTACCTGAAAATGCTGCTACATATCGTAGTTGGTGACCGCATAGATCGTACGGCGACTATCAAGCGCTTGGTTGAAATGCAGTATATGCGCAATGAGCTGGATTTTGGGCGCGGTACTTATCGCTTACGTGGTGAGATATTAGATATCTATCCAGCAGAGTCGGAGCAATTGGCCGTACGCGTGCATTTGTTCGATAATGAAGTAGAGAAAATCACTTGGTTTGATCCGTTAACGGGTAAAACGGTACGCAGTGTGCCACGTATTACCATTTATCCAAAGTCGCATTATGTGACCCCGCGTAATAAGCTAGAGGCCGCAACTCATACTATCCGAGCTGAGCTTGAGCCGCGTCTTGAATATTTCCGTGATAATAATAAATTGATTGAAGCGCAGCGTCTAAAAGAGCGTACCCAGTATGACCTAGAGATGATTCAACAGCTCGGCTACTGTAATGGCATTGAGAACTACTCACAGCATTTATCTGGTCGTCCATCAGGGGAATCGCCGCCGACCTTGTTTGATTATATTCCAGAGGATGCTTTATTGTTCCTTGATGAGTCGCATGTCACGGTATCGCAAATCGGTGCGATGTATAAAGGCGATAGATCACGGAAAGAAAACTTGGTTAATTATGGCTTTCGTCTACCAAGCGCGATGAATAACCGTCCGATGAAGTTTGAAGAGTGGGAGCGCATTAAGCCAACCACTATCTATGTCAGTGCAACGCCAGCGTTATATGAGTTTGAGCACAGCGAACAAGTGGTCGAGCAAGTGGTGCGTCCAACCGGTCTTATTGACCCTGAGATTGAGATTCGTCCGGTATTGACGCAAGTTGATGATGTTCTATCGGAAATCAGCAAACGCCGCGAAAAAGATGAGCGCGTATTAATCACCACTTTGACCAAGCGTATGTCGGAGGACTTGACCAGTTATCTAAAAGAATACGATGTCAAAGTCGCTTATCTCCATTCAGATATCGATACCCTTGAACGCATGCAGATTATTCATGAGCTACGGACGGGCGTGCATGATGTGCTGGTCGGTATTAACTTGCTGCGAGAAGGTCTCGATATGCCAGAAGTATCATTGGTAGCGATATTTGATGCGGATAAAGAGGGCTTCTTGCGCTCTGAGCGTGCCTTGATTCAAACCATTGGTCGTGCTGCGCGTCATATTAATGGTAAAGCCATTCTTTATGCGGATCGCATTACGAACAGTATGCAAAAAGCGATAGAGGAGACAGATCGTCGCCGCGAAAAACAAGTGGCCTTTAACCTTGAGCATAATATTACCCCAAGGGGCGCGCGCCGGAACGTCACGGATAAGATTGATACTGGTGAAGATTTGGATGCCAATGACAACCAAGCTATTCCGGTCAAGAGTAATTTGCCTGATGTCGATATCAGTATTTTACGTAGTCCTGACTTATTGGCTAAAGAAATCAGTCGTCTTGAGAAGTTAATGAAGCAGATGTCGCGTGATTTGAAGTTTGAGGATGCAGCGAAAACTCGCGACAAAGTGTTGGAGTTGAAAGCACATTTGCTTTAGAAGAGTTTAAACCGGCTTATGGTGACAACTAGCTTGATAAACTCCGCTATGAAACTATTAATGATTTAGGAATTTATAATATAGGAGAGTTTTTAGGGGCAATCTATTCGGACAACCCTAAATTATTTTATAAAAAAGACGATGAGGGAAAACCAGTCTATGCATATAAAGTTGCCTAAAGGCACGTCAGTTTATGTCTTTGGATCTTATTTAAATACTGATTTTCCTAATGATTTAGATATTCTATGCTTATATAACCCTTATAGTTGTCACCCAAAATACGTTTTTAAAAAGTATCAAAGTATGATTAAATATTTAGAGTCTTTTAGTGGGTTAAAAGTAGATATTACATTTCTGACTTATAAAGAAGAAATAGAGTCTGGATTTTTAGCTATGTCAAATGCTGTGCCCGTCGTAAAGTGCAAAAAATTAGCAGGAATACAATGGATTAATAAAAAATAATATACTTATTACTAAAACCCGTGGGTTACGCTATCGCTAACCCACGCTACGATTCCTACGCCATATAACCTCAACACCCCATTATTGCTAATATCAAACGTATTTTTACACTTTGCAACTTAAAAAAGACAGTGGGTTTGGGTAGGATAGAGTCATAAATCCTAGCTTATATGACAGCTGTTTTGAATCGATTCTGATTATAAGTTTACGAATTTTAAGGATGTAACTATGTTTGATATTAAATCGTTTTTAAAAAGAGGAATAGAGAAAGAACTACTTGATGTGGATGATTATATCTTCATGCCTGAGAATGTAGAGATGGTGGTTGAAGAGGGTGAGCTAAAGTGTGTCTTAAATAGTGATGGCCGAGTCAATATTTTTTATACTAAGCAAGGTGTTACTGACGTAAGAGCAGCGGCTCGTAAACATCCATTTACCTCTTTTGACCAAGAACTGAATCACGGAATTTATGATGACGTTATCGACGACTTAGTTAAAGAAGTTAACAAAATCCTCGATGGTAAATCTAAATACTTTCACAATGTTGTCTTACCTTCAACGGCCTCTTTACCCTTAACAGCCCCTTTAAAGCCAGAACCATTTGCAACAGATAAGTTCTAAAATTTTCTGCTTTATATGCCTTCGTTTTATAGAGTCTGATATAAGTCTTTACAGTAGCACAGGGTGCGTTGTAATTTATTAGCGCGCCCTGTGCTACTGTTCATTATTTTTAATAATCAGTTACTTATTTTGTGAAACTTGCATAACAACTCTGTAGAGATTTAGCGACGACTCTAGTCACCAGTCGTGTACGATATTGTGAATCTATTGCCGCACTACCCAACTCAACGATGGTCACTTGCTGAGGTGCTTGTTCACTCACGCAGCCACAAACGTTACTTTGTACCGCTTCTTTTTGTTCGGCAGTCATGACAGCACTGGCAATTCGCCACGCATTTTGCTTTTGAATTTCGCTACGGCACTGATTGTCGATAGCCGCTTTAAATACATTCATACCAATATTATTTGCTGTGCCAATAGCATTGCCTGCAGTAGTGTTTGCCCCTGTTGTCGTCGTGCATCCCGCTAGGGCAAAGGTGGCAAGCATAGTAATTGAAACTAAGAATCTTTTCATGGTTTTATCCTATAAAGTTTATGAATATTGTCTGAAAGTGGCATAAAAAAGGGGTATTCAAAAATGACAAATATTGCTCAATTTGATGTACTAATAACAACCTGTGATTATTGCATATTTTTATAACTTTGCATTTTTATAATGTTGATTTACACCATATATAGTAAGATCAAAATATGTTGGAGATATCCTAACCCACGTTCCACTTATTGATAATCGAAAAAAAACAGCCAAGTTATCCTTAGCTGGTTTTTATTTTTGGACAGTTAGTTCCATGTTCTAGATCTAAGTTTTAGACATTCTTACCCTGTTGCTTTGTTTGAATATCTTTGGCTAGTTTGTAGCATTCTTCGATATGGTCAAAGGCGATTTTCTTAAAGATCATATAACCCATGGTAGCGGCGACCAATTGTCCACCAAGTGGAATAAACTTAGTGACTTGCTTAGCAGCAATACGGCCACCGAAGCCCTGAACCGTCTTTTTGACAATACCACGTGTTGCCATGAGGCCCGCAAAATCGACCGTACGATCTTTTAAAGCGCCCCAATGAATAGCGCGTGACTCTAAGTCTACTGCGGATTTACGATCTTCAATCAGCCCAAAGCGTTCACTGATGTCAGGTAGCAGTTGGGTTAACATGCCAGCATCTATGGCTACATCAAAGAAGGGCACAGGGACGATGGCCACACCTGCAGAGAACTTGGCACGTTTTTTGACCATTGCCTTACATTCTTTTTTAACTTGATTAAGATTTAGATTCGGGTCAATCGTATTTGGGATTTTTTCGGCTTTTGGAGTGGTTTTCATAGCGTCTTCCTTATAAAGTGATTATATAGTAAATAAATCTCAAGTATTACAGTTAGTTATCATTTTATGGGTTTATGAGCACGATACAATTATAGCTTTGTATCAAAATACAAAGAAGGGCTGTATCTATGCAAGGTTTTTGCAAATTATAAGTGAGATATAGGAATGAACCAGCTTAATAATGGTGTTGTGAAATAAAAAAAAGCCAATGGCCTTTTATAATAAACTAATCTGCTATAAATTAGCATTGTGGCCGCCTACCAAAGCCAGTAGAATACGGACATGCTAAATTTAACCCCCCGTTATACCGGCACTCGCATTGACGAGCTGCCCATCGCGCTGCAATCACTTGCAGCTCAATCTTTGACCCTTGCTAAGCTTTATGCAGGTCGCGGTATCCTTGAGCCTGATGAGCTTGAAACTCAGTTATCCGGTTTACTGCCTGCTGAGATGCTGCATGGTGTCACCGAAGCCGTGCGCTTATTGGATGTGGCCATTGATGAGGGTCAGCGTATTCTTATCGTTGGCGACTTTGACTGTGATGGTGCGACCAGTACCGCGCTGATGATGCGTGCCTTGACCGCGATGGGTGCAGTGGTCGATTTTCTGGTACCAGATCGTTTTAAATATGGTTATGGTTTGACGCCTGAGATTGTAGAGTTAGGCATTGAGACCTATCAGCCGCAGGTCATTGTCACCGTAGATAATGGTATCTCAAGCCATGAAGGCGTGGCACGCGCGCAGGCCGATGGCATCACAGTCATTATTACCGATCACCATTTAACCACCAAATCGGTACCGCCTGCTGAAGCAGTAGTCAATCCCAATCAACAAGACTGTAATTTTATCAGTAAGGCTTTGGTCGGGGTAGGCGTGGCTTTTTATGTACTCGGACGCTTGGCAAAATTGCGTCGCGAAGCGGGCAAGTCTACTGTGCAAGTGAGTCAATATTTAGACTTAGTGGCACTTGGAACGATTGCTGATGTTGGCATACTGGATAAAAACAATCGTATTTTAGTCCATCATGGGCTAGCCGCTATCCGTCAAGGTCGATGCTGTATGGGTATCTTGGCACTCCTTGAACAAGCAGGTCGTGACCCGAAGCAATTGCAGGCGCAGGATTTTGGCTTTGTATTAGGGCCAAGGATTAATGCCGCTGGACGTATGGACAATATGCGTGTGGGTATCGAATGTTTACTGACCGAAGATTGGTCTACCGCTCAGCGTTTAGCACAGGAGCTTGAGCAGCTAAATCGCGAGCGCCGTCGGGTCGAAGGTGACATGCGATCCCAGGCTGATAGCATTGTGGAAACCTTAAATGCTAATAGTGGGCTTATTGATAATAGCGAGGACAGCACCGAAGACGCTACTGATAACACTATTAATAATGATGACATTATCCCTCACAAAGTAGCGGATCAAAAAACGTTTGATGGTGACAACAATAATAGCAATCGCAGCATTATTTTATATCGAGATGATTGGCATCAAGGGGTCATCGGTATTGTGGCGGGACGCTTAAAAGAAAGTCATTATCGTCCTAGCATTGTGTTTGCACCAGCAGATACGCAGCGCGTAGGTAAGGACGACGCGATTAAAGGTTCAGCGCGTTCGATTGCAGGCGTGCATATACGTGATGCTATCGAGCAAGTAGCAGAGCAGAACCCCAATCTAATCAGCCACTTTGGTGGTCATGCGATGGCGGCAGGCTTGACCCTTAAACGCGGCAATTTTGACGCTTTTGTTAGTGCCTTTGATAACGTCATGGGGCAGCTTGACGACGAAGTTTTTGCAGAGCAGAAGTTCACCGACGGGTCACTACAGGCCGTAGACTTTAGCTTATGGTTTGTCGATACATTAGCCGAGGCCAGCATTTGGGGTCATGGTTTTGCACCGCCCATATTCGATGGCGTGTTTGAAGTACTCAGCTTTAAAGTGTTAAAAGACAAACATCTGAAGTTATCACTGCGCTATCCCGATGTACAATATCCAATTGACGCTATTTATTTTAACTTTGATAGTAGTGCGTGGGATTACCGGGCTGAAAAGGTGCACTTATTGTTTGAGCTCGATATTAATGAGTGGAATGGTAAAAAAAGCTTACAGCTGATGGTTAAAGATTTGGCCGTTATTGATGCGTAAAGCGTCGTGACTTTCGAAATATCGTATCTTGCTATTACAACCTGCTATGCTAAGTTAGCAAGTTATGATCGATGTACTGTTCATGTGGTCTCTGTGGCGTTTGGCTTAATTGATGACGCCCCCTAGCAAAATTTGCTACTATATATCTTTTAGATTTTATGATTTAGGTGATTGGATTATGGCCAAAAATGCCCTACAGGCTCAACTTTTAAAAGCTGGATTGGTTGATAGCAAAAAAGCCAAGCAAATAAGCAAACAGTCTCAGCATGCCAAGCGTACTGGCGATTCATCAGATGTTGAAGTTAAAAAAGCGGTGGCAGAAGCTCAAGAAAAAAAACTAGAGAAGGATCAAAAGCTTAATCAAGAAAGACAACAGGTTTTAGAGCAGAAGATGCTAAAAGCTAATATTATTCAAATGATTAAGCAGCATCAGATTACTGATATACAAGGTGATGTCAGCTATCAGTTCGTTGATTACTCTAAAGTGAAAAAAATTAACATTACCCAAAAATTATATGATCAAATAGTGGCGGGCCATGTGGCTATTGCGCGATTAGAAGAAAACCATGACCTAAGTTATGCTCTGCTCCCTCGTCCCTTAGCAGATCGTATAGATGCAAAATTGGAAGGTTTTATGGTTGTGTCTAACGATACAGCAGATGTTGAGCTGGCGACTGATGATCCTTATGCGGCCTATGTGATTCCAGATGATTTAATGTGGTAGTGATTGTTTTTTAAGAGAATGATTTTAAAGGTGATGGTTTTTACTTTTGTTTTATTAACCTAGCGGCTACCCACGTAAACCATCCCTTAAAACGGATGGTTTTTCATTAGTCCAATATCTGGAAATTTCCAATCATAACGGATTGCCAGCATACGCAAGGTAAAAATAGTGCTCATGGCGGAGATATCTGCGACCCACTCAATCACACCAAATGCGTGCATAACGAAGTAGAGCACGCCACCAGCTAAAGCCGCGGTGATATAAATCTCTTGTTGAAGCACGAGCGGAATCTCGTTACAGATCATATCGCGGATGATACCGCCGACAATGATGGTAATCACCCCAAGCAATAGCGCCACGGGGATGTTTGCGCCCATACTGTTGGCAACCTTGATACCGATCAAGGTAAAAGCTGACAATCCAATGGTATCGGATAGCTTGAGGAATTTATCGACGCGCCTTGAGTTGGGATAAAAGAATATCTGCATCACTAGTGAAGATATGGTGATGACCGTAAGGTAGCTCATATCTACCATCCAAAATAGCGGATGACGATCCAAAATGACATCGCGCACGGTGCCACCGCCAATAGCCGTGACTATTGACACCAGTAAGCAACCAAACACATCAAAGTTTTTGTACTTGGCTAGTATCGTGCCTGAGATACTACAAGCCACAATACCAATCATGTCAAATAGATATAGCAAAGATCGTGGGTCAAAAGTGGTGATCAGCGCAGCAGGATCCAAGGTGTTCAATGCGATAGCCAGCATGTGTAAGTCTCGCTAAAATATTTAATTATTGTCAAATCGTAACGTGTTGCTTTGTCTTTATTTCATTTGGCAAGGAGTACCAACTGCTTATTTAACCAAGTGGATAGAGGGTAGATGCCAATCAAATCTGAGCGCCAACATACGAACCGCAAAGATGACGCTCAGCATAATAAATTTATTGATTCCGGGATTAACACCGCAGTAATCAAGTAGCAAATAAGTCACTGATCCTGCAACGCTCGCACTAATATAAATCTCGCGCTGCAGCACGAGCGGTATCTCATTACAGATAATATCGCGTAGTAATCCGCCGATAATAGCAGTCCATACGCCCATCATAACGGCAATCAGGGGTGACATATCTTGCGTTAAAGCGATTTTAAAGCCAATGACACTAAATGATGCTAGACCTATAGCATCAAAGAGTTTAAGCACGTTATCAATCTTATGATAAAGATGAAAAAATACTTGTAAGATAAGGGAGGTAACTGTGATGACAATCACATAATTGAGATCTGTCATCCAGAATAGAGGATGTCGATCTAGTGCCATATCGCGTAGCGTGCCGCCGCCAATTGCATTGACCATCGCTACTAAGATACAGCCTGAAATATCGAAGCCTTTGTGCTGCGCAAGCAACGTGCCAGCTATAGCGCAGGCAATGACCCCAACCATATCCAATAAGTACAGCAAGATATCGGGGAAAATGAAAGTATGGACCATCGTTATTTCCCTAAATGTTGCTCAACATAAAATTTGCTTATCATAGTGATTGTCTATCTATAGTCAAGGCTAAATAAAAGTGATACGTAGATAAATGCGTGCAACTGGTAAAATTTTCTAGCGTGCTGTGCGCTGTCGCCAGACAGAGGCTGCAAAGATTTCTACCAGCCACACTGTATCTTTTCTAAAGTGTACCGACTATATTAGCTATTAAATTGATTTTAGCCGTCTTTTGCAAACAGGATCAACCCCAGCATAATAAGACCAATACCGATCAGACCCATGGTCGAGGGCAGAGCGTTATTGAGCAGTAGTATACCGCCAATCAAGGCAAAGATAACCTCACTGGCTTGGGTAGAGTCAACACCGGCAACTTCGCTGGAGGTCACGGCTCTCTCACGCGCATATAAAAAGATGCTGGTCGCTCCAACTCCTGCTAATAAAGCCACGAGCGAGGTATTGAACACCTGTGAGGTACTGGGTAATTCAGGACGCACTATAATGCCTAAAAACAGCCAAAACGGCAAACTGCCAAGGGTCATTAACCATACTTTATTAAACGCATTTTGTAAGAGGTCAGTCTCAATAGCCGGGATGCGGGCAATTAGTTTTTGGAGCATGGACTTGGGCTGAGTTTGGGCCGTGTGTCCTGCCTTTAAAGCGCTACTTTCGCTCGCAGTATTATTGACGTCAATAGATAAAGTGGGCGCTTCAGTGACGAGTTGCTGCGTATTTTCGTCAAAGTCGTTTTGATGTGTGTGGTTTTGATTAACATTGCCTTCGCGTAGTTTACGCAACTCGGCGGTATGCTTTCGGGAATTGTAAGACACTTGCCAGACCAGCTGATTGCCAATGGGATAGCTAAAAGCTGCTACTAGAGCCGGTAGCGCGCCGTAGAGCAGCATATCTGTCATTGAAGCGGAGGAAGCCATATCTGCCACATCGGAGGCACGTAGACCTTCGCTGACGTTTACTAATACCACACCAAGAAATACCAATAGCGCGTAAATAATGAATTTTTTATCAAATCGCTGTCCAAAGGCTAGCAGTACCAATAAGCTAGTCACCACGGTAAACATAAAGGTGGCTGCTACTACCCAGCCAGCAACGTGGTCGCCAGCATAGCAAATGCCGGTATAAAACACCCCAAAGCCAATACTACCGGTAATACACCAAAAGCCCCAATGCTCACGGAAGATAGCGGTCAATTCCTTGATGCGACCAAATCCATGCTGCATGGTGATAATCACCGTAATCATCAGCCACATAAAAATATAACGTAAGCTGGCTGACCAAAACCAATCGCCACCTGCAGAACTCATCACCTCGTTTAGGATAAACGTTGAGCTAAATAGTGCACCGGCCAATAAGCCCAATAAAATTAGTTTGACCATCCCTGTGTCCTTGCCGTTTCTTGTCTTTGAATCAACTTTGGTTGTTCGGCTCAGGCTATTATTTTAATTATTTACCCTTAGCATCTGCCCAAATAATTTTATGCAATTGCAACTGAAAGCGCACCGGTAGGGCATCGGCTAACATCCATTCAGCCAGCTCGCGCGCTAATAGCGGTACATCGGGACTGTTATTATTTAAAGCATCATCTTTCGCTACATTGAACATCGGTGAAAACCAAACGGTACCAACCAGCTTATCTAACTGGTGTTCGATAAATTTGGCCTTGGCCCAGTCGTAATCTTCGCGGTTCATAATGACAAACTTAAGCTGATCGTGCTGAGTAAGATAATCAAGGTTGGACCATAGGTTTTTATCTACCTCTCCTGAGCTTGGCGTTTTAAGATCCATCACTTTGCTGACTGCTGGCGGGACATTTTGTATTGAAAGCGCGCCTGCGGTCTCTAAAGAGATTTCATAATCCTCGGCAAGCAAACGTTTGATCAGCTCAATCGCATTTGGCTGTGCTAAAGGCTCACCACCGGTCAGACAAATCCGCTTGCACGGATAGCTTTGGATAGTTGCTATGATGGTCTCTAACGATTGACGTTCGCCGCCACTAAAAGCATATTCAGTATCACAATACACACAGCGAAGTGGACAGCCAGTCAGGCGCACAAATATGGTCGGCAAACCTGAAGTCAATGCCTCACCTTGCAAGGAATAAAAAACCTCAGTAATTCGTAACCCAGCTTCAGGGTCAGTAACAGGGATAGCAGGGCTGCGTAGCAATAGCTCAGTCATAACGTTTTCAAATAAGATAGGGTGTCGATACCACGTTCAAGCTTGCCAATTAACAATAGCAGCAAGCGTACTAAACACGGTCGTCAGACAAAAGAAAAATAACACACACTGCGACCTGACCGAGTGAAAAACTCTAGGCCAATAGTATGTAAGGTTGGGTACTGCTCATTTGGGTATAGTTGATTCAAAATAAAAGGAATACTCTTGTAGCAACGTGCTACTAGCATGAATTTTTCTTGCCTGCTGTTCACAAGCGTGACAGAGACTGCAAAAAATTCATTCCAGTAGTTCATTCGCATTGTGTCGTTTTTAAATTGGATTAACTATATGACTGGGTGATAGGCCAGTTTATTAATAGATGATTAATAATTGCTTAGCAAAGACTCATTAGAAACAACCATTAAAAAGCATCATTAAAAAAGCTACCATAGTTGCAATAGCGGATAATAATTTTTAATAGGGTTGTATTTCAAGATGAATTATAACGTAAGACGGGGTGTTAAGCTGTAAAAAAGACGCTGAAGTTCACCCTCAGCATCTCATTTTTAATTAATACCGTTATCGCGATTATCTATAAGGAGTAATCACTTATTCGCTAAATAATTAGTCTAAACGTAATAGCTCATTTACTGCAGTTTTGGCGCGCGTTTGGGCATCGACCTTTTTCACAATAATAGCAGCGTATAAGCTGTGCGTACCGTCTTCTGAAGGTAATGAGCCTGGTACAACTACTGATCCGGCTGGCACGCGACCACGATGGATCTCACCAGTTTCGCGGTCATAAATACGCGTTGATTGACCGATATAGACGCCCATAGAGATGACTGCGCCTTCTTCTACGATCACGCCTTCGACGATCTCAGAGCGCGCCCCGATGAAGCAGTTGTCTTCAATAATAGTAGGATTGGCTTGCAATGGCTCTAAGACACCGCCGATACCAACGCCCCCTGATAGATGCACGTTTTTGCCAATTTGGGCACATGAACCAACGGTTGCCCATGTATCTACCATGGCACCTTGATCAACGTAAGCACCAATATTGACATAAGACGGCATTAAGACGGCACCCGGTGCAATATATGAGCCTTTACGGGCGATAGCAGGTGGTACCACACGAACGCCTGCTTCTTTAAACTGTGCTTCGCTCCAATCAGCAAATTTAGTCGGTACTTTGTCATAAAACTGTACGTGTTCGCCAGCTGACATAACATAATTGTCATTAAGACGAAAAGACAATAAAACGGCTTTTTTTGCCCACTGATTGACCACCCATTCACCGTCCTTTTTTTCCGCAACGCGTAGGCTACCGTTATCAAGTTGCTCAAGCACTTGCTCAATCGCATCACGCACGTCTTGTGGCATATTGGCTGGGCTATAATTATTACGGTTTTCAAAGGCTTGTTCGATAGTTTGTTGTAATGACATAAAAATTCCTAAAAGCTCATAGGTGAAGGTAAGTAAAAATGGGATTGATAGCAAAATGAATAGTGCTGCTTAAACTAAAAACGCTGCTCGCCGTATTGTCGCTAATTTAGCCGATTTTAGCAAACCACGTAATGACTCATCAGCACTATGGTTGTTTTAACAATTGTTTTAAGTGTTAGACATTAAGTACTTGAGGTGCGTATCCAGTCCAAAATATCCTGATAGACCAGACTGTTGTGCTCCTCATGCAAGGGCTCATGGCGCATGTTGGGATAGAGTTGTACCGTCACCTTGGTAAATTTTTGTTTCGTTAAGCGGTTGACGACATTTTGAATCCCTTTACCCCTATCGCCTATTGGATCATTTTTACCACTCACAAACAGCATCGGAAAGTCTTTGTTGATAGTCGTCGCCCAGCCCTTATTAAGTCCAGTTTGCATCAGCGTAAACAACGTCATAAAACCGTTATTAGTAAATTCAAAGCCCGCTAATGGGTCGGCCTCATAAGCCTCAATATTAGCAGGATTTTCGCTGATCCAGGCAAACTGGGAGGAGGATATACGATTATCAAGCTTACTATTGAGCATTTTATTCATCACAGTAGCAAGCAGGGTATTTTGCTTTTTAGGCGCCGCTTTTGCTAAGAATTTATTCAGTGGCAGCAGGACTTTAACTAAGGGGTTGGTATCTGCTGTGCCCATAAGGATAGCACCTTTGTAATCTTGAGCATGATGCTTGAGTACCGTGCGCACAATGAAGGAACCCATGGAATGACCCATAATAAAGTGTGGCACATCAGGATGACGTGTCTTCAAGCTATCCGCCATGATAATCACATCTTTTAATAACGACTGTACTGGATGTTCATTACCAAAGAATCCCAGCTCATCCGGTGTTTTAATCGTTTGTCCGTGTCCGAGCTGATCATAGGTGGCGACTGCGATGCCATTGTCAGCTAAAAACTGTGCAAAGTCAGCATATCGACCGCTGTGTTCTGACATTCCGTGGACAATGAGCAAGGTGGCTTTCACATTCTTAGGTACAGCTTTTGCGTCTTTTGGCTCAAAAAACTGGTGATGCAGATAATGTGTCTGGTCAGAAGAAGTAATGGAGTTAGCGGTACTCATAAGCGGTTCCTTAAATGGGTAAAAGTTTAAAAATGGACGGCTTGTTATATATTATGAGACTTATTCAGAATAAAGCTGCCATCAGATAAGTCGTGGTTGTACCCAATCTAACTACAAAGCTTTATGGGGTCAATATTATTTGCTGATTTATATTATTTTTGAATTATTGTCATCGTACAACAGTCACACCTCAAATTCTTTTAACTTATGTTTTAATTTCGATTAAGCTTGTGCCTTTATCTACCGACTCCATTGTATTATTAGGATATATCACTAAATAATAGAGCTAATTTTTGAAATGCCTATGAAACCCTTGTCTATGTTAGAAGTGCCTGTAAAGTCAGAAGCGCCTATAAAAAAATTGTTATTAGTGGGCGCAGGTCATGCCCATATTGGCCTATTGCGTCGGCTCCGCACCGAGCACTTAGCGGACGCTGCTACTACGAATATTGAAGTTACTCTAATTACCGAACAGCCGCAGTCTATCTATTCGGGAATGTTACCTGGTTGGATGGCTGGACATTATGATCTAGATGATATCAGTATTGATGTTAAGTTACTCTGTGAACAGGCAGGTGTGCGATTTATTCAGCAGCCAATAGTTAAAGTAGACGCCGCGTCTTGCACTGTAACGACTATTAAAAATGAGCGCTTCGACTACAATGTGCTGTCGCTAAATACTGGTGCAGATACCGATATGCACTGGTTAAACGAAGCGGCGACAGCTAAAGCCATACCCAACACCAATATCAGCACCAATACCAGCAATGCTACTACCGCCGCCGTTATTGCTATTAGACCGCTATCAGTATTTATAGATCGTTGGCAGGCAATTCTCCTAGATGCTCAACAATCATCAAATTATCGACTGGCTATCGTTGGGGCTGGGGCGGCCGCGACCGAATTGGTTATGGCAGCGCAAGTCGCATTAAAGAGAATTAATCCCAAGCACCAAGTATATCTGGTCTGTGGTGAGAATTTGTTGTCTGGATTCCATCAGCGCTTCAAGCGTTGTGTTATCAGTCAGCTCAAGCGCCACGGTATTACCATGATTCATGCGCGAGCGACAGGGTATAGCGCAGGTCAACTGCTTACCTTACGTGGTTCATCGCAAGAGTCATTGCCGATGGATTCGGTTATTGCTGCTACTGGGGTCACGGGTGCAGCATGGACAGAGTGCACTGATTTAGAAACGGTAGATAATGGGTTTGTAGCCGTTAATGCCACCCAGCAAAGCGTCTCCCATCCCAATGTATTTGCAGTGGGTGATGTGGCGACGCGAGTAGATCAAAAGGTGGAGCATTCAGGGGTTCATGCAGTATTTGGCGGCGCTGTGGAGGCTGATAATTTGCTAACCTATTTAGCGGGGAAGTCGCTGGTAGGAGAATCAACGCCAAGTAATTCAGTGCCAAGTAAGTCACTGATAAGTAAATCACTAAAAAAATATCAGCCCAGAACGCGCACCTTATACTTATTGTCCTGCGGCGACAGGTATGCCATTGCCAGTTGGGGCAGAATTAGCTTGCAGGGTCGTTGGCTGTGGTATTTAAAACGCTACATCGACGAGGGTTTTGTAAAATAGCATCAAGGGTAATGCCAGTTAAAATATTGCTAATAGCAGTATTCCCAATAGAGACAATACAAATATCAAAGCCAGTGCTAATATGGAATAACGAACCAAAATGCGATTATTAACTACAACAATGTATACATAATAAGGTAGTATTGATTAGTTAAACTTTACATTAACAGTGCATTTGTAACGTTACATTTAATGATACTCAAAATATAAGCGACAGCGTATGAAAAAAGTATTAATTGTCCTTGCTATTGCATTAGTCGTCGCTGGATTTTTCTTTTTTGGATTGAATGATTTATTGACCCTCGAAGGGATTCAAGCACGTTTAAGTCAGTTCTACCAATGGCGTGATGACGCGCCACTGTTAGTGGGCGGGGTATTTTTCTTAACCTATGTGGTCATCGCGGCATTCTCATTGCCGGGGGCTGCATTAATGACTTTGCTGGCAGGAGCGCTGTTCGGCCTATGGTGGGGACTGCTACTGGCCTCATTTGCGTCCAGTATTGGGGCGTTGTTTGCTTTTCTCGCTGCGCGCTATCTACTTCGCGAGAGCTTCCAAAACAAATTCGCCAGCAAATTAAAAAATATTAATCAAGGTATGGAAAAAGACGGTGGATTTTATTTATTCACCCTGCGTTTGCTGCCGTTATTTCCGTTCTTTATTGTTAATATATTAATGGGTCTAACTACGATTAAGGCGTGGACGTATTATTGGGTAAGCCAAATCGGTATGCTGGCGGGCACTTTTGTGTATGTTAATGCTGGCGTGCAACTGGCGCAAATTGACAGTCTAAAAGATATTATCTCACCGGCGTTGCTGGGTTCGTTTGCCTTGTTAGCTGTATTTCCACTCATTGCCAAAAAAATCCTCGACTGGTACAAAGGGCGTCAGGTCTATAAGGATTGGAATAAGCCATCTTCCTTTGATCGCAATATGGTAGTAATTGGCGCGGGCGCAGCGGGTCTAGTCTCGTCTTATATTGCAGCCGCTGTCAAAGCAAAAGTCACTTTAGTAGAAGCTCATAAAATGGGCGGCGATTGTCTCAACTATGGCTGCGTACCCAGTAAAGCACTGATAAAAAGTGCTAAAGTTGCCCATAATATGCGTCATGCTACCGATTATGGTTTGCAAAACGTAGACGTCAACTATGATTTTAGATCTGTCATGGCGCGGATTCATCGTATTATTGCTACGATTGAGCCACATGATAGTGTCGAGCGTTATACAGATCTGGGTGTCGACGTTATTAAGGGTTATGCCACTATCATTGACCCATGGACGGTTGAGATTGCTGATGATAAGGGTAAGACTCAACGTTTAACCACGAAAAGTATTGTGGTTGCGGCCGGAAGTAAGCCATTCATACCGCCGATAGCAGGGCTTGAGAGCGTTGACTATCTGACCAGTGACACCCTGTGGGAAGTGCTGAGTAAACAACAAGCACCGCCTAAACGCTTGGTTATTATTGGTGGCGGACCAATAGGTTGCGAGCTGTCGCAAGCCTTTGCTCGTCTTGGGTCTAACGTATTTCAAGTAGAGCGCGGATCACGTCTGCTCAAAAAAGAAGATCAAGAGGTCTCAGACTATACCAAAACTTGTCTAGAAGCAGATGGCGTGCAAGTAATGCTCGAGCATGATGCGGTGCGCTGTGAACGTATAGAGGGCAGTCAACGCATAGTAGTAGCGTATGAAGGTACTGAAACTGTGCTTGAATTTGATACCTTGATTA
The DNA here is from genome assembly GCF_900182925.1 of Psychrobacter sp. LV10R520-6. NCBI lineage: Bacteria > Pseudomonadati > Pseudomonadota > Gammaproteobacteria > Moraxellales > Moraxellaceae > Psychrobacter > Psychrobacter sp. LV10R520-6. The sequence goes on along the minus strand of NZ_LT900024.1, from coordinate 1,682,901 downwards.
TCGCTGTCGGCCGCAGTGCGCGCATGACAGGGTACGGACTTGAGAACCTAGGTATTGATACCGAAGGCACCGTCGTAACCAACGATTATCTCGAAACCAAATACCCTAATATTTTGGCCGCAGGTGATGTCGCAGGCCCTTATCAGTTTACCCATGTGGCCTCACATCAAGCATGGTACGCCGCAGTGAATGCGCTGTTTGGCACCTTTAAAAAATTTAAAGCCGACTATCGAGTGATTCCTTGGGTAACTTTCATTGACCCTGAAATTGCTCGAGTCGGTATCAATGAACAAGAAGCATGCGAACAAGGTATCGAATTTGAAGTGACGCGCTATGATATTGCTGAGCTTGATCGAGCCATTACTGACAGCCAAACCACAGGGTGGGTCAAGGTTTTAACCGTTCCCAAAAAAGATAAAATCTTAGGCGTGACTATCGTAGGCAATCATGCAGGAGAATTACTTGCTGAATACGTACTCGCCATGAAACACGGTCTTGGACTGAATAAAATTCTAGGTACCATACACAGCTATCCAACCATGAGTGAGGCCAATAAAGCCGCTGCGGGCGAGTGGAAACGTGCTCATGCCCCGCAAACCTTATTAAAATGGGTGGAAAAATACCACTGTTTTAGACGGAGCTAACCCGATGTCAGTATTTAACTTTTCGATGTTAAAACCTCTTATCGCAGTAGCTATGCTACTGCCTAGTGTCGCAGTCTATGCAGACTTTAGCCACCAAAGTTGGGATAGCTTGTTAGATCAGCACGTTACTATGATCAATGGCGGTAAAGCGTCAGTGGTTGATTATGCGGGCATGCAAGCAGATAAATCGCAGCTAACAAGTTATCTTAACGCTACTAGTAAGGTGAGTCAGTCTGAATTTGATCGTTGGAATAAGAATGATCAATTGGCATTTTTAATCAACGTTTATAACGCGCGCACGGTGGAATTAGTCCTGACCAAGTATCCGAATATCAAGTCAATCAAAGACATCGGGTCGCTGTTTAGCTCGCCATGGAAGCAAGATTTCATTCCAATTTTCGGTAAGACTCGCTCGCTGGATGACGTTGAGCACAATCTGATTCGTGGCTCAAAGCGCTACAACGATCCACGTATTCATTTTGCGGTCAACTGCGCGAGTATTGGCTGTCCGGCACTACAAGATGATGCCTTTACAGGCAAGCGTTTGGACAAACAGTTGGAGCAAGTTACTGCTAAATTCTTAGCAGATAACAGTCGCAACCGTGTTAAAGGCAATACGTTGGAGATATCGCCACTCTTTAAATGGTACAAAGAAGACTTTGCCACCAACTGGCGTGGCAGTAATAACTTAGAAGGGTTTTTGGGACGTTATAGCCAATCATTGGGATTAAATAAAACCCAAGCCGCAGCGTTAAAACAAGGCAAAATAGATATTAGCTATACCGATTATGACTGGCGCTTAAATAAAAAATGAGGGTAATGTGAGCCATCCGTTAATTCTATTTGTGAGCAAAAAATATACGTCAGTACACTCATGATTAAAAGAGCAATGAGAGTGCTTGCAACGCCTTTGACCCAAGCAGTAGCTTTAGCTCGTAGCGTTAAAACAGTGCTACGAGTTGCTCGAGCATTGTTAAGCGAGGATAAGCCAAGCGGATATAAACCCAGCAATGACAATAAATCAAAGCAGACGTCAGCTCATACGGTACCGCCTAAACCGGTTGCCGTCTCTATTGTCATCCCGTTATTAAACGAAGCGGACCACCTCTCTCAACTGATTACGCGCGTGGCTACTCTCAATCCTTCGCCGTATCAAGTGATATTGGTCGATGGCGGCTCAACCGATACATCGGTCACTGATGCTAAGTCGCTCATTGATAGTTTGGTTGATAATATGCAGTCCGCTATTGAGTGGCAGGTTATTAAGTCTGCCGCCGGTCGTGCTATACAGATGAATACAGGTGCGGCACAAGCGACTGGTGATGTATTGTTATTCTTGCATGCTGACACCCAGCTATCCAAACTCGCTATGAATAAGATTACTCAAGCGTTGTTGCAGGCAGATTGGGGGCGCTTTGATGTGCGCTTAGACAGCTGCAATCCTATGCTATGGATAGTGAGTGGAATGATGAATGCGCGTTCACGCTTGACGGGAATTGCTACTGGTGATCAAGCAATTTTTATTAAAAAGTCATTATTCGAACAAATTGACGGTTACCCCAATCAACCCCTAATGGAAGATATTGAGCTGTGCAAACGTCTTAAAATTATGACTAAGCCTGCTTGTTTAAAGAGTAAAGTAACGACCTCAGCACGGCGTTGGCAGCAATATGGCACGTGGCGGACGATTTTTTTAATGTGGCATTTGCGCTTTGACTATTGGCGTGGGGTATCATCTGAGACATTAAAACGGCGTTATAATAATTAAAAAGACAATGTTTGTTAGAAAAATAGAAAAGGGGCTGATCACGTCGCCAACTCCAGTCCGACATCATCAGTTATGCCGCCTGATTGAGCGGCAGAATCTAGGTTATTATAGTCACTGAAGCCAACTTTCCGTCAGACGAAATATTGCCGTAAAACAAGCTTTTCTGAACGGCCAAAGGACAGCGGAATGAGTGACGCGAAAGCCAATCGGAACTCCTCCTCCGAAAAGAAAGCAAAGGATCGTGAATCCCGCGAACAGACACCCTTTAGAAATCATTGAGATATCGCGCCACCTGGCAACGCTGACGCCAACCGAGACATTTTTGCGAGGTATTCCCTCGGGCTTTTTTATAGCGGCCATGGTGTGGATGCTGCCGTCTGCAAAAGGATCTAAAGTACTGGTGATCATCATGTTCACCTGGCTAATCGCGGCGGGTGGTTTTACCCATGTGATTGCCGGGTCAAACGAAATTTTCACTCTGGTGCTCAATGGCGACATGACTATCTTTACCGCCTTGATCTACCCTATTTCCCCGGTATTGATCGGCAACATTCTCGGCGATTCAGGAAGAAATGTGATGCTCAAGGTATTAAATGTACGTCGAATTTACTTCACAGGCGCAGTGATCAGGCCTTCTGCCTGCATCCAGTCGAAGGCCACAAAGGCAGGCTCCTCGCCATCAACATCAACTCGGGAGTTGAGTGTCTGCTGCTGCGAATTTGTCAGCTTCGAGGAAATCTGGGCAAAGATTTGTTGCAGTTGCGGGTATTTTTTTAGGGTTTCGCTGCGCACCACCGGGGCCACGTTGTAGGCGGGGAAGAAGGCTCTGTCATCCTCCAAAACTACTAGATCAAGCGCTACGATACGACCGTCTGTGGCGAACACCTCACCAAAGTTACACGCACCGCGAGCGGTGGCCTCGTAGATGGTGCCGGTGTCGAGAATTTTGACATTGGACGGGTTCACACCGTCTGCGCCACCTAGCGTCAGGTTGTATTCTTCCAGCATGGGTTTGAAGCCATCCTGCCGCGAATTGAATTCCGACTCCACGCAAAACGAGCGCTCGCTCAGCGGTAGGTCTTTAATTTCTGATAGCTTGGTGATGCCATTAAGTTCAGACACCGCGCTGGCTTTTACGGCAAAGGCGTAGGTGTTGTTAAGTTCTGCGGGCTCCAGCCAGGTTATGCCATTTTTTAGGTCGGCGTCGCGAACCGCCTCGTACTGCGGGCGCTCACCCGGTATGCCTGCTTCGTTGCCGAGATAGGCCAGCCAGCCTGTTCCGGTATAATCCCAGACAAAATCGACATCGCCGTTGAGCATCAGCTCGCGCACAGCCACACTGCCCGGTACATTCGACATATCGGTAACTTCAAAGCCGGCCACTTTTGCCGCAAGTACCGCCATTTTGCCGAGGATTAGCGCTTCGGTGTAGTTCTTGGAAGTAATGGTAATAGTTGCGCTGGCGGGCAGGCCTTCAATGGCTTGTATTGAACCGGGTGCGGCAGCGGGCACGAAGGAGCCTGCCGGCTCCAGGCCGCATCCGGCAAGCGACAGCGCTGCCGCGAGTCCGGCACCGGTAAAGGTGCTAAGGCGTATGGCGTGAGTGTGATGGCGAACGGTCATAACTTAAAGTCCTTTTGGGCGGGCATAGTGTTCAAAAACACGGCCAAACCAGTCGATGAACAGGGCAAGTAGTGCGACGAGCAGGGCACCTGACACCAGTACGCTGGGTAGGAACAGGTTCACACCGGTGGTGATCAGAAGCCCCAGGCCGCCGGCACCAATGAATGTTGCAAGTGTTGCTGAGCCTACTACCAATACAAGGGCGGTGCGGATACCGGACAGCATTACCGGCACTGCGAGTGGCAATTCAACGCGCAGCAACACCGACGTTGCACTCATGCCCATGCCCCGGCCCGCTTCAACCAGCTGGGCATCCACGCTCTGAATGCCGATCATGGTGTTTCTCAGCACGGGCAGTGCGGCGTAGGCAACCAGGGCGACCACAGCCGTCCAGAATGTGAATCCGAGCCAAAACGCAAGCAGCACCACCAATCCGATGATCGGCGCCGCCTGGCCAAAATTGGCGATGGCCAGAATGGTGCCGCTGGCGCGCACGAACGGTCGCCGCGTCAGCAGAATTCCCAGCGGGATAGTGATCGTCAGAACAATAATGATCGAAACAAACGTCAGCGCCAGGTGCTCGCCGGTATAGGCCAGTAAAGCGGAAGGATTAAGAGTGGCCCGTTCCGTTGAAGACAGATTCGCCGTCGCCAGCCAGATGGCAAAAGCGGCCAGAGCCAGCAGGATTGCAACGAGTTGAATAATCAGGCTGCGCCCGGTTGTGCCGCTCGCGTCGCTGGCTGCCACCTTGTTGCGTGGAGTATCAATCATTTGGCACCTCTGCGACTTCCGGGGAGTCGGTATTGGTGCCAGCGGGTGACTCGTCATCGGCGGTTTGCACATCAGCGCGTAGTTGGTTTATGGACTTCATGACAATATCGAACGTGATCACCCCAACCAGAGCTTTGCTGCGGTTGGTAACCAATGCGGCGCCAAGCCTGGAGGCCAGCATGGCGTCGAGTGCATCGTTCAGCGTAGACCCTTCTGCCACCAGTGGTAGATCGGGGCTTTCCGATTGCCCGATGGTGTCGATACGCGACAGTTGGCGCCGCGATAGCCAGCTTATAGGGCGACTCCGGCCATCAATAATGACGACATAATCGTGATTGGTCTGCTGCATGCGCGCCAGCACATCCGCGCCTTTTTCACCGGGCGAAGCAGTAACGGCGTCGTCAAGCTGCACGTCTCGCACCCGGGCCAGCGTCAGCTGCTTGAGCCCCGCACCCGCGCCTATAAAGTCTGCAACAAAATCATTTGCCGGCTGTGCCAGAATTCGTTCCGGGCTGTCATATTGTACGATCTGCCCGCCCTCACCAAAGATCACAATCCAGTCACCCAGTTTTACCGCTTCGTCGAAGTCGTGGGTGACAAAAACGATCGTTTTTTGCACCTCTTCCTGAATTCGGATTAGCTCGTCCTGCAAGCGCTGTCGTGTGATCGGGTCGACGGCTCCAAACGGCTCATCCATCAGCAGCACCGGGGGGTCTGCTGCCAGCGCACGGGCCACGCCAACCCGCTGCTGCTGGCCGCCGGACAGCTCTTTCGGGTAACGATCGCGGTAGAGCGCAGGGTCAAGCGATACCAGATCCAGCAGTTCATCGATCCGCTTGGAAATCGCATCTTTCGACCAGCCCAGCATTTTCGGGACAATCGCGATGTTCGCGGCCACTGTCATATGCGGAAACAGGCCGCCGGCCTGGATCACGTAACCCATTCGCCGTCTGAGTTTGTCGCCGTCCAGATCGGTGACGTCTTCGTCCCCCAGCATAATGCGACCTGACGTTGGCTCAATAAGCCGATTGATCATCTTTAGCGTCGTTGTTTTGCCACACCCCGAGGGACCAACCAGCATCACGATCTTGCCGGCGGGTATTTCCAGCGTAAGGCCGTCAACGGCGGATTTCAATTGCCCCGGGTAGTGCTTGGTTACCTTGTCGAGCAGGATGGTACGTGAGGCCTGATCGTTGCTCTGTGTAGTGTTAGTTGCTGACACGAATACCTCGCGAGATAGTTAGGCGGCCGATGCCGACAAGAAGAAGATCTAAAATGAAAGCCAATAAGATAACACCGACCACACCGACCACAACGGCCTCGAGTGAATTTGCCCCACCCAGCCGTGACAGCCCGGAGAAGATAAAACTCCCAAGCCCGGGGCCCAAAGCGTAGGCGGTCACGGCAGCAATACCCATGGTCATTTGGGCTGAAATTCTGACGCCGGTGAGAATGATTGGCCACGCCAGCGGAAGTTCGATGGTCAGCATCGTGCGGATACGGCCAATACCAATGCCACGTGCCGATTCGACAATGGCTTTGTCGACACCGTTGAGCCCGACAATCGCATTGCGCAAAATTGGCAGTACGGCAAAAAAGGTAACAACCACCATTGACGGTGTCACGCCAAACCCGAGCGGAGCAATAAGAAGGCCTATCAACGCAAAAGAGGGAATGGTTAGCCCCACCGCAGACAGTCCATTTGCCACCGCGCTCAATTTTTGGCTGTTATAAACGAGAAAGGCGAGAATCAATGACAGTGCGCCTGCTAATGTCAGGGATTGCACCACGAGTGATAAATGTTGCCAGGACGCGAGCCAGATCTGGTCCGACCGGTCGATTACGAAATTCAAGAGCGCCAACTGATTTCTCCGTGAAGGGCTGGGCGCTAACAGTAGCAGGATTCTGTGCCAATAAAAAGCATTACCTGATAAAAAGTCCAGGCAGATTTGTCAGGAAGTCATTGAAAAGAATCGGTGTGAGTAGAGCTAAGAGGGGCTTTCTGGCATTTTTACTATCATCGAACAATCCGCTGACTCGCTGTTGGCGTCGGTTAATGGTTAATGTGTGTTCGCGAATTCATAATCATGCCGATCTTAATCATAGTAATAATATATTATTGCCTTTCTGAAGGATTATTAGCGCTAAGGAAAATGCATGCAAGACCTGTGGCAGCGTATGGACATTTCCTGGTCACGGCGCAAGCCGCCCTGGTCTTTGGGCTGTAATGGCTCTTAGAATCCCCTTCGTTCACGGAGGGAAAAAGTCAACATGAGTACTTCCCGGCAGCGCCATAATCATTAGAAATCGCCTGTAAATGAAAGAACCACTGACATCGCCACCCGCGCACGACGAGCACTGGATGAACCGCGCCCTGGCGTTGGCGGAGCAGGCAGCCGCTCTGGGCGAGGTGCCGGTAGAGGCGGTCGTCGTGGTTGACGGCCAGGAAATGGGTGCGGGTTTTAACAAGCCCATTAGCAGTTGCGACCCTACCGCCCACGCCGAAATCTGCGCCTTGCGCCAGGCCGCGGCCTACCTGAACAATTACCGGTTAAGCGGCGCCACGCTTTACGTTACACTGGAACCGTGCACCATGTGCGTGGGCGCGATTGTCCACAGCCGCATCAGCCGAGTGGTGTACGGCGCTACTGAACCCAAAGCCGGTGCGGTGAGTGGCCGCCGTGCGGGCGACCCGGCGGCGTTAATGGCGGATAACCAGCTGATCAAACACACCCTTGGCTGGATGCAAACGGAGATCGAGTTGATGACGCGAGTAATTTGGGCGGAATGGCTGAAAGAGTTCGACAGGTTGCGGGCGTCATCTTTAAGTATGATGAAGGAAATAGCAACGTCCATAGTGCAAATAAGCCAACAGACCGTCAAAACAGACACCTGCAAAACGGATACCCACAAAAAAAATACCTGCATTATTATCTTTGCTAAATATCCGGCCCAAAATATGGCGAAGACTCGTCTGCAACCCGCACTTGGCAGTAATGGTGCAGCGCGTATGGCCCAAAAGCTACTATTACATAGTGTTGAGCAAGCAGTAGCTACCGATTATGTGGTTGAGTTATGCGTCAGTCCTGTGCCTGCTAATCCCTGCTGGCAAGTACTTGATTTACCTAGGACGCTGCAGTGGACAGCTCAAGCTGAAGGCGACTTAGGTGTGCGCTTACTCACTGCCAGTCAGCAGGCGTTAAATCAGTATCAAAAGATAGTATTAGTTGGTACCGATTGTCCCAGCTTAACGGCACAACGCATTCAAGCAGCAGTGCATCAATTAGATCAGCACGATGTCGTAATGATTCCTGCTTCAGATGGTGGCTATGTGTTGCTTGGATTCAAGCACGCTGATGAGAGTTTATTCTCAAATATTACATGGAGTGTTGATAGCGTAGCCGCAGTGACCCAGCAACGTATTGCAGCACTAGGCTGGACGCTTGCAATATTGGAGCCACTGCATGATATTGATGACCCAGATGATTTACAGCATTTGCCTTCGGGCTGGCTTGATGGTCATGCGATCGCTAGTGATACACAATAATTAATACGGATAATCTACGATAATAATGCCGCAAGCCTTGTCTTAGTCTGTTCATCCATCGCTTCAATAGGGGTGACCAATGCCTGTGCTAGGGCGTTATGAGCGATTGATTCGGGTTGCTCAGCTGCAATTAACGCCACCGCTTGCTTGATCACTTGCTGAGCATTTTCAGCATTCTTCATCAGGTTTTTTATAGCATAATCTGCACTAACAGCTTCCTCATTAGGATGCCAACAGTCAAAGTCCGTTACCAATGCTAAGGTTGCATAGGCAATACTGGCTTCACGCGCTAATTTGGCTTCGGGCATATTGGTCATACCGATAATATCTGCCTGCATCTGGCGATACCAATTTGATTCCGCACGAGTTGAGAACTGTGGCCCTTCAATACAGACGTAGGTCGCCTTTGGATGACATGTTCCCTCATTAATATTCGCTTCACTATAAGCACGCATTAGAATATCTGCTAGAACAGGACACAGTGGATCGGCCATTGACACATGAGCAACCGCGCCATCTCCGAAGAATGTACTCACTCGCTGCTTAGTCATATCAATTATTTGATCCGGAACGACCATATCTAAAGGTTTAAGCGCTTCTTGTAATGATCCTACTGCTGATACCGAGACAATATAGCGCACACCTAAGGTTTTTAGCGCATAAATATTAGCGCGATAAGGCACTTCAGACGGGGTCAGCCTATGGCCTTGCCCATGTCGCGTTAAGAAGGCTACCGTTACACCATCTAGATCACCAAGCACAATATCATCAGACGGATTGCCATATGGCGTCTGTATAGTAACGCTGCGTTTATTGGTTAAGGCTTGCATTTGATACAGACCGCTGCCGCCAATAATTGCAGTATAAGCAGATATTTGCATGGTGTCTTGGGTCAGAGGTGATGTCATATTAATCTCCAAACATTTAATAATTAAAAATAGAATTACTATTTATGGTCGGATAAAGGTTTACAGTGTACCTATATTCTGTTTAAATGGTTATATCATGAAACTGTGTTTCGTCTAGCGGAACTTGTAATTATGTAACTGTTAGCCAAGCATTGTTAATCAGTCACGACGACGAATAGTAAGGTAGTACTTACTAACGCACGTCTCGATTGAAAATTTTTTATTGCGTAAATGGTAAAATATATTTACATGAAAAGTCCCTGTGTTCAATTAAGGTTTTAATGCAATACAGATTTATTACTACAATAATGTGATGTTTGCTTTATTTTATCAAGGAAGAAAACAATGAAGTCTACTACTAAAGTATCTTTAATCTTAGCAATGATTGTGTCTAGTTTGGCATTCACTGCCTGCTCATCTCCAAGCTCAGAAAGCAGTGACACTACCGCTACTGACGCCGCTGCTCCAGCTGCTGCTGATAAACTTGATGCCGAGTTTGTAACTATCGCTACAGGCGGTGCATCAGGCCCTTATAATATCATTGGCACCTCATTAGCAGAAATCTATGCCAAAACCTTTGACGTCAACTCAAAGACTCAAACCACAGGCGCCTCAGTAGAAAACGTCAATTTATTGACACTAGGCAAAGTTGATATGGTACTGGCTCTTAGTGATGTCGTCACTGATGCGGTTGAAGGTAAAAACAACTTTGATGCGCCGATAACCAATATTCAACAGATTGCCGTATTGTACCCCAATGTGGTTCAGCTAGTGTCCACCAAAGGCTCTGGAATTAAAAATATTGAAGACTTAAGAGGCAAGCGCTTTGCGGTTGGCGATTTAGGTTCTGGGACCGAGGTCAATGCCCGAACATTATTAGAAGGGTTTGGAATGACTTATGATGATGTTGAGGTAGACTATTTAGGCTTTGCTGATGCTGCTGATGCGATGAAAGCGGGCAAAATTGACGCTGCATTTTTTAGTAGTGGGCTACCAAACTCATCGTTATTGGAGTTAGAGCAGGGCTTAGACTTGCAAGTGGTAAGTATCAATCAAGACAAGCTTAAAGAGCTTATTAAAACAAAACCTTACTTCAAAACCTTTGAGATTCCTGCGGGCACTTATGGTAATGAAACCGCGGTTCCAACCGCGGCAATCATGAATGCATTATTAGTACGCTCTGAGCTATCTGAGGGGGATGGTTATAAACTGACCAAAACTTTATTTGATAATTTAGAGGGTTTGAGAAATGCTCACCAAGCGGCCGCCGATATCAGTTTAGATACCGCACAGAAAGGCATGGTAGCGCCTATCCATCCTGGAGCCAAAAGATACTATGATGAACAAGCCGCCAAATAAACGCTTGTGGTTAATATCTAGCGCAACAGTCATTGTTGCGCTAGTTTTTTTTCTGCTATGGGTGGTTTCTACACGTGAGTCAGTAATCGAAGTGCGGGTTGATGAAAAGGTATGTTATTTCGTCGAACCCAACTTCGAGTTGCGCTGGATTCATTCTGTGGAAAAACAATGGTGGGAGGAGCAGTATCTTCGTGAAAGCGATGGGTTACTGCTGACCACGACTTACTTTGAAGCTTTTGGTGCGGGCACTCCGTCAACCGAAGCCGTTGCTAAAGTAAAAAAGCCTGGCTATATAGGGTATCAAATCAATGAGAGACTGCCCCATCTCAACTGGGTAGTATCGAGGCTCACTCAAGGTGAAATTGATTATTCTGACCATCGGATTTTGATTCATCAATGGGTACCAGATTACTCTGAAGTAACTATTACGCCCAAAGCGTATAGTATAATTGATAGATTGAATAAGGACTTTTGTCATGAACTCCAAAGCGACGAATCACAGTAGCGCGCCTCTTATGTCTAGCGATGACCCTGACTTGTCAAAACAGCCGAACGCTCATTCGGATATTGAGCCTGATCCTAACGTCACTCAAGCGATATTGGAAAAATACGACCGAGAGTCAATTACCCGTCATATTACTCAAGGACCAGTAAAATATTTTATTGCTGGGATTTGCATTTTATATTCGCTCTATCATTTGTATGTCACCTTCAATCCCATGCCAGCGTTGCTCCAACGGGCGGTGCATTTAGGGGTTGGCTTTGCGCTGATTTTCTTAATCTTTCCAGCGAGTAAAAAAAGCAGTCGCAAGCAGGTGGCTTGGTATGACTGGATTTGGTTTTTGCTGTCCTTAACGGGGATGACCTATCTAATATATGAATACCAAGATATCGCAACCTCTCGCGGCGGAATGGCAAATCAGACTGATGTGATATTCTCTATCATCACCGTAATCTGTGTGCTTGAAGGCAGTCGGCGCATCACTGGCTGGATATTGCCTATATTGGCGTCAATATTTTTGCTCTATCCATTCGTAAGTCATTTAGACTTTATGCCTGACCGGCTGCTCACTCGACCGTATGATTTTGGTGATATTTTTGGTCAGTTATTTTTGAAAACTGAAGGGCTATACTCCGTTGCGATTGGGGCGTCAGTTACGTTTATCTTTTTGTTTATTTTGTTTGGGGCATTTTTGGCGCGTTCTGGAATGGGACAGTTATTTAATGACTTGGCATTAGCGCTGGCAGGTGATAAAAAAGGCGGCCCGGCCAAGGTGGCTGTAATCTCAAGCGGTTTTATGGGCAGTATCAATGGTTCAGCCTTATCAAACGTGGTCAGTACCGGAGCGTTTACTATCCCTTTGATGAAAAAGGTCGGTTATCATAAAGATTTTGCTGGCGCGGTAGAAGCCAGTGCCTCGGTCGGCGGTCAAATTTTACCGCCCATTATGGGTGCTAGTGCTTTTATTATGGCAGAGACCACAGGGTTACCTTATAGCACTATCGCTTTGGCGGCCTTGTTACCCGCGGTACTGTATTATCTGGGGGTTATCGCACAGGTTCATTTTCGTGCCGGACGTCGCGACTTAAAAGGCATTGCCAAAGAGAGTCTCCCACAGGTAAAAGAGGTATTAAAAGCGCGCGGCCATATGCTATTGCCAATTGTATTTTTGATATTTTTATTAATCAAAAATGTACCAGTAGGTTATGCGGCTGCCTATACCATTGGGTTCACAGTGGTGGTTAGTCTGCTACGAGCGGAGACGCGCATGGGATTTGCTGATATTCTGGGCGCTTTAGAAGAGGGTGCTCGCCAGTCACTAGCGGTGATGGCAGCCTGTGCGGTAGTTGGTATTATCATTGGGGTGGTAAGCCTGACCAGCTTTGGTACGGTGATGACCTCTGCAATTGTGACGTTAGGGGCAGGGTCATTGTTTCTCACGTTAATCTTAACCATGCTAGCGTCGATGGTCTTGGGAATGGGGTTGCCGTCAATTCCTGCGTATATCATCACCGCGACCATGGCTGCGCCAGCCTTAGCAGGATTTAATATTCCTATCTTGTCAGCGCATATGTTTGTGTTCTACTTTGGAGTCTTTGCCAATATTACTCCGCCGGTTTGTCTAGCAGCTTTCGCGGGCGCTGGTATCTCAGGCGGTGATCCGATGAAAACCGGATATTTGGCACTAAAATTAGCTTTAGCCGGATTTATCGTGCCGTTTATGTTTATCTATAATCCTGCCATGTTGATGATAGATCCTACTGGTCTGGCAGTAACGGCTAAAGATTACCCAATACCGCCTATTATTGACATAGTCACTGTGGTATTGACATCTGTTACTGGTGTTATTGCACTAAGTGCAGCGTTAGAGGGCTATTTCAAAGGAAGTATGAACTCCCTGACGCGTGCAATATTAGCAATTGGTGCGTTACTGCTCATCTATCCTGAGCTTATGACCGGTTTAGTAGGTGGGGTTATTGTACTAGGAATTGCTGTGCTAAATGTTAGAGCCAGTAAGTCCGTATCGACCTCCTCAACCGTTTAGGAGTCGTAGCGTTTAAGAGCCATGAATCTCAAGTCAAAACGAACGAGATAAACAATCATTAGTGTTGTTTATCTCGTTTTTATTTAGCATTGACCATAAGTTAACTTGATTTTAATCAAAAGAACAGAGGTCTCAATAGACCTCTTTTTAGAGAGTGCTTTTTAAGTTCTAAACATATTTAAAAATAGCCACTAGCGCTTAGCGACTCTTTTATACCTACCTTGAGCAAGCACTTTAACCATCATCGCCTGACTTTGCACAAAGCCCTTGTACTTGGGCAAGTCATCGTCCATATCCTCGACGCGGCGATTATAAAATAAATGCATGGTAGGTTCAGGCAGAGCGGCACCATCAGGGTAATTTGCCGTAGGTACTAATATGAGATTCCCGCCCACAGCCATTACTATACTGGGTTTATTGCAGCGAGTACAAAGCCCGCGATTAATATTCGGCGGGAGTTTCCAGCGGCGAAATTTGGTATTAATTAGCTTTAACTCACTCACATCCGACTTGAGCAAAACCGTCACATCATTATAAGCTTGGCCAGTGAATTCTTGGCAAATAGTACAGTGGCAGATAAAGCGGCCAATAGGTTTATTATTGATAGTATAAGTATTGCTATAACAGGAGCAAGAGGCTTCCTGTGGGATAAATGCGCTGCTCATCGGTCAGTCCTTAATAAGAGAGTGTCATTATTTATTATTTGTAAATCTAAGTTTCAAAATATAGCACTATCTTAGCTTACTAGTGTAATAGCTTTCAGTAAGGGTGGTAATTATTAGTTATTGATTTTTCAGTTATTTAGCACAATGACACTCGCTGCATAAAGAAAAGATTGAAGTAACAATGAAACGGCCATAAAAAAGGAGACCCATAATAGGTCTCCTTTTTGTTTATAAATAGGGGCTGTTTAGAATTCGACCATGGCTCTGACAGAGACTATTTTTTAGTCGATATACGACAGAGCTTATCTAGTTTAGTCATTCTAAGCGGATAAGCTTTAACACAGCAGCGGCAAAAAAGAGTCCTGTCCCAATAATATTAAATTAAAGCTGGGCTGATGCTAAAATTGCCCTATTCGTTGTAAAAATCTAGCTAAGGCAATAAGCATTATCTGCGCTTTTTACTTAGACTAGATCAATTTTAGCTATTAGCAGAGCCTATTTGTGAATTCTAAACAGCCCCTAGCGTAATCAATCGAATACTAACAGCCAAGCTTACCTTCCGCTTCTAAGGCTTTTTTACTGCGTATTGGTGCTGGGCAATCTTCGCCATAGTACTGACGATCAGCAAAGTAGCTTGAACGTACCATTGGGCCTGCCCAAATGCTAAAGAAGCCAATCTTTTTGCCATAGTCCATATAGCGCTGGAACTCATCCGGATGGACATAGCGATCGACAGGTACATGGTCTTTACTGGGCTGTAGATACTGCCCAACTGTAATCATGTCGACATTATTTGCTTTTAAGTCATCAAGTAAGGCATAGATTTCTTCTTCGGTCTCACCAAGTCCGACCATAAAGCCACATTTGGTGGGAATATCAGGACGACGTTCTTTATAAATTCTAAGCAAATCTAACGAATGCTGATAATCAGAACCGGGACGGAATGCTTTGTACAGACGTGGTACGGTCTCGATATTATGGTTAAAGACATCTGGCGCGGTTTCGCTCAACAAGTCTAATGCCACTTCCATACGACCACGGAAATCAGGAACCAAGATTTCGATTAGGCAATTGGGGCTGAGCGCTCTTGCTTCATCAAGCACTTCAACAAAATGAGCAGCGCCGCCATCTTTGAGATCATCGCGATCGACTGAGGTGATAACGGCATACTTCAGCTGTAAGCCTAAAATAGTTTCAGCAGTATGGCGCGGTTCATCGGCATCGAGATTGTTAGGGCGACCATGTCCCACATCACAGAACGGACAACGGCGGGTACAAATATCGCCCATAATCATAAAGGTGGCCGTACCATCAGCGAAGCATTGTGGCAAGTTCGGGCAGGCCGCTTCTTCGCAGACTGTATAGAGCTTTTGCTCACGCAAGGTGGCTTTGATACGCGCTACTTCGGCAGGTGATGACATTTTGACCCGAATCCAATCTGGCTTTTTCTTAGCCTCGATGGTCGGAATCACTTTAATCGGGATACGCGCTACTTTGTCATAGCCACGTAGTTTTTCGCCTTGGATGGCTTTTTTCGGCTTGATTCTAGCAGCAGGAACGTGCGTTTGTACGGCTAATGAGCTCATAAACTGATCCTAAACCCTTATAACTTTAAGCTTTTATGAAATACCTAAGCCTTTATTAAATAAGGGTTCTGTTTATTATTCAAGGAGAGTGAACGGTAATATTTTATACGCTGATTATAGCAAACCTTATATTATTTTTCATCTTTGTATTAGTAACAAACGCAAGTGATGCCAAACATATAATGTACTGACGTGGTGCACACTGGTGTAAGGATACAAGTTGCCCACATGAGGGTGGGCGTTAGCACGATTTGTGATAAAAAGACAACGAATGAGTACAAAGGTGCGCTATTTTGAGGACAGAACCTTATATGGTGTACATGGTCTAATCTAACAGAAAATCGGCACGAAAATACAGTTAAATTAACTGAATCTAATGATGAGTAATGCTATAAGTAACCTAAAGAAAAATACCTCCCATTTTTCTAATAAATGTTGGTTATGGGGAGGAGATTTCGGTTTGCTTCTTAACATTTTGGCCGTTTTAAGCTATATTGTAGGGATAATTATTCAATGTCGTACATCGATGCAGGCAGTCATTCTGACTACTCACGTGATGTACTGATGACCCAACTAACGAGGACGACTATTGTGTTAGAAGCTTATCGTAAACATGTCGCAGAACGTGCCGAGCAAGGAACAGTACCGCTTCCACTTAATGAGAAGCAAGTAGCAGACTTAGTTGAGCTATTAAAAAACCCACCAGCAGGCGAAGATGCGTTCTTAATGAACTTGTTGGAAAACCGAATTCCTGCCGGTGTTGACCAAGCCGCTTACGTTAAAGCCGCGTTTTTAGCCGCTATCGTTAAAGGTGAAGCAACTTCTTCACTAGTCAGTAAGAAAAAAGCCATTGAGATTTTAGGCACCATGCAAGGTGGTTACAACGTTGAATCATTAGTTGCTGCATTAGATGACAAAGAACTGGCGCAAGACGCTGCCGAAGCTTTGAAAAAAACCTTATTGGTTTTTGATGCCTTCCATGACGTCACTGAAAAAGCAGAAGCGGGCAATGACATCGCTAAAGAAGTGATTCAATCTTGGGCGGACGCTGAGTGGTTCTTGAATCGCGCTGCAGTACCAAAGAAATCAACCTATACGACCTTTAAAGTCACTGGCGAAACCAACACCGATGACTTGTCACCGGCGCAAGATGCTTGGAGCCGTCCTGATATCCCATTACATTCATTAGCCATGCACAAAAACTCTCGCGACGGTATCACCGCTGACGAAGAGGGTGTTATTGGTCCGATGAAACAGGTTGAAGCGCTAAAAGAAAAAGGCCATCAGCTTGCTTATGTTGGTGACGTAGTCGGCACTGGCTCTAGCCGTAAATCAGCGACTAACTCAGTATTATGGCTGATGGGTGATGACATTCCTAACGTCCCTAACAAACGTGGCGGTGGTCTGGTTCTTGGTAACAATATCGCCCCAATTTTCTTTAATACTATGGAAGATTCAGGCGCACTACCTATCGATGGCGTCAACGTTGACAATCTAGAGATGGGCGATGTGTTCGACATCTATCCACACGATGGCAAAATTACTAAGCATGATTCTGATGACGTATTGTCAACGTTTAAGCTAAACTCACCAACGTTACTGGATGAAGTACGTGCCGGTGGCCGTATTCCGCTAATCGTTGGTCGTGGTTTGACCAATCGTGCTCGTGAATATATGGGTCTTGAGCATTCAGACATTTTTGCTAAGCCAGAAGAGCCAGTTGATACTGGTAAAGGCTTCACTTTGGCGCAAAAAATGGTTGGTAAAGCTTGTGGTCTAGAAGGCGTTCGTGCTGGTATGTATTGCGAACCAAAAATGACCACTGTCGGTAGCCAAGATACTACGGGTCCGATGACTCGTGATGAGCTTAAAGACTTGGCTTGTTTAGGTTTTCAGACCGATTTAGTATTGCAATCATTCTGTCATACGGCTGCTTATCCTAAGCCTGTGGACATCGAGACTCAGCACACGCTACCTGACTTTATCATGAACCGTGGCGGTGTCAGCTTACGTCCAGGTGATGGTATTATTCACTCATGGTTGAACCGTATGCTACTTCCAGATACCGTTGGTACTGGTGGTGACTCGCATACCCGTTTCCCAATGGGTATCTCGTTCCCAGCCGGTTCTGGTCTCGTTGCATTCGCAGCTGCAACTGGGGTAATGCCACTTGATATGCCTGAGTCTGTCCGTGTTCGCTTCGTCGGCGAGCGTCAAGCCGGTATTACCTTACGTGACTTGGTTCATGCGATTCCGTACCAAGCGATCAAAGATGGCTTATTGACGGTTGATAAAAAAGGTAAAATTAACGAATTCAACGGCCGTATCCTTGAGATTGAAGGTCTTGACGACTTAACGCTTGAGCAAGCCTTTGAGCTGTCTGATGCCTCAGCTGAACGTAGTGCCGCGGGTTGTACTATTGCTTTATCAGAAGCATCAATCACTGAATATTTGACCTCGAACGTTACCTTGCTTAAATGGATGATTTCAGAAGGTTATGGCGATGCGCGTACTATCAGCCGCCGTATTGAAGCGATGCAAGAATGGTTAGCAAATCCAAGCCTCATGCGCGCTGATGACGATGCTGAATACACCATTGATATGGTCATCGATATGAGCGAGATCAAAGAGCCTATCCTTTGCTGCCCGAACGATCCTGATGATGCCAAAACACTGTCAGACGTGGCAGGGAATGCCATTGATGAAGTATTCATTGGTTCGTGCATGACCAACATCGGTCACTTCCGTGCGGCAGGTAAACTGCTACAAGAAGTACCAGCAGGTAGCTTAAAAACTCGTCTATGGATTGCGCCACCAACTAAGATGGATGCGCGTCAGTTGATGGAAGAGGGCTACTACAACATATATGCACAAGCCGGCGCTCGTACTGAGATGCCAGGTTGTTCACTATGTATGGGTAACCAAGCACGTATCGCCCCGAATTCTACGGCGGTATCGACTTCAACCCGTAACTTCCCGAACCGTTTGGGTCAAGGCGCAGACGTATATCTAGCTTCAGCTGAGCTTGCTGCCGTCGCTGCGGTATTGGGTAAATTGCCAACCAACGACGAGTATCAGCAGTATGCTGGCATGCTCAACAGTATGGGCGATGAAGTGTATCAATACATGAACTTCGACCGTATGGAAGAGTACACTGAAGAAGCGGATAAAATTAACGTTGCTCAATTGACCTAAGTTTTGAGCTGAATGAAGTTTAATTTTTTAGAATGAAAAAACCCCGTATCGTAATGATGCAGGGTTTTTTCATTGCTAAGCTTAAAATATAGTGATAAATTTTGCAAACTTTTATTGAATAATAATGTCTAACAATGTGTAAGACTTACTAAGAAATACGTTTATATGTCTTATATTCAAACTAAAGTTCTTTTGTTTTCACCTTTAGACGCCACTAATGGAAGACCTATGAAAAATAAAAATATGATTGAAAATAATTATAATATAGCTGATTGGTTCAAAAAAGGATTAAGAAATTATATAAATTTCTCTGGTCGAGCACGTCGTAAGGAATTTTGGTACTTCACACTTGCTCAATTTATTCTAATGATTATTGCGATGGTCTTAGATGCAATAATCTTCAATTCAGAAACTGGCTTGTTTTATATGTTGGTAGCGTTTGGCTTATTTCTACCTAGTATTGCAGTTGGACTACGTAGGTTGCATGATACCAGCCGTTCAGGATGGTGGCTGCTGATATCGCTTATCCCGTTAATAGGCACTATAGTATTGCTAGTATTTTTTGCTAGTGATACTAAACCTGAGGCCAATCGATGGGGACTTCCAGCAAAGTAAGCCTCAATTTGCCATTATACAATAGACGTTAAAAGCACTACGTATATTTTCTTGGAAGTAAAATATACGTAGTGCTTAATAAAAAGTAAGGTAATTTTCTATTGCTACCTACCCTGATAAACCGGCTTACGCTTTTCCATAAACGCGGTAATACCTTCTCTAAAGTCATCGGTTTTGGCCAGCATCGTTTGCTGCTCGACTTCCATATCTAGCGCTTCATTAAGACCCCTATACGCATGCACGTTAATCATATGCTTCATCGACGCCAATGCTTTTCCGGGTAGGTTACTTAGACGAGTCGCCAAGGCGTTAACGCTGGCATCCAGCTCATCCGCGCTAACCACTGCATTAACTAAGTTTAAGCGTGCCATATCTTCCGCTTTGATTTTATCGCCGAGCATGACTAACTCTGTAGTCTTCGCTGAACCAATTAACTGATTGAGCAAATAAATACCGCCAGCATCGGGTATCAAACCGATATTGACAAAGGCTTGTATAAATTTTGCGTTATCAGCAGCGATTCGAAAGTCACAAGTCAACGCCAAGTTCATACCAGCGCCTGCGACCGCACCTTCTAGTTTGGCTATAATAGGCTTATGGATATTACGCAGTTTTAGGCTAATCTCAGCAACTTTGCCTACCATAAAGTTAAGTTTATCGGCTAAAGCATCCTTTTCCATACCATTCTCAAGCATTTCACCAATATGACCACCACTTGAGAAGTTATTGCCTGCGCCTTGTAAAACAATCACACGCACTTGCTCATCATTATCCGCCTTGTTCAGGGCATCCATCATCGCATCTTTGAGAGAAGTGCTAAAAGCATTGAGGGTCTTGGGGTCATTCATAGTGATGGTGGCGATATGCTGCTCGGTTTGGTACTCGACTAAAGGTTGCGACATGGTATTTCCTTTATCTATAGTTTCTATGCAATGAGTTGTTCAACGCCCATTACTATAGCAGTTTGAGATTGTTATAAAAGTTGATTTTGTGCGCGATTATGACACGGCCAGATCACAACCAAACAAGGTCTCATTGCTTTGTCTCTATCAACCCGTCCACAATAAAACTTCCCATTCAAAAATAATACTATTAAACAAATGACTTGTACATTATGCTAAAAGGCCCTGACGAGTGTCAGGGATATGCTCGTTGATGAGTATATGTCCATTTATATCAAATAAATCTGTCAGACAA
Source organism: Psychrobacter sp. LV10R520-6 (assembly GCF_900182925.1). Taxonomy (NCBI): domain Bacteria; kingdom Pseudomonadati; phylum Pseudomonadota; class Gammaproteobacteria; order Moraxellales; family Moraxellaceae; genus Psychrobacter; species Psychrobacter sp. LV10R520-6. Next base: position 1,662,477 of record NZ_LT900024.1, on the reverse strand, counting down.
GGAAGTGGTTATGCCAAATATAAAGATTAATAACGCCGATATCTACTATCAAGATAGCGCACCTGATGATCAGCAAAAGCCAGTGATGGTGTTCGCGCATGGTTTGCTGTGGAGCACGCGGATGTATGATAAGCAGATAGCCCATTTTCAAGAGGATTATCGCTGTATCGCGTTTGATTTTCGCGGGCAAGGGCAGTCGCAGATTACCAAGTCTGGCTACGATATGGAAACTTTAACTGAGGATACTCTCGAACTACTATCGACACTTGATATAAAGAAGTGTCACTTTGTAGGGCTATCAATGGGGGGCTTTGTAGCGCAGCGTATAGCAATTAAACATCCTGAGTTACTGCTGTCACTGACACTGTTAGAGACATCATCTGACCCTGAAGATCCAAAACTTGCTCCACAATATCGTAAACTGATGACGGCCATTCGCTGGTTAGGAATGAAGCGAGTCAGTAACAAGGTGATGCCCATTATGTTTGGCAGTACTTTCTTAGGGGATAAATCGCGTAAAGCCGAAAATAAAGAATGGCTACTGATGCTACAAGGCAATCGTAAAGGCGGTGTGACTAAAGCGACAATGGGTGTGATTGAGCGTAAAGGGACTTATGAGCAGCTTGGTGATATCAGCACACCGACGCTGATTATAGTGGGTGATCAAGATGCAGCCACGCCTTATCCAAAATCTGAGCGAATGCACTTTGCCATTAAAGGCTCTAAGCTTGTAGTGATTAAAGGTGCCGGTCATACTTCGACTGTAGAGGAACCTGAGCAAGTTAATACAGCCATTAGTAAGTTTCTAGAGTGCTGTGTTTAGCGCTCATGTTTAACTGAAAAAAGCCGTTATCGGGTTAATGATAGCAGCTTTTTTATTTCGAATATTGATTGTGACACTGTTTATACTTTAAAGCAGCGGCTTATAGTCGCTATTGCCATCATTGATAGTGCCAAATACTTCTGATCGATTGACCACTTCATGTGCCCAAGCGCGATGAGTGGCTGGTTCTAGCATGGTATTATTATACTTAAATACCGCTTTGGCCTCGCTATGTAATATGGCTTGTGCTTCATCAAGCATGCTCAATGGCACGCAGTAAGCCTGTTGCACCAAAGCAATTTGACTGGGGTGAATGACCGTTTTGCCTACCAATCCTAAGCTCACATCACGGGTCAGCTCTTTCATAAATAGCATCGGCTGATCTAAATACTCAAATACGGGCGCGGTCAAATAAAACCCATGCGGCACAAAGCAGCCCAGCAGCTGATAAACGAGCGTGCCAATCGGTGTATCATAAATAATACTGTCTTTTGGACGACGTAGACGCAATGCGGCAAATAAGTCATTGCCACCGATACGTAGCGCAAATATAGGCTGGCTAAAGGCTTCTTTAAAAGCGATTGCCAGCTCTTGATTGTGATGCGGATTAAATAGGGCAGCAGTCTCTAACGTTGGCATCAACAGCTGATCGGTACTTAAGTTCTGACAGGCCATGCGCCAGTTAGATAAACTATACATATCGACCTTGGGCATCACGAAGCCATCAAGCAAATCAATATGTTCAAAGTCTGCCAATTCTTGCAGCATCATCGGATTGCGCGGACGCACAAATACTAAGGGGCGCGTCGGTTGCTGGGTCTGAATGTCTGCTTGGTTTGAGGGCTCATTGATGCTATTGACATGTGACGCCCACATATTGAGCAGTGCCTGCAATCGTGTCAGCGCTAAATCCACATCACTATGACTAACGGCATCTTCTAAACAAATAATAATACTATCAATAGTCGGTAACTTGTCTCGCTTAATGACCTGCCAAATATCTTGCCGTGTCGCTGGCATATATAGGCTTGCCCCCAGCTGATAAGGATGATGGGTGCATGGCTTGATCATCGCGTGGCGCTCAGTGATGAGATGTGCGTAAGACTGGGTATGATTGTAAAGGCTGGACGATTTATCTGGCATAGTCGACGTCATAAATAGTGGTGAATGAGAATACAGAGGAATAAAAATAGGAATAACAGTGTAACAAAGGCGCTGTTTTGTTCAAAAAATTCTTGGCTCTATTATTCGCAAGCGTTCATAGGCGCTTGTTTATTTTTATTAGACCGTATATACGTTAAACCCTATATACAGGATCAAAGACTTTTTCGTATTGTTGAGGCTACGTATTGGCAGTCCGCTGCTTAATAAGCGTAACGGCTTGATAAGGTAATATTTTAGCACCTAATATTGTGATATTGATATGATACTCAGTACATAAATGGCGTAACAATGCAGTATCGGGATGATCAGAAGATGCTAGCAAGACGCGCTCAGGTTCTCGTCGTAATATCGCTCGTGTTGCCTCGGCGATGGTCGGCTTGATACGGTTGCGATTGGTAATTTGATAGCGCGCGGCCAGCGTATCAATGATGTTCTTAGTATCATAACGCGGCTGAGTAAAGGTCGGTAACTGCGACGGCGGCGTGGTCAGTTGCTGCCTAGCTGTATCGATATGATCGATAAACGCAAGGCTATGATCAACCTCTATTAAGTTATCATAAAACACACTGCGATGTAGACCCTCTTGCGGTGCGGTATATAAACTGCGCGAAATCAACCCTGATACCGTACTGTTTAATAAGCCTGACGGAATGAGCCAATCATCGCTACTAGCGGCAAGCCAAGCAACCCCAGCAGGATCAGCGAGTGTGAGCAACGGAATCGTATCGGCTCCTTGATGAAAAATATTAGTAAAATTTGGATGAGTAGGTTTACTAAATGTTTCAAGGCTGTGCGCTAACTCTTGATAAATCGCCCCTTTACCTGTCCAACCATCGACAAATACGATTGGACTATTGGGATAAGCCTCTAGTAAAATTTCTAATGCCAGTGGATCTAAACCACGGTCACGAATGATACTGATACCATAATGAACGCTGGGTAATGAATATAGGCTATTAGTATCTGCTAACGCACGCTGTAATAATACGCCAACGGGCAATCCTGCCCGCACTAAGCTAATCAACACTAGCGGGCCTTCACTGTTAACAGTATTATGAAAACTCTGATGTAACGCATACGCAAGGTTAGCGATATCAGTGGCAGTTCGTTGGGTGCCTTGTGCTAACGCTTGAATGTATAGCTGCTCGTGCATCGCACTTGGTGCGTGCTCTAAGGTCAGCATATCTGAATAATGGCGCTGGCCGCTCTGAATTAGCGCTTCCTTTTGCGTGACGGGCACATCAGCGACCGCCTCTTTATCGACGATGTCTAATAGTACCGTGACATCGCTGGCAAGATAACTGCCCGAGCCATAGCTTGCTAAATGGCGGTCTTTTAACTTAGTGCTTTCTAAATTATCGTTACGCAATTTTTCTGCTTTTGCATTAGATTTATTTGTTGTCATATTAGAATTATTCGCGCTCATTATGATTGCCATGTCTATAGTTGAGAGTGAAGTTGCGCTTGTAGCTCTGAGTGCAATTGACCGTGATTGGGCATGCCATACCAATCTAGCAATTGTAGAAATGGTAAATCTGCCATACTATCGCCAAAGCCAAAACTAGGACGCTGGTTATCTAAATAGTTTTCTAATAAAAACTGTACCGCGTGCTGTTTATGAATAACATGTGGCAGTATCGCTAGATTATTAGCATTCACGTGCACATAAAAGTGCTGATTAAAATCTGGCATTAACGTTGGTAACTGCTGGGCTAAATCTGCCAAGACTTGATGGTCTTTTTGTGCATGTTTGATGGCAAGATAAATGGTTAATTCAGTATCGTTAAAGCTATCAGTATGCGGTGTGAATACCAAATCATTGTGACAACGGTCGCTTTGTGCACTATAGTTATTAATGTGCGCGACGAGCTGGGTAAGCGGGTCTTGTAGCGGAACCAGCTTATCATACATGTTTTGCTGCCAAACACTAAGCAGTTGACCATCGGGCATTAAGATTATCGCACCATGGGTTAGAACCTGCCAGCTGCTAAAGGACAATTTTACGCGCTTAATTTCGCTACGATCACGTGCTGTTACTGCAATCAGCTCGGTGCTGGCCAGTAACCAATTAAAGAATGCCGATTGACGCTTACTCATCATGCTCAATGGCTCGTTATTCTTGTTCACCGTAGCACAAACCAGTTTATCTTGTTCAGTCGTAGGCAAGTCCCATGCCTCAATCTTGCGTTGGGTCTGGAATAAAGTGTCGTCTAAATCCATTAGGGTATAGGGTTTGATGATATCAGGGCTGGGCTGGAAGAATGGGGTGGTCATAGAGCAATCCGTAGGCGATGTATTTTAATGGTATAAAGCAATTTAAAGCGTAGGACTCACGATCAATACATTATCTAAACCTCTCCAAATCTCATCAACACTATCAGCGGATGTTTCCACGCACAGTACAATCAAATCCCAGTCATCAGGATTGACGTTATAAACAAAGTTAGTCATACCAAGCCCGTAATTATCGGTAAAGCTCAGCATCGTAGTAATCGCAGCACCTGTGGCTATTGGTGAACGCGTTAATGCGCTAAATTTGACGATAGATGTCCCTTCAGCATTCTGGCCTTGCGCTTGCCTTTCTAACCATTCAGCCAATAAGAACGGCAACCAAACAAACTCATTACTGCCTAACACTAAGATTCTTTTTGGCAAATTGGTACTAGCGAATGCCGCTTGCTCTTGAAAACGTGTAAATCTCTGTTGGAACTGCGCCAAATAATCAGCAAAGCCATCTGTGCTATCGAGGGTTGGGAAGCGTCCCCAATTGCCAGTATGACCTAGTGGCTGGCTGCCCGCAGCGGTACTGTCGACCGATGGCATGGTAATGGGTTCAGGGTTGGGCGCATCCGTCCATTGCCATGCACCAGCTAACAAATGATGACGAGAAAAGTCGATATCTGGCAGGCGTTCAGCCAGGGTGTCGTCCATACCAGCTTGACCCAATGACCAATCTACTAATGTCGTCAAATGGACCTGTTCTAATTGTGTGAGTCCTGCATTACGTAAGGCACTGACCACATTCATGCACGTATTGCCTGTTGAAGCTTCATCATCGACCATGATCAAGGTTTTACTCGCACGCAACTGTGCTTGGGTAACGTGATCGCTACTCTGATAGATCAAATGCTGGCTGGCGTGACTGTGGTCTTCGCTAAAGGTCGTCAGCAAGGTGTCCATGCTACTGTCATCGTGCTGCGCGTGACGAGTAGAGTTAAGCAGTAACGCCTTGGGATAGCGCGTTTGTAGCGCCTGATGCACACCTGCCGATAGCCCAACCGCCGTCTCTGCCATACCGATGACCAAAATAGGCTCAGGTAAACTGTCAGGTACTAGAGTGGCTAGATCGGTAAAGCTACGACGCATAATACGGGGTGCAATCGGAATATGACGACCCAAAACCTTTGAGACAAACAAAAAAGCCCGTTTCGGATTGATGCGCTGAGCAAAACCCAGTAAGTCATCGAGTTGGTAAGTGCCATGATTATTACCTGCGGCATTATTGGTTTGGTAGGTCAGCTCAAGTGTGCCACGGGGTAAGGTGATGGTTGTGTTGTGTTGCTTATCAAGCATTCATATTCCTTAACGTATTTCTATTAAAGTAACTGTTTTATTGGAGTAATTATTTTTATACGATTTTAAATTTTATTATTGCTAACCTTGACAGCCCACCAGCCATAGTGCCCCGCGGCTTTGCTTACTTAATTGCGGGGTAGATAAGGGCTTGGACGAAATCGACGGCAGAGTACTTTGGTTATGTTGAGCAGCGGTTGAGTTGCTTAATTCAGCAAGACTGATTCCGGCGCTGGTTAGTAGGGCAGATAATAGCTGAGATTTCACTGCATAGTTCATGTTTTGTGCATGCTCATGATTGAGGCTGGAGGTTACCATGCCGATGACTTCGCCAGTTGGTGGTAGTAGGGGACTGCCGCTAGAGCCGGGTTGAATGGGTGCAGTGAACTGCATATAGCGAATAGCGTCTTTAAATCCAGCTGCCATGCGCTCGGCGTGTTGGTATTATCGAGACGCGCCCAGTCTTTGGTTCGTGGAGATAGGCGGGACTACACGCGACTTTGCGATTGTCATCTAAAGGCAACCAGATGAGCCCAAGGTGTTGGCCAAATTTGAGCTGATCTGCAGCAGAAAACGCAACCGTGCACTGCGCTTGAGCGATAACGGTGTTGGCTCCCAAAACTAACGTAGTCTCTGCTGTCATCATCCCGTCCGCCCTTTCATCAATCTCATACCGTATGGTGATAGAAGTTCTTAAATACCTATTATATTTAGCATCATCGCTGATATAAGATTATTTTTACTTATTCTAAAGGTTTTATAAAGAGTTTGGGTCGGTATTTTACTCAACAAATTCTTCCTCAATTTTTACACTCATCATAATAGAGCGCACCTGACACGGGATAATCTGCTGAGTGATGTCTGCTAAGTTTGGTTTGTCTGTCAGGCCAAGCCAGTAGGCAAATCCTATTTGGGTTAAGTCCACGCCGCTGTGAGCGGTGTAGCCGATGCCACCTGAGGGGCGACTGTTAATCTCAAGGACGCGATGCTGACCGTCGTCATCCGCCTTGGTTTGCACGCTAACGATGCCATCACAACCAAACGTCTTAATCAAAGGGATAACCACGTCCATAACTAACTCATCGTAGCCGATATGTTGAACCTTGCCAGTTTTGTAGCGAGTGATAGCCGCCAACACTTCGCCGTATTCACAGACCACATCGATGGAGTATTCTTGGCCTGATAGGAAAGGCATCAGCAGCATTGGAATCGGACGCGCTTGTATCATATTGCTATTGGCATAGGCATTGATAAATTGCTCGATATTTATCTTTTTATCCTCGGTGAAATATAGATGCTCAAAGCTATCGTACTGCTCACCTGCTGCTTTACCTGAATCAAGTCGCCAAAACCCTTGCGCAAAAATACCAGTGACTGGTTTTACACATAGCGGCTGATGACCGTGTTCGGTAAGTAAAGCCTCAAGCTCCGCGGTATTATCAAAGCGCCAGCTTTCTGCTACCGGAATATCGTACGCGTAACATTGTTGCATAAAGGCAAATTTATCATCAATCGTTGCCAGTGCTGATACGCTGGTAGCACCTGTTAATAAGCGTATACCAGCGGCGCTAAACGCCTCGCGTTGCGCTTCATAGTCAGCACCATTACGTCCCGTAAGTAATACTTTGACGTTATTCTGCTTGGCATGGTCTAACACAAACTGCCAACGTGGTACCGTTATTTCAGTTGCTGTTTGATCGTCGTTAGAGTCTATATTTTCAGAATCTGCATTGTCAAGATCTATGCTATCAGGGTCTGTGTCGCTAGAATTTATATTATCAGTCGGCTCACAGTAGACTTCATCAGCAAATTCAAAAATTTCTGGGCGGTTCTGCCGATGCGAGGCAATGACGGACAGCGGAGTGGCAGTTTTGGTTTTTAATGTTTGTAAGCTTGCTAGCATATCGCGCTGGCTTGACTGACCCTCAGCCAACCAAGCAGCTGGCGGCGCGGTATGATTGCTACTATTAACTATAGTATTACTACTGTTATTGTTAATACGGTTGTCCATAATATTCTCAGCGCTATCGTTGGCTTTATTCAGAGTTGAGTAATTCAAGATTGTGATTATGCTGTTGTAGTAATTGTAGAATCATTAACATTGTTGGCAATATACGCTATTGGCAAGCCACATTTCTGATAAGAGACATTTTGATAAAGCAGTATTGGTAAGTTGCGACCACGCCGCAATACTATTTATTTTATACCATCTGATTTACGCCACAGCCATTATATACAAATGTCACTATATATAAATGCCTGCGTTATCAATACTCGTGACAAAACAACGCTTAGTGATATTTGTGACTGGTGATCTGTCGTATTATTTATGTCGTCTTGTTCTATCGATTGTAAGGTCTTGCTGCTATTTATGACTGTTTTCAAAGAGGGGTGCTAATTAAGCGCCCAGCCCCATTTATGCTACTATATAGCGATAGCTAAAATAGTGATAATCTGTCAGAAGTCACTTAAACTGTGCACTTAAACGTATGCCAGCTTGATACTGTTTTACGCGGCCTTTTTACACGGTAGTTTACACAACAAATTATAATTAATCTTAAGGACATATTATGAGTCAAACTTTGATTGCCGGTGCCAATGCGCCGCTACCCAATGATAATATTAGCATTCGTATTTTGAGTCAAAATTCTATTGACTGCGCTGCTTATCAGGTAACCACGGCGGGCAAAGTACGTGGTGATGGCGATATGATTTTTTATGGTCAGACACGTAGTGATGATGGTAGCGTCAGCTTTCGCGGTCATGATAGCGATGGATTTTTTGATATCAATTTGCCTACGCAGCCGGCAAATATTGATAAGATTGCCTTAGCCTTTTCTAGTGGACAGACGCTAGCACAAATTGGTGATGTCGATATCCAAGTATTACAAGGAAGCCAAGTGTTGCTCACTTGTCAGCTGAACGCGACTGGTCGTTCTGAAAAAGCGATTATCCTAGCAGAATGTTATCGTCGGCAGGGCAGTTGGAAGTTCCGTTTCATTGCCCAAGGCTTTAACGGCGGGTTGAAGCCTTTATCCGAGCACTTCGGCGTTGAGATTGCCGATGAGGTTCCGGCTCAAGCCCAGTCACCAGCTAACCCTTCCTCAACCAACAATGCTTCAACCAACAACCCGTCATCTTCTATCAATACGCAGAAGCCGATCAATACTCAAAGAGCAGGGAGTTCAGGTCAATCGAATCAAACCAGCACTCCACCACCGATTCCTGCCAATAATGCGCCTGCAAAACCGTCTATCAATCTGAGTAAAATCACTTTAACCAAGAACCAATCCAGCATCAACCTAAGCAAGCGTGATGATTTCGGTAAAATATCTATTAATCTTAACTGGAACCAGCGTCCAAATACTGACAAGCAAGCACCCAAAAAAGGTCTATTAGGGGATTTGTTTAAGCAACATAAGGCTGGCGGAATTGACCTCGATGTTGGGGCGATGATTCATCTCAAAAACGGTGAAAAAACCCTTATTCAAGCATTAGGCAATCGCTTCGGTAGTCTGCAGTCTGAGCCTTACGTTTGCTTACGTGCTGACGATAGAACCGGACAAACCACTGGCGGTGAGTGGCTTGATATCAATGGTCAGCAGTGGTCACAGATTGAGGAAGTGTTTATTTTTGCTTTCATCTATGAGGGCGCACCCAATTGGGGGCAAACGGACGGGGTAGTAACTATTCATGCGCCTGACCAGCCACCGATTGAGACTCGATTGACAGAAGGCGCGGGCAATCTGCCAATGTGCGCGATTGCGCGTTTGGTCAATCAACAAGGCAGTATTAACGTTGAGCGTATCAATCAGTACTTTAAAGGTCATCAAGAAATGGATAAAGCCTTTGATTGGGGCTTTAGCTGGAAACGTGGCCGTAAATAAAAATCTTAAGGTTAACCATAAAATTAAAAAAATCAGCCCCTCCATTATAAAATAATAGAGGGGCTGATTGGTTTTTAACTGAGTAATTCTAAATTACCCAAAATCTTAACTAACTAAGCATGCGGTGTGATAGCAGGCATCAAATCATGAAAGGTGCGACCAGAAGCTGTTTCGCCGATAGCGTGCATTTTCCACTCATCATTATGGCGATAAACTTTTGCCATAATCATTGCCGTATGAGTGCCTTGTGATGATAAGTTATAACGTGCCACTTCAGTGTTATTATCGGCATTCACGATGCGGCAAAACGCATTTTCTACGGTTTCAAAGGTCTGACCAGTGAAGCTATTGACCGTAAATACCAGTGATACTACACTAGCAGGTACTTTCGAGAGATCAACATTAATCACTTCATCGTCGCCTTCACCGTCACCGGTACGGTTATCACCAGTATGGACAATACTGCCATCTTTTGACTTCAGCTGACTGAACCAAATGGCATCGACTGGCTGTTTATTGCTATCGAACATAATGCATGATGCATCCAAGTCAATAGAATCGCCGCCACTACCGCCACCGAATAACTTACCTAAGAAGCCGCCTTTTTTATCTTGTGGTGCTTGTGCAACATCCCAACCTAAACCTAACTTAACTTGAGTGAGCGTACCACCCGCTTCTTTACTTAAGGATATTTTTTGTCCCTTTTGTAGACTGATTGCCATACGATAATCCTTTTATTATTTATTAATAAAGCGATGAATAAAAATTGATGTTTATAGAATTGACTATTGTTACCATCTAAAAATATGGTCTATAAAATATTTCCTAAAAAGCCATTGCTACCGCCGCGGCCCCCTGAGTTTGAGCCTAGGATACTTTGTAGCCAGCCTTGATAGCTTTCACGATTGCGCGAACAGATAATAACTTTACCAGTGCCAGAGAAGTTTAAGACCATGCCTTCGCCACTAGTAACGGAATTGATAATATTACCCATGAAGCCTTTTTTCTTACTGGTTGCGACCGATAGGTTATATTCGAGACGCGAGTCCCAGCAAACCACATGACCATTATCAATGATAACGTCTTTACCGGGAGTCACCTCAATCTCGAACAGTGAGCCAAAGCCTGATACCACCACTTGGCCATTACCTTGGGTTTGCATCACCATAAAGCCTCCAGTATCACCAAATACGGCACCGCCTAAATTACGCTGAATACTGGCTTTGATATCGACCCCAGTTTGCGCCGCGACAAATGCACCATCACTTAAGGTATATTGCCGCGTGCCGACATCGATGATTTGCATATCGCCATCGAGTGTTGGCGCAAGTAGACAATCGCCTTCGCCATTGACCGCTTCGATCTGTTGCTGAAACAGGGATTCATCATTGGCAAAACGCCGCATCAATGATTGTACCAACCCACCTTGTAGCTTACCTTTGAGCTCAAGGTTAGACTCTAGCATTACCATCGCATTGGCTTCGCAATATATTGAATCGCCCTTTTTAAGGTTGCAATGCAAAAAAGGTTCAATCGTGCCTATCAAGCTAAAGGTGGCGGCCATGAGTATAAGTCCTTATTTTTATTCTTTAATATCTATTTTTCGCGATGTCTGTGTCTGAAATATAATTTTTCGGTAGTTTATTAATTTTAAAGCCATCAAATGTGATTAAAAAGTCACACTTGATAGCTTATAAGGTACAACCAGTTGTCTGATTGACACCTTTATGTGTTAGATACTTGGGTTAAGTTTTAACTTAAACATTAACACCATAAGAACCTGCTAATGGACCTAGACCACCACTGAAGCCTTGGCCAACGGCACGGAATTTCCAGTCACTGTTATGACGATATAACTCACCAAAAATCATAGCGATTTCAGTGCTACCATCTTCTGATAGGTCATAACGAGCAATTTCAGCAGCGCCAGTGTCGTTAACGACACGGATATAAGCGTCGCCAACTTGACCGAAGTTTTGGTTGCGGCCTTGGCCTTCATAGATAATAGCACAGAGCGCTATTTTACTAACGTCAGCTGGAATGTTAGCTAGATTCACTTTAATCGCTTCATCATCGCCGTCGCCTTCGCCGGTACGGTTATCACCGGTGTGCTCGACCGCGCCGTTATCTGATTTTAGGTTATTAAAGAAGATAAAGTCTTGATCGTTACGGACTTTGCCTGATTCATCAACCAAAAAACCAATGGCATCTAAGTCAAAATCTTGACCATCAGTCGCGCGTGGATCCCAGCCAAGACCTACCGTAATATTGGTTAAGCCTGGTGCTTCTTTTGATAAGTTTACGTTGCCGCCTTTCGTTAAGCTAATAGCCATGTAATTGTCCTTTTTATTAGTAATTGAGAGATGAATTGATTGACTCGTCCATAAAATATGAACTAAAAATAACACAGCACTGTGTCATATTAAGCTCGCTAGCACAACATATCGATGTTGCTACTGGCACGCTGCGTCCTGCATATCGTTACGTTTTACTATACTAAGCACATCGTCACTAAGCAAGGCGTATTTTGTGAGCTTACTTTACATGCTTACGAAGGGACATAGTAACCCTGTCTGTCTGATACTTCTTTTACACGTCTGACAACAGTAGATAAGATATTGTTATTAAAAAATAAGTTGAGTCGTGTGTATAAATAGTAGGTGAGAAAGCGTGATGAACTATTGGATGGTTAGATAATGGTATAAGAGCAAAAAATACTAAAAAGCCACCTGTCAAATAAAAAACAGGTTATACCAAGATGTTTGATATAACCTGCGAACAGTAAAATGCTACGTTAAAGCCAATTGTATAGAGCCGAGATGGTCATCCCGTCATTAACTGACTTTTTTGGCTTCTTGTTTACGATGCTTAAGTGAGGCAAGCAATGCCCAACCAATGAAGGCAATACCGATAAGACCCGTAATCAGCTCTGGCACATGGAACTTCATGGACAATAGCATGATAACGGCAAGCGCGCCAATCGCATAATGCGCGCCATGTTCAAGGTAAATAAACTCATCAAGCGTGCCTTTATCCACCAAAAAGATAGTCATAGAACGCACAAACATTGCACCAATGGCGAGGCCTAGCATAATGACGATGACATCATTAGTAATCGCGAATGCACCAATCACACCGTCAAAGCTGAATGAGGCATCAAGCACTTCAAGATATAAGAAGCCAATAATACCACCTTTCATGATGGCACTACCTGCCGCTCCAGAGTTGCTGCCTTCGCTTTCTAGCTCTTCTTCAAGGTCACCTTCTAGCATACCTGAGACTACTTGTACGCCTAAGTAGATTAAGATACCCCAGACACCTGCTACTAACACCGCAGCAGACTGATCCGCGCGAACCCATGTTAGGGAAACCATCAAAACAGCCAACGCCACAAACACGCTCATGGCATTGACTTTTCCAAGCTTGGCTAGGCGGCTCTCCAGCCAGTCAAACCAATGGACGTCTTTGTCATCGAACACGAAGTTTAAGAATACTAATAATAAGAACATGCCACCAAAGGCAGAAATCTCAGCATGATGGGCCATTAATCTTGCTGAATATTCTTTTGGATCGTTTAACGCCAAGTTGATAACTTCCATCATACCAAGGTCAGCGGTAACCGCGACGATAACGATAGGGAAGACCAAGCGCATACCAAACACCGCAATCAAAATACCGACGGTTAAGAAAATCATTTTCCAAAATTCGTCCCAGCCTTTAAGTACTGAGGCGTTGACCACTGCGTTATCGAACGATAACGAGATTTCCATGACGGCCAAAATAGCGGTAATCGACAGCGTGGATATCATCCCGCCCATACCACCGTGTGAATATCCCCACCACGCTGCCACCATTAAGGCAATAGCCGTGAAGATAAAGTCTAAATAAAAATGTCTCATGACATATCCTGTCTGGTTGCGTAAAGCTAAGGTCGACCTACTATACAATAGACCATAAAAAAGCGGCTATTGCTAACCACTTTTTAGGCATAAATTTAAATGAAACATAAAGCATTATTGGTCGTTTGGCTATAGCAAATTGTGACTATTTTGCAACTATATACGCTTTACTTTTTAGACGCGATATAAATATAAGGAGCAACTTATATATCAATGCCATATTGCTGACACATAGCTTGCAGACCGCCCGAGTAGCCTTGGCCCACTGCACGGAATTTCCACTCAGCGTTATGGCGATAAACTTCACCAAATACCATTGCGGTCTCAACAGAATAGTCTTCTGCCAAATCAAAACGTACCACTTCAGCGCCGGTTTCTTCATTTACAACACGGATAAAGGCGTTGTCAACTTGACCGAAGTTTTGGCTACGGGCAGTGGCATCATGGATAGTAACGGTTACGACGATTTTATCGACATCAGCAGGGACTTGAGTGAGGTTTACTTTAACCGCTTCATCGTCACCATCGCCTTCGCCAGTACGATTGTCACCAGTATGCTCAACGGCACCGTTATCGGATTTAAGCTGATTATAAAAAATAAAATCGTGGTCGCCGCGTACTTTACCGGCCGTGCTTAGTAGGAAAATACTGGCATCAAGATCAAATTCGGCACCTGAAGTCGCGCGCTCATCCCAGCCCAGACCGATGACTAGCTTGGTTAGGTTAGGATCCGTTTTGGTTAGCGATAAATTACCGCCTTTATTAAGAGATAAAGCCATGGGGTAGTCCTTGTTATTAGAGTGAGGTAAAGTTATTAGAATAAAATAAACCGTAATATTAAAAACGATTGCTTAGTAACACCCTATCATAACAACAAAAAATGACCCAATCAAAGCTGATGAGGTCATTATGCTTTTTGATACAAATCTAAACTGTTTGCTCGGCTGTTACGGAGCGTTAATAATGATTCCGTTCAATTGTGAGGAACGGAATCACGGTTATTATTACTTCTAGTATAGAGCACCCTGACTGTGACGAATCTCAAAACTTTGATGAATGGGTTTTTTGACATTAAAATCAAAGCCAATGGTTTGTGGAGTAATGTCAATAATGTCATAACGTTCGGCCAGCTGCTCATCAAGCTCAAAACGAGTAAAGTTATTCGAAAAATACAGTACCCCGCCAGCCGTCAAGCGGTTCATAGCGCGATTGATTAACGCCGCATGGTCACGCTGAACATCAAAGGTACCTTGAAATTTTTTCGAGTTCGAAAAGGTCGGTGGATCAATAAAGATAATATCGTATTGCTCAGTATTGTCTTTAATCCATTCAAAGATATCAGCGGCCACAAATTCATACTTACGGCGGCTGACATCCAGACCATTGAGCACAAAGTTCTGTTTGCCCCAGTCTAGATAATTCTGCGATAAATCAACACTGGTCACATTTTTTGCGCCTGCTAAAGCTGCATGTACACTAGCGGTACAAGTATAAGCAAATAAATTCAGTACCGCTTTACCGCGGCTATTCGCTTTAATACGTGTGCGCATATTACGATGATCAATGAATAAACCGGTATCGAGATAATCGGTAAAGTTGACGTAAAAGTAAGCGCCATCTTCACGGGCGACATAAAATTTACCCCGTTTTTCTGTTTGACCTTGCTTGCTATATTGATCGTTGCCAGACTGGCGTGCTCGAGTTTTGATAAAGATTTGTTCACGGTTAATACCGAAGACTTCGCGGATACCCATCAAGGCTAAATTAAAGCGTTTTCTAGCGGTCTCAGGTGGAATAGTTTTGGGCGGCGCATATTCTTGCACATGCACATAGTCGCCATATAAGTCGATAGCGACTTTAAAATCGGGCAAATCGGCGTTATAAACCCGTAGATTACTGACATTTTCTTTAGTGGCTTGTTTTTTGAGGCGAGCCAGATTCTTTTGCAAGCGATTGATAAAGTCCTGACCTTCTTCAGACTCAATCTCACGCTTTTCAAAGCGACTCATTAAATGTCCTACTTGCCCAGCAATCAAATGACCGTGGCGGAAATAAACAGTAATCGCACCATTATGACAACGCAAGGTTTTTGGGTCTTTGATCGGCAAGATATCGACTTGCTCAACATTGGCGGCAAGGATGCCCAGCATAGGGTCAATACCGCTACCGGCAAAGCTGTCTTGTAGAATAAGACCTATCGCTTGATAAAGCGGTTTAATCATCTCTTCATCACCCAAACGCTCACCATAAGGTGGATTGGTGATGATTAGTGGGTTACTCAATCTACCGTCATTGACCATCGGACGTAGCGTGTTACTGAGTTGGTCGAGTGCTCGGGTTTCCAGATCTATAAGTGGTAGCAAGTCGTGCAGACCGGCGGCAATCAAGTTCTTTTCCGTTGCGACAATCGCACCACTATCGGCATCAAAACCTAAGATAAGCGGTAGCGTGTCCGGTTGCTCACAGGCAATCGCTAAGCTCTCTCGAAAACGTGTCTGTGCCTCATCAACCATCGCCAGCCACAGTTCGACATCATGATGTTGCCATTGATAGAAGCCAAATTGATTGGCCGCTTTATCAATGCCCACCGCATAATCACAATGCATTAGTAACGCTTCGATAATGAAGGTCCCTGAGCCGCACATTGGATCGACTAGAGCATTGTAGAAAGGGGTATTGCCTGCTTCATTTTTCTGGTGCCAACCGGCGCTATAGAGCAGGGCTGCCGCTAAGTTTTCTTTGAGCGGCGCATCGGTCATTGCTACGCGATACCCACGGCGATGCAAACTGGTACCGGATAAATCCAAATACAGCTCAGCTTGCTTGTCATTCACGGTTGCAAAAATAGCGAAATCTGGATTTTTACTGTCTACATTAGGACGACTGTCATGAACTTCATTAAAGGTATCGGCAATGGCATCTTTGATACGTAGCATGGCAAATTGCTGACTGACGGCAACGCGCTTATCAACAGACAGACGAATAGCAAAGGTCTGCTCTAAGCTGAATTGCTCAGTCCAATTGACCGATTTTGCCAAGCCATACAGCTGCTCTGCCACATCATACTCGGCATTGATGTTTTTACGTTTAATTAGCATTAGTACCCGCGAGGCCACCCGCGACCAAAGACAAATCGTGTATAAGTCCCGCAGCGTTCCGGTGACGGTAAGGCGCCCCGTGCTTTTAATCTCGCTGGCAATACCGAAGCTGGTCAGCTCAGTCTGTAGCGGTGCCTCAAGCCCATCGGCGCAGGTGATAATAAGGTCGAGCGACAATGCTAATGAAGATGCAGGTGAGGTTTGTTCGGTCATACGGATACCTATGGGCTATTGTGTAAACTAAATGTATGTAAACTAAGTGTGCTAAATGGATTGCGCGAATAATGAAACAAGGTGTTCAACCGGTAATTTTACCATAATTTAAGAGCCTATTGTTGAGCGCACTTGCGCTTAGAGTGTGAGAGATAATTGGAGTGTACTCAGATAGGTTTTTAAAAATAATAGCAAAACAACCCTAGGAAAAAGGTGATAAGCATTGGCGAATTAATGAGCTAATAATCGATTTATAAAAGGCTAAAGATTCAAAGTCACACTATAACCGTGACTTTGGGTCTTTAGTCAACGAGATATTTGATGGATTATCTGCTTTTACCAACTGAGTAGTGGTCGCAAATGGCTTAGTGGCAATAGGATAATCGACGTCTTTCGGCATCAGCAAGCGCATATGTGGGTAGGGGGTAGATATATTAGCGGCATCAAAGGCGCGTTTAATATCCTCCTGTAAGCCTTCTTTTATCTTGGGCATCCGAGCAACGGAAGCTGGCTTTACCCAAAAGCGTACGATAAAGAAAATACCATATTCACCAATTTCCGCTACTGTCGCTGAGGATTCAGGGCGTCTCAATACGGTTTCACTATCAGTGAGTACCTGTAATATCACCTCTCGTGCGTTAGCAATATCATCTTCAAAGGCGATGCGCATGCGTATATCAAAGCGGATAAAGTTTTTGGAAGTCAGGTTAGTTACCTCGGTGGAAGCAACATTAGAGTTAGGAAAAATTACTGTAATATTGTCACGAGTCAAGATATGGGTAGTACGCAGTGAGATGAGCACCACGCGGCCTTCTTTATCGTTAATGTTAATCCAGTCACCAACCTCAAAGGACTGCTCAATTAGAATAGTAATACCAGCGATAAAGTTAGCCAGTGTTGATTGAGCCGCGAAACCTACTGCCAAGCCGGCAATACCCAAACCTGCCACTAAGGAGACAATATCAAAGCCAAACTGCGCCATGACGCTGGCAAGTCCAAACACCAAAACCAGTACCGAGAAGATATTTTTGAGTAGCTGCTCAATAGAGGCGTTAAGACCGTAATGCTGGAGGACCTTATGGATGATATGTCCCGATGACGCCCACAGTACATAATAAATGCCTGCCCAAATACTGGCTTTAGCCGTAGCTTTAACGGTACTGGGCTCAAAATTAAACTGGCTCATTATTGCAATTAAGCTGGCGACAATCCACATATAACGCAGGATTGAACGTACAATTTTCGCCCGTCGCTCATTCAGGCGAAAACGCGCTTTATTATGGTTGATAATATAAGTTGCCAGCCAATAAAAAAACCCTAACACCGCAAGCAGTATAAGGATTTTAATACTCGTGCTGACCCATTCTACTGCTCGAGATGTCCAATCACGCGAGTCTTCTTCTAATGAACCCCCAATCGCAAGATAAAGACTGGTATGTAAATCACGAATAATCTCTTGAAAAAAATCAGTAATACCAGCAATTGCCATTATCTCATCCAGGGGAGTTTTAGTATTTGTAGTGCTTTAAAAGTGTAGCTGAGTGCGAGACTAAAAGCCATCTTGCTGGGTGTCATAAGATTGGTAAGGAATGGCCATTTTATCTTGCACATCGCGCAGCGCGGTACGTAGACCTTCTAATATAGTCGGATGATAAAACGGCGTATCGAGCAGGGCTTTAATGCATATATCATTGGTAATGGCGACTGCTAAAATATGGGCAATATATTCTGCATCAGGTCCTACCATGCTAGCCCCTAATATTTTATCCGTTTTTTTACAGCCATAGATATGCAGCAGGCCACAATTGACACCCATAACACGGCTGCGCCCTTGGTTATCAAAGCTGACGGAACCGATCACATACTCCAGCCCTGACTCTTTAACTTCGGATAGCGACATACCAACATTCGCAATTTGCGGCTCACAGAACACGATAGATAAAGGAATAGCAGGGGCATGCACGTAAGCGTCCCTGTTGTCTTTGCAGACTGAGCTGCCGGCGCTAAAGCCTTCATCACTGGCAACGTGTAATAACGGAATATTAGCATTGGCATCACCGACAATATAAACCTTAAGATCGCCAATCTGACCGGTATTTTTGTCTAAGTGCTTCGGACGATTTTTATCATCCAGCTCAACGCCTAGATTTTCAATTCCTAGCTGTTCAATATTGTTTCGGCGTCCAGTAGCTACCAAGACATACTCGCCTTGCCACTGGCCTTCTTTACCATTTTTGTCTTTATACTTAACAAAGGCTGCTAGATTTTTGTCCTCATCAGCTTGAGTGCCAACATCCTCGACTTCACTATTTAAGTGCATGGTCAGGTCACTGCCTAAACACTCAATCGCTTTTTTATTGATATCTTCATCTTGTAAGCCAGCAACACGATTAGCACGGTTAAATAAAGTTACTGACACGCCTAAACGGGTGAATGCCTGTGCCAATTCCAAGCCTACAGAGCCTGCGCCAATAACTGCCATTGATACGGGTAAGTCCGATAATTCAAAAACGATATCCGACGTTAGCAGCTTATCGCCTAATTTATCAGTCCAGCCATCCGGAATAAACGGCGAGCTACCAGTGGCAACGATAATTTTATCAGCTTTAATGAGCTCATCATTAATTTCAATCAGACCGTCTTTATTGATATGGGCGCGACCCGATATTCTTTTATCCGCAGGCCAGCCTTCGACTTGCTTTTTGACGCTATTGGCAAAATGGTTGCGCTCAGCTTGTACCCGTGCCATGACTTGCTTGCCGTCTATTTTTACATCAGCATGGATACCAAACTGATCAGAGTACTTGGCTTCATGAGCACGACCCGCAGCAGCAATCAGTAGTTTACTGGGCATACAGCCAACAGTGGCACAAACAGTCGTCCAAAAACCATCATTAATTATAACGATATTTTTAGTGGTTTTACTGGCTTGACCAAAGGCGTTTTGTCCGGCCGTGCCGGCACCGATCACTGCTACATCTATTGTACGGGTGACCTTGTTAGACGTGCTATCAGATTGTTCAGTCATATTATCCCCAATTATTGAGTTATTGATATTTTATGTCCTAATAGACAGTAACTTTAGTAATAGGCTCTGATAGTAAAGTATCTCTGCAAAGTGCGCAGCAGGATAAGCGTAGCAAGCTGTTGCAAAAATGTGTAACCGTAACTTTGCCGAAAATCGATAATTGATATTAAAACAATGCTGTATCAGAACAATGCTACGGCTGATTATTATGGGGCTGTTACGCGACTCTCAACTTAATAGGGGCTATCGTAGGCTGGCGCTTTTAGCCCAGTCAATCGTAACCATTTGCCAAAAACGCTGGGCTAAAGCCACAGCCTTGTATCTTGACTAGATGCTAAATTTAATCAAATCTTGATATACTTTATCATCTACTCACGAGCATTGTGAGCGTGACCACAGCCTTAGTGCTTAGACACTGTAACGTAGATTACGCCCAATGCTCATCCTTTCATCTTCACAATCTGAATGGTATCCAAGTGCCTTAGTATAAGTGACACTGAATGAACAAGGGAAGATAATAAGATGACACAGTATATTGGAATAGACATCAGCAAAGCCAAACTTGATCTTGCTTGGCTTAAAGATATCGAAAAACCTAAAGTTAAAACCAAAGTCTTTAAGAACGACAGTACCGACTTCTTAAAGTTGATTGACTGGCTCAAATCCAACGTGACTGAAGATTTGAGCGACATTCATATCATCTTAGAGGCCACTGGCGTCTATCATGAGAACATCGCCTACTACCTGTATGACCAAGGGCTATCCGTTAGTATCGTTAATCCTGCCTTTGTCAGAAGCTATGCGGATAGCTTAGGCTCTCGTCATAAAACAGACAAACAAGACAGTATTCTACTAGCGCGTTACGCCCATAGTGCCAAACCTAATCTATGGACACCGCCGCCGGCTGAAGCCCGTCATTTAAAGTCCCTGCTATCTCGCCTAGATGCTTTGCAACAAGACCTAATGCGTGAGCAGAACCGTCAAGAGAAAGCGGATGCCACGGATACTGCTGTTATCGTTAAAACCTCTATTGAACAGATGATTAGTGCCCTAAAAGAGGCTATAGCTAATCTCAACGATGACATTGATACTCATATAGAGGATCATCCTAACCTTAAACAAGACCAAGTACTGCTTCAGACAATTAAAGGCGTTGGTCCTGCCACCTCAAGACAGATGCTGTCCTTAATGCACAATAAAAGCTTTACTAAAGCCTCGCAAGCGGCAGCATTCTTAGGACTGATACCCAAGCAAGTGCAGTCCGGTCAGTTTAGAGGTAAAACCCGCTTGGCTAAAAATGGTTCTAGTGCTATTAGAGCTAAGTTGTACATGGCAGCAGTAGTCTCAACCAGATGGAATCCTGATATAAAAGCTCAATATGAGCGCCTCTTAGCTAATGGTAAGTGTAAGATGCAAGCCATTTGTGCTGCCATGCGAAAACTTGTCCATATCTGCTTTGGTGTGTTAAAACACCAGATGCCTTATCAGCCTCAAATAGCCAAAACTGCTGCTTGATTATGATTTGGCAAGATGGTATCTACGCCAAAAATTATGATAGTTGAGAGTGGGGTGGGCTGTTATTATTAAGGGTTATTAAGAATTACTAAGGCGCTAGAATAGCCAGCAGGCGTTCAGCATAATCTTTGGCGCGCAAATTACGCTGCGCATGGGTAAGCGTACCGTCTTTATCAAAGATAAATGCTGAGCGTACCAGTCCAATAGTCGTCTTGCCGTACATATTTTTTTCTTTAATCACCTCAAAATACTGGCATAGTTTTTTATCGCCATCACTGATAAGTGGAATTTGTAAATCGTGTTTAGCAATGAACTTTTCATGCAATTCAACGCTGTCACGTGATACCCCAATAATATCGTAACCTAAGTCGTCAAAGGCATTAATATTGGCGGTAAAGTCGGTAGCTTGGGTGGTGCAGCCGGGAGTATTGTCTTTTGGATAAAAATATAGAATCAATCCTTTATTCGTATTTTGAACCAGCTCTTTTAGGCTAATGTCATCATGAATGAAATTGCCGTCTAACTCACGTACCATCGTTACTGGAAAATCGGGTAATGCAAGCATTTCAGTGGTGGGTTTGGCCATGATAAATTCCTTGTTGTGTTTATATTTATGTTTCTTTTATTCGTTAGTCGTGGCTGTTACTGAATCAGTAGATTCTAAGTCTTACACTTTGCCCCAGTATTGGCAACTACCGGCAACAAAAAAAGACTGACGATTGCCAGTCTTTCTTATTGTATCTTGTTTATTGGACTGCTTTATTGATCGATTTAAGCAGGTTTTTGTGGCTGTTTGAGATCCAACCCTACAGTACATTGCTGTAAGTCTTTCTGCATCTTCTTCACGTATGGTAGCGAAGAAGGATCTTTTTTGTCTTGCGCGTAGCTTTCGATTTCCCACATTTGACCGATGGTCATTTTGCTGCGGACACCAATGGTACAGCTACATAGCTTGGTGGCTGTGTTTTGGTCCGCGACTTTATATTTTACGGCACCATTGACACAAGTGTTAATGTTATTTTGCTTAATGTCGATAGCGTTTGCTTGCGGCATGGCGACAAAACCAAGCAGCGCTAAGGGTAGTATTTGTAATAACTTCATAAATATCCTCTTACAGGCGGCTTCAATAAAATAAAAAATTAAAACAATGATAAAACTGATAAATAAAGGGTCATATCATTAAGCATTTTTTGTACGATGATATGTATTTTTCGATTGATGTTAAATAGTATCAGTCCAGTAAGACCAAAATAACCGCACCTACCATAACAAGTATACCTGTTAAAGAAAACCACACGCGTGCTGTGATGATGCAAGTAAATGTTACGCTTATATTTATTTACTTCATGCTAATCAGGCGTTAGGCAGCATTTAATATCGTAAACTCTAAATAATATGTGACTATATATACCAAGATATATCGTAGCTGGAAAATTTTATTTACTTATTGTAGCCTCTCTTCAGCGGCAGCATAAATTTCTTCCAGCGATTATTAATAGATGCAACGTGTCATATTCTTACAAAGTTAGTGCTAAGTTTTAGAAAGTTAACAATAAGCTCTATCAAATCAATATTGAGGCTGATAATGAGTCGGATCAGCGATACCTACTTGCGTAAAGCCTTGACGACGTAGCGCACAGCTGTCACACATACCGCACGCACGACCTTGACTGTCAGCTTGATAACAAGAGATGGTTTGTCCATAATCAATCCCAAGTGTTAAACCAAGCTCAATGGTTTGCGCTTTTGATAACTGCTGTAATGGGGTTTGAATACTTAAGTGATGACCAGTGACGCCAGCTTTGGTGGCTAGATTGGCCATGTGTTCAAAGGCTGCGATATACTCAGGACGGCAGTCGGGGTAGCCGGAATAATCGACTGAGCTAACCCCAATGACGATATGATTGGCATCTGCAACTTCAGCAACGGCAAGGGCATAAGATAAAAATATGGTATTACGCGCTGGCACATAAGTATTCGGAATGGCCTCATTGTCGATCTCGTCGCGTTTCTTATTAGGGAACTTATCGGCATCACCGTCAGGTACGATCATGCTATGGTCTGTCAATGAGGAGCCGCCAAGTTGAGCGATATCAATGTCAATGATACGGTGCTTAACGCCTGCGGTCTCAGCAATGGTTTTTGCCGCAACAAGCTCGCTATTATGACGCTGACCGTAGTCAAAGCTAACCGCAGTCACAGCAGCATAACGCGCCTTTGCCCAATACAGACAAGTAACAGAGTCGAGCCCACCCGATAGCAGCACGACAGCGTTTTGGTTTTTCTCAAAACCAGTAGAGGTAGAGTTAGTTACTTGGTTAGACGAGGTAGATTGCAGCGTATCTTCGATCATGGGGGTCATAGTGGGGTCTGTTATCAATTGGCTTAAAAGGTCTATTTTAGCAAAATTACCGCTATTACAAAACCATCAAAGCTATTAACGCTATCAAAAAATACGATACAGACTAGGTCGTCAGCATTTCAGTCATATCTAAGTAGGGTATTTGCACACTACGGCATTTAATTTGATAATTTGCTGCCATTTTTCAATATGTTAGCAAGTTTTGTTATAATGCCGCGGCTTGTAGTCTTATCTTTGGCGCTGTTGTACGCCTAACTGCACAGCACTGACCGCCTTATAGCAAAACCATTATTGTAAAAAAGATGAGTAATTTATGACCGCAGCCACCTTGTTTACGCCAAAAATTGCGCCACGGCCTGATATACCGTCTGCTGAATGTGACCTGCATATCCAATCTTTAGAGGCTAACTCTTTGGAAGCTAATTTTTTTAATAACGTTTCTTTAGAGACTGAAAAATACAGTATTGAAGAGGATCGTGACGAGGGTAGTGATGAAGACAGCACTGAGCAGAACGCTGGCGAACCGTCTGCTAATAAGGAAAAAGTTACTAAGTCAGCTTGCTTCCTCAAATTGCAAAAAAAGCTCCGCAAACAAGTATCATGGGCGATTCGTGATTTTAACATGATCGAAGAGGGTGACGTAGTGATGGTCTGTGTCTCAGGTGGTAAAGACAGTTATACCTTGCTTGATATTTTGCTATTGCTAAAGCGTATTGCTCCGATTCATTTCGACATAGTGGCGGTTAATTTGGATCAAAAACAGCCTGATTATCCGGAAGATGTATTGCCTGAATACTTAAATCAGCAAGGAATTGCGCATTATATTTTAGAAAAAGACACTTATAGCATTGTCAAAAGTGTGGTGCCAGAAGGTAAGACTTATTGCTCTGTATGTTCGCGTTTGCGTCGTGGCTCGCTATATAGCTTTGCCCAACAGATTGGCGCGACCAAAATCGCCCTAGGCCATCATCGCGATGATATCTTAGCGACATTTTTCCTCAATCTATTTCATGGTGGCGCTCTCAAAGCCATGCCACCGAAGCTGCTGAGCGATGACCAACAGAATATATTAATTCGTCCGTTGGCTTACGTCGAAGAAAAAAATATTATTGAGTATGCGCGCTTAAAAGAATTCCCGATTATCCCGTGTAACTTATGCGGCAGTCAGACCAATCTACAACGAGGCATTATTAACGATATGCTGCGCGATTGGGATGACGCCCATCCGCAACGTTTGGCCTCTATTTTCAAGGCCATGCAAAATGTCGCACCGTCACAACTGGCCGATCGTGAGTTATTTGATTTTGAAAAGTTAAGTTTAAATCGTGATGATGATGCTAATGGTAATGAACGGTTATTCGAAGGCAATAATATTCAAGCAGGGCAGACTGACAGTCTAGCTGAAATTGGTTTGCCGATTGCTCCAAACACGCAAACCTTTAACCCAAAGTTTGCTAACACCAATATTGATACTGAACCTCAATTAGTCAATGAAAATGCTGCTACCGATAATGGCCAAGAAAAACAAAAAATTCCGACAATCAATCCAGTTATCTGACTGGCTCATAAAGACAATTGATTTGCCTATTGTCTACTAATAAAAAAATCAGCTCATTGATACCTGGTTTTTTATTGGTGGGGATTGTTCACTTAATTGTTAACAGCTGCTTCTTAATAATTATAGGTTTTCAGCAAAGACAGGTAGCGGATCAAAGCTCACCTTTGAGCGTGGTAATTTCGCCACGTCTTGCATGCGCCAATCATCTTTACCGTCATTACTAACCTGTAGGTAATATTTAGCTTTAACACCTTCTAAGCTCACTTGCGCACTGTACTTATTGCCGCTTTGGTGCTGCAGTACCACATCACGATCTTTTTTGACATCGGTCGCGTGCGAGATAGATAAGTTCAGCTTATCAGGATAGGTCAGCGGCGTACCGTTGAGTAATTTACCCGATTGCAAACTTTGCTCAGGGTAGTTCAGATAAAAAGTAATATCGCCATTATCTGAAAACTGCAAATCACCATGTAAGTCTAAATCATAAGTGAGCTTATCACGTGACACATCATGGTATAAGGTTTTACCATCCATATACCAATCATCACGTACTACGCTATCGCGAATTTGATAAGAATAATATACGAACCAAATGCAGGCAATAACCACAAAAGCTGGCATACCAATCACGAAGATAATCACTATGTAGTTCTTATACCACGGCTGACTGTCTTGATGTTTAAAGTTCGGTGATGGAGTAGACATAAAGTACCTATTAATGAAATACCTATTAAATATATCAACTGATTAAGCTGACACTTAACTGTAGCCAGCTTAATGACAATCAGTAATCGCATTCAGTATAGCTTGATTTATCAGGCGCTGCATCTGCTAAGCACCTGATAAATTTGAATATTTGATAAGGCTGTTTGATGTTTACTGGCCTTGAGTGGTAAATACGTTTTGTTTACTAACCTTATATTTACCACCTTCACTAACCACATTTAAAGTAACTAGTGTCCGGCCTTCGTCGACAACTTTAGGGTCACCGTAAATACTTACTGACATATTGAAGCTTTCACCAGGATCTAATGGCACATCATTAAAGGTCAAATGTAAGCTTAGACCGTCTTTCGGCGCTAAAGTAATGGTATAAGTGTGCTCGTCTTGAGTTTTATTGGTTAGCTTGACGATATAACTGTTTTCAATCATCCCTTGAGTATTGAGTGAAGACAATTGGTTACGGTCACGGCGGATATCAATCTCTAATGGCATGCGATCCGTCAGAGCGTATATGACGCCACCACATAATACCGTGAGTAGAGCCAAATAAGCAAAAAACCTCGGACTAAATACTCGACTTTTTTCTTTTTCCACCAACTGACGCTCAGTAGTATATCGAATCAGACCACGTGGATAACCTACCTTGTCCATGACTTCATTACAAGCATCGACACAGGCGGCGCATTGGATACAGGCCACTTGCAGACCATCACGAATATCGATACCGGTGGGACAGACCTGCACACACATTTGGCACTCAATACAATCGCCTAAATCGTCAGGGTTGGTGCCTTTCTTGCGCGCACCGCGAGGCTCACCGCGTTCATAATCGTAGGAGACGATAAGTGTGTCTTTATCAAACATGACACTTTGAAAACGGCCATAAGGACAAATTTGAACACACATCTGCTCCCGCATATAGCCAGCATTAACGTAGGTCGAAAACGCAAAAATAAATACTGAAACCCATATCCACGTTGACCAATCAGGAAAGGGTATAAATCCTATCATTTGCCAACTTTGATATAGGGCGTCTGTCCCCGATACATAACTGACGAAAGTAGTGGCCGTAATCATCGAGAACACGAACCAAACAAAATAAACTAAAGAGCGCTTAAAAGCTTTACTGACGCTCATCGGCTGTTTATCGAATTTGATACGTTTGTTACGGTCACCAATCACCATTTTCTCAACGTATTGGAACATATGTGTCCAAATGGTTTGTGGACAAGCATAGCCACACCACACCCGCCCTGCGTAAACGGTCACCATAAATAAGGCAAAAGCCGCAATAAGCGCAAACGCTGCAATATAATAAAAATCTTGGGTCAAAAAGGTCATGCCAAAGATATAATAATGCTGGGAGGGAACATCAAACCAAATTGCCTGTCTACCGTTATAGCGCAGCCACGGTAAAATCAAAAACAGTGCCAAAAACGCATACATACTGATCACACGGATATTTTGATAAAAGCCCGTGATAAATCTAGGATGAATACGTTTTTTGGTGGCGTTGAGATCGACTTCAATAACAGGAATTCGACTGGGTTGTTGTGCTGACATAAACTTGCCTCTTTAAAGAAAAGAATCAGTCTGCTGGCATGGGTAACAAACACCTATTATGAAAATGAGATGTGTGAGCTTACGCTGTTATCAATGTCAGTAAGTAGGGGAGGTTTTGTGCATAACGAATGCTAATTTTGTCCCAACTACCGAATGAGCGATTATATATAATGGGTTATAGTATTGATTTGTAGCGCTAATTTATAGTAACGATTATTTTACCATTCCCCTTACTATAAATGGGGAGATAATCTAAAAAAACAATCATTATATAAGAATAAATATCGATATAAGGGCCATACATTGCCTGCTATCAAGCTAAAAAATATCAAAAAAATGACTTCTAAATTTGTTTATTAATAATTAAGAGAAAATACCGATTAAAAATACTTAACTTAAAATTTTCCATAAAATCATTTACCCAAAAAAGGAGAACCGCAATGACAGTTCTCCTTTTTTTAAATATCATTATCCTATGATATGGCAATCTAACGAAGCGCTCTTAATTAGCAGTAGCTGCTGCGGGTACTGCTGCTTTAGGCGCAGTAGTATTGGCAGGTAGTGACGCTTTAGCTGTCAGCGCGCCTCGGTCTGATAACGAGTAAATATAAGCGGCTACTAGCATGATACGCTCGTTACCTAGCTTAGTTTCCCATTGTGGCATGACGCCTGCACGACCGTAACGTAAAGTATTGCGCACCGTTTCACGCTCGCCACCATACAACCAAATAGTATCGGTTAAGTTTGGCGCACCCGCTGAAATCATACCCTTACCATTTTTGTCATGGCATAACGCACAATTTTTCTGAAAGATTGCACTACCTTGAGCGACCAGAGTCTTATCAAGCTCACCATTACCTTTATCACCGTTATTAGATGATAATGACAACACATATTCTGCTGCTGCTCGTACGCCCTCTTCACCAATTTGATCACGCCAAGCGGGCATACCACCAACACGACCGTTATGTAGCGTCGTTAAGATATTGGTAGCTTCCCCGCCGTATAGCCAATCATTATCGGTCAAATTAGGGTAGCCTGTGGCACCTTTAGCATTAGAGCCGTGACAAACCGAGCAGTTCTGTAAGAACAGACGACTACCCACTTTTAAAGCATTTGGATTTTCAGCAAGCTTCTCAACTGCCGGTGCGAGTTCTGCAATCTTATCATCAATCTTAGTTTGCAGATCAGCCGGTGGCGCCTCACTACGACGCATAGTCGCTTGCATCTCATTTAAAGTGCCTAATGTCTGCGCTGCACCAGTGGCATCCGCTTTTACCAAGATATTTTTTTCAAAGTTATCTGTAAATACTTTATTATTGCGCTCAAGCTCACTAGCCAGTTCATTATGAGAGGTCCAAGGCACGGTTTCGCCATCGACTTCTACCGTTGCAATACCTTCCCACTTTGATGGGAAAATACCTGGGAAAAATACCCAGTAAGCAACACCCCAAACGATGGAGCCAAAAAATATAACAAGCCACCATTTAGGCAGTGGCTTGTCATATTCTCGGATACCGTCGTATTCATGACCAGTCGTACCATCGTCTTCTACTTCTGGTTTATATTTTAATACCATTAGTAAGACACCAAGGATACCAGCCCAACACATAATACTGAGTATGGTGATCCAAGAACTCCAAAAAAATGTCATGGTTTATCCTTATCACGCTGCTCGTCAGATAAGGGTTCTTTATCCTCATCATCAAGCGCAAGTTGTGCATCTTCTTCGAAGCGTTTTTCGTTTTTTGGCGAATAGGCCCACCAGGCAATAGCTACAAAGGCCACAAAAGCAGAAACAGTCGCAATAATTTGTAACTCAACAATACCCATTAGCGTTGTCCTTCCATTGCGGTGCCTAACTGCTGAAGATAAGCAACCAAAGCATCAAGTTCAGTGGCGCCAAGAACCGCATCAGGAGCCCCTGCGATATCTTCTTCAGTGTAAGGGACGCCGAAATGGTCACGGAATAGACGCATTTTTTCTTGAATATCTGAGCCATCGACTTCATTAGTAGCAAGCCAAGGGAAACCAGGCATAACCGACTCAGGCACCAAGGAGCGTGGATCCATCAGATGTTGTTTTTGCCAATCTTCAGAGTAGCGTCCGCCAACACGTGCTAAATCGGGTCCCGTACGTTTCGATCCCCATAAAAATGGATGATCCCATGTTGATTCAGCAGCCCGTGAATATGGTCCATAACGCTCAACTTCTGCGCGTAGTGGACGAATCATCTGGGTATGACAAACGTGACACCCTTCACGAATATAGATATCACGACCTTCAAATTCAAGCGCGGTCCAAGGTTCCATAGAAGGAAGGGGAGCGTTCACCCCACCATCTTCAGGGCCCTTGTTATCATATATCAGCGGTACAATCTCAACTAGCGTTGCAAAGCTAATAGCAATAACGATACCGATGACCAACAAGCCTGTATTTTTTTCAATAATCTCATGCGGTGTACCAGCCATGATCGCTCCTTATACGTTGGCTGTCGAGGTTTCATCGACACTAGGTTCATGATCAGTCGGATCAGCGATATCTACCGGCTTACCTTCTGGCATCTTGATCGTTTTATAAGCGTTATATGCCATTACGAACATACCCGATAAATAGAGCAGTCCACCAAAAGCACGACCCATATAGGGGAAATGCGAGAACTCAACGGTATCAACGAAGCTGTATACTAAAGTACCGTCGGGGTTAGTAGCGAGCCACATCATACCCTGACCAATACCTGAGATCCACATGGAGACGATATAGAATATAGTACCCGCCGTTGCTAGCCAGAAATGGGTAGTAATCAAGCTGATTGAATACATTTTTGGCTTATTATAAATACGCGGTATGAGCACGTATAGAGAACCAATGGTAATCATACCTACCCAGCCAAGTGCACCTGAGTGTACGTGACCGATTGTCCAGTCTGTATTATGCGATAGCGCGTTGACCGTCTTAATAGCCATCATTGGGCCCTCGAACGTTGACATCGCATAGAACGACAAGGCCACAATCATAAAGCGAATAATCGGATCGGTACGCAATTTATCCCAACTACCGGATAAGGTAAGAACCCCGTTAATCATACCACCCCAAGAGGGCGCAAATAGGATAATAGAGAACACCATGGCTAGAGACTGCGTCCAATCTGGTAGCGCTGAATAGTGTAAATGGTGACCACCTGCCCACATATAAGAAGCAATCAGTGCCCAAAAGTGAACGATAGACAGACGATAGGAATAAATAGGACGACCAATCTGTACCGGAACAAAGTAATACATCATCCCAAGGAAAGCGGCCGTTAGATAAAAGCCTACCGCATTATGCCCCCACCACCACTGCACCATCGCATCGGTTGCACCACCAAATAATGAGTAAGACTTAAACGCACTAACAGGAATGGCCATACTGTTGACGATATGTAATAACGCAATCGCAATAATAAAGGCCGCAAAGAACCAGTTAGCCACGTAGATGTGAGAGGTTTTGCGTTTGATAAGTGTGCCGAAGAAAACAATGGCATAAGAAATCCATACCAATGCAATCAAAATATCGATCGGCCATTCAAGTTCAGCGTATTCTTTGGTCGAGGTTAAACCTAGAGGAAGGGTGATCACGGCGGAGACGATAACTGCCTGCCAACCCCAAAAGGTAAACCAGGCCAGATAAGGGGCAAATAATCTCGCCTTACAGGTACGCTGGACGATGTAGTAAGACGTTGCGAACAAGGCACTACCACCGAACGCAAAAATAACGGCATTGGTATGCAACGGTCTTAGACGACCAAATGATATCCATGGAATGTCAGCGTTAAGAGCTGGCCAAACCAACTCTGATGCAATGAACACACCAAGGCTCATGCCGATGATACCCCATATTATGGCCATGATCGTAAAAAATCTTACGATAGTGATTTCATACTCACGATCAATAGGGGCGACTGCTGTGTTTTGTAAACTCATTGGATGATTCCTTTACAGCCTGAATTATCAACAGAATTAACTAACTCTCCGCGGCATCTGGGTTATAAAAAGAGTGCTATAACCAGATAATGACTGCGGCACCTGCTAGTGTCTGACTTGCTTACTGCCGTAACGGTTTATTAACTATCAAGCTAGGCCTTCGCTAGATATCAGCGAGTGCTGATGGGTAGAGGACGGCGCTAAAAATGCACTGGGCTCACAGCTAGTCGATAGTAGGATTGTTAATATATCGTTCAAGTTAATAAGAAAGTATGCCGTCTTTGAGCATCAAACATCTAATAGTACTAAGTAGCTGTTTTTACTTTTACTAATATCATTACTAACGAGGTCAGTAGTTATAAGTTAGTAGTTGTAAATTAGCACGTATAATTAGTACTTATAAAACTAGGGTACTGACATCAATTTGGTAACAAAAAAATCATGAATCATAGATGTATGCTAGCGTCGGCTGACAAAAAACAGGTTTACGTAATGTTTAGTTAAAACTCCCGACTCTGTTTAAGGGTATTGTAACCCAATATTAAGCAAATATCATCAGAACTATGCGCCAAAATACAAACTCTTTGGTAAATAGTTTAGCAGACAACTTATTATGACAATGACATAAATGTATTTTAGACGCAGCTTGGCTGTCGTCTAAGGGTTCTATAAGGACCTGAAAAAAGATAAAAGTCTATATACCGCTATTGATAAGCAAGATATATATTATGGATTGTAATAGTAAGTAAGCTTTATTAGCATAAGATATTATAGCATTTGGTCTAAATTGAAGGACATTTTAAGGGGTAACAAAAGCAGCAGAGTGCTAACTACCCATCAATAACTTATTAATAAATGAGGTAGTAGCGATTAGGCGCATAAAAGAATCTCTAATAGAGTTTTGTTACCATTTGGCAAGCAGTCACGTAAAAGGGTTTTACTTATCATTAAGTCGCCCCTTATAATGAGGTCGAGCATTATTAATAACAAAGCTTTATATAATAACTGTGTTAAGAACACAGCGTTAATGATACAGCGTGGTTAATAACGCAGCATATTAACAACAACTATTTCAATAATTTTGGGTATCAGCAAAGTTGCTGTGATAAATTTAATTAGCCCATCATGACATTCATAAAGGATAATATTATGGCAGTTTTTTTGACAGACGCATGGTTTGAGCAAGTTGAGCAGTTAGGAGCTGAGGCCGGTGAGCTAAATCTACCGCCTGCACTAGCAAATATGATTATTAATCTTAAAGTTTCTGACGCTGAACAAAATATTGAGGCCCATTTTGCGGATGGTCTATTACATCGCGGTTTAAATGATGCTGCCACTACTACTTTGTTACTTGACCGTAGCCTTTTACAATCAATAATCACTGATTTTGATATGAATGAAATTATGGGCGCATTCATGAGTGGTAAAATTCGTGTCGAGGGTGATATGTCACAATTAATGGCGGTACAGACTGCGCGTCCAAGCTCAGAGCAAAAAGAGCTATTTAATAAAATTAAGACTATGACGACTATGGCTTAAACGCTTTTTTAAAAATACTCAGTTATAACGATTATTTTTATTCCGATATCGGACATAGCAAGTATTTTTAAAACCAGTTAAGCATTCAGTCAGGCAAAAAGCCCCTAACGTTGAATTTAGGGGCTTTTTTCGATCTAAAATTTGTTGTTACAACAGTTTATGTCAAGCTAGCTAGGTTGCGTCTGCTTGTTCGTGGCTTGGTTCTCTTTATAAATCGCTGCTTGTAGCCAAATATTAGCTTGTACATAATCGTTGACTTGAATAGCTTGATTGCTTGTTGTATTCATTGCGCCCATACGTACTACAAAGGGATCGGTATCTTGCTCACGCAGTATCACGACGTCAAATAAAATAACTGATTTGCCATTAAACAGCGTTTCTTGTTTGCCCAGCACTTGGCCTTGACACCATGCCTCATCTTCTTGTCCTAAGGTATCACCGAACAAATAAGCGCACATGTGACCTAGGTTAATCTCTACTGGCTCCATCTGCTCTTTAGTAGTCGGTTGCCAATCTTTGATCTGTTCTTGAAGATCGTCTGGCACTTGACCGTCATTAGCAGCAACGATATCGTTAAAAGCACGGTGATAGCGAATGGCTTCCTTATCTTCAACCATAATGACTTCATTTTGTTCGCTGAGCGTAATCTCATGTGCCCAAGCACTAAAATTCACAAAATAAGAGGTGTTTTGTTGATATAAGTGGCGATTAGCAGTATAAAGCTGATCAAAGGCATAAACAATACTGCCATCAGTACTACGAAGGCGCAGTACCGCATCGTGTGAATTATCGTTGACGATCAGACGTTCAATCTTACAGGTAAGGCCATAGGGACCGTCAACGCAGGGGTAGGCATTAATAAAACGTTCAGGCTTACCATCTTTCATTGCCAGCACTTGATTAATATGACAAGGCTGGTCTTCCGATAATAGTAAGCAACTGTCTTTAGCGCTGGCATTGGCGTTGAGTCCTTTGGGTAGCGCTGCGTGTTCAATCATTTGTTGTAACCACTGCGGCACATCATGACTCATATCGTCGGTTAAAATACGCCAATGATCAGCATGACCGGCGGTTTTTTCGTCGCTTAAAGTAATTTTGGTAGGAGATTGAACGTTTTTATATTGATAATTGATGGTCATGAAAATACTCAAACTTAAGTCAGCCATGAAGTTTGGACGCTAAAAAGTCGTTGCTCACATGTCAGCCAATATATAAAAGTATTGGTCTATAACAGGTAGCAACGGCACTAGTAAAGGGTCAGCAAACAACAATGATGGGTTAATGACAATTGTCCCTAGCATACAATATATAGGTATAGACGCAAGTAATAGCAAGCCCCTCACAAAAAATAATAACAAAGTAGCAGATTTTATTAGAGAATACGTCCAGTTTTCGCTAATGACTGGCACATGTCAGATAAATTGTGTCAAACTATCCCCCTTTTGACAGGCCCAGTTATATAACCAGTTGAGTAAATAGTTAGATAAATAGCTGGCCTGTCTAGAACCATATTTGTGTGTTCGATTTATATAGTGGTCTGTATATCAGGATAACAGATATAATGCTTAATGCATTTGATATCACTGGTTTTATAGCTTACATAAGGTCGCACGTATATAAGATAAAGAGTTTGAATATGTTTCGTCCTTTAGCGTTATTTATCGGCTTACGGTACACTCGAGCAGAGCGCAGTAACCGCTTTATCTCTTTTATATCGCTAGTTTCAATGATGGGTCTGACCCTTGGTGTCGCCGTTCTAATCACAGTGCTATCGGTAATGAATGGCTTCGATCGTGAGCTAAAAACCCGTATTTTGGGTATGGTACCGCAAGCAACCGTCACCTCAACCGAGGTTATTGGTGACTGGAAACAGTTGGCTGATCGCATTAAAGAAGAAGATCCAGAAGTTGTGGCAGTGGCGCCCTTTATTCAGCTGCAAGGGATGCTGACCTCGAATGGTCAAGTGGCAGGAATTATGGTCACTGGCGTTGATCCTGAGTACGAGAAAAACGTCTCAATTATCAACGAACACATGACCGAAGGCAGTATTGATACTCTAAAAAGCGGTGATTTTAGTATTGTGCTGGGTGAAGAGATGGTGCAGTCGTTAGGGCTGCGCATCGGGGATAAGGTCACATTAGTGCTACCCGAAGCGTCACCATCACCTGCTGGCGTGATACCACGCTTTAAGCGTTTTACCTTGACGGGGATATTTAGTATCAGTCCAGAAGTGGACAGTCTCATGGCATTTATTCCGATGAATGATGCGGCTAAATTGCTACGTCTACCGGATGGGGCGCAAGGTATTCGCATGAAGCTCAATGATCTCTTTACGGCGCCAATGGCGGCACAAAAAGCAGCGGCCATTGCGCCTGAGCGGCTGTATCCTAACGATTGGACGCAAACTCATGGCAATCTATTTGGGGCAATCCAAATGGAAAAAGCTATGGTAGGCTTGCTGCTGTTTTTGATTATTTTGGTAGCAGCGTTTAATATTGTCTCAAGTTTGGTCATGCTAGTAACGGATAAAAAAGCGGATATTGCTATTTTAAAAACTTTTGGCGCATCTCCACGATTGATTACCCAAATTTTTATGGTACAAGGTGTGGTCATCGGTTTCATTGGTACCATCGCTGGTACTATACTGGGCATCATATTTGCGCTAAGTATTAGTGATATCTTGGGCTTTATTAACCAAAGCTTTGGTTTGAACTTGTTTGATGCTTATTTTATCAATTATCTGCCTTCAGAGCTGCGTTTGGTTGATGTCGTATTGATTACGGGTGCTTCCTTTATTCTTAGCTTTTTGGCGACTATATATCCAGCACGCCGAGCAGCCAGAATTCAGCCAGCACAAACGCTACGCTATGAGTAGCGTATAACACGACTATAAGACAACATAGTTATAAGTTTCATGTACTCATGTTGATTGGATTTGACGATAAGTAACCGCATAAGTAATAACTTAAGTATAAATAAAGGAAACCGTATGTCTGCCATTTTAGAGGCAAGCAATATCAGTAAGATATATGATGAAGGGGCAGTACGTACGCAAGTGCTGACCGGTTTGGACCTTACCGTTACTCCTGGTGAGCGTATCGCTATCGTCGGCACCAGCGGCTCGGGTAAAAGTACCTTATTGCACTTGTTAGGGGGACTTGACACGCCAACCAGTGGCGAAGTGTGGCTACATGGTAAGTGTCTCAATCATATGAATGAGACCGAGCGTGGCGCGATGCGCAATCAATATTTGGGTTTTATTTATCAGTTTCACCATTTGTTGGCGGAGTTTACAGCGGTAGAAAACGTCGCTATGCCGCTATTGATGCGTCCAAAGATCTCACCTACAGAAGCACGACAACAAGCGATTGAGATACTAGAAAATGTGGGCTTAGAACACCGTTTGGATCACAGACCAGGCGAGCTGTCAGGGGGTGAACGTCAGCGTGTGGCTATTGCACGTGCCTTGGTGACTAAGCCGTCGTTGATTCTGGCAGATGAGCCGACCGGCAACTTAGATTATGATAATGCGCAAAGCGTTTTTGGTTTGCTGTCAGAGCTACAAAGCACTATGAAAACGGCACTATTAATGGTCACCCATGACCGTAATCTAGCAGCGCTTGCTGATCGTCAGTTACTGTTACGTAATGGGCATTGGGAAGAATACTAAAGCAAGATTTTCAGAGTAAGAATATTAAGCTGTTAAATGCTTATTGTATAGATAATATGGTGTAGAGCTTATTGTGATTGACCCTAGTAAACAGTCTTATTGTGGTAGCAAAATTGTGGTGTAAAAAACGTAATAACAAAGAGGCAGCCAAATAGCCGCTCTCCTCAATCCATAAGGACTCTTATTATGAATAAAAAAGTTAGTTTATTAGAATTTAGGCGGTTTATCAGAAGGGTCGTGCGGGCGTTTTTGCCAATTAACAACCGTCTTATAGCGCCATATGGCTTTAAACGTTAAGCCACAAACTATGCTGGTAACTATGGCCAGTATAGTCAGACCCAAACAAAAAGCGGCTATTGATACGGTACCTTCATAAGTGATAAATGGATTGGCACCATCAGATAGTATCCACAAGCTAAAGTCAGTGATCATCCTACCTATAACCCGTAAGCTAATCATCGGTAGATCAAGAATATTGGCACCAACATAGTAGCCCGCATAAAAAATAGGAAGGGTAGTAAGAGGATTAGTAATCCATGTCAAACCCAGCGCCATCGGTACGTTAGCGCGAAAAATTAGTGACCCAATTAATGCCAATAACATTTGTCCAGGCAAGGGGAAAAATGCACTGAACACACCAATATATACTGCTTTATTTAAGCTATGACGGTTAAAATGCCACAGACGAGGGTCAGCTAAGTGCGGCGCAAATAACTTTAAGGTGCGGCTTTCTAATATTTTTTCGGGAGTAGGCAGCAGATTTTTTAGTCGTTTTTGGGGCACAGGCTTGCCTTTAATCATTAACTACAGTCCGCAACGCTTAACGCGAGAGGCTGGCATGCAATAATATTAATAAAATATGGATGAAAAATATTATAAGAAGAAACAGGACGGTAATGGCAGATCATTATAAGCGCAAGCCGTTTAATCAGTATAGGGTAATATAAATAGAAATGCTATCGTC
The DNA here is from genome assembly GCF_900182925.1 of Psychrobacter sp. LV10R520-6. Taxonomy (NCBI): domain Bacteria; kingdom Pseudomonadati; phylum Pseudomonadota; class Gammaproteobacteria; order Moraxellales; family Moraxellaceae; genus Psychrobacter; species Psychrobacter sp. LV10R520-6. The sequence continues at coordinate 1,624,936 of NZ_LT900024.1, read as the reverse complement.
GGTATTTAGTGAATTCTTACAGTCCATCACGATTTAATTTGCTAGCCTTAACGTACCCTAATCTCAATGCACATCTCAATCGTCACGCATAGCTATCGATAAACGTATCTAAAACATATTAAAATCATCAAGCTGGGAGTGCTAGTGTACTGGTTGATAGGCATTCTTATAATAACTGCCATGATAGGCGCTCTAGCGGTCGCGAACAGTATAGCGTTGCCGATCAGTCTGCTGTTAGAAAATATGGCCACTGTTTCTATTGGGCTTTTATTATTAATCACTATTACCGTTATCTTAGCATTCATCACCCAGCGCAGTGCGCTATCCTCAGCGGATACTAATCAATCTTCTTTCCAAAGCTCTTATCAACCTCCCTCTGAAAGCTCTCCTCACAATTCGCTGCCTATTTTTAGCTTTTCTCTTCATATTATTCGTTATTCGCTGATAGCGATATTAGCGGTCGTATTGATTATCGGTAGTGCATTGCAAGCTTTGGTCAGTCATCAACAAGCAGAGGCTACGGCAATCAACGAACCTATGCGTGTAAAAGCATTGGTTACTATCGAGGGAGTGAGTGACAGCGTCTATGATCCCACAACCAACAGTGGCTATCGGCAGGTCGCTACCATAAAACATCTATTACCATTAGTTTCTGCATTAACAACTCAAGACTTAAATAACGCCACTACTAATTATATTGAGAACATTAATAATAGCCTAAGCATTAATAATTCAAACAACAACAGTAATAGAAAAACAAAGTATCGTATATTACTTAATGCCTATCCAAAAAAGTCATCTACAGTATCAACAAAGCAGCCATTTAAAAATTTGCCAATAGAGACTGTAAACGATTTACAGCCCGGCGATCAATTGTTTATGACATTGACGCTTGAGCCCCTTGCTACATCCCAAGAAGCGATTAATAATCCGACAGGTTTTGATAGCTATCGTTGGCTACGGAGCCGTCATATTGATGGGGTAGCCACCATTATAACGGTTGGCACACCGATTGCTAAGATTAGCAATTCACCGAGACTGATGATTTCCTCTGATTCCTACCTTAAACACTTCCGTACTAGTATTGATCAATGGCGCTGGCAATTGCGTCAGCACTTTTATCAAGAGTGGCCGCAGAAAACCACCGCCGAGCAGCAAGCAAAGGCAGTAACGCTCAGCCTATTAACTGGCGATCGCAGTTTAATCAATCGTGACACTAAAGACTTGTATCAGCTGGCAGGTATCTCGCATTTACTGGCTATTTCTGGTACCCATGTGTTGTTTTTGGCGATTATGCTGGCAGGCGCGGCTGTGTTACTTGTTGACCGTATTTTTCCAAAATTTTATCGCTATATACCGCGCTGGCAAGTTCGCTGGTTAGTAATGATTAGCGCCGCTTTTATTTACGCCTTGTTTACAGGGTTTGATGTGCCAGCTGCCCGTACCGCATGGATGTTACTCGCTATTGGGGCAGTACGATTGACCTTATTGCCGGTTAGCACCATGCGAGTATTGTTAGGATTGGCAGTATTGATGGCGTGGTTTGATCCTTATGTATTGTGGCAAGCAGGCTACTGGTTGTCTTTTATTGCGGTGGCACTAATATTAAAGTATGACAATACACTACAGACGCAGAGTAAGACCGCAGTTAAAAATCGGCAGCCGACAGACAGGCACAAACTTAGTGTCTTTGTTAATCAGATAGGACCAATTTTTAAACGTTTGTTTAAATTACAGTGCTGGCTATTTATAGCGCTGTTGCCCCTTACTTTATTATTATTTGGTAAGGCGTCGCTGTGGGGTTTGGTAATTAACTTATTTGCCATCGGTTTGTTTGGCTGGGTGATTGTGCCATTGAACCTACTTGCAGGACTGTGCTACTTATTATTGCCCGCAGTAGCTGATAGTATTTGGGCACTAGTCAGTGCCATAGTGGCCGCCTTACATGAACTAATAACATGGCTGACAACTTTACCGTCATTAAAAGGCGCATGGCTATATACACCGGTAAATACCGGCATTCTGTTAATGGCTTTATTAGTCATGCTGCCTTGGTTGTTACCACGTGGCCTTATTAGTCGCTGGTTGGCGTTACCACCCCTAACACTATTAGCGATGACTATATATGCCAATCAGCAAGCCTTGTCATTGACACCGACTTTATATGTTTTGCCTACTGGCGATCGCTATTTGAGCGCTGCTGTATTGCAATATCCCATTTATGAAAATGAGATTGATGACAGTGAGATTGATGATAGTAAGACTAAGGATATTAGTACTAACAAACGCCATAAACCACTGACTACGGATAGTGTCAGCTGGTTGTTCTTAGCCGATCATCGAGGGCCTGAGACCCGCACCATGCCAAGCTCGCTAACGGCTGATAAACTTTCCGCGACGTTAGAGCAGCAACTACGCACCTTATCGATTAAGCGCTTAGCAGGTATTATTGTGCAAACCAGTAGCGTCGCGTTAACAGATACACTGGTTATTAAAAACAAGCGTGATAAAAAGAAACGCGATAATGCTAAAACGAGCTTTTCTGAGCTGTTGCCGATGACCGTTGCGCAGCTAAGCCAACGCATGCCAACCAACCAATATTGGCAAGCAGGGCGTAGTGATCAGTGGTCAACACTACAACAAGTTTATGTTCAAGCTGACCAATCTAAAGAGAGATCCGTTATCAGTGCTCAAAGTTGCGAACAAGGGAAGATATGGCAGCTTGCGAATGGCGATTTGACATTAAAAGCTGAGACTGGCTGGCCTACAATAAAAGATTCTAGCGTTTGGGATTGTACCGTTACCATCGACAGTGATTTACCCATCAAAATTGTTCAGTACAATGCTACTGATCCTCAGCACTCTCCGCAATTAGCCGGCCAAGTGTTAAATAAAACAGCCATTCCACTCATTAATAACGCTGCTACAAAGGCTGCTATAAAAGACACTAAGCGATCAAGTAGTCAGCAAAAAGATAGTAAGCAAGAGAATAGCCAGACTGCATCTACCCAAACCCGTATTATTCTTGATGCTGCCACTCATCAGCGTATCTGGCAATTGTGGTCGCGGCTATGCACAGCCCACCCCTTTTCTATTAATAATACTTCCGACAATTCAGTAACCTGGCTAAGTCACAGTACCTCACAAGCATCTGCTGAGGTATTGAGCTTACAGCGCGTAGGTGAAGCAATCACCTATGATAATAAGCCCTTAAAAGTGGCGTTAGCCCTGAGTTTGGATCTGGGTGATGAGCCTCAAGCAGATTAAACAGTCCCAAATAACGCCGCAATAACGTTACAGTTTATAGTTTCTCATGCTTCTACTATTGAACCGTGACCGAAATAGCACCATACTCTTTATACTTATATCAATTCATACCTATATCAATGTAGCTGTATCAATATAGGTATATAATAAGGTGAAAATATTCAAGTACTCTCGCTATATTTATATTTTTATATCACCTCTTTTATTGCTTTAGACTGTTTCTAACTTAGGAAGTTATATGCCCAACTGGCCACCAGACCCTAATAAACATCCTGAAAATTCGGCAAACCAGCCAGCCCCCATGCAACAACAGCCAAGCCAGCCTAGTGGACAAGAATGGCGACTTATCGAAAATACCTTGTTGGCTAGTGTGGTAGAACAGCGCCGCGCAAGGCGTTGGGGTATCTTTTTTAAGCTACTGACCTTTGGTTATATTTTGTTGGTATTTTTACTACTAGGGCGTGGTTGCACCAGTAAAGCACCGACTGGCCTTGAAGGTATTGATACCAGTAAGCCACATTTGGCGGTGGTTGAACTGCAAGGTACGATCAGTAGCGGCGATGTGGCCAATGCTTATGATGTTAACGAAGCCTTGACCCACGCCTTTGAAAACAGCAACTCTAAAGCCGTGGCGCTGGATATAAACTCGCCTGGTGGCTCACCAGTACAGTCTGATGAAATCTGGCAAACCATGATGGATTTGCGCCAAGAGTATCCAGATAAGAAACTCTATGCCGTCATTGGTGATATCGGTGCTTCAGGTGCGTATTATATAGCGTCCGCAGCCGATGAAATCTATGTCAATCCATCAAGCTTAGTAGGCTCTATTGGCGTAATTATGCCAAGCTATAATATCGAAGGCCTCATGGATAAAGTAGGCGTTGAAGACCGCACTATTACTGCAGGCGAATATAAAGATATCTTGAGCCTATCGCGTCCGCTTACTGACTTTGAAGAAAAGCATGTCGAAAAAGTGCTGGCCAATACCCACAAGCATTTTATCAACGCCGTTAAAGAAGGTCGCGGTGATCGCTTGAAAAATCCTGAACAAAATAAACTGTTCTCAGGATTGTTTTGGACCGGTGAGCAATCTATTGCATTGGGCCTAGCGGATGAAACAGGCAGTATTGCTAGTTTAGAGAAGCAGCTTGAGCTTGAAAACGTCGTGAACTATACGCCAACAGATCCGTTCGCGATTTTTATGGATCGCTTCGCTGTCAAGATGGGTGCGGGCATCGGCTCAAGCATTAAGCTTGATGTGTTGCCACAAGAAGAAGGCAATGCACAGATGCGCTAGTAGTGGCATTTTTTTAAACCAGCGTTTAGTTGAGATGGTTTACTTAACACCATTTACATAAGCACACTGTCATAAAGACTGAGTCATACATAATGGCTCAGTTTTATTGTTTTATTATCAACAAATTCGATTTAGTAAAAATCAACCGTAACTAATGAGAAATATTAAGGGTAAGTCATGAGTGTTATTAAGTCACAGACCTTTGCGTCGCTGCCAGCATCTAAAAAAACGCAAAAGCCGGTCATTCATTTCGCTCATGCTAATGGTATGCCAAGCGCGGTCTATCAGCCGTTCTTCGAGGGCTTAGAGGCATTTTTTACCATTGAATATATTCCTATGCTAGGCGATAATCCCAATTATCCCGTGGATGATCATTGGCGCAGCTTAACGCAGCAAATTATTGATAGTGTGAAGCAAACTTGCGAGCAACATGGCGTGACGCAAGTAGTCGCTATTGGGCATTCACTGGGCGGCTTATGTACCTTGCAAGCGTTATACCGCGCGCCTCAATATTTTAGTCAAGCGGTGCTACTAGATCCACCTTGGCTTTATGGCAAGACCAGCTTCATATGGCATCTTGCTAAGACCGCTGATAGACTGCCGCTGATGAACAATCGATTAATGGATAAGTTATCACCAGCTGGGATATCCAAGAACCGCCGTGATGTCTGGGATAGCCGTGAAGACGCCTACGATACGCTACGTCATAAAGGCTTTTTTAAAAGTTTTGACGAGCGTAGCTTTCAAGGTTATATTGAGCATGGTCTACATGAGCGTGCTGATGGTAAAGTGACCTTAGCTATCCCTAAAGCTAGTGAAGTCGCTGTTTTTCGTACCAATCCATCGCTGTATTGGCTGATACCAAACTGCGCCCCTAAGCCACCAGTCACCTTAATAATTGGTAAGGAGAGTCTGTTTTTAAAACGCAAATTCCCACAGCAAATTAAGGCACGTTTGGGCATTAATTATCAGACTCATGAAGGTGGCCACATGTTCCCGCTTGAGCACCCAGACTCTGTATCTGCAGACGTTTTAGACTTGATTAAGCAGCAGCTGCCGTCTTAGTTGGTTATTTCTTGCAATCTACTAGTAATGGCTATTCAATCACCGAGCTATAGTTAATCATGTCTAACTCTAATCCTACTGATATTTTAAATAACCCATTAACACCTCAGTCAAAGCGCCTGCCATTGTTTTCGCGCTGGGGCGTGTTGGCGCTGATAATAGCAATGGTTACTGCCTTTTTTATGAGTCAGTTGATAGGGGTTTATGTTGCCGGCAAGCTATTGCTACCTGCTGCCAGTACATCGTCAGTTAGCGACATATTCTTCTTTGGTAGCAGTGATGGCACAGTCGTTAGCGTTTCAATTTTTATCAGCTGTTTATTATTGACCGCGCTTAGCGTGTTGATTGTTCGTTTAAAAGGCAGTGATGTCCGGCGATATTTAGCACTCACACCGTTCTCATTAGCAATTGGTTTGGGAATGTTTGGCTTATTATTGTTATTTATGATTGGCAGTGAGGCGTTAACTTATTTGCTGGACAAATCGCCACTGGTTTTTATTGATCCTTTATATGAGTCAGTCAACTCAGTGTGGTTGTTGATTGTCGCCATAGTGATTGTCGCACCCCTATATGAAGAGCTGGTATTTCGCGGCGTATTGTGGTCAGCCATTGCTGAGCAGTTCTCAGAACAACGCGGCGCAGTAATTGCTAGTATCGTGACCAGCGTCATGTTTGCCATTATTCATCTGCAATATGGTCTATATGAAATCAGTACCCTTGTGGTATTGGCATTGATATTTTGCTACGCTCGTATCAAGTCGGGCTCGCTATTATTGCCGATGTTGCTACATATTATTAATAATGGCGCTGCGATGTGGCAGTATCTAGCACAAGCTGCTTAATTGGTCAGCCCTTCTTGAAAACTGCTTACTTCTCTAAGCAGTTTCTTAAGCTTTATCAAACAAACTTTCTTAAGCATCAGGATTTAATTGCAAAACTTCATCTGCTGCTCTTTCAATATCTTCAATAGTTAAATGAGGCTTACCGCTTAAGGCTTGTCGCCATCTGCGTGCGCCGGTCAATCCTTGAAACAGACCTAAATAATGCCGTGCCATCGTTGACAATGGCTCGCCCTGGGCAACCTGCTGACTCAGATGCGGATATAGTTGCGCCAAAATCTCTGAGCGCTTAGGAACAGGCTGTCCCCATAAGATATTAGTTTGTGCTAATAGGTAAGGGTTATGATAAAACGCCCGCCCAATCATCACGCCATCGACCTGTTGTAGGTGCGCTTGGATATCTTCTATCGTCTCGATACCACCATTGATTTCAATAGTAAGCGCTGGGAAGTCTTGCTTAAGTCTATAGACATCGTCATAACGCAGCGGTGGAATATCGCGGTTCTGCTTGGGACTCAAACCTTGTAACCATGCAGTGCGCGCATGGACAATAAAGTGCGTACATCCCGCATCAGCAACAGTTCGTACGAAATCCGCCATAAACTCATAACTGTCAAAATCGTCAATACCAATACGATGCTTGACAGTCACCGGAATATCAACCGCCGCTTGCATGTGTTTAACCAAATCTGCGACGGTAGCAGGCTCTGCCATTAAACAAGCGCCAATTTTATTATGTTGTACGCGATCAGAGGGACAGCCAACATTGATATTAACCTCATCATAACCATGCTGTTGGGCAAATTCAGCACATTGAGTCATCTCATTAATATCAGCACCGCCAAGCTGGAGTACAAGGGGATGCTCGCGCGCATCGAAGCGCAGGTGACGCGTGCGATTACCATGTAACAGCGCTCCAGTACTAATCATCTCGGTATATAAGAACACTTGCGGGTTAAACAGGCGCGCAAAATAACGATAGTCAGTTGTCGTCCAGTCAATCATCGGCGCAACCGATAGGCGCTTATCTCTCATTAAGTCAGTCATTTAGCGTCAAAGCCTTGCGGGTTAAGAGTTTGGATGTACTTATCAGAATATCTTTGCTTGCGTTGAAATATTTTTACAGGCGTTTAATTGTCATGATGTTGTACCATCAGTTTAAAAAAGGTCAGGGTACAAGAACTAAATCAACTCATCAATTTGTTTAAACTCGGGTAAATTATAAAAATAAAGCCCCATGATTATCCCGATAAGGCCCACAAACGCAATATATAATGCGGGTGTGAAACTTACGAACATAGTGACGTAGCCGAGAGCAAAGGGCACTAAACCGCCGACGATAGCGTAAGTTATATTGTAAGAAAATGCCAAGCCTGTTAGACGTACGTTGGTTGGGAACAGCTGCACTAAAATGGCTGGCACCATACCGACAATGCCCGCACAAAACCCTAAGAGGGCATACATGATTAAGATATAGTCACCACCTGCATCCAGATGGTAATAAAAAGCAAATATTTGACCGATTAATAGCACCGAGCCAATAGTGAGAATTTTACCGAAATTTTGATAATTAGAGATTAGCCCATAAAAGACACAGCCGAAAATCATAAATACAATGCCAAGACTGTGTGAAAGCTCAAACAAATCACTATTTGGTGCAAAACGTAGCGCAATCAAATCTGGTAACAGTAGTACCACTACTATAGTAATACTAGATACAATAAATGTCAGCAGCATAGCGATGAATATAGAATGCTTGCAATACTGAAAGAGTAGAGAAAATGGCTTTGCGCCGTCGCTACTAGACTTTGAGGTTACCATCTCAACGAAAAAGGGTGATTCATGAATAAAACGCCAGGCTAATAACGGTAAAAAACTCAGTATTGCCGCCACAAAGAACGGCAAACGCCAGCCATAATCGACCAGCTGCTCAGCAGTCATGTTAGCGTTAAGCCATACAAAAAAGGCGTTAGAGAATAATACACCCACAAAGAGACTGGCGGTTACGTAGCTACAGCCAGCCGACAAATATTGCCGCGGCACATGTTCTGCAACGAAGACCCATGCAAGCGGGACATAGACACCAAACGCCATACCTTGTATGAGTCGTAGTAAAATAAATAAAGCGGGTGCCAATAACCCCCATTGGGCGTATGTTGGTAACAATGCCATTGCCAGCAAGCTACTAGCGGTAACAAGCATACTAATCAATAGTACCGGTTTGCGGCCTTTAGTATCGCCATAACCGCTAAAAATAATCCCACCAAGTGGGCGTGCCAAATAACCAACAGCAAACAGCCCAAACCCCTGCAGCTTATTGACGTTAGGGTCAATATTAGCAGGGAAAAAAGCTAAAGCGACTGTATCTGCAATATATAAATAAATCAAAAAGTCGAAAAACGCGATAGCGCTGCTAAAACAGATAAACAACACCATATTTCTGTCTATAGAAGACATTAGTGCATATTCAGAACGGGAGGGCATAATATTATAAGTATCCACATATTGAAGTGGGGATCGATAGGTTATTATTGGAATAACCTTCCACTAAAAAGTACAAAAATCGTTAAAAAGTCTAAAGATCATTAAAAGGCACAAATATCGTTAGAAATTTTTAAAAACAGGCAGTCAGTTCACCGTAAACCATGGCAAGCTTCTTTGGTATTGATCCACAATAAGAACAATATAAATAAGCGCAGCGCTAGCTACACATTAGTAGGGCTAGCGCTATTGAAGCTTCCAGGCGGTCAGACTATAGCAGCCAATCAATAGGCAACCATGACATGATCGTAAGCCAGATATGATCGGACATGCCAACGCGTGGCTCGGAATTATAAATGACCTTTTCTTCATTCTCAACGGTATGCCATTGTAGTTGATCATTATCCATTAACTTAACTTCATAAGCTTGGCTTAATAAATTATCGCTAAGCGCTTGATGCAATTGCCGCGCCAACTCGTCATCGTTAATAATTACCCCCATCTCGGTATTGATGTTAGCAGAGCGAGGATCAACGTTATAGGAGCCGATAAATACTTGGTGATCATCAATGGCAAAGGTTTTCGTATGTAGGCTGGTTGAGGATTGGTTGCGTGCTTTCCACAGTTTGTTTCCGCGTTTTTCTTCACTGGCCGTTGATTTTAGCTCGTAGATTTTGATACCTGCTCGCAACAGCGCAGGTCGCCATTGGCTATAGCCAGAATGAACCGCGGTCACATCAGTGGCATCAAAAGAGTTGGTCAAAATCTTAATATCAACACCGGAATCAGCCAATTGTACTAGCGTACTAACCCCATATTTGGTCGGTACAAAGTAGGAAGATATAATGGTTAGTTTCTTAGAGGGGCTACCTAATAAGGTACGAAGCTGGTGTACCAAATTGGTATTGGCAGGGACAGATTTGGTCAATTTTCCGACATCGTCACTTAAAAACTGCATATCTGTCCAACGAAAGGGCACGCGCTTATTGACCAAGTCTGTATCGATAGAAGAATCTGCAATAGCGGTTTTATAAACTGCTAAACTGCTACGTGAGTTATTCTTTTCATCTTCATCTAGCTTATCTAAACCCGCTAAAAAGTCACTGGTTGCTCCTTTATCAAGGGTCACAAGGGTCTCAATATCGAATGCTATCGGCGCTGACCAGTAGCTGGTAAAGCTGTTGTCAATATCTGCCACTACCTTACCAATGAGCAGCACATCTAAATCAGCGAATTGGCTGTTTTGATCATTACTGAGGTATTCATTACCAATATTGCGCCCACCGATAATGGTGATTTGTTTATCAAAAATCATGCTTTTATTGTGCATGCGCCGATTAATACGGGGTAGACCAGTAACAAAGTTCAGCATTTGAAATTTGCGGTGCATCAGCGGATTAACAATGCGTACCGCGATATTGGGGTGACTAGCAAAACGTAATAATTGCTGGTCAAGTTTGGCATTGCTATTAAAGTCATCGAGCAATAAGCGCACGATAACTCCGCGCTCAGCGGCTTTCCATAAATCTTTGAGTAGCAGATGACCGACCTGATCATCGTGCCAAATATAATATTGTACGTCGATATTGCGTGTGGCCATTTCTGTTAATATACTACGCGCGGCAAAAGCATTAGCACCGGTTACAATAGGATGATAGCCAGACAGGTCAGGATGTATATTGTTTTGCTCACTGATGGCCGACACCAAGTCAGTATTATCAATCGCCGAGCCATTAGGGTTATCTTGGTTGTTCTCGTTGTCAGAGTGCTCACTTTTTAGCGTGCTATTTTGCTGGTATAGAGCATTTACTCGTGCCGATAAGTTTTGACTTTCAGGTAAATGTGGCTGCTTGGGCAAGTTTTGACATCCGCTTAGACCTAAGGATAGTCCAAGCGCGAGACTCAACGATAGGTTGCTTGGATCTATATTTAACATCGACATAAATGATTTACCTTAGTCTACTTAAAGTTATTCTGCGCAAAAAAACGGCATAAAAGTGTAGTGAGTAAAGCACAACATAATCGGCCGTCAAGCTTATCAGGTGTGGCGATATCTGCCTATTAAAAATACGTTATTTTTCTTAGCCTAAGTCTCAACCAAAGTCTTAGCCAAGCTTGGCGCTGTTTTTTTAAAAAGCACTCAAAAACAACGCTTAGCAGGTGCCTGATACTAAGTGACATGCTATGATAACCCAAAGGTTGTAGCCCCCATAAATACCAAAATAAAAACGTTAATCTTCTTTTAAAGTCGCTAATAATATCAATACTAATAATATCAATATAAGTATGAACGAACATATTAACAATAGTAATGGAAAACTTATGAGTCAGTCGCAAGCGCATGATGAAAGCAGTCATGATGAGAATAATTTAAAAAACGATCTAAGCAGCAATACAAATAAACTGGATCCAAATTGGCGTTCTGACGCCCTAGATTTAGGGCTAGATTATGGTATGCAGACCATTGCCGTGCGGGCAGGACAGCATCGTACTGACGAGGGCGAGCACTCAGAACCTATTTTTACTACCAGCTCTTATGTTTATACCTCAGCGGCTGATGCAGCAGCGCACTTTGATGGCACTAAGACCGGCAATGTCTATTCACGTCATACCAATCCCAGTGTGCGTACTTTTGAGCGCCGGCTAGCGGCTCTAGAAAATGGCGAGCGAGCGGTAGCAACGGCCTCAGGTATGGGCGCGATTTTGACCATGTGTTTAGCGTATCTAAAAGCTGGCGATCATCTGCTGGCCGCCAATCAATTATTTGGCTCATCTATTGGGCTATTTAATAATTACATGGCCAAGTTTGGCGTTGAGGTCAGCTATGTTGATTGTTTCGATAATGAGGCGTGGGCAAATGCGGTACAGCCCAATACTAAAGTCATCTATTGTGAAAGCCCCAGTAATCCATTAGCGCAGATTTGTGATATCGGCTATTTAAGCCAATTGTCAAAAGCCAATGATATCTTGCTAGTGGTTGATAATTGCTTTGGTACCCCAGCGTTGCAACGGCCGTTGGATTTAGGGGCTGACGTGGTTATTCATTCAGCTACCAAATATCTAGACGGTCAAGGCCGAGTACTGGGCGGCGCGTTGGTCGGTAGTGACAAGTTGATGCAAGAAGCCTTCACTGTGGTACGCTCAGGCGGTATCAGTATGAGCCCGTTTAATGCGTGGGTCTTTACTAAAGGACTCGAAACCCTCAAACTGCGCATGCAGGCGCACTGTGCCAATGCCAATCAAGTGGCGCAGTTTTTGGTCACTCATCCCAATGTTAGCGCTGTGCATTTCTCGGGACTAAGCGATCATCCGTCTCATGAATTGACCAAACGTCAGCATCATATGAAAGACGGCTATGGCGCAATTATGGGCTTTGAAGTCAAAGCGAGTGACAGTACCAATGTCAATGACAACCCCAACAATCACGATCCAAAGTCGGCCGCTTGGCATGTAATTGATTCCACCCAAATGGTTTCGATTACCAATAATCTAGGCGATGCGAAAACCACTATCACTCATCCTGCCACCACCACTCATTTCCGACTTAGTCCCGAAGCACGCGCTGAAGCGGGCGTTAAAGATGGTCTGATTCGTCTGTCGGTTGGTCTGGAAGATGTCGAAGATATTATCAAAGATTTGGCACGCGGTTTAGACAGTTTGTAACGATCGCGGTATAATGCTGCTTATATAAGATAAGGTATGATTCTTTACTATTAACAGTTTTCCATTTCTATAAGAGGCAATTATGAATATTCAAGCATTGATGCAACAAGCACAAACCATGCAAAAGAAAGTCGAAGCCAATGTCGAGACCGCAAAAAAAGAGCTTGGCAATAAAGAAGTTCACGCAGAAGCGGGCAGTGGTTTGGTCAAAGTGACCATGACCGGTCGTCATGTGGTCAAGCGCTTAACTATTGATCCAAGCTTGTTAGAAGACGAGCCTGATATGATTGAAGACCTAATCGCCGCTGCTATTAATGATGCGGTACGTCAGGCGGATGAGTTATATGAAGAAACTATGACTGGCGCGACCCAAGGCATGGGTTTACCACCAGGTATGCAAGGTATGTTCTAAGGATTCATTTGTGCTAAACACGGCGCATTGAAGTCAGAAATGGGGTTGTTATCTACACGATGCGACCCCATTTTTATAGGTAGGATTTTAGATTTCACTGCTTGTTTGTTTATAATTTTTTATAATCTATAACGTTTTATAACCTCTAAAAATTATACTCTCTACAAGCTATATCATTTACAAAGGAAGTCACTTTGCTTACAGCCAAATTTGATCAGCTGGTAAAACAGCTGCGTATTTTACCGGGTGTTGGTCAAAAGAGTGCCCAGCGTATGGCGTTACATCTGCTGACTAAAAAACGTCCCCAAGGGATGGCGCTTGCCCAAGCCCTTGATGAGGCGATGCGTGACATCGTTGAGTGTCAGCGCTGTCATAGCTTCAGTGACGATAGTATTTGTCCCCTATGCCAAGATCCAAGACGTGATGATAACTTATTATGCGTGGTCGAGACTGCTGCTGATGTAATGGCCATTGAGCAGACTGCTGGCTACCGTGGGCGCTATTTTGTGCTAGGTGGTCATCTGTCACCGATTGACGGTATTAGTGCGGATGATTTAAATATTGAGCAGCTGGTATGGCGAGTAAAGCAAGAGCCAGTAGAGGAGCTTATATTAGCGACCGGTACCACCGTTGAAGGCCAGACCACCGCGCACTTTATTAGTGAAGCGGTGAGCCGGCACGTGAACAAAGTCACCCGTTTAGCGCAAGGCGTGCCAATGGGCGGCGAGCTTGAATATCTTGATAGTATGACCCTTGGTCAAGCGATGCAAAATCGTTCTTTTCTATAACAGGTAAGTGCTTACCATTTTATTACCTGATATTGCTATACTGCGCCTATTAATTTTCTTTAATAGTCTATTTTTAACCTTTTTAATCGCTATTTTTTAGCGTTTTTCTTTTTTCTATTTATGCAGGTATCTGCCCGTGTCTGACCACTCTGATCTAAGCGCCTCAGCTAACTCTTCTTCATCCTCCGAAACGGCTGATTCTATTAATGTTACTGATAACAGTCAACCAAATAAATCTCCTGATTCAAATTCAGCAGTGTTGCTATCAGAGCTAGATATTGATGCGCTACTAGACGTAGCTGATGACCTGCCAGTGACTTGGATAAAAGAGCAGTACCAGCTCGATGAAGTTATTGATGCACTAGAAGGTTGCGGGCGGGTTGCATTAGATACTGAGTTTATTAAGCGCGATACTTACTATCCCCGTTTGGCACTGGTACAGCTAAATACTGGCGGTCATATTTATTTAGTAGACGCACCGCAGCTGCAACTGAATGAATTATGGCAAGCACTCAGCGAAGTTGATGTCGCCATCTGGCACGCTTGTGGTGAAGATTTGGGTATTTTTTACCTGTTGTCTGGCTGTCCACCATTAACCAATATTTTTGATACCCAGATTGCTTTGTCTTATTTGACTGGACAATTACAAATGGGCTATCAGCAAGCCCTTGATGATCAGCTAGATATGCACATTGATAAAGAGCAAAGCCAGTCTGATTGGCTTATGCGTCCGTTATCAGATGAGCAAGAGCAATACGCCATTGATGATGTACGCTTTTTGCCCGCCTTATATTTAAGTCTTGAACATGCGCTTAAGTCGCAAGGACTCTTTGACTATGTGTGGGCAGACTGCCAGCTGTACGCCCACGATCTATATCAGGCTCAGCATGTCGAAGATGAGGCCATGTATCTGACCATGGCGGATTACCGCTATAATTCGCAACAAATGGCTATCTTACAAGCGGTTGCTACTTGGCGTGAGGGACTGGCGCGCGCGACCAATCAACCCCGTACTTTTGTGATTAAAAAACAAGCGGTACGTGAGATTATCACTGAAAAGCCGAGCAATATGCGCGAGCTGGCCCATAAAACTACGATTCACCGAAGTATGCTGCGTCTGTATGGAGACGAGCTGATGAAGGTAATCAATGATGCAAAAATGCTGGCGCCTGTTGAGCATCCGCTTTGCCTATTGCCACCTTATCGCTCCAAAAATAAAGTTCTGTCAAAAGCCGTACAAGAAGCGGTGGATAAGCAGTCAGAGCAAATCGGTGTACCCGCTAATGTATTGATGCGTAAAAAATGGCTGGGTCAGCTGTATGAAGTCATTGCCTTTGATAAAGATCTAGGTGAGTTACCACAAGGGTTAAAGGGCTGGCGTAATGAATGGGTCACCCAAATATTGATACCGGTGATTGAGATGCATAAAGTTGAATTGAAACAAGGCATGGGTATTAACGTTTAAAACGCTTTCACCGTTTAAGGCGCTATTACCTTTTAAACATTCCCTGCTGTAAGAAATATCCGGTTTGCTCAGCAACGGCAGCATCGATTAACATGCCTGTATGCGACACTGGCATAATTAGGTGGTCAGTAGCCGCTTCAAGTTTGGTCTCTTTCAAATACACTGTGCCATTATGTATAAGATGGTCATCCAGCAGCGGACTATCTGCTTTACGTAATTTGCGGTTATGATACTGCAGAAACAATTGCCCCAAACCCTTGGGGCGGTTTCCCGCAATTATACCCAAAGTGATATGCTCAGGTAATGGCGCTACCGTCCCATCTAAGGCGTCAATATACGATTTTCCTACCACAGCAGGCGTCAACCGCCAAATATAATCAGCACAAATACTACCAACATGCGGTGTGCCGAGTGTCACGCAGCGTCCAATCTGCCATTGCGGATAGTGACAAACAAAATCCCGGATAATAAGTCCACCCAAGCTATGACCGATAAGGTCTATCGGCTGGTCAGGATGATGATGTTGCTCAAGCCAATTATTGAGACGTTGGCTATTTATTTTTATACCATCACGCATACTACGATAACCGTATTAATGAGTATCAAACCCTTGCGCTTGTAAGCGCTTAGCGAGTGGGCGCATAATCCAGGCGGTTTGGTGCAAACCATGAATAAGAATAACGTGGCTCTTTTTGATTATTTTTTGCGGCATTGGTCAGTCCATAAAAGTTGTTTGGCTTAATGAATTAACTGGCGTTTTTATAACTGTATGGTTTTATTATAGCGTTAAATACCGATTTTAAGTGCTAAGTGCGGTCATTATTAATAGATAACAATAAACAAAAAAACCTCCAAGTCAGCTGCTGACTTGGAGGTTTATGTTATGGCCTAATTAAAAAGCTACCGTTATCGAAGACTACATGTAGTTTTCGATACTTGGGCAAGAACATCTTAGGTTCTTATCGCCGTAAGCATCATCAATGCGTGAAACACTTGGCCAGAACTTATGCGCGCGGACATAAGGTAGTGGGAATGCAGCAGTATCGCGGCTGTATGGATGTGACCATTCGCTATTAGTGATCATAGATGCCGTATGCGGCGCATTCACTAATGGATTGTCTTCATTTGTCCAGCCATCTTCGCCAGATTTGATTTTCATGGCTTCTTCTTGGATAGATTTTAGCGCACTGATAAAGCGGTCTAACTCTTCTTTTGATTCAGACTCAGTAGGCTCAATCATCAAGGTACCAGATACTGGGAAGCTCATGGTTGGGGCGTGGAAGCCATAATCCATTAAGCGCTTAGCAATTTCACTTTCACTAATGCCCGTTGCTTCTTTAAGCGGACGAATATCGATGATACATTCGTGCGCAACTTGTCCATTTTTACCAGCATAAAGAACAGGGTAATGATCTTTAAGCTCAGAGGCGACATAGTTAGCATTCAATAGCGCTAGATGGGTGGCCTCTAACAGACCATCACGGCCCATCATTGCAATATACATCCATGAGATTGGCAAAATACTTGCTGAGCCATAAGGCGCTGCCGACACTGCGGTTAAGTCTTTTTGCGCATTATGTACAGGGCTAATGGCATGGTTGGCCATGAATGGGGCTAAATGCGCCTTCATACCGATAGGACCCATACCAGGACCGCCGCCGCCATGTGGAATACAGAAGGTTTTGTGCAAGTTCATGTGTAGCACGTCTGCGCCCACATCAGCTGGTTGCATGATACCGACCTGTGCATTCATGTTAGCGCCATCCATATACACTTGACCGCCATGCTTATGGATAAGGTCACACATGATACGGATGCCTTCTTCGAACACACCATGCGTTGAAGGATAAGTGATCATCAAAGCGCCAAGATCTTTGCTGTGTTCTTCACATTTAGCGGTCAAATCATCAATATCAACGTTACCATTGTCATCGGTTTTAACCACAACCACTTTCATACCCATCATGACTGCTGTCGCAGGGTTGGTACCATGCGCAGATTTAGGAATGAGACAGATATCACGATTGGTCTCACCTAGAGACTCATGGTAGCGGCGGATAGACAATAGACCGGCATACTCACCTGAGGCGCCAGAGTTTGGCTGCATAGACACATCATCAAAACCAGTGATGGCTTTTAGTTGGTCTTGTAGGCTATCAATCATGTCGATATAACCAGTGACTTGGTCACGTGGTGCAAAAGGATGCACGTTGGCAAACTCAGGCCAAGTGATAGGCAGCATCTCACTAGTCGCATTCAGCTTCATAGTACAGCTACCAAGCGAAATCATACTACGGTTCATCGCCAAATCTTTATCTTCAAGCGATTTTAAATAACGTAGCATTTCATGCTCGGTATGGTGCGAGTTAAAGACCGGATGACTCAAAATAGCGTCAGTACGTAGATGCGCTGCCTCTAAAGATACAGTCGCATCTTCAGGTAAGTCATGCGATTTGCTTACGAATAATTGGGTTAAGACGTTAAAGTCTTTTTGATCGCTGATTTCATTAAAAGCAACGCTTAATTTGGTGTCACCAAGACGCCATAAGTTATAGCCAACATTGTCCGCATTTTTAAAAATTTGCGTGGCCAATTTTTCTGAACCACAGTCAACAACGACGGTATCAAAGAATTGCTCATGCACCACATTCAAATCACTATTACTGTCATCAGTGGTCCGGATGACCTCAGCAAAGGCAGTCGCGAAAGCATGGATGCGAGTAGCAATGCGCTTAACGCCACTTGGACCATGATAGACGGCATACATACCAGCTAGGTTGGCTAGCAATACTTGCGAAGTACAGATGTTTGAGTTGGCTTTTTCGCGGCGAATATGCTGCTCACGCGTTTGTAGCGCCATACGTAGGGCAGGGTTGCCATGCGCATCTATTGACACCCCAATGATACGACCAGGTGCTGAGCGTTTGGCTTTGTCTGAGAATGCAAAGTAGGCGGCATGTGGACCACCAAAGCCCATAGGAATACCAAAGCGCTGCGTGCTACCTAGTGCGACGTCGGCACCCATATCAGCGGGTGATTTTAACAATACCAAGCTCATGATGTCACTGACAACTGAGGTATAAGTTTTGTTTTTCTTCACGGCACTAATAACGTCCGTTAAATCTTTAACATCGCCTTCATGACCGACATATTGGAAGATCGCACCGAAGTAGTCGCCAGATTTAGCCAATTCAAAATCACCAACGATAACGTCCCAACCAAAATACTTAGCACGGGTACGGATAACGTCTAACGTTTGTGGGTAAATGCGCTCATCAACGAAGAACTGGTTTGATTTGCTTTTGCTCATACGCTTAGACATTGACATGGCTTCAGCCGCTGCCGTTGCTTCGTCAAGTAGCGAGGCACCTGCCATTTCAAGGCCTGTCAAATCAATACAAACTTGCTGGAAGTTAAGCAACGCTTCTAGACGACCTTGAGAGATCTCAGCTTGATAAGGGGTGTAAGCGGTGTACCAGCCTGGATTTTCTAACACGTTACGTTGAATAACCGCTGGCATACGTACAGGTGAATAACCTTGGCCGATATAGCTTTTATTAACGGTGATTTTGTCTGCCATCACACGCAATCTAGCAAGGGCGCCGTGTTCACTCATCGCTAGTGGTAAATCTAATTCTTTATGTAAGCGTACTGGCTCAGGCACAGTATCGTTGATAAAGCTTGCCATATCATCATAACCAACCGCTTTTAGCATATCGGCTTGTTTGCTATCATTAGAGCCTAGGTGGCGATAGACAAATTCAGATTCGTTGAACAGTCCTTTAAAGGTATCAAAGGTAGGTTTTTCAGAGGTAGTCATGACAGTCCTTAGTAGCGCCGATAAAAAAGGCGGTAAGTATGGTGAAAAAATAAGTATAGTAAAAATGAGTAGGGTAAAAGTGTCTTGGTAAATTTAAACTGAGTCGTTAATAAGCAACGAACTGCTTAATGCACCATTAGTTAAACGTAATGCACAAACTGCTCTTGATCAAAGCGATACTGCGAACTATAAATGCCATTATCGGCACGCTCACCAGCGCCAATCATCATGACAATATGGTGATCGTCACTCAAGCCTAATAATCGCTTCATCGCTGGCTCATCGAAGCCGCCCATTGGACAGCTATCAAACCCATGTGCTCGCAGTGCCAGCATTAGGTTTCCGGCGGCAAGAGAGGTGTTGTTGGTCGCCCAATTTTTGACGTCTTCAAAGGTATAATAAGGCGATTTAATCGGCCCTTTTACCTGTCTGAAAACTTGAGTAGCACCCCATTTAGCGACTGATACCACATTGACTGGACCCCGCAAAAAATCCATGGCCACTACTTTGGTGTAGTAGTCTTTGACCTTTTTTGGTACCGGCGTATCAGGGTATTCACGCAAAATTTGCTGGGCGTGATCATGCCAATTATTAGTGCGTGCAACGACTGCTATCAAGCGTGCTGATGTTTTAGCCGCATTTTGATTCATACAGTTTTTGATAGCGCGCTGGCGATTGTCAGCACTATCGATGACATAAAACGCCCACGGCTGTAGATTGCTAGAGTTTGGCGCTAGCATGGCTAAGCGTAGACAATCTGCTAATACATCGTCAGGAATTGGGGTGTCAGTAAAACGTCGTACTGAACGGCGCGACTCTACTATGTCGCGAAACGCTTGCAGTTGCGGCGTATGGTCAGGCATAGCTATGCGGTTTGCTTTATCTGTACCCGCACTAGCACTTTGCTGGTTGGAACCTTGATGAGACGATGGCGAGTTTTGCGCATCGAGCGCATCGGTTTGATTGGCATTCGTATCGGCTGGTTTCATAGATGACTCCAGAGCAGGGTAGCAGATAATGGATGTAAAAAAGATGACAGCATTGAGCTGTGAATAGTATTAAGGACTGTTGAATAAGCGCCATTAAATAACCGCTATGAGCATGAACAGCAGAAAATACGCTCAAAAAAAGCTGCTTGTTATCAGATACTGTCTATTGTTGCATGCATTGTTAAGTAATGGCAGATACCAACTGGTGTTAATATCTGCAAGTTTGCAATAATCTACCTTGCAATAATTTATAAAGCTTAATACCAAATGAGCAACTTATAGCTCGTTTTCATACTCATCAGCACTCATTAGCGCCTCATAGTCTTCCATGTTGTCAGGCTTCATTCTAAAGAACCAACCTTCACCATACGGGTCTGAGTTGATGATTTCAGGGTCATCCTCTAAGCTTTCATTGACAGCAACGACTTCACCTGAGATAGGCGCATACACATCAGATGCCGCTTTTACAGACTCAACGACTGAGATTTCTTCATCAACAGAGATGTTGGCACCCACTTCTGGCAGCTCAACAAATACCACATCCCCTAATAAATCTTGGGCATGGTCAGTGATACCAACGGTAATGGTACCGTCGTCTTCAAGGCGTAACCACTCATGGCTGGCGATATATTTCAATTCTGCTGGGACATTACTCATAGGGTCTCTCCTAAGTGATAGAGGTTGTGGAAAATTAATGGGTATAAATTAAAAGCTATAAAGTTTAATTACGAATCAAACTGTTGCTTACCATTACGGACAAAAGGTAGCTTAAGAACACGGACATCGACGAATTTTCCTTTACCGCGCAAATCAATTTGTACATTATCAACGTCTGATAAGCTAGCAGGAACACGCGCTATGGCGATAGAGTTTTTTAGGCTAGGAGAGAAGGTGCCGCTAGTAATGATACCTGTCTGCTCGTTATCTGTCCCTTGATTGATGGTGACTGCCATGCCTTCACGTAACACGCCACGGCTGGTAAGTAACAGGCCGACTTGTTTCATCGCGGTATGGTCATCTTTAGTTTGTTTGCGCTTACTGACTAGTGCTTCGCGACCAACAAAGTCACGGTCATCTTTCAGTGCTAGCGTCCAACCCATGTTGCACTCATAAGGGCTGATGGTCTCATCCATATCGTGACCATAGAGGTTCAGACCCGCTTCCATGCGTAGGGTATCACGTGCACCAAGACCGGCAGGCTTAATACCGTTTTCTTTTAATTGCTCAAAGAACGCGGGCGCATCATCGGCATGCATGATGACTTCAACGCCATCTTCTCCAGTATAGCCCGTGCGTGCGACAAACCAGTTCGGACCTTCGATATCAGTCAGGTCAGCACCAACAAAAGGCGTTATTGTTGCAAGGGTATCAGCCCAGCTGGGTTTGGCTTGTGCCAGTTTTTCAACCGCATTGGGTCCTTGAACCGCAAGCATAGCAAGCTCTGTACGCTCAGTTAGCTGAACGTCAAAATCTTTAGCTACTTTTTCGAACTGTGCCATGTCTTTATCGCGAGTAGCCGCGTTTGATACGATACGGTATTCAGTTTCGTCGCTATTAGTCAAATAGACGATTAAGTCATCGATGACGCCGCCTTGCTCGTTGAGCATGGGAGAATATAAGGCTTTACCGACAATTTTTAGCTTATTGACATCATTGGCTAATAATTTCTGAAGCCATGCTTTGCTGCCTGTACCCTTAATATCAACAATGACCATATGCGAGACATCAAAAATACCGGCATCAGTACGGACCGCTTCATGTTCTTCGATTTGTGAGCCGTAGTTGATAGGCAATTCCCAGCCAGAAAAATCCACCAGTTTGCCATCACTATCGACGTGAGACTGGTAGAGGGGCGTGCGCTGAGGGGCTTGGTTGTTAGTATCTTGAGTATTGGTGTCTTGGGTATTAGTATCGGTCATAACAAATCCTTATGTATACGCCATCAGCACTCGTTAAGTACGATATGAGATAGGCATCATCAGTAGCGAGAATCAAGCTTACAAGGTGCAAGCATTGCGGTAAAGGGTGGCACAAAACAATAAAGCAGTAAGCAAAACAGACGCTGAACGTCGGTTTAAGCAAAAGCCCTATCTGTCCTGTGACCTGAGATTTTCAACACGTTCCGTACATTATGCACGCTCAATATGAGCTGGCCTCGATATAACCCTAAAGATTATAAGCCTAAAGCGTATGGTAACGCATTTTCTCCCCTTCGGTGGGTAAGGCGTCGTCCGTCCTTACCGCTCTCCAGATTTGTTATACCTTATGTTTGAAGTTGCAAAACGCCAATAAGTGAGATGCAAATAAACAGTATGGGTATGTGTCTTTCAGTCCTTTTACCTGAGCGATTAGCAGGGTGGATGCGCCTTCGGTGGTCTTATAGCAGATTTAGACGGCTTAGTTGCGGACAATAAACGCGGCGTCTTGCTATAAAACTCTCTCCTGAAAAACGCTTTTATTATGAAAGGTTCATAGCCGTTTTACAAGTCATCAAACGGATTAAAGTTAATAAACTTAGTAAAAGACCGTTATTTTGCTAATATTAAGCGCTAAAACGCTTATAAGATAAGGATTTGTGTTTTATTAATGATTTAAAAATACGGCTGCTAAATTAATCATCGCAATTCATTACAGGACTGAATAGGATAATAGGCGATGGTAACAATACTAAGAGTAATATTACCAAGACGTCACCCCAATAACGTATGTCGATACGTAAAGCGACTATTGATGGCAAAGTAAATTATGCTAGGCTACGATATTATTAGGGTCATTATTCATAAGTGTTCTAATGGCCGTTTTGATAAATACTGTAATCCGTATTTTGTTTAGTTTCTAATGTTTGATAGGGTACCTTTATGCATTGTGATATTTATAAATTTACCAAGCGTGATGATCTGTATGTTTATATTGCACGTCCCGACTATCCTGACGATACGGATGAGATTAAGGACTGGCTAGGCGTATTACCCAAAGACTTCCGCACTGGTTTGGGGGTCAGTAAGTTTGTGATGCATCTGGATTTGGGTGCCACACCAACGCTTGCTCGTGTTGATAAACAAGAGGTGCTTGCCAAGTTAACCTCGCAAGGATATTTCGTACAAATGCCACCGCAAGATGTCATGCGTCGCCAAGCAGAGCTACGCGCTCTCGAGGCTCAAGACAATATATACGACTAATACGTTTCTTCTAAAGAGCCTATGATCATTGATATACCGACAACAATTGCTGTTGAAAAAATTATTGATGAGCAGTTTGTCGCATGCATTTCGGCATAAAGTCGTGCTAAACTAGCAACCTATCAAGCGCACACGTCACTTCTGTATTCAGTTTTTCAAAAGTATAGCCGTTCTAACAGTACGACAGAATGTACTATAAGCTATTGAAGACAAAGACGCGTCGCGCGACTTATAAAAGCAGGTAACTAAACACGCATGGACTGGTTAAAAAATCTCTTCCAAATCCTACCTTTGGAAACCATCAGTGACATCCTCGGCGAGCTTGTCATTTGGTGGAGCCAGATGGTAAAAGACGTCCCACCTGCTGATCTGCCGATGTATGCTTACCTTGGCGGCGCTATTGTGGTGCTGATATTATGGCTGCTTGTCGCGCGCGTTTTGCCACGTCCCCTCGGTGGCATGAGCTGGATGGTATTATTTGCCGTTTTGTTGGCGCCAGGTACCGCACTGGATGATTCTAGTTTGATTGCGCCAGCCAGTATCAGCGTGGTCTATGCGGTCATGATGAAAGATATGGCCGCTGCCGTGACTAATGCGTTACCCATCTTAGTGGTGTTGGTGGTGGGCCTGTTCATTGGTTTTGTCTGGCAGCTGATACGCGGTGCTTTTGAGTCAAGCTTGGAAAAAGCACGTCGCCGCAGCGCTGAAGATACCCAAGCTAATATGCAACTGGCGACGGGTAATTATCTGACCGAAGATACTGATGAGCCATTACCTGTGGTGATTCCTGAGTCTGATATTAGCGCAAAAAAAGACATTGAATTGACAAAAAATTCTATTATTAAAAAGCCTACCGTTGAAGAGTCTATAGAGCCGCTCGATAATGAGGTAAAAGATAAGAAGCTGTGATGCTTTAGCTGTCTTTATAAATAGATTCTTTATAAGTACATTTTTTATAACTACATTAGAAGACACCTTGGCGTGTCTTTTTTTATGGGGATTAGCTATTCGGGTCATTAATTGAATGTCGCTTATTGACAATAAGTAATCTCAATAATAAATGAGCTTAGTAAAATAAATGAGCTTAGTAATAAGTTATTGCAGCTAGAAACTACGAACGCACGAGTACTTTGGCATTTAAGAGGGCTGTGCTAGTCTTAGCCATTATTCACCTAATTTGCCGATAGTTGGCTTTTTTAATGCCGGCAACTGCTTTATCGCAACCACCTTTTATATTAATAACAACGACTGAGATTTGACCATGACCACTGCTAACAACACTACTAAACCAAGCTTTACCGGTACCGACAGTTATATTGCCACCGATGATTTACAACTGGCGGTCAATGCTGCTATGACCTTGCAAAAGCCACTACTGATTAAGGGTGAGCCGGGTACCGGTAAGACTTTACTTGCCGAGGAGGTCGCTGCCAGCTTGGGTATGCCGTTGATCACCTGGCATATCAAATCGACTACCAAAGCTGAGCAAGGCTTATACGAATATGACGCAGTATCACGCTTGCGAGATTCGCAATTGGGCGATGATAAAGTTTATGAGATTGGCAATTATATCAAGCCGGGTAAACTCTGGGATGCTTTTACTAGTAAAGAGCGCAGTGTATTGCTTATTGATGAGGTTGATAAAGCAGATATTGAGTTTCCAAATGATTTACTACATGAGCTGGATAAAATGTCGTTTTATGTCTACGAGACCGGCGAGACCATTACCGCTGAGCAGCGCCCAGTAGTGATTATCACCTCTAATAATGAAAAAGAGCTGCCGGATGCATTCTTGCGTCGTTGCTTCTTCCATTATATTGACTTCCCTGAAGAGCAAACCATGCGTCAAATTATTGACGTGCATTTTCCTGATATTCAAGAAAAACTGGTCAACGATGCGCTGGATGTTTTTTATAAGCTGCGCAATATTCAAGGGCTAAAAAAGCCACCATCAACCTCAGAGCTGGTCGATTGGTTAACGTTATTACTTGCTGACGATATGGCGCAAGCTGAGCTGGAAGAAAATTTGCGTGGCGAAAAATCGATTCCGCCACTATATGGGGCACTGCTCAAAAACGAAGCCGATGTCAGCTTGCTCCAGCGCTTTGCCAATATGATGCGCCGTTAATCAACGGACAACTAAATCGCACTGTCGCCATGATTTGAGCCTATAAATACTAAGGTTCAATCATAACCCCATCAGCCAATATGTGATGCGTAGCTTATGTTTATCAAATTATTTTATACCTTGCGCACTTACGGCGTGCCCGTTAGCACGCGTGAACTGCTCGACCTAAATGCGGCGCTGGAGCAGGGGCTCATGATGCAGCCTCATCCTAATAATCCAGAATTGCGCGATTTTGCCAGTCGGGAAGATATGTATCGGCTGATTCGTCTGTGTATGGTCAAAGATGAGCGTCATTTTGATAAGTTTGATCGGGCGATGGCCGATTATTTTGAAGGGGTCGATAGTCTAGACACTGATGAGCTGTTGGCAAAGCTGACTGACATTCCCAAAGAATGGTTAGACTTAAAGCTCGATCCCAAAAATCTGACGGAAGAGCAGCGGCGTTTACTTAAAAAATACGGCTCACTTGAAGAATTGATGAAAGCTTTAGAGGAACGCTTAAAAGAGCAAAAAGAGCGACATCAAGGCGGCAGTAAATGGGTGGGAACGGGTGGCACCTCGCCATTTGGTGCTTATGGTGATCATCCTGAAGGCGTGCGCGTGGGCGGTGAGTCCCGTAAGCGCAGCGCAGCAAAAGTCTGGGAGCAGCGCAAATATCGCAATCTTGATGACGATAATCTATTAGGTACGCGCCAAATTCAGATGGCCCTACGTAATCTGCGTCAATTTGCGCGCACCGGTAGCGCTGATGAGCTAGATATTAAAGAGACTGTCAAGCGTACCGCCAAAAAAGGCGTGCTCGACATTCATATGCAGGCTGAGCGCCGTAACCGTGTCAAAGTGCTGATGTTGTTCGACGTTGGCGGCAGTATGGATGTGCACATTGAAGCGTTAGAGAAGCTATTTTCTGCGGCCAAAAATGAATTTAAGACTTTAGAATTCTTTTACTTTCATAACTGCCTGTACGATTACGTTTGGAAAGATAATGATCGCCGGCACAGTGCGCCCATGACAACTTTCGACCTACTCAATAAATATGGCCGTGAATACCGGGTGATATTCGTTGGTGACGCGTCAATGTCACCTTATGAGCTGATGTCAGTGGGCGGTAGCGTTGAATATATGAATAATGAAGCGGGCGTGGTTTGGCTCAAAAGAGTGCTGGAGCATTTCGATAAAGTGGCATGGCTCAACCCTGAGAATACCGCGCATTGGCAATATACTCAAACTATTGTCGAAATTAAAAAAATATTTGATAATCAGATGTATCCGATGACTCTACATGGAGTGGAACAAATGACGGCGCATTTGGCGCGGTAGCAATATAAAAATGACTATCGCTTATCAATGTTACTTATGAGAGTCATTGGTAATAATGGGTACTGGCACAATATTGAATTATAAAAAAAGCAGTCACTATAAACTCTATAGTGGCTGTTTTTTTTGGTCAGAATATATCAGTTTTTACCTCAGTCATGACTTTTCGGTTCACATGACTGATACATACCATCAGTGCGCCTGTTTAGTGTTTTGGTCGGCGTTATTAAATTTTTAGAAAGAAAATTCATCATAGAAACAATAAAATTGGTGATATAGCATTGGTATATTAGCAGAAATATGATAAGATTCATTTAAAATGAATCTTATAGCAACGTTTTGATTAATCGGCCATGACAGGTTAGTTATTGTCTGCAAAGTCTAGTTATCGTTGCCAACTTAAGCCTATCAACCTAAGCACCTCAACCTATCAATGTGATGACTCACTAAGAGAAATATAATGGCTTCCCCCCAAACGATAGAAATTGTAAAAGCAACTGTCCCTGTACTTGAAGAACATGGGACTGCTATCACCAAAGTATTCTACAAGAACATGTTTGCAGCCCATCCTGAGCTGCTAGATATCTTTAATGAAACCAACCAAAAGCTAGGACGTCAACAGAACGCACTAGCCTCGACGGTGTTAGTAGCGGCCAAAAATATTGAACATTTAGCTGTTCTACTACCGGAAGTAACGGGCATCAGTCATAAACATCGCGCCCTACAAATCCTACCAGAGCATTATCCTATTGTTGGCAAATACCTTATTGGCGCTATAAAAGAAGTGCTTGGCGAGGCGGCGAATGATGACATTATCGATGCTTGGACAGAAGCCTATGATGAGATTGCTGACGTCTTTATTCAGCTTGAAAAGAATATGTATAAAGAGGAGTTGTGGGAAGGCTTTGCCGCGTTTAAAGTGGTCGAAAAAGTAGCTGCTGCCACTGATATTGCCGCGTTTACCGTTGTTCCAGTCGATGATGCTTCAATAGAAAACAGCCAAAATATTGATCTGAGTAAACTTAACCTAACTGCCGGTCAATACATCACCGTAAAAACGGATCCTAAAGATAGCGACCATTTAGCACTACGTCATTATTCTTTATATTCAGCAAATACTGACAAAGGTATCCAGTTCGCAGTCAGACGTGACAATCGCGATGAGCATCGTGGATTGGTCTCTAATTATTTACATGACCATCTACAAGTTGGCGAGACGGTAATGTTATCTGCACCTGCAGGTGATTTTGCTTTAAATAAAAAGCTGATGACCCAAAATGATATTCCCTTAGTGCTTATCAGTGCTGGGGTCGGAGTAACGCCTATTTTGTCTATGTTAGAGGCGCAAGTAGCGACTAATCCTCAGCGACCTATCATTTGGGTTTATGCTTGTCAGAATAAAGATCATCATGCCTTTGATGATAAGGCCTATCAGCTGTTAGCGTCAGCAGAAAAAGTTGAAAAAAATATTTTCTATTTTGACGAAGGGCAAATACTAGATGAGGCGTGGCTGGCTACTCTACCAGAACCAGCAGATATTTATGTTTGCGGATCCATGCCATTTATGGAAAGTATTATTGATGGCTTAACTAAGCTAGATCATGGTGTTGATAGCGTTCACTATGAACCATTTGGCCCTAAAATGAGTCTTGGTAGCTAGCATTTAAAGCCAGTTTTGAAAGGTAGACCTAAAGAAGCCGCTGTAAACACTAAAGTTAATGCAAGCGCAAATGAGAGAAAAGCAATTATGATGACAAAGTCATTTTAGGTGCTTTTTTATGAGTGTTTCATATACTTAGGGTAAAGATAGTTTTTCTCTTATTGAAATCTAATAGGGCGTGTTGAACATTCGACCATAGCACTGACAGAGACTATTTTTTAGGCGATTCAAAGTCAAAAGTATCTAGTTTAGTCGTTCTAAGCGGATAGTTTTGATAAAGTAGCGGCAAAAAAGAGTCCTGTCCAACTGCGAGCATAGCTCTTGTCTTGCGGACGGGCAAAGCAGTGCTTTGCTTACTCCGTCCTCAGGGCTGATGCTAAAACTGCCCCCCCCCAGCTATTCATGAGCAGTGTGTAGCAAACCTAGCTAAGGCATCTGCATTATCGTCAATTTGCCTCTTGTCTGGAACACTTTTAGCTATCAGCAGTGCCCATTTGTGAATGTTCAACATGCCCTAATAAACGCTAAATTTTTTTGTTGCTTCTAACTACTAAGCTCATGCTAGTAGTATAAAACCTTAGTTTACAACTAACTTATGATCACTTTTTAGGTGACTCAACATGAAAAATAAACCCGTACCTTTAGGTCAGTTTTAAATTTCTATATAACAATTGCCTTATATAGTCGATTCAAAACAAAAGAGAGTCACTTATAGCAACGTGCTGCTGGTATAAATTTTTCTGGTGTGTTGTTCGCAAGCGTGACAGAGGCTGCAAAAAATTATACCAGTAGCACTGTACCGTTTCCAAATTGAATTAACTATATGCAGTTGCAATGAAGCAATTTCTCGCTTAGTAATTACTTATTCTTAACCACCCCAATCATTACGCCCATCTCTTTTTTATCATGCCGATTAATACTTGGTGCATATAAAGCTGAGGCGATACCGCCATCTAAAAATAGCGCGTTCGGACAGTTCAGTTTATCTTTAAATAACGCAGCGAATTCATAAAAGTTCACTGGCTCATCACTGTTAACGAACTGTATGCTGCCGTCCGTACAGACGCCCGCACCATTGCGAAACTTTAGTGAGGTGCTCTCAGGATTAAACTTGGGATGAATGGCGTCATTGATAACTAGCATAGGACCTGATTGAGTCGCAAACCAAGGCTTAGCTGTACCTTGTTCTCGTTGTTGTTGCAGTGCATTGCTTTCAGTGATTTCCACGTTACCAGACTGGTCCCACCACATTACACCATTGGGCAATAGATGAAAGTTACCGCCACCTTCTTTTAAATTCAACGAGAGTATTTCTTCCCCATCAATAACAGTATAACCAATCGGGGCGTAGCGCTTATTATACATACCGGCATTCATTGCAAAAGCTAATGTTTGCGAAGGCGGCAAGGTGGTTAATAATTTATCAAAAGTGAGTAATGGCTGCGTACTGTCAGACTTTTGCCAAAACAGCTGTAGCGAGTAGCGACCCGTGGCTAACGCCTTCGCATCAACGCGACAAGCGCTATAAGCAAAGGGTGCATTGTGTGTTTGACACCACCAGTCCGATGTTGCTGAGCTGGCAGTATCTGTCACTGAGGGCTGGCAGGCACTGATAATTACAGCAAGCAAAACGACAGCGGAAGCAGTAAAAATATTAGGAAGCATGAATTACTTATCTTCTGTCAGGTTGATATTCGTTGTTGCAGTAATCTCACCAATAGTTTTTGTGTCTGTTTTTGCGGTTGGGGCTTTGGTTTCCTTGCCCTTGTCCCGCGAGTCTTTATTATAAGCAATCCGGGCATCGTTATCCGCTAAGAAGCTTTTGGGGTCTGCCATGACCCACATTTGATTGAACACATCTGCACGGGCACTATGGTTAAGTAGCGCCCCCTCATCCGTAAAATAAAAGAACTTAGACAGCAGCTTAATTTGCCCATCATCTAAGCGTCGCGCGATATGATAAGGCTGCAACTGACTGGGGTGTTGCAGACCAACTGCGCCTACGATACTGGCGAGTGACTTGAGCGTGTTCTTATGAAAGCTTGCCACGCGTTCAGCTTTACTCGGTACATCGAGCGCCATTTGGCGATAGGGGTCTTGGGTGGCAACGCCAGTTGGACAGGTGTTGGTATGACAAGTGCGTGACTGAATACAGCCTACCGCAAACATAAAGCCACGTGCGGAGTTACAC
Source organism: Psychrobacter sp. LV10R520-6 (assembly GCF_900182925.1). NCBI lineage: Bacteria > Pseudomonadati > Pseudomonadota > Gammaproteobacteria > Moraxellales > Moraxellaceae > Psychrobacter > Psychrobacter sp. LV10R520-6. The sequence goes on along the minus strand of NZ_LT900024.1, from coordinate 1,594,375 downwards.
CAATCTGCGCCCAGTGCCAGCAAACGGGCAATATCAAAGCCAGATACGATCTTGCCACTGACGCCAAGCTTGATTTTGTCACGGATACCGGCACCAACTAAGGTGTTGTGTACCAGTAAGAAACCATCAACCAGTGGCATACCGACATTGTCCATAAATTCGACAGGTGCAGCTCCTGTACCGCCTTCAGCGCCATCAATAACGATAAAGTCAGGATAGTTGTCAGCTTCAATCATGGCTCTAACAATTGCCATGAACTGCCAGGGCTGCCCAATACATAGCTTAAAGCCGACCGGCTTACCTTCTGATAATTGACGCAATTGCTGCCAAAATGCCACCAACTCACGCGGCGTACTAAAAGCGGTATGAGAGGAGGGCGACACGCAGTCTTTCCCAAGGGGCACTTGACGGGTATCTGCTATTTCTTGAGTGATTTTTTCGGCGGGTAGCACGCCACCTTTACCGGGTTTGGCACCTTGTGACAGCTTGATTTCAATCATTTTTACTTGGGAATCAATTGCTTTTTCGGCAAAGGTTTGCGGATCAAAGTCACCGTTAGCATCGCGGCAACCGAAGTAACCGGTGCCCAGCTCCCAGATTAAGTCACCACCGAACTTACGATGATGATCGCTAATCGCCCCCTCACCGGTATCATGAGTAAAGCCGCCCATCTTCGCACCTTGATTCAGCGCCATAATGGCATTGGCGGACAGACTGCCAAAGCTCATCGCCGAGATGTTGAACACAGACATATCATGCGGCTGCTGACAACGCTCACCGCCAACACTGATGCGGAAATCTTGGTTCTCTAAAGGTTGGCTAATAGTGGACTGCAAAAACCATTCTTTACCGTGTTTATATAGATCATCAAGCGTCCCAAAAGCATTGGTATCGCTAACATTTTTGGCACGTTGATAGACCAATGCGCGTTGCTGGCGCGAAAATGGCACTTGTTCCTTATCATCCTCTAACAGATATTGGCGAATTTCAGGACGAAAGTCCTCAAGCACATAGCGAATATGGCCTGCGACGGGATAGTTGCTTAATATGGCGTGCTTCGATTGAAGCAAATCATAAACACCCAAACCCACACCAAGCCCGCCAATAATAATTAGCCACCAGTTAAACAGCAACAGCCCTGCTAAGAATAGCAATATAGCCGCGCCAAAGGTGCTATAGCGCAGTAAAACTCCGATAAGATACGGAGAGTCATATTTGGGCTTAGGGTTTAGATTGGTACGAGATTGGGGCATAGCGACGCTCAACTATAAAACATAGAAGTTAAAAAGATAGAAATTAAAAAACGCAGTAATTATTGATAACATATAAAAGCTAATAATAGATAAAAGCAGCATCTCCCAACCGTTGATATTCATGATTTAGAGGTCAGCCAGCTCTATTTTAACTTATAATTAACGCGCATATTATACGCTGATAAGATCATGGCTTAGGGATGATTGAGTAACAGTATGCTAACGCTGTCTTCACTGAATGAGATTATGGGTTAAGTTTTCAACGAATACTAATTTAATTTAGCTCAGTCTATTTAGTTGGCTTAAACACAGCCTTCTTGCGACATCAATCCATCTTCGTTACCAATACTTATATTAATGACGACATCATGGTTTAAATCATATCGGGTGCCGACACGCTGCCCTTCTTCTACAGTCCAATAGTACATATTGATGAGTTTGTCATCAGGACCACTAAAAGGGCTGTCGATGATTTCTGGCGTCTGACCTTGGTGCTTAGCATAGACTTGGCTAAGACTGTCACCAACCTTAACCCCAGAAGCAGAGGGAATATCTGAATCATTGATAGTTATTTTGACGACTTTATCATCTATAATCAGCAGCCGGTATGGCTTTGTTCTGTACTGAAAAACAACGGTCAAAACTTGAGGGGGATTTGCTCAGTTTTTACGAGTCGAAAGTATCCCCAATTTTTGTGCTACCGATGCTATCTTTAGTAAAAACATTAGGAGGAGAGATATCCGTAGTGGTACGGTCATCAACCCTAACTTTAGTATCGGCATCAGTGATAGTATCTGATGGTGGGGCACAGGCTGCTAAGGATAATATAAGAGCAGTTAGCAGTCCTGTCATCTGGTACGAGCTTGAATATAAAGTTATCATTATTTTTCCTATTTTTCAATAGTATTAGTATTTTACTACAGGTAACTCCCCACTAAAGTCAATTTGATATTTTTTATAGTTGGAGCTGTTATCTTTCTTGTTAAAAAACCGATCTAAGCTCCGTGCCCAATCCTCTCAGCAAGCGCCTGCAACTTGGGCACAATCATCGCTGCATAGTCTTCTGCTTGCCAATTAGCACGGGGTACACTGGCATTTAACGAATAAGCATAGTGTCCAGTGGCGACATCAAATACTCCTACCGCAACGGCTAAAATATCCGTAGAGAACTCTCCATCAGATAGCGTATAACCATGCGTATCATAATAGGTTGAGGCGTCAGCTAATGTCGTTTGCGCTTGTTCAAACTCATCCTTAGATAAGTGAGTTTGTAAATTAGCTGTTATCACTGCTTGGCGAGTGGGCGTACTGATTGCATAAAAGGCACGTCCTATGGCAGTACGTGCGACCGGCACCGCCGAGCCGACTTGCAAATTCACTGATAAGCGGGCAGGACTACGGCAGCAGGCCAGATAACGCATTTCTCCTTCTATTTCTGTGGCTAAATTCACCGACACTTCATTCTGGCTGGCAAATTGACGTAATAACGGTTCAGCAAAGGCTACCACATCATGACGACTCCAAGCTTGCGCGCTCAATCGCACCGCGCTGCTACCTAGGCGATACTGTCCCTCTACCGTTGTGCGTAAAAATCCAAGCGTCGTTAAGGTATAAATCAGACGGGTAACCGTCGCTTTGGGCAATAAGGTCAGCTGACACAACTGCTGATGACTGAGTTGTTCGTGATGCTCAAACCCAGCCAATAAGGTCAATCCGCGTCCAAGAGCGGTGACGAATTGTCTATCCTCATCGACTTTACTTTGGGCGAGCGTATCGTTCATTCGAGCTAAAAACGGTTTAGCTGTCGGTAATATTTTTGTCATTTTATAGCCATGTATTGAGTTAAAGGTTTACAAAGAATAGAAATTTTGTTTAAATGGTTCATAATATGAAACTAAGTTTTGCATAGTGGAACAAACAATTCAAGTGCTAGATTAAATATTAAGTAAGTTTCAATCCTTCATGATTTAAATATTAATGAAGCCCAACACTATTCGTTAGTCAGGACGACTGACACCAAGGAGAACAACATGGCAAATTCCACCAGCCCACGTTTTGATTGGGAAGATCCGTTTTTATTGCGTGATCAGCTGACTGACGAAGAGCGTATGGTTACCGACACCGCACACCAGTTCTTTCAAAAAGAATTAATGCCGGGCATTATTGAAGCCAACCGTAATGAGCATTTTGATCGCAATATTATGCGTCAGATGGGAGAAATGGGCTTGCTTGGCGTTACTATTGAAGGCTACGGCTGTGCTGGCTTGTCGAGTGTCGCTTATGGGTTGCTCGCTAAAGAAGTTGAAGCAGTGGATTCAGGCTATCGCTCAGCAATGAGTGTGCAGTCGAGCTTGGTTATGCATCCGATACATGAATATGGTACTGAAGAGCAAAGAGAAAAATATCTCCCTAAGCTGGCAACTGGCGAATATGTGGGCTGCTTTGGTCTAACAGAATCAGACTCTGGCTCAGATCCATCATCAATGACAACGCGTGCCCGCAAAGTCGATGGCGGCTATGAGATGACTGGTAGCAAAATGTGGATTACCAATAGTCCTATCGCCGATGTGTTTGTCGTTTGGGCAAAAGACGATGAAGGCGACATTCGTGGTTTTATCTTAGATAAAGGCATGAAAGGTCTATCTGCCCCCAAAATTGAAGGCAAATTCTCGCTACGCGCCTCAGTCACGGGTGAGATTGTTATGGACAAAGTATTCGTCCCCGAGGCCAATGCTTTTCCAGACATTCGTGGCCTGAAAGGTCCTTTTGGTTGCTTAAACAAAGCCCGTTATGGCATTGCATGGGGCTCGATGGGCGCCGCTGAGTTTTGCTGGAAAGCTTCGCGCCAATATACCCTTGATCGTGTTCAGTTCGGCCGTCCGCTTGCAGCGACCCAGTTGGTACAGTTAAAGCTTGCTAATATGCAAACTGAAATCACCTTAGGTTTGCAAGCGGCGTTACGTGTTGGTCGTCTGATGGATGAGCATAATGCTGCGCCTGAGATGATCTCTCTTATTAAGCGTAATAACTGTGGTAAAGCATTGGACATCGCGCGTGTTGCCCGTGATATGCATGGTGGTAATGGTATCTCTGATGAATACCACATCATCCGCCACGTGATGAATCTAGAGGCCGTCAACACTTATGAAGGAACCCATGATATTCATGCGCTTATCTTAGGCCGCGCGCAGACTGGTATCCAAGCGTTTTTTTAACGGCTATTAGTAATATTTTTGCATGATTAACGTACGTTACTGTCTGGCGCTTAAGAGAGTGCTTCACACTTAGTAGCGTGCGTTTTTTATCGTTTGGACTAAAAAATTAAGAACAAATAATTTGAGTATCAGCGCTTTAAGCATGAGTGTCTTAATGATAAGCACTAAAATGTATATAAAAAATAAGGGACTATTATGACCGTAGCCATGACTGAACCATCGAAGTCAGAACTCGCTTGTGCTGCTGCTAACGCTAATAGTGATGACGCGCGCCAAGGAGCGTTACAAGGTATTAAAGTATTGGACTTATCTAGAGTGCTGGCGGGTCCATCATGTACTCAAGTTTTAGCTGATTTGGGCGCAGAAGTGATTAAAGTAGAACGTCCACGTCTTGGTGATGAGACCCGTCATTGGGCGCCGCCCGCATTTATCGATAATACTTCCGCATACTACGCCACGATCAATCGCAACAAAAAATCGCTTACCGTTGATATCAAAACTGCAGCAGGGCAGGCCATTATAAAGCAGCTCGTCGCTGACAGCGATATCGTGGTTGAGAACTTTAAAGTAGGTGGTTTAAAAAAATACGGCTTAGATTATGACAGCCTTAAGCAAACCAATCCGCGACTGATTTATGCTTCATTGACAGGCTTTGGTCAGACAGGGCCAGATGCCAAGCGTCCCGGTTATGACTATATTATTCAAGGTTTATCGGGGTTAATGAGTATTACTGGTCCTAGTGATGGCGAACCGCATAAGGTCGGCGTGGCCGTAGTGGATTTGTTTGCCGGATTACAGCTCACTATTGGTATTCAAGCGGCATTGTTGGCGCGGCATAATACTGGCCGCGGGCAGCAGGTCGATGTAGCCTTGTTAGACAGTGCGCTTTCGATGTTGGCCAATGTTGGTATGAATCATTTGGCGTCAGGTGAAGTGCCACCAAGGCTGGGCAATCAACATCCCAATATCGTTCCTTACCAAGTGTTTTTGGCTGAGGGTGATCAGCATTTTATTTTAGCCTGTGGCAATGACCAACAGTTTACCAAGCTATGTGACGTATTAGGGGTCGATTGGCAGGAAGACCAACGTTTTGCGACCAATCCAGCACGGGTTACGAATCGTGATCTGCTCTGCGGCTGGCTGGTGGATAAATTTGCACAGCAATCGCGTGAGCATTGGCTTGAGATTCTCCATCAAACAGGCATACCTTGCGGCCCTATTCATAATGTGGCTGAAGCGCTAGCGATGCCGCAAGCACAAGCACGTGATATGGTGATTGATTTTATGGCGCAAGGCAGTCCGGTTAAAGTGCTGGGTAATCCCATTAAATTATCTGAGTCGGCTGTTACCTACCGCTCGCCGCCGCCAAGCTTAAGTGAACATACCGACAGTACGCTAGCAGCCCTTGGCTATGATAGCGACACGATAGCCAAACTAAAAGCCGACGGTATTGTTTAATCTAATTGTTTAATGGCCTGTTTTTTGAGTTGCTTAAGCGGTCTATTTGCTTAAGCAACTTAATAAGCTGTTCTTCAAAATAGGCCATAAAGTCAAAGAGCGTCAAGGCTACATCGCTACCTTATGCCATCAGCGCAAAACCCCAAACGTTGCTCCATTTGCTTGGCCAATTCAATCAGTACAGTACTGACCTCATCACGCTTAGACTCGTATTCTGCCTGCAAAAAACTGACTGCCATACCCGCGACCGCATTGCCCGATGCATTGCGGATATACGTGCCCAAGCAGTACATACCATCACGCAGCTGTCCATCATCTAGTGAGATGCGGCTGCTATGAATGGCGGTAAGCTCGCGAGATAAGGTATCAAAATCACGCACCCCATTCGGAGTCATAGGCTCAGGTAAGACCCCTTCGTATATAGACTTGATAGTGTGCATAGGAAGCGTTGAAAGTATGGCTTTGCCTGTCGCCGAAAATACGGCCGGTACCCGCACACCCGCGCGAAAAGTGAAACCTAGCGAGGCAGGTGCTTCATGACAGGCTAAGAATACCACCTCGCCCAAGTCCAGCTTGGAGAGCGTCACCGTGTGTTGTAACAACGTAGGATACTGCACAATCAAATCTTTAAATAATTGAATAACCCCTTGCTGCTGCTCGTATTTCCCTGCCCAATAAAGTAAATACGAGCCCAAATGAAAGCGGCTTTCGGTGTCTTTATAGATGACGTGTTTAGCCAATAAACTGTGCAAAATATTATGGGTTGAGCTACGTGCCAGTCCTAGTTGCTTAGCAATATGGGCGGCAGTCAAAGGTTGCGGACTAGCAGTAATTAAGTCTAAAATCTGAAAAGTTTTGTCCAAGGCAGGAACAGTAGTGGTGTTCATAAGGGCTCTATAGCAGTGAATAGGAGTCAAAAAAATTGTAAAAAAGCTTAAAATTACGATAAAAGCAGGAAAAGGGTTGCAAAATGGAAGACATCATTCTTATAATGGTGTCTCATATATGGAATTAACGTTCAGTATATTGAACAATCCATTGATTATCAATAGCTATTCTTAACTTATGGTTCTAATCCTCACAATTTTATTGAAACTATTCGCTATGTGGTGGTTTATCTATGACTGTCTATGTAATTTCACTATTAACCATTATAAATAAGCATCACGCTTAAGAACAAGGAACGTTACTATGTCAAAAAATACTACAAACACCACGCTACAGCTATCAAATCCAGATCTGCTTAAACAACAGTGCTTAATTAAAGACGGCTGGCATGATGCTAGTGATGCCGCCACCATTGAGGTGTGCAATCCATTTAGCGGTGATGTCATCGGTAGTGTTCCAAGCCTGACTCAACAAGATGTGAATGATGCTGTGGCATTTTCGCATGAAGCACAAGGGTCTTGGGCGGCAAAAACAGCACAAGAACGGTCACTGCTACTGCAAAAATGGGCGGACCTTATTGATGAAAATAAAGAAGACTTAGCCATCATCATGACCGCCGAGCAAGGCAAGCCTATAAGCGAGTCACGCGGTGAGATTGGTTATGCCAACAGCTTTATCCGCTGGTTTGCTGAAGAGGCCAAACGCGTTTATGGTGATGTTATTCCAGCGACCCAGTCGCAGCTGCGTTATGTGATTTTGAAGCAGCCTATTGGTGTTTGCGCGGCGATTACCCCTTGGAATTTTCCTGCGGCAATGATTACGCGTAAAGCCGCACCGGCAATAGCGGCAGGCTGTACTATTATCATCAAGCCTGCCACTGAAACCCCGTTTTCAGCATTGGCGCTTGGCGTATTGGCAGAGCAAGCAGGTATTCCAGCCGGTGTTGTCCAAGTAGTTACTGGTAAATCTTCAGTGATTGGCGACATTTTAACTGGTGATGCCCGTATCCAAAAACTATCGTTCACAGGCTCTACTGAAGTTGGTCGTACCTTGATGGCGCAGTGTGCACCAACCATCAAAAAACTGTCACTAGAACTGGGTGGTAACGCGCCTTTCATCGTTTTTGATGATGCCGATTTAGAAAAAGCCGCAGATGGCCTTATTGCTTCCAAATATCGCAACGCGGGTCAAACCTGCGTGTGTGCCAACCGTGTATACGTCCAAGCCAGTATTAAAAACAAGTTTTTAGATATTTTCGTCAAAAAAGTTGCTGAACTCAAAGTCGGTAATGGAGCAGATGAAGGCGTGAATATTGGACCGTTAATCAATACTGCCGCGCTAGAAAAAGTCCAAGCCTTATTAAAAGACGCCCTTGATAAAGGCGCAACGTTAGTGACTGGTGGCGATACCAATAACGCCTCTAAGCTGAGCTTTAACCCAACCGTGTTGACTGATATCAGCGCAGATATGGACATTGCCAGCGAAGAGATATTTGGTCCTATTGCATCAATATTTACTTTTGAGAGTGAAGAAGAAGTGATTCGCGCTGCTAACGATACCATTTATGGTTTGGCCGCTTACTTCTACAGTAGCGAATTTTCACGCGCATGGCGTGTTACTGAAGGGCTAGAGTACGGCATGGTTGGACATAATACGGGCATGATCTCTACCGAAGTTGCCCCATTTGGCGGCGTGAAGCAGTCAGGTTTTGGCCGTGAAGGCTCAAAATATGGTATTGAAGAGTATGTTGTAACTAAATACTGGTGCAGTGACATCAGCTAGTTTTGCTCATTTAGCCTAGCAATTAACTTAGTTTTCAGGTGCTAAAGGATACGACTGCTTTCTATCGTTTGCCACCCATCACATAAACCGCTATTAACTAAATAGTGCTTACTTTAAATATAAAGAAAAGGACGTTCTCATGAGTACTACTAAAGTTACCAATCAATCTTTGCTTGAGCGCCGTAAAGCGGTATTGCCAACTGGACTTGGCGTAGCCTTTCCTATCTTTGCTGAGCGTGCCAAAAACTCGGAAATTTGGGATGTAGAAGGCAAGCGTTATATCGACTTTGTTGGTGGTATCTCAGTACTGAATACCGGACATAGCCATCCAAAAATTATCCAGCGTGTACATGAGCAAATCGATAAATTCACTCATACCGCCGCACAAATGATCAACTACGAGAGCTATGTTGAGCTTGCTGAAAAGCTTTGCGCAGCCGTACCTATTAGTGGTGACAAAAAAGCTTTCTTTTTAACCACTGGCGCTGAAGCGGTCGAAAACGCGATCAAAATCTCTCGCGCAAAAACTGGCCGTCCAGGGGTTATCTCTTTCGTTGGTGGCTGGCACGGTCGCACCTTGATGTGCATGAGCTTGACCGGTAAGGTTATTCCGTACAAAAAAGATTTTGGTCCAATGCCAGGTCCTGTTTTTCATGCGCTATTTCCTGCTGAAGAGCTCAATGTTACTGAGGCGCAAGCGCTACATAGCCTTGAGATGATCTTCCAGGCCTCAATTGATCCGAGCGAAGTAGCGGCAATGATTATTGAGCCGGTACAAGGTGAGGGCGGCTTCCATCAAGTCACCCCATCATTTGCCAAAGCGTTACGCGCTATCTGTGATGAGCACGGCATCGTGTTGATCTTTGATGAAGTCCAGTGCGGCTTTGCTAGAACCGGTACCTTATTCGCTACTGAACAACTGGGTGTTGAGCCCGACTTAATGACCAGCGCTAAGAGCTTGGCTGGTGGCTATCCGATATCGGCGGTTATTGGTCGCGCTGATATCATGAATGCCCCGCAAATCGGTGGTTTGGGCGGTACTTATGCGGGTAACCCGCTAGCTTGCGTCGCAGCCTTAGCCGTAATAGAGGTAATTGAAGAAGAAAATCTACTTGAGCGCAGCATTGAGATTGGTGACAAAATCGAGTCATTCTTAAAAGAATTAGATCTTAATAGTATCGGTCACATCCGTCATAAAGGCGCAATGCTGGCTTTTGAATTGATCGATAGTGATGGCAAGCCAGATAGTAATGCCACGGCTAATTTAAAACAGAAATGTTTTGAGCAAGGTTTACTGTTGGCTTCTTGTGGTATGCATGGCAACGCCATTCGCTTCATGGTGCCATTAACAGTTGAAGATGAAGTGCTGCAAGAGGGTCTGGATATTATTGGCGGCATTCTAACCGCTTAATTCATACTGCATGCTTATTTACTGTACTCATGTATAGCTTTTAATTAAATATTTAATTTTAGTTAACAGGTTATATTGTTACTCTAACAGCAAGGTTGCTCTTAGAGCACTCGCTCTCTGAGTATAGGCTTTACAACGGCGCCTTGCACGACAAGACGCCGTTTTTGTTCTCGCCATTTGGATTTTTAGTGCTTAAGTTTCCAGCGGTTAGAAACTCATGATTTAAAATGTGAGTCAGTAAAACGCCGTAAACAAGCCTATAAGTTTGACCTATAAATTAAAAAGTACCGAAAAATTAAGCACGGACAATGAGATATGGAAAGATAACGATGATGGGCTATGCCCCGATAAATGAGTACTAAGCTAACGTAAATAGTTAGCTAAATAAAAGCCAACTTAACCATAAAGGGTTAACACGGATGACACTTAGACAAGGAGTAAGTTATGTCTGGATTAAAAAAATCGCTGGGTACGTTTGATATTATTGCCCTAGCGTTTGGCGCTATGGTAGGTTGGGGTTGGGTGGTCTTAGCAGGTGGCTGGATTATCGCTGCCGGCACTTGGGGCGCGATGTTAGCGTTTTTACTGGGTGGTCTGGCAGTGATACTGATTGGTGTCACTTATGCTGAGCTGGCCTCATCAATGCCCATTACGGGCGGTGAGCACACTTACACCCACCGCGCGTTAGGTGTCAACGTCTCCTTTATTTGCTCATGGAGTATTCTATTCGGTTACTTCTCAGTAGTCGCTTTTGAGGCCGTTGCCCTGCCGACTGTGGTTGAGTACTTTATTCCCAATTACAATCAAGGGTTCTTGTGGACCATTGCAGGCTGGGATGTCTATGCCACTTGGGTTGGCGTGGGGATGCTGGGGTCAGTCATTGTTACCTGGTTAAATATTCGAGGCATGGAAGTCAGTGCTTGGTTCCAAAAAACAGCAGTCGTAGGGATTCTGTTTGTCGGTATACTGCTGTTTATTGGTGCTGCTTTATACAATCCTGCTACATCGACTGCCGTACAAGCGCCTGCGTTTATTGGCGGTGCAGCTGGTATAATGGCGGTTATCGTCATGGTACCCTTTATGTTTGTGGGCTTTGACGTTATTCCGCAAGCCGCTGAAGAGATCGATTTGACCCGTCCCAATATTGGTAAGTTTTTGATTGTCTCAATCGTTATTGCGGTGCTTTGGTATATTGCTGTCGCTTGGAGTGTTGGTACTACCTTACCACTAATACAAGCACAAGGTTCTACTTTGGCCACAGCCGATGCAATGACCAATGCATGGAATGGTAAATGGGCCGGTATTTTACTGGTTATTGGTGGTGTATTGGGTATTTTATCCAGTTGGAATGCATTCTTAATTGGCGGCAGTCGTCTACTATATGCCATGTCTAAAGCACACATGTTACCGGCATTTTTGGGTAAATTGCATCCAAAATATAACACCCCCGTTAATGCTATTTTATTGATTGGTGGTCTGGCCACACTGGCACCATTATTTGGTCGCAAAATGCTAGTCTGGATTGTTGATGCTGGTGGCTTTGGTATTGTCATAGCTTATACTTGTGTGGCTATCTCTTTCTTAGTATTACGCTACCGCGAGCCTGATATGGTACGTCCGTTTAGAATACCAGCAGGTAAGTTTGTAGGCGTAGTCACTATCATTCTAAGCATTGGTCTATTGACCTTGTATATGCCAGGGATGCCTTCGGCGCTTATCGGCATTGAGTGGTGGATCTTCCTCGGCTGGACTGTACTGGGGATTTCTTTATATAGCTATGCAAGAATCAAGTATCCGGGTATAAGCGAAGCTATCATGGCAGAGGAATTACGCGAGTTAAAAATCGTCAATCAGCTATGGTTAAAAGATAATCCACCTAAAAAGTAAAACCGTTTAAAATATCGATCAAAAAAAAGCCTAACGTTTTAACGTTAGGCTTTTTCTATTGCAGTGTGCAGATTAATGCATTTAATCTATGCGCTGGTTTTATTACGAATCAGTTTATAGTTGAGGAACTCAGTGATACCCAGTGTACCCAACTCACGACCGAAGCCTGAACGTTTAACGCCGCCAAATGGGGTATTGGCTTCAGTACCAGAAGGCGCATTAATAGTCACCATGCCCACTTCCAATTTGCTAGCAATATCTTCAGCCAATGCTGGATCTTGTGTTTGGACAGAAGCGCCAAGGCCAAATGGGACATCGTTGGCTATTTGAATGGCATGTTCGACATCACGGGCTTTGTAGATGACAGCAACAGGACCGAATAGCTCTTGACGATAGACATCCATTGAGTCATCGACATCAGTGAGTACTGCTGGCGCAAACCAAGCACCGGGCTTGTCTTTTAACATACCACCTTCGACCAATACCGTAGCGCCATCTTTTACAGCACCATCTAATTGCTTTTGCAGATTAACGGCAGCGCTCTTTGATGACATCGGTCCAATAAAAGTATCTTCATTTAATGGATCAGATAAAGTCATAGCGCGGACCGCATCGGTAAAGCCTTGTACAAACTTGTCATAGACGGCTTCAACGACGATTAAGCGCTTAGCAGCATTACAAGCTTGTCCTGTATTACCAAAACGACCTGTGATGGCATCTGCTACTGCCTTCTCGATATCAGCATCTGCTGCGACAATAAAGGGATCTGAGCCGCCTAGTTCCAAAACAACTTTTTTGAGGGCGCTGCCTGCTTCTTTGGCGACTGCTTGTCCGGCGCGTTCAGAGCCTGTTAATGAGATTCCTTGTATTCTACTATCTTGAATGATAGTAGCGGCTTGCTCATTAGTGGCAAAGATATTGTTGTAGACGCCATCTGGCAGGCCTGCATCTTTTAAGATATCGACAATAATTTCTGCTGTCTTAGGACACTGCGGCGCATGCTTTAGAATAATAGTATTGCCTGCCATCACGTTTGGTGCGACAAAGCGTGCGACTTGATAATGCGGATAGTTCCACGGCATAATCCCTAGCAATGCGCCCACTGGAAGCTTCTCTACAGAGGCTGAGCCTTCGTCTACGTTGATTTGGTTAGGTGCCAGTAGCTGCTCTGCATGGTTTGCATAGTAGCGATAGATCTCAGCAACCAAACCAAGCTCTCCTTTACCTTGGGCGACAGGTTTGCCCATTTCTGTAGCGATCATATCTGCTAGCTCATCTTGACGCTCAATATAAATATCGGCAATTTTATGTAGTAGTGCACTGCGCTCGCTGAGGGACACTTGACGCCAGTCTTGATACGCATCGTCCGCTTTTTTAATCGCCTGCTGGATATCTTGTTCATTCGCAGTAGGATAGGTGGCTTCAACTTCGCCAGTTGCTGGGTTGGTTACTTGATATTCGCTCATAAAAATTCCTTGGGTTTAAAATCCGTTTTTGGTTATGTTTAAAAAGCTAATTGTAGAACACATAAATCTCGTTACTATGTGTTGACCGCTGGCTGCTGCTGGGTAATACAATGAATATTGCCGCCGCCAAACAAAATCTCTTTAGTACGTACTCCAACTACCTGATGCTTGGGAAAGATTTTTTCAAGTTGCTGAATGGCTAAGTCATCATTTATATCATCGTATTGCGGCACAATAATACCGTCGTTACAGATTAAAAAATTGGCATAAGAGGCGATACACAGGTCATCACTATGACGGGCTTTAGTATGGTCAGAGGATTTATTTAGTGATGAGTGGAAGGAGCGTAAGGCAAGAGTCGTGGTCACGCCAAAGGATCTGATAGAGATTAGTGAACCGAGTAATCGAGTGTCTATCAAACAGGTTTACAATCACAGCCCGACAAGGAACTTAGGGTTTTTGATCGAGGTTTATCAACCGAATAGCTCAACAGAAGACAGAATATCTCATGAAGGCGAGGAGATTGGTACGGTTATTGAAGGCAAAATTTTAATCCGCATTAATGAGGTCACGTATCTATTAAATGAGGGCGACAGTTATGTCATTAATACTAACAATCCTCATACTTTCATCAATCCTAGTAATGCTATAACGCGTATTGTTAGTGCGCACACTCCAGCGACTTACTGACTCTGAGTTGAAATCAGATTAAATAATCTGTACTTCGTTGCATTGTACTCATATCCTAATGGATGATACGAAGTAGAGTAGATGCCAGTGCCTGTCTCTATCAGTTGTCCTTGCTCATTGTTTTTGACACTGATTTTGAGACCCTCGTCAGCACTGAGGGCTTCTTTTGGATATCCGGTTTAATAGGCTGTTTATTAGCTGCATCAGTAGATGATTTGATAATGGGTTTCACCGCAGACTCAAGCCGCTTTTTAAGCTTGCGTGACGAGTAGGTGTCTGACAATGCTTGCTCTTTTGCCAGCGATTCATCATATAGTCCTTGATAAACCTTAAGGGTTTCTTTGATCATCTCACGCATAGTAAATTTATTAGTCATTTCAGGCCGAGTGACGCTCTCTAGCTGATTTCTTACGGCTTTACATAACGCTTGAGCGTTGTATTTTCTGACCAATCCTTGTGGATATAGTGGCTGTAGAATCTCACTAAACGCTGCTTGATCCCAACCAATGACTGGTGTGCCCAGATGGATAGCCTGTAGGGCGTTAATACCAATGGACTCAGGCTCATTAGCAAGTGCCATGACAATATTAGCTGCTGACAGCCATTCGCGCATGTCGTTACGTTTACCACCGACATAGGTAATATGATCAGCAAGATCAAGGGCGTTGGTGCGCTGGCGGAAGTCTTGGTGAGCCACATCGTCCTCTCTGTGGTCTTCATCCATAATAATAACGTGAATATTGGGGAACTGTTCTTTGAGAGTGCCCAAGATATCGATTAGCCATTCTTGTCCATACTCATTGCCGATAATGGTTGGAAAGACCAGCCATTTTTTATGCTCAAGCTCAGGATATTCAGCAAAGGTGTGCCGCAGCCAATACACGGATGGATTATGCCGATAAGGATAACGACGGGTATCAATACCCCGGTAGATACGTTTAATTACTTTGTGGCCAATATCTTCTCGGCGTAGCCCTTTTTTTAGATAGTTGGTGACACTATCAGATACCGTAATAATAGTATCGACATCTAGCAACGCTTGCGAGTATTTATTAATCGGATAAAAGCCATACATAGTCGCAACCAGTTTCGGCGGGCGCTTTACTCGTGCCCGGCGCAGTGCCAAATGCAGTATCCATGCAGGTGTCCGCGAATGCACATGAATAACATCAGGATTATACTTTTCAATTAAATGTCGTAGCGGCGCAACTTGCAGTAGCGACAGCCAGGACTTTTTATTCATATGCAGCTGATGGTATAGATTGCCGTCGCGCTCTAGGCGTCTGACCAGATCATTATCGTCATCAGCACTGGTGATGATGATGGAGGTATGCCCATTCTCTACTAACGCGCGCCCAAGGTGAAAGATACCGCGTTCGGATTCATCATGCTTCAAAGACGACAATAAGCGCATCACGATCATAATTTTGGTGGTCACCATTTAACGATATCAAGGGGCTATTGTCAGGTAAAAGCCGGTAAAACTCAACCTTGAAGGCGGATTAGACGTTACAAATAATTTTGGTAATGACGGCTGTAAAATTAACGCTTTTTTTGTAGATGCTCAGCATTAGGCAAGACTTGTTTTTCGCTTAAATACTTCCAGTATCGCTGCGGTAGATACTGTCTATGCAAACGCGAGTTTTTACGCTCTTTAATATTAACATTGGTAAAGTAGCCTTGCCAAAACTGCTGATAGCGCTGCTCATCTACACTGTGTATGCTAGCGGGATTGCGTAATACAGTATCATCGAGGTCGGTGATGGTTTGCAGGGCAGCAGGACGCGATGGCGTACTTTGGCTTTTGTCGTAATAAATACCATAGCCACGAGTCAGATCGTAAATCGCCCAGTGCTGGTCTTGATAACGCTGACGGAAATGCTCTCCAATCAGTGGTAGGACGTTAAAGTCAGGCTCAACGCGCGCAAAGTAAATATCATCAGTCGTATGTTCAAAGCGTACAAAGGCTTCCATCCGGTGTTTCTCTCGCCCAACAGACTTTACAGTTTGTGCTAACTCCAAGACATCTAGGTGACCCAAATCTTTCATAACCAGTCGATCAGGATAGTCGATAGCGTATTTTACCACGTGAAATAGGGTCGTACCGATATTGGCCTTTTCAGATAAAAAGCCCCATAAAATTTGCCGCATACCAGAACGCCCGATGAGGCTATTAATCTTAACCAGTACCCTTTGCGCTTTATTCTGCTCAGTTACAACGCTAATGGCATGATCTATTAATGAGAGTACGTAGCAATCATGAGCAGTCAGCTGTAGCGCTGTATTATGTTGCAATTTATTGGCATAGACATAAAATACCGCGCTGAGCCAGCCTTCAAAGTTGGGCTCATAAAGCAAGATACTAGGGGTTACCTGACCAATAGGGTAAGGCATGTTTTGTAGCTGTTGTAACATGGTTCACCCTAAAATAGTTTTAAATATTCTCTATAGTAATTACTAAATAAGAGGGGCACACACTTGGTTCCGTATATAGTCGATCCAATTTAAAAACGATACAGTGCTGTTAGGATGCTACTGTAACAAACGTTTTGCAGCCTCTGTCACGCTTGCGAACAGCAAGCAAGAAAAATTTATACCAGTAGCACCTTGCTATGAACGACCCTCTTTTTTTTGAACTGACTGTAGTAGGTAAAGGCGCAAAACAAGTCATGATCAAAACAATGCCAGCTGGCCACTGCGCTGATCTTTAAATTTAGTCTGCGTTTGGGCAAGCACGTACTGACGAAAGTTATCACGAGTTAGATGGGCAAGATGTTCGTTTTTACCCGTAGTAGCGATAAAATATTTAGCACGGTTTACTGCCGCGCCCATCTTTTTCAGATGGTATAAAGTCAGCTGATTAAACTTACGCGCTTTTAATATCTTTTTTGCTGTTTTGATACCGATTCCCGGAATGCGTACAATCATCTCATAAGTTGCGGTCTGAATATTAACGGGGAAATGCTCACGATGACGGATAGCCCACGCCAGCTTTGGGTCACAGTCTGAGTCCAAAAATGGCGAGTCAGGTTCAAGGATTTCATGGGCGCCAAAGCCATAAAAGCGCATTAACCAGTCGGCTTGATACAGACGGTTCTCACGTACCATTGGGACTGGCGTACCATTGGGACTGGCGTACCAATAGCTGGCAAGCGGCTATCGGACAGCATCGGTACATAGCCTGAATAATAAACACGTTTGAGATCATACTGCTTATAAAAGTGACTCGATAGCTGAATGACCTGTAAATCAGTCTCATTACTGGCACCTACGATCATCTGGCTGGTCTGGCTGGTCTGGCCTGCTGGTACAAATTTGGGCACTTTTTTATGGGTTTTGACCGATAACGGATAGTGATAATTTCTTCTTTTACGGTTTCCCTCGGCGCTTTTAATTGTTCATGCGATTTCTCTGGCGCCAGTAAAGCAAGGCCGGATTTGGTGGGTATTTCAATATTGACGCTTAAGCGATCCGCATACAGTCCGGCCTCTAATAATAACTCTTTCGAGGCACCAGGGATGGTTTTTAGATGGATATAACCGTTAAAGCGCTCACGGGTGCGCAATATCTTTGCGACCTCAACCAGCCGCTCCATCGTATAATCGCCACTTTTAAAGATACCGGAACTTAAAAATAAACCTTCGACATAGTTACGACGATAAAACTGCATGGTCAAATCAACCAATTCTTCGACACTAAATGCCGCGCGCGGTGTATCGTTGTTTTTTCTAGAAGTACAGTAAGCACAATCATAAATACAGTGATTGGTAAGTAGGATTTTAAGCAAACTGACACAGCATCCATCTTCGGTATAGCTGTGACAAATGCCTGACTGTGACGCATCACCCAGACCGCCACCTTGGTTTTTGCGAGTACCAGCGGAGGAGGAGCAAGAGACATCATACTTAGCCGCATCAGCTAAGATATTGAGCTTACCCTGTAATCTTTCATAATTGATGGTGGCCATAAATGGGAGTTTACCAATTAATTTATGAATAACCAGTTTAGCAAAACTATAGGTAAGTCACTGTAATGGTAGGAGAATTAAGAAAATAAAACGACAATCAGTGTCGTAGAGGTGGATACAAAAATGCCTTAGATAGATTAAGTTGATACTTAATCTATCTAAGGCATAATTATTTATGGTTTAACTGTTTAATCAAAAAAAGCTAAATTATAAAATAAGTATTTACCAAATAATCTTATCCGTAAATCACTTCCATTATTTCGTACTCAACCACACCTCTTGGGGTTTCAATGCGGGCTTCATCGCCTTTATATTTACCGATCAGACCACGGGCAATAGGTGAGTTAACAGAGATTTTACCCCCTTTAAAATCCGCCTCGTCATCACCTACGATTTGATAGCGCTTTTCTTCTTCGGTATCCATATTTTCAATGACCACAGTCACGCCAAATACTATCCGACCTTCTTTCGGTAAGGTGGAGATATCTATTACTTGGGCGCCGCCAAGTTTGGCTTCGATATCGCGGATACGCGCTTCACAGAATCCTTGCTGCTCACGGGCGGCGTGATATTCAGCGTTTTCTTTGAGGTCACCATGTTCACGCGCTTCAGCAATAGAGGCGGTGATACGAGGGCGATCGATATTTTTTAACTGTTTTAACTCGGCTTCTAAGGCTGCATGTCCTTGCGGAGTCATAGGATAACGTTGCATATTTTTTCCTTAAACCAATAACATCACACCACCTCATAATGAGATGGTGTTGGCGTTATTATAATGGGTTTGAAATATAAAAAGGGTAGCATTAAGCTTGAGTACTAAAAAGCATAGTCGCGGGTAAGCCACTATGCTTTTTGTATTTATCACTTTATTAAAAACATCGCTTTTTAAATTTAGTACATTTATTTTAAAACGAGTAATCAGTATTCAGTAAGACTCTCAGCAAGCCTTACGGTTATGCTTAATTTACTGAATTTATTCAGCCACGTCAACTGTCTTTGCTTGCTCATGCAAATCTTGTAGTTTATAGACTTCAAATGGCAAGTCGATAGCATAAGATTTACAAACCGCGTCGGCTGCCCCTAAAGTAGTCACGTAGAACACTTTACCTTGTAGCGCGCTACGGCGGATAGAGAATGAATCCTCTTGCGCTTGCTTGCCTTCGGTGGTATTAATAATTAAATCAATTTTACCGTTTTTTAAGGCATCAACGATATGTGGACGTCCTTCGGTGACCTTGTTGATTTTTTTACACTCAATACCGTTGTCAGCAAGTACTTTTTGGGTACCGGTAGTGGCCACAATGTTAAAACCAAAGTCTATCAGCTGACGAGCGATAGGAGCGATTTGCGCTTTGTCGCTGTCACGAACTGAGATAAAGACGGTTTTGGTTTCGCCTTCAGTCGGTAAGCCAGGCAGACGCTCATTACTACCGATAACGGCTTTGTAAAAGGCTTCGCCGAAGGTTTTACCCACACCCATCACTTCACCAGTTGATTTCATCTCAGGGCTCAAGATAGGATCGACGCCAGGGAATTTAGCAAACGGGAAGACTGCTTCTTTGACTGCAAAGAAGGTCGGTTTAATCTCTTTGGTAAAGCCTTGGTCTTTCAATGAAGTGCCAGCCATACAGCGTGCGGCAACTTTTGCCAAAGAGGCACCGATACATTTAGAGACAAAAGGCACGGTACGCGCAGCACGTGGATTGACTTCTAAGATATAAACGGTTTCACCTTTGACCGCAAACTGAACGTTCATAAGTCCAATGACGCCAAGCTCTTTAGCCATGGCAACAGTTTGGGCGCGCATGACATCACATAATTCATCTGATAATGAGTAGGGCGGTAATGAACACGCTGAGTCACCTGAGTGCACGCCAGCCTGCTCGATATGCTGCATGATACCGCCAATGACCACATCAGTGCCGTCGCAGATACAATCAACATCAACTTCGATCGCATCATCTAAAAAGCGATCGAGCAATACCGGTGCTTCATTGGAAGCTTGTACTGCGGTGCGTAGGTAATGTTTTAACTCGTCTTCGTTATAAACGATTTCCATGGCGCGACCACCGAGAACATAAGAGGGACGCACAACCAATGGATAACCAACGTCTTTGGCTTTTACCAAACCATCTTCTAAACTGGTTGCGAGGGCGTTGGTCGGCTGAATAAGATTCAACTGTTGAATCATATGTTGGAAGCGTTCACGGTCTTCAGCACGGTCAATCGCATCAGGACTAGTACCGATGATTTTGACGCCAGCGGCTTCAAGGGTGCGGGCAAGTTTTAGTGGTGTTTGTCCACCGAACTGCACGATAACGCCATCAGGTTGCTCAATCCGTACAATCTCTAGTACATCTTCTAGAGTAATCGGCTCAAAATACAGGCGATCTGAGATGTCATAGTCAGTTGAAACCGTTTCAGGGTTACAGTTGACCATGATGGTCTCATAGCCATCTTCGCGCATTGCTAGCGCGGCATGGACACAGCAATAGTCAAACTCGATACCTTGGCCGATACGGTTCGGACCGCTACCGATAACCATAATTTTTTTCTTGTCAGTCGGATTCGATTCACACTCGCTATCATAAGTAGAGTACATGTAAGCGGTGCTGGTCTCAAATTCTGCCGCACAAGTATCTACGCGCTTATAGACTGGATAAATGCCCAAGTCCCAACGTTTGGTGCGCAGTTGCTTTTGTGATATACCCAGCAGTTTGGCCAAACGTAAGTCTGATAACCCTTTACGCTTAAAACTACGTAAGTTTTTCTCAGTTAGACCACCGAAGCCTAGCGTTTTAACGGCGGCTTCAGTTTTGACGATATCTTCAATCTGCACCAAGAACCACGGGTCGATATTGGTAAATTTAAAGACGTCGTCAACGCTCATACCAATACGGAAAGCATCAGCGATATAAAAAATGCGTTCAGGAGTTGGAATGGTCAAACGATTGGTAATCTCAGAGCGTGCTTTATCAGCGCTAAGCGTTCCTTCCTTTATGGCAGCAAAGTCGATTTGCTCATCAAAACCATCTGCGCCTGTCTCTAACCCGCGTAGGGCTTTTTGCATCGACTCTTGAAAGTTACGGCCGATAGCCATCACTTCACCAACCGACTTCATTTGGGTCGATAAGATATTATCCGCTTGTGGGAACTTCTCGAAGTTAAAACGTGGAATCTTAGTGACCACATAATCGAGCGCAGGCTCGAAGCTGGCCGGGGTTTTGCCACCAGTAATGTCATTTTGCAATTCATCGAGCGTATAGCCGACGGCCAGTTTGGCTGCGATTTTGGCAATGGGGAAGCCAGTCGCTTTTGAAGCAAGCGCTGATGAACGTGACACCCGTGGGTTCATCTCGATAACGACCATACGACCGGTTTCAGGGTTGATACCGAACTGCACATTGGAGCCGCCCGTTTCAACCCCAATTTCACGCAATACTGCGAGCGAGGCGTTACGCATGATTTGGTATTCTTTATCGGTCAAGGTTTGTGCTGGCGCGACCGTGATTGAATCACCTGTATGGACGCCCATTGGATCAAAGTTTTCAATCGTACAGACGATGATGCAATTGTCGTTTTTATCACGTACGACCTCTGTCTCGTACTCTTTCCAACCAATCAAGGACTCATCAATGAGTAGCTGATGATTTGGAGATAAATCAAAACCGCGCTCACAAACCTCGATGAATTCATCGCGGTTATAAGCGATACCACCACCTGAGCCACCCATAGTAAATGACGGACGAATGATACAGGGATAGCCCATTTTTTCTTGGGTGGCAAAAGCTTCTTCCATGGTTTCAGCGGTTTCAGCACGTGGACATTCAAGGCCAATACGCTTCATCGCTTTATCAAATAAGTTGCGGTCTTCTGCCATCTCAATTGAGTCTTTGGTTGCGCCAATCAGCTCGCAATTGTATTTGGTTAGTACACCATGCTTGTCTAATTCTAATGCACAGTTCAGCGCGGTTTGGCCGCCCATCGTTGGCAAGATGGCATCAGGACGTTCTTTAGCAATGATTTGCTCAACCGTTTGCCAAGTAATTGGTTCAATATAAGTGGCATCGGCCATGGCTGGGTCAGTCATGATGGTTGCAGGGTTTGAGTTAACCAAAATGACGCGGTAGCCCTCTTCTTTCAGCGCTTTACACGCCTGTGCACCTGAGTAGTCAAATTCGCACGCTTGCCCGATGACGATAGGGCCTGCGCCAATGATAAGAATGCTTTTTATGTCGGTACGTTTTGGCATAATTAGGGCTACCTTCGTTTAAGTGATATTTTAATTGAGGTGTACTTTGACTTTTTATTTATTGCGACTTTAGGCGCACTAATTGCTCTTAGCGCCTTGTCTATTTATTAATGGTTGATACCTGATTCTCAACTTAATATAGGCGGTAGGCTAGTGCTTTTATAGCCAAGCTAATCGTAATAACTTACCAAAAATGCTGGGCTAAAGCCTCAGCCTACATCAATGATTTCTGCTAGTTAAGAGTAGGGTGGTTGATGTTGTTTATATTAAATTAAGCTTGTGCAGTTTTAGCCTTTTCCATCATCTCAGCAAACTTATCAAACAAGGGCGCACAATCATGTGGACCTGGGCTGGCCTCAGGATGACCTTGGAAGCTAAATACAGGCTTGTTAGTCAGCTCAATACCTTGGTTAGTGCCATCGAATAATGAGCGATGGGTGGCTTTTACATTATCAGGCAAGGTATCTTCATCAACTGCAAAACCATGATTTTGGCTGGTAATCATCACTGTACCAGTCGCTAAATCTTGTACGGGATGGTTCGCACCGTGATGTCCAGTCTTCATTTTAATGGTATTCGCGCCACTGGCAAGACCAATCAGTTGATGACCCAAACAAATACCAAAGGTTGGAATGTCAGTCTGTTCAATAATATGACGGACGCTATCAATAGCGTAGTCACAAGCCGCTGGGTCACCAGGACCATTCGATAAGAAAATACCGTCTGGATTCATTGCTAGTACGTCTGCGATAGGCGTTTGTGCAGGGACCACGGTCACATAGCAACCACGGTCAACCAGCATGCGTAGGATATTGGTTTTGCTACCAAAGTCATAAGCGACCACGTTATATTTTGCTTCAATATGAGTGCCGATCTGTTTGAAAAAACCACCGGTACCGCTATCATGGCTACCGACTACATCACGGTTAAGTAGGGTATCTGACAACTCCCAAGTACCTGCTGTCCATTCAAAACCGTCAGGATTACAGCATTCTTTTGCCAAATCCATTCCGACCAAGCCAGAAAACTCTTGCGCCAATTTAATGGCTTGCTGCTCGTCATCAGTGCTAATGGTCTCGCCATTAGAGGCGGTCATGATACAGCCGTGCTGTGCCCCTTTGTCACGTAGTAAACGGGTGAGCTGGCGAGTATCAATCTCAGCGATAGCGACCGTATCGTGGCGTTGTAAATAGTCGGTAAGTGATTCAGAGTTACGGAAGCTAGAGGTGACCATAGTTGAATCACGAATGATTAGGCCTTCTGCCCAAATTTCATGACCGTTACCAGACTCCATGTCCTCGCTATTAGTGCCAGTGTTACCGATGTGCGGGTAGGTTAAGGTAACCAATTGACGCGCGTAGCTGGGGTCAGTGAGGATCTCTTGATAGCCTGTCATGGCTGTATTAAATACCACCTCACCAACACGATGACCTTCACTACCGATACTCACACCGCGAAAAATCGTACCGTCTGCTAGTGCCAAAATTGCTTGTACTTCTACCGATGAATTCAAGGGTTGCCTCCGCTGTGTTTGATGAGTGCCACGATGCTTTGTTGATTAAAATAGTCGTCTATAATCGCTATTCATACCCTTATAACTGCTACTAAATAAGAATAAAAAAAGGGTTAGAGGCAAATTTTTTCCACAAAAAAGCGAGAAGACATTATCAATGAGAACTACAAAACCCACAAGATAGTGAATGAGTAAATCGCATCATGTCCGCTCGCTTAGGCACAGATTTTGGGCATTATATATAATAAGTGCCCAAATAGCCAGCCGATTTTTTGAAGTTGACGGCCATGAATCAGAAGATAGTAACAAGTATTTAAAATTAAGAGTGGGCTTAATTATGTTTAAGCCCCTAAAATCAAGGCGCTAAAATTAAATCACTAAAGTTAAGCCACTAAAGCTGAACTACTTAAATTGATAATGCACCGTTAGACCATAATAGTCTGGCGCTAATGAAGGTGCGATGTACAATTGATCATTATAATTTTTGGTTAAATACATACTGCTGGCGATACCCAATGCTGCCCCAGCCAACACATCGACCGCATCATGCTCGTCGGCCTCTAAGCGGCTATAGGCCACAAAGCCTGCGCCAATATAAGCAGGAATACTATATTCTAAGCCATAGCGTTTGTGAATAAAGCTGGCACCTTGAAAGGCGACCGAGGTATGGCTTGATGGAAAAGATTTATCATCGCTACCATTGGGCCGTTCCTTATTAATAATAGCTTTTAGCCCATAGGTCACCGCAAGATTAGTGCCGAACGCTTGATAAAATTGCTGACGCCCAGATTTATCATCCTTATAATATGTGCTACCGTAAGCAATGGCGGGTATCGCTATTGCAATAATATCGCCTGCTTTTTCAATACCAGAGGTATTGGCTGCATAACTAGGGCTAGCCACAACCAGGCTACTCGACAATAACAGTATAGGTGCGTATTTTTTGCCGATCATCGCTTTATTCCTAAGGACAGTTATATTTGGGACGATTGTACTATAAAGTCTATACTATTCTTTATAACGGATTATCTTTTATTAAAAATTACTCATAATAACTTGATCGCTATTTATCACGAGCTACTATAGCTAAGCCGCTTTAAAACAGATACAGGATAGCTGGAAGAAATTTTCGAAGGCTCGAAAAGTGATGCAGTCACACAGCAAGCTAGAAAAATTTTTGCCAGTTATCCAAAACCATGTGTGTATCCGTTTTATTTAGTTCTGACTATAATAACTACTAAGGACAGACCATGATTTATCAATATTTAGACAAAGTACCTGAGTTTGCCGTCCCTTTTAACGGTTGGGTTGCCGACACAGCGCGCGTTATCGGAGATGTTTATTTAGGCCATCAAGCCAGCGTTTGGTTTGGCGCGGTGATTCGCGGTGACAATGAGCGTATCCATATTGGTGACTACAGTAACGTGCAAGAAAACAGCGTCATTCATACCGATGAAGGTATCGAAGTCAAAATTGGCAATCATGTCACTATTGGTCATCTAGCGATGCTGCACGGCTGCGAAGTCGGTGACAATAGCTTGATTGGTATTGGGGCGGTGGTGCTAAACAATGCTAAAATCGGCAAAAATTGCATCATCGGTGCTAAAGCCTTGGTTACTGAAGGCAAAGAAATTCCAGATAATTCACTGGTAATGGGTGCACCTGCAAAAGTGGTTAAAATCTTGACCGATGAGCAAGCAGGTATGATCAAAGAATCTGCCCTACATTACGCTGCCCGATGCCAAAAGTTCAAAAATGGACTTAAAGAAGTTGAGCAACCTGAGTAAATTCGCTTTAACAGTTATAACTCTTATCATTAATCATCAACGAGATTTGCCATATGAGTACGTCTGCCACCAGTCCCATTATTGCTACCAATACTGCCACACCAGCTGCTAACGCAAAAAATGAGCCGCGCATCTTAGCGCTGTTTGATTTAGACCATACCTTGCTCGATGTCGATAGCGATTATCTGTGGGGCGAATATATCGTTAATAACGGGCTGGTGGATGAGGCACAGTATCGGACAGCCAACCAAGATTTTTATGAGCAGTATATCGAAGGCACGCTGGATGCGACAGAGTACAATGAGTTTGTAGCACAGTTTTTGACCACGCTGCCGTTAGATCGTCTTCATGAGTTGCGTGAAGATTATATTAAGGTTGAGATTGAGCCGCATATCCGGCCAAAAGCAATAGAAGTATTGTGTCAGCACATTGAGCAGGGTCACGATGTGGTGATTATCTCTGCAACCAATGACTTTGTGGTATCCGCTATTGCTAAGCGTTTCGGTGTGGAAGAGGCCAATGTCTTAGCCACACCTCTTGAGATTAAAGATGAGCGTTATACCGGAAAATTAACCGATAAGCCTAACTTTAAAGAAGGTAAAATCTATCATTTAGATAAATGGATTAATAAGCAGCAAGTAGCCGGTATTAATTTTGACAAAACTTATGCTTATTCGGACTCTAAGAATGATATTCCGCTACTTGAATGGGCGGATGTGGCGATTTGTGTGTCACCTGATGATGCCTTACATGCTCACGCTTTGGCGCATCGCTGGGCAGTAGAAGATTGGTCAATTTAGTTTATTTTAATAGTCTTACGTGAATAATAACGTAGCTATTTGATTCAATATTAACGGTAACTTATACCTTTCATTAACCTAGGAAAATTTATGGAAATCAACCAGTACCAAGAAACAATCAAAGACCTCGCCGAGCGTGGACAGGATTTGCGGAGGTATCTTTGACTTTGATGGCAAGCAAGAACGCTTAGAAGAAGTCAATTTAGAATTAGAGAATCCCGAGCTATGGAATGACCCTGAGCGTGCGACTAAGATTAATAAAGAAAAAAGCTATCTTGATGGTGTGATTGACGTGGTAGTGTCACTGGAAACCATATTAGAAGACGCGACAGCCATGTTGGAGCTAGCGGTAGAGGCGGATGATGAATCGTTGCTAGCAGACGTACAAGCAGAACTCGATATTGCTGAGAAGCGCGTGGCGGATTTAGAGTTCCGTCGCATGTTTAGCGGAGAGATGGATCCCAATAATTGCTACTTGGATGTGCAGTCGGGCAGTGGCGGCACCGAAGCGCAAGATTGGGCAGAGATGCTATTGCGTATGTATACGCGCTGGGCGGAAGCGCATGACTTTAAAGTTGATGTGATTGAAGTATCCTCAGGTGGGGTGGCTGGTATTAAGTCGGCGACCATCGCCATTAAAGGCGATTATGCCTTTGGCTGGCTACGTACTGAAATTGGGGTGCATCGATTGGTTCGTAAATCGCCATTTGATAGTAATAATGGTCGTCATACCTCGTTTGCCGCTATCTTTGTGTCACCTGAGATTGATGATGATATCGATATCGACGTCAACCCAGCAGATTTGCGTATAGACACTTACCGCTCATCCGGCGCAGGCGGTCAGCATGTGAATACTACCGATTCCGCCGTGCGTATTACTCATGAGCCTACTGGTGTCGTCGTTACCTGTCAAAACGAGCGTAGCCAGCATGGTAACAAGGCGACGGCGATGAAAATGCTACGTGCTAAACTCTATGAGTTAGAAATGCAAAAGCGCATGGAAAAGCAGCAAGCGGTCGAAGAGGGTAAGTCCGATGTCGGTTGGGGCAGTCAAATTCGCTCATACGTGCTTGATGATTCGCGGATCAAAGATTTGCGTACCGGCGTTGAGACCTTTAATACGGGCGCAGTATTAGACGGTGACCTCGACCAGTTTATTGAAGCGAGTTTAAAAGCTGGGCTATGAATATTGAAATAAATTTTTTAAAATTAATCAAAACTACTTAAGGAAAAATTATGCCAAGCGTTAATAATTATTTTGATGACAAAGTAACTTCTATTGCCTTTCAAACCGCAACTAAGCCTGCCACCGTTGGCGTTATGTCCATTGGTGAGTATGAATTTGGTACCAGTGAATTTGAGACCATGAGTGTGGTTAGTGGTGCATTGACGGTTAAGCTGCCAGAGAGCGATGAGTGGCAAACCTTTGATGCTGGTCAACAGTTTACCGTTGAAGCCAATAAGAAGTTCAATGTTAAAGTTGAAGTCGAAACGGCTTACTTATGTGTTTATGGTAAATAGAAGTTTCTTAAAGTAAGACTGTTTTATAACTATTAACGCCAAACGTTCTGCGCTTGGCGTTTTTTTATGGCTGTTATAATCTGAATTCTATATACAAGGACTCTAAATTATAAGTTCTTCCGGTATTGCACCCTATCGGTCTTGGTCGCCAGCGTGTCATAAAGTATGCGAGCTGCTGCATTACTTTCTTGAGTATGCCAATAAAATAGCAGTGTTTATTTATGATAAGGCAGGAGACACAGTCTTTACGGCAATTATCAGAAACTATCAAATAAAGGCGCATTATTTTATGGCTAAGCAAATGGATACTCCAACCTCTTCCAAATCTAAACCACCTAATTCTGTTAGCGAAGATGTGCGCCATGACTATGAGCACTTAGCTCGCCTTGCCAATCTACGCTACGTCAGAGATGATGAGCCTGGTTATGAGCGTCGTCGACATGGACGCGGCTTTACTTATCGCGATGCTGCTGGCAAGACGGTCAAAGATAGAGCCTTACGTCAGCGTTTTGATGCGTTAGTGATTCCGCCGATGTGGTCAGAGGTATGGATTTGCATCGATGATAACGGTCATTTGCAATCTACTGGCCGTGATGACAAGGTACGTAAGCAGTATTTATATCATCCGCTATGGGATACGGTACGTGACCAAGCCAAGTTTGATGCCATGATAGGCTTTGCAGAGGCGCTACCCGCTTTGCGCGCGCAGATTGAGCAGGATTTAGACGCTGCCCCTTTATCGCGTGCTAATGTGTTAGCGGCCGTGGTCAAATTACTAGAGACCACCTTGATTCGCGTGGGCAACAGTCGCTACGCTAAGCTCAACAAAAGTTATGGGATCAGCACCTTACGAAGTAAGCATGTCAGCGAGACGGATCATGGGTTAGCCTTTGACTTTGTCGGTAAAAGTGCCAAATCTCATCATATTGAATTGCAAGACGAGCGCTTAATTGACATTGTACAAGCCTGTTCTGAGTTACCTGGCTATCAGGTTTTTAAATATTTAGATGAGTATGGTGACAAATAAGTGGTGGATAGCACCGATATCAATAACTATCTGCGTGAACATACCTGCGACAGTAATGATAAGTATAGTGCTAAGGACTTTCGCACATGGATGGCAAGTGTGTTGGCGGCCAGCTATTTATATGATGAGATGACAGGGTTAGAAGGGGATGAGCTATTAGCGAGCGAACCAGACAGTCGCGCTCGTCAGACATTGGTCACAGAAATGGTAAAAAACGTCGCGGATGAGCTGGGCAATACGCCGAGTGTTTGCCGAA
This sequence comes from Psychrobacter sp. LV10R520-6, assembly GCF_900182925.1. Lineage (NCBI taxonomy): Bacteria > Pseudomonadati > Pseudomonadota > Gammaproteobacteria > Moraxellales > Moraxellaceae > Psychrobacter > Psychrobacter sp. LV10R520-6. The sequence continues at coordinate 1,565,202 of NZ_LT900024.1, read as the reverse complement.
CTTCTTATATTCATCCGGTCATTATTGAGCAATTCTTGGCCGGTCATTTCTTTGAAAATTATAAACAAGCCCGTCGTGGCCGCACTAAAAAACATCAACGCTGCGAAGAAAAAGCCTTACTAGGATTCTTAAGCGCGTTACAATAATAGCTTATAGTTGAACCACTATTGCATTACTAACCTTAAAAATGATACGTTATGTATTGAAATAACGATTAAACTACGTTATTAATAAGTAAGTTTAAATAAGATATGCCAATATGCTATATATGGTATAACCTATCTTTATGACTGTTCTCCCTTACCAGTTCAAACTTTATTGCTAAAGGATTAGCTCATGACACCTTCAACCTTATCTACTACCCACACCTCAAAAAAACCAATAAGCTATGCGGATTATTATAATAACTTCGATATGGATTCGTTATTAGATGAAATCTTTGGTGCCCATCCAGATGATCGACTCAATGCTTATATGGCTTGCTGTGGTCGTCACGTACGTGATGGGCGCGCAGATAATATTGCCTTAGTGCACGAAGACACCGCCGGCAAAACCACACGTATGAGCTTCGGTGAGCTGGATAATGCTAGCGCGCAAGTGGCTAATTTATTACAGTCTTATGGCGTGCAAGCCGGAGATCGGGTGGCGACTATGCTGCCCAGAACGCCTGAGCTACTAGTGGTTGTACTAGCGACTTGGCGACTTGGCGCGATATATCAGCCACTATTTACCGCTTTTGGTTATGATTCTATCAAATACCGAATGGATAAAGCAGAGACTAAAGTGGTCTTTACCAATCAAGAAAATCGTAGCAAGTTTAAAGATTTAGCGCAGCAGACCACTATGGTAATGGTTGGTAGCGAAGCCGATAGCCAGACTTGGGGTGATGATAATTATACTGAGATGATGGCGACGCAGCCAAAAACTATAGAACCAGTATTGGTAGATACTGATGCGTCTTTTCTTCAGATGTTTACCTCAGGGACGGTAGGCAAATCTAAAGGCGTGAGTGTACCTTTAGCAGCTTTGCCAGCATTCTACTTATACATGCGTTATGCGATTGATTTACGTGATACCGATAACTATTGGAATATGGCCGATCCCGGCTGGGCGTATGGTCTCTATTACGCCATCACAGGCCCACTGTTACTGGGTATGACCACTTACTTTAATGAAGCTGGCTTTGATGCGACTAATACCCGTGACTTTATGGTTCGTCATAAGATTACCAATCTTGCCTCCTCACCAACTGCCTTTCGAATGATGAAATCCAGCGGCGTCTTTAAAGAACTCGCAGAAAACGACACTGAGAAATTATCCTTGCGCTGCGCCAACTCAGCAGGGGAGACGTTGAATACTGAAGTCGTCGGCTGGGTTGAGAGTCATTTGGGTTGTAAGGTCTGTGATCAGTATGGACAGACAGAGACCGGCATGACTTGCTGTGAGCATCATGGGCTAGAGCATAAAAAACCTGTAGGCTCTATGGGGATGGCGCTGCCGGGACATACGCTAGTGATATTAGATGATGACATGCAAGTATTACCTGATGGCGAGCAAGGGCAACTGGCCGTAGTAGTCAGTCAGTCGCCAGCATTTTATTTCCGTGGCTATAGCTGGAATGAAAAACAGGCCTTCTCCGATGATTATTATCTGACCGGAGACGTGGTTGAGCGTCACCATGATGGCAGCTACTGGTTCTCAGGGCGCGATGATGACATTATTACGACTGCCGGTTACCGTGTTGGACCTACCGATGTCGAAAATACAGTATTAGAACATGAAGCGGTTGCAGAGTCCGCTGCCGTAGGCGTACCTGATGAGGTACGTGGGCATACGATTAAATCTTATGTGGTGCTCAAAGACGGTATTGAAGGTAGTGAAGAAATCGCTCAGCAAATCAAAAACTTGGTGCGTGAGCGTTTATCAACGCATGCTTATCCACGTGAAGTTGAGTTTATTAAAGAGCTACCAAAAACCCCAAGTGGTAAAATTCAGCGCTTTTTGCTACGTAGTTTATCTGCTGAGTAAATAGGTTGTGTGATAAGTAGCATTTCTTTAAAATAGAGATTTCTATAACAAAGCTATTTAAAATAGACTGACAATTAGAATATCAAATAATAAACAGTTAAGGAAAATTCATGCAAATTCAAAAAAACAGCTTTTTGGTAACTGGCGGCGCGTCAGGATTGGGCGAAGCAGTTGCTCGTGGTATCAATGAACAGGGTGGCAATGTGGTCATCGCTGATCTAAACCAATCAGCTGGGCAAGCATTGGTAGACGAGTTAGGAGATAACGTACGCTTTATCCGCTGTGATGTTACCAGTGGCGAAGAAGTACAAGCTGCCGTCAGCTTAGCAGAGCAAGCCTTTGGTGGCTTACAAGGGTCCATTAACTGCGCAGGTATTGCTGTGGTACAGAAGCTGCTAGATCGTGATAACAATCCGGCTGACCTAGATGCCTTTAGTCGCGGGGTCAATATTAACCTTGTTGGCTCTTTTAACGTCGCCCGCTTAGTTGCTGCCAGTATCGCACGCCGAGTTGCTGCGGCAAAAGAGGCTGGCGATACAGAGAAGAATACCGATCAAGGTATCATTATTAATACCGCTTCTATTGCTGCCTTTGATGGCCAAGTAGGCCAGGCCAGTTATGCGTCTTCAAAAGCTGGTGTGGTAGGACTGATGCTACCATTAGCGCGCGAGCTGGCACGTCATGGTATTCGGGTTATGACTATTGCACCGGGGGTCTTTGCCACTCCAATGATGGAAAGTATTCCTGAAAAAGCACGCGAGCAGTTAGAAGCCGGTGTACCTTACCCTAAGCGTTTAGGCGAACCCAGTGAGTTTGCTAAATTGGTGACCCATATTATCGATAACAGCTACTTGAACGGTGAAGTAATTCGTTTAGATGGTGCTATTCGTATGGTTTAGGCTAATCTAGATAAATAGATACTAACCTTAGACTCTGTCACCGTGCTATTTGTACCGTAACAGAGTCTTTTTAATATTTTAGTTATCTGGTTTCAACGATATAAAGCTAACTCCCTTCAAAAGTCAGTCACAAGGATCAAAGCCTATGTTGTTTTTCCGTCCCAGCGCCGGTAAGAATTTCCATTGGCTAATGATGTCCATTGGGCTGGTTGTTAGCGCAGTCGTTAGTACAACGGCAATAGCTTATGTGAAAAAATCCCCTTCAAATACAAAAAACGCCGCCAATAATGCGCAGACTATTCCTAATAATGTGGTTATTGATAAAGTTTTTGTCGATAAGTCCAAACGTACTCTGCAGTTATTAAGCAATGATAAGATGATTACCTCTTATCATATTGCACTAGGGGATAGCCCGGCAGGTCATAAGCAACAACAAGGTGACGAGCGCACGCCAGTAGGTTCTTATAAGCTAGATTATAAAAACGAGAAATCCAAATTTTATCGCTCTATTCATATCAGTTATTCTAACGCAGCTGATAAGGTGCACGCTAAAAAGCTGGGTGTCAGTCCAGGCGGTGATATTATGATTCATGGACAGAAGAATGGCTTTGGTCATCTCGCATCGGTTACCCAACAACGCACTTGGACTGACGGTTGTATCGCCGTTACCAACGATGAGATGGATCAGATTATGGAGGCGGTAGAGATTGGCACAGCGATTGAAATCATCGAATAATGTATAGTAGGCTTATAATTAGTACCTAGTAATTTAATTATATTTTCTACTTATACTAGGGCGTGTTGAACATTCACAAATAAGCACTGCTGATAGCTAAAAGTGTTCCAGACAAGAGGCAAATTGACGATAATGCAGATGCCTTAGCTAGATTTGCTACACAGTATGGGGCAGTTTTAGCATCAGCCCGAAGGGACAGGACTCTTTTTTGCCGCTACTTCATTAAAACTATCCGCTTAGAATGACTAAACTAGATATTTTTAATCTTGAATCGACTAAAAAATAGTCGCTGTCAGTGCTATGGTCGAATGTTCAACACGCCCTAATAAGTAAGTATTTATTATCAGTACGACTCATTTATCAGTTGAAATCTTACTCAACTTCCCACATATCAATAACAACTAACGGTAAGCGGTATCTGCAAATACTTATAAAACCCGCTACTCAATAGATTAATCCATACTAATTATGAAAGGATATGATGATGAGATTCGAGAAATTCACGCAAAAACTGCAAACCGCTATTCAAGAAGCACAAAGTTTGGCATTAGGGCGCGATCATACTGGTATAGATCCGGTACATTTGCTTGCGATTTTGCTACAAGATGAGGCTAACTTGTCGATCTGTCAGCAAGCCGGTGCGTCTATTCCAGCAATAAAAAACGGTGTTGCGAAAGCGCTCGATAATCAAGCAACTATTTCTGAGCCAACGGGCGATGTAAACCTAAATCCAAATTCAGTAAAAATATTAAACCTGGCCGATCGCCAAGCACAAAAAGAAGGCGATGATTTTATCGCGACTGAATGGGTGATTTTAGCGTTAGCTGAGCAAGGTGAAACCAAAAAAATATTTGAAAGTGCCGGGGTTACAGCAGCTAAATTAAAAACAGTGATTGAACAGCTACGCGGTGATGAAACGGTTAATAACCAAAACGCGGAAGATCAGCGTGATGCGTTAAATAAATATACGATCAATCTCACTGAACAGGCGGAACTCGGCAAGCTTGATCCAGTAATTGGCCGTGATGAAGAGATACGCCGTACTATTCAAGTGCTATCGCGCCGTACCAAGAATAACCCAGTACTGATTGGCGAGCCGGGTGTTGGTAAAACCGCGATTGTCGAAGGGTTAGCGCAAAAAATCATCAATGGCGATGTGCCAGAAGGTCTGCGTCATAAAGAAGTATTGTCCTTAGATTTAGGCTCACTGATTGCAGGGGCGAAGTTCCGTGGCGAGTTTGAAGAACGCCTGAAAAGTGTGCTTAGTGACTTATCGAAGCAAGAAGGCAATGTCATCTTGTTTATTGATGAGCTGCATACCTTGGTTGGAGCAGGTAAAGCGGACGGCGCGATGGATGCCGGTAATATGCTCAAACCTGCTCTTGCGCGCGGTGAATTGCACTGCGTTGGCGCGACCACCTTAGATGAATATCGTAAATATATCGAAAAAGATGCCGCCCTTGAGCGCCGTTTCCAAAAGGTATTGGTCGATGAACCAACGGTTGAAGATACCATTGCGATTTTGCGTGGTCTCAAAGAGCGTTATGAGCTACATCATGGCGTTGATATTCAAGACAGCGCCATCATTGCCGCTGCGCGCATGAGTCATCGCTATATCACTGACCGTAAGCTTCCTGATAAAGCGATTGACTTAATCGATGAGGCTGCAAGTCGCCTACGGATGGAGATGGACAGTAAACCTGAATCCTTAGGTAAGCTTGATAGCCGTCTGATTCAATTAAAAATGCAGCGTGAAGTGCTTAAAAACGAAGAAGATGCTGGTGCGGTAGCTGAGCGTAAAGCCTTAAATGCGCAAATCGAAGAATTAGAAAAAGAATATGCAGATCTCAATGAAATCTGGCAAGCGGAAAAAGCACTAGTAAAAGGCAGTCAACAGCTCAAAGACGAGCTAGACAAAACGCGTACGGCTTATGATAAAGCCAGCCGCGAAAGCGACTATGAAGCAATGTCAAAGCTGCAATATGAGACTATTCCGCAGCTTGAGCGCCGTATTCATGAGTCGGATCTTGCTGAGCAAAAAGAGCAGGCTGATGCGCCAAATATTAAGTTGCTGCGTAACAAAGTCACGGACAATGAGATTGCTGAAGTGGTCAGTGCAGCAACCGGTATTCCGGTTAATAAAATGATGCAAGGCGAGCGCGATAAGCTGATAGCGATGGAAGATAAGCTCCATGAGCGCGTTATCGGTCAAGATGAAGCGGTAGAAGCAGTAGCTAATGCGGTGCGTCGTAGTCGGGCAGGCTTGTCCGATCCCAATCGTCCTTCAGGATCGTTCTTATTCCTAGGGCCAACGGGGGTCGGCAAAACCGAGCTAACCAAATCTTTGGCAAACTTCTTGTTCGACTCTGAAGATTCGTTGATACGGATTGATATGAGTGAATACATGGAAAAACACAGCGTCAGTCGCTTGGTGGGCGCGCCTCCAGGTTATGTTGGCTACGAAGAAGGTGGTGCATTGACTGAAGCAATACGCCGCAAGCCTTATAGCGTTGTGCTATTTGATGAAGTAGAAAAAGCGCATCCCGATGTGTTCAATATCTTATTGCAAGTATTGGATGATGGTCGCTTGACCGATTCGCAAGGTCGGGTGGTAGATTTCAAAAATACCGTAATTATCATGACCAGTAACTTAGGCTCGCACAAAATCCAAGAGATGGTTGGCGAGAGCTACGATGATATCAAAGCGGAAGTTATGGATTCAGTCGGTGAGCATTTCCGTCCGGAGTTCGTCAACCGTATTGATGAGATTGTGGTATTCCATGCGCTCGGTCAAGAGCAAATGGCGGGTATTGCTGATATCCAGATGGATCGTTTGCGTGACCGTTTACAAGAGCGCGAGCTGGATATTGCTCTGTCCGATGCGGCGATGAATCAATTGGTCGCGGTAGGATACGATCCTGTCTATGGTGCACGCCCGCTAAAACGTGCTATTCAACAAGAGATCGAAAATCCGTTATCATTGAAGTTGCTGGCTGGTGATTTTGTGGCAGGAGACATCATCAAGGTCGATGTCGGTGCTGATGATAAGCTGACTTTTGATAAGCTAAAAATGAGTTAAGAGCAAGTCTTCTATTATTTAATAATAAGGCTCTAATTACTTGAAAATAAAGTTCTAATGATAAACTAACCCCGCATCTGTCTTAGCAAGTGTGGGGTTTTATTTGTTTATCGCTTAACTATTATTTTTACCTCCTAAGCGCTTCCACTATGTTATAAATAATACTAAGTTATAAACAATACTGTTGGGGGTAAAGAAAATTATGTTAATCAATACCAAACGTACAAGCGCCGTTTTGAGCATGATGGCATTACTATTTAGCACCTCTGCCTGCTCTAACCCATCAACTGTGAACACAGATACAGCAAAGGTAGAAGTGACTGATAGTAAACCAGCCAATAACATTCATACATCTGACGATCCTATATCCGACGAGCAAACGCGTAATAATAAACCTACTTTTACGACCCAAGCCGTCGCTAGCTTTGATGAGCCATGGGCGATGACCGCGCTACCCAAAAATGATAATGATAGTAGCGCTGAGCCGCTCAAACTGCTGGTTACTCAAAAAACAGGGGAGTTATTCGTTGTTGATGCTAGGACAGGAGTTAAGACGGCAGTAGGCGGTGTGCCTAAAGTCGCTTATGGGGGGCAAGGCGGATTGGGGGATATCGTTGTTGCGCCAGACTTTGCAACCACCAATAGGGTCTATTTAAGCTATATTGAAGCCGGTATAGGCTCTGAAGATAACACCTTTGGGGCTAAAGTTATTAAAGCCCAATTGACGGGATTGAATAGCAAGATGCCAAGCTTGCAAGCCATTAGCCCTATTTGGCAGCAAACCCCGAAAGTTAAAGGGCAAGGGCATTATAGCCACCGTTTACTATTCTCCCCTGACGGGCGTTATTTATATATCAGCTCAGGCGAGCGTCAGAAAAAAGACCCCGCGCAAGACATGACCGTCAACTTGGGCAAAATAATACGGCTGAATCCTGATGGTACTGTGCCATCAGATAATCCATTTGCTACTAACTCTAGTGATATCTCCGCACAGTTTTGGACGACAGGCCATCGCAATGTACTGGGTATGACGTTTGATAAAACAGGCAAACTTTGGGCACATGAGATGGGTCCAAAAGGCGGAGATGAGTTCAACCTGATTGAACAAGGTAGCAATTATGGTTGGCCTATTGTGTCTAACGGACGCAATTATTCAGGCACTGATATCCCCGATCACGATACTCGTCCTGATTTTATAGCACCCAAGATTACTTGGACGCCGGTAATATCACCGTCATCTATGAGTATATATTCATCGGGTAGCCATAAAGACTTTCCGGCATGGCAAGGAGATGCGCTTATCAGTGGACTATCGTCTAAAGCGTTGATAGTGGTTGATTTAGGCTCAAGTAATAAATCTAATATACCTAGCGAGCGTTATCGCTATGATATGGGTGCGCGTATTCGCAGTGTACTGGCGGTAGATGGAGAAGTGTGGCTATTAGAAGATGGTAACGATGCTAAGTTGCTGAGATTGTTGCCTGATTAAGCACGGTATCCGCTACAGTGCCAACCTCACCGTATCGTTCTACTTAGGGTTGAGTAGAAGAGATGTTATTCGACTCAGTTGTTGCTTGTAGTTGGTCATTTTCTGATTCAATTTGTGCAAGCTGACTCATTTCATCATAGAAATAACAACAACATCTGAGTTATTTCTATGCAGTTTGTTTTTGTAATAGTTTGATAATAAAGGGTTACTTTGTTAAAGTGAGCTTCCTTACACTCCTTATACTATGAGATTGAAGCATGGATGAAGTAAAAGTAGGTCGGTTGGGGCCTTTTCCACGGGTGAATAAACCCGTATTTATTGTCTCGATACTGTTAATCGTTGGATTTATTATTTTTGGGGCATTTTTTACTGAAACTGCGGGTACGCTGTTTAGCTTCTTACAAAATTTTATTGCTGACAAATTTGGTTGGCTTTTTATTATTTTAGTCAATGCGGCATTAGTACTTTGTATCTACTTAGCTATGAGTCGCTATGGTGACATTCGGCTAGGCAATCAGACCGAGCGACCGCAATACAAGCTGTTTTCATGGATTGGGATGTTGTTTTCGGCAGGTATCGGTATTGGTTTAGTGTATTGGGGAACGGCTGAGCCCTTATACCACTTTATGGCGCCACCTATGGGTGAGGCTGAGACCGTTGCTGCAGCGAAGCAAGCCATGAATATCTCATTTCTACATTGGGGTCTACATGCTTGGGCGATTTATACTATTGTGGCGCTATCTTTAGCTTATTTTCATTTTCGTCGCGGGCTACCCTTATCGATTCGCTCGACCTTATATCCAATATTGGGTAAAAAGATTTACGGCCCATGGGGTCATGCCGTCGATATCTTGGCGGTATTTGGTACTATGTTTGGCGTGGTCACATCGCTTGGTCTTGGGGTGATGCAGATCAATTCCGGACTCGAGAAGCTGTTTGGCATTCCCAATAGTTTAACCATACAGTTTGCTTTAATTGCCTTCATTACAGCGCTTGCAGCAATTTCCGTTATGATGGGACTAGATAAAGGTATTAAGCGACTTAGCGATATCAATATTGGGTTCACCATTGTTTTACTTGCGTTCATGGTAATTTTAGGACCAACCCTCTTTATCTTTGATAGCTTTATCGAAAACATCGGAAATTATATCGTGGCGATTGTTCCTCTAGGAACGTGGGGTGAGTCTTATAGCGGCACGGATTGGCAAGGCGCTTGGACGGTATTTTATTGGGCGTGGTGGGTCAGTTGGTCGCCATTCGTTGGTATATTTATTGCCCGAATCAGTCGTGGTCGTACCATCCGTGAGTTTGTATTGGGTGTTCTGTTAATTCCCATGCTGATTTTATTCTTCTGGTTTACTACTTTTGGCGGTGTTGCTATTCAAATGGAGCTTGCCTCTGCTGTGACTGGTATTAGTCCAGGATTGGTTGAAGCGGTACAGGCAGATACAGGTAGTGCGATTTTTAAATTGGTTGAGTACTATCCATTGGCAAAACCCATTACGCTACTGATTGTGATTATGATCATGCTTTGGTTTGTGACGTCATCAGACTCGGCAAGTTTTGTCATTGATATGCTGACCGCAGGCGGGGATACCAACCCACCCAAGATTCAGCGTTTATTTTGGGCAACTACCGAAGGTGTTATTGCTGCTATATTGCTTGCAGCTGGCGGATTGTCAGCATTAAAAGCCGCTGCCGTCATAGCAGGACTGCCGTTTGCCTTGGTAATTTTTGTAATGATGTATGCATTATTGCGTGGTCTTAGTCGCGATCGTCTGATTTTATATCGGGCTCAGCAGGGCTTTATTACGGATGAATCAGCAGATCATAATTCGGCCAATGAATTTGTCGATGAGCATCTGTTAAAAGGGCCACCTAAGATTGTCAAAGGTGATTAGGCACTGATGCCAGACAGCTTTCTGTTGATCGATTGCTACTGACAAAGAACCCAACTTCCTATGTTATGACTAGCGAGTTAGGTTTGGCTGATAATCTAATATTTCTGTCGTAATGTGCCCTAAGATAGCTTGCTGTCTTAGGGTTTTTTAGTTTTTAAATAGATTACAAAACTGGAAGGTGTCTAATCTAATACCAAACCCAAAATATATAGTATATATTCAACCATGACTATACCAACATATATCCTAAAAGATCATGGCTTTGGCAAACTCTCGAAGACCGAGAGTAACCCCAGAGCTCGCCAACGTCTACTTATTCTATATCAATATAGCATAGGCAAAGCCACTAACGATATTGCCAAAGACCTCTACATTCACCCTGAAACTGCCAGACGCACCAAGAAAAGTTATCTTCAACGGGGACTTGACAGTATCTATGACCGTCCCCACCGAGGTCGACACAGCAAACTGGCGGAATCCGACATAGATGCCTTTAAAGCCATGATCGTATCTGAGCAAGAAAAGCGAGCTGGCGGTCGTCTAACCGGTCAAGACATCCAACAGATAGCCAAAGAACACTATAACGCTCACTATACCGTTAACGGTATTTACGAGATGTTAAAGCGTATCGGTATGAGCTGGATAAGCGCTCGTAGTCAACACCCAAAAGCAGATGAAGAAGTACAAGAAACTTTTAAAAAAACTTTATAACCCGTGTCAAAGAAATATTACCTGAAGGTATTGACTGTCAACAAGTCGATATCTGGTTTCAAGATGAAACTCGCATAGGACAACAAGGATCACTGACTCGAGTCTGGCATTACCGCGGACAAAGACCTCGGCTCATCAAACAACAACAGTTCTTATCAACCTATATCTTTGGTGCCTTTTGTCCTGCCACAGGAGACAGTGTGGGACTGATATTACCTTGGGTTAATAAACATACCATGCTCTTGCATATGCAAGAGATTAGTAAAGCGGTTCCAAAGGATCGTCATGCGGTTGTGGATGGGGCACTATGGCATCAACCAAGCTTGAATCAGTCTAATGTAACGATGCTTAAACTGCCGCCTTATTCACCTGAGTTAAACCCGTCTGAGGGCGTGTGGCAGTATCTTAAACAGAATGAGTTGTCTAATCGCTGTTATGAGGACTATGAGTCTATTGTTGATGCAGCTTGCTCTGCTTGGAATAAGTTGCTTGAGCAGCCAAAGAGGATTCGCTCTTTGACTACTCGTGTATGGGCACAACTTTAATTGTTGGGATTGGTATAATTTGATAGTTGCCAAGTATCTTGTTAAGGTGTGCTCCTTAAAAATTTGAGATTACTACATGGATCATGTGAAAGTTGGCCGATTGGGCCCTTTTCCACGGGTAAGCAAACCTGTGTTTTTATCTTCGGCAATTCTAATTGTCGCATTTATTATCTTTGGCGCCTTTTTTAATGATTTGGCGAGCGAAGTGTTTGGCCAAGCAAAAGCGTTTATTTCTCTGCGTTTTGGCTGGTTCTTTATTGTGGTAGTCAACCTAACTTTAGTTATGAGCATTTACATGATGTTTAGTCGATACGGTGATATCAGGCTCGGCCATCAGAACGAGAAGCCGGAGTATAACCTAGTATCTTGGATTGGCATGCTGTTTTCAGCCGGTATCGGTATTGGATTGCTCTATTGGGGAACGGCTGAGCCATTATATCACTTCATGGCGCCACCATTAGGAGAGGCTGAAACGATCGCTGCGGCCAAGCAAGCAATGAACATCTCGTTCCTGCATTATGGTCTACATGTATGGGCTCTCTACGGCATGGTCGCTTTGTCATTGGCTTATTTTCACTACCGAGTGGGTTTACCACTGGCCATTCGCTCGACACTATACCCAATATTAGGTAAAAAAATCTACGGCGGTTGGGGCCATACGGTGGATACGCTGGCGGTATTTGGTACGATGTTTGGGGTAGTGACTACGTTGGGTCTTGGGGTATTGCAGATTAACTCAGGCCTTGAGACTTTATTTGGTATTCCCAATAATATTACCGTACAGATTATTTTGATTGCCTTTATCACTATGCTGGCAGGGCTATCCCTGTTTATGGGGCTTGATAAAGGGATTAAGCGCCTAAGTGATATTAATATCTTTTTAACCATTGTGCTACTAAGCTTTGTGATTATCTTAGGGCCTACCCAGTTTATCTTCAACAGCTTTGTAGAAAACATCGGTAACTATTTACATCAGATTGTGCCATTAGGTCTTTGGACCGAATCTTATAGCGGTGAAGAAAATTGGCAGGCGTCATGGACGATTTTCTATTGGGCATGGTGGATAAGCTGGTCGCCGTTCGTTGGAGTATTTGTTGCTCGTATTTCTCGTGGTCGTACCATTCGTGAGTTCATATTAGGGGTGTTGTTAATTCCTATTACTATTTTGTTCTTATGGTTTACCGCCTTTGGTGGTTCAGCGGTAAATATGGAGCTAATGGCTGCGGCTGACCCTAGTATGGTCAGTCCTGGTCTAATTGAAGCAGTTCAAGCAGATACCGGTAGTGCCATTTTTAAGCTGATGGAGTCTTATCCACTAACCTCAGCGGTTAACTTGCTCATTGTGGTGATGATTGTCCTGTGGTTTGTAACGTCATCAGATTCAGCCAGTTTTGTCATTGACATGTTGACCTCAGGTGGTAATACCAATCCACCAAAGATTCAGCGTCTGTTTTGGGCAGGTACGGAAGGCGTTATCGCTGCCGTACTATTGGCAGCAGGTGGCTTAGGGGCGTTGCAAGCGGCGTCTATTGTCTCAGGTTTCCCCTTTGCCATTGTGATAGTTGTGATGATGTACTCCTTACTACGGGGACTTAGTCGAGATCGTTTGATCCTGTATCGTAACCAGCAATGGTTTGTTACTGAGGAATCTGCGGAGCATAACTCAGCCAATGAGTTTCGTGATGAGCATCTATTAAAGGGTCCGCCTAAAATTAGCGAGCCTGATAAGTAAATGTTTTAAAGACGGCTAAAAATTAGTAGGTAGTATAGTGCTGATAATAAAAACCCAACTTTCTATCTTATGATTAGCGAGTTGGGTTTTTTTATGTGAGGCAAGGTATTTAACATACCTAGTCTATTTAACATAGCGTTAACCAAATCTGCTTGAGATTTCAGCTATTTAAGCTAGCGTTGTTATGAACGAACTTATAAGCATTCGTCTTTAACATAACCTATCGCCTCCTGAGTGCCACATGCTGAGCAGGCGTTACCTGCAGTGCGAGAACTTGTTCCTGAATTAGTCGTTACTTTGACGCAAACAGGATCGTACTGCATGGTGCATATGGTATTTTTAGGATTAAAAGGCGGGCATTTAGTAAAACCGTTAGCGTTTGATACTGGATTGTCGGTGCTAGCAGAGTTAGGAGTGTGAATAGGCTTGGTATCGGGGGCGGGGACGTTGACCATACTAGTACAGCCTGCCAAAGTTATCGTTACTGTAAATCCAAGTAATGAAAGGCAAGATTTCCACGATACCGGTAAACGGTTAATAATCATAAGATGTCCTTATCTATGAATTTAATGGCTTTCTATTGGAGTCATATTCGTTATTAGAATCATTTTCGAGCTCTAATCAGTTACCGATTATCATACCGTATTTTTAGCGTTATAGAAGACAATAAAAGTAGGGTGGTTATATCTCACCTCTCATATTTCACCCAAAAAAATAGCCCATCAATTAGATGGGCTATTATGTTAGTTGATATGTTAATTATGATTCTTTATCTATATTAATATATTTATCAAAGTTTTGCGCATAGTCAGTCAAGTTGTCACTGAGCATTTGACGGTATTGTTTGACATAGAATTCAACGATATCATCTTTTTCTTTAGCAAAATCATCGCCTTTTACGAAGCCAATGGAGGCGACCGATGCGCTATAACGTGCCGCTGCATATAGTAGTGATGCGCCTACTTGTCCTGAATGCGCCTCATCACCCAATTGACTATTTGCGACACCGATAATGACATCAGCGCGTTGATAAAACCCCTGCATTTCTGGAGTGATTTCAACGTTAGCATTACCGTCAGTAGCCGCACTATCGTTGAGGTCTAAATGGTTGTCTTGTGCATTGTCTTGAGTGTTGCTTTGACTATTGTCTTGAGACATAAGCTTCTCCTATTTATTAAAAATATGTGAATGTGGATTGATAAAATTGTTCGTCGAAGCAATAGTAACGCTTAAAGATATAAAGAATAATATAAAAAGTGTAACTTAAAGCAGATCGGCAAAAATTAAAGCCGGACTTCTAATCAAGCATTATACTGCTATGAAGTCCGACTTTAATACTTTAGTGCTTATTATCAGTAATGCTGAGTCGTTATAACCCAGCATCTGCTTTTAAAATTTCCGCTTTATCAGTTTTTTCCCACGTAAAGGCAGTCTCCGAGCCTGGGCGACCAAAATGTCCAAAGGACGCGGTTTGCTGATACATGGGCTGCAATAGATTAAGCATACGGGTGATACCGTAAGGACGTAAATCAAAATGCTTGCGAATCAGTCGGATGATTTCATCAGAGCTGATTTTGCTAGTACCAAAGGTATTGACCGAGATAGAAGTAGGCTCAGCAACGCCAATAGCATAACTAACTTGTACTTCACAACGATCAGTAATACCTGCGGCGACTAGGTTTTTGGCAACGTAGCGTACCGCATAGGCGGCACTGCGGTCAACCTTAGAAGGATCTTTACCACTAAATGCACCGCCGCCATGACGCGCCATACCGCCATAGGTATCAACGATGATTTTACGTCCAGTAAGTCCCGCATCTCCAACAGGGCCGCCAATGACAAACTTGCCGGTTGGGTTGATGTGGTAACGAGTGCCCGCGTGCAAGAGGTCGGCTGGTAATACATGCTTGATGATGGACTCCATCACCGCTTCTTGCAAATCAGTTTGTGAAATACTGGGATCATGCTGAGTAGACAGCACCACCGCATCAATAGCAGTCGGGCGATTGCCGTCATACTTCAATGTCACTTGCGCTTTGGCATCGGGGCGTAACCAAGGTAAATCACCGGCACGGCGCAGCTCAGATTGACGCTCCATCAAGCGATGAGCAAATTCGATTGGCGCTGGCATTAGCACTTCGGTTTCATTACTGGCATAACCGAACATCAACCCTTGGTCACCCGCACCTTGCTCTTCAGGATTGGCACGATCAACGCCTTGAGCAATCTCAGGTGACTGCTTGCCCAGCATATTGATCACTGCGCAAGTTTCACCATCAAAACCAAGGTCTGAATGATGGTAGCCAATACCATTGACGGTATCACGTACGATACGTTCAAAGTCGACATTGGCTGTGCTTGAGATTTCACCGGCTAGTACCACAGCCCCCGTTTTGACTAGCGTTTCACACGCCACGCGAGCATTGATGTCTTCACGTAATATCGCATCGAGTATGGCATCTGAGATTTGGTCAGCCATTTTATCAGGGTGGCCTTCGCTCACGGATTCTGAAGTAAATAAGTTGTATTCACGCATAATGGGATCGCTTAATTGAATCAATAAAGATAGGAAAAAGCATAACGGCTGAGCGCAGCTTTAATTAATATTGACCGTGCAATTATTTGCTCGGTAGTTAACTGGTTTTGCTTATAAATAGTTTTGCTTGATCTGTTTAATAACTTACTCAAAAATAGCTACTGATTTTCGGCAGTTTTAGCGTAGGACCATTAAGATAAGGTTAACGCATAGCCACTACCATTTATACGTTTATCACCTTACTATCATGGTAATTGATACGCAGTAACAACAGAAAAATAGGCTTATTCTACCTTGAAACGTCATAAAACTCTAGTGAGCTACGCTTGTTGTATTATAAGTAATACTCAACAAGGCGTTTGTTATGATAAACCTATGATGCCGCTAGTGGCTAAATTTGTTGGCACACTTAAAAGTCTAAAAAAGCGGCTTTGTCTTTAAACATACATTCTGCATACACGGGACAAGCGCCGCATTTAGGAGTGCGCGCCTGACAGGTATAACGTCCATGCAAAATCAGATAATGATGAGCATCAAGCATAAAATCCTCTGGAATGCGTTCCACCAGTTTTTGTTCGACGATTAATACGTTCTTGCCAGTAGCCAGCCCTGTACGATTGCCCACACGAAAGATATGGGTATCGACCGCCATGGTTGGCTGGCCAAAGGCGGTATTGAGTACCACATTAGCGGTCTTGCGCCCAACGCCTGCTAGCGACTCTAAGTCCTGACGATTATCAGGCACTTGGCTATCAAATTTATCAATTAAGTCGCGGCAAGTTTTAATAACGTTTCTGGCTTTGGCATTATATAAGCCGATATTTTTAATATATGCTTTAAGTCCGTCTTCGCCTAATGCCCAGATCGCCTCAGGGGTATTCGCTACCGGATACAGCTGGCGAGTGGCAATATTCACACTCACATCGGTGGCCTGCGCGGATAAAATCACCGCGATAAGTAGCTCAAAGTTACTGTGATAACTTAATTCAGTGACTGGCTCCTCAATCGTAGCAGCCAGCTTTTCAAAAAAAGGGCGCACGTCACGATTGGGCAAGCGTCTTGATGGCGGGGTATCCGCAGTTTTGTGTTTAACCGTTTTACTCATGGCGTTTTGGCTGTTGTTAGTGGGTGTGGATATTAATATATTTGCAGCTATTATCTTAGGAATAATACTTATGCATCGGGTCAGGGGAGCGTTACTATAGCTGAGACAGTTGCGATTGTAACGCTTCAAGTTCAGCTTGTTTGCTGCTATTTGCCCGCACGCTTAGCTGCTTCTCTAACTTTTTAATTTTACTGCGTAACTTAGCGGCGGCGATGGTATCTTTTGCTTGTTGCTCACTGATATCAAGCGTTTTAGTAGCTGCGTTATTAAGCTTGGCCTCTACCATACTGACCACAGGTCTGCTATTGCTGTTATCAGCAAGCTGCTCGGTAACGCGTCTGAGATGGGTATGATAACGCTGACGCAGCTCATCCTGCTCTTGTACACGCTCGGAAGTTGATAACGGCCGCTCAATAGTGACCAAATCAATGCAATCAACCGGGCAGGGCGCTATGCACAGCTCGCAACCGGTACACAAATCGGTAAAAATGGTATGCATATGCTTGCCCGTACCGACAATGGCATCAACCGGACACGCGGGAATACACTTAGTGCAGCCGATACAATCATCCTCACGGATAACGGCACGGACTTCACGAGGACGCTCAGTTACAGAGTCTATTGACCACTTTGAAGGTGCGGCAGAGAGTAGATTCTCAGCCCTATTTGCAATGTTATTTTCGGTGCTATTGGCGGTATCACTTTCGTCATTAGGATTAATAATGTGGGCAATAGCATCGGTAACAGGCTGACCACCGGGCACGCATTTATTGTACGGCTCGCCATCGATGACAATGGCAGCCGCATAAGGCAAACAGCCGTCTGGATGCTCACAGAGACCACACTGAGTTTGTGGCAGGCAAGCATCAATAAGCGCAATTTGCTCTTGCATATCAGCGGGCAAAGTATCAAGCGCTAATGTGTCAAACAATATGGGCAGATTTGCTAAGCGGGCGTGTATAGTACTGGGCATTTAATTCATGGCCTTAAAACTGGCTTAAAAAGAGTGATGATATATTAAGGTACTAATGATAAAAGTGCTAATGATGAAGGTATTCACAATAAAAACTAAAGCGCCATACCTTGCTCATGGACAATTTGCTCTATCAACTCATAAGCAATGCTGCCTTTAAAAGGTATCTTAGGCAAGTTTGAGATATCAAAAAATTCGGCGTGTGATAGCTCATCTTCTTGCACTACAAGGTCGCCACTCGCATAACATGCTCGAAAGCCAAGCATCAGATTAGAGGGAAACGGCCATGGCTGACTACTCACATAGCGAATATCTGATAAGCTAATATTTACTTCCTCAGCTACTTCGCGTACCACCGCGTGCTCTAAACTCTCACCTACTTCTACAAAGCCAGCAATCAAGCCATATTGTAACGGCAGGCTTTGCTGTCCATAACGATGGTGATGCGCCAGTAAAATCTGCATCTCACCCGTTTGCGGGTTAGGACGAGTAATGGCCGTAATCACACAGGGCTGTACTCGTGGATATTGGCGTAGTTGACAGACCAGACAAACCATGGCGCGCTCATCTCGTTTGGCCGCGGTCACTGGGGCACTACAGCGACTACAAAACTGGGTATCTGCTTGCCAGCGTAATAATTGTATGGCTTGGCTAAGCTGAGCAGAAAGCGCTACCGGTAGCTGAGTGATGAGCTGTCGATAGGTAATAAAGGCATTATTACTATTTGAAATACTATCCGTAATTACCGGCAAAGCAATATTATTCGCTACCGCATAATCATAAGTAATAGCGCTGGTTGCTGGAGCACTGGCACTTATAACATTAACATCAATAAAGCCATCAGAGATCCAATGGCTTGGTGCTAGACTTTCCAGTAGCTCTACTCGCCCAACCTGATAGGCTTGCAGGTATTCGCTATCGTCTACGGTATCGAACTCTGATAATTGAACTTGCAGTGGCAACCAACCATCAAGCGTTCGACGACATAGAACAGTCTCGTCATTAAGTATAAAAGCGCTGCTCATAGCAAACTCAAAATATTCAAGGCAAGCGTAGGCCAAATCAGCATAAACTTGTTTAAAATAAAGGGTGTCACTGTTTTGAGATAACGAGTGTAACCGTATCAAAACAATCACAACGGTTAAGCGGCGAGCAGCTGACTTAAGCTGTGCTGACCCACATCAAGCGCCTGCTTACTCACAGGACGATTATGTTCAAAGCCATCCAAATGATAGTCTACTGCCATCATCACATCAGCGATATAAGCTAGGCTGTGATCATCGATGCGTTTATCATCTGTGAGACATTGCTGTATATAAGTCGCCAATTGACTGAGCATACTGGCGGCTGTTGGCAATTGTAAAAAGCGTACTGCACCAGCAACTTGGCGCATCATCTCAGGTATATTCTGAATATTGAGCAGATCTCGCTGAGCCTCAGACATATAATCATTGATGGCCTGTTCCGCACTGGCAATGGCAGTACGGCTTTCTTGTACTAAGGTGTCATACGCGGTATTGAGCTGGTGTAATGAAATACGAGGATTATTCAGTGGCAAGTAGACTGCCCCCGGAGTATGCATTTTTGCCATGGAGATAGCCGCATTCTCGGCATGCATTAATGCCAATAATAAGCCATCAAAATCTTCAGGAGAGGGTGTTCGCCACTTGGTTATCTCGTCTGCCGCTGTACGGAGGCTCATAGCGGCATCTGATAACCCTAATAAGCGGAACGCTGAGCTGAGCTCTATAAGTTCATTGGTTATTTGAGCGGTTTGCGCAGCAGCAGGGCTTAGCGTATCTCCGCGCGCATAGTGATCGACATTTTCTTTGATAGTATTAATCTGCATCTGAATGATGGCGTTTAGAGAGTCGGTGAGCGAGCGATTAGGACCGAATAAGAAGCGCTTCATCAGCTCGCGCTGTGATTCATCTAGCTTATTGTCTGCATATTGCTCACGCAGCAGATTGGCTTTTTCGTTATCACGTTGGCAGGCAAAGCTAACTAAATCGGCGAAACGGCTGTCCATCACCGGCAAATAACTGTGAAACTGTTGCTCTAAGTAAATAAGCGTGTGTTTTTGACTAAGGTTCAACGGCAATATAACGGCAAGATCAGTAACAGCTGCGGTTGCTGCTTGCCAAAATAAGCTGCTCGTATGTGCCCCTATCAAGGCACAGGCAGCGCTCATAGCATTTAGTTTCTGCTGAGCATCTTCGCTGAGTGCGCCATCTTGATAGGTCAGCGCAACCTCAAGGCCGCTACGATAGGCATAGCTCAAAAAGTCGCTATCAAGATTAAGCTCACTGAGCGATTGAAAGTTTTGTTCTGGGTTGGCGATAACCACGCTACTACTACCAAAAGTAGCAAAATAATCTGCTTCGATAGCCGCCTCTGTGCTGTGAGCGCGCAGCTTGTTAATAATAGGCAGCAATAACGACGGTTTTACGGTCTCGGTCAAGAGTACAAATTCAACATAGCGATCAAGCGTCATAATGGCTTCTGACAAATCCATAATCAACGCTGTATCGTTATTATCACCACTGTCATAAAGCTGCTGTAAACCCTGAGCGATGGCCGTGCTTAATACTTGTCCACCTGCGAGCGTTATCAGCTCAAAAATACAAGAAAGCTGTCCGAGGACGCTAATAGAATCTAATAACAAAGGCGCTTGAGCATTGTCATCATTAAATTCGCTTAGATGAACCTCAGTGTCTTTAAGCGTCACTATAATTTCTTCATGCAATATATGTAACGATGGCAGATCAAAGTTAGTAGTACTAAGCGTTGGGGCCGTTAATTTTATTTGCTCAGACTGGTTCATAGTTGTTTTTCCATCAATTGCTGATAACGTTAGGTGGCTGTTTATCAGATAGTTAGTTACCAGAATTAGTTATAAGAATTATTTATTACTAAGGCAATAATGGTTCATATTATTATAATTAAGAGCGTGCTATATACCTATCAGTATAAGCTATTATCCCTTCAATCACTGCGACATTTTGGCTTGGATTTCAGGGTAATCTTCTGCTAACGTCGCAAACCAGCTTTGATTGGTTGCCTCATCTACGGTTGATTCTACTAATAAAGAAGCTAGATTGGTGAAATTAGCATGAGCAGTGGGCGCACCATCTGTTTGCGTGTCTTCTTCAATGGCTAGAGTGACCTGTCCACCGGTCATTGCTAGATAAACTTCAGCTAAAATCTCTGAGTCCAATAACGCTCCATGAAAGGTACGGTCTTGCTTGCCGACATTTAAGCGGCGTACCAGTGCATCGAGTGTATTCTTTTGGCCAGGATATTGCTGTTTGGCCATTACTAGCGAGTCGGTCACTTTTACCCGCTGCGCAAAGTCTGTTAGGCCAACCTTATTAAACTCCATGGACAAAAAACTGATATCAAATGAGGCATTGTGAGCAATGATTTCTGCCCCATCCATAAACTCATATAAGGGTTTGGCAATTTTATCAAAGGTTGGCTTGTCGGTTAAGAACGCCTCGGAGATACCGTGAATACGGATGACCACATCATCCATACCGCGTTGCGGATTGATATAAACGTGTAGCTTTTCACCGGTAAATTTACGACCGATCATCTCTACAATACCCACTTCAATTACGCGGTCACCTTTGAGCGGATCGAGTCCTGTGGTCTCAGTATCCATGATCAGCTGCCGATTGGCTTCATTACGATGAATAGGCTTGGGTAATAAAGGTCTAAAATATGGATTGGCTCGGCTGGTATCACCATCGAAGCTTGGCAAATCAGTTGGCGCATTATCCTGCATGGTTGGCTCGTTGCTGTTTGTGTTCATGCTATTCATCATAGGTTCGGTGGTCATGGCATCGGTGCTTATATCAGTATCTATATCAGTATCTATATCGGTACTGGCAGTCGTCAGCGTGTCAGTGGCATAAGTTGTATTATGCTCATCACTGCTATGCTCAATAGCTGTTTGTTTAATGAAGCCGTCGTCTGACTCAGCAGCATTCACGTCGTCATCTAAGTCGTCATCTAAATCTAGGCCATCATCCATCATATTCAAGCCTAATGGGTCATCTAGAAGCCAATCAACATCAGATGCTACTCGACTGTCATGTATTTGGCTGTCACTAGGCATTATTTGCTCTTTTTTTTTAGCAGTATCGTCAATAAGTCTAGCAGACTGCTTATCATATTGCTTATTAACAACATCTTGCTCACTATTCGACGTCACACCAAGATTTGCCAATTCATCGGCCTTTTCATTACCAGCGTGTCCAGCATGACCTTTGACCCAATGCCAGTCAACATCTCGCGCTTGGCGTAGCTCATCTAACTGCTGCCATAGATCTTGATTGGCAACTGGTTTTCTGCTGGCCGTTTTCCAGCCTTTTTTCTTCCAATTGTCAATCCATTCTGTAATGCCGTTTTTAACGTAGCTTGAATCGGTCCAAATTTCAAGTTTTAGCTCCCGAGGGCTATGTTTTAGCGCTTGAATGGCACCCATCAGCTCCATGCGATTATTGGTCGTATCGCTATCACCGCCATATATATCCTGTGCGCGCCCATCGCTAAATATCAGGTGAGCACCCCAGCCGCCAGCGCCCGGATTGCCTTTACAGGCACCATCGGTATAGGCAACCGTCGCGTCTATTTTGGCTGCCATTGGATCAATAGCATGGTTTTTAATAACGGGTTGCGATGGCGTATAATTGTCTGACATAAAAACTCATTGGCCTAATAAATGGTAAACGTATGATGGCATCGAGGGGGTTGGTAAGCGCTATGTAACTGCTAGCACTACAGTTGATGGCTACTGCTAACTGATAATAATAGCGCTTGATTATAACAAATCCGTTAGCAATATGGGCAATCGCAATCCACAAAATAGTAAAACCACATATCAGAGCAGCAACTCTTTAAATTTCTGTTAAAATAAGTCTAATGGAAGATTCTGGTCATAATTTATCTGGATTTATCCAAGCGTATTGACGCTGCCACAACATATTTAACAATAGCGCTTCAATTAAAAAAACCTTTTAACGCATTAACGCAGGATGACCTTATCATGTTCTTACGCTCAGACGTTATTTGTAAAAAACTGACTTTAGTAGCGGTCTGTATCACTGCGAGCAGTGCACTATTTTTAACAGGTTGTAATGATACCAGTACTACTTCGGTGGATAACAATGCCACCGCTACTGAACCGGATTTATCTGTGTTTGAAGGTTGCTACACCGTTAGTAATGAAGAGCCAGCCCAAATAAAAGTCAGTCAACAAGACGGCGCTTGGGTGATGCAAATGAAAGAGCCTGCCAGTGCCAAACGCGTTTGGGATAATCCTGAGTCGTTGGAAGTGCTCGATAACAGTCAAATACCCAAATATTTCTCTATTGATCCCGATAATGTCGATGCAGTCATTGCGCGTCCTGATAGGGTGCTGGTCATGGCCCATGTCAAACCTGTCTATGCCAACATCGATCCACTGCTGGATAGTGAGTATTTAGCTTATATTTATAAAGGCGCAAACACTATTTATCGGTTAGATTGTGATGAGATTAATACCGATATTTTGGCCAATCCTCATGCCAATATTGTTATTGATAACGTTAATGAAAGTCTCTAGCGATAACAGGCTATCAATAATTTTTAGTTTGTGCTACCAATAGCCTATAGTTGGTAACGTAGCATAATATGCCGTCAGTCATTTAGTAAATATATGGTCAGTTAATATGAATTTTTTAAGTTATGTGGTGTTAGGCGGTTTCTCTTATGCGGCGGGTTGGGCAATCCGCACTTATATATTAAATAAACAGCCTGCGCCAGAGCAGCCGTACAATCTAAAGCATCCCGCAATTTTAGGCTATTTGGGCGCGTTCTTTATTATTATGCTCATCATCTCATGGATGATTGGACGCTATGCGCTCGGTCATATCAGCCTCGATTTACCATTTATTATTATCAATAGCATCGTAGCTACCTTTGTTTATTCATTTGGTCTTAATCCAGAAAAAAAGAGCTATGATGTGCCTGATTAGAGGCGGCGATTAGACAGTAGTGATTAATAAGTGACACTTGGTATCTAGTTGAGCCACTTTAAAACGAACACAGTATGGCTGGGAGAAAATTTCGAAGCCTCTGGAGTGACGCAGTCACACAGAAAGTTAGAAAAATTTCTGCCAGTTATACGAAACTATGTATGTGTGTATCTATTTTATTTGTTATTAATATAGCATTGTAACAAGTGGTTTAAGATATTAGTTACGCGCTTTACGACAGATCTTTTCTTAAAATTGTAACCACCGTAATGTCATAACCAAAAATAGTTAGGCTTTTTTCTTTAGTTTATCAGACGTCTTGGCAGACGATTGGCGCTTTTTCCACGTCTCATATTTTTTCAGGTCTTTTTCGACCATTTTTAAACAGAAAGCAATAATTAAGGCGTCATCAATATAGCCAACCACGGGGATAAAGTCTGGAATGATATCAATAGGATTCAGGATATAGAGTAAACCGACCACCACTGCTGAGATGGTCTTATAAGGCACCTTACGATAATTTCCTTGAGAGTAGTCTTTGACTAGACTCAAAAACAGCACGACATCGGTGGTAAAGCGCTCAAGTTGAGTACTCTCTTTTAGTTTTTCTTTCAGCTTTTCCTCTTCTTCGATGATGTATTCGAGATCAGCATCTAATAGTTTTTCATTTTTTTCGTCGTTGGCCAGCTCTGCTTTTTCATCCTTATGTGGCATCTTGTTACTGAGGTTACTGTCATTCTGCTTTCTATCGCTCATTCTGATTATTCCTTTTATTATTAATTAGTACGATTAGTTGGTATTGTTAATTTATTATTCACATTAAAAATAAATACTTATGTTAATTGTGTAAGCTCATACTATAGCAAGCGCAACGGCAAGTACCAAATAGCTTGGTTAGCAATTTGTTGTGCATGGGTAGCGGCAGGTAGCAGCCTTAATTTTCCATCGTAGCGAAAAGGCAAATAAGGGCAAAGGTTAGGCAACTTTGGGTGCTATTAAATACGCTACAATACGGTCTTTTAAAGCAGACAGCTGTCCAAAATAAAAGCTATCCAAAATAAAGTTTGGCTCAAAAATACCCAAAAGCACTTAAAAATACTCAAAAATAAAAAATTATCTAAAATCAAATTAAGTTGAAACTTAAAGGTAATAACAAGATATGCGCTCAACGATACCAGCTCTACAACAACCATCAAAAGACAAACAAAAAAATATAAAAAAAGAGTCTAAAACAGCTACTGGGCTCAATCGACGACAGTTTTTACGCCGAGTAGGGGTGAATGCTGGTGCGGGCCTTCTGGCGGCTCAAAGTATTACTCAGTCGTTAGCCGATACCACTATTGATCAAGATAAAAACACGCAGCTGACCAAAGATGATTGGCCAACGTCATTGGTTACTGACAGTCCATTATCGCAGGAAGGGTCACAGACGCTATCGCCACAAGCAAATTGTATAGTGCCCAGTATTGAGACACGGCTTTTTGCCAGCTCCAATGTAGGTAATAATAATACGCGTAACGAGTTGGCATTAGATCGTATGGCATGTGCAGGCTTTAAGGTCGCTAATCCTACCATCGTCAGTCGGCAATATTTGCGCTTTGCCGGTACAGATTCGCAGCGAGCTAGTGATCTACAGAATATTGCGACGGGTGCTATAGCTGCCCCCAAACTACTGCTTGGCGTGCGTGGTGGTTACGGTGCGGTACGTTTATTGCCCATGATAGATTGGCAAACGCTGGGGCGAATTATGCAGGAGCGCGGTACGATACTCGCAGGTTTTAGCGATGTTACCGCTATACAGTGTGCGTTACTGGCGCAAGGGGGCATGAGTTCGCTTGCCGCCCCGATGCTCTATAGCGAGTTTGGCAAAACCAAACCGGATCAAGTCAGTTGCCGCCAGTTTGCAGAAGCACTAAGTAATCCTAATTTAACTATTGATGTGCAAAGCGCAGTATTGACCAGTCAGAAGTTACCGACCATTCTTGCGAGTAATGACAGCCAAACACTGACCGGAACGATTTGGGGTGGTAATCTTAGCGTAGTATCAGCGCTGGCGGGTAGTGACTATCTGCCGCGTATTGATGGCGGTATCGTGTTCTTAGAAGATGTTGGCGAGCAGCCTTATCGGATTGAGCGCATGCTGTATGACTTGTATTTAGCTGGCGTGTTCAAGCGTCAACAAGCCATCGTATTTGGCGCATTATCGGGAGCAGGCGAAGACAGCTATGACGCACGTTATGATGTGGCAACTGTTATTCGACAGCTTCATAAGCTAACCGGACTGCCTATCTATAATGGTATGAGTTTTGGACATATCAGTAAAAAACACAGCTTTCCGCTGGGGGCACGTTGTCAGATTAATCCCAATACAGAAGGCGGCTACAAATTGACTTTCGCGGATTATCCCACTATTAAAGTAGATAATATGAATGTTGAAGGATTGTGGCAAAGGTTGTAGGTAAAAGGTAACAAATGAACCACTCAAAGTGGCTCATTTTCTTAATAAATTTTTATCCTAAATCTGATTCACTATAGCTTGATATAAAAATCCTTTACAGCATAACTTGTGCAATCATAGCCGACCCTAAGAAAGTACCCGTAAAGGTAAGTATGGCAACAACTGCAATTTTAAATCCGGACTTTTTGAATAAATTTACTTCCATCTGGGAAATTGCAAATCCTGCATAAGCAAGCACAGGGGTAATTAGTTGTAAGACCCCCAGCTTTTCTGTTTCTACTAAGACGTATTCGCTCATTGGGAATTGTGGCAAGGATATTAGAATAGCCACGATTGATATCCAAGCAATAGCGGGAACATTAATAGGGATAACTTGTTTTAATAGGATTCCAATGATACAACAAGCAAATAGAATCAGCATAGCAGGCAAAGCAGAGATTGGACTAACGTCTTGTCCAACCCAATTACTCAATAGCAGTACGACACATATAACAGTTAGTAGAGCAACAGACTGCCATACCGACAGAATAGATTGCTCTTGTATACCGGCGCCAAAATCTGTTTGTGTGGCGGCATCAGCGCTACCATTCTTTTTGAATTTGCTGGTAACTTTGTATAAAAACTCTGTAACTGGAAGAGCAACAAATAAGCTGACGAACAGTCCTGTGGCATAAGTTAACAGATTGGAGGTCGCGGCAAATGCAGTAATGGTTTCCTCTTGAGCAGGAACAGTCTCTGCCAGTGCTGCCGAACAGGCACCCATCATGCTACCACTACCGATACCACAAGCCATTGCTAGCGCCCGAATATCCATGATATCCATAGAAGCAATGATACCAGCCATTAATGAGAAATAAATTGCTCCGAATAACGTGCCCATTACGTAGACGCCCATGACACCCATACCTTCGGCACTCTGAAGTCCATATTTATCAGCGATTAAAGCAATATTGGGTTCACGAGCGATGGAATGAGTGGCCCCGATAGCTTCTCGCCCCATGCCAAATACCAATACCGCAACGGGTAAGGCAATAAGGGCAGTGGCTACATTACCTAGTTCTTGTAGCAGTAGTGCTGGACCTGCGGCTATTATTTCTTCAATATTAGGACCAACGCCAACACCAAACTTAGCAATAAAAGGCATGATACTTAAAAGAATGGCATAACTGGCAAATTTTGCTCGTTTCTTGGTTATGACCGCTTTCATTGAAGGAATAACGTTGGGGTTTAATAGTATTGCAAAGATAAATGCATATAGTAAAGGCAGTAATACCAATACACCAATGCCGATAGGAATCTTAATGATGCCTATCCATTCTGCAAGTAGTGACACAACAATCACAAGTAAATGCAGCTTCCAATCAAGTAGGTGCTTGGTCATTGTAGGTGACAGCACACTATTATTATTCATATCAATTCCTTTTGTATATTGATATTACCGTACACTTTAACCACTTGGTTTACTAACGACTTTTTGGTAGCTTAGACTCTATTAAAGAAACCCACACCTTAATACCGGTCTCAATGGCATCATCGTTAAAGTCATAGGACGCGTTATGCA
This sequence comes from Psychrobacter sp. LV10R520-6, assembly GCF_900182925.1. Taxonomy (NCBI): domain Bacteria; kingdom Pseudomonadati; phylum Pseudomonadota; class Gammaproteobacteria; order Moraxellales; family Moraxellaceae; genus Psychrobacter; species Psychrobacter sp. LV10R520-6. The sequence goes on along the minus strand of NZ_LT900024.1, from coordinate 1,537,429 downwards.
AGGGTTTAGAAGGGGTATTGCCATCGACACCCAACCAAAAATAAGCGCCTTTAACCACTTGGCTCATGAATGAAAAGTCCTCAGAAGCCATTGAGGGCTCTACATCAGTCTTTACCTTATCAGCGCCCAGCACTTTGGTAGCAGCCTCTTTAATGTCAAGATAGGCTTGGCTGTCATTGGTGGTTACTGGATAACGAATGTGGTAATCAATTTCACCTTTGACGCCATATAAAGGCGGTAAGGTTGTTACCATTTCTGTAAGCATATCCTGCATGGATTGGCGTATGTCCATATCAAAGCTACGGACCGTGCCTTTTAGAATGGCATAATCAGGAATGACATTGGTAGTATCGCCGCTATTCATCTGCGTCACACTAATAACACCTGATTTGAGTGGAGACACTCTGCGAGAGATGATGGACTGAATATTAGTGATTAATGCTGCTCCTGCCGCAATGGGATCAGCCCCTAAGTGCGGCATAGCTGCATGCGTGCCTTTACCCGTTAAAGTAATCTCAAAAGTATCAAAAGATGCCATCATAGGTCCATTATTGACGGCAATTTCTCCCACAGGTAGTCCTGGCCAGTTATGCAGTCCGTAAACCGCGTCCATAGGAAATTTGTCAAATAAACCATCGTCAATCATTGCCTTTGCGCCGCCTAAAACCTCTTCAGCAGGTTGAAAGATAAAATGAATCGTTCCGTCAAAGTTTCTGTGTTGGCTTAGATGTTTTGCTGTACCTAGTAGGACTGAAGTGTGACCATCATGACCACAGGCGTGCATACAGTTTTCGTGGGTGGATTTATAATCAACATCGTTTTGCTCTTTTATGGGTAAAGCATCGATATCAGATCGTAGCCCAATAGTAGGGCCTGAGCCGTTCTTAAGCGTACCGACAACCCCAGTACCACCCAATCCTTGATGCACTTCAATCCCAAAGGACTGTAACTTGTCAACAATAAATGACGAGGTCTTGAACTCTTTAAAACCAAGCTCTGGCTGGCTATGAATCTGTTTGCGCCACTGTTTAACTTCATCTAATAGTGTTTCGTTAATTAACATTTATTTTCTTCCTTGAATATATTTAGTGGTAGGTGTTAAATAAAACTAAGTCGTTTTTTTGGTTTTCTAATATACTAAAAGATAAACTAAAATGTAAATTTTTACTTAAATTATTTATGACGAAATATGAGCATACCCTACATTCTTCTTTATAACCCCCTTTTAATATTTTAGCGCAGAAGTCCCCTACCTCTAAGGTAGTGGGCTGAATGCGTCTTGACAAAATCTCGCTTAGTTGCTAAATTCTACTTAAGGAACAGCATTTCAGACCTTTAGAGCAATCTAATAACATCATCGTTAGTCTGTCACCGAATTGCTTGAAAACAGCAATAATGTGAACCCTCGGTGCGAGGGGGATAGCTCGGTAAACTTGCCTAACCGCTATTGCAGAACATCGCAAATAAGTATGGGTATTACCCAAGAAACCCCTACCTCTTAGGTAGTGGGTAGTTCATCTCATCTCACTAATTCAAATATAGCTTCGCTATGCAATCAAGCTTAGCATCAACGTCTTCTTAGTTAAAAATATCCTAGGTCAGTAAACACTAAAATCATAATATAAATATTGCTGAGTCATTTCTACAGTAAGGTTTTAGTTATTAGATAATTCTACTTAATCAACAAAAAAAAGAGCTGACTGATTCAGCTCTTTTCTAATGGTCTAAAGAAAACCGTTTTTAAGACGATATAGGGTGCAATAAAAAATATGGGACTCCATAGCTGTATGAGAACAGAGGCTCTAATAAAAATCTCTTAAATGCTGTCCGATTTTGGTATGCCACTACACAACGCGCTGGCTGAAACAGTCAATGGATTGTACAAGACAGAGGTAATTGAGTACTTAAAGGAGCAATGGAGTGGCGTGAATGATGTTGAATTAGCAACCATTGAATGGGTAGATTGGTTTAATAAAACACGTCTGCATAGTACGATTGGATATGTGTTGCCTTTTGAGTTTGAGTCGATGTATTATGATAATCTTAATTGGTTAGGCCGAGCGGCCTAACTTGAATAAATAGTCTCCGATATAGTCGGGGCGGTTCAAATAAAATAATTCCGATTAAATGATGGTTTTCCATAGAGTCATTTGCTGTAGCAATCACTGGTAGGTGGTCTTGGAATATATTCAACCACCATAACACTCTTAGTGTACGAATTAGTGTACGAATTAGTGTATGAACATATATTTAAATTTTTGGATATATATATTTTAACCTTTGGATAAATATATCCATTTATTACTATGCTAAACTGTAACTTAAAGTTAACAATACTGTTGGAAAAGTTCACAATGGAGAGATTGAAACATCAAAACATCAAAACATGAATATTTCTCCCATAGTTTACTTATCAATATAGTTATTCTCTAAAGGTAAAACAATGACTTTACAAGCGCTAAAGCGAATGTTGGTTTATAGAGTAATGGTTTTAGGTGTACTTTTAAAATTTCCAATATCAGCTAAGGCTATGAACCTAGCAGCTTCTACAAATTTAGCAGAGAATGGGGATATGTCAGATCAGTTCCAGCTTGGGTCAATGTATGAAAATAGCAAAGGCGTTCACCAAGATTTTGCTATAGCAATTAAGTGGTATAAGAAGGCCGCTAATCAAGGTCATACTGACGCTCAGTTCCGTCTTGGATCAATGTTTGAGAATGCCAAAGGTGTGCAGCAAGACTACACGATAGTAGTTAAGTGGTATCAGAAAGCAGCCAACCAAGGTCACATTAGATCTCAATTCAAGCTTGGGTCAATGTATGAGAATGCCAAAGGGGTCCAGCAAGATCTTACTATGGCAATTAAGTGGTATCAAAAATCAGCTAACCTAGGTCATACCGACTCTCAGTTCTACCTTGGGTTAATGTATAAAAATGGAGTTGGAATTTCTCAAGATTTTACTGTAGCAGTAAAATGGTTTCAAAAGGCAGCTGACCAAGGTCACATTGGATCTCAATTCAAGCTTGGGTTGATGTATAAGAATGGATTTGGGATTGCTCAAGATTTTTCTATGGCAGTGGAATGGTTCAAAAAATCAGCTAACCAAGGCTATGCTGATTCTCAGTTCAAGCTTGGGCTGATGTATGAGAATGGATTCGGTATCACCCAAGACTTTGCTGTGGCAGTGCAATGGTATGAAAAGGCAGCCAATCAAAATCACCTATCAGCGCGAATCAGCCTTGGAGAAATGTACTCGAGTGGCCAAGGCGTTCTACAAAACTATACTAGAGCACTTGAGCTGTTTCAAAAGGCAGCAGAACAAGGGAGTCATTCAGCTGAATTTAATTTGGGACTAATGCATCTTGAGGGATATGGTGTGCGCCAAAGCAAAGTGATGGCAAAAGAATGGTTTGGTAAATCTTGCGACAATGGGAATCAATATGCCTGTGATCGATATAGAATGCTAAATACAGAAGAATACTAATAGAAAGTATTCAAGCATAGCCAGTCGCTATTTTAACAATCAGATAGGCTTTTGAACAAGTAAATCGTGAACCGCGAAATAACCCCATGTAAGCTACGGTCAAGTTAAGAAAAGTTAATACTGAGCAGACAGTCACTGAGTCTGCTCAGTATTAGAACACCACCAAAAATAGACGCTAAAACGTGAGTGACTTTCACATAATGCAGTATATTTTACGGTCTCCAATAAGCTACCAACTAGTGTGCGAACATATAAGCCATTTTTGAATATATATATATTCTGTTTATAGAGTAGATATATCTGCCTATTACCATGTTAAACTGTGGCTTAACTTAAGAAAATTTTCATACTGGAAAGTATTGAAATATCAATATACGAATATCTTCACCATAGTTTAATTACTCGTATAATTATTTTATAAAGGTAAAATAATAACCTTAAACCTCCTAAAAAAATTGGTATCTAGCCTGAAAATCTACCTTTGCTAAGCTTATAAATCATTGAACTTATAATTTTACTAATAAGTTGGTACTTAAATTATTAACTCAATAAGCATAAAAACATGAAAGTTAATAACGATCTAATAGGCAGTAATTTAACTCGCACAATGTTAGAGCGTGGTGATAAACAGATATGGTGTGCTATCGATAATGATAGCGACAAACAAGCAATGACAGAGTATGAGGGCTATAGATTCACAGCTTATATTACCTTTTTTACTGACGGAAAATTTTATTCGACAGGTGGTGTGTCATGGTCATATGCTGTGCCAATTCAGCTGGGTGAATTAACACAAGAAGAGGTAGGGTTATAAATATATCTAAATCAGTTGTACTACCGCCATTAGTGAAAGTTAATACTGAGCCGCCAGGCACCGGATAATCTAAAAATTAGAATACCCCCAAAACAGACACTAAAACGCGAGTGACTTTCACATAATTAGGTATATTAGACCTCTTGCAAAAGTAGCGTTATGATTTAGAATGAATGTATCACTCACAATCAGATGATCGTCATGCCCGACATAAATAAACTACTTGAGCAAAACGATGCAGGCTTCAAACGCTATACGGGTATTCGCAAAACCACCTTTAAAGCCATGTTAGAAGCCATGCAACAACATGAAGCAGCAAAGACCAAATCAGGTCGTCCAAGCGAGCTTAGATTGGAAGCGCAGCTCCTGCTTGCACTGACTTATTGGCGTGAATACCGAACGCTTTATCACATCGGTATGGACTTTGGTATTCATGAGTCTTCTGCCAGTCATATGGTTCGTAAAGTAGAAGATATTCTTATTAAATCAGGTCAGTTTGACTTACCTAAAAAGCTACCTCGGGGCGATGTTTAATAGAGCCTTTCCCAAAAACTGTGTAACTGCTTATAATCCCATTAACAGGAGAATAAGCAATGACCAATAAAACAGACTTTAAGAAACTAGCCGAACAAATGGCTGGTAGCATGAACAGCTTTGAGGACATCAAAGACTTTCAAAAGCAGCTCATGCAATCCTTTATCGACACCGCTCTTGAGGCTGAGATAGAAGAGCATTTAGGCTATCCTAAGCATGAAAAGGCGGATAAGCCAAACAAGCGTAACGGCCACACTAAAAAGAGTGTCCGTAGTGACACAAGCGAGCTTGAGATATCCACCCCAAGAGATCGTGACAGCAGCTTTGAGCCTGTACTGGTTAGTAAACATCAAAGCCGTATTACCGGTCTTGATGACAAAATCATCTCCAACTACGGGCATAGCCCTTCGTCTTGCGCTTCGGGCAACTGTCTCCCAGACACTTGCTTATCCTCGCTCATACGCCAAAGGTCAGACAACCACTGAAATCGTTGAGACCATCAAAGACATCTACGACGTCGAAATATCAAGCAGCTTAGTATCAAGGGTTACTGACAACATCATAGACGACATCACCGCTTGGCAGAATAGGCCTCTTAGCAGCATCTATCCTATCGTCTACTTAGACTGCATGGTCGTGAAGATACGCCAAGACAAGCAAATCATCAACAAAGCGGTCTATCTAGCTTTAGGTGTTGGACTGGACGGTAAAAAAGAGCTGCTTGGTATGTGGCTATCAGAGTTTGAGGGCGCTAAGTTCTGGCTTACTGTACTCACTGAGCTGCAGAACCGTGGGGTGCAAGACATCTTAATCGCCTGTGTTGACGGTTTAAAAGGCTTTCCTGATGCCATCAATACTGTTTACCCTAAAGCACAGGTTCAGCTGTGTATCGTGCACATGGTGCGTTACTCAATGAAGTTTGTGCCATGGATGAATAAAAAGAAAGTAGCTGCTGATTTAAAGGCGATTTACGGCGCTGATACCATTGAGCTGGCACAAGCCAATCTTGAGCATTTCGATGAGACATGGGGTGATGAGTATCCGCATGTCGTCAAGTCCTGGCGTAGCAACTGGGAGGGCTTAACGGTATTCTTCAATTATCCTAAAGATATTAGAAAGGCTATTTATACCACCAATGCTATTGAGTCTTTAAACAGTGTGATCCGTACAGCAGTGAATAAGCGTAAGGTGTTCCCATCTGATCAGGCGGCGTTTAAAGTAGTATATCTGGCCACCCAGCAAGCATCCAAAAAGTGGTCTATGCCGATTCGCAACTGAACGTCTGCCTTAAATCGCTTTATGATTATGTTTGATGACCGTGTCAGCAGGCATTTAATCTAAATCGCAGTTACACAGAATTCGGGATACCCTCCCTATCGGAGCTGATGGGCTTCTTAAGCTTGCGCGCTTCCATAACTGAATACCCCAAATGTACATTTAAAAACCAGTGTACATCAGATGCATGGATTGGGATAGATAGAGCAGGACAGTATAGGACGTCAGATACAACAAAGCCCCTGATATCAGGGGCTTTAGTTATTCTATAAGATAGTATAGAACTATGTAATGGTACCCGGAGCCGGACTTGAACCGGCACGCTATTGCTAGCGAGGGATTTTAAATCCCTTGTGTCTACCAATTTCACCACCCGGGCAAAACTTGTAATATCTGTAAAGTAAACGCTATTTGATAAGCAATCTACTTTTTAGATAGTGGTCGCTATTATAAGCAATTATGCTGATAATGCAAGCCAAAATTAACGTAATGTTAATAAATAATTGGAGGCTGGGGTCGGAATCGAACCGGCGTTAACGGAGTTGCAGTCCGCTGCATGACCACTCTGCCACCCAGCCAATCAAGGTGGCCTATATTAGCAAAACTGTCTTAAATTACAAGTCATTTCTTCGTCAAAGTCACTTTAAAGTCACTTTATTCGATATTGTCATCGAATTTATACTTTTATTAACACTTAATTAGCTTAATATTCACTATTTTACTGATTCACTAGGTCTATATGTTAGCAACAGACCCTAGATATCTTACGGTAGTGGTATTAATTAAAAAATCACCACCAAGCCTTTGCTTAGTGATGATCATTAACAGATAAATTTCGAAAGAATTAAAACGCTAAACGATGTCTTTATTATCACGCTGAGCTTTTTTGATATCGCGATAGGTCGCGGTGCAAATTAGTATCAACACGCCAAGCGTAATCGCTGGCCATACTAAAATATAAAACCCGTAGAAAAAAACATTATCCATATAAGCTCCTTATAGTCGTTATTCATTAGTTAACCGTTATCAGCACCCTTAAGCGTCTGGTGCCGGTTGCGTGTCAGCTTTAGACTTTTTATCGTAACTACCAACGCGCTGTGCGATTAAGTCAAAGTCAAAGCGCTCATTACCCATCAGGCTGACAATCACACAAACGATGGTACTGACACCATAAGCTGTTAGCGAGGCGACCAGCACCATATATTGACGTAAGAACCCGGTAGCGAATATCAACATGAACAGCAGCGCAATGGCAGCCGCTAACAGTCCCATTTTGCGACCTAAGAAGCCAAAGACCATAAGTCCTATGACGACTGCGCCGCCAACACTGGCCATAATCTCAAAGAATAGCGCCGTTATACCGACGATTGGAATCAACTCAAAGCGGGCGATACAAAAGAATAATAACCCGACGATAACTGCGGCGGTAAAGGCAGTATTGGTCACCCGATTCCAGTATACACTGGCAATAACCGGAAAGACGATGGAGCCCCATAATGCACCAACAAAAACCAGCATTACTAGAATATCAAGTTTAAAGCTGGCAAAAACAAGACCGGCAGCAGTGGCTATAATCATAGTGCCACGACCGACTAGCATCATAGTTTTTGGCTTTACGTTACCTTTTTTGGCAATATTTTTGCCATAGACATCGGCCATCATAATGGTTGAAAGAGCTGATAAATCTGAATCAGCGGTTGACGATAGCGAGCCGATAACCAAAATAAAGAATAGGGCGATAAATACGGGATGTAGATATGTACTAACCATCTGTGGAATTAGGTTATTCATGTTGCCATCAAGCGGCTCAACACCAATCGTTAATGCCATGAGACCTATCATACCCAGACCGATAACAATACCAGCATAGCCGACAGTAGCGGTAATAAAGGTGGATTTGATTTTAGTTTTATCAATCGCAAACAAGCGCTGGGTAATGGTTTGATTACCAATAGCATAAGCCAATACTGCGACAAAGAACGGCGCACCTTGCTGAAAAAAGGCTTCAGATGAGAAGAAATTTTGTTGCTCAAAAGTTAGGTTTGATAGTCCGCTAACCATAACCGAAGGACCACCCATAGAGAATAGTACTGCTGGAATAATAACGATACCAATCGCCATCAAAGCGACCAATTGAGCAAAATCGGTAAACACCGAGGCGCGAAAGCCCGAGGTTAAGGTATAGCTGAGCACCCCGACACCCGCGATAATCACACCCGTCTGGAACGATAGCGGTGAGAGTACTGATACCAGTGCACCAGCAGCCGTAAAATTGACCATCAAGCTAATTAAGCTGCCCATAATATTAGATATGGCTAAAATTAATTGGCTTGATGAGCCATGGCGGGCATGAATCAGCTCGCCTAGAGTGTGTCCGTTGGGTGCCAGTTCACGAAAGCGCATGCCAAATGGATAGATGAATAAAATCATCAACGCGCCCCAAAAGCCATAATGTATCGGCCCTGAAACCCCATATTTATAGCCGGAAGTAGCGGCCGCATAAAACGATGCCGCCCAAATCCATGTTGCGGTCATACTCGCCGCACCCATACCAAAACCGACACCGTGTCCCGCAACCATAAAGCCACTGGTTGATTCTTTGTCTTTTTTAATCAATAAAGACAGCAAGTAGGTACCGCCATAAAACGCAACCAATAATAAAATAATGGTGAACGCCGAAAATTGAAACAATGACTCAGTTTTCAAATTCATACCTCGCAATTGTTATAGATAAATAAAAGTTGTTTATTAAAATAAAATGAAAAAATTAGGAATACGCTACAGACCACGAACCTACTTCACCAAGCCACGATAAAAATCGTAGTCACAGATAAAGGTTAAAGGTGCGTGTTATGCCCAGCTTCAATTGTCACTGTTCATATGTCATTGACCGTATAATGGTAGTGACAAATAATAGGGGCAACTCTCAATACCAGCGCTTTATCATGGAATCACCATGACGCCTAAAAGCGTTGTACACAGTAGTAGCGGCTACTAATAAATGCTCAAGTAACAAGCATTCATAGCATAGGTAAGGATAAGCACTAGGTCGATGACCTGTACTAGATTTAGACAGCCTGTATCAGCAGTAATAAGCACATTGATAAGTGTTAATTTCACTAACCAATGAGGCGTAAGACATAAGCAGTAATGGTAAGGATAGTTGAAATAATGCCTAAACCACGACTACATTTCGTTGGCCGTTAGTAAATAAAATGACACCTGTATTAAATATATGTAACATTTATGCGCTACAAGGGTAACCCATTATGCTTCTAATCTCAAATCTATTAGTTAGAGTAGGCTATCGACAGGATGTTGACAGGTAATAATAGTTTTGGTGAGCAAGGTTAGTTTTGAAGGTCAATAAAGATTTTAACGGCCAATAAAAAACCTCAAAGCAAACTAAGTGCACTTGAGGTTCTTTGTTTAAAAAGTCCAAATACTAGATTTCTAAATAAACTAAAGGTCTAGATAAGCTAAAGCCCTGAATAATAAGTCACTCTATTGTCTCGTAAAAATCCCGCCAACCCCAGCCCGTAGCGCTGAGCAACACGCACTGCGGTACTGGTAGGCGCGGACATACCAACCAACCAAGGTATTTGAGTACGAATAGATTTTTGTACCAGCTCAATCGATAATCGTGAAGTCATGATAACGCACTCAACCTCTACCTTATGGCGCAATTTCCAACCAATAAGTTTATCAAGCGCATTGTGGCGTCCCACATCTTCAAACAGGTACAAATGCTGATCGTGCATAGTGGCCGCCGCATGAACCGCGCCTGTCAATTGATGCGTGTGTTGCTTGTCATCGACTTGTGCTCGTATGTTTAATAAACTGTCAAGGCTTGGCATGGTTGCTGTACTTTTTTGCTCGTTCTGTTGCCTATGTTTTAAATAATCACTCAAATCTGGCAGCGCTTGCGTAAGCCCAGTCATACCGCACATACCGCATCCTGTTCGACCCGCAAGCTGCCGTTTTTGTGCTTGTATACGCTGATAGCAGCGCTGGTTTAATACCAGTTCCACCACATAAACATCGTAATCTAATAACTGCTCAAATGCCATTGAGGCATTAGTTTGATCGATTGAATCTTCAGTAAACTTTTTTAAGCTTGCGCTATCCGTAAGTTGAGTCACTTCCCAATCGAGTAACTCGTGACTATGCTCAATCAAGCCTTCACTGAACAAAAACCCAACCGCTAAGTAATCAAGCTGGCTGGGGCTGGCCATCAGTACCGCATAATGAATACCATTGATGACAATGGCAATTGCCGCCTCCACAGCCAAGCTTGCCAGCTGACGATCAATATGAATCTCATCAAAGCTTTCAATACCAATATTATTGCGACCATACTCATTTAATGGATAAGAGTGTTTTTGCGCCATATGGTTACGTGCAAGCGGTGTCGCAGGCAGCTCTAAGTCTTCAGACACGCTATCTGCCGATACTTTGGCGCTATATTGGGCATTATTTTCAACTATCATGAACGCTCGTTATATGGTGTTGTCATCGATATTGTTATGGGTGTTACCTTTTTAAAATGGCATTATCACTATTAATTACCCTTGTTATTTCCTACTAAGCAGAGTCAGTTAGTCCAGTAGCTGCACTAACACGTTGCAAAACAACGGTTAATGACTTGTACGCCGGTATTCTAGAGTCTGGCGCATGTGTATCTAAGTCGATTAGATCATTACATTCCGGATAGTAGGTCGCGACGGCATTAGCAGCAATGTCCATCTCAGTCAGTATCAATGGCCCTAACGTACGCTGCTGATCTTTACTGTCTTGACGCGAGACCACAACGGTATCACCCTTTTGCCAACCTAAGCGATTCATCTCATCAGGATGCATAAATAACACATCACGGCGATCTGTTTGGCGGTAGCGGTCTTGGAAGCCAAATATCATGGTATTAAACTGATCATGACTACGGACGCTGGTTAACTGCCAAACTGCTTGTTCACTAGCCTGAGTATTGGTTTGTGAGTTGGGTTCAGAATTGCTTTGAGCATTCTTAACATCACTATTAATATCGATTTTCTGCTTTAAGTCTGCCGCAAATTTTGCGGTTCTCTCTGTCATTTGGTTTGCAACATAGATAATCGGATATTTGGGCACTTCAAACTGTGCTTTACCGCTTTCGGTATCCCATTGACGATGACGAGCAGGATGATACAAATGGAAGCCACGATCAGCGGCACGGATACGCTGGTTAAAGTCCTCAAAACCTTCAATAGCTTGAGCAATATAGTCACGAATAATATCGAAATTCTCACTCATTGCCTGCCAAGGAATCGATGACTCAGCCCCAAACAAATGCGTAGCTATATCTGCCACAATTTGCGCTTCAGATTTTAGGGTATCACTAATTGGGTCAAGGCGACCTTGGGTAGCGACGATTTGACACATGGAATCCTCAATCGTCGCAAACTGCTCGCCTTTAGCAGTAATTAAGCGCTCCGTGCGACCCACGCACGGTAAAATTAGATTGTCAACGCCCGGATAAAGCATGGTCTCATTAAGCTTGGTGGCGACAAAAACATTAAGCTGATTATTAGTTAATGCTTGTTGAATGGTACTTGAATCAGGCGCTGCAACGGCGTAGTTACCGCCCATACTTACAAAGGCTTTGATCTTGCCTTCTATCATCGCTTTTGCGCCTGTGACCACATCAAGGCCGTTCTCTTGTGGCATTGGACGCTTAAATACACGCTCAAGACTGTCAAGCAAGCTTTGCTTGGGTCGCTCATGGATGCCCATGGTCCGATCGCCTTGCACGTTAGAGTGCCCACGAACTGGCGATGCACCTGCACCATCGATACCAATCATACCCATTAATAACAGCAAATTGGTAATCATAGCGACATTGTCATCGCCTTGGACATGTTGAGTGATGCCCATACCCCAAGTACAAATTGTCGCCGGACTGTCTGCAACGAGGTGGGCAATGTTGATGATTTCTTCCTTACTAATACCAGAGCCGCGCTCGACATCTGCCCAAGACTGCTGGCGTAGCCAATTATCTAGGTCCTTAAATCCTGAGGTATGCTGCTCAATAAAATCTGTGTTAATTTTATTATTTTTGGTGAGCCATTTTGCTATACCCGTTAATAGTGCGGCATCACCACCGATTTGAATTTGAATGACATCATCGACTATATAGTCACTTTTTCCTGCGACCATATGTGACGGCTTTTTTGGATTTATAAACGCGCTTAAACCCTGCTCTCGCATAGGGTTGATAGAGATAATTCGGCACCCTTGCTTGTGCGCATGAGCTAGCATCTCGAGCATACGGGGATGATTGGTTGCTGGGTTTTGTCCGAACATCAGTATCAATTTAGCTTGCTCAAAGTCTTCTAATATGACGGTTGCTTTGCCTATGCCTAACTGTTTACCGAGCATCACTGAGGTGGGCTCGTGGCACATGTTAGAGCAATCGGGTAAGTTATTGGTACCAAAACAACGCACAAATAACTGAAACATAAAGGCCGGCTCGTTGGTTACTCGCCCTGAGGTATAAAATAATGCTTCATCAGGTGAGTCAAGCTTCTGTAATTGTTTAGCGATACGTGCGTAAGCATCCTGCCAAGAGATAGAGACATAATGATCTTGAGCCGCATCATAATATAGGGGCTCTGATAATCGACCTATGTGCTCAAGTTCATAGCCAGACCAGCCTTGCAGCTCTTTTACCGTATGTGTAGCAAAAAACTGAGCATCGGCACGCGTAGACATAGCTTCACTGGCGATGACTTTGATACCAGTCTCGCAGACATCGAGTGCTTTATGTGACTTATGATCTGGCCACGCACAGCCCGGACAATCAAACCCACCTTTGGGCTGATTGCTACTTAATACACTCAAACTACCTCGTAAAAAGGCATTATAATCCATTAGCTTACGAGTAGAAGCAATCAGCGCAGGCCAACCGGCTGCAGGGTGCGTATAAACAGGAATTTTGCGCATGACAGACCTTATAGATATATGACGATGTGTAAATAATATTAAAGGATATCTATAGAATAAACAGTAGAAAATTGCAACTTTATCGTATCCTTACTGCGGCGTGGATAAACAGGCAGACAATAAAAAACCTCAAAGCGAATTAAACACACTTGAAGTTTTTTAGTATCCGATTTTACTAGATTGCTTTATAAAACTATAAGGTCATGAAACTATAAGCAATGCTTAATAACGGGCATCTTTTGGTTTTTTACCTGATGGCCAGTCGTTGACCTTTTTAGCAAAGTCAGGGCGTGGTTTATGAGTAAAGAACTCTGCTACATCGATAGCATCTTGATCGCTTAAGACGTTGCCATGACCCCATAACCCTTGGGTTTGGATACCCATTGGCATGTTGTATTTAACAAAAGCTGCGGCTTTATAAGTACGTGCCATACCCGCGCCAATGTTAAAGGATTCATCACCCCATAGTGGTGGGAAGACGATATCGCCACGGCTGTCTTTAATACCTTCGCCATTGTCACCGTGACAGGTAGCACACTGAGCTTGGTATATCTTCTCACCGTGTACAGGGTCACCGACCAATGACTCGTCGACTTTACCGGCATTAATAATATCAACTTTTTGAGCTTTGGGCGTTTTTTGCGATAACCATTCCATATAGGCCATCATCGCTAGCATCTCAGGAGACTCACGATCGAGCACCTTACCATTCATAGAGCGCTGGAAGCAGCCATTGATACGCGCTTCCAAATCAACTTCTTTACCAGAGCGCGGCATGACGCGCGGGTAGTGGTTATAGCTGTTGATGTACGGATCGCCAAGGGGGATTTTACCCTGAGCAATATGACAGCTATTACAGTTCATTTCAGCGCCAACGTTATCAGGTAATAAACGCTTGGTTTCGTTTAATAAGCGCTTACCATAAAATATTTCATCAGCATTCGGTTCATCTAGTATCGAAGTATCTTGCGGTAACACATAAGTGCTAATATCTTCGTTGGCATCATCGGTAGTGACCAAACCATATTCAGGCGCGTTCTGCTCGATAGGTTCAGGTTGTGAGCAGCCACTGATACCGACAGCAAACACAGCGGCAGTTAATACCGCTAAAGTAAGGTGACGAGGAGTAGCGCTGGCAACGATTGGCATAATAGGCCCGTTAAGTGGTGACTTATTCATGGTTCGCTCCTTGTGTAGCCGCATTGATGCTTAGATCTGGGGCTATGTCAGTAGCCGTTTTTGGTTTTTTAGCGAGGAATGCGCGCATTTTTACCACATCATTAACACCGATTTCAGGGGCTTGGTTGGTCCAGCTATTGCGTACATAGTTGACCACTTCTGCAATGTCAGCATCGGCTAGATTGGTAAATTCAGGCATGGTAAACGCCATGCGGTCGTAAGGGGTCTCAGGCATGCGGCCACCACCTAGGGTGATTTGGAGGACGGAGTCAGCGTTCTTAGCATATACAGCGCTGTTGGCATCAAGTGCTGGGAAGATGCGCGGGACACCTTTGCCATCAGCACGGTGACAGACTTGGCAGTATTCTGCATATAAGATCGCGCCGCGTGAGTCATAGTTGCCATCTAATAGTTTTTGAGTAGTAAGGTCTTTTTTCTCAGGCAGTACGACTTCTTTATTAGGGGCAGGGGTGAGTGTTTTTAAATACGCTGACATGGCATTTAAGTCATTGTCAGTCATATATTGGGTGCTGTGCTCAACCACATCCGCCATCGCGCCAAAGGCAGCAGTCGTATCTGTACGGCCAGTTTTGAAGAACTCACTGAGCTCAGCAGTGTTCCAAGTACCCAGACCACGATGCTCACCGCGTAGGCTTTTGGCACGCCAGCCATCAATGACCGCACCGCTTAAATATTCCTCAGAGTCCGCATTGGTTAAGGCGACTTCTTGGAAGCCAATACCGCGCTCAGTATGACAAGAGCCGCAGTGACCTGGGCCTTCGATTAAGTACTGACCACGCACCAAGACGGCGTCGTCAGTTTCAGGGGTAAAGCTGCGTTTTGGCGCAAATATGGCTTGCCAATAAGACAGTGGCCAGCGCCAATTCATTACCGGTGGTAGCTCACTTTTTTGGTTGGGCTGATTAACGGCTTTGACATCAGACATAAAGTAGGCATACATCGCTGCCATATCGTCATCAGGCATGATTTGGTAGGACGGATATGGCATGGCAGGGTATAATGCGCTATTGTCAATACGTACGCCATGCTTGACCGCATTTTTGAAATCGTCAAAGCTATAGTTGCCAATACCGGTTGTTTTATCGGGGGTAATATTGGTGGAATAAATCGCACCAAGTGGGGTTAGCATAGGCAGGCCACCGGCATAAGCTTCACCATCAAGGGTAGTGTGACAAGCGACACAGTCAGCCGTACGTGCAACATAGGCGCCCTGCTTAATTAAGGCGGGGTCAGTAATGTTGACTTCAAGGTCACTGCTAGTGGTACGCATGTTAGGCAGTAGCTGCCCAATAACAAACGCTAAAGCTAGTCCAATGACTGCGACAACCAGAATAATTAATGGCCACTTTTTCACAAGCACGCCCTCCATAATGAAATATTTGCCTAGCTTATATTCAGAAGCTGCTTAATCCAGATGCTGTTTACTTTAAATGCAGTTTAATCTAGGGACAGTTTGATAAAGCTGGGTACGGTGATTAGCTATTGTTATTAGTATCTTTAATTTATCAATGCTTTGAGCAAATAACACTGAGTCATTCAAAAGATACAATTCTGTTATATAGTATAGGACAGGTAGCAATATAGTGGTATTGTGGAAAACCACATTTATTTTAAGGCTTTCATAAATGAGGCAGCTTAAGCAGCAGATGTGGATAATTAGATACGTTCCAGTAAGAGTAGTGTTTGCGCTTATATCTGTACTTATGGTTGCATTTACAGTTGTATTGTTGCCACTTACTAAGGCAAATGCACAGACTTACTATTTAGGCGTACTAGCACCTCAAGGAGAAACGGCCGCCCAGCAGCGTTGGCAGCCGTGGTTGAGTCAACTTAATAATAAGCTAAAATCTGACACGGTCGTATTGGTTCCATTGGCGTTGGAAAACTGGCAACAACAAATTGAAGCGCAGCAGTTTGCCTTAGTCTTAGGTCCACAAGTACAGTTCATTAAAATGGAGACTATGGGTTGGCGCTGGCTTGCGACCTTGCAAGCAAATCCACAAACTTCCAAAGCAAATGAATTTAAAATATCCGATGTTAAACAAGCTGATTTTAAAACTGATGAGCAATATAAGTTATATAAACAATTGGAAAATGAGCTTGCGCTAAGCAAACAAGCTAAAGCTGACAAGTCGGTAAATCAGCCTAGTGCGATGGAGCAGATTGGCAGTGCGTTATGGGTCAAAGCAGATAGCGATATTCAGCAATTGCGAGATTTACAGCAGCGCAAAATAGTGGCGGTTGATCCTGATGCCTTTGGGGGTTATTTATTGATAGCCCATCTATTACAGCAGAATGGGGTGCTGCCAAGCGACTATGAGACTCAGTTTGTGGGCTATCCTATTGAGCTTACCTTGAGTGCTCTCGCTAGCGGCGCAGTAGATTCGGCGATAGCGCCGTTATGCTTGATGGAGGAGATGGCAGGTCAAGGTAAAATTGAGCAATCACAATATCGACTTATCAATCCAGTTATGACTGATTCAAACTGCCAGTCTTCAACCAAGATTTATCCTAATTGGACACTAGCAGCGACGAGCCAAGCACCGGCAGCATTGACTGAGCAGATTAATCAACACTTATTTACTGGAGGGCAGAGAAGCACTGATAGAGATACTAATCCTATTGAGAATATCGCAGAGCTTCGCTGGCTAGCGCCTGAGTCAAGTGTTGATGCCGAACGGATTTTGTATGAAATGAATCGTCATCCTGCCCAAAAGCAGTTAGGCGCGTATGTGTTCGATTGGATAAAGTCGCATCGAGTATGGGTAGGATTGATATTTTTTATTATTATCATATCAAGCATTAATTATGGTTGGATGAGTTGGCTGGCATGGCGTCGTCGGCAACAGATAGTCATACAGAATCAGCTGATTCGGGACTATGATTATAAGCTACAGCAGTCTGAGCGTTTTGCAGTCATTGGTGAGATGAGTGGCGCGATTGCCCATGAGATTAATCAACCACTCGCGACCATTCAGAACTACGCTCAAGGCTTATTAATTCGTAGTCAAAATACGCGTTTTGATAAAGACAGCTCAGAGAAAGAGGCTTTAAACACAGCTACTGTAAATAAAGAAAATTTAGAAAAAGAGGCGTTAAAAAAAGAAGCGGTAGAGAAGGAAAAGGTGGAGAGTGCCTTACAGCAAATTGTGAGTGAGACCGAGCGTGCCGCTGGCGTGATAAAAAATATTCGGCATTGGGCAGGACGATCCCAGCCGGATGAGGTCAGCGTTGATATCGCTGCTACTTATCAGCAATGCATTATGTTACTGGGTGAGAAAGCAGAGGGGATTACTTTTTGGTTTGCTAGTGACTATCAGCAATTACAGCTGCCAAGCTTACTACTGGATCAATTGCTGATTAATAGTATGCTCAATGCCCAGCAGCAAGGTGCCACCCATATCATGCTGCGCTGTCAGATGACGGAATATGAAGGCATGCGCTGGCTAGCGCTATATGTTACTGATGATGCAGGCGGTTTTGATGATGCGCGTCTTATGAATAATGAGTCACAGGACAAATCCCATAGTTATTCAAATAGTCAGTACGGTACTCGCTCAACCAAAGCAGATGGCTTAGGATTGGGGCTAATGATCTGTCAGCGTCTATGTAAATCGCTTGATGGTACGATGCAACTTAGCAATGTCAATGTACGGCACGAGCTGATCAACGTAAAGTCGATAAATGGCCGTTACCAGCACCGTTCAAAGCGCTCGCTATATAGTAAAGCTCATTTAACCCAGACGGATGGAGTCCATCCACTAACTCATGAAACGGGCGCGCAAGTCACGTTATATTTACCTATACACTTATTGGACGATAATGGTGCGGATACTGATATGAGTGCTGATAAAATATAAAAGGAAGCACACAAAAAATAACCGCCAGTTTTTGGAAGACTTTAATCTAATAAAATAATACAAATAAATAATATAGTAAGCATGAATAAAATATTAACGTTATGAGACTGCGCGTCGTAACTGATAACTACTAATAAAGTAGCCAATAGTACATAAGATGAAAGGTAGCGTATGACTTCTTTTGAGATACCAAATGAGCAATCAAGCTCTCTAGCGGAAGCCAATAGTTTGTATGATGGTGTTACTGCTGAGCAGCTGATGATTCATATTATCGATGATGAAGAAAGTGTGCGACATTCGTGTGAGTTTTTGATTAGCAGCTTGGGGCTACCAACCCAAACATGGCCAAGTGCCGTAATGTTTTTACAAGAAGTGGATATTTATGTGCCAGCGGTGGTGGTGAGTGATTTGATGCTACTCGATATGAGCGGGCAGGCATTGCTAGCTCATTTAAATAAACATAACAGTCCGCTTGCGCTGATTGCCTTAACGGGTAATGGCGAGATTACCGATGCGGTAAATATGCTCAAAAAAGGTGCGGCAGATTATTTAGAAAAGCCGATTAGCAGCCACCGCTTGCAAGAGGCGATTGCGGGCGCTCAAGCATTAACTATCAAGCGAGCCAAGCTCTACTATATCCGTAAACTCTACGCGCAGCTAACGGATAAAGAAAAGCAAGTCGCCAATGAGTTATTACAAGGCAATATTAATAAAATCATTGCTGATCATTTGGATGTGTCGGTGCGTACGATAGAGGTACATCGCTCGCAGGTAATGAAAAAGATGGAATCACAGCATGTGAGCGAGCTGATTCAAAAGTTAGTGTTGCTTGATGTTTAAGTTTTTTTGATTCATATGCAGCCTAAAGATAGTAAGTGATAAACCTTATACTTAGCGTTAATCAGCTTAAAATCAAGCTATCATCTTCAACTTTTTCGCCGCGGGTTTGCTCGAACATATCGAGTAAATCGTGGACGGTCATACCTTGACGTTTTTCACCAGCGACATCGAGTACCACTTCACCTTGGTGTAGCATCACGGTTCTAGTACCATGCGCCAATGCTTGCTGCATTGAGTGGGTGACCATCATAGTCGTCAGATTATTGTCAGTGACAATCTGATCGGTCAATTTTGAAACAAACGCCGCGGTCTTAGGGTCCAGAGCAGCCGTATGCTCATCGAGCAACAATATTTTGGACGGTTGCAACGATGCCATCAATAGGCTTACTGCTTGGCGCTGACCACCTGACAATAACCCCATACGATCCGTTAAACGATTCTCTAACCCCAGCTTGAGTACGGCAAGCTTCTCTCGAAACAGCTCACGATTACCGGAGTTCAAAGCAAGATTCAAACCACGCTTATCGCCGCGCTTATAGGCTAAAGCCATATTCTCTTCAATAGTTAGCGCTTCGCAAGTGCCGGCCATCGGGTCTTGGAACACGCGCGCTACCCAATGGGCACGCTGATAGGTGGTTTTTTTGGTGACATCAATACCATTGAGGAGGATTGAGCCACTATCCACTAGATTCGTGCCACTGACTGCATTCAAAAACGTTGATTTACCTGCACCATTAGTACCAATGACGGTAACAAATTCACCATCAGCGATATTTAAATTAATACCGCGTAAAGCAGGATTTTCAATGGGCGTTCCCGGATTAAAGGTCAACCGCAAATCTTTGGCTTGCATCATAACTTTTGTTCCTTAGTTACTATTCCTTAATTATTAGTCCTTATGCTTTATTCAAGCTTAGCGAGTACCGTCGCTATCATCATTGTTTTACTGTTTTACTGTTATTCGTTGAGCTTAAACGCGCAATTTACGACTTAAAAACCTATTCTTGGCTTTTGGTAGCACCAATGCAAACACGACCAACAATGCGGTGATTAAGTTTAAATCTTGCGGGCCAAAGCCAATACTACGCAAAATATCACTTGATAGTGCGACCTGAATAAATAACTTATAAAGGATAGCGCCGATAATAACGGCAATGGTAATAAGCCAAATACGCTTGGCGGGAATAATGGTTTCACCAATGATGACCGCTGCCAGACCAATGACAATGGTACCGATACCGATAGAGATATCTGCGCCACCTTGGGTCTGTACAAACAGTGCGCCTGCTAAGGCAATCAGACCGTTAGAGACTGCCATACCGATAATGGTCATCCACGAGGTATTAATACCTTGGGCTTGCGCCATCTTTAGGTTGGAGCCGGTCGCGCGCATAGACAGGCCGGTTTCAGTACTATAAAACCAATCCAAGAATAGCTTGGCCAATATTACTACCACGCCGATAATTAAGCAGCGCATCCAGTAACCATTACCATCGGTAACCAGCGTACTAAATACAGTGTTTTCACCCAGTAGCGGTAAGTTTGGCGCACCCATAATCCGTAAGTTGACAGAATATAGCGCTACCATCACTAAAATACTGGCTAATAGTTGTAAAATACCGAGCTTGACATGTAGCCAGGCGGTGACGATACCCGCCACTGAGCCTGCAAGCATACCAAAGGCACAAGCCAGCCAAGGATTGATGCCAGCGACAATAGAGACACCGGCAACCGCGCCACCTAACGGAAAACTTCCGTCTGCTGTTAAATCAGGAAAATCGAGAGTACGAAATGAGATAAGGACGCCGAGCGCCACTAGGCCATAAATCAGACCGCTTTCAAGCGCACCAAAAAAAGCAATTAAGGACATAAGGTATCAGTAAGTCATAACCAAGCGTTCAGCAACCATGGCGACCAATAGATGTGTGTCAGTTACTAATATTAGTTACTAGTATTATTTACTAATATCAGGTACTAGGGTCAGTGACCAGCATCATTTATAAGCGCCTATAAATCGAACGACTAAGCGGTGAATTTAACAGATTAAAAAATCTGCGGTTAGGGTAAACCCAAGCATGTCACAATGAGCAATTATCATAAGCTACTTTGGTTAGAAACACTTCAAATTTTAAAAACTTTTAAATCGTTTAAAAAATAAGCCCAGCTGTTTGAGCTACAGCTGGGTTTTATGCGTTTAACAAGTAGCATTATTATTTAAAGACAAGCGACCATTGGTTATTAAGTAAGCTTCAATATAGTCGTCTGTCTCATATTGTGAGTAATAAAAAAGGGGCTATTCTACCACTTCTTTTGCTTTATCGATAACTACTTGTGGCAAAGTGATGCCTTCAGCTTCAGCGTTCTTTGGGCTGACATATAAATTAAGAGCCTGCGGTGTATAAACCGGGATATCGCCCGCTTTTTCACCGTTTAAGATACGCACCACGATTTTTCCCGTTTCGCGACCAAGGGCATAATAGTCAACGCCTAATGCGGCAATGGCACCGCGCGCAACAGAGCTGGTATCAGAAGCAATCAGCGGTATTTTACTTTCTCTGGCCACTTGAAACAGCGACTCATAGGCAGATACCACGTTATTATCGGTTGAGGTATAGATCATATCGACCTTACCTTCTAAGCTACGTGCTGCCATGGCGATATCAGTACTACGCTGGGCAGGAGCTTCGTGCACAGTTATCCCAAGCGGTGCTAGTTTTTCTTTTAGATTCTCTAGGATAATAGTTGAGTTCACCTCACCTGGACTATAGACGTAGCCAACATTCTTTAAGTTTGGAATAATTTGGCGCATTAAGGCAATTTGTGGCTCATAAGGAAGCGCATCAGAGCCACCGGTGACATTGGTACCAGAACCATCAAGTGTAGGTACTAATTTGGCTTCAACAGGGTCAGTGACGGCTGAGAATACCAAGGGAATAGTACTGGTTGCAGCAGCCACCGACTGCGCTGATGGCGTACCAATAGCGACGATAACGTCTGAGTTGTCTGCGACAAACTGCTTGGCAATCTGACCAGCGGTAGCCGTATTACCTTGGGCGCTTTGGAAGTTAACGGTTAAGTTTTCGCCTTCTTTAAAACCCGCTTCATTCAGCTCATCGATGACCCCTTTGCGCACTTCATCAAGCGCTGGATGTTCAACGATAGCCGTAATAGCGACCGTTTTCATAGCTATGGCAGCATCGCCACCAGTGGCGGCGTCATTAGCGGTCGTATCTTGTGCTGACTGATTGCAACCAGTCAAGACAGCGGTACAAACACCGCCCCATAATAGAGCTTTGGCAAAACGATTTTGATACAACATGGGTCTTACTCCTAAAAATAATAATGTGTCCATACAATAAATAAAGGATAGATAAAGTGGCGTGTTAATAATTACTATTTACTAGTATTTACCAATTAGTACCTATTTATTGGCATTTTGGCCTTTAGTATCAACGTTAATACCGTTTTTGAGCATATCGGCCGATAAGCTAACACCTTGTGCCTTGGCGTGCTTAGGACTAACGTATAAGGTAAGATCATTCATTACTTCTGGTTTAATCGTGTTGACCGCTTCACCATCTAAGATTCGGTAAACCATCTTGCCAGTAACCCGTCCAAAATCATAATCATTAACACCCAGAGCTGCGGTTGCGCCGCGTTGAACGCTAAACTCATCAGAGGCGACGATAGGCATTTGGATCTCGTTAGCTGCTTGTGTCATCGCTTCAAAAGCAGAAGCCACGTTATTATCAAATGAGGTATAAATGATATCGGCGCGTCCTTGTAAGCTGCGCGTTGCCATACCAATGTCCGTGGGGCGGTTGGCTGGGATATCTAGTAAGGATAGACCTCGTGCCGGTAAGGCCTCTTTAAGATTATCACGTAACGATACTGAATTGGCTTCGCCAGGGCTATAAACATAACCAATAGTCTTAATGCTTGGCTTAATTTTCTGTAATAAATCTAACTGCGGCTCTAGAGGCAGTTGGCTTGACAAACCCGTTAAATTGTCTTGAAACGGCTTACCATCTGCGGTGATTAGCTTGGCACCAAGTGGGTCTGATACTGCGGTATAGACAATCGGTATGGTAGTCGTTGCCGCAACAACAGACTGCGCTGATGGAGTGGAGATAGCCACGATAGCATCGGGATTGTCGCCAGCAAATTGCTTGGCAATCTGACCAGCAGTCGCCATATTACCTTGCGCGCTTTGGAAATTAACTTTTAGGTTTTCACCTTCGACATAACCATTATCTGCCAGCTCATCGATGATGCCTCTGCGCATATCATCGAGCGATGGATGCTCGACAATCTGGGTGATGGCCAGTGTTTTGGCCGGCTTTTCTGCATTAGCGGTACTATTATCAGTGGTCGCCGCAGGTTCAGTTGAGGAGTTTGAGCAGCCCATTAGGCCAAGCGTACTGATGGCACTAATAGCAGCTCCGCACAGGCTTAAGCGTAGAGTTGTGGCAATAGTCATTATTAGGTTGGCTCTTAGGTTAGAAAATGCAGGTTAGTCGAATAGCGATATTAACTCTGCGATAGCGGGCTAACATTGAAACGATCGATTCCTTGATCATGATGGTTATATTATGACAGTAATGTAACCAATGGCAATAAGAAATTAAAGCACCTTTGTCATCGAATTTGATAGGGTGATTGTTCGCTCATTTGTTGCTGGTATTTTTAGGTTTTGCTATGAGTATTCAATGATAATAAAGGCTATAAAAAAGATGCCATAAAGACATCTTTTTTATTATCAACTTTATTTTTACTATGAGCTTTGATAGCTAAATCTTTAGCTGAAAGCGTTAAGGAACTTAGGCGAGAATATCGCCAACGACTGCGGCGTCAGGTAGGGTAATAACCACCAGTGACGTCTTTGGATCGCCTGACGATAATACCATACCTTCTGAGATGCCAAACTTCATCTTACGCGGGGCAAGGTTGGTAACGCAAATCACCTTTTTATCCACCAATTGCTCAGGCTCATAAAACTTACGAATCCCGCTGAACACATTACGCGGTTTATCTTCACCAACATTTAGAGTGAGCTGTAACAGTTTATCAGCGCCTTCAACATAATCACAAGCTATGACATGAGCAACTTTCATCTCAACCTTGGAAAAATCATCAATACCGATATAATCGCTTTGCTCAGCACTGTCTTTAGCACTGTCTTCAGTTGACTTAGCTTGAGCGTTATCGGCAACAGGGGCATTGGTAGCTGCTGGCTTTGCATCTTGGGTAGTGGTGGCAGCTGGGGCTAATGATGCTTTTGAGGCTTCAACCATTGCCGCTACGTCTTTATCTTCAATACGCTGCATGAGTGGTTTGAACTTATTGATTTTATGTCCCAGCAACCATTGATTACGACTGGCAAAGCTTAAGTCTTCAATGTTTAAGAATTCTTTGGCATTATTAGTGAGCTCAGGCAATACGGGTGCTAAATACACCATCAATTGACGGAAGATATTAATCGCCACTGAGCAGACGTCTTGTACTTCTTGCTCTTTACCTTCAATCTTAGCAAGCGTCCAAGGTTTTTTGTCATCGATATACTCATTGGCTTTGTCAGCGCACTGCATGATTAAGCGCATGGCGCGTGAGAACTCGCGGTTCTCATAAGCGGCCGCAATCTCGTCACCAGTTTTGGTAATGTCTTCTAGTAGACGCGGCTCAGCACAAATCTCTGATAGCATACCATCGTATTTCTTAACTAAAAATCCAGCACTGCGACTGGCGATGTTGACCACTTTACCAACTAAGTCAGAATTAACCTTTTGCATAAAGTCTTCTAAATCAAGATTGATATCTTCAACTTTATCGGACAGCTTGCTAGCAAAGTAATAACGTAGATATTCAGGATGTAAATGGTCAGCGTAAGTTTCGGCCTTGATAAAGGTGCCGCGTGACTTACTCATCTTCTCGCCATTGACCATCAGGAAGCCGTGGGCAAAGACACCGGTTGGGGTACGGAATTCACTACCGGCAAGCATAGCTGGCCAAAATAAGGCATGGAAATAAACAATATCTTTGCCAATGAAGTGATAAACCTCAGTTTTATGTTCGTTTTCTTGCAACCAATAATGGTCAAAATCGAGGGCGTCATCGGTACCAGCGCGCTGCTCGCATAGGTTCTTAAAGCTAGCCATATAACCGACAGGAGCGTCGAGCCACACATAAAAGTACTTGTCCGGCTCATTGCTTGGGGTATCTGGAATTTGAAAACCAAAATAAGGCGCATCGCGGGAAATATCCCAGCTAGCAAGACCGGAATCGAACCACTCTTGTAACTTATTAGCAATCGCAGGCTGCAAGCGATTGTCGCTGCGTGTCCAGTCTTGCAAAAATTGCTCAAACTCGGGCAAATCAAAGAAATAATGCTTGGACGTTTTGAGAGTTGGCGTCGCGCCCGATAGTGTGGACTGCGGGTCTTTGAGTTCGGTCGCATTGTAGGTTGTGCCGCACACTTCACAATTATCGCCATATTGGTCAGGGGCTCCGCATTCAGGACAAGTGCCTTTGACAAAACGATCCGCTAAGAACAGCTGTTTTTCGGGGTCAAAAAGCTGTTCGACGTCATGGGTAGAGATATGTCCGGCGCTATTAAGCCTGCGATAAATCAGCTCAGAGAAATGCTGATTTTCTTCTGAATGAGTCGTATGATAATTATCAAATTCAATCAAAAACTTAGCAAAGTCAGCTTCATGTGAAGCTTTAACCGTGGCAATCTGCTCTTCTGGCGTGATGCCATTATCTTCGGCTTTGAGCATGATAGCCGTGCCGTGTGCATCATCGGCGCAGACGTAGGTGACCTGATGGCCTTGCGCTTTCATCGCACGCGCCCAAATGTCAGTTTGAATGTATTCTACAAGATGCCCCAAATGAATGTAGCCATTGGCGTAGGGCAGGGCACTGGTTACTAAAATCTCACGCACAAAATCACCTATATCATAATATAAACGGGTTAATTATCAAACGTCATAAGCCATTCATTGATAGCCATTAGTAGACGCGATGTTATTATAAAGTCTAAAAGCTATGAAAACTAAAAAATGGTGTCTATGATACCGTAATTCAGCCAAATTTGTGCCATTGCTTAGTAAGTATCTCTATAACGTTCGCAGTAATGACCTCATGATGTGCTCATTAAAAAAGCACTCATTTTCTCTTCTATTGGTAAAGTCTCTGAATGCTCTTGCTGATTGTCAGTAACAACAAAACCCAATTGATTGATAGCCAATTGGGTTTTATTGTTAAATATTTAGCTTAGCCTTTTTTAAAGTTTAAATATTCTCTAGAACGAGCTAAGCTAAAACGGACTAAACCAAAAGAAACTAGGCTAGAACGAACCAAATAGTGTGCCCAAGATAATGACTGCCACCACAGCAATTAGTGGAATAACCATAGTTACCATCGCTAGGTTGAGATAAGACTGTTTATGGGTCAAGCCACAAATCGCTAGTAAGGTAATAACGGCACCACTATGCGGTAAGGTATCAAGACCACCCGCTGCCATAACGGCTACCCGATGCATTAATTCTGGATCAATGCCTGCCTCGACCGCCATTCTTAAATAGTCTTCGCCTAAGGTCGTAAGGGCAATACTTAAACCACCTGATGATGAGCCTGTGATACCGGCAAGGGTCGTCATCGCTACCGCTTCCGAAATCAATGGATTATCAGGACTTAGGTTCAAGATACTGTCACGAATAATAAGAAAGCCTGCAAGTGAGGCAATAACTGCCCCATAACCAACTTCTGAGCCAGTATTAAAGATTGGCAACATCGAATCGTAAGTACCGCGGTTAATGGTTTTTTGTAAATTGTTCCAATGACCGAGGCGCAGCACGATCAATACTATACAAGCAATAATGAGTGAAATGATAATTGACCATAGGCCTAAAGAGCCAGCAATATTAAGGTCAGGGTATTGAGTTTGCAAATTGCTAAAATCCATGGACGGAAAAATAGCGTACGTCAGTAAGGCGTTTAAGCCAATGACCAAGACCAGCGGAATCATCGCAATGCCAAACGAAGTGTGGTGAGTATCACGTGCCTCGGCGGCTGTTGCTAAGTTGCTTTGCGCCACATTGCTTTGAGCGTCATTATCTTGTTCATCATTGTTGCTTGCCTTTTCATTTTTAATGGCACCGCTTTCGCCCTCAAATTCATCATCATGCTGGCCATAGCCTTCGCCCACAGCGTTGGCTTTATTCGCTCGCGACTGTAACCATAACCAACCAAAGATAAACATAATCGTACCGCCGATGATACCTAGAATAGGGGCGGCAAACACGTTAGTATTATAGTAAGGAATAGGGATGGCGTTTTGAATGGCTGGCGTGCCCGGTAGAGCCGTCATGGTAAAGGTAAATGAGCCTAGCGCAATGGCAGCCGGTATCAAGCGCTTAGGAATATCAGCGGCTTTGAACAAGTCTTTGGCGATTGGATAGATAGCAAAGGCTACGACGAACAAAGAGACACCGCCGTAAGTCAAAATGGCACAGACCAAAATAACCGCAAGAATTGCTTTGCTCGCGCCGAGTTTTTTGACCACCGTATTGGCAATCGCTGTCGCAGCACCTGAGTCTGCCATCAAGCGACCAAATAGCGCACCTAATAAGAAAATAGGGAAGAATTTGAGCAAGAATCCACTCAATGCGGACATAAAAACATCAGTATAAGCAGGAATACTGCTTAAAAAATCTCCCGATAAAAATACCGCCAAAATCGCCATAATCGGTGCCAAAATCAGCACGGAGTAACCACGATAGGCAAAGAACATCAATAATAATAAAGTAATAACAATAGCCAGTATGCTAAACATGAGCGCCTCTCCTTGGCATAAAAAAAAGTGGCAATTATGTAGTGCTTGTCGTTATAGGTCAATCTGCTATTTAAATTTAAAAACACCACTTATCAGTGTAATATCGATAAATGTTTCGTATCTAATGAACACTTGTACTGTCTCTATTCAGAACCGCCAAAACCAATCACCATTACCATTCCCTTGATGTTATTTTCTAGTCGTTATAAGAATTATATGTTAAATTAACACAAGTATTTTAATTATCATATACTGATACGAAGTGTATTGTTATTTATATTAATATTAATGACTGAGATTTTAGTTAATAGGGATAATCATACGATACAGATAAAAATACAGCGTGAACCAGTAACTTCTTCAAATACATAATAAGAAACATTAGACTGACAAGGAGATTAGTATGAGTCAATCAAAAGTATATAGCAGTGCTAACAGTGCGTTAGAAGGTATTATCAGTAATGGACAGACCCTTGCCATTGGTGGCTTTGGACTGTGCGGGATTCCTGAAGCCTTAATCGAAGCCCTACGCGATAGTGGCTTCAAGGATTTAACTTGCATCAGTAATAACGCCGGTGTCGATGATTTTGGACTTGGTCTACTATTACAGACGCGGCAAATTAAAAAAATGATCTCCTCCTACGTGGGTGAGAATAAAGAGTTTGAGCGTCAGTATTTAGCAGGCGAGCTAGAAGTTGAGCTTACCCCGCAAGGCACATTGGCTGAAAAATTACGTGCTGGCGGCGCTGGTATTCCCGCGTTTTATACCGCCACCGGTGTGGGCACGCTAGTTGCTGAAGGCAAAGAAACCCGCGATTTTGATGGTCGTACTTATGTGCTTGAGCGTTCATTAGTTGCTGATGTGTCATTAATTAAAGCGCAAAAAGCCGACAAATCGGGTAATTTAATATTCAATAAAACTGCCCGTAACTTCAACCCAGACTGCGCTATGGCTGGCAAAATCACGATTGCTGAAGTAGAAGAAATCGTAGAGATTGGCACGCTTGATTCTGATGAAATTCATCTACCGGGGATTTTTGTGCAGCGTATTGTATTAAATAGCAGCCCTGAAAAACGCATTGAGAAAACTACGACTAAAGCGGTTGAAGGTGCTTAGTTTTTTAGTCAACAAATAACGCTACATCAATAAGAGAAATATTGCAAAAATAAGGAAGATATCATGGCATGGACAAGAGAGCAGATGGCACAGCGCGCAGCGCAAGAATTAAAAGACGGCTATTATGTGAACCTTGGTATAGGCTTACCGACCTTAGTTGCCAACTACATCCCTGAAGGTGTGGACGTTTGGCTACAGTCGGAAAATGGCTTACTAGGTATTGGCGAGTTCCCAACAGTAGACAATGTCGATGCTGATTTGATCAATGCTGGCAAGCAAACGGTCACTACGGAGCCGGGTGCTAGCTATTTCAGTAGCTCAGAGTCGTTTGCAATGATTCGCGGCGGTCATGTCAACCTGGCGATTTTAGGCGCAATGGAAGTCTCAGAGCAAGGAGATCTAGCCAACTGGATGATTCCTAAGAAGATGGTCAAAGGCATGGGCGGCGCGATGGATTTAGTTGCAGGTGTGCAGCGAGTGATTGTATTGATGGAACAAGTCAATAAGCATGGCGACCCAAAAATCCTTGCCAATTGTGAGTTGCCATTAACGGGTAAAGGTGTGGTCGATCGCATTATCACTGAGCTTGCGGTACTGGATGTGACTGATAACGGTCTAAAATTAGTTGAGCTGGCAGAGGGCGTTAGCTTCGATGAGCTACAAGAAAAAACCCCAGTGACGATTGTCCAATAGCAGTTGTCCAGTAGCGGGTAATTAATTAGGCCACTGCTATTAGATAAAAATGTAATAAGAAGAGAACAAGGATAAATCATGGCGACTCAATTACAACAAGACTTAACCGGCAAGGTCGCTCTCATCACTGCTGCCCCTGCTTGGGCGTGATATTGCTGATATCAATCTTGACGCCGCACAGAAAACGGTTGATACTATTGAAGCTGCTGGTGGACGTGCGTTATCTATCAAAAAAGCGAAAGAGGACTCCACCCGACATCAGGGTGGAGGTGAATTTCGCATCGCTTGTTAGCCTTGCTGGTTCTGAATGTATTGCTTAATAATTTCTAATGGAGCGCCACCACAAGAGCTTGCAAAATATGATCGTGACCAAAGCACAGGTTTGGCATAAGCAGCTCTCAAGTCAATGAAATCACCCCTCATTCGTCTACTGGTGACTGATTTTAAGTTATTGACCAATTTGCTTAATTGCACCGTTGGCGGGTACTGGATAAGCATGTGGATGTGATCTGCACCACCGTTACATTCTTTTAACTCAGCATCAAAGCTCTTGCATACCTCAGCAACACACTCACTGAAATACTTGTGATGCACCCCGCCCAATACCTTTCTTCGATACTTGGTAATAAAAACCAAGTGAACATGGAGGTTAAAGGCCGCATGGCGATTTTTATATATCTCACTCATTGTAATAAAAACTCTTAAGTGCTAGTATTATCTACATATTATCAAATACACACTCATTAATAAAGAAAGCATTTATGAAAATCAACAAAGCGTATAAATTTAGGCTTGAGCCTAATTCGGAGCAAGAGGTTATTTTAAATAATCTGGTCGGCTCTGCACGTTTTGTTTGGAATCAAATGCTGGCAATATCGCTTGAGATGTTTGCCAAAAATGAGTTTATCAACGCCACTAATCTCGTTAATAAAATCATGAATTTAAAGAACAATCCTGATTTTGGCTTTTTAAAAACCCATTCTAATGCGGTGTCTTTGCAACAAAAGGTACGCGATCTTGCGGCTGCTTGGTCACGATTTTTTGACCCTAAAGTACATGCACGATTAAAAGAAAATAAAAAGAAACCTAGAAAACCCAAGTTTTTTAAACGGGCTGATGGGTCAGAAATCCAGTTACGGGCGCTGATGCCAAGATTCAAGCATAAATCAGATGGCTGCGATTCAATTCGCTTGGTTCAGTTTGATAAATACTGCCGTGTCGAGGGCAATCGGGTGAAACTACCTAATGGCATTGGTTTGGTGAAGTTTAGAAAATCTCAAGCCATTATCGGCACAATCAAAAATGTCACCCTTAGCAAGAAATCAGGTCACTGGTACGTGTCATTTGGCACTGAGAAAGCGTTACTGGAAAACCCAATCCATCCTTCTAAAAGTGCGTTAGGTTTGGATATGGGGATCACAAAACTACTCACCACCTCAAGCGGTCAGTACATCAAGCCCAAAAACAGCTTTAAAGCCAATCAAATCAAACTTGCCAAATTACAGCGTCGATTAAGTAAGAAAGTAAAATTTAGCGAAAACTGGAAAAAGCAAAATCGTAAGATTCAAAAGCTACATCATCATATTGCCAATATTCGCCATGACTACTTGCATAAAGTCACCACCACGCTCAGCAAAAGCCACGCCATGATCGTTGTTGAAGATTTAAAAGTAGCCAATATGTCGAAATCCGCAAGCGGTACAACCGCTCAAAAAGGGCGTAATGTCAAAGCTAAGTCAGGATTGAATAAATCAATTTTGGATCAAGGTTGGCATATGATGACCGTAATGCTTGAGTATAAGCAGCAATGGCGCGGTGGGTTACTCATTAAGGTAAACCCAAGATACACCAGCCAAACCTGCTCTAAATGCAAGCATGTGGCGAAAGAAAGTAGGCGTACTCAGGCAAAATTTGAGTGCGTTAAATGTATGTATGTTGCGAACGCAGATTTTAATGCGGCACGTAATGTATTGGCGGCAGGACATGCCGTTTTGTCTGTGGAGGGAGGATGCAGTAAAGGTCGCCCGTTGAAACAGAAAACTTGTGACAACCGTGAGGATGTCACCTAAGAGCTTCGGCTTTTAGAATCCCCCACTTGAGCCATGTGAAAGTGGGGGGAGTATGTCAATACCATAATGTTAGGCTTACTGGCGTTATGGTTTTTTTGTGATCATAATTCGGCTACACTAATACGCTTAATAGCGTTGGCGTCTATTTTTATTTTATTGTCGTTAGGTTAATTTATCGCTAATTTCATAATAATAATGCCACACTTACATATTCTTATAGACAGTAAAGGTAGCTATGTTTAATTTTATAAAAAAAATAACCCCCTCAAAATCTAAAACCTCAGAGCAGCGAGCAGCCCGTGATAGCTCTGTTGATAAGGTGCTGCTAGGTTATGAAGTGGGTGAGACCAGTATTGCACAGATGGTAACCGGATTAGATCGCGACGGTGATCAGCTCACTTTAGATTTGCGCCTACCACAAGACAGCGACCCCGAAACCATTCAGCAAGAACTGGGACAATTGCTGCAACCTCATGGTATCAAAGCGATTCATATGAATGTGCGTTTGTTAGCGTCAGATAAAGGCGCGTCTACAAGCTTGCCTAAAAGCATGCCAAAAACGACTGATGCCATGAGTAAGTCATCCAGTGCTTCTCAGGCTCCAGCACAATCTAACCCTGATCCAGAACCACCTATTAGCAAAGCAGCTCCCACCCAAGCATCACTGTCTCCGCATCCACATATTCGCCATATTATCGTGGTGGCTTCTGGTAAAGGCGGGGTGGGTAAATCAACCACTACTGTCAATATTGCCTTAGCATTACAAAAGCTTGGTAACCGTGTCGGCGTGCTCGATGCGGATATTTATGGGCCCAGTATGCCTACTATGCTAGGCGTGGCTGATGTAAGGCCTGAGCTAGAAAACGAACAATTTATACCGGTTAATGCTCATGGCATGGCGATGTTATCTATTGGTAGCTTGCTCGATGGTGATAATACGCCGGTGGCATGGCGCGGACCAAAAGCGACCGGTGCACTAATGCAACTGTTTAACCAAACCAATTGGCCACAGCTTGATTATCTAGTCATTGATATGCCTCCCGGCACCGGTGATATTCAGCTGACGCTAGCGCAGCGCATTCCAGTAACCGGCGCAGTTATTGTTACTACTCCGCAGCATATTGCGCTACTTGATGCCCAAAAAGGTATTGAGATGTTCAACAAAACCAATATTCCGGTGCTAGGCGTAGTGGAGAATATGGCACTGCACACTTGTAGCAACTGTAATCATACTGAAGCAATTTTTGGTGTTGGTGGTGGCGAGCGTATTGCTGAGCAATACCATGTGCCATTATTAGGGCAACTGCCACTAGCTACTGGTATCCGCGCACAGGTGGATAAAGGTGAGCCAAGTGTTTTAGCGGATGATGAATTTGCGCCGTACTATATAAGCATTGCCAAAAATATTGAAGCCAATATCGATAGATTTGCTAAGCCTATTGATAATAAGCGTATTTTTTAGCTGGTTGAGCAGTAGGGACAAAATAAACTGAATAGAATGTATTGTTATTAATAAACAAGGATGTTAATTAATATGCCGGCATTATCTGCTCAAAGTAGCTATCAGTCTCGACCTACCATTGATAACCTCATTCAAAACGGTCTTTGCCCAAGTTAAAAACATCAACTATCTTGATTATCACAGTCATCTACTGATTAGACCCTGGGCTATATGCGTCATGAGACCAATTGGTTTTGGACCTGTATTAATGGTTACTTGCCGGACGGCCACCACTTCCTACTGAATTTATCTATGGGTGTTAACGAAACGGGGATGAGTGAAAACGCTTGCTGGCTTGATGGACAAATCTTTTATTTAACGCCAGTACTATTCTCTCGCAATGAGATAAACTCGCAAGACAAAATTAACCAAAATACAAGCACAAAAAATCTCCAGCCTTGGCACATTTACCATCAGAATCTCGGCTGGAGCAAGGTCGATATTGATTTGACGTTTATGCCTATTACTGTTTATCAAAAAACCGATAACTTTGGTATGATTGCTAGTATTTTTGAGCAATGGCTTGGCGAGTATAGTGGGGAGATTCGGATAGGAGACCAGGTTGTTAAAATTGATAAAGTCATAGGATTGGCGGAAGATCACTTTGCGAAGTGGTAAGTACTCCGTTATATTAATTATAGATTTACTTTAAACGCCATCGACCCTATAAATTGTGCACTCAATTCCGTATAATCGTCGCTATCAAAATACTAGTAAGATCATAACCGCTATTCAATACTCGCTAAGGAATGACAATGTCTATCAAATCTGACCGCTGGATTCGTCAAATGGCTGAAGCTCATGACATGATTGAGCCATTTGAAGCCGGTCAAGTACGCTTTAATGACGACGGAGAGCGCTTGATCAGTTATGGTACCTCAAGCTACGGTTACGATGTGCGCTGTGCACCTGAGTTCAAGGTTTTTACCAACGTTCATTCAGTGGTTGTCGATCCAAAAAACTTCGATAAAAGAAGTTTTATTGATATTGTCGGCGATGAGTGCATTATTCCGCCCAACTCATTTGCGCTGGCACGTACGGTTGAATATTTCCGTATTCCACGTGACGTACTGACTATTTGCCTTGGTAAATCAACCTATGCGCGTTGCGGTATTATCGTCAATGTCACGCCACTTGAGCCAGAGTGGGAAGGGCATGTGACCTTAGAGTTTAGTAATACTACCAATTTGCCGGCACGTATTTATGCTGGCGAAGGAGTCGCGCAAATGTTGTTTTTCCAAAGTGATGCCGATGATGTTTGTGAGACCAGCTATAAAGACCGCGGCGGTAAATACCAAGGCCAAAAAGGTGTGACACTACCAAGAACCTAGTAGTGATTAAAGCTTAGCCTTTGGCAGATAAGCAACAAACAAAAAAGCTGGACGTGTCCAATACGCCCAGCTTTTTTGTGTTTAACTAAAATTAAACCACTATATCTATTACTTTAAAACTTTTAAGCCTGCTTTATTATCACGTTTGGGTTTAGTAGGCCCAGTAGTTGTATCTTGCTTAGAAGATGACCCAGAGGCATCGTCTTCTGGTTGATAATTATCATATTCATTAGGGTCAAAAAACATCCCTTGTGAGTTTTCTTTGGCATAAATACCCAGTACCGCGTTAAGTGGTACCCAAATATCTTGCGATACGCCACTAAAGCGCGCACTAAAGTGAATATAGTCGTTTTCTATACTCATATTACCGGTAGCGCGGCTGGCAATATTGAGCACAATACGACCATCTTGTACATGTTCGGTAGGGATCTGTACATTTTCAGCAGTTGCATCGACCATCAAGTATGGCGTGAGCGCATTATCTTCTATCCATTGATAAAGCGCGCGCACTATATATGGGCGGGTGGGAGTAATAGAAGTAGTGGTCTCGCTCATCTTATTATTTCCTGTGTTTAGGGTATTAAGTTAATATTTTAGCGAAATTATGGTTTCCTCGCTTTATTATTTAGCTTAGTTGATTATTGGTTGATCAACGGACACTCTTCTGAAAACTTTCGCGTTCGAATAGGCGCGTTTGATAATCAAGTAAAGGACGGCTAATGGCCGGAGGTAAAGTGATACCCATCTCATCTAATCGCCATAATAGCGGTGCCAGCAGCACATCACACCAACCAAAATCATCTGCCATAAAATAAGGTTTATGAGCGAATAGCGGTGATAAAGTAATCAAAGAGTCGGTCAGCTGTTTTTTTGCCATAGCGGCTTGCGCTTTATTGAAGCTATCTGGGTGCATAAGCAGTCGTTTACCCAGTACCAACCAATCGCGTTGAATACGCCAAGCCAATTGCCGAAATTGCGCACGCCCTTGAGGGGTATCAGGCAAAAGCTTGTTAGTGTGATAACGTTCTTCAATATATTCAAAGATAACATTGATCTCATACAGCGCAATATCACGCTGCTGTAAAACAGGTAAAGTATGATAAGGGTTCAGCTCGGTTAGGTCTTCGGGACGCTCTGAGTGCAAGCGGGACAAATAATAAGCCAGCTTCTTTTCTTCAAGTAATAGGCGCACTACATGACTGTCGTAGCCATCATCAGCGTATAAAATAAGCTGACTACTTGGTATGTCATTCGCATCAATCATGAAAGCCTAATGTTAATAGTTAAGGCTGCCATCGTAAACAAAGTCACCCTATTTATCAAGGTAGGAAGCGTAAACTAGGAGAGCTTACGTGATTTTTATCATACTGATTGATAACTTTTCGTCCTATTTTGCAATCATTTATCTAGGTAAATGTAGATTCATAAAATACAAGAGGTAAGTGTTTATTTACCCTAAAGTTAAATACGAAAAAGCACTACCGAAGTAGTGCTTTTTTTGAGAAATAAATTAAACTTACTTAACGTCTTTCCAGAACTCTTTATTCAGCAGATAGACCGGAATGAGCAAGACTAGTAAGAACAAAATGACAAAGAAGCCAATAACTTGACGATTATGACGATTAGGCTCCGCCATCCATGCCATGAAGTTAACCAAATCGCCCACTTCGCTTTCGAACTCTTCTTGACTCAAGCTTTGTTGCAGATTGTTCAGTACATGGGGCATCGCTGCGTTCTGTAGTACTAAGTTATTCGCACCCCAAGGACGACTTGGATCTTCATAGAACGATAATAGATAGGTATAAACCCAGTCATCACCGCGCAGTCTGGTCTCAAGCGAAAGATCTGGAGGCGCAGCCCCGAACCACGAGGCTTGAATGTCAGGATCAATCTCAGCGTCGATGTGATCACCGATTTGATCCGTAGTCACCATCAAATACTTTTCGACCAGCTCAGGTGGAATCGCTAAGTCTTTAGCGATACGTGAATGGCGAACGTACTTCGCTGAGTGACAACCGGCGCAGTAGTTCATAAACAACTTCGCGCCGTTTTGTAGCGAGCCCTTATTGGTAAAATCAATCGGGGCTTCACTACAGGCTAAGTGCTCTTCAACACCTTCAGCGTTGGTGAATGTCCCGCATCCACTGCCTGCTGCCAGCGCAGTACCAGCAGTCAAGGTTAATGCCGCGCCTAAGCCCAAACCAGCTAGGGATTTTATTAGCGTGTTCATTAGTGACCTCCGGTAACGCGTTCTGGTGGCTGTTTACACTTCTCAATGGATGTGTAAATGGGCATCAGTAAGAAAAACAAGAAATACAAGACTGTGAATATACGCGCCATTAGGGTTGCTGTTGGCGAAGTTGGCGTCGCGCCTAAATAACCTAAAGCTAAGAAGCTAATCGCAAAGACAGTTAGAGCGATTTTAGATAAGATACCTTTATAACGCATAGAGCGTACCGGCGATCTATCAAGCCAGGGTATTAAGAATAATACCGCAATTGCACCACCCATCGCGACAACACCACCAAGCTTATCAGGAATCGCACGTAAGATGGCGTAGAACGGCGTGTAGTACCATACTGGTGCAATATGTGCAGGCGTTTTCAGTGGGTTTGCTGCTTCAAAGTTAGGGGGCTCAAGGAAATATCCGCCGCCTTCTGGAAAGAAGAATACCACTGCAAAGAAGCAAATAAAGAACACCACAATACCGACCATATCGTGCACGGTATAATACGGATGGAACTCGATACCGTCTAATGGCACACCGTTCTTGTCTTTGAGCTTTTTAATGTCAATACCATCAGGGTTGTTAGAACCCACATGATGCAGTGCCACTAAATGCATGAATACCAGACCGACTAATACTAGCGGAATAGCAACCACGTGTAGCGCAAAGAAACGGTTTAGAGTAATACCTGAGATGATGTAATCACCACGCACCCATTCAGCAAGCCCATCACCAATAACTGGTAGAGCAGCAGGGAGGTTTAAGATAACCTGCGCGCCCCAGAATGACATGTTGCCCCACGGTAATAAGTAACCGAAGAAGCCTTCTGCCATCAAGGCTAAGTAAATGCCCATACCGATGAGCCAGATTAGCTCACGTGGCTTCTGGTAAGAGCCATAGAGTAACGCTCTAAACATATGCAGATATACCACTACAAAGAACGCTGAGGCGCCTGTAGAGTGCATATAACGAATCAGCCAGCCGCCCTTAACGTCACGCATGATATATTGAACAGACGCAAATGCTCCTTCGGCACTTGGGTTGTACATCATGGTAAGCCAAATACCGGTGATTAATTGGTTGACCAATACCACCATTGATAACACGCCAAAGAAATACCAAAAGTTAAAGTTCTTTGGTGCATAGTACTTTGACATATGGTATTCATAGGTTTCAGTCGCCGGAAAGCGCGCGTCCACCCAATGCATAATTTTTTTACCCATACTCATATTAAGCCTCCCCAACCGTCAAGATGGTACCATCCATACTATATTCTGGGATGGGTAAGTTAAGCGGAGCAGGAACACCGCTATAGACGCGGCCTGCTAAGTCATACTTAGAGCCGTGACAAGGGCAGAAAAACCCGCCATACCAGTCATTACCGCCTAAGTCAGCTGCGCCAACGTCAGGACGGTAGTTTGGTGCACAGCCTAAATGCGTACACACGCCATAAACGACCAACACTGTTGGTTCTAAGGAACGAGTAGGATTGGTACAGTATTCAGGCTGAACAGATTCGCTAGAATCAGGATCAACCAGCAATGGCTTAACTTCATCTAGTTTATCTAACATATCTTGGGTGCGTTTCACCACATAGGTAGGCTTACCGCGATATTTTAGGACAATCATTTGTCCCTCTTCGATAGAACCAATATCTTGGGTAATTGCAGCCCCTGCAGCTTCTGCTCTAGCGCTTGGCGTCCAAGAACGGACAAAAGGTGTCGCAACCGCAGCTACCCCAACTGCACCAATCGCGGCAGTCGTAGCAATTAGAACTCTACGGCGCTGTACATTAACGCCTTCGGCTTGGCTCATTAATACTTCCTCCAGGTGAATGAAATGGGATTATCCCACACTGGGTTTATGGCTTAGAAAAATTACGATATCAATTACAAGCCACGTTAGCTGTGCCTAATTTTACTAATTGTTGCTATTCTAAGCTATTTTGGTCATAAAATAAATTATTGTGTTAAAAATAAAATATCCTGACAAGACCTCTTTAACAGTTGAGCATTAGAAAAAATCCCTGCTGCACTGGTATCAATGTTTAAGATCAGGATTTGGTCTATTAGCACTTTTTTATTAGAGTGTAATGTTGATAATTACCTTAAAATTAATAAGGGTATTAATTAGTAGGGAATGATACTCGAAATTAAGACAATGTTCACTAACTTTCAGTACATTTCCCATGTGTAAACGGTCAAAAGCCACTACTTTCAGTACATTTCCCATGTGTAAACGGTCAAAAGCCACTAACTATCATTTTGTGTGACACCATAACAATTGTGGCTAAGTTTTAAAAAAACTTTGAAAAAACAATCTCTAAAAAACAATCTCTAAAAAAGAATCTTTAAAAAAAGGTTTCTAAATAACAGCATCTTCAAATGAAAGTTGTTAAATCAAAGCTTTTAGCATCGGCAATTAATCTTCAAGTGTATCCCAACGCTCAAGCTTATGCATCATCTCATCTTCTATGACTAATAAGCGCTCACTAGCAACCGTTGCAGCATCAAAGTCTTGATTAAACCATGAGCCATCAGCCAGCTTTTCTTGTAGCTGAGTTTGTTCGGCTTCAAGAGCAGCAATTTCTTTTGGTAAATTATCAAGCTCACGCTGATCATTGAAATTAAGTTTTTTGGTTGCTTTATTAGGCTTGGTAGTAGCAGCTTGTGCCGACTTACTGTTAGGCTTACTATTTGCCGTCCCATTATTACTAGATCTAGCCGCTAGGGCTGCTTCTTCGCGGGTTTTTTGTACCAGATATTCTTGATAGCCGCCAACATATTCTTTGACGATACCTTTACCCTCTTCATTGGTATCAAATACCCAAGTTGAAGTAACCACGTTGTCCATAAAGGAGCGGTCATGGCTGATCAGCAATATCGTACCGTTAAAGCTACTGACCGATTCTTCTAATAGCTCAAGGGTTGCCATGTCCAAGTCGTTGGTGGGCTCATCGAGCACTAAAATATTGGCAGGCTTCAAAAGTTGTTTGGCCAACAGTACACGGTTACGCTCACCACCTGATAACGCCTTAACCGGTGTACGTGCGCGCTCTGGGGCAAATAAGAAGTCTTGCAGATAGCTCATAATGTGGGTCTTGCGGCCACCAACTTCTACGAAGTCTGAGCCTTCTGAAACATTTTGGGCAACACTGGCTTCAAGGTCTAACTGGTCGCGCAACTGATCAAAGAAGGCAATTTTTAAACTAGTGCCTAATTCAACGCTACCAGTCTTGGTCACTTCATCGTCAGACATATCGAGTAGGGCTTTAATAAGCGTGGTTTTGCCTGCGCCATTAGGCCCGACAATACCAATTTTGTCACCACGCATAATGGCGGTGGTAAAGTTATCGACTAAGACATTACCATCATACTCAAGATGTAGATTTTTAACTTTACAGACCAGCTTGCCGCTTTTTTCACCTTGCCCCATAGTGATATTGACGTTGCCGACTTGCTCACGGCGGTCGCCACGCTCTGTACGTAACGCCTCTAGGTCACGTACGCGCCCTTCGTTACGAGTACGGCGAGCTTTGATTCCTTGGCGAATCCAAACTTCTTCTTGTGCCAGTTTTTTATCAAAGTTAGCGTTGTTTTTCTCTTCAGCTAATAATTGGAGCTCTTTTAGCTCTTGATAGCGTGCGTAACCGCCTGCGCCTTGAGTGACGTCATAGCTGGTCAACTGACCGCGATCAAGCTCGATGATACGAGTCGATAGCTTATTGACGAAAGCTCTATCATGGGTGACGAACAATAATGTCAGACCTTGCCAATCTAATAAGAAGCGCTCAAGCCATTCGATACTCTCAACGTCCAAATGGTTGGTAGGCTCATCAAGGAGCAGCACATCAGGCTTAGTAACTAAAGAACGCGCCAAGAGCACACGGCGCTTACGACCACCGGAGAGCGACGATAAGTCATCTTCTGGATCGAGTCCCATAGTGGTGATTAGACGGGTTGCTTCACGCTCTAAATCCCAGCCATGTACCGCATCGATATCATGTTGCAAATTTGCCATATGCTCGCACGCATTCATATCGCCATTGGCGCATAGATCGGTCTGCTTATTATAATTAATCAGTAGATCTGCGGTACGGCGACTGCCACCCATGACGATATCTAATATTCTACCGTTGGTTTCGGGCACATCTTGTTCGAGCATGGCAACGCGCACGCTGCTGTTAATAATGACTTCGCCGCTATCAGGCAGCAATGAGCTATTGATTAGCTTAAACAAGGTGGATTTGCCTTCGCCATTGCGGCCGATTAAGCACACGCGCTCGCCTGCATCGATAGCAAAGTCAATGCCATCAAGAACAGGAGCGACGCCAAAGGCAAGGTGGATGTCTTTTAAATGTATCAGTGCCATAGAGTATCTTAAGCTTATATAATAGTGAGGTAGGGGTTGTTGCGAAATTGCGAGCAGTATAACATGCTGCCACGCGACTGTAGCGTGAGTAAGCGTTTTTTATGACGGCTATTTTAGTGCTGCTATCATTATAAAAAGCTATCAAGACGCTATTCATAACTACATATTAAGTAATAACGGCTTATAGAATTAAACATCTTAACAATTAAGATTATTACCAGCTATTTGTCTGTAGCTCAGTACGCGAAACATTATAGAGGTCATAAACGTTATAACATCGAGGAAAATATGAACACATCTGCACCCCAAGACCAACAATTATCCAAGCCCCAAGACAATACTTCAGTAGTGCAATCTGAGTTGCAAGTACAAATGATCGAAATACAAATGAATATGGCACATCTTGAGCTAACGGTAGAGCGACTTGATGAGGTTATTACTCGGCAAGACAAGCATATCCGCGAGTTACAACGTCAGCTACAGCTGGTCTATAAGCAAGTAGAAACCCAAAATGCAGATAGTGGTATCGCCCCGTTCGACGTTATGGCCGATAGACCACCACACTATTAATTAGATGACAAGTAATTAAATGACAATCAGATACTAGCAAGATAAGTAGCCGTTAGATTTGCTGGTTTAATATCATTAAATTAACGCGACTCTCAACTTAATAGGGGCTATCGTAGGCTGGCGCTTTTAGCCCAGCCAATCGTAACAATTTGCCAAAAACGCTGGGCTAAAGCCACAGCCTACGCCAAAAATTATGATAGTTGAAAGTGAGGTTAAATTAATAACTGCCTATAAGTAAGGTGGCGGTATGCAGCATTTATATCGCATAGTAAAGAAACAATTGTATTCGCGTTGATAGATATAAATGTCTTCTACTGACTGTTCAGTCATAATAGAGCAATAATGTGTTTTTTGGTTGTCTTAGTGTTTGAAAGGCATTAGTATCCTCTCCGGATGCCGTTTACCTACCATGTTTGGAGTAGCGGTAAAACAATGCGGATGTTTGGAGATACACAATGGGCCCCACTTTTCACTTAAAAACGCTTGCGGTAGCTATCGCTGCTTTTTCTGTCGCTGGCGTTGCTAGTGCCGCCGGTCTTGATCGTTCAGGCCAAGATATTACCGCATTCCTACAGGACGGATTGTACGCTGAAGCCAGCTATACCTATATCGATGGCGATGTGAGTGGTGAAGATAAAACAGAGGATGAAAATAAGATTGACGATATCGCAGAATCGTATGATTTTGTCCGTTATGGCGTAAAAGCGGATATCAATGATACCTTTAGCGTGGGTGTTTTATACGACGAGCCTTTCGGCGCAGCAGCTGATTATAGTGGTGATAATGACTTTGTAGATGCAAGTGGTGAAGGTACTAATGTAGAAGTACGTACCGAAAGCATTACTGCTATCGTTGGCGCAAAATTTGGTGAAAATAAGAATTTCCAAGTTTATGGCGGTCCTGTAGCGCAGCGTGTACAAGCGGATGTAAAGCTACGTGGCGAGGCTTATAGCATAGCAAATGGTTATACTACCCATATCAGTGCTGACCAAGATTATGGTTGGTTAGCGGGTGTTGCTTATAGTAAGCCTGAAATTGCTTTGCAGGCAGCATTGACCTATCGTTCTGAGATTGAACACAATACGCAAGCATCTGAAATCTATCCTCGTGTCGATAATCTACCCACTGCTCTAGGGCTTTCAGCAAATAGAAGCGATACTATTGAAATTACCACCCCTAAATCTGTAAATTTTGATTTTCAAACCGGTATTAATCCTACTATGTTAGCCACTGCTAAAGTACGCTGGGTACCATGGAGCGATTTTGCGATTACTCCATCGTTATATAATGAAAATAGTAAGGGGCTAATAGGTGTACCTGGTGTCTCTGGCATTCCTCCAGAAGGGTTAGATTTAGTTAGTTATGATAAAGATCAATGGTTGGTAGAATTGGGTCTTGCCAAACGTCTGACCCCAGCCCTAGCCATTACTGGTAATGTTGGTTGGGATAGTGGTGCGGGTGATCCAACTACGTCATTAGGTCCTATCGAGGGCTATTACAGTGTCGGTCTGGGCGCGAAGTATAACGTCACTCCAAATTGGGCCGTATCAGCGGGTGGTAAATACCTATGGTTCGGTGATGCTGAAGGCCAAATCCCAAGCAAAACTATCGTTAGTAACTTTGAAGACAACGATGGTTATATTGTTGGTGTGAAATTGTCTTACCAAGCCAAACAAAATTTTAACTAGAGTGTAATAGGGTTAACCTTATGTAAGGTCAATGCTGTTATATACATAGAAAAAGCGATCCTTAATGGGTCGCTTTTTTATGTATGGCATAAACAGAAATAGATAGTATTTTAAAAGCTCCAACCACAAACGGCTTTTGAGGAAACACCAGAATTATTTATTATCTAATATGACTGCTATTCACGAATACAGATAATTGTAGATACTGTATAAACGAGTTAAATTAAGAGCAATTGTATTAGAAGCTTGTTTACATGATATGTGTACTGTCCAGTCATAATAGGGAGATAAAGTACTTTAGTTGTTGTTTTAGTGTGAAAAAGGCATTAGTATTCAAATTAGGACACCGTTTACATAATATGCATTTCGTGCGCGTCACTGCCACTTATTAATTATGACAACGGTAAAACAACGAGGATGTTTGGAGATACACAATGCGCACTACTTTTCGCTTAAAAACCCTTGTAGTAGCAATTGCTACTTTTTCTGTAGCCAGCGTTGCTAGCGCTGCTGGTCTTGATCGCTCAGGTCAAGACGTTACCGCTTTCTTCCAAGATGGGCTATATGCCGAGGCTGTCTATACCTATATCGATGCTGATGTTAGTGGTTATGATAGCTCTAATAATAACCCCGGTGTTAATACTTATGAGCGGGGTAATGCAACTGGTGATATCTCTGAAGATTACGACTTTTTCCGCTACGGGGTAAAAGCCGACATCAATGATACTTTCAGTGTTGGTATCTTATATGATGAGCCGTTCGGTGCTGCTGCTGAATATAGCGGTGATAATAACTTTGTAGCTCAAGATGGAGATAACCGTGATGCCACTATTTCGGCTATTTCAGGTGGAGCCATTGGTCCAGGAGGGCCATTTGGGTCTGCCGCTGCAGACTTTGCATCGGCGGCAGGGACAGTA
Organism: Psychrobacter sp. LV10R520-6; assembly: GCF_900182925.1. Taxonomy (NCBI): domain Bacteria; kingdom Pseudomonadati; phylum Pseudomonadota; class Gammaproteobacteria; order Moraxellales; family Moraxellaceae; genus Psychrobacter; species Psychrobacter sp. LV10R520-6. The sequence goes on along the minus strand of NZ_LT900024.1, from coordinate 1,493,127 downwards.
AATAGTCTTCAGAACATAGTATTACAAGGTGGCACTTTAACGTCACAACAACAAAGTACGTTGACATCATTAGCTCCAGCAGTTGGCATAGCACAGGCAGAATTTGATACTCAAGGTGAAGGTACTAACGTTGAAGTCCGTAGTCAGAACCTCACTGCTATTCTTGGTATGAAACTCGGTGGAAACAAAAATTTCCAGATTTATGGTGGCCCAGTCGCTCAGCGTATCGAAGCACAAGTAAGATTACGAGGTCTTGCTTATGGTCCTGCTACTGGTTATACCTCAAATAGCAATCCTGATATGGACTATGGTTATATAGCAGGTGTTTCTTATAATAAGCCTGAAATAGCTCTGAAAGCGGCATTAACGTATCGTTCTGAGATTGATCATGATCTACAAATTAATGAGAATTATCCACTAGCAGGAACCTTAGCAGGTAATCCAGCGGCTGCCATTCGGACTAGTAATTACGAAATTACAACCCCTGAATCAGTGAACTTTGATTTTCAAACGGGTCTTAATCCAACGACACTAGCAACGGCCAAAGTACGTTGGGTACCGTGGAGTGATTTCGTAATTACTCCGCCATTATACAATGATGTTAGTAAAAGGTCTTATGGTCCTGATGGTTTGAATTTGGTTGAGTATGAGGATGATCAATGGCAAGTAGAAGTTGGTTTGGCTAAACGTGTAGCACCAGCACTCGCTGTGAGCGGTACTGTAGGTTGGGATAGTGGTGCTGGCGATCCAGTAACCTCGCTAGGACCTATTGAAGGTTATTATAGTGTTGGTCTTGGTGCCAAGTACAACGTCACCAAAAACTGGGCCGTATCAGCGGGTGGCAAGTACTTATGGTTCGGTGATGCTAAAGGTCAATTACCAAGTGACAAAATTGTTGGCGATTTCCAAGACAACGATGGCTATATCGTCGGTGTGAAGTTATCTTACCAAGCAATGCAAAATTTTAACTAGAGCTTAATAGCAATAGTCTTCTGTTGAAGTTAGCGCTATCGTCCAACATAAAAAGCGATCCATAGAGGGTCGCTTTTTTGTGGGCTCATATAAATTTTATAGGTTCATGTAAACACTGTTGCCTGATAAACAGCAAAGACACGCTTATCAGTTACAACACAGTCCCTCCTGTAATTGCACTACGGGCCAATCAGTCTTTTAGTGCTAGTGGCGTAGACCGCATACCTAACTAGACTTGGACCCCAACTGCAAGTGGCTACTTGATGTTCACACTATGTCGAATTGCCGATATGGTGAATCAGAGAGTCGGGGTCAAATACCAAGCGCACACATTACCTAATAACAGCCAATAAAAGACCTCGCTACCTAAAGGTAACGAGGTCTTTTGTAATGAAGTTAGTAAGTAGATTACTAAGCTCATTTAAGCTTGGTTTATTCTTTTATGATCCTTTCCATTTCTTTAAACTTCGCAGTTATTGAAGGTTTTGGACCACCGGTCATGATACTTACTGCGAAGATAGCAATGGTACTAAGGATAAAGCCTGGAACAATACCGTATAGCCAGTCATTAAGTGGTACACCGTCTGCTGTAGTAAAGCCACCATATACCCATAAGATCACGGTTAATGCGCCAACGACCATACCAGCAACAGCGCCATTACGGTTCATACCGCGCCATATCAAGCTAAACACCACTAACGGTGCAAAGGCTGAGCCGAAGCCTGCCCAAGCATTGGATACTAGGCTTAGTACAGAGCTGTCTGGGTCAGAGGCAAGCATGATAGATACTACAGCGACTAATACGACAGAGATACGACCAACCAATACTTGGCGGGCTTCTGGAGCGTCTTTATCAAAGAATAGCTTATAAACATCTTTAGTTAGCGAACTTGATACCACCAGTAATTGAGATGAGATAGTACTCATAATCGCTGCTAAAATCGCTGCTAGTAGGAAGCCTGCAACGAGAGGATGGAATAGAAACTGAGTAAATACTAAGAAGATAGTCTCAGGATCATCCAAGACCATTGATGTTTTTTGTACATAAGCACGACCAGCGAAACCAGTCGCCAAAGAACCAATCAAACTAACAATCATCCAGCTCATACCGATATTACGGGCGGTTGGTACATCTTTAACCGAGCGAATCGCCATAAAACGTACGATAATATGCGGTTGACCAAAATAGCCTAAACCCCATGCTAATAGTGAAATAATACCAAGGATAGTCATACCACTGGTAAGGTTTAGTAAGCTTGGGTCGATGCTTCTAACAGAATCAGTGACCGCTGATACACCGCCAAGATCAGTAAAGGCAACGATGGGGACAATGACCAGCGCAAATAGCATGATAATGCCTTGCACAAAGTCAGTCATTGATACCGCTAAGAAACCACCGAATAAGGTGTACGTGACAACCACACCTGCTGTGACCCAAAGACCAGTCGCGTAAGACAGATTAAGCGAGCTTTCAAAGAGCTTACCACCACCAACTAAGCTGGCTGCGGTATAAACCGTAAAGAATAAAATAATGACCACTGCTGAGATCACGCGCAGCATGTGCGACTTATCCTCAAAGCGGTTGGCAAAGTAATCGGGTAGGGTAATGGCATTATCAGCAATCTCGGTATAAACGCGTAGACGCGGTGCGACAATGATGTAGTTTAAAAAAGCACCAGTCGTTAAGCCGATAGCAATCCAAACACTAACGACCCCATCGGCATACATATAACCTGGCAGGCCAAGTAGTAACCAACCCGACATATCTGATGCACCAGCAGATAACGCGGTTACTGCGGGGCTTAAGTTACGGCCACCGAGCATATAACCTTCAGTATCATTGGCTTGCTTAAAGTATGCATAAATGCCGATGCCGATCATTACTAAAAAATAAGCGCCTAACGATATCAGTACGCCAGTAGAAATCCCATTCATATAACTGTCCTTAGCCAACGGGTTGGCTTTAATTATATTTAACTGTAAAACTTTAATCTTAAAAGACGCTGTTTGAAAACAAGGTCTAAAGACAAGAAAAGCCATTAAGTAGGAGATAATGGCTTTTGATTTGTGACCAGTAATTACTTTTAGTTTTATATGATTGATACTATTTTAGGGATAGCCCTTTTTAGATGCGATTTTTTAGAGGTGATGTTGTGGAAACAATAGGAATTGCCGTTTCGCTGTTCCTATTTGATCAGCAACATCCGTTAACCACTGATAAAATCAATCATTTAAAACCGTTATATCTACTATTTATTTGTATCTACTATCTACAAGCTTCATATTAGCACTATAGCTATTATAAAAACGTCTATCATGAATAACATTTATGACAAAAATAAACAATATAGTATGAAAAAAGAGTAGATATCTAACACATAGCACCATTATTTAAAGTACTTGCCACTTCTTTGCTATCGTACCTTACTTAAAATATTCAATATATGACTGTCAGTGTTCTTCTGGTAACCATATGTTATAAAAGCCAAGTTGAAAATATTATAACGTAAGAAAGAACCAATTGCGAATAGCGTTTTCTTTTTGTTGTGCGCTTATTTAACCTTCTGTGCATTATGCCAGATAACCCTAAAAAATATTAATCAATAGGGGCAAGAAGATCTAATAAAGCAGTAACGCTATTAGACTGTGTGAGCTTCGGATTGATAACAACGCCTAAATAGCGCTGTAGCTCAACATTGTCCGCCATATTGATACGCTCTAAATCCTGACTGATCAAGGTTTGTGGCAATACTGACCAACCCAGTCCAACAGACACTAACATTCGAATGGACTCAAGTGGATTGGTGCTCATAGTGGCATAAGGTTTTAGATTGTTTTTGGCAAATTCAGCTAGGGTAATTTGGCTGGTAAAGGTGTTAGCAGATGGTAAAATAGCGGGATAACGTGCTAATTGCTCTAATGTTACGTTGGTCTTTTTCGCTAGTGGCGATAACGTACCTGTCATAAAGTATAGTGGGTCTGACCATAGGGTATGATAGGTTAAGCGCTTATCATAGACGGGTGGCAGGGTTAAAAATGCCAAAGATAAATCGCCATCTAATACCGCTTTGTGCGCGGTTTCTGAGTCTACAAAATGGACTTCTAACTGCACCGCCGGATACGCTTGGATAAAGTGTTTTAATACGGGTGCCAGATGGTGCAAACCAATATGATGACTGGTACCGATAACCAGTTTACCGGATACAATATGCTGGGAATGTTGCAGATTAATCTTAAAATTCTCATAATCTTCAAGCCAGCGTTTGGCGTGGGGTAGCATTTCACTTGCCGCTTGGGTCGGCACAATACCGCGACCTACGGTATCGAATAAAGTAATTTTGAACTCTTCTTCTAGGTTCTTGATGCGCTTACTGACCGCAGGCTGAGTAATAAAAAGCTTTTCTGCGGCGCCTGAAATACTGCCAGTGTGCATAACCGTTACAAACGTCGTCAAGTTAGTGGTATTCAAACCGATGTCCTTAGCTACATTATGAGCTATAAATAAAAGTTGGCTAACCCAGTCACAACGTCTTAGAAATAAAAGTTTGTGACTGGGTAAAAATCATCAATTATTATTATAGGATTAGCCTGCTATAATCACAAGGCATCGAGACGATTTTTGATATCTTTTGACATTTTTATTGTCTTAGTCCTATAAATCCTTAGTATTTCACGATTTTATAAAGACAAACGCCTGACTTTAGGCATTTATAACTAATAGATTGCGACTAACAGAGCGAAAAATGAATTAGAAAGTTCTATATTAAATGTTTATAACCTCATGCCTTTCATTGACAGAATATGTATTCACAGAAAATAGATAAAAGATACTAACAGCAGATACGTTAGCGAAATAACGCCAAAGCCCACACTTGAAGATAGAGACTCAGCTTATAACATCTAAGCGGGGACAAATATTAAGCTAAGCAATTAGCAACCAATAAAGGATAGCAACATGGCCGGTCAAACCTTATATGACAAACTTTGGAATGCTCATGAAGTCACTGAGCGTGACGACGGTTCAAGCCTAATTTATATTGATCGCCATCTGCTGCACGAGGTAACTAGCCCGCAAGCATTCGAAGGCTTGGAGCTGGCTAATAGAGCACCGTGGCGACTGTCTGCCAATATTGCCAGTCCTGATCACAACGTACCGACCGTGACTAAAGAGCGTTTAGAAGGGGTGACTGGTATTAAGGACAAGGTCTCACGCTTACAAGTGGTTACCCTAGACGATAACTGCGCAAAATTCGATATCACTGAGTTTACTATTAATGATGCTCGCCAAGGTATCTTGCACGTGGTCGGACCTGAACAAGGTTTAGTGCTACCAGGTATGACCGTCGTTTGTGGTGATTCACATACCGCGACTCATGGTGCGCTTGGCTGTTTGGCACATGGGATCGGTACTTCTGAAGTTGAGCATGTATTAGCCACTCAGTGCTTGATTCAAAAGAAAATGAAAAACATGCAAATCCGTGTTACTGGTAAGTTAAGCGCCGGTATCACTTCAAAAGATGTGGTGTTAGCTATCATTGCGGAGATTGGTACCGCGGGTGGCACAGGACACGCTATTGAATTTGCCGGTTCAGTGTTTGAAGATATGAGCATGGAAGGGCGCATGACCGTCTGTAATATGGCGATCGAAGCTGGCGCGCGCGTTGGGATGGTAGCCGTTGATGACACGACGATTGACTATGTTAAAGGTCGTCCTTATGCGCCAACTGATGAGCAATGGCAGCAAGCAGAAACGTATTGGCGTACGTTTTATTCAGATGATGATGCCGTGTTTGATACGCTTATCGAAATAGATGGTAGCCAAATAGCGCCGCAAGTCTCCTGGGGTACGTCTCCTGAGATGGTTGTGGATATCACTCAATCGATACCGACGCCTGATCAAGCGGTGGATGAGGCACAAGAAGAAGGCTGGCTACGTGCTTATACTTATATGGGCTTGCAGGCAGGACAGAAAATCACTGATATTCAGCTGGATCGAATATTCATTGGCTCTTGTACCAACTCACGTATTGAGGATTTACGTGATGCAGCAGCGGTAATTAAAGGTCGCAAAGTTGCGGATAATATTAAAGAAGCTATCGTCGTTGCCGGATCAGGACAAGTGAAGCGTCAAGCAGAAGCAGAAGGCCTTGATACTCTATTTACAGATGCTGGCTTTGAATGGCGTGAGCCAGGTTGCTCGATGTGTCTTGCGATGAATGCGGATAAGCTTGAACCTCAAGAGCATTGTGCTTCGACCTCTAACCGTAACTTTGAGGGTCGTCAGGGTAATGGCGGACGTACACATTTAGTTAGTCCAGCAATGGCCGCTGCCGCCGCATTGGCTGGTCACTTTGTCGATGTGCGTACTTTTTAGTCTTTATTTATCCCTGATATTCAGTAAATGCCTATTATTGGGGTAAAGGGTGGTCCAATTAATAAGATGCACCACTCTTTACTCAATAAGACCCATGATTTATAGGAAATTATTATGCAAGCTTATAACACCCAAACCGGCATCGTCTGCCCACTTGATCGCTCAAACGTTGATACCGACCAAATTATCGCTAAGCAGTTTTTAAAGTCCATTAAACGTACGGGCTTTGGGGTCAATTTGTTCGATGACTGGCGTTATCTCGATGAAGGCTATCCCGGTCAAGACAACAGCAAACGTCCTATCAATCCGGACTTTATTTTAAATCAGCCTCGTTACCAAGGTGCGAATATCTTATTAGCACGCAAAAACTTTGGTTGTGGTTCTAGCCGTGAACATGCTCCGTGGGCGCTCTCAGAATATGGTTTTCGTACGATAATCGCACCAAGTTTTGCGGATATTTTTTATAACAACTGCTTTAAAAATGGCATGTTGCCCATCGTTTTAGATGAAGAGATTGTCGATCAATTAATGAAAACGACGATGGAAAATGAAGGTTACGAGCTGACGGCTGATTTAGAACGGCAAGTGGTTATCACGCCAACGGGTAAAGAATATCCCTTTGAGGTTGAAGCGTTTCGCAAGCTTTGTTTACTAAATGGCCTTGATGATATTGGCTTGACCTTGCAGCAAAGTGATGCCATTAAAGCATACGAGCATAAAATGATGCAAAAAACGCCATGGATATTTAATCAAGTACGAGCATAAACTCAATGATTAGTGTAAACAACAGCGTTAATTAAAAGTATATCTTTGAGAATACAGCGTTGAGTTATAGTGGCAAATTGGCTAAAATGTATAGTAATATTTAGGGTATGATTAAACCTTGATAGCTTGTTATGTGTCCTCTCATTTTATAAAAATAGTAGCCATCATTATGAATAAAAAACGTTTTGCTGTATTCACCAGTACGGTTTTGGCCACAAGCTTATTGTTGTCCGGCTGTCAGCTATTGACTGGCTATCAAAAAATAGATGAGGCTGAAAATGCTACGGCATGGTCAGGCCAAGTCATCCCTATGAATGGCGAGGTCAATATTGCCTGTGCGGGAACGTATCACTGTGAGATTACCCAAATTGATAGAACCTCAGTAATATCAACAGGTACCCATAAGCCAGTTGATATTACGATGCTGATCTCTATTTCAAACGCTGATGGAATACCTTATGCGAAGCTCAGTAAACGTGAGCAAGAGCAGATGCAAGTGGACACGCTACCGCTTTTAGATAATAAATCCGTAAAAATAGTACCTTTATCAGCTTCTGGTATGCCTGGCCTGATTAATTATTATGCGCGCGTTAAACCTATAAAGCGTGAAGTGCATATTAATTTTTATCCCGAAAACAACGTCGACTATATCGAACGTTTTGCCCTAATTGATGAGTTTAAGCAGTCAGGGACGTATCTACTGCGAGCTTATCGCCGAAAGTCACCTCAAAATAATGGCAGCTTATTGGACACAGCCTCACCTGAGCCTCTCTGTATTGATTTGCTAAAAGACAATATTTTTCAGCGTCGTTTTTGTAAGCAGTCAGATACTGACAATCAAGGCGAGTTCGTAGAAACAAGTATGATCATGCAAGAGTCAATACCAAAAGTAGCTCCTTCAGCTCCTTAAGGTAGTGCCGCTTATGGCAGTGAGATTGAGCTTAGAGCTGGGAAATTCTAACCAAGTGCTCGATTTTTAGGAAGTAACCGCCCTTAATACGAATAATTCATTAACCTTGCACTTATCTCATTTATCAACAAGGAATAGTATGGCAACGATTTTAACATTAGCAGGCGACGGCATCGGTCCTGAAATTATGACCCAAGCCATTGATGTGCTCCAAGCAATCAATAAGAAGTTTGCGTTAGACTTGACGCTTGAGTCGGGATTGATTGGCGGCGTGGCGGTTGACGCGACGGGTGAGCCATTGCCAGAAGAAACCTTGAGCCGTGCGCGGGCAGCAGATGCGGTATTATTAGGGGCAGTTGGTGGGCCTAAGTGGGACAGTATTGAGCGTAGTAAACGCCCTGAACGCGGTCTACTTAAAATCCGTAGCGAGCTTGGCTTATTTGCTAACTTGCGCGTTGCCAAGCTGTATCCGCAATTGGTCAATTCGTCAAGTATTAAAGCTGAGATCATCTTAGGCCTAGATTTATTGATCGTTCGTGAGCTGACTGGTGGTATTTATTTCGGTGAGCCGCGTGGTATTCGTACCTTAGAAAATGGCGAACAGCAAGGCTATAATACTATGGTATATAGCACGAGCGAAATTAAACGTATCGGTAAGGTAGCGTTTGAGATGGCGCAAGCTCGTGCTCAAGCAGCAGGCCGTTCTGCTAAAGTGTGCTCAATTGATAAAGCCAACGTCTTAGAAGTGACTGAGCTGTGGAAGCAGACGATGACAGATATGCAGGAAGCCGATTATAGTGATGTGAGTCTGTCGCATATGTACGCTGACAATGCTTGCATGCAACTGATCAAGAACCCTAAACAGTTTGATGTCATGGTAACGGGTAACATGTTTGGCGATATCTTATCGGATGAAGCTGCTATGCTGACGGGCTCTATTGGTATGTTGCCATCAGCCAGTCTGGATGAACATGGCAAAGGGATGTACGAGCCTTGTCATGGTTCAGCACCTGATATTGCAGGTCAGGATAAAGCCAACCCTTTAGCAACGATTCTTTCTGTCGCTATGATGCTGCGCTATACCTTTAAACACGAACAAGCGGCGCAGGCTATTGAGCAGGCGGTCAGTGATGTCCTTGATGACGGGCTGCGTACTGTAGATATCTTAGATAGTAGTGAGACTGGATTGACCCAAGTGGGTTGTCAACAAATGGGTCAGGCAGTATTGGCCAAACTAATGTAAAAACTACTTATAAAGCTTAATATTCACCACTTTATCTCCCATAGATTGCTTTGCGATTTATGGGATTTTTTATGTCTGTACTGATGATCGCACTGAAATCTCAACGGAAGATATTAAGACTCATTTTAAGGTACTAAAAATCATCTGGATCAAATTTTTATTTTTTAAGGATAGAATGTTCAACACGCCCTAATATCCGCATCAACATAGATACTGTAGGAGTCGCTACTTATTAACACAAAGTGGTTATATGCTCACATGGCGCTGTGGCATGATTGATAAATAATAAGAAACACTTTGTTGAAATTAAATAATTGAAATTTAATATTAAGAGTAACTTTAGGAGTCTTTATGCATAAATTAACAAGAATTAGTGGTGCTATGGCAGCGATAGGTCTTTCTGCAACTCTACTGATGGCTAACAGTAATGCGGATAGCACTGATAACCTTAACACCACAGACCGCGTAGCAAAAATGCAAATGGATATGAGCTCTACTTTAAACAATTTCACTGCCAGTGCTAAAAACGGCAGCGACGTTAATCCGGTTACCGAAATTAGTCCCGTTACTAATGGTACTAGTCAAAAGCTGACAGGTAACAGTAAAACGGTGACTTCCCTTAATAAATTTTTACCTACTATTAAATATACAACAGAAAACTTACCGAACGTCGCACAAAAGGTGAATAGTGCCAGCTGGAACACTAGTACGAAAATAGATCGCAATACAGGCACGAAAATTCAAGCGCTGCTTAATTGGCAACAAAGCGGGGTTGGAGCGGTTGATGGGTATTGGGGTAAGAATACTCTTAAAGCCATGCAGGCGTTTCAAAAAGCTCGTGGTTTGACAGTCACCGATACGCTCAACGATGAAACGTGGCAAGCGTTAACTAAGAACGACAAGCTAATGGCGCAGCCAGTACTGGTTAGTTACCAGCTTAACGATGCCGACGTCAATATCAAAACGACCAACATTCCAGCGAGTGCCGAAGCCAAAGCCAAGCTTGATGGCATGTATTATGAAAGTGTCACTGAAGGGCTGGCAGAGAAGTTTCATATGAGTGAAAAGTATCTCAAGTTATTGAACCCTAGTGCTGGCTTTAACGCGGGCGAGGTCATAACCGTTTATAATCCCGGTAACCCTAATACCAAGCCAGTCAGCCGAGTGGTTGCTGATAAGAACACTCAGACCTTATATGCTTACGACGATAAAAATAATTTAATAGCCAGCTATCCTACTACGGTTGGTAGCACAGCAACGCCATCGCCAACAGGCACTCATAAGGTAAAAGTAAAAATTCATGAGCCTAATTATACTTATACCAATGATGATGGCAAAAAGTCTATCATTCCACCAGGCCCTAACAATCCAGTAGGTTCGGTATGGATTGGACTTAGTAAGCCTACCTACGGTATTCATGGTTCACCAGATCCTGCACGTATCAGTCGGCAAGCATCAGCGGGTTGTGTACGTTTGACCAACTGGGATGCACTGGCGCTGCTAGGTACCATTCAAAACGATGCGACTGTAGAGTTTCAGTAGCGTCTAATACTTAACACCAAACACAAAAATACCGCTTATAATTAGCGGTATTTTTTATGAACGAAGATAAAGTATAAGCGGTAAAACTATGATCATTTGGTGCAAATATAACATCAGTTATTAAGCAGACTCTTACCAGTAGATATTCAATATATCCAACTATAATATATTTAGCTATTGTGACGCGTTCAATACTCACTTAAATCGTTATAGTGAATAAAGGGAACACTGCTATTAATAGCCAATCATGAGCGGGTTATCAGTGTCGTTGTTATTGTCAGTTAGACCGCCCAGATATCAGTACCAGCCGGTTAATCAGAACCGTTAATAAATAATGATACCCATACTTTAGTCTTATAAAGACTGGTTTACAGGCAACAAATTAGTTTTTGCCACGGTAAGTAATACGACCTTTAGATAAGTCGTAAGGCGTCATCTCAACTTTAACCTTATCACCGGTCAAAATGCGGATATAATGCTTACGCATTTTTCCTGAGATGTGCGCAATGATTTCGTGTCCGTTTTCTAAACGAACTTTAAATAGCGTGTTTGGAAGGGTGTCAATGACTTCGCCTTCAAATTCAATAATGTCGTCTTTGGCCATAATTCATATCAATCAGTAGAAAAACAAGCCCATATTATACGTAAATTGGCAGGTTAAAGCAACAAAATATCCGATGGTTACTTGACAGCTTGTAAGTGTTATGTATATCAGTTGAGTGCTGTGTCAGTCAGGTAAGTTAAGCCAGATAGGCGTTAGCGGGGTTTTAGGTAATAGTTGTTGATAGTTTTCTGGATAATAGGCATTAATAAAATATAAGCCATCACCCGATGCGGTAGGTGGGGCGATGGTGCGGTCTTTTTTTGCCAAAATATTCAGAAAGTCTGCAGGTTGTAAATTATGCTTGCCAATGGCATAGAGGGTGCCCATCAAGTTGCGCACCATATGATGCAAAAAGCCATCCGCTTGAATATCGAAGACGATAAACTGCCCATGGGTAAAGAGCTTGGCATGGCTCACTGTGCGCACTGGCTGATTTGATTGACAAGCAGCGGCGCGATAGCTGCTAAAATCATGCGTGCCGGTAATATCAGCAGCGGCACGCTGCATCGCTACCAAGTCAAGAGGCTCACGTATATGGGTAACTTGATGATTGAGTATGGCGGGGCGCTGGGCTTGGTTGAGGGTAATATAACGATAACGACGGGCAATAGCCCCAAAGCGGGCATGGAAGTCGGCGGGCATCGGTTGAATCCAGCGCAGAGCAATATCATCAGGTAGCAGGCTATTAACGCCGCGTAGCCAGTTATTATTCGGTCGATAAGCACGAGTGACAAAGTGCGCAATCATATTGCTGGCATGGACGCTAGCATCGGTACGCCCCGCGGCAATCACTTCTACCGGCTCGTTAGCAACCTTACTGATAGCGGTTTCTAGCGCTTGTTGTACCCCCAGCACTTCTTTTTGTCGTTGCCAGCCGTGGTAATGGGTGCCCAAAAACTCAATGCCAATCGCTAAGGTGTAAGTTGGACTGTCTTGAGACACGGTAGATTCATGGGTGGTAAGTTCGGGCATTTTATATTCAGGCACTGTATTTTTAGGGTTTATAATAGAGTCAGGCATAAGTAGTCGTCACAATACATAAGATTTGTCATAATAGCCAGTCATCATGATTGCTTATGAGGGCTGCTTATAATGCTTAGTCATGAGACTTGGTAATAATAGTAGGAGTTGTTTTTATCAAGAGCTATTTTTATCAAGGTTTGCTTTTATCAACGTTTGTCGTTCGTGTTCAACGTTTTTTGACAGTTATGCCAGTCTGATTGACGCTATGCGTCCAGCGCTGCCGCCGCCGAGCAGGCGTGTCATAACGTAGCAACGACCATAGCAGGCGAGCATAGATGGCCGGAATAGTTAAGCGGCCACCAGCGATAACATGATAATCGTATTGCCAACTGCCCGCAGCATAACTGTCACTGACCCCGCCAAACGGACATTGGCTGGCACATATCACCATGTGACCCTGTTCATAAGCGAGCTGTAGCGCTTCCGCTAGCGCTGTTGAGTAAGGGACATTGCCTGCACCAAATCCCAATAATATAATTCCGCATGGCGGTTGCGATAATAACCCCTGTAACTGATTGCTCAACACTTCAGGATCATTCGGTAGACAATATAGCGCGTGAATTCGAGCCTGCTCGGTACGTGCTCGCATGCTATCTAAGATGGCATTTTGATCGTCAATCCAGTGCTGCCGACGTGTATCTGGTAGCGCTTTGACATAACTGTTAGCGGGATAAGCGGCGCGCGAATGACCAGTAAACGCCATAAAATCATGACTGTGTATTTTTTGTACCGTTTGCGCCGGCCACGATTCACCGCCAAAGCAAATCTTAACGCCTGATGCACCACCAGCTGCTAACTTCAGCGAATCGTTGAGATTACCCCAAGCGTCACTATTGGTATCAACGCTATATTTCTGTAGCACTTCACTGTCTAATAGCGGACGCATACTGCCAGTAACGACTAGGCAAAGATCACTACCTGCAAAAGCTTCAGCTAGAAAGGCTCCTAAATAACTTAAGGTATCCGTTCCCGTTATTAACACAAAACGCCGATGCCCCTGGGCATAGGACTCTAATAGTAGGCTATAAAAGTGCATAAAATCATTAGGGGTTAGCTGGCTGCTGTCTTTGATCAGCGTATTATCCAGCCACGAGATGTCAGGTAGTCCTGCGCTATCGTTGTGCTCAGTAAGCAGTTGTTGTAATGTTGGTAAAAACACTGCTGCTGATAGCGGTGCTAAAGGCCGTCCATAGCTCCCAAAGGTACCGCCAGCATAAATAAGCTGAAGAGAGTTAGGGTTGGGGACAGTCGTTGCTATAGAAGATAAGGACATAGTATAAACGCAGTAAAGAAAAGTAGAAGAAGTAGAGCAGCTAATAGAAATATATAATATAAACCCCACTCTCAACTATCATAATTTTGGCGTAGATACCATCTTGCCAAATCATAATCAAGCAGCAGTTTTGGCTATTTGAGGCTGATAAGGCATCTGGTGTTTTAACACACCAAAGCAGATATGGACAAGTTTTCGCATGGCAGCACAAATGGCTTGCATCTTACACTTACCATTAGCTAAGAGGCGCTCATATTGAGCTTTTATATCAGGATTCCATCTGGTTGAGACTACTGCTGCCATGTACAACTTAGCTCTAATAGCACTAGAACCATTTTTAGCCAAGCGGGTTTTACCTCTAAACTGACCGGACTGCACTTGCTTGGGTATCAGTCCTAAGAATGCTGCCGCTTGCGAGGCTTTAGTAAAGCTTTTATTGTGCATTAAGGACAGCATCTGTCTTGAGGTGGCAGGACCAACGCCTTTAATTGTCTGAAGCAGTACTTGGTCTTGTTTAAGGTTAGGATGATCCTCTACATGAGTATCAATGTCATCGTTGAGATTAGCTATAGCCTCTTTTAGGGCACTAATCATCTGTTCAATAGAGGTTTTAACGATAACAGCAGTATCCGTGGCATCCGCTTTCTCTTGACGGTTCTGCTCACGCATTAGGTCTTGTTGCAAAGCATCTAGGCGAGATAGCAGGGACTTTAAATGACGGGCTTCAGCCGGCGGCGGTGTCCATAGATTAGGTTTGGCACTATGGGCGTAACGCGCTAGTAGAATACTGTCTTGTTTGTCTGTTTTATGACGAGAGCCTAAGCTATCCGCATAGCTTCTGACAAAGGCAGGATTAACGATACTAACGGATAGCCCTTGGTCATACAGGTAGTAGGCGATGTTCTCATGATAGACGCCAGTGGCCTCTAAGATGATATGAATGTCGCTCAAATCTTCAGTCACGTTGGATTTGAGCCAGTCAATCAACTTTAAGAAGTCGGTACTGTCGTTCTTAAAGACTTTGGTTTTAACTTTAGGTTTTTCGATATCTTTAAGCCAAGCAAGATCAAGTTTGGCTTTGCTGATGTCTATTCCAATATACTGTGTCATCTTATTATCTTCCCTTGTTCATTCAGTGTCACTTATACTAAGGCACTTGGATACCATTCAGATTGTGAAGATGAAAGGATGAGCATTGGGCGTAATCTACGTTACAGTGTCTAAGCACTAAGGCTGTGGTCACGCTCACAATGCTCGTGAGTAGATGATAAAGTATATCAAGATTTGATTAAATTTAGCATCTAGTCAAGATACAAGGCTGTGGCTTTAGCCCAGCGTTTTTAGCAAATTGTTACGATTGACTGGGCTAAAAGCGCCAGCCTACGATAGCCCATATTAAGTTGAGAGTCGCGTAATATAACTAACAGTAAAGTAGGTTTACAGCTAAATAGACTCAGAACTAAATAGAAACAAGCATCCTATTATTATAAAATGCTTGCTAATACTAATTAGAATTAAACCTTCTAAGCCGTTCGATCGAGGAGCGCTTGGGCTTGATGTTGTTGCTCGCTATTACCTTGAGCCATGACTTCATTAAGTAAGCGTTTGGCACTATCATATTCGCCCAGTTTTAGGTATTGTTCGGCCAAATCCAAAGTCACTTGATTACTATCTAAGGTTTTGACAAAGTCAAAGTCTGCGGCAAAACGTGACATAAAGTCTGCTGCCGTTTCAGCATCAACACTGTTATTACCGTTTTCAATATCGCTTTCGAGGCCAACAATACTCTCTTCAACTTCGACTGGAGTCGTTGCCGTTGGTGAGCTGGGCGTAGGGTCAAAGTCGAAATCAAAATCATCATCTATGGATGTAGTGTCATCGAACGTTGCCGGTGTAGTAGGTGTATCAATCTGTGATTTGTTTTCTGCATCTGATGAATCAGTACCCTCTAAGGATAAGGTGAAGTCGTCTTCTGTAGCAGGAGCAGCAGCAACGGCGTTGCTTTCAGTATCATTATTATTACCGGCAACCGTATCAGTATCAAGGTCAGCATCAGCCGCTAAGTCTGCGAAATCTAAGACAAAATCATCATCTTCTAAGCTTATCTCTTCCAATCTGCTGTCGTCTTCTGCTGTGTCTACAGGGGTATGGTCTGTAGGAGTAGTCGCTTGCTCAGGCAAATCAAAGTCCAGAGTAAAGTCGTCATCTTCTGTATTTTCAATAGCAACTGGATTACCTGTAGCTGATTCATTGATAGCTGGGTCATCTGTAGCTGGCGTAATAAGATAGTCGTCAGTCGTAACTGAGCTTTCTTCCTCATTCATATCTAACTGTTCGACAGGTGTGAGGTTGGTGGCAACGGGCTCACCTGTATCAGCTTCTAAATTACTAGCGGATTCTAAGTCATCGGCAGACTCTAAGTCACCAAGCGTAAGCTCAAAAGTGTCATCCACGTTATTGTTAGCAGCACTGGTATCGTTTAGATCAAGGACAGGTTCTGATTGTTCGGTAGTCGCAGCCTTTTCTGTACTGGTGCTAGTCTCGGCAGTAGCCGTATCAAAAACACGGTCTTCATTGCTTTTTTCACTGACAGTTTGTGCAGTAGGTAAGTCAAAATCTAGACCGTCGAAATTACCGTTATTGTTATCAGCTTCTGTTACGACTGGCAGTATTTCTTGATCTTGCTCTCCAACTAACAAAGCTTTTAGCTCATCGGCTTGATTAATAGTCTCTGTATCGCTATGCGTTTTGATAGCATCATAGACTATATAAAAATCATCAAGTTGATCAGTTGTTGCATAGACGCTAAGGAGTTTAAGCAAAAGCTGGTTATCGTTAGGTTTTTCTATTAAACCACGATCTAGGGTCTCAATGGCTTTATCATAGCGCTGTTGATCCATGAAGCGCTGAGCGATAGCAGTGTTATCAAACTTATTTACGCTATTAGGGTCGCGCTGAGCGGTACTATGACGATCCTCGTTGTGTGTTGATATTGGCGCATTGGCTGCCGCATTTCTACCCGTCTGTATAGGCTGCTGTTCTGGTGGATTTTGCGCTTTATTTTTGCGCAGTACCAGTACGGCTACCAGTAAAATGAGCACCAGCCCGGCGATGATATATAGCATATTATCCATAGTTACTCCCACACCTACGATCATCATTGCAGCGCACTGCGTTGATCCGCTAGGCAATTATTGATTGCGTAATTTTTTAAGACGAGCCTGAAGCTCAGCAAGTTTTTGGTTTTGTAATTGTAATTTTCTAGTATAGCTACCAAGCGTACTATTCGTCTTTGACAAGCGACTGGCTTGTGCCGCTGTACGTTTTCGTGACGATTTGAGGGTTGCTAATATATCTGTACTTAGACCATTACCCGTTGCCGCCGCCGCTTTGGTCTGGGCGCCATAAGCGTTACCATCGCGAGCAGGAGCGAGGACAGAAAAACGCGCTTTTGGCAACGTCTGGGTGGTAGTGGTTACCGGTTTCTCAGGACTTTTAGTAGTAGCCTGATTAGAGGCTTGAGTAGTCTCGGATGATGTCTTAGGCGTTAACTTTGGCTGAGCGGCTGTTTCGATCACCGGCTTGCTTACTCGCTGAGTATATTGTCTTTGAGCGCTAATAGCCGCTTGCAGGCTTTGTTGTGATGGAATTACGTCATAATTAGATAGGTTCAGTCGAGTGTTTGCTTTTAGCTGATTGGCATCTTGATCAATAAAAGCATCAGGATTTTGAGACTGAATTTGGGTCATGACCGTTTGAATGTCAAGGTTGTTCTGCTCCGCGATCTGCTGCGAGATAACCCATAAATTATCATTACGTTGTACGGTGTAATTTATCGCAGAACCACTCATACTATTAGTTGGAATGTTAGCTGAAGCGCTAACGATGACCTCAGACGGTACTGTTTGTTGGGCCATGCTATTAGTATTAATGGTATCACTACTGGGCGGTACGTTTGAATTATCAGTATTAAGCTCAGCAGTTGATGTTGTTTTATTATCAGTTGGCGTTGATGCCGCAGCTGCGGGCTGAGTAGCCAATACACTGGTCTTGGGATTCGGGGTCTTGGGTTTCAGGGCATTGGTAGGCTGTATTTGCCGTGTGACTTGTATGTTTAAAATATCGAGCTGTTTATCTGTTATGCCGGTAGTGGGCGTATTACTATTTGATGTTGTAGTGTTTGTATTGGTCAATAATGTCTTGTTTGAGGCTGTTTTATTAGTAGCTAGATTACTAGAAACTATGTTGTTAGAAGCCATGCTATTAGCAGCGTTTATGCTCTCAGCGTTAGCTGGACTTGCACTATTGCTTGTGCTCAAACTGGCATTTGAAGAAGTAACAGCAGTTAGTATGCTACTGTTATTTAAGATAGTGTTTTTTGAACCATCATTTGAGCCACTATTAGGAGCATTAACGAGGTTGCCCATCTGCGGCATGGACATTGGCATTAACGCTGTCGGCAAATTTAACGCTTGAGTGGGTGGCTGAATGCGAGGCGACGACAGTAATGGTGGGGGCGTGCCCTTTCTAACCGTTAACGGTTGCGCGTTAGTTGTTGAAACTACCGGCAGGTTAGGCTTTTTTGCTGTCGTTATGACGGTATTAGAGGGTTTAATCGGCAGGCTATCATCAAGAGGCATGAGCAAGGTCTTAGGGATAACCTTACGTTGTCCTCCCTCATTAATAGCCAAGACCACATCAGCAAACGGCTTAGATACGGGCTGGGTCGTACTGATAAATAATTGACCAGCGGTAGACGATATAGGCTTGAAGCGCACGGTCATTGATGCGGTCGGCGTCAGTCCCATCTGTTTATAGACAACAGGATTGGTCAGACTGGCTGAAAAATCAGCCGCTTTAATATCAGTGACTATAATGCTAGCCGCTAAAGGCTCGTGCTGTGCAGACGTTATGATGGTCTTGCCCATAGTTGCCGCTTGTGCACCAGATGACATTACCACTGACATTGCCACAGAGCTGGCTGAACAAAATAACGCCATTGACACCGCCCGATGGGTGGTGGTCAAGCGATAAAAGCAATGAGGTAAATGCCAAGACATGCGCAGGCCTTTTATAGTGTCTATTTATATTAACTACGCGACTCTCAACTTAATAGGGGCTATCGTAGGCTGGCGCTTTTAGCCCAGTCAATCGTAACAATTTGCCAAAAACGCTGGGCTAAAGCCACAGCCTACGCCAAAAATTATGATAGTTGAGAGTGGGGTATTAACTGTTTTTTTATACTGACTTATCTTTAAGGACTTGGATTATAATCACTCAAATGCTAAGCGCTGAAACACCGAGCAGTGATACGTTGCCGATATTTGAAATCTTAGCAACTCACTGCTTTGACTCAGCTTATAAGCAAGCACCTCAGAATATAAGTTACTGCTGTTGTTATAACAAAATACAGTTTAGTTTACCAGCTTATTCCATAGCAGTTGTGACCAATATGCCAAAGCACGCTTCAAGTCTTAATTTTATCGAGTCGCATTTCTATCTAATGACCGTTCTATCTACTAGTAGTCGTTCTATCTAATAGCATGGCATCGCCATAACTAAAAAAGCGATACTGCGCCTCAATAGCGTGCTGATAGGCGTTTTCAATAGCGTCTTTACCTGCAAATGCGGATACTAACATTAACAAAGTGGACTTGGGCAGGTGAAAGTTAGTCAGCAAGCGATCGATAACCCCAAACTTAAAGCCCGGATAAATGAAAATATCGGTATCACCTGACCAACTAGAGAGCGCTTGACCATTAATGGCTGTTTTTTGATAAGCGGTTTCAAGGACGCGGGTTACGGTCGTGCCGATAGCAATGACTTGTTTGCCATTGGCATGCGTTTGGTTGATTAAATCCGCGGTGGTTTGCGGCAGGTGCGCATATTCACTGTGCATAGTGTGGTTAAGCAGGTTTTCTGTTTTTACCGGAGCAAAAGTACCCGCGCCAACGTGCAAAGTAACAAAAGCAGTATTAATGCCTTTTGCCGCCAGCATTTCCAGTACGGTATCATCAAAATGCAAGCTGGCCGTAGGTGCGGCAACGCTAGCAAGTTTAGCAGGATCATGAAAGACGGTTTGATAACGGGTATTATCAGTGGCGTCTGCATGACGCTCGAAGTAGGGGGGAATAGGCAGTTCACCATGAAGCTCGAGATTGGGTAAAATTGGCTCGTCAAAGGCAAGAATAAACAAATTATCTTGGCGTCCAATCATCTCACAATGCATATGACTATCGGCAAGCACCAAACGCTGACCAAGCTTCGGCGCTTTACTGGCTTTTATATGGCATAGCGCGGCGTTTTGCCATGCAACAAGCGACTCGTTGTCAGTATTTGATAGGGAGTCAATAGCATATAAACGAGGGTCTGCGCTATCCATTAAACGCTCAATCAACACCTCAATCTTACCGCCCGTGTCTTTATTGCCGAACAGTCGAGCTTTCATGACCTTAGTGTCATTAAAGACAATCAAATCGCCAGCGTTAAGTAGATCTGGCAGCTCAGTAAACAGATGGTCTTGTACCTGACTGGTCTGTGTTGCCTCAACGCTAGCTGGCAAATATAGCAACTTAGACGCTGAACGCTGCGCCAATGGGTAGCGGGCAATTAAATTATCAGGCAGTTCATAATCATAATCAGCCACACTTAAATAATCCAAGATGTGATTATTTGTATTGTCATTATTGTCAGAAATTATAGCGTGAGAGTCAGTCATAATAGGTCTTTAAATAGATAAATATTTTGGCGTCAGTTTAGCAGAAATAGGGTTATAAAGTTTTACTTTACCAGCCGTTTTGCGAACTACAAGAATAGTTGTTTATAGATTAAATAGCCTGAGCAATAAGGATGACTAAATAAAGGCTCATAAAATTTTTATTTAACCAAAAAAGGAAATTTTACTCAAAAAACATCCTGCAAATAAAAATATCTTTTGCACAAATGCATCTTTTGAATAAACGCATCACTCAAATAAATTTAGCTGGGGCAGTAATTGCGTGGCAGGCGTCAAGGAGGAATAAGTCACACCAACTAGCCTAATAGGTAGCGCACGCGGAATATCTAAAAATAGCTTATCTAGCCAATAATGTGCGGACTCGGCACTGACAAAAGCATTAGCTAGCGTATGTGAGCGGGTAATTTGGGTAAAGTTGGCATACTTAATCTTCAGAGTAATGGTATAGGCAATCAGCTGTTTGTTGTGCATTTGGCTAAAGGCATCGGCATTTTGCTCATAAATTTGTGCTAGCAATTCATCATCCACGCTCAAGTTATCTCGAAACGTGGTCTCAGAGCCGACGGACTTATGCTGGCGCTCAGACTTAACAGGACGCTCATCACGACCATGAGCAATATCATGATAAAACTGTCCGCGCTTACCAAATGCCTGCACCAATATTGCTGCTGGCGTGCGCCGAAGATCCGCTCCGGTACTGATGTCCATAGCGTGTAAGCGCCTGGCAGTTGCTTTACCAATACCATGAAAGCGCTCGATAGGTAGCGTGCTAATAAAGGCATCGGCATCTGCTGGGGTGATAATTGCGGTACCGTTGGGCTTATTAATATCAGAGGCAATCTTGGCCAGCATCTTATTGAATGAGACGCCTGCGGAAGCTGTTAATCCTGTGTGCTCTAATATTTGTGCCCGTAACCAATTGGCCATTAGCGTCGCTGAGCCTTGATGTACGGGTAGTCCGGTGACATCAAGATAAGCTTCATCTAAAGATAACGGTTCAACGTGCGGGGTCAAACGGCGCATAATTGCCCGAATATCGGCACTAACCGAGCGGTATACCTCAAAGCGTGGTCGCACAAATATCACCTCCGGACAACGTTTGCGAGCCTCATAGCAGGACATTGCCGAGCGTACACCAAATGGGCGCACCTCATAGCTTGCCGCTGCAACCACACCACGCCCGCTTGGATCACCGCCAACCACTAACGGCTTGCCACGAAGCTCAGGAAAATCACGCTGTTCTACGCTGGCATAAAAGGCGTCCATATCTAGATGAATAATCTTACGTAAATTCGGTTTTATAGGAGCTGTCATAGGTGCTATTTTACCTTATATAGCCCCTATTTTTTAGTATTGATTTATAAAGCATATCCTTAATTGGAAAAATATATTAGAGACGACACAGTCAGTACGGCTATTCGTAATCTGTAGCGCATAATCATGCTGTGACTAGCATTGAACCATGATAAAAACAAAGTCTGATGGTCGTTATTTAACACCTCAGCGCAGAACTCCCCTACTTCTAAAGTAGTGGGATGAATGCGTATTTTTGGGTTACTATTTGGCGTATGTGTTATAATAATTAATAATTATACCGCTAATTACAAGCAACTTCTATATGAGCAAACAAATCCTTAAAGCCTATAAAATCAGACTGTACCCGACAGAGGATCAGCAAATATTCTTTGCTAAGTCGTTTGGTTGCACCCGCTTTATTTGGAACAAGATGCTGAATGATAAGATTGAACATTACCGAGAAACCAAAACCGAACTAAAAAATACTCCAGCTCAATACAAGACTGAGTTTGAATGGTTAAAAGAAGTGGATAGTTTGGCGTTAGCCAACGTCCAGCAAAACCTACGCAGTGCTTATAGTAAATTCTTCAAACAAGGTTCAGGCTTTCCTAAATTCAAGAAAAAAGGCATCAAAGACAGCTACACTACCAATAATCAAAAGGGTACAGTTTCAGTCACACAAAGCAGCGTTAAACTGCCTAAAATCGGTCACATCAAGGCGAAGATACACCGCTCTATCAATGGCTTAATTAAAAGCGCTACCATCAGCAAAAGCCCATCGGGCAAATACCATGTCAGCCTACTGGTTGAAACAATGGTTGATGATCTACCTAAAACCCACTCCAATATCGGTATTGATTTAGGATTAACAGACTTTATTACTTTATCAGACGGGTTAAAAGTTGCTAATCCTAAGTTTTTATCAAAACTTGAAATTAAAATGGCCAAATCTCAGAAGATATTAGCCAAGCGCAGACTAGTTGCTAAAACTCAACAGCGTAAGCTGTCAGAAAGTCGTAATTACCAAAAGCAGCGCCTAAAAGTTGCCAAAGTGTATGAAAAAATAACCAATGCACGCAAAGATTTCCTGCATAAACTCTCATTCAATCTCATCAAAAACCACGATGTTATTGCAATTGAAGATTTGAACATCAAGGGCATGGTTAAGAATAGAAAGCTGGCCAAAGCCATATCGGACAGCTCATGGTCTACTTTTACCGCCATGCTTGCTTATAAATCAGAATGGTATGGTAAAGAGCTTGTCAAAATAGACCGATGGTATCCATCGTCTAAAACCTGCTCAGGCTGTGATCATGTACTTGCTAAGGCTGAATTACCATTATCTGTGAGGTCTTGGCAGTGCCCAAATTGCTTACAGAGTAATGATAGGGATATCAACGCCAGTATCAACATCCTAAATCAAGGATTACGCTGTCTAAAGAATAAAACTGTCGGTGCGACAGGGTTAGCTTAGTGAATTTGCCTAACCGCTGATACAGAATATCGTATCAAGTATGGGTATTACCTAAGAAACCGCCACCTCTATAGGTGGTCGGTAGTTCATTAAAACGGTTCTCTAGTGTATCCACACTCAGCTGTTTTTTCGTGACTTGGTAGCGTTTGTCGTACAGACCGTTAGTAAAGTCTTCTTTGATTTTTGCACCCAATCGCTGGGGTAATTTACCTTTTAAACGCGCCGCTTTGTTATAAGAGGTGTGTGATTGCAAGCGACTGTGCGGTGCTTGATTGATTACTTTAAGAAACCAATACTTCTCTCACCACTGCTATCGAGCGCAGGTAAAAATTCAACAGCCGCTTGTGCGTGGATAGGATAACTTAGGGTGTTAGGCCTTACCGTCGGGGTAAAAAAGTGATCAAAGTTATTAGGGAAAAACTCACCAAAATCGAAGCTTAATGCTCGATCAATAACTTTACGAGAGAAGCCATGGGTGGTTTCATCCATATTTACCGTGCCAGCAACGATTAAATTAAAAGGAATACTTAACCCATGCTCACAAAACAAATCCCATTCTCTATCATATTTTGACTCGCCAAAACCTAAATCACTACGCAACTTAGTCTTGGCGTCACCAATCAATTGCTGGATAGTGGCTGATTTGAGCAGCGGGTCACAGCAATAATCAAAATCATCGCCTTGCCACTGCCATTCACGAGTTTCTAATACCGATAGATAGTCTGCAAAATACTGCTCAACAGGTGCTAGGTTCATCTCATCTAAGCACAGCCAATAGGGCAGAACCTCATCTAATTGGTCTTTTTCACCAGTAACGACCAGCCGAGCATCATCATTGATATCGTTAACCGTCAGCTCAAGCCCAGCATCAAGAATCGCTCGCCACGCTTTGGCGATAAATTGTAGCACTTCCGTAGTGACGTACTCAGCATCACCACTCACACTCAACCGCGATATATAACCCAATATGTCACTCGGCTCATGCCAGTCTGGACGAACTGAGGTTAGGCAATAGGTGTCGCTAAGACTACCTGTGGCTTTGGCCTGTTCACGGACAAAACGGGTTTTACCCGTGCCGGAGATACCGGCTAGTAGTAGGAAGGGTTTGGATAGGTTGGTTAAATGATGAGAGACAGATTCTATCTTATTTTCAGGAGGTTCGATTTTTTCTAGTGGTTCGGTTTTAGCGAATTGCTGTAATTCCATATCAATATCCAGCGCTTCCATCTTCTGATAAAAAGATAATAGTTCCAGTAAATCCTGTTTTAGAGTCTGGCTATCTAGCTCCATATTTAGGTCGTAATACTTGGCGACTATATTTGCGGTTTCGTACGATTTACCTAATGGTGTATTTGCATTTAAGTCTATCTCTTTTTCACCCCAACTGTTTAGTTCAGGAAATTTTGCAAGTATATACTCTTTGATTAAATCTGCTCTGAGATCAGCTTCAGTTTTACCGAAGTTCTTTTTAGGCTCTGTAGTGCCTTGCATCAAAGACAGATAAAAACCTGAACCATCAGCACTGAATAAATAAACAGGATATATACCATCCTGAGTGGATTTTGTTATCTTAGGGTTGAGGATTGAAAGCCAGGGGACATTAGACCAATTTCCAGCGCCAGCACTGGCATTTATTTGATAGGTATCATCAAAGCCTTTAACGATAGTAGCTATTTCTTCTTTTAGATCGTTTCTCAAAAAGTTAGCTATAGGATGATTTGTAAAAGGTTCTTTGGTCGCTTGAACCCAATTAGACGTAAATTTCTCTAACTTTTCTGCAAGACTTATGTCTACCATTAACTCATTCATCCAAAATTTAGCAAAATGTTAATTCCAATGTATTCATCAGTGTACACAATAGGCATGAATTAGGGGAAATAGAGAGCAAAATTGACCAATTTTATTCCTGAATATATTAGGAAGTGTAACGATTAGGTCACATAGCGAAACTTGTTTTTTGACTTAGCATTTTCACAAAGTTGACTTATATATCTAAAAGGTACTGAATAAGGGATAATACGCCTCATAGATTTTGACGCACTAAAGACACTTAAAAATAGAAGTGGGCTTAGAAGCTCCTACAGCTTTGTAGTAACAGACATCTACTAAATTTAACTTAAAGAAAAGGCAGTACTGAATGACCAATAATAACCCTTATAACTTTTTACCCTTAAAGCCTACCGGCAGGAATGAGACGGATACCGCTAATACCTATTCTCCTGAAGACATGATTAAGATATACGAGCAGCAGTTTTTAACCCAAGTACCTGATGAAAAACTAAAAGAATTCCCATCAGTTCTAAAAGGTTTTTATGACATTGATGATAATACTTTAGATATTTGTGCGGTTGTTTTCGACGCAGTTTCTGACTCCTGTATCATTTATAATCATAAGGTAAAAGTAGGAGATTATGAAATATTAGGGGGATTAGTAAAAGAAGAGCTGGCAGAAGACGAAATCTATAAAGATAGCGAAGGCTATGAAGATAAAGAAGTGCAAGCCTATACCTTAGAATGTAAGCGTACTTTTTTCATCAATGAGATAGAACTGCCTTATCATTTTAATTTGTTTATTCACGGTGATGGTTATTCTACTTTAACAAAAAGAGAGACCTTATTAGAAAAAATATACTGGTTTGTAAGTGACGGATTTGAAGAGAATGTATTAGGTGACTCTGAAGATAAAGAAAGCTTGACGTCTATTAATGAGCAGTTAGCAAGCTCAAGTATTCAGGAAATGGATATGACTACCGTACATGAAATAGTCGACTATGTAGAAGACAGTATCATAGACGATGAAATGGTAGAGGCGCTTAATAAGCTATTGGATGATGCAGAATAGTACGCTAGATATCGTTCCGTCCTAGAATTGGTCAAGGTTTTATAAGTGAGCCTGATAATGAACCGCCCCGGGATTGTCGGAGACTCAACAATCTGAGAGAATACGACAATGAAAAAATAAAACTACACTCCTGAAACCCTTCGAGCATGGCATAAGAAGCATGTTGAACAAAGCATACCAGCCATTGTACAAGCTCAAAGCTTCGAGCAGCGTATTAAAGAGCTGGAACGTGAGAATAAGGAGCTTAAACAAGCCAATGAGATTATACGCAAGGCTGCTGCTTTTTTCGCCCAAGCGGAGACGGGCCGCAAACCGAGATAATGGTTGATTTCATTGATGACCATAAAGATGAGTATGGGGTCGAGCTGATCTGTAGAGTCCTACCGATTGCCCCATCAACTTATTAAGGCCTTGTCATGCTCACCTTCACCCATGACGAGTAGGGTGGTTTTGTTGACTGATCTAGTCAGCTTACGCTTTGCCACAATCTAGCTCCTTATAGATTTGGTATCGCGTCAAACGCGCCAGCCATATACTTAGCGTAGAGGTTGTCATCATTACGAACCCCTTCCATATCATCAAGCCGCCAAGCTTCTGAAGCCTGCTCGTATTTTTCTACCAAATAAATTTGATGTTTGTTTAATAAGTTAAATACCTCAGGGGTATGGCAACTAAAGATAAGCTGAGCGTTATGAGGGTTGTAATGCGATGAGCGGAATAAATCAAATATGGCAGGCAGAAGAAGAGGGTGCAAATCATTATCGAGCTCATCGATAATGGCAACACCGCCGTTCTTAAGGACAGGAAGTATAAGCCCAAGCAAGCTATAGGCAGATTGCGTACCATTAGACTCTTCATAAATAATCAATTCAAACTCTTTATCACCCACTTTGTGAATGCCAAAGGGTAGTAGCATTTCTTTCTGTTTACCTTCACTCATCACCAATACTTTTTTGATGTTGATATGATCGATACCTGTGTCGAACTGACACAATAGCTTCTCAGCGGTTAGCTTCAGTGCATTATCATTATTAAATAGCTCCGTCATTTCAGGTATGGATTCGCTAAGGCTACCAAGCCTACCCATTGAGACTACGTTAGTTTTATAGTGATTGAACATATTAACGATTGCTTCTGCCAATGGCTCATCGAGCAAATTAGCATAACTGATAAGCGAGGCATTTTTTTTCACATCATCGGCTAAAGAAGGGATAACAAAGTTGCGATGCTTATAGGTTAGTTGGTCATCTTCATGATGACGTATAAATATATAACTAAATTGGCTACTGGTCTTTTTGTATAAGGCTTCTTTAATTACCCTGTTCTGTGTCAAAGTCAGCTCATAGCGATATTCTTCATAAACGTCATCAGCGTTTTTGAGTAAAAAGCCAAATTCAAACTCGGATGACTCATTATCACTTAGCGCAAACTGGCTAAAGGGTATGGCCTCTTCTGAATCAAGGCTGCTGGTTGAGTCACACATAAACCAACGTAAAAATGCAATCGCTTTTAGCAGTTGAGTCTTACCAGAGCCATTAGCGCCAAGTATGGCAGTGACTTTATTTAATCGATATTGGTCTTGCATGGTATCAATATAAAAATCATAGTCAGTCTTAGTAGGTTGTTTGCCCAGAGTGAATGATACTTCAGTAGACTCTGGGTAAGAGTAGAAGTTATTAAATCGAATATAAGTAATCATATTAAGTCACTTTTAACGAAATATTGTGGTTTCATTGATAATATAGCATATTAATCTTCATAAGGTATTACTAAGCGTTTACTTAAACTCTCATGTTTCCTGAGTCTTCACCGTGCTTTATTCTAAGTTCTTTAAAGCTCACTTGGCCGTAACACTTATATTAGCTCTACGACGACTCCATTATTCGGTCAATAATCTATCTCTATCAAAGAAGAGGATTATTCATGCACATACTAAAAAGAACATTAATTTATCAAGTGATTGTTTTAGGGCTGTCGTTTGAGTTAATCGTATTAGATGTAGCAGCAGACTTTGTGACAACAAAAGCATTAGCGGAACAGAGGAATGTATCAGCTGAATTTAATCTTGGATTCAGGCACCAATCTAAATCATACTGTTTAAGCCACACACAGAACCATGTACAATATTGCCCTTCAGAAGTATCTAATAAGCACCATCACAAGCGCACAGCTGCTAAAGCTATATTGAGCGCACCTCAAAGGTAGATGAATGAAGATTAATGATCAGAAATACAATATGTCATTTACGGCTGGTGCACTGCTACAAGCAGAGTCAGTGACGATAGCCAAACTGTACCTTGAGTTAGGTGATTGGGATGAAGTGAAGGGAAAAGTCATTGTAGATAATCTGCTTCAGTCTAGAGCTGTAAGCACACTCAAGCGGTTAAGCTATGAAATTATATCTCGTTTGAGCACCCTTACTACTGAAGAGCTGAGCCTGCTTGTAGACAGTGATTACCAAGATCAAGCTTATCTGATATGGATAGCAATTTGTCGGCATCATAAATTTATTGCTGATTTTGCTACTGAAGTATTGAGAGAGCGTTTTATCACTTTCAAGCCAGATCTTCAATACTCGGATTTCGATGTTTTTTTTAATCGCAAGTGTGATTGGCATAGTGAGCTTGATAGTTTGAGTATAAGTACAAAGAAAAAACTCAGACAGGTACTGTTTAAAATGCTTCGAGAAGCTCATTTCTTAGACGGTAAAAATAATATCCAAGCCACTATTTTTAGCCCAAATTTATTAGAAGTTATTGAGCGTAATGGCGGAAGAGATATCATGTATTTCACAGTATCTGAAGCTGCCGTATAAAGGAATGTCATCATGACTATGAGCGATGTAAACGCATGTGATAAGAAAAGTTACGACCATCTTCTTGCTGTTGTTTCAAGTGAGCGCTTTCTTAAAATGCAAGGTCTAGGTAATGAAGTGCCATTTTTCATCTGTCCATTTAGACCGGAAGAGCTAAATGAGATGCTGCGTCTTGAAGATCAACTGACCAAACAGCTGAAAAATAAAGGCATCAATGTACTAAGTATTAATCTATATGACCTATCGATAGAGTTACTCAAAGAACGTGAGATTTTTGAGCAGATAATAGAGATGGAGCCAGAAATTTCAAAAGAGCAGCTTAAAGAGCTCCTTCAAGGGGTCTTAGATCCTGAGTCTCATCTTGTCCCAGCTATTGCCAATAAGCTGAATAGTACAAACTATGATGTTTTATTTTTATCTGGCGTTGGCGAAGTATTTCCCTATATACGCTCACACAACGTTTTGAATAACTTGCAAAGTACTGCAAAAGACAAACCAACCGTTATCTTTTTTCCAGGAGCCTACACTCATTCTTTAGAGTCTGGCGCATCGCTCGATTTATTTGGCAGACTGCATGATGACAAATACTATCGCGCATTCAACATTTATCACTGTGAAGCATAATGAGGCAAGTATGACCGCTCTTAAAACTATATTTCAAAAACCAGTAGACCGTCCAATTGAAGGTGTAATTAAGGCTGATGATGAAGCCAGTCTACGTTTAGAGTTAGAAGAGTATGTGCTAACAGATGAGGTTGAAGATCGCCTAATCTCGTTTTTTGATGCTTACAACGACTATCAGATTGCTAATGGTGTTTGGTTATCAGGATTCTTCGGCTCTGGTAAATCACATCTATTAAAAATGTTGGCACTATTGCTCGAAAATAGAAAAATCGATAACACATCAGCGCTTGAGCTATTTTTACCTAAATGTGGTGACAACCAATCATTGAGTACTAGTCTTCAAAAGGCTGTAGCGATTCCTTCAAAAAGCATCCTGTTCAATATTGATCAAAAGGCAGATGTTATCAGTAAGACTCAAGTCGATGCTTTGCTTGCTGTGTTTGTTAAAGTTTTTGACGAGATGTGCGGTTATTACGGTAAGCAAGGACACATTGCCCAGTTTGAACGAGACCTTGATAGTCGTGATCTTTATAATAATTTTAAAGAGTCCTACGCATCCATCGCAAATAAATCTTGGGAAAAAGGACGTGAGCAAGCAATACTTGAAGCAAAGAATATTGCTCAAGCTTATAGCCAAGCGACAGGAGAAGATCAAGCGCTAGCGATGGGAGTCCTAGATAAGTACCGTAGTCAATATCATGTTTCGATTGAGGATTTCGCAGCACAAGTTGATGAGTATATTGAGCGTCAGATCAAAGAACATGGCTATGATGAATTTCGGTTAAATTTCTTCGTCGATGAAGTAGGGCAATATATTGCTGAGAACGTTAAGTTGATGACTAACCTTCAGACCATTGCTGAGAGCTTGGCGACCAAGTCTCGTGGTCGCTCTTGGATCATTGTGACCGCTCAAGAAGATATGGGTACTGTTGTCGGTGAGATGGGCAAGCAACAAAGTAACGATTTTTCAAAAATCCAAGCACGTTTTGCCAATCGGATGAAGCTTACCAGTGCTAACGTAGCAGAGGTTATTCAAAAGCGTCTTCTTGTTAAAACTGACGAAGGTACTCAGTTGCTTTCAGGCATCTATGCTAATCAGTCAAATAACTTCAAAACTTTATTTGATTTTGCTGATGGATCACAGACATTTCGAAACTTCAAGGATGAAGAGCACTTTATAAATAGCTATCCTTTTATTCCTTATCAGTTCACCTTGTTCCAGTCCGCTATCGCTGATCTATCACTACATAATGCTTTTGAAGGTAAGCATAGCTCAGTCGGTGAGCGTTCTATGTTGGGCGTGTTTCAGCAGGTAGCGATAAAAGTAGGTAGTCATGATATAGGTCAGCTAGCGACTTTTGACTTGATGTTCGAAGGTATTCGTACCGCATTAAAGTCCAATATTCAACGTGCTGTTATCAATGCAGAAATGCATCTAGATAACGAGTTTGCAGTTCAGGTACTAAAGGCATTATTTTTAGTTAAGTATGTCGATGGCTTTAAGTCCACTATCCGTAATATCTGTGTCTTAATGCTGAGTAGTTTTGATGAGGATGTCTCTGTACTGCGCCAGCGTGTAGAAGAGGCTCTCAATCTGTTAGAGGATCAAACCTACGTACAGCGTACAGGGGAAATATATGAATACCTTTCTGACGAAGAAAAGGATATTGAAGAAGAGATAAAAAATACGGAAGTGGAGGCAGCTGATGTTGCCACTGAGCTTGAAAATATAATTTTTGATCAAGTTATAAAAAATCGAAAGATTCGTTATAACACTGGCTCATCAGGAAGTCAGGGACAAGACTACTCTTTTTCTCGTAAGCTTGATGATAAGTTA
Organism: Psychrobacter sp. LV10R520-6; assembly: GCF_900182925.1. Lineage (NCBI taxonomy): Bacteria > Pseudomonadati > Pseudomonadota > Gammaproteobacteria > Moraxellales > Moraxellaceae > Psychrobacter > Psychrobacter sp. LV10R520-6. The sequence continues at coordinate 1,461,797 of NZ_LT900024.1, read as the reverse complement.
TATGGTCGTGAACATGAGATAGGTATTAATATTATTAGTCCGTTTTATGAGCATGCTGAAAACGATGAGATGATGTCTAACAAATCTAACTTCTCTAGTGACGAGTTGTTTGTGGTGTTGCCAGCTGATTCACGTCTGATGAATGACATAACGATGTATAAACGCACAGAGAAATACGTCAGGCAGAATTACTCTATTGCCCAGCAAGAAACAGTAAAACGTATTTTAGGTGAAAAAGGACAGCAGAATACTAAGCGTCAAGCTGAATTGCTACAGCGAATTAAGAGCCTCATCGGTAAGGCTAAATTATTGGTAGCAGGCATAGAGATTGATGTTAGCTCAGAGGAGGCACAGACTCGTATTGAAAAAGGATTCCATGAGCTTGTTTCTCGAGCCTATCCCAATCTACGTATGCTACGTGACACGTCATATACAGAGAGTGATGTAGCGAAGTTTCTTGATTCCTCACAACAAGATATGCTTCGCGATGATGCCCTCGCACTAGCCGAGCCAGAGCGCGATGTAATGGCTTTTATCCAGAGAAACACTAAATCAGCGATACGTACTACGGTAAAAGCCTTGCTGGAGCAGTTCGAGAAAAAACCTTACGGATGGTCGTATACAGCAGTACTGAGTACCCTTGCAAAGCTGTGCGTGAATGGCAAGATCGAAGTAAGTATGGATAGCAATGTACTAGAAGATAGTGATCTTGCTCGTGCCTTGATTAATAATAAACATCAAGCTAATTTGGTATTAGAACCACAAGTTGAATTTACAGCATCGCAAGTTCGTCAACTCAAAGAGTTCTATGAAGACTTTTTTGCTAAACCGCCTAGTAATAATGAAGCAAAAGCACTGGGCAATGAGACGATTGATACTTTCAAAGAGTTGTTAAAAGATCTTGAAGGTTGGTCGGCACAGTCAACAAGCTATCCGTTCTTAACTACGTTAGAGCCAGCGATTCAGCGTATTAAAAAATTAGTGAAAGAGTCTTATGCATGGTATCTGACTGAGCTCAGTCCAGATATTGAAGATGAGCTTTTGGAGTTAAAAGAGAAGGTACTAGATCCAATCTATAGATTTATGAATGGCTCGCAAATAAATATATACGACGACGCTCATAAGTTTCTAAGAGATCAATCAGCTAACTTCGATTACATTGAAAAAGAACAGGTTAGAGTCCTTAAAACGAGCCTGGATGATACGTCTATATATAAAGGGGGTCAAATACAGAAAATAAAAACTTTATTAGACAGCCTAAAAATTAAAATCGATGAATCTCTGAAGCAAATTCGTAGCCAAGCGATTGAAACGCTTGAGCAGATGCAATCGCGTATGCAAGAAATGGATGAATATAAAAAACTGCCAGATATTAGGCAAGCAGAGCTCGATGCCCCTTATGTAAAACTAATTGAGGATGTGAATGAGCAAGTGCTGATTGCCGTTATCAATGATAGATTGCAGTATTTCAAAGATAAAGGCTATTCAAATTTATTGCAAAAAATGGTAGTGATGGCAACCCCTAAGCCAACGCCAGTGCCTTCAAAAGCAAGCAATGAAGATGGTAATAAAGACGAATCACAGGTAGCTAAACCTCAACAGGTGAGTGAGCCTAAGAATGATTACATAACTTCGAGTAAGATAAATATACCTTACGACCGAGCTTGGCTAGAGAATGAAGTGGATGTAGAGCGTTACCTACAGGCTATGAGTCAAGCGCTGTTAAATGAAATACGTAAAGGTAAAAGGATTTATATTTAATGGAAACCACTAAGCTTAAGAATTTTGCTCAGAAAGCTCGTACTACTTTAATTGAACAAATTGCAACTAAGCTTAAGTTTGTACGCGCAGAGGAGAGCCTAGCCAGACGTGAGAATCCTATTGCCGTTAAAAAGCTAGAAGATCTTATCAACCAACAGTCCGAGCAGGAAGTCGTCGAGCGTATAGCCTATATCTGGTTCAATCGATTCTGTGCGCTTCGCTTCATGGATATGAACCGCTATAACAGAAGCCTTGTCGTGTCTGCTGCTACAGGAGATACCCAGCCTGAGGTATTGGCTCTAGCAAAAACAGGAGAGCTTGACGATAGAGTAGTATCAGTAGAAGTCCGTGATCAAATACTTAATCTACTGAGTGGTAAAGCGCCTAGCCGCAATCCAGAAGCGGAAGTTTATCGTCTTCTGCTAGTGGCCTACTGTAACCAATGGCATGCATCCATGCCGTTTTTATTTCAGCGTATCGATGATTATACAGAGCTGCTGATGCCTGATGATTTACTGTCAAGCAGCTCTGTTATGGCTAATATGCGTGAAGCGATGCCAGCAAGTGCTTGCGAAGATGTTGAAGTAATCGGTTGGTTGTATCAGTTCTACATCTCAGATAAAAAAGACGATGTATTTGCAGACTTAAAGAAGAATAAAAAGGTAACGCCAGAAAACATCCCTGCGGCTACTCAGCTATTCACTCCGCACTGGATCGTACGTTATTTGGTAGAGAACTCACTTGGTCGCCTGTGGTTATTGAACTATCCAGAATCAAAACTTGCTGACTGCATGGAGTACTATATAAAGCCTGCTGAAGATAATGATGATACAGATTATCTAAGAGTAGCGAGTCCAGAAGATCTTAAAATTTGTGATCCAGCATGTGGCTCAGGTCACATGCTGACTTATGCTTTTGATTTGTTATACGCCATTTATGAAGAGCAAGGCTATGATGCTATAGATATACCCTCGCGTATTTTAACTCATAACTTGTACGGTATTGAAATTGACGAACGTGCCGGAGAGTTAGCCGCTTTTGCGTTAACTATGAAGGCACGAGATCGTCACCGTCGATTCTTCAATACAGGTGTGCGCCCAAATATCTGTGTACTTGAGCCAATTGATTTTGATGATGATGAGCTGAATGAGTATATGGATTTTATCGGTCGTGATTTGTTTACGGCTGACTTAGAGACGACGCTGCGCCAGTTTGATGAGGTAAATAACTTTGGCTCTTTGATTAGACCAAAGCTAAAAGACGTTGCTGAGATTTTAGAGCAGTTAGAAGCGACTGATGTATCAGGGCAGTTATTCTTAGGGAATACTCATCAAAAGGTGCTTAAGCTTTTAAAACAAGCAGATTATTTAATTCCACAGTATCATGTTGTTGTTGCTAATCCACCATATATGGGTGGTGGAGGGATGAATGAACGTCTAAAAAACTGGTCTAAAATTAACTACCCTAACAGCAAGTCAGACTTGTTTGCTATGTTTATTGAGCTTAACTTGGATCTAACACAAAAGTTAGGAATAGTGGCAATGATAACCATGCATAGTTGGATGTTCCTAAAGTCGTATGAAAATCTTCGTGAATATCTTTTAGAATATAGTACGATTTTATCTATGGCGCATTTGGGTACAAGAGCCTTTGATAGTATAGGTGGTGAGGTTGTTTCTACTACAGCTTTTATATTAAAAAATGCTAACAATAAGAACCAAAAAGGAAGCTATTTACGATTAGTCGAAGGAAAGTCGGAATCTGAAAAAGAAAGTATGATTTCTGATATTAAAAATAATAAAGATTGTGAGTTGGTTTATTATGTTTCCGCTACTGACCTGAAGAAAATAGATGGATCACCAATTGCTTACTGGGTTAGTGATCGTATAAGAGAGTGCTTTGATAATCCAAATATTAAATCATTAACTATTTCAGATGGACAGACTAAAACTGGTAATAACGATAAGTATTTAAGATATTTATGGGAAGTAAGTAATTCGTCGAGTGGAATTAATAAAAAGTGGATAAAGCATCCTAAAGGAGGAGGCTTTCGTCGTTGGTATGGTAATTTAGATACTTTAATAAACTGGTCACAAACGGCAAGACAGCACTATCGAAGTGATAGAGTTGCTAGGATTTTGCCAGAATATTTAAGGTGGAAAAAAGGGTTTTGTTGGACTTTAATTACATCTGGTAAGCAATCTTTTAGAATAATAAATGATGATGAGATTTTCAATCTAGCTGCGCCTACTTTATTTCCTAAAGATGAAAATAATTTGCTTTTCTTACTTGGTCTAGTGAACACACCAATAACAGAATATATCGCTAAATTGATGAATCCAACAATAAACTTGAACGTTGGTGATATCCAAAATATACCTTTAATAGACGTTAATAAAAATATTGTTAATAGTAACGTAGAATTAATAATAGGACATTCAAAAGAAGACTGGGATTCATACGAAGACTCATGGGACTTTACTAACTTACCACTGCTTAAAGAACAGTATCGCAAATCAAAAATAACAGACGCCTATAAAGAATTACGCATTCATTGGCAACAAATGACCGATGATATGCAGCGCTTAGAAGAAGACAATAATCGCATATTTATTAATGCTTATGGTTTACAAGACGAGCTAACCCCTGAGGTTACATTAAAAGAAATAACCTTAACCTGTAATCCCTATTATCGTTATGGTGGCGTCAAGACAGACGATGAGCTAGAAGCGCTCTTGCTAGCCGATACCATGCGTGAGCTGATCTCGTATGCAGTCGGCTGTATGTTTGGTCGCTATAGTCTAGATAAGCCAGGATTAATACTCGCCAATCAAGGTGATAAAATAGAGCATTATACTGAACAGGTACCTAGCCCAAGCTTCTCACCTGATAAAAACAACGTGATTCCTATATTAGATGCGGGGTGGTTTAGTGATGATATTGTTGAGCGTTTCCTTAAGTTCATAAAGATAGGTTTTGGTGAAGAACATTATGAAAGCAATATGCAATTCATTGAGTTAGCGCTTGGTAAGCACGACAAACCACGTGATATCCGTGATTACTTCTTAAAAGACTTTTACAACGATCACATTAAGCGTTATAAAAAACGTCCTATATATTGGCTGTTCTCGAGTGGTAACTTCAATGCGCTTATTTACATGCATCGCTATCAGCCTGATACGGTAAGCATAGTACTTAACGATTATCTGCGCGAGTTCCGTACTAAACTCACTGCCTATAAAGACCAGCTTACGGCAATTAATATTAGTAGTAACCAGAGCCAAAGTGAAAAAACTAAGGCGTTAAAAGAGTTGGACAAGACCACAAAAATGATTACTGAGATGGAAGAGTACGAACGAGATGTACTCTATCCTCTAGCGACCAAACAGATAGAGATAGACCTAGATGATGGCGTTAAGGTCAACTATCCTAAGTTTGGTAATGCATTAAAGAAAGTGGCGGGGCTTAGCTAATGAATGATCGCATCATAAACGCATTACAGAAGCTGTTTAAGCGTCATCGTATTGTCTTTTGGTACGATACCAAGCAAGAGCTGCGTGACGACTTTGACAGCCTAATACTACAAGATGTCGAAAAAGTGGTATTGGATAATAATGAGTTCAGCATTAAATACAAAATAATGCGTGAGCAGCCCAATCAAAAGTTCCTGCTCTATCATGCAGGGGCTCAACCTGCGCAGCTGGACAGTTGGTTACTGGATGTACAACTGGCACATGGTGAGTTCCGTACTGATCAAGTAGCTATCTGGCTCTCAGAGCTATCATTGGGCATTGAGTTTGCAGAGGTTTTAAAGGATCACACGGAGTTCTTTCGAGCCAATAGCCGTAAAGAAGCGCTAAATAAACTAATAGATCCTAATGACAGCTCCGGTATGATTCAGCTAAAGATGCTGGCAGTATGCGCTAAAAGCGAGCCTAAAATGGATTCAATCGTTGAGAGTCTATTACAGGATTTAGCTAACGAGAAAGATGAAAAGCTCAAACTGATAAGTCGATGTGGTCTTGATAGCTTTTTTTGGGAAGAAATGAGTCGGTACTACGGTTATAAGTCTGATGAGCCTGGTATTCGTGATTTTGCTATTGAGCTATTTAAGTCCAGCTATGCAATGGCGACTGGTGGTCAGGTGAAATTGACAAGCGATGCGCTCGTGTTTCTGAAACGTTGGAAAGACAGTAAGCAGCATCAAGACAGCTTTGAGAAACTATCAGATAGCTTTGCCGATGACCTTGATATCGAAAATGATCTAAGCAATCGTGACTTCCAACAATTGATCGAAATCGATTACTTCAGCTTAATCGATAACAAAATAATCAACGATTTGGCTCATGCGGTTCTAGCAAGTGATTTTACTGCTGAGCAAGTTGCCGTTTGGATTCGCCAACGTCGTCAGAGCCATTGGTATTCTGAATTCGAACATATTTATCAAGCACTTGATAATGCTGCTCAATTTGTATCCCTCTTTAAGCAAGTCAAGATTGATATGGATAGTTTCGTTCAAGGCATAGAACGCTATACCCAATCTTGGTATAAGCTTGACCAGTTTTATCGCAAGTTTATCTACCATAAGCTCGAGTCTGGAGAGGTATCGTTTCTCAAAGATCTCAATGATAGAGTAGAGAATCTATACTCTAATAGCTATCTTCTTAAGTTAGGTAATTGCTTTCAGGAGTTTGTCGAGGCAGAACCCAAATGGGATGCATCGCCAATTCTTAGACAAGATGGCTTTTTTAAGCATTGGGTAAGGCCGTTCTTAGATAACAATAATAAAGTATACGTCATTATCTCAGATGCCATGCGCTATGAAATAGCAGACGAGTTGGTTAGCTTGATTCGTCAAGAAGATCGTTATAGCGCTGATTTAGAACCTATGCTATCAATGTTACCTAGCTATACTCAGCTTGGGATGGCAGCCTTGCTACCTAATGAAACATTATCCATTGCAGACAACTCTATGGTATTTGTAAATGAGCAAAGCTCACAGGGCACTGTTAATAGAAGTAAAATACTTAAAGCCGCCTTACAAGATCGAGGAGAGGCAATTACAGCAGATAAATTCATGCAACTCGATAGAGAAGGCAGTCGAGAGCTGTTAAAAGCCAATGAAGTCATTTATATCTATCACAATCGCATAGACCATACTGGCGATAAAATGCACTCTGAAGGAGAGGCTTTTGAAGCTGCTGAAAAAACATTGCAAGATTTGATAAAAATTATTAAGAAATTAGCCAATGCCAATGCTAATAATATATTAATCACTGCCGATCACGGGTTTATTTATCAAAACCGTGCTATAGATGAAAGTGATTTTTCAGGTGCTGAGCCTAAAGGTAAAGAAATTTCGTATCGAGATCGTCGATTTATACTGGGTAAAGGTCTAGTTGATTCACCAGGCCTGCATAAATTCAGCTCTGAAGCGCTCGGCTTAAGTGGTCAAATAGAGGTGCAAATCCCTAAGTCTATCAATCGCTTGAGACGTAGTGGCTCAGGCAGTCGGTTTGTCCATGGTGGCGCATCATTGCAAGAAGTGGTCGTTCCTGTAGTCAGCATCAATAAAAAAAGACAAAGTGACACCACAGCGGTCGAGGTAGATATCCTACGGGGTTCGAACTCTTTGATTACTACGGAAGAGCTTACCTTCAGTATGTATCAAAGTACTTCCGTGACAGAAAAAACCCAGCCTCGTGTACTAAGAGTGGGTATTTACACTGAAGCGGGGGAGCTAATCTCGGATAGCCGTGAAATGACTTTTGATCTACGCTCAGAAAATCCTCGTGAGAGAGAACAGCAGCTAAGCTTAATACTTACACGCAAAGTTGATGAAGTTAATGGTCAAGAAGTCATTTTAAAGCTAGAAGAAAGGGTCGGAGGCACTTCGCACTACAAAGAGTACAAATCGCTTAGATATACAGTAAGGCGTTCGTTCACTAGTGACTTTGATTTTTAATGTTTTTTAAACTGATTGTTCTGTTTACTTTAAAAATTCAATAGTTTGATCAGTTTGTATTAGCGGATCGCTGTAAAGAAATTGATTGTTATAAGTGGTTTGTTTAAGGTGGGGTTTTTCAAAAACCTGTTATACATAGTCTGAGGTATGTTGTGGATAATGGATTACCAAGTATTTCGAATATTTAATTAAGTAAAAATCAAACTAATAAAATAAGGTAATAAAATGCAGGATATAAACGAGTTTTTACGTGATAAATTAAATAGTCTAGGCGGAAATATATACGTAGCTCCAGAAATACCTAAAAAGAAAATTGATAATGCCATTAAAGAGTTTGATTTTGATGCTGATGTGAATAGTATTGTAGCTATTTATGATAATTCTTTACTAGGTAACGTAAAAGATGGACTGTTATTTGTAGGTAGTGGATTTTATATAAAAAATAAAGATTCAGTTAAGAAGGTCGATTTTTCGCAAATCAAGAAAGTCAGTTTAAGTCAGGAAGATTCTATAATCATCATGCTGAATAATGAAGATTTTATAAGCATGCCTAGAATTGTAAGCAGTAAGTTTTCGGCTAGTGGGTTTGTAGAAGTAATAAATGAAGTCATCAGTAATTTCGATAGTTTTGAAGATGCGCATCAGAATGTAGCAATCGAAAATATGGATGAAGATTTAAAAATAGCCTATATGAGTATCATGGTTAGAATGACACTTGATGATGACGGTATTATTGACGAAAAGGAAATTTCTGAGCTTTTACTTTTAATGACAAGGTTGAAGTTAAAATCAGAGTCTAGAAATAAAGTTAGAGCTAGCATAGCTTACCCTGAGGAAGTACTAGCTGTTGAAGACTTACTCAAAGTTATTGAGACTAAAGCCCCTGCGGGACAATTAAGAAACCTACATATATCTTTGTACAAGGACTTAGTTAATATACATTCTAGTTCTAAAGAAAAATTTAACGACCAATTTAGATTTCTTAATAATATATTACCAAAAATAAATATTACAGAGGAAGATAAAGGGATTGTCAAACAAGCTATATTAAATGATAGGGCAGTGCTAGATGATGAAACAACTGACTCAGAAATAATCGAGAATATGAAAAAGCTTAGCATGAATGCTGCTGCTGTTGGAACACCACTAGCAGCTATATATATATCAGGTTCAGTAATGGGTCTTTCCGCAGCTGGTATAACCTCAGGCTTAGCTACTCTAGGTATGGGTGGGCTTCTAGGTATGTCAGGTATGGTGACTGGTATTGGAGTTATCGTACTACTTGGAGTGGGTACCTATCATGGTTTAAGGAAAATGACAGGAACAGATGTAATTGCAAAGCATGAAAAACGGAGGTTGATGTTAAATGAAATCATTAAGCAAAACCAGGAGGCACTTTCTTTATTGATGAATGATATAAATGGTATTGTCACTCAGCTAAATGATGCTATAAAAAACAACTATAATAATGAAGACAATATTGCCAAGCTAGTCGGAATGTTAAAGACAATGTCTAGAGGTGGTAAAGCTTTAGGCGACATTAAAGATAATGTTCAAAGTCAAGTATATAAAAGCAAATGTCCAACAATACTTGATCTGGCTAAGCTTAATGACCTGACCATTTCACCTTCCATGCAACAACACAAAGTATTCATATTAGAATACTATTATCAAACTACTGCTAAGAAAAAAGTTAAGGATAATGAGGGTAATGAATCATTTGAAGCGGTTGAAGTACTTACTTTGAAAAAAGAAATAAATGTTGATCATGCAGAAGAGTTAATGCAGGTCTTTGATATTATCGGCTACTTTAATACTTCGGATGTATTATCTGCTAAAACTCGTTCAGGAGCTACAAAGCTTAAAGGTGTGTTTACGAGTTACAAAGAAAAATATGATAGTAATGAGCACTCTGAGAGCGATGACTCAGACAATTTGAATACAGATTCATCAAGTAAAAACAACTCATTTGAGGGGATAGAAGAGGATAGAGATTATAAGCAGTTAGAAAATAATAATTCTGATACTCTATCGCTTCAAAAACATAATTTTGAAGCGAGTATTGATGAGGTAGATGAAAAGCTACCTAAAAACCAAGAAGAAAGCTCTATTCTTTCTAAAGAAGCTAAAGATAAGATTCATGAATCTGCTGAAAAAACTAAAAAATCAGTGGAAAAAACAAGATCGATGCTTAAAGGTTTCTTCAAATGACCCAGAAGTTCTTGGATACGACTCAGCAAGCAAATGTGATGCTAGTTCAGAAGCATCTTACTGAAAAGTCAGAAACTAAAATTGGTGAGGTATCAAATGAGCTAGCTAAATTGAAATCAAGCCAAGACGAAGTAGCTGATTTGATAAGTGAAGCTTACTCTCTCTTAGATCATGTTGAAGATACAGATAGCGAAGAATTTATGACTCTCTCAGAAGAGTTCTTTGCTGATTTTGATGAAGAGTTCTATTTTATTGATAATGAGGGTTATATATTAGAAGATAAGCCAAAAAAATATCATCAAATTGGACAACTCGAAACTATTGATTACGACTCTAACAAAAACTTGGATGATGTTTATTCCGTGTATGAACAATATGCATTGAAAAATGATATTGACTTATCTGATGATCCGTTCAAAAAACTGATGTCCGACTCTCAAAGAGTTGAGTTTGAGCAGATGGTAAAGCAAGATTTTACCTATCAAAAAGCTCAATGTGACAAGTATGATTACATGCTTGCGGTAACGTCAGGAGTAGTATCGGGAATTATAGATATTTGTTTTGTATCTTTTAATCTCGGTAGTGTCGGTAAGAATAATAATGTAAACGTTATAGATAACAGTCCTCTCACAAAATCAGCAGATAATCTTGTAGATCAAGCAGTCATAAAATTCGCTAAATTAGTAGGCTGGGAAGGTTCAAGAGATGGTAAAGATACAATACAGAGTGCAATTGGATTTCTAGAAAAAAAGTATAGAATAAATTATGATCATAGACACACTGCAGACGTTGGTTCATTATTTGACATGAATACCAAAAACCATCACATTATGAGCTTGGGGCATTCACCTGATTTAATAGGTCTATTTTTCTCTATATTAGATCAGTTCACTAATAAAGCTCATTTCATTGCTTCTGGAAAATTGGTTTCAATTGATTCGGAATTTAAGCTAAGTGGCAGTAATTTTATTGCTAAAATATTTTGTGGTTTTGCTAATTGGTTAGGCCATTTATTCTCTGATATAGCAGGTTCATCTGGAACTAGAGGACAGTCTCCCGAAAAAAGGGGTAGCGGCATCCCTATACCTTTTTACTCATTACTTCAGTTATTAGATTTTGGGAAGTTCAACGTTAATGACAAGGATAAGGGTAGTTTTGCTGAAGCTTGTGTGATGGCATTTCAAAAAGGGTACGATGCCAGACATGGTCTTGCAATGGCAGTTCCTGTTTTGATATGTGAACTTTTGACAAGGCTTATGTATCTTGTTAAACAAAAGTTTTATCATAAGAAGAGTTGGACGGATGCATTGCCTTCTACAAAACATCCTGAGATGGTTAGAATGTTACTTATATCTCATGGGACATTATCATTAATTGATGCTGGACATGCTGCATTGAAGTCAGGCGGTAATTTAGTAACTTTCATTATGCAATCTAACGTAGTTGCTTACGCAAGATTTGGATCAATTGCTCTCAAAGAAATAAAAAACTGGTATTACGTTGGTAAAGTAAGCTCTGAAAAGGTAGAAAGTTATCTTGATGAAGAATACGAAAGAATGTTAGCCAGTTAAGCAAATAATCTAAAAATAGCCTTTTACTTAATAATGTATCTTTCAATTTTCGTTGATATTTATACTTCAGATAGGATTAAACCCTATCTCTCAGCATATCCAATACCTTGTCCTCTCCCAGCTGAGCAATCAAATCTTGTAGCTGGGCATTAGCACCAGACTTGGTTTGCGCATCCGCTCTAAACTCTGCTGTATCTTTACCTTCTCTCAGTGCATCTAAGTAGTCTGCCCACTTTTGCATCATCTCAGCTCTGTCATCAATGTAATCAAATCGCCCGTAAGCACCTCCATTAGGATCTTTGGTAGTATGACCCAATGCCATCTCAACAAGCACAAGAGAGTACTTTAACTGCTCTTGCAGTATGGTCTTTGCTGTAGCTCTAAAGCCATGTGCACAATGTATATTTTGATAGCCCAATTTATGTAGCTGGTTATTAGCGGTAGCGTCTGAGATGATATGATGTTTTTTTGCCGTTTGGCTAAAAAAGACATATTCTGTATGTCCGTTAATGTTCTGCTGATCAAGTAGAATTGCAACTGCCTGAAGAGGGAGGGGAACAACCATATCTCTGACCATGTTTACCTTGCCTTGCCCTTTTAAGGGCTTTAACTGCCACCTGCCAGCCTTTAAATCTAAATCAGCCCATCTCATCCTTCGAAGATCACCATTACGCACAAAGAGCAGTGCCAATAGCCTAAGGGAATTAATCGTATTCAGATCACCTTCTAGGGTCTCGATATCACGCAGTAGTTTAGCCAAGTCTTTAGGCTTAGTCACAGCAGGGCGGTGTCCGTAGCTAGACTTGGCCAATTGGCTTTTAATGATGAAGCAGGGTTGGTGCTGCAAAATCCTCGAGCACTAGCATAGATGAATACATCACTCGCGATACCTGCACAGCGTTCAGATTTGTCTGTAGGCTTACCGTCTTTATTTAAAGACTTAGCTTGAATGTCTAGCAGTACTTCAAGCATTTTAGGTGATCCAATCTCGCTAATAGGCTCATTGCCAATATAAGAGCAGATAAGCTCTAAGCGACCTTTCTTACGAATTAACGTATTACCTTTTTGAGTTTGTTCAAGACCATCAAAGTACTCCCATGCAAAATGATTAAAAGAGTTTTTATTTTTACTAATAATACTTTTCTTTAAATCTTCACGATGGATTTTAGGGTCAATACCTTTGCTTAAAAAATCTTCATATTCCCGCCAAACTTCACAGGCACGAGCATATGAGATACTTGGATATATACCGATAGAAATAATACTTTGTTTAGGGTTGGAAGGCGGGTAGTAGCGATACATCCATGACTTCGTCTCAGTAGGACGTATCATTAGGAAAAGTTTAGGATGATTTTTGACAGGGACAAAATATTTTACTAATTCAGGCTTGTGACTGCTGATACTACGGTCGGAACTGATCGCTTTCCTATCCATGATCCTAGATCTCCATGAGCACACTCAAAGTTCAGTATACTTGACAGTATACTCAGAATGCAGGGATTAGGATAGATCCATAGGACAGTATAGGATGTCAGATACAACAAAGCCCCTGATATCAGGGGCTTTAGCGGCTCTATAAGATAGTATAGAACTAGGTATTGGTACCGGTGGTCGGACTTGAACCGACACGCTTTTAAAGGCAACGGATTTTGAATCCGTCATGTCTACCAATTCCATCACACCGGCGTGTTAGGTAATAATGCTGTTGCTGCTGAACATTATTGAATTGGGCTACAGGGTTAAGCTGTATAGGCTGCATATTATAACAGCCTAATTTTGAAGGTCAAGAATTATTTATTATAATTACCTTTTTCTAACCAACAAAAGCACGTTCGACCACATAGTCCGCTTGTACACCCATACGCGGTGAGACTGTCAGCCCAAAGTCATCTAAAATCTCTGACACCTCGGCATTGAAAGGCATACTACCGCAGATCAAGACGCGGTCATCGTCTTTATTAATCGGTGGCAAGCCAATATCTTCAAAGAACTTGCCAGACTTCATTAAGTCGGTAATACGACCGGTATTTCTGAAGTCTTCGCGAGTAACAGTAGGATAGTAAATGAATTTTTCACGGAACTCTTCACCGAAGATTTCATCATTTGGTAATTCGTTTTCGAACATATCACGATATGCCAAATCATCGATAGAACGCACGCCATGGACTAAAATTATTTTTTCAAAGCGCTCATATACTTCAGGATCACGCGCTAATGCCAGAAATGGTGCAAGCCCTGTGCCTGTTGACAGCATATATAGGTGTTTACCGGGTAATAAGTCATCTAATACTAAGGTACCCGTTGGTTTTTTACTGACCAATAACTCGTCGCCGACTTTGACATGTTGCAGGCGTGAGGTTAATGGGCCATCAGAAACTTTGATAGAAAGAAACTCTAAGTGTTCTTCATAGTTAGGACTGGCAATCGAGTAAGCGCGCAACAGTGGTCTGCCATCAACGATGATACCGATCATCGCAAACTCGCCATTACGAAAGCGTAAGCCGTCGTCACGCGTGGTTTTTATACTAAATAGAGCGTCATTCCAGTGATGAACCTCTGTGACCGTTTCGGTGCGAAGTTTTGACATAAAGTCCTCGTTGATTGGTTGCTGTCTGCGGCAGTAGGTTTAAATGAGTATTAAATTAAGCGTTAGCATTAAGTTGATTTTCTATAATGTTGAATGTTTACAATGATGTATTCAAGTCTTTAGGCGAGTACTATTAAGCGAAGCTCTAAAACGGTATGCAAATTCAAAAGATGGTTCAAGACACCAATCTAAAACACCGATAGTGCTATGCGTTAACTAAGCTTGTTATAAAGGTATAAGTAGCTATTTTAACATTATTCTGGTGCTATATAAGGTCGTAGTAATGCCTGTAAAGTCAAAGCAGCGTGCCCTACAGTATAAATGCAAGTTATTCTCAATAAATATCTTCACTCATAATAACAAACTTTAAAATAAAAATCCGCTAAGCAAGGCATCCGTAGCATGATAAAATGGAATATCGTTAGCGAATAATTTCGTATCTTTCTAATGACCTTTTTTGTATAGAGCGTTTATTGTTTTGGGAGTTGGTTTATGCCTGATCACTTTGAAACTAGTAATTTTGAAACGGGTCACTTTGAAACTAGTCAGCTGAAAACCAGCCATGTTGCGCCCATCATTGGCTATCATCGAGCGCCATTATCACAGAAGTTTGGTGCGCCAAGGCAGCCGAATTTGGTGGCGCTGAGCAGTGTGATTGAGATGATTGCGCCTTATGATACGCCAGCGGCATTTGTGGGATTAGAAGCATTTAGCCATATTTGGATCAGTTGGCAGTTTCATCACAACTATTTAACCAAATCAAACCATGTTAACAAAGCCAAGCCTTCAGATGAAAGCGATGGTAATACGAATTTTCGCGCGCAAGTACGACCGCCAAGGCTGGGTGGCAATCAAAAAATAGGCGTGTTTGCCAGTCGCAGTATGTATCGTCCTTCCGCTTTAGGACTGTCAGTGGTGAAGCTTGAGCGTATTGAAGTATTAGAGGGACGTGTGCTATTAATGATCAGTGGCGCTGATATGATTGATGGCACACCAATTATCGATATTAAGCCTTATGTCGCTTATAGTGATGCTCATATTAACGCTGAGAGTGGATTTGCACCAATAGCACCAGCGCCATTAACCGTGGTAATGACTGAGCTGGCACGAGAACAGTTTGGAGAAATTGTTTGTGGAGAAATTGTTAGCTCAGGGTATTTTACTGAGAGTAGTAGCAAAAAACACACTACTGTGGCAACCGTTATAGATAAGATACAGCAGCAGCTGATAGACTCTGATATTGAGCCTATTAAAGCTTTGATCGCCCAAGATCCACGGCCTGCTTATCGCCGTAATGAATTGCATAGTATTTTTATCATGCGCTATAAGTCCGTTGATGTGAGTTTTCAATCGATAGAAGAAGGCCATTTACAGATAATAGCGGTTAAACTTGCTGTGTGACTGCGTCACGCCAGAGGCTACTAAAATTTCTCCCAGCCATACTGTTGTGTCTGTTTTAAAGTGGCTCAACTATAGAATAGCGCGTTTTAATAAACCTTTCGCTACTTATTTAATAATAAAAGAAGAAGAATATGTCGGTTCCGAAGTTCTCGCTAGTGGTTGATCTGCGCTGGTGTCTCGATGAGTTATTGGCAGATAAGGTGATTGATCAGCGTGATTACAATCTGGTGGTAACCAGTCGCCGTGATAAAGCGCAACATCCGCTGCTGACGGTTAGCGAGTTTGGTTTGGCCAATGGTCATGCTCTTGATCAGGAGCGTGACCATAAGCTGACGCTGGCATGGTTGAATCAATGGTTAGCCGCAAAGGCCGAGATGTCACTCGTGCGTATCGACCCGCTAAAAGTTGACGTGCCAGCGGTAACGCAAATCATGTCGTTTGAGTACGCCCGCTCGCAACATATATTACCGATAGAAGTCACTAATGATGAGGTGGTGATTGGTACAGATCAACCCTTTTATAGCGATTGGCACTCTAATATAGAAAAGATTATCAAATCTAAAACTTTCCGTACGGTCTATATCAATCCTGAGCAGATTAATCGTTATCGCCAAGAGTTCTATCAAGTAACTCAAGCGATTGCGGGCGCAAATTCTGTTCATAAACGGGCTGCTGCTGATGTCACGAATGTCGAAGCATTATTACAGCTTGGTGATAATACCAATCCCGATGCCAATGATCAGCATATTGTCAAAGTCGTTGATTGGCTGCTGCAATATGCCTTTGAGCAGCGTGCCAGTGATATTCACCTTGAGCCGCGCCGTGAGACCGGAAAGGTGCGCTTTCGCATTGATGGGGTGCTGCATACGGTCTATGAGATGCCGCTAGCCATTATAGTGGCAGTAACGGCACGGATTAAAATCTTAGGGCGACTCAATGTTGCTGAAAAGCGCAAACCGCAAGATGGCCGCTTAAAAACGCGGACCCCAAAAGGGACGGAAACCGAACTGCGTTTGTCTACTTTGCCCACTGCTTTTGGTGAGAAATTAGTCATGCGGGTGTTTGATCCTGAAGTCTTAGTGCGTACCTTTGCCCAGCTTGGCTTATCTGGTAAACAGTTAGAAACGTGGAATGAGCTAACAGCCCATCCTAATGGTATTATTCTGGTCACCGGTCCGACGGGTTCAGGTAAAACCACTACCTTATATAGCACATTAAAGCAGCTGGCGACCGAGCAAGTGAATGTCTGTACTATCGAAGATCCTATCGAGATGATTGAGCCCGCCTTTAATCAGATGCAGGTTAATGCGGGGGTTGATCTGCACTTTGCCGATGGTATTCGCTCATTAATGCGCCAAGATCCCGATATTATTATGGTAGGTGAGATTCGTGATGCTGAAACCGCAAATATGGCCGTACAAGCGTCATTAACGGGGCATTTGGTGCTATCAACCTTGCACACGAATGATGCGCCAAGCTCGATAACGCGCTTACATGACTTGGGTATCCAGCCGTTTTTGACCTCAGCTACTATATTGGGCGTGATGGCCCAGCGGCTACTGCGAACGCTATGCCCGCACTGTAAGCAAGCGCAGACCGTGACTGCTGATAGTGAGGTTGCTATTCAATGGCAGGAATTGGTACAGCCTTGGCGCGCGCCGTTGCCTACGCAAATCTATAGCGCACAGGGCTGTGAGCACTGTCGCCATACCGGTTATCAAGGGCGCATTGGTTTATATGAGATTATGCCATTATCCAATGAGCTTAAGAAACTGGTGGCAGCAGATTCGAATTTAGATGTTATCAAACAACAAGCGTACCGCGAAGGCGTACAGCCATTACGCTTATCTGGCGCAAAACGTATTAGCGAAGGCGTGACAACGCTTGAGGAAGTGATGCGAGTGGTACCGTTGCAGTAAGTGGTGGTCGAAAATAAATAAACGCTGTTCAACGCGTACTAATAGTAATGCTTAAGCCATGCCTATTGTCCTTGTCTTGAAAAACCTCACGACTAAGGCAATATCTATTCACTAAGAAGATTTTTTATTAATACATTTTTTATCGAAGAGATTATTTATGTTTACTGATAGCCATTGCCATCTTAACCGTTTAGATTTAACTCGCCACGATGGTGATTTAGCCGGCGCGATTGCCGCTATGAAAGACGCCAATGTCACGCGTGCGATGGCGATTATGTGTGACTTTGCAGAGTATGACGAGATTGCCAATATTGTTAGCACTTATGGTGATGAGACCCTGAATTTAGGCATGAGTGTGGGCATCCATCCTTGCGAAGATATCGCCGTATTGCAATCAGCGACTATAGAGCGTTTGGTTGAGACCGCTAATGCCGATCATGTATGGGCCATAGGGGAGACGGGGCTGGATTATTACTGGTCGACTGACAATAAGCACGAGCAACAAGCCAGCCTTGCGCGTCATGTTCATGCCAGCCAACAGCTAAAAAAACCAATTATCGTCCATACTCGTGAGGCCAAACACGACACGATTGATATCCTAAAAGCTGAAGGCGCTGAGCACGGCATTATTCATTGCTTTACTGAAGATTGGGAAACCGCCAAAAAAGCACTTGATTTGGGGTTTTATATCTCATTCTCAGGGATTGTGAGCTTTAAAAGCGCGCAAACCATACGTGACGCTGCGCAAAAAGTTCCTAGAGATAGACTGCTGATTGAAACGGATAGCCCTTATTTAGCACCCGTACCCAAACGTGGTAGGTCCAATGAGCCTGCCTATGTGCCGTACGTGGCAAGTTGTCTCGCAGATTTATATGGCTGTAGTGCTGAAGAAGTTGGTGCGCTGACTGCAAAAAACTTCGAAAATTTACTAGCACAGTATCACTAAAATCGTTATGCTATGACCAATCAGTCATTTGTTGAAATTACTTATTAAGCCGTTAACTATCCATAAGATACAGCCGAACGTAGCAACTTGTTTCAACCACTTCATGGCTACCTTGTAGTTATTTTATAGTCATTGTCAGCACACAGCTGAACGTACTATATATCGTACTGTGGTCATACGCTTAATTTTATTAGATTTTAGGAGAAAGCATGAGTCGTCAACACCAGTTCAAAGCACGAGAAGAGAATATCTTAGCGATGGCTGAGCAACTGTTACTGGAGTCGGGCGACGGTGACATCACTTTAGACAGTCTGGCAGACCAGCTTGATTTGGCCAAAGGTACGCTATATAAGCATTTCTCCAGCAAAGATGAGCTATATCTGCGTATTATTCTTCGTTATGAAGAGCAGTTGTTTGAGATCAATCGTATTGAAGATTGCCCATCGGCAGGAGTCGCCCGTATGATTTTTCAGCAGCTCTATAATCCGCAAAAAGCCATGCTACTGAACCAAATCGAAGAGCGCCTTGCTGCCTCGGTTACGGGTCTTAACCGCTTGTTCGGTGAGCTGTATGATATTCGTCGCCAGCGTATGAAGCGCTTGATTGACATTATTAGCGTTTATTTAAAAGATGAGCGCAGCAGTCTGAGCACCCGAGATTATTTGTCTTCCATTTGGGCTATGGGTCAGGGCGGTGCAGGACTATTGAACTCTAGTTTTTATCAGCGTTATTTAGGTCGCCGTGATACCTTACGTTATGCTTTTGTTCAGCAGATGTTAGAGTTACCCAGTCATTATCCTGCTGCTGATGAACAGGTCATGGATGAAGACATGCAAGAGTTGGTAGATCAGATTGAGACTGAGTCAGAAGAACATCGTAATGCTAACTATTAATAGCGTTTATTAGATTATCAAGGTTTCAAAAAGCCATGTGATAAAACATCAATGCCTAAGCGTTTAAATGAGTTTAAGTTCTTAAATTTTTAAAAATTTATCACATTTACTCATTGCTCTACATAATAATAGGGATAATATGCCGGTCACTGCTAAGACTAAGTTCAGCTCAGTGGCCGCTTGCCCTTTCTGTCTATTAACCAGCAAAAAAGTGCTTAGTCTAAATAATAACGCAGATATAAAAATTGGTATCTGTCATTGTTTTCCTTACTGTTATCAATTAAATCATTCTCAGTTAATTCACTCTCAATCAAATCATTCTAAGACAAATGGTTGTCAAACACCTCCTTCTGAGATACCGCCTTCTCAAAAATTACCTTCAATATTAATACCACCAACCGTATTTCGTTCACAGACTGGTTTTACCCTAGTTGAAATCGTAGTGGTGGTGGTGATTATATCTATATTTGCTGGCATGATAAGCTTATCGGTCGGCAGTAGTGAGTCCCGTAAAAACCGCGCCTTTTATGAGCATCTAACCGATTCGCTCAGCTATGTCCGTCTATTATCGGCTGAGCGTATGCAGCCGATGGGGCTAAGTTTACAAGCAGACAAGCGAGGCCAAGTGACACCCGTTATTGTCACATTATCAAACCCATATATCGCTTACCAAACGGTTGATAAACCAAGTAACGCGGATAGTACGCCCAAAAACGCCATGGAGCTTTCAGCAGATCTGTCCGGTATGTCTGGTTCTAATGGAGAGCAACCACCAACCCCAAGCTGGGATCTCGAACCTGATGTCACCTTGCCCGAACTGCCTGCTGGGGTTAGTCTGAGTATTCAAAGCTTAGAAGCTATTAATAACAGCAGCAATAGGAATAATGCAAATGGGGCAGTAGAGACGCGAGCCTTGCAGCCTTGGTTTACTACGCAAACGGTGCCGCAAGTATTATGGTTCGGAACGGGGCAGGCCACGCCAGTGACGATTGAGGTACGCCATCAGTCGCGCTTGGTTGGTGAGGTGATTACTATCATGCCTGATGGCAGTATGACGATAGGGCAAGGGTTATAACGAATGATGTCAAATCGTGAGAGCGGGTTTACACTGATTGAAGTAATGGTGGCGCTAGCTATTTTGGCCGTGGTCGCGGTAGCCGCCAGCCGCGCCAGCAGTGCTTACTTAAATTCAGTCGATGTATTGCGGACACGAACGCTTGCCCATTTTGTGGCACAAAACGCGGCTGCTGATTTGCGTATCCAAGAGACTTGGCTTACGGCCAATCGCACGCAAACCACCACTGCTCAAGGTCGAGATTGGCAAGTTACTATGACGGTTGCTGATACCCTGACACCCGCTCTAAAAGAGGTAAATATCACGGTCGCGCCTATCGTCGACGGTCAAGCCCGTACGACTGTCACTGATATCAATGTGGTGCTAAGCGACCCTGAGCAAGAGATTGGTAGTATGGACTTAGGAAGATTAGATCCCACTGGAGGCAAGCCATGAGGCCGCAGCATGGCTTTACGCTACTTGAATTGATGGTAGCGATGGCGATATTTGCGATGCTGGCGGTTGCCGGTTGGCAAGTATTTGACAGCGTTAATCGCGCACGTGAGCGGGCGCAGTACCATGCTGATAACTTGGCGGTATTGCAATACGCGTATCTGCAGCTACAACAAGATATGGGACAGATTATTGCTTATCAAGCGCCCGATGCGCAAAGTGTCAGTAATAACAGCGGCAACAATAGCAACTCTAATAACAATAACAACCAAACGAACCCAATCGCTGCTGAGCCCTTTATGAGCTTAGATGACGAGCATATTAATTTTGTGCGATTTGCTGATCCTGATCCGCGCTATCAAAGTAGCACCAGTGTGCAGCGGGTTGAATATATTTTTGCTGATCAACGTTTAATTCGCCGGCAATATACCAGTATCCAAGGAGGACGTGATAGCGTCAGCCTAGACAGCGTACTGCTTGAAGGCGTGACCGCAGGGAGCTGGCAAGCCTATTTGCCGGAGATGAGTAGCAAGTTCCCTAGCACAGATAGCAGTAACAACGCCAATAGAGCGCTAGGACAAACGGCTAATATGGCCCCTGATAAGTCTGAAATCATCCTCCTACCCAAAGGCGTTGCAGTCAACTTCACCTATCAGGAGATGCCGATCACGTGGCAATGGGCGCTTGCACCGCAAGCCACACCACATAACAGTAATAGCAATGTAGAAGGTGGTGTGTAAAATGCGTCAACCGATCAATAAAAAGAGTCGCTTATGTCAATGACACCGGACTCTGAGCGTGGTGTGGCGCTATTGACCGTCTTGCTATTGGTTGTCAGCATTACTGTGGTTGCAGGATCGATGCTGGCCAGTCAAAAGATTGCCATTCGCCGTAGTGGCTTGATCTTCAACCAAGACCAGCTGCTACAAGATATTAATGCAGGTCAGCAGTTGGCACTCACTATGCTGCGTGCTGATAATCAGCTAAATAATACTGATAGCGTACAAGATATTTGGGCACAGCCGCTACCGCCCTATGCCTTAGGTACGCACGCTATTACCACTGAGCTGCGTGACGAAGCCAGCCGTTTTAATATCAATAATTTATATCATGATAACGCGGTCGATACCGCTGCGCTTGCTACCTTTCAGCGTTTATTGACTCAGTTAAATTTGAAGCCTGATATCGCCGTTGCCGTACTTGATTGGCAAGATACGGATAGCGAGACTTATAAAGATGGCGGCGATGAGAGTGTGGTTTATGCTCAGCAGTCGGGCAATACAACAGATAAAACCTTGCCAAATCAACCACTGGTAAGCGTCGAGCAGCTACAAGAGGTTCGCGGAGTGAGTGCTGAAGTATTAGCAACCCTACGGCCTTATGTTACGGCTGTTCCTTATTACTTGCCGATTAATATCAATACGGCAAGTCCTGTGCTACTGGCGGCTTTAATGGACGGCGCGACTGCTGAGCAAACGCAAGCGCTTACTGATTTGCGCGCCAAGCAGGCATTAGAGTCGGTTGATGACTTATGGAAACTGCCACCCTTGAGTAGTCTGAATGATGATCAGCGCAAAGCACTAGCGCCATTACTAGCAGTGGATAGCCAAGCATTTATGGCACTTATCACCGCTACCGCCAGCTCAAATATTGGCGAGGCGAGGCAGCGCTTTGCGACCGTATTGATTAGCAAAACCAGTGTTGATAGCAGTAAGGATAATGCTGATAATGGCAATGGTGCCACAAATGGCAACAACGGAGGCAGTAATAATACCAATAGCGACGCTAACAATAACAGCCGTAATCAAGATAACAGCCCTAAGGTTATCAAAGTCGTTGCGCAGCGCTTATGGGCATTTCGGCCTAGTTTTTAACGAGTGGCAGCAGCCAGTTAATGTGTTTTTTGACTGGCATTTCAAGTTTTTATATTTCAAATATTTAGATTACGGGCGGGTAGAAATTTAAGTAGCCTCTGTAGATACAGTACAGCATTCAATTGTATTTCTACCAGCGCCAATATTGATGATACGCATCTTCTTGGGACTAAATATATTGTAAAGATAGAAAGTTAGAGCTATCAATCAGTCAGGCGCGTCTCTTCGCTCGACTTCCAGTTATAAGCCCCATAGAATAACATTTGTGCTTGGCGGGTACAATTGTGTAGCATTAATTGTTTCTTGTCTTCAATCTCTGTCAAATCAACCTCATCGTCATGATCCTCAGAATAAGTCAGCTCCAGCCAATCGATAATCCAAGAAAAAAACATATTCACGCCAGCCTCAGCGAGTAATCGGCGATCGTAAGTATTGATATGGGTGAACGCTGGCTGTAGTGCTAAGTCTTCCCCTAAAATCTGCCCGTGCATTTTTATTAGCTCACTGATGGCCTTACGTACCGCCTCTGAGCCACCAAAGCGCTCACTGACCAAAAACTGCCAATAGTACGGCTGCTCGCTAACCGTTTGCAAAAATAGTTGAATACTCTTGGCAATTTGCCGCTCAAAGCTACGTCTACGCCCAATATGCAGGCTATCACGTAAAATGGCTAAGGTATTGCCCAACTCTTCAACCACCAACGCTTGTCCAAGCGATTCCATACCATCGAAGTGACGATAAAACGCAGTCGGCACAACGCCAACCTCGCGTGTTACCTGCCTGAGGCTAATAGAGCTAAAAGACTGACCTGTCATACATAAATCGAGCACTGCATTAAAAAATGCGTGTCGAGTTTGAAGTTTCTTCTGTTCGCGACTGCTCATAATATTTCAAAATTACCCGATAGGTGTTTATCATACTCATTTCATCGCTAGAATACGAATGAAATACTCAGTTATAGTAGGTTGTACTGTTAGCTTATTAAACCATGGTACCCCAATGACCTTGTAACTCTTGCGCCAATCTATAAGCTTCATGATCGTTCATACCTGTAATAAAGTCTAGAATATTTAAAATATTATGGTAAATGTTATCTGATAGTACGCGCCGATGCTCATCAAGATGCGGCTGTAGTAAGATTAATAGACGCTGTTGCTCAAACGATTTTGGCGTAGCAGTAAGGGCGGTCCATGCCAGTGGCATAAAAGCATCCAGCAGTCGATGTAAGCATTGATTGGCCATCAGCTCCATTCGTACTTTACTAGGATGGTTAAATATTTGCTCGCGAGCCAGCTGCTTGGCCTGCGTGATACCATTTTGTACATTGGTATCGCAATGAGTGAATAAGCTCCCCGTGAGTGTTCCTGCTAGCATAGCATCAGCATTGCTAACAAAGGCATCGGTGACAGTATTGACCAGGCGCATCATTGCTCGTGCCCGTAGTGATGCTAAACTTTGTCTGACAGACATCTGTGGCGACAGAGTGATAGTGTCAGGGTGCTCACCAATTAGCTCATAAAGTATACTCGCCACCTCCTTGTAACTGAGCATTCCAAGATGAATACCATCTTCTAAGTCAATTAGTGCGTAACAGATATCATCTGCGGCCTCCAACAAATAAGCCAGTGGATGACGCGCAAAGCCATCATGTTGCTCGGAACGGGGCAGTTGTAAGCAGGCAGCCAGTTGCTCGAGCTGCTCAGCTTCACTGTAAAAGCAGCCAAATTTTTGTAGGTTTTTTTGAACATTAGGCGCTGGCTGTGGTCTATTATTATTGCCATTTTTAGTATGAAAAATTTCTTCATCTGTAGTATCAACAGCAACCTCATTGCTATGCACGGCCAGCCAAGGATATTTCATAAATGCGCCTAAGGTAGCACAAGTTAAGCGCATACCACCCATATCAGGGTGATGCTCATTGCGTACTAATAATCTAAACCCTTGTGCATTGCCTTCATAGGCTAGAACATCTAATTGCTCATTGGTGCTTAGATGCTGTAATACCGCCTCGCGCTCAGGATGCATAAACCAGTCGCGAATCGCATATTCTCCAGCATGTCCAAAAGGCGGATTACCGATATCATGGGCGAGGCAAGCGGCTTGGACAATCACACCGACGTCTGCTGGCGACACACCCGCTGGCAAGCCGTTTGGTAATTTATCATGCAGCTTCTCTGCTGCCATTATCCCTAATGAGCGTCCAATACACGATACTTCTAATGAATGGGTTAAGCGCGTATGAATGCCTAATTGATTGGTCAACGGATGGACTTGGGTCTTTTGGTTAAGCTGGCGAAACGAATGTGAAAACACCAAGCGGTCGTAATCTTTATGAAAGGCACTACGGGCGCTATCCTGAGCCGGCGCTTTTTTAGCATTGCCCAAGCGCTGGGCACTAAATAATCGTGCCCAGTGGTCACTAGTGTTGTAAGGTTTATTAAAGTTAGCGCTCATAATTCATCTCCCATTATTCATTGTTATTATTTTTAAAAGGACTGAACCCACTATACTAAAATCAGGCGCATAAAAAAGCCAGCATCAAGGCTGGCTTTTGATAATCTTATGCTAAGATCGGTAAATAAAGATCGTATCAGTAAGCCTAGTATTAAATTAAGAGGAGTACTAAGTTAATAATTCACTTATACGTTGAAGCGGAAATGCATCACATCGCCATCTTGTACGATATAAGTTTTGCCTTCTAGACGTGACTTACCGGCAGTAGCTGCGCCTTTTTCACCGTTATGTTCAATAAAGTCGTCATAGGCGATAACGTCGGCACGAATAAAGCCGCGCTCAAAGTCAGTATGAATCACGCCAGCCGCTTGAGGAGCAGTCGCGCCAATAGCAACGGTCCAAGCGCGTACTTCTTTAACACCAGCGGTAAAGTAAGTCTGCATATCGAGTAAGTCATAACCGCCACGAATGACTTGATCGAGACCGGCTTCTTCCATGCCCATATCATCTAAGAAATCTTGCTTATCGCTTTCATCAAGCTGCGCAATTTCAGATTCAATCTGATTGCATAACGCAATGACAATAGACTCATCGCCAGTAGCATAGTCACGTACCGCGTCAAGGTAAGGGTTGTTCTCGAAGCCATCTTCGCTAACGTTGGCGATATACATGGTCGGCTTAAGGGTGATCAGACCGTAGCTTCTGATGAGTTTCTTCTCATCGCTATCAATATTTGCTGCCCGTGCAGGTTGACCTTCAGCAAGTAATGGCTCGATTTTTTTGAACACATCAAGCATCTCTTGGGCGTCTTTATCGCCGCCTTTGGCTTTTTTGGTCAAGTTAAAAACGGCACGCTCAACGGCGTCTAAATCAGCCAATGCCAGTTCAGTATTGATGGTTTCGATATCATCAATGGGGCTGATGCGGCCATCGACGTGTACGACATTATCATCATCAAAGCAGCGTACGACATGGGCAATCGCGTCAGTTTCACGAATGTTGGCTAGGAACTGGTTGCCCATGCCTTCACCTTTTGAGGCACCGGCGACTAAACCTGCAATATCAACGAACTCCATCGTGGTCGGCAATACGCGCTCAGGCTTAACGATATCCGCCAGCTTTTTTAGGCGTAGATCGGGCACTGGCACAATACCGGTATTGGGATCTTTGGTACAAAAAGGAAAGTTTTCAGCGGCGATTCCCGCTTTGGTCAAAGCATTAAATAAGGTGGATTTACCCACGTTTGGTAGGCCGACGATGCCGCAGTTAAAACCCATAACAGTCTCTCAATCAATTAGTATAGTGTGGAATAAATTAATATAGTGTGGAATAAAAATTGGCGCTATTGTAGCAAATTTCAACCTAATATGGGGAAGCTTGTTGGCGAATGCTAATATGGTTCGTCCATTATGAAACGGCTAAGCTATCAGTCTTCCTAGCCGTCCTAATGTTTTGCTTGCCCTTGGTCTTTTTACAACGAGGTGGTTTATCAATAGTGTTGCAGATTGACTGTAGCCGACTCTTAAGGCTCACCAATCACTTAAAGTCGTTTGACCTCTTGTTCTTTTACATCAATTATAGGCATATCTGATAACAGCGTATTTTTTAAAACATCAACAAATAAATTTTCAATTAAGCCTTAACAGCTAGCTGCTGTGTATAGGCTGCTAATGACTCAAGTTTGGCCAATGCGGAACCGTTTTGAATAACCGTTTGTGCTTGATTGACCCCATTGGGGTAATTACTGGTCAATCCTGCGGTATAAATGGCCGCTCCGGCATTAAGTGCAATCATATCGCGCGCTTTGAGTACCGAACGGTCATTGGTCTGCGCCCCTGATAAAGCGGCGCGTATAAGCTCAAGGCTTTGTTCTGGTGAATCCACATCAAGGCCAATGAGTGTTTGTGATTCGATACCCGCATCTTCTGGCATCAGCTCATAAACGGATATCTCACCGTCTTTTAGCTCAGCGACCGTAGTCGAGGTAGCAAGGCTAATCTCATCTAGGCCATCTTTTGCTCCAACGACCATCACGTGACGTGCGCCTAGGTTTTTCATGACTTTCGCTAGTGGCTCGCACAGTTGAGCGGTAAATACCCCAATAACTAGATTGGGCACGCCAGCAGGGTTGGTGAGGGGACCTAAGATATTAAAAATCGTTCGCGCTTTTAGCTCACGGCGTACAGGATTGGCATAACGCATGGCGCTGTGATGATTGGGCGCGAACAAAAAGCCAATGCCTTGATTTTCGATACAATCAAGTGCTTGCATCGGTGTTAGTGCTAGGCTGATACCCGCTTTTTCAAGCAAGTCCGAGCTGCCTGAATTGGTAGATACGCCACGGTTTCCATGCTTAGCGACTTGTGCGCCAGCGGCAGCCGCTACCAAAGCTGAAGCGGTAGACACATTAAATAAGTTAGCCCCATCGCCGCCGGTACCGACAATGTCGACCAA
This sequence comes from Psychrobacter sp. LV10R520-6, assembly GCF_900182925.1. Classification (NCBI taxonomy): domain Bacteria; kingdom Pseudomonadati; phylum Pseudomonadota; class Gammaproteobacteria; order Moraxellales; family Moraxellaceae; genus Psychrobacter; species Psychrobacter sp. LV10R520-6. The sequence goes on along the minus strand of NZ_LT900024.1, from coordinate 1,434,254 downwards.
ATAGTCACAAGCTTTCGGTACAATATTGGCTGCTAAATCACGCATGGCACTGGCAGAAGCTGTAATCTCATCAATGGACTCTCCCTTCATACGCAGACCGGTTAAGATAGCACCCATCATGGCATTGCTACATTTGCCTTGCATGATGATTAGCATGACTTGATGCATCTCATCAAAGGTTAAATCGATATGCTGGAAGATTCTACCTAAAGCACTAGTCAGCAGTTTATGGATTTGCTCATCGGAGAGCTGAGCGATGTCTTTAGCGGTTTTTACGCTCTGCGTATCCTGAATATTAGTAGTGGTCATGATGGTCTCGCTGGTTATTATATTTTTGTCTCAAAAAAATTCTATGTTGGTAAGAGTAGACTTACCAGCGCAGATTTGATAAATGACTAGCCCACTTGTGGCAATTCGTCTGAGTCTAATATCGCCAAGCTATGAATTCGCAAAAAGTTATTGAGCAGCTGATAACCCGCTTCACTTAGGATAGACTCCGGATGGAACTGCACACCCTCAATGGCAAAGCTTTTATGACGTACGCCCATGAGTTCTTCAATACTGCCATCTGCATTTTGTGTCCACGCGGTCACCTCCAAACAATCAGGCAGGGTGGCTTTATCAACCACGAGCGAATGATAGCGTGTGGCTTGTGATGGATTAGGTAGATCAGTAAAGACACCTTGACCATTGTGATAAACAGCGGATAAGCGTCCGTGCATCACTTCGCCAGCTTTGACCACGTGTCCACCAAATGCTTGTCCAATCGCCTGATGCCCTAGGCAAATACCTAAGATAGGAATGATCCCCTTAAAAGTATCAATAACCTCTAACGAGATACCCGCGCGATCAGGATCACAAGGTCCGGGACCAATGACAATCACGTCAGGGGCGAGGGTCTTAATCTGTTCGATGCTGATCTGATCATTACGCCAAACGGTGATGTCCTGCTGTAATTCACCGAAGTACTGTACAATATTGTACGTAAAGCTGTCGTAATTATCGATCATCAGAATCATTATGGTTTCAACCTCTTGTTGGCGTTATACTTTATAAATGCGCATCCATTGCGCCTTTAGCTATTCAACATAAGCTATTGTCATACTTTTATTGAAGCCTGATATCTTACCACTATTTTGCTGTCTATCAAACGCAGCACACATACTATCTAACGACTGTCAGAAATTTTATATTTACTCATATAGGTGTTTTTAGTAGTGGTAATTATCATATAGAAGGAATATGCACCAAATTAATTCTCTATAATTAAAAACGCACTAAATCGGTGCGATTCACGTGTTATAACTGGTTATTGTTGTGCATAGTTTGCGACGGTATCTAAGTCGACTTAATACTAAATTGCTGCACATCTGGTGTTTTTTGTAGTCTTGCTTATGGTGGCCAGTTTATACGACAGCTGATATAAAAATTTGGCACAGCGTTTGCAGCCTCTTATTTGAATCAGTTTATCTATATAAATTCATGTCGCAATGTTTATTAGTATAAGCTTATAGCTAGGATATGACAGTTGGGTTGACAAAACAGTCATAACAATTCAGCATTTTTAGTCAGATATTGTTAAAATAGCGTCAACGTTGACTAAGCTTATAAGAAATTTAGATGCATTTTAAGTGAATAAGTTGGCCCATAACGCTAATTAATTGCCTTAAATAATGCTGATAATAGCCCTAATATTTGAATGGGTGCTCAAGCAAAAAAACTCAAATATATTAACGAACAAATAAAACTTAGACTGCAATTAAATAACAACCACTAAGGAGACTATTCATGTCGAATAAATTACTAGATCTTATCAAATCATCCAATGCTAAATGGGTTGACTTTCGTTTCACTGATACTCGCGGTAAAGAACAACACATCAGCTTTCCTGCTTATACCATTGACGAAGAAGTGATGGAAGATGGCAAAATGTTTGATGGTTCATCCATCGCTGGCTGGAAGGGCATTGAAGCGTCCGATATGATCTTGCGTCCTGATCCAGAGACCGCTTTTCTTGACCCCTTCTTTGATGCCATCACTGTTGTGGTAACTTGCGACATTATCGAACCATCGACCCTGCAAGGCTATGAACGCGATCCACGCTCTATCGCTCGCCGTGCTGAAGAATACTTAAAATCAACCGGTATCGGTGATACGGCCTACTTCGGTCCTGAGCCTGAGTTCTTCGTGTTTGACGAAGTGAAATGGTCAATTGAGATGTCAGGTGTTAGCCATAAAATCGTTGCTGAAGAAGCAGCATGGTCGACTAACGAGTCTTATGAATGGGGCAATATGGCGCATCGTCCACGCGTCAAAGGGGCTTATTTCCCAGTACCGCCAGTCGATAGCTCACAAGATATGCGCGCGGTCATGTGTGAGCGCCTAGAAGAGATTATCGGCGAAGGTTGCATTGAGGTGCATCATCATGAAGTTGCGCCTTGTCAGTCAGAAATTGGTGTTGCGTTCAACACTTTGGTACGAAAAGCTGACGAAGTACAGCAGTTAAAATATGTGGTCCATAACGTGGCGCATCAGTTCGGTAAAACAGCGACCTTTATGCCTAAGCCTATTGTTGGTGATAATGGCTCAGGTATGCATGTGCATATGTCCATCTCAAAAGATGGCCAAAACACTTTTTCTGGTGACGAATATGCGGGTCTGTCTGAGACCGCGTTATACTTCATCGGTGGTATTATCAAGCATGCGCGTGCATTGAACGCGATTACTAACCCATCTACTAACAGCTACAAGCGTCTCGTACCGCATTATGAAGCGCCTATTAAACTGGCATATTCTGCTTCTAACCGTTCAGCGTCTATTCGCATTCCACACGTTAGCAGCCCAAAAGCGGTTCGTATCGAAGCGCGTTTCCCTGATCCAGCAGCCAACCCATATTTAGCGTTTGCTGCATTATTGATGGCTGGCCTTGACGGTATCCAAAATAAAATGCACCCAGGCGATGCGGCTGATAAAAACTTGTATGATTTACCACCTGAAGAAGAAGCACAAATCCCGACCGTTGCTGAAAATTTAGAAGTGGCACTACAAGCATTAAAAGAGGATCACGAGTTCTTACTAAAAGGCGATGTGTTCACTAAAGACATGCTAGAGGCATTCATTGCACTCAAAGAAGAAGAGGTGCAGCGCGTCAATGTTACTGTGCATCCGGTTGAGTTTGACTTGTATTACAGCTGCTAATCAGTAGTTAACATGCTAAGTTAATTCAATTAAGAAGAACCAGCTAAGGTTAACTTGGCTGGTTTTTTATTGTTTGTATGTAAGAAAATTTTGGCATAGTGAGGGTGTAGAAATCACACCATTCATGCTACGCCAGATGGCGTTATTTTTTTATTGAGTTAACTCATTTACTAATTTTTTCGCAAGTAAGCCGTTTTCACAGCCACTACTGTTATTACCCTAAAAATACCCCATAATAGTATTATAATATTTATCAATAACATGCACTTACTAGGTTGACTGACTATGCACTCACACTCGCAACACTCACGACTTATTCAGACAGTAATCACCACACGAAGCAAGCCACAGCTTAAAAGCCATGTATTGGCAGGCTTGCTAATTGGTGCTGCCAGTCTCTACGCACCTATGCTTAATGCGGCCCCTATTTATAAAGTCGTTGATGAGCAAACGGGTCAGGTTACCTTTACCGATCGTCCGCAAAGTTATGAGCAGCAAGCGGGCAAGCAGGTCAGTCAAACCGGTATCACGACTGATACCAATGCCAGTACTAGCGCTAATACCAATAACAATAATAATAACCGCAGTGCGAGTAGTAACACTAGTAGTGAGTCTGTGAATAATAGACAAGTCGCACCGAAATTTACTGCGGACATCCCAGCTCTTAAAGCGGTATCGGTAAACTATCAGCTGACTATGACTGAGCCCAGTGAAGAGCGAGCTTATCATCGTCCTGCTCAAAGTATTGTGGTAAATCTACAGCTAAACCCTGCACTGCAAGCGGGTGATAGTGTGAGTATTTACCTAGATGGCAATGAGGTTGCTCAAGGATTAAGTGCTTCGATTGCGACCGTCGATATTCTACCAGGGAAGCATAGCGTCACAGCAGTGGTAAAAAATGAGACAGGTCAAATGCTTAAGCAAGTTGAGCGTACGGTTTATGTGATTCAAAATACAGCGAGATTGCAAAATAATAAGAAAATCGCCCAACAGCTCTTGGCTTATCAGCAGTTGCCATGGCATCAAAAGGTGCTGCTAAAACTGCGTCAAGACAGTACAAGTAAACAGTAGGTCCAGAACAAATACTAAATATATTTATACAGCCAATTTGAATCTCTCAGCTGAGTATTGGCAATAATCTTATATCTTAAATGTTTGATTACTCTTAATCTCAAAAATCATAAGGCCAAGCACAGTTTAAAGTGCTTGGCCTTAGTAGTACATCACATTAGTAAAATTCGGTTTAAACCGTATTAGCCTTATTTGGTCAGCTCAATCGTACCGTTAGCCGTGACAGAGATAGTACTGTTACCAGACTCAAAACTTTGGCTAGGTACTGACGACTCAGCCGAATCTGCTTTCATATTCATCGTACCATACATAGGGCGTGGATAGTTGCTTCCTGTGTTCAAATTAACCGTAATGACGCGATAGCCACGTGCATCCCATGTTCGAGTTAGGTTTTTAGCTTGCTGTTGAAAGGCGCGTGAAGCATCGGTCATCAGCTTTTGCTCTAAGGCGTCTTTTTTAGCCTCTGATACCCCAAAGTTTAGATTATCCATAACTAAGGTTTCTTGCAAGTCTGCAATCAGCTGGCTGGTCGCGGCAAAGTCAGTACTTTTAAGATCTATGTTTGCTTGTCCTGTCCAGCCAACGATTTTGTCATTTTTGTCATAGCGTGGATAGGTGCGTTGTTGTCCTGTGCTGACAGTTACGCTAGGGTAGCGCTTGGCAATGGCCAAGGCTTTGTTTACTGAGGTATTAAGATTGGTTGCTAGAGTTTTGGCATTAGTGGCTTGTAGCTTTTTATATAAGCTGGCGCGTACTTCATCGTTTGCTACCTCCTCTTTTACTTCTGTTTGAAAGCTTAATTGATCATAACCGCTAGGCTCAGCATGTGCGCTGCCCATCATAGCCGTCAATAGACACGCGGCGCTAGTAGCAACAGCGGCTTTATTAAGTAAGGTGTTCTTCATAACAATCTCCTAGGTAAAGTTTGTACTGACCATAAAAGGTATTTAATGTAGTGGCATTTATGAGAATTCAACTATGGTCGTTGAATTTTTTTATTTAGGTAACGAATGATATATCAAGTTTACTGGTTTAAAATAGCAAAATTTACACGAGATGCTGTGAGGATTTTGTCACTAGGTTACTGGTTTCTATGTGCTGTAAAAACATCAGTTTTGCAATGGGGGTTGTAATACTAAGAAAACCTTGTATAATTTGCAACTGGTGGCTCCATTGGTAGCCTCGCAATATTGTACTATGAACCCCGCCAGGACCGGAAGGTAGCAACGGTAATAGTTTCAATGTGTGCCGAGGATGTGCTTTTGGAGTCGCTTTTTTTTGTCTAAAATTTGATGATCGTTCTAATAGAAAGCTCAAAACGCTTGTCTGATGCATTAAGCCCTTCATTGTAAAGGGCTTTTTTTTGGTCGAAATTTTATCCGATTCTTAAGTTTCACTTATTTTTTTAGGTTAAAATACACGGTATTAGTCGCTGTTAAAGTTGATCGCTTGGGAACGCTATTATGAAAATGTTCGTTTGGCTGTTTATTGCATTGACCGTGCTGTTGGTTATTGTCGGAGTGATGATATTCAATAAGTTAGTACGCGCACGTAATCAAGCGAAGAATGGCTTTGCACAGATAGAGGTACAGCTTAAGCGCCGGCATGACTTGATTCCCAATTTGGTTGAAACTGCCAAGCGTTATTTAACACATGAAACAGTCATAAACGTTACGTCATAGACTTAAGACGGCATGCGCGTTTGATTGCTATTGATTTAGGGGCCGTTAGCGATGCGAATTTGCAATGGTTGTTATTGATCGCGCAGCATCTCAATAGTATTCAACTATTGGCTATTATCACCTTAATTCCGACGGCTGATGAAAATCAGCATAAGACGCGGCAGGACAGGGGTCAAATAGCTTATAATGGCGATAGTCGTAACAGCTTTGATTGCAATAGCTATCGGCTATGGCTAAGCACATTGCATACCGTGATGTTACACGATACGATAGTCAGTCAAGATGAATTTGACTGCTTAACGATGTTAGCAGAGCGCTGGCTTGGCGTGCGGCAACGGTTCGATTGACAGTTCCGCTACCCTTAAAACAGTCGTCGTGAGCTTGGCTAACTAAAAATTTCGAATATTTAACTCCTCACTAGATTATTGGTCCCTTTGCAAATAAGTAGGCCACTAAATAGGACAGTACTAATCCATGAGTGATACCCAAGACCAGCTACTCTTACGGCAGCGCCACATGCAACAGCGTCAGATTTTGGCGATGATGGGTATTGAACCATGGGTACAGCCAGACTCGCCAACTGTTAATGTTGCGGATATTCCTTCGGCAACCGTAGATCAACCCGTATCTTCAAAATTATCAGGACTGTCAGAGCTAGGTATGGAGCGCGCCAGCTGCGAACCGAAAGAGTCTACGCCAGATACAGCACCTGCTATTGTTGATTATAATGCAGTCGACGCCATTGTTCCTCATGTGCCTGATGAGCAAAGCCTAGTAAGAGAAAATACAGTAACAGAAAGCCCAGCAACGGCTGAATTTGATAACCATACAATCAATGCTCCTGTTGCCTCCAACGCTGAGGTTGTCACGCAAACAGAGGTCGCGCAAACAGACGTCACGCCAACTGTAGAACAATTGGTAGCGCCACTAGTAGAATCAGCCAAGACCTCTGCAAAACTAAATAGTACTGTTGAAAATAATAATAGTGACCGCTTAGATGGCAGTCTCAAGAAAGTCGCGCCTTTTGACTTACAAGGTGGACGCTATGGCAACTGGGTGCTGATGGTTGATATTCAGGCGTTGAATAATGACAGTCAAAAACTGTGGCAAAATATAACTCAGGCCTTATCACTATCGTGTGAGACCACTTCTTTTCCGATTTGTGAGGGTATGGATACTGCCGAGCTTGCCAATGCCAGCCTTGCTGGATATATTTTTAAGATTGGTAGAAGTGAAGAGGTATTAGTTGCGGCACTAACCGAATTGCCTGACGGACTAACGCACCCTAATCTGTCCAGCGTGCCCACGCTTGATGAGATGCTAGCCGATACCCGTCTTAAACGTGATTTGTGGGAGCAGCTATCCAATCAAGCGTAAAAGTAGCCAGTATAAAGGCTGTCGTATTGCAAGACTGCTTCAATAATGATTAAGTGCTAAAAGTAAGACTGATGTTAAGCGTTTTAAGAAAAAACTGAAACGAAACCTATTATTCCATCATGTTTAGGATACTTATAATGACGACCAAACCCACTATGGCTACAGAAGCGACTCCAAAAGTTGCTCCTCACCGCTTACCTAATTTCAGTGCTGGACCTGCCACTATACCCACTGAAGTACTAATGCGTGCTCAAGAGGAGCTGCTTGATTGGCAAGGAAGTGGTATGTCTATAATGGAGATGAGTCATCGCAGTAAAGATTATGTGGCCGTCACCCGAAAGGCTGAAACTAAGCTGCGTACACTGATGGAAATTCCTGATAACTATAAGGTACTGTTTTTGCAAGGCGGTGCAAGCTTACAATTCTCAGCGATTCCCTTAAACTTATTAAATGGCGGCTGCGCCGATTATCTAACCACAGGTGCTTGGTCAGGTAAGGCAATCAAAGAAGCTCAGCGCTATGCCAATCTTGGTCTAGGTAATATCAATCTAGTGGCAACGGGCAAAGACAGTAACTTTACCGATGTCCCTGCGCAAAGTGATTGGAATATCAGCGACGATGCTGCCTATTTCCATTATTGTGCTAATGAAACCATTCATGGTCTACAAATATTTGAGCCACCACAAGTCAATGCGCCGCTCATCGTTGATATGTCGTCGTCTATTTTGTCGCAACCTATAGACGTGTCTAAATTCGGGATGATTTATGCTGGTGCGCAAAAGAACATTGGCCCTGCAGGTTTAGTTATTGTCATTATTCGTGACGATTTATTAGGGCAAGCAAGCGAGTGGTGTCCGATGCTGCTCAACTATGAGCATCAAGCAGAGAAGGAGTCGATGTCTAATACGCCCGCGACCTATTCTTGGTATTTAGCCGGATTGGTATTTGACTGGTTAGAGGAACAAGGCGGGATTGCTGCGATTGGTGAAATCAATCAACAAAAAGCCGCGTTATTGTATGAGACGATCGACAACAGTGCATTTTATAGTAATCCGGTCGCGCACAAGCATCGCTCTATCATGAATGTGCCGTTTACCTTAGCAGACAGCAGCCTTGATAAAGTGTTTTTAGAAGAGTCAGAAAAAGCAGGACTGCTCAATCTAAAAGGCCATCGTGACGTTGGCGGTATGCGCGCTAGTATTTATAATGCTATTCCGCTTGAATGGGTACAGCTGTTGGTAGACTTTATGAAAGACTTTGAAAAGCAGCATGGTTAAACGACTCGATGTTTTATAAATCATCGTTTTTTGGTGCTATTTAAATGCTAAAAGGAGGGCGCAACTGATACTGGTTGCGCCTTTTTTAATTGGGGTAGGTGCCCTCGTGCTCTAAGAATAAGTCATTTGCCATACTCACCTTCGCAAACCATTAGGTTAAAAAAGCTAAGTTTGTTATGATAAAAATTTGTAGTTTGGTAATATAGCCAAATATATAGAATGATTGTAGTGCCTATAATGATAAAAACACCATGTTAAAAAAATCCATCCTGCCTATTTTTTTACTGGGTATAGCTATCCACTCGATGCCTGTTAGTATTGCCGCGCCCATTACTACTTTAGCGCTCGGACACAACAGCACCGCTGCGTATATTGACGCACCTTTTATGCCTTATGCCAATCCAAACGCCCCAACTGGCGGTACGTTATCCTTAGATGCGCGCGGTACCTTTAATAGCGCCAATCAATGGATGACCACTGGTGTGGCGATGATTGGTACCAATTATCTCTATGATACTTTGATGACCGGATCTTTAAACGAAGCCTTTACTATGTATCCGCAGCTGGCAAGTGGCGTCACCTATGACCCTGATGATAGCAGCTGGATTATTTACCATATCAATCCTGCTGCGCGTTTTTGGGATGGCACGCCGGTCACCAGTAGCGACGTCAAAGCAACCTATGAGGCATTATTAACCAAAGGGCCGATGTATATACGCAGCTATTTGGGTGATATTAAAGAAGTACAAGCCCTTGATAAGCAGCAAGTAAAGTTTATCTTTGCTTCCGATGATAATAAGGAGATTCTACTTACCGTCGGGCAGTTTCCTATTTTTGCGAAAACCTCTATTGATGAAAGTTTTGAAAAGATTAGCCTAACGCCATTGATGGGCAGTGGGCCTTATAAATTAGGACGAGTGGATGCTGGGCGCTCAGTAAGCTATGTGCGTGACCCCAATTATTGGGGACGTCATTTGATGGTCAATCGCGGTCGTTATAATTTTGATATGATTAAGTTTGTTTATTATCAAAGTGATGAGATTGCCTTTGAAGGTTTTAAATCAGGTCAATACCGCTTTCGCCCCGAAAATAAAGCCTCTAACTGGGCGACTGGTTACAATTTCCCAGCGGTAACAGCCGGAATGATTAATAAAGAAGCGATAACCAGCCAAAATCCAGTACCGATGCAAGGGCTGATTATGAATATGCGGCGGCCTATTTTTCAAGATATTCGTGTCCGCCAAGCCCTAACAGCCGCGTACGATTTTGAATGGATGAATAAGACACTATTCCACGGTCAATATGAGCGTTTACAAAGCTTCTTTCATGGCTCAGAACTGGCAGCAACCGGCAGGCCATCAACCGTTGAGATGCAAATATTAAGGCCTTTATTATCTGAGCTTGAGCCTATTCAGCGGCAAGCCGTGTTAGATGAATGGCAAATGCCGACCAGTGATGGTGGTGGTTTTAATCGTGAAGGGCTGTTAAAGGCGCGCAAGCTACTGTTAAATGCTGGATTTTATTATGACGATATGATGCTATACCAGCCCGATGGCAAGCTGGCGCAGATAGAGCTATTAATGACAGGCGATACTATGGGGCGTGTACTGCTTCCTTATATCCGTAACTTAAAGCGCTTGGGGTTTGATGCGACATTACGCCAAGTTGATGGTCCACAATATTATGAACGTATGCGCAGTTATGACTATGATATGACCGTTGATGTGTTTGCTCAGAGTCTCTCACCTGGCGCAGAACAAGCAGCATTTTGGGGTAGCGCTGCTGCTGATGAGGCGGGCAACCATAATACGATCGGTATTAAAAATGCCGCCATTGACAGGGTGGTAGAGGCGCTTGGTAATGCTGAGAGCCGTGAAGAGATTGTCTTATATACCCAAGTGCTCGACCGTCTGCTACGTGCTGGGCATTACTTAGTCCCATTATATGGTAAGTCAGAGACCAACGTAGCCTACTGGACTCAATATCGGCATGTAGACAAGCTGCCAACCAATGCGGTTGGGATTGACTACTGGTGGGTTGATAAACAGGCAGAGGCACGTGTCAATAAGTACTTAGGTCAATAAGCTTGTTAATCTAAGCTCAAATTAATCTAAGCTTGATAAGCTTGCGCGATTAAGTTTCTCATATGAAATATAAAGATAACCTTCAATAAATAACGATAGCTGTTAGTAAAGCCAGCTTTTAATAACGACAGTCTCTAACAAATAAAGCCTCTAATAATATAGCCTTTAATAAAGATAATTTCTAATAAGGATTCAGTATGAGTATTCAAATTCATCCCATTAAAGCATTTAATGATAATTATATTTGGACATTGATTAACGACAGTAATAAGCAAGCCATTGTCATTGATCCCGGTCAGGCAACGCCAGTCATCGAATATCTGGAAGCACAGGATCTTGATCTGATAGCGATTTGGACGACTCATCATCATTACGATCATACTGGTGGCGTGGCTGAGCTACAAGAGCACTTCCCGATGACTCATCTTGTCGCACATAGTGAACACACCGTCGATGAAGACCAGACTATTAAAGACGGTAGTACTGTCAGCGCTTGGGGCTATTCAGCACAAGTATGGGACGTTTCAGGGCATACTGCTAGCCACATGGCCTATATTTTAGATGTTGACGGGCACAAGCATTGTTTCTGCGGTGACACGCTATTTAGTGGCGGCTGTGGTCGAGTCTTTACCGGTACTATCGAGCAATTATATGCCAGCTTTAAGCGCTTAAATGACCTACCAGCTGACGCGCTATATTATCCGGCGCATGAGTATACCGCTAGTAATCTGCGTTTTGGTCTGTCTATCGAGCCGAACAATGAAGCAATGCAGCACACGTTGTTGCAAGCAGAAGAAAAGACGTCGCAAGGTATCCCAACATTGCCAGTAACGGTAGAGCATGAGCGAGCAGTAAATGTGTTCCTGCGCACGGATGAACCTACTGTAATAGCTGGGGTCGAGGCCAAAATGAAACTTGATGATGATAAGCCACTAACCGTGTTTGCAGCTTTACGCGAGCTCAAAAATAATTTTTAAAATTTATTTTAAAGTACAGTTCTAAAAAGTAACACTGTTGTATTTACTTATCGTTGGCTTTTTTTGCTATTACTCTTGATTACTGCTGTTTCTCCTCATTTAGGAAGTCGTCACTATGGGTCGTTATATCTTAAAAAGGTTGCTGCTGATATTGCCAACGCTATTTTTGATATTGCTGGCGAACTTCGTCATTGTACAAGCCGCGCCTGGTGGTCCGGTGGAACAGCAGCTGGCACTGATTGAACAAGGGGCTAAAGATAATGCGCTTAATGGCAATATAGGAGCGGGCAGTTCAGGTGGTAACGACAGTACCTATCAGGGGACGCGCGGACTATCGGAGGATATGGTCGCGGCAATCAATGCTCAATATGGCTTTGATAAATCAGCGCCAGAACGCTTTTGGCTAATGCTAAAGAATTATGCCCGTCTAGACTTTGGCGAGTCTTTCTTTAAAGGGCAGTCGGTGACGGAGCTGATTATAGAAAAGCTGCCAGTGTCCATATCGCTTGGACTGTGGAGTACGCTGTTAATCTACTTAATAGCCATTCCGTTAGGTGTTTATAAAGCTATGCATCACGGATCGGCGATTGACAAGGCAACTGCCATGCTACTTGCAGTGGGGCATGCGATACCAGTGTTTGTGTTTGCTGTGATTCTATTGGTATTTTTTGCAGGTGGCAGCTATTGGAATCTATTCCCTTTGCAAGGACTGACCTCAGAGAATTTTGATCAGCTATCAGCGATTGGTAAGATTAAAGATTACTTTTGGCATTTGGCGTTGCCGTTACTAGCAAGTACGGTTGGCGGCTTCGCTGGCCTGACCTATCTGACTAAGTTTAGCTTTTTAGAAGAGCTGGGTAAACAATACGTGCTCACTGCGCGCGCGAAAGGCTTAGGGGAACGGCAAGTATTGTATGGCCATGTGTTTCGTAATGCTATGCTGATTATTATCGCTGGTATTCCAGCGGCTATCGTTGGTATCTTCTTTGCCGGAAACTTTTTGATTGAGATTATATTTAAGCTTGATGGACTAGGGCTGTTAGGCTTTGAAGCCATTCAGCAACGAGATTATCCAGTGGTTTTTGGCACGCTGTTTATCTTTACTTTAGTAGGGCTGCTATTACAGCTAATCAGTGATTTGAGCTACCACTTGATTGATCCCCGTATTGATTTTGAGGGGCGCTAATGTCGAATCATCATACCCCTTCTAATGCTGAGTCTTCTATTGAGTCTTCAAACCCTAGTCCTTTAAATGGTAAGCACACTGATTCTAAACTGCCTGACTCTACACCACCTCATACCCCAGAGACCAATCTAGCCAAACAAAAAAAACGCCGCTTAAACCCTGTTTGGCAGGCGCGACTGGATCGTTTCCGTGATAATCGTCTTGGCGTTATCTCCTTAGTTGTTTTTACGGTGGTGTTCGTAATTTGTATGGCGGTCAATGTGATTGCCAATGATAAGCCGCTATTGGTACAGTATCAGGGCGATTATTATATACCGGTATTGAATGCTTATCCTGAGACGACTTTTGGTGGCATATTTGAGACTGAGACCAATTATAAAGATCCGGCGGTACAAGAATTAATAAATACGCAGGGTTATTATGTGATGCCGCTCATTCCATTTGCCGATCAAACGCCCAACGTTGAGCTGGGACTTCCTTACCCAGCAGCGCCCAATAGCCAGAATTGGCTGGGCACAGATGATATGGGGCGTGATGTGCTGGCGAGAATTCTATATGGTATGCGGGTGTCCTTACTATTTGGCTTGGCACTGACCATGGCTGGGGCCATTATCGGGATTATCGCCGGTGCCATTCAAGGCTATTATGGCGGCTGGATCGACTTAGCAGGTCAGCGTTTTATGGAAGTGTGGGGCGGCATGCCACAGCTGTTTATGATCATTATTTTGGTCAGCTTATTTAGTCCCAGTATTACTGTGTTATTTGCGTTGATGCTGTTATTTGGCTGGATGGGATTGGTTGGCTTGGTTCGAGCAGAATTTTTACGCGCCCGTAACTTTGATTACGTCCGTGCAGCGCGTAATCTTGGCGTCTCAGACAGTCAAATCATGATGAGGCATATACTCCCCAATGCCTTGGCATCGAGCTTATCGCAATTGCCCTTTATTTTGACTGCCAATATCATTGCGCTGACGGCGTTAGATTTCTTAGGGTATGGTCTGCCGCCTGGTTCGCCGTCTCTGGGTGAGCTAATGGTACAAGGCAAAAACAACCTTGATGCACCGTGGCTAGCCTTATCGGGATTTTTTAGTTTAACTTTTATTTTATCGCTGCTTATTTTCATTGGCGAAGCACTACGCGATGCGTTTGATCCGAGGCGCTCTTAATATGACCACGAAATTTACGACACCTGATATAACCGTTCCTCAAGATGATAATTTGCATAAAAGTGATATCAATAATCACGGCAATATTGATGAAAACAGTGCCGCAATTTTAACAGTCGATCAGCTAAGTATTGTCACTGCGGCAGGCATACCGTTAGTCGATAAGCTGTCTTATCAACTTAAAAAAGGTCAAACGCTGGCTATCGTTGGTGAATCCGGATCGGGTAAATCTATTGCCAGTTTAGCACTACTAGGCTTATTACCAGAAAGTCTAACCGTTAGTGGCAACGTGCAGCTAGCGGGTGTGGGAAAGCTACTGATCGCTGATAGTAGTAGCGCCCGAAATAAGTCGTTGAAGGCCATTCGTGGTCAACGTATGGGTATGGTATTTCAAGAGCCAATGACCGCGCTAAATCCACTTCATACCGTTGCCAAGCAAATCGCTGAATCGTTACGTTTAAGTGGCGTATCTAAGAAACAATGGCGTGAACAAACTATTGCTTTGTTAAATGACGTTAATATCACTGATCCCGCTGATAAGCTTAACCGCTATCCGCACGAGCTGTCAGGGGGTCAGCGCCAGCGGGTAATGATAGCTATGGCACTAGCACAAAAGCCAGATATTTTGATTGCTGATGAGCCTACTACTGCTCTTGATATAACCTTGCAGCATGAGATTTTAGCGCTGTTAGATAGCCTCAAGCGTGTGCATAATATGGCGATGATTTTAATCAGCCATGACCTTAATCTTGTACGCCGTCATAGCGATGAGATTATCGTTATGCGCCAAGGACAGACCATTGAGCAAGGTAATACCTCAGCAATTTTTCATCAGCCTAAGGCCGACTATACCCGCACGCTGATGCAGCAAAACTTTGGCGCAGCGCTCAAACTAGCTGATACTGCGCCTAAAAATAGTCATGTGCCAGTGCTAGAAGTGAAAAACTTGCAAGTACAATTTCCCGTAGAAAAAAGTTTATTTGGCGGTACCAAACGCTGGTTCGATGCAGTAAAAGACGTGAGCATGACGCTAAAAACAGGGCAGGCGTTAGGTATCGTTGGCGAGTCTGGCTCAGGCAAAACCACTATAGCGCTGGCGTTAAGTCAGCTGCTTGGTAATCAAGCGCGTATTAGTGGGCAGATAGCTGTCAATGGGCAAGATATAAAGGCCTTGTCTAAAAATGAGCTACGTAAGTTTCGCTCGCAGATTCAAATGGTATTTCAAGACCCATTTGCCAGCATTAATCCGCGCATGACGGTGTTACAGATTGTTGAAGAAGGGCTACTCGTACAAGGATTCGGTAAGATGGCGCGTCAGCAAGCCGTTATGGATAGTTTGGAGACGGTGCACTTGCCCTTGGAGTTTGCGCACCGCTATCCCCATGAGCTATCGGGCGGTCAGCGTCAACGGGTGGCATTGGCGCGAGCATTGGTCATGCAACCGCGTTTACTGATATTAGATGAACCCACATCCGCGCTCGACAGTACCACACAGGTAACAGTGGTTAATCTGCTACGTGAAATTCAAGAAAAGTTGCAAATCAGCTATGTGTTTATCAGTCATGACCTAAAAGTCGTGCGCGCCTTATGCCAGCATATTATGGTATTAAAAGATGGTGAGTGTGTTGAATCAGGGCGTACTGAAGACATTTTTAATAACCCGCAGCACCCTTATGCCAAGCGTTTGTTACAAGCGAGTACCATGGCCTAAATGAGAGAAAACTTAACCAATCTATCTCTTAGGAAAAATAAAATAACTAAGCTGAGCTTCGCTTATTAAGTCTTCAATATTTATCGCAACGACCTTATATTGTCTTTTCAGTCTACTTGATCACCGTTCGTAGTTTTATAAGTCAAACTTAAATGATATAACGCATTGTAAACATATATAACAATATAGGAATGTTTCGGTGATACCGAGAGGTTATGATATATAGATAAAATTACTTTTGGGAAATTTTTATGAATTTTAAATTACAAGCTAAAGTCGTTGGTATGGCCATCGTGGCGAGCAGTGCTCTTTACGCAGGCTGTGCCTCCACCGAAAATAGCACTACTGTGAAGAACCCTACCGCAGCCAACCCTTATGCGCCTACAGATTCTAACTTGGCAGTGGCCACGGTAGCTGGTGGCTGTTTTTGGTGCGTCGAAGCAGGTTATGAAAAAATCCCTGGCGTAGTAGAAGTGGTCTCTGGTTACACTGGTGGCCAAACTGAAAACCCGACCTACAGCATGGTATCGGCAGGTGGCACTGGCCATACTGAAGCTGCGCAAGTATATTATGATCCACAGAAGATCAGCTATAACGGTATAGTGCAGGCCCTGTGGCGAATCGCAGATCCTACCGATGATAAAGGTCAGTTCGTAGATCGTGGCACTCAGTATCGTCCAGCTATTTTTTATAATAATCCGCAAGAAAAGCAGATAGCAGAAGCGGCTAAGCAGTCGCTGCAAGCCTCTGGAGTGTACAAGAAGCCAGTAGTCATTGAGATTGTCCCTGCAAGTACTTTCTATCCAGCTGAAGAGTATCATCAGGATTACTACAAGAAAAATCCATTACGCTACAAATATTACACCTTTAATTCTGGTCGCTACCAGTTTATCGAAAGCGTATATGGTAAAAACTATGAGCTGGATTTCAGTCAGTTCAAACCTACCGCTGACAGCACAAAGCAGGAAGTCTCAAGTAACAATTCAAACGCTAAAGCAGGCGCAGGCTTCAATCCGGATACGTTTGTAAAGCCAGGAAAAGAGGAACTGAAAAAGTCACTCAGTGACATGCAATATAAAGTTACTCAGGAAGACGGTACCGAGCGCGCTTTCAAAAACGCCTATTGGGATAACAAAGAGCCTGGGCTGTATGTAGACGTGATATCGGGTGAGCCGCTATATTCCTCTCGTGACCAATTCAAGTCTGGAACTGGCTGGCCGAGCTTCACTCGCCCGTTAGGCGCTGACATGGTAGTTAAAAAGGCAGATCGAGGCTTCTTCTCGACCCTTACGGAAATTCGTAGCCGCTACGCTGACTCGCACGTGGGTCACGTATTTGATGATGGTCCAGCACCCACAGGCAAGCGCTATTGCATGAACTCAGCAGCAATGCGTTTCATTCCGCTAGCGCAAATGGAAAAGGAAGGTTACGGCAACTGGATTGACGAAGTAAAATCTGCCAGTTAAATTTTATTTCATTGTAATCAAAGATCGCTCATCGGTGTCTAATCACCAACATGGTGAGCGATTTTTTTTGTCAGCGCTCTGCGGTGGCGATGGTGTCAACCAGAATGGAGTAACTCGGTGCGTCCTCAGCACTTTTTATCAATATCCCGCTAAGCATGAATTTTCGACCGCTCAACCCTTTCTCAATTTTTTTCTGTAGGCAATTGGCGTACTCTATACTCCTATAGTGGCCCTATTCGATTATATAGACCCTATAAATTAATGATTGCCTCCGTTTTACGGATAACGACATTTAATATCACATTGTCAATATCAGTGACGATGTGGCATGACACAAATGCCTATTCACTAAACAAATTGGAGAAAAAATATGATAAAGACTGGAGATGAACTCCTGTGCACGGACGGTAATGACTGTTATGTAGCAGGAAGGACCTACATTGTAGGCAAGTTTGTGAGCGGAAAATACTTTGAATTATTGACAGGATGCAATGATGATCGTTGGTATGTCACAATGGATGATGAAGGTATACGCGTATGCTTCAGCGCTATTACAAATGACTATTGCGACGCTTGGTTTACTAAAATAGAGAATCCTAATTATGCCTAAAAACAGATTTAGCGATAGTAATAAAGCCAGTCTAGTTTTTTAAAAAGCTCTGAGACTTATTTCTGAGATCAGTAATATTCTTATTAGAGTTAAAGCTTTTGATAGTGATCAATGACTTTTGAACAGTTTGTAAGAGAGTCAAGAACAGTCAAATAGACTTAAAAATTAACCAAAAAAAAGGACGCTCATGCATCCTTGAATTTATTCTTTGTTCTATTATTTTTAAAATTAAAAAGCCGGTTGCCGTCTAGGTATCGCGCTCAAAAACTCCATACGTGATTGATTGTCATGAACAAATTCACCTAGCATAGCCGTCGTACGTGTGGTTGTATGTTGTTTACTGACACCGCGCATCATCATACACATGTGAGACGCATCCATCACTACCGCCACGCCGCGACAGCCGGTCACATCCATAATGGTCTGTGCAACTTGTTCGCTTAAGTTTTCTTGAACTTGCAAACGACGAGCAAACATGTCTACGATACGAGCAAATTTTGATAAGCCTAATACTTGTCCATTTGGCAAATAGCCCACATGTGCGATACCATGAAAGGGCAGCATATGGTGCTCACATAACGAATAAAATTCAATGTTTTGTACCAGTACCAGCTCACGATTGGTCGATGGGAACAACGCGTCATTGACAACCTTATCCAAGCTTTGATGATAGCCTTTGGTCAAGTGAGCAAAAGCTTTTGCCGCGCGCATGGGAGTATCTCCAAGACCCGGGCGCTCTAGGTCTTCGCCGGTTGAAGTAATCAGTTGACGATAGGACTCGATGCTCTCTTGGTAATCTGATGTTATGGTTGGGGTATTACTCATAAGTTTGGCAGCCATCCAAAATGTGGGTGTAGCTTAACGCTAAATCCTTGTTTATAAACAACGGTTGTAAAGGATTCTTATAAAAATTGTGCAAGCTGGGAAGGGCTGTAATTATACGTGAACTTTGCTCAACTTCATACCGTTATGGACAAGGCTAAGTGCTTTAATCAGGGATTGTCCCTAATTACCTATAATAGTTTACGACTGTTTACTTAATATGATTCGTGTATAATAAGACGTTTTTTTATCGCTTTATTTCGCTGCAATTTAGCAGTGTTTATTTATCATATCGAATATAACTTGTATATATTCGATCGATCCACAAGGAACTATTATGCTACTCCAAGGACAACGCTTTGTCGTTACCGGCATCGCCAGCAAACTCTCTATCGCATGGGCTATCGCTGAAGCGCTGCATCGTGAAGGAGCATCTTTAATCCTAACTTATCCTAACGATAAAATTAAAAAGCGCGTGGATATGGCAGCCGAAAAATTTGAGGCCGATCTGGTACTTGAGTGTGATGTGGCCTCGGATGATTCTATTGCCGCCTGTTTTGAGCAAGTAACGGCGCATTGGGGCGATGGTATTGATGGCGTCGTACATGCGATTGGCTTTGCTCCGATGGATCAGCTCAATGGTGATTTTACCAGTGCTACCACTCGCGAGGGCAGTCAAATTGCCCATGATATTTCAAGCTATAGCTTTGTCGCTTTGGCCAAAGAAGCCCGCGAACTACTAGCAATGCGTCACGGTTCTATGTTGACTCTGACTTATGAAGGTAGTATCTCAGTCTTGCCAAACTATAATGTCATGGGTATGGCAAAGGCCAGTTTAGAGGCCAGTGTAAGATATTTAGCGACATCAATGGGCGGTGAAGGTATTCGCGTTAATGCCATCTCAGCAGGTCCTATTCGAACGCTTGCGGCTAGCGGTATTAAGTCATTCCGTAAGATGCTCGATATCAGTGAAAAAATTGCACCACTACAGCGTAATATTAGTCAAATGGAAGTGGGTAATGCCGCGCTATTCTTGCTATCGCCGTGGGCGTCTGGTATCACTGGTGAGATTATGTTTGTTGATGCCGGCTTCAATACCGTGGCCATCAGTGAGCAGTTAATGATGCTAGATGAACAAGATAAGTAAATTAAGTGGTTAGCCGTTGGTAATTAATCACTAATGCTCAACCACCCGTTGTTATATGTTGTTGTATGGATAAATAACGAAAAAAGGCAGCCAATCGGCTGTCTTTTTTCGTTATAACCTTTTTCAGTTATACTATAGGCTTTTTCGGATGATGAGCTATTAGGCGGCGGATATGATAACCAAACTACCGAAATGGATACTGTGGGGCGGCGCGGTATTGGCATTTAGTGCCGGCTGCGTTAATACCGCTGCGTTAATGGGCTTTACCAACCTGTCCGTATCGCATGTCACCGGTAATGTCAGTTTGTTTTCAGCTGCCATCGCGCATTTTGATGCTCGCAGTATTTTATATATTGGCGCGTCGTTACTGTCATTTTTGGCAGGGGCGATATTAAGTGGGTTTGTAATTGGGAAAACCTCTTTAAAGCTTGGTATAACCTGCGCGAACGTCGTAATGGGCAGCGTAAAGGGGTCTCTGCGTATGAATCATTAACCGGGAAATGTGTTAATGATTGGCTGACACTTCTGGGCTTTCCTCCCTCAAAAACCGCTCACTAAAACACCCATTTTCACCTAGATTATCTTACCGGTTCCGCATTTGTTGAACTGGCGATAGAGTGTGGATTGTTACCCTAAATAACCCTGATTTGATCGGTCCCTTTATAAGCCTATTTTTTATTCTAACGTGGATAGATAAATCAGAAAACCATTTTATATCATGTTGTTATTGATTTTTGGTAAGGGAAATGGGTTGTATTATATTTTAATCATTTGACACAAGGCTTAACTCGCCGCTAAAGCAAACGAGAATGCGCCCCGATAATGTTCAAGAATAAGTATTATTGCGAGATCATTTCATTAGCGATGGCCACAGCCTCTTTGATTGTCCGCGAGAATTGAATTTTCCCCGGTTTATAGCGGACTCCAGCACGGCGTAATTTCACCACCATTCTTGGTTCTAAGTTATTAATAACTAATCCTATATGTTGTCTGGCAAGACTATCCTTAATCGATTCCATGGTGACAATTGCACTCATATCAAGCATATTAACCTCAGACATATCCAGTATAACAACGCGAAGATCCGGCGTAACAATGGAAATACTTTGCAGCGCTTTTTGCGCAGATCCGAAAAATAATGGCCCGTTAATATCATAGATGACAATATTATCAGCGAGCTCACCGTGGAGTTCATGGTTTTTTTCTATTTCGGTTGTCTTGGTCAGCGTAATACTTTTGCGGATAAACAGCAGAGCGGATAATCCCATTCCCACCGCAACAGCAACCGTCATATCAAAGAGTACCGTCAGTGAAAAACATAAAATCAATACAATAACATCATCCCTTGGCGCGACTTTAATAGTGCGAATAAAGTGTTTCGCTTCACTCATATTCCATGCTACTACCAATAATAAAGCCGCCATTGACGCCATCGGGATATAAGCCAGTAAAGGCGTAAGCGCTAGTATTGAACCAAGAATAAACAAACTGTGTACTACGGATGAGAGCGGTAAATTCCCGCCAGCTTTAATGTTAGCAGCGGTGCGGGCAATGGCTGCGGTTGCAGGTATGCCACCAAATAACGGGACAATCATATTGCCAATCCCCTGCCCGATAAGCTCGTCATTGGGATTATGTTTTTTGCCTGACATACCATCAGCGACGACTGCACATAACAATGATTCAAGTGCGCCTAATATTGCAATGGTAATCGCAGCGGGTAATAGCATTTTGATAAGAGCAAAACTCAAGCCAATGGGATTACCGTTGGCGTCGGGTAAATTCCATGGCCACTCAAATGCCGGCAAAATTGCCGGGATGCCATCACCAATTAGACCATTGATTTCATAGTGAAATCGACTGGCAATGGTTGCAACAGAAAAATCTTGACTTAACAGGCTAAATAACCATGCAGAGATGGAGCCTACAAGGAGTGCGATCAGATGTCCCGGTATTTTGGATCGCATGCGAGGCCAGAGTAACAATGTGGTAATAGTGAGTGCACCAATTAACAATTCTTGCCAGTTGATGGTGGGTAATGAAGACACTATCAATAAAAGCTTATCCAGATAGTCCCCATTTAGCGCTTCTATGTTGAGCCCTAAAAAATCTTTTATCTGCAATGTACCGATAACAACACCAATACCGGCTGTGAATCCGATAATGACCGGGTAGGGAACAATCTCAATAAGCTTGCCGAGCTTGCCAACCCCCATCAATATCATAATGATACCAGCCATAAAACCACTAACGAGCAGTCCCCCTATGCCAAACTGCTGAACAATTGGCAATAACACAACGACAAATGCCGCAGTGGGGCCTGATATATTCACTTTAGAACCGCCACTCAGGGCAATAACAATGCCGGCGACAATAGCCGTGTACAGTCCATGCTGAGGTGGGACACCACTTGCAATGGCTAACGCCATCGATAACGGAAGCGCAATAACGCCGACAGCTAACCCTGACAGAATATTCTCTTGAATATCTGAAAGTGTTATTTTGCTTGCTAAGGATTTTCTTAATGCTGAAAACAATGTGTACTCGCTTATTGAGCGCTAACGCCCTAATCTAGGAAATCTAATTAATCTGGTGGGTTAAAATCAAGAATAAGTCTTTGTTGTAAATTCCAATAGTTAACGATGACTTAATCAAACGTTCTGCTATCACTGATTTTTTCTACACAATCTAGGAGCGCTTATTGACCTGGTTCGCTATGAGGCGGCATAGTTAATAATATGCAATCTTGGTATCATTAATAAAGCTGTCTATAATACTAATATTATAAACAATCAGTTAATCAGACTTGGATAGTAAATCGCTGATGCTATTTGTAGAGATAGCATGTAAGAATCGTTGAATTATTAAAACGATTTGTACACTTTATACACCTTAGAAATTGATTTTGAAAGCTATATTAACGTTATACCAAAAGAATTAATGAAGAAAACAAGGTTTAGGCAGGAAAAACGCGCACTAGCAAGGTCTTAGTTGCAGGTGATAGTTATTCTCACTGCACAAAATCCTCTGCCACGATGTTGAACAGTCTTAGCGGGCCACGAAGTGGTAAAGAACACGACGTTTTGCATAATACTCACCACGCAGGTAGGTTAATTTTAACTACTAAGACTAATCACCCTTTTAGCTCCTTTGGTATAATTACCCGAGGGCGACATCCAAAGTCATCATGAGAGCAAAACCTACCATGACCCCGACGGTGGCAATATCTGAATGTTTTTCGGCCTGGGATTCCGGAATTAACTCCTCTGCCACAACATAGATCATCGCCCCTGCTGCAAAAGACAGAGCATAAGGCAATAGAGGCTGCATATAGATAACTGCCAAAGCGCCAACCACACCGGTAACAGGTTCGACCATGCCGGAAAACTGACCATACATAAAGCTCTTTTTCCTAGACATCCCTTCTCGCCGGAGAGGCACGGATACCGCAGCCCCCTCTGGAAAATTCTGAATACCAATACCGATAGCAAGCGCAATGGCCCCGCCGATTGAGGCTGCGGGATGTCCTGCTGCAGCGGCACCAAAGGCAACACCCACCGCCAAACCTTCAGGAATATTATGGAGGGTAATCGCTAGCACCAAGAGCACAGAACGTTGCCAACTGGTTTTTATGCCTTCAGCTTCTTTTGTCGGAAAACCAGGGTGCAGGTGAGGCAGAGTCTTATCGGTCAACCAAAGAAAACCACCACCGGTGAGAAAACCTATGAGAGCAGGCACCCAAGGGGTCCCGCCTGTTTCTTCCACCATTTCAATGGCAGGGGCTAGCAGCGACCAGAAACTGGCTGCAATCATAACCCCTGACGCACTGCCGAGCATGCCATCCATCACCTTTCGGTTGATGGTTTTGAAAAAAAAGACCACACTCGCGCCAAGTGCTGTTACAAACCAAGTGAAACAAGTCGCGAGAAAAGCCTGCATCACGGGAGAAAGTTGCAAAAACCAATCGACCATTTTACCTGTTCCTTAAAATGTATTTAAACAGACTCAAAGACTCATTCGCGCGCTGTTGATGCCGCGTTTCCAAGTGTGCAACTTGCGCCTTGGTTACGATAACGCTTTGTCCGAGTCTGGCAGATGGACTTAACCCTTCTAACAGAAAAAGCGGGACAGCCAAACCTTTTAAGCACAATTATATGTTAATAAAACGCGCAATTTATCTCCACAAATGGTCAAGAATTTGTGCGTTCAAGCGACAATCTCAGCTCGTTCATTCTGATGGAAACAATCGGATCATATTAATACCAAATGAATTAAATTGATGATCAGATTAGGTGTTTTCTAAAAATAAGTAACTAACTGTATTAAAAAGTTAAAAGAAAAAATAAACCTGATCACTTAATAATTTCTTTGGAACCAATCAAACTTGGGCAACACTTTGACAAGGAGAGTCTGAGGGATCAAGCTACGTTATTTAAACCAATTGCTCTGCCAAAAGCAGTTTATATAACAGTAAAAAATATGCCGATACTTGACCGAACACAACTTAAACCCTCAGACAAATTGCATCTTCTCGCAAAAACACTCTGTTGCCAAGCTCATGGCAACATTACTTCTTTAGCCAATGATTTTTCTATCTCCAGAAAAGCAGTCTACGCAGCACGTGATGCTCTGCAGGCAGCATTGAATGCGTTAATTTCTGATAAGGAAAAATCAGACTGCATTGTCAGTGTTGCTGTCGATAAATTTCAGTTACGTCGGGCTATCGTCGCTTTATCCATTACATCCGCCAACTCTATTCGCGCCATTCAAGATCAAATTCCCATTATCTACCCTGGCTGCTCCGTTAGTTTTGGTTATATTCAAGGGGTGATCATTGAAGCACAAAAAAACGCGGCATTATTTAACAAAACCGTACCATTAGCCAATATTGAAAGTATTGCCATCGATGAAATGTTTAGTCAGGGCGATCCTGTTTTGGCTGGCATTGACCTTGATAGTGGATATTTATTCTCGCTATCACATGAAACATCACGTGATGGTGAAACATGGGCTCGGGTGCTTGGTGAGGCTAAAGAGCAAGGCATGGCGCCTAAACATGTTGTTAAAGATGGAGCAAAAGGGATAGCCAAAGGTATTGAAATAACTTTTGATGAAATAGAACAGCGTGACGATGCTTTTCACGCCGTTTATTTAGCCAGTAAAGCGAGATTGAAACTTGCGCGTAAAGCCTATCGCTACATAGATTACGAAGCCAAAGCTGAGAAGAAGCACCTCAAAACATCACCTGAAAATAAGAGAAGTTTGGCTAAATCACTCGATTGGGCTAAGAAAAGGTGCACTGACGCCATTGAACGGTATACTTTTGCAGGCCAAGCGGTTCAAAAAATTCGCCAGGCTTTTTGCTGTATTAATTTTAAGAGCGGAGAGTTAATTACACCTGATGCCGCACAGCGATTGCTTAGTCAAGCAATCGCGCTCTTGCGCAAAACCGAGCACAGAGATTGCGAATCTGTAGCATGCTACCTAGAGAATCGACTCATTGGCTTAACCTCTGCAACATCAGCATTATATCAACGTTTATCAGCGCTCCAATGCCAATACTCTGATGCGGTTATCTCACTGACCTGCCGTATAATTGAACGTAAAAGGAAACTAAAAAAAATGAATCCATGGAAGCGCCGTGATGTGACAATCGAAATAGCGGGAGCGTATTATTTACTCGGCCGCGAACTCATTAATACAGAGATTACTGAAATAATGCGTAAAATAGAGCAACTCCTCCACACTCGGCATATGGCATCAAGTGCCATTGAAGGATTTAACGCAACCTTGCGAACTTATCTTTATGCAAGGAAAGGCGTTAATCAAGGTTTCTTAGCATTATTTAAAGCTTGGTATAACCTGCGCGAACGTCGTAATGGGCAGCGTAAAGGGGTCTCTGCGTATGAATCATTAACCGGGAAATGTGTTAATGATTGGCTGACACTTCTGGGCTTTCCGCCCTCAAAAACCGCTCACTAAAACACCCATTTTCACCTAAATTATCTTACCGGTTCCGCATCTGTTGAACTAGCGATAGAGTGTGGATTGTTACCCTAAATAACCCTGATTTGATCGGTCCCTATTTTTTATATCAGCAGCATGATTATTTAGGACAATTAGCGGCGGCAATGGCCTGCGGATTACAAAATGCTATGGTGGCGACTTATAGCGGCGCGGTCATACGTACGACCCATTTGACGGGTTTGACATCCGACATGGGCGCAGCGATTGGTAACTGGCTAGCAGGTCGCCGCATCAGCAAACCCACATTAGGCTTTCAAGCCATTATTTGGTATTGTTTTTGCGCGGGCGGAGTAGTGGGTGCGTTTTTATCAAAAAGTGCCGTAAAACCACGTCGTTCTAGGGCGTGGATGTAAGGCATTTCTCAAAAAGTGCCGTAAAACCACGTCGTTCTAGGGCGTGGATGTAAGGCATTTCTAGTTAGGTACTTGCTGTTGGTCGATATATTGTCTAATAACTTCAATTGAAGCCCCGCCACAGCTTGAAGCAAAATAACTGGGCGACCACAGTGCGCTACCCCAAAGTTCTTGATTGATAGAAACGTAGTTTTTTTTACGAATCATTCTGCTAGACACCCCTTTTAAGCTATTTACTAAAGATGAAATGCTGACTTTTGGCGGGTAATTAACCAAAAGATGCACATGATCTTCTTCACCATTAAACTCTACGAGCTGAGCATTAAAATCCTGACAGACCTGATTTAATATTAAGCTCAGTTCATCTAACCCCTCTTTGGTAAATACTTTTCCTCTATATTTAGTAACAAAGACCAAATGAACGTGAAGATTATAAACAACGTGTCTACCACGCCTTAATGTGTTTGACATACCATTAGACCAAATGTAAAATAACAATAAATCATTATAGTTTAAACCATGAAAACACTCAAGCTACGTATCAAAGATAAGCACGCCAATCAGTTAAATAAGCTGTCTGGCGCGGTGAATTTTGTGTGGAACTATGTGAATGATTTGAGTTTTAAACACTTGCAACGCACCGGGCATTTCTTTTCAGCATACGATATAGCAGCTTATACCAAAGGCAGCGGTGAATTTCTAAATCTGCACAGCCAAACCCTTCAAGCGATCACTGAAACCCATGCCAAAAGCCGCAAGCAATTTAAGAAAGCAAAACTGAATTGGCGCACTAACAACCCTAAAGCCAAGCGTAAAAGCTTAGGCTGGATTCCTTTCAAAAAATCGGCCATCAAGTATTTAGGTGTCAAGAAGGCGGGTAAGAAAAGCCTTAAATCCACTATTCAATTCAGTCTTGCCAAAGGTAGAAATCTGACTATTGATGTGTGGGATAGCTACAATTTAGCCCTCTACACCATCAATACTTGTGAATTAGTACAAGACAGTCGTGGTCTTTGGTATGCGTGTGTGACGGTTAAAGAGCATTCAAATATTGAGTGTGGTTATGGTGAAACTGGCATCGACTTAGGATGCAAGGATTCAGCGACGACAAGCGACGGTGATACCTTAGTAACCAAATTAACCCATAAATACGCATCAAAACTAGGCATCGCTCAACGCGCTAAGAATAAAAAGAGGGTCAAGGCCATTCATGCCAAGATCAAAAACACCCGCCAACACCTGATCCATGCTTTTACCAGTAAACTCGTCAAAGATAATAACGTAATCATCGTTGGTAAGCTTCAATCAAAATCATTCACCTCAACCAAACTAGCCAAATCCGTCTATGACGCAAGTTGGTTTGAAGTAAAACGGCAACTGACTTACAAATGCGAGAACGCAGGTTGCCAATACTTAGAAGTGAATGAAAGCTACACCACCCAAACCTGTTCGTGCTGCGGCTCACGCCAAAACAGTCCGAAAGGTAGGACAGATTTGAGAATAAGAGAATGGCTTTGCGAGTGCGGTGTCACTCATCAACGCGACGTTAATGCGGCAAAAAACATTCTCGCGCTCGGGCTTGAGCGTCTAGCAGTAGGAATCACCGTCGTTTAGGGCGGTGAGGAAGTCAAATGCCAGAGTGGGTTATGGCGCGTTATTTGTGCCCATTACGATTGTACTTGCGGCAGCATTTTTTTATAACCATGCATCCGAGCGGCTACCCGAAAAACGCCAACGTAGAAAAAAAAGGCGGTCATCAGAGTAATAAGCGCTTTTCTTATAATTTATAGCTTCGTGTTATAGCCTTGTCACGCAGGCTAACTTAATTAGATAGACTACTTTTCGTCTTCTTTATGATCTTCATGTTCATGGAGACCTTGCATCATATCGAGCGCCGAGTCATCGGTACGCTGTTGGTCTTCTTTAGCAAGGCCATCTTGATTGATATCCTTTGGTGCCATTTTGGTGGTTGAGTCAGGCTTATCACGATTGTCCATGAGGTACTCCCAATTTTTTTTATTAATTCTTCAATGATCATACTATTAAATGAACTACCCACTACCTAAGAGGTAGGGGTTTCTTGGGTAATACCCATACTTATTTGCGATGTTCTGCAATAGCGGTTAGGCAAGTTTACCGAGCTATCCCCCTCGCACCGAGGGTTCACATTATTGCTGTTTTCAAGCAATTCGGTGACAGACTAACGATGATGTTATTAGATTGCTCTAAAGGTCTGAAATGCTGTTCCTTAAGTAGAATTTAGCAACTAAGCGAGATTTTGTCAAGACGCATTCAGCCCACTACCTTAGAGGTAGGGGACTTCTGCGCTAAAATATTAAATTCTAAAAGTGTCAGTTGACTGACACTTTTAGGTTAACCCATTGAGTATGTGATATTGGTCACTAGTTGTACAGGGATGATGTGCGATTATTTAGTGACGGTATGTAACGACACATCAACCTAATTTGACGGCTTAAGGTGAGTTATCACAGTCAGGGAACGATAAAGCCATATTGCTAATAAGGTTTTTTTAGAACACTGTAAAAAGTATTCGGGTGGAGAATATTCCTGTTATGATGACAGCGTATTTTGGTAGGGCCGTTATAGAGCTATTGCTAATGGCTAAAATTTATCTTTACCCCCTATAATTTTTATCACTGTCTTTGGACACAATAAGGACATTTTATGTCAGAGCAGAAATTAGACAGCCATCTTCCTGATGATGGCAACGAATATTTATTTACCGATACCTTCCCAAAGGGTACTGGTAAAGGGCTAATAGTAGTGGCAATAGCTGCGATTATCAGTATGATTATTTACAACGTCCTACCGTACGATATCAGTGCCAATAAAGGCCTCACCCTGCTGTTCTTTATTGGCGTGTTGTGGTTGACTGAAGCGGTGCATGTGACTATTACCGCGATATTGGTCGTCGTAATAGGGGCACTTATTGGTATACCAGACTTCGATGCCGAAATCGGTTTACAAAGTTTTGCCAACCCGATTATTTATTTGTTCTTTGGTGGTTTTGCGTTAGCGGCAGCGTTGCATGTGCAGAAATTGGATAGAAAAATTGCGCTCAAGATTTTATCAATGTCAGGTGGCAATCTTGGAACCGCAGTATTTTTGATATTTGGGGTGACTGCATTTTTATCGATGTGGATATCGAATACGGCCACTGCGGCGATGATGTTGCCATTGGCGTTGGGTATTTTAACGCAGGTTGACCGTGAAAAAGACCGTGGCACTTTCGTGTTTGTGCTATTAGGTATCGCCTATTCTGCTAATCTTGGGGGTTTGGGTACGATTGTTGGTTCACCGCCTAATGCGATTGCTGCCAAAGCGCTTGATATTGCTTTTGTTGATTGGATGAAGTTTGGTATTCCCATGATGTTGGTGCTGTTGCCACTATTATTGGGGGCAATGTATCTTTTCCTTAAACCCAATCTCAATCGTCAGGTCACGCTCAACGAAGATGAGCCTATTGCATGGAATAAACCCCGTGTACTGACGATTATCGTATTTATTATAACCGCGTTGAGCTGGATACTCTCTAAACAAATCGGTGCCGCGCTTAATGTCGATGATGTTGATTCCATTGTCGCATTGTTAGCAGCATCAGCAGTGGTCAGCTTAGGTTTGGTATCATGGAAACAAGTCTCTGACAACACCGACTGGGGCGTACTCATGTTGTTCGGTGGTGGTATTGCGCTATCAACAGTTCTAAAAGTCTCAGGGGCCTCTTTGGTTCTTGGTCAAGCGGTCGCCAATGGGCTGTCATCTGCACCGCTTATCTTAGTGGTGCTTTCAGTAGCGGCATTCATTATCTTCTTAACGGAGTTTGCCTCTAATACCGCTTCTGCTGCTCTGTTAGTACCCGTATTTGCGGCTATTGCTGAGCAAATGGGTCTGCCGCCTGCCGTATTAGTCATGATTATTGGTATTGGTGCCTCGTGTGCCTTTATGCTACCGGTTGCCACCCCGCCAAATGCGATTGTCTTTGGTACGGGTCTCATCAAACAGTCAGAGATGATACGTGTTGGGGTTATTCTCAATATCATTGCTACGTTTATCGTTGGTCTGTGGGCGTATTTCTTCTTACTCTAATTGATGTTTAATTTAGTATTGCAACAATTAATGCAAGAACCCGATGTCTGCGCTATAGCCGGATATCGGGTTTTTTTATAGAGGTTTGATGGTCTTGTATTTGTCAGTTAATAACGTTTGGGGCTGTTCATTTTTTTGCTGCTATTATAAGCGTTGTTATGACTGCTGTATCAATAATATTTAGCGATGCAAATTAATCAAATGGAATTAATTAAAATGATGCCGCGTCTAGTAAAAATTGCTTTCTATATCTGCATAAGTATATTTGCCATATTAGCCGCTACACTAGCATTTTTTTGGGCACCTGATCGCAGTGTTGCTGAGTTAAAACAGTGGCAGCTGCCTAATAGTGAATTTATAGACGTGCAAGGCATGCAAGTTCACGTGGTGCAGTCAGCACAATGTGAGGTTTACCGAAGTAGAGCGATGATCGATAATGCGGTTAAATCCGGCACAACGCTACCGGAAGTTATGGTTTTATTGCACGGTACTTCAGCAAGCGTGCACACATGGGAGGGTTGGACGACACAGCTCAGCGATGAGTATTGTGTGGTGAGTATGGATCTGCCAGGGTTCGGTTTGACCGGGCCATACGCTGATAAGACGACAAAGTACACTAGCGCTGACTACGCCGCTTTTGTTGTAGAGCTGCTAGATACGTTGCGTTTAGATCGAGTCATTTTGGCAGGCAACTCACTAGGGGGCAAAATTGCTTGGCGTACAGCCGTCTTATATCCTGAGTATGTGGAAAAACTGATATTGATCGACTCAGTTGGCTATCCGGCCACGCCAAAAAGCGTACCCATTGGTTTTAAGCTCGCAAAATATCCTATGTTAACGCCCATCTTAAATTGTGTATTGCCCCGAAATATCGTTAAAAATAGCGTCCTGAGCGTTTATGTAGATGATAGCAAAGTCGATGAGGCTTTGGTTGATCGCTACTATGATTTGACATTGCGCCAAGGCAATCGCCAAGCACTTAGTCGGCGCTTGCAAGAGACTGATAGCGCGGCCAATCCAGAGCAAATCAAGCAGTTGGCCATACCAACCTTGATCTTATGGGGTGCACCGGATGACTTAATTCCTGTCGAAAACGCGGCTCTTTTTCATCGAGATATCAGTAACAGTCAGCTTAGGATATTTGATGGTTTAGGACACGTGCCACATGAAGAATATCCCATTGCGACAGTGGCGGTAGTCAAACAGTTCTTGGCTGAAGAGCCAGTAAGTGAATAGTATTTAATAAGTTTGATACAGTAGGCCATATGAACGCTGATAGGTTCGTTTTATTGATATTATTAATCATATTAAAATAGCAACGCTATCAATTCTGAAATCGGATTTCATCTTGAATCGCAGCCAAATTATCCCCATAATCTAACCACTCTTCATATAAAAAAATAGCCTAAGCAAATATGACTAATACTTCAAAGAACACCGAAAATATGAACGATAACAGTCTAAATAGTAAAATGGACACTAAAAATCAAACTGGGGATGAAACAACTGCTCAGCCTCAAATCTTAGGCAATCTACCGGTACTTGCTAAAGATGAATTCTATTTAGGCAAACTTGAACATGAGTTGAAGCGTGGTTTTTCGTCTAGAAATTCGTCGTCTAATAAAAAGTCTAATACAGATGCCAAACACGACGCTAAAAATAGCGAGGATTTAGAAAAAAAGCGTACACAGTTTGAAAAATTAAAAACCCGCTCACAGCAAGTGGTACAAGCGCGTATCGATAGCATTCCAGAAAATTTACCTGCAAGGCTAAATCTTGATTTACCAGTAAGCCAACGTGCCGAAGATTTGGTGCAAGCGATCATTGATAATCAAGTGATTATCGTGGCGGGTGAGACGGGCTCTGGTAAGACTACTCAGCTACCAAAATTAGCAATGATGGCAGGTCGCGGCATAAGAGGGCAGATTGGACATACTCAGCCGCGTAGGCTGGCGGCGCGAAGTGTGGCAAACCGCATCGCTGAAGAGTTGGGTGAACAGTTAGGAGGTACGGTCAGCTTTAAGATTCGCTTTAACGAGCAAGGCACGGCACAATCAGTGATTAAACTGATGACCGACGGTATCTTACTTGCTGAGTTGGGCCACGATCGATTTTTGAGTAAATACGATACTATCATTATCGATGAGGCGCATGAGCGCAGCTTAAATATTGACTTTATCATGGGTTATCTCAAGCAGCTACTGCCTAGGCGCCCGGACTTAAAAGTCATTATTACCTCAGCGACCCTAGATACCCAGCGTTTTAGTGAGTACTTTAGCCGCTACGACAATAAGCTAAAGCGTCGAATACCTGCGCCTATTTTTAATGTAGAAGGCCGCAACTTTCCGGTCGAGGTACGTTATCGTCCGCTCACCGATGAGCCGGTGACCAGCTCAGATGATGACAGTTACGATGATTTTGAAGAGAATCTGCCCCGTGCTGTGGTTGCAGCAGTAGACGAATGCTTTAGCGACGCGCAAAGCAAAGGTCATGCTGATCAGGCTGATATCTTGATATTTGCCGCCACCGAAGCTGAAATTCGTGAGCTCCAAGAAGTTCTTGAGCGTCATGGACCCAAGCATACCGAAGTGCTGCCATTATTTGCGCGGCAGACCTATGAAGAGCAGCAACGCATCTTCCAGCCGTCAGGTAGAGGTCGACGTATTGTCATCGCTACCAACGTTGCTGAAACCGCGCTAACAGTACCTGGTATTCGTTATATCATTGATTTGGGTTTTGCGCGGATTTCACGCTATTCTTATCGCTCACGTGTACAGCGCTTACCCATTGAGGCTATTGCCCAAGCCGCAGCCAATCAGCGTAAAGGCCGCTGTGGTCGTATTGCGCCTGGGGTTTGTATTCGCTTGTATAGCGAAGAGGACTTTAGTGGCCGTCCTGAGTTTACTGAGCCGGAGATTTTACGAACCAATTTGGCGTCAGTAATTTTACAGATGGCCAATCTGCGCTTAGGCAGTGTTGATGACTTTGATTTTATTGAGCCGCCTGATAGTCGTTTGGTTACTGATGGGCATAAATTACTTGATGAATTGGGCGCGATTACAGCCAAAAATGAAGAGACAATCAGTCAGACAAACAATAGGCCAAAACGCAAAGGTTTGGATCATCTGCGTCTTACGTCTACCGGACAAAAAATGGCACGAATGCCAATAGACCCCAGGCTGGCACGCATGCTGGTTGCCGGTAGTGACTTTGACTGTATTCGTGAAATGCTGATTGTGGTCGCAGCGCTTGCGGTTCAAGACCCACGTGAGCGTCCTGCCAATAAGCGTACGCAAGCAGATCAAAAGCACGCGGTATTCCGTCAAGATGACTCTGACTTCTTATTCTATTTGAGTCTTTGGAAAACGCTGTTTGAAAAAGATGAGGATGGCAATAAATTATCCGGCAATCAGCGTAGGCAATTTGCCAAAAAGAACTATTTAAGTTTTCCACGAGTGCGTGAATGGCATCAAACCCATCGTCAACTGGTACAAATGGTTACCGAGCTTAAGCTTAAAGATGTCAGCAGTTCAAAAGTTAGTACTAAAAACGGTGCTAAAAATGGCTCTAAAAACAACCTTGATGAGCTTGATATTAATAGTGATCCAACAGGCATTGATGATGAGGAACTAAAAGCGGTTAAATATGCCAATTTACATCGCGCATTATTGACCGGATTGTTGTCTATTATCGCCCATAAAACTGAAAATCGTGGTGAGTATTTAGCCGCACGCCAGCAAAAGGCTAAAATATTCCCAGCCAGTACCGTATTTAAGCAAATACCACCGTGGGTGATGGCGTTTGAGATGGTAGAGACCTCACAAGTCTTTATGCGTACGGTTGCCAAGATTGAGCCGGAGTGGATTATCTCAGCGGCTGGTAACTTATTAAAGTATCATTACTTTGAGCCGCATTGGTCGAAGAAGACTGGACGGGTAAAAGCCTACGCGCAGATTAGCTTATTTGGGCTAATTATCATCGCTAAACAGCTAACCAATTATGAACAAGTTAATTTGGTTGAAGCGCGCGAGATATTTATTCGAGATGGCTTAGTGACCGGTAACTTTGGTCGACAAGCGCCATTTTTACAGCACAATATGGACAAAATCGCCCATGTTGAGCGTATTGAAGATAAGCTACGTCGCCGTGATTTATTGGTCGATGAAGAAACCCTGTATCAGTTTTATGATCAAAAAATACCGGAGCATATTGCCAGTCGTAAAGCGTTTGAAGACTGGCGTGCGGAAGTTGAAAAAACCGACAATAAGCATTTATTTTTCTCTGATGATGACATTCTTAATAGCCAAGCACCCACTACCGGCGACTTCCCAGAAGTCTGGCAATTGGGTGATTTAAAGTTACCGCTGCGCTATATATTTGACCCGTCAAGCGACGAAGATGGCGTGACTATTCGTGTGCCATTAGCCGCGTTACCGCAACTGGATGCGATTGAATTGTTATGGGGCGTACCCGGTTGGCGCTTCGAGCTGGTGCTACAGCTATTGAAATCGTTACCGAAAGACATTCGCCGACAGATAGTACCGATTCCTGATACGGCAGACAGTTTATTCGATGAGCTACAGCCTGCGCAATCACAAGGGTTGTTAAAGCAACTGTGTCAAGCGCTAAATCGCCGCGGGATTATGTCGGTAACGCCCGATAATTTTAATCCGTCCACTATCGACCGTTACCTACAGCCGCAAATCTGTGTGGTCGATGATAAGAATCGCATTATTGAAAAAGGGCGTGATTTACAGACATTGCAAGTCCGTCATGCTAGCGAAACCAGTCAAGCCGTCACTGAACAGCAAGGCGTCCATAGCAGCTTCCCTGAGCATTTTAAGTTTAGCAAGAACCATCATAGCGCTGGCGTAGTCATGAAGCAGTTCGCCGCTTTGGTTACTGATGAGGCAGGCGAGGCGGTCTCTATTCACCAATATACTGATGTAACCGCCGCTTTGCAGGCGCACCGTATTGGCGTGCTGACGCTAATGAAAGGGCAGCTGGGCGCGAAGAAAAAACAGCTGACCAGTCAGATAGATAAAATTTTCAAACTGGCCTTTGCACCGCTTGGTGATATGGAGAAGCTAAAAACCATTGTTATTGATGCCGCGCTAGATGCGGCGCTTGAGGAGCACTATATCTTGTTTGATCATAGTGAAGACCTGCCTGAGAGCGCTGGTGATATCGCTGTAGGTCTGAGCGAGGAGCTACCCTTCACATTAGAAGAGTATCAGCAAACATCAGAAGTAGTGGTTAGTAACTTCCTACTAACCGGACAGACGGTGATTAAGACACTTAAAAATGTCTACACCCGCTGGCAGCGTATTCGCCAAGGACTACTAATGCTTGATCGGGAAATCTTTGGTGAGTCTATCGACGATATGGAAGACCAATTAGAAGACTTACATTTGGCTAATTTTGTCTACCGAATGGATTATAGCCATTGGCAGCAGTATCCGCGTTATTTAGAAGCACTGGAGATTCGCCTTGAACGCCTCGAGCATAATATAGAAGCGGACCTTGATGGCGTCTATGCACTAGATTTACATATGGAGCGACTGTCAGGGCGTGCCAATGCTGAGTCTATCAGCGAATATCGCTGGCTAGTCGAGGAATATCGTATTCAACTATTCGCTCAGCCGATGAAAACTCGCATGGCGGTATCACCGAAACGTCTAAGTAAGATGTGGGATAAGGTGAGCTAGGGTGGGATTTTTTGTAGGGTGGGTTAGCGAATGCATGACCCGCCAATTCTAAAGTGATTAAAGTCGTAATAAGGGTAGCTATTCCCGCTATACGCTTGTATCTGACGTGCCACAGATCGCATTGTCTGCGTCAGGATACCGCTACTATCGAGGCTAAATCGTACCCCTATCAATAACGATTGTGACCGTGAATTAGTGTTAGGAACTATCATTAAATTTTAATAGGATTTTTATGTTAGTAAAGTACTTAGGAACTTCTTATAGTAATAAACACGAAAAATGGCTACCACGTTATGAGTTTTTAGAAAATGGTTTTTTTCGGATGACTCAGCCTAAATTTTTAAACGATAAAAGTGAAGCTAAGTTCTACCCTTACTTTGATGAATACTCTCCTGCTGACATGGCTAATGCTAGAAAACGTTTTTATATTTCTAATATTAATCCAGAACCTCATGAGCCATCGGATGAACACCTGATTAATTTTTATCTAAAACCAGCAGGCAGAAGGTATAGTGTTGAGGAATTCCCAACTCTTTTAGGTTTTACTGAGTATGATTCAGTAGAAAAATACAATGAAGCACAGAGAAAAAATTTAGTTGAAAATATTGAGGATTTTAACAACTTTATAATAGAAGCTCTAAGTTGCCAATTTGGTGTGTTTTCACTTTCTAAAAGCACTAAAAATAAGTTGATGTGGACTCACTATGCAAACAATGGTGAAGGTTTAGTTGTATGCTTTGATAAGGAACATCCATTTTTTAAAAAGTCTGAGCTTCAAGATGTAAGTTATAACAAAGAAGATAGAGCTTCTATTAGCTATGTTCAAGGAACAATCAGAATAAATGGAGAGAGCTCTAATCACTTTAAATTACCTGAAGATTTAAACGTCACAAGTTTGTTCAAACGACTAGCACCTCGAAAACAAGAGTTTGAGCAACTTGCAAAACGATTGTTTTATACGAAATTTGATGATTGGGGTTATGAGAAAGAGATGCGAATAGTTATGCCTTTAGAATATTGTGAAGACCGGACAGGCTCGATAGCTAATCCAACTTTTGATATTAATATGCCTGAAGAACTAAGGCGTACTTTTCCTGATTATAATGAAATATTCCTCAAAAAAATTTCTTTCGATGCAATGGAGTCTATAATCTTTGGATATTCTACAGACAGTATATCAATAGACAAAATAGTTGAAATAGCTAAGAAAAATCCAGAACTAAAGCACTTAAAATTCAAGAAAGCAAAAATTGATGTTTTCGGAGAAGTTGAAATTAATAATCTATAGTTATAGTAAAAGCAGGATGTGTGCCACGCATCATTAATAAAGCGTTAGAATTAGAAAAATAAGCTACAAATACGTAATCTCTTAATTATCAGAACAATCATAAACTGAGCTTTGCGTCTAGCTACACAGAAACATCTGCCACACGCTTCTTAGTCAACACATAATGCGCAATCATACCAATACAAATACCCCAAAATACTGAACTGAGCCCCAAAAAATGCATGCCAGAAGCCGTGGCTAAAAAGGTAATCAACGCCGATTCTCTTTGACTATCATCCTTCATCGCAGCGGTAATATTGGCAGAGATGGCACCGATTAATGCGAGCCCTGCTAAGGCTGCGATTAGCTCTTTGGGTAGTAAGCTAAATACGGTCACGATGCTACCCGCAAATAAGCCCCCTAATAAGTAAAAAATACCATTGGCTATTCCTGCGATGTAGCGTTTTTCTTTGAGCTCGTGCGCGTCTTTTCCCGTACACAATGCGGCGGTAATAGCCCCTAATATAACCGTAATCCCGCCAACACAAGCGACGGCTAACGAGGCAATACTGGAGACCGTAATAATAGGTTTGGCAGGAATATCGTAACCACTCAACCTCAAAATAGCCATACCGGGTAAGAGTTGTCCGGTTAAACTCACTAAGATAAGCGGAATGGCTAGGTTCAACGTTGAGTTCCATGACCATTCTGGCCAGATGAGTGTGGGTATGGTTATCGAAAAGTTGATATCGACAGGGTTCATCTTGCCAAATACCACACTCAATATAACGCCACAGAGTAATACCCAGATCATCGTATACCGCGGCGACCAGCGCTTCGCTAATAAATAACAAGCCAGCATACTGAAGACGATAAACGGCATGGTATCAGTGGCGACAAATAACTCTAAGCCGAACTGAAACAGGATACCGGCCATCATCCCAGCCGCAATGCCAGGAGGGATCAACTTTAGAATTTTATCAAGATAGCCTGTGGCGCCAATGATAAAGATAACCAAGGCTGAGATAATATAAGCAGCAACCGCCTCATTAATACTCATCTGTGGAAATAGTGTTATTAATAGGGCCGTCCCTGGGGCAGACCAACCCATGACCACAGGAGTCTTATATTTGATGGACAAATAAATACTAGGTATAGCTGCCCCGATAGAAATACCCCAAATCCAAGACGCCATCATGGCATCTGAAACTTGCGCGGCTTGTGCCGCTTGAAAGAAAATAATCAGCGGGCCAGAATAAGCGATGAGTACCGCTAAAAAACCAGCAATAGACGCTGAAATTGACCAATCTTCTTTAAGAGTTTGTATCAGAGTGGCCATGTTGCATCCTTGCAAATCATTGATATTTAGTAACTTAGAAGCCAGCATTATTGGGACAGGAGCTAACGTGGGTTATGCTTTCGCTTCATCCACGCTACGATACTAACTTGCATAGAACACACATTTTACCATCAGCGCAGACAATAGCACTGATTAGATAGTAGAATAAGACTGAATATCAAGCAACAGAAGCCATAGAAGGAGAATAAAATGTGGGATCAGCGCTATAATGAGGCAGGTTTTGCCTACGGCACAGAAGCTAATGACTTTTTAAAAGAGGAGTTTCACAAAATCCCAGCAGGCGGGCGTGTACTGTGTTTAGCTGAGGGCGAGGGAAGGAATGCGGTATTCTTAGCTCAAAACGGCTATCAGGTCACTGCAATGGATCTTTCTGAAGTTGGTTTAAACAAAGCGCTAAAACTAGCCAGTGATAAAGGTGTGGAAATCTCGACTCAGGTTGCAGATTTGGCCGATTATAAATTAGGTGATGCGCAATGGGATGGTATTGTTTCTATTTGGGCGCATATGCCTGAAGCAATACAGCAGCGCGTTCATGCACAGGTTGCACCGGCGTTAAAGCCGGGCGGTGTGTTTATTCTCGAAGCTTATACTTATCAGCAGACTACCATGGAAGGAGTCGGTGGGCCGCCTGCCACCCAAAAAGACAGATTCGTATCATCAGAAGATTTGCAGAGTGAGCTTGCAAAGCTTGAGGAAGTTACAGGTATTGAAAAACAACGTACTATTTCAGAAGGAACGCGCCATCAAGGTCTCAGCGCAGTTGTGCAATTTGTCGGTTATAAAAAGTAAGCGTAGCGTAGATAGCACGTTATAATCGATCCAATTTAAAAACGACACAACGTTACTGGAATGAGTTTTTTGCAGCCTCTGTCACGTGTGCGAACAGCACGCCAGAAAAATTTATACCAGTCGCATGTTGAGATGAACGACTCTCTTTTATTTTGAACTGGCTATAGCAAAAGCCACGTTTATCTGGAAAAACTTAAACGAGTTAACCTAAAATTTTTATTGCCCAATTAATAAGTAGATCCATTTATTAATTCATTTGTTGTTATTTTATTAGTAGTAGAAAAAAGGAATGAGTAATGGTTAATACCAAAATATATAAGTCAGTCTATATCTTAGCTGAAGAGCTATTAGAGGCTAATAATAGACATAATCAAGAGGCTTTCGATGCGCTTTATATAGATTTGCAAACTATATGTACCGATAACGAAAATACTGATAAAGACCATCCCGTACAATGGGAGACACTGGCTGACTTTACCGAGGAATTAGACGAGGCGCTGGTTATCTACCAAAAGGCTTTAGAAAAAGCGATTAAGATTAATTCAAAAGATTTTATGTCCTCGATAGCCTTTTCTATGGCGGTATTACAAGTTGAGTTGGGTCAAACTGACGCTGCTATCATCAACCTGCAAAACGCAAAAATCAGCTCGAACAAAATTGAAGATAAAGAACTTAAGAATGAAATACATGACCTACTTGTTGAGCTAACAGCCGAGTAAAAAGTATTCATGTGCGAATTTAAGTATACTAAAACTTATTAACAAGCCAAAAAAATAAGGTGCTGATTCTCAAGAGTCAACGCCTTAAAAATATGCATATATTGAGTAGTTATTCCTCAGCTGGTTTATCATTGTCTGATTTATCAAATAAGGCTTCAATCGGTTTACTGTGAATCTTAGAGCTATTGAACATCGATTTATTACCGGTATCTCCTTCAGTCCAGAAGTTAATGTTGAATTGGGCGTCATCAGTTAATTCTACCCGATGCCAATATTCAGGTGGGCTGACGGCAAATTGTCCCGCTTGGATTACTATGGTTTTCTCAGGTTCGGTGGCCGCTTCATTGGCAAATCCGTAGAAAGTGACAGTGCCTTGCATGACGCAAATTTGGCCGTAAACGCCTTCAGCGGTGTTGTGATGGTTTAATAAAGCGTCAGGGACTTTATCCTTAGTAAAAAAATGAGTAGAACGTTTTATTTTCCAATGGCTTGGGATAACTAAATGGCTCATGGTAACTCCTCGATTAATGGGTTCTTCTGATAGAGTTTTATCTTGAACTAACCATTTAACATTTTAGCGCAGAAGTCCCCTACCTCTAAGGTAGTGGGTAGTTCATCTTAACAGTATAGACCTGAGAATGGCACTTGTTAACGTTATTTATATGAATGATTCTCATTTATGTATTATAGCTTAAACACTAAGGTAACAGCCTCTTTTATTTTGAACTGACTGTAGAAGATTATATGGCATTTCTACCATAGAACGTGAGGTATTGATTGCGATCAATTTAGATAATAAGTCGATTGGTCAGCAGCTAGCAGAAAATCATATCTTACTCAAACGCTTGATAACCGATTTATCCGTTTATGACAGGTAACCAAAATACTAAGGCCAAAAGGGTTGCTAATAATACGGGTGGGGTAATGATTAGTCCAATTTTCATATACTGACCCCAGCTGATTTTGTAGTCTTTTTCTGCGAGTACATGTAACCATAATAAGGTCGCTAGACTGCCAATAGGCGTGAATTTTGGCCCTAAATCGTTTCCAATGACATTGGCATAAATCATCAGCTCGCGCGTCGCTGCGGGTACTTGTGCATGGTCAATGGCGAGTGCACCGATGAGGGTTGATGGCATATTGTTCATGACTGAGGCTACGATAGCAGAGAGAAATCCAGTTCCTAATGTGGCAACCACATCGCCTTGTTGCCCTAGCCAGTTGAGTATTTGCGCGCCGTATGCGGTTAGTCCCGCATTTCCCAAACCATAAACAACCAAGTACATGCCTATTGAAAACAATACGATTTGCCAAGGGGCTTTACGCAGGACATCTGGCACAGAAACAATGGCACCTCGACCACCTTGCCAAAAGCGTCCTGCAATCGCCATAAGCAATAACGCCGCTGTTCCGGTCACCAATGAAATAGGGATACCTAATGACTCAGTCGCAAAATAAGCAACAAGCAATAACGCCAAGAGCGGAAATGCGGCGCGGAAAACCAAAGGATCTTTGATAGCAGATTGTGGTGAAATGAGGTCAGCGGTTGAATAGTGTTTTGGAATACTGCGAGCATAAACGACCCACAACACCAGTAAAGTCGCTATCACAGATACAATATTCACCGGCACCATGACCGAAGCATAGCGTCCGAAACCTATATCGAAATAATTGGCACTAACAATATTGACCAGATTAGAGGTGACTAACGGTAGACTGGCGGTATCTGCAATAAAACCAGTGGCAATGATAAATGCTAAGGCTGATTTTGGTGGAAAATCAAGACGCAGCAGAATAGCGATAACAATAGGCGTTAGCAGTAGCGCTGCACCATCATTGGCAAAAAAAGCCGCAATGAACGCCCCTAAAATCACTATCATGGGAAACAGTCGCCGACCTTGACCCTTGCCCCATTTCGCGACATGGAGGGCCGACCAGCCAAAAAACCCAGCGTCATCCAATATCAGTGAGATGATGATAAGCGCCACAAAGGTGAAGGTCGCATCCCATACAATATTCCATACGATAGCAATATCTGACCAATGAACCACGCCAAACAGTAAGGCGATTAAAGCCCCACCAATCGCACTCCATCCAATACCAAGCCCCTTAGGCTGCCAAATGACTAAGGTCAAGGTGACGATAAAAATCGCTAGTGCTAACATGAAGTCGCCTTAATAAAACAATGACGTTGCAGAGATTAAACGTTAGATAGGTTTTTGGTTGACGCGCTGTGATACTTCTTCAGCGTTTTCCACTCGTTCTGAATAGCGATCGGTGAGATACGCTGAGCACCCTCGAGTCATCCACGTGAATTTAACCAACTCTTCACACACATCGACAATGCGAGTGTACAGTGGCGACATTTTCATGCGATCATCATCATCGAATTCCAAAAAGGCTTTGGGGATAGAGGATTGATTGGGTATGGTAATCATGCGCATCCAACGTCCCAGAATACGTAGCTGATTGACCGTGTTAAAGCTCTGACTGCCACCGCTGACTTGCATCACGGCAAGCGTCTTACCTTGGGTGGGACGCACGCCTCCTAGCGATAGTGGAATCCAGTCAATCTGCGCTTTCATGATACTGGTGATACTACCGTGGCGCTCGGGACTTACCCATAGCATGCCTTCTGACCACGCTGCCAGCTCACGTAATTCTTGCACCTTAGGATGATCGGTATCGGTACTATCAGGTAATGGTAGGCCGGCAGGATCAAAGGTACGAACCTCACAACCATACCAACGTAGTAGACGGCTCGCCTCTTGGGCGGCCAGTTTAGAAAATGAGCGCTCACGAAGGGAACCGTATAACACCAATATTTTTGGAGGATGTCTAGGGTC
Organism: Psychrobacter sp. LV10R520-6; assembly: GCF_900182925.1. Classification (NCBI taxonomy): domain Bacteria; kingdom Pseudomonadati; phylum Pseudomonadota; class Gammaproteobacteria; order Moraxellales; family Moraxellaceae; genus Psychrobacter; species Psychrobacter sp. LV10R520-6. The sequence goes on along the minus strand of NZ_LT900024.1, from coordinate 1,391,304 downwards.
GTTTGAGCCAATTAAGGAATCAATGTCGATTGAGTGCATATTCTCTGGATCGATATTGGATAAGTCAATCAAATCGATAGATGCATGTAGGGCATTGTCTTTATCAGATTGGATGACTTCTCCCTCTTCTTTCGTAAAAGTAGCCACTGGATTATTCAATAATTCAAAAACCCGCTCTGAAGGTCGGCATAAGGCAGCGCCTTTATCTGTGACGACAATAGGACGATTGATTAAGATAGGGTGCGCAACCATAGCATCAATGAGCTGATCATCAGATAACGCTGGATTGTCTAAGCCCAGATCCTCATAAGGTGTGCCTTTACGACGTAGCAGATCTCGTGGTGCAATACTCATTAACGTCAGTAGCTCGATCAGATACTCACGAGTGGGCGGTGTTTTGAGATATTCAACCACATTGGGCTGTTCACCGGAAGCTCTTAGTATGGCCAAAGTATTACGAGAAGTACCGCAGTTGGGATTGTGAAAAATGAGTGATGTCATAGTGACCTTAGGTATTATTATTATTGATGTTATTGTTAGGGTGTTTAGTGGTCTGATTCTTGGCTAGATTAGCAATTCAGTTGTTGGATTTATTGATACCACAGCCACTTAAACGGTCTATAAGAGAGGAACACAATTCCGGATGCCCAGCACAGCAGTCTTGTAATAAAAACTGAACGACTGCTTCCATATGCGACAATGAAGCGCGATAGATAATCTGACGACTTTGGCGTTGCGAGAGGACCCATCCAGCTCGCGATAACACTGCTAGATGAGCGGACATCGTATTATGAGGTACAGACAGTTGACGGGCAATTTCACCGGCAGGCAGCCCATCAGGCTCATGACTGACCAGCAGTCTAAATGCCTTTAACCGAGTGTCTTGAGATAGCGCAGCGAAGCTGGCGATTGCATTAGTCATTTCCATATGTCCAATAATACAGACATTTTAAAATAAATCAAGATTATTCTAAAAGTAGCTTCAAGCTATTGGGCAATTTTAGCTTCGGTATTTGTATTAGATGTCACAAGTTTGCTGACTTCGGTTGCTCTGAGGAAGATTTCTGTGTTTCATGAGAGTGTTAAAATAATTATTTAATGGTGATTCACTAGAAGTGAGACAGTTTTATTTGATTCATCGATCTGGTACAACTACCTAGCCTTTAATATACTTCAAGCGGTTCAGTGCTAAACCTTACGAACACCATAACGGCGTTTACTATCTTGTCATATGCGTATGATTTCATTGACTTGTTTTAGTTATTTATTTTCACGCTCAAGTTCTTTAATGCGCTGTCTCTGTTTTAAAGTGTGCCGACTATAACTATAATTGGCTACCTATTGTAAATAGATAAGACTCTAAATAAATTAATTGCAAATAAACAGACTAGATGCCTTACGTTTGTTGCTAAAATGATCACTCTTTCACTAATAACCAATTAATAGTTATCAACTTAGTGTTGCCATTTTTTTGATTTGCAATCAATTTAGTATGGGTCTCATATTTAATGAAAAATTTTATTGTAGATGTGCTTGCTCTTTTCAAAAAAAAGTATGAGCCTCAAAGTTATAAAACAGGGCACACTAAATCCATAAGCTTGCCGCCTGATATAAAGCCGTCTGCCCGCAATGACGAGCCCGTGGTCAGTCCGAAAGTGGCCAATCCCAACAACTTTGCCAGTCCGAATACCCAAAGTAGCCAAAGTCATCAACATAGCCAAAATAAGACCAGAAAACAGAATCATAATAATAATGATGATGATAGTGTGGATGAGCTAGCAACCTTTATCATATCCTCTAATAAACCCACCTATAAGGCTGCTGCATCGACTCAAAAATTAGGGCTCTGGGTTACAGAGCATGAAGCTCTTACGATCAATAAGCGTCAAATAGCGCGCGGGTTTTATTACGCAGGCGTGCACCTCGAGGCGTTAACGGGTTATATTACTGAGCCCTCGTTGGTAGATGAAGGCCTGCTAGTTAGTCCGCCAAAAGTCATACACAGTATCTCACAAATTCATAGTGATGAGTCGCTTGGCTACTGGCCAAGTTATGCGCGCTTGTCATCAGCATGTCGCGGCGCTTATCTAGATTGGTTGGCATCAGACCGCGCGCATCTCAACACGCCTATCGGCTATGTGTTTATCTATTTTGGCGGGTTTGAGCGTAGAATTATTGAAAATATTAATAATATTAATAATGATACCGTTTCTGACGACGAGTTTATCGCTCTCTATAATGAGATATTACGGCTGCATAATGTTTATGGTAAGCAATCCTCCTTTAACAACTATTCAGTTCGTTTTTTAGAGTTTATGTCCCTTATCCGCTCACCATTGTTTGAAGATAAGAAAAGAGCCGCGCAGCTTTTACCGCCACCAGCTAGCAGCCAAAATCTAAGATTTAAGATGCATTTAGCAAAAACAGTCGCGTTAAAATCAGCTATTCCTGCGACTTTAGCTTGGGAGTGGTTGGTATTTTCTGATAAATATAACTTTAAAACGCCGGCCAAGCGCTGTGAAGACTCATTTAAAGCCTTATTCGATATTATCTATCAGCAAACCTATCCTAATGGCTTTATTGTTGCTCCTAATAAAACCAAATTGAAGATCAGCTATCATGCGGCCAGTCGCTCAATCGTCAGTATCGAGCTCACTATGGATGATTTGCCAGACCCCAGCGGTCTAAAAGCGCCTGTCAAAAAGCTGATAGCGATTGCAGAACAATGCAACTATACTTTGGATGCCTATAGTCGCTATTTGGGTAAAGAAGGCCACTCTGAAGGCGATATAGCCGCCATTATGCTACTGCCACCAGCGCTTATTCAGCAGCAAGCGCATCAAGAAAAATATGCAGTGATACACGAATTTCAAACTTGGGCTGAGTCTGTTATCCAAAATGACGAAGGGCTGACGACGACGAAAGAGTTATGGGCACATTTAGACGAGCCGCTACCGCAATCCTCAACTAAATCACTGACTAAAAAGCATAATGAGCTTATCGTAAATTTAGCGGAGTTAGCAGGGTTTGGTATTGTCCCAGACCAACGTTATCATGAGACCAGTCTTAAGCTAGATGGTCATGTGGTGTTATTTGATAGAGGTCATGGACAATATTTTCAACCGAGTGCGTCGTTTTATCAAGTCAGTTTGGCGCTGAGATTGGGGGCTATGGTGGCGACCATTAACGGTTGTGTTGATAAAAGAGAAGTAGAGACGCTGCTGACAATTATCGATCGAGATACTCAGCTTACCACCATTGAACAAGTATCACTCACGGCTTATCTGCTATGGCGACTAAACACCCCGTCCAATATGGCAGGTCTAAAGGCAAAGCTGGCAACGCTTGATGACCCGCATATTGGCTTTATCAGTCGCTTCATTATCTTGGTTGCTTTGGCTAATGGTAATGTCGAACTCGGTCAAATCAAACAAATTGAAAAGTTATATCAGGCTTTAGGACTTGATAAAACGTCAGCGGTTAGCGACATCCATCATTTGACCACCGCTAAAAAGGTAGCCACAACGTTGAGTGATGCGGCACAGCAGAAGAGTGCCAATGACAATAGCCATAATAATAAGTCATTTAGTTTTGATGCAGAATTATTGGCCTCGTATGAAAGCGAAACAGGCGATGCTAAAGCAATGCTGGCCAGTATCTTTGCGGCAGATAATGACGATATAGGAACGGACAGTGATTCACTACCCAATGAACAAGTAGATAACCATACTGACGTTAATGCCGCTAATGAGTCCGTTACCAAAGGTTTAGATAGTATTCATAGCAGGCTTTATCAGCAGTTAATTAGCAAAGAAGTATGGCCGCGAGCAGAAATTGAAGCCCTATGTGAGTCACTAAACCTGATGATAAATGGCGCTATCGAAACTATTAACGATTGGGCGTATGATAATGTCGATGCGCCGGTATTCGAAGATAATGATGAGGTAGTGATTGATTTTGAGATTGTCGAAGAGTTAAAAACATTGGATTAAATATAAAAACCAATTCTAAAAACTAGCAAGGATAAACAATGGCCAGTAAAAAAATCAGAGCAAAAGAGCGTGACGCTATTATTCAGTCATTGAAGGCAGGGGTCACTCCCAAGGTCGGTATCCAGCATATCCAAGTCGGGCGCATCAATGAGCTTAAAGCGTTAATAAGTGATATTGAACGCGTTGCTGATGGCGGCTCAGCATTTCGACTTATTATTGGTGAATATGGTTCAGGCAAGACCTTTTTTCTGAGTGTGGTAAGGGCGATTGCTCTTGAGCGAAAGCTGGTCACTGTTAATGCTGATTTATCGCCTGATAGGCGTATCCAAGCATCGTCTGGACAAGCAAGGAATTTATATTCTGAGCTTATGCGTAATTTATCTACTCGTAATAAACCGGATGGTAATGGGTTAGCCAGTGTGGTCGAACGCTTTATTACCGAAGCCCGCAAACAAGCGGATAGTACGGGTGAGGCTATTAGCGATATCATCCAACACAAGCTAGCCGAGTTGACGGAGTTGGTTGGTGGTTATGATTTTGCTAAGGTTATCGAAGCCTATTGGCAGGGACACGAAGACGGTGATGATGAGTTAAAAGTGAATGCCATTCGTTGGCTGCGAGCAGAGTACTCGACTAAGACTGATGCCAGACGGGACTTGGGCGTGCGTACTATTATATCTGACGCCTCCTTTTATGATGCCCTCAAATTGATGAGCTTATTTGTAAGGCAAGCAGGCTATCAAGGGCTGCTGGTCAATCTTGATGAGATGGTTAACTTATATAAGCTCAATAGTACCCAAGCACGCCAAGCCAATTACGAGCAAATTTTGCGTATCTTAAATGACTGCCTGCAAGGTACCGCTGAGCATCTAGGGTTTTTATTAGGGGGCACGCCCGAATTCTTACTTGACCCGCGTAAAGGGTTATATAGCTATGATGCCTTACAAACGCGTTTAGCAGACAATAGCTTTGCCAAGCAAGCAGGGGTGATTGACTACTCGTCACCAGCATTACATTTGGCTAGCCTCACGCCAGAAGAGCTATACATTTTGCTTAAAAACCTGCGTCACGTCTATGCAGGCGGTGATGAATCTGAATATCTAGTACCTGAGGAATCGCTACAAGCCTTTTTACAGCATTGTAGTCAAACGATTGGCGATGCTTATTTTAGAACGCCTCGTAACACCATTAAAGCGTTTTTGGATATGTTAGCTGTCATTGACCAAAACCCAGATATTTCATGGGATCAGCTCATTAACTCAGTATCTATTGACCCTGAAATGCCATCCGATATGGACATTGGTATGAATGGTATGGATGAAGAAGACGGACTTGCCGATTTTAAGCTATAAGCCGTGGGCGACCCTAACAAAGTAGATGAGAAATTACCCTTGAGAGATGCCCACCTTCAGCTAGATAGTCGCATTCAACGTTGGATATTTAATCAAGGTTGGCATGGATTACGCGAGGTACAAGCCAAAGCAATTGCCCCCATTTTATCTGGGCAAACCGACGTGCTTATCAGCGCGGCAACGGCTGCTGGCAAGACGGAAGCGTTCTTTTTGCCAGCGTGTAGCGTCCTTGTTACAACAGATTCTGAGCAGAATATCGACCATCGTGAGAGAGAAAGTGAAGGAGTAGGGATTCTCTATATCAGCCCGTTAAAAGCACTAATCAATGATCAATATCGCAGGCTAGAGAGCTTAGAAAAATTACTAGATATGCAAGTAACACCTTGGCATGGTGACAGCCCGCGCAGTAAAAAACAGCAACAAAAAAAGTCGCCATCAGGCATTATTCTGATTACCCCTGAGTCACTTGAATCCTTATTAGTTCGAGATGCAGGCTGGGTAAAGCAAGCTTTTGGCAGCTTAAAATATATCGTTATTGATGAGTTTCATGCGTTCTTAGGTAGCGAGCGCGGTCAGCACTTATTGTCATTATTAACGCGCCTTGAGCACCTCACTGAACGTTTGGACTCACCTATTCCACGGGTCGCATTAAGCGCGACGTTAGGTGATTTAGAAAGCGTACCGCAATCATTGCGGCCTAATCAGTCATTCCCTTGCGTCATCATTGAAGAAGATGAGGCGAAAGCCAGTATTAAGGTACAAGTAAAGGGCTATGTGCAGCCAAGTAAGTTGGCGTTTGAAGCAGACTCTAAAAACATTGATGTTGAAAACCCTGATTCTAAAAATATGGGTATTGAGCACCCTTATACTGCTGAGGCGCAAGTTTGTGCTGATTTATACCGGTTTTGCCGAGGTGGAAGTCATCTGGTTTTTGCCAATAGTCGTCAGCGCACAGAGATGATAGCTACAGAGCTTAGTGATTTGTGTGAGTATAATATTGTTCCTAATGAATTCTTCCCTCATCATGGCTCATTGTCAAAAGAGCTTAGAGAAAGCTTAGAAAAACGACTGCAAAAAGAAGCACTTCCGACCACTGCTATATGCACCATGACTTTAGAGCTGGGGATTGATATTGGTAAGGTTGATACGGTTGTACAAGTGACGGCACCGCATTCTGTTGCCAGCTTGCGGCAGCGGCTTGGGCGTTCAGGCAGACGTGGCGATTCAGCGGTACTAAGAATGCTTATCACCGAAAAAGAAATCGATAAAGATACCAGTCTCACTGACAAGCTACGTCTTAAGTTAATTCAGTCACTGGCGATGATACGACTGCTGATTATCAGTAAGTGGTTTGAGCCTGCCGATACCTCGCTGTATCATTTCTCAACGCTATTGCATCAAGTGCTGGCGACTATCGGTCAATGGGGCGGTATTCGTGCTGACCAGCTCTATATGCTGCTATGTAAACAAGGACCGTTTCAGCAAATACAACCGGTGCACTTTAAGTCGCTGCTTACCCAGATGGGGCAGATGCAATTGCTTACCCAGCTTGGTAATCAGCAATTGGTATTAGGGATTATTGGTGAACGCATTGTCGGTCATTATACTTTTTACGCTGTTTTTAAAACCCTAGAAGAATATCGTATCGTGACGGGTAACAGAACGCTTGGCACTTTACCTGTCGAAACCATGCTAATACCTGAGCAATATATTATTTTTAGCGGTAGACGCTGGCAAGTCAAAAATATCGACATGGATAAAAAGGTGGTCGATGTAATCTCCGTCAAAGGTGGTGGCAAGCCTCCCACTTTTGGCGGCGATGGCATGTCGATACATGACCGAGTCCGTCAAGAGATGTATGAGATATTAAGCAATGGCGATTACCGTATTCAAGTGGGTAACCATCACGTAGATTTTGCTGATGAGACGGCAAGGCAACTGTTCTCAGAAAGTATCGATACTTTTAGAAGGTACGATTTAAACAACCAGCCAGTTATAGACCAAGACGGCAATAGCTATATATTTATGTGGCGTGGCGATAAGGTTGTGAACACCTTAGTAGCATTACTGATACGACATGACTTCATCGTTGAGGTTTATGCAGGTGTCATTCGCGTGAATGAAGTTGATTCGATTCAAATCCATCAGTTTTTACAAAAGCTTGCCACTCAGCCACTGCCATCTGCTACCGAGCTGGCCGAAACCGTACCTAATAAACTGGTTGAGAAGTTTGATGAATACTTACCTGAGGACTTGCTTACTATTGGCTACGGGGCACAAGCGTTTGATATTGGTGACTTGAAAGAGTGGTTGAAGGGCTTCAAAAAAACAGACTTAGAATTATGATGTGCATTTGATGGTAAGTTTGTTTAGGTACCCGTCTTCAATAAAATATACTCCTATGAAACTAGAGTCTTATATAGAAATATAATGACGACTCGTCAAGCACGTTCTATAAACGCATAACTAAGCTGAGAGTGGGTTGTCTTTCTGCTTGTTTTAAAAGCATTGCATGTTTTCTATAAATGGCGGGCTATAGTGTTTATGGAATGAGTGCTTGAATTGAAAGTTTTTGCAATTTATAAGACATCGTAGGTAATTAAAAAGTGAAAGCCATGAATTTAAAACAAAAACAACTTAGCAATCCATTCTCTACAGGTAGTGGTGGTGCAAGTTTCGAGAATGCCATTCAAGCAAAGTTTGTCACTTTAATGCTAACAGGTGGCTACGCCCCCTGCTTACCGTCTTGGCCAATTAAAGAAATTAAATTACAAGGTAAAATCGCAGGATACAACACAGATGATGTAATTATTACAATAGAGAATCCAAGTAATGGTAATGATAACAGAAGACTTTTAGGTCAAATAAAGCATTCAATTAACATTACTGAAAACAATAGTATATTTGAAGAAGTGATTCAATCTGCATGGGCTGACTTTAATGATAAAGATGTTTTTAGTAAAGGGAAAGATGTCATTGCGTTGATTACTGGACCTATTAGTAAAACAAACATTGATAGTGTCAACTTTATTCTAGAACAAGCGCGTCATACACGGGATTTTGCTGAATTTTCTAGACAAATTGATCGAGCAAAATTTAGCTCTAATAATGCAAGAAGTAAACGAGATGCTTTTAGATCCCAACTCAAAAAAGCACATGGTAGTGATATATCTGACAATGATTTTTTTGAATTTTTAAAACATTTTCATTTGCTAGGTTATGATTTAGATAAGAAAGGGAGTGTCGTTTCCTCACTCATGCAATCGCACATTGCTCAATTTGACAAGCAATCACCTCATGAAATTTGGTGCAAAATAATTGCTGAAGTTCAACAGTTTAATCAAAATGCAGGCACTATTACATTAGAGAATTTGTCTGAAGATATTAAGAAACACTTTGAAACACCAAAATTGGCATATCTTCCTGAACATCTAGCATCAATTGCTAACCTTCCGCAGTTACCAGCTCAGTCCACTAACTGGAGCAATCATAAATCAGCCGAGCAACTAGCTTTTGCAAATCTGGTTGGTAGTTGGAATGAAAAAAATGAAGCCGATAAACAAGCCGTATCTATTATTGTGGGTGAAGACTACGATACTTGGATAGCGGAGTTAAGAAACACGCTAGCTATTCATGACACTCCTTTCTCATACAAAAATGGACTGTGGCTTATAAAAGATCGCAAAAAGCTTTGGTCTGACTTAGGAGCAAGGATTTTTGACGATCATTTAGAACGGTTTATGCAGGTTGTTCTTGATATATTACAAATTGATGATCCATCATTTGACCTACCAAAAGATGAACGTTATATGGCTAGCATCTATGATAAATTTTTACCTCATTCCCATAGTTTACGTCAGGGCGTTGCGGAAACCTTAGCCCTTTTAGGTAATAAATCTGACTCACTTTCTAACTGCTCAGACGGCAAAGCTGAACACATTGCAAATACTACAGTGCATAGTTTATTTCAAGCAAGTGATTGGCTACGATGGGGAAGTCTTGATAGTTTATTGCCAACATTAGCAGAAGCTAGCCCAATATTTTTCTTACAAGCAGTAGAAGCAGCCATTGATACAAATCCATCACCATTTGTTGCATTATTTCATCAAGAAACCACAGCTACTTTTGGGCAAAATTATTTAACAGGGCTTTTATGGGCGCTTGAAAATATCGGGTGGTGTATCAAAAAGTATGCTGAGTAAATAAAGGAGGGGTGCCAGCCAAAGCAAAGATGCTATATTTGAGGTTATGAAGACACAAATAGAGATTAATTGCCCCGACTGCCACAGTCCTAGTCTAAAGAAAAACGGTATAAAAAGCTATGGTAAGCAAAACTACCAATGCAAAGACTGTAAACGTCAATTCATTGGCGACCACGCCATTACCTATCAGGGTTGCCACTCTAAAATAGAGCATAAGATACGACTGATGATAGTACGAGGCTGTAGTGTTAGAGACATTGCCACTATCACCTCTGTCAGCATTGGCAAGATACTAAGCACCATAGGCTCATCGATCTATAAGACCTCACCAAAGCAGCATTACTACTCGCGTTTAGAAGTTGATGAGTTCTGGACATACGTACGTTGCAAGAAGCAGAAGGTATGGTTAATCTACGCCTATGACCGTGATACTGGTGAGATTGTTGCCCATGTTTTAGCCACGGCTAAAAAGCTTCGAGCTCGTCTTAAGAAACTTAAGGTGAGCTATGGTTCAATCAGCATGGACAACTGGGATAGCTTTAAAACTGCCTTCAAGGCAGACCCTAAGCAGATTGGTAAAAGATATACTGTTGGCATAGAAGGTAATAATTGCCGTTTAAGACACCGATTGAGGCGAGCAGTTAGAAAGACTTGTGCTTTTTCTAAGAAACTCGACAATCACTTTAAGACGTTCAATATGGTGTTCTTTTATATCAACTATGGCTTCGTCTAATGCCAGCATACTTTTTGAAACACCACCGATTTTCGAATGCATATAAGGAATATCTGCTGGCACCTCAATCGGACAAGCACTTCCGCAGTATTTACAGAGAACATCATCTAAAAAAGCGTAGCATTTTGATATCGTCTCAAATAACATATGAGAACTAAGCTCGTATTTTTGGCAAAGTGATTGTATGTGTCTAATAAAACCTACTTTATTATTATATGTCCAATAGTCTTCGCAGATTTTTTTATCTCTCTTATTCTGCATCATACTTAACTCAAGCGTTACACCCTGATTGATTTAAACTTATCACCTCTAAGCTGTCTCAAGATGCATTCACTTTGATAAAGTAGGTATGGATGACAACTAGCGCGCAATTTACTGGTAGGATATCTCTTAAGTAATTTTCTTCAATATTTCACAATAGCTCTCAGGCAGACTCAATGTTTTAACTGAGTAACAGCCATGAGCTTATCCTTAATTTTGCCAATGTCTGCCTTTGCTTTAGTGGCTTCCATCTCTCCTGGTCCAGTAAATATCGTTGGTTTAAGCAGTGGGGCGCGCTACCCTCTATCCAAGGGCTTAACTTTCGTCACTGGTGCCACGCTTGGTTTTATTATCTTATTCTTAGCCATAGGTTACGGTTTTAGCTCCTTGCTAGTCACTTTTCCAGTTTTCGAGAAGTGGCTGACATGGGCAGGTATCGCTTTTTTACTCTATTTGAGTTATCGCTTGGCCTGTGATGATGGCAAAATCAATAATAAAGATATAGCAAAAGTACCTGGATTTTTTACGGGGTTTTTGATGCAATGGCTCAATCCAAAAGCATGGATTGCTTCTGCCGCTAGCATCGGTGCTTATACTAATAATGGAGAGCTTGCTCAGATTTGGTTATTTGCGGCGTTATATTTGCCAATATGTTGGCTATCGTTAAGCTGTTGGGTCTATGCTGGTGCCTTTTTAAGACAGCAAGTCCAGCAACCCAAAAATCTACGGACTATCAATCGAGTGTTAGCCGTTCTGTTGGCAGGTAGTTGCTTGTTTTTACTATTCGGGTAAGGGCTTACGATACTGGTTGGGCGTGGCTGCTACTAAACGCTTAAAGGTACGCTGAAAGTGCGCTTGGTCGGCGAATCCAGCACTTAAAGCGGTATCGATAATAGCTACGCCTTTTTTTAACTCTCGCTGTCCATATTGAATACGTTTATTGACGATATAGGCATGGGGCGTCATGCCAAAGTACTGCTTAAAGCTTCGAATAAGATGGCTTGGACTATAGCCACTCAATGTACATAACTCATCAAGCGATAATTCCTCAGTGCAGTGCTCATTTAAGTAACTAGCTAATTTATTCAATGCTGCGGGCGTCTGTTTATCAAGTACCGATTTTTGATTATCAAGCGTGTGCATAAGAGCAGATAAGTATTCAACCACTTTGGTTTGCTTATCAAGTAGTTCGCGCTTGTCGTCCAAAAGGGTCGCCGCCATTGTACAGTAGCCTTGATACAGGTGCTTATCGGTAATAACCGCATTAGCGATATCTTGCCAGCGCGGTTGTTGTAATAAGCCTTCTGTATAGCGCAGCTGCGTCAGCCAAGTAGTATCTACATAGAGCATGAGATAAGCCCAAGGCTGGTTTTCGATAGGGTTGCAGGCATGTGGCCATTCTGAATTCATCAGTACTAAATCGCCTTGTCTGACATGATAGCTATCATCACGATAAATAAAGGTACTTACGCCTTGTGTAATCGCGCCTAAAGACCAATGGGTATGACTATGAAGATCATAACAAACCTTACGCCCATCAGCGACTTTACGCAGCTCAATATGGGGCATTCTAGAATCGCGCCAAAAGATAGGCGTGTGAGCGGCAGTCATAAGTTGTCCTTATAAAATAAGTGTTGAAATCCGAGGTAAGTTTTCATAAGTAATTATTGACTTGGTTTAAATACACACCCAACCACTTCAGAAACTCATCACTGGTCGTCGATACATTTAGGCGCAAATATGTCGAAACATTGGCATCAGGATGGAATAACTGCCCCGGTGCAACCAGCCAGTTCTCTTTATAAGCATCCAGTGCTAGGTTCCCCGTGTCCTGCCCCGTGTCCACCCAAATAAAGATTCCTGCTTGCGTATGCTCAGGATAGATAAGTCCAATCTTTGGTAGTGCTTTACGCAGTCTTTCATGAGCGGTATATAACTGCTGCTGCACCTTTTTAATTTGACGACGATACTCACCATGCGTCCATAAACGATGAATAACGCGCTCACCAAACTCTGGCGACGTCATGTTGCTAAGGGTTTTAAGATTAAGGATTTGATTGATAAATCTATCAGGACTGACCAGCATGCCCACTCGCCAGCCTGACGCCATCGACTTTGAAAAACCAGTGGCATAAAACACCCGCTCAAACTGGTCTATATTAGCGTACCTAAGCGGCTTTTCATCAGGTAAAAACGCTGCGTACAAATCATCCTCAAAAATATAAGCATCGTATTCATGCATTAAGTTTAAAACTTGATGGGCGCGGGCAGGATGCAGATTATAGGAGGTTGGATTGTGCAGTACGCTATTAGTAATGTATAGCTTAGCACGATATTTCTCTAATACTTGCTGCATCTGTTCGATATTTGAGCCTTGATGATCGCGGGCAACCGACACGACATGATAACCTTGCTGCTGCAAAGTGCTAGACGTCCAATACCAACCAGGACTATCTACTATGACCGTATCACCTACGTTTAATAGGAGTTGAATAACCGTCAAAATAGCCTGCGAAACCCCCGTTGTAGTGATAATATTATCGACGCTGGTATGAATACCTAGCAAATCTAAATACTGGGTCAATTGATCACGCAAAGGTAAGTAGCCTTGAATGTCACCATAATTATAGATGAAGCTATCAATATCTTGGTTAACTTGCCTGACCGCCCATTGCATCCTATCATTTTTAATCCATTCAACAGGTAGCTCACCTGAACCTGGTGCTCGGTGATTAGGAACATCGCTAAACATTTGCTGTACTAGCCAGCTAGTATCGACCACAGGTTCTTTATACAAAATCTCTAGATTTCTACTTTGAGTGACTTGAGGTAAAACGTAATAACCTGAATTTGGCTTAGCCGTCAACACGTTAGTAGCGACTAACTGCTCATAAGCTTGAGTTATAGTAAAGCTCGAAACATCCAAAATCGTGGCTAGTTTGCGTACAGAAGGCACTCGCTGGTACGGTTTATATATTTGGCTATCAATTCGCTGCTGTATCCATTCGACCACAGCAGCGGTTTTACTGATATTAAGATTGAGCGAATGAGTGTCATTCATAGCGTAGTTGGCTTATTAGAAGTCATATATTATGCACATAATTGTTAAGGGCTATCCAACTATACACTTTGTTGGTAATTTTAAAAAATGCATCGGTACGGTTAGGTCGTAAAGTAATACCATTACTCCATGTATACCCCACTCTCAACTTAAAATAAGCAGCTCAAACTGAAGTGGTGGGTTTCCAAGTTGTTTATTGAGCACAAAGCACAGATTATGCGACAGAATCTTACGAATAAGCCGATGAGATAGATGCCATAAGTCTTTAGCCCGTACCTTTTGCATATTAAATCGTTCTGACAACTGACCAATCACGGTTTCAACCGTACGGCGGACTTTCATTAACCGTCTTAGTAGGGGTTTATGTCTGTCATCTTTCATATTACGTCTCAATGGTGTTTGTAGATCTATCCCTTGAGAGTGATAGTAGTCATTGAGCTTAGGGCTGATATACCCTTTATCAGCGCCAAGCAGACCATGAATGTTATCAGTGATATCAGGTGCAACGTCTCTTTCATCAACATTAGCAGGGGCGATAGTAAAACCCTTAATCATGCCTGATAAGTTAATCAGTAGATGTCCCTCAAAGCCATAATACTTTTCTTGCTTGGCGGCACGGTAACTGAAAGCGGCATGGTCTTGATAGTTTTTATGCCGATAAGCTCGTCCATAATGACAGACAGGTATGGGAAAGCCATCAATGAGATGAATATTGTCACGGCCTTCTATATCACTGACTTTATCGTGTATCCGTTGTTTGACTTGCCATAGATTGGCGCAGTGCTTAGCAAAGTTAGGGTATGAGCCTATCGCTGGAAACCATGCTTGCCAATGCTGCTTAAAGTATTGCCAAATCTGTTTGTCTTGGTCCATATTTAAAAACTCACCCACCACTTCCATACAAATAATCTCAGGATCACTGAGTTTAGGCGAATAACCACCCGTTCGTAACGGTTCGGTGACGATTGTTTTGTAGTAATGCTCTACCATTAAATAGATATTGATGATAAATTCTTCTATGGGCATCTCATGACTCCGTTGTATTCTTGGTCGAAAACAATAGATTAATGAGGTGCTCTTCTTTTTTCAATACCTTTCGAAGTTGAGAGTGGGGTCATGTATATAACAAAACGACTTGGAGCCTATGATGTTCACCCCTAAACCTTTTAAAGAAAACAACTTTGAGACTATACAAGCCTTTATCAAAGATCAACCTCAAGCTACTGTTATTACGCAAACTGCTAATCGACTTGAAGCTTGTCATATTCCGATGTACTGGCAGGATGATGCAAGTAAGTTTGGTTGCTTATATGGTCATATTGCCAAAGTAAATGCGATTAATAATAGAGATAATCTTAGCGCGCCGTGGTTGATTGTTTTTCAAGATAATGGTCATTACATCAGCCCTAATTGGTATCCGAGTAAAGCGGTAACGCACAAAGAAGTACCGACATGGAATTATCGCAGCATACATGTCACTGGTAACGTCAGCTTAATAACTGAACCAGAAGCGCTTATTGATATCTTGTCAAAGCAAACGGCTGATTTTGAAGTTAGCCAACCAAATCCTTGGTCACTTGATGATGCACCAGAGAAGTATATTCAAGCTATGTGCCGAGCCATTGTCGGTATTCGTGTCGATATCACCGATGTTGAAGCGCAGTTTAAGTTGAGCCAAAATAAATCGACTGATAATAGATCAGGGGTGGTTGCAGGTCTTAAACAGCTTAAAACCACAAAAGCGGATGAAATGGCAGCGCTAATTGAAAATGTAAACTAGGGTTAGTTTAATTATGAACGTATGAATAAGCGATGTTTCATTCAATAAAACCAACTTGAGAGAAAAACATGATATCAACACGAACCGTTGGGATATTACTATTTAACGAAGTCGAAGTATTGGACTTTGCAGGGCCCTTTGAGGTATTTTCATTAGCTGAAGACAACGTCAATAATAAGCACTTTAACGTTATTACCATTGCCGAGTATCAAGCGCCGATATCTGCTAGAAATAGTTTAACTGTTATCCCTGATTATAGCTTCGACAATCATCCCACTATAGACATTTTAGTTATTCCTGGCGGTTATGGCGCGGAAAAGGTTGAGATAAACAATCCAGTAGTTATTAATTGGATTATCAGTCAATCCAAGCTAGCAGAGCTGACGCTTTCAGTATGTACAGGGGCTTTGCTGTTAGCCCAATCTGGGTTGCTGGCTGGCAAATCCGCAACCACCCATTGGATGGATTTGGATAATTTAGCCCTCTATCCTAATGTTGAGGTCATCGCTAATACCCGTTTTGTCGATGCCAGTGACGAGACTACTAAGCTGGTAACATCAGCAGGGATAAGTGCGGGTATTCATGCCAGCCTGTACTGTGTGGAAAAGTTACTAGATAGTCAAACCATGCAAACAACGGCAAGGCGCATGGAGTTTGATATTGAATAAGGTATTCAATATCACTTAACACTACTAATTAAAAGTGGAGAATAATATGGTTGAGCTGAGACCTAATTGTGAACGCTGTGATAGAGATTTGCCGCCTGATGCTACTGATGCAATGATTTGTAGCTTTGAATGTACGTTTTGCACATCTTGTACGACTAGTGTTTTAAACAATCATTGCCCCAATTGCGGAGGTAACTTAACCAGCCGTCCTATACGTCCTGCGTCTTTACTCGAGAATTACCCACCTTCAACGAAGCGTATAGTTAAAAAAGACAGTTGAGATATAGTGTTTAAATATTTATTCGTTATTATTTACTCAGCAGATTTTTTAGAGGAGTTGGTGATACTTAAAATACCGAGTATAACCAATCCTGCTCCAAGCCAAAACCTCATAGTTGCATCCTCATGCAATATCAACCAAACAAAAAACATAGCAAACAGAGGCTCTGATAATTCAATGACTTGCACCTTTGATGCAGGCAAGTATTTTAAAGCGCTGGTAGTACAATAAAACCCTATAATAGTTGGAAAAATAGCTAAGCCCAGCAGCCCCAAAATGGATTGATATCCTATATTGACAGGCTCAAAGGTGACAATAAAAGGAATGAATAAAAAAAGGCTGCCAAATAGTAATAAATACTTGGTTAAATAAATCCCGCCTTGCAAGCCAAAACGCTGCATCAATACTGAAAATAGCCCGTAGCCGCTACCTGCCATCACTGCAAAAAACACCAAGGTTAAATTTACACTACTGGTCCACGAAATCACAAATATTCCAGCGACTGCCAATAACACACCAATAAGGGTGTTTAATAATAGTCTTTCTTTAAGTAATAGTGCGCCAAATAGCGTTGCCGATATGGTTGCTGCTGCCATTAAGATCACCACGACATTAGCAGGATTGCCATACTCATAAGCCTTGGTCTCAAATACGAATAAAGTAAAAATGCCAAGAAAGGCACAAATAGCAACTGCCCCTATGATTCGCTTATTGTTGGATTTATCACTGGAATGGTTACTGAGAGTGATAAATTCAGTAGTGATGAGCCGCTTATATTGAATTTGTCTTGGCGTTTTACTTAACAGCGCAGATAGCAAGATGAAAGCAATAATCGTTTTTAGAAAGGCAATATCATTGCTTTTTAAACCTGTATTCATTAATAGCACACTAAATATGCCTATCGTCGCATTAAGAGCTGCCGCTACTAAAGCAAATGAAAATCCCAGTATATTATTAAAATTTTGTTTTTCATGCATTCGGTTTAGCGACCTTATTTTTATAGACTGGTTTTCTATTCGTAGAGCTCACTGTTAAAAAAATTAAACCTAATAAAACCAATGCTGGCAAATTAGATTATTTACTGCTACTTATGAGCAGATTTTCTCCCTAGCCCATACCTAACATTTGCTAGTAACAGCCCTGACAAGATCAACAGCATTGCCAGCATCTTCCACCACGTCAATACTTCCCCTATAAACAGTACCGAGGTTGTCATGCCAAATACTGGCACTAATAGAGCAAACGGCACAACCTTAGAGGCAATATTTTGACTAAGCAAATGCGCCCACAGTGCAAAACCAACAAGGGTTGAGATGTACACGATAAACCCAAGCGACAGCCAAGACTTGAGTGATGCCTCGTTAAACGTCGCCAACTGCCATGCATCAGTTTCAAATATAAGAGAAGATAGGGTCAAAACTACACAGGCGATCAGACCACCCCATACCACTAGAGCTAGGGCAGACAACGCGGATACCTTATTATTGCCAGTAGTAGACGAGACAATGGACACGCCAGATCCCTGCTGCGTCACCTTTATGGCGGCTTGCTTTGATGCCTGTTTTGATGCAATGTTGCCAAAACTCCAACCTATTGCCGCAATCAAGATACAGACAAACCCAAGCAAAGGCATATCACCGCCAAGATTTAGCGCGATCACGCCTAGACCCAGTACGCCGACCAGCATACCTATGATCTGTATGCGACTTACTGCCTCACCCAATATGACATACGCCAGCAATACGGTGATAAAAATCTGAAGTTGTAGTACTAGCGCTGTCAACCCTGCTGATGCACCCAAATGCATGGCAGTAAATACAAAAGCATACTGCATGACAAACGTACCGATGGCATAGATAAATAACGTACGGTTAAACTTGGGCGGCTTGAGAAACAAAACCAGTGGAACGGCTGTAAAGAAAAAGCGCAGGGCAGTGAGCATTAGCGGCGGAAAGCTTTCAAGCCCCCACGCAATAAAGGTAAAGTTCACGCCCCAAATAAAGGCAACTAATACAGCTAATGCGATGTGTAAAGGGGTCATATAGTTGGCCTAAAAAATGATTATTAAATAATTGTAATTGGATATTAGTGACTTAATGCTAGTTATTAGCAGTCTTTATTTACATCCAAAGTGTCAGCGCACAATAGAGCGTCATTAGCACGATTACCCCGTGAATTACGCGCATGACTAGGGGCAGATGTACCAACTTGCGTAGCCAATGTCCGCCTGCTGCCCAGCAACTAATCGATAGAATATTGACCACAGCGCATACGGCTAGCAGTGGATAATTGTCCAACCACGGCCTGCCAGCATAGAACATAGCCACACTTGGTGCGACCATGGTCATCGTCCATGCTTTAGGATTGAGCCACTGAAACAGGACAGCTTGCCAAAAAGTAAGGGGTAATTCACCAAAGCGCGGCTTCACGTTACCCACTTGCTCACCTGATGCTTCTCGTCGCAGCGCCTCATGAACAAACGTTGTAAAGTCGCTTTTGGCCATCTGATACGTCAGCCATAATAAATATAGCGTACCTAACACTTTTATAACGAGCATGATGGCAGGATAACTGACGACTAACGCTGACATGCCCCAGTAGCTAAGCCAAAGCATGATAGTTACACCGACGGTAATACCAAGCATATGCCAGCGACACTGCCAAAACCCACACTTCACGCTACCATGTAGCAACATCAAATTATTCGGTCCTGGCGTGATTGAATTGACCAGCATGAAAATAGCAAGCCCCATCACACTGCCTTCAAAACTTGCTGTCATCACTGTCATAGCCATTCTAGTTCTCGTCCTAATTGTTTTAATCCTTATCGATTAACCCAACTATAGTCCAAATAACCATAACAGACCCGATACAGTTCCATCAGCAATGAACAAAGTGTATAGTTCGTTCTAACGTAACAATTTATCCACTTATACAAAAACAAGCGTATGCAGTTATGGTAGAGACCTATAAGCTCAATCCTAATTTAACCAAGACCGCTGCCGTTGCTGAATGGCTCCAGCAGCGTATCGACTGGCAAATTTACCAGCCCAATCAGCGCGTGCCTTCTGTACGAAAATTAGCAAAATTACTGAATATTTCGAGCTTTACGGTAGTGCAGGCATATGAGCAATTAGTCGCCATCAATGTGCTGACAGCCAAGCCCAGTTCAGGCTATTATGTCAATGCGGTGGCAAGCTCAGTTGAGCCAAACAGTCATACAGATATCACCGCAAAATACCCTGTAATAGATACGCGCTGGTTGGTGCAGCAGGTGTTTAGTGATATCCCTCGTGACCGTTCCCCAGGGTCAGGGATTTTACCAAGTGATTGGGTACGCAATGACAAAATGGAATGGGCAATCCGGCAAGTGACTCAACAAGCGGATAGCTTTATCTATGATTATGGTGACATTCAAGGCTATTTGCCGCTACGTCAGCAGTTAGCGCAGAATTTGAATACGCTCGGTATGCAAACCCATGCGGACAATGTGATTACGACAGCGGGCGTATCGCAAGCGGTAACGATGGTCGCGCAACTGCTCACGCAAGTAGGCGATACCGTATTGGTTGATGGTCCAGGCTGGTATTGGTTATCAAGCTGCTTACAACAACAAGGGTTAAACGTCGTAGCTGTCGAGCGCGACCATCAAGGTCCCAACATCGAGCAGATGCAAAAGATATTTGTAGCGCATCGTCCTAAGCTATATTTAACCAACAGCGTGCTACACAACCCAACGTCTTATAACTTGCATCCTGCGCGTGCTCATCAAGTGCTTAATCTTATACATGAGCATGATGCTTATATTTTTGAGGATGATTTATACGCCGCCTTTGTGCCCAATGGTCAGGCGCTGCGTTATGCGAGTCTCGACCAGTTCGAGCGGGTGTTTTATGCGACAGGGTTTTCAAAATCGATGGCGTCAGGCTGGCGAGTCGGTATGCTGGTGTGCCCTGATGAGTTTGTTGATGACGTATTAAGGGTTAAAACATTAAGTACTATGAACACGCCAGAGTTTGGGGAGCGCGTGATCCATCGATTATGGACGCAAGGAGAATACCGTCGTCAGCTCAAAAAGGTTCAGCAGCATCTGTATTCGGCACACCAAAAGATGCGTAAAGCCTTGCCTAAGATTGGGCTTGTTTATCCGGAACATACGCAGGCAGGTATTTTTGTGTGGGTAGATACTGGGCAAGATACCGCGCAGTTGGCGTTGGATGCCTATAAGGAAGGCTGGCTTGTCGCACCGGGGCAACTGTTTCATCCCAACGCTCACGACTCGACGCATCTACGCCTGAATGTATCGACGACCAGCGATGAGTTTTTGGCTTGGTTAGGGGAGTATTTAGATAATTAAATATAAATACCTGTCTTCTATCAAAGGTAGGCTTTTACCACCAATACGTTGGATACTGCTTATCCTTACCTAAATTATTATAAATCAGCGCTACTATTACCAAGACGATAGAGCCGAGCAGGGTAGGTGTTATCAAAAAACTCCAATTTACCGCGCCGAGCATGACTATCAAAGGGTTGGACCCGGCAGGCGGGTGCGGCATTCTAAATATCAGCATTAGCGCAATGGCTGTGCCTACAGCCATTGCCATACTCCACCAGTGAATACCAAATAATGTCATAAATACCAGTCCCGTAAAGGTCGCAATAACATGCCCGCCTATGACGTTTCTTGGCTGCGCAAAAGGGCTGGTAGGATACGCAAATATCAGTAAACAACTTGCACCAAATGATCCTAGAATCATAACGAGTTCTATTGAGCCTCCTAATATAGCAAGCGTTGCTGTTGCGATAGTGCCGCCCAGCCAAGCCACTACTATCATCGATAACGGCAACCTTTTCGGGCATTGGCTGACTTGACCTTTTAACTTACGCCAATTAAAAAATGAATGCATACTAGCTCCTATAATAAATAAACAATTTAAAAGTATTACTGCTGGTATACTGGTCAGTATATTACGTAAGTATACCGAACGGTATATATAAATAATAGTTTTTTATTGAATAAAATAATAGGAACGAAAAGAACAGGAGACAGAGCCAATGGAATTGCGAGATACCATTCTACAAAAAAGTTATGAGCTCTTTTATAAGCAAGGCTTTCACGACAGTGGAGTGGAGCTATTAGCAAAGCAAGCAGGGACTACCAAGCGGACTTTGTATGCTCATTTTGGTAATAAAGATGGCTTAATCGAAGAAGTGCTTAAATATCGTCATCAGATGTTTATGACTCAATTAAGAGATTACTTGGATAGTTTTGAGATTAAGGAAGCAGCAGATGTTGCTAGGTATTACTTAGCCTTCCTAAAAGACTGGACGTCATCAGAGGACTTTTATGGTTGTATGTTTATTAATGCTTGCGCAGAGTATTCAGATGCTCAATCTTCCCCGCATCAAATAGCCAAACAGCATAAAACTGAGGTTAGGCAATGGCTACTTGATAAGTTTGAACAGGTAAGTGCAGAAAATGCTAAGCAGAAGGCCGATACTCTATTTGTGTTTGGCGAGGGTATCATCGTAGCCGCGCAAACAGGCCAGCAAGCATTAGAGTTAGATACACAGTTTTTAATTAATATGATGTATGTATGAGTATCCCTATGCTCAATATTAGCCTTGCTATATTGACTTCGTCATTTAGTAATAAGATTCTGATTAAACAGTTGACTATACGAGCCAATATGTTCTAGTTATTAACCTCTGGAACTAAGTATTTACTAAAGAATGAGATCGATTATTTACCTCATAACGAACGACCATCTAGTGCGCTTTGTTAGACGACTGTCATTTATCTGTTTATCGTTTACATGCAATCGCTGCTCTACTTGACACGGTAGTAGTACCTAAATGACTTGTTCGCGGATATTAAATCCAGCAAGTACTCTTAATATTTAATATGCTTTAATCATAGCCAAATATTATCAACAGGAAATATAACCAATGAAGTTATTAGACCAACTTGGAATAACTTACCCCATTATTCAAGCACCAATGGCAGGCGGTGCAACAACGCCTGAACTGATTGCTGCTGTTAGTGATTTCGGTGGCCTTGGCTCGTTAGGGGCAGGCATGACCGCACCAGCTGCTTTAAATAGCCAAATTGATATGATAAAAACACTTACTGAGCGTCCTTTTATGGTTAATCTAATGGTGCTATCAGACCAGGATGCCAGTACTTTTGACACCTCAATGCCAGATTGGCTCACTCAGTATTATAGAGAGCATCATATAAAAGCAGCGCTTCCTGATAGGCCAGCACAAAGTTTCGCTGAGCAGCTACAAGTACTCTATGAAAATCCTGTATCTGTTGTTAGTTTTACTTTTGGTATTGTTAGTATTGAGCAAGTACAGCGTTTACAACAGCTTGGGACTTGCGTTATAGGTACAGCCAATCATCCGTTGGAGGCGCAGGCATGGGCAGAAATTGGTGCGGATGCAGTATGCTTACAAGGAATGGAAGCTGGAGGACATCGCGGTGGTTGGTTGCCAGAAAGCGAGGCCGATCCATTAGGTTTGTTAACTTTGATTGGGCAAACGCGTGCTTGTACTGACATTCCCTTGATTGCTTCAGGTGGCATAATGACGGGGCAAGGTATTAGGGCTATACAAGCGTCTGGGGCACAGCTGGCTCAGCTTGGTACTGCGTTTTTGACTACCGATGAATCCGGCATTAATGACATTTATAAACAGGCTCTACTGGATACAAGTCTTGGTAATCGGAGTACTGAAACTCGCTTAACTCGGCTGTTTTCAGGCAAACAGGCACGTGGTCTTGTGAACGAATATCTACTTGATTTTGCTGTTTTCGATAAAAAAGATGAACTGCCGCCTTATCCACAATTAAATGCAATGACTAGTCCGATGCGTGCTAATGCTGCGAAAAATGAGGATGCAGAACATCTGTCATTATGGGCAGGACAAGGTGTTACTCAGGTCAGACAAGAGCGTGCCATTACGTTGTTAGAAAGATTGGTGCAAGAGTTGTGACTAATTACAAACTGACGAGGTTAAGAAGAGATTCGACACTTTTAGACTGCACCAATCCATAGCCAATAAAAAACCCTTATAAGACGTAGCTTACAAGGGTTTGAATATGGTGGGCCCAGTTGGACTCGAACCAACGACCAAAGGATTATGAGTCCTCTGCTCTAACCAACTGAGCTATGGGCCCTAACGGTAGACGCACAATGATACCTGATTTTTTTAGTTTTTCAAGTAAAAGATATTAAGTAGTTAGTATTTTGTTCAAATATGATCATCTGCTCCTTAAATATTACTACCAGCCAAAGTCAGACTGCGGCCGCCATCAACGGTTATAATCTCACCAGTGACATAACTGGCCTGTGCTAAATAGAGCACACAATGAGCAATATCATCAGGCGTACCAATGCGCTGCATAGGAATAGAGGCAACAATACGGTGTTGCTGCTGCTCATCAAGCGCCTGATCACTATCAGTCTCCGGTAATACATTTACCCCAGGGGCGACCCCATTGACGCGGACATGAGGTGCCATATCCAGCGCGAGAGACTTTACCATCATCCGGTGCGCTGCTTTTGCCATATTGTATACAGCATAATTGCTAAACGGTTTATCATGAGCATGAATATCAAGTAAGCTAATAATACTACCGCCCTGAATCTGCAAATAAGGGTGTAACGCTTGGCTAAGGAGCAAGGGTGCTTTGGCATTAGTCAAAAAAAGCTCATCCCATTGCTCATAATCAATGTTGCCAAGTGGAGTGGGATAAAAACGCGAGGCGTTATGTACCAATACATCAAGCTGACCAAAAGCCTCCATAACGGTTTCGGTAAATTGATTTAAAGCATCGCAATCATTGACAATTGCCAAATCGGCGGTGATTACGGTAGCACTGTCGGCGCGAATCTGATTGAGCTCATCTGCCAGCGCATTGGCCTCTAACTGGCTATGATGATAATGAATGATGACCCGATAGCCTTGACGATGTGCGGCACGAATGATAGCCGCACCAATACGCTTGGCGCTACCGGTGACCAGCATGACCGGCGCTAGCGTGTTGATTGATTCGGAATGGTTGGATAGCTGATTCATAACGATACTACTTATTCAAGTTATTCAAGTTATTCAAGTTATTCAAGTTATTCAAGATTACTTTATTCAATTCAATCTTATTTTATACAATCTTATTTATGAGTTATTTTCTATGGTTTGTTTTTGGGTATGCTCTGTGCTTGTAAATGCTCAATTCGCGCTTGACGTAGAGCCGCTCCAATAGCTGGTCCTTCAAGATTGGGCGCAATGTCGCCCATACTAATGGCATGAAAGCTATTGAGTGCTAACATCATCTGACGGTGTTGCTGTGACAGTTGTAATACATGGCTAGTCACTAATAGCTGCGAGAGTCTATCCGGCTCCTTATGGGCGCTACAGGCTTGAATAAGATCAACTTTTTGCGCCACTGTCAGACCATTTATTGCGCTTAGTTTTGCGGCTTGCTGAACGAATAGGGTAGCAAACTGGGTTTGCGCTTTAGGTACCTTAGCGGTGTTGCCTATACTAGAAATATTTTTGACGGCAGTATTTGTTGCCTCAGTGCTATCAGTGTCATCAACATTAAATAACGTCTGATCAAGACTCGCCATCAATAATGCCCAACGCTGTGATAAATTTAAGCGCATCTGACCGGCGAAATAGAGCGCGGTTTGAACCGTCTCTCGTACTTGTCCATTGCCCCAAGCCTGATGTAGAGGGGCAAAACAAACGGTTAATACGCCGCTCTCAAACAGTTGCTGCCAATAGACATGAGGGAGGTCTGCATCATGGCGCGGCTTGACTCTTGCCAAATACGCTCAGCACTCAAATGCGCAAGCTCACCAGAGCTTACCAATTGCCGCATTAAAGTTAAGGTCTCATCAGCGATGGTAAACCCTAAGTCGTAATAGCGTCCATAAAAGCGCGCCGTTCTAAGAACCCGTAGTGGGTCTTCGCTAAAGGCACTTGATATATGGCGCAATGTTCTGCTACTAATGTCTTCTAGTCCATCATAATAATCAATTACTTCACCGTTAATAGGCGTATCATCCGTGAGGCTAATCACTTCAATGGCCATCGCATTGACGGTTAAATCACGGCGTTGCAAGTCATCCGCTAAACTGACTTCTGGGCTGGCATGGACACTAAAGCCCTGATAACCATGGCCAAGTTTACGCTCAGTACGCGCCAGTGCATATTCTTCCTTACTAGTAGGATGCAAAAACACTGGGAAGTCTGCGCCTACTTGATGAAAGCCTGCTGCTAGCATCTCGGTAACGGTCGTACCAACTACTACAAAGTCTTTATCCTTGATAGGACGTCCTAACAGCTGATCACGCACTGCACCACCAACCAGATAGACTTGCATCGTAACCTCTTTTATTTACTGTTATGAATTAGGGTTATAAAATTTTAATATGCTAAATTTTTACTGTGCTAAATTTTGGACCAAAAAAACCAGTCAGCGCCCTTATTACAATGGCATTGACTGGTTTTAGTATAACAGACTGCTACCATTAATTAATAATAGTAGCAGATCGGTATATTGCTTATATTTCTAAATTATACGTTAGCAGCGACGGCTTCGCTTTCTAAATCCTGTGCTTCAGTCACGGCAAGAGCGGTCATATTGACCACACGACGCGCTGTCGCTGACGGCGTTAAGATATGCACAGGTTTGTTGGCGCCTAACAAGATAGGACCAATAGACGCGCTGCCCGTTGCTGTTTTGAGCAGGTTAAAGGCAATGTTCGCCGCATCAAGCGTTGGCAAGATGAGTAGGTTCGCAGCCCCTTTAAATTGACTTGATGGCAAGTCTTCTATACGAATACGTTCGTCAAGAGCCGCATCGCCTTGCATCTCACCGTCAAAATCAAAATCGACATTCATATCGGTCAGTAGCTGATACACTTTGCGCATTTTGACAGCGCTGGCACGATCAGAAGTACCGAAGTTTGAATGTGAGACTAAAGCAACCCGTGGGGTAATGCTAAAGCGGCGTAATTGATCAGCGGCTAATACCGTCATTTCAGCCAATTGTTCGGCAGTAGGGTCTTCATGAATATAAGTATCGGCAATAAAGATATTGCGGTCTTGCATTAAGACGGCATTCATTGCGTAAAAATTGCTAACACCTTCTTTTTTACCAATAACGTTTTGAACGTATTTTAAATGAAGTTGATAGTGACCAAACGTACCACAAATCATACCATCAGCATGGCCATTTTCGACCAGTAGTGAGCCAATCAAAGAGGTTTTGCGTCGTACATCACGACGGGCAAGCTCGACACTGACCCCATTACGTTTGTTTTTATTGTAATAGCCCTGCCAGTAGTCTTTGTAGCGTGGATCATCATCAATGTTAACAATAGTGATATTTACGCCATCTTTTAGACGTAACCCTAGCTTTTCGATGTTGTTTTCGATGACGGAAGGACGGCCTACCAAGATTGGTTGGGCCAGCTGTTCATCGACGACTACTTGTACGGCTAGCAATACATTACTGTCTTCACCTTCGCAATAAACGATACGTTTTGGATCTGATTTGGCGCGGGCAAAGATAGGCTTCATCACAAAGGCTGAGTTATAGACGAACTCAGACAGACGTTGACGATAGGCATCAAGATCTTCGATTGGTAACGTTGCAACACCTGAATCCATAGCGGCTTTAGCGACGGCAGGAGCGATTTCAATGATAAGGTTTGGCTCAAGTGGACCTGGGATTAGGTACTCTCGGCCAAAGCTTTGCATGCTTTCAATGTCTTTGACGTTTTTAGTGGGAGTCGCCTCAACATGCGCCATAGCAGCAATCGCACGGACACAGGCAATTTTCATCTCTTCGTTAACGGTTGTGGCACCGACATCTAACGCACCGCGGAAGATATAAGGGAAGCATAAAGCGTTATTCACTTGATTGGGATAGTCTGAACGACCGGTTGCCATAATGACATCTGAACGTACAGAGTGCGCCACTTCAGGCATAATTTCGGGCGTCGGGTTGGCCAATGCAAAGATGATAGGGTCTTTGGCCATACGGCGAACCATATCCGCGGTCAAGGTTCCGGGCATAGATAACCCTAGGAACATATCCACGTCATCTATGAGCTCATCAATGGTACTGGCCTCAGTATCACGGGCATAGAGCTGCTTTGATTCATCAAGGTTTTCACGGCTGGTGGTAATAACACCGCGTGAATCCGAAACGAAAATATTGTCTTTTTGAACTCCCAGCGCGCAAATAATATTTAGGCATGAAATAGCCGCTGCGCCGGCACCTGAACAAATGACTTTTAGATCTTCAATTTTTTTGCCAGTAAGCAATAAAGCATTGAGCATCGCGGCAGCAACAATGATAGAGGTGCCGTGTTGGTCATCATGAAAAACAGGAATGTTCATGCGTTTGCGCAATTCGCGCTCGATTTTGAAACATTCTGGGGCTTTAATATCTTCTAGGTTAATACCACCAAACGTGGGCTCAAGAGCAGCAACGGCTTCGATGAATTTGTCTGGATCATTTTGGGCAATTTCAATATCAAAAACATCAATACCAGCGAATTTTTTGAATAAAATCCCTTTACCTTCCATCACCGGCTTTGATGCCAAGGGACCGATATTACCCAAACCCAATACCGCAGTACCATTAGTGATAACGCCAACCAGATTGCTACGTACCGTATATTTAGCCGCTAAAGTGGGGTCTCTTTGAATCTCAAGACAAGGTACGGCAACGCCTGGCGAATAGGCCAGTGCTAGGTCGCGTTGGTTGGCCAGCTGCTTGATAGGCGTGACTGAGATTTTACCCGGTCGTGGGTGTGAATGATAATGCAGAGCCGCTTGTTCAAACTGCTCTTTTTCGGTATTAGGGTTATCCGTATTCAAATTGGTATCGTCATTCATAGTAATTGCCATGGTTGGAATAAATTGGAATAAAGCAAATGGTGGTAAAAAAACTAACGTTTATGCTTCAAAAATGTCCCTATCTCAAAAACATTTAGGCCTCAAAATAATTGTTGAATATGATGATTAGAGGGCTTCTATTTAAAGGGTATCGTTAAGTTAAGAAGGTAGTGCAGTGTGCCGCTCAGTCAATAGACATCAGCGTAAAAAAAGCAATCTTGCAAAATAGTTATTCTAGCACTTTTAACAATTCACT
Organism: Psychrobacter sp. LV10R520-6; assembly: GCF_900182925.1. Lineage (NCBI taxonomy): Bacteria > Pseudomonadati > Pseudomonadota > Gammaproteobacteria > Moraxellales > Moraxellaceae > Psychrobacter > Psychrobacter sp. LV10R520-6. The sequence goes on along the minus strand of NZ_LT900024.1, from coordinate 1,362,797 downwards.
GGCTAGTCAAGCAAGATTAAAGATGCAAGTTATATAATAAATTGATATTCATTATTTAGCCAGTTGATAATGCTAAAAAATGTGTTTCTAAGTCGTCATCAATAAGCTAAGTCAAATAATTATTATCGATGTATGAGGAACAGCTGCCATCGACGTTATGATGAACAGCTGATTGGCATTTGCGGCGCATTAGGAGCAGGCGGTCTGCTGTCAAGTTCGGTGGCAATATCTTGTACGCTGTAAGGGCTGGCGAGCAAGGTATATAAACGGTCCACTTCCTCAAATTGTCCTTGTTCTGCCGCGTCTATAGCGTGCTGAGCCATACTATTCCGCAAGATATAAACCGGATTATTTGTCTGTAGCTCATTAATGACTTGGTCGTTTGATAAATTCTCAATCTGCGCAAGATAACGCGCACTCCAATCTTGCCATACTTGTAGCGGCTCACCGTCAAGCTCAGCAATCATCGTTGCCAGTAGCTGCTGCTCATAAGGATGGTCATTGGGGGCGATTAACCCCAGTAACGCCCGAAAGCTGTTGGTATAGTCGAGCAAGTTATCTTCTAATAAAGTTAACCATTCAAAAGCTAACTTTAAACTTTCAGGCTGATGCGGTAGCCCAAGCTTGCGGCACAGTCCTTGCTGATAATGCTGCATAAAGGTGGGCTCATAAGGGGCTAGGCACTCGGCCAAACTATCACGAGTAACCCCAGCTTGGGTTAAGCGCATAAAGTGCGGTAGCCAAACATTAAGGTTCCAATGTCCGATAGCTGGCTGATTTTGGTACGCATAGCGTCCCGTATGATCAGAATGATTGTTGACCCAAGCTGGATCAAAGCGCTCCATAAAGCCAAACGGGCCAAAGTCTAAAGTGCTGCCAGTAATAGACAAGTTATCGGTATTCATTACCCCGTGAGCAAAGCCAATCAGTTGCCAGTCGGCAATCATACGAGCCGTACGCTCGACCACTGCCTGCAAAAATGCCAATACTGGTTTTTCACTGTCACGGCACTCTGGATAATAAGTATCAATCATATAATCAGTAAATTCACCCAGTAAATCAGGGGCAAAGCTGGCAATCCACTCGACATGACCGAGGCGAATATGGCTGTCAGCGACGCGCATCAATGCGGCACCAGCTTCCATACGCTCACGACGTATAGGCGTATCAGATACCACGAAGCCAAGCGCATTAGAGGAGGGGATATCGAGCTGAGTCAGAGCATGACCGCACAGATACTCACGGATTGTGCTCCGTAATACTGCTCGTCCATCACCCATCCGCGAGTAGGGTGTCAGACCGCAGCCTTTTAGATGCAAATCTTGCAATTGATCATTATTATCGAGGACTTGGGCCATTAATAAGCCGCGGCCATCACCCAATTGTCCAGCCCATTGTCCGAACTGATGACCGGCATAGGCCATGGCCAACGGTTCAAACTCGGCAGGCACATAATGACCACCGACAATATCAACCCAGCGCACCATTAAATCGCTATCTTCTGTCCAGCCTAATTGCTGCGCGACTTGCGTATTAAAATGACCAACACGTGGGTTATTAAGTGGCGTTGGTGGCTGCTTGTGATAGAGGCGAGTATCTAATTTGCCATAGGTATTTTGATAGCGCATATAAGCGATTCCTATTGAAGTATAAGTATTGATATACAAGTGTTGAGATATGAATATTGATATATAAGAAGGTAATAAAACCACTATAGCATAGCATCAGTGCTGCACCTGTTTGCTCTGTCCGCGTCTTGTAATCTATTTTTGCTTAACTTGTGCTCTAGTCAATCCAATTTAAAAACGACCTGAGGTTACTGGGCTACAGGAGTGAGTTTTTTGTAGTCTCTGTCCCGCTTGCGAACAGCACGCAAGAAAATAAAGCACAAAAAAAACCCCTATCTATAAAAGACAAGGGGAAGGAAAAAGGTCATAATAAAGATGTTCAGTTGACTATATATAGCTTTAAGCGGCTTTACTGCTATGACCAATAGAGCGAAACGCTATTTTTAAGTTATCGTTATGCTCAAGGATTTTCTGTTCAATCTTGGCATATTCAAGCTTAAGCTTTTCATCAGCTTCATGTAAGCGATCTGCAAATTCAGTCTTTTTAAGCTCAACAGATTTTGCTTTTAGCGCTTGCCATTCTTCTACGGTCTGCGTAAAGGCATCGTATTCAAACTTAATACGATCTTGGAAGCTTTGCATCGCATGAGGAATATCAAGACCAACCGCATTAACGGTATCGATTTGTTGCTGTGCTTTTTTAAACTGCATTTGCACTTCAGCATGCTTGATAGTCGTATCATCAATAGTGCGTAGCTCAGTGGTTAAACCTACTTTTGATAGTCCCGCAATTAACCATTTGGTTGGATCATATTGCCACCATTTCACACCGTTACGATAGTCGTATTGGAAGAAGTGATGATAGTTATGATAGCCCTCACCCCAAGTAAAGATCGCTAACATAAAGTTATCACGTGCACTGTTAGTATCAGTATAAGGACGCGTGCCAAACATATGACATAACGAGTTAATAAAGAAGGTAAAGTGATGGGTCAGTACCAAACGTAGCAAACCGACCAGCACTAAGGTACCCCAAACATCACCAAGCAGCCAACCAATAGCAGCTACTAAGCCAACGTTGGTGGCCAATACCCAAAGACCATAATATTTATGCTGAATTTGTAATACTTTATCTTTGGTCAAATCCGGGATGTTCTTGTAGTCAAACTTACCGCTAGGATAGTTGCGTAGCATCCAACCCACGTGGCTAAACCAAAAGCCACGCTGCGCTGAATACGGATCGTCTAAGCGGTGATCAACATGACGGTGATGGCTACGGTGACCAGAAACCCAATCAAAAGCTGATCCCTGTAATGCTAGTGTAGAACCAAGCAAAAGGAAGTTTTTTACTATCGGATGTGCTTTATAGGCACGATGCGACAACAGACGATGATAGCCTGCGGTAATACTAATACCTGTCCATACCATAAACGCACCAAATACGCCCCAAACGGGTGCACTGACTTGATGAGTCATTAGATACCAGGGGGTAATGACTGCAGCAGCAATCGGTGTGGCTACCAAAAGTGCGGCTGGTATCCAGTTAATCGGCGCTTTTGTGAACTCGAGCTCCCGAATATCGATTGCCCCATTCATAGACACGTCGCTATTCTTGTTAGATGCAGACGCATTATTGACATATCCACTCGTCGCAGCGCGCTCCCCATGAAGTGCGCTATCCGATTTATTAACATCGAAGCGTGTCTTAAAACGCGTCACCTGAGTGGTGGCATTTTGTACCAGCGTGTTACCAGATTTGATAGCGAAACGTAAGCCTTTAAGCGGTAAGCCAAGTGCTTTTTTTGCAATCATATAATATCCCTAACGGTATTAATTTAAGCCTCTATATTACAGTAAAAAGATACTAAAGTGAACACCTATACACTATAAAAATATTGCTAAATAACAATAACTTGTATGGATTATAGAATATATTTCCGTAAATATCTTATTACCTATCAGGCATTAGGCAAAAGTGTAAGTAACATTGGGAATATGTTGGTTTTTTAAGACTATATTGAGGAGTAAATATAAGATCTTTAGCATAGTAATAATTATTGGTTTGTCTGTCATAATTTGACGATCATCAATAGCTGTTAATCGAAAGAATTAAACGCTTGCCATTACTAATTGATCACTAACAAGCAGTTATCAGATAAGAAACTATCATAATCAAGTATCTATAATAACTGGCTTGGAATATCAGTGATAATCACATCGACTTGCCACTTTACCAGTTGTTTAATCACTTCAATATCATTGACCGTCCATGCACTTACTGGCAAACCATAACGATGACAATGCTGAATCACTGACTGACTAAGTAGCAGATAATAGATACCAAGCTGGGTACAGCCAAGTTGCAATGCGGTATTGGGTGCGGTCACCAATAATTCTGGTGTGCGTGCCAGCAAGCCACGCGGGATATGAGTCAATAATTTATCGCGTTGTAGCTGAGCGAGGAGTTGCACATCGAAGCTGGTGAGTACAATAGGTAGGCCGGCAAGTGGACTGTCTATTAAGTAGCGCTTCAACGCTTTAATTAATTTTGGATAGTCAGTGCGGTTGTGGGTTTTTATCTCCAACTCAATATGAGTGAACTGAGTCAAGGTATTGGCTGGTAATTTTAAAGCGGTGGTCTCAGTAAAAGAGGGAAAATTAGGCAGACCTAATAAATTGTTCTGCGCGCGCTTCTGTGCTGTTGACAACAGTTTTGAAGCGGATGAGTTTAAAACGGATGGTCTGTCAGCAGAGGCGCTCAGTGCCTGCGATAACTTATCTAAGGTAATGATTTGATGGCCCGACTGCAGGTGACGCTGAATCTCAATAAGGTTAAGCTGATCAATACGGGATGGTAGACCGCATAACCGCTGTAGAGTCTCATCATGAAAAATGACTAAATGCCCGTCAGAAGTCAGCTGTACATCAAACTCGATCCCCGCCAAGCCGCGCGGTTGTAAACGTTGCGCGTGTTGAAAACCGGATAAGGTGTTCTCTAGCACTTCACTGCGAGCGCCGCGATGACCAACGAGACGAGTGTTTTTAAAATTTATCATAGGCTATTATTATCGACAGTTTTATTTAATATTTTTAATGTATTTTATAAGAATCATTTTATAATTTTTTGTGGAAAATGTACGTAGTTATGGGTTATTTAGCATTGGCTTGAGCATTTAATAGCAAGTTCAAAGGCTAAGTAACAAGCTTAACTATTGATTGTGTCGTTATAAGCAACTTCTACCCTGAGGTTTGTTATGTTTTTGCAACTAAAGACAGGTTTTGGGGTCATTGATAGATTTTATTTGTATGTCAATGGGCTACACTAATGACCATCTCATTCAAACCCCGTATAATAACGTGATTTTCAAAGCTATCACGGCTATTGTTGCGGTATGAATGGCAAATACTGTCCGCCGACAGTGGTAAGTATAAGTAAATCGGGAGCAAATTGAGTATGAGCGCAGCGAATAAAAAATGGATCAAATGGCCACAAGTGGCTGGTGTCAGTCTGATATGTGGCATAGCCGTTGCCGGGTGTAGCCGCTCAGATGATGCAGAGGATAGCATTGAAACTGCAGATGCCACCATCGAGCAGCCGATCGCTAATGATAGTGCGGTAGCGCCTGCCATCAATTGTGATGACCCAATGGTACAAGATCGCCTAAAAAATGCTCTCAGCAACACACTCAATCAGCAAGCGCAAATTTTAGCTGCCAGCTATGCTAATGAGGCAGAAATTAGCCTAAGCAGTGCTATTGTTAGTAGCAAAATAAACGGCATCTTAATCGATGTGCAAAATGCGGCAGTACTACAAGAAGCCAATACCAATGGATTAACGACTTGCCAAGCGAGCGTTAGCATGACTTTGCCTAGTGAAGACTTGTATCAAGCCAGTCAAGTACAGGCAGCGAACAATCAGCCCAGCCTACAGACTCGCCTAGCCCAAGACAACATCCGTATTAATAATAATATGCTCGTTGATGACACCTTTACTTATGTCGTTGGCACCCAAGGTGGTCAAGTAGGAATACGTATTGCCGGACAGCCCGCACTGATTACGGTAGTATCAGATGTCATGGCAGGCTCAGTACTGAAGTCCGCTATGGATAGCCAGCGGGCGCAGCGCTCAGCTCAAGAAGCTGAACGTCGCCGTGAAGCTGCTCAGAATAACAACGAAAACCAGACTATTCGTCAGCCTAAACCTGCGACGCCATCTGCACCTGCTCAGCCTGCAACGCCGCCTACTATTAATCAAGGCAACAATCAAAGCAGCAGTCCGAGCGAACCTCAAAATGCTGTGACGCCGAGTACTGATGCTAAAATACCAGCTACGCCTGCAGCACCAGCATCTGTTCCTAAAGATGACAGTATTGATATGGTGATCATCGAAGATGAGAGCGCCACTTACTAAATACTTAGTCTGCTTTTGATCTAAAAACCTAATTTTGATTTAAAAAATGGTATAAAAACAAAACGCCCGCACCCTTATCAAGGCTGTGAGCGTTTCACATTCAAATGAGTGAGTTTTAGCCCGTTATTTTTTAGTATCCGCACTAGTATCTGCATCAGTATCTACAAAATCTTGCAAAACTTTGCTGTCCCATAATACTTCAGAGACCTGTTCAGGGTCAGTACAGAATCGCGCCGCTACAAACAACCAGTCAGATAAGCGGTTGACTAAGCTTACTGCGGTACTACGGATCGCCTCTGGGCGTTGTTGCTGTAACAACACCGCTTGACGTTCGGCACGGCGGCAGACACAACGTGCGACGTGTAGTTGGCTGACTAGCACTGAGCCTGTCGGTAAGATAAAATCTTTTAAAGGCGGCAAAGTGGTATTCATGGCATCGATCTGCTGCTCCAACCATTCTATATGGCTGGCGTGCACCGCTTCATATTCTGGCATCGCAAGCTCACCGCCGATGTTAAATAATAAATGCTGAATAATAACCAATGCTTGGGTAAAATCAGCGCCTGCTGGCTGCCCATCTTGTTGTTGTAGACGGTCAGGTAACGGTTGTGCATTGTTATCCGCTGCTGCTACCGCTTGTGCAAAGTGGGCACGTACCAGGCCGATATGCGAGTTAAGCTCATCAATATCACCCATCACGCTGAATAAATTATCAGCCTTACTGACGCGGCTACCATCGGCCAGACCGGTGCTGCCATCGTCTCCGGTACGGGTATATATTTTAGTTAAGCGATTGCCCATTATTATTCCTTATTTGTTTTACAGTTATTTATAGTGCGGCTTATGTAGAAAGATAAGTGGTTAGCATTCAGTATTTATAAGTGAGCACTTACGATTGGTAGGACCATTGTAGTATTTTACGGCTGTTTTCGCTAAGATAGATTTTTGTTAAAATAGGGTGTCGGCTATTAAGCCATTAATAAGTTGGCGCAAATATTGTCTGATTGACGATGTTATAGCAAACTTCGAATACTTTACTTTTTATTGCTATTAATATTGTTATTAATAATTTTTTACTTACAAGGCTATTTTATGATGACCACACCTCTTGCCGATGCCATGTCGCAGCTGTCCATTTATGATTCGATGACAGGAAGTAAGCAGACGTTCACACCGCTCAACGCCGGCAAGGTGGGCATGTATGTGTGCGGCATGACCGTTTATGATTATTGTCATATTGGTCATGCGCGAGTGCTGGTTGCTTTTGATTTGGCCGTACGTTGGCTCACGCAGTTGGGTTATGAGGTCAATTATATCCGTAATATTACCGATATCGATGACAAAATCATCACTCGTGCCGCAGAAAATGGCGAGGATATTAGCGTACTAACTCAGCGTTTTATCGAAGCGATGCATGAAGACGCCGCTGCTCTTGGTTGCTTAACCCCTGATGCGGAACCACGCGCGACTGATCATATTGATGAGATGCAGCAGATGATTGAGACCCTAGTCACCGGTGATTATGCCTATCCTGCTGATAATGGCGATGTCTATTATGCCGTCGATAGCTTTGCTGACTATGGCAAATTGTCCAAGCGCAACTTAGATGAGATGCAAGCCGGCTCGCGGGTAGAGGTTGAAACCGTTAAGCGCAATCCATTTGACTTTGTCTTATGGAAAGCAGCTAAACCTGACGAGCCGCAATGGGCGTCACCTTGGGGTCAAGGTCGTCCTGGCTGGCATATCGAGTGTTCAGCGATGTCGACCAAATGCTTGGGCAATACCTTTGATATTCATGGTGGCGGTCATGATTTACAGTTTCCGCATCACGAGAATGAGATTGCCCAGTCTGAGGCCAGTACGGGTTGCGAATATGCACGTAATTGGATGCATGTGGGCTTTATCAACGTCGATGGCGAAAAGATGTCCAAGTCTTTGGGTAACTTCTTTACCATTCGCGATGTAATGGCAAAATACCACCCTGAAACCGTACGTTACTTTTTACTATCCAGCCATTATCGCAGCCAAGTAAATTTCTCAGATGTATCACTAGATGAAGCACATAATAGCCTAAGTAGATTATACCATGCTCTAAAAATAGCTGAGCAGCAAAAAGGTGAGACCTTAACGATTAATGATACTGCTCTTAACAATACTGTTATTAATACTGCTTATGCCAGCGCCGCAGGGCAAGACTTTATTGCCGGTATGAATGATGATTTTAATAGCTCAGCTGCTATCAGTGTCTTATTTGAGCTGGCACGCGATATCAACAAAGCTATTAAAGCAGAAAACGTGGAAAGTGCATGGCAATTGGCGCAGCGGTTAAAAGCTCTGGCACAGGTACTCAATATATTACAGCAGCCGGTGCAGCAGTTTTTACAAGCCGTTATCGGTGATGAGCAGGATTCAGGCTTTAGTGATTCTGATATTGATAATTTGATCATTGAACGGGCCGATGCCAAAACCAATAAAAACTTTGCTCGTGCCGACGAGATTCGGGTGCTGCTAAAAGAGGCCAGTATTGAGCTTGAAGACAGTCGCACTGGTACTACGTGGCGTCGTGGTTAAAGGTTGTTATCGTGATTGTAAAAGCTATTTTTCACTATTAAATACGAATACTTCATATTAAATACGGACACTAATAAATTAAGTCAGCTTACGCTGGCTTTTTTTTACGGACTGTTTTAAATTGGATTAACATCCAGGTCAATAAATTCAATGCTATGAAAACCCACCGTAAGCTTATCAATACTAAAACTGGTCATCCCTGTACTTATCATCGTGAATTAAAAGCAGCGGATAATAACCTGTATGCTTGCCACATTAATAATCTTATTAATAAGGCTAATAGCAATGGCGTCAAGTTATTGATTGGCTTCTTAGTCATGTTGCTTAGTTTGCTTTACATTCCTGCCCATGCTGCCGCCAATGACAATGAGGAGCGCAATCCGTCAGCACAAACCAAATATGAGCCAGATAACTTGGCTGATTACGCCGCCCAGAAGATTGAGACTATCAAAAATAAAAATATTGATCTCTCTGAAATAGCTCGTGAAACGATTAACCCTACTGAACAAACGGCTGTGCAGCAAGCAGGGCATTTGCAAGGGGAGGCGAGCCTAACAGGAGAATACAATGAAAGCTACTATCCGCTAGACGCTCTCAACAGTGGGTTACCGTCATTGTCTAAGCCGCCTAACTTATCAACGCCACTGGCCACTTTGGAGTTTTTTCAGTCGGCCATTATGAAGCAACAGTTTGATTTGGCCGCTTATGCGCTAAATATGAATTTGATTGATAGCGATGTGCAGCTTAGTCGCTCACTTGAGTTATCCAAGCGTTTAGATTTTTTATTAACCAAAAAAAAGCTGTATGTCTTTGATAAGTTGCCCGATCGTCCCGATGGTTTGATTGAACCACCTCTTGGTAGTAATAATAGCGTGACAGGCATTCCCAGACGTTCTATTCAGCTCGGATACATGGAATACCGTGAGCGCCGTGTACCTATGTATTTACAACGTGTGCGAGTTGAGGATAATGCGCCAATTTGGGTGTTTTCTGAGCAAACGGTCGGTAATATCGACAGTCTTTATGATCAATATCAACCCACGCAGTTTGAGCGTTATTTACCTACTTGGATGGGGCTACGGTTTTTTAGTATTGCAGTATGGGAGTTTTTAGCGCTCGTTTTATTTTTCTCATTTACTATGGGCGTGGGTTGGTTCCTGAGTACAGGAACCGAAAAAATTATCAACCGGTTTGCAGCCGACAAAAGATACACTATCGATGTTGGTAGTAGTAATAGTGTGGCGGACTTGGTCAGTAAGTTGACCGTGCCGTTGACGTTTACCATCAGTTTTTCTTTAGTATTCACTCTAGTCTCCGGTGGCTTTCCTTATTTAGATGCCGTGGCGTCCTCCACCCGTCCGATTATTTGGATTGGCTTGGTATTCAGCGCGCTGTGGCTCGGAATACGAGTCATCAACTTTTTTGCCAATCGCTATCAAGATTTACAAATTGAGAATTTAAGTGAAGAGAACTTCGATAAAGGACGCCGCCGCCGTACTTATGTATCAGTATTTCGGCGCATGTTTATCTTTGTGATGATTCTGGGCAGTATTTGGATTGGCCTCAGTGAATTTACCAATATTGATGGGCTTGGTAAGACCTTATTGACCTCAGCAGGTATTGCTGGTGTGGTTATTGGTATTGCCGCGCAGCCTAGCTTGGGCAATATTATCGCGGGTATACAGGTGGCAATCACCCAGCCAGTACGCATTGGTGATACAGTGATGATGGAAGGTCATTGGAGCACTATCGAAGATTTACGCTATACCTATGCGGTGCTAAAAACCTGGGATGAGCGGCGCTTAATTGTCCCGATGCGCTATCTTATTACCGAAATCATAGAAAACTGGTCGCATACCGAATCGCACCAAACTGGTGTGGTGTATTTACATCTTGATTATGGTGCTGATATCGACACTATACGCCAAAAATATATTGAAGTGGTCAAGGCGAACGAGTTATGGGATGGGAAGTCGGAGCCTGAGCTATTTGTAGTATCAGTCAGTGAAAATAGTATCAAAATAAGGGGCAGTCAGGCCGCAAATAGCCCTTACAATGCTTGGGTATTAGCAAGCAGCGTGCGTGAGGAAATGCTCAGCTATATTCATCAGGAACAAAAAGAGTATCTGCCAACGGAGCGTTTTACCTTTAAAGACAGCCATTAATAGATACATTTTTAATGGTCATTATCCCAAAAGTTGTTTTAGTAGCACAAATTATAAATTTTGCTTATTTGAGTGTCAGTTGAGTATACAATATTGGAATACAGGCACGCCGTTGTAAAGTAAGCTGACAAAACTATTATGCGAGAGGCGGGCTTATTTGTTATAATATGGCGTTATTTTTAAGGGATAACTGAGTCATTAAGAAGCGGTCGATGCTACATTTGCATTACCGCATTACTGATCACTCATTGAAACAGCCTTTGACTCTAGTAAGCGCCTATACCTAGAATCTGTATTTAGCGTTTGCTGACTGCCATACTGTTAATTGAGGTCCTTAATACTGAGCTCCCACCCATCAAAATAACCACCGCTAGGGGTATGTATGTTACGTATTGTCCATGAAGCCTTCACCTTTGATGACGTTTTATTGTTACCAGCCTATTCTGAAGTTCTGCCAAAAACGGCCGATCTGTCTACTCGCCTGACTAAAAGTATCACCTTGAATTTACCGCTAATTTCTGCTGCTATGGATACGGTTACTGAGTCTGAAATGGCCATTACTATGGCACAGTTAGGTGGGTTGGGCATCTTGCATAAAAGCATGGATATCGATAAGCAAGCTACTCAAGTGCGCCGCGTCAAAAAATTCGAAGCGGGTACAGTAGTTGATCCTATCACTGTCCATCCAGAGATGACTATTGGTGAGCTATTAAGATTGACCCAAGATAATAATATCTCAGGTGTGCCTGTAGTAGAGAAAGGTACTGATAAAGTTGTCGGTATTGTTACCCATCGTGACTGGCGTTTTGAAACCAATTTATCATTACCGGTCAGCCATATCATGACCCCAAAAGAACAGCTGGTCACCGTTCATGAAGGTGAAAGCAACGAGAATATTAAGAAACTACTGCATGAACACCGTATCGAAAAAGTCATCGTTATTGATGACGACTTTCGTCTGCGCGGTCTGATTACCGTTAACGACTTTGCTAAAGCTGAAAACAACCCAAATGCTTGTAAAGATGATCATGGTCGCTTGCGTGTTGGCGCGGCCGTCGGTACTGGCGCAGACACCCAAGCGCGCGTTGAAGCGTTAATCGCTGCTGACGTAGATGTTATTGTTGTTGATACGGCGCACGGACATTCAAAAGGTGTGATTGATAAAGTATCTTGGATTAAGAAGAACTTTCCACATGTTCAAGTCATCGGTGGCAATATCGCAACGGGTGATGCGGCAAAAGCCTTACGTGACGCTGGTGCTGATGCCGTTAAAGTTGGTATCGGTCCAGGATCTATTTGTACTACCCGTATTATCGCTGGTATTGGTGTGCCACAAATATCAGCTATCGATAGCGTAGCTAGTGCGTTACAAGACAGCATTCCACTGATTGCTGATGGCGGCATTCGCTATTCAGGAGATATGGCAAAAGCTATCGCTGCTGGCGCCTCGTGCATCATGGTCGGTTCACTAATGGCGGGGACAGAAGAAGCGCCAGGTGAAGTTGAGCTGTTCCAAGGCCGCTATTATAAAGCCTATCGCGGTATGGGCAGCTTAGGTGCAATGTCAGGTCAGAACGGCTCATCAGATCGCTACTTCCAAGATGCCAAAGATGGGGTCGAAAAACTCGTCCCAGAAGGCATCGAAGGTCGCGTTCCTTATAAAGGTCCAGTGGCAGGTATCGTTAACCAATTGGTTGGCGGCTTGCGCTCGTCAATGGGCTATACTGGCTGTGCGACTATTGAAGAGATGCGTAGCAAACCTCAGTTTATCAAAGTCACCTCGGCTGGCATGAAAGAATCGCATGTCCATGACGTTCAAATTACCAAAGAAGCACCAAACTACCGAGTCGACTAAATAACAGTGGTAAAAGCGTGAATCTTTATATTTCAGAGATTTTAAGATACAAACAGCCCACAATGCTCGTTCATTGTTGGCTGTTTTTTTTGTAAAATAAGACAGCAGTAGATACTCTAGCCTGCGAGCACGTCTGGCCTTTCACTTTTAACATAAGGATTATTAATAATGAGCTACTTTGGCACCGATGGTATTCGCGGCAAGTTTGGCAAAATGCCTATTACGCCCGATTTTATTTTAAAGTTAGGTTATGCGACGGGACAGGTGCTAATAGCAAATAACGATAATCCTGAGCGCAAACCCAGTGTAGTCATCGGTAAAGATACTCGGCTTTCAGGCTATGTGATTGAAGGGGCACTACAAGCCGGCTTTAATGCGGCAGGCGTAGATGTACATTTGCTAGGACCTTTGCCGACACCTGCTATTGCTCATTTGACCCGTAGCTTTCATGCGGATGCTGGCGTTGTCATTTCAGCGTCGCATAATCCGTATTATGATAATGGTATCAAGTTCTTTTCAGCGGACGGTAAAAAGCTGACTGATCAGATGCAAAACGCAATCAACGATAAGCTACAAATTATCATGAGTGCGGCGGACGATGAAGGTGATAGTTTATTAATGCCTATACTTGATCCGGCACAGTTGGGTAAAAATTATCGAATCGGAGATGCCAAAGGCCGCTACATCGAGTTCTGTAAAGGCAGTTTTCCTTATCAATATGACTTGAGTCAGCTAAAGATAGTAGTAGATTGTGCCAACGGAGCAGGCTACAGTGTGGCCCCAAGGGTCATGCGTGAGCTGGGCGCTACGGTGATTGCTATTAATAATACACCTGATGGTCTCAATATCAATGCCGACTGTGGCTCCACTCATCCCGAAGGGCTACAACAGGCAGTCTTAGATCATGACGCTGATGTTGGCATTGCTCTTGATGGAGATGGTGACCGTATTGTTTTAGTAGATGAGAATGGCAAGCTAATCGATGGCGATGGTATTCTATATGTGCTCGCCACTCAAGGTCAAATGCCTGCAACTGGAGTAGCGGGCACGCTAATGAGCAATATGGGCTTAGAGTTGGCATTAAAAGCAAAAGATATTGATTTTGTTCGTGCAAAAGTAGGGGATCGCTATGTGATGCAAGAGCTTGAAGCCAAGGATTGGATCTTAGGCGGTGAACCGTCAGGACATATTCTCTGTTTAGATAAGAGCCGCACCGGTGACGCTATCATTGCAGGCTTGCAGGTACTGGCAGTAATGCAAGAAAGAAAGAAAGCACTCAGCGACCTGACCGAAGGCTTTGAAGTATTGCCGCAAAAGCTGGTTAATATACGCCTAGCTCAGATGCAAGATCCTTATGCGCATGAAGAGTTAGTTTTAGCTTTTGATAAAGCGCAGGCCCTCTTAGAGGGACGTGGACGTCTGCTTATTCGCCAGTCAGGTACTGAGCCCATGATTCGAGTGATGGTCGAGTCAGATGATGAAATAGAATGCGATGTGATGGCCAATGATTTGGCAGATCATATCAAAGCGGTATTGAGTTAATATATAGATCAGCTATAAAAAATTAGCAGCTTAAGAAATAACTTAAGTCTGCTAATTTTTTGTCTAGCGTTTTTGTTTAAATAATGACAGTTGAGTCGTAGATATAAATAGCAGTTTTTAACCATAAAAATGGCTATAGAACATCACTTGATAGGGGCTAACAAGTAACTAAGAAGTCATGTTTTATAATGACTCAATTGTTGTATCTTAATTAAAAAACGTACTTCACACGATACTCTTATCAGATATTTCATCAAACCGAGCTTTACTGCTTTTGGCTGTCACAGAGTCAAAACTCACATATATACCATTATCATCTAAGGTTGCATACCAGTGGTCATCATTACTGGCCGTTAATACCTGAAAATACTTGTCATTAACGATCTTGCCTACGGTGTAGGTTTTACCTTCCGAGTAAAAGTCATTGCCTTGAGTACATACTAATTTTTCGCCAGTATTTCTTCTTTCTTCCTCTGTTCGGGACTGTTTGTGACGCATAGGCTATCAATTCAGAGTGTTAGAATAAAGATGATTTTAGATGCAAACTATTATCATTATGTAAGAAGTACTTAGATACTGTATTACTAATGCCAAACTGTTGCTGACGAGCTTTACAAACAGTATTACGCTTACCGCAGCAGACGTATAACTTACGCCAAGAACAACCGATATGTTTGATATATAACTAATAAGTATACGACATAATGAGTCTTTTATCGTACGCATAAGATTGCCATCGCCATAGATAGTAAGCTATAACAGTATAGGTCTTAGTCTGCACCAACCTTTTTCTTTGAGCAGGATACAAGGCATAGCAAACGCTATTTTTTTGCCACTATTTATCTACAATAATATCTCAATGTTTAACAGCTCTTAGTGTGGTCTCTATAATTGATACCCATTAATAATTTTGCGTCTGTTCAAATAATAAATCAGTCATCTGAGCTAAAAAATCTCCCACGTGTTTATGCAAGTTTTCTCGATATGCCCAATGGTGCTTCACATCGTAACTTGCTTCTTCAGGCAATAAAATTTTAATGAGTCCCATTCCTTCATAATGCTTTGCCAAGTCGTTGGGCAGATAGCCGACGTGATGGCCGGCAAGAATGAGCTGTGCGGTGGCCTCCATATGGTAAGTGGTAGCAGTTAACTTCCTAGGACGAATATGATTAATCTTATGATCTACGATATAGCCTCTTTTGACCCAAGAGTATTGTTGCTCTAATGCCTCAAAAGTTAGTATATCCGTTTGATGGAATAGCTCATGTTCCCGTCCACAGCACACCACCTGCTTTTCAATAAACGCCGGTTTAAAAGTCAGCAAAGGCGGAAAGCTACCAAAATAACCAACCCCAATGTCACTTTCATTGCCAATTAGGTTCTCTAACATGCTTTCTGGACTCTGCACGTCAATAGAAAAGTGTATGAGAGGATTTTTACGGTAACTTGTTGACAGACATTGACGTAAAGCTTCATAAAAAGATGTTGGCAGCTGGTCTGCCAAACACAATCGAATATGACCACCACGCACTGAATCCAATTGACGAATATAATGCAGCTGATGCTCGAAATTCGCGACCGCTTCTTGAAAGCTTAAGCAGGCCTCATAAACGGCAATGCCATCTTCTGTCAGTTTAAAACCGCCACGGCCACGATGGCATAACGTCATTCCTAGTCGATCCTCTAAATGCGAGAGATGGCCACTGATAACGGAGAGCGTGATATTTAATCGAGATTGGGCAGCAGTCACGCCCTGACATTCCACGATAGCCATAAAGCTACGTAGGGTTTTAACGTCTATTTTTATTAATTCATCGAACATAACTATTCACGCTATATAAAAGAATAAATTTATTAAAAAAGAGAAACTATTAGGTTTAATCCGTACTTTTTATCCGTACTTTTTATCCGTACTCTAAATGTCTCTAAGACTCTTATGCTGTATATGCTAATGAAGAGCCAATTAAAGAGTCACTTAATAAAAAATGTATAATCTTTAAATCAAGTAGTTACACTATTCTTTAAACTATCAATACCTTTATCTAGAGGTGTTCTAGTTATTTGACCGTTAATATACTTCTGAATATAAGTAATAACTATCACTTACTACGAAATATTAGAAGTTTACTTCTGAATTTTAACATGGTTTGAGTGCTTATATTTAGGTATTGTGAAGGTATGTAAAAGGATTGTTTATTCCAATAAACGGTACGATAAATATAATCAAGGATGTGATCTATGAAATTTAATCAACCGCTAAGCGGTAACGAGATGCCAAGATTTGGCGGTTTTGCTACTATGATGCGCCTGCCAACTCAGACTGATGCCCAAGGATTAGATGCCGCTTTTGTAGGTGTGCCTATGGATATTGGTGCCTCAAACCGTAGCGGGGCAAGATTGGGCCCTAGACAAATTCGTGATGAATCTAGAATGATACGCCCTTACAACGTCGCTACTCGCGCAGCCCCATTTGAATCGTTACAAGTCGCCGATATTGGTGATGTGCCTATCAATACGTTTAACTTGTTGAAAAGCATCGATATTATCGAGAAATTTTATACCGATAAAATTGTCAGTCATGATGCCATCCCGATGACCTTGGGCG
Source organism: Psychrobacter sp. LV10R520-6 (assembly GCF_900182925.1). Classification (NCBI taxonomy): domain Bacteria; kingdom Pseudomonadati; phylum Pseudomonadota; class Gammaproteobacteria; order Moraxellales; family Moraxellaceae; genus Psychrobacter; species Psychrobacter sp. LV10R520-6. The sequence continues at coordinate 1,346,080 of NZ_LT900024.1, read as the reverse complement.
GCGATCATACCATTGCGTTACCGATTTTACGGGCACTGGCCAAAAAACACGGCCCTGTAGGCATGGTGCACATAGATGCCCACGCTGATATTAACGATGATATGTTCGGTGAAAAAATTGCTCATGGCACACCATTTCGACGTGCTGTTGAAGAAAATTTGCTTGATGGCAATCGGGTAGTACAGATTGGTTTGCGCGGTACCGGTTATAGTGCTGAAGAGTTTGATTGGTCAACTCAGCAAGGCTTTCGCGTCGTACCTGCTGAGGAATGCTGGTACAAGTCACTGGCACCCTTGATGGCAGAAGTGAGAGAAAAATTAGGGGATGGTCCGGTCTACTTAAGTTTCGATATTGATGGTATTGATCCGGCATTTGCTCCTGGCACCGGAACGGCTGAAATTGGTGGCCTGACGTCAACCCAAGCGATAGAAATTATTCGCGGTATGCGTGGATTAGAGGTGGTTGGCTGCGACTTGGTAGAAGTGTCACCACCTTATGATCCATTTGGTAACACCTCTGTGCTAGCGGCAAACTTACTGTTCGAGATGCTGTGTATTTTACCGGGTGTGCGCTACGACGAAAAAGTCAAAGCCATCTATTAACGATTGTTTAGCTGGTAGCCGTTCACCATTACAATGGCGAGGATAAAACACAACGAACTTTTAAAACCCTCTTAAAGGTTCATTTAGGCTTAGTATTTGATAACTATTAAAAACTAATAATTAATTAAACATTCAGTGAATTTTTTAGGATGACTTACTCATGACGCAATCGATACAGACGCCAACAGCGGCTGCGCCGCCAACTATTCCATCGTTGACCTGTGGAGAGCTATTAGTAGAGTGGCTGGAGTATTACGGGGTAGAGACCGTATTTGGTATTCCTGGCGTGCATACCGTAGAGCTGTATCGTGGCTTACCGAATACCAATATTCGTCACGTTACGCCGCGTCATGAGCAAGGTGCTGGATTCATGGCCGATGGCTATTATCGCGCTTCTGGCAAAATTGGGGTTTGCTTTATTATTACTGGCCCTGGAATGACTAATATCATGACCGCCATGGCGCAAGCAGCGGCTGACTCTATACCGATGCTAGTAATTTCTAGTGTCAATAAAATTGATAATACAGGCAGTGGTGAAGGGCACTTGCATGAACTGCATGATCAGCAAGGCATGGTAAGTAAAGTTGCACTGTTTAGCAAAACCATCTGGCAACCTGAAGCTTTGCCTAAAGTCATCGCTGAAGCCTTTGCTTTATTTAATGGTGCCCGTCCAGGCCCGGTCCATATTCAGTTGCCTATTGATGTAATCACAGCAGATGCCAGTCATGTGGCCAAGCCACCTGCAAAAAATGACACCGATTCAAATAGTTTAATGCTGCCTCAGGTAATGAGACCACTGCCCAATCCAGCGCAAATGGATTTAATTATTGAGTGTCTAAAGACCGCAAAAAAACCAGTCTTACTCTACGGTGGCGGCTGTGTTGCTGTCGATAGTGATGCGCAGAAACTCGCAGAACTCATAGATGTGCCAACATTTTTGACCATTAATGGCAAAGGTCTGTTGCCGCCTGCTCACCCATTAAGTTTGGGCAGCAATCAGTCGTTGGAAGCAGGCAGAGCGCTTATTGCTGAGGCAGATGCGGTGCTAGCAATCGGTACCGAACTTGGCGAAACCGATTACGATGTGGTGTTTGATGGTGGCTTTCGTATTAATGGCACACTCATTCGGATTGACTGCGATGCCCAGCAGCTACAACGTCCGTTTAGAGCTGATATTGCTGTATTATCCGATGCCCAAATGGCCATTACTGGATTGTGCGAGCGCTTAGAAAATAAAGGTTTAGATCATAAGGCCAAAGAGCAAGTAGCTCAGGTAAAGCAGGCACTGATAGAGTCTATGCCGGCAAGCTTTGCCGGTCAAAATGCCCTACTTAAGCTGATTCGAGATGAAGTAAAAGACGTCATTATCGTTGGTGATTCAACACAGCCTGTCTATAGCGGCAATCATGGATTTGAGGCTTTAAGTACCCGCAAGTGGTTTAATTCATCGACCGGGTTTGGCACCTTAGGTTATGGGCTGCCCGCTGCTATCGGTGCCATGCTAGCGACAAATGATCCGGTGATTAGTCTAATCGGCGACGGTGGTATTCAGTTTACGATAGCTGAGCTCATCTGTGCCGCAGAGCTTGAACTGCCGCTTATTGTATTAGTGTGGAATAACCAAGGCTATGGAGAGATTCGTCGCTATATGGAAGAGCGGGGGCTGCCGTTAATTGGAGTCAATATTAAAACCCCTAACTTTGAGCCACTGGCAGCAGGCTTTGGAGCCGGCTATCGCAGAATCACTGGGAAACAGCAGTTAATAGAAGCTCTGCAACAGGATATTAAAGGCCAGCAACCGATTATTTATGAAGTCGATGAAGCCGATGATTTCATTGCCGAGATGGGCAAGACCTTTACTTATTTTAGCTAAATGCGCTGAGATTTAGTCGATCAAGGAAGAGCGTCTATAGTGTCACATTATAAAAACTCGTCTCACTTATTAGCTGACCTTATAGCTGATTTTATAGAAGCGATTGGGCGCAAAAACGTGCTGACAAAACTGAGCCAACAACAAGCTTACGTTCACGGAATAATTAATGATGACGCCGTGCCTAAAGTGCTGGCAGTGATCGTTCCGCATTCGTTAGTAGCGCTTTGGCGAGTTATTAATATCTGTGCAGAGGCAGATCCATTATTGTTGCTCAAGCCGCCAATACTGGGCTTACCGGAGGATCAACACCTTTTGGCGACTATGATCGGCCAGTGGTAGTGATATCTATGCAGTTATTAGGGGGTGTTCATCTCCTTAACGACGCTACAGAGGCGATTGCCTTACCTACCACCACCCTACAACAATTAGATTCTATCCTAGCCCCTATGGGCCGTGAGCCGCATTCAGTATTGGGCTCTAGCTGTGTCGGTGCATCAGTGATTGGTGGCATTTGCAATAGCTCAGGCGGTATGTTGGTTCAGCGCGGTCCTGCTTATACCGAAATGGCCTTGTACGCAAGACGCAGCGCCTCAGGGCCATTTGAGCTTATCAATCATTTAGGGCTAGCGCTCGGTGATACGTCAGAAGATATTTTAAATAATTTACAGTCAGGTCAATTTGGTGAGCTCGATCAGGTTGACAGTCAAATTGGTGATCAGAATGATAGCCAGATTGACAAAATCCTAGACAGCGCTACAGCTGATAGAGCTTGCGCAAACCATCACTATCAGAATAAGGTCCGCGATTGCGAGTCCTCTACACCAGCAAGATATAACAATGATCCTAGCGGTCTGTTTGAAGCATCCGGCTCAGCAGGGAAGTTGATTGTATTTGCCGTCAGAGTGGCAACATTTGCTAAAACCACTCAAGAGCAAACTTTTTATATCTCTACTGACCAGGCCGAAGCTTTAACCACGCTAAGACGAAAGTGGCTTAAGAGTGAATTGAACTTGCCGGTCTTGGCAGAGTATATGCATAAAGATTATAACGACATCACTTTGCGCTATGGGCGAGATACTTGCCTCAGTATGAGTCAATTGCCGGCTAGTAAAATAGGGGCCTTGTATCGACTGCAAGCTAAAATTGGCTATTATTTGGAGAAATGGCATCTGCCACAGACTTTGCCAGATCGTCTGCTACAGCTGGCGTCTACCTTTATGCCAGCCTCGTTACCTAAACCGCTTGCCAATCAGTCTCGTGCTTATAAATACCATCTAATTATCAAAGTGGCTGATGACAATATTGATGCCGCTCAAGCATTTTTGCAGTCTCATATGCAGCACTATGACGGGGCACTACACACGTGTACCCCGAAAGAGGGAGCAGCGTTGTTGGTATTTCGCAGTGCCGCAACGGCTGCCATGTTTCGCTATCACAATCTAAACCATAAAGATTTTGGCGAGCTGGTCTCTACAGATATCGCTTTGCCTAGAAACGCCATAGATTGGGACGAGACCCTGCCAACAGATTTACGACAACAAGTGAAAAGCCAGTTCTATCTGGGACACTTTTTTTGTCATGTCATGCACCAAGATTATCTCTTGTACCCTGATATCGACGCAAAAAGGTTCAAGGAAGAACTACTGAATTTTTATGACCAGCGCCAAATCGAGTATCCCGCTGAGCACAATGTGGGTCATATTTATAGTGCTAAGTCTGCATTAAATAGGTTTTATAAAAAACTAGATCCGACCAATTCGCTGAATCCAGGGATTGGTCAGACAGCTAAATGGAAGAATTGGCGCTCAACGCCTTTCATGGAGGAATAAAATGACGGTTAATATCACAAAATCGCAGCAGCCAGTGTTAGGTACCAATACTGTCGACCCAAGAACGCCACAAGGAGAGAAATGGCGAGCGTCGTTGTGGAAGTTTATGCTGTTTTCAGCACTGGGTATCGCGCTATTTATCATTCCATTTCAATGGGATGGCAAGGTCACAATCCTACTCGGAGTGTTAACGGATACCTTACAAGGACTGATAGGCGGTTATGTCGCTTATGTCGTGCTGGGAATAGTGACGACCTCCTTTGTAGGGGCACTAGCGATGAAAGTATTGCGACCTAACTTGCCTGAAGATTCTCTATTAAAAAGCATGTTCGACGTCGATTGGTTCTGGCTAGCGGCGCGCTTTTTAGGGACGCTATTTATTTGGATGATCTTTTTACAAATAGGTCCTGAATTTATTATTAATCGTAATACCGGTGGGGTCATCTTTGAAGATCTAGTTCCCATTTTGATTCCGTTGTTCTTTTTTGCGATTTTGTCTTTACCTTTCTTAACTGATTTTGGTTTGATGGAATTTCTAGGAACATTGGCTAGTAAAATGTTTGTCAAATTATTCAAACTACCGGGACGTTCAGCGGTTGATGCCATGTCTTCTTGGTTTGGGTCGGCCTCTATTGGTCTGCTGGTCACGATGCAAGAGTATGACAAAAGCTTCTATAGCCAACGTGAAGCGGCCATTATTGCCACTACCTTTTCAGTGACTTCGATAGCCTTTACTTATGTGGTGGCCAAAACAATCGGTGTGGATAATAACTTTGTCTTTTTCTACTTAACCATCGCTCTGACTGGTTTTATCGCAGCTATTATTATGCCCCGCATACCACCGCTGTCATTGAAGCCAGACACTTACCATTCTGGTAAGTGTCTGTTAGATGAAGGGATTCCTACTCAGTACAGTACCTATCAATGGGCGTTGAATCGCGCCGTGACGCGCGCACATTCTATGCCGAGTTTGGGTAGCGTGTTCAAGAATAGCTTGAAGAATTTATTTGATATTTATTTTGGACTTATACCGGTCGTTTTTGCTATCGGTGTACTTGGTTTAGGGTTGGCAGAATACACCCCTGTCTTTGATTGGTTGGCCACACCTTTAGTACCGCTGCTTGAGTTATTAAGAATTCCAGAAGCTGCTGATGCGGCGCCTGCTATGATTATGGGCTTTGCTGATATGTATTTACCGGCATTGGTTGGCAAAAGTATTGAAAGTGAGATGACGCGATTTATCGTCGGGGCGGCATCCATCACCCAGATTATTTATATGTCTGAAGTGGGCGCGCTAATTTTAAAGTCAAATATTAAGCTTAATGTATTAGAGCTGTTTATTATCTTTATTATCCGTACGCTCATTAGCTTAGTGGTCATCACTTCAGTTGCGCATTTGCTGTATTAGTTATTAGTGCACTACTATTAATACAATCGTGACGAGGCCAGTCTCCATTCTTTGTATGACCCAAGCGTAGGCGAAGTCATTGCTACTACTCAATTGTGTAGCAAAGCGCAGGTAAATGCTGCGGCTACTGCCGCCTCTAATGCTTTACTGTCATGGTCACAAACCACAGTAAGCGAGCGTGCCGACTATCTGAACGCTATTGCGGACGCTATGGAGCAACAGTTTAATAAGTTGGTCGGGTTGTCAGCTTTAAATAGCGGCAAACCAATTGAAGAAGCAAAAATAGATGTCGGTGATGCCATCGCTTGCTATCGTTACTATGCCAATCTGATTGTCAGTCAATCAACCTTGACTGAGGTTACTACCAATGAGGCAGGCATTCGGTTACTCAAGACATTAGCGCCTATTGGGGTCTGTGCGCTCATCGTACCTTGGAAATTTCCTATGGTGACGACCTCTTGGAAATTAGCACCCGCTTTGGCCGCTGGATGTACGGTAATTTTAAAGCCGTCTGAGGTGACCTTGCTACCGGAATTAATGCTGGGTAATATATTGTCTGCTATCGGCTTACCAAAAGGAGTGGTCAATATCTTACCAGGCGCCGCCGAAGTAGGAGCAGCGATAACCAGCCACCCCCTGATTGATAAAATCTCTTTCACGGGCAGTAATGGGGTTGGCGAGAAGGTCATGATTCAAGCGGCCAAAGGTATAAAAGATATCAGTCTGGAGCTTGGTGGCAAGTCTGCCATTATCGTTCGCGCTGATGCTGATATAGACCATGCCTGTGATTTAATTATTGGTGGTATATTTACCAATGCCGGTCAGATATGCTCTGCAACCTCACGATTATTACTCCATAGTGATATCGCACAAAACCTGTTTACACAGCTAAAGATTAAAACAAACAGCCTGCAAGTGGGTGACGGCTTTGATCCTGATACCCAAATGGGGCCACTAGTCAGTCAACAACAGCAAATGCAGGTACAAAAATACCTCGATATTGCTGCTGAAGAAAACCTTGACTGCCTCACCGGTAATAACGTGTTGGATAGTCAAGGCTATTTTGCCAGTCCAACGATTTATATAGAGGTACCAACGGACAGCCGATTATGGCAAGAAGAAGTGTTTGGGCCAGTACTCGTGAGTACAACCTTTGTAGATGATACCGAAGCCATTCGCCTAGCGAACGATAGCAAATTTGCGTTAGCAGCGACTATTGTTAGCGCTGATGAACAAGCAACGATAGAAATGGCATTGCAAATTCAGGCAGGTCATCTCTGGATTAATGAGCAACAAATCGTCCTTCCTGAAGCAGGTTGGGGTGGATTTAAGCAAAGTGGCATTGGCCGCGAGCTGGGCCCTGATGGTCTGTCAGCTTATCAAAAGAGCAAGCACATTCTCTTACCCAACTAATCGCATTAGATAGAGTTGATAGTCAGCTGCTAGGTTCTACTGGTAAGTCTCCGTCGTCAATCAACGCTATCCTGAAGCAGGCTTTCATGCCATCTTTAGGGTAGCGTTTTATTTTATGGGTGTTTTTATTTATATAGCTAGATAGTACGTTACTGACCCAGCGTTACTATTTTACCAATAAAAATTTGCGCGCAGAGCAACAAGTAATGTCGTAAAAAATATGGTGGAAGTACCATCAAATGGACATACGGGAAAACTTGTTTTGATACTCCTTTGGTGTCAGCTCTGTGGCGCGTTTAAACAAGCGCGTAAATGATGATATGTCGCTATAGCCGACTTGATCAGCAAGGGATTTTATCGTCACATCCCCTGATTCTAGTAAGCGTTTGGCCTGCTCAATCCTTACTGCTTGAATATACTCAATAGGACGCATGGCCATACAGGATTGAAACCGTCTGTTCAACGTCCGCGGCGTGATATTAACCATAGCCGCCAAATCCCTCACTTGTATCAGCTGGTCAAAATTGTCCTCGATGAACGCTTGCACGCGTTTTACTAGATGGTCTGAATGAGGCTTATATAGGGTCACGTTGGTATAACTGTTCTGACTGCCTCTTTTACTGTCAATGATTTGCGTTTTTGCCACTTGGGTGGAGATTTCTCGTCCGCAATAGCGCTCTATTAACAGCAATGCCAATTCATAAAAGGCGCTGCCGCCCGCCGCGCAAAATATATTGCCTGCCTGCGTTACAAGCTGATTCTCCTGCAAATCAACGAGCGGGTAGTCTGTCTTAAACTTACTCGCATATCCCCAATGTGTGGTGGCGGTTAGGCCATCAAGAATACCTGCTTTGGCCAAAAAAAACGCCCCGCTACAATTACTGGCAATATCTGCCTGTGTGTTAGCCAGACGCTTTAAATGAGGCAGTAAGCTCAGGTTTTGCATCAGTACCTTATCGATTGAGTCCCCAATAGTGGGTATTAGCAATAAATCACAGTGCGTCACATCCTCGATAGCGCAGTGCGCTTGCAGGATCAAACGGTTGCTACACCTAATGTCTAAGCCATGCAAACTGGCAATTTGCACATCGAACCTTGGTTCTACCGCTTGACCCAAGAATCGTTGCCAACTGACACCAGTAAATGAAAATAAGTCTAATGCGCCAGATAGTACGCTACCAAGCACGCCATCAAACCCGAGAATAATGACCTTAAAAGGCTTTGCATTAGAGTAGGGCATAGGTTTTTTTATCTTCCTTTAGCTATTCTTCCCAGCCACACGAGACAATATAGATATAGTTTCATCTTATTGGCTATCGATGTCTTATTTCACCATAATTATGTCATAAATGACAATACGATAAAGGTAAAAACTAGACTAGTATTAATTCACCACTTATTTATTAGTTTTGAGTTGTCTCTACTGTTTCTTGTCGGCAAACAGACTCAACCCATAAACCATGAGTATGTGACCCTATCAGCATAACCTATTAGCCCCATTAAAGAGAAAATACTATGGCAACAGATACGCTTATTAATAAATTTGAGCTTCCTTTTCAATTGTATGATGTATTGGATGCCGAAAGTCTTTGCAATAGTGCTAAGTTTGAAGAACACAATCGTGCTACTTTCGATGCCGTATTGGACACCGCAAACAAGATGGCGACCAATCTTTTTTTGCCGCACAACCACGTCGCAGACCAGAATGAGCCACAGTTTGATGGTAAAAAAGTCAGTATGATAGACGATGTTAAAGTCGCTTTTGATGCGTTTAGAGAGTCGGGGTTTATCGCTGGTCGTTATTCATTCGAACAAGGCGGCATGCAATTACCCGAAACCGTAATGACGGCAGTAGCTGGTTATTTTATGGCGGCCAATCCCTCAACCACGGCTTATCCATTTTTGACATCAGCAGCGATTAATGTAATCTCACATTTCGCTAGTGACGATATCAAAAACGCTTTTATGCCGCGTATGTTGACCGGCGAATTTACCGGAACGATGGCTCTGACCGAGCCGCATGCTGGCTCTTCGCTATCAGACATCAGAACCACAGCAATCGAAAAAGATGACGGCTCTTACCGCATAAAGGGTAGCAAAATCTATATCTCAGGCGGGGATCATGAATTATCTGACAATATTATCCATCTGGTATTGGCCAAAATTCCGGGCGGGCCAGGCGGTGTAAAAGGTATTTCACTTTTTGTGGTACCTAAATATCGCTTGGAAGGAGAGGGGTCAATAGGCGCGCGCAATGATGTGCATTTAACCGGATTGTTGCACAAACTTGGTTATCGAGGCACCACGTCTACGGCATTAAGTTTTGGTGATAAAGACGAATGTTATGGCTACTTGGTTGGTGAGCCACACTTTGGTTTACGTTATATGTTTAAAATGATGAACGAAGCTCGAATAGGGGTTGGTTTTGGCGCGGCGATGATTGGCTATCGCGGTTATCAATATTCTTTAGCGTATGCCAAAGATAGAATGCAAGGCAGAATTGCACCCAATAACAAGCCTGAGCATGATGCCACCGCTATCATCAATCATGGTGACGTGAAGCGCATGCTGCTGGCACAAAAAGCCTATACCGAAGGCGGTATGTCTTTATGCTTATATGGCTCAAACCTTATCGACCGTATCAACACCAGTGACGATGAGACGCTTAAAGCCGAGCTATCAGAGTTGCTCGATTTGTTAACGCCAGTCATCAAAGCATGGCCTTCTGAGTATGGGCCCAAAGCAAATGACTTGGGTATTCAAGTATTGGGCGGCGCAGGCTACACACGTGAGTATTATTCTGAGCAGTTTTGGCGTGACAATCGTCTTAATCCCATTCACGAAGGCACGAATGGTGTGCAAGCTTTAGATTTGTCATTTCGTAAATTGTGGCAAAACAAAGGCCTTGGTATTCAAATATTAAAACGTGAAATCACTCACGATTTAGAAAATATCAGCACGCCAGAATCCGCACAACTCGCGGCCAAACTCACCCCTTATATGGGTCATTTGCATGAGGTATTGGTGCATCTTAGTAAAGTGCTAACGACTGAAAAGGCGGTAACGCTAACCGGTAATGCACAAGCACTGATGAATATTTTCGCCTCCATTGTGGTGAGTTGGATTTGGATTCGTCAAGCCAGCAAAGCCGAACAGTTGCTAAGTGATACGCAAGACAATGAAAAACAGAACTTTTATAAAGGCAAGATACAAGCGGCAAAATACTTTATTGATTGGGAATTACCCACTATAAAACGCGATATAGCAATTTTAACCAACACCAATTCTGTTTGCACGGATATGCAAGCTGACTGGTTCTAAGGAGAGACATATGACAACAATGAATAAACAATGGCGACTCAAAGCAAGACCCGTTGGCGAACCTAGCGCTGATACTTGGGATTATACTGAGTCTGAAATACCGACCATTAAAGAGGGCCAATTGCTCATTAAAATTGAGTATATCTCATTGGATCCAGCGATGCGTGGCTGGCTAAATGATGCAAAGTCTTATATAGAGCCGGTACAAATTGGTGATGTCATGCGCGCCGGTACTGTGGGCAAGGTCGTTGAGAGTAAGCTTGATGGTTTTGTAGCGGGTGACTATGTCTGTGGTCATAATGGCGTACAGTCTTATGCGGTTAGTGATGGTAATGGCTTGTACAAAGTTGATCCCAATCTAGCGCCATTGCCTTACTACTTGGGCGTTTTAGGTATGCCTGGCATGACTGGCTATTTTGGTTTATTAAAAACGGGACAGCCAAAAGCTGGAGAGACTGTCGTGGTATCTGGTGCTGCGGGCGCGGTTGGTGGTTTGGTAGGACAAATTGCTAAAATCAAAGGGTGCCGCGTTGTGGGTATCGCAGGCGGCCCAGAAAAATGCAAGTTCTTAGTGGATGAGCTTGGTTTTGATGCGGCTGTAGATTATAAGAATGAGAATGTGAAAAAAGCCCTAAAAGAAGCTTGTCCCAAAGGGGTCGATGTCTACTTTGACAATGTTGGCGGTGATATTTTAGATGATGTACTCACGCAAATTAATCTGCACGCTCGTATCGTTATTTGCGGCGCTATCAGTCAATATAACAACACCACAGCGGTTAAAGGGCCATCAAACTATTTGGCGTTGCTTGTCAATCGTGCTCGTATGGAAGGTATTGTGGTATTTGACAATATCAAAGAATATCCAGTGGCGATGAAAGAGATTGCAGGTTGGATACAGTCAGGTGAAATGACCGTCAAAGATCATGTCGTAGAGGGGATAGAGACGTTCCCTGATACATTAATGATGCTCTTTAAAGGTAAAAATTTCGGCAAACTGGTACTTAAGGTAGAGGCATAAATCATGACACTGACAACAAACGGAATTGCATCAGATGTAGCTAGTAATGTAGTAGGTAAACGGATTTTAATTACCGGTGGTGCTTCTGGAATCGGCGCGGCAAGCGCGCTGTTGCTGGCGAGTCGCGGTGCTAAAGTAGTGATTGGCGACTTGGCGGAAGAGCTGGGGCATGCCGTTGCCAAGCAAGGGCAAGATGCTGGCAATACCCTATTATTCAAAAAGGTAGATGTCACCAGTGGCGATGAAGTACGAGCACTGTTTGCTTTTGCTATGACGGAGCTGGGCGGCCTTGATGTGGTGGTGAATAATGCGGGTATTGATCACAAACCTGCGCCCATGCATGAGCTTAGTGATGAGGATTTTGACCGCAATATAGCTGTCAATCTAAAAGGCGTATGGCATTGTATGCGTGCCGCTGTCGGTTGTATGGCACCTAATGGCGGCGGGCACGTGATTAATGTCGCCTCTATCGCGGGTTTACGTTCTGCGCCTTTGCTTTCGGCCTATAGCGCCGCTAAGCATGGGGTCATGGGACTTACCAAGTCTGCTGCTCATGAATACGCTCGTGCAAATATTCGCTTTAATGCCGTATGCCCAAGCTTTATCGATACGCCGATGGTACGTAACACCATGGCAAATATGGATGAGCGCGCTCAACAAGCGACCATAAAAGCGAGTCCGTTGCGCCGTTTAGGGACTGTTGATGAGGTTTCAGGGGCTATTGCATGGCTGGCGAGCGACGAGAGCAGCTTCATGAATGGTCATGCCTTTACGCTTGATGGCGGCATGCTGGCGTAACGGCCTATAAATAGACGTAAACAGACGATTAGAAGCCTAATTCTTGATTGGGCTTTTTTTACAAAGAAACTGTTTGTTTATCAAAGACGTTATTAGCAACGTTAATAGAGACGCTATTTAATAAAGATACTTTTAATAGACATGCTTTTTAATAGAGATGCTTTTTCAAAAAGACATAAGGAATAATTATGAAAGATTTATTTGATTTAACCGGAAAAATTGCTTTAGTTACCGGCGCAAGCCGCGGTATTGGCGAGTCTATTGCGCGCTTGCTTGCATCAAGAGGCGCCCACGTTATTGTCTCTAGCCGTAAAATAGATGCTTGCCAAGCGGTTGCGGATAGTATTGTCGTGGATGGCGGCAAGGCCAGTGCGTTCCCTTGTCATGTGGGAGAAATGGAGCAAATAGCCGCTATCTTTGAACATATCAAAAGCGAGTTTGGTCAAATTGATATTTTAGTGAATAATGCGGCGGCAAATCCTTACTATGGTCATATCTTAGATACCGACTTAGCAGCTTTTGAAAAGACAGTCGATGTGAATATTCGCGGTTATTTCTTTATGTCGACTGCTGCTGGCAAAATGATGCGAGAGCAGGGCGGTGGTGTCATATTAAATACCGCATCGGTTAATGGCGTGGTGGCTGGCGATAAGCAAGGTATCTATTCAATTACCAAAGCTGCGGTTATTAGTATGACTAAGTCTTTTGCTAAAGAATGTGGCCCATTAAATATTCGCGTTAATGCGTTGTTACCCGGCCTTACGGATACCAAGTTTGCCTCTGCCTTAACCAATAATGATAAAGTATTAAATATGGCGCTTAAAGCAATCCCACTAGGGCGCGTTGCAGACCCTGACGAAATGGCGGGAACGGTTTTGTATTTGGTATCTGATGCATCCAGTTATACGACCGGCGCAACTATAATAGTTGATGGCGGCATGTTGGCTTAGTTAACCTCTCGTCACCCAGAACTAGATTTATTACTAAAAACCGTATGCTTATATAAATAGCATGCGGTTTTTTATTTAGTTATAGTAAGGGCTATAGTTAATCTAATTTAGAAATGGCATAGTGGCACGTTGCTACAAATGTATCTCTTGTGTTTTGAATCGATCATAACACTCAAGGACGGAGCCCAGCATGCAATCACTTATCGACAATAACAGAAACAGTAACAACAATATTAATAATACAGCCGTTTCTAAAAACGATTTTACTAACATCAAGACCTGGTTGTTTGTCCCTGCCACTAGAATAGATCGGGTTGCAAAAGCATTCGCCAGTGGCGCAGATGCGGTTATCGTTGATCTAGAAGATGCGGTTGCCCAGCAAGACAAAGCAAAATCTCGCGAAGCATTACGAAGCTATTATGACAGTCAGGACTATCACCCTATTTGGGTTCGGATCAATCAGGCGGGTAGTGTAGATTTCGAGGAAGACTTAGAAATCTGTCAGCAGATGCCTAAACTTGCTGGAGTCATATTACCTAAAGCTGAGCGGGCTTCAAACATTGACCGTGTCCATGAATTTACTGGTCTGTCGGTAATTGCATTAGTAGAGAGTGCGGTTGGCCTGTATCAAATCGATAGCATGGCAAAAGTATCAGGACTGGTCGCATTTAGCTATGGATTTCTAGACTTATGCAACGATCTACAAGTACAGGTAGGTACGGCTGCAGCCGATATTATTGCCAATCAAATTCGCTATCAGCTACTGCTTACCTCAAAGGTTCATCAGTTATTAGCGCCTATCGATAGCGTCTATACAGATTTTAACGATGACAAAGGTCTTGGGCAGCGAGTGCAGTTGTGGTCACAGATGGGTATGTCCGGCATGCTTTGTATTCATCCTAAGCAAGTGGCTATCGTCCAGCAAGCTCTGCAACCATCAGATGCCGAGATTGAATTTGCTAAACGTGTAGTAGAGGAATACAAGAGCAGTGGACAGGCAGTATTTAAAATCGACGGTAATATGGTCGATGCTCCCGTAATTCAGTTCTGTTTTCAGTTGTTAGATAAAGATGTGGATGTAAATATCTTGGACGGACGCTAACCAATACCGCAAATCAAAAATGTAGCTATGAGCGTCTAAGTTAAATCTATTTTTTTATCAAACTCATTTGGTTTAATCATCGCTATTGTTCTTTTTTAAAAGTTGTAAAGTGAATAGAAGTAGTGATAATATGTTAATAGCTGACCATATAGTCAAGTGTCAGTTGACTTGAAACTTTCAACTTTTAAAATCTCTTAAGTGTTTTTTAACACTGTCCAAGCACTATTTGAGAGCTGTGTAAACGCTGATAACAAATAATATAACTCAGTTAGAACCGCTTTTTTATGTAGTGTGTATTATAAAAAACGGCCTATGCATCAATTTACGGCCATATTAATCAAGGATGATTAATCATATTTAAATTTTTCTTATCACAAATTTTAGTATCACAATATAGTTCCGAGTGTATGTATCAGCTAAATGATAAGCCTAGCTTTTGGGCTACTCGCTTTACTGCTTTATAATACCCTCTGTCCCTATGATTGCTAACTTTACTCCTACTTTTTATTAAGAGCCAGCGCTAACCGTTTGAGCTTTCAAAAACCATTTGAGTTTTCAGATGTCGTTAAGTGTCGTCTTATTATTCTACTTTAGCCGAGTCTTGCTATGATAAATTTCTATCTGAACGGAAAGCGCCACGAGCTAACCCACCTCAACCCTAATACGACGGTGCTTGAGTACCTACGCTTACACGTGCGTCAAACGGATACCAAAGAAGGTTGTGGCAGTGGGGATTGCGGTGCTTGTACTATTATGGCGCAACGCTTACCTGTTAACGCTACTGATAGCTCTAGTAGCAACGCTAGCAATAGCATAGAACCTTTCTATACGTTGAATTCTTGTATTACTCTATTGTCGTTGATGGATGGTCATCATCTTATGACGGCTTCTTATCTGGCAGACAATCCTGAGAATCACCCAGAGCGTGCGCTATTGCATCCGGCACAGCAAGCGATGGTTGAGTGTCATGGTTCGCAGTGCGGCTTTTGTACGCCTGGGTTTGTCATGTCGCTAGCAAGCGTTTATGAAAATAATCGTGTACAAAAAGGGCTGAATGAGCCAAGCGAGAATAATTTAAGTTATGACGACCTAAGTTATGATGAAATCGTTGCCTCAATATCAGGCAATCTGTGCCGATGTACTGGTTATCGACCTATCATTGAGGCAGGTCTGGCGATGGAGGGAATTGGTCAGCAAAGAGAAGCCAATCAGACGGCAGTGAAAGATCTAACCATAAACTTAGCTACTGATGCGATGGCAAGTAGCAATAGCAGTACCAATATAAGTACCAATATAAGTGCTGACACAAGTATAAGTACTGACACGAATAATAAGATAAGCACGAAAGAGTCATCAACCGCATCTATAGAACCTGCGCTTACTGAAGGATCGCGGAAACTATTTATTCCACAATCTATTGAGGAACTTAATCAGGTTCTAGCTGCGAATCCAAAAGCGACTATTTGGGCAGGTGGCACGGACTTGGGATTGAGCGTGACTCAGCACTTGGTCGATCATGAAGTGATTATTCAGCTGTCGGCTATTGAGGAGCTGAAATCTTGGTCGCTGTCCGATGTAGATGAGTCCACTGACAGTGATGCTAAGCAAGCAGCAGTTCAAACGGTGGGGCAGGATTTGGTGTTTGGGGCTGGCATGAGCTATAAGGGAATGCTACCGGTACTTGAACAGTATTTTCCTGAATTTGCTCAGCTGTTCGAGCGTATTGCCTCCCCGCAAATCCGTAACATGGGTACCATTGGTGGCAACGTTGCCAATGCCTCTCCAATCGGTGATTTACCGCCGATTTTACTGGCATTGGAAGCGCGTATTCATTTGCGTCATTGCGGCCCTGATACTAATAGCAAGGCTAACGGTGACAGTGACCGTAACGAACAGTCTTGTACTGACGAAATAATACCTTTATCAGAGTTTTTCCTAGATTATAAAAAGACTAAGCTGCGAGCCGGCAGTTATGTGGTCGCTATTCATATTCCACTTATGCAGGATAATCAGCATTTATTTATTCACAAGATTAGTAAGCGTTACGAAGATGATATTTCTGCCTGTCTAGTCGCGGCAAAAATAGAACTCTCAGCGGATGGTACAACCATTAATCAAGCAAGATTCGGTCTAGGCGGTATGGCAGCGATACCCTTATTAGCGGCACATTGTCAGAAAGTGATTACCAACCAACCTATCGAAGTTGCAAGTTTTGAGAAGGCGGCACAAGCGCTACCTCTAGACGTTTCACCATTAACGGATGTTAGAGCCAGTCGTGAATATCGCTTGCATGTGGTACAGCGTTTATTGATTAAGTGTGGCAAGAAATTAGTAAGAAATTTGCAAACTGAGAAGGCCTAACAGGCTACAGTTTAGTCACTTTAAAAAAGTCAGTATGGCTGGGAGAAATTTTCGAAGCCTCTGGAGTGACGCAGTCACACAGTAAGCTAGAAAAATTTTTACCTGCTATACGAAAATTTATTGGCATCCATTTTATTTAGTACTAATTATGATTTGCCAACTATAAAGTTGCTACAGCACAAATCTTATTAAAATAAAAGAGCATCAATAAAAGAGAGCGCCACTATGAGCCATGAATCTTCGTTATTTGACAGCTACAGCATCCGCCGAGTACGTCCAGCCAAAAATAAAATCGGTACTTCAGCCAAGCATGACAGTGCGATCAGTCATGTCATGGGGACGGCAACTTATGTGGATGATATCTTAAAGCCGCAAGAAACTTTGCATCTAGCAGTGGGTAAAAGCAATCATGCTCATGCACGCGTATTGAGTATGGACCTGAGTGCGGTGAGAAATGCCGACGGAGTGGTGGATGTTTTAAGTTTTAAAGACTTGCCTGCCAAGACCGATATCGGTGCGGTGTTTGACGGTGAGCCCTTAATGGTGGATGAAATCACGGAGTATGCAGGTCAGACGCTATTTGTGGTGGTAGCCACCAATCACCGTGCCGCAAAAAAAGCGGTGCTCAAAGCCATTGTAGAATATGAGATATTACCAGCAGTGCTTAGTGTTGATGAAGCGTTAGAACAGGATTCTTTTGTTCGTCCCAGCCATACTATGCAGCGTGGCGATACTGAGGCTGCGCTTGAAGGTGCACCTGTTCGCATCCAAGGGCACATTCATATGCTGGGCCAAGAACACTTTTATCTTGAGGGTCAAGTGTCGTACGTAGTGCCTTGTGATGATGGCGGGTTAGAGGTCTATACCTCATCGCAGCATCCGAGTGAAGTGCAGCAGCTGGTCGCTGAAGTGGTAGATTTACCCTTTCATGCAGTCAATACCGTGGTGCGCAGAATGGGCGGCGGTTTTGGTGGTAAAGAGACCCAAGCAGCAGCATGGGCCTGCCTGTGCGGTATCGTCGCCAAACGCTATAATGTGCCAGTCAGTATGCGTCTAGATCGGCAAGATGACATGGTAGTGACCGGCAAGCGTCACGAATTCGCCAATCGTTATGAAGTCGGTGTGAATGAGTCAGGCCAAGTGCTTGGGGTCGATATGCAGTTGGCAGGATTGTGTGGTTATGCACCAGACTTATCCGATGCTATCGTCGATAGAGCGATGTTTCACTGTGATAATGGCTATTATTATCCTGCCGCCCATGTCGCAGGACATCGTTGCAAGACCCACACGGTATCTAACACTGCTTTTCGAGGTTTTGGCGGGCCGCAAGGTCTGATCACTGCTGAATACATGATGGACGATATCGCTTATACTCTCGGAAAAGACCCGTTACAAGTGCGTCTAAATAACCTGTATCAAAATGGTCAAAGCACCCATTACGGCCAGCCGATTGAGCATTTTGATTTGGCAACTATCATCAATACGCTGGCAGAAGATTGTGATTATGATAAGCGCCGCCAGCAAATTATGGAGGCCAATCAGCAAGCCGAAGCTGAAGGTAGCGATAAGCGCCTTGGTCTTGCTTTAACGCCTGTGAAGTTTGGTATCTCATTTACAGTGCAGACGCTGAATCAGGGGGGCGCTCTAGTACATATTTATACCGATGGTAGTATCCACCTCAATCATGGTGGTACGGAAATGGGGCAGGGGTTATATATCAAAATTGCCCAAATCGTCGCCAATGAATTCGACGTTGATTTAGACACCGTTAAAGTATCAGCAACGCAGACGGATAAAGTACCCAATACCTCACCGACTGCCGCCTCATCGGGTACGGATATCAACGGTAAAGCGGCGCAAAACGCCTGTCTAACGATTAAGGGGCGCATAGTCGAGTTTGCTGCTGAGCATTTTGAGGTTGCACAAGAGGATATACGGTTTGAGCGTAATCATGTTTATATCGGTGATAAAGAAAATGTCACCTTTGCTGAGATGGTTCAGTTGGCTTATCAGCATCGTATCAGTCTGTCTTCTACCGGTTATTATAAAACACCGAAGATATTTTATGACCGCTCCAAAGCTTGGGGTCGACCGTTCTTTTACTTTGCATTGGGTGCGGCTTGCGCTGAAGTTGAGATTGATACTTTGACGGGTGAGTACAAGGTACTGCGCTGTGATATTTTACACGATGTGGGGCAGTCGATTAATCCTGCCATTGATATCGGTCAGATTGAAGGGGGCTTCATTCAAGGCATGGGTTGGCTCACGGCTGAAGAACTTACTTGGGATAAAAAGGGAAATTTAGCATCCAATAGTGCAGCCAATTATAAGATTCCTACCGCTCACGATTTGCCGAAGCAGTGGCAGGTTAAACTGTTTGAGCGTAAAAATGAAGAGCAGACGATTTACAATTCTAAAGCAGTGGGTGAGCCGCCATTGATGTTAGCCGCTAGCGTCTGGTGCGCTATTAATAATGCGGTAGCAAGCTTGGGTCATTATAAGAAAAACCCAGAGCTTACCATGCCTGCGACCCCAGAAGCCGTGCTAAAAGCGGTGATGCGCATGCAAGGGCAAGAATGGGAAATTAACATTAAGGTAGACGCTGACACTATTGATAGCTTGACTCCGGTTGATGATGATTGTGGTATTGATGATGATCGAGTGATGCCGCAGCAAGTGCCTCATGGTAAAGATATCAATCCGCCAGAGGTCGAAGGTAAATTAACGGACGACCAGCCTGAAGCGATAGAACATCCTAACGTGTCAACGGCTAGAGGGCCTGCACACAGTGAATGATTCATCATCAGCTTCGACAATGCCGCCCACACGTTGGTATGACGGTCTAGCGCAATACCAGCAGCAAGGTATTGCGCACGTTTTGGCGACTGTTGTCGCGGTCAATGGCTCAGCGCCCCGAGCGTTACAGGCCAAAATGGTTATCACTGTTGATAGCTGTTGTGACACGCTGGGCGGCGGCGGGCTTGAGCATGACGTTATGACTACTGCGCGGCAATTACTCAATGGTGAGATAGAGGCAACCGCATCAAAGAGCTCTAAAAAAGAAAAGATTTCTAAAAAAAACCTCAACAGCGAAATGGAATCGAAGTCAGCCAAAGCAGTACGCCGCGATACGGTTTACACCAAGCATTATCCCCTTGGTGCCAAGTTGGCACAGTGCTGTGGGGGTAGTGTCACCGTCATGTTTGAGTGCTTTAATGTGACACCCCCGCTATCGATATTGGTATTTGGGGCAGGGCATGTGGCAGCGGCTTTGATGACTGTACTTGCTGAATTGCCTTGCCAAGTGGACTGGGTCGACAGTCGCGCTGAGATGTTTGAGCCTTATTTATTAGATACATCGAATCAAACCGATCAACCCACTTTAAATTTAAAGAAACCTGTTCTTTATCAACTTCCTGCGCATATTCGTCCGCATGTTAGTGATGAACCTGTTGATTTTATTCTTCCGTTTATCACTAATAACTCTCAAAATTCTTCACCTTGCTCAGGCACTCAGCGTTTTATTCTTATCATGACCCATGACCACGGTGTCGATTTTGAACTGGTACGTGCGTCTGTAGATGTGATTTTAGATAACAATATCTTAGCTAGCAATTTGGATAACGATTTGGATAACGATAACGCTATAACAGACAGCGACAATCCACGAGTCTCAATACCCTATATTGGTTGTATTGGCTCAGTAACCAAAGCAAAACGTTTTAAAGACCGTCTGCTTCATCGTGGTTATAGTGAGCATATAGTCGATAAATTGACCATGCCAATCGGACTGCCGATCGGTGGTAAAGAGCCGATGGCCGTTGCCGTATCTATTGCCTCTCAAATTTTGCAGAATTATCATCAGTCATAACCCACTGTCTTCTAATTCAACGTTGGTCTACTCTAAAGGCGCTACAGCGAGCGTGGTTGTGGGGAATTTTGAAGCATCGAAAAGTGGCGCAGCTGCATAGCAAGCGAGAAAGACCTGCCAGCCTTGCGAGTTGAGGTGTTGTATCTATTTTATTTAGTATTCACTACATTACCAATCAATACGAGACCTATAAATGACCCTACATATTTACCAAGCTCAGTTATTGCATTATCTGACCGAAGATGACCTTGAGGATAGGGCTGAGCGCTCATCAAAAACTACGACGGTTGATAAAAGCATTTCACTAATGCCTGTCATCGCAGGCGTGAAAGTATATCCTGAATACATTGCCGATGGCGCACTGGTCGTCGATGATACGACGGGTCTTATTGTAGATTATGGTAGTAGTAAGGCAGTGCTAGCAGATTACGCCAGTACAGCTGCCGAAGAGGGTCGAGAACCGGTACAGATTCATGACTATCAGCATAAGCTTATCATGCCAGGATTTATTGACACCCATGTACACTATCCGCAGATAGATATGATCGCCGCTTTCGGTGAGCAGCTGCTTGATTGGCTCAATAATTATACCTTTGTCACTGAGGCCAATTTTGGTGATCCAAAGGTTGCGCATGACACCGCAAAGTTCTTTTTAAATCAGTTGCTTGCCAATGGTACGACCAGCGCCTTGGTGTTTTCAACCAGTCATCCGCAATCAGTGGAGTCGTTTTTTACTGAAAGCCAGCGCTTAAATACCCGTATGATTACGGGAAATGTACTGATGGATCAAAACGCGCCTGCGCATTTGTGTGTTCCTGCTGAACAGGGCATTCGTGACACCCAAGATATCATCGATAAATGGCATGAGCGCGGACGTCAGCATGTGGCCATTACGCCAAGATTTGCCATTACGTCGACTCCAAAGCAGCTGCGACTAACCGGCGAGTTATATGCCAGTTACGACAGCGTCTATTTGCAAACGCATTTGGCAGAAAATCGTGATGAGATCGCTTTTGTGCGCGAGCTTTATCCCAATCATAAAGGGTATTTGGATGTCTATGAAGATATGGGGCTACTTGGTCGGCGTACAACTTTGGCGCATGGCATCTACCTTGAGACTTCAGAGTACGAAAGGCTGCGCGAGACCGGCACACAAATAGCGCATTGCCCAACGTCCAATTTATTTTTGGGTAGTGGGCTGTTTGACTTGTCCAAAACCTTAAGCTACACCGGTGTGAGTATTGCTACTGATGTGGGGGCGGGAACCAGTCTATCGATGCTGACCACCTTGTCAGAGGCGTATAAAGTCCAGCAATTACAAAGCAATCCGTTACCCGCTCATCAAGGGCTATATCAGATTACTTTGGGCAATGCCCAGTCGTTATTATTAGATAAAAAAATAGGTAACTTTATGCCTAACAAGGAAGCGGATTTTGTGGTTATAGACATGGCAGCTACTGAATTACTTGAGCGCCGTATGACGCAGACCAACTCGCTTGATAAGCGTCTATTTGTGCTGATGATGTTGGGCGATGATAGAGTGATTGAACAGACAGTAGTTGCGGGGGTAAGTCGCTATCTAAAAGCTGTCGCGTCTTAAGGTAAGGTGATAAATAATCGGAGTAGTCCACTTGGATATAATTCACTATTTATTAGTTCTTAGGTCAGAGAACAATTAACTAACTAAGCTATTAAATTGACAATAAAATGACAGAGTACCTTACTGATTCTTGCCACAATGAATTATCTATCATGAATAAGGATCTATTATGAAAGCCATTTCTAAAAATAAACTGAACTTATTGATAGCTTCAATACATTATAATTCTAGCTGCCCTTGCCCGAAATGTGACTGTACCTGTCCTGCAACTTGTAAAAAATGTGATATGTGTTCGAAATGCTGTCAGTGTAGCGAATCGTAATATAATTCACAGCATGTAACTTCTTATACTATTAACAATAATCCAAAAAGCAGCACCTTAGAAATCTATTCTAGAGTGCTGCTTTTTATATTTAAAAACTATAAGTGGCTATAAAACCCTTGTTTGATGGACACTATTTGAAATTGCAAAATTCTTACTTATCAAGTTAGGTTATATTTTTTAGCACACTGCTTTTTAAAATTCTTGGTGGGCGCTTAATTTGATGGGGTAGCAGTGCTTAATTTACCGAGAAGTACTGATATAGCACTGATGACTTTATCGCAGCCTTCAATGCTATAGCGTGCCTCATTTAAAATACTCAGGCCTATTATATGAAAGCCAAACCCTTTTCTTTGCGTCTTCACTGACGAGCAATTCTTGTGACAAATCAATAGCCACGTTTTGAGCACCCTGCATTAACGCAATAAAATTATGAGAAGGGTGATTAAAGCAAATTATATTACAGTTCACGCCACTGCAACCATAATCGGGTGTCTAGCTCAAATTGATGGTAATCAGGTTCCATATGGCAGCATAGTTGATAGAACGCTTTGCTATGCTCCTTTTCCTTAAAATGTGCTAACTCATGCACGACAATCATACGCAAAAACTCAGGCGGCGCCTCTTTGAATAAGCTGGCCACCGTGATGCTGTTATGTGATTTAAGCTTATTGCCTTGCACTCGAGATTGGAAGGTGTGGATGCCCAACGCATCTTTAAGCACTTTGAGTTTACTGTTGTAGCTGACTTGAGTAAGAGAACCACTTTTACGCATGTATTGATTTTTTAGCTCGTTTATATACTGATATAGCGCTTTATCACTTTGTATTTGGTGCTGGCTAGGATAGCTCTTTTCAATATAACCCCCCAACCGACCGTTGCTGATCAGCATTCCTACTTGGGTTTGGATTTGCTCGGGGTAATGAGCGATGTATCTTAAGGTAGTCACCGGTTTTATCCTTTACATTTATAGTGATGTATATGGTCAATATCCATAGACATTAACTTGAGAGCTTTCAAAATCGTATCAAGCTCATTTATTGTTAACTCATTGATTATTAAATAGAAACAACCCATTTGTGCAATTTTTAACCTCATAATTAAACACTGGGTAAATTAGAACGTGCCGAAATCTTACCTCGTAAAACAGATTCAGGCAAGTTTTGCACCCCTAAGCTTGCGGCCTCAATAGCGCCAGCTGTATAGCCAGGAAACTGCTGCGACCATTCGCTACCGATTCCAGTCAGGCAGTCTTCCCATACACCTGATGCCGCTTTGGCAGTAGGGGCTGACGCGTGCTGTCCATCGCTATTAGCATCAGCAGTCGTTGCCGTAAATGGATCTTGGGACCAATCTTTAAGATACTCTGCCTTTGGTGAGTCTGCTTGCGTGCCGAATAGGCGAACTAATTGTGCGCGGCAATGGTCTTTTAGCACTTCTTCAGACACGCTTTGGCGTACTTGCGCGGGAACTCCTAAGAAACCAAATAGCGCGCCACTACCACCTATTACAGAGGCATCATGAATCTCATTAAGCGGCCCTAGCGCACTTCTAGCTTCTCCTGACAGACCTTGCTCTCGCCAAAAAGGCATATCGTAAACTGCGAAATACTTAGCATGGGGCGCCATCCAAGTAGCCGTGTTACGCCATTGTTTAGTCAGTTCTGGTGGTAAAGCGGGCGTAAACTCTATGCTGTTTTCTGCCAAACGTGGCGGTAAGGCGAGTAGCACGTGTTGAGTTTGCCAAGTCATAATTTGTCCAGATGAGTTTTCGCCGGCAAGCACAATATAATCACCCTTGTTAGTCAGCTGACGTACTATTTGGCCGGTGAGAACGCATGTGGAATCCAAGCGACAATACAGGGCATTAATCAATGCTGCCATACCACCTTTCAGGCGCATTGAAGGAGGTGAGCTTTTATAGCCTTGCGTACGGACAGGGGACTCGTTAGCAGAGCGTTCAACCATCATATCTCCCTCTTCGAATTGTGCAAAGCTTTCTAGTTTTAAATCATCAATAAGACGACCTAATTGCTGCTGAAAATCAGGCCAAAACCAAGAGGGTCCCAAATCAAAGCTGTCGGTTACTTCCCTTTCTATAGTTTTAGAATTAGGAGGTGCAGAATTCAGGTGTTCGTGAGACCTACCAGCGACAATGCGACCACCCAAAGTATCACGAGCTTCCAAAAGTATATAGTCGATACCTTTTTGTTCTAATAAGAACGCTGCATATAAACCACTTAAACCGCCACCCACAATTGCAACTGGTATATTTTTCATATTAAGTTTTTCCTAATTAATAGCCTCAATTAACAGATGGAAGCTTTTTTAATATTACTGTATGTTAAAGTTAGAAGTTTTTAGAATCAAGGCTCTCTATTTGAGCAAGATGTCCAGTTTTAAGATAGAAGGTAACACCTTTTGCACCAGCGTTTAATTTCGGGAATGCACCTACTGGTAGACGTATCCAGCTGCCGCGCTTATAGATTTGCCCTGCGTCTATCAGTTCGCCTTCTGTTACTAGCAGTTCTGCGCCTCCTATTATTTCAGTAGTGAATAACGCTTTATCCGCATTCAGCCTTTGCAAGCTAACCTGCTCGTTATCGTTCGAGAATAAAGGACAGACTTGACGTTCTCCTTGTGGTTGCCAATTGGCTTTATTTTGAGTATCGATAGCCACCTGTTGGTCTTCATCTTCCGACATTTGCCAGAGCTTGACGAAGATAACAGCACCCTCACGACTATAAGGTTTATGGCCTGATTTTGGCGGATTACGCAGATACCAACCGGCTGGATAATCCTTATCGTCTGCGGAAAAAGTGCCAGACAATACCAAAATCTCCTCGCCACCGGGATGTAAATGGGGTGGAAAATAAGAGTCGGGAGCATAGCGTACAATACTAGTGGCACGGGCCTTTTCTTCGCCTACGCGGTCAAGCATCACGCGCTCAACGCCGTTTTGTGGGGAGTTAACCCATTGATAGTCCTCAGGCGCTCGCGCTGCGGCAAGCGAAAAATCTGCATTAATTAACATAAAGTATCTTCCAGAAAATTTTATAAAGTAGCTGGCTGGTTTATATGAGCTGGCCTTATATTAGCCGTGTTCTCTCTTAGTAGCGTTGAATTATCAACTGATTTACTTCTTTTGACCAACGCCCTAATCACTCTAAAAGAAAATTCTTGTCGCTATGAGGAAGCCCCTTCATCTAAATGCCTTACGTGCTGTAGAAGCCAAATAGACTGCAGGTAGCCGTCTATTTGATAATAGTTTATGATAAACCATAAACATTGATTATTTTATACAAAAGTAGACCATGATTTTTATAAGCAACACCATAAGCCTTAATGACCACGAGGTAGACATTAACGCCATCCGTGCCCAAGGTGCAGGCGGGCAAAACGTAAATAAAGTATCTTCTGCGATTCATCTACGTTTTGATATCAAAGCCTCAAGTCTTAGCGACTCTAACAAACAGCTTTTATTAGAAAGCAAGGACAGCCGTATTAGCAAAGAAGGCGTGCTGATCATTAAAGCGCAGCAATTTCGCACCCAAGAAAAAAACAAGAGCGATGCCTTCGAGCGCCTTCAACAGTTTGTAATAAAAGCCACTTACGTTAGCAAGACCCGAAGACCCAGTAAACCGAGTAAAAATGCTCGGCGCAAGCGCATGGACCAAAAAACGCAGCGAGGTAGGAAAAAATCATTACGAGGTAAGGTCGATTTTTAAGTCGGCTATAACCTGAAAATCACCATAAGCCGTTAACCGCTATAGATTTGTTTTGATAAGCGCTAGGGCGTGTCATCATTTAACACAATTAAAATCTAATGGGCTAAAAATGGCTATATTTCCGCCACTCTTTGAAAATTTATAGACAATATGTTCATATTCTCTGCAAAAATTACTTTGATTGACGAAAATCTATCTCATTTTTATCCTCATTATTTAATTGATGACACGCCCTAGCCAGTCTTCCGGTAGTGCAATACTAATACCTAACTGAGCTTAGAAAAGCCGATATATCCTAATTTTGTAAGGGTAGATCGGCTTTTTTGTATTGGTATCGATAATACCAAATTTGCCATTCTTAGGGACTAATATACGTCCGTCTAACACTGGCTCTAACCCTGTTTCACTATATTTATCATCAGGGTCACCCATGATATCGTAAACCGCTGGAATAACCAGTTTACCTTTGGTATTCAGTACGAAAACTTTATAGGTGTAAAATAGTTATAAAAACCAGCAGCTAAATTTGATCCGTAGTGCTCATAACTTTTATCACAATTATTTATAATAATCTTCATCATAGCCTTTATCATGATATTCATTACGTAATAAAGCTTGTAAGATGATGCAGCCACTCTCCGAACCTGCCAGAACGCGAGAGTTCGCAAAAGTGGTGTATAACATGCTATGTGCGTGATAGCAGTAGGATTATTGATTTATAGGGCGTGTTGAACATTCATAAATAAGCACTGCTGATAGCTACTAGTTAATCAAAGCTGTGTTCCAGACAAGAGGAAAATTGACGATATTGCAGATGCTTTAGCTAGATTTTCTACACCCGGCTTATAAACATCAGGGAGCAGTTTTAGCATCAGCCTTAACAATCCAAAACAGGGACAGGACTCTTTTTTGCCGCTACTTTGTCAAAACTATCCGCTTAGAACGACTAAACTAGATGTTTTTGATTTGCTCCTATTTTAAGAGCTGAGACTAAAAAATAGTCGCTGTCAGTGTTATGGTCGAATGTTCAACAAGCCCTAATATCAGCGAAAAGTATTTTTTAGTGCGAGAATTTAAATTCTACTGAGTATTATCTTTTTGCTGGCACTTATTCACGATAAAGTCTCAATGTTCAACCTACCCCAATAGGTTAGTAAAATAGTATATAAAAGAATTCATAAACAAGGAATGCTCTATGCAGTGGTTAAACCAACAAGCAGTTACCGAACATCTTAATATGCAGGACGCTATTGATACTATTGAGGCGTTGTTACATCGACAGGCTGAGCATCCCAATTGGGTGAAATCACCTGAGCGTTTGGTCATTGAGACTTTTAGTCATGAGCTTTTTAGCAATAGTAGCAATAATAGTAAGCACAGCTCAGGGTCGCATTTATCAATGCCAGCGACCATTTATGATGGTAAGCAAGAATATACAGCAGTGAAGCTGGTCACTATTTGTCCTGACAATCCCAGTCGTGGCTTGCCGACTACCACAGCGATTATTACCATATCGGACAATGCCACTGGTGAGGTGTTGGCAGTGATGGATGGTATCTATATTACGCAAGTACGGACAGCAGCGCTATCAGGTATCGCGACCAAATATATGGCCAAGCCTGATTGTCAAAGTGTGGCAGTAGTCGGCTGCGGTGGTATGGCTTATGAACAGCTAAATGCTGTGCTCACGGTTCGTCCTGAGATTAAAACCATTTACCTTTGGAATAGAAGTCTTGAAGGCGCTGAGCAGTTTAAAACGCAATTTACTCGTGATTATGAGCAGTGGGACGTTGAACTAATGGTTTGCGAGCAGATTGCTGATGCCCTGCACGATGCGGACATTATTAACGTAGCGACCCGAGCTGAGAGTGGTTTATTTTCGGTAGATCAGATAAAACCTGACGCACATATTAATGCGGTAGGAGCTTATCGACCATCGATGAAAGAGATTAGCAATGATGTTATCGAAGCCAGCAGCATAGTGATTGTTGATGATTTGATCGGTAGCCATCACGAAGCCGGCGATTTAATCCAAGCTAATGACGCGCCTGACTGTGCGTGGACATGGGATGATCTTAGCGGCGATTTACAAGGGTTGGTAACAGGAGCGTTAAGAGAAAATGATACCGACCACGAGCAGGCAATCACCTTCTTTAAATCCGTAGGGGCTGCAAGTTTTGATGCCGCAGTGGCGTTATATATCACGCAACTTGCTGTACAAAAAAATCTTGGTGTTTCACTCTCCTAAAGACTCAGTCTTTTAAAAGCCGAGATTTTTTAAATTTCCAACACGCTCTCATAATAAGCTGTGATTATTGTCGACAAAAAAAGCATAAAAAAACCTCCTGCTCATGATAGAGCGGGAGGTTTTTTTATGTGAGTTTAAAATTCAACTATCGACGTTCATTGCGCTCTTCGCGGCGTTTTTTCCCGCTTGGGCTAATACGGTAGGTAAAATAGCCCGCAACCACCATGACCACAATAAAGGCCAAGATGTATAAAAATATTGAAGAGCCAATAAAAGTAGAGGGGTTCATGTTGATTATCTCATTAAAGTTATTCAATAATTATGCAAGCGCTGCTGCCGATTGTAAAGTAAACAAATTTAACTGAGGTACTAGCGATAGCGAATGTAAACGTGCTGCTTGGTCATAGACGTTAGCCGTGACAATCAGCTCATCAGGCTCATACTTCGCAAGGAAGTCAGCAAGTTTTGGCTTGACGGTTTCAACTGACCCAATAAACGATACCGACAATGCACTATCGACCATGGTCTTTTCTGCGGGACTCCAAATACTGTCCATATCATGGGTAGGTTTTGGCATCTGTCCACGCTCATTACGACGTAAGCGCACAAAGCTTTGTTGCGCTGAAGTAAAGTGATAGTGTGCAGTCGCATCGTCATCGGCGAGCAACAGGTTCGCCGCTAGCATCACATAAGGCTTATCAAGATAAGCGGAGGGCTTGAATTCCTCACGATAAGCAGTGATCGCCTTACTAAGCATTTGCGGGGCAAAATGGGAAGCAAACACATAAGGCAGACCTAAATGGGCGGCTAACGTGGCACCAAATAATGAAGAGCCCAAAATCCAAATAGGGACGTTTGATTTTGCCCCTGGGAAGGCTTGGACGGGACTATTGTCAGTCTCATCGCCTAACAAATACATCAATTCTTGCACATCTTGTGGGAAGCGCTCAGCATCACTCATTTGCCGACGTAGTGCTTGAAAAGTGGCGCCATCGGTACCAGGTGCGCGTCCGAGTCCCAAGTCAATACGGTCGCCATATAACGCTTGCAAGGTACCGAACTGTTCAGCAACCATTAAGGGTGCATGGTTCGGTAACATGATGCCACCCGAGCCAATACGAATACGATCGGTTTGGCTACCGATATGCGATAACAATACCGAGGTCGCTGCGCTGGCAATACCGGCCATGTTATGGTGCTCAGCCATCCAGTAACGTGTTAGCCCGAATTTTTCTGCTTGCTTCGCCATCTCAACGGTTTGGGCAATGCCATCAGCGATGGTTTTACCAGTAGGAACGGGCGCTAAGTCTAGAAAGGATAAAGGAATTTTGTTGCTCATAAGTCACCTATTTTTCTGCCATATCAACGATGGCATTATTATATTCGTGTTTGATTTTTTTGATATAAAAGCCATAAGGTTACAGAGCAATAACTTAAATAATATTGGATAGTTATGCAGGTATTAATGGCTGAACAAACTATATAATGGGGTGCTTTCCCTAAATATAAAGGTTAATGATGAGGCCAATAACAAATCTTAATAATGAGCTGATAAGCAAATAATGGAAAAGTAGTTTTTGATGGTTAGTGATTTGGATAGTTGAAGTCAGGAATAAAAAATTATTGGGAAATAGTGCACAACCAGGAAACCATGAGTATGCAGAAATAAAGAAAAAACGGCACCGTTACAAAGAGATAACGATGCCGTAGAAGTAAAAAATTACTGATAGATAAGCGCTAAAACTATTGCTACCGATTAAATAGCTATCGATTAAATTGCTGCTGGCACAGTTCTATAAAGGCACGGCCGTATTGACGAATCTCTGCATCGTCCCGTACTGCCATCCAACTGGTAAAGCGGCCAAAATGATCGACTGGAATAGCCGTTAGATTCTGATAATGGCTGGGCTCAAAGGCCATCTCTGCGATAATACCAACGCCTAATCCTAAGCCCACATAGGTGCTAATCACGTCAGCATCTAGTGCTGCTAAGACGATATCAGGCTCAAGCCCCGCATCACTAAAGGCCTTGTCAATCGTTCCGCGTCCGGTAAAGCCGCCGTGATAAGTGATTAGCGGGTAGCTGGCAAGCGTCGGCAAATCAATAGTCTCTTGACCAGCAAGCTCATGATCACTCGGTACAATAACGCGGTGCGTCCAGTCATAATAACGATGGCAACGCAGATAATTATTATGTAGTAATGACTCGGTAGCAATGCCAATATCAGCTTGGCCACGAATTACCATCTGCGCGATAGTCTCAGGATCAGCTTGCTGAAGAATTAAGTTTACCTTAGGAAAGCGTTCTTTGAATTCTTTGACTACTTGCGGCAACACATAACGCGCTTGCGTATGCGTGGTGGCAATCGTTAGCGTACCAGTGTTTGGATTATTAAAATCAAGGCTTAAATTCTCAATCGTACGGATTTCGGCGAATATAGATTCAATATGGGGCATGAGCGCGGTGCCTATGGTCGTCAGTCCGGTTAGCCGTTTGCCTTGACGAATAAACACTTCAGTCTTGAGCTGGTTCTCAAGCGCAGCGATATGCTTCGATAAGCTTGATTGGCTGGTATGCAACACCGTTGCTGCTTGGCTTAGATTATAGCCATTCACTACCGTATGCCAGACAGTTTCTAACTGCTTCAGCTGAATTTGTAAATGCCGCTGGTTGACCACTACGTCAATTGCCATAACCTAATTCCTCGTAAATATAAAAATAGTCACTGTCTGTATGTAAGAAAATCAAAGCCTACAAAGATGAAGCAAGGAATCAGTGTAAAACAAAGTCATTATTCTTGTATATAATAAATAGGTATCTGTTTATACGATTTAGGAATATAAAAGCGATTATTCAAAGGGTATCGGTAGTTCATAATACGCCCTTGAACTTATATCGAACCATAAAAAACAGCCATCTTTGTAAGATGACTGTTTTGTTTGTTGCTCAACAAGGGTAAAAATTAAGCCAAAGATTAGCCAAAGCGATCAGCATTCATTACTTTGTCCCATGCTTTGATAAAGTCATGGACGAATTTTTCCAAGTTATCATCTTGTGCATATAACTCTGCATAAGAACGCAAAATAGAGTTAGAACCAAATACCAAGTCCACACGAGTGGCCTGCCATTTAACGTTACCGGTTGCACGTTCGCGCACTTCATATAGGTTGTGACCAGCGTTTTCGCTATTCTCTTCCTTAATGGGATGCCAAGTGAGATCCATATCGGTTAAATTAACAAAGAAATCATTACTGAGTGTGCCGGCGCGGTCGGTAAAGACCCCATTTTGACTGTGACTATGATTGGTATCAAGAACACGCATACCACCGACTAATACCACCATTTCAGGAGCGCTGAGTCCCATCAATTGGGTGCGGTCAAGCAGCATCTCTTCAGGTGATACGGTATAGCTGTCTTTAACCCAGTTGCGATAGCCGTCATGACGTGGCTCAAGATCGTCAAACGATTCAGCGTCGGTCATTTCATCTGTTGCATCGCCGCGACCTGGATTAAAGGGAACACTGGCCTCCACGCCCGCATCAGCAGCAGCTTGCTCAATAGCAGTGTTACCAGCCAGTACGATTAAATCAGCAATACTAACGGGTTTAGCAAACTCAGTCTGAATACGTGTCAAAGTTTCAAGCACACGCTGTAATTGCTCAGGCTCATTACCGACCCAGTCTTTTTGTGGGGCTAAGCGAATACGGGCACCGTTGGCACCGCCGCGATAGTCAGAGGCACGGAAGGTACTTGCGCTGTCCCATGCAGTAATAATCATTTCTCGACGACTGAGACCACTGTCCAGGATTTGCGCTTTTAACGTAGCAATATCATCGGTACTTAAGTCAGCATTGCCTTCTGCAACCGGGTCTTGCCATACAAAAGTTTCTGCCGGTACATCAGCACCTAAATAACGTGCTTTGGGTCCCAAGTCGCGATGGGTAAGCTTAAACCAGGCTTTGGCAAATACTTCATCAAAGTATTCTGGATTTTTATGGAAGTTTTCTGAAATCACGCGATAAGCCGGATCTTTGATCATTGCCATATCGGCATCAGTCATCATAGGATTGCGACGTATACTTGGGTCATGCGCATCTAAAGGCTTGTCTTCCTCACGAATATCGGTAGGCTCCCATTGCCATGCACCCGCTGGACTTTTGGTTAGTTCCCAGTTGTGATTAAGCAGCATCTCAAAATACTCATAATCCCATTGGGTAGGGTTGGTGGTCCATGCGCCTTCAATACCACTTGAGACCGTATCACCGGCATTGCCGCTACCATTAGGGTTGCGCCAGCCTAAACCTTGCTCAGTGACATTGGCGGCTTCAGGCTCATCTCCTAATAAGCTCGCATCACCGTTACCATGGCACTTACCGACAGTGTGTCCACCTGCGGTTAAAGCTACGGTTTCTTCATCATTCATAGACATGCGTGCAAAGGTCGTACGAATATCGTGTGCCGTCTTTATGGGATCAGGATTACCATCAACACCTTCAGGATTGACATATACTAAGCCCATTTGTACCGCGGCTAATGGATTCTCAAGCGAGGTGCGTTCTTGGTCGTCATAGTAACGGTTGTTGGTTGCCGCTAACCATTCACGCTCAGAGCCCCAATAAATATCTTTTTCTGGATGCCAAATATCAGCGCGGCCGCCTGCGAAGCCTAAAGTCTTAAAGCCCATTGACTCGTAGGCCATATTACCAGCCAAAATCATTAAATCTGCCCAAGACAGTTTATTGCCGTATTTCTTCTTCATTGGCCATAATAGACGACGGGCTTTATCCAAGTTGACGTTATCTGGCCAACTGTTTAGTGGTGCAAAGCGTTGATTGCCAGTGTTAGAACCGCCACGCCCATCGGCGCTACGATAGGTACCAGCAGAATGCCATGCCATGCGAATCATCAGACCGCCGTAATGGCCCCAATCCGCTGGCCACCAGTCCTGCGAATCGGTCATCAGATTTTTTAAATCTTGCTTAACGGCTTCTAAGTCTAATTGTTTAAAGGCAGCCGCATAGTCAAAATCAGGATCCATGGGATTGGTCTTATTATCTTGCTGATGCAAAATATCTAGATTTAAGGCGTTAGGCCACCAATCCGTTGCGGCAGATGCAGTGGTAGTGTGTGCTTGATGCATGACCGGACAGCCGCCCATACTAGGACGTTGCGGAGTATGCGACTCATCGACGTTTTCGCTATGCATCGTAGGGCCGTGACCATCGCCTTGGTTATAGGTAGTATTGCTGTTGTTAGATTGATTGCCATCATGATCAACGGGGCAACGCCCGCTATCTGACGCTGGCTGGTTAGCGTTTGATGTATTCAAAGTCGAGTCTTTGGGGGTCGAGTTGGACATTGTATAACTCCTAAGTGCTGATGATATAAGTAAGGACAATAAAGGGTTGATAACATGGGCCAGTGCTGTAGTTGCTAACTTTACTGTTTATGATCTCAGCATACAGTGTTATTCGTGATTTAAAAAACTATTAAATAAGGATGACGCGTTTTGAATAATTAATCACTATATAGATGATGATTGGTTTGCTTTATGGTAAGTGTTTTTATTAAGAGTAAGCAACATTATAAATGTGATTATTTCTCCTACATAAGGTCATTCTTCTATAAAAATACTTTTAATCCGGCGTTTTTAGTTTCTAGCTGGTCCTACAATGTCGCTTATCTGATAAAAATAAACAGTGACTTATGTCTATTGCTAGTAGTAGGTGTTAATAACAGTAAACGTTATAGATTTGCCTTGTAATGCGCAGATAGGTACAGCCTAACAGTTCGGTAAGTTTATGATACATTGGGTTACGGCTACGGTATATAAAATGGGTTGGAGCGCACTATAAGCCAGTTAGTGCAAAAATATCACCATAATGTCTAGTCAAGATAAGCGTTCTCAAGTACCATAATTCAATTTTGCAGCAAATGTCATTTTCTTTGTGCAGGGCTAGGCAATTTTTTATCCCTTTTAGACCAAATGGTATCGATATCATACGACCGTTCGGTATAATTTTTGGATAAAAAATAGCTCGCTGTGGTACTTTTTGTCTAAAATTTTGGTGAGTCGTTATGTCTGCTGTCCAACCTGTACCACCCAATCCTCCAGTCGCTAAAAAGTCATTGAGCGAGAGCTTACAAGCTTATCTTGATCGGCGTTCGATTATCATGCTGTTCTTAGGTTTTGTCGCGGGCATTCCTATTTTATTGATTTTTTCGAGTTTATCATTATGGCTGCGTGAAGCAGGTATTGACCGTAGTGTGGTAACGATGTTCAGCTGGGCGGCGCTTGGTTATGCCTTCAAATTTATTTGGGCACCACTTATTGATGCCGTGCCATTGCCAATATTAACCAAACTACTAGGTCGCAGGCGTAGCTGGATATTGGTTGCGCAGCTGATGATTATTGCAGCGATTTGTATAATGGCCAGTGTTAACCCAGCCAACGAAGGCAGTTTGGTCCTTATGGCAGTCGGTGCGGTACTACTGGGATTTTCATCAGCGACCCAAGATATTGTTATTGATGCGTACCGTATTGAGCTGGCACCGCCTAGCTTACAGGCAGTATTGTCTGCCATGTATGTCACTGGCTACCGATTAGGAATGATTGTCGCGGGTGCCGGCGCATTATATTTAGCCGATTATTTTGGTTCTACCGAGAGCTTTTATAGTTATGAAGCGTGGCGTAATACTTACTGGATTATGGCAGGGGTCATGGGCGTTGGGGTTATTACCACTTTAGTCATTCATGAGCCTGTCAGGCAACAAGTAGTCGTTGAGCGTAAGACTTCAGACTACACCCGTCTGGTACTGGTATTTGCCATATCAGTCATTGGGTTTGTATTGGTGTTTGCCAATGCGGGACTAGTACTGCCTGAGACAGAAGGTGTGTTTTCGGGTTTTTTAACTGAAATTGTACGTATGGTATTGAGTTTGGCATCGGCTTTAGCTGTTGGCTACGGTTTAGTAAAAGCCAATCTTGTAGAGCAAGAGTTTGCTAATACGACATGGGTTGAGCCTATTGCTGATTTCTTCCGTCGTTACGGTAAGAAAGCCTTATTGTTATTAGCGCTGATTGGCCTCTACCGTATCTCTGATATTGTCGCTGGCGTTATCTCCAATGTCTTTTATCAAGATATGGATTTCACTAAGGTCGATATTGCCAATGCGGTTAAACTGGTTGGGGTCGTCATGGCGATCGGTGGTGGATTTTTAGGTGGGTTATTGGCCCAAAAAATGCGTATTATGCGGGCTATGATGGTTGGGGCAATCCTAGCCTGTGTGACTAATCTGCTCTTTATTCTACTGACTTACCATCCAGGTAGTCTGCCATATATGTATTTTGCTGTGATTCTTGATAACCTTGCGGCAGGTCTGGCCAGTGCGGTATTTATTGCTTTTTTATCTGCGCTAACCTCCATTCGCTTTACGGCGGTACAGTATTCAATATTTTCATCACTCATGACGCTACTGCCAAAAGTGGTGGGTGGATATTCGGGTACTATCGTTGACAGTACCAGTTATCCGTTCTTCTTTATGTTTACCTTTTTGATTGGTATTCCAATTCTAGCGCTGATTTACTATGTTGATAAGCATATTGTTATTGGTGATAACGATGATATCTATGGTGATGGTGATGGTGATGGTGATGGTGATGACGACAATAATGACAGTGGTGGCAATAAAGGTGTTGAGTTAACCAAAGCCAATCCTAATTTATCAAATACTAAAGAGCCGCCACGTGCTACAGAGTAGCGTGCGAATTACAACGGATAAGACCCAGATAACCATTAAGAGTTTTTTATGACAGCGCCCAAAGCAGTAGACATGACAGTACTACAAATAAAACAGCAAGTAGTAAGCACGGCTACAGATGCGGGTATTCCGAAGTTTTGGATAACGGATTGGTTGCTTTATGTGCTAGCTAAGCCATCTGCGTTTCTTATTATGGAAGAGAATTACCAGCTGACGGATAGCGAGTTTGAACAATTCAATGCTGGTGTGACCAAGATGCAGCAGGGTATTCCTTTGGCTTATTTAACCGGTCATCAGGAATTCTGGTCGCTTAATTTCAATGTGAATGAGCATACTTTAATACCTAGACCGGATACTGAGATATTGGTTGAACAGGTGCTGCTTTGGATAAAGGCGCAGGGTAATACTGAAACTACTATTGAAAAGCCTAAAAATAAAGCTAATAAACGCTTACTTGATTTAGGAACCGGTTCAGGCTGTATCGCTATTAGTATTGCGCATGAGCTAGCGCAAGGTAGCACTGGTAATACAAAAACTAATGTTGCAAAAAATAGCTGGCAGGTTGTCGCGGTTGATGTGTCAGCAGAGGCGCTTGAAGTCGCACGTCATAATGCAGCTGTTAATAATATTACCAATATTGAATTTGTACAAAGCAGCTGGTATAACGAATTACCTACCAATCTTGAGTCATTATTTGATGTGATCGTTTCAAATCCACCTTATATTGATGAGTCGGATGAGCATTTGCAACGCTTACAGGCGGAACCTATCAGCGCTTTAAGTGCAGCCAATAACGGCTTAGCTGATATTGAACACATAGTTCAGCAGTCATTACCATATTTACGAGCAGGCGGGTTATTAGCGATTGAGCATGGCTTCGACCAAGGGGCTGCTGTACGCCAGCTGTTTTTGGATAACGGTTTTGACGCTGTACAAACCATGCAAGATTTTGGGGGTAATGAGCGCGTGACCCTTGGGCAGCTCTTTTAAAACAAGCTTCAAAGTATCTATCTTCAAAGTCCTAATCTTAAAAGTAATAAGCTCTCAATAAGCTTTGGTAAACAATATGACCCATCCAGCAGATATAGAAGTACTGACAGACGACGAACTCCTACGTTACGCTCGGCAGGTATTGCTCGACGGCTGGGATCTTGATGCCCAGTTACGGCTAAAGTCTGCCCGTGTGGTGATGATTGGTGCTGGCGGACTGGGTTGTCCTGCTTCTGAGACCCTAGTACGTGCAGGGCTTGGGCAAGTGCATCTGATTGATGATGATGTGATTGAGGCCAGTAACTTGCAGCGGCAGACGCTGTTTCTACCAGATGATATTGGCAAGCCAAAAGCACTCACTGCTGCCCATATGTTACAGCAAATTAATCCATTGATTGGTGCCCGTGGTACAGTTGCTCGTTTGAGCGAAGATAATGCTTATAAGCTACTGGACATGGCGTCTGGTAAGCCAGATTTACTGTTAGATTGTACCGATAATTTTGCGACCCGCGATGTCATTAATCGTATCAGTGTACGCTATCAAATCCCGTTACTGTCTGCTTCAGCGATTGCGATGCAAGGTCAATTGGCATTGTTCGAACCGCAGTTAAACACAGGCTGTTATTACTGTGTGTTTGGTTCTCTTGATGCTGATACAGAATTTGATGAGCGTACTTGCGCCAATTCAGGCGTATTATCGAGTACCACTGCTATCATGGGCAGCTTGCAAGCCAACGCCGCTTTGCAATATTTAGGATTAACCAAAAATCCACTGACAAATAAACTGCTAATATGGGACGGTAGCCTGATGCAGCAGCGGCTAATGGGCTATCGGCAAGATAAGCAATGTCCTATATGTGCTGTCTAGCTTTCTAATTATTTTTAACTATTTTTTGTTTA
Organism: Psychrobacter sp. LV10R520-6; assembly: GCF_900182925.1. Classification (NCBI taxonomy): domain Bacteria; kingdom Pseudomonadati; phylum Pseudomonadota; class Gammaproteobacteria; order Moraxellales; family Moraxellaceae; genus Psychrobacter; species Psychrobacter sp. LV10R520-6. The sequence goes on along the minus strand of NZ_LT900024.1, from coordinate 1,307,985 downwards.
CTGATAACAGTTGTCCTTTATGAAAATCCATCGTCCTCATTTATTAAAACATACTTTTAATGTTGTTAACCGTGTTCGTCAAACAGCCAGTATTGCTGGGCTGTCTGCGTTACGAGTGGCAAAAGGTGAGAAGCCTGATGCTAAGCTGCTAAAAGAAACATTTGAGCAGCTGGGTACCACTTATATAAAAATTGGCCAGTTTATTGCCAGTACGCCGTCGCTATTTCCACGTGAGTATGTTGAGGCATTTCAAGATTTTTTAGATCAAACGACCCCCTTGTCATATGATTATATCGAGCGGGTATTAATGGCTGAGCTGGCAATGGATGGCCAGACGCTAAGTGATAAATTCGCTCATATTGAGAAAAAACCACTAGCATCAGCTTCTATTGCGCAAGTCCATACCGCCCGTCTACATAATGGCGATGAAGTGGTATTAAAAGTTCAAAAGCCCGGTGTGGAAACCATCATGCAGACCGATTTAGGCGTATTGCATGCTGTGACTAAACTGCTAGAGCTGCTGATGCCATCCATGAGATTTGCTAGTATTGCGCCGATTATCGATGAGATTCGGCTGCGCATGTTGGCAGAAACAGACTTTATCGCTGAGGCGCAAAACATTCGCGATTTTCAGCAATTCTTAACAGTATCAGGTAACACGCGAGTTGTTGGTCCTGAAGTCTATGATGAGCTGACCACTAGGCGCGTACTGACCATGAGTCGATTGTACGGGGTTTCTATGGTCGATGAGTCTGCCATGCGCCAGTATTGTGACGACCCCGCACAAGTGATGGCAGATACTTTAAACACGTGGTTTGCAAGTTTGATGTTGTGCAATAGCTTCCATGCCGACTTACATGCGGGTAATCTGATGCTATTAACTGACGGCCGGATTGGCTTTTTGGATTTTGGTATCGTGGGTAAGTTGAAAGCCGAAAGCTGGCGCGCTTGTATGGGTATGATGCAGGCTTTGCAAGATAACGATTATCAGATGATGGCACACCATATGATTGATATGGAAATGACCAACATGCGTAATCAAGTAGACGAGGTTGCCTTGGCCAAGGATTTGCAAAGCATGATGCAGTCTATTATGGCTGAAGATAAAGCGTTTACTAGCGGCATACCGTTCAACACTAAAGAGCAAGCGGATGATCTTAATAAGATGATGCTCGAGATTGTCGACGTGGGTAAGCGTCATGGTATACACTTTCCGCGTGATTTTGCTTTATTGACTAAACAGTTACTATATTTTGATCGGTTTATGCGTACGCTAGCGCCTGATATGGATATGTTCAGTGATAAACGAGTAGCGATGTTAGGACAAGCAGATACAACACTAATAGCGTAATCTTTAGCAACGTTATCTATTGGATCGTCGTAGATTTTCTTCACTAACTGCCTGCTATTTTTAAAGAATTTCAACACAAAGGATTGTGTGCCAAGCGCCGCAAATTGGCTCTGTCATGATGACTGAATCTCGCCACCGTATAATACCCCGCATTACCAACGAAACCGCCATCGCAGCGATAGGACTATATTGCATGGCGGTGGTGATGGGCTATGGGCGCTTTTTATTTACCGCCACCCTGCCTGATATTATGACTCAGCTGACGCTATCGACCACCATTGCCGGATGGCTGGCTTCGGTCAATTATATTGGCTACTTTATTGGTGCACTCATTGCGATGTTTGTGCCGCATCGTTTGACATGGCAGATGCTGATAGTTTGGACCAGCATTAGTATAGTCACTACTATGCTGTTGGTTGTGCCAAATTTGTCTTTGAGCTGGTGGTATATCATTCGTCTGCTGTCAGGTATAGCCAGTGGGGTGGCGATGATTTTGAGCTCATCATTGGTCATTCAGCGCTTTAGTGCCGAGCGTCGCTCTGTGCTGTCAGCGTTACATTACGCGGGTATTGGGGTCGGTATTAGCGCCTCCGCTATACTGACGTGGTGGCTGTTAACGCTAGGCTATCATTTTGATATTATTTGGCTCGTTGCAGGTATCAGTAGCTTACCGGTTATATGGCTGCTCTATGCTATACGTCCGTTGGCTGCGCCTACTATACCTAACACGGCATCTGAGCGCTTAGAGTCGAACCATAACGATCAGCGCTTCTCAGTGCATCAAACCTATATTAATTTCAAAAGATCGTTATATGAGGCGTCGATTGGTCACACCAAGGCCATTTTATTATTGTCAGCAAGTTACGTGCTTGCAGGGTTTGGTTATATTACCTCAGCGACTTTTCTGCCGGTAATGGCAGCGCAGCGATTAACCACGCAAACCTATGCCGGACTGCTGATTTGGTTGGTTGTGGGTATTTTTGCGATGATATCTAATCCAATTTGGGGTGCACTTGCTAAGCGTATCGGTGAGATTAAAACCTTAATAGGCCTGACACTGTTGCAAGCGTTAGGGATGTTTTTGCCCTTATGGTTCGATGGGGCGATTGGCTTATATGCTAACGCAGTCATTTTGGGATTAACCTTTGTCGGTATGGTCTCAATGACGCTTACGCTTATTAAGAATATCAATCCAGATTACTCTAATTTACTAATAGGATTGGCGACTTTAGCTTATGCGCTAGGGCAGTTTCTTGGGCCGTTAGTGACCGTCGCTTTGGCAGGCGATAATGATAATTTTAATGCCGGATTGCTGGTCGCTAGTATTGGACTGCTTATCGGTATTGTTCTACTGTTATTCTTTCGGCGCCAGCCACAGCGGACGGCATAGGATATACGATCAGTATTTAGTAAACGTTCTAACATTGATTTTTAACTATATAATCTTAAGCATCTGTATTTATTCAAAAGCTCAACAACAATAAAACTAAACTATGCTACGGTTAAATACTTCTCGCAGCTCAAAGCTGGTATGTACTTGAGCAACCCCTTCGATACGATTAAGCCTGTGTAATAAAAATTCCTCATAATGTGCCATATCGCGCACCCGTACTTTAATTAAGTAATCTTCAGTGCGTCCAGTAACAATGCTACAACTGATCACTTCATCGAAGCTTTGAACTTTATGCTCAAACTGCTCAAAGCGTTCGGCGGTATGGCGATCCATGCTGATAGCGATAAATACCGATAAAGGATAGCCCAATTTTTGCGCGTCGGTTTGAGTATGATAGCCGGTGATAATGCCAGTATCTTCTAAGCGTTTAATCCGGCGCGCGCAGGGCGTAGCAGAGAGATTAACGCGGTCAGCAAGCTCAGTAATGCTCATGCGTGCCTCTAACTGTAATAAACGCAATAAGTGCTTGTCGGTCTTATCGATATCAATCGGTAATAGACTATAAGAATGGCTATTTGGCATAACGTATCAATTAATTAGTGAATTAACCTAATTATAGCGATTATATGAGTATTTAGCACTAATATAACAACAAGATATATGAAATAAAGCTGCTTTTCACTCTACGAACTTTGTTATTATAATGATATTAACTTCTGTTAACTCGTATGATAAACGCTGATTTATTTATCAGCTAGTTAGAAATATAACTTGTTAAAAATATAAATTGCCACTTCATCTAAGGATTGATTATGTCTGACAATGCCACACGTACTGCGAAACCTGCCTCTGTTAAAGTAGCACCAAAACAGGCCGCTTTTGATTTTCGTAAATATCGTCCCTTTGCTTTTGCTCCCTCGTTACCAGATCGCACATGGCCAAGCAAAACGATTGAGAAATCACCCATATGGGCCAGTGTGGATCTGCGTGATGGTAACCAAGCTCTGATTGATCCGATGACCATTGAACAAAAAATGCGTTTTTTTGAGACTTTGGTCGATGTAGGCTTTAAAGAGATTGAGATTGGCTTTCCATCAGCAGCGCAAGTCGAGTTTGATTTTGCCCGTAAATTAATTGAAGAAAACCATGTGCCTAAAGATGTGACCTTGCAAGTATTGGTTCAAGCCCGTGAGCATTTGATTGCCCGTACCTTTGAATCACTAAAAGGCGCAAAACGCGCCATTGTTCACGTCTATAACTCAACTTGTCGCATCCAACGTGAAAAAGTATACGGGAAGGATAAAGCTGAGATTAAAGAAATTGCCATCACTGGTGCAAAGTTGTTGGTTGAATATGCTGCCAAATATCCTGAAACGGAATGGGTATTTCAGTATTCGCCTGAAAGCTTTAGTCAAACCGAACCAGAATATGCGGTAGAAGTTTGTGATGCGGTTTGTGATATCTGGCAGCCACAGCATGGTCAAGAAGTGATTCTTAACTTGCCCGCAACGGTTGAAGCCTCTATGCCCAATATCTTCGCCGATCAAGTTGAGTATTTTTGCCGTAACTTAGCCAAACGAGAGCATGTGATGGTCAGTTTGCACACTCATAATGATCGCGGCTGTGCCGTAGCTGCCGCGGAGCTTGGTGTGCTTGCTGGCGCAGATCGTATTGAGGGTACGCTGCTTGGTAACGGTGAGCGTACTGGTAATATGGATATTATGGTCATGGCGATGAACTTGTTTAGCCAAGGTATCGACCCTGAGCTAGATTTTAGTAATATGAGTGAAATCGTACAAGTGGTCAGCGAGTGTAATAATTTACCGCTACACCCACGCCATCCTTATGTTGGTGAGCTGGTCTTTACTGCCTTTAGTGGCTCGCATCAAGACGCTATTAAAAAATCTCTTGATTATAATGAGAAAAATGTCGAGCAGACCGAAAACGTTTGGGATGTGGCTTATTTACCCATCGATCCGGCGCATATTGGTCGCAGCTATCAAGATGTGGTGCGTATCAATAGTCAGTCAGGCAAAGGGGGCGTCGCTTATATTCTTCAACGCAACTATGGCTTCAACTTACCGCGTTGGATGCAAATTGACTTTAGCCGCGTCGTACAACATCAAGCTGAAACCGCCGCGCGCGAATTGCAAAACGATGAAGTATTGCAGACTTTTGAAGATATCTACTTACAGCAAGGCAGTTTTGAGCTGTTAGATTATAGTGTCAATAATAAAGGTGGTGAGGTTTACTTTAACGGCCAAGTGCAGATGAATGGCGAGACCATCACTATCGATGGGACAGGCAACGGTCCATTGTCATCATTCATCGATGGCTTGGCACAGCATACCGGCAAGTCGCTACATGTTATCAACTATGCTGAGCATGCTATCAATCCGCAGCATAACAATATTGATAGTGATGGCAACGGTATCGACGATGGTACTAACAGCGATAATAAGACCAATGCTAATGCAGCGGCTTACATTCAGCTGAATGTCGATGGTGAGGTTTACTCGGGCATTGGTACCTGTAGCAGCACCGTATCGGCGATGTTAAAAGGAGCGTTATCTGCCTTTGCTCAAGCGCCTAGTACAACAGCTGCTTAACACAAAACTAGTTAATTAGGACGTTAATTAGCAAACCAGTTAATGAACTGTCCAAATATTTCGATAAAGTTAACTGAGCATACTTAACCAACATAACGCCATGTCTTCTTGCTATAAGCAAATCAGAGTCATGGCGTTATTTTTTAATATCTGCTTTTAATAAGTTTTTCGAAGCTTTTTCTTTAGTAATTTTTTTAATAACTGTCTTTATTAATTGAGACTATCAGGTCAATTTGAGTAGGAAGACAATTGAACATAATGGCTGCGTCATTGACTGACGTGTTAACTCTTTTTTAGCTACTTATAGCATAATGTTACTTGTGTTTTTGGTGTCCAAGACTTACGCTAATGGTCATATTACTTATTATTATGAATAAAAAGGTTAACTATGGAACCTCTCTCAATTGCTTCATTTTCATTAGCAGCTATTTTAGCGTCACTGCCAGTAAATGGTAAAGTCATTAGCAAACCGACGATTACTACCCATATTAGCCCTGCCATCGCTGGACAATGGGAGATAGACTTAAACAGTACTGATACTATAAGTAAGCGAACAGGGCCATCTGCTGATCGAGCAACCACTAGTAATGAGCCTAAAGTCATTGCAGGCCAGAAGGATGGGGTGCTGGATCAAAGTGAACGACGTACTATTAATGTCGTACCCAGTAGTATTGGAGCTAGTAATATTAAACCTAATACTAAGAACAACGCCAGTCAAAATATTAGCGCATCAGCGAAATCTACCCAATGCCGTGAGTTATATAACTTCGGTGCAGATAACGAGATGTGGGCAGTTAGTGGCAAAGAATGGACTTATGGACGTTATCTGGTAACCCACCGTGAAGAGGGACTACCAATCATCGCTATCAAAACTATTTATGATAATAATGAAAAAGACTGTTCAGGTAATCAGGTTGATCAGAGCGATGAAGCTTTAATTGCCTTTTTAAATCATGACGGTAATAGAATGCAGTGGTGTGCTGATCCTGATGGTAAAAAGTGCTATATGAACTTTCATAGAGTTTTACCTTAGCCTACCAAAGGTTGTCTTATCCAATCTCATTAAAAAACCGCTATCGTTGCTAATAGCGGTTTTTTTGATATAGATATCGATAATCACCGAGCATCATTACAATATACAGATCATGATGCCGCTTTTTCTTTATTAGCAGTCAGTAACTCTTTTTCAAGATAATGAATATTTTGTGCCTCAGTGGCAAAACTTTCATCGGCTAAAATCACATCACGATGCAGTGGGATATTAGTTTTTATACCTTCAATGATTAGCTCATCCAGCGCATGTATGGTCTTGGCAATGGCTTGTTGGCGTGTTTGACCATGACAAATAAGCTTACCAATCAAGGAATCATAATAACTGGGAATCTCATAACCAGGGTAGAGATGCGAGTCAAAGCGAACGCCGGAACCACTTGGTGCAAATAATTGTGTCACCGTGCCTGGTGAGGGCATAAAGGTTACTGCATCTTCCGCATTGATACGACACTCAATAGCGTGACCTTGAACTTCAATCTCGCTTTGACGATAGGACAGTCCATAACCTGCGGCAATTTTTAATTGCTCGACTACCACATCAATACCCGTAATCATCTCGGTAACCGGATGCTCAACCTGAACGCGGGTATTCATTTCAATAAAGAAAAATTCGTTATTTTCAAATAAAAATTCAAACGTACCTGCACCGCGATACTTAACCAGCTCACAAGCTTTGACGCAAGCATCCAAGATCGGTTGACGTACATCATCAGGGATGTCAGGGGCAGGCGCTTCCTCTAATACCTTTTGATGGCGGCGCTGTAGTGAGCAGTCACGGTCGTACAAATGAATAGCATTACCATTACCATCACCCAGTACTTGAACTTCAACGTGGCGTGGGTTCTGTAAATAGCGTTCCATATAAACGGTATCATCACCAAACCATAGCTCAGCTTCTTGTTTAGCGGCTTGTACTTGGCCGATAACTTCTTCGAAACGTTCGACGACGCGCATACCGCGGCCACCACCACCAGATGCGGCTTTAATTATCAGCGGAAAGCCGATATTGCGCGCTTGTTCTTCAGCGTTATGTAGGTTTACTGCACCAACGGAACCCGGTACGGTGGGGACGCCTGCTTTTTTCATGGCATTAATAGCGGAGACTTTATTACCCATTAAACGAATATGATCCGCGTTAGGACCGACGAACGTTAACCCTGCTTCTTCAACGCGCTCAGCGAATTCAGCATTTTCGGCTAAAAAGCCATAACCGGGATGAATGGCATCCGCACCAGAGATTTCGGCAGCGGTTAAGATAGTATTGATATTTAGATAGCTCTGATTGGCGTTGGGCTTACCGATACAGATGGCTTCATCAACGAAGCGCAAGTGCATCAGATTTTCGTCTGCGGTAGAGTAGACACCAACGGTTTCGATACCAAGTGCTTTACAGGCTCGAACGATGCGTAGGGCAATTTCACCTCGATTGGCGATGAGCAGTTTTTTTATCATAGGGTCATCCTTGTCAAAGCGGCGTTGATTGATTAAATTTTTACAATCAATCACAACAAAGTAAAGTGTGGCAGATACCGTTAAGCTTTATAGCGTATGACGGGCTGGCCAAACTGTACGACCTCAGAGTTGTCCACTAAGATTTCGTCAACGACACCACTTTGAGTGGCTTCAAGCGGGTTCATGATTTTCATCGCTTCGATGATACCCAGCGTATCACCAGCTTGTACTTTTTGTCCGATTTTTACAAATGGAGGATCGTTAGGGCTAGGCGCGGAATAAAATACACCCACCATGGGTGAGGTCTCAACGCTACCCGCTTTTGCATTTTCTTTGGCTTCAGTAGCGACAGGCACACCGCCAGCAGTAGGCGCAGCCATCATCGTCGGGGCAGGGGTATCGTAATGACGAGTAAGACTAATATGCTCATCGTCTGAACTGACTTCTAGATTGACCAGTTCGTTTTCTTCCATGAGGGCGATTAGGGTGCGTATTTTTTCAATATCCATAATTTTAATGAGGCCTTGTACTAGAATTCAAGTAATAGTGTAACAAAATATTGTCTAATTAGTTGCTAATGATACCTATATTCAGCGCAATGAGCAATCAATGTACAGTTGTTAACTGGAAATTTTACATATTTTGACGTGAACATATTCATCGGTAAGAAACACCCAGTCATTTATCATAGTCTATGTCGCTAGGTAGCGTCTAGTAATGGTTACTAGACGCTACGATAGAAAAGTCCAATAGAAAAATAAGACAACTATTTAAAAAATGCTGAAGGGCAAAATTTAGAAGACAATCTTTGGCAGCACATCCACACACTATAGCTTAGTAACACCGTTTATGTAATAAAGGATGGTTAATTGAGCTAAGCCCACATTGCTCTCAAGCGTTTCTGTTGATAACGCAGACGCAGCGTGAGTAGAATAGAAGATAAAAATAAGCCGGTAATTAACGCCATCCAAAACCCTTGTGCACCAGTATCCGTAAAGCGCACTAAGTAAATACCAAGCGGTAAGGCGACGATCCAATAGCAAAATAGCGTCACCCACATTGGCACGGTAGTGTCTTGCATACCACGTAATATACCAGCAATATTGACCTGCCAGCCATCAAATAATTGATAGGCAAGCGCAAAAATCAATAGGTGCATGGCTTGTGCGCGTACTTCTAGGTTATCAGTGAAAGCGGCTGCCAGTTGAGGTCTGAACAGCCAAATCCCCAGCATACAAACTATAGCAATAAGTACGGTCCAGATAAGCCCCGTGGCTTGAACCTGACGCACAGCGAGGAGATTCTTTTGGCCAAAACGATTGGACACCATAATGGTCAGGGCCATTGCTACCGAGATGGGTATCATAAACAGCTGCGAAGTCACTGCCAGTGCCACTTGATGCGACGCTGTTGCCAATTCGCCTAACGGACTGATCACTAATGCCCCTAAGCTAAATAAACTGGCTTCAAAAAAGATAGAAACACCAATTGGTATTCCCAGCTTAAGTAATTTTGTGATTTGCTCGCGGTCGGGTTTAGTGAAGCTATAAAAAAATCGCGTACTGGCAAATTGCTGGCGCTTAGTAAAGGTGGTGTAAGCAGCCAATAGTAAGACATTTATCCATAACACCATCGCCGTTGCCACCCCGCAACCCGCACCACCCATCTCAGGCATACCGTATAAACCATGAATAAAAATGTAGTTAAGTGGAATATCGGCTAATAATCCAATGACACTGATAATCGTCACCGGTTCAGGGCGACCGAGCGCCTCGCAGTAACTACGTAGCACCGCATATACTGCTAAAGCAGGGAAACCAAAAGACACCCCATGTAAGTATTGAGTCGCTATAGGCTGAATATTTTCAGGGACGCCCATCAGTCCCAGTACGTTTGGCGCTAGATTAACGATAATAAAACCAATAATACCAATAACCCCTGCGGTCCATAGCGACTGCTGGGTAATGTGTGGTACTTGGTCGTGTTTGTTCTGACCTATCGCTTCCCCAATCAGGGGTGTGGTAGCGATTAAAATACCCGTGGCTAATAAAAACAGCGGTAGCCAGATACCAGAACCAACCGCCACAGCAGCTAAGTCGAGTGCTGAAACTTGGCCGGCCATAATGGCATCGACCACACCAAGTGCTGCTTGGCAAAACTGAGTGATCAAGATAGGCAGCGCTAGCACGCCTAGGCGCAGGCTGTAGCTCTTAAAGTCTTTAAAGGATAACGGGAAAACCATAGTTAGCAACTTGTTAATTATTCACGGTGGTTATTGTTGACGGACAAATGCTGCCATCAACAAATCAATAGCGAGACAGTAAGAGAGGGATAGTGCCGGCAATCATACTCTGGTAAATCATGCTAAACACAATAATACGGGCTGAAATACGGGCTGATTAGTTATAATCAATACTAAATAAAAGCGATACGTAGATAGTAGATAAATGTGTGCAGCTGGTAAGAATTTGCTAGCGTGCTGTGCGCTTCGCCAGACAGAGGCTGCAAAAATTTCTACCAGCCACACTGTCTCTGTTTGAAAGTGTACTGACTATAATAAGAAATAGAGAGTTATTAAAAGACAGCCAGCAAAATACGGACACCAAAATAAAAATAACCCGTCAATTCAAGATATGAATGGACAGGTCAAAAGTAACTAGAATGGTAAAGAAGCTGTGCCGTGATGTCAATGTTTTCTGCAGGCATTAATTGAACAGTAATTAGTATACCTGAGTCATAGTAACGGCAATAAGGAGTCCTCACTATCCGGCAAGAGATCTAGGGTCTCTGCCATATCCATAATCGTTCGCCAATGCTTGGGTTCAAGCGGGATGACGGTTAATTGCGCACAGCCTTTTCTGAGTAATAAAGAATCCTCAAGCGCGGGCAAGAATTTGAGTTCTGATAGCGGCAGTGTATCGATAAAAGCTTGTTCAAGGGTCACGTCCACCATATACCAGCGTGGCTCTTCTTCTGTCGCTTTAGGGTCATAATGATGGTGTTCAGGATGAAACTGGGTCAGGTCAGGGTTACGAACAGTTACCTAAAATATAACCAATTCTAATCATTTATATCTATAATAAGTAAATTAAAAAACAATAAAGAGATAGGGTTATGGGAAAACTGGTTAGTATTGGGGAGGCGGCCAAGCATTTTGGGGTTGCTCAATCGACATTAAGACGTTGGGATGAAGATGGTACGTTAGTCGCCAAAAGAACCGAAAATGGTCACAGACGTTATGATTTAAATGAAGTAAGACCACACCCTTTAAATACACCACCAAAATTAGACCGAAAAACCATTGCTTATGCTCGTGTTTCAAGTCGTGACCAAAAAGATGACTTGCAGCGCCAAGCGCAGGTTTTGGAACTTTATTGTGCCAAACAAGGTTGGCGTTTCGAGACAATCACCGATTTTGGTAGTGGTATGAACTATAAGAAGAAAGGCTTAAAAACCCTGCTTGACGACATTCTTGACAACAAAGTCGAGCGACTGGTAATCACCCACAAAGACAGACTTTTACGCTTTGGTGCTGAATTGGTGTTTATGCTATGTGAGGCGCGTGATGTTAAGGTGGTCATTATCAATCAAGGCGAGGAACTTAGTTTTGAGCAAGAATTAGCCCAAGATGTATTAGAGATTATCACTGTATTTTCAGCGAGGCTCTACGGTTCTCGCAGCAAGAAAAATCAAAAACTAATAGAGGCGGTTAAACAAGTATTATGATCCGTGGTCATATCATCGAACTCAAACCAAACAACGTACAGGCGAACCATTTTGCCCGTGCTTGCGGTGTGGCGCGGAAAGCTTACAACTGGGCCTTGCATGAGTGGCAACGTCAATATAGAGAGGACAAGGCCTACCGTGACGCCTGTTTATTGGCTGGTATTGAGATTGATTCCAAAAATCTAAACAGACCCTTACAAGCCAAGCTCAGACGCGAATTGAACGCCATTAAACGTGAGCTATTCCCGTGGATGACGGAAGTGACAAAATGTGCCCCGCAAGCCGCAATCATGCAACTGGGCGATGCTTATAACAACTTCTTTAAAGGGCTGGCTGAATACCCCGTCACGCGCAAGCGTGGTAAAGACGATAGATTCAGTCTCTCTAACGACCAATTTGCCATTAAAGGTAAATCCATTCGCATCCCTAATTTAGGCTGGGTGCGCATGAAAGAGGCTTTACGGTTTGACGGTAAAATAATGGCGGCCACCATCTCTAAGCGCGGCGGGAAATGGTTTGTCAGCGTTGCAGTTGATTTAGACCACAGGGTTAAAAAGATTATCAAGACAGGTAAAAGCGTTGGTATCGACCTTGGTATTACCGATTTATTAGTTTTATCAGACGGCACCAAAATTAAAGCACCTAAGCCCTTAGCTAAATATTTAAGCAAATTAAGAACACTCAATAAAAACCTGAGTCGCACTAAAAAAGGCAGTAAAAACAGAGAAAAGGCGAAAACCAAGCTCTCTCGTTTGCATTATAAGATCAGAGGTATCAGGCAGGATTCGTTGCACAAAATAACCTCTAGCTTGGTCAGAGAGTTTGATGTGATTGCGATTGAAAGTCTTAATGTCAAAGGCATGGTTAAAAATAGAAAGCTGTCACGCGCCATTAGTGATTTGGGTTTCTTTGAATTTAAGCGTCAGCTTATCTATAAAGCCAATGAGCAAGGCAAGGTTGTGAAGTCAGTCGGTCGTTTTTACCCAAGCTCAAAGACTTGCTCAAACTGCAATCACATCCTTGGCAAAGATGAATTAACACTAAAGATGCGCGAATGGACGTGTCCTGAGTGTCAGTCCAAACATGACCGCGATCTCAACGCCAGTATCAATATTTTAAATAACGCGACTGTTATTTTAACAGTCGCATAACCCCGCTCATTGGTCGGTGAGTTCCATCGCCAATTAAAAAAGTCTGTGGAGTCGTAGTCAGTCTAAGTCTCAAACGAGAGGTAGCGCATGGCATTGAAGCAGAAAGAAAATTTTAAATCTAGCTAGTTAGATATATTTAGTGAGATTTGAGTAATATTTTTGGAACGGTAGCCCGCTTTACTGATGGTCATAATGCCCGCAACCCCAGAGGGCTTGGCACTTGAATGATAAAAAAATACCTTATCGCCGACTTTCATATCATCACGCATAAAGTTACGGGCGCGGTAATTACGCACACCATCCCAGCTCTCTGTGCCCATACGTTGTAAGTCATCAATCCCAAAAAAACGGGGATTAGACTTCATAAGCCAATATGCCATGTGCTTTATCCTATCATTTGTTGTGAGCTGCTTATTGTCGATTATTATGCAAACTCAGAAAACTACTGCTAAAAAAGGCGGATTTTTTGAAATAAGTCTAACAATAATACTTGATGGTTGTTTTGCCTGTATAGCCCCGCAGTTAACATGAGCGTTTGTTATTGGTTTTGTTATCAATAGGAATGGGTTTAAGAGGAATAATTTTTGATGAAGTTAGCGATATCAGTGCTTTTCTTTATGGCGCGTAGCCGTTATCCTAGCAATAATTTTGCGGTTTGCCGCCGTCTTTTACCGATAAGTTTACGTTATGCCGATACCTGAGTCTGATAATTCTATGAATATCAGTGATTACGATACCCGTAATATCATTAACAGCTCTAATAATGTCATTAACAGCTCTAATGATGCCATCAATAGCTCTAATATAGATGCGGTGAGCATTCCGCTTGCGCTATACATACATATTCCGTGGTGCGTAAAAAAATGTCCTTACTGCGATTTTAACTCGCATGAGTTAGGGGTTGATATATCACTATCAATGTATGACGAGTACGTGGACGCGCTGTTATTAGACGCGCGTATGCAGCAGCCCTTGACTCAAGGGCGAGAGATCAGCTCGATATTTATCGGTGGCGGTACGCCATCGCTATTGCCCATTGCTCAGTATCGGCGCTTATTTGTTGGATTGCGTGCGTGTTTTGATTTTGCTGACGATATTGAAGTCACTATGGAAGCCAACCCTGGTACGCTAGAGCATGCGCCATTTGCTGAATATTTAGACGTGGGTATCAACCGCTTATCTATTGGTGTGCAAAGCTTTGATGCCGATAAGCTTAAGACGCTTGGTCGTATCCATGACCCAAAACAAGCCTTATCAGCGATCAACTCAGCTCGCGCTGCTGGTTTTGATCGGGTAAATGTTGATTTGATGCACGGTTTGCCGCAGCAGACCATGATCGAGGCATTATATGATATTCAAATCGCGCATGATGCCGGAGCGACCCATATATCTTGGTATCAGCTGACCATTGAGCCTAATACGGTATTTTATCGCAATCAGCCAATCTTACCGGACGAAGACAGTTTGGCCGATATTGAGCAGGCAGGGCAGGCTTTATTACAGAGCTTAGGTTATGATAATTATGAGGTGTCGGCATGGGCTGGTGCATCAGATATTCCGTGTCGTCATAATGTTAATTATTGGCAATTTGGTGACTATCTGGCGATTGGTGCTGGCGCTCATGGTAAGGTCAGTATTGGGGAACAGAGATCAAGTAGCTCACTGGATAATGAGCTTTTAACAACAGTAGGAATTTATCGCTTTAGTAAATCACGTATGCCCAAAGACTATGTTTCCTGTCAGGATGCCCCAAAAATGGTTGGCTGGCAAGCAATCCCTAATGATGAGTTGGTCAGCGAATTCATGCTCAATGCACTACGTCTGCATGAGGGTGTCACTTGGGCGCTGTTTGAAGCGCGAACGAATTTGCACTATAGTGACATTGCTGAACAAGTGGCTAAACTGGTTGGCCAAGGCTTGTTAATGGACAGTAAAAATATGCTACGGCCTACTGCATTGGGACGGCGTTATCTCAATCAGGTATTGCGAGAGTTCTTATAAATTTACCCGATAAAAATTTTTTGAGATATGAGTGATCCACTACCCAAGGTTTAGAGTAGGATGAAAGAAAAAAGGCTTACCAAGTAAAGGGTAAGCCTTGTAAACATTAACTCTAAGCACTTAAAACTTAGATTTTTTGTTTTACGTCTGTCGCTGTATTACTTACAGCATCGCCAGCACTTGACACGTCTTGGCCTAAACCTGCAAAAGTATTACAACCAGTTAGTACAAACATTGCAGTCATAGATGCGATAATTACTTTTTTCATAATACTGTCCTCAAAATAGGTATATTCATACCAGTGGAATAAATCACGTTAAGCGATTTGCTGTAACGCCATCTATTATATGTAGAATAAGAAAGCTTAGATTTTTTGTTTTACATCTACAGCAGTGTCACTTATAGTTTCGCCAGTGTTTTCTACGTCTTGGCCTAAACCTGCAAAAGTATTACAGCCAGTTAGTACAAACATTGCAGTCATAGATGCGATAATTACTTTTTTCATAATACTGTCCTCAAAATAGGTACATTCATACCAGTGGAATAAATCACGTTAAGCGGTTTGCTGTAACGCCATCTATTATATGTAGAATAAAAAAGCAACACTGTTGATTTATATAAGGGCATGTTAGATATGCCATCTTAATGTCGTGGTATTGCTTCGTTATCTGTCAGGGCCATAATAATAAAAGTTAAAATGGTTGCCCAGTATCAAAATGTAATTATTGACAGTAAACTGTAACTTTTCATTACGCTAAAATATAAGACGACTTACTTCACTGTTAAACAGTGATACTTATATGTAGATATATTAACTGCTAAGCCGTAAGCAAATTATAGTCAAACCAATCATTATAAAGTTATTTATTGACCTATTTATGGAACCATTATGACCATTCACATTGTGCTGGTAGCCCCAAAAATGCCCAGCAATACTGGAAACATTATTCGATTGTGTGCTAACAGTGGTGCGCAACTGCATTTGGTAAAACCTTTAGGGTTTGAGCTTGATGACAAGAAACTGCGCCGCGCCGGCCTTGATTATCATGAATACGCACATCTACAAGTACATGACGATTGGACAGCTGCCAAACAGGCGCTAATGACCGCGAACTGTCGTATCATTACCGCAATGACCACTAAGCTTAGCAAACCGTTTTATGATTATGATTTCACCAATCAATCTGATACCAACGCACTGGGTAATCCAAAAACCACGCCTAACGTAGCATTGGTATTTGGTTCAGAAACAGCAGGGTTAGCAGAGGATATTCGTGAGGATATTGGCGCAGCTCATTGGCTTAGATTGCCTATGCTGCCTGATTCGCGCAGCTTAAACTTATCGAATAGCGTGGCGATATGTCTGTATGAGGTATGGCGGCAGCAAAACTTTGGTGGTGACGAAGGTCGTAGTGTTGGTTATGAAACCCTTACGGTTTATGACCCAAAATAGCTGTTTTATAAGTAGCTTTTTAAGTAACCTTTTTATAACTAGATTCTTATAAGTAGACTTTTATAAACAATTAGGCGGTTTTGGCAGTCCAGCGAGGCGATTAACATGGCGGGCGACCAAACCGGTATTAAACAGTTGCTGTAGCTTTTGATTGCTGATGTCGTGCTCGGGTAGGGATTGTTGTAGCCATTTAATCAGCGGGCGAGTGGCAGGGGCGTGATTGAATTTATTAAAAAACGCGCGTACTTGTTGCAGAACCTGTAGATGCTCAGCGCTCAAAATAACGTCTAGTGTATCCGCAAGCTGTTGGGCAATATCAGGCGTCCAAATGGTATGGTCACATAAATGACCGTCTTGGTCCAATGCCATGTTGGCAGTCGCAATGGACGTTGTAGTGATAGCAGCTGGAATAGTAGAAGTCGGAGTAATAGCAGTCATAAGGCAATCGTTACCACTTTGTCGAACTTGGCTTCATTAACATCGGTTCCATCAATATTGGTATTTTGGGTCATCTCGACCCACTCACTATCAGTTAACAAGGCGGTTAACTTGGCATTTAGGTTTAGCTTAGCAGTAGTGTTGGGCGATAGCTGGGCTACATCATCGGCAAGCGCGTAGATGCCCATGATACCTTGTATCTGATTCTCATCCAAATAAGCGTTTAGCCATTCAATAAAAGCGACCGTTGTGCCCAGCAAGAGGATACTGTCGCCAGCACGCCATGTTAGCGCCATCTCTTCAGTGCTGCGACTAAGTGTGTCCATTGCGCTGTGTAATTGATATAAGGTTGCCATAACGGTGTCCAATTAGTGTAGCTATGATATACACAATGATCAGAAACTTAGAATCTGTTCAAAGTCCTGTGAGTTAATGCTCTCTGGTATGAGCATCAATTGCGTGGCCAAGTCGTTTGGTAACATACCTGTGAGCCAACCGCTAAACACATCACTAGGTAGCCAAGCCGCTGGCATGTCATACAATTCAAGCGATTGAATCATACCGTGCAAACGGGACTTAGGCTGCATTAATAATCCAAAGACAGGCGCATCCAAATACAGTTGCACCTCATGGCCAAAGGTTGCCAGTGTCAAGGCAAGGGCACAGCCTTCGTAACTTGCCATCTCAGTAGGCGTGCGCAGTTGAATGAGTAATTTCATGGTTTATCCTTAATTAAGCGGTCTCAAAACTGTATCAGGCGGCAGTTACCTTGCATCATCATCGCAAGCTCACTTAAACCGACCAAATGAAACCCAGCCGCCAGATTTTCGCCATTGAGCTGATGGCGCGCGCTATTATCCGTATCACTGATACCACGACTGAGCGCGGTACTGACGCAAACGGGGAGCGATAGCTGATATTGCTCAGCGAGATTTTGCCATTCCTGTGTTAAGTTGGTTTGATCAGCAGACTGCCAGCGTAACCGATTCGCAGTATGCGCGGCATCGGCGTAAAAAAAGACGTGCAGTGGCTGCTTATCGTTTTCAGAGCCGTCCGGGTTTTCAGACTTATAAGTACGGTCATTGACCTTATTCTCATGAGTAGATGCTGCTTGCTGAAGAAAGGCACGAACATAGCGCAGCGCTAAATAAGCAAGCGGATGGCTGGGGTCGGCGGTTATCAGTAGGAGTGGCGTAGGGGCGGTGGTCATAAGCATGCTCATAAGCGTAGTATCGTGAGTTAACGAGGATTGTTAATAAGGGTCAATAGTTATTGGCTATTAGTTATTGGTTATGAGAATTTAAAGATCACTCATATTTTATTTTTGATTTTCTTCCACTTCTCCAACATTGATCAATCGGCTCTCTTCTTTTTGGTTATTTGTCTAAAGCTTTCAAATGGTCTGAGACATTAAAACCTACCTGCCGTATTATTATTGACAATAATATCATCAACGCCTCACTGCGCAAAGTATGCTTCGGCGTTCCATTTTTTCTTATTATTGCCATCGTTCACGTTAAAGTTTTTCATGCTACCATAAAGTCAAGCCGAACGGAATTAGTGTTATTGATTGGGTTTATGCTGGCCATATTCGATATTTATAGTGGCTATCTCGTAAGAAAAAACGTTGAACTTATTCCCTAGACTCACGTAATCTTAGTATTCTATGCTGCAAGGAGTTGTTATCGATATGCTATCTGTCACGCCCAATGGTACCGGTTACCAACCCACACCAGAACAGCGACAAGTTCTGCAAACTGCCAGTGAGTTTGCGTATCAGATTTGGGAGACCCGGACGGTCTCGTGCCAGACGTTTTTACGTAGCTATCCATTAGAGGACACCTTAACGCGTCAGCAAATTGATGATCTTATTCAAGATTATACCCTAGATGAGAATTACCAGCTGGCTGATGAGTCCAAGGTAATGAGTGGTCTACGACATCTGCGTATGCTACTAATGATGCGCTGGATTTGGCAAGATGCGTTGGCATTAATTACGCTTGAGCAACTGACTGATGAGCTGTCTGAATTCGCTGATGGCTGTATCTTATTTGCTAAGGAGTACACCTATCAACACTTAGCTAGGCAGTATGGGCATCCCATGTTTACCAATGCTAAAGGTAACGGCCAAATTGATGATATGGCGATTATGGCGATGGGTAAACTAGGGGCTCATGAGCTGAACCTGTCCAGTGATATTGATCTGATATTTGTACATCAGGGCCGAGGTACGACTGATGGTGACAAGGCTCAGGGTACGCGAAGTATAGACAATAAGCGTTTTATGACTAGGTTGGGTCAAGGCATTATCAAGCTACTTGATAACAATACGGCTGATGGTTTCGTATTTCGGGTAGATATGCGCTTGCGCCCATGGGGTGACGGTAGTGATCTAGCTATTCATCTATCAGCACTAAAAAAATACTTTACCCATCATGGCCGTCCCTGGGAGCGTTTTGCTTGGCTAAAGGCGCGCGTGGTTGGTCAAATTCCACCGCCGTTTTATGACCAACTGCAAGCCCTTATCAAGCCATTCGTCTTTCGATACTATGTTGACTATAGTGCGTTTTCGGCGCTGCGTGAGATGAAGTCGTTAATTCAAAATCAAGTGGCGCAGCGTGAGGATTTGGACAATATCAAGCTTGGGGCAGGTGGCATCCGCGATATTGAATTTATCGTACAAGCTTTTCAGTTAATTTATGGCGGCAGGCACCCACAGTTACAGGTCAAGTCTTGCCTACAAGCTTTGCAAGCCTTATGCAAATTGGGCTACCTAGAGCAGCTAACCTATGAGCAATTACAGGCGGCCTATCGATTCTTACGCCGGCTTGAGCATGGCATTCAAGCGATTAACGATCAACAGACGCAGCGTTTGCCGCATGATGCTCAGTGGCAGCATAACCTCGCCATTACGCTTGGTTTTGAGGATTGGACGGCGCTGCTGATCACGCTGAATCAACATCGGGACAACGTTAATATGCCGTTTGAGCGGATGGTGACTGAACGTCAGACTCCGGCACAAGAAGATACTGCCCTTGAGCCGGTTGATCTTGATGAAAAAATCGCTCAGCTCGATACCGTATTGACTAAAGATAACCGCGCTCAGTTACAGCTGTTTTGGCAGTCTAAGATGGTAGCCAACCTTAGTGATGAGGCCAGAACTCGTTTAGATGAAGCCTACCCCTTGATTGTACATGCGCTGCTGTCGCATCAAGAACACCAGCAATTAGCCAATACGGCACTGCCGCGCTTGATTGCACTGCTTGAGGCCATTTGTCGCCGTTCTATCTATTTGGTAATGATTGCAGAAAACCCTAACGCGACGGTCGAGTTGATTCCGATGCTGTCAGCCAGCCCTTGGATTGCCAAAGAGCTGGCTCGTTATCCGGTATTGCTCGATACTTTTTTACAGCAGCGCTATCGTCACCTACCCGATAAGCCTGAGCTGCGTGATATTTTACGCCAACAGTTACTACGGGTAGAACCCAGTGACGAAGAAAAGCTGCTCAGTGTACTGCGTCTATTCAAAAAGAATCAAGTATTGGCAGTAGCGGCCAGTGATGTGCTCGCTGAGCGACCTATTATGAAGGTATCAGACTCCTTGACTTATATCGCTGCTGTGGTGTTAGAAGCGGCGCTTGAGCGTGCTTTTGCAGAGTTAATTAATCGCTATGGCTATCCTATCGGTCAAGATGGCGATCCGGTGACTGAGGCTGATTGCGGCTTTGCCATTATCGGTTATGGCAAGCTTGGCGGGCTTGAATTGTCATATTCTTCTGATTTAGATTTGGTATTTTTGCATAAAATAAAAGAGCAGGGCATGACCACAGGTGAGAAGTCGGTAAGTGGTATGAAGTTTGCGGCGCGCCTCGCTCAGAAGCTCATGACTTATCTAAATACCCAAACTCGTGATGGTCGTGCTTATGAGGTTGACATGCGTCTGCGGCCTTCGGGTAATGCGGGTATGATGGTGGTTTCTTGCCACGCCTTTGAGACATATCAGCTTGATAAGGCTTGGTCATGGGAGCATCAAGCGTTAGTACGGGCGCGGGCAATCTGTGGCGACAAGCGTGTGACCGTGCGTTTTTGTGATATTCGCCGAACGGTTTTGGCATTGCCGCGCACCTTAAAGCAAGTACGTACAGAAGTGACCAGCATGCGAATTAAGATGCAAAAACATCTGGGTACCAGCCAGTGGCAACAACAAGCTGGCAAGTTTCATCTAAAACAAGATGCGGGTGGTATTATTGACATTGAATTTCTGGCTCAGTTTGCCGTGCTGGCTTATTCACATGACTATCTGAGCTTGACCAAATGGAGTGATAACGTCCGTATCTTTGAGGAAGTGGCACTGTTAGGCATTTGGGAGGCGCAAGTGTGTCAGGACTTGACCGATGCTTATCTTCGCATTCGTGCGGCAACTCATCAATTAGCATTGGCCGAGCAGTCGTTACTGGTTGATGAAACCTTATGGCAAGAAACACGGACGCTAGTACAAGATCAATGGCAACGTCTTATGGGGGTGGAGCCAGCACAGGAAGAATAAGCTGTATAATTAAGCCCCGGTGAATAAAAGCTGTCTATGAGCGAGCTAAAATATTTCGTTTGCTACGGCTGCTGGTGCTATAATCACTTGCACGTCAAAAAATACGACAGAATTTACTCAACAAAAAAAGTTAGGCGCCAGCGCTAGCATAAGGAATATCGAATGAACATGGCAACACAAGACGGCAAGCTTTGGATGAATGGCACGATGATTAATCAGCCAGATGCTAAAGTTCACGTACTGACGCACAGCTTACATTATGGCATGGCGGTATTTGAAGGCGTACGTGCTTATCAAACCGATGATAAGCGCACCGCGATTTTTCGCCTGACCGATCATGTTGAACGTTTGCTGGGTTCGGCTTTTATTTTTCAGATGGAGGTGCCTTTTGATGCCGCCACCCTTGAGCAGGCACACAAAGACGTCGTTAAGCAGAATAACTTATCTGAAGCTTATATTCGTCCGCTGATATGGATCGGCGCAGAAAAGCTTGGTCTATCCGCTCATGATAATAGTGTCAATGCGATGGTAGCTGCCTGGCATTGGGGTGCTTATCTTGGTGAGGAAGGTATCCAAAACGGTATCCGAGTAAAAACTTCATCGTACACCCATCATTTGCCCAACGTCACTATGTGCAAGGCTAAAGCCTCAAGCAACTATCCGGTGTCCATTATGGCCAATCGAGAAGTGACTCGTAATGGCTACGACGAAGCGATCATGATGGATTCACAAGGTTATGTCTGCCAAGGCTCAGGTGAAAACTTATTCTTAGTTAAGAATGGCGAGCTGCATACACCAGACTTAGCAGGCGGGGCCCTTGACGGTATTACTCGTCGAACTATTATCCAGTTTGCCGCTGATTTGGGTATCAAAGTCACTGAACGTCGTATTACTCGTGATGAGTTTTATCTAGCCGACGAAATATTTATGACAGGTACGGCTGCTGAAGTCACGCCCATTCGTGAATATGATGACCGTAAAATTGGTAATGGCGGCCGCGGTGAAATTACTGAAAAATTACAAACCTTATATTTCGATGTGATTCATGGCCGTAATGAAAAATATATGGATTGGTTAAGCTTTATTGACTAAAGATTGCTTACCCGAAAGTTAGAGGTGTTTTAAAAAAGCTAAGACCGTGATTGGGTCTTGGCTTTTTTATGAATAATAGTTAGTTATTTAGAAAAAATTTCAATATATTTAATTAACGCCAAGCTAGTTGTAACCTATGACCCAACAACAAAGGTCAGCAATGAAAACTATCACAATATTACTATTGTTGCTATCATGTATCTTGTACACATAAAACTTTCCCTATCACGAAATATACCTTTTAAAGAAACTATGAGTCATACTTATGACAGATCATTTAGAGACATAGCTAAATGTATAAAAATAAGCATTATGATCAAACAGGGTATCTATGAAAATACTAATTACTGGCGGTGCAGGATTTATTGGTTCTGCCGTTGTACGCCATATCATA
Source organism: Psychrobacter sp. LV10R520-6 (assembly GCF_900182925.1). NCBI lineage: Bacteria > Pseudomonadati > Pseudomonadota > Gammaproteobacteria > Moraxellales > Moraxellaceae > Psychrobacter > Psychrobacter sp. LV10R520-6. Next base: position 1,285,326 of record NZ_LT900024.1, on the reverse strand, counting down.
AAGAATACTAATAACAATGTGTTAAATATCGATAAATTGACTTATGCGGGTAATTTAGAGTCGCTCAAGGATATCGATCAAGATGCTAGATATACCTTTAAGCAGATCGATATTTGTGATAAAGACGCGTTAGAACAAGCATTTACTCAATTCAAGCCTAACTTAGTAATGCATTTAGCTGCCGAGTCGCACGTTGATCGCTCAATCGATGGACCGGCAGAATTTGTTCAAACCAATATTGTCGGTACTTATACTTTGCTAGAAGTTGCGCGTCAGTATTGGCAAGCTCTTAACGATAAAGATAAGACTGAATTCAAATTTCATCATATCTCTACTGATGAGGTATACGGTGATTTGGAAGGAACCAGCGACTTATTCACTGAATCTACACCGTATGCGCCAAGCTCTCCTTATTCTGCGTCTAAAGCCAGCTCTGATCACTTAGTGCGGGCTTGGCATCGCACCTATGGTTTTCCAGTAATTATTACCAATTGCTCTAATAATTATGGGCCTTATCATTTTCCAGAAAAGCTTATCCCGTTAGTCATTCTAAATGCCTTGGATGGAAAAGTATTACCTATTTACGGTACAGGTAATCAGATACGTGATTGGCTATTTGTCGAAGACCATGCGCGCGCGTTATATCAAGTGGTCACCGAAGGTGTGGTAGGAGAAACTTATAACATCGGTGGGCACAACGAAAAACAGAATATTGAGGTTGTCAAAACTATTTGCAGCATTTTAGATGAATTGAAACCACAAGCTAATACGCAGCCCTATGAGACTTTGATTGCCTTCGTGAAAGACCGGCCAGGGCATGACCTACGTTATGCGATTGATGCTAGTAAAATAAAAAATGATTTAGGCTGGATACCCGAAGAGACGTTCGAGACCGGTATTCGGAAAACTATCGAATGGTACTTAAGTAACTTAGAATGGTGTCGCCGAGTACAAGATGGCAGTTATCAACGTGAAAGACTAGGGGCAGGCGCATAATGAATACTAAGGGCATCGTCTTAGCGGGCGGTTCAGGGACACGTCTTTATCCAATCACCAAAGGGGTCTCTAAACAGCTGCTACCTATCTATGATAAACCTATGGTTTATTACCCGTTATCGGTACTAATGCTGGCAGGTATTCGTGAAGTACTGATTATTAGTACACCTGACGATATTGACGGTTTTAAACGCTTGTTAGGTGACGGTAGTGAGTTTGGCATTGAGCTCAGTTATGCGGTACAACCAAGTCCAGATGGCTTAGCGCAGGCATTTATCGTCGGTGAGGCATTTATCGGTGATAGTAATGTTTGTTTGGTACTTGGTGACAACATTTTCTATGGTCAAGGTTTCACCTCGATGCTTAACCAGGCTGTAAGCCGCCAACATGGCGCGACTGTGTTTGGCTATCAAGTCAAAGATCCTGAGCGCTTTGGGGTGGTTGAGTTTGATCAAGACAAACGCGCCATCTCATTAGAAGAAAAACCTAAGCAGCCAAAATCTAACTTTGCGGTAACTGGTCTGTACTTTTATGATAATGATGTCATTGAAATCGCTAAGCAGGTTAAACCTTCTGAGCGTGGTGAACTTGAAATTACCAGCATCAACCAAGCTTATTTAGAGCGTGGTGATTTAAATGTAGAGCTACTTGGACGCGGCTTTGCGTGGTTGGATACGGGTACGCATGAAAGCTTGTTAGATGCTGGTATGTTTGTAGAAACTATTGAAAAGCGCCAGGGCTTTAAAATTGCTTGTTTAGAAGAGATTGCCTATTATAATAATTGGTTAACTAAAGATGACTTACAGCGTATTGGTAGTCAGCTCAGTAAGAATAGTTATGGGCAGTATCTATTAGATTTAATTAAATAGCCGCAAAACAATATTGGAATTTACAATTTAAGTGAGCAGGGACACAGTAATTGTGATTAGGATTTCAAAGTAATTAATATTAAGAAAAAGACTGGTTATAGTTATGAGTAAAAAAATTCTACATATCGCTGGCTGTGATAAGTTTATTCCACCTTTTATTGATTTCGTAAAAGAGAATTTTGATTGTAGTGAGCATGAGTTTTTACTTACTTCAGGTATGGCTGAAAAAAAACTAAACTTCACACCTAAAGTGCGCCTAGCAAAACCCTCTAAATTAGGAAAAATTAAGCACTACTGTCAAGTAGTAATCAAAATGCATCAAGCAGATAAGGTGGTATTACATAGTTTATTTGATCATAGAATAGTTAAGATTCTATTTTTTATGCCTTGGCTACTTAAAAAATGCTATTGGGTGATGTGGGGTGGTGACTTATATGTTTATCAGTTTGGGGAACGTAATAGGGGATGGAAAAGACGCGAGTTTTTTCGTCGTCCAGTAATTAAGCATATGGGACATTTGATCACTTACATTGAAGGTGATGTGGAGTTAGCCAGAGAATGGTATGGCGCTAAAGGTCAATACCATGAATGTATCATGTACCTTAGTAATGTCTACAATGCTCCCAATATTGTAGAAGAAAAGGATAATGCATTAAATATTCAGGTAGGTAATTCAGCTGATCCAAGCAACAATCATCTTGAAGCATTAGAAAAGCTATTAGCATATAAGGATGAGAATATATGTATTTATGTCCCACTATCCTACGGGGACAGCAAGCATGCTAAAAAAGTAATAGAACAGGGCAAGCTATGGTTTGGTGAGAAATTTATACCTCTAGCAGCGTTTATGCCCACTGATGAGTATTTAAAATTTTTAGGAAAAATTGACATAGCAGTTTTCAATCACAAACGTCAGCAAGCAATGGGTAATACAATTACACTACTTGGGTTAGGAAAAACGGTGTACATGCGTTCTGATGTAAGCCAATGGCAGTTTTTTAAAGATAGAGAAATAGTGGTTTTTGATATTGATAACTTGAATATTTTGGAAAAAAGATCAATAAAAGAAAATCTAAATAAAGTTAAAAGTTACTTTTCAAAAGAAAACTTAAAATCGCAGTATATTGAGATTTTTAAATAAATAATTGAGTGGTGCTAATTTTGAGTAATATCTCTTTTTATATTATGAATAGTAAAGGACTTTTTGTTCTAAGCAGCTTTATAAAAAAATATGGTGTCAGCGATATAGAGTTTGTTGTATCAGAACGAAATTTAAAGATAGAAGATGATTGCTATAACGAAATAAAAAATATTGCTTTAGAAAATAACTTGGTCTTTTATAATAGAAAAGAAATAAGCGTTATAGTAGAGCGTGGTTTCAAAGGCTACAAGTTCGCTATAGGGTGGCGCTGGCTAATAGAAAATCAAGATAATCTAATCGTTTTTCATGACTCTCTGTTACCTAAATATCGTGGGTTTGCTCCTTTAGTTAATGCATTAATAAACGAAGAAATGAAAGTAGGGGTTACTGCATTACATGCTACTAAAGATTACGATGCAGGAGATATCATTGACCAAAAAAGTATAGAAATTCAGTATCCGATTAAGATAAAAGAAGCAATTGAGTATATTCAGCCTTTATATTTTAGCCTAGTAGATAATATATTTTATAAAATAAAAAATAAAATAAAAATAGAATCCAGTAAACAGATAGAAAATGAGGCAACATTTAGTTTGTGGTTAGACGAACAAGATTATTTCATAGACTGGTCTTGGCCTGCATATAAAATAAAAAGATTCATAGATTCTGTAAGTTATCCTTATGGTAATGCAAGAGCTTATTTGAATGGTGAGGTTATACTGTTTAAAGAGGCTGATGTTTTCGAAGACGTTAATATAGAACATCGTGAAAGGCACATTGGTAAGATTGTTTTTTATAGGAATGAATATCCTGTCATAGTTTGTGATAGTGGATTATTACTGCTAAAAGAATTTACGAGTGAAAATAGTAATCCCATAAAAATTAACTTTAGAAGTAGGTTCCTATGATTTTTATTCCCTTTAATAAACCACCTTATACTGGCAATGAAGACCAATACGTTTTAGATGCTATGCGTAGCACTAAAATAGCTGGCGACGGTCCTTTTACGCAGAAGTGTCATCAATGGTTTGAAGCAAATTTGCCTTGCAAAAAATCCTTATTAACCCCTTCTTGCACCGCTGCCTTAGAGATGGCAGCAATACTTATTGATACTCAGCTAGGTGATGAAATAATCATGCCTAGCTATACTTTTGTTAGTACTGCAAATGCCTTCGTACTACGTGGCGCAAAAATAGTATTCGTTGATATTCGACCTGATACCATGAACATTGATGAAACTAAAATAGAGGCAGCCATAACTAGCAAAACTAAAGCTATTGTTCCCGTGCATTATGCAGGTGTTAGCTGTGAGATGGATACAATTATGGAGATTTCTCAGCGCTACAACCTTTATGTTATAGAGGACGCTGCACAAGGAATGATGAGTAGTTATAAAGGCAAGGCATTAGGCACTATAGGGCATTTAGGAACCTTTAGTTTTCATGAAACTAAGAACTATACCAGCGGTGGTGAAGGTGGTTTGCTAATTATTAACGATCTACAATTTAAAGAACGTGCAGAAATAATTTGTGAAAAAGGAACTAACCGCAGTCAGTTCTTCCGCGGAATGGTTGATAAATATAGTTGGGTAGATATTGGAAGCAGTTACTTACCTAGTGAGTTACAAGCGGCTTATCTTTGGGGACAGTTAGAAAAAGCTGATGAAATTAACCAAAACCGTTTGCTTGCATGGAAATTATATTACGAAGCATTGCTACCTCTAAGAGAGAAAGGTTTGATAGAGCTACCCTCAATACCATATAACTGTATACAAAATGCTCATATGTTTTATATCAAGACGAAGGATTTAGCAGAGCGTAGTAAACTACTGGAGCATTTAAAAATGAAAGACGTTTTAGCTGTCTTTCATTATGTACCTTTGCATAGTGCAGTAGCTGGTGAAAAATATGGTAGTTTTTCAAATAAAGATATTTACACTACTAAAGAAAGTGAAAGGTTAGTAAGGTTACCAATGTGGTACGAAATTTCCAAAGAAGATATTAAGAGAGTTGTTAGTTATATCTATAAGTTCTATGAGTAATACGATTTAGATTAAAAAGACCTTTTGCATAAGTCGTCGATTTTTGTAGGAGTTAGTAAAATAGTACTTTTATAAGAAGTCTAGTGCTTCTTAAATAACCGATAATAGCTTTCAACAGCATTAAACCCAAAAAGCTTGAATAAAAATTTATTTTTGGTTTTCCAATGTTTTTGATAGTTATTAGATACGTTTTTAGCTTTAAAAATGAAATCTTTGTATCTGTTATCGCCGATTCTATATAGCTTTCTGGCTATAACCCAGTACTTATAAGAAAAAGCTGCATTTGGATCGCCAGAAAAGTTATCAGAAAGTTTTTCGATAGTCATCTCTACTTTTTTAGCCTCATATAATAAGTTGTTTCCTTCAGCTTTTTTCATATTAGTGATACGATTAGGCGACTTATGAATTCTATAGCAAAATATTGGAATAGACTGATGATAGAATAGATACCCTTCTGAAGATAATCTAATATGCAGATTCCACTCTTGCCCATTTCGAAAACGTTCATCAAAACCGCTGATCTTATCAAGCATCCACTTTCGGTGTAAAGGTGTTGACGTTAATATATCATGTAAGACTAATAGTTCAGTTTGACCTCCATCAGGTAGAGAGGTGTCTATATATTTCTTTCTATTACCTTCTAACAAATAGTAATCACCATATACAATGGCATTACTATCTAGAGTCTCAGAAAGTTGAACCTGCTGATCAATAATAAAAGGCTCTAGAAGATCATCAGAGTCCAAAAATTTGATATATTTACCTTTGCTTCTGAACAACCCTTTGTTTCTTGCTACGCAAGCACCTTGATTATCTTGTTGTAAAATATAGATATGCTCAGTAGCTTCATATTTTCTTAATTTTTCTACAGTATTATCTGTTGATCCGTCGTCAATTACTATTATTTCTATACTTGAGTAGTTTTGCTTTAAGACACTATCAATGCATTCCAAGATAAAGTCCTCACTATTAAAACAAGGTATTATTATTGTTACAAGGGGAAAAGTGATAAAGCTTTCAGTTTTTTTCATTAGATGGAATCTCGCTATTATTAAATCGTAAATCTTAGCTACGTATATTGTTTAGTCAGTATTCTAACCAGATAACTCTAATAGTTTACTCTTAATTTCTCTCTCTACTTTTTTAACATTACGACTGTTAATTGTTTTACTCATAGCTCTAAAAGGAATGAGAAGCTTCTCACCGATGCCATCGACTAACACAAACTCAGGAAAGCCCTGTCTTTTTTCAGTATACATAATACCTGCGATATTAACTTCGCCAAACACTACATGTAGCTCACAGCATTCACCAAAGAATTGATCGAGTGCTTTTTTATGTTTGTCGCTAAAGAAGTTGTTGGCAGAGATTTCATGTAATGTTAGCGGTAAACCGTTAGGACTGATAACTTTTTCAGTGACTAATCCTAATCCCTAATCAGTAGCAATAAACCCATAGGTAGTCTCTATCGGAAAAGTAAATTTGTGCTGACTATAATTATTTTTGCACAGCTGCAAATATTGCAGTATTTCTCTACGAAACTGTCTATATATACCTTGCGAGCGATGTGAACGCAAATGATGTTGTGTAGCTCTACCACCGTCAAATGTAGCGTTCTCTAGCTTCATTAGTTTAATAACTTTATCGGTATGATCAGGATGTGCATACACTCGTTTTTGAGTTCCTTGCCCCAATAACTGTAGATCTTTTATTGCAATTGTTCTCATATCACCTCGGTTGTACGATAGTACTTTCATACAGATTATTGTTAACAGTTACTTAAAAGGTGTTTCCTTAGCAAATAAAGCATCTTTTGCTTGACTGACTAATCTAATGGCTTCTTTACGTACTTTCATTAAGCCGCCTTTTTTTTCTAATTTCATACGATTTCTACGATTTACTTCTAACGAGCTAGGCAATAATAAACCTGATTTAGTTTTATTTAGGACCATTTCCTGGATACAAAGCGCCGGTGTCATCTGATACACGGGTTCAGTCTTCTCGCTAATAAATGTGTTAAACATCAATTCGTCAACTGGTAGTAAGTTACTATTTAAAATATAATCTAGATATACTTTGGCACCATGTAACGACAGAATATAACCTGCTGCACCTAGATTTTTCCTTTTCAACTCAGAGATATAACGTTTATTAGCTATAATCTCGTGAGTATCAGCCGATAAAAAAGCTTTTTTACTAAATGCTTCAATTTTTATAATATTCCATTCGGGCTCTATCCAATCAAAAGTATTGAGTAAGTATTCGGCATCTTCTCCTAAATAAATATCATCTTCAAAAATGGTTAAATAAGGTATATTTTCATCAATCATTTTTTGCCATATACTTACATGACTCATCATGCAGGCAAACTCACCCCCAGATAAAACTTGCTCATTGTTATTGATTTTTATATCTAGTGCGCGAGCTTTAGCCAAATCTGGGGTTAAAGCATCAAAAAAGCTAAAAGCAACATTATGCTTCTGGAACTCACTTTTTATATGTCGTCTTCTATCTTGGGCTGATTTTAAGCTAATGACTATATTTTGCATGGGCATGCGTTATTTATCCAAATATAAGTGTTTGATAGTAGCGGTTTCATCTTGTTATATTATTCTTATAATATGAAGGTTTTCTATTTTCCACGATATTTATTTTGATGAATCTGCCATAATATAATATATTTATCCATAGTATAACCAAGGGATGCAAAAGCGAGTATAAAACCATACGCCCCTCCCAAAATTTCGCCACGAATTATATATTCTCGAATGAAAGAAAACCAAGACCGTGATAATAATCCGATTAGACTTACTTTATTACCCTTTTGATACTTCTCATTTGCCCAGTCATGGCTATAGCGAATGTTTTTTACCAAAAAGTGATGTAACGTATCATTGGTAATATGGGGTAAATAACCTTCCAGCACTACTCTGGGCACACCTTGGTGGTCCAGAGACTCATGAACTTCTAAACTTGAATATTTAAACTGTTGATTGGCATAAAGTCTAACGTGCTTATCGGTATACCACTTGCGTTTTTGTACTTCGACACCGCAAAATGTATTTACTCGTGCCACACTAAATACTTTGTTAGTTTGTAAGGGTTGATTTAAAACGTCGACAATTGATTGCCGCAGTGCTTGGTCTAAGCGCTCGTCTGCATCTAATACTAAGACATAATCATCGGTAGCATAGGATTGAGCTAATTGACGTTGCTTGCCAAATCCTTGCCAATCTATATTAACATGCCATTTTGCACCGTATTGTTGAGCGATATCTTCGGTATTGTCCGTGCTGCCTGAATCCAAAATAATAATCTCATCGACAATATCTTGTACCGTGTCTAAACACGCTTTTAAATGCTTGGCTTCATTTTTTACAATCATCACCAAAGATACTGTGTTTTGTTTTTTTGATAAATTTATTGGTCGTAATTGTTGGGTCATTTCTATAGATTCTATAAATGTCCGCTCTGCTTGATTATGAGTTAGGTCATATAAAATGGCATATTTATTAAAAGTATATTGGGTAAATAGTAACGAATATATTAACCCGTATTTACCTTTTAAAAAGCGACCATCAATCATATATTGTTTAATAAATGCCCAAAAGGTATGGAGTATTATCGATGGTATTGATACAGTTTTACCGCGGGTGTGACGATCATCTGCCCAGGCTTTGGCATAATCTAGTCGCTTTTGTAGCCAAAATAGAGGGGTTTCTGCGGTATGGTGACGTAAGAAACCTTCTAAGGTTTTAACTTTCGCATCATTTAACACCACAGATTCATGTACTAAATTTTCATTGTAAAAAAAATGGCTAGGGTATAATCGCCAATGCGCTTTGATTGCCCAGTAGGTAGGGTCAATAGCATGGCCAAAAATACAGTCAATGCGCTTAATGCCGTACACTATGTCATTAGGTTTTTTTGAGATGGTATGTAATATACTTTCTTTAAGCTGTGGTGTTACTTCTTCATCAGCATCTAAGGCTAAAATCCAATCGCCTGTGGCATAAGATTGCGCTAACTGGCGTTGTTTACCAAAGCCTTGCCAATCAGTATTGACGTACCATTTGCCACCATATTGCTCTACGAGTTTACGGCTATGATCAGTACTACCAGAATCGAGTACGATGATTTCATCAGCTAGCCCTTGTAAGGAAGGTAAAGTTATAGCGAGATTTTTAGCTTCGTTCTTGACGATCATTACTATGGATAGGCGATATGACCGAATAGTTTGCGGATGATTCACACCGAATACTCCCTTAGTTAATGATTTGGTTTAACATAACGATGCTATTTATCACCAATTACTACTAGCGAGAACATCTTGCGGGCTGATTTTACCATGGAAGATAACTACTTTTTATTGGCTAGTCAATGAGATATACCTATATCTAAGCTAATTGCTGCTACCAACATCAAGGCAAGTGAGATTAGCATATAAAGTAAGATCACTGCAACAATTCAAGGGTTGATTGGTTATCGACGAACCTACATAGCCTATAAGCGTAAAATTAGTAGATTAAAGATACTTATTGAGATTGCTATGACTAAACCTATCATTCTACTCATATTAAAAGCGCTAGAAGGCCGTGGTGCTGAACGTATGGTAACCACGTTGGCGCATGCTTACTTAGCAATGGACTATCGTATTCATGTGCTGTGTCTGGAAGATACGCAGGATATGTCGTTAGATCCTCGCGTGCAGCATCACGTAGTGGCATATAGTCAGCCGCATAATAATGACAGCTCAGAATTTGAGCCAGAGTCTGGACAAGCAGTAGCCTATAGGAGGCTTGCCAAGCAGATAGATGATCATGTGCTTGCAAATATAGGCGTGCCAGATTTGATACTGGTTAATATTTACAAACTCAATTGGATCATGGCTTACAGCCAACTGCCAAATATCGTCAACGTACTACATACCGCGTTGTCCAGACAATTCCAAGACCAATTGGCAACCATGCCTGCGCAAACTATTGCACATTTAAAAAGGGTTTATGGCGCCCATCCTTGTAGCTGTGTCAGTGAGGGTGCGCGTCAGGACTTGTTAGCACTTATAGGCAATAGTGTTAATAGCACTAATCTCAATAGAACGACGACGATCTATAATCCATGTGATGCTGATGAAATCAGAAAAGCCGCTACACAGCTTTTATCCATCGAGCAGTTTGGTTTGATTAATAAGGGATATATAGTTCATGTGGCATCGTTTGATACCATGAAAGGCCATCGAGACTTGTTGCAAGCGTATGCTAAAACAGAACGAAAGTTACCTTTGGTATTGGTGGGTAAAGGCAAACTTGAAGATGAGATGAAGCAATTGGCTATTCAACTTAATATTGGCGACTGTGTTCATTTTCTAGGGTTTCAGGCCAATCCTTATCCATTAATTGCCGCTGCAGCATTATTAGTACTTACCTCCAAATTTGAAGGGTTTGGTTATGTGATTGTTGAGGCGCAAGCATTAGATGTTCCAGTGATTAGTACCGATTGTCCGTTTGGCCCAAGAGAGCTATTGCCGGAGAGCAACTTAATACCTGTAGGCGATATCGATGGACTGGCAATGCTCATGAGTCAGGCAATAGAGAATCTGAATCATTATAAAGTGCCATTGAATCAACAGCTGTTGCCAAATTGCATTGCTCGGCAATATTTAGAGTTTGGTCAAGTGTTAGATTTAGGGAGTAATATCAACAAAGACTATTGAACAATGCTTTGGAGATAGGGGAATGATTAATAATAGAGACGCCATGTTCTTTATAGACTCTACCCAATAAGTTAAATGACGGTACAATGCGTTCGCTGGTTGCTTTATCGAGTTTGCTTGGGGCGCTATTGTCCTCGTTTTCATAAAACCGGGGCTGGTTGCTGTTGAGTAAATCCATACCATACAGATGAATGACAGAAGCATGACGTGAGAAGGCCAATTGCGTTGCCACATAAGCCACGGTTCCTGCCTCTACAAATCCATAAGTAATGTTAAGAGAGACGCCAATATTAGCAGACCTATGGCTACCATCAATAATAAAATTTGGATGATTCATAAAGTGGGATAATGGCCTCTTTTTATTGAGCAGTTTCTTTTTAAAGGTTAACTTACTAAACAACAGCTTATTCGATTTGACCCCCCAGAGTCTATCTACGGGATATAATACACGCATGGCATGATGATAAGTGCGCATGATGTCAGGATGTGTTACCGCCATCGCTTCAAATACGGCCAAGGTCGCATATAGAGGCTGACCAGCATAATGCTGTCGTAAAATCTCAGGCTGATGGTTGATAAAGTGGGCGTCGCTAATGACATAACCGACGACATTGGTAAAGTTGTGCTGCTTAGTGAGACTGATGCTACCGTTGACAAAAATAGTGGGGGTGTCGCGCAGCTCTGAGAAAGTTACGTTAGCAACAGAAGGGCCGGAGGCGACAATGTTTACAGCTTGCTTATGTAGGTTTTGCTTGGCCTCAGTAGCGTCGAAAGCCTGGATACTGATCCGCTGGTTTTCAATATTAAACTCAACGGTAGAAGGTAGTCGCAAATTTAGCACCATATGGTTTTCCGTTAGTTGCTTTTGACCTTTAACTTTAACCGTTATTTTTGATTGCTTCGTTTGATGATTTTTTTGCATGGCAAGGAGGCTAATAGATTGTGACTTGTCAAATATTGACTCGTTAAATAGCCTAAAAAATAATGAGCGCTTAGAGCTGTAACTCTATAGAAATATTTACTGCCAATACGGCATGAGCCACGGACTTGGTTTGACGTGGCGATACCATTTACCGCCGCCACCACTGATAGCTTCTGGCGGGTTAATTTCACCATGAAAAATAACGACTTTTGCATTCTCAGGCAGATGCGGGGCCCGTACTAAATTAAAGGGAATGGGTGCAATGCATTGATACTTGAAGCTGACGCACCAGGTTTTATCCCAATACTCTAAATGATGGTGTTCACGTAAGTAGTTGGATAGGTAGGCTTGCTCATGACGAACTTGCTGGCTGATAGTCTTAAAATTACGCTCAAAGTTCGATAGTAGATTAGGGTAGGTATGCATACCCACTTTAAAGCGATAAACAGAGCTGTTACCAACCATGCGCCAGGGTTTTTTCCAGTCACGAATAATGATCACGCTATCTTCATGCTCGGCTTCATAAGTAAAGAATGCATCAATATTATCAACGATAACAATATCAATATCTAGAAATAGGGCTACGCCTTTGAGATCGTATAACTCAGGGCGAAAAGTAGTGAGCTTTTTCCAGCCACGCTCTGGTAAACTTGATGGTAAATCCAGCTCAGGAATTGGATAGCAATGTACCGCAGGGTCGATACCGGTACTGTCATCAGTCAAGCAGATCATCTGGAAGTCTAGCGTTAAATGGCGACTGACCATATTATACAAGCGATTGACGTATTCAGGACCGTATTTGTCACCCCATTTCATACAGATAATATAACGCTGTTCAGCTGCAGTAGTGTCTGTTTGAATTTGAGTAGTCAAAGAGGTTTCAATTGCCATAGTGCACTCGTATTGATGTGAATAAAATGCTAAAAATACCCGTTAATCTTAGCACAGATACTATTATCTGTATGTCTGAACGCTTAAGTACCTATATTATTCCACTATGATCGACTACTAGGGTTTAAGCTTGTCATCGCAAGAACTATTCTGCTGATCGGTATTATTGCGGTTAAATGTATCCTCTCCATCATGTGCAGAGCGATTCGCACGCACGAAATCTGACAATGCCATTTTATCAGCATTGTAAGGGTTGCCTAAAATAGGTATGTTTTTAAAACGCCGATAACCCCACATGTAATGATTGCATTTTTCTTTAATCATTTGTTCCATAGCTTGGTTTAGGGTATGGGCAGCAGTAGAGGCGTCACGATCATATAATTCTGGGTCATCGAGCTTATAGCAATAGATATCAAAGCCGCGCCCGTCTCTACGACGGATACAGGATAACCCGACTAAGGCACATTTGGTTTTGCTAGCGAGTTTAGAGGCAAGAGTGCTGGTTAAGGTCTCAACACCAAAGAAGGGGACGACCACCCCACCTGAAGGATCAGGGACATGGTCGGGTAGGACAATGCTAAAGCCGCCTTGTTTGAGAGTTTTGAAGACTGCTTTGACCCCACTACTATCCGTCGGTACCAAGGTCGCATTGAGACGCGCGCGACCTTGCAATATAAAGTCATTAGTCATCTTACTTTTAACAGGTTTATACATGATAGTCGGTGAACCAAACTGGTTGAGCCACGCATTCATCATCTCCCATGTGCCTAAGTGTGGCACAATGGCGAGCATACCGTTAGAATTAGATATGCCTTCTAAAAAAATTTCTTTGTTATGGACGTCGCAAATTTGGGCAATGCTCCATTCAGGCGACATTGCCCAGCTTTTAATGGACTCGACACTGCTAAGACACTGATGACGGACAATATCTTTAATCAAAGTTTGTTTTTGCCGGCCAGATAGTGACGGCTCAATAAGTGCCATATTAATCTTAATGGTGCGCACAATACTTAAGTTTGGCAGCCACATGATTATCCAGGCAACAACACGTGCCAGCATCTGTAATACAGACAATGGCACATATTTGAAAATATGATACGGGTTCATGACCGCTCACATGTTAGTAGATTACATGTTAATAAGTTACATGCCAATAAGTTACATGCTAAGGAGTCAGACTGTACAAAGTATCGGCACATGATTAGACCATTTACTGCGCAGGTTTGCTAGCATCAGGTTGAGATTTTTCACGCAGACGAATACCAAGCTCACGCAGCTGTTTGTTATCCACTTCAGCAGGCGCTTTAGTCAGCGGGTCTTCAGCAGTCTTGGTTTTTGGGAAGGCGATGACATCACGAATAGAGCTTGCGCCCACCATGAGCATAATCAGACGATCCAAACCAAACGCCAAACCACCATGCGGCGGCGCACCGAATTTTAGGGCATCAAGTAAGAAGCCAAATTTGTCTTCGGCCTCGACCGCATCGATACCTAAGGCTTCAAATACCGCTTTTTGCATCTCAAGCGTATTGATACGTAAGCTACCGCCACCAATCTCAGTACCGTTTAAGACTATATCATAAGCGACAGATAGTGCCGTTTCTGGATTGGTTTTCAACTCTTCAACTGAACCTTTTGGTTTAGTGAAGGGGTGATGCATTGAGGTCCATTTACCATCGCCTGTTTCTTCAAACATTGGGAAGTCAGTCACCCACAGTGGTGCCCACTGACAGGTAGTCATCTTCAGATCAAGGCCGATTTTTTGACGTAGCGCGCCCATTGCGTCATTCACGACACTGGCTTTATCCGCACCAAAGAAGATAATATCGCCATCTTGGGCGCCAGTGCGTTCAATTAGGCTAGCAAGTACATCATCAGTCATGTTTTTGATGATTGGTGATTGTAGACCAGACTCTTTATCCACGCCATTATTGATGTTACTGGCATTATTAACTTTGATATAAGCCAAGCCCCGCGCGCCATAGATACCGACGAATTTAGTATATTCATCGATTTGCTTACGGCTAATCGTGCTGCCGTTCGGTACACGTAATGCTGCAACGCGGCCTTTAGGATCATTAGCAGGGCCTGCGAATACTTTGAAATCAACGCTTTGCATAAGGTCTGCAACATCAACTAACTTCAATGGAATACGCAAGTCAGGCTTGTCTGAAGCATAGTCACGCATTGCTTCTGCGTAAGTCATACGCGGAAACTGCTCAAATTCAACGTCCAACATGGTCTTAAAGACGTGCTTAATAAGACCTTCGTTGATGTTCATGATTTCTTCTTCGTTAAGAAAAGAAGTCTCAATATCTACTTGGGTAAACTCTGGCTGACGATCGGCACGTAAGTCTTCGTCACGGAAGCATTTAGCGATTTGATAATAACGATCAAAACCTGCCACCATCAACAGCTGTTTAAATAACTGTGGCGACTGCGGTAAGGCAAAAAAGCTACCTGGACGTGTACGCGAAGGCACGAGATAATCACGCGCACCTTCAGGAGTGGCTTTGGTCAAAATAGGGGTTTCAACGTCCAAGAAACCATGATCGTCTAAATAACGGCGAATCGCTGATGTGGCTTTAGCACGAAAGACCATGCGATCTTGCATCTGCGGACGGCGCATATCAAGATAACGATACTTTAAACGCAGTTCTTCTGAAACCGTTGTATTCTCATCATTCAATGGGAATGGCGGGGTCTCAGATTTGGCCAATACTTCAATTTCTTTACCTAGTAATTCAATCTGACCACTAGTCATATTGTTGTTTTCAGTACCTTCATAGCGCTTACGGACGCGGCCCGTAATTTTTAGCACGTATTCAGGACGTACGGCATCAGCAATAGCAAAGGCTTCTGGCGTATCGGGATCGACGACCACCTGTAGGATACCAGCGCGGTCACGCATATCTAAGAAAATAACCCCACCATGATCGCGGCGACGATGTACCCAGCCAACGATACTAATGGTTTGCTCCAGCAAGCTTTCAGTTACGGCTCCACAATATTCATCTCGATATTGGCTGTGCTGGCTATGCGTGGTCATACTACTTTTTGTTGTCATTTCGCTTTGCGTCGTAATGCTGTTCGTCATAATATTTATTATCCAGTTATCAGCCCAATTCAAAGTACAATAATGCTGCCATCGCTGCGATATTCAAGCCACTAGCAAAAATAGCGCAAACAACGCGATTAAGACAAATGCTCATCACGTTAGCTGCAGAAAATTTGGTATAAACGCATATTATGCCTAAAATGGCTTTGTTATACAACTATACCAACACATTCAAAAATCAGGAGTACGGTGTAAGTAAGCTATTTATTTAGCAATGTTGGCAATTGGTTAAATATTAACTTCACGCTTGAAAATTATTGCTATCGCGCGCATATCAAGATGACGTTTATGACCCTATCTACAAAAACTATTGGCAAAATACTGATATCATTTTAATAATTAAAGGAATTCTAGTTATGTTATTTCATCCGCCCAAAAATCCCGTTGAACTTAAAGTTATGCACCTTAATAAGAGCCAAGCGCAACGCCGCCAAGACTTGATGGAAGCTACCCAAGGTAAAGCGGCACTGAAAAAACTTAAAAAAAGCATGGCAAAAAAAGACAAACAAGCCTCAAAAGATAAAGCCAAAAATAAAGATAAAGGCCAGCAGGTTTTCGTACTCGACTTTGATGGTGACATTAAAGCCACTGCCGTAAAGCATTTACGCGAAGAGATTAGCACGCTAATAAGCACGGCCAATAAAGGCGATGAAGTGGTTGTACGCCTCGAATCAGGCGGCGGTCTAGTACACAGCTATGGTCTAGCAGCAGCACAATTGGTACGTCTTAAAGACGCGGGTCTAAAACTAACTGTCTGTGTGGATAAAGTCGCTGCCAGTGGCGGCTACATGATGGCTTGTGTGGCGGATAATATCGTTGCTGCGCCATTTGCGATTATTGGTTCCATCGGGGTGGTATCACAATTGCCTAACTTCCATAAATGGTTAAAAAATCACGACGTTGATTATGAGATGTTTACCGCTGGCGACTATAAACGCACAGTAACCGTATTTGGCGAAAATGATGCTGAAGACCGTGCCAAATATCAAGAAGAGCTGGAACAGACGCATCAGCTGTTTAAGCACTTCGTCAACCGTTATCGCTCAATGCTTGATTTGGATAAGGTCGCGACCGGTGAGCATTGGTATGGTGAAGATGCCGTGCATCTCAACTTGGTTGATAGTTTGCAAACCTCAGACAGCTATCTTTTAGAGCGGATGGACAACAACGAAGTGTATGCGCTGCATTCACGCCAAAAGCCAACCTTGGCAGAGAAATTAGGACTGTCGCAAGCGGCTGAAGCAACACTCAGTATGGCGGTCGATAAACTACCAGACGCTTTAATGCGTTTTGACTTCAATAGTCGTTTGAATATTTTAAAATAGTAGTTAAGCCATTAAGAGCTATTCGTATAGCACGGTTGCATGTATCGATTTATTTGACAATCGTAAGTAATCTGTTTAGATTTTCTAAAGGCGTGGCCTAGCCGGTCGCGCCTTTTTGCTGTTTCATTATAGTGGATATGCTATAAAGAGTGAGCGTTGATTTTATACCAGTAAAGCGATGCATGCACAGAAGGAATCGTGATGCCAGAATTGTTTATGATTAAAATTGGCGGTCGACCAAAAGGACGTCTGATTGAGCAACATGATATGTATTTTGGCGTCGGCGAGCGTATCGGTGATTTTATTGATGCCATTAATAATTATTGGCCAGAAGTAAAGAATGCATGGCATTTGGATGCTTACCGTCAAGTGACTAAAATAGACAATTATTGTATCCAGTGGCAGGCTGCTGATAGCACAGAAGAAAATACGGACAAGTTAAAATTGTTTTTTATTAATTTAGGCGGTTATCTTGCCGGTGAGTTTGAAGAGTTCCATCATAAGCTATTGATTGTCGCGCCAACCCAAGCGCATGCTATCAAGCAAGCAAAAAAGTCAGATTTTTATCAGCAATATAGCTTTAATGATCAAGACATGCCATTTAAAAATCAGCAACCATAAACATCCAACAAGGAAGAGGAATATAACTATGTCTACAGCGTCTACAGTAATGTTTACAGCATCCCCACATGGTCAAGCCATGCATGAACGAGTCAAAGACTTTATTGCGACTCAAATTGAACCGATAGAAGTACAGTTCTGGCAAGACTGCCATGAGCAAAACCCCGATGGTAATTGGCTTAATTGGCAGTGGCCAGAAGCGTATGAGACCTTGCGCAAACAAGCACGTGAGGCTGGGCTTTGGAATTTATTCTTGCCGGATGATGAATTAGGGGCAGGGCTATCAGTTACGGATTACGCGCCTATTGCTGAGCTGACCGGACGCAGTTTGCTTGCGCCTTATGTCTTCAACTGTAATGCCCCTGATAGTGGCAATATGGAGCTGTTATGGCGTTATGGCAGTTCTGAGCAGCAAGACCAGTGGCTAACCCCCTTACTTGCTGGCAAGACCCGCTCGGTATTTTGTATGACTGAGCCTGATGTGGCGTCAAGTGATGCAACCAATATGCAGGCAACTGCTGTGGTTGAAGGCGATGAGATTGTTATTAATGGCAGCAAATGGTGGTCATCCGGTCTGGGTGATCCGGCAGTTAACTTGCTGATTGTGATGGCTTATACGCCTGATGACAGTAAAGATCGCCATCATCAGCATTCTATGGTGCTCGTGCCTGCGAAAACAGCAGGCGTTAATATCGAACGTATGCTAAAAGTATTTGGTGACTATGATGCGCCGCACGGTCATGGCGAGGTCAGCTTTACCGATGTACGCGTGCCGGTTACTAGCTTTATTGGTGGCGCAGGAATGGGCTTTGAGATTGCCCAAGGCCGTCTAGGGCCAGGCCGGATTCATCACTGTATGCGCTGTGTCGGCGCGGCCGAGAAATCACTTGAGCTTGCCATTCATCGCGGTATGAATCGTACTGCTTTTGGCAAACCCTTACTACAATTAGGTGGTAATTTAGAACGTATTGCTGAAGCACGTATTAAAATTGATCAGGCGCGGTTATTAACGCTATATGCCGCCCAAAAAATGGACAGCCAAGGCACTAAAGCGGCCTTAACTGAAATCTCAGCGATTAAAGTAGTCGCGCCTACGGTATTACAAGAAGTGGTCGATATGGCGATTCAGATTTATGGCGGCATGGGCGTTTGTCAAGATACAATGTTGCCAAGCTTCTTTGCACAGGCACGGGCGTTACGCTTAGCCGATGGCCCTGATGAGGTTCATAAAACTATGATTGCTAAACTAGAGCTAAAGCGTCAGGGCTTTCGTCGTCCGTCTAAATCTTGATTATAATTCGTAACCTGTAAAATAATGGCGTTAGAAGATAGTTATGTGCAGCGGGTAGTATTTTATTCGCTGCATTGTATATTTTAAAATCGGACTTACCATAAGGGGCTATTTAAATAGCCTAAGCAAAAATTGACTAGAAAGAAAATAAACAACCCTGCAACCAAATGATAAGGAATGTCACATGGCAGATAATCAAGATAATACTGACGATATCAGTGCTGAAAGTCGTACAGACACGGATAATAACAAGGTTGACAATCAAGGCGAAGTAAATACGAAAGTACTAGACA
This sequence comes from Psychrobacter sp. LV10R520-6, assembly GCF_900182925.1. Lineage (NCBI taxonomy): Bacteria > Pseudomonadati > Pseudomonadota > Gammaproteobacteria > Moraxellales > Moraxellaceae > Psychrobacter > Psychrobacter sp. LV10R520-6. The sequence goes on along the minus strand of NZ_LT900024.1, from coordinate 1,266,105 downwards.
AAGGTGGCGCCATTCGTGATGGCGAGGAACTTGATGCTCAAGCTGTCAGCAATTGGTTGCGCGACCAAGGGATTGAGGTTGTAGGCGAACCAACCGTTACCCAGTTCTCAGGTGGCGCATCAAACTGGACCTATCGCTTACAATATAGCTCTCAACATGAAAACCAAGATCTAATATTGCGTCGCCCACCAAAAGGTACAAAGGCCAAATCTGCCCATGATATGGTTCGCGAATATACGGTGCAAAAATCCCTTACTGATGTCTATCCGTATGTACCAAAAATGGTCGCGCTGTGCACCGATGAAGCGATCATTGGTGCAGACTTTTATATTATGGAACGCATGGAAGGTATTATTCCACGTGCCAATTTGCCCAAAGGAATTGAGCTTGATCCCACGCAAACACGCGAGTTATGTACCAATGTCATCGATGCCTTAGTTGAGTTACATCAGGTCGATTATAAGGACCATCCGGACTTGGTAGAGCTAGGTCGTGGTGATGGCTATTGCGAGCGGCAGGTAAGTGGTTGGAACAAGCGCTATGTCAAAGCAAAAACACCGAACGTACCCAGCTTTGCTCTGGTACGACAATGGCTCAGCAAGCACACGCCTGCAGATAGCAAAACCTGCGTCATTCATAATGATTGGCGCTTTGATAATGTCATTCTAGATGCCCAGAACCCTACTAAGGTAATTGGTGTGCTCGACTGGGAGATGGCGACTTTAGGTGATCCTCTGATGGACTTAGGCAGTGCGCTGGCTTATTGGATTGAGGTGGATGATAATATCATCATGCAACAGTCGCGACGCCAGCCGACCCATCTAGAGGGTATGATGACCCGCGATGAAGTAGTTGAATACTACCTTGGTAAGACTGGCTTAGAAATAGACAATTGGACTTTTTATGAAGTGTTTGGTTTGTTCCGCTTAGCCGGTATCGTGCAGCAGATTTATTATCGCTACTATCATAAGCAAACCACCAATCCCGCCTTTAATAACTTTTGGATTATCGTCCAGGTCTTACATGCTAAATGCCTCAAACTCATTGCTAAGTATGAAGGGGAAGTACTGTTTACCAGTCATGTGCAGCCGCACTTGCAAGATATGGGTGTCGATGCTGCCACTATTGAGAAGCTACCAAGCCCTGTACAGTCAGTAGTCAAAGGTATTTTACCCAAAGGCTATTTTGACGCGGCGCCCAAGTAGCTTGAGTATCCTAATATTTAAGATTCGAGTGCTTAGGGTTTTAGTACTTAGATAATAATATATCTTTGGACTGTAAAAAACTTCTGGCTATAAGCAGGCACTACATGGATTAAGTGATAAAAAATAGCCAACCTTAAAAAAGGCAGTACCACTATGACAACCATACTCTTGGCACGCCACGGCCAAGCATCCTTTGGACAAGAAAACTACGATCAACTTTCAGAGTTGGGCGGTACGCAAGCACGCATGTTAGGTCAGCACTATGCGACTACTCAGCGCCGAATCGATGCTATTTTTACTGGTAGCTTGGTCCGGCAACAGGACTCTGCGCGCCATTTCTGGGAAACTTATCAGCCATCGTTAGCTACTAGTAGCGAGTCATCCATCATAAATATGGAAACTCCCGATAGTTATGTGCTGCCGATATTTGATGAGTTTAATCACAAAGATGTGTTTATCAAGTCTGACCCTGCTTTTACCAGTCAAGCAGCGATTGCTGCTGAGCTTGCTAAAACGGACGCCCCACAAACACGCTTAGCTGAGCTGTTTGACCGTGCTATGCAGCGCTGGCATCACGGTGACAATGATGCTGACTATGTTGAGAGTTGGCCGCAGTTTAGTAGCCGCGCGCAACAAGCACTTGAGCAAGTGCGGTCACAAGTGGCAAATCTAAGCCACTTAGAGCGTGATAGTACCGTGCTAGTTTTTACTTCAGGTGGCGTTATAGCGGCTATTACCGCGCAATTATTACAACAAGGCAGTCAAGTTGCTTATCAGCTTAATAAGAGTTTGGTTAATACGGGGGTTACTGCTATTACCTTACAAGAGCAGAGTACGCGCTTGTTATCTGTAAACGAATACAGTCATTTATTTGCTGATGGCAAGCGGTTTGTGACGTGGCGATAAGCTGTTAAATAGATTGAATAATCAAATAACCGCCTTGAATACATAACCGCCACTTATGCATTGAGATATAGTCATTATAATAGACTGCTTTTAGCAAGACGCTTTAAAAAGACGCTATAAACACTTTCAAAACACTATAAACAAAGTTTATAGCGTTTTGGCTCTGCTTTAATATAGATATACAAGGGACTGCCTATGCCAAGTAAAATAATGAGTTCAATGACACAAGCCGCCAAGCAAAGTAAAGAACAAGTATTTAGTGCTATTCAGCCCGCGCGTTATTTAAAAGGCTTGAATAAACAGCAGGTCGGACGTGATAAAACAGTTTTGATTACGGGTGCCAGCTCAGGTCTAGGGGAAGGTATGGCACGGCTATTTGCCAAGTTAGGATATAACTTAGCTATTTGTGCGCGCCGTACCGAACGCTTAGAGCAGCTCAAAGCCGAACTAATGGATCGTTATCCTGAGATTCGTATTGAGTATCGCGTTTTGGACGTCAGTAACTATGATGATATATTTGAAGTCTTTGACGCGTTCAAAGCTGACTTTGGTCATATCGATCGGGTAGTAGTAAACGCTGGTGTTGGTGAGAGTCGACGTATTGGTAAAGGGCGCTTTGAGACCAATCGCCGTACCGCTGAGATTAACTTTATCTCAGCATTAGCGCAGTGCGAAGCGGCAATGAAGATATTCCGTGAGCAAAATAGTGGTCATCTAGTAGTGATATCAAGCATGTCAGCGATGCGCGGTCTGGCAGGGCATATGACCACTTATGGGGCGAGTAAAGCGGGCTTGGCGCATTTAGCAGAAGGTATTCGCGCTGATATGCTAATTACTAAATTACCAATTAAGGTGTCTACTATTTATCCGGGTTATATTCGTACCGAAATCAACGAAAATGCCAAAAAACTACCGTTTGAGGTTGATGCGCAAACCGGTACTAAAGCTATGGTTGCGGCGATTGAGTTTGGCGTTGAAGAGGCTTGCGTGCCTAGCCTTCCATGGTCCATAGTCGGTCAAGCGATGAAGCATTTACCTTTAAGTGTAGTTAACAAAATCAGCTAAGCAGATTTATTCCTGATTAAATTATGTTTCCAAACTTATATTTTCAAAATTAGAACCATAAAAAGCCCTCTACATTTAATATAAAGGGCTTTTTTAACGATTTATTTTTTCAATAAAAGACCATATTCTATCAAACAACATTAACCCTGGTCTGCTAGGTGTTTTTCACGCAGTTTATTACGCAGTACTTTGCCGACGTTGCTCTTTGGTAGCTCACTAACGAATTCGATATGACGAGGACATTTATATCCAGTTAGGTTATCCAGTGCAAATTCCTTAATGATGTCTTTGGTGACATTGTTGTCTGCGGGCACAATGTAGATTTTGACCGCTTCACCTTGACGCTCGTCGAGAACGCCAATCACTGCACAGTCAATAATGCCGTCACACTCTAGCATTACCGATTCAATCTCATTCGGGAAGACGTTAAAGCCCGAGACCAAAACCATATCTTTTTTGCGGTCTAATAAGGTAATGTAGCCTTTCTCATCCATACTAATAATATCGCCAGTACGAAAGTAACCCTCTTTGGTAAACTCATCAGTACGGTCTTTATTATAGTAACCTGAAGTCACATTTGGCCCTTTGATGCACATCTCGCCGGACTGATTTACGCCGACACGATTACCCTCATCATCAATAACGGTAATATCGACGCTAGGTAATGGCAAGCCAATCGTACCGTTAAATTTTCGATCAGTTACGATGTTGGCAGTACCAGCAGCCACACTTTCGGTCATACCCCAACCTTCAATCATGGGACAACCAGTGACTTCCAACCAGCGTGCGGCTGTCTGTTCAGTCGCTGCCATACCGCCCGCCTGCGAGAGGCGTAGCGAACTGAAGTTTAGATGTTTAAAGTTCGGATTATCAAGCAATCCTCTAAACAAGGTATTGACGGCAGGGAAGATATGAAAGGGTTGTCTTGATAGAGTTTTGACAAACCCTGGTATATCTCGCGGGTTTGGTACCAATATAAAAGTATGGCCTGAGCGCATGCCTAACAGGCTGAGCATAAAGGCAAAAATATGATACAACGGCAGAGCCATTACCATATTGATATACACCTCATTAATCTCTGAAGTGATAGGCCGGAACCAAGCTTCAGACTGCATAGCGGCGGCTGCAATATTACGCTGAGTTAAAATAGTTCCTTTCGAAAGCCCTGTCGTACCACCGGTATATTGTAAAATAGCGGTTTGTTTTAAGGCCATTTTTGGCGCTTGAAAGGGTAAGTTCTTACCTTGTTTAAGCACGTCAGGGAATTTGGTTACTTCGTGCTTAGGGTCATTGAGATTATATTTAGGTACCAAGCGTTTGACTTGACGGATAATAGTATTAACTAAAATACCTTTTAAGCCCATCATATCGCCCATTTTTGATAGGACAATACGCTCAATAGAAGTCTCATCAACCACTTGCTCAAGCGCTTGAGCAAAATTATCAATAATAAAGATAACTTTAGCCCCTGAGTCATTCAGTTGATGACGCAGCTCACGGCCTGTATACAAGGGATTGATCGGGGTGCAAACATAGCCTGCGCGCAATATACCAATCATAGTCGGCAAATACTGCGGTACGTTTGGCATCATGAGTGCCACGATACTACCTTTGGGGATCCCTTGTGCTTGTAGCCAAGCTGCAATCGCGAGCGACGCTTTGTCAACGTCGTCATAAGTATGAGTAATACCCATACAAACACTCATAGGATGCAGGCGAAAGCGGTTAAAGCATTCCTCATACAGCTCTATCAAGTTGCCATACTTATCAGGATCAATCGTTTTAGGCACACTTGCAGGATATTGAGCAAGCCAAGGTTTATTCACTGTCATTGTCAGCGTCCTCAAAGTTTAATAATTAATACCGGGAAAGGCGTTATGAGAAAACAGTTCTGTCCGTATCAATAATACGAATCAGCGCTGATGCGAGCAAAATGCCGCTAAGTGCGATAACGTCCTTGTTTATTGACAGACTATTCAGATATTGTTGTCATTATATTATTTTCGCTTAGTTACAGAAAAAGAACCATTTAGCAGGTTCAGCGCCTAACCGAATTTAACCGTCAAAACAAACTTAACCGTTAAAAAAATATTTAAGTTCTGATACTTTTTATCGATTCCTATTAACTTATAAATTGAAAGTTAAGAAAACATAACGACATATTTCAGCAATACATTAGCATAACTATAACTGAACTGCATATGAGCATACAAGAACTGAGCAGTACATATATATAAAGCTGACAGATATCTTTATATATAATGGGCAACAAAGACAGCCCATAGCAACTAAGGAGCGACAAACTGCTGTTTGTTATTAAAGAAACGTCGATAAATGAGCAGGGCACTTACTGTGCAGCCAAGTGTGCTACTCACACAAATTAGAAACATCGTCACAATCTGATAACGTACTGCTTGAGTAGGATCCGCACCGGCGAGTATCTGACCTGTCATCATCCCAGGTAAGCTGACAATACCAACCACCAGCATAGAGTTGAGCGTGGGTGTCATACCGCTGATAATAGCGGCACGTATCTGCTCGTGTACAGCTTCAAATGGACGGGCGGATAGGGTTAGCATCATCTCAATACGCGTCTGTTGCTCATGAAAGGCTTCAATAAGCTGGTTACTGGTCAATGAGATTGCTGTTAAAGAATTGCCTAGTATCAGACCTAATATGGGGATAATAAACTGAGGTGTATACCACGGTCGTACCTGTAAGATAAGACCAATAGCAATGATTGTGACTAACACGGCCGATGTACTCACTGCAATAAGGGTATCGGTAAATAACCCTTTATAGCTGCGTTTGACTCGATTTTTGGCAGCGCCTCCTGCAATCAAAGTCATAATGGTCAAAATCAGTAGCACTTCATACCACTGTTCACGTGCAAAGATCCATGCCAGTATTAAGCCAATAAAGCTAAGCTGTACTACCGTACGAATGGCAGCTGTCAAAAGTGTCGCAGTCAACTTTAGCTGTAGCCGCCACGACACTATTAGAACCAGTATGATCATGCTGCTGGCGAGCGCAACATCACTGACAGTCAGTAAAATTTGCAAATCGTCTGTACCAGTCATAGGAGCTCATTATAAAAAATATTCAACGTAAGATAGGGAAATAGAACCCAAAAAATAGAAGGGGGAAAACGGGTAATAGGTACATAGTTTAATTATAGTCTTAGAATATTTCAGTTAATACGCCTGCCTGCATGTGCCAATGATTATTTGCTAATGGCATAATATCTTGAGTGTCGTGAGTCACCCATAGCAAAGTGCGCTGTGGCTCAGCGCGTAACCAGTTGATTATTAGTTGGACAAGTTTCGCCGATGTACCGGGATCTAAAGCGGCAGTGGGCTCATCTAATAACAGCACTTGCGGGGCCAATTGTAGCAGACGCAAGGTATTGACTAGTTGCCGTTCACCACCTGATAGGTGGTTGGCGGATTGCTGTAAAAAGTCTGCTGTGCGCTCTAAATAAGCCAGTTGTTCAATATGCCAGTCCTTATCAAAATAGCTTTGCTGGTAAGCCTGCAGACGATACGGCATCTGCAAATTATCAAGGACACTACCTTCTATTAGTTGTGGGTGCTGGGCAAGTAGTGCAACCTGCGCGCGCCATTGGGTAGGCGGCGTGGTATGAATGCAACAGTCGCTACTGCTACGTTGAACAGGGTCGTCGTACTGCCAAACATCACCTGTGTCCATAGAAGATAGACCTGCTAGCACGCGCAACAATATCGATTTTCCACTACCAGAAGGGCCAGTTAATACGGTCACCTGCCCTGGTAATAGTGTGCCACTAGCACCGACTATCAGTGCGCGTTTATGAGCAGGGATTGATTTATTAGCTACTGACTCATTAGGCAAAATTCTACGCTTTATTTGCGCTAGCCACTTTTGATGCTGTTTTTGATACTGAGCAAGTACATTAGATACCGCAGAATGAGTCGAATTTTTCCTACTCATACCCTGACTATCCTTACTCACAGCGACGTTACTACTAGAGCTTACTACCGTAGGGCGTGCGCTATGTACCCAGATATTCTCAAACGTGAGCATAGAATTGGTACTCTTATTATAAGTAAGACTGTTCATCAGCAGCGGTTATTGCTCATCAGCGTGATGCTTGATAGCCTTTTGAATCATATCGTATAACTTTTGTGGCACGCGGATCGGTCGTATTAGTGGGTTACTATCAACAGCCATAGGGGCCACCGATTCTTGTTTGACTGGCTGGTCTAATGGTTGTGGCGATGATTGTGGTGAGGGGTCAGGCTTTATTTGATTTTGGACGCAGGCAATAACGATTTTAGTGCTGCTTAATAAAGTGTTAATAGACTTAGATTTATCTGCTGGCTCATTTTCTGGTAAGCTGCGATGAATGCTTTGATAAAATACAATACTAGCAGGTTTTAGCTCAACCTTATCAATACGCACCGAGATTACCTCATCTAAAAATATAGCCTGACGGTAGTGTAGCTGCGCTTGACTGACTACAAAGTGTTGAATCTGACCATCATCAGTCTGTAAAAAGTGGTCTATGCCAATCCGTAACTGGACGTCTGCCTTAAATCGCTTTATGATTATGTTTGATGAGCGTATCAGTAAGCATTTAATCTAAATGGCAGTTACACAGAATTCGGGATGGTCTCCATAATGTTCCTCTCTTATTTGCTAACACTTTCTTCCAAGCCATATGCTACTTTATCAGTAATAAATAAGTGGTTTGATATTTTTTCTTTTTTCTTTTTGAAGTTAGTTTCAATTATTTTATCAACACTCTCTTTTAAAGTTGCATCCGTTGGTAAACGATATGTTTCTTTTGAGATTGTTAATGTATAAGGCATATTCGTGAAGTTTGAACTTAAATAAGTAATATAAGTACGAATCTCCAGCTTGAATGCGTCATCACTAATAGGGCTTATTTCGTTATACTTTAATCTTTTCTTTTCCTCTTTATTTCTATTATAACTATCAGCCAACTTTACTAATGCCTTGTCTACTGGCTCGGATTTGTCATAAAAACTAGATCCAGTAATAAGTTCTGTATCACCGCCAGCGTCACCTATGTTGTCTATCATAGTGACATCAACCATTACTTTTTCAGAAAAAACTCTACCTAGATCAACTGGTCCCTAGTTAGACGTTAGTAACATCTTTGGTTCATATTTGAGATAAAAAGTAGCTGCTACTATTGAAGCTATTATTGAAAAACACAACGCTATTACTTGCCAATTTCTCACTATCATTAACCTATTACAGTATAGTTGGCTGTTTTTAAAATAGGCTTAGTCTAACTGAAACAGACTATCATTGCACTATAGTTTAACCAAGGTAATTTTAGGCTGTTAGCTTGATTGTTGGTTTGGATAGTTGGTCTCGCTGGAACATAGCCGAGTGAACTCGAACAAAAATTCCGGAAAAATACTAAAGTTTACTATTATTATTTGAAAAGTATCTCAGTTAACTATAAAATATAGACTATAATCTATATCATGGTTCTAATATGTGGGTAGTCATCACAACAGAGCTGTTTAATGAATGGCTTGAACAACAAGAAGAATCTATACAAGAGAAAGTGCTAGCTGCTTTGGTTATTCTGGAGCAAAAAGGACCGAGTTTAGGCCGTCCTTTAGTTGACACCGTATATGGCTCTAAATTTACCAATATGAAAGAACTACGTGTTCAGTACCGAGGTAAACCACTCCGAGCTTTTTTTGCATTTGATCCATTACGCCAGGCCATTGTGCTCTGTATTGGTGATAAAAGTGGTAAAAAGCGATTCTATACAGAGATGCTGGCGATTGCAGACAAACAATATGAGCTTCATCTCTCAACATTAGGAGAAAAATATAATGACTAAGACTCTACAAGAACTATTAGCTAAGCGCTCTCCAGAGAGCCAAGCTCGTATTCAAGAAATGGCGGACAGCCTGCTATTAGAAAGTCAGCTTTACTGTATCCGTGAAGAATTAAAACTCTCACAAAAAGAACTGGCTGAAACACTTGGAATTAAACAGCCATCTCTTTCAGCAATAGAAAATCGTGGTTATGATCTTAAGATTTCAACCATGAAAAAATATGTTGAAGCGATGGGTGGCAAACTCCGTATCGATGTGGAGCTTCCGACAGGAAAACATATAGGCTTCAATGTTTGAACTGTCCCGAGATTGTCGAGAGCATCAAAGATCTCTACAGCGTTGATATGGGGTTACGGGCAATATCTTAGGTTATATTACTGCCTAGCAAAACCGTCTGCCAAGCCAAATCTATACCATGTGACTCCTCGTAAACCTTAATTATTGGATGTTAATCCCGCTCCAACCAAATAACAGGAATTAAAGGCAGGGATTAACTACTCTCTGATATTTTTTAATTAAACCTTTCCAGCTACATCTTTCAGTACTGCTGTTAAGCGTGTGTTCTTATCGGCAACCGTATTACCTAAGCGGTTACTGGTCGTATCAAAATCAGCAAACAAGCCTTTGATATCAGGTTCAAATGGGTAACCATCGGCTCTGCTAATGTCGCCCTCAGCTAAGGCAGACGGTAAAATAATATCGGCACTTAATACGCCACTGCGTTTTTTACAATCATGTACTTTGCCATTCTCTTTGCTTCCATCAAGCAATTTGTCACCAACACGATAAGCGGCAGCAATAGCATTTTTTCTTTTGCTCTTGATACTGACTTGGTTCTTGCCATGAATATCTCCATAACGACTGCCTATTTCGAGCTTGATTTTTTGGGGTTTGGGGTGTCCCCAACGTGTTTTGAGAACTGGAATAAATGAGCCGATAGGGGAAAAATATCACAGTTCTCAAAAACGCGCACTTAGTCAGTGGGACGCAAACATCCGTTGAATAACCATATCATAGTACATTGTTAGATATTGGCGAACTTGCTATAGTTGAAGGCATAAAAATTTTGATAATTTAAGGAGGTATTATGAGCTTGCTTGGTGGTACTGATTCGAAAGAGCAGCAGAAGTTAGGTAAGAAGCTGACACGGTAGAAAATTTTGCTTGGGGCTTTCTTTATTGATGCTTTGGAAAAGGACAGTGTTCAATCTCTAAGACAGTATACCGTAGATAACTTACCTGAATTTTTTACTAGAAATGCTGATAAGAAATTGATGAAATAATTAATTGAAGGCATTGATAGTTTGATACATCGTGAAAATTATTAGATATTCTGATACTCTACCAAACAGTTGTTCCCAATAAAGATAGAGATAATATGAAAAAAGCAATCCTCTTGGTTTTGTTGTTTACGTTTAGCAGCTCTAGTTATGCAGCTTCTATTAATCAGAATTTATTAAATAAAGCTAAATCAGGCGATCGAGTTTCTCAAGAAGAAGTAGCCAAATTCTATGAGTTCTCTGGACAGGAAGGTGACTCCTTATCTTGGTTGTATACGGCTTTCGAAAATGGCTCTGGTTATGCTGCTGGTAAGATTGGAGAGGCCTATTATGATGGAATAATGGGGTTGAATAAAGATCGTCACGAAGCTTGGTCTTGGTACAGAAAAGGGGCTGAACTAAATGACAGAACCTCTTTAATATTTATGTCAGATTACTATACTAAAGAGAATGTTAAACAATACCGTGAATCGACGGGATACAGTCCTAATTATAGCGATAGCTATAAACTCCAACAGCAAAGAAAAGAAGAACGAGAAGAGAAAGCACGAAAAGAGCAAGCACTGAAGTATTTGATTCAATGTATTAATAAATTAAAAGATGCAGAGTGCAATATTAGATATGCAAAGCTTCAAAGGTCTTTAGTTGATAATCTTGACGAAAGTGCGTTTAAGGCAGTCCAAAGAGCTGAAAAAATGGGTTACCCAGAAGCATATACTGAGTTAGCGTTCTATTATGAAAATGGTTATATCGTAAAGAAAGACACTAGCAAGGCTTATGAGTATCTTCAATAGACCTCTTTCCAAACTAGGCTAACTCTAAGTTATAAATAGCAGCAATCAAATTAAACCGCAGCCCGAAACGCTTTCTTCGATTGCGACAAGATAAGATTCTAAAACGTTTTAAGACACCGATAACATGCTCATTAGTAATGCGTTCAGCCGCAAGCTTCCTATTTTCTCTCTTCTGCTCTTGCGTTAATGGATGCTTCTTACTGTTTTTTATAGGTGATACGCTGTTGCTATGCTGTTTTTGGATGCCTTGATAGCCTGAGTCTACTTTAATCGTTATGTCTTCGTTTATGGTTAGTTTTGAGTGACGAAAGAGTGTGAAATCATGACATCTACCGGTACTGAAATGAGTGCAGATAATACTTTTATCCGCTTTGTTGACCACTATCTGAGCCTTTAGGGTATGTCGTTTCTTTTTACCGGAGTAGCCTTGTTTTTGCTTTTTTTGGGACGCTCTATGGCCACTTCTGTGGCATCAATGAGTACGGTATCCATGTGAGGGTCTTGCCATAGGGCTTTTTTACTCGGTAATGCAAAGTCTGGATGTTTTATAAGCGCGTGCTCTACCCAGTGAATACTTTTACATACCGCACTTTCTGATATACCAAAGTCTTGAGCAATATGAAACTGGGTTCGGTATTCTCGGTAATAGGTGAGCGTTATGAGTAGTTTGTTTTCTACGCTGATACTACTGTGACGCCCGCCTTTTTTATGCTTAACTTGATAGCTCTGATGACATATTTGGGTCATTTTATCGAAGGTGTCTTTGTTGACGCCTATGTACCGTTTGAAGTGGTGCGCTGGTAGTTTGATAAGTTCGTTGTATGTCATGATGAGGGCGTCTGTTGGTTAATTTAACATGTTTTCTGGTTTGGAAAGAGGTCTAATGGGCAACAAAGACAGCCCATAGCAACTAAGGAGCGACAAACTGCTGCTTACTATTTGGCGCGCGCGATATGTACCCAGATATTCTCAAACGTGAGCATAGAATTGGTACTCTTATTATAAGTGAGACTGTTCATCAGCAGCGGTTATTGCTCATCAGCGTGATGCTTGATAGCCTTTTGAATCATATCGTATAACTTTTGTGGCACGCGGATCGGTCGTATTAGTGGGTTACTATCAACAGCCATAGGGGCCACCGATTCTTGATTGGCTGGCTGGTCTAATGGTTGTGGCGATGATTGTGGTGAGGGGTCAGGCTTTATTTGATTTTGGACGCAGGCAATAACGATTTTAGTGCTGCTTAATAAAGTGTTAATAGACTTAGATTTATCTGCTGGCTCATTTTCTGGTAAGCTGCGATGAATGCTTTGATAAAATACAATACTAGCAGGTTTTAGCTCAACCTTATCAATACGCACCGAGATTACCTCATCTAAAAATATAGCCTGACGGTAGTGTAGCTGCGCTTGACTGACTACAAAATGTTGAATCTGACCATCATCAGTCTGTAAAAAATAACTATTTAGTCCAATTTTGCTAAACCAATCTCGGCGGCAGTTTTCAAAAAATACCAAATGATTGGCATGATAGACTATGCCGCCGGCGTCCGTATGGTTAATATAGACATGATAATTGGTAGCAAACAGCGGCGTGGACGCCGTATTAACGGTCGATGCAGCAGTGGTGGTTTTGTTCATAGCGGTTGTCATAAAATTACTCGATAGAAATAATGTACGTTGTCGTGATAATAATAAATTATAAGTTGTGATGATAATAATAATTATGAATAGTAAATAGGCATTCTACTGTAGCCTAAGCGTTAAAAACACGCAACAGATAGACCCATGCAGGTCTGTTATCATAATGACTTAAGCGACACTAGATTTAAAATATTTAGTCAAAAACAATCAAAATTAAACCAACTATTATAGGATAGTGTATGACCCGTTTTGTCAGTTTTAATATCAATGGTATCCGCGCTCGTCAACATCAGCTTGAGGCGGTACGTGACATCATCGATCCTGATGTGATGGGCTTACAGGAAACTAAGGTTCACGATGACCAGTTTCCCCTTGAAAATGTTGAAAGTTTAGGTTATCACATAGAGTACTTTGGTCAAAAGGCGCATTATGGAGTAGCGCTGGTATCGAAAGTCGCGCCCATCTTCGTACAAAAAGGCTTTCCTGGTGAAGATGAAGAGGCGCAAAAGCGCTTTATTCATGCCCGCTATGAGCTGCAAGGACGTGAAATTGATGTGCTCAATGGCTATTTTCCGCAAGGGGAGAGCCAAGACCACCCAACCAAATTCCCCATGAAGCGTGCTTACTATGCTGATTTGATGGCTTACATTGATACGCTAAAAGCTGAAGGGCGCTCGCTGATCATTATGGGTGATATGAATATTGCACCAGAAGATATCGATATCGGCATCGGGGAGATCAATGCCAAGCGCTGGCTTAAGAACAGAAAAACCTCTTTTTTACCTGAGGAACGCGAGTGGTATGACGCACTCATGTCACGTGAGTTGACGGATACCTACCGTCTGCATTATCCAGAGAGTACCGAGCTATATAGCTGGTTTGATTATCGCAGTCGCGGCTTCAATGACGATCCCAAACGTGGCATGCGTATTGATCATATCTTGTGTACGCCAGACTTAAAAGAGCAGTGTATTGATGCCGGTATCAGCTATGAGTTGCGCGCGATGGAAAAGCCTTCTGATCATGCGCCGATCTGGTCAGCGTTTGACTTAAGTTAAGCATAATATTAACGATTTTATTTCCAATAAAAAAACTAAACACGGATTAATAAGGATTTTAATATGGCTGTCGGAGATGTCGCAGTACCTAATACCATTTATGCCATTGACGGTATCAAACTCAGTGCCACTGCAGCTGGCGTACGCTATAAAGACCGTGATGATTTGGTTGTCATCGAAATCAATGATAGCGCCACTACCGCTGTTGTCACTACTAAAAATGCCTTTTGTGCTGCCCCTGTGCGGGTATTGCGCGAGCACTTTGCGCTAACCACACCGCGCTATTTGGTGACCAATACTGGTAATGCCAATGCGGGTACAGGTGCTGATGGCAAACGCCGTGCAATAGATATTTGTGCTGCCTTGGCAGATAAGGCTGACGTGGAGACAAATACAGTATTGCCGTTTTCTACTGGCGTTATTGGTGAGCCACTAAATAGCGAGGCGGTGATAGCGGGGTTAGACTCAGCGTTGAGTCATCTCGCTCCAGACAATTGGTTGGCGGCCGCGAATGGTATTCGTACTACTGATACCGTGCCCAAAGTTGCTAGCCAGCAATTACATATTGGCAATACTGACTACCATATTACAGGGATCTCTAAAGGCTCAGGGATGATACGACCCAACATGGCAACCATGCTTGGTTATGTGGCTACTGACGCCAATGTTGCTGCCGATTTATTGCAAGAGATGCTCAGTGCTATCAATGAGCAATCCTTTAATCGTATTACTGTTGATGGTGATACCTCGACCAATGATTGCTGTGTGCTAATAGCAACGGGCAAAGCCAGTTCTAACGTGATTGATAGTACTGAGCATCCGCATTATCAGTCCTTATTTGACGCTTTGAGAGAGGTGTTTGTGCGCTTAGCCCAATTGATTGTCCGTGATGGGGAAGGCGCAACGAAGTTTATCACCGTGAAAGTTACTGGCGGGAAGACCACTCAAGAATGCTGCGATGTGGCTTATGCAGTGGCACACTCACCTTTGGTTAAAACGGCATTTTTTGCTAGTGATGCCAATTGGGGTCGTATATTAGCGGCCGTTGGTTATGCGGGTGTTGAAGACCTCGACACTGAGCAAATCGATGTCTCGTTAGATGAGGTACTGATTTGTCAAAATGGCGGTGTTGCCACTGATTATACTGAAGCCGCCGGTAATGCGGTCATGAGTCGGCCTGAGATTACCATTCATATTGATTTGGCACGCGGCGCGGCAAGCGATACTGTCTATACCTGCGATTTGTCCTACGATTATGTCAAAATTAATGCTGACTACCGTAGCTAATACTTTTGATGCTAGTTTTTGTAGTGTTAATACTTGTAGTTGGCTTTACAGCTGACTAACTTCAGTTGCAAAACCTGACGTTAAGTTACAAAGCAGTCATAGAGGCTAAGGTTTTATAAGTCTTATACTGGCTGTAGTACAACAATAAACGGTGCTGATGATACTTGGCTTTTTTTTAGCAAAAGCTCAACAGTACTATCATAAATGCCTGATTGAATTTGAGTGTTTGTAGTTATTTTAAGAAATAGCTCATAAACGACTTTAATAAATGAGTACAGGCGGTAGTGATTTAACGGTAATTAACTGAGGATAGGATAATGAAAAAATTAGCAATTGCAGCATTGGCATCAACTTTTGCATTAGCAGGTTGTTCAACTATGGGTCTAGACGACGAACGTGCCATGGTCGTTGAAGGTCAAGCGGTCAGTGTCAAAGTGGTTAACATTCCAAGTTTTGAAGTAGAAATTGCTCCGCGTAAAGCGTTGTGTGAAATGATGGATACTAGTGGCAACAAAGTTGAAGCTCAATGCTTACAGTATCGCCAGACTTATCAGAAAAACTACAATACTCTAAACGGTAATATCCAAGGCTTTACTTATGAGCCAAACTATCGTTATGTTTTAGATGTGCGTCAAGAAGCCATTGCTGACACTACTTCAGGTATGGTAAAACCAGTATGGCTACTAAACGAAATGGTTTCAAAAACTGCTGAGTAGTTATAAGTCTATTAATGGTTATGATTGCTATTTTGTTTAATGAGCAAATCCTAAACTATCATTTCCTGTCCTAAAATAAGAAAAGCCTCTCGTTTGTTAGAGGCTTTTTTATGCCGGTCGATTTATTTGGGTTACTGTTGTATGTCAATAATTAGCACTGGCTGTATTTTACGCTAACGCCTTGAGTTGCAGTGGGTATGCGGTTATCAGCGTAAATGGCAAGGCCGCCACGCGATGTTTCTTTATAGCTGTCTAACATATCAGCGCCCGTTTGTTTCATGGTCTCAACGACTTTATCAAAAGACACAAAGTGTTGTCCGTTACCACGGCAGGCAAGACGTGCCGCATTGACGGCTTTTACCGCGCCCATAGCATTGCGTTCGATACAAGGCACTTGTACCAAGCCGCCAACCGGATCACAAGTCAGACCTAAGTTGTGCTCAATGCCTATCTCAGCAGCATTGAGACATTTGGCAGGATCGCCGCCTAAGATTTCTGCCAATGCAGAGGCCGCCATTGCACAGGCAGAACCGACTTCTCCTTGACAGCCTACTTCTGCACCAGAAATTGAAGCATTTTGTTTGATTAAGCTACCGATAGCAGTGGCATTCAACAAAAATTTGCGCGCGCCATCTTGGTTGTAGCTTGATAAAAAGTCGCGGTAATAATGCATGACCGCAGGAATAATACCTGCAGCGCCATTGGTTGGAGCGGTTACGACATTACCGCCATTAGCATTTTCTTCGTTGACCGCTAGCGCGTATAAGTCTATCCAGTCTATTGCCGCGAGCTTATCGGATTTTGCAATGGGCTGATTTCTTTCAGCGCACAGTTGTAAGTGTAGTGCTTGCGCCCGACGTTTGACATCCAAACCGCCCGGCAATATGCCACTGTTTTGACAGCCACGTGTCACACAATCTTGCATCGACTCCCAAATAGCATCTAAGTAGGCAAAGACTTCTTCTTGATCACGGTAATGAAGCTCGTTCGCCAATACCAAATCGCTGATACTTAAACCATGCTCACGACACTGTTCAAGCAATTCTGCGGCACTATTAAAAGGGTAAGGAATGACGTCAATAGTTGGCGCAGCGTGATCCTCATCCGGATTGTTGGCATTTTCTTCACTGATGACAAAGCCGCCACCGACTGAGTAATAGGTTTTTTGATAGTGGGTATCGTCTGCCAACCGCGCGCGGATGGTCAAGGCGTTAGGGTGGTAGGGTAGCACGGTATCCCCATACCAATGGATATCGCGCTCGGTATCAAAATCAATGGAGTGGCTGCCTGAGATATTTAATTGTTTGTCCGAAAAAATGGGTGCCAAATATTGACTGGTCAAACGCGTGTCAATGGTGCTTGGTGCGTGCCCAATCAAGCCCAGTAATATGGCGGTATCGGTGGCGTGACCTTTACCGGTTGCGGCTAATGAGCCATATAATTCAATCTCGATACCTTTTACATCGCTCAGCTCAGCTTGCTTAAGTAGTGAGGCTAGAAATAAGTTAGCCGCTACCATCGGGCCTACAGTATGTGAGCTTGATGGGCCAATCCCAATTTTGAATAAGTCAAATACACTAATCATAATAAATTACCAAAAAAAGTGAAAATAGAGTCAGCGTTATCACACAGCCCAGACTAAGTACCTGTATCACAAATGTGACAGGCAGCGATAGAAAATAGGCACCGCTAATGGGTGAGTTTGGAGCATCGTCTATGGAAGTGTGTAAACGTGATAGTACAGATGACAGGAGAATAATAGCTGTTGTTTATTATTAAATTCCGTTATGATGCTCAGCATCGACGCTTATGTAACATCCTGTAAGTGGTTGTCGCTGTAGAATGTATGGGGTGCGAGCAGCCGAAGTGATGAATTTAGTAGAACATATCTAACCGGATACATCTAGCGAAATATAGATATTTTATAAAAAAACTATATCTTGGCTGCTTTTTTGTTAAATAAGTAGGTTTATTTGGCACGATATGCCTAATAAGGTGTTATGGATTCGCATTAGTTTTTATTGTTTCTATATATGATCGTTCCCGTTTATGATCACCATTAATTAAAATCGTCCCTATTTATCTTTTTAATTTTCCTTAGCTATTATTAGCCTGTTATTATTAGCTTAGGCCACATAGGACAAGCGCGCATGGCATCTCCTTCAGAGCACTCCTCTTCATCAGAGAAAACTTCGCAAGCAGAATATCATACTCCCACAGCGCTAGAAGCTGCGGGTATTGATTCGGCTACTATGACTTTACCGCACAATCCAGACTTCGAAAATGGCCGTTGGTTCCCAACATGGCGACCATTCAAAGGCGACTTGGATCGTCATCCTGTCGGTATCAATGAGTATCTACCGCCATCAAAAAGTATCCTGCTGGGGGTTCAACATACCTTTGCAATGTTTGGCTCGACGGTACTTGCACCCCTATTAATGGGGTTTGATCCCAATCTGGCTATTTTAATGTCCGGTATTTGTACAGTGATGTTCTTCATCATCACTGGTGGTCGCATGCCCAGTTATTTAGGGTCAAGCTTCGCGTTTATCGGTCCGGTTATCGCGGTTACTGCCTATGCTGGGGTAGGCTTTAACAGTAACCTAAATGTCGCTTTAGGCGGCATTATGGTCTGCGGTATCATTTATGCTTTGGTTGGTTTATTGGTTATAAAGACAGGCACGGGTTGGATTGAGCGCTTAATGCCACCTATTGTAACCGGCGCAATTGTAATGATTATTGGTCTTAATTTAGCACCAGTAACTATTCAAGGGGTATCATCCAATCAGTTTGATGCTTGGATGGCGGCGTTGACGGTATTGCTTATCAGTGGTGTGGCGGTATTTACGCGCGGCATGCTGCGGCGCTTATTGTTACTGGCCGGCCTGATATTGTCGTATGTGGCCTACTTTGTAATGACTAATGTATTGGGCTTTGGCGCGCCAATTGACTTTAGTGGTATCCAAGCGGCATCGTGGTTCGGCCTGCCCAGTATTCATGCGCCACGTTTTGAGTTGAGTGCGATTATATTAATTGCGCCGGTGGCTTTTATTTTGATTGCCGAAAACTTAGGGCATTTTAAAGCCGTTGAAGGCATGACCAAAGCCCGCGTCACCCCTTATATGGGTCGAGCCTTCTTCGCTGATGGCTTGGCAACGACTTTTTCAGCCGGTTTTGGTGGGACAGGCGTGACCACTTATGCTGAGAATATTGGCGTAATGGCAGTGACTAAGGTTTATAGCACCACTATCTTTGTGATTGCAGGCGTGGTCGCTATATTGCTAGGATTGTCACCGAAGTTTGGCGCGATTATTCAGACTATTCCACCGGCATTGTTAGGTGGTGCATCAATCGTAGTATTTGGTCTGATTGCTATCGCAGGTGCAAAAATATGGATAGACAGTCATATCGACTTTAGTAAAAACAGCAATTTAATTATTGCCGCCGTCACTGTAATTATGGGTACCGGTAATTTTAGTTTGCATTTAGGCGGCTTTGACTTAGGCGGTATTGGTACCGCTACCTTAACCGCGATTGTGCTCAATGCATTGTTTAATCTGCAAAAAGACTGAGTTGTTGGTCTCGGTAAATAAACAGGTATATAACGTTGCAACGATTCTTTTATTCGCTATTGGTGGCCATGTTCAGCCAATAGTGAAAAACGAATAATCCGTATTTTACTTGTACTTACGCTTGTAGAATCGCGCAAAAAACCGATAGCGACGCAGCGTGCGCGGCTTAGGCTTGAGAGAGCCTAAATAAATGGCAAACATAGTCAGCAGCGCGCCGCTCCATTGTAAGGTGTTAATAGGCTTATCCAGCCAGCTATAGTCAATGACTAAAGCGGCAACTGGCTCGGTCAATAATAGCAAACCCGTCAGCGCTAATGACATCTTCGGGATAGAATAAGCAATTAACCCCCACGCCAAGCATTGCATGACCGCACCATATACCAATATCCAGCCAATATCAGACCAGGTATTGGGCAGGATATGACCCATATCAAAGACCAACATCGGTAAAATCATCGCTAATACACCCCCAATACTGATCAGCTGCATCAATACAAATATCGGTGTCGGTTCGGTATCGTGAGTCTTACGGATAAAAGTCATTGACGCCGCTAGCATCGCACCTGAAACAATACCAGTTACAAAACCCCAAGTGGCGTTAGCATTCTGCGCAAACTCAGGGCTGCCAATCATCGCGACTCCCAGCATGGCCAGACACAAGCTGAGCAGCTGTAAAATCGATTGACGTTCATTGAAGTATAAGAAGCCAATAGCTGCTAAAAAGAAAATCTGCAAACTGTTGAGTAAGGTCGAGATGCCAGGGCCGACCGCATAAATACTTTCGTGCCATAATGCTAAATCCAAACCTAAAAATGCCCCTGACAATAAGCCATAAAATATAGCACGTCTTGAGCGAGGGAGTCGCTGACCCGTTAGTTTGGCCAGTACGGCAAATATTACTCCCGAAATAGCAAGTCGCCAAAACGCCATCGCCCAACCGCCAATATCGACATGAGCAACAATCAGACTGCCTAAACCGAAAATAATACAACCAATGAGTAACCCTATGGATGCAGAACGTGAAGAGGCAACAGCCATAAGGTATCCTTAGGTTGATTAATGAGCAACTTAAAAAACGAGTCATTGTAAACGTTTTGACCCAAAAGCTAATAGGGCAAACATATTTAATGACAAAGTGTTTTTGAATGAAATGGACGATATCAGAATCAAAGTATATTGAGCAGCCCGTCATAACTCTAACAAATATTTGATCCTGACGAATTGCTGGCGCTGGTTAAATAATACACTCACATCCTTACAGGATTGATATTGGCGTCACCCTAGCCATTTGTTAGTTTAGCAGTTTATAATGGCGACCAATAACAAATAATAGCGGATAAAGTTGGCTCACCGATTATTCCTATTTTTATATTTTGTTCTCCGTAACTTTTAACATTCAATATGCTCCCAGTACTTTTACATACTTCTAAATATTTCTAGCTTAGGGCTACTTATGCTGCAAGATTCTCTATTAACACCACAGCTACCGTTAGCATCTTATTTATCGCCGAAGACCACGCGGTTACATTTTGCGCTTGGTGTTTTATTAAGTGTTGTTGTCTTCATGCCAGTAGCGCAAGCAGCCAGTTGTAAACTGCCTAAAAGTTATTATAAAAACGTTTCTTGCACCGCTAATAGTAGCTATTTTTTAGCCATCAAAGATTTTGGTGCACCGGTCGCGTTACTCAATAGTAGCGGCAAAAAAGTGGTTGATTTATCACGTTACCAACAGGCCGACGCAGATAATTTATCGGGAGGTCTATTACCTGTTCTGCGTAATAGCCATGTCGGTTATATTAATATGCAAGGTCGCGAGGTTATCCCAACCATTTACAACCTGCTTAATGAAGCAGGCGGTAAAGGCTGGGCACGACCCGTATCTGAAGGGCGTATTGTGGTAAAAAAAGGCGGTAACTATGGGGTTATTAGCACGTCTAATGATATTGTCGTGCCATTCTCAGCAGCGATTAGTGATATTAATAACTATCGTAGTGGTACGGCGCTTGTGCGTAAAAGCAAAGCCAGCAGTTGGGTGGATAAAAATGGCAAAGCGATTGGTAATCCCAATGCGAAAAGTGATAGTACTAGTAATAACGATCACTCCTCATCAGCATCAAACAATGCTTCTTCATCGTCCTCACAAGCGATACCGTCTCCACAAACGAGACCATCAAAAACACCTTCTTTTACGACCTTACAGCCACATCAACAAGATGGTAAATGGGGATTTGTGGATGATAAAGACGTTACGATGATTACCTACTCATTTGATGATGTACGGCCGTTCTCTGAAGGTTTGGCTGGCGTGCACGTTGATAACAAATGGGGCTTTGTTAATTTAGGCGGTGAGCTGACTATTCCCTTTCGCTTTGATGAGAGTAGTGTAGATACTGGTGATATCTATAAAGGCGTGTCTGCTTTTATATTTAAAGACGGCAAGGCTTGGATTGGCAGCCTTCAGAATGGCGACAAAATGTGTATTGATAAAGACGGACAGAGCATCGGCTGTGATTAAGATGTCTGTTATGGGTTTAGGCGGCTGCGCAAAAAAAAGAGGATAAAACGTATGAATAACCTATACGTTTTATCCTATTTTTTTTTGAGCTTGTAATAAATTAGAATTTTAAGAGCCAATTAATCTAACAAATGATTGCGGATTAAATCAACTAAATAAGGTTGATAATAGGCTGGAATATCGTGGGCCATTCCTTCTATAAGATGAAACTTAGCATTCGGAATAGCTTTAGCAACCACGCGCCCTTGTGAGGTGGGCAGTAGTCCATCGACACTACCATGAATAACAATGGTTGGTGCTTTGATCTGCTTGCTAAAGCGGCTGATAGAGCCTGACGCTAAGATAGCATTGAGCTGTTGTACGGTGCCAAGCGGGTGAAAGTTACGCTGATAACGTAATTTAGCAATCTCACGAACCGTTCGTACGTTGACATGTCCTGGCGTACCTACGGTTTTCATAAACCAGACGCTATGGCGTACGATATCGCGCTCAGAGTGGCTCTCAGGACGATTAATTAGCGTATACAACTGCTTAGCTTTTGGTGGTCTTAAAAACGCGCGATTGTTTGTGGTAAACATCAGCGCCATACGCTGTACCAAGCTTGGATAACGCGCCGCGACGATTTGAGCGATCATACCGCCCATAGATGCGCCAAGCAGATGAGTACGACCAAGCTGTAACGCCTTGATCAGCCGCACAGTATCTTCAGCCATATCAGTCAGGTTATAAGCAACCTGTTGGCTTTTGTTAGACAGACCGGTTTGCATACGCAGCATCATTTTGAACTGGCTAATACGCGGTAGACCTTCAATCTGTACTTTTGAGGACAGCCCAATATCACGATTGTCAAAACGAATCACAAAAAATCCAGCATTAATCAGACGCTTGATAAAATCGTCTGGCCAAAATATCATTTGTGAGCCTAATCCCATGACCATCAGTAATGGTGGGTTATCTGGATTACCACCCGCTTCAACGCATAAATTAATACCGTCACCAATATCGATCATCGCCTGATAGAGATGATCGCTCAGGTCTGAGGTGCGCCAATTATGTTCACCGAATGCTTGCCATGCGGGAGTAGGGTAATTAAACATCTCTTTAGGCAAGTCAGCACCATCAGGATAATTTGAGTTCGTCATGAGCTCTCCTATTTAAAGTATCATCTAGTTCTTATAGCTCCATCATCTCAAAGTCTAGCTTGCCAACACCGCACTCAGGGCACGTCCAGTCATCAGGAATATCATCCCATTTCGTACCAGGAGCGATACCTTCTTCGGGGCAGCCAAGCGCTTCATCATAGATCCAGCCGCAGACGATACATTCATAACGTTTCATACATAATCCTTTTGATCGTTGCTAATTCTATGCCCCGTTAGCGGGCCACAAAAACGCACGTAGTGTAGCATATAACCGTACTCTGCAAGGTTAAGTTTACACTTGTATATTGAGATTAGTGAGTTTTTATCAAGTCACCGATCCTATTTCATTGTTTTTAAGCACTCATAATCTTACGCGCTTTTCGTGTTCCTAGCCGCAATAATAAGGCAGGTTATGCTATGATAGCCGGCGTTAATTTTATGCTTTACCTGCTTTAATTTTAGACTTTATAAGTCACTTACTGCCGTTGTATTATTATTTCAGTTATCTAAGTTAAGGGTTATTATGAGCGCTACCACCGCTACTACACAAGCAAAGTCAGATACTAAGAAATCCGACACTAACTCGTCTAATATACTCAATACTGATCATGCGTTTTGGCAGGTTATCCGCACAGTACCAGACTTTCCCAAAGCGGGTATTGATTTTTATGACATTACCCCGTTACTGCGCAGTCATATTAATGAGGTCATAGATGCGATGCTAGCGGCATTGCCAGATGGGCTAATGGATGAAGTGGATTGTTTGGGTGCGGTTGAGGCGCGTGGGTTTGTATTTGCAAGCTTGATAGCAGGTCGATTGGGTAAAGGTATGATCTTGCTGCGGAAACCAGGTAAGCTGCCACCACCTGTTGCCAATAAGGCCTATGCTTTAGAGTATGGTAAAGATACGCTTGAGATGCAAAACAACCTGCCACCTGAGCGCGTGCTATTGGTCGATGATATCTTAGCGACTGGCGGTACACTGACCACCGCTTATGAGCTGTGTGAATCAGCATCACATACGGTAGTGGGCGCGCTGGTGTTGCTAGATTTGGTTGATTTACATGGTGAGTTTCCAGTGCCCGTTTATACAGTGTTAAAAGCTTAAAAAACTAGTGACAAAGAATGCAAAAAAAGCGCGCTGATGTGGAGTCAGCGCGCTTTTTTGTGATATGTATAACTGTGAGTTATTTGGCTTGTTTATAATAACTACAAGTCTGTTCTATTATAGTTCGACCTACCGTTTTAGGGGAGGTAAGCTTAAAGTCTGTGGACGTTAGTATGGGTTTTTTAGATTGCCAAGATTTTATAGCCTTATTATTAGGACCATAATTCACATAGGCTCTTCTATAATAACTGGCGTTCTTACAAGATATTAATAATTGCTGGTTGTCATAATAAGCACCATGTTCTTTCCTATATTTATTATCCGCCGGATAGGTTCCATTAATAAAAACAGAAATATATTTACCTTTATAGTCATCTAATACTTTAATATCAGAGCCTTCAATAGAGTCTAAATCTAAGCTGAAGCTCGATCCAGACTCACTTTCTGATGCATCTAACCAGTCCACTGCACTTGCACTCATAGCCAAAGCACTGCCTGCTAATAACATTGATAGCCGTTTCATATTCCAGCCTTGCTTTTTGTTGTTTGAAGTCAATCATAATAGCTAACTTGCTGTTAGTAGGCAAATACTAGGCAGTAGGTAAATAATAGGCACATTCCTTTTATTCAATACTGTTGAAGTTAATACTTTATAGCCAATATTAATTACGTATGGCTGCCAACGTATGAGCAAGCTCATCACGAGCGTTAATAAAGCCATCGATACCTTTTGGTAATAAGTCTTGGGTTACTTTATCCTGTTGATAGGCTTGGCTAAACTCTTCATGCGTTAAGCTTACGCGTTTCATGTCATCCATCTCCATTGACATACTTGGAGACAGCTGGCGAGTAATTGTGATATCCATTGCTGCTAGCTCATCAATGAGGTTTGGAGCGATGGTCAGTAAGTCACAGCCTGCCAGCGCTAATATTTGCTCTGCTGAGCGAAAGCTTGCACCCATCACCTGTGTTTTATAGCCATGTTGTTTATAATATTGATAAATCAGCTTGACCGATTGCACACCCATATCATCAGAGGCTGGCACGTTTTGGCGGTTTTGTTGGCGTTTTTGCCAGTCTAAAATCCGCCCAACAAACGGAGAAATCAGAGTAACGCCTGCATCGGCACAGGCAATGGCTTGATGCTGACCAAACAGTAGCGTTAGATTACAGTGGATACCTTGGGTTTCAAGATAACGTGCGGCTTCAATACCTTGCCATGTGGCTGCCATTTTAATTAATACACGCTTTGGATCGACACCAGCATTCTCATAGGCCGCCATAAACTCTAAAGCTTTGTCTATCGTGGCTTGCGTATCATAAGACAACCGCGCATCGACTTCGGTAGATACCCGACCCTCAATTAACTCTAAAATATCGCAACCGATTTGGATAGTGAGGGCATCGATGACCGCATCTACGTCACCTTGATGGTGATTCATAGTGTCTGCGAGCATGGCTTGGTTGTCAGGATGGATGAGCGCCTTGGTAATTAGGCTAGGGTTGGTGGTCGCATCAATAGGTTTTAGGCGCGCAATAGCGGCAAGATCGCCAGTATCGGCGACAATAGTAGTCATGGTGCGAAGCTGTTGTAATGCGCTCATCAGATATCCTTGTATGATCAATTAGAGGGGTTGCTTACTTATTATGGTTGCTGGCTTATTAAAGCTACTGCCAGTAAATAGCACTAAACTGTAACATAGTTTTGAGTGTGGGTTTGCCGATAGTTTTATGGCGTATAGCGGTCATACTCACTAACTGTGCTAAGATTTATGCCGTTTTGTGCATTTACACCCATTTACGAATGGGCACTGTGCGTAGTTTTTGTTATAGTAGAGGCGGCTACCTCACATACCACTAAGCGAGCTGATAAAAACAAAGAATAATGAGCTGATAGTGGGTCATGACTTGGGATAAATGAATTCTTAAATATACTAATAATGTGCTAAATCGATTGGCATTTAATTTCATCAGAGTAATAAATAACAGATCTAAAAAAAGGATAGACGGTAATGAGTGAGCAGTCATCAGAGCAAAAAATGGACAATTTAAATCAAACCACCCCCGACGTCAGTGACACCTCAACCGACCAAGCGTTTTTAAATCGTATTCGCCAAAATATTGATAAAGTAGACTGTGAAATTCAGAACCTGATCAATAACCGTGCCAAGTTGGCTCAGCAAGTAGCGATTGTGAAGAAGGATCATGCCGCCAATAGCGATGCTTCTTCTAATGCCGCCGAGCGCAACCCTATTTTTTATCGTCCTGAACGTGAAGCTCAAGTCTTAAAAGCGGTTATGGCACGTAATACAGGGCCTATTGCTGATGAAAAAATGGCGCGCCTATTCCGTGAAATTATGTCAGTATGCTTAGATCTAGAAGCGCCGCAGCGTATTGCCTTCTTGGGCCCTGTGGGTACCTTTACCCATGCCGCTGCGCTAAAGCATTTCGGTAAAGCGGCTGATACTATGCCGTTAACCACTATTACTGATGTGTTCCGTGAAGTAGAGGCGGGGACGGCTATGTATGGTGTGGTACCGGTCGAAAACTCATCTGAAGGTGTGGTGAATCATACTTTAGATGGATTTTTGTCCTCAACATTAAAAATTATTGGCGAAGTTGAGCTGCCCATTCATCAAAATTTCTTAGTCGCTGAGCATACTAAGCTTGATGGCCTCAGCCGGATTTACTCACACCAACAGTCGCTTGCCCAATGCCGTCATTGGCTGGATGTGAACTACCCTAATATCGAACGCGTTGCCGTATCAAGCAACGGTGAAGCCGCACGTCGTCTCAAAAACGAATGGCATTCAGCCGCTATTGCTGGAGACGTGGCAGCTGCAGAATATAACCTACATAAGCTCTATTCAAATATTGAAGACAATCCTAGTAATACCACGCGCTTCTTAATTATTGGCCATGAGTCGATTGCGCCATCAGGGCAAGATAAGACCTCCATCATAGTCTCTGCTTCTGACAAAGCAGGCGCGCTTATTGAAATCTTAAAGCCACTGTCTGCTCATGGCGTCTCTATGACCAGTATTGAAACTCGTCCTGAGCGTCCGAACAAGTGGGCATATGTGTTCTTTATTGATATGGACGGTCATATCCAAGATCCAAACGTCAGCGCTGCTATTGCCGATATCCGGCCATTGGTTAAAGATGTCCGTATATTAGGGTCTTATCCAAAAGCGGTACTATAGATCATTGATATACAAAGTTTGATGACAATGTTTATTAACAGTAAATACTCGCAATGGATGGATTTCCACATCTAAGGATAAATCATGCAGTCTACTAAATCATCTCAAACCGCCCTTAAAACCAAAGACCAAGCGCTATCACAACCAGTTCCTGCTTATGACAGCATTTTAGAGCTGGCACCGTATCAGACAGGTAAGCCAGTTGAAGAACTAACCCGCGAGTACGGCGTCTCTGATGTAGTCAAGCTGGCAAGTAATGAAAACCCGATGGGCTGCTCTCCTTATGTGACTTTGGCTGTTACTGAGCAGCTAGGACAATTGGCGCGTTATCCCGATGGCAACGGCTATTATCTGAAGCAAAGCCTTGCTGATTTTACGGGCGTTAATCTAGAGTGCATTACTCTTGGTAATGGCTCCAACGATTTGCTTGATATCCTAGCACGCACTTTTGTGAGTGCTGATGATGCGGTGGTTTATAGCCAATATGCGTTTATAGTCTATTCAATGGTGGCGAAGATGCAAGGTGCGACGGGTATTGAAGTACCTGCACAAAGATTTGGTCATAATCTTGCAGCGATGCGCCAAGCAGTTGAAGACAATGCCAATACTAAGATGGTATTCATTGCTAATCCCAATAATCCAACCGGAACGCAGCTTGAGCGTGAAGCCTTGCGTGAGTTTGTTGGCAGTCTGCCAAGCTCAGTATTAGTGGTATTAGATGAAGCTTATATTGAATATAGCCCTGAGAGCAACAATCGAGCGCTATTAGACGAGTTTGATAATGTGATCATCGTACGTACGTTCTCTAAAGCGTATGGGCTGGCAGGTCTTCGGATTGGTTATGCGCTTAGCTCCGCGCCAGTAGCCAAATTACTCAACCGTATTCGTCAACCGTTTAATGTTAGCCGAATTGGCCTTGCAGCGGCAGCAGCAGCACTTGCTGATCAAGATTTTATTGAGCAAGTTCGCCTCACTAACCAAGAACAAATGTACTGGTTAGAGAATCAGTTTGACGCGCTGGGATTGGGTTTTATCAGCTCGCATGCCAATTTCATTATGGTAGAAATTGATGATGCCATTGATGTTTATCAGGCGCTACTTGAGCAAGGCGTTATCGTGCGTCCACTCGCTGGATATGGCCTGTCAAACTGGTTACGGGTTACTGTTGGGGTAGCTGAAGACAATATGCGCCTCATTGATACGTTGCGCTCTATACTAACGGATGACTAAGCCGCAATTTATTCAATGCAATTTATTGCATAGTAAGTAGTAAGCTTGTTCAGTTAAATGATAATTAAAAGTCTATGCTCAGAATATTATGCAAAAAGTAAATCAAGCTTCACTCAGTCAAACGCGAGTCAATCAAATCTTACCAAGAAAACCGCTATTTAAGCAGGTCTGTGTTATTGGTTTGGGATTAATCGGCGCAAGCTTAGCGCAAGCTATCAAAGACAATGGCTTAAGTACGCGATTGGTAGCCGTGGATAGGCACGAGCCAAGCTTAGCAGAAGCTAGGCAACAAGGCTTACTTGATGCGGGTAGTTCTGCGCTCAGTGATGTCGTATTCGGTAGTGATTTGATCGTCATTGCCGTTCCTGTGCAGGCTGTACAAGCGGTACTTACTGATATTAAAGCTGTTATGGATAGTGGTCAGCTTGCCGCTGATTGCATCATTACCGATGTCTGTAGCACTAAGGTCAATATCATTGAAGCGGCCAAAAACGTATTTACAGCGCTGCCTGTCGGGCTAGTGCCTGCGCATCCGATTGCCGGTGCAGAAAATTCAGGCTATCATGCTCGCCGCAGCGATTTATTTGTCAATCACAGCGTCATTATTTGTGAGCTGCCAACCACCAGTTATGTGGCCATTGCCAAGTTACGGCAGTTATGGAAAGCGGTAGGTGCAACAGTGATGGCGATGGAGGCGGGTCATCATGATTCAATATTGGCACATACCAGTCATTTGCCACATCTGCTGGCGTTCAACCTCGTTGAGCAATTGGCCAGTCACGATGATAATTTAGATATGTTTCGTTATGCCGCTGGCGGGTTTCGAGATTTTACCCGTATCGCTGCCAGTGATCCTAAAATGTGGCATGATATATTTTTTGCCAATCAAAGCGCAATTGTTAGCGCCCTTGATGAGTATGGCGTCTATCTACAGAATATGCGCCAGCTCATTATTGATAAAGACTCTACTGCCCTAATGGGACTTTTGGGCCGCGCGCAAGCCGCACGGCGGCATTTTGGCCATATGTTAGCCAGCACCCCTTATACGGATACCTCAGCCATGTCAGCTTCTTATATTATTTCGCCTAGCAATACTGTCTCTGGCACTATCTCCATTCCTGGTGATAAGTCTATCTCCCATCGCAGTATTATGCTTGGTAGCCTGGCTGAGGGCGTGACGCAGGTCACTGGCTTCTTGGAAGGTGAAGATGCTTTAGCCACTCTACAAGCTTTTCGCGATATGGGTGTGACGATTGAAGGGCCTGATAACGGTAAATTGATCATACATGGTGTGGGTATAAAGGGTCTAAAACCCAGTAAAACACCCTTATATATGGGCAACTCTGGCACCAGTATGCGTCTGCTGTCCGGTATCTTGGCCGCGCAAGCGTTTGATAGCGTATTGATGGGCGATACCAGTTTGAATAAACGGCCGATGGAACGTGTTGCTGCCCCACTTCGCGCCATGGGCGCTGTCATTCAAAGCACCGGTCATAGTGGTACCGCACCGCTAAGCATCACTGGCCGCGCTAATGTTGGCAAGCCGCTACAAGGTATTGATTATGATATGCCAGTGGCATCCGCTCAGGTCAAGTCTTGCTTGCTATTAGCAGGACTATGGGCAGAGGGCACAACCACGGTCACCCAACCTGAAATTAGCCGCGATCATACCGAACGCATGCTATCGGCCTTTGGTTATGAAGTGACGGTTGATGGCAATCGCATCAGTGTGGAAGGTGGCGGTAAATTAACAGGTGGCGATATTGCTGTACCTGCTGATATCTCATCCGCTGCGTTCTTTATGGTGGCCGCTGCCATTAGCCAAGATAGCGTGCTGACTTTAACCCAAGTGGGCATTAATCCTACCCGTACGGGCATTATTGATATCCTAAAATTAATGCAAGCAGACATCACCTTAAGTAATAAAACCTATGTCGGCGGTGAGCCCGTTGCCGATATAACCATTCGTAGCTCTAACTTAGTCGGTATAGAAATACCGGAATCACTGGTACCATTAGCGATTGATGAGTTTCCCGTACTATTTATTGCTGCTAGCTGTGCGCAAGGTCGTACCGTATTAACGGGTGCCAAAGAGCTACGGGTCAAAGAATCTGACCGTATTGCTGTAATGGCAGAAGGACTACAAACCCTTGGTGTTGATTGTACCGTTACCGATGATGGGCTTATTATTGAAGGCAAGGGTATTGAAAGTCAAAGCAACATTACTCAATCTGGGGAAGTAAATAATAGCCAGCCCGTGTTTGGTGGCGGTCATATCGTCTCGCATCACGACCACCGTATTGCCATGAGCTTTGCCGTTGCCAGTTTACGCGCCTCCGAGCAGATTATGATCGAAGGGGTTGAAACGGTAAATACCAGCTTCCCAGGCTTTGCTGAGCTGGCTAACCAAGTTGGTATGGCAATTGAGGTCGACAGCGGTACTGATAAGACTTCTTAAAAATCCTAGTGGTTCGTAACGACTGACTATTTACAACAAATAATGGGCAGTTATGGTGATAAACTGCCTCTTTTAAAATTGTTATTATCGTCAGCAATGCGTTAGTGCTAACATTGGCACTAGCGCATTGCTTTTTACTTTCTGTTCTATATGTAGTGAACCCAGCGTCCTTGCCACTGACTGCTTATCATTTATGACAAGTAGGCGAGGGCCCGCTTTGCTCTAAAAAGTTGTATTTTCTCATGACTACCCAAAATGTCGTCAAAAAATCAGTAACCCCTATCAAAACCACCAGACGCGGCATCATCACTGCGCTTATTGCTTTTTCTATCTGGGGTACTTTTCCATTATATTTCAAACAATTAGCGGCCTATGATGCTACCGAAATTATTGGTCATCGAATTATATGGACGTTCTTATGTTTATTAGTCGTGCTGGTAGTCACCAAGCGCTGGCAATGGATTGAAACGCTTAAGCAAAATCCAAGATGGATAGCGTTGAGCTTTATATCAGGCTTGATTATCGCTACCAACTGGTTGACCTATGTCTGGGCTGTCAATCATGATCAGATATTAGAGGCCAGTCTGGGTTACTTTATCGGGCCACTGGTGGGTGTGGCGCTATCGATGATATTATTCAAAGAGCGTTTGCGCACACTACAATGGGTGGCTATTGGCTTCGCGCTATTGTCTGTGGTCATTCAAGTGGTAATGCTGGGTAGTTTGCCGTGGATATCGTTGATATTAGCGTTTAGCTTTAGCACTTATGGCACGATTCAGCGCCAAACGCCATTGACTGCCGTTGACGCGATGTTTGTTGAAACCACGATGTTGGTACCTATTTGTATATGGTGGTTTTGGCAGTCTGATGTGGTGAGTAGTCAGCTGAGCTTTTGGTTTACCCCAAATATTTGGCTGTTAATGATAGCAGGGCCTATCACTTTGATACCGTTACTACTATTTAATAAATCTACTAAGCTGGTCGCTTTTAGTATTTTAAGTTTTATGAACTACCTGACTCCGACCTTTATTTTCTTCTTAGCGGTATTTTATTATAACGAACCCTTTGATTTGCACCGCTTGGCCGTGTTTGGCTTGATTTGGTTTGGTCTGTTATTATTCAGCATTGACTTGTGGCATCATCGCCCCAGTAAACAGCTTAAAGCAGAAGCAGAGCGCCTCCGCGATGAGAATGTATAAAAAGGTTAAATTAAAGATTCTAATTAAGAAATGCCGTTAACAAGGATGAGAACATGTTACATACTGAGTCTGATGTGGTATTTGTAAAAGGTTTAAAAATCGAGGCGGTCATTGGGGTTTATGATTGGGAGCGAGCTATTACTCAGCCACTATTGATTGATATCGCGCTTGAGACCGATATTAGTCAAGCGGCAGCGTCAGATGACGTTAATCATGCACTAAGTTATAAAGAAGTCTGTGATGATGTCAGTATGTGGTGCCAAGAGCTTAAAGCCCAGCTACTTGAGCATTTAGCTGAGCACATTGCTGATAAGCTATTAGTGAATTATCCTTGTCATAAAGTCACTTTGAGCGTTGCTAAGCCTACTGCCATTAAATCAGCAGAGGCAGTTGGGGTACAAATTACTCGTTATGCCAAAGCAGCTGAAACTAAAAGTACTGAAAAAGAGCCTGCAGATAGTAAATCTGATGATTCATAAGACGATGCATAAAGGACACTGATTTTGGATGTCTCAAAACTAGAAAAATGTGAGCCCAAACGGCTGCAAGATCAAACTGTGGCAGCAGTAATATTAGCTTTGGGCAGTAATTATAAAGCTGAGCACTATCTGCCGCATATCCGTAAACAGCTTACGGCGCTTGGTGTGGTTCAGCTGTCTACTGGTTTTCAAAACCCTGACTTTACCGCCACTTTAGAGCAGCCAAAACCTGACTATACCAATCAAGGTGTATATCTATTACTAAACTCACCAATGACCTTACAGAAGTTACAACATACCTTTAAACAATTTGAAGGTGATTGCGATAGGCATCGTCAAGCGGATCTGACAACCATACGGCAAGTCACGATGGATATTGACATTTTATTAATAAAGTTAATCGATATTGAGGAATGGACAGTTATGGCAGATCGTTATCCGTTTAAAGCGCATGAGAGTGCAGGAATTGTGGAATTGGCGGCGGGAAGTGGTTTTAGTCTTTAGACTTTCTCACCATAATTTCGCTATAAAAAATAGGCTGCGCTTTTAGCCCAGCCCTTGAATTACAAACCTACTTCTGCTCAGCGCCTACCTCTTTCATATCACCTTTACCAATCACATCCAAATCCTTTAAGCACAGTTTATCATACTCTTTTTTGCAGAATTCAGGGTCCATCTTGCACATGGCTGCTTGCAACTGATCAAGACGATTCTCTGATTGCTGAATATGCTCGAGCATTTTGGCAAAAGCCTCAGCAACGGGATCGTTAGAGGAGGGGTCGATGCCATAAGCCTGAAATGCTGTATCTCGTGCTGAGCTGTGATTGCTATTTTGGTTGTCTAAAGGTTTATTGTTGGCATCTGTGATGATTGCTTTCGCAGCTTTTTCTTGTTGTTTGGTATCATTGACTTTAGTCGCGATCGGATTGCCTTTTTCATCATGATGATCGGATATCATACGAGCTGCACTGCCGACCATAGTCGCGCCTGCTGGTACAGGCTTGACGACCACAGCATTCGAGCCAATCTTAGCATTTTTACCAACAGTAAATGGTCCCAAGACTTTTGCGCCCGCACCGACAGTTACGCCATCTTCTAATGTGGGGTGACGCTTGCCGTTATTCTGTGAGACACCGCCGAGAGTCACGCCATGATATAAAGTAACGTCATTGCCAATCTCAGCGGTCTCACCGATAACTACGCCAACGCCATGATCAATAAAGAAGCGTCTACCAATTTTGGCGGCAGGGTGAATTTCGATGCCAGTAATGATACGTGAGCCATAAGAGATAGCACGCGCCGCAAATTTCTGTTCATGCTGCCATAGACAATGCGCGCCACGATGTAAAATAAGCGCATGAATGCCAGGGTAGGTGAGTAGCACTTCAATACTGTTACGCGCAGCGGGGTCACGGGTAAAGACCGCGTCGATATCTTCTTTTAAGTCTTTTTTGATGCTGGCAAGCGTTTTGAACAAGGCGGTTGGCAATGACATAAAGCATCCTATCTGTTAGTCAGTAATCTATTAATCAGTAAAATGTCGTCAATAATATAAGGATAATGCTATCCCTAATTTTGAGCATAAGCTTTGATTGTAAGTTTCTTATAATATGGTAAGTTTTCTATAATAAGGCTTTGAGTGTGAATACATGAAGAGGCACTTTTAGGGATAAGTCTTTAAGTGTTTCTCTAATCACGTCCTTTAAAGTTATAACAGCTTTACGCCGTAAAATATAGCATGGCCCTATAAAATACAAACAAACTAACAAATTAGTGTCAGTTTATCGTCAACGTCTATGTTTCCCTATAACTATGAAAAGAAGCTTTAGCCTTTTAACAGCTTAGCAATCAAGGCGCTTAACAGCTGATATTCTTTTTGGTCGAGCTGGACCCGCGAACCGAGCCGAGACAGACGCGCAGGCAGCGATTTTAAATGATCAGCATCTGCAAGACCGCGCTGAACCATTAATTCGGTGGTGCGCCCCGTTAGCTGTTGTAATTGCTGCTGGGTAATAGCAGGCTCATCCCATTGCTGACGGGTATGCAAATTTAATGTTGGCGGTACTACTGTATTTAGATTATTAATATCTTTTCTATCGTGATGACTGTCATTATTGGTCGCTATATTGATGTCTTTATCAACAGTATTAACGTGTGTCTGAGCGTAAGCAAAAATAAAGCTGGCAATAACTTGCACCGCTGAGGCGACATTGAGCACTGGATAATCAGGATTGGCATCGATTTGGATATGATAATCGGCATAAGCCAATTCTTCATTGGTCAGACCGCGATCCTCTCGACCAAATAAAATAGCAATGTTAGGCTTGTTGCTGTCACGGTTTGCTTGTGAATCAGTAGCGGTTTTTTGATCGATAGCTGATTGTTTATCAATAAAATCCAGCATGATTTTTGCGGCTTGGGTAGGGGTAACCACTGGACGCGGCAAGTGACGGCTGCGACTACTGGCAGCAAACACCAGCTGACAATCGCTAATAGCTACTTCCAACGTGGGTGTGATTTTGGCATCTGCTAAGACATCACTACCGCCTGCGGCATGAGAGACGCTGGTCTCATCAATCGGATGCTTAGGATCAACGACTGTCAGACGCGATAAGCCCATGGTATGCATCGCCCGTGCCGCTGAGCCAATATTGGCGGGCAAGGTGGTATTGACCATAACCACTTGCAGGCAAGATAAATAGTCACTGACGGTAGGTTTTAATAAAGTGGTTGATAAAGAATTTCTATTCATTATTGTCCTAGCCGTTTATGGATCTCTAGCTCTACTTGCTGTAACGCTATCGCTGTTTGGTCAATAAGCTTTGCTTGCTGACCGATATTACGCTTACGACAGGCTTCTTGTAACTGTTCGCTAAGAGTGACTAAATGTGTTGCACCTACATTGGCACTTGCGCCTTTTAAGGCGTGAGCGGCTTCAAAACCGTTGGCATTATCATCGGATGCTTGGGTGGTACGTAGCAACTTAATCCGCTGCTGACTGTCGATAATATAGGTCTGAATTAAGTCTGCAAAATCTTCTTCTAGCAAGTCACGCATGTCTTCAAACTGTTCGTGATTGATAACTTCATCATCAGCACTACTACTACTATTATTTGTGTTATTCGTACTATCGTTACTATGATGAGTGTTGGCCATGATTAAATATCCAATAAGGTAAAAGGTGTTGTTTTAATCAATAAGTTGTAATGGAAATGCCAGTTGTAATGAAAATGCTAGCTATAATGAAAATGTAAGTTATCTTCGCTAATCATACTTTTTAGTTGTTGTAGATTATCATCATTGGGATAGACACGCCAGTGCTCGGACAACGCCACATTAGCAATGCCAAAATCTTCATAAATGCTAAGCCCAAGCGGAGTACAGTTATCATTAATTGAGGCATCTGTATTACTAAGGGATTGATTAGAATCGCCTTGATTGATGTATTGGCTCATATTTTGATCTTGCGCCAATACATCATTACCTTCTTCATCATACAAGCTACCGCCTTCTACACTATTATAATAGTCATTAGCTGAGCCATTACTTTGCTCGTCTTGATCATTGTCGTAAGAGAGACGCGGCGCTGGTATTAAGTCAGCTTGTGCTGACTTGAGAAGCGGTTGCAAGCGCGTTAGTAGATTGATATCGCTACCGTGAACTTTAATGCTGATTTTCTTCAACCAACGCAAGCGCGCATCGACCATAGTTAACACATTATCAAGGCGAGCAAACAGACGACCATCACGCTCTCGGATACTGCCTTTAATGACCACCACTTCATCAACTTTTAGCTGATCTTTAACGCGGTTAAAGCGCTCAGCATAGCAGCTGACTTCTAATCGCGAAGTACCATCATCTAAGGTTATCACGTTGCGATTACCAAAGTTGGCCATATCGATGATTAAGCCGGCAAAATAACAGCTGCCGTTATAGCCCGTATCGGTAAGTTTATCGAGCCGTGCGCCTGAGGTATAGCGTTTAAGCTCTTCACGATACTCGTCAATAGGATGTCCGGTTAAATACAGCCCTAAGGTGTTTTTTTCAGCTTTTAGGCGATGCTTATCACCCCATATCAACTCTGCGGTCATGACTAATGGCGGCGCGGCGACCACGCCATCCATCTCACCGAACAAATCCATCATACCGATTTCTTTATTCTGGCGATCTTGCTCGGCCGCTTGTACCGCGCTTGGCAGCTGACTCATCAGGGCCCCACGAATCTCGTAAGCTTCATCGGCTGGCAAGTCAGGACGCAAGGTCGCGGCAAAGTCATCAAAACAGCCGGCGCTGACTAGCGCCTCTAAGGTACGCTTATTGACCTTTTTGATATCAACACGGCGACAAAAGTCATATAAATCTATGAAAGGTCCATCGCGGCGGCGCGCCTCAACAATAGACTCAACGGCACCTTCACCCACCCCTTTAATCGCGCCCAATCCATAAATAATATTGGTTGGGGTATCAGCGACAAAATGCCATTCACTACGGTTAACGGATGGATTCACCACGGTTAAGCCGAAGTTTTCACGGCAGTCATTGATGAAAAACACTACGTTATCAGTATTGTTCATATCAGAGGTGAGTACCGCGGCCATAAATTCAGCAGGGTAGTATTGTTTAAGGTAGGCCGTCTGATAGGCTAGAACCCCATAAGCAGCAGAATGCGATCTGTTAAAGCCATAACCAGCAAACTTCTCCATCAAATCAAACACGCCGCCCGAAGTCACTTCATCAATTCCTTGCGCGGTTGCACCATTGATGAAAATATCACGCTGTTTGGCCATCTCTTCAGGTTTTTTCTTACCCATAGCACGGCGTAACATGTCCGCACCGCCTAAGCTATAACCGGCCATGACCTGTGAAATTTTCATGACCTGTTCTTGGTAAACAATAACGCCGTTGGTATTTTCTAAAATAGGCTCAAGATTAGGGTGGTCATAGATAACTTCTTCACGGCCATGTTTCCGGTCGATATACATCTCTACCATGCCGGCATCAAGCGGGCCTGGACGATAAAGCGCACACATGGCAATAACGTCTTCAATATTGGTTGGTTGCAACTTGGCTAAGTATTTTTTCATGCCCATACTTTCAAGCTGAAAGACGGCGGTGGTTTTTGCATCTTGTAATAGACGATAGGCCTTACTGTCATCCAACGGTAAATCTTCAAGTATGAGTGCTTCTAATCCTTCTTTAGCGCGGCGCTGATTGATATTTTTGACCGCTGCACTAATCACGGTTAGGTTACGCAGACCTAAAAAGTCAAACTTCACCAGACCCACCGCTTCAACGTCATCTTTATCAAACTGGCTCACGCGGTGACCGTCGTCATCACAATAAATGGCGCTAAAGTCAGTGATCTTATGCGGTGCAATCAGTACTCCGCCGGCATGTTTACCCACGTTTCGACAAACGCCTTCAAGCTTAATTGCCATTTCCCAAATCTCAGTGGCATCGTCATAATCCATATTATCAGGATTGGAGATCAAGTCTTTCAGCTGTGGCTCTTGCTCTAGCGCTTGACTGAGCGTTATCCCTGGAGTCTTGGGTATAAGTTTAGACATTTTGCTGGCAAGAAAGTACGATTTACTTTGTGCACGCGCGACGTCACGTACCACGGCTTTTGCGGCCATCGTACCAAAGGTAATGATTTGCGAGACCGCTTCTCGGCCATAGGTTTGGGCGACATAATCGATAACTTTGTCGCGACCTTCAATACAAAAATCAATATCAAAGTCGGGCATGGATACCCGCTCAGGGTTCAAAAACCGCTCGAATAATAAATCGTAATGAATAGGGTCAAGGTCCGTAATATTTAATGCATAAGCGACTAGCGAGCCGGCACCGGAACCACGGCCCGGACCAACGGGGACGCCATTGGCTTTTGCCCAGCGAATAAAGTCCATGACGATTAAGAAATAGCCGGGGAAGCCCATTGATAGAATGATATTAAGCTCATACTCTAAACGGTCATCATATTTCTGCCGAATATCGGCCCAGTTATCGCTACGCTTATCTGTGGGAAAGAGTTTTTCTAAACGTTGTTCAAGACCGCGCTGCGATTCTGCTCGAAAGAACGATTCCGTGGTTTCGCCTTCAGGAACTGGAAACTCAGGCAGCACATTAATACCTAGGGTCAAGGTCACATTACAACGGGTGGCCAGTCGTGAAGTGTTGTCAATCACTTGTGGAATATCAGCAAACAGCTGCTGCATCTGCTCTTGAGTCTTTAGATACTGTTCGTCTGAATAGGTTTGCGGACGATTAGGATCGGCCAATACATAAGAGCCAGCAATACAAACACGCGCTTCGTGGGCATCGAAGTCATCTTGCTCTAAAAAGCGTACGTCGTTATGGGCAATAATAGGCATGTTGTGTTTGGCACCGGCGTGAATAGCGGTTTTGGTAAAGGCATCTTCACCAGCGCGATTGGTACGCTTAATAGCAAAATATAAGCGATCTTCAAACTGTGCTTGCCACTCGAGAAGCAGCTCATCTGCTTTTTCTGGCATGGAGCTGACTAATGCTTGACCGACATCTGACTTTTCAGTGAATAATACAATTACGCCTGCCGCATGTTCAAGAATGTGGCTACGCTTAACGATAGGTACGCCATGATTGGCAACGTCTGCACGGCCTTCAGTAAATCCAAGCGACACAATACGCGTAATGTTCTGATAACCCTCATTGTTCATCGCCAATAATACTAAGCGCGAGTCCTCATCATTCATGATGACTTCACTGCCGATAATGGGTTTGATGCCAGCCCCTAGGCAAGCGCGATAAAACTTCACCGTGGCATAAAGGTTGGATAAATCAGTTAATGCTAGCGAGCGCTGATTGTCTGCCGCGGCAGCCTTAACTAACGGCTTGATACGCACGATAGAATCAGTAATCGAATATTCGCTGTGAATGCCAAGGTGTACAAATGCCATAGAGGACTCTTACTGATACAATCAAAAGGGGAAACGCTGCTAAGAAAATAAAGACTTGATCATCAATAAATTATAGCGTTCTTTAAACAAAAATAAGGCACTAATAGCCTTGTTAAATAGTCTTAATCTTAGTCGGTAATAATAGCATTATTTGCTGATGACAGCCACTTATTCAAGGGTGTCAGTCTGAGAGAGGTGGTTTATAGAATGACTTTAGTATGGTCAAAACTTATCTGGTTAATAAAATTGTTGCAAAAATATGGTTTTTTTAAGCTTTACGTACGAAGCTACGCCAGTTAGCGATTGCATATACAAGAAATCTGTTAGACATACCTTAATATTTTTTATAGCTACTACTGGTTTTTTCTGATTTGTAGTACATTTACTTGTCCACTAAAATCTAGAAGAATGTTTTTATTTTTAAGTATGATTTTTAGAGAGTTATCTTGCCAACTTCGATATTATGGAGTCACTTTTGCAATAAGGGTAACTGAATATACATCAGCGTTAAAAACGCCCTCTACACCATAGTGATATAGAGGGCTTTAGTTTATAGGGTAGTAACGAGAATTTAATTAACGTTTGGATTACCATCTTAACGAGGTTTTTGCACAACCCCCTCTGGAACTGAATTGATTTCAAACTTGCAGATTTTATAGTTTCCGACTTAATCGCTGAAGAAGAAGCAAATTTCGAGCTGCAATAATTTTTTTGCAGTCTCCTCCTTCATAAAGAAGTCATGCCGGTTAATCAGGAAAGACTTGCAGACTTTAAGGCTTCCTCAAATTCTTCCGTGGTAAACACATGGCTGGTGATCATCCTTAGGTTCATCAAAGCTCCCTGAAAAGTATCTAGTCCCGGTAATTTGGCACTTCCACTGGCATCTGCAATTACTCCTACTTCAAATCCTTCTTCAAGAAGATTCCGGGTGTGGGATTCTACACATAAATTTGTAGACATTCCGGCCATTAGCACTTTTTCTATCCTATACTTTCTAAGTTGCAGGCTAAGGTCTGTATTCTTTGGGCTGTACAATTTATGAGGGTTGCAAAGAATAATATTTTCTCCTTCAAGGTATTGCTTAAATTCCTCGAGAAAATCGGCCCCGGAGCCCTCAAAGCCTTCCATATCCAACCGCCCCTTGCGTTTATACATCTCTTTGGAATGCATGAACTTTTCAAGAGCACCACCAAACTGCCATTCTTTATCTGTAGGAAAAAAATAATGGGGTGATATGAAGACCTTCATTCCTTTTTCCCTGGCCAGCCTAAAGACAGTAGACATGTTCTCTATAGTATTGTTTTCTTTAACACTCTCTTTTACAATAGGCCAAGCCACACCATCTTCCCGCAGAAAATCATTCTGTGGATCGGTTATTACTATGGCAGTATTTTTATCAATCTCAAATCCGGGGTCCGGAATACCAGCTTCCTTTGCGGCACTAATTACTTTCCATTCTGTACTTTTCATAATTTTCTCCTGGTTTAATCTGTAATTCTGGAGATCTTCCAGATCACACCTGAGTCTAGATCTGAGCTGCCCCGACTGTATTAGAGACTGTTCTTTTGGAGTAATGCTGCCAAACCTGACAGGATTGAAATTTAATAATACATCAATGATAAAACCAATATAGCCTTAGCCGTTATTGGTTTGTATCTCAACTGTTATTGGTTTGTGTATAGGTAACGTCAACCATCTACAGCTGACTAGGACAGCTGTAGATGGTTGACGTTAGACAGGGTTATCAAATCGTTGTTGCTGGTTAGTGCTAATGTCAAAAGTGTGTACGAGCGCCTTATTTTCAACGGCTCTTTTTGTTACTAATCGCTTGAGATAGACCTGCTCAGCCACAGCAATCACTACCGACATCCACATCTTAGCTTATGGATTTAGCCATTACCTCTGCGCATGGCCTGTCTCGTCCTAGTCGAAAAAAATCTGCTGCTTTACGCAAGACTCTATTGGGTAGCCGTTTATGGCAGTGGGTAGCCGCTCGAGGCTTCAACAGACATGCGAACAGTACGTTCTTAATGGAAACGAGGGCTTAGCTAGAAATTACAATTATAACCTCACTTTATGCACTGGATGTGTCTCACTACCAATCTAACTCGCTGCTTGGCAGTAAGCATCTACAACTAAGCATCTACAACTATGCATCTACAACTATGCATTTACCATTACGCATCCACAATTGGCACTACTGCGGATCTAACAATTCAATCCAGTGCTTCACTGGTACTGATGATTTGGTACTTAAGTGCAGCTGGCAACCAACGTTAGCAGTCACTATTTGTTCTGGATTACCAATCGTTAAGTCCGCTAACTTATTGG
The DNA here is from genome assembly GCF_900182925.1 of Psychrobacter sp. LV10R520-6. NCBI lineage: Bacteria > Pseudomonadati > Pseudomonadota > Gammaproteobacteria > Moraxellales > Moraxellaceae > Psychrobacter > Psychrobacter sp. LV10R520-6. Next base: position 1,224,113 of record NZ_LT900024.1, on the reverse strand, counting down.
TCAGTAATTGTTGGCTCATCTCTGGTTGAAGGATTGAGTAGGTTCCCGCAGAACCGCAGCATAAATGTCCGTCCTTGGTACGGGTCAGCTCGATACCGGCTTGCTGCAAAATTTGTTCAACTTGACCACCCAACTGCTGAGCATGTTGCAAAGAGCAAGGGCAGTGCACAGCTGTTTTGCGACCGATGCCTTGTAACTCTAGCTGACCCAAATCTTCTTTAAATAATACTTCGCTAAGATCCTTAGCGAGCTCACTAACCCGTTGTGCTTTAGCCGCATAAGCAGGGTCCTGACTCAGTTTTTCACCATAATCTTTGACCATCGAGCCGCAGCCAGAGGCACTAATAACAATGGCTTCTACTCCCATCTCAATATGGGGCCACCAAGCATCGATATTACGGCGCATAAATGCCAGCCCTTCTTCATGGGCAGAAAGATGATAATTCACTGCCCCGCAGCATCCGGCTTTAGGCGCGGTGAACAAGCCAATGCCTAATTTGTCGAGCACGCGGGCCGCTACAATATTAGTGTTGGGGGTAGCTGAAGGTTGAGCACATCCTCCTAGTACTAACATTTGGCGCGTGTGTTGTTGTGTTGGCAAAGAGCGCTTAACCTGTCTGACGGGTACTTTAGTTTTAAGACTATTGGGCAATAGTGGTCGCCCTAACTGTCCTAAATGTAACAAAGCCCCAAAGCGACGTGAGTAGGGCAAAACCTTACGTATCAACCAGCGTAAAAGCTTCTGCTGAAAGGGTCGTTCCAGTTGATTTTCCATGATGCCACGGCCTATTTCGGCTAAGCGGCCATATTTTACACCAGAAGGGCAGGTGGTCTCACAACTACGACAGGTCAAACAACGGTCTAAGTGAGTCTGCGATTTTTCGCTGATATCACCGGTTTCTAGTAGCTGCTTAATCATATAAATACGTCCACGTGGACCATCTCGTTCATCGCCTAGCTCTTGATAAGTGGGACAAGTCGCATTACAAAATCCACAGTGTACACAGCTGCGCAAAATAGAATCGGCTTCCTGAATTTCTGGGTGATCCAGATACTTCACATTAATTTTTGTACGCATGACGTCCTCTTATTATTACTTTTAGCTATTCCATTCAGCTATCAGATATAGCTACTATATTCAGCTATTACATCCAGCTATAGAGACGACTGGGATTAAAAATTCCGCTCGGATCGAAGGCGTGCTTAAGCCGTTGGTGAAGTTGACGCAGCGCCTCAGGCTGTGTGTGGAAAACGTCTTGCAGTCGATCGCCACCACGATAAAGGCTTACTTGGCCACCCGCGCTCTCAGCCAGCGCTTCTAATTCGTCAGCTGCAAAATCACCGCGTAGCCAGCGTTGGCTACCGCCCCAGTCAAGCAGCCAATCTTCCTCTGGCAAAAAGTGCTTGGCATTACTATTAACTGAAAATCGCCATAAGGGAGCATCTTGGTTAGAAAAGTAATCCAATTGCTGCTCGCGTAATTGTGCCCACAGATCATTTCCATCCTCTAGCACTGTGCCTTGCCACTGACTAACGGTACTGTCTACCGCACTACGAGCGCCTTCCAGACGCAAGTAGAGATGATTATCAAACCAACAAGCCGCAGTTAGGGGCTTAGATTGTCCCGCCAAACGATTCATCTCTGCAATAGCTTGCGCCGCATTCATTTCCCACTTAAGTGTTATGGTAGCGGCAGGTTTGGGCATCACTTTTAGACTGACCTCGCTAATCACCCCTAAGGTCCCCATCGCGCCAGCCTGCATGCGTGAGACATCATATCCTGCCACGTTTTTCATCACCTGCCCACCAAAGCGTAGTTCTTCTGCGCGCCCGTTGATTAAGCGAATACCTAGTACATGGTCTCTTACCGAGCCATTCCACGGTCGGCCTGGTCCCGATAAATGGCAAGCCAAAGTACCGCCTAGGGTCGCTCGTCCGTCAAATAGCGGCGGCTCAAACGCCAGTCTTTGATTGTGCTCGGCCAAAGCAGCGCTGATCTCGATTAGCGGTGTACCCGCTCGGGCGGTAAGTACCAGTTCAATAGGCTCATAACTGACAATACCGCTGTGCTCGACAAGACTAAGGGGTTTACCCTCTGATTGGCGACCCATGAAATGTTTACTACCACCACCAATTATTTTTAACTTAGTACCATCGGTGCTGGCCTGTTTAACCCGCTCGATCAGCTCATGACTGATATCCTTCATGCTGGCTCTCCCTGCTGCAATGACTCACTTTTACCCATATCGCCTTTGCCCATATCTAGTGCACGATATTCCTGACAATTCTTCAGCACAGGAATTCCTTTACCCGGATTGAGAGTGCCAGCAGGATCAAAGGCGTGTTTAATAGCGTGAAACTGGATTAACTCCTGCTCGTTAAACTGTACCCTCATTTGCCGAATCTTTTCTATTCCCACGCCATGCTCACCTGTGATACAGCCACCCACTTCTACGCATAGCTCTAAGATGCGACCACCAAATTCTTCGGTTTTTTCAAAATCACCAGGCACATTGGCGTCAAATAAAATCAAGGGGTGTAAATTACCATCGCCCGCATGAAACACATTGGCTACTCGTAAACCGTAGTGTTCTGAGAGTTGTTGCATCTCAGTCAGTACATGAGCAAGTTGGCTACGAGGAATGGTGCCATCCATGCAATAGTAATCCGCTGATATCCGACCTACGGCCGGAAACGCTGACTTACGGCCTTTCCATAATAAAGCGCGTTCCGCCTCGCTCTGAGATACCCGAGTTGAGGTGGCACCCAGCTGAATAAAAAGTTGCTCGACTTCCGCGATTTGTTCTTTAACTTCAGCTTCGCTACCATCTAATTCACATAGCAGCAACGCCTTAGCATCGGTAGGATAACCAGCATGAACAAAGGCCTCGGCAGCTATAATCGCTAGGCTGTCCATCATCTCAAGGCCAGCCGGAATAATCCCTTTGGCAATCACATCACCTACCGCGTCACCTGCTGTCTGTACATTATCGAAAGCTGCCATAATCACCTGTGCCTTTTCAGGGCTAGGTAACAGTTTGACCGTCACTTCAGTAACTATGCCCAACAAGCCTTCAGAACCGGTAATTAAGGCCATTAAATCAAAGCCGTTACTGTCCAGTCCTTCACTACCAAGGCTAATCAGGTCTCCTTCAACAGTAACCATATCTACTTTTAATAAGTTATGTACCGTTAATCCATATTTAAGACAATGTACACCGCCAGAGTTTTCTGCAACATTACCACCTATGGTACAAGCAATCTGTGAGGAGGGGTCCGGACCATAGTATAAGCCATGTATGCTTGCCGCTTCACTAATGGCTAAGTTACGGACGCCTGGTTGCAAGCGCGCGCTACGCGCTAGGGGATCGATTTCAAGAATATGTTTAAAACGAGACAATACCAGCAATACGCCATCAGGGTTGGGCATAGCACCTGCACAAAGACCGGTGCCAGCACCACGCGCCACCACAGGAATTTGATAGCGGTGACAGAGTCGCATCACTTCCTGCACTTGCTCGACCGTATCTGGTAACACCACTATCAATGGCATATCACAATATACAGATAAGCCATCACACTCGTAAGGCCTTTGGGTTTCCTCATCACTGATCACATACTCAGGCTCAATAAATGCCCGAAACATATGCACTAATGCGGCTTTATCAGGTCTTTGAATCTGGTTCATACTGCTGCTCTCCTTAGCGAACTGGATTGTCGACCATCCAGTTTCGTAAAACCTATCTATTATCAAAAGCTCAACAATAAACCAAACTAACAGCCCACCATTTTAGTATCCTACCACCGCCGCATCCACGATACGAGGATCTGAAGATCCATATATGCCCGTTGGGGTAATCATAATAGACTGTGTTGAACCCATAGACGCTTGCGGGCTGACGGTATGACCCATCGACTCTAGCTTTTTAATAGTATCGACATTCAGCGCTTTTTCGATACGAATCTCATCAGGTAACCATTGATCATGAATACGCGGCGCATGAGTGGCTTCTGCGATATTCATATCATGGTCAATGACGTTAGAGATAACTTGGGTGACGGTAGTGATAATACGGCTACCACCTGGGCTGCCGGTGACGATATAAGGTTTGCTGTCTTTAAATACTAGCGTTGGACTCATAGAAGACAAAGGACGTTTGTCTCCTTCGACGGCATTGGCTTCACCGCCAAGTAGGCCATAACCGTTAGGGACACCAGGCTTGGCTGAAAAGTCATCCATTTCATTATTTAATAAAATACCCGTACCTTCAGCGACCATGCCCGTGCCATAAGAGAAGTTCAATGTATAGGTATTCGCCACTGCATTGCCATCTTTATCAACAATAGAGAAGTGGGTGGTTTGATCGCTCTCATAAGGTAGTGGGTTATTGGCTTTAACCGTTGCGGCAGGCGTGGCTTTATTGGGATCAATTAGGGAACGCAGTTTATCCGCATAAGGGCGAGCAGTTAAGCCACTGACAGGCACGTCAACGAAGTCGGCATCACCTAAATACTCTGCCCGATCGGCATAAGCCAGCTGCATTGCTTCAGCCATCAAGTGAATGGTTTGGGCGCTATTTTGACCATAGTCTTTTAATGGATAGCCTTCTAAAATATTTAAAATCTGTACGATATGAATACCGCCAGAGGAGGGCGGTGGCATAGAGACAATCTCATAACCGCGATAATTGCCTTTTACTGGCTTACGAGCGATGGCTTGATAATTGGCCAGATCTTGCAAGCTCATACTACCGCCAGCCTCATTCACTGCTTTGACTATTTTACGGGCAGTTTCGCCTTTATAAAATCCATCTGCCCCTTGAGCAGCAATCAGCTTAAGTGAGTGGGCAAGCTCTGGCTGTTTTAAGCGTTCACCAGGTTGATAGGCGCTACCATCCGGTTTAAAGAAGATCTTTTTAGTACTTGGCCACTTTTGCATGCGCTCACTCAATGCTTCTAATGATTCAGTCAGGCCGGCGGTAACTTCAATACCATCCTCGGCCAATGCAATCGCGGGTGCCATTACTTGACCGCGGCTCATAGTTCCATGATCTTCTAACGCTTTTAGCATGCCGGCTACGGTTCCTGGAACACCGATGGCTAAGCCGTGATAGCGAGACAAATCACTGACGGCATTGCCATCAGCATCGAGATACATATCACGTGAAGCACTGCTAGGTGCTTTTTCACGGTAATCGAGTGCTACCGTTTTGCCTTGTTTGGCATCATAGATCATCATAAAACCACCACCACCGATATTACCAGCGCGAGGCAGCGTGACAGCGAGTGCAAAGCCAACAGCAACTGAGGCATCGACGGCATTACCGCCTTGTTTAAGAATCTTTAATCCAATATCAGAGGCGATGGCTTCTTGGGTCGCCACCATACCGTTTTTTGCCCATAACGGATGTTCAATAGCGTCCTCAGAGTAAATAGCCTGATCGGTCTTAGCTGTGGTCGTGGTTATGGTTGTGTTGGGTGTTTTCTTAATACTATTAGGCGCATTAATCGTAATACGTTGGGTCTCCGACAATACCGTTGGGGCGTCAGTCATAATAGCTAGGTTTATGGCGCTAGTATTTATTGAAGTGTTATTTATAGTATTGGCTGTTGGTTCAAGGGCATGAGCGGATACAGATATTAGGAAGGTGCTACTGATAAGTAAGATAGCGGCTTTGATTTTTGCTTTGTTCTGAGAATTGTGGTTACTAGTATCTTGCTGAAGTTTCGAGATTGAGTTTTGCATCGTAAAATCCTTTTTACTTGGGAGAAGAGGATAAATCTATTTGGCGGTTGGTACTGGTTAAACATACAAATAGCTTACATCAAAAATTAGATAAATAATTAAAGGGCTAATAGCTGTATTACAATAAAATTTCGTTATTAGCCTCAATATTAACAATTGTTTATTAGATTGGATAAAGGAATTTTTGTGTCATTGCTTATCTCTAATAAATGCCTATCAAAAAAGCGAAAGAGGACTCCACCCGACATCAGGGTGGAGGTGAATTTCGCATCGCTTGTTAGCCTTGCTGGTTCTGAATGTATTGCTTAATAATTTCTAATGGAGCGCCACCACAAGAGCTTGCAAAATATGATCGTGACCAAAGCACAGGTTTGGCATAAGCAGCTCTCAAGTCAATGAAATCACCCCTCATTCGTCTACTGGTGACTGATTTTAAGTTATTGACCAATTTGCTTAATTGCACCGTTGGCGGGTACTGGATAAGCATGTGGATGTGATCTGCTCCACCGTTACATTCTTTTAACTCAGCATCAAAGCTCTTGCATACCTCAGCAACACACTCACTGAAATACTTGTGATGCACCCCGCCCAATACCTTTCTTCGATACTTGGTAATAAAAACCAAGTGAACATGGAGATTAAAGGCCGCATGGCGATTTTTATATATCTCACTCATTGTAATAAAAACTCTTAAGTGCTAGTATTATCTACATATTATCAAATACACACTCATTAATAAAGAAAGCATTTATGAAAATCAACAAAGCGTATAAATTTAGGCTTGAGCCTAATTCGGAGCAAGAGGTTATTTTAAATAATCTGGTCGGCTCTGCACGTTTTGTTTGGAATCAAATGCTGGCAATATCGCTTGAGATGTTTGCCAAAAATGAGTTTATCAACGCCACTAATCTCGTTAATAAAATCATGGATTTAAAGAACAATCCTGATTTTGGCTTTTTAAAAACCCATTCTAATGCGGTGTCTTTGCAACAAAAGGTACGCGATCTTGCGGCTGCTTGGTCACGATTTTTTGACCCTAAAGTACATGCACGATTAAAAGAAAATAAAAAGAAACCTAGAAAACCCAAGTTTTTTAAACGGGCTGATGGGTCAGAAATCCAGTTACGGGCGCTGATGCCAAGATTCAAGCATAAATCAGATGGCTGCGATTCAATTCGCTTGGTTCAGTTTGATAAATACTGCCGTGTCGAGGGCAATCGGGTGAAACTACCTAATGGCATTGGTTTGGTGAAGTTTAGAAAATCTCAAGCCATTATCGGCACAATCAAAAATGTCACCCTTAGCAAGAAATCAGGTCACTGGTACGTGTCATTTGGCACTGAGAAAGCGTTACTGGAAAACCCAATCCATCCTTCTAAAAGTGCGTTAGGTTTGGATATGGGGATCACAAAACTACTCACCACCTCAAGCGGTCAGTACATCAAGCCCAAAAACAGCTTTAAAGCCAATCAAATCAAACTTGCCAAATTACAGCGTCGATTAAGTAAGAAAGTAAAATTTAGCGAAAACTGGAAAAAGCAAAATCGTAAGATTCAAAAGTTACATCATCATATTGCCAATATTCGCCATGACTACTTGCATAAAGTCACCACCACGCTCAGCAAAAGCCACGCCATGATCGTTGTTGAAGATTTAAAAGTAGCCAATATGTCGAAATCCGCAAGCGGTACAACCGTTCAAAAAGGGCGTAATGTCAAAGCTAAGTCAGGATTGAATAAATCAATTTTGGATCAAGGTTGGCATATGATGACCGTAATGCTTGAGTATAAGCAGCAATGGCGCGGTGGGTTACTCATTAAGGTAAACCCAAGATACACCAGCCAAACCTGCTCTAAATGCAAGCATGTGGCGAAAGAAAGTAGGCGTACTCAGGCAAAATTTGAGTGCGTTAAATGTATGTATGTTGCGAACGCAGATTTTAATGCGGCACGTAATGTATTGGCGGCAGGACATGCCGTTTTGTCTGTGGAGGGAGGATGCAGTAAAGGTCGCCCGTTGAAACAGAAAACTTGTGACAACCGTGAGGATGTCACCTAAGAGCTTCGGCTTTTAGAATCCCCCACTTGAGCCATGTGAAAGTGGGGGGAGTATGTCAATGTTCAGTATTTATAATTGGTTATAGCATAATACTGGTTTTAGTAAGAAACGATCAACACGCCCTAATACAATTAAGTTATCTTTCCTTGTGAAGAATGATTTGATCAGCGAGAGCAGTTAGCTCTGATGCGACCAAATCCGGTAAAGGTACGCCAGGTGCTGAAATAATAGTATTATGTGGTCGTGTGAGAAATGCACCACGGCAGCCAGCTGCTTGCGCCCCTATAATATCCCAAAGGTGACAGGCAACAAGGCACAAGTCTGAGGTGTCGACTGACAATGCTTTCGCGACCATATTATAGGTTTCAGGAGCAGGTTTGAACTTACTGACGGTCTCGATGCTAAAGGTATGCTCAAAAAACTGGCTCAAGCCTGCTTTTTCTAATGGAGTGGGAGAAGCGCTGCTAGGTGAGTTGGTCAGAGTAACCAACCGAAATCCTGCATCTCGCAAGCGGGTGAGTGCGGGAATAACGTCGGGATGGGCTGGCATATTGCTTAAGCGCTCTTTTAACTCTGCAACATCACTGTCTGCAATGTCTGTTTGATGAATAGTGGCAACCATCTTTAATGCGCCGACACCAAGCTCACCAAAGGAGACATAAAGACCGGATAGAGTCATGGTTTGTGAGTAAAGTACCAGCTGTGCGAACCATTCTCGCATGATGGCTTGATCACCGAATACGCGCTCAAACAGAGGCTCAAGGGTAGTGATATCGAGCAGAGTTTCATTGACGTCAAATACAATAATAGAGGGAAATTTATTCTGAGACATGATGCAGCCTTTTTTTGTATAGTCGATAAAATAAGGAGCGCACTATAGCTTTGGTATTTAACTTTAACTGGACTGTAAAGACTATTCAAGATAAAATTGAGCAGTCACTCAAATTATAGGGTCGTGCTTCTTTATTATATATTTATTATATAAGTCCACGGCTTGAAAAAACTGGAATGAACTATGGCTCGTGCAACACTTCACAATCGGCAAGACTCTCTGGATCGAGCTTTACAGCTGTTCTGGCAAAAGGGTTTTCATGCCACCTCATTAAAAGATATAGAAAAAGCGCTCGATATGCGCCCTGGTAGTATCTACGCCGCTTTTGGTAGCAAAGATGGATTGTTTCAAGAAGCACTCGACTACTATGCTCGTAATGCTATGGTTGAGCTAGAATGCACCTTGAATGCCCACAGCTCTCCACTGCTAGGACTGGCGGCTTACTTACGTCTGCTTGGCGGACTACGTGATAAAGAGTTGCCAAGTCGCGCCTGTATGTTAGTCAAAAGCTTATTGGAGCTGGGCGAACGCGAGCAGTCAGCGTTGCATAAAGTCGAGGGCATGCTGGCAGGTATGGAGACCCACTTTACAAATAGCTTTACTGAATCCCAGCGGCTTGGAGAATTAGACAATCAGCTAGATCCTGTGCGCCTTGGTCGGCGATTGCAAGCCGAAGTTATGGGGCTGCGCGCCTTTGCCCAGAGGGATATTGATAGTAGCGCTGTGCATGACATTGCGGAAGATATGGCGTTATCTTTGGAAGCGCTATACATAGAGGGCGTAGCAGAAACAAATTAATAATTCACGCAATTTTGCTTAAATGTTCAGAGGCCTAAATGATAAGTCAAAATGATAAGTGGAGTCGCTTATTTACTCTTAAATGGCATCATCGATAAACTCCACAGAGACGCGTTTTGCTTGGCAGTAGGGTATTCAATCAAACCGATATCAAGGTCATTGTCGGTTTTTTTTGCTTCACTTTTATAGCTGCCGAACAGTTTGTCCCACCAAATAACGCTAAAGCCATAGTTTGAGTTGGTCTCAGAGACGACTTGACTATGGTGAATACGGTGTAAAATTTGGGTCATTAAGATGAGGCGCAATGGTTTTTCGATAGCAGATGGCAGGCGAATATTGGCGTGATTAAATAGTGCCAAGCCATTTAACGCTATCTCAAATATGAGTACTGCTATAGCAGGAACGCCTAGGACAACAACAGCGACCAGTTTTACCAAAATACTGAGTACAATTTCAATAGGGTGAAATCTAAGTCCAGTACTGGTATCAACATGGGCATCCGCATGATGGACGCGGTGCAAACGCCATAAAATAGGCACGCGATGAAATAATCTGTGCTGCCAATATATTAAAATATCGAGCAAAATCAAACTCAGTACAATCGCTATAACGTTTGGCAGGGCGATTAGATTAAACAAACCAATACCGTGCTGCTGGGTATAAATCGCCACTGCAGTGAGACCAATAGGTACCGCTAGGCGAGCAACGACTGAAGACAAAACGACCAATCCAAAATTAGCGAACCAACGCGTTCCACTTTTAATGGGTGATTGTCTTGCTGGTTTTCGCCATTCAAGCAGCATCATTATCACTAAAATGCTAAAGAAAAAGCCAAGTCGCCACCATACCTCGTTAGTCATTGGTTGCTCCACTCATTTCGGCTTCTTGCTGTCTAAGCGTATGATAACCACCATGTATGCGGGTAAAAATAGTAATCATGCAGGCAATAGAAAATAAGGTGGCTAGCAGGGCAAAGTGCTGCGGCCAAATGCAAAACGCTACAAACAGCGCAATCGTTTCAGTGCCTTCGGTTAGACCATTTAAGTAGTAAAAGCTCTTATATTTAAACTGTGGTTTTTCAATATCGAACTTTTCAGCGGCGATTGCAAAGGCCAAAAAGCTTGAACCGGTACCAATAAATGTTGCTAACAATAATGAGCCAGCAATAGCATTTTGCTCAGGATTGGCAATAATAAATCCAAACGGAATTGCGGCATAAAATAGAAAGTCGAGGGTAATATCTAAATAGCCACCAGCGCTCGAGCTTTGATTGGCATATCTTGCCAGCGCACCATCCAGCCCATCGAAAATACGGTTTAAAATAATAGCGGTGAGTGCCGCATACCAATACTCTAAGGCGAGTAATGGCACCGCCAACAGGCCAATTAAAAATCCCGCCACAGTCAGCTGGTCAGCCGTTATAGCACGCTTGTGCAGTAGCTTTACCACTGGGGTCAACAGTGGTTTTATAATGGGAATAATGTATTTGTCTAGCATGCTAATGGCCCTATGGGTTTGAACTTTTGACTCTACAGCTATCGTGCTGAGTCGATAGCTTTTAAATTAATGGCTTGTAAATGGATAACTTTACCCTTTGCCGCCTCAGCATCGCTATGGTCGTGCGTGACCATAATGGTGGGTAGTTTACGATTACGAATTTGATCAAATACCAATTGGCGCGTAGCAACTCTTAGTTGGGTGTCAAGTTTACTAAACGGCTCATCAAGTAAAATGGCTTTAGGTTCGCTTAATAGCGTCCGTAATAAAGCGACTCGCGCTTGTTGCCCGCCCGACAGATTATCGGGATGACGGTTGCCCATACCTTTTAAGCCAACTTGCTCAAGTGACTCCTCTACTTTTGCAAGGCGCTGCTTTTTATTACCTTTAGGCATGGCAAAGGCAATATTACCGGCCACTGTTAAGTGTGAAAATAGTAAGGCATCTTGATATAACACCCCAATATGGCGCAAATGCGTTGGCAGGTTACCAACATTCTGACCATTAAGCCAGACTTCACCAGTGGCGGAAAAGCTGCTGGCAAGGGTACCCGTCAGCCAATTTAATAAGCTTGATTTACCACTGCCTGACGGGCCCATAATAGTGAGTATTTCACCGCCATTGAGCTGCTCGTCTAAGCTGAGTAACAGCTGATCTTGAAGACAAAGCTGTAAATCTTTTATCTGTAGAGAGGATTGCATCAAAAAACCTTCAATGATGTGCGCTTTTAACGACGCGCACTTTTAAAGAAACACTTAGGTAATACCCACGCCAGTATAAACCCAATAAGGGGGAGCACTATTTGCATAATGGCATAAACGGCACTGGTGCGCCTGCTTGCACCATTAGCTAGAGTAACGGCTTCAGTGGTGATAGTGGCTATACGTCCGCCACCTGCTAAAAGCGTCGGTAGATATTGACCAAAACTAATAGCGAGTCCAAGTGCGGCTGCAATCAAAATCGGGGCAAATAACTGCGGTAGCTTAACTTGTAAAAATACCTTACAGGGCGTGGCGCCAAGGCTTGCTGCAACATTAGAAAAACGAGGGTCTAAGCGTCGATAGCTACTCGACAGCGACAAAAACACATAAGGCAATACAAACAATAAATGGGTAAAGGCCACATTAAGAAACGCGGTTTGGTTATTGACCAATTGCTGCAACCATACTAAGCCAAACAAAAAGGCAATACTGGGTACCAGTAATGGTAAGTAAATAATCAAACTGGTAAAGCGAGACAGTGGTTTGGCCGTTAGCTGCTCGGATTCCAAACAGAGTAAAGTGAGGACAACCGCAAAGACAGTCGTCACTAGACCAATAGTAAGGGTATTAAATAGCGGGCTGCCCATTTGCATTAGTGCACTTTGAAAATGCAATAACACCAACTGTTCGGGTAGCGCTGCTGGAAAGCGCCAAAACCCAGCAACCGACCACATCACTAGACCCATTAATGCCAGTAATATGAAGCCAATAACTAAGGTCGTGAGCACTATAATGATTTTGTGCCAAAAATCACCGCCATATTCGCGCTGACCATTGGTGAGTAAATCACTACACAATGTTTTTATGGTTTTTTCGCCAGCTAGCCATAGTGCCAGTAAGCTACCCGTAAGTGCGAGCTGTAATACCGCACCAGCAGAGGCTTTTATGCGTAGATTTAAATCAACATCGTTGAACCAGTTCATAATAGCAACGGCTAGTGTTGGCGGGGTATTGGGGCCGAGTATAAGCGGCATCTCGACACTGGCACTGGCATAAGCGAGTACGGCAAAAATAGGCAAGCGCAACAAGGGATAAAGATTTGGTAAGACCACTTTAAAAAAGGCGGTCATTGGGCAGTAGCCTAAATTGAGCGCTACTTTATGCTGCTGGCGTAATTTTTTACCAAGTTCAGGTTGAGCCAACCCACCCAGTGCCATCAATAATAAAAACGGCAGCTCTTTTAACGTTAGTCCTAAAATGATACTAATACCGTATGGATCGTGCGGGAATATGCCGTGGGGTGCCAGCTCCCAGCCACTTAACCAGGGTGAAATCAATCGAGAAAACATACCTGAGGGCGCAATTAAAAAGCCAACCGCAATGGCGGCCGCCGCATGGGGAATGACTAAAATAGGGCTGAGCAAACGTTCAATACGATTGAGCCAAAGGCTATTGAAAAATGCTGCCAAAATCATTAATGTCATTAAAAAAGCGAGTAGCGTACTTATTAAACCCGTTGCCACGCTCAACGTGGCCATTTGCGTGATGCCGGGCGTTTGCCAAAGGGCTTTAAAACCTTGTAAACCAATCGTTGTTTGTTCAAGTGCCGGCGCCCAACCAAAAGCTGGCAAGAGTACGCTTACTAAACCACCGAGGACGGGTAATATAAGTAAGGCAAGTAAAAATCGCGGACTGAATTTTACAAGGCGGGTAAACCTATCTGTTTTGTGATGAGCGGCCGATGCAGAGCTTGCTGTTTTATCCTTAGGCAGTGCACTCACTGGCTAACCCCGTAACGCATCTCCCAACCTTGCATAATAGCATCGACCCAGCTGGGATGCGGCTCACTCAACGTGCGTTTAATACTGTTAAAGGGGAGTGCACTCGGGTGTGGCTTACTTGTTTTGAATAACGCTTGCTGGTCACTATTTAGCGTTGATTGAATAAGTACGGTTTTGTCTCCCCATACGCTAGCTTTTTGTTTATGCGCCTGCGCTGTTGGGCTGAGTAAGAAATTAGCGACCAGTTGCGCGCTTTGGGGGTGACTGGCGTTGTAAGGAATCGCCACAAAATGGGTATTACTCAAACTTCCATCATCCATGGCATAACTGCGAATACTTTCTGGCAAATCATAACGTTGTACCGCTGCAGGTACTTCAGGTGCTGAAAAAGTAAATGCTAAGCTCAGCTCAGTATCATCAACTAAGCGCCGCATTTGCGCGCCATTTTGCATAAAATGCTCGCCCTTACGCCATAGCGTTGGGTGTAGTTTGTCCAAAAAATCCCATAAAGGAGTGAGTACCAGCGCTGTATTTTGGTCAGTCGCTGGCTGGTTCAGCTGTGATTTTATATTTTCAGGGCTTTTTTGATGTAGCGTCACTAAAGCATACTTTAAAAAGCTCATGCCTAAAAAATCAGGCGGCTTTGGGTAGCTAAAGCGTCCGGGATGTTGGGCGCTCCAGCTTAGTATCTCGTTTAACGTGGTTGGCGGTCTGTTAGTCGCTGAACCATCAATAGCAAGGTTGTCATAATAAAAAGTAAGCGACGCTTGTCCCCACGGTGCTTCCATTCCTTCAGTGGGAATACCAAAATCAAAGGTAACCGCAGGGTTATTGTCAGGATCAGTGAGTGCAAAGTTTGGCAGCTTATTTGACCATTGTTTTAGTAGCAGTGAGTGTTCATTCATGGTGGCAAAATTAGCCCCGTTTATCCACACCAAATCCACGCTACCTTGGCTATTGTTATTGGCTGATTTTTCAGCCAATACGCGGCTTACGGCTTCGCTGGTATCGCTGAGTTTTACATGTACTAAGTTAATATTGTACTGAGACTTAATTTGCTCTGCTGCCCATTGTATATAAGCATTTATTTGCGCATCGCCGCCCCACGCATAAAAATAGACATCTTGATTTTTACCCCGCGTTTCCATCTGCTGCCAGTATGATTGATCCTCAGTACTGGCTACCGTACTGGTAACTGCCGTGCTTGAAGAGATGCCCACACAAATACCCAAAAAAACAAAAAGCGCTACCCAGTAAGCGCGGTAGCGCGTCAGTGTTGGCCAAGACTTAATAACGGGCATCTAAATTCCAATTGTTGTTTAAAGTTGATGTTTTTCAAAATTTATATCGTCTAAACGAATTTTTTTAGCCACATGTATTTATCTACAACTCTATTTTATTTAGCATTAACTATAGCTAAAAGCCTCGTTTAGTCTGGCATCTCAGCCAATTGCTGTAGAATGCTGATGTAGTTCTCAACGCCTTGGGCGCCGCTAACCAGATGACGACCGTTAAAGATAACGGATGGTACACTTTGAATGCCTTGTTCTTGCGAGCGTTGTACGGCCTCGCGTATGTCTTTGGCAAAACGCTGATCTTCGATAACGGCTAATGCTTCAGTACGGTCTAACCCAATATCTGCTGCAATATCTGCAAGCACGGCACTATCAGACACATTGCGATTGTTTGTGAAATGCGCGGTGAATAGTGCCTGCTTCAAATCGTGCATGCGCCCTTGCTGATCCGCCCAGTGCAACAGTTGATGCACGTTAAAGGTATTGTACGTTCGCGTGTCATCCGTAAATTGGAACTCGAAGCCAACTTCTGCGCCTGCGGCTGTCATTCTAACGCGGCTCTCTTCAGAGTCTTGAGCCGTGCTGCCGTACTTCTCCATGATATGCTCGCGCAGATTTTGTCCTTCAGGTGGCGTGTTGGGATTCAGTTCAAACGGATGCCAATGAATCTCATGCGGGGTATTGGTCTGTTTCAATGCCTCAGCGAGCTGCCGATAGCCGATAACACACCAAGGGCAAACAACGTCTGATACGATGTCTATTTGTAGGGGTTGCTCTGATAATAACTGCTTTGAATTTTCCATATGACCTCTCGTGAGCTTCTACCTATAAATTTAACTGAAAAACTGCTGCCCGATTGACTTCTGAACAACAGTCTTTCGAACAACAGTATAAAAACATCAGAGGGATTATAACAACCCCTAACTGGTTGTGTTATTAGTCAGCTTCATTAGTCAGCTTTGTGCCATTCAAATTTTTGGAATGGTTTGTCTATCGGTGTGTTGGCAAGATGGTTGGTATAGTTGCTCATTACTTTTTGAGCGGTACCAAGAATGACTTCAAGAACCTGACGCTTGGTATAACCAGCATCCAAAAATGCTTGAACAGCGCTATCATCAACATTACCACGGTTACGGACAACGGAGAGCGTGAAGTCGCGTAGTGCTTCTAGGCGTACTGTTGGTAGCGGGGTTTCGTTACGTAACGCTTCAGTGATAGCGTCATCTACTTTCATGCTTTTGGCGATGCCAGTATGGGTAGGAACGCAATAATGGCAGGCGTGCTCGACGTTGATGGTTTGCCATACGACAGTGGTTTCTTCATCATCGAAGCTGCTGTCTAAGAACAACTGATGTAGACGTTGGTAGGCTTCGAGTAGTCCTGGTGCTTCTGCCATGACCGCGTGCAAATTTGGAATCATGCCAAAGGCATTGATAGACACGTCGAGCAATTCTTGGCTGTCTGCTGGGGCACTTTGCTTATCGTGAAGGGTAAAGTCAGTCATAATATAATTCCTAATAATAAATGTGAGATTTTTCATGTCAGCTTAAAGTTGGTTACTGATTAAGGCCTAATAATAAATTTGAGCATTCACTCAAATTGAGCCGTAACGCTTCTTTAGGCGGGTCAACAGAAATCACTATAAATGATATTGAGCGAACGCTCAACATATATTTGAGCAATCGCTTAAATAAAATGTAACGAGTGACTTACATTCCTCTTATCTATAACAATTAGATCAGTAATATCCGTAACTTAGGTAAGTAATGCTTTGTAAGCATAAACGCATCAACGATGTTTGACACATCTCTATGGTCTTGCTAGTAAGGTTTATTGCACTAATTAGGTGAGTCGAAACATAATTATTCGGCATCAATAAGCAAAAAAGAAGAGCGCTTTTAAATTAGTTGGCGCTCTTCTTTTTTACTCTAAGTCTTATTTTTTATTCTAAACAGTTACTAAGTAAAAATACTACTGAGCAACCTCTGTCATCTCATTCAGGATGAACGATTCAACAGCGCCATCTGTTGCCGCTAAGTAGTCTTTTAAGTGTTGATTTTCCATATGTGTCAGCCACAGCTCACGTGACGCCCAGCTTTCATGAAACATAAAATGAGCCAGGTTTTCGTTGTCTTGGTATAGGTTGTATTGGAGACAGCCTTCCTCTACACGTGTAACTGGTAGGAGCTTTTCAAGTTCAGCCTTCACTAAGGCGATGTGGTCATCTTTTGCAATGATATTGGCAATAACGGTTAATGTGGTCATTTTTAGTCCTTTTTTAGTGGGGTTATATTAAAAACTTTCTAATACCATTTTACCGATTGAGGTGCTGGATTCTAGTGCTTAATGGGCGACGCGCAAATTGGCTGCGTTAATAATACCTATATTTTTGGCAACCGTGGTTTGAATATGACCTTGATTGATTAGATCAGAAACACGGTTTAATAGGTGGCCTTGCGCTTCCATGTCTGCTGCTTGAAACAGCGAGCGGGCAAACATGAATCCCCAATGGAATGATAAGCTTTTAAACTTGATTTTAATAATGTTTAAATCGTCCCGTGTCCCGTCCTAAAATAAGTCGATACATTTTTATTTAGCATTGGCGTTTATCGGTTACGGCGCATCGTATATTTCCTTTACTGCCTTATCAAAGTAATATTCGGTATTTTAGAGATGATACCTGCCTCTCTAGCTGTGCTTACCCTCATCAACCATTTAATCTAAATTATTTGACATAGGCACAACATTAACTTCTCTAAATATCGCGTAAGTAAAAACACTTATTGTGCCTAATTTTGATAATTAAATGAGTAGTTATTTAAAATTTGTACTTGAACGACCGTTCATTTGTAGTTATAGTGGTTCTAACACCAAGCAATAAAGAAACGGTTCAACCCACAACTCACATTCTTGATTATTTCTATAGTGACCAGACTAATATTTTCATATAGTAGGTTCTCTATAAACAAGATACAATAACTTAAAGATAAGCAGAGCAGTAGAAGAATATATGACTTATTCAACAGACTTTCGAGCGCAAGTGATTAAAAACATCAAACAACAGGATATGAGCATTCGGCAAGCCTGTGCTTTTTACAATATCGGCAAAACCACCTTACAGCGCTGGCTCAAAAATCCGAGTATCAAACAGACAAGAGATAAACCGCCAAGCAAAATACACGATGACCTATTATTAAAAGATATTGAACAATATCCAGACGATTGTCTGTATGAACGAGCACAACGCTTCAATTGTAGTAAGACGGGTATTCATACGGCTTTAAAACGCCTTGGCATCAGTCAAAAAAAAGACCTTGGAACACCCAAAAGCGTGTCCGATAAAAAGAGCGGTGTACCAGAAGAAGCTTGATAGCTTTACGCAGCAAGGTTATCCCATCGTTTATATGGATGAAAGTGGCTTTGAGTTTGAGACTATAAGACCCTATGGCTATGCACCTATTGGAACTCCTTGTATCGACAGCTACAACTGGCAAGGTAAAAAACGAACCAATGTCATCGGTGCTTTGTATGAAAAGACGCTATTTGCGCTTGATTACTTTGAGAAAAATATTAATGGTGACATATTCTACGACTGGTGCAAATATACCCTCATCCCAAGCCTCAAAACCAAGTGCGTGATAGTCATGGACATGAGCAAGGATAAAGCAAAGCACTGCTTTGCCCGAGCGCAAGACGAAGGCTATGCCTGAGTGACAAGCTTTCACAAAAGGGTTAAAAGATTGCTCAATAGACACGGTCATCGCCTGTTATTTCTACCACCCTATAGCCCTGATCTAAATCCTATCGAGAAAAAGTGGGCACAAGCAAAGTTTCTACGCCAAGGTTGGATGGAGAATAATTTAAAGAAACTATTCCATGATATGGGTTGTATTTCTTTTATTGTGAACTGATTATATAATAGGATAAAGTTATGCTTAAGTTTTATTTTCACCAAACCCCAAACCCAATGAAAGTGGCTGTTTACCTTGAAGAGACTGGGTTGGCGTACGAATTGGTCGCTGTAGACACTCTAAAAGGTGAGCAGCACACGCCTGAATACCGCGCTATCAACCCAAATGGCAAGACACCGGCAATTGAAGACGATGGTAAGCGCGTGTTTGATTCAACTGCTATCTTGATGTACCTCTCTGAGAAAACGGGAAAATTAGCAGGAAAGCCAGAAGATCGCGGTGAAATGCTATCGTGGTTGCTGTTTCTAGCGACAGGCCTTGGACCTTTTTCTGGTCAATCCGTTCATTTCAGACATAAAGCGCCAGAAAAAATACCTTATGCTATCAATCGCTATCTCCGTGAAGCTGAACGTCATTATGAAGTGCTCGATACCCACATGGAAGGCCGCGAGTATATAGTTGGCGACGAGTATTCAATTGCCGATATTTCAGCATGGGGCTGGATTGACAAGGCAACATTCGTATTAGGCGAAGAGGGTTTAGAGAACTATCCTAATCTAAAGCGCTGGTTTGCAAGCATCAATGCACGTCCTGCGGTAGAAAAAGCACGAACTCTTGCTAAAAATATCGAGTTTAAGACTGAGTTTGATGACGTTGCCGCACGGGCGCTATATCCACAAAACTTCGATAAAAAAGCCTAATCACTAGTAAAAAGTCTAATAAATTTCACCAATATAGAAGTGATAAGAATGGAAAATCAATACATACCTCCCCAAATTTGGACTCATGACGCAGAAAATGGCGGTAAATGGGCAAGTATTAATCGTCCGGTGTCGGGTGCAACCCATGAAAAAGCGCTGCCTATTGGCAAGCATGCTTTGCAACTGTACTCAATGGGCACGCCTAATGGCCAAAAAATTACCATCATGTTAGAGGAGTTATTGGCATTAGGTAAGGATGCGGAATACGATGCCCACATGATTAAAATTGGCGAAGGGGATCAATTCACATCGGGGTTTGTAGCTATTAATCCCAACTCTAAGATTCCAGCATTAGTCGATCACTCTGTCGATGATGCTGAGCCTATTTTTGAGTCGGCTTCAATTTTAGTGTATCTTGCTGAAAAATTTGGGGTATTACTGCCTAAAGAAGGTAATAAGCGTACAAAGGTCTTTAACTGGCTGTTTTGGTTACATGGCTCTGCGCCATACTTAGGTGGTGGGTTCGGTCACTTTTATGCTTATGCACCCGAAAAATTTGAATACCCCATCAATCGTTTTGCGATGGAAATCAAGCGCCAATTGGATGTATTAGACAAGCAATTAGCGACGAACGAATTCATTGCTGGTGATGAGTACAGTATTGCGGACATTGCCACTTGGCC
Organism: Psychrobacter sp. LV10R520-6; assembly: GCF_900182925.1. Lineage (NCBI taxonomy): Bacteria > Pseudomonadati > Pseudomonadota > Gammaproteobacteria > Moraxellales > Moraxellaceae > Psychrobacter > Psychrobacter sp. LV10R520-6. The sequence goes on along the minus strand of NZ_LT900024.1, from coordinate 1,204,110 downwards.
TTGGTATGGCAATTTAGTTTTGGGGAATTTATACGACGCAAAAGAATTCCTTCAGGTTGAAGAGTATACCCACATCCAGCGTTGGGCGACAGCCATGTTAGCGCGACCAGCAGTACAACGTGGCTGCATCATCAACCGCAATTGGGGTGAAGAGTGGGAGCAACTCGAAAACCGTCATAATGCTGAAGATATTGATAGAGTCTTAGCATTAAAGCCAAAGTAGCTTATTTCGAATAAAGCCAAGCGATAACGTAAAAAACCAAGTAATATTATTATTACTTGGTTTCTGTTTTTTAAGAGCAATTTTAAGTTTTTAAGGCCAGTTTTAAGGCAGATAATTAAGAGCAATTTTTAGACAAGCTTTTAAGACAAAATTTTTAAGGTAAAATTATGAGTGCCCCAGTAAAATTTAATCGCGATGATGTGATTGAAAAAGCAAAAAATCTCTATTGGGAAAAGGGCTATCACGCAACGTCAATGAGAAATCTACAAGATGTGGTGAAAATGCATCCTGGTAGTATTTACGCCGCTTTTGGCAGCAAAGACAAATTATTTACAGAAGCATTAAATCGTTATGCTAAAGACGGTGCTCAGAGGCTTGCCGACTGTATGGCAGAAGAAGTCACCGTGCTGGGTGGTTTGAAGCGATTCATTCATAGCGTGACTGTATGTAATCAAGCCAATGCGCCAAGTGGTATGTGCATGATTGTCAAAACGGTCGCTGAACTCACCCAGAACAATAGCCCAAATTTGTTGACTCATGCAACGGGTATTTTAGAGAATACAGAAGCATCCTTTGCTACTATTTTTGAGCAAGCCATCGATAATGGTGAGATCAGCGTTGAGAAAAATCCGGTTAAGCTGGCGCGTTATTTCCAAATTCAAATAATAGGTTTGAAGACGTATGCTCAAGTCACCAATGATAGTGATGCCGTAGAAAAATACATTGATGATATCTTTGAAAATATGGTGTAGAAGGGTGTTTTTCTCTAGCGTGTTATAGAGCAGTCATATATTCACAAGCGACACGTGGAGATAGGATTGCTTTATCACATACGCCCTGAGTGAACCGCCCCGGGTTTTTCAGAGGCTCATTAATCTGAAAGAATAGAACAATGAGTAAAAACACATACACCCCGAGATTAAAGAACATGCTGTCCGTATGCTGATTGGGGCATCAAATGACTACCCATTAGCATGGGTTGCCACACAAGCAAAGTTTCTACGCCAAGGTTGGATGGAGAATAATTTAAAGAAACTATTCCATGATATGGGTTGTATTTTTTTTATTGTGAACTGACTATATCTTGTTTATAGAGAACCTACTATACTGTTGTTTTAAGAGCTTATTCGCTTAGTATGGCATTTATGAAATGGAATTTCTGCAGGGGCAAGCACAATGAATATTCGTGATCTTTCTGAATATCAGCTTTATAAATTAAAATCGATGGACCCTAACCTAAGTCCAGATTGGCGAGAAATAATTCAGAGTATTCTTCCTGATTTAGATCCGGAGAGTCAACATAGTTTATATAAAAACATACTAGAACCTCGAGGTATCTATCTCAATGCCAATGAAGAACTAATACACAAACGTCCTGCCACTTTAAAAGAAACTATGGGAAACATTCAAACTCATAATAATGATCTACTAGCCATAGTCTCAGATATGTTCAAAATTATTAATTCGCGCTCTGAGTATTATGACGCTATGCAACTCGCTGATGAAATTGAAGCAATATTTAGTTGTTTAGATAACTTAAATATACACAACTTATTATATGAACATAAAAATCGTAAAAGAATGAAAATAGCTTTTTTATATGACTTAGCACAATGGATAGGCACTGTTAAATTAAAAGTCTCCCCTAGTTTTCGCAAACTGGACTCCCATATGATTAAATCATACCTAAAGGAGGTCTTTATTAAGCAGAAAATACAAGGACAAGACTTCCGAAAGTGGGATTCATCTGACATAGATTTTCAAAAATCTACTTATATACCTTCTTTCATTAGGAATGAGGGGAAAGATAGAGGTTTTTTGGTTGTAGAAGGACAAAAATACTGGTTTTTAATTGGAAATACGGATGAAATTGGTAAGAATCCTTATTCTTTTCGACGGTTTCTTCATGAAGATAGCAGTGGCAATAGTGCTGAAAAGTACGTCTATCTAACACATGTTGTTATCAGAAAATATGATATGCATGACTTAAAATATCTATCTCATTGCTCCTTTTCTATGAGTCGGTTTTACACGCTTGATCGAGGGACGCCCGATACAATTTTGGATTTTGTTAATGAAACCCGAAGTCTGAAAAGGAGGTATTTAAAACCTTTACTAAAAGAACGTTTAGAACAAGTCGGCGGTTCTATAGAAGCCATTATAAAAGAGCGTATGATAACTTACGAAAAACAAGTTTCAGTATTAATACTTCAGAAACTACCCAGAATTCAAACTATCCTTCATAAGAAAGGTGATCAAGACTATCTAATCTATCATTTAGATAGATTACTTAAGGAAATGATAGAAGGTGTTCAGGATTTTAGATTACAACCTTTAGTCATGTACTCTCCCAGTAGTGAGATGTTGCTAATTAAATTAATGGCTTTAAGAATGCTACTGACTAAATCTCATGACTTTATTTTTTCTCAAGAGTCAAGCATAGAGGAGCGTTCAGAAGTTATGGGTATGCCACTCTTCATGGTTAAAGAAAAATTAAATGAGACTAAAATATCTATAAGAGAACTTGAAGACCTAAAAAACAATCTCGATAATTACTTTACAATCAAAGAACAAGGAAGCTTTTGGAAAAAAATTGCATTGGGGAGAAGGCCTAGATATACGGTAGAGGATATTAATAAAAAGAAGTTACATCTTAAAAAAGAAGTTTTTATATCGATTATTCGCATGGCTAAATCTCAAAACAGAGGTATGGTATACATAGAATTCGAATGTGATGAAATTATAAATAAAACATACAGACATTATGCGCTAGCAGATGGAGAACTAGGAATTAGCCGTCTACCAAGGGTACTACGACTATCTGAAGACAAAAGAGAGTTTAATATCGACTACATAAGCCAAGTAGTAAACCAGAATGTTTTTGAAGCGAATCAACTATGGTATAGTCGATTCAATTTAAAAACGATATAGTGCTGCTGGTATGAATTTTTTGCAGGCTCGAAGCACGCTTGCGAACAGCACGCAAGAAAAATTTATACCAGTAGCACGTTGATATGAACGACTCTCTTTTATTTTGAACTGACTCTATATGTAATATAAAAGTTGCTCTAGACAACTATATTGTTAACCTATTAGAAAATAAGCACATGTATAGATATAGAGTAATTGCTAAACTATCGGCAGGATATGACCATGCTGCTTAGGTCTAAGTATGAAGATTTAATAATAAGTTTTGATTAGTAAATTATAAGCCAGTATATGCCGTCATTACAATACACCACCTCTTTTCATTCTGGCATGCCGATAAGGGGAAACCCCTTAACCCCAAAAACCTTACGGATAGAAACATGAACGATGAAAAACAAGCTAAGAAAGTCAGAGATCGATATGTACAAATCCGTATTGGAGAGAACAGGCTTGGTTGGTATCAGTATTGATGAGTTTGAGATGGGATGTTTGTCTGGGAAATATGCTCACTTCATACAAGCTAGTGCAATGGGGAAACTTGATTCAGACAGAGCAATCGAGAAAACTATGAGCCAAATCCCTAAAAGTCTTAGCATTAATTCTATGATGTTGGAAGTTGAGAGTAACCGTAATATATCGTTTGACGAATTTGAAACTATAAGAACTGCGATTGAGAGAAGGACTGCTATTGACGCACCTGTGTTCTACAGTTCAGAAATTATTGATAAGCCTAAACATTGCTGGATGGGAGCAATATATGTTGCCGGCTAGTTCATTTAAACGCTCACATTAACATTAACAATTAATACAAGTTGCTAGGACTTATCCAGCTGATTACCTTTATTTAGAATGTGGTTTATAGTATTGTTTCGAATAATAAATTTTCTTTATCATAGCTAGTTTCACCCAACAATACTTGATAATTCAACTCTGCTCTGGGCATGATAGTGGTAAGTAAACTTCATATTTTTCATTAATTTTTCTAATGATAACCGAAGGAGATTTATATGAAAGCTGCACGTTTTTATGACAAAGGCGACATCCGCATTGAAGACATTCCAGAGCCCACTGTAAAACCAGGCACCGTTGGTATCGACGTTGCCTGGTGCGGTATTTGTGGTACTGACTTGCATGAGTTTATGGAAGGTCCTATCTTTATTCCTCCTTGTGGTCATCCTCACCCGATTTCAGGAGAGTCTGCTCCAATCACTATGGGTCATGAGTTCTCAGGCGTCGTTTATGCTATCGGCGAGGGGATTGATGATATTGAAATCGGCCAGCACGTCGTGGTTGAACCGTACATTATTGCCGATGACGTGTCTACCGCACCTGGTGAGAATTATCACCTATCGAAGGATATGAACTTTATCGGCCTAGGCGGTCGCGGAGGTGGTTTATCTGAAAAAATTGCGGTTAAACGCCGTTGGGTACACCCTATCTCTAATAAAATCCCATTGGATCAAGCAGCTTTGATTGAGCCGTTAGCAGTTGGTTACCATGCTTTTGTGCGCAGTGAGGCTAAGGCAGGTGATATTGCTTTAGTTGGTGGTGGTGGTCCGATTGGATTGTTATTGGCTTCGGTTCTAAAAGCCAAAGGTATTACCGTAATCCTTACCGAATTAAGTGCCAAACGTAAAGAAAAAGCTAAAGAAAGTGGCGTTGCCGATTATGTTTTAGACCCTACTCAAGTCAATTTGACTGAAGAAGTCATGAAGATTACTAATAATCGCGGTGCAGACATTGCCTTTGAATGCACTAGCGTCAATGAGGTATTAGACTCGCTGGTTGAGCTCACCAAATCCGCTGGTGTGGTAGTGATTGTCTCTATCTGGAGCCACCCAGCCTCAGTAAATGTACATAGTGTGGTCATGAAAGAGCTTGATCTACGTGGTACTATCGGCTATGTAAACAACCACAAAGAAACCATTAAATTGGTCGAAGACGGTTTAGTTAATCTTGAGCCTTTTATTACTCAACGTATCAAATTAGATGATTTGATTTCTAAAGGCTTTGAGACCTTAATTCATAACAATGAATCAGCGGTGAAAATCATTGTAAACCCAAACCTGTAAACCAATAAGGTGAAAGAGTTAGCTTCCGCAGATTAAGGTTATTGAAATAACTACACCATCCTAATCTGTACATTAAAATTAATCAATCTAAACTAAAAAATGCCAACCATCCAGATTGGCGTTTTTGCTTGGTATTAGAAGTACTGTGGAAACCCCAATATCAACAAAGCCATAAGACATTTCTAAATAAACCGTTTAGTTCTAAAAACATTGATGATAAAAGCTTTCAGGATTTTTTATTGCTTAAAATACTTAGCTAGCAACATAAATTATTGAAAGATACCATATAATTTTCAATATGGCGTGTGATTTTTTGTGGTGCTGACTGCTTAGCGATTACTTTTTACAGACATCTAGAGTCTTTAACAACAAGTTGATATTTTTTTAACAATATTACACGCTGAGTTAAAAATTTTAACAACATTATTTGGCTGTCACTATTATAATTAGGGGTTGTATAGGCTTAGGGCTGGTTGAAAAAATAAGCAATGTCTTATATTTTTGTTTACCACAACAAAGAGAAGATGCGTCACTTATGGTTTGTACCATGCACAATGGCGCGACTTACCATCCTGCTTTAGCAAGTGGTTTACGGTATATTACAAATACCGCTATTAGCGTAAAACGGAAAAATGGCAGCAACTGATGACCATAGTGACAGCCTACCGCTGAGACGTACTCTATATCAATAGAGTCATCCTCTCAATGTTCGCTTTCACATCACAAATCACTTGGTTCAACAACCCTCTTTCAATGGAATAATCATTAATAACAGTCAAAAAGTATTCAGCAACTGAGACCACTTGCTCAATAATAGCGCGTGCCTTATTTTCTTTGATATCGGCACGGTTGGCAAGTTTTAATAAATGTGCGGCAGTAGGGTGTTTGGCCTCACCGCCAACATCCATCTGATGATAACCGTTCATACCTGAATTATAGGCAATATCATAGACTGGAGATAAGGACCAGTTCCCCGCTTTATCCATTACAAAAGAAAAGTTCTTACTATGGTCGTCTTTGTTGTTGAAAATCACATTAAATACCGCTTGTCGGTAGGCTTTTTCTACTTGACATTGCGATTGGGTCAACATACGTACACAGCGTAGGTATTGCAAGTAATCCAGAGATGGTGTTCGAAAATCAAGATTCAATAAACCGGCTAACGTATGCACATGAACCCTTTGCTTGCCAATGCGATCAAAGCGTTCAACACCAAAAGCAGCATGGCTGTCATCAATGTCAAAATAATGATGGGCAGGCATGTTAAGGCCGGCTTGCTTTGCCATATCTGCGTAGAGTGCCTCTAAAAGGCAAACACTTTTATGCTCAGACTGCGCTGGGAATTTGATGAGCCATGGCATGGCGGATGGATGGCTACTCGTTAAATCAGTAGTGAGATATTCAGACGCTTCATCGTATAAAACTAAGGCTTTAGGCCTTGCTCCTTGTGGAGAGCCACCGATGACGATGAGCTCAGCCAATATATCACTGTCCTGTCCAGATAAAATAGTATGATTGGCAGCAGCAAGCTTAGCTAGACTCAGATCGGCGGTATCAAGATTAATGTCGTGTTGAGGCTCAAAGCTAAGCGCACCCATCGCTGAGTTACCAATATACGCAAGGCGTTCTAAAACACTTACTTGCTGAGCAGGATTATCCACTGTTTTGCGAAAAAATCGATCCATCAGCAACATACCCCAGCCATCAGGTAAGCTATCGGATAACAATCCGCATAAATAATGACTCGATGCATGAGTACCATAATAAGGCGCTGGTCGTAATGGCATCTCTATCGGAGACAAATCAAGCCCATCGGCCAACCACAAGGGGCTATAGCCAAAGACGGGGCGTCGACCATCCATCGTTAGGTGACCAATGAGGCGATGCGCCCCAAACCCTTGGTAGTAAACATTAATTAATAATGTGGGTTTATACATGTAAACGTCTGCCTTAATTAATTTTTATTCGAAGCACGCTGGCGAAGGTTTCGTTTGGCAATAATATCTTCGATAGTGGTAGGAACATCCTCAAATAAATCAGCAAACTGATTAACCATTCCAAGCCCTATTGCCAGCCGAATCACGTTATCTAGTGTACCGCCTTGACCTGACTCAATTCGAGCTACGGTGCTAACCCCAACACCTGCTTTATCTGCTAAGGTGCTTTGTGTTAAGTTTAGTGACAGGCGACACGCCCTTAAGCGCTCACCTAAAATCTCACCAATCTCATTTGGTGTATAAAAATCGAATCTGATAGTCATGAATTAATCCAATTAATCGTTCAATATAGATAGATTATTAACTATTATACCATTTAAGGAATCAAGTATGAAGGATTGGTTTACTATTTACTTCGCATAAGTAATAGGGTTCTGAATAAAAATCAATGATCGGAAATAGCCCAAGTCGCGCTATATCAGATTGCATCTTTTGAATTGGTATTTAAGTGATTATCAACAAATATCCTCAATTATTAGTTAAAGCTAAATACACTGCTACAGCCTAAAAACCTAGAAAATAAAATTACAGGTTGTCCGCTATACTGAGCCCATCCCGAATTCTGTGTAACTGCCATTTAGATTAAATGCTTACTGACACGGTCATCAAACATAATCATAAAGCGATTTAAGGCAGACGTCCAGTTGCGAATAGGCATAGACCACTTTTTGGATGCCTGCTGGGTTGCCAAGAACACCACCTTAAACGCCGCCTGATCAGATGGGAACACCTTACGCTTATTCACCGCCGTACGGATCACACTGTTTAAAGACTCAATAGCATTGGTGGTATAAATAGCCTTTCTAATATCTTTAGGATAATTGAAGAATACCGTTAAGCCCTCCCAGTTGCTACGCCAGGACTTGACGACATGCGGATACTCATCACCCCATGTCTCATCGAAATGCTCAAGATTGGCTTGTGCCAGCTCAATGGTATCAGCGCCGTAAATCGCCTTTAAATCAGCAGCTACTTTCTTTTTATTCATCCATGGCACAAACTTCATTGAGTAACGCACCATGTGCACGATACACAGCTGAACCTGTGCTTTAGGGTAAACAGTATTGATGGCATCAGGAAAGCCTTTTAAACCGTCAACACAGGCGATTAAGATGTCTTGCACCCCACGGTTCTGCAGCTCAGTGAGTACAGTAAGCCAGAACTTAGCGCCCTCAAACTCTGATAGCCACATACCAAGCAGCTCTTTTTTACCGTCCAGTCCAACACCTAAAGCTAGATAGACCGCTTTGTTGATGATTTGCTTGTCTTGGCGTATCTTCACGACCATGCAGTCTAAGTAGACGATAGGATAGATGCTGCTAAGAGGCCTATTCTGCCAAGCGGTGATGTCGTCTATGATGTTGTCAGTAACCCTTGATACTAAGCTGCTTGATATTTCGACGTCGTAGATGTCTTTGATGGTCTCAACGATTTCAGTGGTTGTCTGACCTTTGGCGTATGAGCGAGGATAAGCAAGTGTCTGGGAGACAGTTGCCCGAAGCGCAAGACGAAGGGCTATGCCCGTAGTTGGAGATGATTTTGTCATCAAGACCGGTAATACGGCTTTGATGTTTACTAACCAGTACAGGCTCAAAGCTGCTGTCACGATCTCTTGGGGTGGATATCTCAAGCTCGCTTGTGTCACTTTCATGCTTGGGGTAGCCTAGATGATCTTCCATCTCAGCTTCTAAGGCAGTGTCGATAAACGATTGCATGAGCTGCTTCTGGAAGTCTTTGATGTCCTCAAAGCTATTCATGCTGCTAGCCATTTGTTCGGCCAGGATCGAAATGTCAGATTTGTTAGTCATTACTTATTCTCCTGTTAATGGATTATAAGCAGTTACACAGTTTTCAGGAAAGTCTCCGAATTAAGGCAATATTTTAAGTTATTCAAAGCTTTTAAGTAAATTTAACCACTTGCTTATTATATTATCGGGTTGATAAATTTCGACTTTCTCTTTACCTCTTAAGCTAATAATTTTTTTCTGCTCATCATCCTTCATCAAACTAATCAATGCTAAAGCAAGTTGATTAACATCATTTTCAGGAACTAAAATAGAGCCCGTACCTTTTAAAACTTCTGCGGGGCCAGGTCCACAATCAAAACTTACAATAGGCAGACCAAAAGCTAAAGCCTCAGTTAAAACCATACCAAACCCTTCTACTCGAGAGCTCAGGCAAAATATCTCAGCCTGCCTATAATATTGACCCACATTATCAGTCATACCAACCAACTCCACACTCTCGGTTATTTGGTTTGCTTCAATAAACTCGGTTAGCTGCACTCTTTCTTCACCCTCACCAACTATTTTTAATTTCCATTCTGGCATAACTGTAGTTACCTGAAGCCAAGCTTCAAGTAACAAATCAAACCCTTTTTGTCTATGTAGACGACCAACAGCTAATACTATTTTTTTATTTTTCTCAATATACTCTTGAACAGGAAACGGACAAGAATTCGCTATAGCGATTACTTGTGATTTGTGACGAGTATTTTTTAGCCAACATTCCTTATCTCTTTCGGTTAAAGTAACAACTGAGTCACAATATCGTGCCGCTAAATGCCTGACTATAGAGCTTCCGCTCATGCCTTGGCTAGGATCAAAGTTGAAATGCTCCCAGCCTATGTGTTTTACTTTCAAGCCTAAAGTCGCGGGCAAAGTATATGGAATACACTTTGTGTCTACTGCTATTACTGTGTCAACACTGAACCGCCCCGACTATATCAGAGGCTGTTGTATCTGAGTCACTAACTCCAAAAAGCCAGTGAGGTTATCAATAACCCTAAAATAGGGCAGGATAAATGCCTAATAATAAGATAAACTTCCCCGCGAGCGCTGATTGAGTTCAGTGCATTTCGGACTGGGCAGATGCATTTGACTACCAGAGAGTTAAATGGCAAGAGATAAAGAGGCGCTGCTAACAGTGATAGAGCGAGCGGCCATTATAAAATTCGCGTCAAAGCGGAGTTTCTAGGTTAGTAGATACAAACGGATAGCGAGATTGGCTATCAAACACTATAATTAATCAGTATTCATAAGATAATAATGTATTTAGATGACTGCTTATTTATATGCTATTTATGCCAGACCAGTTATGAAAGACCATTTCTAAAAGACCATTGATATAAGGCACATCGCTATGGAACAAACACAAAACGCTGTAGAACACAGACCCGTATTCATACCTAGAGTCAACAGTGACAATCTGGTAAAAACGGACATGGTTAGGTTTGAGCGGCATGTGGGATTTGCGAGTAGACAAAAGAAAAAATCTATCAATGACCTGCATCAAGTCATTTGCAAAAAGTATGGGTTTAAGCAAGTGTTAGAGCTATCTAGTAAATCTGGCAATAAGTTGAGTTTTTTGCTGAGTCCATTGAGCTTACAGCTGGCTAATGAGCATGATGGCAGGCAGTATAGTGTCGAAAACGCCTTTCAAGCCAGTAGTGTTTTTGAGTACGGTGGCCCCTATACCGACTTGCTGATAGCGCCGCCAAGACAAGCCAAAAAAGACCAGCGATTAATAACCTCGGGTGAATTAATCAGCTACAATTATTTTGGTATAGAGTGGAGCGTAGAGCCATTAACCACGTTTTATGATTGGCTGTATGTGAATGCCCTAAAGCAAAACCCTCAGCTGCATGAGGAGATCATGCAATATCAAGCCTTTACTGATATTGAGTTTAATCCCAAAAAATCTATCCATTGTGCGGCTTATGCGCTGGCTATGTTTGTGGCGCTCAATAAACGAGAGCTGCTCGATAATATTGAAGACCCAACGGTATTTTTCAACTTATATAATGAATTTAAAGTGAGTAACACCGAGCAGCTTTTGGAAGAGGGTTGGGTCTGATAGCCAGACCAGCTCTCAATTTGAAATAAGAAGTTAATCAATTAATTTTGCTTGTTATGTTAAATCCCATCCCAGCTACTTAGAGAGTAGCTCTACGTCTTGCTCTTCAGGTAAGTGTGTGGTGGCTAATAAAATTGGACAGCGCGTAGATAACTAAATTGATACTCTCTTGCCTAAGCTTGTCTCTAATAGGATTGACATCATAAGCTTTGTCAGCAACAAAATGCTCAGCACCTTGTATTATATCGATTAATTCGTTTGCAACTTAGCTGGCATGGACTTGACCCCCAGTGATTTCAAAATCAATTGGTTTTCCATACGAACTTTTTACTACGTTTATAATCGAATCGCTACTGATGCCTAGTAATAATATTGTTATTCATATCACTGCATTAATAAAGTAATCGACGTCTAATACAGTACAAGCCAGCCTATGATTTTCTGCTATAGCATCATAGTCATCAAAAATAACTAGAATCAATAACCTGAAATAGTCCAAGTTATTTTGATTACTTAGCATTGTATTTGGTATGTTAATCTAGGCTTTTTACTCTAATGGAATAGCTAGTAATATGAATATTAATTTTACTGATCTAGAAAAGCTGATAAAGCTAGCGGAACGCTCCGATATAAATTCTTTAGAAGTGACCGATGGCGACGCGCGTATCTCTATAGTTTGTCAGGCTAATGGCAATGAAAATAGCAACCATGCTGTCAACAATAACAGCAGCAGCAATCTCGCTACCAGCGCCTCAAGCTCGGAACAGCAAACGGCAATAGGCGCTGATGGCAATAAAGACAATACCAATGATATCAGTGCAAGCGGTCATAGTATTGATGAAAAAGCCCCTACTGAAGACCCAAAAAACCAAGTATTAGCTCCTATGCTAGGTAGCTTTTTTCGACGCTCAGAGCCTACAGCTGATGAATTTATCAAAGTTGGCGATAAGGTAGATGAGGGACAAACGCTGTGTATCATTGAGGCGATGAAAATGATGCATGAGGTAAAAGCAGGCATTGCATGCACTATCAAAGAGGTCTTAATCGATGAAGGTGATATTGTAGAGTATGGACAGATCTTATTTATCATAGAGCCAAATAGTTAAGACTAACCAACATTGCAAAGTATTGCACAGTTGCTGTATTTGATATTGTATTTCTTAGGAAAACTGACATGTTCTCAAAAATCTTAATTGCGAATCGTGGCGAGATTGCCCTACGTATTATCCGAGCTTGTAAACAGTTAGGCATTCAATCTGTAATTGCCCATTCGGAATCGGATAAAGACTCGCTACCCGTACGCTTAGCCGATGAAAAGATATGTATCGGCCCTGCTAATGCGACACACAGCTACCTCAATCAAAGAGCGATTGTCTCCGCTGCAAAAATTACCAACGCACAAGCCATTCACCCAGGCTACGGATTCTTATCCGAAAACGCAGACTTTGCCGCCTTAATTGAAAAATCTGGCCTCATTTTTATTGGGCCAACTGCAGATAATATAAGGAATATGGGAGATAAAGTCGCTGCAAAAAAACAAATGACTGTAGCTGGCGTGCCTTGTGTTCCTGGCTCCGAAGGTGCTTTGCCTACTGATAGTGATCAGGTCATCAAGATTGCAAATGATGTCGGCTATCCCGTTATTATTAAAGCCGCAAGCGGTGGCGGTGGTCGCGGTATGCGCGTCGTCGAAAAAGAGGCCGATCTATTATCCGCTATTTCTATGACCCAAACGGAAGCCCAAGCCAATTTCGGCAGTGCTATCGTTTATCTGGAAAAATATCTACAAACGCCCCGGCATATTGAAGTACAAGTACTGTCTGATACTCATGGTAATACTATCTACTTAGGTGAGCGCGATTGCTCTATGCAGCGTCGCCATCAAAAAGTAATTGAGGAAGCGCCAGCCCCAGGAATTACTGATGAGCAGCGGCAGCAGATAGGTAAAGCTTGTGTTACTGCCTGCCAGCAAATGCAATATAGAGGTGCTGGCACGTTTGAGTTTTTATATGAAAATGGTGAGTTCTTTTTTATCGAGATGAACACTCGAGTTCAGGTTGAGCACACTATTACCGAGATGGTCACTGGGGTTGATATCGTTCAAGAACAAATACGAGTGGCAGCAGGGTTAGCGCTAGCGCATAAACAAAGCGATATCTCTATTACTGGACATGCTTTTGAGTGCCGTATTAATGCTGAAAACCCTGATACCTTTTTGCCCAACGCTGGGCGTATAGAATACTGCCATATGCCAGCAGGTTTTGGTATTAGAGTGGACAGTCATATCGAGTCAAACTATACCGTGCCACCTTCTTATGACAGTTTGATCGCTAAAATATGCGTGCATGATCAGTCAAGAGCTCAGGCTATAAAAAAGATGCAAGCGGCATTATCAGAAGCGCAAATTACAGGGATTGATACCAATATTAGTCTTCATCAACGACTGTTTAAAGATGCAGGGTTTTGTCAGGGTCAAATGAGTATTCATTATCTGGCCGAATGGATAAAAGAAAACATATAAATCAACTATTCATGGCAAAAATCTGAAGCCAGAATGAAAACAAAGATAATGGAGCGTGCGCTTATGGAACTACAATGGCAAATATGCAGTGAGACCAATCTGGCTTTGTTTTTTCCTAAACCTATGACTTTAGACAAACAGCAAAAATGTTGGGCTTTAGCAGATAGCATACAACAGATACCAGAAGTCATAGAAGTGGTCATTGGTATGAATACGCTAAGTGTATTCATAGCGTCGTTAACATGGAGTGAGCTTAAAGACTTTAAAGATAGGCTATCAGCTCTGCTTGATGATATTCCTTCAAAAATAATAGACGGTAAGTACGTTGAAATTCCAGTGCATTATGGTGGCCAATATGGTCCTGATTTAAAAGCTATGGCGAGTGAATTAGGTCTCTCCGTTGAAGCCGTTGTCGATTTACATACCGAGGCTATTTATACCGTTTATTTTATTGGTTTTCAGCCTGGGTTTCCTTATCTTGGCGGCTTATCTGAATCCTTGTATTTTCCAAGACATGCTACACCCAGAACTCAAGTGCCCGCAGGCTCAGTCGGCATTGGCGGTGAACAAACGGGTATCTATCCCTTTGAATCTCCAGGGGGTTGGCAGCTATTAGGAAAAACCGATACCTCTTTATTTGATTTAACCAAAGCGTCTCCTACTTTGCTCAACGCAGGTGATACCTTGAAGTTTACCGCTATTGATATTCATGAATAAAATATCTATAAACAAGGGTCATAACAATAAGAAGTGCGAATAAATAGCAATGCTAATAAATAGAAGTACGAATAAATGGGGATATCAATGAAAATTTTAACCGCGAATGCCCTTGCTAGCATCCAAGACTCAGGACGATTTGGCTACCGAAGCATGGGCGTGGGTAAAAATGGGGTGATGGATAGCTGGGCTCTACAAGCAGGTAATGCATTGATGAAAAATGATCTTAACGAGCCTGCTATTGAAGTTGCTTTAGGTGATTTGACCATAAAGTTTGAAGAAGATGTCAGTTTTTGCTTAACGGGTGCGCTATACGAGGCGTATTTAGACGATAAACGCATTCCCTGCTATTGGCGTATCAATGCGCAAGCAGGGCAAACCCTAAAACTTCTACGTCCACTACAAGGCATGTATACCTATTTATGTGTGCATGGCGGCTTTGATATCGAACCTGTATTGCAATCGGCTAGCACCAATCTAAAAGCTGGTTTTGGTGGCTTTGAGGGTAGGTATCTTAAAGCAGATGACACCTTAAAAATTAGAATCGCTGCAAGCTTACCAGTTATAGGGGTGGCTCGCCTTGCGCCAACCCATATCATTAGAGTGATAAAAAGTAGCGAGTATGAGCGCTTTACGCCTTCCTCTAAGGACGCTTTTGAATCAGAGCAGTGGAAGCTACAAAGTAGTAGCAACCGTATGGGCTATCGCTTAGCAGGCACATCGCCACTTGAGTTGATTGAGCCTACGCAGATGAGCTCGCACGGTGTCGATATTGGAATGATTCAAGTACCGCCGCAAGGGCAGCCTATTGTTCTGATGGCTGACGCGCAAACGACAGGCGGCTATCCTAAAATCGCTACGGTGATTAACGCGGATATAGGACTGATGGCACAAATCAGGTTTGGTAAAATCTGTCAATTTGTCGTCGTAGACTTAGAGCAGGCATTGTATGAGCAACAAAAAAGACAACATTATATCGATCAAATCAAGGAGTACGCCCATGAAAATTGATTTAAATGCCGATGTCGCTGAAGGCTGTGGACAAGATAATAAATTATTGACCATAGTCAGTTCTGCTAATGTCTGCTGTGGTCTTCATGCCGGTTCTTACGCTGAAATGCTAACGACCTTGCAATTAGCAAAAACAAACAACGTTAGGGTAGGCGCCCATCCAGGTCTACATGATAGAGAGAACTTTGGTCGTACCA
The DNA here is from genome assembly GCF_900182925.1 of Psychrobacter sp. LV10R520-6. Taxonomy (NCBI): domain Bacteria; kingdom Pseudomonadati; phylum Pseudomonadota; class Gammaproteobacteria; order Moraxellales; family Moraxellaceae; genus Psychrobacter; species Psychrobacter sp. LV10R520-6. Next base: position 1,188,589 of record NZ_LT900024.1, on the reverse strand, counting down.
ATCAGTCCTTAGATGAAGCCGCTTACCGTGCCTTATTGGCTTATCAGTTGGGTGCGACTAGAGCGCTCTGCGACTTGGTTGGTGTGCCTTTAGAGTATGTTAAACCGCATGGTGCTTTGTATAATCAAGCGGCTATTGATGAAGCGTTGTCAGATATTTTAGTCAGCGAAATCAAGCGTTTTGATCCCAATTTAAAAGTGATGGGCTTATCAGGGGGCTATCTGGTTAAGTCAGCAAAAAACCATGGTTTAGAGGCGATATCAGAAGTATTTGCTGATAGAAATTATGAAAAAGACGGCTCACTAGTCTCTCGTAGCAAGGACAATGCTCTAATAACTGACACTGATGAAGCGACCAATCATGTATTACAGATGATTACTGAAGGTACCGTCACCAGTATATGCGGCGCAAAGGTGCCAGTAGACGCTCAAAGTATCTGCTTACATGGCGACGGTGAACATGCCATTTTATTTGCTAAAGAAATAAAAAAACAACTAGAGCTTAAAGGTATTAAGATATCTGCCTAAAAGTCTCTGCTTAGCGCTATTTTATTACATTAGTATCTTAATCATGATGATTATTGCTCAGTATTTTGGTATTCGTTAGAAATAAATTAAGGAGTCTATTATGGATATAGAGCAAGTGGCACGTGTGGTTAAACTTGTTGAGGGCAGTCAGTTGCATGAAGTAACGATTGCAAATAGCGGTCAGTCTATTACGGTAGTCAACAACCTAAATCAACAAAGCGCTACCAGCCATGTAGAGACAAGGCCTATTCACAAGCCTGGAAATGGTGGTAGTGAGCATTCGCATTTGTGTGCTACTCATGTTGGCCAAGTTTACTTAAGTGAAGATGATGCAACCGATAACCTAGTTAATAAGGGCGATCATATTCAAAAGGGTCAAAAGATTTGCTTTATTGACGAGCTGACCCGGTTGCTGCCTGTTATCAGTGATAAAGAAGGTATCGTCAGCGATATCTTAGTTGAAGATGGACATAATATCGAATATGGGCAGCCTATTTTTAATTTAGAAATATAGAGAACGCTTAAAGTGAATTAATAGCCTTGATAAAGGCTATTTCTTATATGTGGTTTAACTATACTATTTCTATTAGGTTGCTTGATATAAAACATTCTAAGTTGTTTCGTAAATTATGAATCAATTCTGAGAGTACTGTAGCTACATTGATTTTGTGGGTAATTTGAACATCCTTAAACTCCAGTATCAAAGATATCACCTAATAAAACGGTTAAATACCTTAACTTAACGCTATATATAATATAATGTTAAGTTGAGGTATTTAATAACGTGCTTAACAAAAATTTAACAGCACGATCATGCTCGAGCGGCGATAAAAGAAGTGATTGAAATGCCTAATGATTATGCCGAGAGGATTATCCGAAGTATATTAAACAATAAAGGCGATCAGAGTAATAAGTCGCTATAGGTGTTCATCAATAGACTTGATATTCATAGCATCGCATTAATAAAGAAATCGACGCCTAATATGTTACAAGATAGCCCAATGAAATGCTAGATTTATGTACTGTGCTGGCGTGTCTGCTGTATTATTTTTACTGCTTGTCTTGCCAACGAAACGTCTTTATCAACAGAGTTTGTAAATTTTAAATAGATAATTTCAACAACTCATTCAACAATACTGCACTGTCGCTATGTTCGTTCGGGTCGCGAGACTGTACTTATAATATCTACAAGAAATATGCTCAGTAATGGTTGATCTACAATATCTGATAAATTCAGAAATTTTGGTGAGTCGACAGCGCCTCCTACTATAATAATTTAGCGCTTAGCAGTCACATTTTTGACCTGACAAGTGAGCTGTATTGCCATTTCCTTTCTTAATCTGCCTAATGAAGCAGTAGCAACTAGATTATCTGTAACAAGCTAAACATCGCAGGATGCTCGTAATTATTCAAAAAACATGGTGCAGGCTGCTCGTTAGTTGTCCGCTAGGATTGCTTAATTTTTACTGTGTCCTATGTTATCTATCTCTAATCAAAAAGAAGTATCCTCAAAGCCATCAATAGCAGAACGCAGTAATGTTAATCTAGATGCTGATACCGCGATAACTGATAAAGATTTCAGCGAAGAAGCGAAAAATATTTTATATCGTGAGAGTGCGGATTAAATCGAGGAATCACCCTGTATTTTTTAGCGATACAATTGCATGTGTGAGGCCTTCGCACTCAGTTGAGACACGAGTACCACCAGCTCCCTCAAGTGTCTTACCAATATTGGCAAGTGAACCGATTATAGCAATGTGTCCAGTCGCACGCGCAAACTCGCAAGCAGCCGCAACTTTTGGTCCCATAGAACCCACAGGAAGATCAAGCTCACTTAAAGCGTCTGGATGAGCATGCAAAATCGCTCTTTGCTTGTCAGTGCCAAAGTCTGTATAAACATACTCCACATCAGTGGCAATAACCAATAGCTCACACTCAAGGCTACGGGCGAGTAAAGAGGCGCACGAGTCTTTATCGATTACTGCCTCGACACCTTGCAAATTTCCATCTTCATTAAATGCTGTCGGGATACCGCCACCACCTGCACAGATAACAATAACGCCTTTTTCAAGTAGCCACTGTATCGGTTTAAGTTCAAATATTTTTTTAGGCTTAGGGCTTGCAACCACTCGCCTAAAGTATTTACCATCTTCTTTAATAATCCAGCCTTTTTGCTTACTTAGCTTTTCTGATTCCTCTTTAGAGTATACAGGGCCAATAGGCTTGGTTGGATTGTTAAAAGCAGGGTCTTTACTGTCTACTTCTACTTGAGTGAGCAGTGTGGCAATTGACATGTTTCTAGGCAAGACATTCCCAAGCTCTTGCTTAATGATGTAGCCAATCATACCTTCCGTTTCTGCGCCTAAAACGTCTAATGGATAAGTATCGATTTCAGTATAAGCAGCGCCTTGCAAAGCCAGCAAACCTACTTGAGGGCCATTACCATGAGCAATGACTAACTCGTTATCATCCGTAACCTTCATTATCTGTTCAACGGCAATCTTAATATTTTGGCGTTGATTTTCAGCAGATAAGGGCTCACCACGTTTTAATAAAGCATTACCACCTAATGCAATTAGTAACCTCATGATATTTTCCTAAGTATTATCTGCAGTTAACTTCATATCAGTAGTCGGCGCTGTCAAAGTTATAAATTAGATATTACCAAGCGCAGATACTAGAACGGCTTTAATCGTATGCATTCGGTTTTCAGCTTGCTCAAATGCGATGTTGTAGGGTGATTCAAATACCTCTTCAGTAACTTCGATACCATCTGCTAGCTGTGGGTATTTTTTAGTGATTTCTTGACCCAACTCAGTTTCTGAGTTGTGGAAAGCTGGCAAACAATGCATAAACTTCACTTTGGGATTACCTGTGGCTTTTATCAGATCCATATTGACTTGATAGAGCATTAGAGCATCGATTCTCTCAGCCCAGCTCTCAATTGGTTCACCCATAGATACCCATACATCAGTATGAACAAAATCAACACCTTTTGCCGCAGTCTTTACATCATCTGTCACAGTAAGACGCGCACCTGATTCCTTGGCAAAATCTTCACATATTTTTAAGAATTCTTCTTCAGGCCATAAGTTTTTAGGGGCACAGAGGCGTACATCCATACCCATCTTAGCACCCACTAAATATAATGAGCGCCCCATGTTATTACGAGCATCACCAAAATAAGCATATTTAATTTGATGGATCGGCTTGTCTATATGCTCACGCATGGTCAGCACGTCTGCTAGCATTTGTGTAGGATGAAACTCATTAGTTAGGCCATTAAAGACTGGAATATCAGCATATTTTGCTAACTCATTAACAATCTCTTGACCGAAGCCACGATATTCAATGGCATCATACATACGACTCAACACACGAGCGGTATCTTTCATGCTCTCTTTATAACCTATCTGTGATGAGTTTGGACCAATAAAAGTCACATTGGCACCCTGATCATATGCCGCTACTTCAAAAGCACAGCGAGTACGGGTTGAGGTCTTCTCAAAAATTAGAGCAATGTTTTTACCTAAAAGATGCTTCTGTTCTGTGCCTGAGTATTTCGCTCTTTTTAAGTCACGAGCCAAATCTAGAAGATAAGTAAGTTCACGTTCACTATGATGCATAAGACTAAGAAGATCACGATTATGAAGATTGAAACTCATAACAATTCCTTAATTTTGAGTTTATAGGGCTTTAAATTTATAAAAGTTAAAAAGTATCAATCATATTTAGCTATTTTATTTCCAGGTAAGATTTGAACGATTGATAAGTCTGTAAAGCATCAACTTATCAATCAGTTGGATCACGAATGATAGGACAAGTCATGCAGTGACCACCACCACGGCCACGGCCAAGCTCGGAGCTTGGAACCGTAATAACTTCAATGCCTTCTTTACGAAGTAACGTGTTGGTATAAGTATTGCGGTCATAAGAGATGACAACCCCTGGCTCAAGAGCAAGGACATTATTACCATCATCCCATTGCTCACGTTCAACTTCGTAGCTATTACCACCCGTTTCGACCACTCTTAGTTTATCGACTCTTGATGCTTCTTCTATAACTTTCAAAAAATGTCTGTCATCTTCGCGCACATCAATACCGTGTGGCTTGCTTTCATCAGGACGAATATGGAAGGTCACAATGTGATCTGTCACTGCGGGAAACACGTTGACTAAATCAATATCACAGAAAGTAAATACGGTGTCCAAATGCATAGCAGAACGTTGCTTAGGTAAGGCCGCCACAATGATATGGTCAACCGAACCATCAATGAACAAAGTCTTGGCCAGTCTCGTAATCGCTTGTTGTGACGTTCTCTCACCCATACCAATCAGTACAGTTTTGTTGCCAATAGGCATGACATCACCACCCTCTAAGCTACTTCCACTTAAATCTTCTTCAGTATCATCCATCCAAGTTTTGAAATCAGCCCCTTTAAAGTCTGGATGAAATTTATAAATAGCTGAAACAAGGAGCGTTTCTTGCTGGCGAGCTGGCCAGTACATAGGGTTAAGGGTAACGCCACCGTATATCCAGTTTGAAGAATCGCGAGGAAACTGAGTATTTGGCAATGGTGGCAATACAAATTCAGTGGTACCTGAAAGTGCTGATAATTTCTTAAGTGAAGCCCCAATGTCATTGGGTAATTCTTCAGTGGTTACACCGCCAATTAAAAATGAAGATAGTTTCTTATGCTCAAGTTTGGTCAGCCAATCTCTAACCTCATCAGCCAATAAAGTACCGACATGATTATCAGTAATTTTATGATCCATAATCCATTTCATGGCATCGTTATCATCAAGGGTTTGCGCAAGCAACTGATGCATTTCAACAACTTCAATATCGCGATCCCGCATTTTTGTGACCATGTCATAATGATCGCTTTTAGCCTTGCTAACCCACATGACATCATCAAACAATAAGTCATCACAGTTTTGTGGTGTCAGTCTTTGATGGGCAAGACCTGGAGAACACACCATAACTTTGTGTAATTTACCTACTTCTGAATGAACACCTAAAGACTTGTTAGACATTTTTGTATCCTTATTAGTTTTGGGTTAGTGTGCAAGTACCTCACCACCATTTAGAGAACAAATAATTAATGTGAAAATTACTCTTAGCTAATTTTATTAACGATTATAAATTTAATGAGTCTTTATTCAGTATTACTGTTATAAGCTTAAAGTACCGTTGTACAGACCATAGGCAGCATAAATAGCAGCAATAGTGATGACTACAAGTATCACTTTTTCAGCAGTATTGAATAGCTGATGGTTGTACTCTTTGCGAGCTTTTATATATAGAACAACACCAGGTAGATACAATAAAGCTGATAGCAAAAAGTACTGAATACCGGCTGCATACAACAACCAGATACTATAAAGTAGTGCTGTCACACCAATAATGACATCTTTAGTGGAACTCTCAGATGCCTTATAACCCTCTTTGCGATAGGCGACCAAAAATCCATAAGCTGCTGAAAAGAAATATGGAATCAATATCATTGAAGTTGATAGATAAAAAATGGGTGGTGTTTCAAAAAGTATGCTGGCATTAGACATAACCATAATTGATATAAAAGAACAGCATATTGAACGTTTTAAAGTGATTGTCGAGTTTCTTAGAAAAAGCACAAGTCTTTCTAACTGCTCGCCTCAATCGGTGTCTTAAACGGCAATTATTACCTTCTATGCCAACAGTATATCTTTTACCAATCTGCTTAGGGTCTGCCTTGAAGGCGGTTTTAAAGCTATCCCAGTTGTCCATGCTGATTGAACCATAGCTCACCTTAAGTTTCTTAAGACGAGCTCGAAGCTTTCTGGCCGTGGCTAAATCACGTTTACCCCAAACATGGGCAACAATCTCACCAGTATCACGGTCATAGGCGTAGATTAACCATACCTTCTGCTTCTTGCAACGTACGTATGTCCAGAACTCATCAACTTCTAAACGCGAGTAGTAATGCTGCTTTGGTGAGGTCTTATAGATCGATGAGCCTATGGTGCTTAGTATCTTGCCAATGCTGACAGAGGTGATAGTGGCAATGTCTCTAACACTACAGCCTCGTACTATCATCAGTCGTATCTTATGCTCTATTTTAGAGTGGCAACCCTGATAGGTAATGGCGTGGTCGCCAATGAATTGACGTTTACAGTCTTTGCATTGGTAGTTTTGCTTACCATAGCTTTTTATACCGTTTTTCTTTAGACTAGGACTGTGGCAGTCGGGGCAATTAATCTCTATTTGTGTCTTCATAACCTCAAATATAGCATCTTTGCTTTGGCTGGCACCCCTCCTTTATTTACTCAGCATACTTTTTGATACACCACCAATTTAACATGTTTTCTGGTTTGGAAAGAGGTCTACTGTTTGAGTGTTTAAAAGTTTGTAGTTCCCTAAGCTCGCCTTAAGTTTTGTTTGTTGTAATAACGGTTAAACAAACTATTAAGCGAGTGACGACCATGAGCCAAAAACACACGACTAGTTTGATCGACAGCCCTAGTATACCGTTTTCGAACAATCCTAAGACTAGGCAAGTGAGGGTTTGGGACATTTTAGTAAGGATTACCCATTGGGCAGTCGCGGCTGGTATTATTGCCAATTTACTCTTTACAGAAGACGGTAGCGAGCTGCACGAATATGTAGGATATACCGTTGTAGGCTTAGTAGTCACGCGCTTGCTTTGGGGTTTGGTCGGGACTCACTATGCCCGCTTTAGCGATTTTTTCCCCACACCTATGCGTATTAAGCGCCACTTGTCTGATCTAAGTACCCGCCACGTTGATAAGCAGCATCTTGGTCATAATCCATTAGCAGCCATTATGGTATTATCGTTATGGGCAGTTATTATAGGCTTAGGGATAACAGGTTATTTAATGGAATCAGGACTCCTCGGTAATAAAGACTTGCTTGAAGAAGCGCATGAGTTACTGGCGAATAGTTTGTACCTGCTCGTGCCGCTACATATCATAGCCGCCATTGCCATGAGCTATTGGCAACGGCAAAATCTGATTAAATCGATGATAACCGGCAATAAAACAGTGACAGATGATCAGTCCACTATGAAGTAAACATAGCGATGGAATAAACATGGCACGCATATTATTAATAGAAGACGATAGCACCATTGCTGAAGGCATAATCCTTGGCTTAAAAAGCCACGGCATGATGGTCGATTGGTTTAGTGATGCCAAGCAAGGTGAAATGGCCTTGCAAGACGGTATGTTTGACGCGGTGCTGCTTGATCTGACCTTGCCAAAAGGTGACGGTATGACCATGCTCCGAAACTGGCGGTCTAAACAGATAGATACGCCCGTATTGATTATTACTGCTCGCGATGCAATTGCCAATCGCGTGGCCGGACTCAATGCAGGCGCTGATGATTATTTGGTTAAACCATTTGCATTAGACGAAGTTATCGCGCGCTTGCAAGCATTGATGCGCCGCAGTCAGGGGCGTAGTCAACCTGAGATTCGTTATGGCGAGGTGGCCTATCAGCCGCACAATCAGCAAGTCTCGCATCAAGGCCAAATCGTTGAATTGACCATCAAAGAGGTGGCAATATTAGAACAAATGCTAACCCATCCTAAGCAAATCCATAGCCGAGCGAGTTTAGAGGACAAGCTGTATGGCTGGCAACAAGACATCGAAAGTAATGCCATTGAAGTGCATATTCATCATTTACGTAAGAAGCTGGGCAATGACTTTATCTTGACCAAACGCGGCGTCGGCTACTATCTCAATCCAGTATATAATCGTCTATAGTCAATCCAATATAAATTGGCTACGACGTCATGCTCGTTTGGTCTACTGTTTGTGGCACTTTCATTTGTCTTTCTGGTATCCAAATTATTTTGAATCGACAGTATAGTAGTTTGCGGGTCTACGTTTAGATCATCCACTTTGTCCCTTAATTTGTGAGCCTATGAAAAGTATCCAGCAACGGCTATTAACCTCTTTATTGATTGGTCTACCTCTGCTATGGGTACTCACATCAAGCTTTATTGCGTGGCGATTGTGGGATGAAATTAATGAGATGAATGACACCCAAATCACTCAAGTTGCCCGTTACTTAATAGGCGTATCCGCTGATGAAGACCCTTATGACTATGATGACAAACAGGGCGAAAATAAAAATAAAGAAAAGCACGCTGCCAAAATTTACAACCTAAAAAGTAAGCAGCTGTCAGGCGACCTTGGGGATGCTGAAGATGACTATATGGGCTTTGCTATCTGGGATAAGGATGGACGCCTATTAATGGCCGATGAAAATGGTCAGTCATTTGCTTTTCTGCCCGACCAGCGTGGGTTTTTAGAAAAGTATGATCATACCTATCAACGCCTTAATCCTTTTAGCAAGCGCTGGCGTTTGTTTTATATTCACGATGAACACTCTCATAAACATGAAAGTCGGGTGATTGCCGTCGGTCAGAATCTTGATTCTCGCCAGAAAATGATTGTCGATGCCATGTCCGTGCAGGTACTGCCGATGCTAGTGGGGCTACTGGCGTTTATAGGTTTGGTTGTTTGGTTGATTCGCCGCGGATTTAGGCCCTTAACCAAGATTAGCTCTGAGCTTGAACAACGTCAGCCGCAAGATGATAGCCCTGTCACAGCAGAGGTACCAAAAGAGATTCAGCCTTTGGTAACTGCCTTAAATATTTTATTTGTGAAAGTAGCTGACACCCTAGCGCGCGAGCAACGTTTTACCGCTGACGCCTCGCATGAGCTGAGAAGCCCGCTTGCCGCCTTAAAATTACAAGCTGACTTGTTACAGCAGCAGATATTACAGCTATCAGGCATAGAAGATGATAGTCAGCTGTTTTATCATACCCAACAGATTAGCAAAGGCATTGAGCGCGCCACTCATTTGGTCGAACAATTGCTAATTTTAGCCAAAATAGAGCCGCAACAACAATTACCCCCTGAGCAATTAGAAAAAGTAGACTGGCTGATGCTAACAGACGTTGTGCTCAGTGACGTTAACCGTTTGGCTCGTGAAAAGCATATTCAATTAAAGCGCACGGTACATTGCGACAATCCTGCCGATATTTTACCCATCCTTATCAATCCAATCTTATTCAAATTATTAATCCGCAACCTTTTAGACAATGCCATTCGCTATTGTCCAGAGGGGTCTTTGATTGAACTGCAGTTAGACACCAATGCCATTAGAGTGGTCGATAATGGCGTGGGCGTAGAACCTCAGCAGTTAGCGCGGCTAAGCGAACGCTTCTACCGTCCAGCCGGTCAAAGCCAATTGGGTAGCGGCTTAGGTTTATCAATCGTCAATCGAATTGCCGAGCTTCATGGTCTTACGTTAGAGTTTACCAACCGCTCCCAACCAGAAACTGGCTTTATCGTCACTATTAAAACTAAAATCAAGAGCACTATCAATAATAAAGCCGCCCTGTCTTAAGCTTGAGTTAATCTTCATTGCGTATGCTACTTGTATTCCCTAATAATATTATACGGAGTACAACCTGTGAGCCTACCCTTACTGAAACCTTTGTTATTGACTGTTGGTGCTACTTCATTAGTGTTCTTTGGCGGGGTCATTGCCTTGTCCGCTCAGTCACTTGAGCCTGCTAGCGCCTTATCAGCAGCGGACTCTATGAGTCAAAGTACTGACATTACCTCTCCTTCGTCTTATTTATCGTCTTTTAAAGCCGTCGCAAATCCTCTCACGCCATCTCCATCTGCTCAGCCGTCATCACTTGCTGCACTCACAGCCGCGCAAGCAACTATGCTTGCCAAACAAGACGCTCCTAATGCGCTATTGCAGTCTGCCCCAGAGCTCATCAACTATAACGGTACGGTTGCTTATGAGGTGCGATTAGACAGCGGCACCACTTATATTGACGCCAACCTCGGTGCCATCCTAAATCCGGTCGCTACCGATAACTATCGTGTTGAGGGCTTTGATGACGACGATTATAAAGATGATCATCACGATGACGACAAACATAAGGAGGATAAACATAGCAGCAAAAAACACGACGACAAGCGTTATAAAGAGAAGGGTCGTTTAATCGCTACGAGCTATCAGCAGCATGATGAGGATGAATACGATGACTAATACCAAATCACATCCGATTAAAGTCGCTACTAAGACTGCTAAAAAAGCAGATCCTTTTGCCGCTCTTAAAAGCGGCATTATGATGGTCTCGATCGCTGGCACCATGGCGGGATGGCTATTACTACTCAATCAAGAAACAGACAGTCCATCTGTAAACACCGCTATATTAAGTACTGCTATTTCTGAGAATGGTGAGATGGCTATTGCGCCAACGCCAATTGTCGATATTAACCAGTTGCGACAGGTCAATGAAGTGGCAAGCGCGCCTGTTGAGGCTATAAGTGTGGTCGCCCGTACACGTTCTTCTCAATAAATGAGAAAAAGCTAACGGATAATAAGCTTAAGGTTTCTCTTAAAAAAGTAAGGGCTTAGAATGAAAAAGAACGCACCTAATACAACTATGCCCCATCTAACGACCTTTAAACTGTCGGCGATGGGTTGCCACATTCAAATCAGATTGAATGTCACAAAACTGCACCTGCAGTATTCACAGGCGACAATAGACCAACAGATTGCCTTGCTTACAAGCGACGTTCAGCAGCGGCTAACTTACTGGGAGCGCATCTTCAGTCGTTTTGATGAGACCAGTGAGCTGATGAGACTCAACAATCATACCGACCAATGGACTGAGGCGAGTGCAGAATTATTCGAGGTCTTACAGCGTGCTATTCACTTCGTCTCAAAGACTGAAGGTTTAGTAACACCGACCTTACTAAAATCCCTTTGGGCAGCTGGTTATAAACATTCATTTGAGACCTTGCCGAAAGTGTCTATGCTATCCGCGCCCGTTATTAGCTCAAATGCCACCTCAAATGCCACTCCAAATTTGCAAGATGCGCCCATTACGAACCAAGCCAGTCAGTACATAGGAGATATTCAGCTTCGTACATTAGCTGGCGGGCAGCATCAAATATATCTTCCATCCGGCATGGCGCTGGATTTGAATGGGTATGTTAAAGGGTGGTGCGCTATGAACTTGGCTGAACAGATCAGCCAAGTTCATAACTGGCAACTCCCCTGCTTAGTAGATATGGGCGGTGATATGGCCATTGGTGTTCCAAGAGATCAAGACATAGATAAACCGATTACCCCGATTGTTTGGGGAGTTGCTATCGCTAAACCTTGCCTCGTTGATGGTGAGCATGTTCAAGATGAAGAAGATGTCGCAATCCTTACTCTCAGCTCTGGTGCCGTCGCCACATCTGGGCAAGACTACCGTCGCTGGTGGCATGAAGGCCGCTGGCAACATCATTTGATTCACCCTCATTACAATCGTCCGGTAACAAGCGATGTCCTAACTGCAACCGTACTGGCTACGGACACCATGACGGCGGAAGTATACGCTAAGTATTGCGTGCTCCTTGGGGTCAAGGAAGCGATGACATGGCTTAACAAGCATCATATTGCTGCGATTTTGATCGATACGGATAACAAGGTAATAGCATCCCCTGCTATCCGTCTAAATTTAATGGCTATTTAACTTATTAAGATGACTACGTTAAAGAATAGAGACGCTAAAAGATAGGCATTCTAAAAATAAACACGTCAAGTAGAGGCATTCATAGGAGCTTAGCCATGCACACCGATATTTCTACCGACAGTCATACTGACTCTAATACTCAGCATCTTCTTGAGCCTAATAGTCGGGCCACTACATTGACGGCCAAATTGACAAAAGCAATTGCTCAGGCTCTAGGAACTGTATTAATATTGAGCATTGCTGTTGGAATCGGCAGCTATGCGCTTTTAATGTGGGGAGAGACAGTTTCTCAACTACTGACAGCCACTGATAAACACTTTTGGTATTTATCACGTGCAGGCGGTGTTATTGCGTATACTTTATTTTGGTTAGCAGTCGTTTTTGGCTTGTTGTTGAGTACGCGTCTAGGCAAGCACTTTAATGCGGCCAGGGTATTTGCCTTACATCAATATTTAAGTCTGATTGCAGTGGGTTTTGCCGCTTTTCATGCGAGCGTTTTATTAGCGGATAACTATCTTAATCTCAGTATATGGCAAATTTTACTACCCTTTGGTTTTCAGACTGACCGTGTGGGTGTTGCATTAGGGCAATTAGGATTTTGGCTATTACTTATCTGCGCATTTAGCTTTTATATTAAAAAATATATCGGTCAGTCAGCATGGCGATGGCTACACTTTTTGACTTTTATGGCTTATATGTTCATCAGTATTCACGTGTTTATGGTCGGATCGGACAGTCGGGCACTGCCTTTATTGTTGTTCTATGCCGGTAGTCAGACGTTGGTTTTTTTACTGATGACTTATCGATTAGTAGCGTTAAAACAAGCCAAGTGATTATAGATGACATTATAGGCTATACTGACCTATTCTAATTCATGTCGACACCGTTTGAGGGTATCTATGCACCATTCTATTCATGACGAAGCCCATCTGAGCAATCGTAATCATTGGTTAAGGGCAGCCGTGTTAGGTGCGAATGATGGACTGATTTCAACGGCCAGTTTATTAGTTGGTGTCGCTGCAGCGAATCCAAGTAACCAAACATTACTACTGACAGGGATGGCAGCGTTAACAGCAGGCGCCTTATCGATGGCTGCTGGTGAATATATCTCGGTATCATCACAAGCGGATACCGAAAAGGCGGATCTGGATAAAGAGCGTCATGAGCTGACTCATAATGCTGAGCGCGAGCTTATCGAGCTGACAAAAATTTATGAGACACGCGGACTTGATCATGACTTGGCGCATCAAGTTGCAGCAGCTTTGACCGAGCACGATGCGCTTGAAACTCATGCCCGTGACGAGATAGGCCTGACGGACCTCAGCCAAGCAAAACCGATTCACGCGTCAGTGGCCTCGGGATTATCGTTCATTGCTGGCGCCATATTGCCGGTTATTGGTATTTTGATATTACCAGCGCAGACACTAATTTGGTCACTAGCATCGTTGACCGTAGTCGGCTTAATCCTGCTTGGCATAGTCTCCGCACGCTTAGGCGGTGCGCCTGTTATCCCTGCTACTACTCGGGTGGTGGTTTGGGGGATTTTAGCAATGCTGGCAACCTCCTTGATTGGGCGCTTATTTGGTGTGGCGGTTTAGACCTTATTGTTTTTTAGAAAGACTTTATTGTCTTGTCGCTTTTTCACAGTTAACTATTTGCACCAATCGAAATTTAGTAAAAAATATATTCATAAATTTAAATGTATATAAAAATGATATACTTAATTATATATATCAGTTGCTTTGAATAATTTATTTTTCTTTTTTGATGTATAAATTGGAGGTTTTAATTATTTTCATTACTGTAGAAGTTGTCTTACTTCCCATACTATATCAAGAGGTACTACTATGAAAACCGCGCATGATCTAGTGAACGCTGCTAAAGCACAAATTACTGAAGTTCCACTTACGCAAGCAGAAGCAGCTTGCAGTAAAGCCGATGTGATTATTGATGTACGAGAGCCTAATGAATACGCTGCCGGTCATATCGAAGGAGCCGTATCATTACCCCGTGGCCTACTAGAGTTCAAAATTGCTGATTTGCCTGTCGTCAGTAGTGCTGATACTAATATTTTGCTCTACTGCAAAACTAGTGGGCGTGCTGCATTAGCGGCGCAGTCATTGAAAGCGCTTGGTTATACACATGTAGTATCAATTGAAGGTGGTTATGACGGGTGGCTTGAAGCCGTTAAGCCAATAGTTATGCTAAATGATGGTGTTGATTTTGATTAGGCCGGTATTTTACACTTAAGCATAATTGAGCTATGCTGAAGAAACCGTAGAGATAAACTTGGTAAACTAACGACTCGACAAGGAGTTTACCATGACCAAGAAGATGCAGAGCTACAGTACGGAATTCAAAGCAGAAGCGGTCAAAAAAATAGCAGACAACAACGGCAATCTGAGTGCAACTGCTCGGCAGTTGGGAATAGCGATGCAAACGTTATCTAATTGGCAGAACAAAACCAATCAAGGCAAGCTTGTCGGCACAGAACAATATGATCCTGAACTTATGGCAGCTCTTGAAGAAATCAAGCAACTCAAACGGCAATTAAAAATAGCTGAAGAGGAACGAGAGATATTAAAAAAGGCCACGGCGTACTTCGCGAAGCACAGCTCGTAAAGTACGCCTTTATTGAAGCCAACCAGCAAGTATTTAGTATTACTCGTATGTGTCGTGTACTGGACGTTAAGCCATCAAGCTACTATGACTGGGTGAATCGTGACATCCGTGAGCAGCAAATACATCGCAATCAAAGTGAATTACTGGTCAGAGTGGCTCATGATGAGACCAAGAAGCGCTATGGCTATGAGCGACTGCATGCTCATCTTACAGAGCAAGGATATGCCATCAGTGAATACATGGTCAGACGCCTCAAAGAAGAGTACGACATCAAATGCCGTCGTCACAAACGTTTTAAAATCACCACCAACTCAAATCACAATAAGCTGGTCTATCCAAACCTGCTAGATCAGAAGTGTGATGCCAATCGGCCTAACCTTGCGAAGCAGTGCTTCTCAGGGTTAGTGACATCACTTATATATGGACGCTCGAGGGCTGGTTATACTTAGCGGGAGTCAAAGATCTCTACACTAAAGAGCTGGTCGGCTACGCCATCAATAAGCGCATGACAGCAGATTTAGTTTGCAAAGCATTAAATATGGCAATTAAGAATAGAAGGCCCAGCAGAGATTTAATCATCCACTCTGATAGAGGCAGTCAGTACTGTAGTCATGAGTATCACAAAATTATCAAGCAGCACAGGTTTAAAGGCTCAATGTCACGACGTGGCAACTGCTTTGATAACGCTCCGATAGAGAGCTTCTCGGGTGAGGAGCACTGCTCCGCAAGGAAAAATGAGTTGGTATATCATCAGGATTATAAAACGAGATTCGAAGCCATCAATGACATCATTAAATATATTGAGCTTGAGTACAACCAGACTAGAATTCAAAAGGGTTTGGGCTATAAAACGCCAAGACAGATGTGGTTTGACTTTTATCGTCAGGCTGCTTGATCAAAATCTCCCAAGTTAGTTTCTACGGGATTGACAGCATAGCTCACAACAAGTATAGTGGGGTGATATGGATTCTTTTGGTCATGTCAATAATGTGGTTTATTACACTTACGCCCAAAATGCTCGTATTCATTATAACAGTCAATTGAATCTATTCAATGCAAGGTCTTTTTCAGTAATGGCCGCGTCATCCTGTCGCTATTTTAAACCAGTGACTTACCCTGATACCTTATGGATTGGGGTCCGGGTTAAGAAAGTTGGTAATACCAGCTTGATTCATGAATACAGTTATTACAGCACGGCTCTGAATACCATTGTTGCTAGCGGTGAATCAGTGCTGGTGTATCTTGATAAAGCCAGTGGACAGAAAAAAACATCGACGACGCAAAAAAACTGCTATTGCTGCTTTAGAAGGGCTTAACTAAAACAGGATGCAGGTATTGTTATCCAAGAAAATGGTGCTGGACAAGGAAATGGCTCCAGGATTTATGGTATTAAAGAAAGTACGGTAGTAGTCGGGATTTAAAGGAATTTAAAGGGATTTTAAACTAAAACAGGGAGTGTATAGATCATGCTTTATCTAAAAAAGTTGTCTTTTGGTTTGGCCGTTTTTGGGGTATGCGCACAGGCACAAGCAATAGAGCTTGTGACAAATGGAGACACCACTTTAAGTATCGGTGGTTATGTCAAAGCGGAAGGCATATTTAATCCTCCGGACGAAGGGGATTCTGAGTTCAAAGGAAGTGCACGCCAATCTCGGATCAATTTTAAAACCACTAAGACTTTAGATGATAAAAAATTAACGGGTTTTATTGAAGGGGATTTCTATGGTAATTATGGCACTGGCAAAAAGGGCGGTGCAGAATTACGATTGCGTCATGCTTATTTTCAGGTCGATGATTTGACCGTAGGTAAAACCTGGAATGGTCAGTTTTTGGCGGTCTACCCACTTTTAACTGAACAGCTTGACTTCCTGGGAACGGGTTTGGGAACGATCGCTGGTGGTGGCGCTTATATTCGTCCAGATTTGACTTTGCATTATGTTTATAAGGGGCTTCGTTTTACGGCTCAAGACCCTGTTTTTGAGGAAGCTAGCCTGCCTGATATGGTTATAAGCTACAAGGATAACATCTCTAATTTTAGTTATAACGTGGCCGCAACTGCTCGTGAGGCTGAAAATGGAAACGATTCGGATGTAGGGGTAGGGGTCTCCTTAGCGGGTAAACTAAATTTGGGTAATGATTCGCTACATGCGAGCGTATATAACGGTAAAGGTATGGGCGCCTATTCCACAGTATGTGTTGGAAGTAGTCCAAATTGTGATGCTGAAGATGGTAAGCTTGTTTCGCAAACGGGTTACACGGTAGGATATAGACATAAGTTTACAGAAAAACTTCTCAGCAATATGCGTTATGGTGAGATTAATGTAGATGATGCAGCAGATACTTCTGTGAATGTAAAAAGTGTAAACCTTGTCTATGAATATATACCAGATCTAGATATTGGTATTGAGTGGAGAGATCGAAGCGATAAAAAAGGTCAGCAAGTTGAAGTAATGGCTAAATATAATTTCTAAACTGAATATTTAAGTTCAGAGTTGAATATTGCGTTATTTTAGATTTATAAAACAGTTCAAACCCCAATATCGATAACTTCACCTAGGGAAAAAAGCATGAATCAAACCCTTTACGCTATGTAAACAATAGCATAAAGGGTTTTTTTGATGGTTTCAATTCTAAGTAATTGGTGGTGTTTCAAAAAGTATGCTGGCATTAGACGAAGCCATAGTTGATATAAAAGAACACCATATTGAATGTCTTAAAATGATTATCAAGCTTCTTAGAAAAAGCACAGGTCTTTCTAAAAGCGCGTTTCAATCGGTGTCTTAAACGGCAATTATTACCTTCTATGCCAACAGTATATCTTTTACCAATCTGCTTAGGGTCTGCCTTGAAGGCGGTTTTAAAGCTATCCCAGTTGTCCATGCTGATTGAATAGCTCACCTTAAGTTTCTTAAGACGAGCTCGAAGCGCTCTGGCCGTGGCTAAATCACGTTTACCCCAAACATGGGCAACAATCTCACTAGTATCACGGTCATAGGCGTAGATTAACCATACCTTCTGCTTCTTGCAACGTACGTATGTCCAGAACTCATCAACTTCTAAACGCGAGTAGTAATGCTGCTTTGGTGAGGTCTTATAGATCGATGAGCCTATGGTGCTTAGTATCTTGCCAATGCTGACAGAGGTGATAGTGGCAATGTCTCTAACACTACAGCCTCGTACTATCATCAGTCGTATCTTATGCTCTATTTTAGAGTGGCAACCCTGATAGGTAATGGCGTGGTCGCCAATGAATTGACGTTTACAGTCTTTGCATTGGTAGTTTTGCTTGCCATAGCTTTTTATACCGTTTTTCTTTAAACTGGTGCTGTGACAGTCGGGGCAATTGATATTTATTTGTGTCTTCATAACCTCAAATATAACATCTTGCTCCGGCTGTCACCCTTCCTTAATGCCTCAGCATACTTTTTGATACACCACCTAATGCTAAAATTGCCAATCACAATTGTCTCAATAATTTGGGTAACCATATCATTGATCAAATCACGTATTTGATACTGCGCATACCAACCCCATCGATAGGAAGCTGACATGATTGTCTGGCAAAAACCGAATGCATTCAAAATACTTTTTACCTTGCGCGGTTCTGTAATCCCTCATATTTATCCCCAAATTTTATTCATCACCCTGCTCAGTGCCTTAATATCAGCTGTTCAGCATTGGATTCCAAGCTCTTTTTCATCTTATAGTACAGCGCCCTTCACCTTGCTAGGGATTGCTTTATCATTGTTTCTCGGCTTTCGTAACAATGCTAGCTATCAACGCTGGTGGGAGGGTCGAGGGTTATGGGGCCAGTTAGTATTTGATGCTCGTAGCCTGACACGCCAAGTACTTTCTTTTATAAATGAGGAAACTGAGACCGGACGGCATACTCAGCAGTGTATGATCCACCTTACCATTGCTTTTACTCACGCCTTACGGCATCGACTTCGTAATACTTCGCCGTGGCAGGACGTTGACCGGTTTGTAGAACCAGAGCATCACATCAGCATGCGCCAAGCGAGAAATCTACCCGAGTATCTGCTGCGGTTGATGGGCAAGAAGCTCGGTTACAGTCGACGCCAGCAATTATCATCGGATCTTATGATACAAAACATGGATGAACGTCTTACTTCTATGACTGTAGTCTTGGCTGCCTGCGAGCGGATTCAAAATACGCCACTACCATTTGCTTATACCCTATTGGTCCATCGCACTACTTATTTATATTGCTTTATGTTGCCTTTTAGCTTGTCATCTTCTTTGGGTTGGGCCACCCCTTTAGTCTGTGGCGTAATTGCCTATACTTTTTTTGGTCTGGATGCGCTCAGTGAAGAGATGACAGATCCTTTTGGCGTGGCCGCTAATCATTTGCCACTTACTGCTCTGTCGCGCACTATCGAAATCAATCTATTGGAAGCACTAGGAGAAAACGATCTTCCGCCTGATATCATTCCTAAAAATGGCTGCTTACAATAAGCGGCTCGCATAAATCTTAAAAACTGTTGAACTGGTTAAATTTAATATTTACTACAAGTAGAACCACGCGTTGATGTTAAATAAATATATATAAGCCACTTTGAGCTATGTATTTAGGGCATTACTACCAATGAAAAGCGTTGCGCACAACACGTAGAAAACAGTATTGGCATTGTGACCGCTCTGGTACCACATATTGGATACGACAACACCAGCCGCATTGCGGGCCAAGCCTTGCTCAGCGGCTCAGGTACTGCTGAATTGGTCAGAAAAGAGCAGCTGCTAAGTAATGAAGAGCTGGCGACAATTTTATCCTCTAGCACTATGGTCAAACCCCAGTATTAACAACATCGCCTAAGTAAAATACTAGATACAAAAAAGGTTGCTAACTCATATTTAATATAGCATTAGCAACTTTTGTACTACTATTAAAATTGAGTCGCTACTGAAATTAACTCACAAATTTAATGCTGCAAAGTGAGTAGAGCAGAGATTTTATGGTATCCGTTTTCGTTATCATTAGGTCATACAGTCATAATTACGATATGAACCGCCCCGAGTTTGTCAGAGACTGCTTGCTGCAGGTCTGTTGGCACAACCGGTGACTCATACGACAATGCTTTAGCCGAAACGGTCAATGGCTTGTATCAAACTGAGATAATTCATTATTTGAAAGACAAGTGGTAGGGTCTGAACGACATAGAGCTTGTAACCCTAGATCGGATAGATTGGTTCAATAAAAAGCGCTTGCACAGTGCGATTGGTCATGTGTCGCCATTTGAGTTTAAATCGATATATTATGAGAGTCTAATCCCGTCAGCAAAAGCCACCAGACTCCAATAAAATAGTCTCCGATCTTTCCGGGGCGGTTCACTTTTCCTTATGTACATGATTTGAAAAGTAAATTTTTACACTAAAGTATAAGCTTTAGATTCAATTAACATTAAATTTTTGATATGGAAGCTGCGACTATCAGCTATAAAAGCAATACGATTGTTTTGATAGTTCTGCCAACAATTGGCATAAACAAACTCTAAGAGGTCATCATGTCGATATTAGCAACCGAGGTTTGGGATAAAAAACTTTTCAATGGCACGTGGCAGCCAGCTGAATCCACCTATCGTGTGATTGAAGTTGCCACTGGTGAATTATTAGGTGAAATTGGCTATGCCTCTGCTGAGGATGTGGTTGTCGCAGCGCAACAGGCAAAAAAGGCACAGAAAAAGTGGTGGTCATCGAGTTATAAAGAGCGCCAACAAGTATTTGAAAAAGCAGTTCAGCTCCTAAGTGAAAACCAAGCAGAAGTGATTGATTGGCTAGTGAAAGAAAGTGGCTCAATACAGCTCAAAGCAGGATTTGAAGTCAGTATCACTATTCAAGTACTCAAAAATTGTATAGGTTTGCCTGCTGCTGATCAAGGGACTCTACTGCCTACTGAAACAGGTAGATTGAGTATGGCTAAGCGTCTACCTTTGGGTGTAGTTGGGGTAATTTCACCATTTAATTTTCCTCTATATCTAGCGCTGCGTGCCGTTGCTCCCGCATTAGCATTAGGCAATGCCGTGGTACTAAAACCGGATGAGAGAACAACAGTATGTAGTGGCTATGCCATTGCACGCCTGTTTGAATTAGCAGGTTTGCCTGAGGGTCTATTGCACGTATTGCCAGGTGGCGCTGAAGTTGGTGAAGCACTAACATTAGATAAAAATATTGCTAGTATCCAGTTCACAGGATCAACAGATGTGGGACGTATTGTCGGAGCGAATGCTGCGAAGACATTGAAAAAAGTTTCATTGGAGCTAGGTGGCAAAAACTCACTTATTATTTTAGATGATGCTGATATTGAATTGGCTGCAGAAAACATTGCATGGGGTGCCTTTTTGCATTCAGGACAGATTTGTATGACTACAGGAAAAATTCTGATTCATGAAAGTATCTTTGATTCAGTAAAACAAAGGGTCATCGAAAAAATCGAAAATTTCGTAGTGGGTAATCCGGCTAAAAGTGATGTTACGATTGGACCGCTCATCAATGAAAAGCAAGCACAAAAAGTAGAAAAGCTAGTGCATGAAGCAGTCGAGCATGGCGCAAAAATTGAGATTGGTGGACATGCCAATGGGGTGTTTTTTGAGCCATCGCTGCTCTCAAATATTGATGCTGATAATCCTATTTTTAGTAAAGAAATTTTTGGTCCAGTGGCAGTCTTACTGTCTTTTAGTAGCGATGATCAGGCTATCGAATTGGCAAACGATGGGGACTATGGACTCTCTGCAGGTATAATCACCTCAAATGTGGGTCGAGGCATACAGCTTGGACAACAATTAAATGTGGGCCTACTACATATCAACGATCAAACCGTCAATGATGACACTGTGAATCCATTTGGTGGCTTCGGTTCGTCAGGAAACGGAACACGTATTGGCGGCCCTGCAAATGTAGACGAATTTACTCAGTGGCAATGGATGACCATTCAAGCTCAAGCGCCACGCTATCCTTTTTAATAAACTTAATAATTAACCATAGGAAGCAAAGTTATGAAAGACATGAAAGATATCACGGCAGCAGTGACGGCATGTAAAGGTGCTGATTTTGAATTAAAGGAGTTAAAAATACGTGCACCCGAAGGCGATGAGGTCCTAGTCAAAGTGATTGCAACAGGGATGTGCCATACCGATTTGATTGTGCGTGATCAGTATTATCCAGTTCCGCTGCCAGCAGTGCTTGGTCACGAAGGATCAGGTATTGTCGATGCTATAGGGCCTAATGTCACTGATTTACAGGTTGGAGACCATGTGGTTCTAACTTATGGTTACTGCGGAAAATGTACGCAATGTATTACAGGAAACCCTGCGTATTGTTCGGACTTTTTTGGGCGCAATTTTAGCGGTGCAGACCCAGAAGGACATAATGCGATTTGTACCCATGATGACCAAGCAGTTCATGATCATTTTTTCGCTCAATCCTCTTTTGCAACTTATGCCTTGAGTCGTGAGAATAATGCAGTCAAAGTTGATAAGGATGTCGATATTGCATTATTAGGACCTCTAGGGTGCGGCATTCAAACAGGCGCTGGGGCATCTATCAACGCTCTAAAGGTCACACCAGCGAGTAGCTTTGTGACTTGGGGGGCAGGTGCTGTAGGCCTAAGTGCGCTACTTGCAGCAAAACTGTGTGGCGCAACCATTATTATTGCCGTAGATATCGTCGAATCTCGTTTGAAGCTGGCGCAGGAACTAGGTGCCACACACGTGATCAACAGTAAAGAGCAAGATCCTATAGAAGCTATCAAAGAAATTACTGGTGGTGGTGTTAATTTCGCTATTGAATCTACGGGACGGCCTGAGATTTTGAAGCAAGGTGTAGATGCCCTTGGTATTTTGGGAAAAATAGCCGTAGTGGGTGCACCACAATTAGGTACCAACGCTGAGTTTGATGTCAATGATTTACTGTTAGGAGGCAAGTCTATTATTGGGGTTGTCGAAGGAAGTAGCTCACCCAAGAAGTTTATCCCTGAGTTAGTCACACTATACCAACAAGGCAAGTTTCCTTTTGACAAACTGATTAAATTCTACGACTTCAAAGATATTAATCAAGCAGCAATAGACAGTCATGAAGGCATTACCTTAAAACCAATTGTCAGAATTGCTGAACGTAAGTAGAGATGGTCACGCGTGATCATGTCTTCAAACCCCAATATCAATAATATTACCTAAGAAAAATAGAAAGTATAAATCTAATACCGTTCACCTAGGCTTAGATGTGTATAGCTCATGGTTGCAATCTCACTTTGGCGGTGGATAGCGGCTTTGATGCTAGTGCATCTAGGTCTTTTTTTCACCTGCTCTCTGAAATTGCACTTCATATGTTAATCTAAGCAATAAAACGACCACTTCATCATCAATGCTGAGGGCTTATGAAAGATATTTAATTTCTTATGGGTATCAACCCTTAAGTGTGCTAGTTTGAATAATTTTAAGAAAGTTAGATAAAGACATAAATTTAAATAATTTTTGTTATTTAGGGCGTGTTGAACATTCGACCATGGCACTGACAGAGACTATTTTTTAGTCGATTCAAGATTAAAAATATCTAGTTTAGTTATTCTAAGTGGATATTTTTGGCAAAGTAGCGGCAAAAAAGAGTCCTGTCTCTTCGAGCTGATGCTAAAATAACCCCAGACTGTGTTACAAATCTAGCTAAGGCACCTGCATTATCTTCAATTTTCGCCTTATCTGGAACTATTTTAGCTATCAGTAGTATCTATTTGTGAATGTTCAACACGCCATAATGAATTGGTAAAAATATTTAAACAATTAACTTTGTACCACCATACGCCTTATACGCCTTTACTAAGAAGATTTTATTATGCCAAATAAACGTCCGTTATATATTCCCTTTGCTGGGCCAGCACTATTAGAAACCTCTTTGTTAAATAAGGGTAGCGCTTTTTCATCAGAAGAACGTGACAGCTTTAATTTAACAGGTTTATTACCTCACAACATTGAGACGATCGAAGAGCAATCATTACGCGCTTATCATCAACTTTGCTCATTTACTAGCGATATGGATAAGCATATTTATCTGCGTAATATACAAGATACAAATGAGACGTTATTCCATCATTTGGTTGAGCAGCATATTGAGGAAGTTATGCCGTTGATATATACACCAACGGTTGGCCAAGCTTGTGAAAAATTCTCTAAAATTTATCGCCGTAAACGTGGTTTATTTATCTCTTATCCTGAGCGCCATAAAATTGATGACATGCTGCAAAATGCAACCAAACAAAAAGTAAAAGTGATTGTTGTCACTGACGGTGAACGTATATTGGGCTTAGGAGATCAAGGCATTGGAGGAATGGGAATCCCAATTGGTAAATTAGCTCTATATACAGCTTGTGGTGGTATTAGCCCTGCTTATTGTCTACCAATTTTATTAGATGTAGGCACCAATAATCAACAGTTAATTGACGACCCTATGTACATGGGCTGGAGAAATCCACGAATTTCTGGTGATGAATACAATGAATTTGTAGACTTATTTATTCAAGCTGTTAAACGGCGTTGGCCAGAGGTATTATTACAATTTGAAGATTTTGCACAAACGAACGCCACACCATTATTGAATAAATATCGTGATCAGCTATGTTGCTTTAATGATGATATTCAAGGGACCGCTGCTGTTTCAGTCGGTACATTGATTGCAGCTTGTTTAAACAAAGGTCAAAAACTTAGTCAACAAAAAATAGCATTTTTGGGTGCAGGATCAGCTGGTTGTGGTATCGCAGAGCATATTATTCGCCAAATGCAGCGTGAAGGTTTAACGGAAGAGCAGGCGCGTAAACAAGTATTTATGGTTGACCGTTATGGTTTGCTAACTGATAGCATGACAGAGCTACAAAAATTCCAAGCACCGTTAGTGCAAAAAGAATCAGCTATTGAAAGTTGGGATAAGAGTCAGAAACTCGGTTTAGCGCAAGTGGTTAAACAAGCAAAAATAACAGTATTGTTTGGTGTAAGCGGACAAAAAGGTCTATTTACACAAGAGGTGATCGAAGCTTTATGTGTTAATACTGAGAATCCAATTGTATTACCGCTTTCAAACCCAACGTCTCGTGTTGAAGCAACACCACAAGAAGTGACTAACTGGAGCAAAGGTAAGGCAATTATTGCAACAGGTAGCCCTTTTCCTAATACAACTTTTGAAGGTCAGTCTTTCGAAGTTTCTCAGTGTAATAACAGTTATATATTTCCAGGTATTGGCCTAGGTGTTTTAGCATCACGTGCGACGGGCATCAGCGATAATATGCTAATGGCCGCAAGCCAAGCACTTGCAGATGTATCAATGGAATATAAAAAAGCACCAGGCGCACTATTGCCTCCAATCAAAGTCATTAAAGAGATCAGTGAAAAAATAGCCTGTGCAGTTGCACTACAAGCG
The DNA here is from genome assembly GCF_900182925.1 of Psychrobacter sp. LV10R520-6. Taxonomy (NCBI): domain Bacteria; kingdom Pseudomonadati; phylum Pseudomonadota; class Gammaproteobacteria; order Moraxellales; family Moraxellaceae; genus Psychrobacter; species Psychrobacter sp. LV10R520-6. The sequence continues at coordinate 1,163,462 of NZ_LT900024.1, read as the reverse complement.
ATTGAAGATAGATTAGCATTACCTGTAACGGCAGAAAATTTTGAACGTCGATTAAAAGCTAATTTCTGGTTACCCAAATACCGCAACTATCGTCGTACCTCCTTCTAGTGGTTAGAAAGTACATATAAAAAAGCCGAATGTTATTGTTAGAAGTAGCATTCGGCTTTGTTTATTATTATTTTTTGCTTTTGATTTAACCTTAATTTTGGCTAATATAAGGATGATTGTATTTGAAATAATAAAATTATAGTTGCTTATTATATAGTGTCGTTAATTGTGTGGTTCAAACCCTGATATCTACAACGTCACCTAAGTAAAATGCTAAATAAGAATAAATTGCTAATGCTATATGAAACATAGTGTTAGTAATATCTTTACGGCCTTGATCATTGGGTTCGCTACTGACGTTTATCTATAAAACTACTATTTTTATCTAGACCTTAGGAAAGTGAGTAGATTAGATTGAGCGTAAATAAAGTAAGCTCTGCGATTTAGAACATTAGAGCCTACTTTATTACTTACGATTTCAACTCATCTAAATAATCTTGCAACATTTTCTTGCGCTCATCTAAAAATTGGGTGCGGTTATATGCACGGCCATGCATGTCAGATACACGATGATCAAGCTGTAACTCGATGAACTTATCATCATATTTCAGCTGTTCAGCTGTTCAGCTGTTCAGCTGTTCAGCTGTTATGGTTCTAGCAGATGCGCGGAATCCATGAATAGTATGGGTACCACCATCGATACCAAGTCGTTTTAGCGCTTGATTCATGGTGTTTTCGGACATTGGTTGTACAGTGGTGTGAATGGCTGGGAATACGAACTCACTTTTCTTATGCTCAGCTAACTCAGACAATATCTCTATAGCTTGTTTTGTCAGAGGTACTATCAGCGATATTCCGGTCTTTCTCTTTGTCTTACGGGGCGTGAAAATCCATGTCTTTTGCTCTAGGTCAAACTCAAACTCAGACCATTTAGCATACCTCATCTCGCCAGCTCTGACAAACAACATGGGCATTAATTTCAAAGCGCATTTAGTTTCGAACGAACCATGATAGCCATCGATAGAGCGTAGCATTTGACCAAATTAGACAGGGTCAATAATGGCAGGGTAATGCTTACTTAGTTGGCGACTGCTTTAAGGCGCCTTTTAAATCCTGAGTCACATCACGTTTAGCTTTAGCCGTTTGAACCGCATATCTAAAGACTTGACCTGCCAGCGATTTCATTTTTAAAGCCGTTTCTAAATAACCTTTACTCTCTACAGCTCTACATGCATCCAATACATCGATAGGCTTTATTTGGTTCATAGGCATATCACCAATGATTTCATTTAAGTATGTAGCATAGCGTCTGTTGTTCTTATGGGTAGTAGGAGATAGGTGGGTTTGTCTTGAGATATATTCCTCAGCAATCATAGCAAACGTATTATTTGATTCTAGTAGTTGCTGGCGCTCATCATCCTTTTTGACTCTCCGGGGATCTTTGCCCATGGCTAAAGTGTATTTTATATCACCTCTTAGCTCGCGAGCATGAGCCAGTGTAATCTCAGGATATTTACCTATAGTCAGCGAAATGTAAAACTGCTACGGTGTTAGACTCGCTTGCTGTACCTATTGTACTATTGGCACTCGTCTGGCTTGTAGTAGTAATAAAGTTTTTTGACTATAGCGTGAGTGTCCCCCGCTTTTTTTTCAAAGGCTCAGGGTAATCGATACGCCATGACTTAGTGCCAGCAGTGCTAACATACAAGTACAGACCACTGCCATCAGTTAGTTTATAAGGCTTATCAGATGGCTTTGCTTGGTTAACTTGCGTATGAGTTAAAGGCTTATTATTTTTTGCCATGATTTTACGGTATCCACTTTGGTTGTTATTAGACTATACCGTAAATAGTACCGTATTAATTACGGTATGCAACAGTTAGTTATGGATAATTAAGGTGAGATAAGGTTATATCCAGACATTAAAAAACCCCGTAGCGTAAGGCTTACGGGGTAATATAGGGCATTACGTTATACTAAGATGGTGCGTCCACCACGCATCGATTGTTCATCTATAAGCCTTTATATACAAGGTTTATACTTTTTTAATAAATTATTTTAACAACACATTTAACAACATTAGGTTGTTGCTATGTCTGTTTGTAGTGGCATAATAAAATTGGACACCTATAAGAAACCTCCATGTTGATAACCAGTATCAGGAGGGGACAGCTATCTAAATGCAAGATCACTTTAGACTCAAGTTTTTACCATTTATACAGAGTCTCATACTTTAATGTTAACAGCGTGGTAATCCCCCCCCCTAAAAACAAGAACACTTGAAAGTAGAGATTAGCTGCTAAACTACCAGCAGGAGAACATCATGAAAAAGTCACGCTTTAGCGACAACCAAATCGTCAATATCCTCAAACAAGCCGAACAAGGTGTGCCCATTACTGAGCTCTGCCGTGAGCACAATGTAGGCCAAAGCACGTTCTATAACTGGCGATCTAAATATGGCGGCATGGATGCCGCGCTTATCACCCGTCTCAAAGAGCTTGAAGTTGAGAATGCCCGATTAAAGAAGATGTATGCCGATGAATGTCTTAAATCAGACATATTACAGGATGCCATGTCAAAAAAGTGGTAGCGCCAGTAAGGCGCAAAGCGTTGGCTTGTTACTACATTGAAGATCGTGGCATAAGCATCCGCAGGGCGTGCTCAATCTTTAATATCAGCGTGACGGTCTACTACCATAAGTCAGTTGCCTCTGATGAGAACCGCCAAATAGCCAATTTGTTGATAGATTTGACCAACCAGAATAAGAACTGGGGCTTTGGTTTATGCTTTTTAAGCTTACGAAACGTGCTAGGACTGCCATACAACCATAAGCGGGTGTATCGTATCTACTGTGAGCTTGAATTGAACCTTAGAATCAAACCTAAGCGCCGCATTAAGCGTGCCAAACCAATACCACTTGCTGTACCTGTAGAGCCGAATCAAAGCTGGAGTATGGATTTCATGCATGACGCCCTAACTGATGGCAGAGCCTTTAGACTGTTTAATGTGATTGATGATTACAACCGAGAAGCCTTGACGGTCGAGATTGACTTCTCGCTACCCGCTCAAAGAGTCATACGCAGTCTGAATCAGCTGATTGAATGTCGAGGTAAACCTGCTCAAGTAAGATGTGATAACGGTCCTGAGTACATTAGTAATGCACTCAAAGAATGGGCGATAGAACAAGGTATCACGATCAGTTATATTGAGCCTGGCAATCCACAGCAAAATGCCTATGTTGAACGTTACAACAGAACCATGCGCTATGACTGGTTAAACCAAGCGTTGTTTACTGATTTAGATCAAGTCCGTCAGCAAGCTGAAGACTGGTTGTACCACTATAATAACGAGCGCCCTAATATGGGTAATGGTGGCTTTACGCCGATACAGAAACTAAACCACGCAGCTTAATTCTATTTGTTAGGTGTCTTATGGTTGGGAGGGTTACCGCGTTAATGATGTTGAATTAGCGACCCTTGAATGGGTAGATTGGTTCAATAAAACACGGTTACATAGCACGATTGGTTATGTGTCACCCTTTGAGTTTGAAAAGCGGTATTATGATAATCTTAACCTGTCAAGCCAAGCGGCCTAACTTAAATAAACATTCTCCGATATAGTCGGGGCGGTTCACATTGGCTGAAACGGTCAATGGACTTTATAAATCTGAGGTGATTAAGTATTTAAAAGAGCAATGGCATGACGTTAATGATGTTGAATTAGCCACGCTTGAATGGGTGGACTGGTTTAACAAAACACGACTGCATAGCACGATTGGTTATGTGTCACCTTTTGAGTTTGAAAGACGCTATTATGATAATCTTAATCAGTTAGGCCTAGCGGCCTAACTTAAACAAACAGTCTCCGATATAGTCGGGGCGGTTCAATCCTCACATTGTTACCGCGATCATCAATCAAGCACAATCCCTCATTCATTATGCTTACAATGCGGCTGCTCATATACCGTATCAAACCTTTATGCCACGATTATGTGAGCTTATACCTATCAGTGGTGAGCTATCAGGCATGCTCACTAACTGCGGTGCGGAAGCAACTGAAAATGCCATAAAAGTCGCTCGTCTTAAGACTAATCGTGTTGGTGTCATTGCTTTTGACGGTGGGTTTCATGGTCGCACATTAGCTGCTGTTAATCTGAACGGTAAAGTTGCCCCCTATAAGCGTGGGCTAGGACCTCTGGCGAGCTGCGTCTACCATATCCCATATCCAAGTCCAGATAACGAAGTCAGTGATCAGCAGGCAATCGATGCCCTAAAGCGTTTATTTGAAGTGGAAACTGATGTCGGAAACATCGGCGCTATCATTGCAGAACCGGTACAGGGTGAAGGAGGCTTTCAATTGATGTCGCCTTCATTCGCTCAGTACCTGCGTATTTTCTGTGATGACCACGGTATCTTACTTATTATGGATGAGATCCAATCAGGCTATGGGCGCACCGGTACGCCGTTTGCATTTCCATATCAGCGGGGGATTTGGCCTCAGCCACTCCCAAAAAATCGGCGGCTTCCGGCAGATTAGAGATTAATACCGTGATGTAGGGCAAAAGCTGCACACGCAGTGCTTCCACCGCATCGGGAGCAAGTAGGCGGTCACCGCTTTTCGCAACCACCACCGGATCAAGCACAATCGGGATGTCAAGCCCCCTGATTCCCGCTGCGACAGCATTAATGATTGCTGCGTCGCCAAGCATTCGAATCTTCACCGCATCGATGCGGATATCGTCACGAACCGAGGTCATCTGGCTGATGATCATGGCATAGTCCACCAGCTGAACTTGCTGCACGCCACACGTATTCTGTGCGATAACCGCGGTGATCACTGTCATGCCATAGCCACCATTCGCCGAAATAGCTTTAATGTCGGTCTGAAAACCGGCGCGTGAGCGTATCTTCAATCAATCTGGCTGCTGTCGTGGCCGATCGAGGCAATCATGCGCGGCACACACCGCGCCAAGCCGCGCACTTCGCGATCCGACCGGGTCCGGAATGACGGGCCGATCCGGCCGACGGCGCACCGTCTATTGATACCGTTTAATAGTGATCATGAGATAGCTGGCTGTTTTTTGCAAGAGCACCGTATACATTTTAAATATTTAATGTTATATTATAACATAACAAAAAAGCTATGAAGTATCGTGATCCATTAGGAGAAGCTATGAAGTATCGTGACCCATTATCTCGCTCACCCATTGCGTGTGGGAGTATCAATCGCCTGGCTATCGCAGTGGTGCTAATCCTGCCGCTATGGCTGGCTGTTGCTTGGGCAGTGGCACTGCCATGAGAGACGCTGCTATTACGTTGGACGATGTCACTATCGCCTACGAAAGACGCCCAGCGGTACATAATGTATCGGGCTGTTTTGTCCGCGGCGAGCTGACCGCGATAGCGGGCCCTAACGGCGCAGGCAAATCCACCTTGTTAAAAGCCATCATCGGCGAGTTGCCATTGGAAACCGGGCACATCGACAGCGGCGGTCTGTCGATTCGTGATTTCGGTTATCTACCGCAGGCTGCGGCGATCGACCGGCAATTTCCGCTGACCGTGGCGGATACGGTCTGCCTGGGTGCTTGGCGCGAAGTCGGTGCGTTTCGCCAGATCTCTGCCGCCACGGCAGCGCGCGCTCGTGATGCTCTGTCGGAGGTCGGGTTGACGGGCTTCGAGCGCCGTCATATCGGGTCGCTTTCGGCCGGACAGTTCCAGCGCGTGCTGTTCGCCAGACTGCTGTTACAAGATGCCCAAGTCATTCTGCTTGACGAGCCGTTCACGGCCATCGATGCGCGTACCACTCGCGATCTGTTCGATGTCATCCATCGCTGGCATGCAGAAAAGCGCACCGTCATCGCGGTGTTGCACGACTTTGAGCAGATTCACGAGCATTTCAATCACACCCTGTTGCTGGCCCACGAGGTCGTCCACTGGGGGCCGACCGCAACGTCGCTGTCCGCCACGAACCAGATGCGTGCCCGTGCGATGGCTGAGAACCGGGACGAGCAGGCAGATATCTGCACTTTCAACACGAAGGTGGCTTCGTGACGGTTTATTCGTTGGTCATCGAGCCTTTTGCTGACTATGGCTTTATGCGGCGTGCGCTGGTCGCGGCGATAGCGTTGGGCCTGAGTACTTGCCCTGTCGGCGTGCTGCTGGTACTGCGGCGTATGACGCTGATGGGAGAGGCGCTATCACATGCGGTATTGCCGGGCGCGGCAATCGGGTTTCTAGTCGCCGGGGGGTTGTCGCTGCCGATCATGGGGTTGGGTGGTCTGATTGTCGGACTGACCGTGGTCCTAGCCTCCGGTGTGGTCAGTCGGGCCACGCGCCAAGCCGAGGACACGAGCTTTGCTGTGTTCTATCTCACGTCGCTGGCCCTAGGGGTGATGATCGTCTCGCTCTGGGGGTCGAACATCGATCTGCTCAATATCCTGTTTGGCACGATCCTCTCGATCAACGCCCAGGCCATCTACACCGTTGCCGGCATCGCCTCGCTCACCGTGCTGGGGCTGGCAGGGATCTATCGGCCGTTGGTCGCCGAATGCTTTGATCCCGGATTCCTGCGTGCTGTGGGTGGTCGTGGATCGCTGTATCACCTGTTCTTTTTGTTTCTAGTCGTCATCAATCTGGTCGCTGGATTTCAGACGCTAGGCACGCTGATGGCCGTCGGCATGATGACCATTCCTGCCGCCGCAGCGCAGCTCTGGGTACGTTCGTTGCCGGCCATGATGGCACTGGCCGCGATCTTTGGCTCGGTGTCCGGCTTTGTCGGTCTGGTGGTTTCCTACCATATCAACGTGGCGTCGGGCCCGACCATTATTCTCACTATCAGTTGCATCTACGGCATATCACTTTTCACCCATCCATCTGGGGCGCTGACGCGTCTCATCCGACGCCCGCATCTGAGGGGCTGATTCTTTTCTCTAGGAGCTATAAATGAACAAATTTCGTGTAATCACAAATATGATAGTAGCGGGCGCTGTATATCTCGGCGCGGCCAGTGCTGCCTTGGCGCAGACCATCCCAGTCGTGGTTAGCTTCACGATACTGGGCGACGTGGTAAAAAATGTCGGCGGTGACCATGTCTCGGTCAAGTCGCTCGTACCGCCTGATGGCGATCCGCACAGCTATTCGCCAACGCCCCAGGACTCCAAAGCGCTAAAGAGCGCCGCTGTGTCCTTTGTGAGTGGCGAAGATCTGGAAACCTGGTTCAAGCGCCTCGCGAGGGCATCAGGTGGTATTGACCCGGTGGTCGTGTCGGACGGTATCAAAACGCATTCGCTCTACGAACACGGTCAGACCATGATCGATCCGCACGTCTGGAACAGCGTGCCCAACATCGTGGTTTGGGTCGCGAATATCGAAGAAGCACTGATCAAGGCCGATCCAGCGAACGCCGCCGATTTTCGTGCCAACGCCAAGCGCTACAACGCCCAACTGAAAAAAACTGACGGCTGGATTCGTCATGAGTTGAAATCGATTCCGCGTGACCGCCGAAAAGTACTAACCGACCATGATGTGTTTGGATACTATGGTCGAGAGTACGGTGTGACGTTTCTTGCACCTGTGGGTCTTTCCACCGCCAACGAGCCGCCAGCGAAAAAAGTTGCCCGGGTGATCGACCAGATGAAGAAAGAGAAAATCCACACATACTTCATTGCAAACTCAAGCAGTTCCCAGCTCGTTAAGCAGATCGCGTACGCGACCGGTGCCAAATCTGGCGGAGTACTCTATCCTGAATCTCTATCAGAGGCAAACGGACCTGCGTCGACTTATATCGACATGATGAGGTATAACACGCGACTGATTGTAAACGCTATCAAATAGCAATTTAGGACACCACATTTACAGGACCATGATCACCGTGCGGATGGTGGAGATGGCTATCGTGCAAACAGTCGACGTGGTCGGCGTGCTGGATTCCGGTCTCGCTATTGCTATTGCCGTGATGATCAATTTAGATAGATAAAATTAGCTATAAATGATATATTATAACATTGCTTATTATATGAAACATTACCGATCAATGAGAGGTTCATAAGAATGACATCGCTTTTGCCCAATCGCCTGCCAGTCACCGTGTTGTCGGGGTTTCTCGGCGCCGGTAAAACCACCGTGCTGAACCATATTCTGAACAACCGCGACGGTCGCCGTGTCGCGGTCATCGTCAATGATATGAGTGAAGTCAATATCGACGCAGCACAGGTTGAAAGGGAAGTTCAGCTTAACCGCGCTGAAGAAAAACTGGTGGAGATGACGAACGGGTGCATCTGCTGCACGTTGCGGGAAGATCTGCTGCTGGAAGTGCGACGTTTGGCCGATGAGGGGCGCTTTGACTACCTAGTAATTGAATCCACGGGCATATCAGAGCCACTGCCTGTCGCAGAGACCTTTACTTTTGCAGACGAAAGTGGGGTTAGCCTCTCTGATGTTGCCAACCTCGACACTATGGTGACGGTTGTTGATGCGGTCAACTTCCTGACTGACTTCCAGGACGCGGAAGCATTGCAGGATGTTGGAGAAAGTATGGGTGAGGAAGACGATCGAAGTGTGGCCGATTTGCTCGCAGATCAGGTCGAATTCAGCGATATCATCTTGGTGAGTAAGACAGACGTCGTCGATTCTGCACAGCTTAATCAGGTTATGGCCGTTCTCAGGAGCTTGAACGCTGATGCGGAGATCCTTCCAATTCAGAATGGAACAGTGCCGCTGGAGCGTGTTCTAGGGACGGGGCTGTTCAGTTTTGAGCGCGCTCAGCAGTCGGCTGGCTGGCTGAAGGAAATGCGGGGAGAGCACCGCCCAGAAACCGAAGAATATGGCATCAGCAGCTTCGTCTACAGCGCCCGTCGACCGTTTCACCCCGCCAAATTTTTTGAGTTCATCCAAAACCCCGCCGACGAAGGGAGGTTGATTCGATCCAAAGGGTACTTCTGGCTGGCGACTCGCCCAGAGTTTGCTGGGCAATGGAGTCAGGCGGGCGGTATGGCAAGGCATGGTTTTGGCGGTATGTTCTGGAAAGCGGTTCCCGAGAGCGATTGGCCGCAGGATGAGGAATCGAGAAAAACTATCCTGAGTGACTGGCAGGAACCCTTTGGCGACATGCGCCAGGAACTTGTGTTTATCGGCCAGAATCTGGATCGGGATGCTATTTGCCATGAGTTGGATCAGTGCTTACTGAAAGATGAGGAACTGATTGCCGGTAAGTCATTCTGGAAGACGCTAAATGATCCGTTTCCCGCATGGGAATAGTGTATACGGGAGAACAAATTGCTGGGCATGGAGGTCAAGTAATGCGCACCGAACAGTTAACCCTTATATATCTTGGAGAAAGTTATGACAGCGTCGCTGCTTGATATTGCCAAAAGCCTCGTTGACCAGCGATCTGAATCGCTCGAATGGGTGGGAATGGAAAACGTTAGTCTGCCAATCACATTGAATGAAGAAGGCTGTTCATCTCCGACGTCAGGCAGTGTTTCCATTTTTGTAGATCTGCCCGCCGGGCCAAATGCCGTTAAAGGTATCCATATGTCGCGGCTTTATAACCTTCTTAACAAATCATCGGTCAAGGCGCTGAATCCCGCCTTGTTGAAAGAATTGTTGAGCTCATCGGTTGTGAGTCACGAGGATTGCAGTTCGCGCAAAGCAAAAATCATCTACTCGTTTCCTTTTCTCTACAATCGTCCCGCGCTGATTACTCCGGATCTCTCGGGTTGGCAGTGTTATCCGGTGGTCGTCACCGCCGAAAGAGACGATGACACTGGGCGCGAAAGTGTCTGTTTATCCGTAGACATTACGTATTCCTCAACCTGTCCTTGTTCCGCCGCGCTGTCCCGGCAGGTTATTCGTGATGCCTTCACTTCAGAGCATGAGGCTCCAAAGAGAGTAGATGTCAAAACGGTTGCTGACTGGATTGAAAAGAACGGAACCATGGCGACACCGCACAGCCAACGAAGCATCGCCAGCGTTTCTATCCCTGTAGATAACAGTGCAGACACTTTGGGCATCCCTGAGTTAATAAACCGTGTAGAGGCGGCGCTTTCTACCCCGGTACAGACGCTGGTTAAACGCGCCGATGAACAAGCATTTGCGAGGCTTAACGGGGAAAATCTGATGTATGTGGAAGATGCCGCTAGAAGGCTAACGAGGGCTTTGGCAACTGAATATGCTCGATTTGACGTTAAAGTGCGCCACTTGGAAAGTCTGCACGCGCATGATGCCGTGGCTTATGTCAGCTCGTCATCAGGCATTGAAGCCTCATGACCGGCGCAGTCGACATTTCCATTTTCAATATGCTGCAAAGATGTAAAGAGCCATTGGTGACAGTCCGGCCGGACGAGGTCAGCGTCTGCGGGCCGACTGTCTATAACTATGCGCATCTCGGAAACGCTCGCCCTGCGGTAGTATTTGATGTGCTCGTCCAGCTTTTAAAAACCCGATACCGCAGAGTCACCTATACCAGAAACTTTACGGATGTTGACGATAAAATAAATCAGGCTGCGAGCGAGCAAGGATGTTCTATTTTTAACATCAAAAAGAAGGAGTTTAGTGGTGATTCGTAAAAATCCAAATGGGGATCTGCCCATTATTCATCCAGACGCCTTTGTCGATCCGACTGCCATTGTCTGCGGCAAAGTCATCATCGAGAAAAACGTATTTATCGGCCCTTACGCAGTCATTCGTGCGGATGAAACGGATGAAAAAGGCGATATGCAACCGATCATTATTCAAGAGGGAGCGAACATTCAGGACGGCGTTGTCATCCACTCAAAATCGGGGGCGGCTGTCACCGCGGGCGCCGCCACTTCAATTGCGCACAGGGCTATCGTGCACGGCCCCTGTACCGTTGGCAAGGGCGTTTTTATCGGTTTTAATTCTGTGTTGTTTGATTGCGTGATAGGAGACGGCAGCGCCGTCCGTCATAACGCGGTTGTCGATGGCGTAGAACTGCCCTCTGGGTTTTACGTGCCGTCAACCATGCGCATAGGCCCGCAAACCGATTTGACAGAAATTCCCAGAATGTCCGTGGCAGCCACCGCTTTCTCAGAAGACGTTGCTCAGACGAATGTGAAACTGGTTCAGGGCTATAAGGCGATTCAGAATGAACTCTGAGGACCACGCGCTTGATGCGCCATGCAAAAAGGCATTGAAATATGCCGATTTACTAATTAAAAACGCTCAGGTCATTCTCCCTTGGGGGCTTGCACAATGCGATGTGGCTTGCATCGGCCGCTGCATCGTGGCGATCGGAGAGACTGGCTGGCAGGGGCGGGATACTATTGATGCCGCAGGTCTGCACCTGCTACCGGGTATAATTGACTCCCAGGTTCATTTTCGCCAACCCGGCCTTGAACGCAAGGAGACCATTGAAGCAGGCACGCGGGGCGCCGTTCTCGGTGGCGTCACCAGCGTTTGTGAAATGCCAAATACAAACCCATTAACGCTAACGCAGGGTGACCTTGAGCGGAAACTGGCAATTGCCGAAAAAGATGCGTGGTGCCATTACGCGTTTTATGTCGGTGGTTCGCCAAAGAACGTGCATCTGCTTGAATCGTTGGAGTAAAAGCCTGGCTGTGCTGGCTGAAAGTGTTTATGGGCAGTTCATTTGGCGACCTGCTGGCCGAGGAAGACGAGATATTGCAGCGTATTCTTGCTGCCGGTAGCCGCCGCGTGGCCATTCATGCAGAAGACGAGGCGCGCTTGTGTGAAAGACGGCCCCTAGCCGAAAAAGCCGGTGATGTGGGCGAGCACCCTAACTGGCGGGATGTTGAAAGCGCGTTTCGTGCAACGCGACGCATTGTAGAGATCGCTCGAACAACCGGAAGACCCCTCCATATTCTGCACATCAGCACGGAAGAAGAAATCGCGTTCTTGGTCAATCATAAGGGCCTAGTTACCGTGGAAGTCTTGCCCCAACACCTGACCTTCGCCGCTCCGGGCTGCTACGAGAAGCTGGGGGCCCGTGCGCAGATGAATCCACCCATAAGATCGCTACGCCATAGACAGGAATTATGGTGAGGGGTCAACAATGGCACCGTTGATGTGCTGGGGAGTGATCACGCCCCGCATACCTTGGAAGAAAAGCTGGCCCCTTATCCCGATACGCCCAGTGGCATGCCCGGTGTTCAGACGATGCTACCAGTTATGCTGAACCACGCGAACGAGGGGCGGGTCACGCTGAACAGGGTAGTTGACTTGCTGTGCAGTGGGCCGGCGCGAATATTTGGCATGACGGGCAAGGGTCGTATTGCCGTCGGAAGCGACGCGGATTTGACGCTGGTTGATATGAAGGCGCGCCGAACGGTCAAAGACATTGATATGGCCAGTGTTTCAGGGTGGACACCTTACGCAGGCATGGAATTCCAGGGCTGGCCGGTAATGACCATTATTTCCGGCCAGCCTGTTATGCGATTTGGTCAGTTGATTGGCAAACCCGCAGGCCGCCCTATCGTGTTCGCAAAATAAAGAAGCTGTTAAACCAAACCGTGTCCATAGGCTGAAAACGGAGTCCAAAGAGATGGCTTATCGTAAACAACATGAAGACCAATCTATGTTCTACAAGAGAGTTAGTATTGAGCAGGTAGAGGAGGGTAAGGACTTGGCGCCGAAGTTTGACAGCTTGGGGCACATCACGTGTGTCACCACCCATGCCGATACGGGTGAAGTGCTCATGGTGGGCGTGATGAATGAAGAGGCTTTCATTCGCACGATTGAATCAGGTGAGGCACATTACTGGAGCAGGTCACGGCAAACGCTCTGGCACAAGGGCGGCGTCAGTGGTTATGTCCAGGACATCGTAGAAATAAGAATAGACGACGATCAGGATGCGGTATGGCTTCGGGTTCGACTAAGAGGAAAGCAGGCTAGTTGCCACGTTGGCTACCGGTCGTGTTTCTACCGAAAAATCGACCCAGGTGACGGACAAACACCCCCGACTCTCAGTTTTACCGAGACAGAGAAAGTGTTCGATCCTTCAGAGGTCTATGGCGACGCCTCGAACCCGACAATCCTATAGCGCTGTCGGCCGCTTGGCGGGTAGCATCCCGCGGTAGCAACTCAACAGGGGGTCGCCAGCATTCTTCTAACAGCGGTTTTAACTTGACGTTTGCCATTTCGTGCGCAGAGAAACTGAATGAAAGTGCCAAACACAGAGAGTGTCAGTATGCAAATCACCAAAGCAGTGCCAACAAATATCATCACCGGATTCCTCGGAGTGGGCAAAACCACTGCCATTTTGCACCTGTTGGCCAGCAAGCCCACCGATGAGCGCTGGGCGATATTAGTCAATGAGTTCGGCGAAATAGGCATCGATGGCGGTTTGATCGCTGGCAGTCACGGATCGCAAAGCGGTGTTTTTATTCGCGAGGTGGCTGGCGGCTGCATGTGTTGCGTTTCAGGTTTGCCCATGCAAATAGCGTTGAACAGATTATTAATGGACGCGAAACCAGATCGATTGCTGATTGAGCCAACGGGACTGGGACATCCTCAGGAAGTCATTGAGTCGCTAAGCCAGCCTCACTATGCCACCGTCATTGATTTGAGGGCGACGCTCACCTTGATTGACCCCAGGCGCATACGTGATCCGCGTTATACCCAGAACGCCACCTTTAGCCAGCAGATTGCAGTAGCCGATGTACTTGTAGCAAATAAATCCGATCAGTGCCTGGGCGAAGACTTTGTTGCCCTGGATGATTACCTTGCAAAGAAAGCTGGTCACGAGAAACCGTTATACCGAGTGAGTTTCGGAAAGATTCCTCTTACGGCTCTTTCGGCCGCTTCGACTTTTGCAGCGCCCAACACCAATCCGTTGAGGCGCTTCACCATGCCTGCGTTTTCGAAAACCGCAGTTGGGTTGCCTGAATCCCCAGCGAGTTTGGATCGGGGACCATTGCCGGAGGGTGACTACATTAAAATCAAAAATCGGGCTGACGGCTTTACGTCCATTGGCTGGCGCTTTCATGCCAGCATTCTGTTTGATCGCGTCCGGTTGCATGAGTTGTTATCGGGCCTCGCTATTCAACGGGTCAAAGCCATTTTCATTACTTCCGATGGCGTCTTCGGCTATAACCTCAGCGACCAGATGCTAACCGAGGTGGAGCTAGACAAATCCCAAGAAAGTTGCATTGAAGGTATCGATGATGATGAGACGGGGTTCGAAAATCTTGAAGCAGATCTTCTAGCTTGCTTCAAGTGACAAGCAAACACCTCCGACCCTCAGTTTCATTGATACGAGTAAAATGTTCGAAATTTAACAGGCCTATGGCGACGCCTCGAACCCGATCATCTTGCAGCGCTCGCTTCTCGGAATTGCATTGAATCCTGAGAGCGATGGCTCGGACAATCAATACAGTGTTATAACGTACCATTTCATCATCAATCAGGAGAGCCTTATGAATAAAGTTCCCGTTACTGTCCTCACCGGCTATCTCGGTGCCGGTAAAACCACACTTCTTAACCGCATTCTCTCGGAACAACATGGCAAACGCTACGCCGTGATTGTTAACGAGTTCGGCGAGGTGGGTATTGACAACGATCTGGTTGTCGGTGCCGATGAAGAAGTTTTCGAAATGAACAACGGTTGTATCTGTTGTACGGTTCGCGGCGATTTGATCCGTATCATCTCGGGCCTGATGAAACGACTGAAAGGCTTTGATGCCATTATTCTCGAAACCACAGGCATTGCCGATCCAGCGCCGGTCGCGCAGACGTTTTTTGTCGATGATGAGGTTCGATCAAAAACAGCCCTGGATGCCGTGATTACTGTGGTTGATGCCAAGAATCTACCCGCCCGGCTGGCCGACAGCACGGAAGCGGCTGAACAAGTGGCCTTCGCCGACGTGATACTGCTAAACAAGGTTGATCTGGTATCGGAACAGGAATGCGAAGCGCTGAAGCAACGTATTCTGGCTATGAATCCTTATGCACGTATTCTGACCACAAATCACTGCGACGTACCGTTGGATCAGATTCTTGATTTAGGCAGTTTTGATCTTGAGCGGATCATTGAGATCGAACCCGGGTTTCTCACCGAAGATCATGCCCACGAGCACGACGACGCGATAAAAAGTGTATCACTCACAACAAAGGTGCCTCTGGAACAGAACCGGTTTGAAAGTTGGATATCGGAAGTGTTGCGCATACAGGGTATTGATATTCTGCGATGCAAGGGCATTCTCGACTTGGAAGGAATGGAGCAGCGTTTTGTGTTTCAAAGTGTGCATATGCTCACTGATGGCACTGCTACGCAGCCCTGGCGCGCTGATGAAAATCGGGAAAGTCGCCTTGTTTTCATCGGGCGTAATCTTGATGAAGCGGCACTGAAGGCAGGCTTTCACGCCTGTGAGGCAGGCACGGTTCATGACTAAGCCTCAGTCTTTAATCGAACGCCTTGGCCGGGTGTGGCAACTATCGGACTACGTTATTGCCTGCCATTTTGATTGCTCTGGCGCCCTGGCGTTTGCGTTGGGTGACGGCTCTGTGACGATTGTTCAGCATGTGCATGCCGAGCCAGTCACCGTGCAGGCCCACACGGGTGCCTGCCTGAGCTTGGCTCCGGCTCCCGGGGGTGGTTTTATCAGCGGTGGTGACGATGGCCGCTTCCTGTCAATTTCTGTGGCCGGCGACGTTACCGAAATTGCTCATTTTGCCGGGCGCTGGCTGGACAACGTTGGCAGTCACCCGAGCGGAGTGATTGCGTGTTCCGAAGGCAAGCGGTTGCATGTCACCCGTGTAGGCAAATCTACCATCACCTTCAGCTACCCGAGCACCGTGGGCGGTTTCTGCTTCTCGCCGGACGGCAAGCGCATCGCGGTCGCCCATTATGGGGGCGTCAGCATACGCGCCGCCGATGATGCGGATGCCGACGCGCTGCGTCTGAAATGGGCCGGGTCTCATCTAGACGTCACCTGGAGCCCGGATTCACGATTTATCATGTCGGCCATGCAGGAAGACTGCATCCGGGGGTGGCGGTTGAAAGACAAGCAGGACATGTATATGAGCGGTTATGCGACAAAGGTCCGATCCTGGGCATGGGTTGCGGGCGGGCAGTATCTGGCAACTAGCGGTGCGGGCGTCATTCCATGCTGGCCGTTCAATGGGAGTAAAGGACCAATGGGGAAGGAGCCCATTTCGCTTGGCTACGCTGAATCCGGCCTTGTGACTGCGGTTGCCAGTGCGCCTGTCTATCCAATGATAGCCGCAGGCTACGACAATGGTCTTGTTCTGGTCACGCAACTGGCGGATGGCGATGCGGACGAACAGGCTGCCATCATTAAACCGGCAGGGAACGGTGCCGTGACAGCCATCGCCTGGTCACCTGATGGTCAATACTTGGCGGTGGCCACAGAACAGGGATTTGCTGGCATCATGCCCACAGCCGCCTGAATCTGTAAATTTACGTTTGTAAATGCCCTTGGGGTCAACTGATCAATAGACTTTATCTTATAAATAACCTATTTGGACTGTGAGGTTCTGTACATTTACGTTTTGCGACACGCTTGCAGGTGTGGCTCTGTAGAACGCTCGGTATTCCCGGACAAGACTATTTTCTGGCCGCGCTCAACTTTTCCCCCACGATGAACCAGCACTTTGCTCAAATGAAGGTAGCGCGTCGAAAACGAGCCGCTGTGATCGATAGCGACATACCGCCCAGCTTAAGGGTGGTTGCTGACACGTGTCATCCGGCCCAGTCCGGTATTTAGAATCGGTGTGCCTGTGGGCGTTGCCAGATCCACGCCGTTATGCGGCGATACTCGATCGGTAACCGGATTAAGCCGACTGAGGTTGAAGGCGGAACTAACCCCGTAGCGTTGCATGGTAGTCATGCGCGCCCCGCTGCAACATCAATGCCTCAATTCTAGTTTGGCCCGTAATCTGGCTATCGGTCATTTCGCGGCTGGTAATAAGCGCAAATGTATCGCCTGTTCTCAGCTCCCCCCGGAAGTCGACTTTGCTCTTCAGTAGTTGGCTGAATTCTGCGACCTGACGTTTGGTCAATCCTGCCTCAAGGCCAGATTTGTAAAAACCATTTAATTGCTCTCAGACGATGAGGTGCCCGAAGCCACCGAAGATTCTGCGCGCGGACATGTTCAGGTCATGGCGACCACAACCATAACGACCGCCACAGAACACAGGTGTTGTTGGCACTTTAGACTAACTCAGTTATATCGACTTTTAATGCATCACATAACTCATTGTAGTGGCATAATTAAATTGGACAGTGTTTAAGAGGTTATACTAACTCAAAGAAGGAAACTAGTATGACTAACAAACGTAGAGAATATACCCGAGAATTTAAGTTAGAGGCCATCAGCTTAGTGATTGATCACAAGCGAAAAATAGCTGAAGTAGCAGAGTCTTTAGGGATTGGCACATCTACCCTAGACAACTGGGTACGCAAGTATCGATTAGAGCAACAAGGCGTTGCACCAACTCAAGGACTGGCGTTAACTGATGAGCAGCGAGAGTTGCAACACTTACGCAAAGAGAATAAGCGTCTAAGAATGGAGCGCGACATCCTAAAAAAGGCTTCAGCTCTGTTGGCATCGGACAGTCTAAAAGGCTACTACTGATAAGCAAGCTTGCAGAGCAGGACAAACGATTGAGTAAGCGTAAGTTATGTGACCTATTTGGCGCGGTCAGAAGCAGTTACTACTATGGCTTGAAGCCAAAGCCAATTAGCCTTGAGAGGGTGACACTCAAAGCTTTGATTCGTCAAATATTCAATGACTCCAATCAATCGGCTGGCGCTCGCAGCATCGTTGCCATACTAATGAATGAGCATAACATCAAGCTGACCCGCTATCTGGCAGGTAAACTTATGAAGCAAATGGGACTTAAAAGCTGTCAGCAAAAGACACACAAGTATAAGCACGCTGATCAAGAACATAGAACGCATGACAACCTTTTAGATCGCAACTTTAGCCCAACTGCGCCTAATCAAGTCTGGACGGGGGATGTCACTTATATTCGTGTCAAAGGCGGCTGGTGTTACCTAGCGGTGGTTTTAGACCTATATGCCCGTCGTGTGGTGGGCTTTGCTGTATCAGATTCCCCTGATAGTGTGCTGACCGCTAGTGCTCTACAAATGGCGTATCACACGCGCTTAATGCCAAGCGGTGTGCTATTCCATTCTGATCAAGGATCACATTACACCAGTCATACATTTGCTGAATCAGTAGCTGATTGTGATGGTATGAAGCAGAGTATGAGCCGTCGTGGAAATTGTTGGGACAATGCACCCACTGAGCGCTTCTTCAGGAGTTTTAAAACTGAATGGATGCTAAAGGGCGGCTACAAGGATATCGCTGAAGCATCGACCGCCATTATTGATTATATTTGGGGCTACTATCAAACCGTGAGACCGCACAGCTTCAATGATTATTTACCACCAGCAGAAAAAGAGAAACGATACTTTAACAAAAACCTCTTATCAGGTGTCCTAAATTAGTTGACCACTACACTTTTACTGCTTACTTTCCCATTTCCCCCTTTTTCCCACTGTATCAAGCCAGTAGGTCAGGCCTAATCTGAATAGTACGTTTGTTGCCCTCTGGAATAATTTTGATGTAATGCTCACTTGCTAAAACACTGGTGCATAACTCAAAAACTGCTTTATTTCTTAGCGGCTTGGGGTTTACCTTGCTCTGGGCTGTTGAGTAGGCAATCTGATTAACTGATTGTTTTTTGCAATAACTCACTAACCATCTAATGAGTTTTTGACTGTCATTGTCACCAGTTTGGGGGCTGTCAGTGTATCTTATACGTTCAGTAATTGAATACTTAGCAAGCATGGCGGCGCGCTTAAAGTCATCAGCTTGTAATGATTTCCTATCCTCAAAAAGTGCTATTAACGTCGCTATTCTACTGGTATTTTCTGCTTGCCGTCTAGCGTATGGGCCGTAGTGTTCATACTCACCGCCGTTAGCCGTTTTGCTTTCTACTAAGGTTTGATAGTCTGCTAATGCTTGTTTGGCCTGTCTGTCAGCAAAAGGCATGTTAAGCCGCTTAGGATTGCCCTCATCGTCTATAGGTGCTTTTGACTGGCTTGGGTCTAATAATTCATTACAGCGCCGCCAGTAAATTACTAGGCGTGCATCTCTATCGGGTTGAGCGTCCATATATTCAGGCGTGTTATAAACTATTTGCCCGTTCATACTTGCGGGAAATGCAAACAAAAATCTTGGCAGCAGCCCTTGCTCGTTCATAACCTCATTGTTCAATGCTGGTTCGATAATGGGTGGCTGCCCCTGTAAGTCCAAGGTAAAGCGCACGCCATCGGCTCCTATTTCCTCTATGTTGTCTGCACCCCTAGGTGACAGTACCCTGTCAAAACTACCCTCACTCCATATGTCTGTCAGCGTTGACATATTATTTTTGGCAGTCTCACTGGTCATGCTGTGACCATTTAAAAACATTGCAGCTTCGGCTGTTGACCATGCAATGTCACGGGTATTACCTAGCAGCATGTTATCCAAAAATCCTTGTATAGTGCCACTTGAGGCGTAAATTAGTATACGTTTTGGCGGCGGGTTTTCTAATAACCACCTTTCTAAGTCTTTTTTATTAACACTTACCTTTTCGCTTTTCCATTCCCCAATTAAGGTTTTGTGCTCTTTGCGCTTTTTGGTTTGAAACTCTCTCAATGCGTGGTGAGTAAAGCCCATAGTCCTACTTTTGCCGCCGCCGCTTTCAGCTTGGGTAAGCACAAACAAACTGCTAGGCATGTACTTATTACCTATGACAAATGGCGCGTTGACGTAACGCTGCCCTATCGTTGACATTACACCAAGAAAACATTGTCCGGCCATAGCTACGGGTGTTTGCGCATAGTAAGCCGTTGCTTCTACCGCATCTCTTAACATGCAACCTTTAGTGCCCCATGCCTCTACGGGGTAGCGTGTCGGTTTGCTGTCGGTGTTAGCGATACAGCCAAGCTTTCCCCATGTCAATGCTGCCAAGTCTATAGTTTCAGCATCTGCTATTAAATCGCCTATCAAGTCACTCTCATTCAGTCTATTGATAATTGAATCTATAGGTGCAATATGAGCAATAGCGTTCACGCCTGCCAAGCGACTTATGATTCTATCTTTGTGCTGGGCGGTGTCAATAATATTTATAGTTTTAACTTCGGCAAAATGTCTTAGCGTTTTATCGTATAGACTTTGATTAAGACACGCGAAGACGGTTACGTTTTCGTTACCGTTCATCATGGCTAGGGCTGCGTAAAGCGTGACTGCATCACTCAAACCAGTTACTAGCCACCAGTCATCGTTAAGGCTCATTGAGCCAATAGCGTAGGCGCTGGCTTGCGTGGTGTCCGATATGTTAGGCGGTTTATCACTATTAGGCATGTGTGCTGCTACATTGACTAGTTCGCCCTTATTGTTGAGCATCACAAGCCCATAACTGCCCACTGTATTAGGTAATTTATCACCTTTGCTATTGCCGCCCCTCATGCTAAGATCATTATCTAGGTAGCGCGTATTATCAATATGGTTTGTTGGCAATCCTAAGTCATCATGCAAGCTATCTAACTGGCTTAAGTCACCATCTTGTGCACGTTGTCCTAGTGTAGTGT
Organism: Psychrobacter sp. LV10R520-6; assembly: GCF_900182925.1. Classification (NCBI taxonomy): domain Bacteria; kingdom Pseudomonadati; phylum Pseudomonadota; class Gammaproteobacteria; order Moraxellales; family Moraxellaceae; genus Psychrobacter; species Psychrobacter sp. LV10R520-6. The sequence goes on along the minus strand of NZ_LT900024.1, from coordinate 1,142,834 downwards.
TATCAAAGTCAGCAATGTATTCAATGAAGCCGCCCGTGTTCTCAGCACGGGCTTTTTCATGGGTGTCTGTTACTGGTGTTGTGTTCATCTATTCCCCCTTGCTTGCGATTTTTTCGGCTGGCGCGTCGCTCTATACTTTTTATAGTAGCTTTTTCGGCTGGCTTGTTTGCGGTTACACCGTGGTGGTGGATAGCTTTTCACAATGCCACCTCCATTTTGCCAAAGTTGGTTTGGGCTAGGGGTTTGTTAAGGTCGTCAAGTTGACTGCAAAGTATCGCTTTCCATGTATCAACTGAGTCGTGCGCCAAACGAGCCATAGCAATAATCTGCTGCGCTGTAATTTGACGTTGATAGATTAGGTAGAGTAAATGTCCAACACTGTCTAAATTACGGTTTGCGCCATCAATATCACAAGCGATATCTGATAGCATTATCGACGGCATTAAAATCACCTCGTCGTCATGTGGAATGGTCAAGTCGATAATCTTACGCTGGCATGACTGGGTAGAGTGCGCGCTACTGTACAAGATACTTATGGCTTGGCGATTGGCTGGCGTGTCGTGGAATAAACTAGGGACAAGGTTGTGATAGCCAACGTCTGCCTTTCCATCACTGCCATAATGATAAATACCGCCATCAAAGACGAACCCTAGACAGCCGTTATCGCTGTCATAGATTAGTTTATAAGTGTCATTACCCACAGACGGGTATAGGACGCTATCGCCTTTTTTAAAGACGGGCTTATTAGTGGCAGTGTTAAGAGTAGACCTATTATCTTTTTGGGTCGTGCGGATTGAATTATCCATAATGGCTAGCTCCTGAATATTGAGTAGCAGGGCTGTTATCACTCACTATAGGATTAGTCGGCGCTCGTGCTTGCATGCAAGATGCCATAGCCACCAATAGTATTGAAAGGATTGGTGAATACACTGATATACGTTTAGCGATCAACTTGCCAGCGTAGGGTTTAGACTTATTTGAATTGCTATTGGGGTCTTTTCTACTCATAAGGGTTCACCTCCAATTCAGGCAATAAAATAAGCTGCTCCATAATGCCTTCGCTCAAGCCAACAGCTTTTTCACTATTAGCGAGTAAGGCAGTTCTTACCGCGACTAACACGCCATTGCTTGCTGGGTCGTCTGCAATAACTGTATTAAGTGCCATTGATAGATTTTCAAAGTCATCTGAGAATCTCTGAATATAGTCGTCCACTACTGACAAAGTATGACTATCGGCTGCCACTAGGCGAGGTTGTAGAATATTATTAGGTTGGCTCATAGTTACGCCCTCGCCATGTCGTTGGACTGGACGTCAGCTTGTGCGGTGTGACTATCTAACCACTCATTAATTTCAGACAAGCGCCATAAGCTGGCACGTCCAATTTTAACGGGTGCTGGGAATTGGTTTTGATTGATTAGATGATAGATATGCTTTGCAGAAAAGCCAGTAATGCCACGAGTAGCAGCTTTGGCGGTGACGGTGCGCTGTTGATCTGATGCGGTGGTGTAGGTCTTAGCGGTGCGAGCGGGGTGATTGGCAAGGTTTGCCATTCTTAGGTACTGATTATTTAACTTCATGTTATTTCACCTCATAGCGGTTAAAGGAATGGGCGGTAATGCCCTGCTATGAAGTGAATGTTACGGGGTGGAGTTATCCGTTACCTCATTTGAGGTACTATAATGACATTATAGTTAGTAAAATGATGTTTTAGACTTTGATTTGCTTATTACGATGCTTACTTATGATGTTGGATAATGAGCGTTCTGTATAACCAAGATGTACAGATTTTCTTTCAAAATAAGATAGTATTTCTCTAGCTGACTTATCATTTGAGTGAATTGGTTTACCTTTCTCATTCCTATCGCTCAGATATTTATCGTGATAATCCAATGCCTTTTGCTTTGGTTCGCTATAGTTAACGCCTTTTTGTGAACCTCCTTTTGAACCATTTTTCTTATGTACTTTAGTTAACTTCTTTTGGTAAGCCTTAATAAAAGCTACATTCTTAAACATCATTCGTGCCTGACACTCTTTACAAAACTCACTGAATTGCATTGCTAAGTAATAGCTACCATTTTTGAAGGCGAATATTGAAATTTCTCTGTGCGCTATTACTATAGCTGCCCACCAAATAGGAAATCCCTTAAAAACACTGTCTTTTTGAGAAAGTAACAGAGTAAGGGCTTCATACTTAGCTGGTAAAAAAATATTTAATATATTGTTCATGCCGCTTTCAGTACTAGCCATTGTTGAAAAATCAACACTATCAGTATTTTCATCTATAAATTGTTTTATATCTTCTTCAATAGTATTCATTAATTCTAAATGTGATTCGTCAATTAAAGCATTATCGAGAGTTATGTCAGCATAGTTTGAATACAACATAGCATTGTCATTTACAAATGTACTATCACCGAATATAGCCCATGCTACAATTTCATTTAGTGGAAAGCGTAAGCTATTTGCCATAACTATATATATGTCTTTATTAAAATCTTCCATAGTAATTTTTTTATTCTTATAGCTCATCATTCGCACCCTCTACACCCTTAAAGCAAAAAAAGGAGCAAGGCGCTGACAGCATAAGGGTGCGGTTGCTGTCGTTCGGGTAATTAGTCCTAGCCTTGCAATTAGTATGGCAGCAATTAGCGCTGTCAAATCTGGTCTTTCGTTCCAATACTGATAATATAAAGTTACTGCATTTGTGCGGCAAGCTGTGCTAATAGTTCGGCTGATATGCCTTGCGCTTGCAAGCTTTTTATTAGGATATCTTTATCATGCAGTGCTATATCATTCGCTTGCTCATTACGGCTATCCATTTCTTTAGCGAGTTCATCAGGGGTCAATAAGTCAAAGCTAACCGCCTTGCCAGCGCGTAAATCATCAAGATGGTTCGCCCATTTATTCATCATCATTTGGCGTTCTGCTAGATGAGCAGATAAGTCATAACGCTTTTTGACGCTTGATTGCTCAAGGTGTGCAAGTTGTATCTCAATCAGATTATCATTGAATTGCAGCTCATACAGCCCTGTACTAGCCAGCTGCCTAAAGCCGTGACCAGTCATTTTAGGGTAGGGGTCGCCTGTATAACCCATGCGCTTAAGTGCTTGATTGAACCACACCTCACTATAGGGCTGACTGCGTTCAAAGTTATAGAACACGTAACCCGTCTGCTCCGTTAGTGGACGCATACGCTCAATGATAGCCATAGCTTGTGGTGACAGTGGAATGATATGGTCTTGACGCATTTTCATCTTATGCGCTGGTATGCGCCACACATTTTTATGATAATCAATCTCAGACCATTCAAAGAACCTTAGTTCCTTAGTTCTAACAAAACACAGCGTCATCAGCTGCATACCCGCCACCGTTTGCGCATGCCCGTTCGGGTTATCTTTACCATAGTTGTCAATATTGCGTAAAAGCTCTGAAAATTGATGTTGTTCAATAGCTTTCATACGTTCAGCTTTATGTGTCCTTAACGCTTTATTGCGCCCATAAGCGACATTGATAATGTCATAGCCTAGTGTATTAATAGCATACTCAAACACTGACGTTATAAATGCCACGCTCTTGTGGGCGGTGTCCGTTGTCAATTTACCTTGCTGCTCAAAGTAGGTCTGTACGGCTAAACCTGTCTTAATCACATCTTGAGCTGTGATAGCTTGAATAGGGTAGTCACCGATATGTGGCGCTACGTGCTTATCAAGGTAGGTTTGTAGCTTCTGGACGTTTTTGGGTGTGGTGTCTGATTTATCATTGATATAGCTTTGCGCTATCACATTGAATAAGTCTTTTTGCTCAACGTTATTCTTGTGCTGGTTTTTATCAATGGTGGGGTCAATACCATCAGCAAGTAATGCCTTAGCTTTATCACGCAAAGAACGAGCTTGTTTAAGACTAACATCAGGTTTGAACACGGTGTCAACATCTTGCTTTGATGACCTGTATGTTCCAATGTGAAAGGTTTTTTGTTTGGCCTTAATATCTTTATCTGACTGATAACGGTAAGTCATTACCCAGTACAGCGAACCCTTTGGGTCATGGACTAGATGAAGGCTATCACCATCGCTATATCTTTTACGTTTAGCTGGTGGTGCAAGCTTAGCAATAGCTTTTATGCCATTAACATTTAATAGGTAGTTTTTGCGCTCAGCCATTGCCACACCTCGATTAGCCACGATTAATAATTACCATGTACAACAATAACGCGATTTGTGTACAACAAAATAATGATAATTTCATGTATGTACATCAGTATGTACAACATTGTAAAGGTGATAATAGGTAATGACAAGTAATATCAGAAGACATAAAATGATTGTATAGAAGGGGTTGAGAGGGTTTAGGTAATGCGAGGTTACTGCTAAATACAATGATTGGTGCGCCCACCAAGACTCGAACTCGGATCGATCGCTTAGGAGGCAACTGCTCTATCCTGTTGAGCTATAGGCGCGTTAAAGAGTGCCATTGTAAAAAAAAATGCTTAAAAAAGCAATCAATAAAGGCAGCAGAAGTTATTTACCATTGCTGAGGGCATCAGCAACGTCTACTGAACTTTCGGCTGTCGTTGATTTTGCACGTGAAGTAGGGTTAAATAAGTCGTCCATGCTATTTTTATAGCCATCAATATTGTCATAGTCATACTTTTTCAGTATGTCTTGCCCAACACTCGAAAGCAAAAAATTACGAAAGCTAATAGCAATAGGGTTATCGGTCAAGATAACACCATCAACTGCTTGCGATCCTTTTATCGCATAGCCAAATGAAGCTAGGTTGCGAGCTTCGTTATTAGCGGTGTCATCCTGCACCATACCATTGGCATTGACTTTACTTTGATTGAATTTAGCTTGAGCGTTATTAATTAAAGACTGTAGGGATGATAGCCTAGTTTTAGTGAAACTATCATCAGCAATAATGAGGTCAATATTGACGATAAATTGTGAAGTTTTATTACCAGAGACACCGGTATCCGGTAAGGTAAGTAGCATCTTTGTGGGTACGTAGCGGGCTAAGACCTGCACATTTGGATGGCGCAACTCAAAGCTTATGATGACATCATCTAAAGGAGCTTGTCTTCAGCTTGCAAGTATAAAATGTTACTGGCAATCGCATTTGGTTCTTCTGATGTGTTGATAGACGACTGACCATTTGCGACCTCATTTGCTACGATAGGCAGAGGGTCAATATTTTTTCGATTGCTGCTCCATAGCCAGGCGAAGATACCAATAATAATAATTAGCAGCAGTAAGAGCAGCCCAACTAATAGCAGCTTGTAGTCTTTCATAGTTAAAGGCTCATATTTTAATCAGTTTAATCGAAGATTTGAATAATTATCGCATTCTATCTGGCTTAAAGATGATGATGCATTACTTCATCCGCTAAGTCTGCCAACATATCGGCAAAGATATCCGTTGCTGCGGCTTGAGCGGTTGTTTGGTCGCTACTGGCATGATTGGCAGTATCAGTAGCGCTATTAGGTTGGTCAGGTTTGTGACTTGGACTAGACGTAGACTGATTGTCAGCGGTTTTTGCATGCGTGGCTAATGGTGACTGACCCGTAGTCAGCTGATCTTTAAGCCATTCAAAACCATGTGTTTCCCACCATGCCTCAAAGCGTAGTAGGGTGCAACCACGTAACGCATGAGGTAGATTCAATGTTCGTAATTTTTGTGCTAATACAGGATCATTGATCGCTTGATGGCTACTGAGATAAAGCGCATTCATCGCCCCATCATAAGGCCGCCGGCGTTGCCATGAGGTATCATCAATTTTCATACGTGGTAATTGCCACAACTCCCCACGATAATATACGACATAGAGACGTCGCTCAGGGTGAAAAAAAATGGCATCGATGGGACGCAAGGGCATAGTATTAAATTATCTCATTGTTAAAAGCGTTGAAGGGATATATAGATGCGTCATTATTATAGTAATGATTAATCCTGAATGACTATGCGACACTAATTGTCGTATAGTCATTATACTCCCAGCTTATATACTGGTAAACCACAACAATCGGTGCCACACTAATCAGTGAGGACCTTGCTGTTTTATCGGTATTTATGCTTAGTTGTCGCTATTGTTATAGTGTTTACGGTCGTCATTTTAGCAGAAATAGTGTGCAGGAACGACCGCTAAATATAGATTGATAATTGTTGTCTACGGCTTCGTTTGTATGCTGCGCGTATCATCATTTTTATTAGTTTTCCTAACAAAACTCTTTAATAATGACGCTTGTCATTACGCCTATCACCACTAGTACTTGTCATTCTTTCTTCCACCTCGCTATTTTAATCAGATTATTGTCTATGTTTACGATTATTCAGTCGCACCGTACCGAACGCTTGGTTGAGCAGTTACTGATTGCTTATAAATCTAAAAATCAGCCTATTTTTGCAGAGTTTATTGTCATTGTACCTTCAATGGTATTGGGTGATTGGTTGGATAAGTCTATTGCTAGCCAAGCCGGTATTAGTACCTTAGTCACCACTAAGTTTTGGGGGCAGTATCAGTGGACACTGATGCAAAAAGTTTTGGCTGAGTATAATTCGTGGCTTGAAAGCGTACAGCGTGAACAAGAGAGTATCACCGTACCTGAGGTAGCCGTGCTAACGGGTTCAGTCATGCAATGGCGGCTATTCGGCTATTTTACCTATTACCAAAATGATATTATGGCGAATGACAGCCATCCCTTATATCCACTGCTGTCAGCGTTATTGGATGCAGAAGCGGATCGTAGTCAGCAAGATATACGATTGTGGTCGTTGGCCACTGATTTCTCACGAGTATTTAGCCGTTACCTGAACCACCGTGAAGATTGGTTAGATTTGTGGTCGGCAGATAAAGCAGTAGAGGTAGAGGTATTGGTGGCCGCAAAGGACCAATTCTCTAAGAAATTTGATAAATATGCTACTGACACCCCCGATTGGCTGGTCGCTCATTATACTGAGCTTGAGGCTGCACAACGCTACCTATGGCGCCTCTTATTTGCTGCTGTTTATGAGCATCGCGCGTCTATTGAGACTCGGTTTTGGCAGATTATGTCGGGTAAAGTTAACAACGCAGCGATAGATATTGAAGCCATATTACCCAGCCAGCTGCATATTTTTACCATTCAGCAGTTGCCACCAAATGAGCTGAAGTTTTTGCAGCGCCTATCAACGCACATTAATATTACCTTGCTCCATTACAATCCTTCGCAGTTGTTTTGGGCAGATATTGTCGATAAGCAGTGGCTGCAGCGCCAACAGGTGATTAATCCCGAAAGCGTGTTTTTACGAGATCATGGACATACCTTGCTGTCACGTCTGGGCAAGCAATCGCGTGAGACTTTCGCGATGCTGGCGGGTCTTTCTGGTAACGAAAGCCAAAAAGACTTTGAGCTGGTTTGGCAAGATAAGTTCGATGAAGATAAGCAGTCCGTTGACTCAGGAAACAGTGCTCAACCACTTAGTTTGCTGGCACATTTACAGCAGGATGTGTTGATGCTGGATGAGAGCGCAACCCAGCAAACGACTGCTGGACGATTGAGTGCAGCGTTAGGCGCGCAAATGTCACCTAATTCAAAGGAATCAGCAAAAGAGTTAGAGGATAAAAATAGCTTAAGCGATAATGAAGACAATAATGATGACTGGTACGACGATGCTACTTTAGAAGGTAAGCACAATCAACAATCCCGTGAATGGAAATTATCGCAATATGATAATAGCCTAAGCATTCATTCATGCCATAATTTGCAGCGCCAGCTTGAAGTACTGCGCGGTATGATTGGGCGTTGGCTCAACGAACCTAGTGATAACGGTAAACCACGTCATCTGTCTGATATCGTAGTGCTATTACCTGACGTTGATCGTCACCATGAACTGATTAATTCGGTATTTGTTAATGGAGAAGGGCAGGATGGTCTGACGTTACCGGCGAAAGTGACAGGGGTGGTTGATAAGTCTATTCGACAATTATGGGAAGCGATACGTGGCTTTTATGGCTTGCTAGGTAGTGACACGGCACGATTTGAGGTTGCTGAAGTGTTGGATTGGTTGATGCTACCGCCACTGTACGAGAGTCTTGGGCTGACCCACGAACAGATGCGTCGGGCTTGCGACTTGTTAGAGCAAGCAGGTTTTGTGCGTGGATTTGATGAGGTACATCTACAGCAGACGCTTGACGCACAAGATTATGATTATCGTTTTAGCTTTGCTTATGCTTTAGATCAAATGGCGTTAGGTTTGGTAATGCCGGAAGCGGGTATTAGTGATTGTTTGTATCCTGAGCATTGGCAGGATAATACCTTGGCCGAAAAAACAGTACCCATCTCAGCGATTAGCTTGGGCGATGCGCCGATTATTGAGGCGCTATGCCGTGTTCATAATGGGCTTGATGGGTGTCGAAATGAGTACCAAGCCCGTCATAAGGCTGAGGATTGGCTAAATAATATTGAGAATCATATTATCCATCCTTATTTTGGTGCGCTTGATCAGACACGGCCTATGCGTGCTATTTTTAATGCGATGAATGGCTTTAAGAGCAGTCTACGCGCCAATCGTCATTATCAGCGTTATCATGCTGACAGTGATGTTCAGGCTAATTCTACGCCGAATGATGCATTTGATTCATTGACTGCAGTGCAGAGCGAGGCCAACCAAGTTGAGTCCAAGCTGCCGCAAGTCAGTACCTTACCGCTCAAGCTGAGCTTTATGCTTGACAGCATTGAGGATGAACTTGAGAGTCAACAAGTTAGTGCCGAGCCCACTGGAGTGATTACTTTTGGGCGTTTTGGTGCACTGCGTAACGTACCGTTTGGCTTAGTGGTTATGCTCAATATGGACTTATCTGAGTTTCCCAATCGTGACCGTGATAATCGTTATGACTTAATGAAAGCCGGGTTAGCACAACGTGGTGATAGGTTTAGTGAAGATGATGATAATGGGGCGTTTTTAGATGCTTTATTATGTGCGCGTAATGCCTGCTGGATTTTTTATAATGGGCAACGACTAACCGATACCCATGAGCACCTGCCTGCCAATCCCGTGAGTGAGCTATTGCATTTTTTACAAGGTGAAGTGACGTGGCAATGGAATCCGTTAATAGACGAGCAAAAAAAATTAGACAATTTAGACAATAATGAACATTCTAACAATCTTGACAGTAGTGATGTATTGACCGCCCAAGTGCAGCGTTATCTGCCCAAACTTATCGAACAATGGTTAGTCACGCGCCATCCGGCATTGCCATTTGCGACCGAAGTATTTATCCAGCCTGAGGTGTCGGAAGTATCGAGTACACCAGTGGCTACGAGTTTAAAAAATTCAAAGTCCGAGAAAAATAGCGAACAAGACAGTAAGCAAGATAGTGGACAAGAAATGATACGTTTACTAGGCTGTGCCATGCAAAAAGAAAAGCTAAGTCAGAAAGAGACCAACGCCCCAGCGAGAGTTTGGCACGATGTGTTTGAACGCTTGCAAGCCCAAGATGGCGCTAATATCTCGCCCCCTATTAAGGTCGAGCTGCCGAGCAAAGAGGACTATGCCCATATTGCTCAGCGTATTGAGTCAGATCATGAGGCCGACGCTCGCTTGGATATCACTCAAGTCGATATGCAGTATTTACAATATCAAGTCCGTCATCCGGCCAAGCATTTTTTAAGAGAACAGCAAGTGCATATCGTATTACCTGAAGAGGACACGGTGCATCAAGAGCCTTTATCCTTATCAGGTTTGGGTGCTTACAAGGTAAATGCGCAGCTGCTCAGTGAACTACAAACCAATGCTGAAACCAATTCTAAAAATAGCTCTAAAGCTGATGCTGCAGACAATGCCGAAATTGCTGAGAAAGGCGTAAGCAATCAAGAGTCTGACCTGCTAAATGCTCTCTTGTATAACCCTGTCATGCCAGCAGGTGTCGCACGTCAATCAACTTTGCATTATCAACAACTTCAAATGGCCCAGCAGTGCCAAGAGTTCGCCGAACAGCTGTCTGAGCTGGGTATTGATGTCAATAGTAATGGCAATGAAAACAGCGGCAGCATGTTATTAACACCATCTACTGAGACCATGATTACGGTTCATGCCGCTGATATCAATACTCATGGTCAATTACAAATTAAAGGGACCGTTCCAACATCAGTATCAGAGTTGGAGTCAGAACCAACATCACCTAAGCTTTGGTTAAACATCCTGCCAAATAGCGCGCGCACGCAGTATCTATTACGCTTTTGGTTATCACATGTCTATTGGCAGGTAGCGCGGGGTACCACTGAAGTGCAAGTAGCTGCTGATGACGGTAAAAGTATTTGGCGCTTTAATAAGCCTAGCGATGAACACAGTAAATATAAAGGTAAGACCGCTTTTTCACTAGCGCCCATCGCTTATGATGCTGCTTTGACGGAGTTGCTTAAGTGGGTCAGATTTGCTCATATTGCTGGCAAGACCCCAATGACGATATTGCCGGTTCATGCCATGACGTATCTTGATAAAGTAAATGATCCTAAAAATAACGATAGTGATGCTGCTGACGATACTCACGATGTCTACAGTCAGTCTAATTATCAGCCCAAACGTAGTGATTTTGATAGCTGGCTATGGTCAGGGTATAACAGCGATGTGATCTATGATACCTGCTCACAACATGAGTTATGGCAATACATGCTTTATAAACAAGACGTCTTTACTAAGTTGATGGATGCTTTACCAGCATTGGCCAAGCCCTTATTTGGCACAATGAATGACGCCTTAAAGCCATTATAAGATTCTTTACTTACCATTTTTTAAGTGAGAGTTTTTCTAAACAGCAATAAAAAATATGCAAACTGTACGACTTTGAACAAGTGCCTTTTATGGATAACTTTATGGATCAGCCTAATAACGATAGCATTAATGCCAGTAGCACGGCTAACGTTCCACCTGTCAACGCGATTAACAAGACCGAGCAACCGCCTGCGATACGTGTGCCGTTAAATGGTAAATATTTAATTGAGGCTTCAGCGGGTACAGGCAAGACCTGGACACTGACCGGTATCGTATTGCGGCTATTAATTGAAGCGAAGCGCCCACCTGAGCAGATTATTGCCACAACCTTTACTCGTGCCGCTGCTGCTGAGATGCGTCAACGTATCAATGAACGTTTGGTTGATTTTTATCAATTATTACAATGGTTTAATAAACTACCAGTTAACCCTATTACCCGCGATATTCTCTACCCGCAGTTAAAAAATAACAGTGTTAAAAATTCTGCAGGCAAAACCGCTGATAGTGTTAAAAAGGATAAAGATACGGGTACAGGTACTAAAGACAATAAAGGTGCTAAGAAATCTGAATTATCCAATAATAAGATAACCCCTGAGCAGCGTCAAAACCGCCAAGAGTGGCTTGATGTGCAAGCGCAGCTGGCAGGTAATACCGATCTCATGAAAGATCCTGTTAATAGCTACCTACTGGTGTATTTGTTAGATAATACAACAGATTATCCATTATCTGACGCTATTAGACGCTGTGCCTTGGTGCTTACCACCTTGGATAAGCTGTTTGTGGGTACATTGGACAGTCTGTCACAGAAGTGGCTGTCTGAGTACAGTGCCGAGACTGGTCATCAGCAAGGTATGCAAATCAGCGATCATGAGCAAGTGGCTATAGAAAGTATCATTCACGATGCTGTGCGTGCGCACCAGAGTCATATGTATTACCAGCAACCAGAGATTTATGCCCTATTACAGCACACCAAACGCTTAACTGCCCCTGCTGATCATTTATCTGTTGCGCAAAAGGCATTGCAGTTTATCTCGACCCCTATTGCAGAGGTTGAGCTGGGCGAAGCAATTGATTTTGGCGCTTATCAGCAGGCGTTGGATAATTTTGAGAAGTGTGATTTAAAAGATATTGAACCTTATTTTGATATTGAATACCGTACGGCGCAAGGGTTTGGCAAAGCCGGTAAGATTGGTAAAAACATAGCATCTATCGTCACGATTCAACGAGCTATTTGCCAGTATGATGTTGCGTTCTTTACCCATCTAGAGGATAAGGCTGACGTTTTATATACTGAACTCCCCAATGCTTTTATTAGTAAAGAAGAGGGTGGAAAGGTTTTTAATAAAGGTAAAGAAGCCGAGCGTTTAGCCTTTATCAATCTTGAAAGTATACGAGCACTAAAAACCCTGCGCGATTATGCCGAGCAGATCGAACTTTATCTTGATGCGTTAAATGAGAAGTTGAATCGTGATATTGCCATTAAAGTACGCCAAAAGCTGCCATCGATATTAGAGGCACGGCGAGAGACTACCTTCGCCTTACAAATGGTGCGCTTAAACCAGGCGCTATCAGGTAAGCAAGGCGAGCGGCTGGCCCGTTATATCCGTCATCATTATCCGGTGGCATTGATTGATGAGTCGCAAGATATCAATGGCGAACAAGCGCGCATGATTGAGCGTATTTATCTTAAGGACGCTAAAAGTAGTAACGATTCTAATGCTAAAAATACCCATCGTGGGTTTTTGTTGCTAGTAGGGGACCCCAAACAAGCTATCTATGGCTTTCGCGGCGGGGATGTTGCCAACTATAATGCGATGAAAGCGCTGTTTGATGATAAGCATATGATGAGCCTTGATGTTAATTGGCGCTCAAATCAGCGATTGATTACGGCATTAAATCATTGGTTTGGTAGAGCTGAATCAGTGGTTAATGGTAACGATCCGTCAAACTCACAAAGTGCGGACCAATTAGCGCAATTGGGTAAGGATATTTATTATCAGCACATCACTGCGAAAAATACTGACAACCAGGCATCGTGGCAGCAGGCAGTATCAGGCATTGAACAAGGCGCAACGACAGCAGAGCCAGCTAGTGTATCCGCAGGGGTATTAGCGGAAACAGCTAAGATTTTACCCAACAGTCCGGTCAGTATTATTCATCTGCCTTATGATAAACAAGCAAAATACGATGCTTATGAGCTGACAGCGTTGCATATTGCCGCCTTGCTGGCCAGTCAGCAAACCATAAAGGGCCGCACGCTGCAGCCAAGTGATATCGGTGTATTAGGTCGCCGGAAGTATGAGCTAAAACAAGTTGAAGATATGCTGAGTAAACTTGGTGTGCCTACTCTTGAGACCGCAGAAAACAATGTTTTTGACACGCCTATTGCTGGTGATTTAGCGGCCTTATTAGAAGCGATGCTAAAACCGCATCGCCGCGATATCATTAACCGAGTATTGACCAGTCATTTTTATCAGTTAAGTCTCAACCAAGTGCAAGCGCTGATGCTAAGTACGGATGAGGATCATATAGCGCCAGTAAACGTAGAACCAGGCAATACAGAGCAACAGAGTCTAAATCTTGAACAGCTACATCTCAAGCGGCGCTACCAAGACTTTCAAACCTATCTCAAGGCCGCTGCTGGCTATTGGCAACATAATGGTGTTTTATCAGCCCTGCATTACTTGTTTGCTCATAATCCCATGGCTAAAGAGAATTCTAAGCAGGACGGTCAAGCAAAAAATAAGCAGAGCGCACACCAAAATATATGGGTGGGTCTTGCTGACTTAGAAGACGGTGCCCGTTATTTGATGGATTTGCGCCATTTGTTAGATATTTTAGCGCAGCACGGTATGCATATTGGAGAGTATGAATTACTGGCATGGTATAAGAAAAATATGAATAGTAGCCGCATACCTGAATGGGCACGCCAGCAGCCACTACCGACTGAGTCCGGTGTGCAACTCATGACTATTCATAAGTCTAAAGGTTTGGAGTTTCCGGTAGTCTATGTCATAGGTATGGACGGCGCTAGTCCTGATGCCAGTTCTAAAACCGGTGGTCGTAATAAGCATAAACTATACTTATATGATCATGATATTGAGGATAAAAAAACGCAGCGCCGTCTATCGGCCAGTGCTGGCAAGCCTTATAGTCAGTCCGTAAAAGGTAATAAACCCACGGACTACTACGCCCAGTTTGAAACTACTGAAAACTATGAAGAGCTGAGACGGCTAGCCTATGTTGCGTTTACCCGTGCTAGTGAGCAGTTATATATGGTGCTTAAGGATGGTTATAATAAAACCGATGCTGAGCGTAAACCAAGCTTGAAATGGCTAAGTTGTGAGAGTCATAAATTTGTGTTGCCAGAGCGATTACAGAATCAAATTGGCTGGCTGGAATATGAGACCATCGAAACCAACGCTGAAGCGCTGATAAAGGCTAATGAACAATCAAAAGGCACAAGTAATACTCAATCTGAATCCAGCGCTCCCACGGTGACGCGGGTTGACTATCAATATGCCTATGCACAAATTCAATCACACTATTTCAAGGGATGGGCAAAGACCAGCTTTACCGCCTTGTCACGGCAACTGGGCGAACAAAGCCAGGCGCTAGCTATTTTTGATGATGGTATAGAGGACGAGCTGGATTTGACTGATAGCATGGCATTGTTAAACAACAGGTCCTCTTCTATTTATCAAGACGATGACGATATTAACGATATAATCTCCGAAGATGATATTCGTTTTCGCTTTGTCAAAGGTGCTAATGCTGGCACGTTTTTGCATGAAATTTTTGAAAAAATAGATTTTACTAACCAGAGTAAGTGGTCAACCATTATTGACCAAAGCCTTCGTCAATATCAGCTGCCTGTTAGTTATAGCAGTGCTGACTATCAACAACGGTTAGCGAAAAATAAAACACCGATTTTATCATCACCAATAGAGTCATTAGAGAATGACCAAGCTTTGAGTGGCAGCACTGAATTACTAGCGACCGCTGATAACCAGTTAGCGACAGACCATGATGAATTGATAGGGTGGATAGCAGAAGTTCTGAAGGCACCGTTGCTAGCATCTGGCCAGCCACTACAAGCAATACCCGTTAAACAGCGTATTGCTGAGCTGGGATTTAATATGGGACTATCAGAAGACTTTACCCCTGAAGGTATTAATGACGTTTTTACGACATGTCTGCCTGATGAACCTGAAAAGCATATTCAGCTTACCGCCCAATACTCTGGTCATATCTATCGCTATTTACGTGGTGAAATTGACTTGGTCTATGAATATGCAGGCAAGTACTATGTGGTGGATTATAAAAGTAACTACTTAGGAAATAGCCTAAGCAATTATAATGATAAAAACTTAAGTGCAGCGATGAATAAAGCAGGCTACTGGTTGCAAGCTGCTATTTACCAAGTTGCTTTACATCGTTTTCTAGGTTTACGTTTGCCTGACTATGAAGGTAATGAAACGCAATATTTAGGCGCAGTAGAGTATGTGTTCTTACGGGGCATTAGTACCCAAGGGACGCATAATTATGGTCGCATACAATGGCAAATTCCATTCGCATTGGTACAAGCATTGGATGAGATGTTTGGTACGCCCAACGCCTAGCCTAATACATCAAGTAAAACGTGATGGTTTGATAGATAATTAAATTAGCTTATGGCGTTGATAGCCAACTTTCATAATCGATATAGCTAAAAAAATAAATGGATAAATGATGAACAATAATAATGACATTGAGAAAGAAACCGCTGAAAAAATAACTCAAGACGTAAACAGTTCGGCAAAAAATATACCCACCTCTCAACAGGGGCAGGCAGGCAATCACCAGAGCAGCGTTCAAGACAATGCTAAGAGCGATGTTGGGAGCAGCTGGGCCACCACAATCAGCCGGTATCTATTACAGCGCCGCAAGCAGACACGGTTGGCATATCATGCCCAACTAGAGTCTGAAGCTATGTATAATGAAGATAGTGTGACGTATGACTGGTTATTTGAAGCGATATTTGAGGTGCTGGTACAGCGTTTGGAAGAGGGGCATACCGTATTAGTGCTGGAGGATAATTATCCTAGCACTTATATGCGCGACAGTACTGGTATAAAAAGCAGTGTTGATCTATCAGACAAAGGCGCTGAACTTTTTGGCTGGCAGCAGCAGTTATTACAACCACTGTTGCAACCGTTATTCATAGCATTGGAAGGCACATCGTCGGCTGTGATTGACATTGAGCTTATGGAGCATACGGCGTTATGGGATACCGCAATGCGCCAATCCACTTTGCCTGAATATGAAAAGCTAATATTAGAGCAGCGGTATAGCGTATGCAGTCAACTTTATTGCTATTTACAGCAGATGGCGGCAACTTCTAGCCCTAAAGAAAATAGCCTAAGTAAGCTCAAAGATATTTTAAGCAATCAGCCACTATTCGAAACCAACGACACTAGCAGTGAAAGTAGCCCCAATCGGCCAATTATTTTTCACTCAGAGCAAAGTTCAAATAATAGCCATACTAAGGTAACCTTATGGCTACACCGTACATGGCAGGCTGAGTATGCGCTTGCTCACCACATTATTCGCATCAAAGCTCAAAAGGTTAATAAGTTACCGACAACACTCAATCCACTTTTGAACACTGAGCAACAAGATGCCATTCATATGGCAAACCAATCCGCTTTTAGTATTATAACTGGCGGTCCAGGTACCGGGAAAACGTTTACCGTTGCCCAGTTGGTCATTGCTTTACAGCAGACACAACCTCAAGAAGTAGGGACAAAGAAAGAAAAAACAGGGAATTCGGCAAGCGCGAATCTAGCCTTAGCTGCGCCAACGGGTAAAGCAGCCCAGCGCATGCAAGAGTCGTTACAGAACGCGATACAACAGGCTGGCGTGTCTATACAATTGCCAGAGGCGAAGACCATTCATCGCCTGCTTGGTATCGGGCAGGGTGGTTGGCCTCGCTATCATGCTGACAATCCGCTCAGTGAAGACATTATCATTATCGATGAAGCGTCTATGCTCGGAGTAGAGTTGGCCAATTATTTGGTCAGCGCGATAAAACCTAATGCACGGCTTATTCTATTAGGGGATGCCAATCAATTGGCAGCGGTCGATGCGGGAGCGGTACTGGCTGATCTATGCCGAATACCTGCGCTACAGGACGTTCATCAACGTCTTGAGATGAGTCGGCGCTTCACTGCGGATTCTGGTATTGGTAAATTAGCGCGATTGATTAACCAAGCAGACAGACACCAGCCTACAGATCAAAATATGCCAGCGGTCTGGCAACTATTACATGAAGATGATGCCCTAAATTTTCATCATCTAACCAGCGCTGTATCTGATAACACAATAATAAATAGCCTAAGCATTCTTGATTTTCTAAAAGGCATTACAAATAACTATCTTCAATATATAAATCAAACCAAAAAAATGTTAGAAAATATAAAAATAGCGAAATCTGTGCCAACAGAAAAATATATCAACTATTTTAACGAACTAATAGTTTTACTCAATCAATTTAGAGTGCTTACTGCTGGTCATCACGGACGCTGCGGTGACCATTATATTAATCGCTATCTGAGTGAACAACACCGAAATCAGCTAAAACTGCCACTATCCAAATCTCCTTGGTATCACGGACGCCCAGTAATGGTACTGCAAAATAATTATGAACTGGGTCTATTTAATGGCGATGTTGGCATTTGTCTACAGACAGAAAAAGGGCGCTTGCAAGTATTTTTTGAGAACAAAGTACAAGGAATGGCTACTAACATGCTTAGTGATGAGATGATTGCAACCGCCTATGCAATAACTATTCATAAGTCACAAGGGTCAGAGTTTGAACATGTGGCGATTGCCTTTGATGACAATAATGCACGATTGCTGAGCCAAGAGCTAATCTATACTGCTGTGACGCGTGCCAAAAAGCAGGTCTCTATTTTTAGTACCGCTTCTGCCTTCACACGTGCATTATCGACCCCAACTGAAAGACAAACAGGGCTAAGTTTGCAATTTGCACAACTTGATAAAACATCTGATAGTTACTAAAATAATTATTATTTACAGCAAAACAGCGACATAAAAAAACATCCAAATTGGATGCTTTTTTTTGAGTACAAGGAAAGATAAAAAATTATATTTTATCTTCTTTAATAGCATAAATACCAGGTAGATGACGCAAATAACCGTGAAAATCCATACCGCAACCATAAACATAACGGTCAGCAACATCGATACCTACAAAATCGACCTCAAAGTCTGCGATTTTACGATCATGCTGCTTATTAAGTAATACACAAGACTCAATAGACAGAGGTTTTTCTTTACTTAATTCTTCGACAATAGTTTTTAAAGTAATGCCTTCATCAAAAATATCATCAATTAGTAACACATGCTCGCCAGCGATATTGACGTCAGGCTTGAATTTCCAGTCCAGCTCATTCGTTCCTTCGTTATCACGATAGCGCGAAGCATGAATATAATGCATGCGATGATAGAACGTAAGATGGGTAAGTAGCTGACCGGCTGGAATAAGTCCACCGTTCATAACGACCATGACAATCGGGTTCAGCCCAGCGTAATGTAGGTTGAGCTGTGCGGCAAGACGCTCATAAGCAGCGGCCACTTCAATACTGCTAATAAGGCACTCTGAGTTACGTAGGGTTTTTTCAATTTCTTGGTTGCTAATTTGAGTCATTGGTTGCGCCATCGGTAGAAAGTGCTGCTTATTTTAGCAAGTTTTAGTGAATTTGCCCAATGCCACGTGGTTTTTAGGACAAAAATAATCTCATATTGTTATTCTCGCTTTATTCATCCGCTATTTCTATAAGAAAAGGGCGATAAAAACTTGCTAAACGATTCAATCCCGCATCAGGCAGCTGAGGCAGTAGTTTATTAATCGCCATACTCATTCCTTTATCAATAGCCGCTTTGGCAACGGGAATAGACTTGCGTTTGATCATGCCAAGTTTAAGCGTTTCAGTAAAGCGGCTAATGAAATGAGTTAGCGCTTCTTCATTCATAGTTTCAAGCGCCGTTTTGAACTTTACTTTATCAACCGTACCTGGCGTGACCGATGCAAAACCTTCAATAATTGTTTGTGCTGAGTCTTTAGAGAGTTTAAACCCTACACGGCGTAGCCCTTCATTATCTATGAACATCGATTGGTTTTTTAAAAAGTTAAAGCTGGGCATGATATCTTCGTTTTTATCTTTACCAAGCAAGACGTTAAGTAGCGTTTCAGTCGCGCGCTCAATAGTTTCAATAATTTTACGCATAGACGCTTGCCGTTCAGGGTTTGGAATCACATCAATTAAGCTGACCAATAAGCTATCAATAAGTTCACTAGCAATCTGTTGTGTAAGCTCATTACGATAAGGATAGTAGTCGACTGTCTCATTTGAGGTAATAATTTTCTCAGCCTCATCGATCATATCGTTGAGTTTATCTGAGGGTATAAATCCAAAATAATGCGCCATTACAATACCTTTCTTTTAATATTCATTTGTTTTTACCATCTCATATATTATTGTTCACCGCGTTAGTATGGCCAAATTCTAACGGTTAAAATATCTTGAATATTTGCATGATTTCTATGCTTACGTGTTTATGAATCGATCAAAAGGCCAGTCAGCATTAGATACTCATTCAAAATGAGCTTTAACAACTATTTTATCATCTTAACTTTGGCACTGTGTTGTTGCCTGATGTATATTAGACGTTACATTTTGTGTCAAATCAGCTACACTTAATACAGAATATTAATACCTTGCTATAGACTAAACTTCGACTCTTACAGATGCAGATCACAATCAAGTCTATTGTTTTTAATGTTAACGTTTTTGTTTATGCTCATCGAGTGTAAATTTCTGGTTGGTATTCTAATTTATCGTAATCGCAAGCGTTTAATGACAAAGGCTTGTATTCAACAGTAACAACTATATAGATCGTTGCTCAAAGATAGGTAGGATGATAGTCATCATGTGACTTACCTGCCAGCGCTTACTATGGAATAAAAAATAAGGATAAGAGGAAGTGGTGATTTTCCACCCTCGTTTTATCTAGGGAGAGATAAGATGAATAGTGCCATTGTGTTGTTACTTGGCGTCGCCGCGATGCTCTGCGGTTATGTTTTTTATTCGAAGTTTATCGCCACCAAAATTTTAGCATTAGATAACAGCCGTCCCACGCCAGCACACACCATGAAAGATGGGGTGGACTATGTACCTACCAATAAATACGTATTGTGGGGACATCACTTTACCTCAGTTGCGGGCGCCGCACCAATTATTGGTCCTGGTATTGCCGTAATTTGGGGTTGGTTACCCGCAGTAATTTGGGTAGTCTTTGGTACGATTTTTATGGCAGGCGTTCATGATATGTCAGCCATATGGGCAAGTATGCGTAATCGAGGGCAGTCCATTGGCTCCATTGCCGGTACAGTTATGGGTACGCGCGTACGTAGTTTGATGATGGTGGTTATCTTTTTACTATTGCTTATGGTTAATGCTGTATTCGGCGTTGCTATTGCCAATATGATGATTAAAACCCCATCAGCTGTATTGCCGGTGTGGGGCGCGTTAATTGTTGCTTTAATTATTGGCCAGTGTATTTATCGTTATAAGATGAATTTATTATGGGTATCAATAATTGGGGTAAGTGCATTATATGGTCTTATTTACCTTGGCTCTATGTTCCCATTCGCCTTCCCTGAGACCGTTTTTGGTCTGCCTGATAATGCCATTTGGATTATCATTTTATTTGCCTATGCGGCAGTTGCCTCATTATTGCCGGTATGGATGTTATTGCAGCCACGCGATTATATTAATGGTTTGCAGTTATTCGTAGGTTTGATTTTATTATATGCCGCCATCTTTATCTCAACACCTACTATTGTAGCACCGGCGATTAATACTAATTTACCAATAGACACACCCTCAATCATGCCACTGCTCTTTGTTACCATTGCTTGTGGGGCTATTTCAGGCTTCCATGGTTTGGTCGCAACAGGTACGACTTCTAAGCAAATTGATAAAGAAGAAGACGTGCGTTTCGTGGGTTACTTTGGTGCGCTTGGCGAAGGTATGCTAGCGTTAGGTGCGATCCTTGCGGCGACCGCGGGTTTTGCAACACTTGGTGATTGGGAAGCTGTTTATCAGAAATTCGGTGACGGCTCTATCGGTGCCTTTATTGACGGCGGCGCTGCGATATTGAATGCGGGTGTTGGTATTGATATAGTATTGTCACAAACCATACTAACGGTTATGGCAGCATTATTTGCGGGTACCACTATGGATACTGGGGTACGCTTGCAACGTTATATTTTCCAAGAATTTGGTGAATTTTATAACATTCCAATATTGACTAAAGGTGTAGTGGCTACGCTGTTAGCAGTAGGGACCTGTTTGCTATTGGCGTTTGGTGCAGGCGGTATCGATGGTGCAGGTGGTATGATTATCTGGCCTTTATTCGGTACTACTAACCAGTTAATGGCTGCATTAACCTTAATGATTGTGACTGTTATTTTATTACGTAAAGGCAAGCCGGTCTGGTATACCTTAGCACCATTATCATTCTTATTAGTGATGACGGTGTTTGCGTTATTAATCCAGCTCAAAACCTTCTACGTTGATGGCAATTGGTTGCTTATCACTATGGATATTATTATCCTGATTGCTACCATATTGGTCACCTTTGAGAGTTTGTCTGTTTTACGCCGTGAATGGTCGGAGCATAAAGGTAAAGATATAAATTAATACCTAACCATTTATTAAAAGTAATCATTAAAACTAATGGTTAAATTAAAAGAAGACGCTAGCAATCGCTGGCGTTTTTTTTATGTCATCAAGTGATGAATGGTTTTTGCAAAGAAAAGCAAACAATAACTATCATTGAGGCAGACGTGATATATTTTAAACAGTGATATATATGAAAAATTAAGATTGTTTGCGATAATTGAATCTTCAAGATAGGATTGAATGACAAAAATAGGTAAAAATATGGACAATAAAAACCATGATAAATCATTAGATGAGACTCTAGATAGTGTCAATAATTTCATTAGCACAGCAGCAGAAGACAGTGAATATAGCGCACCGTGGTGGCAACGTTTTGTAGCAGGTTTGAATGAGTTCTATCATGCCCCTTATCGGCAAACGATGGCGCGCGCAGCACGTGATGAAGAAGACTTTTTTATGCTGCTGATGTTTGCTGAAAGCTTAGGTATTGATAATCCCGCCAGCTTTTATACCCTGGAATTACAACCGTTATTCTTAGAGAACTTTCATGAATGGCATACCCGTATGGGAATGGATAGATGTCCGTTTGATCATGTTGGTTGTTGCTAATCTTACTAATAGTTAATAGTAAACAATAATGGAGACATAAAATATGGCACTACAACCTTTACGTTCTTTGGTTACACAACTTTCCTCGCAGCCCATTATATTTGTTGGTGGTAAAGGTGGGGTAGGTAAGACCACTACCGCTGCGGCACTCGCCAGCCATTATGCTACCCAGCACAAAAAGACACTGATCATCTCAACCGATCCTGCACATAGTTTAGGCGATGTGCTAAACGTGCGCCTAAGTAATGAAAAAACAGCTATTACGCCTTACCTTGATGCTATCGAGTTGAATCCTGACATCATCGTTGATGCTCACTTTGTACAAGTCGAGCGCACCATTAAGGCTTATACCAACCCTGATATGATGCCTAAAATTCGTGAGCATTTGCGTCTCTCAAAATCAGCACCAGGGGCTCAGGAAGCGGCAATGTTAGAGTCGATGTGTCAACACTTAGTGGCGGCAGCCGATGCAGGCTATGATCATATTATTTTTGATACCGCACCCACAGGGCATACTTTACGTTTATTGGTGTTGCCTGAGATGATGGGGGCGTGGACGGATGGGCTGTTGGCTCAGCAACGGCGGCAAGCTAAATTGCGTTCGGTTGCCACTCATTTAGATACTAATACCAGTAAGGCTAAAGCTAGTAATGATAAAAAAGACGTCCCAAACCCATTTGCCAAGCACAAACCTGATCGTTGGGAGCAGGCGGTATCAGTATTAGAAAAACGCAAAGAGTTGTTTCGTCAGGCAGGGCAGCTACTCCATGACCGCGCACAAACGGCAATTGTGCAGGTGATGACTGCTGATGTATTACCTTTAGCAGAAACCCAGCGTGCCATTCAGCAATTAGAGGAAACCAAGCTCACGCCAGCGGCAATCGTAGTCAATCAGCTGATCATACCGACGCAAAAGGATGAGTTCTGGCAACAACGTGCCGATAGACAGCAGAAACTAATGGGTAATATCGAGCGAAGCTTTACTGACTACCCTGTATATCCGATCTATCTACAGCAAACGGATGTACGAGGGACTGAGGCGTTAAGCTCATTATTAACCTAAAATATTAAATAAGATATTAAAGTAACCTATTAACTTAGCAGCAACACGTTGTTTTATGACCGTTCGCGCTTACTTGATTCCAGTTTATTTGCTTCTAGCTTACGTGACTCAAGCTTGCGTGATAACGACCAAGCCGCATCCGTACGCAAACTTTGTGCTTGCTCAGACTTCCCACTACTCAATGATGACCATTGCGGCTTGCCGCGCGCTTTTTTGATCTCACTGGGTAGCTTATGGGTCGGCCACGGGGTTATTAGAGTAGTGTCATCAACAGTATGATTGTCATCTTCATGACCGCTGGTTTGCTGAGCGCTAACTTGGTCGCCACCATATAGCATTTGCGTGGCATCAGTAGCAGCATGTCCGCGATGACGCAGCGCTGTTAATAAATCTATCGCACGGGTAGCTAATAATGTGAGGGTAGCCGGGTCAATGTATAAACGCTTCACCCCCGATATTTTATCAGCGATACTACTGGTATTAGATAATAACCCGCCAGCGATACCGCCCAATGCAGCGCCCAATCCCAATGTCGTGCCTAATGCAGCCGCATCAAATCCTAATCCCAATAAAGCGCCAGCAGCAGCACCAGATGTGGTGCGAATACCATAGCTCTTAAGCAATTCGGGATCAAAGGGGTCTTGCTGATAGGCTTGCAATTCAAGCGGGGTTGCTGCTACGCCATTATCATAAAACTTATATGAATTTAACAGTTTATGCTGCATAGCACGCTCGCTTTGGCGTACCGCTTCTTGCATTTGTTGTAATACCGGCATAGGGTCATCATCATCGCTAATCTCGTGGACAAAGGCAGCAACATTTAATAAAAAGTCCGCAATAATAATATTGGCCTCATCATATAGCTGGGCCCAGTCTTCAGTCCGGCGTTGCATTAGCTGCTCGAGCATTTCCGCATGGGTAAGCATGGTTGCCAGGTTTTGCCACAGTCGTATTTCATCTGAAAACTCAAAAGCTACCGAATCAAATCGGGTTGAAATATGCAAGTTACGACGTGCCAGCATGGTTTGCCACTGATCAATATTGGCATCTTGGCTGTCCGTGAAATTAAATACTGGCATGACCGGAATTGCTGCCCAAGACAAGATAGCCAATTCGTCTTTATACTTTCCCAATACTGGATCGCGCGCATCGACCACATAAATAGCCATATCACTTGCCAGCAACTGCCGGATAACCTTTGCTTCTTGGCTATAATCATTGTATCCATAATCGTCCAAGCCATCAGCACCGTTGGCCCCAGAGGCAATATCGGCGGCCAAAAATTGTTGTAAACGCTCAATACCATCTCGACGACTGGCGGTGTTATCTTCCAGCCAATCCATCAATCCGGATGCATCCTCCAATCCGGGCGTATCATATAAGGCGACCAATACCTCACCCGTTTGACTATCGGTCAGCTGGGCACGCTCAACATGGCGGGTCGTGGCCGCTTCATTTTTTACTTCGCCAAAATAAACATCACGCAGTAGGGTGCGCAATACTGAGGTCTTTCCGGTATTGGTATGGCCAACGACCGCCAGCTTTAATGGCTCACCACTGGCAATGGTGGTTTTATTGCGCGTTGTCGTTTCAAGTGACGATTCTGAGGTTAAGGTAGAGTAAGGGTCAGTCGTACTGTTAGTGTTTTGATCCTTATTAATATTAATAGGCTGCTCTTTGTTTAAATTATTTTTGTTTACCGATGCCGTCAGCTCTTCATTTTGTTCAGATGGCGCAGCATAAGCTTTGTCAGCAAAGAGACTTGTCGGCTGATTGGTATTGTTGTTATTCATGCCAGCATCTTTATTGTCATTACGATTCATAATAGTGTCTTACATTATCAATGTTGAAAGTTAATATTTTTATTAAAGGTTAGCTTAAGTAAGAAAATAGCATCAATCACAGGCTGAACACAGATACGTTTGGTGTTAAACCGTACCTGGTGGGTTAAACAATACTTTGAGCTTATTTTTAAGCCCTCTTGTTCGAAAGAAGCGCTGCCACATGCGATAAAACACTGAAAATATTAAGCTAAAAATATTGTCATGACTGGCTTCGCCAACGGCACCATAAATGACAGGATTATTGACTTGATCTTCTTCCACATAAGTACCAAACCAGCGATCAAAAATGATGATGACCCCGCCATAGTTTTGGTCGATATAATCACCATTGGTACCATGATGGGCGCGGTGATTGGATGGGGTATCAAAAATGTATTCGACCCATTTTGGGAACTTGCCAACCGTTTCGGTATGAATAAAAAATTGATAAATTAAATCTAGCGCGTAAAAGAAAAACACCCAAACGGGGTGCACACCCAGTAGCATCAGTGGGACGAAGAATAACCACCAGCCGGTCACTGAGTACAGCAAGCTTTGACGCATGGCAGTCGATAGATTCATCTGATCATCGGAGTGATGTACCACATGCGCTGACCAAAACCAATTGATCCGATGCGAGCTGCGATGAAACCAGTAATAACAAAACTCGACGGCGATAAAGATTGGAATTGCGGTCAGCCACGTCACCTCAATGGTAAACAGACGATACTGATATAACCATAAGCAAATCGGCAGCACTATCAAAGCTTGAATAATTAACTCGAAGCTTAAGTAAGAGCCGCCTAAGCTAAAGTTGGTCGCCGCGCGTCGCCAATTAAAGGCATCACCGCTCCCGCGCTTAGACTGATAAAACCACTCGGCCAAAAATAATAAGAAAAACGGCGCACCCATCAGTGGCAATAACCATTCTTGCCAATGGGTCGGTAAAATACTGGTCAGCAGCGGCTGCCATGACTCAGGCGCAAGCGCGAGAATACTTTGGTTTAACGTGTCTCTATAACCCTCTAAGGTCTGGCCATACTGACCTAGATTCATTAAGTTACTATTATTACTAATGAAGCCATCATCTGTTGTCGCCATATCATCCCACCACTTATCGATTGTTACCCGACGTCCCTGTCATTTTAATATACGGCTAAAGCTTTATAAAATCAGCATTTGTTGTGAACGCTGACGTCATTAGACAGCAGATACTGGGTTTTAATTGTTATTTACCAAGCCAATTTTTCGCGCAGAAAGAGCCGTTTGCCATTGTTGGTGACGAATAGCTTGTGGTGATGTCAGGTCTGCCTCTGATGCAAGCTCATTAGAAACATCGTCGTTACCTAATAGCTGCACAATCAAGCCGTGCTTGGCATGAGTGGCAATTTGATCTAATTTTCGCAGCGTCCCGCGATCCGGTAGCGCTTTATTGTGAATGCCCAGTAACACTTGTACGGGATGGTTGTCCAAATAAGCCGTTAAGCGCATCATATCATTGCGATCATCAACAATGCCGAAATTTTCCACCACATCCGCACGGTAATTATCATCAGTAACAACTATGTCTGTCTGCCACCAAGTCTCTGTATTAGAAGGATACTCAAGTAGAGCTACTAGCTTCTTGCCCGCGCTAACGGTCGCTTTTGGTGCTACTGGCGCGGCGACCTCAGTGAAATCATCCGCATCCACCACTTGACGCTGCCAAAAGTTCAAAATCTTTTGATAATAGGGTAGCTTAATATCCAAGTGCATCTTTTTACGACGAAACATCAGTGCACAAAACGCCCATGCTATCGAGCGCGGTACGATGCCATACATCAGCAGGCTACCAATCAGTAAACTTGCCCACTGTCTTGCCACCGATAAGGGCAGGGCATCAGTCACCAGACGACTTTGTACAATAGCAGCATTATTAGGCACATCAAAACCCACCATACTGGGCAACCAGCCGAGCACATGGGTGAGGGTAATCAACGCCTGATCAGACAGTAACGTCGACTCCCAGCTAAAGCTATACTGCCGTACGATTAACAAAAATATAATGGCAAAAAGCATACCTGTTAGGGTCGCAAGCCACAACTGATGGCTGAACTTGCCCAGATACCAGCGCATCCCACTATGCTGGAGTTGCTGCTCATATAAGCCAACCGCCGCTTGCGTGATGTCGTCTTTACCGCGAATCAAGTGACTTGGACTCACAAAACTTGCAAACCAGTTTGAGGATTGCTTACCCTGATTAACCACTGTTAATACCAGCCAGCCAACCAACATAATCGTATGAAAACCTAGCAGACAGACCAATACATAAAAGAAATTAACCACATTGGCCTGTAGTAAGGTAAACAAGCCCAGAAAACCTGATACGCACCATACGACGCTCATGACCATCATGATGCCTTTGATACGTCCATCAATCTTACCCAACACCCGTGCCAGCGCGCCATTACTATCAATACGCGTTGCACGCCGATGCAGCTTTTGAATGGGTGACCCGTCTTCTACTTGCAATTTTTCGGTGACCAGTAACGGATCGGTTGCAAAGACGTGCTGCTGGGTTTCAAGGGTTCGTACCAGCTCAGTCAGTTGGTCTTGGGGCGATAGCATGATGGGGTAATATCCGTATAAATAGAACAAACATTAAGTCGTGCAGATGAATAGTGATTCAAGCGTATTGTAGCGCATTTGGTAAGACTATTATTTGTGATTATCCATGGTTATCTAGGCAAGAATAAATGGTATTTATACTTTGGGCAGTGAATAGAATAGTTACGGATAGTAGGATTATTTATAAATAATTTATTATACTCAGTAAGTATTTATTACCTGTTGCTTGATAACATGTTAATTTAATTAGGAAAATATATTTAACATTGTACTGTTTTTTAGCAAGGAGAAATAATGTCTAGAACCATCAGCAAAATAGCAAAAGAAATCGGAATCAATGTAGAAACCGTCCGTTTTTATGAACGTAAAGGACTAATCAAACAACCCATTAAACCTATGCAAGGTTATAGACAATATCCAATAGAAACGGTAAATAGAATTCGTTTCATCAGACGTTCTCAAGAATTAGGATTCACGTTAAATGAAATAAAGAGTTTAATTTTACTTAATGATAGCCCTTGTAGACAGGTCGAAGAGCTAGCGAAAAAAAAGTTAATTGCTGTTCAAACCAAACAAGCTGACTTATCTCTTTTAGAAAAAGCACTCTTAGAACATATAGACCAATGTCATAATAACAAAGATGATACTTGTTGTCCTATTATCGATTCTTTACAGCCTTAGCAAATCCGATATTAACTAAATTTTTTAGAGTTTTATCCATTGAAAGTACATCAACAAGACATCTGATTCTTATAAATTGTTTTTATATCAAAGCAGAGCCTTTAACATCAATGTTGTTCTACATAGAAGCACCTCATCAAGCCCATGAAAATATATTTTATTAACTTGCCAAAAAAACCTTGACTCCGTACCTAGGTACATAGAATACACTTGTATCGTAACTTAACGAGGTATTCATATGCAGAAGAAAAAATTAAACCTTTCAATGATAGGAGGAATTTTGGCTGCCATAGGTGCAAGTGTCTGCTGTGTCGGCCCTTTAGTGTTACTGCTACTTGGAGTAAGCGGCTCTTGGATAGGTAACTTAACCGCATTTGAACCATACAAACCTATATTCGTTCTGTTTGTGCTGCTGTCATTTGGTTACTCAGGCTGGAAAATTTATCGCCCAGTAGGAGAGTGTGAACCAGATACGGCATGTGCCGTAATAGCAATACAGCAGCGCCGTAAAATTATCTTTTGGCTGAGCGCCTCAGTCGCGATTGTTTTGGTCACTAGCAATTACTGGTTACTTTGGTTGGTTTAATTTTTTATTAAACCATTACAACCCTCTAAAATTGGAATCTAAGATGAAAAAATTACTATTAAGCTGTTTACTTGCTTTTTCAAGTATCAGCGCTTTCGCTGAAATTCGAACGGTTAAGCTTGACGTACCAACGATGAACTGTACTACATGCCCAATAACAGTCACACATTCACTAAAGAGTGTCGATGGTGTTGAAAAGGCTGAAGTCACTTACAGAACTAAGTTGGCTGTGATTAAATATGATGATACCAAAACCAACGTTGAAGCCTTAATTAAAGCAACAACCAACGCGGGTTATCCATCTACATTAAAAAAATGAATTTTGATTATGAATAGAGACAAATTATTACTCCGATTCGGAATTGTAGGCACCGTAATTGTCGCTTTATGCTGTTTTACTCCTGTGCTTGTTATTTTATTGGGTGCTGTAGGTCTTGCTTCTTTGACGGGATATCTAGACATTGTTTTGCTTCCAGCACTAGCGATTTTCGTCGCACTTACCATTTATGCACTGTATAAAAAGAAGCATTCACCGGATAAAAATGGCTATAATAATGATACGAAAAAAGGATGAAAAATGATTAATGATATCGAAGTTTATACATCACATGTTACTGATAAAAAAGAAGTTATGCATGTAGCTGTCATTGGCAGTGGCTCAGGTGCTTTTGCTAGTTCTATTAAAATGGCAGAGCTTGGAGCAAGAGTAACCATGATTGAAGGTGCTGAAGTGGTTGGTGGATCTTGTGTCAATACAGGTTGTGTACCATCAAAAATACTTATTCGTGCTGCACAATTAGCGCATCAGCAACGAGATAATCCATTTAAAGGACTAAAAAACAGCCATCCTCAAGTAAACCGTTCTCTAATAGCTCAACAACAAACTTCACTTGTCGATGAATTACGTGATACCAAATACATCAGTATTTTAGAGTCAAATCCAGCAATAACCTTATTAAAAGGTTACGCACACTTCGAAAATGAAAATACGTTGCTTATAAAAAAGCCTGATGGTTCAGAAAAAGAACTTCGCGTAGACCGCATTTTAATTGCAACGGGTTCTACACCGACTATCCCACCAATTAATGGTTTAGCAGACACCCCGTATTGGACATCTACAGAAGCTTTATTTGCTGAAGAATTGCCAGAGAGCTTACTGGTAATTGGCTCATCGGTTATTGCTTTGGAGATTGCCCAAGCCTATCATCGTTTAGGGTGTAGTGTGACTATATTGGCACGCCATACGTTGTTGTATGCAGAAGAGCCGTTATTAGGTGAGAGATTAACAGAGTGTTTTGAAAGAGAGGGTATTCGAGTACTAAATAACACTCAAGCAAGCAGCGTCAGCTATGATGGAAAAACCTTTTCATTAGATACAAATGAAGGAGTTTTAAGCGCTGATAGGTTACTTATTGCTACCGGTCGTCACGCAAATACAGCGCAGCTTAGATTAGAAAACGTAGGTGTTGAAACACAAAAAAATGGTGCCGTTATAGTTAATGATAAAATGGAAACATCAACAGCTAATATTTATGCTGTAGGTGATTGCTCTAACATGCCTCAATATGTTTATGTAGCAGCTGCAGCAGGTACCAAGGCAGGTATCAATATGATGGGTGGTGATGCTAGACTCGATTTATCCACCATGCCTGCGGTTATCTTTACAGATCCACAAGTCGCAACGGTGGGATTAACTGAAGCGCAAGCCATAGCAGTAGGGTTTGAGGTTATTAGTCGGGTGTTAGACATGGAAAATGTGCCTAGAGCATTGGTTAATTTTGAAACAGATGGATTTATCAAACTGGTCGCTGACAAACCAACAGGTAATATTCTTGGCGCACAAATACTCGCTCATGAAGGAGGGGAATTAATTCAAAGTGCTGCACTCGCTATTCATAATAATATGACAGTAGATGATCTCGCAGGACAACTCTTCCCATATTTAACGATGGTCGAAGGTTTAAAGCTATGTGCACAAATTTTTAGCAAGGATATTAAAGAACTATCATGCTGCGCGGGATAACCTCGTAATAAAGAAATGCGTTTGAGACGGCTTGTTGCCACTATCAACACTATTAGATATGCTAAACGTACTATAAAGCAGCTTTTTTATTGTTTCTTTTCATAAATTGTCTCTAATTATCTGTTGTGCAGTATGCTATGTTAAGAATAACAATCACGTTAATAATAGATAATAAAATTGAAAAGGAAGGTGCCTTATGGACATTAAAACTTATCTGATTATTGGTGGTACCGGTGGTATCGGACAAGCAATGGTCAAACAATTGGTAGCGAGTGCAGCCAGCGAGAAAAATAACAGTGTTCGGGTGTTTGCCACTTATCACCGAAGCGTACCTACTTTTGAGGCAGAAAATTTGCACTGGATTCAAATGGATGTCAGTGACGAGGACAGTATCAAGCAGGCGGCTGAGGTTATTGGACAACAGAGCACGCATCTTGATTGGATTATCAGCTGTGTGGGGCTACTTCATACCGAGCAATCGCAACCAGAAAAAGCGCTGAGACAAGTTGAATCTGAGTTCTTCTTACAAAACATGCAAGTTAATGCCTTAGCCGGCCTGCTTATTGCTAAGCACTTAAAGCCGTTATTGACCAAAGCAGAGCGCAGTAATGACCAGCCAGCGATATTCGCGACTATCTCAGCACGTGTGGGCAGTATTAGTGATAACCAAATGGGCGGTTGGTATAGCTACCGAATGAGTAAAGCGGCGCTAAATATGGGTATGAAAAATCTTAGTATTGAATGGGGAAGGTCGCTCAAAAATGTCTGCGTGGTGGTCATGCAGCCGGGAACGGTAAATACCCAACTGTCCGCACCCTTCCAAGGAAATGTCGCTGATGGACATTTATTCTCGCCAGCCTATAGTGCTGAATGCTTATTAGAGGTGCTGGCCAGCATGACCGCTACCCAATCAGGAAGTTTCGTTGATTGGGCAGGAGAGTCGATACCGTGGTAGCTGTTAGGTTGACTAAGCGTTAAAAGCTATCTAAACGCCCGGCTTGTTAATAAACAAGCCGGGCGTTTATTTATATCAATCAGTTAGTAACAAACATATCCATAAATTCATTCACTGGCGTTTGTTCTAACTGCGCTTGATCGTTACATAGCGCGAAAATTTCCTCACAACGACTGTCTATAAAACGCGTGGCAAGATTGGCTTGGAATTTGGCCTCTAGTACGGGGAGACCTTCCTCGCGGCGACGTTTGTGGCCGATAGGGTATTCGACGGCGACCTTATCGGTACTGGTGCCATCTTTAAAGAATATTTGAATGGCGTTAGCAATCGAGCGCTTACTGGGGTCATGGTAATCTTTTGAATAACGCGCGTCTTCTTCCACGACCATTTTGCTACGCAGCTCATCGATTGATAGATGTTGTTCATGATAGTCATCTTCATAATTTTCTGCCATAAGATCACCCGTTAGCAGGGGCACAGCAGCCATATATTGTAGACAATGGTCGCGATCGGCAGGATTGGCTAGTGCCCCTTCTTTCGAGATGATGCGAATGGCTGAATCATGAGTGGTCAGCACAATTTTTTCGATATCGTCAATTCTATCTTCGATTCGTGGGTGCAAAATTACGGCTGCCTCGCACGCGGTCTGCGCATGAAACTCAGCCGGAAAGCTTATTTTAAATAAGATGTTTTCCATCACGTAACTGCCAAAGTCACGTTGAAACGTAAAGTGTCTCTCGCTTGCAGGCTTAGTGGCTAGGTCCTTATTGGTATGGCTAAATAGCACATCATAAAATCCCCACTGCGGAGCGGTCAAGGCACTAGGTATTCCCATCTCGCCTCGTCTAGTAATATCTACCAAGCGCACCGCTCGGCTAGTAGCGTCACCTGCCGCCCATGATTTTCGGCTACCAGCATTGGGAGTATGACGATAGGTGCGCAGTGCTTGGCCATCGACGATAGCTTGTGAGATCGCAGCCATTATACGTTCGCGTGGCAGATCATATAGCTTGGCGACCACTGCAGTTGAGGCCAATTTTACTAAGAACACATGATCTAAGCCAACGCGGTTAAAGGAGTTATCTAACGCCAATATTCCTTGAATCTCGTGCGCCATAATCATGGCCTCAAGCACGGTCTTCATGGTAAGCGCGGCGCGTCCCTGGCTGACGTTTTGCTGGCTGATATAGTCGGCTACCGCTAAAATACCGCCTAAGTTATCTGAGGGATGTCCCCATTCAGCAGCAAGCCAAGTGTCGTTATAATCTAGCCAGCGCACCATACAACCAATATCAAAGGCGGCTTTGATGGGGTCAAGTCGATGAGAGGTTCCGGGAACACGCGCACCGTTAGGAGTGATTTGATCGTCACAATCGGGCCCCAAATGCTTGGTACATTCTGGAAACCGTAGCGCGAGTAGGCCGCAGCCTAGAGTATCCATCAGACAGTAGCGTGCCGTACTCCATGCCACATCACTATTTGGAGAATCGTCATCTATAGAGTAATTTAAAACATAATCGGCAATTTTTTGAATTTCGGTGTCATATTCTGGGCGGACGTTACTTTCTACTGTCGTTTTTCCTGTGTCAGTCATGGTTATATCCTTTTCCTTAAGTGAGTTATCCTACCTATTATTTTACAATTACTATTTTATGGCTACTACTGATAATTATTACTATATAAAAGGTAACATACTCTATGTAAAACAACAGTTAGATAATGTACAACGACGAGGATGAATTATTCATTTATCAGTCAGTAGCCGTAACGTTTTAATTAAATTAAACTATTTTAGCTTCTCGTTTGTCCAAAACCATGTGAATATGCTCAACACCTTATTCATTAAAAGCCGTTTAAACCATTAAGTAAACCAAACCTGCGATGAATAAAAGGGCTAACACCAACAGCAGAAAACTCAGAATATTGCTGGTACTTGAACCCTGTTTTTTCACTTTAACCTTTTTGACCATAAATAAAACCATCTTCACATGCTCAATACCATCCTCAAGATAAAATTCACCTTCAGGGACAAACCCTAATGATTCATAGAAGCGGATCAGGTAAGTCTGTGCTGAGATTATAATAGGTCTTTTTTTACCGAATTTTTTATGACAATAGGCAATAGCCTGAGTCATAATTTGCCGCGCTAAGCCATTACCTCGATGTTCTGACAATACTAACACTCTACCTATAGCAGGCACAGATGAATTGGCTGAAGACTTGTTATCAGAGTCCGCTACTGAAAGATTAGACTTCATTTTATTGAATTCAGGAGGAATGATTCGGCAGTAACCAACTAGGGATTCATTTTGATGGGCGATAAAATGCAGACAATCAAAATCCACTTCATCCATATCTTGATAAGCACAATTTTGTTCAACCACAAATACTTGCGAGCGTGCTTTTAAAATATGATACAGATCAACTGAAGTCAGCTCATCAAAAGTTTTTATAGAAAATTCAAAGGACATAATTAAGGGGCTTCTAACAATGGAATGGAAGTATTAAGGGTGGTAAATGACTTTTAAAACGACGGACATTATACGATGTTTGATTATCCCAACATATTTTTAGCCTCTATTAACTGTTCAAGGTTTGGCTGATTTTATCCAAATTCAAACTATCAGACATAGCGCTGAATATCTCAAAATACTTACCGCGTTTATTATACAACTCTTCATGAGTACCAGTCTCAACCACACAGCCGTTCTCTATCACGACTAAGTCATCAGCATCGATAATTTGGGCAATATTGTGTGAGACCATAATCACCGTACGGTCTTTTTTAATTAAATCTAAGCTTTTTTTGACTTGCTGACTGGCAATCGCATCAAGGCTCGCGGTTGGCTCATCCAAAAATACAATCGGCGGATCCTTTAAAAACATCCTAGCCAAAGCAATACGCTGCTGCTGTCCGCCTGATAAAGACTTGGCTTCGCTCTCATAACCCTTAGCTAAAGATATGACTTGCTCATGAATAGAGGCTTTTTTGGCGGCGACAACAATATCCTCAGCGCTGGCATTTATATCACCATAACGGATATTTTCACTGATAGTCCCTGAGAAAATATGATTACTCTGTAATACCAAACCTATGCGCTGACGCAACTCATGGGTATCGCAATCTACCAAATCATGGCCATCTAAGCATATCCTGCCAGCATCTGGCTCATAGAACTTCACCAGTAAACTAATAATCGTGCTTTTACCAGCGCCGCTTAAGCCAACCAAGGCGGTAATGCGGTTGGGTTTGATGGTAAAGCTGACGTCTTTTAATGCTTGCGTTCCATTAGGATAAGTAAAATCAACATTTTTGAGTTCAATATGACCTTTTAAATCTTTGCTACTTATCCCGTCTATATTTTCAACTTGTTCCTCATCTTCTAATATCTCAAAAAAACCTTCGGCATAGGTTAACGCATTATTAATTTGGTCATAGATACGATGTAATTGACGGATAGGGGCGGCGACATTTTGAAAGAGTATCACATGAAATAAAACCATACCGATGGTCATCTCACCCTTCAATACAAAGTAAGCGGTGAGTACGATAATCACCACCACGCCAATTTGCTCAATAAACGTCTTTATCGCGTCATAAATAAAACCTATGCTGCGAATTCTAAGCTGATTGTCGGTCATCTCTTTTTGAATCTTTAAGTGCTTCTCAGCCTCAATAGACTCACGGACAAAGGACTTGACCACACTAATCGAATTAATCAGTGAAATGACCAAGCCACCTTTGGCTTCCCTAAACCCGCGCATCTGTCTACGGTAGCCTTGCAAGCGCCGTGCTTGTTTTTGACTGATAAAGAAATATATCGGTATGATAATAAGACCAACTAGACCGATCCAAAAATTGGTCGAAAACATAATAATCAGCGATACAAAGGCACTGGCAAACAGCGGTAACATATCAATAAAGAAGTTTTGCACTAAGCTTGTGAGACTACTAACACCATAATCGATACGGGTTTGCAACTTACCACTATCATTTTCTCTACTGGTATAAAATGCCATACGGTAGGTAAGGATGCGCTCGATAATGCGCTGTGATAAATCACGCGATAGATTAATACGAATTTTTTCACCAAAGTAGCGTTGTCCAAAAGAGATAAATATCGATAATACCTCTTTGGTTAATAGAACAACGCTAATGATACCTAACATCCGCAAACCTGCCTGCCAAGGGTCAGGTAAGGTCGCAATCTCGGTTAAGGTATCTACGGTATAACGCAATACAAAGGCATTGACCTGCGCGGTAAATGAGCCAAGCACCGTTAAAATTAGCGTGGCGATAATTAAGGTTTTGTAAGGCGTAGCAAATACCGCTAGTTTTTTTAGAATGTCCCACAGCAAAGCCCGGCGCTCAGTTTTTTTGAGCGCCGGGCTTTTGTCTAATGGCACACGGCGGGGTTGGGGAGAGGTTGGCATAGAGTTAATATAGAAAGTTAGATTTATATTTTAAAACAAATACTACTTTTTTGGGCCCTTAGACTTGTTAATTTTTTCGGCTAACTCTTTCAGATTAGTAGTTTTAAGAACATATGATTCAGTAAGAATATAACTGATTATAATGACTGTTCGTATAAGTCTCTATCCACTTCACTAATAGCTGGTCTAAACTTAAAAAGCATCCGCTGGTACAAACACCTGACCAACCATGATACGACGAGCTGAGCGGCTCATAGAGACTTTCTTAGCTTGCCAGCGCCCATCGACTTGTTCTGTTTTTCCACCAACCAATAATGTACCAGATGGATGACCAAAGCGCACCTCAGACAACTGTTTTGTGGATTGGCCAGCGCCTGCTGCGGCTTGATTGACCAGCGTACCTTGCGTGGTTGCTGCTGCTGCAATCGCTACTGCTGCTGTACCCATCATCGCATGATGCAATTGGCCCATACTCATCGCTCGCACGACCAAATCAATATCGTCGGCAGATACAGTGCTACCACTTGATGCCATATAGCTGCTAGCCGGCGCAACCCACGCAAGTTTTGGGGTATGTTGGCGGGTTTGTGCCTCACTGACATCTGCAAATAAACCCATTGCCACACCGCCATAAGCGCGAATGGTTTCAAGCTTATCTAATAAATCAGTATCGCTATTAATATCACTTTGTAGCTCAGTACCCGTTAGCCCTAAATCTTCAGCTTTTAAGAAGATAGTGGGAATGCCGGCACTAATGAAGGTTGCTTCAAAACTGCCAATATTAGGCACAGTAAATTTATCGATCAAGTTACCAGTAGGAAACATAGCACTGTCACCATCTACGGGATCGATAAACTCAACTTTGACTTCGGCAGCAGGGAAAGTTACACCATCGAGCACAAAATCACCAGTTTCTTGTACTTGAACCTTTTGATTGTCATCTGTATAG
This sequence comes from Psychrobacter sp. LV10R520-6, assembly GCF_900182925.1. Taxonomy (NCBI): domain Bacteria; kingdom Pseudomonadati; phylum Pseudomonadota; class Gammaproteobacteria; order Moraxellales; family Moraxellaceae; genus Psychrobacter; species Psychrobacter sp. LV10R520-6. The sequence goes on along the minus strand of NZ_LT900024.1, from coordinate 1,105,607 downwards.
ACGGGAACGTGGGCAATAATAGTTTTGCCAATGTTCTCTTGCCAGATACGTACCGCGCAAATGCCACTTTCAGGAATACGGTCGGCAGCTACTAAACCCATATTAATGGCACAAGCGCCCACCGCTGCGGTTAGATTACCGCAGTTACCACTCCAGTCAATAATGGGCTTGGCGATATTAACTTGCCCGAACAGGTAGTTGACATCGTGATCGTCTTTATCGGTTGGCGATAAAATAACTGTCTTTGAAGTACTAGAGCTGCCATTGCCTAGGCCATCTATTTGCTTACCGTAAGGATCTGGACTACCAACAACGCGTAATAAGAAATTATCACGGGCGCTACCTGCTTCCTGACAGCGCTCAGGTAAATCAGACAGTTTAAAAAAGGTACCTTTTGAGGTGCCACCGCGCATGTAAGTGGCAGGGACGGAGATCTGTGGAGTGAAAGGGGTGTTTGGTTTAGAGTTTGATTGGGTCATTGTGGGAGTCCTTTTAATGGTTTCATTTGTAATATAGAGTGATATAACATAATTAATTTAAATAAAATATACTATATACCTAATTTAGTCTCTTACACTTCGGGAAAGTCTTGCCATGGCGTTTTGCATAAAACAATACTCTTATCATCAAATCGAACAGCCATCTCTTTTGCAACTAAACGTACATGATGAAAATAAATTATCGCCTCTTTCAGCTCTACGTCCTCTGGATGGGCCTCATGTGTGAGATTATTGCGTCTTTCTGACAAAATATCGTAAATCTCAAGCCATTTTTCAGAAATAGGCTCTACACCTAACTTCTTCCAAGTCTCAATTCGTTTTCTAACACCCATGCGTTCGTATTTATTTTGTTCTCTTTCAATAATGCCTGCAAGTAACCTATCAGAACCTCTATTTTGAAAATCCTTAATAGAAAATTTTTCATCCGTAAATTTTTCAGAATTATCTTTTAATAGACGGTTGTATAAATTGAATTCGTAGGCTTCTAAAAGGCAATAATTATATAAAATTATTTGCGTACCAATTATATGCTCAACAGATATGAAATCTTTTTCATTACCAAAAGAAACACCACCATTTTCTAAGAATTCACAAGACTCTGGTTTTCCAAAAACCAATCCAAATGTCTTACTCATTTCCTCAGAAAGTGAATGAACGAGTGGGAACTGGCTTTCATCTAAATCCGGTCTATTTCCCGCAGTAACTAAACAAGGGCGCGTAGTCCATTCTTCCTTATCCCAATTCATCATTTTTCTAGCAGAAATTGCTAAATCTGAAGTTCTAACGGCAGAGATCGTGAATAGATTCATTTTTTCAATAACTTCGTTAAAAAGCATATATTTACTCACTTTATTCATAGGAATGCTTAATTATATAGACAATAAAAAAACCGACGCTATATAAACTATCTATACAACATCGGCTCTTTTATCACTTGTATTGTTAATTAACTAAGCAATTAAGCAACATCTAACGTACCATCGATAAACTCTTTGGCAAAGCGCTGTAGCATCCCGCCAGCGTTATACATTTTTACTTCATCAGCAGTATCTAAACGGCAGATGATCGGCACCTCAAGTTTGCTACCATCGGCACGGTTAATTATTAAGGTCATCAACCCGCCAGCAGATACTTCGCCTGTCACATCAAATACTTCTGAACCATCAATATTTAAGGTATGACGATTTACGCCTTTTTCAAATTGTAGCGGTAGGGCGCCCATACCGACTAAGTTTTGACGATGGATACGCTCAAAGTCTTCAGCAACCACCGTTTCTACACCAGCTAGACGCACACCTTTGGCAGCCCAGTCACGGCTTGAGCCTTGACCATAGCCGTCACCTGCAATGATGATTAGTGGCTGCTCACGGTTCATATAGGTTTCAATCGCTTCCCACATACGCATGACCTGGCCTTCAGGCTCAACCTTGGCCAATGAGCCTTGGATAATTTCGCCTTTATCATCGCGTACCATTTCATTGAGCAATTTAGGGTTAGCAAAAGTCGCACGTTGAGCGGTTAAGTGATCACCGCGATGGGTGGCATACGAGTTGTAATCCTCGCTTGGTAAACCCATGGTATCAAGATATTCACCAGCAGCTGAATCACCCAAAATAGCATTCGACGGTGACATATGATCAGTAGTGATATTATCACCAAGTACGGCTAGCGGGCGCATACCAGTTAGCGCATTTTTCTTCGCCATTTTGCCTTCCCAATAGGGCGGACGACGGATATAAGTGGTCTGATCACGCCAGTTGTATAATGGGCTTAAGGCTTTACCAGTGTCTTTTTTAGCTTCATCAAACATCGGGATGTAGACGGCATTGAACTGTTCCGGTTTAACCGCTTCTGCCACGATAGCATCCACTTCGTCATCGTCGAACCAGATGTCTTTTAGGTAAACCTCATTGCCATCTTGGTCTTGGCCTAATGAATCTTTTTCGATATCAAAGCGAATGTTACCCGCGATGGCATAAGCGATAACCAGGGGTGGTGACGCTAAGAAGGCTTGCTTGGCATACGGATGGATACGCCCATCAAAGTTACGGTTACCCGATAACACGGCGGTGGTGAATAAATCATTATCAATGATTTCTTTTTCGATATCAGGATCCAGTGCGCCACTCATACCGTTACAAGTGGTACAAGCAAAGCCGACTACATCAAAGCCTATTTGCTGCATATCAGACATCAGCCCTGCTTCTTCTAGGTACATTTTTACGGTTTTAGAACCAGGGGCTAATGATGTTTTCACCCAAGATTTACGTAATAAGCCTTTTGCATTGGCGTTACGGGCGACTAGGCCAGCCGCAACCATATTGCGCGGATTAGAAGTATTGGTACAGCTGGTAATAGCAGCAATGATAACCGCACCATCTGGCATCATGCCTTCTTTTGGTTCTGGTAACTTGTCATCAGCGCCGTGAGCAATGCCTTTGGCGACCAAATCAGTGGTTGAGACCCGTGCATGGGGACGCGAAGGACCCGCCAGATTACGTACTACTGCTGATAAGTCAAACTCAAGTACGCGGTCATAGACAGCCGTTTCCATGCCATCAGCCCATAGACCGGTTTGCTTGGCATACTGTTCGACTAATTTTATTTGCGCTTCACTACGACCGGTAAGGCGTAGATAATCGATAGTTTGCTCATCGATATAGAACATCGCCGCAGTGGCGCCATATTCAGGGGTCATATTAGAGATAGAAGCACGATCACCAACGGTCAGCTGGCGTGCACCATCACCGAAGAATTCGATATAGGTAGAGACCACGCCTTCGTTGCGTAAGAACTCCGCCATGGCGAGGACTAAATCGGTACCGGTAATGCCTTTTTCCAATTTACCGGTTAGCTTCACCCCAACGAAGTCTGGGAGGCGCATATATGAAGGATTGCCTAGCATAACACTTTCAGCTTCCAAACCGCCAACACCGATAGAGATAACACCTAAGGCATCAACCATTGGGGTATGGCTGTCAGTACCAACGAGTGTGTCAGCAAAGGCTACTTCACGACCGTCTTTACCTTTTACGACTTGTACGACTGGCGACATCTTCTCTAAGTTAATTTGATGCATGATGCCGTTACCAGGTGGTACGACGTTGACGTTATCAAAGGCATACTCGCACCAGTTGATAAAGTGAAAGCGGTCATCGTTACGACGTTCTTCAATGGCACGATTTTTCTCAAATGCATTTTCTTCAAAGCCGGCATGTTCAACCGCCAGCGAATGGTCAACAATCAATTGTGTTGGGACGATAGGGTTAACTTGAGAGGGATCACCACCTCGCTCAGCAATAGCATCACGGAGTCCAGCTAAGTCAACAAAGGCGGTCTGGCCTAAAATATCATGACAGACCACACGAGCCGGATACCAAGGAAAATCAAGATCTTGCTTGCCTTTAATATGCTGGGTTAAAGCAGCAGTCAAGTCCTCAGGTGGGCAACGACGAACCAAGTTTTCGCACAGTACTTTTGATGAGTACGGCAGTTTGTCATAAGCGCCCACTTCGATATTCTCAACGGCTTCGCGGGTATCGAAGTAATACAGGTCAGTATCGGGTAGTGGCTTTTTGAATTGCTCATTCATCGGCTGAATTAGGTTGTCCATAGAGTACCTTTGGCTGTGGGCTGGTTAAAATGGGGGTCAAGCTGAATAAGAAAGGCGGGTTTTTTAGCAAAATCAATGTTGTTGTCATTAACGTGATAGTCATCAGTTCAGTAGTGCTGGCAGGCTTTGCTAAAAAAACTTTTTGAAAATTGAAAATAAGTGTAGGGTGCGCAGTGCGCACCTGAAAGTCGTTAAAACAAAGCATTGCTTTGTTAGACTTGCAAGGAAAATCCTTTAAATAGGATTTTCTGACGTTGGTTATAATTTTATTATTGATATGATAGAGTTCACCCTACAAGGCTAAACTTTTCAAACCAAATACTAGAACAAGCAGATTATAGTGAAACAATCGCTTGTTCTAGCGCAGATAAAATTCTATATATTAACGCGCACTCATATCTGGTACAGAACGCAATTCTTCACCGATATATTCCGCACTTGGGCGAATGATACGGTTATTGGCACGCTGCTCAAATACATGCGATGCCCAGCCTGTCAGACGCGAGATAACAAAGATTGGCGTGAACAGTTTGGTGGGGATACCCATGAAATGATAGGCAGAAGCGTGGAAGAAATCGGCATTACAGAACAACTTCTTTTCGCGCCACATGACTTCTTCACAACGTACTGATACGGGGTATAGCACATCATCACCAACGTCTGCCGCTAGTTTTTCAGCCCAACCTTTAATGACTACGTTACGGGGATCTGAATCAGTGTAGATAGCGTGACCGAAGCCCATGATTTTGTCTTTACGCGCCAGCATGCCCATCATCTCTTTTTCGGCGTCATCAGGTGAGCTAAAGCCTTCAATCATATCCATAGCTGCTTCGTTCGCGCCGCCATGTAAAGGACCACGTAAGGTACCAATCGCGCCAGTAATACAAGAATGGATATCAGATAGGGTGGAGGCACAGACGCGCGCGGTGAAGGTTGAAGCGTTAAACTCGTGCTCAGCGTAAAGAATGAGCGATACGTTCATCACCTTTTCATGTAGCTCGTTTGGTTTCTCACCTTTTAGCAGATGTAAGAAATGTCCGCCGATAGTCTCGTCGTCCGTTTCAGTTTCGATACGCTCATTGTCATGGGTAAAACGATACCAATAGTTGATAATCGATGGGAATACGGCTAGCATACGATCCGCTTGGTCGTTTTCTTCATCAAAACTCATTTCAGTTTCAAGATTACCTAGCATTGAGTTGCCAGTACGCAGCACATCCATCGGGTGCGAGTCAGCAGGGATACGCTCAAGCACATCTTTTAATGCTTGCGGTAGACCGCGTAAGCCTTTAAGTTTGGTTTGATAGGCATCAAGTTCGCTTTGGTTAGGCAGATTGCCATATAATAAAAGATAAGCGACTTCTTCAAAAATGCATTTGTCTGCTAAATCTGAAACGTCATAACCGCGGTAAGTTAAGCCTGAGCCTGATTTGCCAACGGTAGATAGAGCGGTCTTGCCAGCGACTTGACCGCGTAGGCCTGCGCCTGAAAGTTCTTTTTGTGCTGCCATGATAAATTCCTTTTGGTGGTAGCGTGGTGTTAAGTGATAGTTTTAAGCAATGATGCTAAGTAATAGCGGTAACTGTTCATCAGTAAAAGATACGGTTTACTTGTTATCAGCGAATAGCTTATCTAAAGTCTGCTCGAACTCATGATAGTTCAAAAAGTCATAGAGCTCCATACGAGTCTGCATGGTATCAACGACATTATCTTGCGTGCCGTCAGATAAGATATGTTGGTAAACATTGAGCGCGGCTTTGTTCATGGCACGAAATGCTGATAATGGATACAGCACCATATCCACACCAACGCCATATAGCTGATCAGTCGTGTAAAGGTCAGTCTGACCAAATTCAGTCATGTTGGCAAGTACGGGAATGTCTAGCACGTCTGTGAACTTACGGTACATTTCAATATCGGTTAAGGCTTCAGCAAAAATCATATCAGCGCCGGCTTCTTGAAACGCAACCGCGCGCTCAACAGCAGCGTCAAGGCCTTCGACAGATAGGGCGTCCGTACGTGCCATCACTACAAAGTCTTTATCAACTTTGGCATCAAGGGCTGCTTTTAAGCGATCCACCATCTCTGAAATACTAACGATTTCTTTATTGGGGCGATGGCCACAGCGTTTTTGTGCCACTTGGTCTTCAATATGTACCGCTGCGACGCCCGCTTTTTCCATTTTTCTAACGGTTTGGGCAATGTTAAACGAGCCACCAAAACCAGTGTCGATATCGACTAATAATGGCGTATCAACAGCATCAGTAATCCGGCGAGCATCTTCTAAGACATTATCAAGACTGGTCATACCCAAATCAGGTAAACCAAATGACGCATTGGCTACGCCAGCACCGGAAAGATATAAGGCTTGATGACCCACTTGAGTCGCCATCATGGCAGTATAGGCGTTAATAGCACCGGCAATTTGTAGCGGTTGGTTGTTAGTATTTTTTTGGGTAAGTGCGCTGCGAAAACGAGCGCCAGCTGATGGCAATGTCATGCGAAAATCCTTTTGTAGAGGGTTTGTCTTATCGTTATTAATTCTTTATTGACTTTGATTATACCTAATTACTCGGAGCTTCAAAGAAACATTTCAGTTCTACTAATTATTATATTTAACTACTTAATGTATTTATAATTAACTTATTCGTTATTTGAATAGCAATATCCATTATTATACAGCTCAGCCGATCCATTATTCATATACACAAAATAAGCTATTATATTAGGCTATAATTTTTACATTTAGTTACAATTGGTGGCAAGGAAATAAAATCAATACTGTATTTTATGGCCTTAAGTCAGTCTAGAGCAGTAACGAAGTTGTGGTTAATTGAGTCTACTTGCATACCGAACAAGCGATATGCAATAGAAGCTATCGGCAGAATATTAAATATTATAAGTGTTAGGAATGTTAAGCAATTGAGTTAAATACTCGTTTTTATTTGGTTTGATAACATACTATTGAATATCTACAACAAAGATAGCAATTGTATAATCTGCTTCATATCTAAGTACTATTAATCAAAAGTACTGTCAATTCTAAGTATTATCAATCAAAAAAATATCAGCAATAAAAAAGCCCCAATAAACGAGCTATTGAGGCCTTAAACTATGCAGTTGTTCAACTAACAAGAGCTCAACTAAGAAGCACTTAATTTAAAAAGGTTTAACCAAAAAGCCCGGCAAGGTTGGCTAGGAATAATAGCGCAAAGCTCGCTAAGAATATTAAACCGGCAATTGATAACGCATTCATACCTACTGAAAGTTTTTGATGGCTTTTTACCAATGAGTAGTTCAACCAACCAAAGATAGGGGCAGAAAGAAATGCCGATATCATAGCGAACTTGAGCATAGTGCCTAACTGTCCAGTAAAGAAAGTGATAATTACTAGTCCGCCACCAATGGCATAAGTCGTCCAAAAAGCGATCTGCTTTTTGTTAATCTCGTCTTGGCCTTTTAACAAGCGCCAGCACTCAGCATTGGCACGCCCATAACCATCCGCACAAGTAATCGTAGTGCCAAACATACACATAAAGGCAATGAAGGCGACCAGCAATCTCGACCATTCACCAATGGTATTGGTATACATGCTAATCAGCTGATCGATATAAGCGCCGCCGGCAATCTGAATCTCTTGACCTGAACCATATTGAACAAAGACACCGAGCGATAAGAAGAATAACGCCAAAATAGCAGAGATTGAATAGCCGACATTAAAATCTAATAAGCCTTGACGGTGCGTCGTGTGATCGGCTTTCACTTTCGCTGAAGTCCACATAGAGGTAATGGCAGCAAACTCAAGCGGTGCCGGCATCCAGCCCATTAGTGCCACAATAAAACCTAAGGTAGCTAAGTTCCAAGGGGAGGCCGCTACAAAGTCAACCGCCATAACCGTAGGCTTACCGGCCGCAATGATTACTGCCGCAACGGTCGTGGTAGTAAGCGCAATCATAATCCATTTGGTAACTCCATCAAGCAGCTTATAATGACCGGCTATTAAAAATACCCAACATACCCCAGTCACTATTAATGCCAGCGTAATGGTTGACAGCCCAATAGAAGCGGGCAGCATAAAGCCTAAAATTACCGCCGCAATTAACGACACCGCGCCAGTACTAATAACCGCTGATAAGATAGATAGGATAAAGTATATCCAAAGATATGCTTTTGAGCGTTTGGCATAACCGGCAATCAAGCTTTCGCCAGTATCGTAAACGTAGTCGGTACCGAAACGAAAGAACGGATATTTAAAGACGTTGGCTAATATAATCATAATAGCCAACTGCCAGCCATAAAGTGCACCTGCTTGAGTCGATGAAATTAGATGTGAGCCGCCAATGGCAGCCGTTGCCATCAAGATACCTGGGCCAAAAATGCGCCAACTGAAGCCTTCTTGCGCAGCGGTAGTATCGTTGGCTTTATTATTAGGGTGGTTAAGTTGTTGTGTGGACATGAATACCTCAAAATAGTTAAAACGGCAAATTATCACTTACCTGTGTCAGCTTGCCAATGATTTTTAGAGAATGATTTTTAGAGAATGATTTATAAAATAATTAGTATAAAACGATTCATCTTGTATCGACTTTATCACAATGATGCTACTCAGAATAATAATTATTCTAATTATTATTCCTGTTTGTTTTTATCACCATTCCTAATATTTTTTATTGTTAAGCGTCAATATTAAACACCAATATTGAGCGTATTTTTTAGCGATTCTTTATAACACTATGCCCATCCAATAGCCAATATTTTAAAGTAATTAAACAAATTTCTGCCGTCGATAGGTAATGCCACGCTTCTCATATACCTGATAGATAGCATTGAGAAGATCAGGAACTTTAGGATGTACAAAGTCCTTTAGGGTATGTAAATAAATAGGGGAGGTGACGTTCTCGTGAACTAGCCGCTGATAGCTGATCTGATCAGTCCGAACGGTTTGTAGGCTGGCAGGTACTAAGGTAATGCCTTCGCCTGCGGCCACTAAGCCCAGGGCGACTTGTAAATCACTGACTTTAGTGGTCATAAACGGCGAGATACCGTATTGAGCAAATAAATACAATAAAGGCTCTGTAATTGAGTTCGCTAAACTCACGTTTGCTGCATCCGTCTTATTATCCGTCCTAATGTTATCCTTCTTAGCAGCGCTATCCGTCTGAGCGGTCGGTATTTGCGAAAGCGACGTATTGGCTGTGTGCACTGGCAAGTGCGTTTGATGATATAAAATTAAGCGGTTGTTTGCCAAATCAATCAACCGTTGCTTACGGACATGGGCAAGGGGATGCGCTTTAGGGAGCGCCACCACATAGCGCTCATGGCGTAATAATATTTGCTGTATCCAAGGGTCTTGATGGGCAAAGCGACCAAAGCCAATGTCAATCTCACCCGTTTTGAGCGCTTCAATCTGTTGGTAGGAGCTTATATCTTTGAGATTGACCTCGATATTAGGGCTGTTGTTAGGACTATTATTAGCGCTGTTATTAGATTTATTACGCTTTAAAGTCGCAATGATTTCTGGAAGTAACCCATACAGCACCGACGGCACAAAACCTATATTTAGTGTTGTACTGGGTGCAGATAGCCGTTGGGTCATACTAGTAACGGTTTCAATCTCAGTCAGTACCCCGCTGATTTTGTCATAAAAAAAGACACCTGCTGCTGTCAGATGTAACGGCCTGTGATAGCGATCAACCAATACCACGCCCATATCAGCCTCAAGCTGTTTAAGTAGTCGGCTTAAGGTAGGCTGTGATAAGCCCGTTGTGGTTGCCGCGGCACTAAAGCTTCTTACGTTGGCAATGGCAATAAAGGCATTGAGCTGTTTTAGATCCATTTTTTACATCCTCAAGACACTATAATAAGTGCTGATAATCAGTGCTGGGATTCACTTAGCCTATATAGCAACTCGAATACCTGGCATGATTGTACTAATTTACGAATAGATTATAACCGATGATACAAATTGTGCTTGAAGATAGTCGGCCAGCCAATTATATTGTCCACACACAGCTTTGTTACATTTTAGCAAGACAGCAGTATAATAACTTAATTTTAGCAATCACTTAATGTTAGTGGTATAAACTGGCTGGGTATCATCCTATGAACGACGCAGACAACAATAACACTGACCATGATGCCAAGGTTGATCAAGGGGCGGGTTTATCTAAAACCGAGTATGCAAAACCTACTAAAAATACTCGCACCAGTGATATTTATAAGCGCTTCCTCAACCGTGTTAAAAGCATTGATAGTGACAATAATGATGATAATGTTACTATCAATTTAGAGAGCTTAGAGAAATTTAAAGAATCATCTACCTATGAACCTTTAAACGAAGAAGAGCTGCACCTATTTACCGATTATGAACAAGAGATAGATTCTAACGAGTCAGACTTTACCAGCATTGATATCAGCTTCTCTAATGATGATGAAAGGATAAATTATGAAGGCGAGGTCACAGATTTATCAGAATTATCTGCTGATAACGAGTCTACGCATGACAATGACAACTTAGCCCCTGAAACTGAAACAAATTCAGGTACTAACTCTAGCACTAAAAAGACCAGCACATTGTGGGGTAAGCCAGTGGGCAATGGCAAGCTTCTGATCATCGGGGGTTTTTGTGGATTATTATTAAGCGCCCTTATTGTGGTGACACTCAACGCTACGGGTTTCTTAGCAGCTTCAACCAACAATTTAGCCCCAAATAGTATTCAAACAATATCTACTAACACACTAGTTGCTAATAGTGAACAAGCGACTAATGAGAATACAACGACTAAAGTTGATCCTTCAAATGTAGACAATACCAACCTAAATAACTCTGGCACAGCGATATCAACTAAAACATCAAGCAGCGATACTTTGAGCGCTGACGCTACGACTAATGATAGTAAACTTGAAATGGATAATACAAAAACAGTCTCAAGTGAAGAACTGCCCGCACAGCCAGCATCAAAACAAAATGAAGTAAAAAATAATAGTACCGATAATATTACTAAGAATAGTGCTGTAACCGGAATAGATATCAGCCCTGAGGATTTTAGGGAAGAGGCGCAAAGTACTTTATACCGTGAGACTACAGATTAATCCTGACTGATAGTCAGTGACTGAGTTAGAAATCTCGTTACAAGTGACTATAAAACTGTCTGTTTAACTTATTTTTGCATAAGTCTATGTTTATGTAGTAGATTATATCTTTTAAGCGTCTCTTTTAAAGGATTTGAAGCTTTCTCAACTAACAGTGAGTAAATCAATGAGCCAAAAAAAACAAACCTATCAAATTAAAATTGCCTTGCAATGGAGCAAACCTCCGATTTGGCGAAGGGTTCTGATTGACAGTCGCTACCATCTTGACGATTTGCACGTTATTATCCAAGAGTCTATGGGTTGGGAAAACAGCCATTTGCATCAGTTTGAATACCAACAGACTACCTATGTACAGTATAACCCTGAATTCGGTGAACTATGGGAAGGACAAGATTATGAGATGGGTAAACCTATTTCCTTGTTTTTAAAGGAGGAAAAAGACAAATTAATGTATGAATACGACATGGGCGATGGCTGGGTTCATATTATCGAACTTGAAAAAATATTGCCCACAGATAAGAAGCAAACCCTGCCTATTTGTATTGGTGGTCGCCGTGCCTGCCCTCCTGAAGATGTTGGTGGAATGGGCGGTTATGAATATCTTCAGGAAGTGATAGCAGACGAAACTCACGAAGATCATTCAAATATGCTAGATTGGCTTGGCTTAGACAGTGGTAGCGATTTTGACCCCGCGACCTTTAGTAAAGATGAGGTAAACACACGTTTTTCTCGATAGCCTTCAAGTCAGCGCTGTAAGGTGCTATTGAAGTACCAAGTGACTACCCACGCAATAGCCTCGGAGATAGGCTGGAGTCCTGAAACCTTGCGATCATGGCATAAAAAAGCGCATTGAGAAAAGCACCCCCGAAGTGGTTCATGCTCAAAGCCAAGAGCAACGTGTCAAAGCGCTTGATCGAGACAACCGGGAGCTTCAGCAAGCCAATGAGATCTTGTGTAAAGCAACTACTTTTTTCGCCCAAGCGGAGCTAGGCCGTCCCTTCGAGTAATGATCGACTTCATTGAAAATAACAAAGAGGATGATTGAATTAGTAACTGAATATTCACAACGCATCGGTGTGTCTTTTTGAACTCTATGGTTGCTCTTTAGAACGATTTCGGAGCGCATCTATATAGTTTGCCCAATCTTGCATCATTTGCACTCTAGTATCTATCTCATCAAGTCTATTGTAAGCACCACCATGCGTGTCCTTTATTCTATGACCCAGCTGTAACTCTGTTACGATATCCGAGTAGCGTAACTCAGGTTGTTCCATAAGCAAAGTTTTAGCTGATGCCCGAAATCCATGAGCGCATTGCAAGTCTTTGTATCCAAGCCTATGAAATATCTGCACTAGCGTTGCTTTACTAATATAAGGATTTCTTGAGGCGCGCATCGATGCAAATACATACTCTTTATGACCTGTGACTGATTGCATTCCTCGTAAGCGCGCAATGACCTGAGTGGCTAGTGGTACAACTAAGTGCGATACCATATCCTCACGACCTTCGCCTTTAATAGGGGAAAACTCCCATAGCTTATTATCCCAATCTATATCCTGCCAGCGCATAGACCGCAAATCGATACTACGTACAAACACGTAAGGTAGCAAATTCATTGCTTCTAACGTAATTTTGCTTGCGCTTTTAAATGTGAACATATCAGTTAAGAGGGCAGCAAACTGGTCGGGTTTAGTAATGGCTGGCAAATGATTACCTGAATTGGCAGGTGCAAGCTCGCCGCGCGTATCAATAGCCACATTTTTATCACATAGTCCTCGCGCTACAGCGAATGAAAATACTTTTTCAGTATAAAGTCGGGTACTTGCGCCAACGAAAATCGCTTGATTTTCATTGTTTTGAATAGCCTCACACACATTCAATATAATCTCGCTAGTAATATCGTTCATTCTTAAGTCACCAATTTCACGACACATATATCCTAGACACAAATCCCAAAATTTGAGGGTCGACTCACTAAACGAGAGCTGTTTAGATTTACCTTGATGGCGACTTGCCATCTTGTTGTCTCTCCAAGCCTGCGAGACCTCAGCAAACGTTGCATTTTTTAGATGGGCGTATTTATTAACTTGTTCTTGTTGATGTATGGCCTTGGGATCAGTGCCCTTTGAGACCAGGTTAAGTATGGACTCTGCTTTATACTTAACCTCATATAAACTAATATCATCGATCTTACCTAGCATCATTCTAGGTCGTTTACCGTCAATGTGTGGATGGGAATAACGAAGGTAGTATTCCTTTTTGCCATTCGGGTAGATACGAACACTTAAACCAGAAATGCCTGAAATACTGACTGAATAATCTTTATCTCGGCATTCAAGTTTATTAATATCATTCACATTATTGACAACCATTATGTATATCCATAAATGTTACAGGTGGGATTAATTAGGAGTATTCATATATTAACTTGATACTTAACTTGAGAACATGATTTCCACAAGTATGATGACTTATGAAAATCATGTTCTGTATAGATAGTAAAAGATAATTGGACACTGAAACGGACACTGTTTATATATCTATATCTAATAAACCTAATAAATAATGGGCTTATAGACTTAATCATTCCCAAGGCTCACTTGGGGATAATTATAGTATAGTGGAGAAAGAAGGAGTAAGCTATTTTTTTGTTGATCTATATGGTGTTTGAAGGAATAATCTTCACATAGATTAAAAGTAAGAGTGCTGTTTGCTATTGGCAATAGAGTCCTTCGACATATTTGCACGAAAAACCGTGCTCCTGTACTCGCACAGAATACCTTAATCAGGGTGATAGTACTGTTCTGTGCAAATTTGGAAGGTATCAACTCAATGCTTTAGATTGAGATATCTCAGGAAGAACGAGAGATGTTAGAAAAGACCAATGAATGTTTCACTAATCAGGAAGACCCTTTTGGTGACTCTAAATAAAAGCGTATTACAATGTAGTTAGCTATGAGGTGTATCTAGACTTGGACTTACTGAGATGCCAAGGAGGAGCATTGTTAGAGCTTGTATACGTTCTTATCAATGATATAGAGTAATAGGCCTCCAGAAGGGTTATTGCTTTTACTTTGATCTGATTGTCACTTGGTGGCGAATACTTCTGTACCTAACATAGTTCAAGCACATTCGCATCAATGAGGAAGTTGGCTAAGCTACCAACAATCGATTGATGAGTGATTTGATTATTAGGTGATGATTAGGAATGATTAGGAATGACAAATTATGCAAAGGGGTTATGTACATTATGAAGGTAGTAAGCTTAGCAATGATGAGTAGAACAAGTTCATTGAACAGACTAACTTTAAATGAGTATTAAAATTACTGTACCTACAACGTGTCTATAAGAGGTCATTGACAGATTGATTTAATAAGTTAATCGTAGACTACGAGCGCACTAGGACTAATTAAGACTCTGGACATTAAGTCTTCAAGACATATCAGTTAGTAACTATGCTAGTGACGATCATAATGATTATTTAAATAGATAATATATTATGATTGAGTAATCAGGAGCTAGACTAATTAATGACTTACTGTTTAGTTATGGGTTTATGAAGTTAATGTCAGGTAGCTCTAGTTTAACATAATATACATTATGCGAAAACAAACTAACGGTCCTGAAGATTCCTACAAACTAATTAATATGACTAATTTATTAACTTCTACGCAATGGTTTTAAAAAAATAGCTTTTCTGAATTTATCTGTCTGTATTTATTCCGCGGCTAAATTATTCTCACTATATTATTTATAACTTTCAAAAACACTTACTACTGTTGGCTGTTAAATATAAGAACTCAGTCTCGATTGATGGCTAATAACTCTCTAATACTAAAATCTATCTTAGCTAATAATTTACTTAGCAACCGTTTTTTATTAACCACAAGCCTCCATTAAATAATCTTTTAATGAACTGCCTTCGTCATCCAAAATAACATCTGTCACTTGGCAATCAGCATCATCACAGAACAAATCGTAATAAACCTTACTGCCGTGCGCTAAACTAACTTCAACCAATCCTTGCGTGGTCATTGAAAACTGCTTGTCTTGCTCATAACCAGGGTCTTGAGAATTCCATAAGACGTCGTAACCGATATGACAGGACATTTGCTCTTTATCGAAGTAATCTCGCTCAAGTTGCATGACTGCTCGTAGATCTTGGTTACCGTATTATGGCGGAATTCGGCTGCAACGGCTCAACTATATCTGCTGTGGCAGTACTGGTGGCTACCAGCCCCATTATTAGCGTCAGTGTAAGTAATCCCAACTTTTGCATAGCGACCTCTATAGACTCTCAAGCTCCAACTTTATGATTGTTATCACTCGTTACACCATGTTTACCTCATCAATTTGCTGCATTATCGTATTAGGTAGGTTTAAGGGCTAAAAACAATAGTTTACACAGCACTATCACAAATTTTGATAATTTATCCTTATTATGCTATTTAGTATAATAAAACTGATATCAAGGTAAGCGTTATCTGATCGCTATTATCAATGACCAATGGACGGTTTAAAGCTTTGATTAATCAGTAGTTAATCAGTAAATTATCAAAAAAAAGGGCAGTACGTCATTTAATGGATGCACTGCCCTTTTTACTTGCTGCTATTCCATATCTTATGAAGCCTACATCATGAGCTTACGATTTCGATCCTAGCGGATCCTGAAGAAAAAACTTCACCATGATTTCGTAAATCTCAGGATAAGCGTCCACCAGCTTCTGAGGTGTTTCAAAGAACACTTCACTGAGAACGGCAAAAAACTCAGCCGGATTGGTAGCACCATAACGATCTAACCCCGCCTTGCGATGTTTCTGAAAATCAGTGAACCCGCGTTCCATTGTCTCGGTCCACCTAGTAGGATTCATATCGGGTTGCATTGGTGGAAAGCCATTGGCTCGACCATTGAGCATGTCGAGTTTGTGAACAAATTCGTGAATGACGACATTGTGACCATCACGCTCGCCTGAATGTTTGGCATCCTTCCATGAAAGAATGACGGGACCTCGAAGCCATGCTTCACCGCTACGATGTTGGTGACCTTCATGGACGATACCGAACTCGTCTACGGTGGTGCTTTCGCTGGTGTATGAACCGGGATAGATGATGATTGATGACCAGCCAGCGTACCATTCAAGGCTTAGGTGTAAAATAGGCAGACAGGCTTGCAAGGCAATGGACTGTCTTACCTTATCGGTGATTACAAAGCCTTGAGCTCCGTTAATAGATTTGTCGTCCAAAAATAAAGTTGCCAGTTCAAACAGGCGGCTCATCTCATCCTCGTTCAGCCTATCAAGTATCACAATGCGCTCGGCAGCTTGCATCCAGTCGGCATTGGTAAATTCGCTGTTGTCCAATACACGCTGCTCGCGCCAGTCTTTTATCATGCTGAACATGTTCTGTTTTTCCTCTAATGTTGATATTTAGACCGAATTAATAAGGTTTTCTAGCTCTTTACGAAAGGTGTGCTCAGAGGTGTAACTTTCTGTGCTCCGTTGGACGATTTTATTGACATAATTGGTGACATTACTTTCAGTCAAATGATCGAGTTAAATTGTTATAAGCGTATCATAACCTAGTGACGTTGTTGAGTTATGTCCTTTTTTCAGACAATAGCCGATTTTTCATCACATCACATTACACAGCACTATCATTAACTTTGCTAATTTATCTTCATAGCTTTTAGTCAGTTATTAGATAGTTTTGAATTAATACGGCTGGACGCCCAACCCAAGTCTCAAGGAAAGAGATATGCAAGAGTTTCAAACCAATAAAGCAGATATAACCCAACATCGCTTAGTAGAAACACCGGTAAACACCATTAGCGATAACGAAGTATTAGCCAAAGTTGACCGTTTTGCCTTTACCGCCAACAATATTACTTATGCGGTAATGGGCGATCAATTAAAATATTGGCAGTTTTTCCCGCCGAATGGCGACGAGGCGCAAAAATGGGGGATTATTCCGGTATGGGATTTTGCTGATGTGATCGAATAAAATAGTAACGAGCTGCCAATCGGCGAACGACTGTTTGGCTATTTCCCGCCGGCCAATGAGTTAGTCATAAAACCTACGAGGGTTACATCAGCGAGCTTGATAGACGGCAGTGCCCATCGTGCAGAGCTACCACCTGACTTAACGCTCTCCCATGCCTCCTGATAACGTCTTAGTTATGGGCTTCGTTAGGTAAGATAATACTGTTCGCTCCAAAGTATTTATGACCCCTACAATTTTAGCTGGCAAGCACGGCATTCGTACGTCTTTTGTCAATTGGCGAACCAATACTGACGATGTTAACAAGGTTTGTGAAATTATCGAGCAGATACTCAAATAAACATAGGAGGCAAAAACAGGACTTATTTGAGACTACTTCCTGCTTAGACCTCTAATGACAGCATATTCATGATAAGTTTAATTAAGGTCTCTTTTTGGTTGGGATCAGACTCAGCGACCAATAAGGTTAAGGCTGCAAGGCCAGTATTATTAATAACCATGTCGCCTTGGTCATTGAGCAATCGACCATTACGATGCAAAAAATCTACGAATAAAAAAGCACCGCTGCGTTTATTGCCATCTGTAAAAGGGTGGTTTTTTACCATAAAGTATAGTAAATGCGCCGCTTTACTCTCGATAGTAGGATACGCAGGCTCGCCAAAGACCGTTTGCTCTAAGTTTCCGAGCACACTAGCCAAACCGTCGCCACGAGGCTGAGCAAACAGTTCTGTCGCCTCACCACGAGACATAAGCTGTGATTTTAAATTATTCAAGGCTGCCATAGCTTCAGTCGGACTGGGTAACACGCCGCCAAACTGCCCCGCTGGATCATCTAACAAGCCTTCATCATAGCGTTGTAGCCATAAAAAAGTCTGCGTATAACGGCTGATAATCTCAACCAAACCTCGGCCTTCGTCAGTATTCAGTTCAGGGCTTTGGGCGGTTTTTTTAATTAAGTTTAAGGCTTGTTGTAATTCGGCAGAATTTTTATCAAATCGCTGTTGATTTAGAGTGTAGCCTTGCACCAAATATTCGCGTAAGCGCTGGGTTGCCCAAATACGAAACTGGGTACCGCGCGGTGACTTTACTCGATAGCCAACTGAGATGATGACGTCAAGGTTATAGTGCTCAACCTGATAGGTTTTACCATCCGTGGCAGTTGTCGCAAATTTTGCGACAACTGCCTTTTTATCTAGCTCACCCTCTTTAAACACATTATTAATATGCTTACCCAGCGTTTTTACATCGCGGTCAAACAACTCTGATAGTTGCTGGCGGTTTAGCCAAACACTATCATTTTCGATATGTACACGGATATCAGACTGGCCATCTGCTAATTTATATATCTCTATTTTCGAGTTTTCAGCAGTTTCATCATTTCTAGTAACTTTCATTTATTCGTCCTTTACTTATACAGAGTTGGTATTGACCGACTATTGCTTAACTCTATAGAGAGTACATGACATTAAGCGCAGTTAACACCGTAGCTATTTTAAGGTTTTGGACAATATTTATAGCGCGTTACCTATGCTGCTTTATTAAGGTCAAGTCACTACCAGACGCATCAACTGAGTACTGATATAGCCGCCTATCGTGCCCATCGCATAACCCAAAATCCCTAAAAATACACCCACTGGTGCTAATGACGGGTGAAAAGCGGTGGCGACAATCGGGGCTGAAGATGCACCACCGGTATTGGCATTAGAGCCTACAGCTAAGAAGAAAAATGGTGCGCGAATGATTCTGGCGACTATAAATATAATCATTATATGAATGCTCATCCATACCAAACCAATCAGCAACAGACGCCACTGTGAGACTATACCTGCTAGGTTAATCTGCATACCGATAGCGGCAATCAAAATAAAAATAAATACCGTACCGATTTTGGACGCGCCAACATGATCCAAACGTCGTATCTTAGTAAAGGAAAAGCCCACGCCTAATAAGGTGATAATCACCACCATCCAAAAGAAAGAGCTGGCAAAGCTATATTGTACTGCCCAATCATAGGGCGCAAAAAATCCAGCAATCTGCCCACCAGCAAAATGCGCCAATCCTACCATCGCGAAACACAGTCCAAACATCACCATCAAATCATTTAAGGTGGCTGGACGTGCATGATCGCGCTCATAGCTTTCAACGGCGGCGATTACTTTATCAATACTGCTGGTATCCGCCTTTAAGAAACGGTCAATTTTATCGCTATGCTTGGCCATGACTAATATTGCGAGTAACCACAATGAAGCATTAGTGGTATCAACCAATATCATCATACCGAACAAATCATCACTGACTCCAAACAGCTCCTTCATGGCCGCTTGGTTCGCCGCTCCGCCAACCCAACTGCCGGCAACCGCTGAAAATCCGCGCCATAGCGTATCATCGGTAAACATCTCTGGCGATACCCATTTAGCCAGCCCCAAACTAATCGGTCCGCTAATAACAATAGCAACGCTTGCGGCGACAAACATAGCAATGGCTTTCCACCCTAGACCTAAAATCTTAGGCACATCCATAGATAAGGTCATCAGCAGTAAACTTGCTGGCAACAGATAGGTCGCGGTAAAGCCATATATCTGCGAGCCGATACCATCAGCAAACACGCCAAGACTGTTTAGCGTCGCGGGTATAAAGCAGCACAGCACAATACCCGGCAACACCGCATAAAAACGTCGCCAAAACTTACCCGGCAGACCTTGGGTATAGAACACCAAGCCAATGACGGCCATGATGATACCAAACGCTACTGGCAAGCTGTCTACCTTTAATTGAGCAATAGCTAAATGAGAGATGGCGAGCATCGCATGGCTCCGAATCGTAACAGATTATAAAAATAGGCCAGTATAGACAAGGCTAAAACCACGCGCAAGCAGGCATTTATGTTGTATTAATTATTATGAATCATAATTAATGATAGAGCTTTTGTAGCATTGCACTTAAAGTTAAGAACTATATTCAAATGTATAAGACACAAAAAAGCCAGATAACAAGTATCTGGCTTTTCTTATTTCGAACTCTTTGTTAGCAATTCAGATGGCTAGGATTTTCCTAGCCATCCAATGCCAGCTTATTACGAGTTTTTGTTACGATTACCGCCAGTTGGACGGCCTTGGCCACCGCCATTACCTGAACCAGTACGACCTTGGCTGCCACTTGGACGACCGCGACCGGTTGCAGCGCGATCACCGCGTGGGGCGCTAGCGCCGTCACCACGGCTAGGAGCACGTTTGCCTTGATACGGCTTGCCACCTGAACGCTCATTTGGCTTACCAGATGAATCACGTGGCTTACCTTGATAACCGCTGTCATTGCTAGCGCGTTGACCAGTACCAGTGCTGCTATCGCTTGAACGACCACGGCCTTGACCGTTACCACTAGGCTTGCCAGCATAACCACTCGCTGAACGACCACGGCCTTGACCGTTACCGCCGCCATTAGAGCGACCACGGCCACGGCCGCGTGTGTTGCCTTTGTTGTCGCTAGGAACATAAGTCTTTTTAGGCTCCATGCCTTCAATGACACATACTTCCATTTTACGATCTAAATAACGATTGATAGCGTTTAGCTGTGGACGATCATCCATGCTACATAAGCTAATAGCCACACCAGTACGACCGGCACGACCACAACGACCGATACGATGGACGTAATCTTCAGTTTGGCGTGGCAAGTCATAGTTGATTACATGTGATAGTGCTGGCACGTCAAGACCACGAGCAGCTACGTCAGTTGCAACTAAGATTTTGCATTTGCCATTACGTAAATCTTGAACAATGCGGTTACGTTTGCTTTGTGGTAAGTCACCATGTAGAAAGCTGGCTTTATGACCATCTTCTTGTAGCGATTTAGCTAGTTTTTCAGTGCTACGTTTGGTTGCAGCAAAGATAATGACTTGTTCTACGTCTTGCTGGCAAACCACTTTGTCTAAAATTCTGTTTTTATGATCGAAATCATCACAGTAATAGACTTTTTCGTCGATATGAGCTGATTCTACTTTGATAGCAACGCGCTCAGGATTCTTGGTGAAGTTTGCGGCGATCTTGCCAACAGGGCCATCCCAAGTCGCAGAACACATGATGGTTTGACGATCGCTAGGCGCAGCTCTTAAAATATCACTAATATCATCAGCAAAACCCATGTCTAGCATGCGATCCGCTTCGTCAAGTACCAATACTTCTAGTTGTGATAAATCAACACGGCCGGCATTGATATGGTCAAGTAAACGACCAGGAGTCGCTACAATGACTTGCACGCCTTTTTTCAAAGCAGTGATCTGACCGTTGTATGGTGCGCCGCCAACTAAAGGCACGCAGAACAAACCACGCATGTCTTTAGAGTAAGTACGGACGCTGTCATGTACTTGCTGAGCAAGTTCACGCGTTGGCGTTAAGATAAGGGCTTTGGTGTTTTTATCGAAGCTAGTAGCACGGCTTAAACGATCTAGCAATGGAATAACAAAGGCAGCTGTTTTACCACTACCTGTTTGCGCTGACAATAACAAGTCGCGACCGGCTAGAGCAAAAGGAATGGCTTGTGCTTGGATAGGTGTTGGGCTGGTATAACCACTGCGTTCAAGCGCAGTAAGAATTGGTTTGGCAATATTCAGGTCAGTAAAAGTGGGTTTTTTTTCTTCAGAAGTGTTAGCGTCAGTAGTAGGCGCTTGAGTGTTATCTGAGGTATTAGTGTCTTCAATAATACCGTTTTGAGATGCGATTGTAGATAAGATGTCAGTCATGAGTAGCCTTGGTAGTATAAGCTGCTGTACATTCAGAAGCTTGATGCCTACCACTGATAACCGTTCACCACGTCACCTGTTTATTAATAATTATCGAACCTTAATAAAAGTATCAATAATGAGAAGTTTGGCTGCAATGAGCGTATCACTTCTATAAAAGGTGTTGCGTGCTGTCTGACGTATTTTGGTGGTAGTGCCGAGTGTCTTACCCTTGTCTGTTATAGGCAATTTATCTTTGCTTAAATCCAAAGCTGATAAATCCGAAACAACAACCAATCTAGCCATGATGTTGGGCTAGTAGATAAGATATGAGTCAAAAATAATAGGATTATTTAAGTACACAAAATCATCGGCAACAATTACTTTCAGTCATCCTAGACCCAAAATCGCAGGCGATGTTATCAATCTCATAATTCACGTCAGTCGAAGCTAACGTGGCGACGCAGTATAGCATAACAAAAGCGCTAGCGGCAACTAGCTTTCACTTTATTATAAGAGACTGGATATTTAGGGTTGATAATAGCTGATAAAAAACGGCAGACAAGCCTTATATCACTAGTAACCGCTACTATCTGCCTTTATTAAAAGGATGATACACACTATTTAAATCAAGAAAACATTTTCTAAGGAAACACAGCCTATAGGCTTAGAGTCAATTAAGGTGACGTATTTACTTTAGAAACGTAAGTGGGCATCTGCCATGCGCCGCCCGCCTCAATCATACGGCAAAGTCCAGTGGTGGTTTCATGACTCTTGGCAAAGCGGTTGCCAGTCCATATCCAATCGATTTTATATAAGCAGTCGCCAATACTGCGAGCTTTTTGTACTGAGCTTATTTTACCTTTGCTATAATCTGTCGCACTGGTAGTGATCAGAGTTGGCTTATAAGGTTTACTGTCGTTCAGAACCCATATGCCTGTGCCGGTATTATAGGCACCCGTCCAGCAACTGTGCTGCGCTAATAGCTGTGTGCTATTTAGGCGACTGACACGCCATGGTGAGCTGTCAGACAAATTCGGACAGTCATTACGGGCGTCTTTCATTGCCGTTTGTAGTAGTGCGGATAACTGTGATGCTTTTATACTAAAGTTTTTATTGCTACTGGACGTTGGCCTAGCATCAGGTAAGACCAAACGTAGCGACGGCGCAGGCTCGACGGCTAACACACTGTTATTAGATTTACTGGTGCTCTCATTATTAATAAAGGCGCTTGATGCTCCTATACGGCCTTGTGCTTCATCGGCTTTGTGCATCACTGCGGTTGCCCCTCTATCAGACAGCTGCCAGCGCGAGTTACGCAGTACCAGCTCAATTTTGCTGGATTTGGTCAATGCATCAAGCAACGCAGTTACTTGAGATTCTGTGAGCTCCGCATCACCAGCAGCCGCTGAGAAGGGCTTAGTCTCTCCTAAGTTTTTATCATTGATAAATAATGAGATACGGTGACGGTTGCCGAGTTGCATTAGCGCTTTAGAGGAGTTCTCTTTAGCACCGCCAAGCTTAACTCTGCCGTCCACGCTAGCATTAGCGCCTGCGCGGCGTACAAGTAATACGGATACAGGGAACTCGCTATTGTTCTCAGCCTGATAACCTGCCAGTCGGCAAGTGCGCGTATTATCACAGACCACTTGCCAATCCTGACTGGTAAATTCGACAGGCGCGGCTGCTAGACTCGTAGAACTAATAGCAACCGAACTTATAGCCAATAATGCAGACACAATAATTTTATTTTTAAATAGCTTATTATTTAATATTTTAGTTTTTGATAGGCAGCTTATGCACAGACGCTTGCCCGGAGGTACGAGGTTAGTATCTTTCATAAGCATTACTCACAAATAAGGAAAATACAGACGCCTGCCCTTTGCAGAGACAACGGGTAACTATCTTAACCCAGCAGTGTTTCTATCTGTTATGCCAATGTAGCATTATGTAAAAACGCAAACAAGTAGCAGATATATATTCGTTTGTGTAAATATTTATGTATCTGTTGCTCGTAAAAAGTAAGGTTGATAAGCAGTTTACTTATCAATCTTACTGTTAAAACCGTTACTATTACTGATATAAACCTATTAATTATCAGTTAAGCAATAGGTTTTAAGTCTAATACTACTCCACGTTTTACTGCGGGACGTTCAGCTATTTTCTTAGCCCAACGTTGGACATGTTTATAGTCATTAACTTGTAAGAATTCAGCGGCATCGTAGAGCTTACCAAGTACTAGCTGGCCGTACCACGCCCAAATAATGATATCAGCAATGTTATAGTCTGCTTCATCATTACCGCACATATACTCGCTATTTTTTAGATGAGTATCTAGGACATCAAGTTGGCGTTTGGTCTCCATGGTATAGCGATCAATCGGATATTCCATGGGTTCGGGTGCGTAAGCATAAAAATGCCCAAAGCCGCCACCTAAGAACGGCGCGCTTCCCATCTGCCACATTAGCCAAGACAAACATTCTGCCCGCGCCCCGCCTTGCATCATCGGTATAAATTTGCCAAATTTTTCAGCTAAATACAATAAAATCGCCCCGGACTCAAAAATTTCAATAGGCTTGCCAGCTTTATTTTCAAAACCAGTGTCAGCATCCGTTACAGCAGAATGATCGACCAGCGCCGGAATTTTAGAATTGGGATTAATCTCTACAAACCCTGAACCAAATTGATCGCCTTCAGAGATATCGATTTTATAGGCATCGTATTCAGCTCCTTTTATCTCAAGCTCTGCTAACTCTTCTAGTAGGATGTTTACCTTCACTCCATTAGGCGTGTTCAATGAGTACAGCTGCAACGGCGCCTCACCTACCGGTAGGACTTGCTCGTGGCGCGCGCCAGCCGTTGGACGATTAATACTAGAAAACTTGCCACCATTGTCTTTATCTTGCGTCCAAACCTTAGGCAGCGTATAGGTATCGTCCTGTGAATTAGTATTGTTAGTAGAGTGGTTGTTATCGTTACTCATAAGATATTCTTTGATTTTATAGGTGGTTTTGTAATTGGCGTTACGGTTTTATTAAAAATTAAAGCTTTCTATATTACGTTTATTATCAAATAAAGAGAGGTCTCACTATAACGAATGCCTGCCAGCCTGTTAAAGTCCTCTCATGTAACTAGTGTAGGGATTTATAAACAGAGCATACGGTTACTTTGCTTGTCTTTAATTAGACCTAAGTTGTTCTTATACTACGGACAATCAATAGGATGATGTTTTATAAAAGTGCGGTCATTAAGATATTATTTATTGGCGTAATATCTAGACCGCCACAGCCTTAATGTGAGAGATGGTGATGTCAGTATGGTGACACTAACAGCAACACAAAATAAATATCTACCCTACGTGCTAGCAGTGGCACTGTTTATGCAGATTTTAGATGCCACTATCTTAAACACCTCGCTGCCGCAAATGGCACAAGCGCTTGGCGAATCGCCTCTAAAAATGCAGTGGGCAGTGATTAGCTATGCCTTAACCTTGGCTATTTTCATTCCCATTAGTGGCTTTTTAGCAGACAAATATGGCACACGGCGGGTATTCTTATCGGCGATTATTATCTTCTGTATTGGCTCGCTGCTGTGTGCCGCCTCACCTACTTTAGACTTATTAATTGGCTCGCGTATTGTACAAGGCATTGGCGGCGCGATGATGACACCCGTTGCCCGCTTGATTTTGGTTAAATCCTATCCCCGCAACAAGCTGTTGACCGTGATGAACTTTGCGGTAATTCCCGCATTGATTGCCCCATTAGTAGGGCCACTACTGGGCGGCTATATAGTGCAGTACGCCAGTTGGCATTGGATATTTTTGATTAATGTTCCAATGGGCATAGTGGGTTTTATCATGGCCAAAAAGCTGGTACCGGCACTATATGAAGATACCAAACGTCTGGATTGGGCGGGATTTTTGTTATTTGCAGCGGCGGCTTGTGGGTTTACGCTAGCGGTTGAGTTTGGCGCGCAAACGGGCCGTGGCTTGTATGGCTTGTTGTTAGCACTAGCAGCAACGGTACTGATAGGTGGCTACATTTGGCATGCCAAACGTCGGCAAGCACCACTATTTCCTTTGAGCTTATTTAATATTCGTACCTTTCGCATTGGTATTACTGGTAACTTATTTACCCGCCTTGGTATTAGTGCGGTTCCGTTTTTACTGCCGCTGTTGCTACAAGTGGTGTTTGAATACTCTCCCTCGCAGGCAGGTTGGCTACTTGCCCCTATCGCTGTTGGCGCTATAGGCGTTAAACCTTGGGTCAGCAAAATCATTCAGCGCTATAGCTATCGCAAGGTGCTGGTCTATAACACCTTTTTAATGGGTGTATTAATTATCGTTTTGGCACAGTTTAATGATGCCTCACAGTGGCCATGGTTCATCCCTGTTTTGACGGTAATGGGCGCTTGTAACTCCATGCAATTTAGTGCTATGAATACCATTACCATTGGCGACCTAGAAGGAACGCAGACTAGTAGCGGCAACAGTCTCATGGCAGTTAATCAACAACTGGCCATTAGCTTCGGCATTGCCTTTGGCGCGGCAATGCTCAACTTACTACGTGAGCGTCTACAGCTTGATATCTTGACGGCATTTCAAACCACTTACTGGGTACTGGGCATCCTCACTATTCTCTCAGGGCTGTGCTTCTTACGTCTAAAACCTGAAGATGGCCGCGGTTTGTATTGATACATTAAGGTTTAAGGCAATTTCCCTTATCCGTATTTAGCAAATTTTAGACCTAAAAAAGCCAGCGAGTGCTTTATATAAAAAACACATGCTGGCAAGTTTGACTAAAGTCTGACTGCTCTAGTTCGCTTTAACATTAAGGCGCTTTATCATCACCCATCTGTGATTGAATATAATTCTGTACCCCAACGTCCTTAATCAAGTCTTCTTGAGTCTCTAGCCAATCGTCATACTCTTCATTACCGTCTTTAAGTTTGACTAATAGCTGGCGTGAGACATAATCATGACGCTCTTCACATAGCGTGATGGCCTCAGTGATAATAGCGAATTTTTGCTTCTCTAACCGCAAATTACAGTTAATAATCTCTGGTACATCTTCACCGATAAGCACTTTACCCAAATCTTGTAAATTTGGTAGACCTTCTAATAATAAAATGCGCTCAATCAAATCATCTGACCATTTCATCTCTTGAATAGACTGATGGTATAGCGAGTCATTAAGTGATTCAAGACCCCAATGCCGTGCTATACGAGCATGCAAAAAATACTGATTGATGGCTATCAGTGACTGTCCCAGCACTTTGTTAAGTGCGCGAATAACGTCTTTATCACCTTTCATAATCGCTCTCCCTCTATTATTACCTTAGCTTTTAAATGTCATGACTCACCTAGCAAAACCCACAATTTGGGTCTTAGTTATTAGGCAAGATTAGGCGATACTTCAGCCATTTGACTTTGTAGGTAATTAGGCAGACCAATCATATCGATAAGACGTAGCTGCTGCTCAAGCCAATGGGCATGATCTTCTTCAGTATCTCTGAGCTGGACAACCAACATCTCGCGGGTCACATAGTCACGTTCTGCTTCACATAGGGCAATACCGTTTTTTAAGTGCTGTTGTACTTGATATTCAAGATTAAGATCTAGCTGCAACATCTCTGGTACCGTTTTGCCGATATGAATGCCATCAACGCTCATTTTAGGCGTGCCACCAAGCATTAAGAGACGACGGATGATAGCCTGTGCATGCAAGGTCTCGTCCGTCATCTCATGGCTAATACGATCGTACAGCTTGCCATAATGCCATTCAGCATACATCTCAGAATGGATAAAATACTGGTCACGTGCGGCAAGCTCACCACCTAACAAGAAGTTTAAATAATCAATAACTTTTGGGCTGCCTATCATAACGTACACTCCTATACTTTTATTTTACAGATTACCTTCCATTCATAATAGTTCATATAAGAACAGCACTGTCGATAAACTGATCAATCAAAATCAATAAACGTCTTACAATATGAGACAGATATAGTAGCATACAGGCCCTGTATAGCTTGTAATATTATGAACTAACAATAAGATGCCGATTAAGAATCATGATTAGCTAGCGTTGCCAATAGAGACTCAATGCAAATTTAGGAAATAAAGACTTTAGGAAGTGGCGATAAAAGCAGTCTAAGCCGACCTAAGACGATAGTGCTTAAACGGCATAAGCTAAGACCTCAAGTTTGGCCTGATGCTCGTCTAGGTAATCATTGACCATGGGCTCACAGCATCCACAGCAAGTTGCAACATCAAGCGTGTCTTTTAAGCCATCAAGGGTATCGATACCTGAAGCAATAGCGGCCTGAATTTGCTTTTCTTTTACGTCATTACAGATGCATACGTACATGTGCTTGTCCTACTCTGAGTGCTACTTTCAATGATTCTTTAAGCTGAGGTTGTATATTGGATACTTAATGACCATATAGACAAAGCTTAAAGAAAAATAAGTTACTTAACTATCAATATCTTAGCATTCTTGATTTATTTTTCATATAATAACGATAATTATTACTATTTACAATAACTTTTAGACAATTTATCAGTCATAGATTTATTGGTTGCGAATGACAAATTTATCAATCATAAACTTGTTAGTGATAAAGGGCCGTTTACAATTTTTTTGTTCATTAGTACGGCCATTTATCAGGACGTTATTCACGCAAACTTGCTAGAGTAAAGAGCAATTAATTACAAGTAACGTTCAATGTTACTGTGGCCCTATTTTTGTGAACAGTTGTGATAGTAAATGTCGACGGAAGGTAGTAATATGTCGATAAAAGGTAAATTAGACCCTTTATTAATCGATATTGTTCACTATTGATGATATATTAACTGTTCAGGATTAATAGATTGATATGTGTTTTAGTTGTCTAAGAACGTGGTATGACTGCTTACATAGGTATCTTGCACGTCATAAAATAGTATATCTAGTAATCCCAATCGTCATACTCTTCATTACAATTTTTTATGTTTCATCGCATTCGATACGCTCTCTTCTTGAGTTTCCCAGTCATTTAACCGATAGATAAAATGGCTAATGGTAAGAGATCACTGGGCGTGGCAATACAACTAATATTTGGAATTTCTTATGCCTGATAATAACTTTACCATTCAGCCCCTTGATTTATTTAAAGTGTTGTCTGATCCAACTCGCTTAAGGATTTTTCAAATACTATTCAAAAAACAAGCACGCTGTGTGGGTGAGTTGGTTGACATGCTTGACCAGCCACAGCCGACGATATCGCGGCACTTGAATCATCTCAAAAAGTTAGGGATTCTCAGTTGTGTGCGTGATGGTACTTGGATGTGGTATGAGGTGGCAGACGACCTACCAGTATGGTGTCAAGATGTCTTAGAGACCACTTACCAGACGTTACTTGAACAAGCGGATAAACGTCAGTGGCTGGCTTAGGCTTTTAGCACATTTATTCTGCGCTGCATAAAAACCAAACAGCATAAAAAAAGACCTATAAATATAGGTCTTTTTTTATGCTGTTTAATGCGTGATTAAAGCAAAAGCTAAACCAAGTCTAAAAAGTCACTGACAAAGGCGTTGGATGGATTGTGAAACAATGACTCTGGAGTCCCTACTTGCTCAACACGGCCCTGATTCATGACCACAATCTCATCGGATACGGCACGCGCTTCCTCTTGATCATGAGTAACCATGATGCTGGTAATACCCAGCTCATGATGGATATCTTTTAGCCAAGTGCGCAGCTCTTTACGTACCTTAGCATCAAGCGCGCCAAACGGCTCATCGAGTAATAATAGCTTTGGCTTTACCGCGAGCGCACGCGCCAGTGCAATACGTTGACGCTGACCGCCTGAGAGCTGATGCGGATAAGCGTTCGCAATCTGCGGTAATTGTACTAAGTCTAATAGTTCCGCAACGCGCTTATTAATATCGGCTTTGCTCGGTCGCTCGTTTTTGGGTAATAAAGTCAGCCCAAACGCCACGTTCTCGGCGATGTTTTTATGACGGAACAGCGCATAGTTCTGAAACATAAAACCGATATGGCGCTTTTGTACGGGCGTATTAGTGACATCGACTTCATCAAACGATATTTGCCCTGAGTCTGCGTATTCTAACCCTGCAATGATACGCAGCAAAGTGGTTTTACCACAACCAGAAGGACCCAATAAGGTAGTCATCTTACCGGTTGGTACGGTGACATTGATATCATTAAGGGCGGTGAAGTCGCCAAAGGTTTTATTAACGTTCCTAATCTCGATGCTCATAGCAATATCCCTTTTAATGTCTCTTATTGATTCTTTTGTTAGCTTTTTATGATCTAGCAAATGGTTTGATAAATAGTTAAATAGTGTGAAAACTGACTAAGGATGTAGCTGTTGTTGATGCTCCAAATTCTCAGTCAGCACTGCTATTTCTTATCAACCGTTGCATTGGCGCTCACTGGTAGCTCAGGCGCACTTGCCAGCCGCTCGGATTTGGCGAATTTGCGCTCTTGTAGCTTGGTCATTAATTGCTGTACTAGCAGCGTAATCAGTGCTAAACCAGCCAGTAAGCTTGATAAAGCAAAGGCGGCGGTAAAGTTATAATCATTATAAGCAACCTCAACCAATAGCGGCATAGTGTTGGTCTCGCCGCGAATGTGACCAGATACCACACTCACCGCCCCAAACTCACCCATCGCCCGTGCGTTGGTCAAAATCAAACCATATAACAAGGCCCATTTAATATTAGGTAAGGTTATATGCCAAAATGTCTGCCAACCGGTGGCGCCTAGCGTCAATGCCGCCTGCTCCTCAGAATCGCCTTGGGTTTGCATCAAGGGTATCAACTCACGCGCCACAAAGGGAAAGGTCACAAATAACGTTGCTAAGACAATACCAGGAACCGCATAAATGATTTGTATTCCCATGCTTTCCAGCCAGCCGCCAACGGTAGAGTTGAGACCGAACAATAGGATAAACATTAAACCAGCGACTACCGGCGATACCGAAAATGGTAAATCAAGCAAGGTCGTGACTAACTGCTTACCTCTAAATTGATAACGGGTCACTAGCCACGCTATCGCTACCCCCATCACCATATTAATAGGTAATACAATAGCGGCAGTAATTAGGGTTAGCTTAATCGCTTGTAGCGCTTCTGGGTCGACAAGCGAGGCAATATAAAGCTGCCAGCCGCCTTTTAAGGCCTCATAAAACACCGCTAGCAACGGCACCACTAACATGATAATCATAAACAAGACGGCAATGATAATAAAGGTGCGTCTGATCCATGGTGTATCTTTGGTCGCGGGATTGCTTTGGTAGTCATAGCTATTGGCTATTTGCATCTTAGCGAGCTCCTACGCGGCGCGACAGTTTCCACTGTACTATATTAATGGTTAATAAAATCACGAACGAGATCATCAGCATAAACAACGCCACCGCTGAGGCCCCTTGAATATCAAATTGCTCCAATTTACCAATAATGATAAGCGGTAGAATTTCAGACTCCATCGGAATATTACCAGCAATAAAAATCACTGAACCATACTCGCCAGTCGCGCGCGCAAACATCATGCCAGCGCCCATTAATAATGCGGGTAGCATCTCCGGTAAAAGAACCTTACGAAAAGTGGCTAAACGATTCGCCCCTAGTACCGCAGACGCCTCTTCAAATTCAACCGATAATTCTGCCAATACTGGCTGGACGGCACGCACAATAAAAGGGAAGCTTACAACAACCAGTGCCAACCAAATCCCTATAGGGGTAAAAGCCACTTGTATATCAAACTTTTCAAACCACTGCCCAATGAGACCATTCGGCGCATATAAAGTCGCAAGAGATATACCCGTCACTGCGGTCGGTAGCGCAAAAGGCAAATCGACCAAGGCGTTAATCAACGACTTACCCCAAAATTCATAACGCACCAATACCCACGCCACCAGCGTGCCAAATACCATATTGGTCAACATCGCTAAGAAGGACATCCATAAGCTCAGTTTGATAGCAGCGGTGACCCGCGGCTGGGTAATGGTTTCCCAAAATCCCATCCAGCCCATCTGGGTTGTGGTATAAGCCATCATTGCAAACGGTAGTACCACCAATAACGACAAGCTAAAGACCGTTATACCCATACTCAGCCCAAACCCTGGCAGCACATTACGCTGGCGCATGCGAGTCAGCCAGCCTTTTTTATTAGGTTTGTTGCTGGCAGGAGAAGTTGTTGCACTCATAATGATGTCCTATTGCCTAACTGATGGTGTTTATCGTAAAAACCATGTTGTACAGGTATTATTAGAAGGCTTACGGTATAAAGGACATAGCGCAGATGGCCATGTCCTTTATATAGTTTCGTATAGCTGGTAAATTTTTTCCCAGCCATACTGTATTTTTTCTAAAGTAGCGCGGCTATACAATAACTACTGTGGATCTTTAATCGCTAACTGATCGAAGACACCGCCATCGCTGAAGTAAGTACCCATGATTTCATCCCATGAGCCAAATGCTTCGTTCGGACGGAAGGTATCAATCGGTGGTAATTTATCGCCGTTTTTATCAAGGACGCTTTTTACGCTAGGACGTAAGTAAAGATCAGCTGCTAATTGCTGGGCAGGCTCGCTCCATAAGTAATCAAGATAGGCTTTTGCCGCAGCAGTGGTGCCTTTTTTATCCGTGACCGCCTTCACAATAGCAACCGGACTCTCAGACTTAATAGAATACTCAGGATAAATGATGTCAACTTCACCTTTACCAAAATCAGTAGCAGCAAGGTTGGCTTCATTCTCAAAGGTAATCAACACATCACCGATACCGCGCTGGACAAAGGTAGTGGTTGCTGCACGTCCACCATTCTCATAGACTTTGACATTGTTGAGCATTTCTTTAACGTAGTTTTTAGCAGGAGCTTCTTCATTATTAAAGGTGTGCAGGCCATAGCCATAAGCGCCTAAGAATGCATAACGACCATTACCGGTAACTTTCGGATTGGCCATTACAATCTCAAGACCCGGCTGGGTTAAATCTTCCCAGTCTTGAATGTTTTTTGGATTGCCTTCACGTACCAAAAAGACGATGGTACTGGTAAAAGGTACCGCGTTATCAGGAAACTGCTCTTCCCAATCTGCCTCAACCAAGCCTCTTTTCTCCAATAACTCAATATCTGAGCCCTGATTCATAGTGGCTACATCGGCTTGCAAGCCATTAGCGACTGATAGTGCTTGTTTGCTCGAGCCGCCATGAGACTGATTGACAGTTATATTAGTATCGGGGTTTTCAGTTTTATAATGCTCAATAAATAATGGGTTATAGTCTTTATAGAAATCGCGCGCCACATCATAAGAGACATTTAACAACTCGATGTTTTGACCCGCTGCTGGCGTGCCATCAGCATTGACAGTCGTGTCTGCCTGCTCACTATTGCTACAGCCAGTAAGTCCCAAGGTCATCGCAACGCCTGCAATACTTAACACGCTGAGTGCTTTGTTTTTGTAGGGGCTGTTCTTTATACTGAGCTTTTTGCTGAACAAATTGCTTGCTGCGTAAGATGTCATAAGTGCCTCTAAAGTTATATACAGGGATATAAGATGTAATGCAGTTATGCTAACAGCGCCAGCTTATTATGTTTAATGACGAATATGTGTATGTTATTGCCAAAATGGAATATATAGCTAACTAAGGGTAATTGAAACAGCTACCGATTCTTTGTTCTTACGGTTACGGACGTGCCAGCTCATCAAACAGCCCACCATCGACAAAGATGGTATCCATAATTTTATCCCAAGATCCAAACACGGCCACTGGCTCAAAGGTATTTATGTTAGGTAACGTGTTTTGATACGCTGCCAGTACCTTTTCATCACTAGGACGTAAATACATCTGCGCCATCAGTTCTTGCGCAGGCTTGTCCCATAAACCTTTTAAATAAGCGTTTGTCGCGTCCGTACTGCCGTTTTTATCGGTGACGGTTTTGACCATCGCGACCGGATTATTAATGGCAATAGAATAGCTGGGATAAACAATATCAACCTGTCCTTTGGCAAATTGCTTGGCGACCAAATGCGCCTCATTTTCGGTGGTAATAAGTACATCGCCTAACCCGCGCTGGGTAAAGCTGGTAGTAGCAGCGCGTGCACCATTGTCATAAGTGATGACGTTTGCCAGTAGTTTTCTGATATACGCATTGGTTTGAACGGGGTTTTGATAAGCTTCTTCTGCAAAATAATGCAGTCCATAACCATAGGCCCCCAAAAAGGCATAGCGCGCGGTGCCACTAGTCTTCGGGTTTGGCATCACCACCTCGACATCAGATCTTGTCAAATCCTGCCAATCTTCAATCTGCTTTGGATTGCCTTTACGAACCAGCAATACCATAGTGGAAGTATAAGGAACGGCATTATCAGGAAAAGCTTGGCGCCAATCGGTTTTTACCAGACCTTTATCCACCAGCATATTCATATCGCTTTCTTGGTTTAAGGTCACAACATCGGCTTGCAGGCCATTAGCAACGGACAGTGCTTGCTTACTTGAGCTACCGTGTGACTGATTAATATCCACCTCGCTATCCGGATACTGCATTTGATAAGCGCTGCTAAATAACGAATTGTACTCTTTATAAAAATCGCGTGACACATCATAAGAGACGTTCAGTAGCTCGATGTTTTGTTTGTCGCTCGCCGCATTATCTGTACCGTCTTGGGTTTCCTGAACCGGATTACAGGCAGTAACAAACATCATCATGGCTGTAAGCGCAGCACCCATCACCAAAGGGCGTGGCAAGATATTTTTTTGAGCGGATGCCAAACTAGGGTCAGCGTGGCGAGATGCGATGTTGGTAGCTTTATTAATAGGTTGCATGGTAGCTCTCTATAAGGTTGGATTTATAATATGGGCTTTATTAAACCGTTTTTTATGACAATATTTATTGGAATAGAAGATATTTGTCGGGACAGAATACAGTTATTGAGCTAAGAGTTAGAAGGTAACGTTGGTTAAAACTCTAGATAATGAGCGCCATGCTAGCAGCTTGCACGGGCAACGCTTAGTGACAAATAAGGGTAACCAGTAATTAACTTGGCATAAGTGCTTTTATTAGGTATTCTCCATTATTTAGGTTTGTTAGACAGTTATACGATAAGGTGATAAGCCAATTATGATCTAGCAGGATGATGCTCACGGTGTCATTTTTTAGACTATAGCCAACGACAGCGTAACCTTTTTTCAATTCAAGGACGGCATGCTGTCTATTGACAGCCAAGACAAACAGGCACTGAATTATTTTTGTTCCGGTGGTGGTATGTTGGCTGGCGATTACCAAAAGCTTGAAGGTCATTTAAACATCAGCTAAATGACCTTCAACTGACGGCTAAGACTTAATAAATAGAAAAGGTGCCAGATTTAACGTCTGGCACCTTTTTTTAACGGCTTTTTAACGAGGGATACGGGTCTCTTAAACCGCAGACGCACCAGTTAATTTCACTTCGGCACGTTCTTCACGGGCGATACCTGCATAGTAATTGCGCAAAACCTGCAACACTTCGGGGCGGCTAAAGTTTTCTGGTACCTCTTCATCTTCCGATAGTGCCTTACGCAGTTTCGTCCCTGATACTTTGACATGCTGCGAGGCATCATGCGGGCAAGTTTTGTCAGAAGCCATTGCATTACACGCATTGCACCAAAACGTCCAGCCAATCTTTAACGGCTGAGTGATAATATCGTCTTTATCTAAGTGCTCAAAGATAGTCTGGGCATCAAACGCGCCATAATAATCACCCACACCCGCATGGTCACGCCCAACAATCAGATGGCTACAGCCGTAGTTTTGACGGAAGAGCGCATGAAGCAGCGCTTCACGAGGACCTGCATAACGCATATCTAACGGATAGCCCGCTTGAATAACGGTATCCTGTCTAAAATAGTTGTCAATTAAGGTTTTGATGGCTTCTTGACGCACGTCAGCTGGGATATCGCCCGGTTTAAGCGCGCCTAGTAATGAATGTATGAGCACCCCATCACAAATCTCAATGGCAATTTTGGCTAAGTACTCATGCGAGCGGTGCATTGGATTGCGAGTCTGGAACGCCGCAACCGTCTGCCAGCCTTTATCATTTAGTATCTGCCGCGTTTCGGTAGGCGTTTTATAAATCTCTGGGTACAGCGCTGGGAATTCGCCTTCGCTCAGTACCTTAACACTGCCTGCAATATTGACCTCACCTTGGTTCAATACTTGCTGAACGCCTGGATGCTCTGGATCTGTCGTGGTAAAAACCTGCTGACACTCGTGTTCTTTGTCAATAGTGTAGGTCTCCTCCACCGTCAAGATACCCATGACTTCACCGTCCTCAGCGACCAAAGCCACTTTATCGCCTTGATTCAGGCTATCGGCGGTCGTTTTAGGGGCAGACAAGGTAATCGGAATCGGCCAAAATAAGCCAGAATTTTTACCTGACTGCAGGTGCATATTATCAACCACACCTTGCCAATCGGCTTGATTCATAAAACCATCCAGCGGGGTAAAGCCACCAATACCTAGCATGATCAAATCACCGCGCTCGCGTGAGCTCAGGGTAATGGTTGGCAAAGTGCTGGCAAGTTTAAGTGCCTGTTCGCGTTCAGTGCCGGTTAATAATAGCGGCTTAAGCATCGCACTACCATGTGGCGGGACTAATTTTGATTCGGGTTTTGATGCGGTGGATGCAAGTTGTGTCATGTTAATCTCGAAGACCTCAGATAAATAGTAGTGAAATAAAAATGTGAGAAAGAAATATTTAAATAACAAAAAAATATGAATAAAATCGTGAATTGAGCTTGAATAGGCAATTGGTTATGATGCATTGTATTCTATAAGCATAGGCTACCTAACTTTCGTTATGAAAATTTATGCTGTGTTTGGATATGGATATGACTGAAATGAATTTATGATTCAAACTCCAACCTTATATCATGTATAGCCATATTGTTTTGAAACCGTTTTTTGAGACGCCACCCCACACGCAAACCATTTTCGCTGCTGCTTTTATATACCATTAGCGCAATTTTTTACACCGCCTTCAAGATTAAAACAAAACTGAGAGTACGCCATGTATCAATATAACTATGCTGACCAAGCTTTGGTTGAGGAACGGGTTGCGCAATTTCGCGACCAGACTCAGCGTTTTTTGGCGGGTGAACTGCCAGAAGAGCAGTTTTTACCGCTGCGCTTGCAGAACGGGCTCTATATTCAGCGTCATGCACCTATGCTGCGTATCGCCATTCCATACGGGCTACTTGCCAGCTATCAATTGCGAAAATTGGCTGAGATCACTCGCCTTTACGACAAAGGTTATGGGCATTTCACCACGCGTACCAATATCCAGCTGAACTGGCCGAACCTTGAAGATGTTCCTGATATCTTGGCGCATTTGGCCTCCGTGCAAATGCACGCCATTCAAACCTCAGGCAATTGTATTCGTAACACCACAACCGACCCTTACGCAGGCATTCATCAAGAAGAGATTGCTGACCCGCGTCCGTACTGCGAAATTATTCGTCAGTGGTCAACCTTTCACCCTGAGTTTGCTTTTTTGCCGCGCAAATTTAAGATTGCCGTTATCGGTACGGAAAATGACCGCGCCGCGACTCAAGTCCATGATGTCGGACTACATGTAAAAACTAATGATGAAGGCGAGATTGGTTTTGAAGTAATAGTCGGCGGTGGACTTGGACGTACGCCAGTCATTGGCAAAGTTATTCGTGAGTTTTTACCGCGCAAGCATCTGCTCAGCTATTTGGACGCCATTTTGCGAGTTTATAATCTGCATGGTCGCCGCGATAACAAGTTCAAAGCGCGTATCAAAATATTGGTTGAGAGCATGGGCGGTCGCGAGTTTGCAAAATTGGTCGATGCCGAATGGGAAGCACACATCAAAGACGGCGCGCTCACCCTAACGGATGATAATTTTGCCACCGCTAGCAGCTATTTTAGTGCCCCTGATTACATTAATATCGATGCGCTACAAGTGCAGTCTGAACTGCAACAGCTATTGACCAGCAATAAAGACTTTGCCAACTGGTATACCCAAAATACGGTCGCACATAAAGTGGCTGGCTACCGTGCGGTGGTTATTTCTCTAAAAGCAGGCTTGGTCGACGGCAGTTATGTGCCGTCAGGCGACGTGAATGACACACAAATGGATGCCCTAGCTGACTTATCTGACCGTTACAGTTTTGGTGAGCTGCGCAGTACCTATGAGCAAAATTTAGTGTTCGCTGATGTGCAAGTTAGTCATTTGTATGAGCTATGGCAGCAATTGGCCAAGCTGAATTTAGCCCGTGCCAATATCAATACCTTAACCGACATGATCGTCTGCCCTGGTTGGGACTATTGCTCCCTTGCTAATGCCACTACTTACAATATCGCGGAACAAATCGAAAAACAGTTCGACGACCTTGATTATTTATATGATTTGGGTGAGATTCGTCTCAATATGTCTGGTTGTATGAATGCCTGTGCCCACCATCACGTTGGTGACATCGGTATCTTAGGCGTCGATAAAAAAGGCGAACACTGGTATCAAATCAGCCTTGGTGGTAACTCTAGCGATAATGCCAAAATTGGAAAAATACTAGGTAGAGCCGTCCCTGCAGCTGACGTTGCCAGTACTTTGCAAGTAATCTTGGACGTATATCTTGAGCTACGCGCAAAGACTGAAGACGATGTTGAACGCTTTGGCGATGTGATTGACCGCGTTGGCATTGCCCCATTCAAGGAGAAGGTCTATGGGTAATCATCATGTGCTAAATAGCAACGGTATTGATATTAGTAGTAAAGACACTTGGCATGCGCTTACCACTGCTGAGCTGCCAGATGGTATTGCACTTACACATGTCACCTTGCTTGAGCTGCTACACAAACAAGAGAAGCTCGATGTACTGGTACCGCTGACTGATTTACTTAGCGCAACCGATACACTTGCTGGTGGACTATTGCAACAAGTGTATGAGCTGTTAATCCAGCATAGCAGTCGGCTAGGTTTATGGATTACCGCAAATACCGATACCGATGCGCTGCCAGGATTGACAGAGTTTTTATTGGCGCAAGCCTTGATTGTTATTCATGTGCCCGCTTTCACTGACGGTCGCGGTTTTAGCTTTGCACAAACCCTACGCCAACTTGGCTATAAGGGTGAGATTCGGATGGCAGGCGAATTTGGTCGTGACCAAATTGCTTACCTTTTACGTGCCGGCGCGGACAGTTTTGTATTGAACGAACGTGTCATGCAGTCTGATTTTGATATTGCCCAAGCTTTTAATGCCCTTGCCAGTGCTCATGCTGGACGCAGTTCCGCCAACTTACCTATGTTTGCTGGCGCTTGATCTTTATCATTTAAACTCATTCACCATTCAAGTTTTACCTTTCTCACTTTTTTAGTTAATTCCCGTTAAGGACAGTATTATGAGCCAATTGCACCCCAATTTAGATATTGACCAAGCCAATAGAGACCTACAAGGCAAGTCGCCAGAAGAAATCGTCGAATGGGCACTTACCCAAGCTAAAAACCCAATTATCACTACTAACTTCCGCCCTTATGAGTCGGCTATATTACATTTGGTCGCAAAGCAGCGCCCTGAAATCACCGTACTATGGGTAGATTCAGGCTACAACACGGACGCGACTTATCAGTTTGCCAACAAGCTTATTCGTGATCTAAACTTAAATGTCGTCACTTATATCCCTAAGCAAACGGCTGCCCACCGCGACGCGACTATGAACGGCATCCCAGGTATTGATAATCCACAACATGATGAGTTCACAGAACAAGTGAAACTTGAGCCTTTCCGCCGTGCGCTGAACGAACTAAAGCCTGACGTCTGGTTCAATGCTATTCGTAAAGATCAAACGGAATTCCGTCAAGGTCTTGATGTGCTAAGCCTATCAAAAGATGGCGTGTTAAAAGTTGCGCCATTATTCGAAAAAACCGATACCGATTTGGATGTTTATCTGACTGAAAACAAATTACCGAACGAGCTTGACTACTTTGACCCAACTAAAGTAGAAGAGAACCGCGAATGTGGTTTGCATACCCAGTTGTAGTAAGCCAACTATGTAATTGTATTTGAAGAAAACTAATCCGATAAAAAATCCCGCTTAGGCCTGCTTATGACAGTAAGCGGGATTTTTTATGCCCGTCATTATTTTATACTTCTATTCCTTTTCCCATCAAAAACTACCGTTAACATGTCAAAAATGAATATACTAATGCCAATACGCTAGGTGAGCATAAGTACGCAATGCCCCATAATGGTTTCATAAATTAACTGTAATTGACCGCAACTAACTAATGGTGACGCTATGAACACCTTTCCGCTATTTTTTAAATTAGAAGGCCGCAAAGTGCTTATCGTTGGCGGCGGCGATGTGGCACTGCGCAAGGCCGATTTGCTCAGCCGTGCTGGCGCGTGTATCACCGTTCTTGCACCCGTCATCTGTGCTGAGCTGCAAGCGCTGCTCGAAGATACCAAGCACACATTAGTATATGAAAATTATAATAAGACCTACATGATAGGCGCTCGCGTGATTATAGCCGCAACCGATGACGAAACGCTCAATCACCACGTCCATGCCGATGCCACTGAGTTGAATATTCCAGTCAATGTGGTCGATACCCCGCCCTTATGTGATTTTATCTTTCCTGCTATCGTGGATCGTAATCCAATTGTGATTGGTATCTCATCAAATGGTAAAGCGCCGGTGCTGGCACGTTTATTACGGGCGCGGTTAGAGACCTTAATACCACAAGGCTATGGCAAATTGGCTAAGCTGGCCGGTGATTTCCGTGCTGAGGTTAAAACAAAAATACCAACTCTTACTGGACGTCGGCAGTTTTGGGAGCGCGCCTTTGAAGGTCAAGTCAGTGAGCTGATGTTTGCTGGAAATGAAACCCAAGCAACGGCGCGATTACAAGCAGACTTGGACAGTACCGCTGCACAAATCGACAAAAATAGCCACGCTACACTTGCTTCCCTACCAACTACTGAGCAGGCTGCATCGTCTAGTACAGTTGATTCTGACACAGAGACCAAAACGGTACAGCCCATTGGTGAAGTTTACATCGTCGGCGCAGGACCGGGTGATCCAGAGCTATTAACCTTTAAAGCACTACGACTCATGCAACAAGCTGATATTGTATTTTATGATGCGCTGGTATCGCCGCAAGTGCTGGATTTGTGTCGCCGAGATGCTGATAAAGTATTCGTCGGTAAAAAACGCAGCAACCATGCCGTGGCGCAATTAGGTATCAATGAACTATTGGTCAATGAAGCCAAGCAAGGTCGACGTGTGGTGCGGCTAAAAGGTGGCGATCCGTTTATCTTTGGCCGTGGTGGTGAAGAGATCGAAAGCTTACGTGCACATGGTATTCCTTACCAAGTCGTTCCAGGAATTACTGCCGCTAATGCAGCAGCAAGCTATGCCGGAATCCCGCTAACCCACCGAGATCATTCGCAGTCGGTACGTTTTGTCACTGGGTTCTTAAAAGCTGGAGCACCAAACGATAATTTCAAAAATCTACTCGATACCGACGAAACAGTCGTTTTCTACATGGGGCTGCATTCGTTACCACGCTTGAGCGAAGGCTTGATTGAGGCGGGGCGCTGCGCTGATACTCCTATCGCTGTCATCTCCAATGCCAGTATGCCCAATCAGCAAGTATTAACGGGTACGCTAGCTACCATTGTCGCCCAGCAAGAAAAAGCGCAACTACCAACGCCTGCGTTACTGATTATGGGTGACGTGGTTAGCCTACATCATGATTTGGCTTGGTACCGTCTACATAATCAGCAGCACAATGAAAACGTGAGCGATACTACTAACAATTGGCTACGTGGGGGTACGGCTGCCACGCCCAAAGATTTAACATCTTCTAACTATCAGCCTACCAGTCAGCAAGCACATGCACTGTCTATGATAGCCAATATCGCTGAGCGGCAGGAAGATGATAGTTTAGAGCAGTTGGTGATTGATTAAGTTCGCCATACAAATAAAAAAAACCACACTAGCAGAAGGGTTAGTGTGGTTTTTTTATAACAGATTAAGTTATCAAAGCATAGTATTACTACCCAGACCCATTCAAACACAGTAAACCCCGTCAATTCTTGTTAGAATAAAAGCTTTCTATTTACCGTAAACATAGCCTGCTTATGTCCGTATCTACCGCTTCTCATATTAGACCTTTGAATATATTGCATACCTCCGACTGGCATTTAGGGCGCAGGCTGTATGGGCATATGCGCTATGCCGAGTTTGAAGCCTTTTTAAGCTGGCTCCATGACACGATTAGCACCCAGCAGGTTGATGTGTTAATCATCGCTGGTGATATATTTGATACCATGACCCCCAGCAATCGCGCGCAAAGTTTATATTATGATTTTTTGACTCGGATTGTAAAAACACACTGCCAGCATGTGGTCATTGTGGCGGGTAATCATGACTCGCCTACTTTTTTGGATGCGGCAAAAGGCTTGCTACAAGCGCTAAATGTACAGGTAGTCGGTACAGCGTGCGAAGACCCCAATGATGAGGTGCTACTATTATCATCTGATGATACAGAAAATAGCCTACCGCTATGTCTGATTGCTGCCGTTCCCTATTTACGCGATCGCGATGTGCGTAGCAGTCAAGCTGGCGAGTCTGGCCGTACTAAAGATGCCAATGTCATTGCTGGTATAGAGGCGCATTATCGGGCGGTGACAGATTGCGCGCTTGCTGAGCAGGCCTCCTTACTTACGACTTATGGACAACATGTACCCATCGTTGCAACGGGTCATTTATTTGCCGCTGGCGGGCGTACCACAGAAGATGATGGCGTGCGCGACCTGTATGTCGGCTCGCTAGGTTCGATATCAGCAAACCTCTTTGATTCTGCTATCGATTATGTGGCGCTGGGTCATTTACATGTCCCGCAAAAAGTGGGCGGCTATGAGCACATTCGTTATTGCGGCTCGCCAATCGCGATGGGCTTTGGGGAAGCAAGGCAACAAAAACAGGTGTTACTGATTCAGTTTGGTGACACTATTCGTAATCGTGGTATTAAGAGTCATGACAGCGATGACATCAAAAACATAAGCACTGAAAAATTTATTACCTCTAAAGTATCTACCCCCTTATCCAAGCTTCCTAAAACCTCTAAAGCGGCGGTACGTTCTGAATATACGACGCCAGATCTGTTTGCTGATCTAGAAGAAAACACTGATATTGTCAATGATGAGCAGACTGGTACTACTAACAGCACTACCAATATTATCAATACCCCCAATGTCATCAAAGACACCCCACAAGAAAACCAAACGCCTAAAATGGACGCTGGGCAGATGTTTTATGACCCTGATAAGGTTATGCAAGTACACACTTTGCCTGTGCCTTGCTTTCAAAAGCTAGCGCAGATTAGTGGTGATTGG
This sequence comes from Psychrobacter sp. LV10R520-6, assembly GCF_900182925.1. Lineage (NCBI taxonomy): Bacteria > Pseudomonadati > Pseudomonadota > Gammaproteobacteria > Moraxellales > Moraxellaceae > Psychrobacter > Psychrobacter sp. LV10R520-6. Next base: position 1,062,277 of record NZ_LT900024.1, on the reverse strand, counting down.
TCGAGGATAAGCGCTGAATTGACGGCTCTTGTCCAGTTATCACAAAGTATCTGGCTTGAGGTCATTTATAACGGCGCGGAGATTATCACAGACTTGCGCGAGCGAATTAATGACCTGGTTGCGGACAGTGACATTGTGGTGTTAAAAATTAGTAACAAGCAAATTAAAGATAGGGTCATGATGCAAGCGCACAGCCAAGAAGCCCTACAAGATCTAAGCTGCGATGAGGTATTTGAGCGTTGCTTAAGCGCTCATGAGATTGTAGACACGCAAAAGCCTGCCCTACGCGATGCCTATCAGCACATCTTGCATATGATTGAACAAAATGATGCCAATGCTGAATAAGGGTGCCCCTGTACTTTTGCCAATATCTTTGTTTACCTTGGTTTTTTTATTACCCTCTCTCACCATTTAATCTTTAAACCCTAACACTGCAATAGAGTAACTGACTACCATGCGCATCTTAGAGCTACGCTTGAAAAATTTAAACTCGCTAAAAGGTGAATGGCATATTGATTTCACGACTCCTGCATACCTGAATGACGGCATATTTGCAATTACAGGGCAAACAGGGGCTGGCAAGACCACTATTTTAGACGCCATTTGTCTCGCACTCTATGCGCAAACGCCGCGTATTGGAATCATCAGTAAAAGTAGCAATGAAGTCATGACTCGGCAAACCGGCGATTGTTTTGCCGAGGTGGTAATTGAAATCGATGAGACGCGCTATCGCTGCCGCTGGGGACAGCGCCGCGCGCATGATAAGCCTGAAGGAAATTTGCAAGATGCGACTCATGAAATCGCTGATGCGGATACTGATAAAATATTAGATAGTGCGCTCAAGAAAACCAAGTTACGTATCCAAGCCATTACCGGTATGGATTTTGAGCAATTTACCCGCTCTATATTATTGGCTCAAGGTGGCTTTGCCGCATTTTTGAAGGCTAAGCCTGATGAGCGTGCTGATATTTTAGAAAAAATCACTGGCACCGATATTTATGCCACCATCTCTATGCGCACGTTTCAACAATTGCGCGACGAAAAAGCTGAATTGGGAAAGTTGCAAGCCAAACTTAGTGGTCTACAACTATTAACGCCTACTGAGATCAGTGATTATAACGCAGAGCTTACAACACAACGCCGCGATCAGCAGCAACATAAAACCCAATTAGAGGTTCTGACCCAGCATATTAATTGGCTTACTGATATCGAATCATTGAATAAGACCATAGCGGATCAACAAGCGCAACTGACTCATGCTAAGGATGCTAAAGCGCAGTTCGCCCCTGAGGCATCCCGATTACGAGCGGCAATGCGTGCCTTAGAGATTGAGGCAGACTATGGCAAACTATATGCTCAGCGCGTGTATTTAAAAGGTTTACAGCAACAAAAACACGCGGTTGAGACTGAGCTTCCGCAGCAGCAAGCCCAATTAACCGCGGCTGATAATCAGGTAGTCAGCGCCCAAAATGAGGAACAGCAAGCCAGTACGCAATGGGAGCGTGAACGTCCTATTATTGCTCAAGTGCGCACGCTTGATCAAAAGTTAAATGGTGTCCGCCAAGCTTTAACGGACAAGCAGCAGCAGCGCGCTGGCGTGTCTGAACGGCTATCCCAGCGCAATACAGAATTGATGGCCAAAGAAACCGCGCTGACTGAGCTACATAAACAACAAGCGCAGCAGCAAGACTACTTATCCGAGCATGAACAAGATGCGATCCTTGCTAATAACGACTATGGACTGGCCGGCTTTGGCCGTGATGCTGGCGAGCTCAAAAAACAGCTCACTAGTAACGCTCAGCGCCTGAGTGAAAATAAGACTGACCGTGCAAAGTTAACGGATTTTGATCAGGCACTTGCTACTCTAGCTACTCAGCTTAGCGATAATAAGATTGCCAGTAATCAAGCACAAGAGAGGATTGCTCAGTTTGAAGTTAAGCGACAAGCCTTGTTAGCAGGCAAATCACCCAACCAGCACCATCAACACCTTGCTCACTTAAGTAGCCAACGCCAGTTATTAGACACTATCAACAGCCATTATCAACAAGCATTATCTTTGACAGAGAATATAACAAAATCCACCACCAATATCGATCCATTAACCGCTACTAGCACCCAATATAGTCAAGAAAATGCCCAGTTAGAGACAGCTATTGCGAGCTTACAACAACAAAAACGCGCGCAGCAAGAACACTTAGAAACCCTGCAAGCGCTGGCTCAGCTACAAGATTACTTTTTAGCGCTACAAGATGGCAAGCCCTGTGCTCTATGTGGATCGACCAGCCATCCTTATCATGACAATCCGCCCGCTGAATTTGCCCAAGTACTCCAAGCAGCGAGCCTTGGTCAAGATATCTCTAAGCATGAACAAATGCAGCGCGTGATTCAGGCTATCACCACTCTTGAGCAAGATATTGATATGCAAAACGCAGCGTTACGCCGCACTCAAGAACAGCATATTCGTGCTCAAAGTGAGTTGCAGTCGTTACAACAACAGATCGAAAATCTATACGAGCAGCGGAATACTGCGCAGACTGAATCGCATAACGCTATTAATCAGCTCAGAATAGAGGTCGATAGCAGTAGTTTTAAAGATATTAATTATGCTGTTGATAATAAAGGCATCGATAAAGGTAACGATTTTAAGATCTTAAATCAGTCTTCTGTACTGGAGTCTGATGATACCAATCAGCTGTCTTATCCGTTGCTGACAGCCCTACTTGCTGATCTAAAAGAAGATCGAAACAGCCTGACACTTATAACGGCTGATATTCATAAACGTTTAGAAGATTGGGAAAAATTAGAAGGCGAGATGAATACTCAGCAGCTAGGCTTAAAGCAAATACAGGAACAACAGGTACAGCTTAAGCAAGAACAAATAAGCTCTCAAGCTGAGTGCTCTATTGTCCAGCAGCGCATAGACAGCCAGCAGCAAGCATTTACGGCTACTGTTAATGAGATAAACACCCTACAAACGCAGATGGCTACGTTGTTAGAACCTCTGAATCCGCTAGATTCACTATCACTTTCACTATCACTGGGATTGGTTTTACCCAATCAGTTACTAGACAGCGTAAAACAACAGCAAGGATTAGAACTAGAAGCGGTTGACGCCTGTATGTCTGAGCTCAAAGCATTATATTACGCGCTACAAGACAAACTTACCGCGTGGACGCAAGCACACGAAGGTTTAAACCTGGCGTCGCAGAAGAGTGATGTATTAAGTGCCGCGCGTGATTCGTTGGCGCATCAGGTAACAGAGTTAACAGAGCAGCTGACTGAGCTTGATAATAACATCAGCACTGAGCAGCAGCATAGAGATACGCTTACCGAAGATCGCAATCATTTATCCAAAGAGCCAGATATTGATGCTAGAGCGCAGCAGCTACAAGACGCTGTAAAACAGGCGAATGATATACTCGCTCAAACACGCCAGCAGGCTGATAATGCTCGCCATAAACTGCAATATACCCACAACTCCCTGGATAAGCTTGTCATAGATATTAAAAATATAGAGGCGCAGTTACAGTTACTCAATGATAAGTTTGTACAAATACTCAGTGAGCAAAACTTTACCGACGAGAGTAGCTTTACAGCAGCAAGGCTAGATAAATTTGAGCGAGATGCACTGCTACAGCGTGATAAATTATTAAATGATAACGTGTCACAACTGCAAACGCGTATTGATGACAACCAAGCGACTCTTCATCAAAAAACCATTAATCACAAAACCATGAACCATAAAAGCAGTCATGAATTTGAAGACCAAACTCTAGATATATTAAAGCGTCAACAGCAAGACAAGCAGCAAGCATACGATAACATCGGGCTACAAATAGGGGGCCTTCAACAGGTACTATCAGACCATAATGCCAATCAAAAAAGTCATACCGAGCAGCTACGTGCCATCGACGAGCAGCAGCAAAACAGTCAGATTTGGGAGCAGCTTAATCAGCTGATTGGTCAATCTGATGGTAAAAAGTACCGCACCTTCGCGCAAGGTCTGACCTTCCAAGTGATGATTAGCCATGCCAATCTACAGCTGCAAAAGATGAGCGACCGCTATCTCCTTATTCATGATGATAGCAACGCGCTGGAGCTCAATGTCATCGATAACTATCAAGGCGGTGATATCCGTAGCACCAAAAACTTATCCGGTGGCGAAGGTTTTATTATCAGTCTCGCCTTAGCGCTTGGGCTGTCACAGATGGCCAGCCACAATATTCGCGTGGACTCGCTGTTTTTGGACGAAGGCTTCGGTACGCTTGATGAAGAGTCGTTAGATATTGCCCTTGATACGCTCACTAGCCTACAGCAAGAGGGCAAGCTTATCGGTATCATCTCTCATGTTCAGGCATTGAAAGAGCGGATCATGACTCAAATTCAGGTGAAGAAAATATCTGGCGGTTTTAGTGAAATCACCGGTCAAGGCTGTCATAAAATTGCCAGCTGACTAGGGTTATGTTAGAGACCCGTACGGTTCTGTTTTTATCTTTCTTTCTACGATTGATTATCAGCCATTAAAAAACCCACCCTTAAACTATTAAGGATGGGTTTGTTGTTTTTATAAATACTTATAAACAAATATTTATTTGGTCACTACACCACTAATCTCACTCATCAGCACTGATAGCGTCGATAAGCTAATGTTACTGTCATCATTGTCATCTAACTTTTTCATCTCTGCTGTTACTGATCCAATCTGAGACTCATGACTTGACTTCCAATCATCAAAGGCTTGCTTGGCATTGGGCTGTGACAATACCTTCTCCATCAGCAAGCGTAAGCTGCGGGACAGCTCATTGATTAGCGCATGGCGAGCGCGGCGATCCCAATAGTCTTGCTGCGGTAAAGTAGCGATGTTATCCATCATCCAATCCAGCTGCAAGACTTGATAAGCCTCAAAGTATAAGGTTGCAATCTCATCAACAGGACGCTCATATTGTTCAGACAGTAGTGCTGCATCAAGGGCATCGACATGATAAGGCATCATGGCGAACAGCGATGCATTGCTATCCTTTAGTCCATCATTACTTAAGCGTACCTTATCCTCTTGTAAGTAATCTGCGAACTGCTGCTCGATAAACCCACCGGACTTGGTCAACTGCTCGACACTATCGCCAAAGCGGCTAATCATGTCGGCGACTTGCAAGTCTTGACCAAAGGCGTTGATAAACCAAACCACGCCATGTTCGAGCGCATCACGCAGACGCAGCTCAAGCTGTAGCAATAGCTTAGCATCGACTTTATTATCTAGTGTTTCAAGCAATCGCCACGCTATTGAGACATTAAAGACATCACGCGCAATAACATAAGCACGAATAATAGTCGCTAGCGACTGCCCTGTTTCTTCATAGAGACGGAATAGTGCCTCGATACCTAGGCGGTTGACTACGCTATTAGTCAGATAAGTACTGATGATTTCGCGGTGTAGACGGTGCTCAGTCATCTCATCAAAGAAGCGGGAGGCGAGCTCATCTGGGAAGTATTTGCGTAGCTCGTTGATAAAGTACGGCGCTTCAGGCAAGTCTGATAATAACAAGTTGTCATAGACCCACATTTTTCCATAAGCCATAACCACGGCTAACTCAGGATTGGTCAAGCCAGTTCCTGCTTTTTGGCGTTTGACAATCTCCTCATCTGATGGCAGATATTCAATCGCGCGGTCAAGGCGCTGCTCACTTTCTAACAGCTGAATGAAACGCTGATGATCGCTGACATTTGCTTCGGCACGAATTTGACTGAGCTCAATGGCTTGCGGTTGTAGATAGTTTTGACGCAATACTAATTCCGCGACGGTATCGGTCATGCTCTCAAGCAACTCGTTACGCTGTTTTAGTGTCATATCGCCTTGCTCGACCACTTTGCCGAGTAAAATTTTGATATTGACCTCATGGTCTGAGCAGTTAACGCCGCCTGAGTTATCAATGGCATCGGTATAGATACGCCCGCCCGCCTGGGAGTATCCAATACGCCCTTGCTGAGTGAAGCCTAAGTTACCGCCCTCGCCAACGACGGCGCAGCGCAGCTCATTACCATTGATACGTAACACATCATTGGCACGATCGCCGACATCGGCATGACTTTCATTGGTACTTTTCACGTAAGTGCCGATACCACCGTTCCAAATCAGGTCAACTGGTGCACGCAGTAAGGCGCTGATCAAGTCGTTGGGCGCAAGGCTGTCATCGCTAATATCAAAAAGCGCCTTCATCTCAACACTGATGGCGATGGTTTTATCTTGCCGTGAGAATATACCGCCACCTTGGCTAATCAAAGATTTTTCATAATCCTCCCACGTCGAGCGCGGCATCTCAAACAAGCGTGCCCGTTCTGCATACGAGGTGGCAGTATCAGGATTTGGATCGATAAAGATGTGTAGGTGATTAAAAGCAGCAACCAGCTTGATATGGGTTGAGAGCAGCATACCGTTGCCGAATACGTCACCACTCATATCACCGATACCGACAACGGTGAAGTCATCACGGTCTTGGATGTCCATGTCGCGCATACGGAAGTGGCGTTTTACTGATTCCCAACCGCCGCGTGCCGTGATACCCATTGCTTTGTGGTCATAACCGACCGAACCACCGGAGGCAAACGCATCATCGAGCCAAAAGTTGTATTCAGCGGCTAAGGCATTGGCAATATCAGAGAAGCTTGCCGTGCCTTTATCTGCCGCGACTACTAAGTAGGGGTCATCGTCATCATAACGCACGGTATCTGCTGGCGGGACAATGATGCCATCGACAATATTATCTGTGACATCGAGCATACCGCGCAGGAAGATCTGATAGCAGGCAATGCCTTCGGCTTGGAAAGCATCACGACCGTCGGCCATGGTTTTGGTCTTCACAATGAAGCCGCCTTTAGAGCCCACAGGGACAATCACCGCATTTTTGACCATTTGCGCTTTGACGAGACCGAGCACTTCAGTACGGAAGTCCTCCATGCGGTCTGACCAGCGTAGGCCGCCACGGGCGACTTTTCCGCCGCGTAGATGCACCGCTTCAACACGGGGTGAATACACAAATATCTCAAACATCGGCTTAGGTTTGGGTAAATTTGGAATATCTGCTGCTAAGAACTTAAACGACAGCCGGTCTTTACGCTGACCATCAGCTTCGGTTTGATAAAAGTTCGTCCGTACCATAGCGTTAATCAAGTCTAAGTACCAGCGCAAGATACGGTCTTCATCTAAGCTATCGACACCTGCCAGCGCTTTGGTAATCTGCGCTTGAATCTGCGTTGTTTTTTCCATACGGCCATCATTCCCGTATCTAGGATTCATACGCGCATCGAACAGATTGACCAAAGCCACACTGATAGCGCTGTTCTTCACCACTGTTTTTTGAATATAATCTTTAGAAAATGGCGCACGAGCTTGGCGCATATAGCGTGATAACGCACGCAGTACCACCACATTATAAGCATCAATATTGGAGGTTAAAACCAATTCATTAAAGGTATCGCTCTCAATGCGCCCTGCCCAGATTTGTTTGAGGCTGTCCTCAAACTGGCCGCGCACCACTTGCATATCAACCGTATCCACATGCTGCAAAGTCAACTCGTACTCTTGCATCCAAATAGACTGCTCAGGCAAATCAAATTCATACGTTTGTGCTGAGATGACCGAAACGCCAAAATTTTCTAGAATGGGCAATACTTTAGATAAAATAACCGGTTGCTGACGACCATACAGCTTCAGATGTAACTGGTTTCTGGCATCACCTGTTGACTGATACAGATGCCAAATCATCGACTGCTCATCCGTCAATTTTGCCAGACGTTTGGTATCCTCGACCCCAGTATGGGCATCAAAACGCTCTTGATAAGCGGCCGGAATGTAATGCAAAAACCGGCGCATTAAAGCATTGGCTTGTTGTTCACCCACATTGTCGAGCAGCATTTTTTGATAGTGATCGCTCCATGACTGCATGAGTGCTGACAGCTCAGCCTCAAGTACACTGTTCTCTATCTCATTGACGTGACCCGGTACGGTACGCACGTGCACATGGACGCGGGCATGATCTGATTCATTGAACTCAGTTGTGAAGCCAGATGACGTGCCACCATAAGCTTCTTTTAAGACGTTTTGTACTTTAATACGCAGTTCAGTATTGAACTTATCGCGCGGAATATAAACCAAGCACGACACAAAGCGCTGATAAGGGTCGATCCGGCTGAATAAACGCAGACTTTTTTTATCTTGTAGTTGGCTAATACCAGAGACAATAGGATATAGCTCCTCGACGCTGGCTTGAAACAAGTCATCACGTGGTAAGGTATTAATCACATACATCATTTTATGATAGGCATGACCATCACGTGGCAATTCTGCCATGGCCATTATCTTATAGGACTTTTCGCGTAGTAGTGGGACTTGTTGCACGCTTAGCTGATAAGCTTGTGACGTTAGCAGACCAATAAAGCGATATTCCCCCACTAGCTTGCCATTATCATCAAACTTATGAATACCCAAAAAATCCATATATACCGAACGATGGACAGGTGACACTCGGCTTGATTTAGATAGCATCAGTACGCGAGGCACGGTCAATAACTGCTTGAGTTCAGTAGGTAGTTTATCAAAACTGGTCGATAATCGGTCTTCTTCAGCACCGCGCAGCAAGCCAAGACCGCTGTTACCAATCGCAAATAAGTCTAGGTCAGCACCCATGTTGGCGCCACCTTTTTTGTTCTCATTCGTCTTATCGTTGTTAACGGCAATATGATTGCCCCCTTCTAGGCGGTATTCTCGATAGCCCAAAAAGATAAAGTGATCGTCTAATATCCAATCTATGAATGCTTGAATTTCTTGATGTGAATAAAACCCCTCAGGCAGCGGTTTTTGTAACAGCTCAGCTTTGATGTCCGTCAGCTGAGTATGCATCTGCTCCCAGTCACCGACCACCGTATCTAGCGTCTCAACTTTGTCTAATAACAACTGATGCAGGGCTGCAAGTTCATCATGATCTTGGTAAGCAATCTCACAATGAATCAATGACATATGAGAAGTCGCGCTTTCGGGTGCACTATCAATTTGGGTGATTGTACCGGTATCATCACGCTGTACATTGATAATAGTATTGTAAGTGCGATGTACATCGATACCCTGCGCCTCAAGGGTCATCAATAAAGTATCTACCAAAAATGGCCGATCATACGCCACCATTTGGATAATAGTATGCGAGCTATGAAAGTGTTGCTCTTCAGCAATAGGGTTTAAAACCGTCAGCTGCGGCTTTTTGCCATCATAGGCGGTTAGCAAGGTAAAATGATGCAGCACCATACCCGCAAGATCGGCATCACTGATGGCTCCTGCCGTCTCCTGATGTAGCGGTCGATAGTAACTGTGAATAAAATGATCCAGGAGCGATTTATCCTTTTGCACATAACTGGTGGCAATATCGCTTATTTGGCCAATACGCTCTGTTGTTATACTTAGGGAGTTTGGCATCGCGTTTGTTTTTCCTTTTTTATAAGTTTGATTCTTAGGGTTGTATTTAAGAGGTTTGTTTAAAAGTTACGTCTGTTTATCGACGTTATTCACTAATAACTTATTCTTCCGTGTGTTTTCTTTTCTTATGCTGGCAGGCGACTGGTTATAGTAGTGCTTATGATAGTGACAGCGCTCGTCCGATGAATTGTAACGCACCTGCTCGCCTAGCAATAGCACAATCATTTTATGGATCAGCATCAGGTCGATAACCTTTATTAATGAAACCATCTATCAATAACACCATCAGTTCTAGTTTTAGTACAATTAGTGGCTGATGGTTAAACAAGATTAACTTATTGGCTCATCTATAATGAGTAGTCTACGCTATTATTGAACCGTCTGAATGGTTACTACGGCAACCTTTGCGTGCTGGCAGGGATACTCATGGCAATCAATGCGACTTTTTTGCTAGAATACAGCATTATGCTTAACAGTAATTTACTAACTGGCTACTAACAATTAATGCTAAGGGCAAAACGTATGATGAATATTTTGGTGATTGGCTCAGGTGGTCGTGAACACGCATTAGCCTGGCAGTGTGCAAAAGATGACAAGGTACAGCACATTTACGTTGCCCCTGGCAATGCAGGTACTGCCCTTGAACCTAAGTGTCAAAACGTCATTTTAGAAGTTACTGCTGGTGCAGGCAATCTTAGTTTTGGAAAACCTAGTGCTGCAAAACACAGTGCGGTCATAGACTTTTGCCAAAATAACGCCATAGACATGGTCATCGTTGGCCCTGAAGCACCATTAGTCATCGGTATTGTAGATGCCTGCCGTGATGCTGGTATTCAAGCATGGGGGCCAACGGCTTATTGTGCGCAATTAGAAGGCTCTAAGACCTTTGCCAAAGAATTTATGGCGCAAAATAATATTCCCACTGCCGAATATCAAGGCTTTACTGACGTTGCCAGCGCTAAATCGTATGTTGATAAACAAGGCGCACCAATTGTCATTAAGGCTGACGGTCTTGCAGCTGGTAAAGGTGTCATCGTTGCCGAAACCATTGAACAAGCGCATGCAGCTATTGATGATATGCTAGCGGACAATAAATTTGGCGATGCGGGTAGCCGCGTGGTCATCGAGCAATTTTTAAGAGGTGAAGAGGCCAGCTTTATTTGTATGATTGATGGTGAGAACATTTTACCAATGGCCACTAGCCAAGATCATAAGCGTGCTTTTGAAGGAGATACCGGCCCGAATACCGGTGGCATGGGCGCATACTCCCCTGCTCCCGTGGTTACCAAAGACGTCCATGACAAAGTAATGGCACAAGTCATTCAGCCAGTCGTTGATGCCATGAAAGCTGCAGGTCATCCTTATACTGGGTTTTTGTATGCGGGGTTGATGATCAATGAAGCTGGTAATCCATTTGTGATTGAGTTCAATTGTCGCCTTGGTGATCCTGAAACGCAGCCAATTTTGATGCGCCTGCAGTCCTCAATGGTAGATTTGGTTGCTCAAGGGTTAACTGGTAAGTTACCCAATCAAGCCAATTGGGACGCACGCCCTGCATTAGGCATTGTGATGGCATCGAAAGGCTATCCAGAAACATCTTCTAAAGGCGATATCATTACTGGATTGCCAGAGCTTGCTGCTCAACGTGATAACACCGTAAAAGTTTTTCATGCTGGCACGGCGATTGATGAAAATGACGACCAAGCCGTTGTCACCAATGGCGGGCGTGTATTATGTATCACTGCGTTGGCAGACAATATATTGGAAGCGCAGCAAGCAGCACTCGCTGTATCTGGCGCGATTAGTTTTGATGGTGCTCATTATCGCCGTGATATCGGTCATCATGCTATCGCACGTGAAAATTATTAACAACTTAATAGAAGTGCATTTCCTGACATTTTGATACTTTTTGATAAAAAGTGAGATTTTCTAGAATTAATCCTCATTCGATCTAGTACCATACTAGGTCGAATTTTTTGATATTTTATTAATTGTCTGATGGCCTTATCTAGTCTCAATAGCAAAACTTGAGCTTACAAAGTAACTGTTATAAGCCCTCTAAGGCTCATCAACCGATATCATTTTGTATGGTACAATTTCTTATACTTACGTTGCATATTCTTTTTATTACTGGCTTGTATTGCTGGTCTGTAACCCGCAAATCAATACCACCCCGATGAATGATGATCTTTATGGCACATGATCCGTCTAAACCTTCTAATAATAAACAATCGATTGATAACCTAAAAACTTCAGGGTTCGAACGTCGATTGTCGATTGCTAAAACCTCCTTGAATATTGGTCGCCGCTGGGCGGGCAATAGTGTCTCTGGTATGTTTTTAGACAAAAAAGCACGCACGGTACGCAATCAAGCCTTTATGGAAGCACAGGCGAATTATGTTGCAGTAGAGCTTGGCAAGCTCAAAGGTTCGGTAGTCAAAATTGGTCAGATGTTAGCTATGTATGGTGAGCACGTCTTGCCGCCTGAAATTACTCGTGCGCTGCAAACACTCAATGATGATACTGCAACACTCACTTGGTCAAAAATAGAGCAAACGTTACAGCGTATCTTGGGTGACAAGCTAAGCGAACTTGACGTTGACCCTGTTCCTATTGGCACCGCTTCCCTCGCCCAAGTTCATCGTGCAACCGTGTTGGCTACTGGCGAACAAGTGGTGTTAAAAGTTCAATATCCAGGGGTGGCAGACGCTATTGATTCGGATTTGGCATTGTTCAAACGCTTGTTAAAAGTAAGTAATATCGTTCCGCAAACGCGCTCACTTGATACTTGGTTTGAGGAAATACGTGATCTACTCCATCATGAAGTGGATTATGAGGCAGAAGCCGCAACGACAGAACGTTTTTATGAACGTCTACTCGATGATCCGCGTTATGTGGTTCCCAAAATAAATCGTACTTATTCAACTAAGCGTTTATTGTGTATGTCTTATGAGCCAGGAGTTTCGGTTGTTTCCGAAGCGCTGCGCTTAGTGCCTCACGAGCGCCGCAACGCGATTGGTCAAGCTGCCATCGAAATTATGATGCGAGAGATTTTTGTGTGGGGCGAGATGCAAACTGATCCAAATTTTGGTAACTATTTAGTGCGTATCGGCAATAATGACCAAGATGATGATGCTGAGATCGACAAACTAGTTTTACTGGATTTTGGTGCTATTCGTCAATTTGATAACACTCTATTGACGATAGCGCGTGGCCTATTACGAGCAGGTTACTATCATGATCATCAGGCAATGGCGTTAGTTATGACAGGTTATGATTTTTTTGATAGTATGAGTGATAAGGTCCGTACTGATGTTGCCTCGCTGTTTTTACTGGCTACCGAACCTTTTAGTAATCCCGCAACTAATCCTGACATCCCTGTCAGCTGCTTGGATGAGCAACAACGTTATATTTGGGCAGGTAGTAAACTGCATTCACGACTTTCAGCGTCTGCTACTCGTGCGATACAATCATTCGAGTTTAACCTACCTCCTAAAGAGTTTATGTTTATCAGCCGTAAGTTTATTGGGGCCTATACGTTTTTAACGGTAATTGACGCTCATACAGATTCTAACAAGTTGGTGAAACTTTTTCTTTAGTATAATAGTAGGTAGATTTTTGGACCGCCTTTAGTGGCGGTTTTTTTAATTTATTTTTGTTTGCTTAGGCTATTATGGCTTCTAAGTCTCTGAAAGGTGACATGCTAGCTACTTATTTTTAAAATGCTTATGTTGAGTATCAACTGCCATTCGATGGTAATCGCTAAAAACTTTCCCATCCGCTTGCAAGTACAATAGAAAAACCTAAGAGGTACTTCCCTTATCTGCGCCATCCTTGCTAAAGTTACTAATTAAAGATATAGGCGCGCCCTTATATTTGTGTTTTGTCTATATTTGTCTTTTAATAATCGCGTGCTATTATAACCATTTTTATTCACTGATGAATCCGAGGATACTCTCATTTTCTTATGACCCAACCAACCCCCAATCCCCTACCCAAAACTTATCCTTGCCCACGCTGCGGTACGAAAACAGCTTGGCAAGATAATAAATCTAAGCCGTTTTGTAGTGAGCGCTGTAAGCTTATAGACCTAGGCGCTTGGGCAAACGAAGACTATACCCTACCTGCCGATTCTACGCCATTTTCTGATGAGCTATAACCGCTACTAAAATAGCAGTTCGCTGTTATAGCTATCATTATTGTATGACTTACTCCATTTTACTATCTTAAGGATGTCACTATGTCAGCTACTTATCTGATGCCTACTTATAATCGTCAACCGATTAGCTTTACCCGCGGTGCGGGCAGTTGGCTCTATACGCAGGATGACACGCCGTATTTAGATGCGCTGACCGGTATTGCAGTTTGCGGTTTGGGTCATTGCCATCCGCAAGTAACGCAAGCTATTCAGCAACAGGCAGCGACCTTGGTACATACCAGTAATTTATTTGGTATCGATTGGCAAGAGCGTGCCGGCGAAGCCTTATGTAGTGCGGCAGAAATGGACAGTGTATTTTTTGCTAATAGTGGCGCTGAAGCGAATGAAGCAGCCTTAAAAATGGCGCGATTATATGCCCATCAGCAAGGTTTTAAACGTCCTAAAGTCATTGTGATGGAACAGTCATTCCATGGTCGTACCTTATTATCATTATCAGCGACTGCCAACCCTAAGGCGCGTGAAGGCTTTTTTACCTTAGAGGACGACTTTATCCGTGTGCCTTTTGATGATATTGAAGCGATTCAAAAAGTAGCGAAAGAACACGATGACATCTGCGCGATATTTGTAGAGCCTATTCAAGGTGAAGGCGGTCTCAATACCGCTGCCAATGGATTTGCTTACTTAGAACAACTACAAGCTGAATGTGATGCTCATAACTGGCTGTTCATGCTGGATGAAGTACAGACGGGTAACGGACGTACGGGAAAATACTTTGCGTATCAACATAGCAATGCTCGTCCTGATGTATTGACCACAGCAAAGGGGCTTGGTAACGGTTTCCCAGTCGGTGCTTGTATGGTACGCGGACGAGCCAATGGCTTGTTTGGTGCCGGTAGTCATGGCTCTACTTATGGTGGTACGCCGCTGGCAAGCCGAGTAGTTCATAGTGTCTATGACGTATTAGCCAATAGTAACATCATGGAAAATGCCGTCACTGAGGGACAGTTTATCCGTGACAGCATGACTGATGCGCTAGGCCAATATGGCGTCAGCAGTCGCGGGGCTGGGATGATGATCGGTATTGTGCTACCTGAGACCATGGATTGTAGCCAGCTGGTTGACCGCGCCCGTGATGAGCAAAAACTGATTATCAACGTCACCGGCGGGCATGTCATTCGTTTGCTACCACCACTCAATATGAGCCGTGATGAAAGCGAACAAGTGGTTGAGCGTTTGCTAGAATTGTTAAAACCCCTATTCTAAATAGAAGTTTTCAAAACAACGGCTTTGACAGTATTCATGACAATTTAGTCAAAAAAAAGCCCCACAATAAAATTATTGAGGGGCTTTTTTGATGTTCTATATTTATTTTTTACTCTTCACTATTGATGTAATTCTTCATACAACCACTGAAATGAACTACCCACTACCTAAGAGGTAGGGGTTTCTTGGGTAATACCCATACTTATTTGCGATGTTCTGCAATAGCGGTTAGGCAAGTTTACCGAGCTATCCCCCTCGCACCGAGGGTTCACATTATTGCTGTTTTCAAGCAATTCGGTGACAGACTAACGATGATGTTATTAGATTGCTCTAAAGGTCTGAAATGCTGTTCCTTAAGTAGAATTTAGCAACTAAGCGAGATTTTGTCAAGACGCATTCAGCCCACTACCTTAGAGGTAGGGGACTTCTGCGCTAAAATATTAAAAGGTATGAGCTCTAGCTAGCATGAAAGTATTTTTTCAATACTTCTAGGCAACGAGTAATTTTTGCCGGTTGTTGCTCACGGTTTAAGGTGACGGCATATAGCACAAAGCTTGGTAGCTGAAAGCCAGTCAATACTTCGACCAATTCGCCACTCTCTAGCTCTTTTTTAACATCCATCTCCATCATTCTAACCAGACCATGGCCTTCTTTAGCCAAAGTGGTCGCCATAAAGACGTTATTGGTATGGATACGCGAGGTCATTTTTGCTCGTGTTTTTTTACTCGTTTCTGTCTGAGTCAAATCAACATGATTAGAGTCTTTCATGATATCGATACAAATTAGATGATGGTCGGCTAAATCTTTGGGGGTTTCGATCTTTTTGTGTTGACGTAAATACTGTGGTGAGGCGACCAGCATTTGACGCACATCAGTCAGTGGATGACTGCTTAAGGTTGAGTCATTGATATTTGGGCTCATACGAACGGCAATATCGATACGCTCATCAATCATATCGATATAATGATTGTCTGCCAAATAAGTGATACTCAGATCGTCATGTGCCGCCATCCAAGTGGATAAAGCCGGTAAAATATGATTAACCCCGAGCTCAGGCGTGGTAGCGATTCGTAAACTACCTGCTAATTCATCACGCAGCTGATTAACTTTAATTCTGCCTTGCTCAGCAGCGCTGACCACGTCTTTTGCAGCGTCATAAAAGCTCGCACCCGCTTCCGTTAGGCTCAGCTTACGAGTCGAGCGATGTAGTAATACCACACCCAGCTCATTTTCTAGTGCCCGAATTTGTTGGCTGACCGCGCTGGTTGTGATACCAAGCTCGCGAGCTGAACCACTGAAAGAGCCGTGTCCGACCACACTGGCGAACACGGCCATACCGCGTAAATTATCTATCATACTTTCACCTAAGCTATTTTACAGTTTTTAATATAACTTAACCATTATAGCTGATTTTGGTTAATTTTACAGTTTTTAAATACATCTCTCACGTCATAACTACCGTGCTTAACATAAAATAAAATCAATTATATCAAGGTTATAGATATTTTATAGACTATTCCGATAGCAAAAATCAACATTTATTTATGATTAAATTTAAAAAGGAGGATTATTGAAAGCCTTATTGACTGTTTAATATAACTGAACCTTGCCCATTTTTCCTTCGCGGCGATCAGTCAGGTATTGCATCACGGGTGAGTTAAATAACCTTGATTCTGCTACCGCTGTCGCTTGTACCAATCGCTGACGTTGACGACGCTCAGGGGTTTTGTCATCGGCTGTCATGACACTGCTATCAATTTGCAAACTAATCTCTGCTTGTGTGAATTGCTGTTGCAATTTTTCCGCGAGCTGTTGAAAAGTCGCTTGCAAGTGCTTACTATCCACACTAGTGATAAATACTGCTTTGCCATTACATACGCCCGTCATCATACCTTGGCGCGCTAAGGCCAGCTCATCTTGCGCTAGCATGTCGTCTTCACGAGCTGTTTGGAGCCAATAATCCCACTTTCCCGGTGTCCATTCGCCGGTCATTTGTTGTGGGGAACAACGCAACAAGATACGTGGGTCGTCAGTCTGTTGTATTAACTGAGAATCATTTCCGCTGGGTTCCGCAATGGGTTCCGCAATGGGTTCCGCAATGGGTTCCGCAATGGGTTCCGCAATGGGTTCTGACTCTACGGTATTATTATCAGCGGTTGGCTCATGAGTTCGATAAATGTCATTAGACTCCTCATCAACCGTAATATCGTTACTAATATCATCACTGATATCTAAATGTTCATTATTGTCTGTAGTGCTTGTCAATAAACTAGATTCTGCTTCACTTACCGCTGTTACATCATCTATTGGCGTAGCGTTATTTTCCTCTTGCTTAACAATCTCATGAGCAATCTCATGATCAGCGTTATTAGCAACCTCATAATCAACATTGTAAGGTTGGGACTCAGGCGCTGACGTTGCGACATGCCCGGTAGAAGTTGCAGAATCTGAAACCTCAGTAGCAGTGGTTACTAACATCTCATCAACAGGCAACGGACGAAACGCTAATAGGCGCAAAATACACATCTCAAGCGCTTGCATCGGCGTACTGGCAAGCTTGATACCTTCGCGCGCTTTTACGACAATCTCATAATACAACTGTAAGACATCAGGACTGATATGCTGCGCGAGCGTGTTTATAGTTTGCGCTTGTGCCTCATTTACATTAAGGGCAACTTTAGGCAGCAGCTGGGTTAGTGCCAATTGATGCAGTAGCTCAGCGAGTCCATCAAACATACTGGAAGCATCAACCATTTGCGCGCGCATCTGTTCGATATGAGCCGCAACTGCAGATTTGTCATGGTTATAGATATCAGTGATTAAGCGCACCAAGTCGGCCGCATCAATCAAACCAAGCATCGCATTAACCGTCACATCATCAAGAGCGCCTTGACCAAAGGCAATGGCCTGATCGGTCAATGACAAAGCATCACGTACTGAACCTTTAGCCGCACTTGCCAGCTGCCATAATGCTGGCTGAGTGTAGGCGACTTGTTCTTGGGTTAAGACGTTTGCCAAATGTTCACTGAGCAGAGTTTGCGGCAGAGGACGCAGCACAAACTGCAAGCAGCGCGAAATAATAGTAATCGGTAGTTTTTGCGGATCGGTAGTTGCCAGCAAGAACTTGACATGCTCAGGCGGTTCTTCTAGCGTTTTTAAAAGCGCATTAAAGCTGTGCGTCGACAGCATATGCACTTCATCAATGAGGTAAACCTTATAGCGTCCTTGGCTTGGCGCATAAGGAACATTATCGAGCAACTCACGCGTGTCCTCAACCTTGGTACGAGAAGCGGCATCAATTTCAATCAAATCGATAAAGCGACCTTGATCAATCGCCACGCAATTATCACATACGCCGCACGGGGTGCTGGTAACGCCCATATCACAGTTCAGACACTTGGATAAAATACGTGCAATAGTCGTCTTACCCACACCGCGCGTGCCAGTAAACAGATAAGCATGATGCAGACGATTATAATCAATCGCATTAATCAACGCTTGTGAGACATGTGTCTGCCCAATTAACTCATGGAAGTTTTTGGGGCGATATTTACGGGCTAAGACTTGATATTGCTGCGTCATATCTATCCATTTTGCCAAGTAGCTTAGATTGCTTATTTAGGAGTACTTATTTTAGAGTGCTTATTATAGCAAAAAGCCAGCGCATACGTCTGGCTTTGAGCAGGTTTAACAAAGGGTCATCAAGTGTGTGCAATTTAGTGCCGTAGTGCACTAAATATAAACCTAGTACAAGAAAGACCGACTAAGATTTTACATGTCGTACACTAAGCAAGTCTAACTCTGAAACAGGTTTGTATTTGCTTAACTATCCTTAATCTTTAGCAGGCTTACGGCGCATGTGCGGGAATAGAATCACATCGCGAATACTGGCCGAATCCGTAAATAACATCACTAAGCGATCAATACCGATACCCTCGCCTGCCGTTGGTGGCAAGCCATAAGATAAGGCTTCGATATAGTCTTCATCGAAGTGCATGGCTTCATCATCGCCCGCGTCTTTTTCGGCAACTTGGCCGCGGAAACGCTCCGCCTGATCAGCAGGATCATTTAACTCACTAAAGCCATTAGCCAATTCGCGACCACCGATGAATAGCTCAAAGCGATCGGTAATCTCAGGGTTGTCATCATTACGGCGAGCCAGCGGTGAGGTCTCAGCTGGGTATTCCGTAATAAAGGTGGGCTGACGCAATTGATGCTCAGCCGTTTCTTCAAAAACAATCGTTTTTAATTTACCAGCCCCAAAGACGTCTTTCACTTGCTGCTTAAGCGTATTCGATACATAGTCGGCTAAGTAATCGCGGTCATCAATATGCGCCATATCAAAACCTTCAGCATATTGCGCGATAGCATCAGACATTGATATGCGTGCGAATGGTGCTTTTAGACTGATGGTCTCGTCTTGATAAGTCAGCTCAGTACTGCCCAAAATATCAGTCGCTAGCTGGTTAAACAAGCGCTCGGTTAAATCCATCAAATCATGGTAATCCGCATACGCTTGATAAAACTCAATCATAGTGAATTCAGGGTTATGGCGGGTTGAGACTCCTTCGTTACGAAAGCTGCGGTTAATCTCAAATACCCGTTCAAAACCGCCAATCACTAGTCGTTTCAAATAAAGCTCAGGTGCAATACGTAAATATAGCGGCATATCTAGGGCATTATGATGGGTGACAAACGGACGCGCTACCGCACCACCAGGAATGGTATGCATCATGGGCGTTTCAACTTCCATAAAGCGCTCATTCAACATAAATTGACGAATACCACTCACCACTTGGCTACGAATAATAAAGGTATCGCGAGTCGATTCGTTAGTCATCAAATCTAGGTGGCGATTACGATAACGGGCTTCAACATCCGCTAAGCCATGAAACTTGTTTGGCATTGGACGTAATGATTTAGTCAGTAAATGCAATTCTTCGATATGCACATATAAATCGCCTTTTCCTGAGCGACCAATATAGCCAGATACGCCAACGATATCGCCTAAGTCTAGGGACTTAATGCTAGCAAGCATCTCTGGATCCAGCTCTTTGCGTGCGACGTATAGCTGAATACGACCGCTCATATCTTGAATAACAATAAATGACCCACGATTGAGCATGACACGACCAGCAATATTAACCTGAGTTTTTTCACCCTTAGCAGCGTTATCTTCAATTTCTTGCTTTGGAATACTCTCAAAGGCCGTTTGCAAGTCTTGAGCGTAATCGGTACGTTTGAACTGATTGGGGTAAGGCTGCTTACCAGAAGCACTAATATCATCTAATTTGGTTTGCAGCTGAGCAATAAGTTCGTTTGCGTCTTCTAAAGTTGGGGCTTTTTCTTCGTTGTTTTGCTTTGACATAACGCTCTCAAAATTGTTGGATAGTTTTTAAAAGTTAACTATAAAATAAAAAAGCAGTTTTAAAAACTGCTTAAATATAGTCTTAGTGATAGCAGTACATTAATTTAGTGAATTAAGCTTTCATACGGGATATTAAGCTCTCTATGCAATTTTTTTATCATTGATAAGCTTAATGGGCGCTTGCGATTCAAAACCTCAGATACTTTACTCGGCGCTCCTAGATATTGTTCTAAATCTTGCCGGTTTAGATTCAAATTTTCCATCTGAAATTTAATGGCCTCAACGGCTTCTGCATGTTCAATTGGATAATATCGGTTTTCATAAGATTCAATCAAGGTAACCAATACATCACGAGTATCAGCCTCAATGCTGCCTTTAGATGCTTGAAACACCGACTCTAATTGTTTGAACGCTTGCTTCAAATCTTGATCATTTCGGATTGGCTTAATATTCATTTACCACCTCGACATCGATTTTGTCATACTCTGCATGAGTACCAATAAACTTTACCCAAACAATGCTCGCTTGATATTGCATTTCTACAACCAATCGATATTTATGACCAGCAATATTAAAAACCACTCGATTATTAGCGCATATGCTGGCATTTTTAAAAGCATTTTTTATGTCTTGGGGCGATTCCCAATTTGCTTTTATAGCAAAATCATACCATGCTTCAAGCTGACCTTTTGCATCCCCACAGTTGGGTCGTTGCCAAAATTTATATAAAGTACTTTTCGCAATGACTCTCATATAGCTTAATCATATTCCCATTTTGGGAAGATAGCAATATTAATCGCCACTTCATTAGGTGTTCAAGATAAGGCACTAAGCGCACAGAATCATATAACTCAAATAGAGTCGATTTATCTTAAAAAGAATACAGTGCTGCTAGGATAAATTTTCCGAAGCCTCTGGAGTAAATTCGCACAGCAAGCGAGGGAAGTTTGTACCAGTAACACGTTATCATATCTATATCTGTTCTATTTTGAACTGACTGCACAGTACTTACTCGCCACCAATACTGGCCATCAAATCTGCTTGGTGCTCACGTAATAGTGAATCAAGCAATTCATCCATATCGCCTTCCATAATGGCGTCAAGCTTATATAGCGTTAGATTAATACGGTGATCAGTCATGCGCCCTTGCGGGAAGTTATAAGTGCGGATACGCTCACTACGATCGCCGCTACCGACCAAGTCACGGCGTATAGTATCTGCTGCATCCACCTGAGCTTGCACTTTGACTTGTTGAATTCTTGAGATCAGCATTTTCATAGCTTGCGCGCGGTTTTTATGCTGGCTACGTTCTTGCTGACACTCTGCTACAGTACCAGTTGGAATATGGGTTAAGCGTACGGCTGAGTTAGTCGTGTTGACATGCTGACCACCTGCGCCACTCGAGCGAAAGGTATCAAAACGAATGTCTGCAGGGTTTAAATCTACCGTATCATCAATCTCAACTTCCGGCATCACTGCCACAGTACAAGCTGATGTGTGTACACGGCCTTGGCTTTCAGTCTCAGGCACACGCTGAACACGATGCACCCCAGATTCAAACTTTAGACGACCATAGACGCTGTTACCCGATACACGGGTAATAATCTCTTTATAACCGCCATGCTCACCTTCACTGGCTGATAATACTTCCATTGTCCACCCTTGAGTCTGTGCATACTTTTGGTACATTCGAAACAGATCACCTGAGAAAATCGCCGCTTCATCACCACCTGTACCCGCACGAATCTCCAAAAATGCTGGAACTTTATCGTTGGGGTCTTTAGGCAACATCATGACGTTGAGCGCCTCTTCCATTTGTACAATGGTATCACGCGCATTATCAATCTCGTCATGCATCATCTCTTTCATTTCAGGATCTGAGGCGTCTGCTAGCATCACTTCGGCATCTGCTTGGTCGGCTTCTGCGTGGCCATAATTCAACCACAGCGTAGTGATGTCCATCAAATCGCTGTGCTCAACGGACAGTTCACGGAATTTATTATTATCGCTAATGACACCAGGATCGGATAATAAGGCAGTAACCTCTTCATAACGATCTACCATCTGGTCTAAACGCAGGCGCAAGGATTCTTTCATAACTCAACTTTATCTAAATGATGGAAATAAGACCGCGATTATAGCAAATTTTTGCAGTTAAATTAAAACCCCTGCGTAAACTTAGCGCTTATATCGTCAAAGGTCTCTAAATAAGCTCAATAACTATCCTCAACGAGCAATAATAATAAAAATCCAAACCATAAAAAATAGCCAAGATTGCTCTTGGCTATTTTGATAGTGCGCTTCAGTTTTGATAGTGCGAGTAAGTTAGTTACTTAAGCTTATAGTCTCAGATTTTAAACTTTACGTACTAAGACTGAACCAATCGAGTAACCGGCACCAAACGAGCAAATCACCCCTAGATCACCTGATTGTAGTGAACCTTTGTAGCGATGGAATACAATCATCGGGCTGGCTGAACTGGTATTGGCAAATTCAGCAATTACGCTTGGAGCAATGGCTTTATCCGCATCACGTCCAACCACAGTGCGTAAAATTAAGTCCAGCATATTGGCATTGGCTTGATGTAGCCACATCATCTTCACATCACTCGCTTGCAAGTCATTTTCATGCAAGTGCTCGGTGATGATCTCTGACACCTTTGGACAGACTTCACGAAACACTTTGCGGCCATTCTGTAAGAATAGCTTGTCTGTTACTGGCTCTTTGATATCCGGATACATCTGCGTTTCGGCAGCTAAGAACTCTGAGCGATCCATAAAGCCGTATTCGTTTTTGATATTGATTGAAAACTCAGTAAATAGCTTAGAGTTGAGAATCTCATAACCTTTTGGCGTATCAAGTTCTTCTACGATACAAGCGGTTGCGACATCACCAAAGATAAAGTGGCTATCACGGTTGCGCCAGTTGAGATGCGCGGAAGTAATCTCAACGTTGACTACGGCCACCCGTTTGGCAAGACCCGATACGATTGAGCCGTGTGCTTGTGATAAACCAAAGGTCGCGGCACTACAAGCTACGTTCATATCATAAGCGAAACCGCCAATCATACCGATTTCGTTCTGAATCTCGATAGCTACTGCTGGATACGTACGCTGGAAGTTTGAGCAGGCAAGAATAATACCGTCCAGATCATTGGCTTCTAGTCCAGCATCTGCTAGCGCGTCTCTAAGCACTGCTGCACCCATTTCAGCCATGATGGAAAGCTCTTCGCCTAAGTTGCGATAGGCAATAACCGGAGCCATGATTTCAGGGTTTAAAATACCGTCTTTTTCCATCACATAGCGTGATTGAATACCAGATACTTTTTCAATAAACTCAGCCGATGAATGCTGAATCGGCGTAACCGTCTCTGCGGCTATCTCGTCAGCATGTTGTTCGTTATAGTTATCGACATACTGGTTGAATGACAATACCAGCTCTTCGTTACTGATGCTATAAGGGGGGATATACAGGCCAGTGCCGGTGATACAAATCGTCATGATAAGCTTCCTTGTCTACTACTGTGTCGCTTATGAATAAGCATAAAAGGGAGAGAAAATAGCGCAGGCTACTTTCAATGAATAATGGTTCGGTGAATAACTGTAAACTTAAAATCAATGTCTTTATTATGCCTGAATATTATATTTTTTCTAATACTTTGTTACAAATAATCTATTTCAAGTAGATAACGGGTAAAGATTGGCTTAATTTTGGCCTACCTACTATATAATTACCAAAAATTAAAATCTTGAGTTTTACAGACAATAAAAGGAGATGCAATGATAGGGTTTTTTGATTGGCTATTCGGACAGTATGCTGATTATCCCATGCTGTTTATTGTGCTGGAACTGATTGCGGTGGTGTTTGGCGTGGCAAGTGTGCTGCTTGCCCGCAAGACTAATATTTTGGTCTTCCCTATCGGTTTGGTAAGTACCGCTATTTTCGTTTATCTGTTATGGAAATGGCAGCTGTTTGGCGATATGTTCATCAATGCCTATTACACGGTAATGAGCTTATATGGCTGGGTCAATTGGTCAAAGAGCAAAACCTGTATCAGTCAGAAAGCCAAAGTGAGTCAGGGCAACAGCCAGCAGCCAGACCAGCAGTCTCAAAACAAGGTACGCATTGAGCATATCCAGTCACGCGACATACCTATTCTAGCAGGGATTGCCTTTGCAACAGTAGTGTTTGTCGCTTTAATTTATTATTTCCGACCAGTAATCAATAATAACTTTAGCTTTGATGGCGCGGTGTTAGGTCTACACTTATTTACTTGGGTCGATTATACCGATATGCTGACCACTGCCCTATTTTTGATGGCAATGTGGTTAATGGCAAGCCGCAAAATTGAGCACTGGCTACTATGGATAGTGGCTGATGCGATTTCAGTGCCGCTGTACTTCTATAAAGGACTGACCTTTACCGCACTACAGTACGTGGTGTTTACTCTCATTGCAATCTGGGCATATTATGAATGGCAACGACGCTACCGCCTTCAATTTAACGCAGCATACGCCTGAATCGGTGATCAAAATTGCCATCTTAGGCGCAGAAAGTACTGGCAAGACCAGCTTATGTCGGGATTTGGCGACGCATTTTGATAGCCACTGGGTGCCAGAATATATGCGCACCTATTTGCAGGCGAAATGGGACAGAGAGCAAAAAACCTGTACCTGGGACGATTTATTGCCCATAGCTCAAGGCCAGATAGACTTAGAAAACAGACTAGCGAAACAGGCCGAACAAACTACTGGCTATTTGTTTTGTGATACCAGTCTGTTTGAGTTGATGATTTATGCCAACTGGTACTATGGCGATTGTCCTAATGCCATTACGCAAGCTGCATTAGTACATTATTATGACTTAATTTTACTCACCGAAGTCGATATCCCTTGGGTTGCCGACGACTTACGGGATAGCCCACATGAACGCAAAGAGATAAGCGCCCGTTTTGCTGATGAGTTCGATCGCCACGATAAGCAGTTTCGACGGATTGGCGGGAATAGAGATGACAGAGTTCGACAGGTAGTAAGATGGTTAAAATATTTCAATTAATTAAAATGTATTGCTTAGGCTATTTATATAGTAAATGAGGCTTCCTTCGGTTTACCGTTCGTTGAGTTACGTTATTGTTAACCTACTAATCACTTTTTTAGACTTTAACTACCATTAAAAGGCGTTAATGTATGATTACAAGTGGAAGCTTAGCTGCTGTGGCCGTAATAGCATTAGGAATTGTGCTAACACCGGGGCCCAACATGTTATGTTTGACCTCAAGATCTATTTCTCAAGGTCGATTAGCAGGTACGATTTCGCTGGCAGGAATTGGTCTTGGGTTCGTATTTTATATGTTCGCTTCGGCATTAGGTTTGGCCACTTTATTCAAGGCTGTTCCAGTCACATATGACATCGTTCGGGTTGCAGGTGCTTTGTATCTTGGTTCCTTAGCTTGGAATGTGGTTTGCGCTACGCTTGTTATATCTTATTAGGAATTATTTTTGAAAGCCACCTTATACACAATTATTGCCTTGATGGCATTTGCCGCAAATTCTCTCCTATGCAGAATGGCCTTAGCAGGAGGCTATATTGATCCTTGGAATTTTACCATTATTCGGCTACTGAGCGGCGCGGTCTGCCTTGGTATTATCATGACGGTCTATACTTATAATATACGACGTAAGAGCGCAAAAAACGACGATATGCTCAATAATGCCATTTTAAAAGACAAAGGCAGTTGGCTCAGTAGTGTTAGCTTAGTGGTTTATGCCCTTTGTTTTTCGATTGCGTATGTGGAGCTAGACACCGGCACTGGGGCGCTTATTTTGTTTTCAGCGGTGCAACTGACCATGATTGGTTGGGGTATTTATCAAAAAGAGCAGCTGAGTACCCTACAATGGGGGGCACTTTTGGTGGCGCTCGCAGGTTTTATTTACTTGATGCTCCCTTCAGCGGCAGTACCCTCGCTACTTGGTGCTATGATCATGGCAATAAGTGGCGCGGCCTGGGGCATCTATAGCATCCGCGGTAAAGTGTGCGTGTCACCACTACGGACAACTGGCTTTAATTTTATCAGAAGCCTCGTCGCTATTCCGATACTACTGTTAGCAGGAATGAGTTACTTAGTAGAAGTTAGTATAGAAGGGGTTCTGCTGGCGTGTCTTTCAGGTGCGGTTGCCTCTGGTATAGGTTACAGCCTTTGGTACGTTGCCATGCCACTACTAAAGAGTACGCAAGCGGCAGTAGTGCAATTTTGTGTCCCTGTACTGGCCGCTATTGCTGGCATGCTTTTCTTATCTGAACCCTTGACCATGCGGTTTATAGTGGCAAGCGCCGTAATTTTGGGCGCAGTATCAATATTTGTTTTAAATAAAAAGACGGTTAAAGCTTAAATCGCAGTGTGTTGACAGTCTCCTATAGCATAACAACAACGGCAATAGAAACAGCGCTACTCCGATCATCAAGAGATCTATATGTTAAAAAAGCTCGAAAAACCTTTAGAACAAACTATCTTTAGTAGTCGCTGGCTGCTGGCACCTTTTTACTTAGGTTTGGTTCTGGGCATTATTTTATTATTTGTCAAATTTGTCCAAAAACTTTGGTATATGTTTGCCAATATCTGGACCGCCTCTGAGGCAAACGTCATCGTCGATATACTGGTGCTGGTCGATATCTCCTTGGTTGCCAGCTTGTTACTCATCATAATATTCAGCGGCTACGAGATTTTTGTCTCAAAAATCGACATCGGTGATCATGTTGATCGGCCTAGCTGGATGGGTAAGGTCGATTTTTCTGGTCTCAAACTAAAGCTTATTGGCGCTATCGTTGCCATTTCTGCGATTGATCTTTTAAAGTCATTTATGGACATCTCTACTGAAATGAGTGATCTCGATGCTGATAAACTCATGTGGAAAGTCATTATTCACATGACATTCGTAATATCTGGCCTATTATTTGCCGTTATGGATAAAGTGGTTGGTGAGACGAAAAAGCACTAATACTTATCAAGGTATATTTCACATTCACGTCTGCCCTGTCAATTCTTGCCTTCTCAACTATACTGCGCTGAATAAAAAACGCCCGTAACTCAGAACACTGGAGCTACGGGCGTTTTTTTATTGTCAGGATATGTATTGAAAAAATATTTAGCTTTTCAATTGGTTGTTTCCCAACGCTATGGCAAATCTGAATTTGTACGTCAAACCGTTAATACTGATTAAACCACAGTAACCTCTAAGCGTGTGTCTACATTGCCGCGAGTGGCATTAGAGTATGGGCACACTTGATGCGTGGCTTCGATCAATGTTTGCGCTTGTTCCTCGTCGATACCGGATACTTCAACATATAAATCGATGTCCAAGTTATAGCTGCCATCAGCTTTCATGCCAATACCCACTTGGGCAGAGGTTTTTGATGACGTTACTGGCAGTTTTAATTGTTGTGCCGTCATACTCAACGCACTATCAAAACAGGCCGCATAGCCCATTACTGCTCAAAAATAAAACTATTGAATCTACCGTTTCGAGTTTGTTTTTTTGTTGTGCAGATAGACCCAGTGACATGGTTAGCTATGTCCAAGAGCCAAGCATATGCATCGTTTTACAAAGGGAGCGAGAGATTTACCTAGGCACAGAGTGTCAGTATTTCGATGACAGTCATTTAATGTTTTGCCCAGTCAACATCCCTATCAGTTTGCATATTGAGCACGCTACGATAGAGACGCCTGTTATCGTTTTATCCATGAAGTTAAACCTTACCACAATTAGAGAAGTCCTAGCCAAGATACCCCCCCCCAAGCAAAGCATAAACAAGCGGTATTTGGGTATAAAATGGCCATTAGAGGACACTGTACTTTCAGTATTTGAGCGCTTGATTGATTTGCTCAATTATCCAAATGATATTGTATTTTTAGCGTCATTAATTCAGCAAGAGATCTATTATCGATTGCTTATGGCGCAGAAAGGAGAAAAGTTACGACAGTTGGTGGTCAATGGCAGTCATACGCATCGCATTACCCAAGCCACCGATTGGCTTAAGACACATTTGAGTGAACTGGTGGTAATAGAAGATCTAGCCAGTAGCTGCGGTATGAGTGTCTCAGGGTTCCATCAATATTTCAAAGAGATTACTCAATTAAGTCCGCTACAATATCAAAAAAGCTTACGGTTGATGGAGGCACGGCGACTGATTCAACTCGGTGAGGAACAAATATCGCAAATTGCCATGCAAATAGATTACGAGAGTCCGAGTCAATTCAGCCGAGAGTATAAGCGGCTGTTCGGTATTATTCCCAGCAGTGAGTTGATATAGTCGGTTCATTCGAAAACAGATACAGTGCGGCTAGATAACCAGCTTATTTAAAACCGACCTCTTCAAATAGATTTCTTAAACGAAAAATGCTGCCCCCGTAAATTATTAGTGGGACAGCATTTTTATGATTTAACTACTTTGACCAAATAGCTATAACTTACGCATCAAAATGAATAACAGAGCGAATACTCTCACCTTTATGCATAAGATCAAATGCTTCGTTAATATCTTCTAATGGCATAGTATGAGTAATAAAATCGTTTAATGGGATCTCACCCTCTAAATAGCGTTCGACGTAACCGGGCAATTCTGTACGGCCTTTAACACCGCCAAATGCTGAGCCTTTCCAGACTCGACCGGTCACTAGTTGGAAGGGACGGGTTGAGATCTCTTTGCCGGCTCCGGCAACCCCAATGATAACCGACTCGCCCCAGCCTTTATGGCAGCACTCAAGCGCTGAACGCATGACATCGACATTACCGATACATTCAAATGAATAGTCAACGCCGCCATCAGTCAGCTCAACGATGACATCCTGAATAGGCTTATCGTAGTCTTTAGAATTGATGCAATCGGTCGCGCCTAACTTTTTGGCCAACTCAAACTTATCTTCGTTAATATCAATGCCGATAATACGGCTGGCTTTTGCCATTTTTGCACCGATAACGGCTGCTAGCCCAATACCACCAAGACCAAAAATAGCAACGGTAGAGCCTTCTTCAACCTTGGCCGTATTCATGACTGCGCCCATACCAGTAGTCACGCCACAACCGAGCAGGCAAACTTTTTCCAACGGTGCTTCTTTGTTTACTTTGGCCAAAGAAATCTCTGGTAAGACCGTGTATTCAGAGAAAGTTGAGCAGCCCATATAATGATAAATAGGTTCGCCATCTTTATAGAAACGCGTAGTGCCATCTGGCATTAGGCCTTTACCTTGAGTTTCACGTACGGCTGAGCATAGATTGGTTTTACCCGACATACACATTTTACAAACGCCACATTCGGCAGTGTATAAAGGAATAACATGGTCGCCAACTTGCACGCTAGTCACGCCCTCGCCGATCTGCTCAACGATACCGCCGCCTTCATGACCCAAGATAGCGGGAAAAACACCTTCTGGATCTTCACCAGACAAGGTATAGGCATCGGTATGACAGACACCGCTGGCAATGATTTTTACCAACACTTCGCCTTTACGTGGCAGCATGACGTCCACTTCTTCAACTGAGAGTGGTTGATTTGGCCCCCAAGCAATGGCGGCTCTAGATTTGATAAATTTATCTGACATTTGCTCTGACATAGTTGTCTCTCTTTTTAATAATTAATAATTAATTATTGTAGCCTGTTAAATACAGGCGTCGCTCTAAAATACGCATTTGCGGTTGAGTGACACTATCCATCTCTTTTGACGTGACAGGGAGTATTCTCACTACTTCCGAAAAGGAAACATTCAACTCATTGTGCTTTCTTTATATTAGCAGGCTTCAGCGCTAATAGATTAGAAGCTGTTTTAATTTATGTTGCCATTTTACATTATTTCTACACTAATGATAATATACTCTATTTGAAATTATCTTTTACACAGTGGTAATAATCATGAAGTGGGATGGCATCAGTGAGTTCGTCTATGTTACAGAATATGAGAGCTTTACTCAGGCGGCAAAAAAGTTAAGCATCTCAACCGCCCAAGTGAGTCGGCAGGTGAGCGCCTTAGAGCAGCGCCTCAATATTAAATTACTGTATCGCACCACGCGTCGGGTATCGTTAACGGAAGAAGGCCGGGTATTTTATCAGCACTGCCGCGGTGTGCTCGACGGCTTGGATGCGGCTGAACAAGCGGTAAGTAATCTGCAATCGAAACCGCAAGGTATGATCAAGTTGACCGCCCCTGTCACTTATGGGGAGCGGCAGCTATTACCATTGATGAATGATTTTATGTTGCAATATAGTGATATTGAAGTGACCGCCTTTTTAAGCAATCAAAAAATCGATTTGATTGAAGGTGGCTATGATTTAGCGATTCGTATTGGCAAGCTACGCGATTCTACCATGATGGCCAAAAAGCTCAGTAGCCGTACCAATTTTGTCTGCGCGTCGCCATCCTATATTGAAAAATACGGTATACCGCATTCTCTGACTGAGCTTGTTCAACATAACTGCCTGCTTGGCACCTTGGACTACTGGCATTTTAAGGAAGCTGGTAAGGAGCGGAATGTTCGTGTGACTGGTACTGTACGTTATAACAGCGGTTATAGCTTAGTTGATGCCGCTTTAAAAGGGCTCGGCATCGTGCAGCTGCCTGACTACTACGTGCAAACACACCTAGAGTCAGGAGAGCTGATAAGCTTACTGGATACCTACAGAGAACATAGAGAAGAAATATGGGCGGTTTATCCCCACAATCGTCATTTGTCACCAAAAATCAGGTTGTTGGTAGATTATCTAATGGAACACTTATCTAAACCATAAGTATTTTCACGTACGTTGCCCTTTAATGCACTAACCTAGCGTACTAAAATAACGGGTGAGAGCGTGCTGGCAATAATCTCCGTAGTCGTGCTCCCAAGAAATAATTGTCGCCATTTAGAACGTCCATAAGCACCAACCACGATGATATCAATATCATTTTCTACTTGAAACGTTAGTAGTGTATCAACGGCATCAGAATCAGGTAAATGATGAGCCTCTATCATATAGCCCGATGACGTTAAGTGCTCCACTGCCGCCGCTAAGCTTTCTTTGGAGGAATCATCATGATTGCCTATCATCACAATATGGCCTTGCATGCCTTTTAACAGCGGACTCTTAGCTACCATTTGTGTGGCCTTAATAGCCGTTTTACTGCCATCAAATGCGATCATGTATGAGGTAGGTGTGGCAAACTCCTCTGAGCAAATCAGGATAGGTATGTGTGATGCGCGTGCCACCGTTTCGATTTGGCTACCAATATTGATTCGATCATTTTTATGATCTTCTCCGCGTCGTCCCATAACAATGGCGCGATTTTTTGCTTCAAAGTGTTCAATAGCGGGTAATAGCTTGCCGCGGCGTTGGTAAACGCTGACTTCTACATCAAAATTGCTGTTGATATGGCTTTTTGCATCTTGTACTAAGGCATTACTATAGCTGTTAACAACCTTCGCTCTTTGTTCATCTAGATCGGTTAATTCTTCTAATAGAAACTGGCGACTATTCACCCCTATCGCGCCTGACAAGTCACGCCTAATCGACGCAGGGATATCACTAACATGCAGTAACCCAACCGGTAAGGTTAATCGACTGGCATACCATGCAGCATAGTCACAAACAGACTCAGTAACTGCTGATCCATCAATACAAGCTAGAATGTGCTGTTCGGTGGTCATAATTTATCCTTAATTCTTGAATGAATAAAGTTATCAATAAGCCCTTAACAAGCCTTTAATGAGTGCTTAAGTTATTAGCACTATCCGATTTATCATGAACACCGAACTTTTCTACCATCGCTTGACTGGCTTTATTGAGACCTATGAGCTCAACCTCGGTGCCTTCTCGGCGAAACTTAATAATGACTTTATCAATAGCAGCGACTGCTGTCACATCCCAAAAATGAGCCTCAGAGACATTAATAACTACTTTAGGAATCGCTTCTTTAATATCAAATGATTCTATTAAGCGCTCTGCAGATGAGAAAAATACTTGGCCATTCACTCGATAATAACGCGTTTGCTTTGATTCATCTAGTTGCGTATCGACACTCATATAACGTTCAATCTTATTAGCAAAGAATAATGCCGATAACAGAACGCCGATTAAGACCCCATAAGCTAAATTATGGGTGGCCACGACCACCGCAACCGTGGTGATCATTACTAAATTACTCTGTAGAGGTTTGGTCTTCAACTCTTTAAAAGAGCCCCAGTTAAAGGTACCAACCGATACCATAATCATAACCGCCACTAACGCGGCCATTGGAATAATCTTCAACCAGTCACTTAAAAAGACCACCATCAATAATAAAAACATCCCAGCAACTAAGGTCGATAAACGAGTAAAGCCGCCTGATTTTACGTTGATTATAGATTGACCAATCATCGCACAACCTGCCATACCGCCAAAGAAACCACTAACCATATTTGCCATTCCCTGACCTTTGCATTCTTTATTACGATTGCCTTTGGTATCAGTTAGGTCGTCTACGATGCTCAAGGTCATCATAGATTCTAATAAACCGACTATGGCCAAACTAATTGAGTAAGGCAAAATAATACGCAAGGTGTCTATATTCAAAGGAATGTCGGGTAATAAGAAAATAGGCAAGGTATCGGGCAACTGGCCCATATCACTGATGGTTCGTGCCTCTGCACCAAATACAATGGCCAAAATAGTCACCAATACGATGCAGACTAATGGTGAAGGAATAATCTTGCCAATTTTTGGAATGTGGGGATAACCATATATTATGATTAATCCTAAGGCCACCAGAGCATAGACATGCCATAAATTGGAGCCTGCTTGCGGCATTAACTCAGGGAGTTGCGACATAAAAATTAAAATGGCTAAGGCATTAATAAAGCCAATAATGACTGACTGAGAGACATACTTCATTAAGTTACCCAGTTTTAAGAAACCAAAGATAACTTGTAAAACCCCAGTCAAAACAGTTGCTGCCAGCAGATATTGTAAGCCATGATCTTTGACTAACGTTACCATCAATAACGCCATGGCACCGGTAGCTGCAGAAATCATCGCCGGACGTCCACCGACAAAGCTAATCACTACGGCAATACAAAAAGAGGCATAGAGACCTACTTGCGGGTCAACGCCAGCAATAATTGAAAAGGCAATGGCCTCAGGGATAAGGGCCAAAGCAACTACCATACCAGCCAGAACATCGCCTTTGACATTCGATAACCAATGCTCTTTAATAACATTTAACATTTTTAACTCAGTCTTATTTACTGATTTACTGATTTACTGATTTACTATTCTACTAATCGATACGTTTAAAATATACTAGCAAAGTAGAGGCATAGTAATTCGCCGCAATCTTCTGGCTAGGCTCATGATCCCATTAAATATTATGAGAAGAAGCTAAACTCTGTTTTGAGTATCTTAATGTCAGATATTTAACGGACAAATCGATTGATAAGATAAATAATAAAGCAATGGGGTCACACAGAAAAAAGCGTAAAACGCTTTAAAAGAGGGGTATTGCTATAGAAAACAATAAGTTACTGAAGGGTATACAGCTAGATTGGCATATTCATTTTTATATTAAAACTCTTATAGGATTGATAGCTTATAGGATTGATAAATAGTAGCTGTCGTTAATGGCGCTAATTCTAACATATAGATATGGCTAAGAAAATATTATATTTTTTAGCTCTAATAAAGTAATTAGAGGCTGTATGCTGAAAAAACTATCGATTGATATGGCAAATAAATTCTTCGTACTTCCGACTAGTGTCCAGAAAATAAGTCTCTTACGGACACTTCCTTGAATACTCCAATAAATCACAAAAACTGAGCTATCGATAATTCCTATTGAGGAGAGCCATGTGGATCCCCAATCAAAGCATAGCTCAAAGCACAATTTATTAATCACTAATATTTACAGTTAGAAAAAAATATTTACTAAACTACGCTAAATCTTATAAGGGGTACAGCCCAAACTCATCTAAAATTTAAAAATACAATTTAACAGGAATAATTGTTTTATGAACAGCCCCCATAAAAAAACAACAAACAATAATAATTCAACAGAGAGTAAAAGCCGAACTAAAAAATCTTCTCGTGTTAAAGATCCCCGCGCTACCGACCATAGCATTCAAGTAAGGGGCGCACGTGTTCATAACCTAAAAAATGTCGATATCGATTTACCTCGTGATGCGCTGGTGGTTTTTACCGGCATCTCCGGCTCAGGCAAGTCGTCACTGGCTTTTGGTACCTTATTTGCAGAATCCCAGCGTCGCTACCTTGACTCAGTATCGCCTTATGCGCGTCGATTGATAGACCAAGTCGATGAGCCTGATGTTGACGCCATAGAAGGACTGCCGCCAGCGGTCGCACTGCAACAACAACGGGGCACGCCCTCTGTGCGCTCATCGGTTGGCAGTGTCACCACCATCTCAAACGGTCTACGCATGCTTTACTCACGAGCTGGAGAATATCCTGTCGGTCAAGAGATGCTGTATGCAGATGCGTTTTCACCCAATACCCCTGATGGCGCTTGCCCTACCTGCTCTGGTATTGGCCGCGTGTTTGAGGTAACTGAAAAGCTGTTGGTCCCCGATGATAGTAAAACCATTCGAGAACGTGCTATTGCAGCATGGCCACCCGCATGGCAAGGTAAAAACCTGAGCCGCATCCTAGTAACACTCGGCTACGACATCGACACGCCGTGGAAGTCCTTACCTAAAAAAACCCGTGATTGGATTTTATTTACTGACGAGACACCCACTGTCCCAGTCTATCCAGAATATAGCCTTGAACAAGTGCGCGCGGCGATTGAGGATGATGAAAAGCCCAATTATATGGGCACATTCTCGAGTGCTAAACGCTTCATATTGCACTCTTTTGCCTCTACCCAAAGCCCGCTAACTAAAAAACGCGTTTCTCAGTTTATGCAGATTTCTGTATGTCCGGAATGCCATGGTAAGAAACTAAAGAAAGAATCGTTATCGGTCAAATTTGCAGGACTAGATATTGGCGAGTTGTCACAGCTAACCCTGACCGAAGTTGCGCTCAAGCTTCAAGATGCTGCTAATAAAAATCCAGCTGATGATACCGTAAGTCGAGAAAAAGCCATTGTCGCTCAGCGTATTGCCAGTGACATTCTTTCGCGAGTTGAAGCACTGACAATGCTGGGCTTAGGATATTTGTCACTTGAGCGCACCACCCCTACTTTATCCCCAGGTGAGCTACAACGTCTGCGCCTAGCTACTCAAATTCGCTCGCAACTTTTCGGGGTGGTTTATGTGCTCGATGAGCCCTCCGCAGGTCTACATCCAGCAGACACGCAAGCGCTATTAAGTGCATTGGATGAGCTAATAGCATCGGGCAACTCGGTATTTGTGGTTGAACACGATGTTAGCGTTATCAGGCACGCCGATTGGATCGTTGACGTTGGGCCAGATGCAGGAACCCACGGTGGCGAAGTGATTTATAGTGGCCCGGTAGAAGGGTTACGCGAAGTCAAAAATTCGCCCACTGGCCAATATCTTTTCACCACCGATGCGAAAGTAAAACACACCCCAAGAGAGCCGACGGCTTGGCTTAAGCTAGCAGGAGTTGAGCGTAACAACTTGCAGGGGCTAGATGTTAATTTTCCGCTAGGCGTTATGACCACCGTTACTGGGGTATCGGGTTCAGGTAAGTCGAGTCTAGTGAGTCAGGCTCTAGTCGAACTCATTTATGAGTCACTAGGACAGAAACAGATCGTAGAGGCTCCAACTGGCGAGGCCGATTTACTCGAACAAGAGTTAGAAACGCCAACTGGTGGGAAAATTGTTAGTGGTATGGAACACGTAAGTCGATTGGTTACCGTTGACCAGAAGGCAATTGGTCGCACACCGCGCTCAAATCTGGCCACTTACACGGGGCTATTTGATCATGTGCGTAAGCTGTTTGCAGCAACGCCAGAAGCAAAAGCACGTCGTTACAATCTAGGTCGTTTTTCGTTTAATACGGTAAAAGGTCGTTGTCCAAATTGCGAAGGCCTCGGCTTTGTAATGGTTGAGCTGCTGTTTCTTCCCAGTGTTTATTCGCCGTGCCAAGTGTGTCATGGCCAACGCTACAATGACAAAACGCTTGAAATCACCTATCGAGGCAAAAACATTGCCGAAGTGCTCGCCCTAACGGTTGAATCAGCCTATGAGTTCTTTGCCGATGAACCTGCCATTTTGCGGGCCTTAAATGCCTTGCTACAAGTCGGCCTTGGCTATTTACGACTCGGTCAACCAGCAACCGAACTGTCGGGCGGTGAAGCCCAACGCATCAAACTGGCCACTGAACTGCAACGAACGCAGCGTGGCGATACGCTTTATATCCTTGACGAACCGACAACCGGCCTACATCCTGCAGATGTTTCGATGTTGATGTCACAACTGAGTGGGCTCGTTGACGCTGGAAACACTGTTATTATGGTCGAACACGATATGCAGGTTGCCAGTAATAGCGATTGGGTTATCGATATCGGCCCAGGTGCTGGCGATGAAGGCGGACTTATTGTCGCTCAAGGCTCACCTGAAGAAGTAGCTTGTTCAGAAATAAGCCAAACTGCGCCCTTCTTATTGGCAGAGTGCCATTCGTAAAAGTGTCATGTAGAAATGTTATAAAGCTACTTTAATTTATACAGTCAATTCAGAATAGAACAAGTATATGCATGACAATGTGCTGCTGTTATAAATTTTTCTAGCTTGCTGTGCGATATCTCTACTCCAGAGGCTTCGAAAAATTCATCTCAGCAGCACTGTATTTTTTTTAAAAATATTCGACCGCTAAATACTCGTATTAATATTTTTTTGGCATCTTTTTATGAATTTAAGTGTTCACCGTGCTTAGTGTCTTGCCGATGCTCACTGAGGTAATATCAGCAATGTCTCGAATACCACAGCCACGCACTCTCATAAGGCCTATTCTATTCTCTATTTTAGAATGACAACCTTGACAACTTATGGCATGACCACCAATGAATCAGCGGTTGCAGTCCTTACATTGACAATTCTGCTGACCGTAGCTTTTGATACCGTTTTTCTTTAAACTGGTACGCTGACAGTCGGGACAACTTAGTTCTATTTGTGTTTTCATAGCCTCAAAGATAACAGCTTGACTTTGACAGTCATCTTCTCTTTAGCTCTTCGGCATACTTTTTAATCACAACCATTCAACTTTACGGCCTCTTTAGTTTGACTAACAATTTAACTAATGACTTAATTTGACTGATAACCGGATATAGCCATGACCACCAGCCTAAAAACAGATACCGATATTCCATCAGTATTACAGCGTATTGTCGCCACCAAACGTGATGAAGTCACCGCTGCTCGTGATGTGCTATCGCTTGCGGACTTAAAAACGGAAGTTGCTGCTGATAAGCGAACGCGGCGCGGTTTTGCTACGGCCTTACGAGCGGCTGATATTAGTGTTATCGCTGAAATCAAAAAAGCCTCACCCTCTAAAGGTATTATCAATCATAACTTTGAACCAGCGTTGTTTGCCCAGCAGTACGAGCAAGCGGGCGCAAGCTGTTTATCAGTATTAACCGACCGCGATTATTTTCAAGGTGATGATCGCTATTTGACCCAAACGCGTGAAGCTTGCAATCTACCTCTATTACGCAAAGACTTTATGATTGATGTTTATCAGATTTATCAATCCTATTTATTGGGCGCAGACTGTATATTGCTAATTATGGCCTGCCTTGATGACACGCAGGTGCAAGAGTTGCATGCTCTGAGTATTGAACTTGGTATGGATGTACTTATCGAAATACACACCGCTAGCGAGCTTGAACGCGCCTTACAGTTGCCACGCTCAAACCATAACATTTACGGTATTAACAACCGTAATTTAAATACCTTTGAGGTGGACTTGCAAACTACCTTTGATCTAAAGAACACCCTATTACAAGCTTTAGCGACTGACGATAACAGCCATGCTATTAGTAATAGCACCTTACAAAAACCACTTATCGTGACTGAAAGCGGCATTCATAGCGCAGACGATATTCGCCTAATGCTCAGCCATGATATTCAGCATTTCTTAATCGGTGAGCAGTTTATGAAGACCGATCACCCAGGACGGGCGTTACAATCCTTACTTGCGAGCGTCCCTGTGAGCGCGTAAAGTACGACAGGCAACGCTAGTACGATACTGGCTATAACATTAACTATAGCCTTAGTGATTAAATCATTTATCAATTAATCCATTCATTAACTCAACAGACACGTTAACTTTTATGGCAAATTCTATATTCTCAAAAGAAATGCAAGACCAGCTCAAAGAGCTTAAAGGACAACTCAGCAAGGGTCGCGATACCACGTCACCTGATGGCGAAGATCAAAAGCCAACTGACCCCGTCTCTCTGCTTACCCAAAAACAAGTCAATAAAACCGTAAAGCAGTTAAACAGTGAACATATCGATGATGACAAAGTGCTATTCATGCAAGCGATGCATGGCGTCAATCAGCTTGATGACAACAACGTCCGCTCGCCTGCCAATGCTAAAAAAGGCCGTAAACCTGATGCGGCGACCTTGTCAAAACGTGCTGCCGCTCAAGGTAAGGAAGCGGCAGATATAAGCGCAGGCTTATCGGATATGCAAGCGCTGCTTAATCCTGTCGCCGGTGAATCTTACTTATCTTATAAGCAGCCTACCCTACAAACCAAAGTATTTACTCAGCTCAAACAAGGCAAATTGCGTTGGTATGATGCGGTAGATATTCATGGCTGCACGATTGAAGAAGCTCGCGCGGCGATGACTCAACTGCTGAGCCAAGCTAAACAGAATAATGAAACCATGGTAAAAATTGTCCACGGTAAAGGCAGCGAAGCTATTCTCAAAACCTGCGTCAATGGCTGGTTGCGTCAATTGCCGGAAGTATTGGCATTTTGCTCAGCCCCACCAAAAGATGGCGGCAATGGCGCCGTATTGGTATTATTAAAAAAACCTAAAACTGACGGCGAGTAAATTATAAGCTTTTCGGTTGAGAGGCAAAAAAGGACTGCGTACACGCGGTCCTTTTTTTATCTCTAATTTTTATTATTAAGCCCAACTTGAATATTAAAATAGCCTATTGTGTATCAGAAATATAGTGGTATCAAATAAACGCTTTTAAATGTATTTGACCGCTTTTATTCAGCGCTTTTTATTCAGAAACTGTCATTCGGCAACCTAAAATGAGTTATTTATGAGCTTACAAACGATTGATACCCCCGAGGAATTGAAAACGCAAATTATGGCACTTATCGCCATTGAACCAAAGTTTGCCCCTATTTATGAGCAAGTTGGTGTGCCGAGTCTACGGCACAATACAGGTGGATTTGAGCAGTTAATGAGAGCGATATGGTAGGACAGCAATTATCCGTTGCGGCGGCTAGCAGCATTTGGCAACGACTGGCCGATAACGGTTTGACCTCTCCGCAAGCAATTATGCAGGCAGAAGATGTTACCTTACGGGCACAAGGTCTTTCTAAACAAAAAATTCGTTATACCCGCTCACTGGTTGAGCATGATATCGATTTTGACGCCCTGATAACGCTAGCAAATGAGGATGTAATTAAGATACTCACGGCCGTTATCGGCATTGGTCACTGGACTGCCGAGATGTATTTACTATTCTCTTTGGGCCGAGCTGATGTGCTCGCCGTTGACGACTTGGCGATTAAAGTCGCTGCGATGGATTTATTAGGTTTAGTAGAACGCCCAACTCCGAAAAAATTAAAGACAGCGACCCAAGATTGGTCGCCGCATCGTAGTGCCGCAAGCTTGCTACTGTGGGCGCACTACGGCTGGATGAAGAACAGAAAAGCAGTGCCGGTATAGTTGGCAATGTCATTACTTGTTTGTATACACTCGATTGAGTAAATCGATTAGGAACACTAAGGAGTACTTCAAGCAGTAGACTATTTCAAGAACACCACAATGCTTTCTTACTTTGGAAAACCTAAAACTTTTTGAATGCGCTGAAGCTGATGTTTGGCTAAAGTATGGACAGCATTTTCCTTGGAGCTATTCTGCTCATCTCCTCCAATCTCTCCTTTTTTTTCATGTTCTTGTTTATATACTTTGCCAGTATTGGCGAGTGCTTCTAAATCCTGTCTTAGATTAACAGAGCTATGCTCACTATCATCAGCAACACTTGCTGTATCGTCCACAGAATCAGCTGCTTTATATTCAACATCATTTTTTAATTGATGCTCAAGCTCAGCTTGGTTGACGATTAATTGCTGCGTTGGCAGCGCATGTTCGACTTTATATTTTGCGACTTGATTCAATACATCAACGAATACTACGTTTTGTTTGTCGTAAAACTCCATAACATCATTGGCATTAATATAGGCTTGCAATTGGATAACATAACAATCTTGGCGCAGCTCTAAAATATTGACTTGATTCCATTCTTGGTTGGTTAAGTAATGCTTATTTAAAAATTCATCCAAGTCTTTTACCATCTGAAATACCACGTCAATATCTGCAGTACGCTTGAGGTATAACTGATGAAAAAATCGGAACATATCACGGGAGGTAAAGTTTTCAATCTGCATGGATGAAAAATCACCATTAGGAACGGTCACAATGGTGCGCGCCAGTGTGCGCACGCGTGATGAACGAATACCAATGTCGACCACCGTACCTTCATAAGTACCGAACTTACAATAATCGCCTATGCGCACCGGTGAATCTGCCACCACCACCACACTACCTACGAGATTTTCGATGGTCTTTTGCGCACCTAGGGCTAAGGCCAAACCACCTACCCCTAATGCCGCAATACCAGTGGTCAAGTCAAAACCTAAATTACCGAAGATCACAATAACGGCAAATATTAGCAGTAGTGCTTTGACGATCTTGCGCAGTAAGCCTAATATAGACACCCGCTCAATATAGTTCTTTTTATAGCTTAAATTTACAGCGCGGGTAAAGATAGCGTCGATGACCCGGAGTAATAGCCAAGTTGTCGCTAGCCACGAGGCAATTTCGGTAAAGCGATTAACCGGTTCACGTAGCGTCACCGACACGCCAGAATAAACCATCACATCTGATAAAATCAGCGCCATAATAACGACGGCAAGCGGTAGTATTACTTTATCCGGTAGCGGCAATGGGACACCGCGTACCCGCGGATAGATGAGATTTAGAAGGTGATACCATAACCATACCAGCACATAGGTTAGCAAAAAACTACCAATAGTGATTGCCACCGCCGCGACCAAATCAGCCAGCTGATAACCAAACAGCTTTTTATCTTCTAGCGACTCAAGGGTATAACGCGAGACTAAAGTAGGCTCAGTATTTTCTATAACATCGGGAACTGAGCTTAACGTCTCAGTAGAGAACTGCCAGTACTGCTCTCCTTTTTTGGAAACAACACGCTCTAATAGCAGAGGGACCTTTTTATCATTAATACTAATATTGCCCACGTTTTCTTGGCTTGGCGGTAGCTGATCCGTTAAGTTACCTTCAGGGGTATTATTGAGTTGCAAATCAGGCTGAAAACGCCCACCCGCATCGAGCGCTTGCTTAAACTGCCGCACAACGGTGGTTGGATTGTCAGATTTGGATAAATTGAGATAATTACTGGCCAATAAGTAATCATTTTCACCCAGTGCACTGATAAATCCTTGTACCGTATGACGCGGCGAGTCCCGTCCGAATGAGTCTGGTGCAGGCTCGCTCGCACTGTCATCCTTACTGTCACCGATACCCAGCACCCCACCGCCTTCAGCAGCAATGGCAGTATTTGGCAATACCATACTAAACAGCAACGCTATCAATAGCACCATTGCAAGTGGCGCTCTGGCTAATAAAGATGATGCAGTAGCAGGACTCACATAACGCTTAATAGACAAAACGAACCTCTTAACTTAGTAGATAGAATATAAAAAAGGACAAAAGCTGCCGCTATGATAGCAATTATTTATAACTGCGGTGCTTTTGATTGCGCACTTTTATGGTAACTGGCAATGGGGTCTATTATTTATGTTTTGCTTATCTTTTAGGTTCTCAAAAGCTGGAAAATTATAAAATTAGTTTTAAGATACGGCAAAATGAGTAAATAGCATCTCATCTTGAAAACGGCTCAGCTTACAGTGAGGAAACATTAGGTTAAAGTTGTTTATAAATGTGTAAGTATTGTAGATAATGAGTGCTGTTCAGTTTGCCTGCTGATTTTGGTCATTCATAGTTTTATAACTTTGGAATTAAATATGGTTTTATCACGTTCGTCTTCGACCAGCTATCTTCGGTTGTGTATTTTAAGCGCACTTGGCGTACTTGCCGTTAGCGCTACAGCAGCCACCAATGATTCAAATGTCGTCAGTGATGACGAGCTACCAGAAGTTGAGCTTGATAAAATCGTCGTTACCGCTACGCGTACTCCAACTAAGACTAGTAACGTTATCGCCCAAACTCGTGTGGTTGATAAAGAGGATTTAAAGCGCTTCCAAGGTCAAACAGTAATGGAAGTTCTGAGACGCCAGCCAGGTTTTAGCATCAAGCAAGATGGCGGCTTAGGTCAAAGTAGTAACTTCTATTTGCGTGGCTATGATAGTAAGCGCGTGTTGGTATTGATAGATGGTGTCCGTTACGGCTCGATGACATCTGGGCAACCTGCATTGAACTTATTGCCCGCTGATCAAGTTGATCGTATTGAGGTACTATATGGCGCTTCTGGTTCTAGTATTTATGGCGCAGATGCTATGGGCGGCGTCATTCAAATTTTTACTAGAGGTAGTGGCGCTGAGCAAACAAACTTCTCTGTTACCGCAGGTGTTGGCTCAAACGATCATTATGTTTATGGTGCAGCAGCACAATTTGCGAACGCCCAAGGCGCAAAGCTCAGTCTTTCTGCCAATCGCAACCAAACCAAAGGTATCAGCGCTCTTGAATATCAAACAGGTAACAATAAAGATGATGACGGCTTTAAAAGTAATAATTTCTCCCTAAATGCTAGCATACCTCTGACTCAAAATATCAGTGTCGGCGCGACTGGTATTTTTGCTAAATCTACCACTGAATTTGATGATTTTGGTGACAGCGCTAATGCAGAAATTGATCAGGAAAATGGTGCAGTATCAGCATTTTCACAATACGAAAACGATAAATTGACTTTACGTCTGTCAGCAGGTCAGAGCTTAGATAAGCTTGATAATAAGGTTGGTGATGCATTTGAAACTAAACAAAAGCAAGCGAATCTAATAAGTACTTATCAATTACCTGTAGGACAGATTCAAGCGGGTGCAGAATGGCTTAAGCAGGAAGTAGACCTTACTGATAATACTCCTGATAATGGTAGCGATAGCTATAAAATAAATGACCGTACCATTAAAAGTGGCTTTGCTGGTTATCAAGTTAACGAGCAAGCCTATGATTTCCAAGCCAATGTTCGTTACGATGATAACTCACAGTTCGGTGACGAAACCACATTTGGGCTTGGCTATGCTGTAAAACTAGCACCGAGTCTACGTCTTGGTACTAGCTTTGCCACCGGCTATAGAGCTCCTACTCTTAATGATTTATATATTGAGAGCTCTTACTATATCCCCAATGAAGATTTGAAAGTTGAAAAAAGTAAAAACTTAGAGATATTTATTGAATCTACCAGTGCGATACAAACTACTCGTTTGACTGGTTTTAATAGCGACGTTAAAAATCTTATTACTAATAAAGAGCTACCAAGTTATAAATACCAAGCTAGCAATATTGATGAAGCACGGCTATCAGGTTATAGCTTTACCTCAGACTGGCAACTAAGCAATATCTTATTTGGTGGTCAATATACGCGTACCAATGCTGAATCGCGTTCAGGAGATGATAAAGGTAAACAATTAGTATTTCGTCCTGAACATACTGGATTAGTCTATGTAGGCTACCAAGCTGCCAACTTTGATATTCGTACTGAAGCAGAATATGTCGGTAAAACATATAATGTTACGGATAATAGCACTTTCATGAATGACTACACGCTGTTTAATATCAGTGGCAGTTATTATCTTAGCCCAAATCTAACATGGACAAGTCGTATTAATAACTTGACCAACGTAGACTACTCAACCAATGAAAGTTTTGGTGAATATGGCTCGCGTTATAACCAAGACGGCACTAACTTCTTCACCTCACTAACCTATAACTGGTTCTAAATTTATTTAGCCTCACTTAAAACGTATATTACTAACTATAAAGGTCATCAATCGATGGCCTTTTTTTATGGCTTTCAATTATTTGTCAACGAACTGAAAACGTAATTCGTAACATCAGCGTACAGTATTTACCGCAGCCAATAGGTGACAAATTATGCGCCATGAATTACAATAACGACCTCCGAGAGGTGTTGCGCCATGTTAATTAATAGTTAAGTTTGAGATTTATAAACAAGCTACGCTAATTAATTCGTCATGTTAGGCTCGGTAAACTGTTTAATACTAAAGATTTGAGTATTAAGTAGCGTGAACAACGGCACCTGCGTTTTTATTCTTTTTATCATACTTTAACCACTGATAGGAGCATATTATGGACGCAGT
Source organism: Psychrobacter sp. LV10R520-6 (assembly GCF_900182925.1). NCBI lineage: Bacteria > Pseudomonadati > Pseudomonadota > Gammaproteobacteria > Moraxellales > Moraxellaceae > Psychrobacter > Psychrobacter sp. LV10R520-6. The sequence goes on along the minus strand of NZ_LT900024.1, from coordinate 1,017,496 downwards.
GTCTACTTCCCCATCTGCCCATACGATCGACCCCTCTTTCACTGACTATAAAGTCGCGGACATTAGCTTAGCTGATTACGGCCGCCGTGAAATCACCCTTGCTGAAGCCGAAATGCCTGCCCTTATGGGTTTGCGTCGTCGCTACGAAGCGGATCAGCCCCTTAAAGGCGCCAAAATCGTCGGCTGTATCCACATGACCATCCAAACTGCCGTACTTATCGAGACCTTAATTGCGCTCGGTGCTGAAGTGCGTTGGACTTCATGTAATATCTTCTCAACCCAAGACCATGCTGCTGCTGCGATTGCTGCTGCTGGTATTCCTGTATTCGCTTGGAAAGGCGAAACTGACGCAGAATACGAATGGTGCTTACGCCAGCAAGTACACGTTGGCGGCGAAGAAACAGGCCAGCTTTGGGATGCTAACTTAATCTTAGATGATGGCGGTGATTTGACCGCACTTATCCATGACGAATATGCTCACCTATTAGATAACATGCATGGCATCTCAGAAGAGACCACTACCGGCGTGCATCGCTTAATCGAAATGCTTAACAAAGGCACGCTAAAAGTTCCTGCTATCAACGTTAATGACGCCGTCACTAAGTCTAAAAACGACAATAAGTACGGTTGCCGTCATAGCTTAAATGACGCGATTAAACGTGGTACGGATATGTTCCTTGCCGGTCGTCGCGCTTTAGTTATCGGTTATGGTGATGTGGGCAAAGGCTCAGCACAAAGCTTACGCCAAGAAGGCATGATTGTTCGGGTTTCAGAAGTCGATCCTATCTGTGCCATGCAGGCTTGTATGGATGGCTACGAAGTATTATCACCATACATTGATGGCGACAATACTGGCGGTGCGGAAAACATCAATACTCGCCTGCTAGAAGATACCGACATGATTGTCACTACCACTGGTAACTACCATGTCTGTGATAAAAACATGCTTGCGGCTCTAAAACCAGGTGCGGTAGTCTGTAATATCGGTCACTTTGATACTGAAATCGATACTCAGTTTATGCGTGATAACTGGCGCTGGGAAGAAGTTAAGCCACAAGTTCACCAAATCTTCCGCTCAGACGATGTGAACGATTACCTAATTCTATTAGCTGAAGGTCGTTTAGTGAACTTAGGTAATGCTACTGGTCACCCATCGCGCGTGATGGACGGCTCATTTGCCAACCAAGTATTGGCGCAAATGTATCTGTTTGAAGAAAAATTCGCTGAGCTACCTGTCGATGAGCGCTTTGATAACTTATATGTCAAAGTCTTACCGAAGAAGCTAGACGAAGAAGTGGCTGCTGCTATGGTAGCCGGCTTTAACGGCACGCTAACCAAGCTGACCAATAAGCAAGCCGAATATCTAGGTGTGCCAGTTGAAGGCCCTTTCAAACCTGATGCCTATAAATACTAATATAAGTACTTATATCAATATTTATATGAACAATAAGGAGCGCGACTGTGAGTAAGCCTGCTTTTTCTTTTGAGTTTTTCCCTGCCAAATCTGAGCAAGGACATGAGAAGCTACTCAGCACCTTTGATGAGTTAAACAAGCTATCACCAACCTACTTTTCGGTGACCTATGGTGCGGGCGGCTCAACGCGCAGCCGTACCTTACAGATTGTGCAAGATCTGTGCGCGCGTGGCGAGACTGAGGTTGCGCCGCACATTTCCTGTATCGGTGACGATAAGGACGAAATTGCTGAGTTATTAACTCATTATAAAAGTCTAGGTATTAAGCGTTTAGTAGCGTTACGTGGTGATTTGCCGTCAGGACAAGTCGGTATGGGTCAACTGCCTTTTGCACTCGACTTGGTCAAGTTTATCCGTGAGCATTCAGGTGATCATTTCCATATCGAAGTGGCTGCCTATCCTGAAATGCACCCGCAAGCGCGTAGCTTTTTATTCGATATTGATAATTTAGTGAATAAATATCAAGCTGGCGCAAACGCGGCGATTACCCAGTTCTTTTACAACGCTGACAGCTACTTGTATTTGCGTGATGCGTTAGAAAGCCGTGGTATCGATACCGTAGCACAGCCGTTGGTGGCGGGCATTATGCCGATTACCAACTCTAGCAATTTAGTCCGATTTGCTGACAGCTGTGGCGCTGATATTCCGCGCTATGTGCGTAAGCAACTTGCTGACTTTGGTGATGATCGCAAAGCTATTCGTGAGTTTGGTTTTGATGTTGTTTACCGTCTATGCGAGCGCTTAATCGCTGAGGGTGTGCCAGCGATGCACTTTTATAGTATGAATAAGGTTGAACCAAATAAACGCTTGGTTGAAGCTTTAGGACTTGCTTAGAGTTTGGCGCATGAACTACCCACTACCTAAGAGGTAGGGGTTTCTTGGGTAATACCCATACTTAGTACGATGTTCTGCACCAGCGGTTAGGTAAATTTACCAAGCTAACACCCTTGAACCAAGGGTTTTTTGAGAGTTTGCAAGCATCGCAACCCTTCATTTAGGATATTGATGCTGGCGTTAATGTCGCGGTTGTGGTGGGTCAGGCAAATTTTGCAATCCCACTCTCTGTCGCTTAGTTTAAGTTCCGCTTTGCCAAGAATATGACCACAGCAAGAGCAGGTTTTAGACGAGGGATACCATCTATCTACCTTGATAACGGTCTTGCCGTACCAGTCAGCTTTATAGGTCAGCATATGGGTAAAGGTTGACCATGAGCTGTCAGCGATTGCTTTAGCAAGCTTATGGTTTTTGAGCAACCCTTTGACGTTCAAATCCTCAATCGCAATAATGTCGTGGTTTTTGACGATATTGAATGAGGTTTTATGTAAGAAGTCAGTGCGGGTGTTTCTGATCCGCTCATGAATTTTAGCGACTTTGGTATTCTGCTTTTGGTAATTGCAACTTTCGGATAATTTACGATTGGCAGATTTTGCCACCCGCGCACGTTTGGATAAAATACGTTGCGCCTTGGCAAGCTTGCCTTGAAGTCTCGCTAGAAACTTAGGATTAGCACCTTTTGTACCGTCCGATAAGACGATAAAGTCTGTTAATCCTAAATCAATACCGATATTTGATTGGGTTTTAGGTAGATCGACGGCTACCGTTTCAACCAAAATACTGACAAAGTATTTACCAGTAGCAGTCTTGGTAATGGTGGCGCTTTTAACCAGCCCTGTAATTTTTCTATCAATAATCGCTTTGATGTGACCGATTTTTGGCAACTTAATACTGTTCAAGCCAACCGCAATCGTACCTTTTTGATTATTGGTGGTATAACTGTCTTTTTTACCTTTGTGTTTGAAGTTTGGGAAGCCGAAAGTAGGTGATTTGAAGAAGCTCTGGAAGGCTTTTTGTAGGTTGAGTTGCACATTGGCCAATGCCAAGCTATCCACTTCTTTTAGCCATTCAAACTCTTTTTTATACTGAGCGGGTGTATTTTTTAAGCTTTCTTTATGACAGTCATAATGTTTTATTTTATCAGCAAGCATTCTATTCCATATAAAACGAGCGCAGCCGAATGACTTAGCAAAGGACACTTGCTGGTCATCAGTCGGGTACAGCCTGAATTTGTAGGCTTTAATAATGGGCTTGCTCATGCAATCGTTTTACTCTTTTGGTTAGTATAGATATAATAACACCTCATAATATTTTTTATAATTATAATGTAATATCAATATATAACCAATGACGCATTCAGCCGACTACCTTAGAGGTAGGGGATTTCTGCGCGAGGGTTGTTAAAACTGCTAAGTATTTATCACATTCAGCTTCTTTTAAATTTATAGTTTAAGCAACTGGTGTTCTTAGGAGCACCAGTTTTTTATTTATAGACTATTTACTCTATAATAAAAATTTGTGACAAAAAATATTTTTAAAGTAGCCAAGTGATATTCTATTAGGCTATTACTAAATATTCTTAATTAAAAAAATAGGAATAAAACGCCGTGCGACGTTTCTTTTATGCCATCAATAGTGATAATTACGACCATAAATCCGAGCAATTTTGTCGACCTCGATTAGGCTCGCTGCCTATAGGCAATGACGTCGAGTTACCGGACAGTATCGTCCATCATTGGTGCCGTGTGCTACGAGCCAATATCGGCGACCAAGGTATTTTATTCGATGGCTTTGGCGGTGAATACCAAGTACAGCTACAAACCATCAGTAAAAAGCATGCCACGGTCACCTTATTAGCGCATATAAGCGATGATCGCAGCGCGCCTATTATCAGCAAAATAGGCTTAGTCATGAGCCGCGGCGACCGTATGGATTATGCCATCCAAAAAGCCACTGAGCTTGGCGTCACTGCCATTCAGTTGCTCAGTAGCCATCACGGTGAAGTCTCGTTAAAGCCTTCGCAAGTCGACAAAAAACTGCACCATTGGCAGCAAATCGCTATTGCTGCTTGTGAACAATGCGGATTAAACCGTCCGCCACTTATTCTTACGCCTCAGCCCATTACCCAGTGGTTAAACACTGATACCGCATCATTGACAGTCGATGACGCGGTCAGTCCCACTATGGTAGCGCTCAGTCAAGATCCCTATTATCAGGTACTCAATCATCAAGCGGATATACGTTTGCAAATGAGTGTTCCGGCAACAGGTCAGCCTTTAATGCCAGAGGCGCTATTAGTCGTATTAAAACAAGATGTGCCTTATATTGAGCTGTTGATTGGCCCTGAAGGCGGCCTCAGCAATGACGAAAGCGCGCAAGCTAAACACAGTGGCTTTGCGCCTTGGCAAATTGGTGCGCGCGTGTTGCGTACCGAGACCGCCCCGCTTGTCGCGTTGGCAACGTTGCATGCTCTGAGTCGTTAATAATAGGATAAGAACAGCAATCTCTATTAACTTTCAACATTAAAAATAAACTATTGTTAGTTATAGTATGATTGATAGTATTTCTCCTTAATATTAGCCTGCTTATATTCCAGCATTTGTTTTGAATTTTATGAGCCAGTATCTTTTATGAGCCAGTGTTATGAGTAATTTTGACCCCATCCCAGCTTCGATCAAGCAGCAACTTTTGACTCAATTATGTGAGCGGTTCGAAGATGCCATATTCATATTGGACACCAATCTTCGTTATTTATCGGTCAATGCTACCTACGAGATTATGATTGGCTACAATGAAGAATTCTTGATTGGCCGACCACTGGGAATATATTCTGCTGAATTCTTATCAGAAGAAGAAAGGACTATCCTGAAAGATATTACCGAGCGTTTGGACAATGAGGGGTTTTATGAAAATGACTTTTCGATGGCTACCCGTTACGGACAAACACTAGAATGCCATATGACTTACCGCAGACTTTGTGTCGAGCAAACGGTCTACCATGTCGGTATGGTTCGCGATATGTCATCAGTTGTCAAAGATAGAAAACAAGTGGCGCATCTGCTTAATTATGACCAACTAACCGGTCTGCCTAATCGTAAGGTGTTTTTGAGCCAGACCAGTGAGTTATTGTTAGAAAGCTACCAAGAAGTGGTCATTGTGCGTTTAAACATCGACCGCTATCGTAATCTTGCCAGCACATTAGGGACTGATAGTATCAACATCCTAGTAAAAGACTTCGTAAAGCAGGTTAGCAAGCTAGAGATGAGCAACTTGCGCTGTTTTTCACATTTTGGTGGGGATGACTTTGCATTACTTTTTGAATGTAGCGACGCTAATATGGTACGCAATCAGCTCGATAGTCTCATGCAAATGTGCGAGCGCCCATATGCACTGGTTAACGATGTGATTTATTTGCACATCTCTGTTGGCGTCAGTTATTTCCCTGACCATGGCAATCAGTTCTCAGAGCTGCTTATTAAAGCTGAAAAAGCCTTACATTATGTCAAGCAGAATGGTGGTGATGATGTCTGTTGGTACAACGAAACCATCAATGAGGCAACTACTGACAGCTTACAACTGGAAGCTGAACTTAGAGTAGCTATCAATGATTGTCAGTTTGTGCCCTACTATCAGCCAAAAGTAGCCTTGGATACCGGAGCTATTACTGGCTTTGAGGCATTGGTACGCTGGCAACACCCTACCCGCGGTCTGCTAAGACCTATCGACTTCATCGATGCGATTATCAAGTACAAGCTATCATTTGAGTTGTTTTATCAAATGGCGGTACAAATCGCCCAGCAGCTGTCTATTTGGCAGGCGCTAGAATTTACTCAGCATATCTGTATCAATGCTGACGCTGCTGAGTTTAGTCATTCTAAATTTTTCAGTTTTATCAATAATTTATTTACCCAACATGATATCCACGCGCATCAGTTACACATCGAAGTAACCGAATCATCCTTAATGCTACGCCATGCTAACGTTAAGCAACAGCTCACCTTACTCAAAGAACTGGGCGTCTGCCTAGCCCTTGATGACTTTGGCACTGGTTATGCATCTCTCAGTTATTTACAAGAATATCCCTTTGATTTCATCAAAATTGATAAAAGCTTTATTTCTAAAATCGTCACCGATCGTACCCAGAACGCTATTGTAAAAACTATTTTAGATTTGGCAAACGCTCTTGATATGCAGGTTGTCGCTGAAGGTATCGAAACCGAACAACAGCGTGATTTATTAGTACAAATGGGCTGCACGTATGGTCAAGGATATTGGTTTAGCAGACCGGTCACCGCAGACGAGGCAACCGAAATGTTGACCCAGCAATATTCATCCAAATAAAACCACTATAAATCAGCTTTGGTTAGGGCGTATTGTTTAGTTTTTACCTCACGAATAGTCGTTGTTAACATCGTTAATAGTTGTCTTTTATAGTACATAGTATAATATATCTATAAAGTTACTATGCGATCACTACCCATCATTATCTATCTCCTAACGTTGATTGTACAAAGGATGCAAGATAGGTTCATGACTTATCAGTTTCACCGCCAAACTTGTATTATCCCCTGTGAACGCCTATCTTTTACAGTGAATTCATTGAGACCAGCTAAATATTAAGCAGGCCTTAACAGTCATTATATTTAACTCTTTTAAACGTTATCTAAATCCAATATGACCGATATCTCCAATAGTCTTTGTCACTGTCTATCATTAATGAAAAAATTAATTAAGACAAATCAGGCAACCGTAAATATGACTTAGCTGCTAGATAATAGTAGCAATCATTGTTTCGCTATCGTTCATATTCTAAAAAAGGACAGGAAGTATGCAATATAAAGCGCCGCTACGTGATATGAAATTTGTCATGCATGAGCTTTTAAACAGCACTGCACATTACCAAACTATGGATGCTTTTTCTCATATTGAAGCGGATATTGTAGACAGTTACCTAGAAGCTGCAGCAAGTTTTGCTGAAAATGAGCTGTCACCACTAAATATGAGCGGTGATGCTGAAGGTTGTCATTTTAATGATGGCGAAGTCACTACCCCTAAAGGGTTTAAAGAGGCCTATAAGCAGTACTGTGAGCTTGGATTCACGTCTTTAACAGCTGATGAAGAATTCGGTGGCCAGGCCATGCCCATGTCTCTAAACTCAGCTCTTTCTGAGTTTGTGGGTACCGCTAACTGGTCGTTTGGTATGTATCCAGGACTTTCAGAAGGCTGTGTCTCCACTCTTGAGCATCATGGTACTGACGAGCAAAAACACAAGTATTTGCCTAAACTGGTCGCAGGCGAATGGACAGGCGTGATGTGTTTGACTGAACCACAATGTGGCTCTGATCTAAACTTGGTCCGCACCAAAGCGGAACCTAACGATGATGGCACCTATAAAATTACAGGCGGTAAAATCTGGATTTCTGCAGGCGAGCACGACATGTCTGATAATATTATCCATATTGTTTTGGCGCGCACGCCAGATGCACCAGCGGGCACCAAAGGCTTGTCTTTATTTGTTGTACCAAAATTCATGGTCAACGAGGACAGCAGTTTAGGCGAGCGTAATGCGGTTTCTTGTGGCTCTATTGAGCACAAAATGGGCATCAAAGCCTCAGCCACTTGCGTAATCAACTATGACGGGGCAGCCGGCTATTTAATCGGTGAAGAGAACCGTGGTCTAAAATACATGTTTACCTTTATGAATGTGGCACGAATCGGCACCTCCATCCAAGGGGTTACCGCCTCTCAGTACGCCTTTCAAGGAGCATTGGCTTTTGCCAAAGAGCGCTTAGCATTCCGTTCTTTAGATGGCGCTAAATTCCCTGAAAAACCTGCCGACCCTATCATCGTGCATCCAGCAGTCCGCGATATGTTATTGACCACCAAAGCATTTGCTGAAGGCGGCCGTGCATTGATCGGTTATATGTCTCAGTTTGCTGATACGGTTGCCAAAGGTGAAGGCGATGCCCGCAAATACGCGGATCAAATGCTGTCGCTGCTTACCCCCATTGGTAAAGCCTTTTTGACCGAAACCGGTCTTGAGTCTGCCAACCACGGCGTTCAAGCTTTGGGCGGTAGTGGCTTTTGCGTTGAGTATGGTATGGAGCAAAATGTCCGTGATACGACTATTGGTTGTATTTATGAGGGCACGACTCAAATTCAAGCACTTGACCTGATTGGTCGTAAAGTATTGGGCTCACAAGGCAAACTGCTTGCGAATTTCACTAAGGTTATTGAACAATTCTGTGAAGACAATAAAGACAATGATGAGATGGGCCAATTTACCCGTCCTCTTATCAAACATGTCAAAGAATGGACCGATCTGACCACAGATATCGGCAAGCAAGCGGCTGAAAACCCTGAAGCGGTAGGCGGCGCAGCTGTCGATTATATGTACTTTAGCGGTTATGTGACTCTTGCCTACTTATGGGCACGTATGGCATTGATCGCTCAAACCGAAATTGCCAACGGTAGTAGCGAACAAGCGTTTTACGATGCCAAATTAAAAACAGCGCAGTTCTATTTTGCTAAATTATTGCCACGTACTACCACCCACGTACAGCGTATCGGCACTGGCGTTGAGCCCTACATGAGTATGGACGTTGATCAATTTGCTTTTTAACCAAGCGTTTCAACTTTTGATTGATCGATTTAACAAAGACTAATCAATAATCGGCAACATACTCAGGTATGTTGCCGATTTTATTTTAGGTGTTAGGTCAAGCTCTTAGATCCAGCTGTCTCTTATAGTGTATTTATTTACACTTGTTTACCCGTCTGTTATTAATAGGTCTTGATTAGCCAATCTTGAATGATAAATAGACTATTTAAGTTCTATTTAAATACTACAAGGGCGCTACGCAACTTTTGGTGTACGCGTAATTCACGAAGAAATACACAAGATTAGACGCTAATTTGCTAAAATTTATTTATCGCTTATCATGTTTACAATGATAAAATTAGTGTGACAGCTAGCATATGTCACATCATTACCATGACGTTACCGGTAAATCGTACATCATCAATAAATAACAAGTACTACGAACAACCCTATTATTTAGCGTGTTTATTGCTTTAGTACCATCTAACCGCTTTAGTACTATCTATAGCTTTAGCAATAGCAGATAAGCCGATTTACTTTTATCCATATAGAACAATAAGGAATATTTATGTCTGTCTATAATGCCCCTCTTAATGACATGCGTTTTATCTTAACAGACGTTTTCAAAGCTCATGAATTTTGGCAAAATAATGATAATTTGTCTCATGTCGATATGGAAACTGTCGATATGATTTTGGAAGAAATGGCAAAATTATCCAAAAACGTTCTCCTCCCTATTAACCGTAGCGGCGACGAAGAAGGCGCGACCTTCCAAGGCGACGGTGTAGTCACTACTCCTGAAGGCTTTAAAGAAGCTTACAACCAATATGCGGAATCCGGTTGGGTTGGTCTTGGCGGTAATCCTGAGTACGGTGGACAAGGCTTCCCAAAAATGGTCACTATGTTGACTGAAGAGATGATCTTCACCACCAACCAATCGTTTGCTTTGTACCCTAACCTTACCGTTGGTGCAACCCTATGTTTGAATGCCGCCGCCTCAGAAGAACAAAAGAAAACCTATTTAGAAAAAATGTATTCTGGTGAATGGTCAGGTACGATGTGTTTGACTGAGCCTCATGCTGGTACTGACTTAGGTATCATCAAAACTAAAGCGGTGCCTAACGACGACGATAGTTTCAACATTTCAGGTACCAAAATATTTATTACCGGTGGTGAGCACGACTTAACTGAAAATATTATTCATTTAGTGTTAGCAAAAACTCCAGACGCACCAGCGGGCTCCAAAGGTATTTCATTGTTTGTGGTGCCAAAATTCTTAGTTAATGAAGATGGTAGCTTAGGCGAGCGCAATACGCTAGCAGCGGGCTCTATTGAGCATAAAATGGGTATCAAAGCCTCCGCTACTTGTGTCATGAACTTTGATAATGCCAAAGGCTGGTTGGTTGGGGCTGAAAATACAGGGCTGTCCTCTATGTTCATTATGATGAACTACGAACGCGTGACTATGGGTCTTCAAGGTCTTGGTGGCTCCGAGCTGGCTTATCAAAATGCCGCACTCTATGCGCTTGATCGTGCTCAAGGTCGTAGCGATACGCAACTCCAAAGCCCTGAAAAGCCTGCTGATGCCATCATTCACCATGCTGATGTCCGCCGTATGCTATTAAACGCTAAGGTGAACTCTGAAGCATCACGCTGTTTTGCCATGTACGTCGCCAAGCAACTTGATGCTGAAAAGTTCAGTACCGACCCTGAAGCAGCTCAAATTGCCTCTGCTCGTGTTGCATTGCTAACGCCTGTGGCTAAAGCCTTCTTAACCGACAAAGCTTTAGAAGCTACCATCGATTGCCAACAAGTCTTTGGTGGTCATGGTTATGTGCGCGAATGGGGCATGGAACAAATCGTTCGTGATACCCGTATCGCTCAGATTTACGAAGGGGCCAATGGTATCCAAGCGCTTGATCTGCTTGGCCGTAAAGTCGCTCGCAACGAGGGTAAATATGTTACCAACTTCTTAGGTGAAATTCGTGATTATATTGACTCCATGCAAGCAGACCATGGTATCAAGCAAGCAACATTAGGGGCTGCGGATACGGTTGAAGAGTTAACTAAAACGGTTCTTGCTAATATCAGTACGCGTAAGAATGAGATTAATGGCTGCGCGGTTGACTACATGCATGCGTTTGGTTATCTCTGCTACTCTTACATGTTTGCCATGATGGTAGAAGCTGCTGATGGTAAAGAAGGCGAGTTTTATACCAATAAAGCCAAGCTTGCTGACTACTTTGTCGGTCGTGTACTACCCCGTATTGATGCTCATGCGCAAATGGTCCAAGCCGGTAGCGATCCAATGATGAACTTTGATCTTGATTACTTTAATGTCGCTGTTAGCTAATCATCTGCTAAACCATCCTTAATACAACGATAAAGAGGACAGTTTTACTACTGTCCTTTTTTATTGCCCAATACTTTTTTACTCAAACTACCTCTTGAAATCAATTACTAACAAAATAATTGACCATCGACACGCTGTTCAGATTAAAATAACAGCGGGCTAGCCTTTGACTTTTAATAACAGCTAAATATGCTGCTATCTGGTTAAGTCATTTTAAATATCCAAAAAAACAACCCATATTCGAACAACCACAATAAAGGGTACGATGTGTCAGAAATGAAACGCATTTTACAGCAGATTACTGCCTTAAGTGATGTACCCGATCCTTCGGTTCTCAAACGCTTAATTGATGAGCTGCGAGTGACTGATAAGGAGCCCGTTTTAGCCAATAAAAACCTCCAGACCCTTATTAATATCTTACGTCAACATCCAGAATATGGTGATGGACTTGCCAGCTTTGTATTAAAGCTGATTATCCAATATCGCCAAATTGCCCTATATACTGATACTGGCATCATGTCAGATGAGGGATTTTTTAGTAGCCTGCGCCGCTTAATCGGGCATCGATTTTTACCGCTACTGCCACAAGATGACTCGGTCGTTGAGCTAGTAGGATATTTATTCGATAAGCGCTCTGATGAGCGCTGGCTGGCTAACATCGAAAAAGAAAAGTGGGATGCTTTAGTTGAATTACTTCAAGTCAAAGAACAACATCTGTACTTAGTCGCCACGGCAAAAAATAGTATTTTGAACGCTATTGTTATTTTATCTTATCGTATCAGTGGTATCGGACTACATCCTGATTTGATGGGAGCTTACCCGCAAATACTAAACTACTCAGCGTCCTTTGTGGCACAAAATCAGGAAGCAGTTTTATTTGTTAATCAATATCGACAAACACACGAGCTAGATAATTTAACTGATATTACTCCTGAACAAGCGGTCAACCCAGCGCCATTATTAGTCATGCTGGAGCAATGTGAAGATATCGTCGCCACCGTCCGCAAACGTATTTATAAAACCGGTATTTCCATCCGCCTGACCAATATGATGCTGCGTCTCGATCAAAGTTTGCAGCGCATGCGTGTCTTAACTCAGCTGGTTTCAGATGACTCTCAACAACACGATCGCGCAGTGATTGAACTTATTCAGGCGCTGATCACCTCTGCCAATCGTCTTTATAGTATTGGTTATTTGATTGATAACAATACCAAGCTACTCTCACGTAAAGTGACCGAAAACGCCAGCCGCGTTGGTGAACACTATATCAGTACCGATAAAGCTGGCTACCAAAAAATGTTTAAAAAAGCTTCTATCGGCGGGTTTGTGATTGCTTTTATGGCCACTACTAAAATATTGGCTTATCATTTAGCGCTGGCACCAATGGGCCGAGCCTTTATAAACAGTATGATCTATGGCTTAGGTTTCGTTTTTATCCACGTCATTCATGGTACAGTGGCAACCAAACAGCCGGCAATGACCGCTGCTGCTATCGCCTCGACCATCTCAGACAGCTCGGGTAAAAAATCACATCAGCTCACTAAGTTATCAGAGCTGATGGTCGATATCTTGCGCACCCAATTCATCGCTATTATGGGCAATATTATGCTGGCCATACCGGTGGCGCTGATTATCTCTTTTGCATGGCTGCAGTACACGGGTACGCCTATGATTGATCCGGATAAGGCGGGCCACCTTCTCCATGATCTAGATCCCTTTCGCTCATTAGCGCTACCGCACGCGGCCATTGCCGGGGTTTATCTATTCTTATCTGGTCTTATTGCTGGCTACTATGATAATTTGGCCGTTTACAATCAAATTGGTGCGCGGATTCAACGGCATCGGTTACTGCAATATTTATTACCCAAATCATGGCTTCAGCGTTTGGGCGGCTTTATAGAAGCCAATCTTGGCGCGATCATGGGCAACTTTTTATTTGGGGTATTCTTAGGCAGTACCGCCACTATCGGTTACTTATTTGGTTTACCGATTGATATTCGTCACATTGCTTTTGCTTCGGCAAACTTGGCGCACGGACTGTTTAACCTATCAGCCACACAAATGAGTTGGGAAGTCATTTTATTGTCCTTCCTTGGGGTCGCGCTTATTGGTATCGTCAACTTGATGGTAAGCTTTTCGCTTGCCCTATTTGTAGCATTGCGTTCTAAAGAAGTCAGATTCTTTGAATGGAGTCGGCTCACCAAACTCGTCTTTGGCCATATTATTCATCACCCGTCTGATTTTTTCTGGCCACGCGACAATCCCATGAAATACGCGCGTATCGATAGCCAAGGGCATATGATTTTTGAGGACAGCTCAGCACAAAAAGACGGCAAGCCAATACCCAATGATTATGTCGTCAGACGCTTATCTGATATCAAAATATTACCTGAGTCCATGAAATCTGACGCAACGGACATCTACTACGACAATCAACCTCAAGCTAATAATATCGATGATATCAGTACAGGACAGGTAGCTCAGACTACGTTATTTAACGCCTCACCCAAAAATATAATCGACCTTGACGATGGGCTAGTAGATGAAGAGCTCAACAGCGTACCCTACACTGATGACATTCAATATGATAAGGCCACCAAAACGCTTGACGCAGCTACTAATGGCAAAAACAATAACCATCATGAGGGCTCTGATGGTAGTCATAATAGCTCTGGTAGTAGTCATGAGGGCTCTGGTAGCAAAGCTGCGGGGGATGCCAAAACGCCACTTCCTAAACCCAAAAAGCCGCCCAACCTACCGAATTAGATTGGGGCGGCGACTTGTTTTTTTGCTTAAAACGAGCTCACTTAAAAAATGTCGGAATAAACAAATTCAGCGGATTGTGATTTAAGGCTGTGGCGTAGGACAGTGCGCACTAGAAGTGATAACTTTACCGTCACTTAATCGGTAAGCCAATAGATAATTACCCCAGACGCAGCCGCCATCAAGGGCACGAGCGTGTGGTAGATCAATATCACCTTTAAGCGCTGCCCAATGTCCAAACAATATCTTACGCTCGCGTGGCACTTGCCATTCGAACCATGGCGCAAAATCATCTGGCATCGCTTCATCGAGACTGGTGGTAAAGCTAAACTCCAGTGTGCCATCCTGTTTGCATAGTCGCATACGGGTAAAATAATTAGCAATTGCTCGTGTTTTGGTAAAACCATTAATACCGGTGTGCCACTCATCGACCGTTTTGCTATATAAGTGTGGCAGTATCCGATCAAGCTGATATAAACTGCCTTGCAGCTGTGCCTCCAACTGCAGTGCGTAATCTGCTGCTGCCTCAATACTCCAATGCGGTGGAATACCCGCATGTACCAATACCGTATGAGCGTCAGGATAAGCTAGAATCGGCTGATGACGTAACCATTGCAGTAATTCCTCGCTATCATCGGCGGCAAAAATTGGCGCCGTCTTGTCTTTTTTCTTAATCTTAGTCGCCCCGCGCCACACCGCTAGCAAATTCAAATCATGATTACCAAGGACAGTCGCTGCTGCGCCTTGCTCACATAACGCTTTCACATCGCGCAAGGTACTCAATGAGTCTTCACCGCGCGCCACTAAGTCACCGGCAAACCATAGCTTATCTTGGGTAGGATCAAAATCTAGGGTGTCAAGTAATTGACGATACGCGCCATAGCAACCTTGCAAATCACCGATGACGTATTGATGACGAAAACTCATAATGCCTCTGTTGCTAAGACTTGATAATTATTATTGAAAGATAAGTGCATAAAGAAATATTTATTGAAAACAATCGACGCTAGAGATACGGATAACGTTTATCAATAATAAATATACTTTAGCTCTCTACTTCTAAATGACGCGCATGATTGCTTAAATTCACAAAGTCACTGACGCTTAGAGTCTCTGGACGTGCTTGTGGATCAATATTACAAGCTGCAAAATCGTCTTCGCTTAGTGTGGATAGCAGGGTTGATTTTTTAAAAATAGCGCGCAGGGTTTTGCGGCGATGGTTAAAGGTCTCACGTACTATGAGTGCAAAATGCTGCTCATCTTCTGCCACTATTGGCTTATCAATATGCGGGGTAAGGCGAAAGACCGCACTAGTCACTTTGGGCGGTGGGTTAAAAGCACCTCTGGGTACGGTCAGTAAATAATCGGTATCACAATGATATTGCATTATGACTGACAGACGACCATAGATTTTGCTGCCAACGTCGGCGGTAATACGCTCTACTACTTCTTTTTGTAACATGAAGTGCATATCTTGAATGACATCGGCATAACTAAGCAAATGAAATAGTATCGGCGTAGAGATATTATACGGTAGATTGCCCACCACGCGTAGCTTGCCACGCTCGGGGGTGTATAGCTCGCGATAATCAACGCTCATGGCGTTGGCTTTGATAATCGTAAAGTTAGGATGGCTGTTGGCACCGATACGAATGCGTAAGCTATCTGCCAAATCTCGATCAAGCTCAATGACAGTCATAGCGTCGACTTCAGCTAATAAAGGTTCAGTCAATGCCCCCATACCGGGACCAATTTCTATTAGGTTTTCATCACGACTTAAATGAATACTATCGACAATTTCACGAATAACACTGCGATCATGCAAGAAATTTTGCCCAAAGCGTTTGCGTGGCTGGTGTTTGGCAGCTCGCAAGCTGGCAGATAAGGTTTCGGCGTCAAACGAAGGTTTAGACATAAAGGATTCTTAATTAATAAACAATAAAATAGTAAATACCGCTAATAAGGCAGTAAGAGAGTGGTTTTATATTTTTTAAATTATATCACAGCTTATAATCAGCCTGCATTTCGCATTATCTTGTAGGTTGAAAAATATAGTCCGTTCAAAATAAAAATGGCACAAGTATTATAATGTGCTACTGGTACAAATTTTCCTCGCTTGCTGTGCGGCGTCTCAACTTTAGAGGCTCCAAAAAATTTATCCTAGCAGCATTGTATTCTTTTTAAAGTAAATCAATGATTGTAAGTAGCGTATTCTAATGAGCCAAAGCCTTATCTGCCATTTCATTCGCCATAACCAACGCTTGGTATAAGCTAGTAGCACTGGCGCCGCCGCGACCCGCCAAATCAAGCGCCGTGCCATGATCTACAGACGTTCGAATATAAGGCAACCCTAAGGTTAGATTAACCGTATCACCAAAACCATGCGACTTAAGTACCGGCAATCCTTGATCATGATACATCGCAATGACTGCATCACAATTCTCCAAATGTCTGGGCGTGAATAGTGTATCAGCGGGCATCGCCTCCGAGATATCTACCCCTGCTGCGATAAATTCTTGCAACACAGGATTGATAATTTCAATCTCTTCCGTGCCCAAATGCCCACCCTCGCCAGCATGCGGATTAAGACCACAAACTAAAATACGCGGTTGAGTCAAGCCAAATTTTGAGCGCATATCATCGAGCACAATTTGTACGGTCTGGCGTACATTATTTGCAGTAATAGCAGCGGGCACATCTTTTAGAGCCAAATGAGTGGTCACCAAGGCGACTTTCATGGTTGGATTGGCTAACATCATTACCACTTTATCACGGCCACTTTGCTGCATAAAAAATTCCGTATGACCGCTAAACATCGTGCCATCCAACAGCTTGATATCTGCATCAATCAGCGCAGATTTTTGTAGTGGTCCGGTTATTATAGCGGCCACAGTGTTATTTGACGCAAGCTGATGGGCGATTTCTAATTGCTGCGCAACCATTAGCGCATTATTAATATCAATATGACCAGCGACCACAGGAGCACCACAAGGAATATCAAGTAAAATAAACGCAGGGCTATTATCATCATTAGTGACAGCAAACTGCTGTGATATATGCCCTATAAAATCGTCAGCATCTATTTGTGCATCTGCTGTTTGCCAAGATAGTTTGCTCGTTAACACACCAGCGGCGACCAACTCATCTGCTCGCGCTTGCATGGCAGCGGCATCAGCGGTCACCCAAATTGGTCGCGAAAAATCTTGTAACTTACCGGCTTGTGCCAGTAGTAGCACCACGTCCATACCGATGCCCGCAGGCTCACCAGTGGTGATAAGAAGAGGTAGTTTTTGCATAGTCGAACTGTCCTTACTCATATTATAAATATCAGATTTTATTATATTTCTTATTATATTTATGACTTTTTAGTGCATCATTTTATTCGCTATTCATATCTATTAAGAGACTGGCGGATACATAGATAGTTGCTGATAGCGTCCGAAAAAAGCACATAATGTGTTAAACTTTCGCTTTTGATTGTAGCATTTACTGGCGAGCGATGAAGCCACGTTTTGGTACCTCTATCGTAGAAGTACAGCTCACTTTCTGTTTATATTTTTAATCATACTATTTTTTTAGACATACTCTTTTAACTGTTTTATTTTAATGCATTTTTTACAACGACTTCTGAATACCGACTTTTTTTAATAATTAGGCACTCATGGCAGACACCGACAAGACCGACGACTTACTCAATCAGCAACCGCCACACAATATCGATATCGAAAAGGCGTTGCTGGCTTCTTTGATGAGTATTGAAGAGGCATATGACAAGATTGCCGACATCGTCACCAAAGACGACTTTTATGCGGGGCGGCACCAATATATCTTCGACGCTATCGCTCATTTGGCGGCCGTTAATGAGCCTTATGATACGGTTATGGTGCATGACTGGTTAGAAGCTCAAAAGCTTCTTAAAAGTGCTGGTGGTGACAGTTATTTAGCCGATATCTTAAGCCAAAGCCCAGCGACTCTCTTTAACCTAACGGCCTATGCACAGCGCGTACGTGAACTGTCTACCTTGCGCCAGCTGATTGCTACGGGCAATGATATGCTCACTTTAGCTTATCATCCCAAAGATCAAACCGTCAGTGATATTTTGGACAATGTGGAAGCCAAAATATTCAGTATCAATGAGCAGCATAATAAACGCGCTGAGCAGCGCGGGCCGGTTGGTATTACTTCGGTATTGACCAACGTCATCGATAAAATTCAAGAGCTCAAATCAAATCCTGATGGCATGATTGGTCTGCAAACCCCATTTGCCGAGCTAAATAATAAAACCCAAGGGCTACAAGCTGGTGATCTAGTCATTGTCGCCGCTCGTCCTTCTATGGGTAAGACCACCTTTGCTATGAACTTGGCGGAGGGGATTTTATTCAATGAAGATCTTCCAGTGGTGGTGTTTTCTATGGAGATGCCAGCAGAATCAATTGTTATGCGTCTATTGTCATCGTGGGGAGCGATCAATCAAACCCATCTGCGCTCAGGGCAAATGAACGAAGATGAGTGGGCAAAGATGATGAATGCCATTCAACATCTGCAATCAAAGCATTTATATATCGATGACAGTACTGCCCTACCACCATCAGAGCTACGTTCACGCTGTCGCCGTATCGCCAAAAATCATGACGGAAAGTTAGGCGCTATCATCGTCGATTATCTACAATTAATGAAAGTCCCTGGTCTTGATACCAACCGTGTTGGGGAAATCTCTGAGATCTCTCGTAGTCTAAAGGCGTTAGCCCGTGAACTTGAATGTCCAGTCATTGCCCTATCACAACTGAACCGTAGTCTAGAAAACCGTCCAAATAAGCGCCCGATTATGTCAGATTTACGTGAGTCTGGCGCAATTGAACAGGATGCCGATTTGATTATGTTTATTTATCGCGACGAGATTTATAATGAAAACTCAGACCACAAAGGCGTGGCTGAGATTATTATTGGTAAGCAACGTAACGGTCCTATCGGAACATTACGCTTGGGTTTTGAGGGGCAGTTTACCCGCTTTATCAACCTCACGCCTGAATACTATCAAGGCGTTACCTTTGATGATGAATAGTGCGCGAGCGTGCCTAATATTTAAAAAAGCAATTAACCTTTAATAATTTGATTAACTTTTAACGATAAATTGCTGCTGATAACAAACGGCTATTAATAACAATAGCTTTGGCTGGTCAGTAGCTTTGAAACTCTGCTAATAAAGAAGCTGACTATGCGCACCGCCACTATCACTATTAACCCCGATGCCCTTACCCACAACCTGATGCAAGTCAAAAAAATTGTGCCTACTGCAAAAGTTCTAGCCATGGTGAAAGCCAACGCGTATGGTCATGGAGTCGCCGTGGTCTTGCCAGCTCTACAGCAGGCAGACGGTATCGGCGTGGCAACTTTTGATGAGGCGCTAGAGGCACGGCAATTAGGCTGGGATAAAACGATTGGCCTAGTTGAAGGGGTGTTTAGCGTGGATGAATGGCAGCAAGCCATTGATCAGTCATTCAGTTGTGTCATTCATCATCGTCCACAGCTAGATTGGGCGTTAGAGAATGTACCGTCAGCTAATAGCCCAACACGGCTAGTATGGCTTAAATATAATACCGGCATGAATCGTTTGGGTTTTAACGATGAGAACGTCATTCAGGCAGCAAATCAACTTCATGCTGCTGGCTACCAACTGATTCTTACCACTCATTTTGCCAATGCAGATGACCGTGACCACCCATTAAATGCTATCCAAATACAGCGCTTCGCTGACATGCTCACTGTCCTACGAGATAATATCAGCCCAGATATTAGAGGATCACTATGCAATTCAGCAGGATTGGTGAATTTTACCGACAGCCACTATGACTGGGTACGCCCAGGCATCATGTTATATGGTAGCTCGCCGGTCAATACGAAATCTGCTTATGATTTAAATTTACAGCCTGCGATGGACTTTAGCGCGCAAATTATGGCCTTTCAAACGGTTAAAGCTGGCGACGCTATTGGCTATGGTAGCCGCTGGATTGCACAACAAGATACCAGAACGGCATTGATTAGTATAGGTTATGGTGACGGTTATCCACGTGTGATCAATGACGATTCTTATGTCTCTGTCATCGATGCCAATACTGATGATGGTAATAACCAAAGCTATCCCTGTCCGGTTCGTGGTCGGGTCGCGATGGATATGATTGTTATAGATATCAGTGCAGCACCTGAAAATATTGCTCTAAACAGTAAGGTGGTGCTTTGGGGCAGTGCGCCTCATGTTGATGAAGTGGCCGCTCATGCTGGTACTATTGGTTATGAGCTTCTGTGTCGCCTTAGCGCACGTCCAGAGCGCAAACAAGTTTAACTAATGTATCCAAATAACGAAGTCCTAGTACTCACTCCTCATGTCAAAATTGGGCGTTTACATTGGAAGTAATTACGCTATACTAAAAGTTTGTTGTCACCACGGCATAGCTGATCGCCATTGACGGCTGATAACGTATCATTTTTCATTGACTGTGATCGACTGCTAGGACTGCTATGAGTTTGCGCCATTTTTTGACCTTATCTGATTTAACCAAACAAGAACTAGAAGCTCTCATCAAACGCGCGAGTGAATTGCGTAAGATGCAACATGCCGGCGAGATTTATCAGCCCTTTGTTGGCCGTACGCTGGGTATGATTTTTGAAAAATCATCTACCCGTACACGCATATCGTTTGAAACCGGTATGGGTCAGTTCGGCGGTAGTGCTATTTTTCTATCGCCAAATGACACGCAGCTGGGTCGCGGTGAGCCTTTAGAGGACTCGGCACGCGTGATATCGAGCATGGTTGACATCATCATGATTCGTACCTTTGGGCACGAAAAAGTTGAAACTTTTGCGGAATATTCCAGTGTGCCGATTATCAATGCGCTAACCGACGACTACCACCCTTGCCAGCTGCTTGCTGATATGCAAACCTACTACGAGCATCGCGGTAGTATCGAAAATAAAATCGTCACTTGGGTCGGTGATGGCAATAATATGTGCTCATCGTTTATGCAAGCAGCAAATCAGTTTGGCTTTGAGCTGCGCGTCGCTGCCCCTTATGGTTTTGAGCCAGATCCTGCGCTTATGGAGCGTTTCTCGCACTGCGTCAGCCTAGTCGAAAACGTGCAGGATGCGGCAAAAGACTCCAACTTAATTGTCACAGACGTGTGGGCCAGTATGGGTCAAGAGTCAGAACAAAACACCCGCGCGCGCCGTTTTGCTCCCTATCAAGTGACACCATCATTATTAGACAAAGCAGACCCAGAAGTGGTCTTTATGCACTGCTTGCCTGCGCATCGTGGAGAGGAAATTTCTCACGATATGCTCGATGACCCACGTTCTGTAGTCTGGGATGAGGCAGAAAACCGCTTACATGCGCAAAAGGCATTGATGGAATTTTTATTAAAAGACAAGATTAAGTTGCCTGCATAGTAAAGATATGTCTAAAAAGATTTTTTAAAGTTAATATCGTAAAAAATCGACACCATAAAAAAGGCAGATTACATTAGTAATCTGCCTTTTTTACTATACAAAAACCGTTATGCTAAAATATTAAATTAATCTTAACGCGTTAAGGTTTCTACCCCATCACTACCCGCCTTTAACACAATATCGGCTTGATTGGCAGCAAAAATACCATTACATACCACGCCCACGATATTATTCAACTGCTGTTCAAGCTCAAGCGGATTACTAACATCTAAGTCATAAGTATCTAAGATGACATTGCCATAATCAGTAACAAAGTCTTCACGATATACGGGCTCACCGCCCAACTGCGCCAACTGCCGTGCCACATAAGAGCGCGCTTGCGGTAGCACTTCAATCGGTACGGGGAACTCGCGCCCAAGTACCTTAACCATTTTGCTGTCATCAACCATGCATACAAACTTATTAGACGCGGCTGCAACGATTTTTTCGCGAGTGAGTGCCCCGCCGCCCCCTTTAATTAATTGCAAATGCTCATTAACCTCATCTGCACCATCGATATAAACATCTAGCGTACCGGCAAAATTTAAGTCGACCACTTCGATACCGAGTGCACGAAGTTTATCTTCTGTAACCTGTGAGCTGGCAACCGCACCGGCAAGCCTAAATGTAGGCAATAACTCAATCAGACAATTTACCGTGCTACCCGTCCCTACCCCTAATATCATATCGTCTTCGATATAGCGTAGAGCAGCCTTGGCAGCGGCTTGCTTTTGTGCGTGCTGATCACTCATCATAAATCCTTGGCAAGACAAACTTATCAATATAAAAGAGGTAAAATGCGCGGTCATTATAACTGATGCCTATAACAGATGTCAGCCTGCCACCAATTTTAATTTAGCCATTATTTTGGTCATTTTTAGGATGCATGTTTCGTTATAAAGGCTTTAATTAAATCATAACTAGCGTGAACACGACCACGGAAATTGCAATTGCGCCTTGCAAGATGACAAAAATCAGCATAGGCTAATCTATTTCGTTTTTATCTTCATTCATCATCTATTTATTCATCACCTAGATTAGGAGTCGTTATGCTGTCACATTGGGTACGAGCCATCTTGCAAGCCACCGTCTATGACGTTGCTATTCAAACCCCACTTGAGCCTGCACCCAAGCTGACCCAGCGTTTTGCTAATGACATTCGTTTTAAACGCGAAGACTTACAACCCGTTTTTTCCTTTAAATTGCGCGGGGCCTATAACCGTATCAGTCAATTAAGCGATGAGCAAAAGTCTCACGGCGTTATCTGTGCTTCAGCCGGTAATCATGCCCAAGGTGTTGCTTATTCCGCACGAAAATTGTCGCTAAAAAATATTATCGTTATGCCCACCACCACCCCTGACATTAAGGTCGATGCGGTCAAAGCGTTGGGTGGCAATGTTGACCTACAGGGTGATAGTTTCGATCAAGCCAACCGTTATGCCATTGCGCTTGCTGAGCGTGAAGGCTTAACGTTTATACCGCCATACGATGACGAGCTGGTCATTGCCGGTCAAGGCACCATTGGTCTTGAGCTGACCCAGCAATGGCGCAATATGGACTATGTTTTCGTTGCTGTAGGTGGCGGTGGCCTTATCTCAGGCATTGCGGCATTCCTTGGCGAAGTGGTTCCACACGTTAAAGTTATCGCGGTAGAAGCCGAACAATCTGCTTGCCTACAAGCGGCACTTAAAGCTGGCGAGCGCGTAAAACTCGAACAAGTTGGCTTATTTGTTGATGGCGTAGCAGTGGCACAAATTGGCGAGCTGCCGTTTGAGGTGATTCGCACCCAAAAAAGTGATAACTCAGGACCGGTGGTTGAACCTGAAGTAGTAACTTGTAGCAACGATGAAGTCTGCGCCGCTATCAAAGATATTTTTGAAGAAAATCGTAGCATCGTTGAGCCTGCTGGCGCGTTATCAGTCGCTGGTATGAAAAAATATATCAAGGCTAATAACATACAAGATAAGAACTGTGTGGGTATTATCTGTGGCGCGAACATGAACTTTGACCGCTTACGTTATATCGCTGAACGTACTGAGATTGGTGAGAAAAAAGAAGCGATCTTTGCCGTTACCATTCCTGAGAAAACAGGTGCCTTCTTAAACTTCTGCCGCAGTCTACATGGTCGTAATATCACTGAATTTAACTACCGTGCGGACAATCAACTATCACCAGACTCTATGGAGCCTGCTGCGATATTTGTCGGTATTGGGCTAAAAGAAGGTGATAAAGAGCGCCAGACTATCAGCGACCAATTGGCAGCTGATGGCTACGCGGCACACGATTTAACGGATGATGATATCGCTAAGTCGCATATACGCCATCTGATTGGCGGTCATGCCCATGTAGAAAATGAGCAGTTATTAAAGATTACCTTCCCTGAACGCCCTGGTGCGCTGTTAACTTTCCTAGAAAAATTAGGCGACGATTTTAATATCACTTTATTCCATTATCGCAATCATGGTGCCGCTGAAGGTCGCGTTTTGGTTGGCTTGCAAGCGTCTGAGAGCAACTCACGCTTGTTACAAGATGCCCTACTCGATATCGGCTATGACTGTGCTACGGTCAATGACAATATTGGCTATCAGTTGTTTTTGAAATAGTATAAAACAGGCATGAATTATAGCGTGTCATGCCTGTTTCTAACTAATGGCCGTTTTTAATTGATAACGGTCATTAATTCATAGCGGCTATGAATAGGTATCAAGCGATCATGAAAAAGATATTGATTGTCGTGGTTTTAATCATTCTAGCGTTTTACGGCTATAAACTTGTTCAATCTGAAAATGACACTACTACTAACTCCATAATCGATGTCGCGACCGACACCTCTACTGGCTATGCCTTCACGTCCACTGACTTTGATGATATACCGCCGACGTACGTTGACTCAAAGCCAACTTCAGCATCAGACCCAATACTGAATTCAGTAGTAAATTCACAACCTGCTCCGCCAGTAGTAGCAACGCCAAGCTTTTCTTGTGACGGCAGACAGCATTGCTCACAAATGAAGTCATGTGCAGAAGCGACTTACTTTATACAACATTGTCCTAATACAAAAATGGATGGCAATAACGATGGTATCCCCTGTGAACAACAGTGGTGTCATTAACTTTAAAAACTATCTTTGTTAGAGTAACCTATCATTTTTGTGATGGTTCATTGACTACTACTGAAAGTATGAGGTTGAGAGTGCCATTCACGTCCCTACAAACTTTTCTGAAAATAACTTAGACAGTATTATTGATTTTATTGCAGCCAATCCATTAGCGACATTGGTCGCTCAAACCAGCGATGGTATTGAAGCCTGTCATATACCTTTATTTTGGCATAACGATCATTCTCAGTACGGTAAGCTTTATGGTCACTTTGCTCGGAAAAACCCAATTTATCAAAATGCTTTGAACTCTACATCTTGGTTAATCATTTTTCAAGACTCAGGACACTACATCAGCCCTAATTGGTATCCGACCAAAGCTAAAACGCATAAAGAAGTGCCTACTTGGAACTATCAAAGTATACATATACAAGCAGACATTAATTTGATTGAAGATACTGATAGACTGAAGTGGGTGTTAGGGAAAATGACCTCACAGCAGGAAACTATATCAGATAGTCCTTGGTCATTAGAAGATGCGCCAGCTGCCTATATTGATACTATGTGTCGCGCTATTATTGGGTTTGAGCTAACCATAGAAGCTGTACAGGCTCAGTTTAAACTGAGTCAGGGCAAAGTTGAAGAAAATATAGCAGGTGTCATCAATGGGCTAAACGAGTTAAATACTGAACACGCGGCTACTATGGCTCATAAAGTTGTAAAGCAAAACGGCTACCATAGCAGCCGTTAGTTTTATATTGATAATACTAAAGCACTTCAATACAGAGCGCTTTTATATAAAACCACTTGAATATAAAAATCCTACAACCATTTAGCACTAATAGTATTTACTTAGCACTTATTATTCTTAATTAGTTTTAGAGTGTCTTATTCCATATGTATTCAAAGGGATCACCATGAAAAACAACCTTGATAATACAAACCAAGCTTTAATTAAAATCCGCCTTGATAAATGGCTGTGGGCAGCACGCTTTTATCGGACGCGCACCCTTGCCAAACAAGCCATTGAGAGCGGACGGGTGCATTATGGCGGTAGCCGTGTGAAGACCAGTAAAGAGATAGCGGTTGGAGATGAATTAACCATCCGCCAAGGTTCCGCAACCGCGATGACCGAAAAAACAGTAACCGTGGAAGCATTAACGGCTCAGCGAGGCAATGCTACTGCCGCCCAAGTCTTATATTCAGAAACTGAAGAAAGCGAAGAGCGCCGTGCCTATTATGCTGAGCAGCGTAAATTGGCCAATCTTGCGCGCCCTGATAATAAGCCTAGTAAGAAAGAGCGCCGTGACTTGCAGCGCTTTAAAAACAATCAAGACTAACCATTAGGGCTAACCAATAGAACTAAAAGAACGCTAAAGCATTACCTACGCGCTACGTAAACGTTAGTATCAACGGTAACCTATAATATCTGCGCAGATAGTATCAGCGCAGATTCGATGAATGACCCTAATGTTTAGCTTAGACTCTTGCCATTCAGGGCATTAACCGTTACGCTGAGAGCTAATTTGTTTAACCATTTACATGCTAATAAGCCGCATTATTAATGTTGGTTTCTTATAGCGTGTTTTTTTTATTGTCATAGAAGGTCATACTATGCTGATTAAAGCATCCACTCCATCATCTGTATTGTTAGTTTGTTTGGGCAATATTTGCAGGTCACCAACCGCCGAGGAGATTTTTCGTCAGCAAGCTGCTATTGCAGGGCTAGCGATGAAAGTAGACTCAGCAGGTACAGGCGATTGGCATATTGGTCATAAGCCAGACGCACGGGCGCGGCGTCATGCCAAAGCTCACGGTTATAATATCAATAAACTGGTGGCCCGCCAAGTAAGTGCAGATGACTTCCGTAACTTTGATCTGATTTTGGCAATGGATGCGCAAAACCTAGCTGACTTACAAGTACTCAAAAACAGTATCGCTGATACAAACGATAGCGCTAACATAACCACTAAGCCATTAGCAAAATTAGCATTATTTAGCGAAGAAGACCCAACCTATGGTGGCGACGATGTCCCCGATCCCTATCAAGGTGATGGCCAAGCTTTTGAAGAAGTTATTGAACGTATTGAATCAAGCGCCCAAGCTTGGATTGAGAGTTGGAAGACCGTATAAGTTTGAAAGACTATATAGAGATAAGATCTCTATATTTCTCCCACTTTTAGTCGGCGCATCCTTTATACTAAATACCGCATAATTTGTTATTTATTCGCCAAACAGGCTACCTTATGACTTCAGCTTTGCGCCCTGATCTTAGCATCCAACGTGATTTATCGCCTGACCTATCTCATGACTTCTCACACAAAAAGTTTTCTGAAAGGTCGTATGATTTGTCACATGCCAATACTATGGCGTTGGCATGTGTTGCTGATTCCGTGGTGACGTTAACGGATGAGGACCAGCTTGATCGCTTTATGGCAAATTATGCAGGAAGCAATGAATACAATATACCGTTATTGGTACTGTCTGGCGGTAGTAACGTGTTATTGCCAGCGCAATTGCACGCCATCGTCTTACGACCACTAATGCGCGGTATTGTCGTCATCAATCAGACCCAAACGTACGTCGATATTGAAGTCATGGCGGGTGAAAACTGGCACGATTTGGTCATCTATACGGTCGCTCAAGGCTGGTATGGACTTGAAAACCTCGCCCTAATACCTGGTCTGACTGGTGCAGCACCTGTACAAAATATCGGCGCTTATGGCGTCCAGTTAGAAGATAGCTTGCAATATGTGCGTGCCTATCATTTACCCAGCAGAACTTGGCAGCATTTATCGGTTACTGACTGCGAGTTTGGTTATCGTGATAGTCTCTTTAAACGCTCGCCAAATACCTGGCTAATCAGTCGTGTGGGTTTTCGTTTGCATCTTGATCCCACACGTATTTTAGCCAGCTATGGCGATGTGCAATTGGTAGCGCAAAGTTATGCCAAACAACAAAATCGTACGCTCCCCACTCCGGCTGATGTGATGCAAGCAATTATCGATATTCGCACACAAAAACTACCTGACCCTAAGCAACTACCCAATTGTGGTAGTTTTTTTCAAAACCCTATCATCAGTAATGCTAAGTTTACGGCGCTACAAGAAACTTACCCTGATATCGTTGGCTACTCGATGCCTCAGTCAATGGTCAAGGTCGCCGCAGGCTGGTTGATTGAGCAAGCTGGCTTAAAAGGTGGCGGTATTGCACCGATTGTCACTCATCAACAGCAAGCGTTAGTGCTCACCAACCACACCCCTTATCAAGCCACCCAAGACGACGTAGCACAAGCTCAGCAATACATTGCGGATTGTGTTTATGAGAAGTTTGCGATTCATTTATCTCGTGAGCCGGTTTGGGTAAATGCTGATGGCTCAATCGGAAATGGCGAGCATGTGGTCTAAACAGTCCTTGTCTAAACGCCTATGGCGACATTACCTGCGATCAGCTGAACGCATGGTCAAACTGTTTCGTATTATTAGCATTACTTTTGTGCTCGGTTCAACGACCGTTATTATAGTGCTTATCAGTTTATTTACGCCCCTGTTCTCACACACTGTTATCTATGTATTGCAACACTTGCCTCTACCCACTATGCCAGCTGCCGCGATGAGCTCACCACCAACTGCATATGTGGTTCTCGGTGGCGGCTTGACCAATGACAACAACAATCAAATTATCCTCAATCGCTATAGCCTCAATCGCGTTCGTACTGCGGCCACAGCGTATCACGATCTACCACTACCTATCGTGCTAAGTGGTGCTGAAGCGCCTTGGCTCAGGCAGTGGCTCATCGAACATGGTATTGATGGCTTAATAAGTGAAAATGCCAGTATGAATACCTGCGAAAATGCACGCTTTACCGCCAAACGCATTCCTCTACATCACGTCTATCTTATTACCGATAGCTATCATATGGCTCGTGCGCGGAGACAATTTGCTTTAAACGGTATCAACAGTACCCCAATTAATGCACCCTTGCCGGTCGAACGTGATTGGAGGGAGCCGGCACAAAACTTAAGCCATTCAAGGCGTGCCGTTTACGAAATTGCCGCTTACCTTCGTGATGTTTTACGCCCGCAGTTAGACTGTCGCCGCGCCGAAGACATGACCTCCCAGCAGTTACTGACTCCAAGGGGCAAAGCGGCCAAAACCTTCGATTAGTACCTTTGATTGAAATTTATGCTTTAAGCGCTTCTATAACTTGTCAAATTGTGCCTACGCTTTCTCCCATACCAGTCATTTAATCTATCAGCAATCAGCGTATAATAGAGTGGAACCGCCAACCAAGAGGTCTATAATGCTCAGCATATTTTTATTAATTCCATTGAGTTTGATGCTGTTTGTGGTTGCCATCTGGGCGGTACGCTATGCGGTAAAATCCAACCAGTTTGAAGATCTAGACAATGCCTCGCAGCTCATTATTTTAGAGGATCGTCAAGAACGCAGGCAAACCATTCAAGCTCATGATAATGCTAAAGCATCTGCTGAGAACACTAAGCATGAATTTAACAGTGACGACTCCAATAACCAGCAAGTGAATAGTGCAGAAGTGGATGCGACTCTTATTACTAACCGTAGTACTAATCATAATACTGACAGTGACGACAACCCAAATATTTAATATAGCTTTGACCAATACTTCCTATCTGTCATCAACTGCATTATCGGTCACTATTACTAAGTTACTAACGATAAGATAAACCCGTTTTCGGCCCGCTACTTATTCTATGAGACGCTCATTATGACCACCGCTTTATTAGTCGCAGCATTATTGATGGGGTTTTTTGGATCACCGCACTGCTTAGGTATGTGTGGTGGTCTTGTGACGGCATTTGGACTATCTATGAAAGATGTCAGTCCCGCTAAGCGCCGTGCTCTAGTTGCCACCTATCATCTGGGACGTCTAACCAGTTACGCACTCTTAGGCTTAGTCGCAGGACTTATTGGCACCACTGTGTTAGAGCCATTAATGAAGGGTAACAGTACGCCACGTATTTTACTGGGCTTAGTACTGGTTTTTGTTGGCGTAACCATGCTTGGCGCACCATTTTTGACCAAGCTTGAGCGTTTTGGTATGCGCTTTTGGCAGTACCTTAGCCCACTTCGTCAAAAAGTATTCCCACTAACCACTTTCCCACGTGCACTAACTGCTGGTCTACTTTGGGGCTTCTTGCCTTGTGGCTTGGTCTACGGTGCCCTACTTATCGCAATAGTCGCCCACAATCCGTTGAGCGGTGCAGCATTGATGTTCGTCTTTGGCTTAGGCACAGTGCCAATGTTGGTTGCCACGCACGAAACCGTTGGCTGGTTACGCGATAAGATTGGACGTTTTCGCCTAAGACAGCTAAATGGCGCTATTATGGTGTTATCTGGCTTAGCAGTTGTTTTTATACCTATGGTAATGGCTAACATGCACAGTGGTCATGGCGGTAGCGATGCACAGATGGATCACGGCAGTAATTCTTCTATGATGTCTAAGCCGGAACTGTCTGAAGCAACTGCAGCCGATATGAGTCAAATGAATCATGATATGATGCCCAATACCGATAACACTACAGATCTTAGTAGGCACGACATGAGTACCATGCCAAGTGATATGCCAAGTGAATATAACATGGACAATAATCATTCCGCTGCGATAAAAAATACTCAGTGATATGATAAAAATATGTCACAATTCAGCGTGAAAATATCTCATTAGCAACCTCCATAAAAAAAACCTTAACGCCAATCGTGACGTTAAGGGTTTTATTTTAAACATGATGCTTGGTTTATAATGGTGCTTTACAGCTAGTACTTTACAACAGTTACTGTTGCCACTGCTCAAGGGTAAACTTAGTATCTAAATGCTTCTCTAATGCTGGTATATTAAAAGCATCGTCCTCACTGACGAAGCTAATACTGATTCCTGTTTGTCCAGCGCGCCCTGTACGGCCAATGCGATGAACATAATCATCCGGCTGATCGGGCAAAGTATAATTGACCACATGACTGATATCATCAACATGTATTCCGCGCCCTGCCACATCCGTTGCTACCAAAATAGAGGCATGACCATCTTTAAAACGTTGTAAGTATTTTTCACGTTTTTGCTGAATCACATCACCGGATAGCATGACAATTTTGTGTGCTTGGCGTAGCTTATGATAGAGACGCTTTACCTGATCTTTACGGTTGGCAAAGACAATCACTTTTTCCACTGCCGTATCGGTAAGAATACGCTGTAACGCTTCTAACTTCTGATCTTCTGTGAGTAAATAAAAGTGCTGATCAACCAGCTCGCTGGTTTTATGCTCCGGCTCAATTTCAACAAACTGCGGCTCATGCAGCCAGCGATAAGCCAAGTTCATCACATCTTGGTTAAATGTGGCAGAAAACAACAAACTTTGACGATCGGTATTGGGTGGCATCCGGCCAACTAAGCGCTTAATATCAGGAATAAAACCCATGTCTAGCATGCGATCGGCTTCATCTAATACCAGTACTTCCACACGATCAAGATGAACCATGCCTTTATTCATCAAATCAATCAGACGACCAGGCGTTGCAACCAAAATATCGACATATTGACGCTCAAGCTCATGCTGCTGGGTTTCGTAGTTGGTTCCGCCCATGATACAGACGCTATGTAGCGAAGTATATTTGGTCAGCATAATACAATCATCGAATATTTGCTGAGCAAGTTCGCGTGTTGGCGCCATGATAACTGCGCGCGGTTCACCTAAATAGCGCTCTTCATTACTAGCAAAAGGACGGTTGAGCAAAGCTTCCATAATGGTGAGCAAAAAGGTCGCCGTTTTTCCGGTACCCGTTTGCGCCTGACCGATAGCATCTTGATGTGCCAAGGTATGCGGTAATATCTGCGCTTGAATGGGAGTTAGCTCGGTAAAGCCTAAATCACTCACCGCACGTAGAGTGGGCGCTGAAAGTGGCAAATCAGTAAATGTCGTGAAATTACTCAAAAAATTATCCTTTTATATTAACCGCTTATATATTAACCAATGATAGGCTCACGGTAAGCCTTAGCGTAGACTGTATCTAAATATCAATAACTATAGCCATGCCAAACTAAAAAGCATAAAAAAGCCAAGCCTAACATCTATCCCTTACCGAATACGCTGCGATAAACTCAACATCGGTAAGATAAGACAGGCTTGACTTAGTAGTATATCAGTAGTTTGCGCTGACATTATAGATAAACTGCGCTAATGTCAGTCTTGATCACTCTTCTACTTTTCTCACTTCTTCCGCTTGGAGGCCTTTATCGCCTTCTACCACACTGAATTCGACTTTTTCGCCATCTTTTAGAGAACGATAACCATCACCTTGGATCGCGCGAAAATGAACGAAAATGTCTTCTCCGCTATCACGTTGAATGAAACCAAAGCCTTTTGAGTCGTTAAACCACTTAACGATACCTTGCTCACGATCTGACATAACATTACTTCCTAAAAAGTTCGCTTAGCCCCAAATTCCTTTGCAACATTGCATATAAACGGGTACTAAAATTATGAAATCAGTAACAAAATTGCAATAATTATTGCTTATAAAATATCATAGCACGGGTTTTTAGTAACATAAAGACTTTTAACACGATTTTTGAGGTCTAAGTCAGTTTTTGATGTAATTTTTTTATAACCTAGCTAGCAAGCTGTTATGATAAAGAGCTAGGGTTAAACTTGTTAAGCTTATCCTTTCTAATATAAGCATCTTTTATGCATTAATAATTGATGAGTACCAATACCACTTCAAGTTTGTAGAGACCATTATGAGTACCTCCCCTCAGTCAACGATGCCAGCAAACCTCTCTAATCCTAAGGTAACCCAAGCCCTTACCTATAAACTATTACTTGTTAATGGGGTAAATCTTAATTTACTAGGCAAGCGTGAGCCTGAAATTTATGGTCATACTACCCTTGCTGATATCGAGACGCGCTTGATTAATCGCGCCGCTCAACACGGTGTTGAGCTGGTTTGTATTCAATCAAACCATGAAGGCAGGCTTGTTGATGACATTCAGCACTACGGGTTGCTAGCAGAAACTACGGCGCAAGTAGACGCGGTTATTATTAATCCTGCGGCTTTCACTCATACGTCGGTTGCTCTACGTGATGCCTTATTGGCGACCCAAAAGCCATTTATCGAAGTGCATCTATCCAACGTCCATACGCGGGAATCCTTCCGGCAACATTCTTATTTAAGTGATGTAGCAGTCGGTGTTGTCTGTGGTTTGGGGCATTTGGGCTATCAGATGGCGTTAGATTATTGGCTGGTCAATACCTATCTTATAAATTTAGATGATTGATTTTTCTGCACTAATATTTGCATCGTTTGGTACAGTAACTAAAGCGAACTGGTTAAGTAGTGACAGCTTGATTAAAACAAGACTTAATGAAAACATAGATTTTATATTTAGCGCTTATATTGGTAATAAAGTAGCGCTTATAAACAAACAGTCATAGCAACAAAACAGCTTAATAATCAAAAATATGACTTAATGAATAATTTAATAATGGTGATATGAATGGCAAAATCGTCCGGAAAACGCTTTATGAAACTTGCTGGCATGACTGCAAGTATTGCGGGCAAGGCGGCAAAAAACTCATTAAAGCACCTCTCTAGTGACGAAGAAAAACGCCTGCAAGCGCGCTCAGAGTTAATGCAAGATGTGGGTATTCAGATAGCCGAAACACTTGGGGAGATGAAAGGTGCGGTGATGAAAGTGGGCCAAATTGCATCACAATATAAAGATGTGTTTCCACCTGAAGTCGCAACCGCCTTAGAGAAGCTACAAAAAGATGCGCCGCCAATGCCTTATTCGCAGATACGTGCGCAAATAGAGCGTGAGCTCAAAGCTCCTGTTGACCAGCTGTTTACTGAATTTGAAGAAACACCATTTGCCGCCGCCTCTATCGGACAAGTCCATAAGGCTATTCTACCCTCTGGTGAAAAAGTAGTCGTCAAAGTGCAGTATCCCGATGTTGATGAAAACTGTGATAGTGACCTTAAACAGGTGCGCATGGCACTCAAAATTGCTGGTGTTCTTAACATGAGCCGCGAGCTACAAAATCAGCTGTTTAACGAGATTCGCCAAAGCTTACATGACGAGCTGGACTATACGAAAGAGGCGCATAATCTAAGAGTGTTTGGCGCTTTTCACGCCGATGATACAGGCCTTATTATTCCAAAGGTCATCAGTAGCCACTCCTCTAAACGGGTCTTAACCTTAACCGAAGAAATGGGCGAAACGCTGACAGTAGCCGCAACTTGGGATAACGCTATTAAAAAGAAAATCGCAGAACGTTTGTTTCATTTTAGCGCCGGACAACTTTTTGGCTTATATCGGATGCACTGCGATCCACACCCAGGCAACTTTGCTTTTCGCATCGATGGCAGTGTCATAGCCTATGATTTTGGTGGTGTTCGCAGCTATAGTGATAGTGAAGTTCAATTATTTCGCCGTTTTGCTCAACATGCAATAAAAGGTGATGTGACAGCGCTTGAGCAAGACTTAGTCGCTCTTGAAGTACGCCGAGATGAAAATACAGAAATTCCCGGTGATTTTTATCAAAAATGGCTATCGATTGGTCTCAAACCTTTGTCCATCATGCCCTATCAAGACGGCGATTTTGATTTTGCTACCAGCCAAGTACATCACGAAGCCATCACCCAAATGCGAACATCTTTAAAGTATTTTGGTCAGTTTCAACCATCAGCTATTACTATGATGCTAGATCGCACGGTATCCGGACAGTATTGGAACTTAGTTAATCTAGGCGTGAAAATCGATTTGTCGCCGCTGGTTGATGAATATATAAAAACATCAACGATAGAAACACCTGCACGTTAATTTTCATCTTTAGTATGGTCAATTTATGATGACACGAGTGCAAGCAAGCTAGATTCTATTTATCAAAGTAGGTATGACTAGCGAGGCATGATGTAGTCGTTTTATGATAGGCAGACTACATCTTGCACATGTAGAGCATGTCTACCATATTAGACATGTAATGCATATCCACAACGATCACAAAACACGGCCCCTAAGGCATGACCAAATTTACCGCAGTTCGGACAAGTTACTGGATTGAGCTGTGGACGCATATTACGTGCCAGCTCGGAGGTAAAAATCCCCGTCGGTACGGCAATAATGGAATAACCGGTAATCATAACCATAGTCGCAATGGCTTGTCCCAGTGGCGTTTTTGGTGACATATCGCCATAGCCGACTGTGGTCATAGTCACCACTGCCCAATAAATAGAAAGTGGAATACTGGTAAAACCATTTTCTGGCCCTTCAACCACATAAATAACCGAGCCGAAAATAGTTACTAACAATACTAGTGATAAGAAAAATACGGTGATTTTTTGTTGACTGGTCTTGAGTGCCGATGCTAAAAAGCCCGCCTGCTGCATATAAGCTTTCAGCTTGAGCACTCGGAAAATACGCAAGATACGCAAGATACGTATTACTAGTAGATACTGTACGCCCACGAACATTAGGCTTAAGTAACTCGGTAGCACAGATAATAGATCCACTACCCCAAAAAAACTAAAGACATAACGGAAGCGGTTAGGCGCTGAAAATAGCCTTAAAGCATATTCAATAGTAAATAAAATAGTAAAAAACCATTCGGCATAATAAAATATCGTGCCATACTGCAAGCGCATATATAGCACACTATCAAGCATCACTACGGCCACACTGGCCAAAATCGCAATCAATAATACAATATCGAACAGCTTACCCAAACGGGTATCTGTTCCCTCAATAACAATATGAATGCGCTTACGTAGGCGAGTAATGGCTTCAGCGGTTGGTTGCTTCATAGAATAGGTAGCGTCATAGCAGTAATGGGTTTATAAAATCGAATGGTTTAAATCGGTATGAAAAGTGTGGCGAGTCAAAATGCTTATAAGTGGTTTATAATATCGACAACTGATGGTTATTATAGCCCTATAACATTTGTCACAGTGTAGCAAAAAAACGCTCTTAACAACATACAAATCATTAACGCACAAGTAAGCTTATTACCACAAATCAGCTTGGCCATTGTACAATAAAAAATTATGTGAGCACAAATCAGCGGTTGTTATTAGCAGCCCTCTTATCAGCTCACTAAATAACAAGCAAAAATTTAAGGATGTAATATGGCAGGTCATTCAAAATGGGCAAATATCAAACACCGTAAAGCGCGTCAGGATGCGGTAAAAGGTAAAGTATTTACCAAAATTATCCGCGAAATTGTCTCCGCTGCCAAGCAAGGTGACCCCGACCCTGATAAAAATCCACGCTTACGAGCCGTCATTGAAAAGGCCTTATCAGCCAATATGACTAGGGATACGATCAATCGTGCGGTTGCTCGTGGTACGGGCGGCGGTGATAACGACAATATGGAAGAAGTCAGCTATGAAGGTTATGGTATCGGCGGCGTAGCCGTATTAGTCGAAACCATGACTGACAACCTCAACCGAACCGTCAGTGAAGTGCGTCATGCTTTTACCAAACACGATGGTAACTTAGGCACTTCAGGCTCTGTCGCTTATCTATTTAATAAGCGCGGTGAGATTAGCTTTAATGATGTCAGTTTAGAGGATGAAGTAATGCTCGCAGCATTAGATGCCGGCGCACTAGATATCGAAAACGATGGTGAAACACTGTTAGTTATTACCGAAGTAGATAGCTTTGGTCAAGTGAAAGACGCCTTAAATGCGGCAGGCTTGGTCTCTGACAACGCTGAGGTCACTATGTCACCAGCGACTAGTGCGGAGATTGGTAACATTGATGATGCGCAACAAGTAATGAAAATGATTGATATGTTAGAGGACATCGATGATGTACAAGAAGTTTACACCAATG
This sequence comes from Psychrobacter sp. LV10R520-6, assembly GCF_900182925.1. NCBI lineage: Bacteria > Pseudomonadati > Pseudomonadota > Gammaproteobacteria > Moraxellales > Moraxellaceae > Psychrobacter > Psychrobacter sp. LV10R520-6. Next base: position 981,030 of record NZ_LT900024.1, on the reverse strand, counting down.
TAAATTTCTCAGACGAGGTGATAGCACAGCTTGAGGAATAATGGTTATTAACAAGCTATCTATTAATAGATAGTTTATGTAGAAAGGAGGCCAAACGCTTCTAAACGTTTGGCCTTTTTTGCACCTTCTTTATGTAATAAACTTTTTAAATGGTTAATTTTAACACCTCAGTGCAGAACTCCCCTACTTCTAAAGTAGTGGGATGAATGCGTATTTTTGGGTTACTATTTGGCGTATGTGTTATAATAATTAATAATTATACCGCTAATTACAAGCAACTTCTATATGAGCAAACAAATCCTTAAAGCCTATAAAATCAGACTGTACCCGACAGAGGATCAGCAAATATTCTTTGCTAAGTCGTTTGGTTGCACCCGCTTTATTTGGAACAAGATGCTGAATGATAAGATTGAACATTACCGAGAAACCAAAACCGAACTAAAAAATACTCCAGCTCAATACAAGACTGAGTTTGAATGGTTAAAAGAAGTGGATAGTTTGGCGTTAGCCAACGTCCAGCAAAACCTACGCAGTGCTTATAGTAAATTCTTCAAACAAGGTTCAGGCTTTCCTAAATTCAAGAAAAAAGGCATCAAAGACAGCTACACTACCAATAATCAAAAGGGTACAGTTTCAGTCACACAAAGCAGCGTTAAACTGCCTAAAATCGGTCACATCAAGGCGAAGATACACCGCTCTATCAATGGCTTAATTAAAAGCGCTACCATCAGCAAAAGCCCATCGGGCAAATACCATGTCAGCCTACTGGTTGAAACAATGGTTGATGATCTACCTAAAACCCACTCCAATATCGGTATTGATTTAGGATTAACAGACTTTATTACTTTATCAGACGGGTTAAAAGTTGCTAATCCTAAGTTTTTATCAAAACTTGAAATTAAAATGGCCAAATCTCAGAAGATATTAGCCAAGCGCAGACTAGTTGCTAAAACTCAACAGCGTAAGCTGTCAGAAAGTCGTAATTACCAAAAGCAGCGCCTAAAAGTTGCCAAAGTGTATGAAAAAATAACCAATGCACGCAAAGATTTCCTGCATAAACTCTCATTCAATCTCATCAAAAACCACGATGTTATTGCAATTGAAGATTTGAACATCAAGGGCATGGTTAAGAATAGAAAGCTGGCCAAAGCCATATCGGACAGCTCATGGTCTACTTTTACCGCCATGCTTGCTTATAAATCAGAATGGTATGGTAAAGAGCTTGTCAAAATAGACCGATGGTATCCATCGTCTAAAACCTGCTCAGGCTGTGATCATGTACTTGCTAAGGCTGAATTACCATTATCTGTGAGGTCTTGGCAGTGCCCAAATTGCTTACAGAGTAATGATAGGGATATCAACGCCAGTATCAACATCCTAAATCAAGGATTACGCTGTCTAAAGAATAAAACTGTCGGTGCGACAGGGTTAGCTTAGTGAATTTGCCTAACCGCTGATACAGAATATCGTATCAAGTATGGGTATTACCTAAGAAACCGCCACCTCTATAGGTGGTCGGTAGTTCATCATTAAAGCTAACCTTTACATTTAACGCCTTCTAGCGCCAACAAGTATTCTTTTTTATCCAATCCGCCAGTATAACCACCAAGCTTACCATCACTACTGATCACTCGATGACAAGGAACAATAATGCTAAATGGGTTTTTCCCGTTAGCATTAGCAACGGCACGATAGCTTTTAGGATTATTAACAAGCTGTGCTAACGTGGCATAGCTGATAGCTTCACCATGAGGTATTGTTTGCAGTTCTCTCCATACTCTTTGCTGAAAATCGGTACCTGATGATAAATCTAAAGGTAAATCAAAGTCTTTGCGTTCGCCATTAAGGTATTCATTGATTTGTCCAATAGCAGCAAGTAATAGAGCTTGTGTTGCATCATCGATGCTTAGGCTATTTTTATCTATAAACTCAAAGTCACTATCATCAAGTTTATAATGCTTTTTAAGCTTAGGAAATGATTTAGAATTAAGCCATGACTGGCTTTCTTTCAGCCAATCAACGACAACAATTTTAGAGCTCTCATTTTCATTAGCACCTGCAATTAAAGCTAACTCATATTGTCCAAAACTTGTTGTAGTTACTATCATAGTTGTCTCAAAATTAGCGCTATTTTAAAAACTAGACTTATAAACTTAGCCCAGAAGATGAAAATGACACTACTTGTAACGGTGTCATCTTTTGGTTATTCACATCAATATGAGAGATCTAGCCACCTTACTCTTTCTCGTCAGTTTCAAACAAGGCTGCAACAAACTGCTTCGGACTAAAGGCCCGCAAGTCATCAATGGACTCCCCAACCCCAATATAACGAATAGGAACATCGGTGGTTTCGGCAATATTGAATACCACACCGCCTTTAGCAGTCCCATCTAGTTTAGTAATAGTAATACCCGTTAACGGCACTACTTTATTAAACAGCTCAACTTGATTAATCGCATTTTGTCCCGTACCCGCATCAAGTATAATCATGCCTTCGTGCGGCGCAGTAGGATCAGACTTACGCATTACGCGTACCACTTTTTCAAGCTCGGCCATCAGGTGGGTTTTATTTTGCAAGCGACCCGCAGTATCCGCTATCAGCACATCAATATTTTTAGCTTTGGCAGATTGCATGGCATCAAAAATAACTGAGGCACTATCGGAGCCGTGACCTTGCGCGACAACCGGGATATCATTACGATCACCCCAAATTTGTAACTGCTCAGTAGCAGCAGCGCGGAAAGTATCACCGGCGGCCAGCATCACAGATTTACCCTCACCTTGTAAGCGCTTAGCAAGCTTACCGATAGTCGTGGTTTTCCCTACGCCATTAACCCCAACTACTAAAATGACGAAAGGTTTTTTGCTAGTATCAATGACAAGTGGTGCGACTTTCGGCGTTAGGATATCGACCAGTTCCGTTTGTAATGCTTTATATAAAGAATGCGCATAGATTAAATCGCCACGCGTGGTCTGTTCAGTCAAACTTTTGATAATACGATTGGTCGCATTTACGCCAATATCAGCAACCAATAACTGATCTTCGACCTCTTCTAACAGCTCATCGTCAATTTCTTTACCGCCGATAAGGATACTCACCATACCTTCAGCCAAATTCTTACGTGACTTGGTCAAACCTGACTTCATACGGTTAAACCAGCTGCCTTTTTGGCGGCCTTGTGGCTCATTTTCTTGTTGATTATCTTGCGGTTCAACTTGTTGTTCTGGCTCTACTTTAGATGGCTCGGCGCTGCTACTTTTAGAACTCACATTTGCACTATCGCCTAATTGCGCTTGTAGAGGCATTATTGGTATAGCTGGTTTCGTGGTCTCATTTTTTGGCTGGCTCGACGCTGGACTGTCGCTAGGCGGTGTGCTTTCGGTCTCATTTTTGACTTCAGGTGATACAATCGGCGCACCCAAGGCTATATTTTCTGCCGCACTCGCGCTTGATACTTCTGTATTTACGGCATGGTTGTTTTGTTGCTTTTCTTCAGCACTTTTATCGCTCAACGTTTCAGGTTCAGATTGAGAATCAGGCTCGTCAATAATGGGCACAGATTGCGCTGGCATGCTGGGTAAGGTAATATCATCGTCATCTAAATCATCAAGACTGCCATCAAGGTTAATGACCACGCGATTGTTATTGTTTGGATTATTCATAAGCTTGCCCTAAAAGTTATCAACGTCAGTAATCTGTTTACTATAAAGTCATTTTTTATTTATTCAGATACACACCATCCGAATGAGAGATGATTTTTGTCATAGTTTAGCATAATTCAGACTAAGCTCATTCAACACAATGATAGAGTATTGCCATACGATACAAACTTACTAAGATAGCTTAGCTTAAGGTTTGGACACAAAAATCTGAGCTTTATTACTCTAAAATTCACCTACTCTTACCCAGACATTATTTAGTACTTTTTTATTAGGAACTGTTTATGTTATCAATATCTATCTATAACAAAAAACTTGTCAGCATAAGCCTGATTCTTTTAGTAGCTACAGTGACCCTATCGGCTACAGGCTGTAGTACCACTCATGAGTTTAAACCAACTGCTAGTGTCATTGTCGGTGCTCATAAGTCTTTGTGATACTTCTTATTGCAAGTTATTGCCAGACTTAGTTATTGTAAGATTTAGCATGAGTACATTCGATCATCGTTTTATATAGGTAGACCTTATCATGTCATCTTCAATACATTCACGCTTATCAAAACGCAGACGTTTATTGAAGAGCAAATATCAATTGAACGATGTCAAAAATAGAAAAGCTACTAAAACAACCTTTGCACTTATTATTGCTGCTTTATCTTTTTCGGTGGTAGGTTGTAGCACCCTTCAAGCACTTGAACCAACGGCCATTTTGATTTCTGATATAAAGAATTCTTTATAGTACAGCTTGTTGCTATATTTTAAAGTTGCTGTATTTTAAAGTTACTGTGTTCAGTCATCATTATTCGGTCGTCATTATTATAAGTAGAACCTACCATGTCATCATCTAGAACCCTGCACATCGTTTGCACTTTGGCTTTATCTTTAGCATCAACCGCTACCCTCACGGCCTGTCAAACCAATACCCTTAAACAAACAGCACAATCTGATTTGACACCAGTCACGCCAGCATCAAATTCGACCAATAACTCAGCCTTAGCTATAGATATGTCAGGGCGGCATGAATATCAGTTGGAGAATGGTCTCAAAATTATCGTGAAGGAAGACCATCGCGCACCCGTCGTGATGACTCAGATTTGGTATCGAGTAGGTTCGGCGGATGAGCCCCTAGATAAAGGCGGACTCTCGCACTTACTTGAACATATGATGTTTAAAGGGACGGCTGACGTATCAAGCGATGACTATGAGCGCTTGATTGCCAAATTTGGCGGGATAAATAATGCCTTTACCAGTTATGATTATACCGGCTATTACGAGCTCTTTCCGGCCAATCGTCTGCCATTAGCACTAGAGCTAGAAGCGGACCGTATGACCAATTTACTCTTTGATGCGAAAAAGTTTGCGAAAGAGCATCAAGTCGTTATGGAAGAGCGTCGCCAACGTACCGATGATAATCCGCTTGCTAAGGCTTATGAATCTTTTCGCCTGCTAGCCTTACCCAACAGCCCCAAAGGCGAGTCCGTTATCGGACCAATGGTAGAGCTTGAATCAATTAAACTGGCAGAATTAAAAGACTGGTATAAGACCTGGTATGCCCCTAACAATGCGACTTTGGTCATTGTGGGTGATGTTGAGCCACAAGAGGTTTTAACGCGAGTCAAACGCTACTTTGGCGACTTACCTACCAGTAAACTTCCTAAGCGTCCAGCTGTTAGCCAACAAGGATTCCGCGGTTATAAGCAAGTCAGCTCTGAGCAAGCGGTAAAAGTTCCGGTCTTATTGATGGGTTATAACGTGCCCAGTTTACTGACCGCTGGCGCAAAGGATGAAAAACAAGCCTACGCCTTATCGCTTGCGCAAGACGTGTTAGATGGTGGTCTGTCTGCACGCCTAGAGAGTAGATTAATACGTGAGCAAGGGCTATTGGCTACCGTTGGCACCTCCTATGACTTACTGGATCGTGGTGATGGACTGTTTTTGATTCAAGCGACCCCACGTGAAGGCGTGAGCTTAGAACAAGCGCAGCAGGCTATCATGACTGAAATTAATAAGCTTGCCACCGACCCTATTCAAGCCGATGAAATCAGCCGCGCGAAGACCAATACTGTCACCGGACTTATTTATGCTCAAGACAGTATGGAAGGGCAAGCACAGATGATTGGTTCACTGCAATCTATCGGGCTTGATGACCGACTCCTTGCCTCTTTACCTGCTAAGCTTGATAAGGTAACAATTGCTGATATCAAAGCCGCTAGCAAAAAATATCTAGTAAAAGAAAATCTGACCGTTATGCATATTGTACCGCCTAAAGATGAAACAGTAACTGACAAGATAAAAACTGACAAAGTAGAGTCGAATAACTAAGAGAATCACCTGCTTTTTTACACTTCATACTTGATTACTAGTTACCTATTTAGCGCCCAGTCGCTTTTTTAATAAGAAGACAGTTATGATTCATAAGACTTCTAAATTCACGACAAAGAAAACAGCTCTAGCCCACATACCAAACTCAACACGGTCAACAGTTTCTAAACCTAAGCAGCTGTCCTATATGAGTATGGGTATAGCTATAGGGTTGGCAACGTTGACTGTTCCCGCTTACGCAGATACGGCTATGACAGATAATCGTGCGCCCACAGCTGCCGTCGATGCCAATGCACCCATTACAGCGTTGTCGAAACTGAGTAGCCTTGATACCGTTAAACCCTTACAAGTGACCGTGCCGAATGTTGACCATTTTGAAACCACAGCGGGCGTTCCAGTGTCTTTTGTACGCGCGGCAGCATTACCTATTGTCGATATAGATTTACGCTTCAATGCCGGTAGCGCCCGTGATGGTAATATACGCTCAGAAGGCTTTGGTATTGCCAATATGACTGCTACCATGCTCACTCAAGGGTCACAAAGCTTAAACGAAAATGAATTTACTCGCGCAGTTGAGACTTTGGGTATCAATCTAAACAGCAGCGCTTATAAAGATATGTTTATCGTTTCACTACGCAGCCTATCCGATGATGAACATCTACTGCCGGCTATTGACTTGATGACTCAAATGCTGACTAAGCCGACCTTTGATCAGCAAATTCTCGCGCGTAATAAAGCGCGTTTGTTGGTTGGATTGCAGCAGCAAAAACAGGACCCCGGCAGCCTCGCTAGCCTTGCCTTTAACCAAGCATTATATGGCAAACACCCCTACGCTCACCCTTCTTCCGGTACGCTTGAAAGTGTGCCCAGTATTGAACGAAAAGATCTAATTGATTTTCAAAATCGCTATTTAGTGGCTGCTAACGCCTCTCTTGCAATGACTGGCAATTTAACTTTAATTCAAGCTAAAAAACTTGCTGAAGATATTACTGTTAATTTGTCTATGGGAAAGGCGGCAGCTGTTTTGCCCGAGCCTAAGCCACTCGATAAATCACAGCATATCCATATTCCGTTTCCCAGTTCTCAAACCACAGTATTGATGGGACAATTGGGTAGCAAGCGTGCCACTGACCCTAAGGCGCAGCAACAACAAACTAACTTTGCCGTTGGTAATGATGTATTGGCAGGTGGTGATTTTAACGCCCGCCTAATGACCGAAATTCGCCAAAATCTGGGTTATACCTACGGTATTTCAGGCTCCATGAGTCCAATGCTGGCTCGCGGCCCTTACCAAATTGGCTTTTCAACACGAAATGATAAAGCACGGGCGGCGATTGACGCGAGTTTGGAGGTGATTAATGACACTTTGGATAATGGCATCACTAGCACTGAGATGCGCCTAACGACAGACAATCTAAAAAATAGCTTTCCGATGAGTTTTGCGAGTAATGCCGGGATTAATGGTTTATTGGGAATGATGAATTTTTATCAATTGCCAGATAGTTATTTGATCGATTATGTCAGCCGTATTGACCAAGTACAGTTATCAGAAGTAAACCAGACCATGCGCGATACCCTTGAGCCAGATAAGTTTTTGATTGTGACGGTTGGACAAGATGATCCTTGGGAAAAGAGAGCTAATAAATAATCTTTTAAAAAAGCAGTAATCATATAAAGACAGTAGTCATATAAGTAGCAGCTTGCATAGATAGGCGGCTATTCTCTAAGATAGATTTAATCCAATTTGGAAACGGTACAGTGCTACTGGGATGAATTTTTTGCAGCCTCTGTCACGCTTGCGAACAGCACGCTAGAAAAATTTATACCATTAGCAGGTTGCTATAAGTCTATTCATCCTTATTTGCGACTATCCCTTATCGTAAACCGTACTTCTTTGATCCGCCTACCAAACCTCTTTTTAGTACTCTTAGGTCAATTTTATGACTTATTTTAATAGGATTTCTTGATTTATTTTCATGGATATTAGTGTGGGTTAGTAGTGACAAGCAGAGCTGCTACTGGTGTGATTAAAACCCCATTTGCGATAACCGTCTGTATCTAAGTGAATCGCACCGGTTGAATAGAGCCCAAGCCCAAAGTTGTGAGACTCGCCTTGGTATTGCCAAAACTGACAGAGACTATCTTGCATATTACTGAGTTGCCATAAGTTAGCTTCGTATTCGGGCACCCAGATATCTATAGCGCCTGCGGTCATGTGTTTACTCTCATTGGCCCCGCCCGCACAGTCATTGAGTCCCGGACTGCGATATACTGAACGAATCTCGCTACTTGCTGGTAGGATCCCTTGGTTTTTTAACTCACTGTATAGCCGTAATGTAGACACGACATTTGACCACAGCTCTTGCGGTGGCAACTGATAAGGCTCATAGCCGCATTTGTCCCAGCTACGGGCAGTAGTGAGCAGCTGAGAGAGTGGCGGCACATTTTGAGCGCCCACCTGTGAGCTGAGATAACGTTGATAACTGGCGACTTGTTGGCTGCGGTAGCTATTGCTATTAAGCCATGTATTGAAGTCGATGCTGGCAGAATGGTTGTAGGTATTGTTGCTAGTGCTGTAAGTGCTGTTATAACTTGGCGTGCGCCTATTAGTATTAACGCGCTGACTTTCTTCTATCGATAGCTTGGCGTCGAACTTAAACTCACGCTGTTTTTGTTGGATTAGTCCTTGCATACTATCGCCATTTAGAATAGTAACGCCAGCGCTATGATTTGCTGAAGCAGTTGAAGGCGTGATATGAGCATTACTGCTGCCACTGTTATTACTGCTGCTACTGCCATGACGCACTTCGATACGGCGCTCGCTATTGTCACTTATGATAGCCGCATGAACGCTGACGCTACTGGCACTACTCGCAAAAACAAGTAATGTAATGACAAGCTTCATGGCAGCAGAAATAGGGGGGTTCAAAGGTGATACCGATGCTGGTTCTGGCGGATTACTGTCAGTCTTATAAACAGAGTTACGACTATGCCTAAGGACAAAGTTTTTTACATTTATCATTGCGTGTCACTATCACTAAAAACATTTTATCGATACTATCAAATTTTGAACAAGCAGGCTAAACTATCGCCTTCAATAAGCCACAACACGTTTGTTAGTAACACTTATCCTTATTATTTTCATATTTATGTTACTTTCTTACCATCACGTTACTTTGTTCGTTATGATTTATTGAAATTAACGTGTTAGTGCCACTGATTTATAGCTGGTTTTTTTCTTAACACTACCCTTTCTTTAACACCATTCTTCAGCCCTATTTTGCCTATGCCTTCTAACCCGCAGTATCGATTTTCACGCCAGAGCCATCATTTTAGTCAACGTCATGAACCGACGCTATGGCAGCGCATTCATATTGATCCTTGGTTGACCCTACTCTTACTAACCATTTGCTGTATTGGCTTGACGATTTTATACAGTGCTTCGTCTCAAGATAGCAGTATGGTCATCCGCCAGATAGTCAGTTACGGTGTCGCGTTTACAGTCATGTTTGCTATGGCGCAAGTACCGCCCAGTATTTATCGCACCTTTACCCCCGTATTTTATGTTTTAGGATTGGTACTGTTGGTACTGGTCGACATTATTGGCGAGGTACGGATGGGCGCGCAGCGCTGGATTAATTTGCCAGGATTTGGCAGTGTGCAACCCTCGGAGTTTATGAAGCTTGGTATGCCAATGATGTGTGCGTGGTTTTTATCCAAGCGCGATCTACCGCCGTCGCTATCAAGTGTCGTAATAACGTTAGGTCTTATCGTTATTCCTGTGTTGCTAATTGCTAAAGAGCCTGATCTTGGTACCTCACTGCTAGTGGCAGCAAGTGGTATTTTTGTGTTGTTCTTAGCGGGGCTGTCATGGCGGATGATCTCAGGTGCGCTAGCGCTATCGATACCCTTAGTAGCCTTTGCTTGGAATTTCCTATTACATGATTATCAGCGCACACGGGTACTGACGTTGTTCAACCCAGAAGCTGATATCCAAGGTGCTGGCTGGAATATTATTCAGTCCAAAACCGCTATTGGTTCAGGCGGTCTTACTGGTAAAGGTTATCTAGAGGGTACGCAATCACATCTACACTTTTTGCCTGAAGGACATACTGACTTTATTATCGCGGCCTTCTCTGAAGAGTTCGGTCTATTTGGTGTCATGCTACTGATGTTCGTTTATGCTTGCCTATTATCGCGTGCATTATATATTGCCTTCACTCACCCTGATACTTACAGCCGTTTACTAGCAGGGGCTATAGCTATGTCATTCTTTGTTTATGTGTTTGTGAATGTTGGCATGGTCGGCGGTATCCTGCCGGTCGTTGGTGTCCCTCTGCCGTTTATTAGTTATGGCGGCACCGCGGTCGTGACTTTGATGGCTGGATTTGGCTTGCTGATGTCAATTCATACCCATAGACCATAATTTATCACTTCTGATTCGATAATCAATGAACGAGGCCAACAAGGAATAGTAAGGAATATAGTCAGTTCATTTTAAAACGGATACAGTATGGCTAAGATAAATTTTTGCCAGCTGCACGCATTTGTCTATGTGTCGCTTTTATTTATCATTGACTATATCTATTTGATTTTTTATCAACTATAAATAGCCGTTTTAAGACTTAAGACAATTTAAGATAGCTTTAACATGACTTTATCTCTGAGCCTGAAATGGCTTTTGCGCTTGAAATCAAAACCAAAATATATCAAACAAAAACATTCAAATCAGTGAGTTAATCGAATTATGTAAGCAAAATATTAATATATGAATGCGGATTAATAAGAATTCTAAAGCTCAAAATAAGATTATTTAAGCCAATTTAATATTTTATTATTATTGCTTGTTTGTACCTTGTTTAAACAATCTTTTAAAAAATCATAGTACTATCAAGGTTACTATCCTCCTAAGTCTTTGTTGTTGTTACGCTAATCCATCTAATAGTTACGCTTTATCATCTTAATAGCGTCCTTATTGTTAAGCCATACTGGGAATATATTAATACTTGTTTTTTACAAACATTTGCGTTATTCTCGTTTAACTGTACTTTGATACATAATCCGTACATAGCCACTAAGAAAGTTAGCATTTAATTATATTTTGGTTATAGCTTATCCGTATAGTTAGCAACTGATAGATTTTAAGCTTTCAAATACACTACTTAATTAACGGTTTACTGACAGTAATTATACGCAACACTGTCTAAATCCTTCATTAATTTAGCAATTTAAAACAGCTTGTCTATTAGATAAACATAGCGTGTTACCAGTATTAATATTTTCTAGTGCTGATAATACGAATTTTATTAATATTGTTAATTATCATTAAGCATGTCATGAGCGTTCGCTGGTACTTATTACCGTTTGCAAACCTATGATAACCAAATAAAAAACTTACCATACTTTAAAATCTATAAAAGCCAGTACTCACTACTAATCTTTATAAACCATAATGGATTGAGTCAGACGCTTTAGAGTATGCGGCATCGTTAGATTAATCTGATATTGCCACGCTCAACCTAAGATTCTTAGAATTAGGTTTTAATGTATAAGCTATAGAGGTATTTATGAATAAGCGTTTATCTGGTTTACTTGCAATGTCAGTATGTTTATTTACTGGTTCTGCAGTAGCCTCTAATGCAAATGCGGTAGAAACAAAAACCACCCTTGCAACGTTGTCTCAAGATAACGCCTCCCATATAGATCGCGTACTTGGCGAGCTTACCCGACAGCATGACAGTGCGTCAAGTTTGGTTAAGTCTGCCCGTCAACCAACATCATTAGCGCTTAACAGTTCATTGTTAGCCAAAGATACTACGCAATTAACCAATGACGAAGACGTATTAGAACGTCTCACTGCAGTAGCGTCTAATTCGGTAAGAAAATTTAAGCAAACGGGCTTAGCCTCTTGGTATGGTCGTAAGTTTCATGGTCGCAAAACGGCCAGCGGTGATACCTTCGATATGAACGCCTTAACCGCGGCTCACCGTTCATTACCATTAAACTGTTATGTCAAAGTGACCAACAAAACAAATGGTAAAAGTGTGGTTGTCAAGGTTAATGACCGTGGCCCATTCTCAGGTAACCGTGTGATGGATTTATCTTATGGTGCTGCCAAGCAATTAGGTATGACTGCCAAAGGTGTTGGTAACGTCTCAATTGAACGCGTTTCAGGACCCTAGTTTTAAAGAATTAACTGTCTACACAGATCTGAAATAAAAAGCGCCTAACTTATTAGCTAGGCGCTTTTTTTATGTTTGATTCCTGATCTTTTAACTGTAGATCACTTTGTTTTAGATTTAGATGATCTGATTGTCAATAATTATTCAAATGTGGAAGTCCATCCTCTATAATTCAAACGCACGTTCGATAGCATCATCAAGTCGTTCTACGGCAATCACATTAATACCTTTAAACTGCGGAGCATTAGCGGCAGGCGCATTAGACTTAGGAATGATAGCGTGCTTGAACCCATGCTTCATGGCTTCTTTTAGTCGCTCTTGTCCGTTGGGGACAGGTCGAATTTCACCGGATAAACCCACTTCACCAAAGACTGCTAATGAAGACGGTAGTGGTTTTTCTTTAATACTGGAAGCACAAGCCAATAATACGGCCAGATCAGAGCCGGTTTCAATTACTTTTACCCCACCGACGACATTCACATAGACATCTTGTCCACTAGTATGGATACCACCGTGACGGTGCATAACTGCCAGCAACATCGATAACCGCTGAAAATCAAGACCTAACGCCATACGTCTTGGCTGTCCTTGTGAGTCGTCAACTAAGGCCTGTACCTCGACTAATAGTGGACGCGTACCTTCACGGCTAACCATCACTACGGAACCAGCAACGGGTTTATCATAGCGACTTAAAAATATAGCTGATGGATTGGCTACTTCTTTGAGCCCCATATCGGTCATACCAAAAATACCCAGCTCATTAACCGCACCAAAGCGATTTTTGACCGCGCGAATCATACGAAAGCGTGAATCAGACTGACCTTCAAAGTACAGTACGGTATCCACCATATGCTCAAGCACTCGTGGCCCTGCTAGCGTCCCTTCCTTGGTGACATGCCCAACCAAAAATAGCGCGGTGCCCGTTTGCTTGGCATAACGGGTCAGAATCGCAGCAGATTCACGAATTTGACTGACACCACCTGGCGCGGAATTAATCGCATCCGTATAGATAGTTTGAATGGAATCGATAATAGCAATCGCAGGCTGCTCTTGGGTTAATGCCGCACAAATGGTTTCTACGTTGGTTTCAGCCAATACCCGCAATCGATCTGCTGGCAGATCTAAACGCCTAGCACGCATCGCCACCTGCGCAAGTGACTCCTCACCAGTCACATAAAGCGCACTACCTGCCAATGAATCAGCACGCGCCATATTAGTGGCTGTTTGTAGCAAAATAGTTGACTTGCCAATACCCGGATCACCGCCTATCAGTACAACAGAACCGGCGACTAATCCACCACCCAGTACTCGATCAAATTCACTGATTCCTGTTGGCATACGCGCATCTAAAGATACACTGACCGCATTGAGCGGCATGACCGCACTGTGTGTACCAGAATAGTTCCCCGCAGGTGCTGCGCTACCACCTGCATTTCGAGGAGCTGCACGACCGGCATTGGGCTTAGCGGTGTTTTTATTATGATGCGGCATGCTGACATTGGGCGCTTCAACTAAACGGTTCCATTCGCCACAATCAGAACACTGCCCTGCCCACTTACCAAAATGAGCACCGCAGTGCTGGCAGACATAGCTACTTTTATTTTTTGCCATAGTATATGAGCCTTATTGAGGGTAACCATTAAAAATGAGTAATAGAATATCGCTACGCTTGTACAGGTAGCTGTTTATAAAAAGACAACGGCTTAAGAGAAAACAACCGTTTATGGGAGGCCAACAATTGATAGTAAGGACAGTTGTTATTACTGTTTAAGGTAAACAACTATAGTGAAGAAGGCTAGTTATGTTGAGCATAAAAACACGTTGGGCAAGACTGGTTTCAATAAATGTAGAAAAACAAAGCTAGGTATCAACTCGACAGCTTACACCTGAAAATCTTTACCTAAATAAACGCTTTTTACCAAATCATTGCCTAACACCTCTTCCGATGTGCCCTCAGCAATAATAGAGCCTTCTGAAACAATATAAGCTTTTTCGCAAATAGCTAGCGTATCGCGGACATTATGATCCGTAATTAGTACGCCAATGCCACGATTTTTTAAAGTCAAAATCACGTCTTTAATATCATTAACAGAGATAGGGTCAACCCCAGCAAAGGGCTCATCTAATAGAATAAACTTAGGGTCAGCTGCCAAGGCACGCGCAATCTCACAACGGCGGCGCTCTCCACCTGAGACGCTCATACCTAGTGAATTACGGACATGCTCTAAATGGAACTCACCAATTAATTTTTCAAGCTCTTGACGTTGCTCAGCGGCGCTCAGTTCTGCACGCGTTTGTAAAATCGCCAAAATATTGTCTTCAATAGACAACTTGCGAAATATAGAGGCTTCTTGTGGCAAATAGCCAATACCAGCACGCGCACGCTCATGCATAGCATATTTGGATAGATCCATTTTACCTAAGGTAACACGGCCTTTATCCATGTTGACCAGACCTACCACCATATAAAAGCTGGTCGTCTTGCCCGCACCGTTAGGACCTAATAGCCCAACGACTTGTCCTTGCTCAACGGAGAATGAGACATCCTTAACGACCCAGCGTTTGCCATAGCGCTTACCTAAATTTTGCATCGTTAAACGCGCGATTGGGGCAGCATTACTGTTGGTTGATGCTAAATGGTCAATATTTTTATTATCACTCATAACTTACCCATGCTATTACAAAATTTAAGCACTGATGCATACCCATATATTCATGTTCATTGCCTAACGAATGCTGCTTTGACTGTTACTATTACTGGGTGGGAATACCAGCTCAACGCGCTGATTGCCGCCAGCAGTGGCTTCTACATCGCCTGCTTTTAGGCTATAGCGAATGACATTACCCGCAAAACTCGCACTATTTTGAACCAGTTTGGCATTGCCGGTTAAAGTAACGATTCCCGTCACCGCATTATAATCAATTTTATTGGCTTGCCCTTTAGCCAGTCCTTTCTCTTGAGTGACGACCTGTTGCATGGTTGCTGGACGTCCAGTCGCTACCGCTGAGTTAATGCTGCGACCCTGTGATAAATTCACCGTAATATTATCAGCAGTCATCTTGAACGTACCTTGGGTAATGACCACAGTACCAGAATAGCTAGTAATACCGGTACTTTCACTATAAGTCGCTTTATCTGCTAACAGTTTGATCTGCTGATTGGCATCTGAGGGCAGCGCATGACTATACAATGGTAGGGCTAATAGCATTACCATCGGCAGCGCACGTAAACCATGCGGTATTTGAATGGATCGGTTAGATAGTGAGCGCAAAGCAGGCAAAAAGTTAAATTTCATAAGAAGTTACTCGTTTTATAATTAGTAATAGGGTCTGCAAGCTTCATGCTCTTGGCTATCTTCAAGCCTAGCTTTAAATTAAAGCGTAATATCTGTCTTTATAGGCATTCTGGTGTAATGGACAAAATTCATGCTGTCGTATAGGTTAAAGCTATATACTGTCTGTATTTGCAAGGAAACAAAGCCATGAATCAAAAAACTGCCCTTTTTGTGGTGAAAAACACACCAAGAAGAACGGCCACAAACTAGGCAAACAGCAGTACCAATGCTTAGCCTGTAAACGGCAGTTTTTAGGGGGTAAAAGACTAAATAATCCCCTGCTTTGGCAAGAATACACGCAAGGCAAACAAACTTACAAACAACTGGCTGACAAACATCAATGCAGTATTAAGACCATTCAAAGGCGGTTGGATAACGTTAAAATCCAATACAAGATTCAGCTGCCCCATCAGGCCAATATTGTCATGGATACTACTTACTTTGGCAGACAATTTGGTCTCATGGTATTTATCGACAACAGTACTAAAGCGGTCTTACATTACAAAATAGTCAGCCATGAGACCAACACTGCCTACAAGCAAGGCATTGACCATATAAAGTCGTTAGGCGTTGATATACAAAGCATCACCTGCGATGGTAGACGAGGATTAAACAAGCTATTTCCCAACATACCTTGCCAGATGTGCCAGTTTCATCAATTACAGATAGTCACTCGTTATCTAACTCGTCGTCCTAAAACGATCGCAAGCATTGAGCTTAGACGATTGTCCTTAACAGTAACACAGCATGATAAGTCAGGGTTCACAGAGCGCTTAGACAGCTGGTATATCACTCATGAAGCCTATCTTAATGAGCGGAGTATCAACGTTGAAACCGGTAAAACTTGGTACACTCACAGACGCCTTAGAAGTGCTTATCGAAGCTTGCGAACCAATAGTGACTGGTTGTTTACCTATAGAGAATACGAGCATTTAAATATGCCAAATACAACCAATGCTCTTGAAGGTTTGTTCAGTGAGTTAAAGCGACAATTACACAGTCATCATGGTCTAAACGAACAACGTAAGCTACGGTTTATTAAAGACTTTTTATTGTCAAAGTAGCGCCGCCAGCATGAATTATGTCCATTAGCCGCTATCGTCTACTTTTTAGCATGAATTTTGTCTATTACACCGGCATTCTTTATAAGTATTCTTTATAGGCATCAGGAACATCAGGGATATCATTGACATTGTAGCCATCAAAACAGTGCTTTATCCTGACGGTCAGCTGGGGTAAAAGTGACTGCCACCTTCCCAAATTCATATTCGCCCGTTTCAAGATTTGCTTTCATGCTGGAAGCCTCAAACCGGTTCATACCCTGTTCGACCTTGACGGGCGCATCACTATAAACCTGCCGAGATTTGGTATTACCTTTGAGTGTTTGACCAATCACTTTAATGGGCTCAATGTCTGATTTTTTGTCAGCCTTATCTTCACTAACTAGGGTAAAACCATCTGACAAACGTAACTCACCAGTCTGCTGATTGATGGCAGCACTGCCTGCTTGAATTAGGTAGCGCTGTTCATCTGAAGGCTTCCAGTTCATGGTAATACCCGACATCTCATCCTGATTGGTTACCGGATTATGAGTTAATGATTCAGCGTTAAGCTCGTACTCGGTTTCACCTTGCTCGTTAGTCTGTACCGCCTTGATATCTGTGGCCTCATAATCAACATCTGAAGCTTCTGTATTGACCGGCGGCGATATCTCTCCTTGCTGCTGAAAAAACCAGCCGGCGATACCAGCAATAATTAACGCTAAGACGATTAAAACACGGGTATTCACGACAAGTTATCCTGTGTGTTAGCCTGAGTACTGCTAAGGGTCTTTGTCTGCGCATCATCAAGCGTATAATGCGCAATGAAGTCTTGATAATGGCCATGACCTTTTAGGATTAAATCACATACTTCACGTACTGCACCAGTGCCGCCTGCGCGGGTGGTGACCATGTCGCTGCGATTAATAACCTCTGAATGCGCGTTAGGCACAGTAGCAGCAAAGCCTACACTTTGCATCGCTTTAATATCAGGTAAGTCATCACCCATATAAGCACAATCAGCGGCAGTGAGGTCAAGGGTTGAGAGCAACTCATTTAAAGCGATTAGCTTATCATCACGACCTTGTACCACATAATCTACACCTATCTCAGCAGCACGCTTATTAACCATAGGACTGCTACGACCGGTAATAATAGCCGTTAAAATACCATAACGTGCCAATGATTTCACACCCACACCATCTTGTACCGAAAACGCTTTGGTTTCTACCCCGTTAGCATCATAGATAATCTGACCGTTTGATAAAATACCATCGACATCCATAACCAGCAGCTTTACTTGGCCCGCTTTTTTTATTAAGTCTTGCATAATATATCTCTTATTAAAGGCTGTTTTTTAGGCATTATTGATTATGAGTTGGGACTGACGCTATTTATCTATTTTACACCTGCTTTTAGTAAATCGTGCACAGTAATAATAGCTTCTAAGCGTCCCTGCTCATCGATGACCAATAACTGACTGATAGCATTTTCGTTCATTACGCTTAGAGCATCAGAGGCACGCATGGTTTTACTGACTTGACGTGGATTAGTAACCATTACCTCACCCATCGGCGTTTGAAGGTCAATCCCCTTCTCAAGGCCTCGGCGTAAGTCACCATCAGTAAATACACCAATGACCCTTTCTGCCTCATCGGTCACAACCGTCATACCCAAACGTCCAGCGGACATGATAAACAAAGCTTCTCGTAATGGGGCTTGCTGATTGATTAATGGCAAATTCTCTGCAGTGGTATGCATTAGATCTTCAACTCGCGTCAATAGCTGACGCCCAAGTGCACCCGCAGGATGCGATAATGCAAAGTCCTCTGAGGTGAAGTCACGGGCATGTACTAACGCAACTGCCAGCGCGTCTCCTAATGCCAAGGTAGCAGTAGTACTTGAGGTGGGAGCTAGATTTAGTGGACACGCTTCCTGCGACTTACCCAGTGTCAGCACAATGTCAGCCGCCCGAGGTAGCATGCCGCGCTGATCACGACTGATACTAATCAGCGGAATACTCAAGCGTTTAACCACTGGCAACAGCATCTTAATTTCATCCGATTCACCAGAGTTTGAAATGGCAAGCAGTACATCGCCTTTTACCAGCATCCCCAAATCGCCATGCCCTGCCTCACCCGGATGCATAAAAAAAGAAGGCGTCCCGGTAGAAGCAAAGGTGGCGGCTATCTTGCGGCCAATCAACCCAGATTTACCCATGCCTGTCACCACGACTCGACCTTGACAAGCCAAAATAATATCGCAGGCCTGCGCAAATCGATCATCTATTTGTTCAGTCAATAATGCCAGCGCTGCCTTTTCAGTATTGATAGCGTCAATAGCCGTACTGATAAATTGGTCGTGAGTTAGCTTACATGGACGGTCAATCATGGGTTGGCTCAATGCGTGTAATGAATCAATGACATATTTTACTATATTATAGTAAATATTAATAATATAGCGCAAAATCTATAACAGCGCAGCAGCAGTCATTAATTATACGGCTACTCATATCAGAAAGACCCACTATAATAGCAGGTCCTTCTTTAATAAATGATGCATTAATAATGGATGCTTAAATAAAGCGCTTGTTAAAGACATCTTTATTTGTCTGTCGTTATTTAATTCTCATTATTTAGCTATCGTTAGACTCATCTTTAGGTTTATCTTCAGTGCTGGTATCGTCTGTTGGGGCATCAAAGCCACGATCTTGACCAAAACCGCCGCGCTCAAAGCCACGATCTTGGTTTTGACCAAAGCTACCGCCTTCAAAGCCACGATCCTGACCCTGGCTAAAACCTCCACGATTAAAGCCACTGCGATTAGATGCAAAGCCACGCTCTTCGAAGCCGCCACTAGCGCTATCAGCATTACCGGTACCACGCTCAAAACCGCCGCTCATACCACCACCTTGATACCCGGCTGCACTTGTACTTTGGGCTGGCGTGCTGCTGCCTGTTGCTGTCGTTGTGCTGCTACCACGAGGGTTGCGCGCTGGCACAACGGTTGATATGGCATGTTTATATACCATTTGGCTGACCGTGTTTTTGAGTAGTACCACGTATTGGTCAAATGATTCAATTTGACCTTGTAATTTAATACCATTAACTAAAAAAATAGACACAGGAATGCGATCTTTTCGCAGCGAATTCAAGAACGGATCTTGTAGGGTTTGTCCTTTTGACATGAAATCTCTCCTAAATTATATGTATAATTATTTGAATAATCGTTATTTTAAGTGCTGGTTTAATTATAATGGTTGGTGGCAGATACAATAGTAAGTTTTATTAATGGAACGTATCTAAATAAGCACTAAATCTTCTTAAGTAAATCTACTTTATCGTGAATACCCTGTTATTGTAAATAATTAAGTAACCACTTGTTTCTATAATAGTTTTTATTAACAATCATCAATCTACGCTAATTGATAATGGCAGCAATTGATCCGGATAAACTAGCATTTTAACGATTTTAAATTATAACAGCTATATGACTTGCACTTTGAAATTTATTGTCATTCATTTTTCTTATCTGTTCATAAAAGCATTTGTCGCTGATATTTTTTGCCCTTTAAAATCTTCAACTACAAACAGTGGTTAACATAAATAGTTATTAGCGTAGACAGTCGTTAGTGTAAACAATTATTAAAACAAGTAGTCTCTTGCCTGCGTCATCGTGGTAAAGGACTGTAACATTATCTTGTTGTTCATATTACTATTTACAGTGTTATTTACATCGTCAAATGTCTCAGATAATATCGATGATTCTGACAGTAGACTAGGTAATTGGATCAATTTTCGTAACCAAGTGTACTGACGTTTTGCCAGCTGTCTTGTAGCATATAATGCCTTATTCTGCATTTGATGACAAGCAAGCGCCTCAGTCTGACTGTTGGGCGTCAGTGGGTGTACAGTTTGTTTTGGCGTATTATTTTGCTGGCCTTGCCTAGCATTTGTTTCATCAAATTGCTCAAAGGCGGCATAAAACAACGCCTTATTCAAATGCGGCTGCTCAAATATCGGATGATCGGTATGCACAAGATATTCTAATACCTGACGGTAACCAACGCAGCGCATTGAGGGCATATTTGGCGTGAGTGGATAACGCTCAAGTAGACCAATAACCTCAGCGACCAGCTCCTCTTGCCACATTATATCAAGCCGTTGCGCAATACGGTCGTGTAGCCATGCACGGTCTGGCATTACTGTTAGCGCATGCCACTGCTGTTTAGGATTATGAGCCAATGCTCGTTTGGGCTTACGCTGCCAGTCACTAATTGGTATCTCCGTTTGCAGGTACACTTCAACAGCTCGAGTGATACGCTGAGTATCATTAGGTTTTAGCCGCTGATGCGTGATGGTATCAACCTTACTCAGATAATCATAAAGGACGCTGATACCTTCAGCCTGTCGCCATTGTTCGACCTGTGCACGCACGCTATCGTCACTATCAGGTACAGGCGATAATCCATCAAGTAGCGCCATGTAATACATCATAGTACCGCCCACCAGTAGCGGGATTTTACCGTTTTGATGGCAGTCATCGATAAGACCAGCAACATCAGTGACAAACTCGGCCACACTATAGCTCTGCATGGGATCAATGATATTCACTAAATGATGTGGATAACGTTGCAGCTCAGCAGACGTTGGTTTGGCTGTACCGATATTCATATCTCGGTATATCAGCGCCGAATCTACCGAGATGAGCTCATAGCGCCCTGTGTCATACAATTCATAAGCAAGGGCGGTCTTGCCACTAGCGGTTGGTGCCATCAAACACACCACACTATTATCAGCCAAAGTATGAGATAAGCTATCAGATAGTGGTTGCATACACTGGCCTTTTTATAATCGTACTGGTAGTTGTAGTTAATCCAATTTAAAAAAGACACAGTGCTACTGGAATGAATTTTTTGCAGCCTCTGTCACGCTTGCGAACAGCACGCCAGAAAAATTTATACCAGTAGCACGTTGCTACAAAAGTATCCCTCTTATTTTGAATCGACTATATAATAAGGGTGATAATTTACGATAACGCAGATGATAGCATGACTTTGAGTAGCTGCTCGGTATTGATAATAGAATGAGCATTATTACTCAGCGCTTGTTCAAGGGTGACTTTAAATCCTGCTAATTGTTGAACCGATATTTGCGCGGTATAGCTATTTATTTTCTGATTAATCATAGCAGCGCTAACTGGCTTATCCTTTTGCTTAGATAGCTTTTGTTTAGAAAATGGCTCTTCATCTAAAACAGGTGCATATGGTTTAGCCTCAGACGCCTCTAGCCAACTTTCTTGCCAATTCTGTTCATTAATAAGTAAACATTGACCTTGGCTATAAAACAACAGCCATGGCAAGGGTGATAGGTTATCGCTCTCGATTATAGAAGCTGAAGTAGTTTGATGGCTCTTCGATAAATCACTGATAACATCCAAACAATACGGTAAAGGAAGATCAACAGATGTTACTGTAGCCGTATCAGTGATGATGCTGTTATTGGTATTGATAGTAACCTTTGGTGATGCGTTGGCGGCTTCTACTCGCTGGCCTGACGATATATTATTAGTACTAAAATCTGACAGTTTTATCGATCTTTTTTTGGTTGATTGATTGGTATCTGATAGCTGATATTGAGACTGTGGCGCGTGCACTTGCTGGCGTGAATCTTCATTTTTAAATAAATAATTTTCATCTGACCCTTGCTTTGAAGAGGTTGCGCGGGTTAACGATTTCGGGATATTAATACTTTTAAGTTTAAGACCAATAAAATGACTCAAATGTGCCATGATGTTATTTAATGGGCTGATTTTGATACGCTGCTTAGTCGGATGCACATTAACGTTAAGCCAATGGTTGGGTAGCTCAAAATACAGCGCATACCCAATACCATCAAGCTGGGCACTACTTGCAAGCTGGCGTAGTTGGTTGCTAATAAGCGCTTCCTTAACCAAACGTCCATTCACATACAGCAGTTTTGGCGACGATGGTTGCGAGGTTTGATTGGTCTGATTAGTAATCACAGGCCATAACCAACCGCTGATAGTGGCTTGTTTGTCAGAATAGCCAGCTGAAGCATTTGAGTCGTGTGATAGGCTAGATAAATCTACCATTACTTCCAGCGCATTATCAGTTAATGATAGCCCCAGTGCTTGCTCAAGACGCGATAACGGTAGATAGCTGTCGTTACTGTCGACTGCGTTGCCAACTGGACTGCCAATCGAAGTTGCCGATAACGTTAAACGTTTTTTTTGATCATGATAAAGGCTTAGTGTCACATCCGCGCGCGCCAATGCCACCTCACGAACGATGGTTTCAATATGAGTAAACTCAGTACCAATAGATTTCAGGTTACCGCGCCGCGCCGGTACGTTAAAGTATAAATCCTTTACTGTAATCGTTGTACCTTGAGTATGCACAACAGGCGTCAGTGTTGGCGTATCAGCCAACACGCCAGCCACTTGTAGCTGACGGCCAATGCCACTGTCATCATGACTACTGGTCAGCGTCAAACGCGCAACCGCTGCCGTTGCCGCAAGCGCCTCACCACGAAATCCCAATGTGCTGATACCATGCAAGTTAGCAATATCAGCGACTTTGCTGGTCGCATGACGAGTAATCGCCATCACCATGTCATCAGGATGAATGCCAACGCCGTTATCCACAACCTCAATCATGCCCATGCCGCCTTGAGTAATCCGCACTTCAATACTGGTCGCACCGGCATCAATCGCATTTTCCAAAAGCTCTTTGACTACAGCTGACGGACGTGTCACTACTTCACCGGCTGCCAATTGATTGATCAACAGCGGTGATAGTTTTGTGATACGGGTATTAGAATTATTATTATCTGGCATTATGGAAGTCATATATTTTTTGGGCATTGCGCTATATTTTGAAGCACTAGTTTTTAGCTACCAATAATTTTGAATACTAATAACTCTAAAAAACAATGTATCAGAAACTAGGTTTTGACAATAGACTAAATCTTCAAGGTTGATAAATCCAAACCCTGTGCCTGCCCTACTTTTGACAAACGTAGCTCGACTTGACGCGTTTCGTTAGCGGCTTGAACCATATCAATAAACAAGGTTGGTGGCGGCAGATAGCTATCAGCTCGGCTAGGCCATTCGATAATGATCAGTGCATTCGGCTCATCCAAATACTCATCAAAACCAATAAATGACAGCTCTTCCGGATCTTGTAGGCGGTATAAGTCGGCATGATAGATGGGCTTAATCGTCCCATTACTTTGCTGAATATGATAAGGCTCTACCAAAGTATAGGTTGGGCTTTTTACCGCGCCCGTGTGACCCAAAGCTTGTAGCCAGTAGCGGGTTAGAGTTGTTTTACCCGCACCCAAATCACCAGCCAACCATACACTACCTGATAACAGTAAATTGGCTAACTGCTCTGCTAAACGCTGAGTATCGCTTTCTGAATGCAATATTAAAATTTGCGACTGTTTATTGATATTAGCTTCATCGGTTTTAGACATTAGGCTGTACCTACATCATTTGTAGAAACTTGCATAGTCACCGATGGATTAACAAAACGCTCACCGCGAATCAGTTTGGCATACAGCTCTGGATCATGCCATTCACTACTGACTTGCGAGCTAAATTCAAAGGCATCAAGCTCTAGTTTACCCATTTGATCATTAGCCACATCATCGGCAAAGCACTGCGCGTAACCGGTTGCCGTTTCGTGAGCAATCACCGAATATACAGCGACATCAGCTTCACCATTTTGCATTTGGGTTTGCTGTAATATTTGCTGCGCCCAGAAAAATATCACTCGAGAAAATTGCTCAGCGGATGGAGATACTGGCAAACTAATCCAGCGCGCACTGAACTTTTTGCAAGCAGCGACATATTCAGGATCGTCTTGATTCCAAAAACAAATCGCGTGATCAAAGCTATCAATAATGTCTTTAATCGAGGACTTTAATAAGCCAAAATCATAGACCATCTGTCCGTGGTCTAAACGGGTTGCTTCAAGAATCAGCTCAATCTGATAGCTGTGACCATGAATGGAGTGCTTGCAGCGCTCAGAGCTGCAGTTGCGGACGATATGAGCATTTTCAAATTTAAAAAGTTTACGGATACGCATAATAATAAATCAACCAAAATAGTGAGCATTATCGTGTAGTGAGCATGATCTTGCTAAATAGCAATTAATAGTAAGAACAATAATTTTTTGCCGAACCTAATAGTCGGCTCATTGCCTATTATAGCAAACTACCATGTATCCGTAAGTAAGCGCTTATCAACGCTGTCGTCTATTTAACGGGCAGTAGCTAGCTATTAATCAGCCTTAAGGCTATACTGATTTTGCTAAATATTAACGATGCGGCACAGCAACTGCGTATCATAGTAATAAACAGCACTTATAATAAAATACCATAGAAAAGCCCTTAGGTTGGCTCAAACCGACTTTAAAGGTTTCATAGGTTACCTCAGAAGGAATGTGATCATGAGTAAAGGTCAAGACAGTAAGAAGAACGTAAAAAAGAAGCCCCTTTTAACCGCAAAAGAAAAGAAAGCGGCTAAAAAATCAAAGAAAGATGATAACACTAGTATATTAGGACAACATTAAGTAAGACTGGCCACCCAAATACGACTGAATACAGTTGACTAAGGTGGCCATTACCTACCTCGTTATATTAGATCTCTCCGCACGTTCCGTTATCTTATAATAAGCTTCATCATCTATTACAACATCACAATCTCACCGTTTATTTTCAGTATCAAAATCCTAAACACGCTAATCGTACCCAACGCTTTGATTGGTAGGCTTTTATCATCAATATTTTATTAGCTATTTTTGACAGTAAAGCTATGTACCACGCGGCGCAAACATAATAATAGCCATACCTAAAAGCGCCACCGCAGATCCCACTATATCCCATACGGTTGGCCGAATGCCATTAACAGTCCACAACCACAGAATTGCCATAGCGACATAAACCCCACCATAGGCGGCATAAACTCTACCCACAGCGGTTGGATGCAGTGTCAGTAGCCATACAAAAGCCACCAAACTAAGCACGCCTGGAACCAAAAGCCAGATTGTTTTACCTTCTCGCAGCCAAAGATAAGGTAAGTAGCAGCCGACAATTTCCGCTAGCGCAGTGAGAATAAAAAGGCCAACTGTCTTTAACTCAGGCAAAGCAACTTACTCCTAAACAGTAATAAACCCAGTGAGGTACTGTATTGCGTTACCAGAAATCAGCACTCTATCACCTGCAACGACACAGTTAAGTACCCCGCCTCGACTTGAAGCTTGATACGCTACCAATTCACTTTTACCCAAACGCTCTGCCCAAAGTGGCGCCAAACCCGTATGGATTGAGCCCGTCACTGGATCTTCATCGCCGCCATTTGCTGGCCAAAAGTACCTTGAGATAAAATCGTAACCATCATATTCACCTAACTCAGACTGGCAAGTAACCACCACATCTAACGGCGCAAGCTGCTTAAGCATCTCATTATTACGCACCACAGATAAAACGTCAGATGCAGAATGATAGACAACAAAGTAAGCCTGAGAATTACGGTAGACCTCAACAGGAGCAATGGACAAACCCGCTAATAAACTGTCAGGAATATCTTCAATTTTCTCGGGCTTAGTATTGGGAAAATCCATTTGTATTTTGCCATCGTCCATTTGCACAACTGACAATATCCCAACGGCTTTCGCTAAAAATTTAATCGTTGCTAAATTTGGGTTCTTTTTAAACAAAACAAAGGCAGAGGCTAAGGTTGCATGACCACAAAAATCAATCTCAGTAAGTGGCGAGAACCAGCGAATATGATAAGTAGCTATTTTATCTGACTGGTCCTTGTTATCTAACGAATCTGACTTATTCGCTACTAAAAAGGCGGTCTCAGATAGGTTGTTTTCCATAGCAATCGACTGCATTAAATCATTGCTTAACCAGCTATCTGTGATGATAACGGCTGCTGAATTGCCTTTAAAAACGATATCCGTGAAAGCGTCAATAACGTTAATTTCGAGTTGCATTTTCTATCCTTTAATAAATTCTATCATTTAATCATACGGTTGGATTGGTGTGCCTAGTTCATTGATTAATCCTAACTGAGCGAAACTTTTAGCCTACACCTTAATTTCTAATCATGTTCTATTTAATTACACATACTTTCTGCGCTTTATCTGACGTATTAGAAATCACTTTTTTACTTGATATAAACTAATTACACTCAGGACAATAATAAAAACTAACCCTACAAAAAATAGCACTGGCTTGGTTCTTGCTGCAAATTCGCCAAATTTCGGACCGTTAACTCTAGAATAAGCGATACCCGTCTAGAGTATTAAAGAGATGACAACTTGATAGCTCTTTCCTTAAACCCTATAACTTTGGCTTACTGAATCAAATCCAAACATCATTTTCCGCTGTCTTGTCACCTACCTGGTTACCAGTATTCACCACACCTTTTGGTTCGATAATTAGAATCTTAGCTTCACTCTCGGCAAATGGTTTGTGCTCGATACCTTTTTTAACCACATACATCTCGCCTTCATCAAGACTCACATGACCATCCCTAAAATCAATCCTAAGACTGCCTTCGAGTACTATAAAACTTCATCGGTCGCTTTATGCTCGTGCCAAACAAATTCGCCTTGCACTTTGACCACTTTAAACTGATAGTCATTCATTTCTGCAATAACCTTAGGCGACCACTGCTCATTGAACAAGCCAAACTTAGCCTTTATATTTATCGCGTCATAACTCATCTTAACACCCCCTCCTTAATGTAAATATAGACTGTCTCTCGACTTATTAGTATATCAAACGGTCTGTTTAGTTTTACGAATGTCAGAACTTTGACATTAAAGTCAGCTGTAATTTAGGGCTATCAAAAGTGACTGGCTTATATCTCACTAGCCTATATAAAGTGAGACGGTACTAAACATAAAAAACTGAATTAAAAAGGCTCTCCAGTTCTGTATAGAGATACTGGAAAGCTTTTTCTAAATCTAAATCTTGAAAATTAAGCCATTCTCATAAAAAGACATTATGCAAAAGCAGCTTCTTCAACCTTGATCGAGTTAGCGTGTTCATCCTTCGTCGGGCGAGCAATAGCCGCATACTCAGCCTTAATCTGGTCAGCCATCTTTTCGGCAATAGCGATGGTTGGGCCATTGGTATTGGCACTGATTAGCGTGGGCATAATCGAAGCATCGATTACGCGCAAACCTTCAATTCCTCTGACCTTAAGATCGACATCCACAACTGACAGATCATCTGAACCCATACGGCACGTCCCTACCGGATGATAGATAGTATCCGATTTGTTCCGTATATAGCCTAACAAACCGTCCTTTTCAATATAAGGCGCCGCGTAGTCTTCGGTGATGTATTTTGCCATCGGTGCCTCCGTCATAATCGCACGGGTGCGTTCGGCACCTGCCATCATATAGTCGACATCTTTTGGATGAGACAAATAGTTAGGATCTATTAGTGGTGCCGCACTGGGGTCTGTAGAGGCCAGTTTGACTGTACCCCGACTTTCAGGTCGCAAGTAACAGCTATGGATAGAAACTGCATAGCCCCACTTCAGTGAACGTCCGTGATCAATCACTCGAGAAATAACAAAATGTAGCTGGGTATCTGGCCAACCCTCTGGTGTCTCATTCTTAGCATTAAAAAAAGCACCTGACTCAGCAAAGTTGGTTGACAACAGCCCAGTACCGTCTTTCCTCCAATGACTCGAGGCCTTTAACAATTTACCCACTGCACCAAAGCCAAGTCCAAACACATCCTTAGTATTCACCTCATAATCAAAGACCACATCGAGATGATCTTGCAAGTTTTCACCGACATTGGGCGAGTCATAGACCACCTCAATGCCGTGTTCTTGCAAATGATCTTTAGGGCCAATACCTGATAGCATCAATATCTTTGGTGAGCCAAACGTTCCTGCACACAAGATAACTTCTGAACGGGCTTTGATGGTGTATTCTTCGCCGCTCTTATGATAGACCATGCCTGTTGCCCGCTGATCTTCTATTAGGACATGTGATGCCATTGCGCCCGTAACAATAGTAAGATTCGGGCGATCCTCAAAGGGGTGCAGATAGGCGGCAGCCGCTGAACATCGCTGCCCTTGCTTGTCCCCATGAAAGTGGCTGACTTGATACAGACCGGCACCGTCTTGCTTGGCCCCATTAAAGTCAGTATTGTGGTCAATTCCATTGGCGACGCACGCATCAACAAAGGCACTAGAGATAGGACGAGGACTGAGTAGTTCAGTGACATGCAGAGGTCCGCTATCGCCATGGTGCTCATCTGCGCCGTGAACGTTGTTTTCTGATTTTTTGAAATAAGGGAGTAACTGATCATACCCCCAACCGTCACAACCCAAATCAGCCCAGCGGTCATAATCTTTGTGACTACCTCGGGTGTAGATCATCGCATTAATAGCCGACGATCCACCCAGACATTGCCCACGGGGCTGATAGCCAAGACGATTATTGAGGTGAGTTTGCGGTACCGTACTAAAGCACCAGTTATTTATTTTAACCGGCTTGTCACGCATCATCATAATAACGGCTGCAGGAACGCGCACTGCAAGGTCTTTGCCGTCACTGCCAAATTCTAATAGACAGACATTGATACTGGGATCTTCTGACAAGCGGCCTGCCAGTACACATCCTGCTGATCCGCCGCCAACGATAATGTAATCAAATTCCATAAATAAAGCGCTCCTTGCTTATAGATAGTATCAGTTCAATGACACGCTACTATCCTCCTTGATAGTGATATTCTTGATAGTGATATTCTTGATAGTGATATTCTTGGTAGTAATGGCTTAGCTGAATTAACTCAGCTCTTAGTTAACTATAGCAGACATTATCAACTATATTTGCTTAATTAAAAAAATATAATAGACCTTGTCTTTTCAAGTAAGGTAGAGGTCGCTGCCCATACATCAATAACTCTTTATTCATCTACTTAGGACCTACTATGAAATCAAAACGTACCGTTGGTATTCTATTATTCAATGAAGTAGAAGTGCTTGATTTTGCAGGGCCATTCGAGGTGTTTTCACTAGTGGAGAATGCTGAGTCAGGGAATAAAATTTTTAAGGTCGTTACTATTGCTCAATATCAAACACCCATAAGCGCTAGAAACGGACTAAAAGTAATTCCCGATTATACTTTTGACACTCATCCAACTTTAGATGTACTGATCATACCTGGCGGCTATGGAGCTGAAACCATAGAAATAAAGAATCTCGTTGTTATTAACTGGATAGCTGCCCAATCAAACAACGTTGAGCTTACGCTTTCAGTGTGTACAGGAGCTTTCCTGTTAGCTGAAGCTGGATTGCTTTCAGGGAAAAAGGCGACAACGCATTGGATGGACTTAGATCATTTAAATACGGCCTATCCTGATATTAAAGTCATCGCTAACAAACGCTATGTAGATGCAAGTGATGAAAAATCTAGTTTGGTGACTTCAGGAGGTATTAGTTCGGGTATTCATGCTAGTTTATACTGCGTAGAAAAGTTAGTTGATGCCCAGACAGCTTACGCTACTGCTAATCGAATGGAGTTTGATTGGGACTAAAAGTTAGAGTTTATAGCGTGGGTACAGTCATAGCGCAACCCACCATTATATGTGAAAAAGTTATATGTGAAAGAGTTTGAAACATGAAAAGTAATACGACGTTACTGCTAGCACCAATATAAAAACTGCAAACCGTGTCACTGCCCGCCTAGCTAAGTAGATGACAGCGAATAGCGGGATTGGCTCCCCTATCCTATTTTAAAAACTTATACCTTAAAACGCGACTCTCAACTTAATAGGGGCTATCGTAGGCTGGCGCTTTTAGCCCAGTCAATCGTAACAATTTGCCAAAAACGCTGGGCTAAAGCCACAGCCTACGCCAAAAATTATGATAGTTGAGAGTGGGGTACCTTAAAGAAAATTTATAAAAAAGCCCATCTAGCATTAATAGTAAAATGCTAGATGGGCTTTTTTAATACGAAATACAGCTAATTAAATATCAAACGCCAGCGCCCTATCACCATCCGCATCTTGAATACGAGTTGGCAAACCAATCTCATTGAGCAGATTAATAAACGGCTTGGCATCAAGCTCTTCAACGTTGACCATTTTGCCAGCATCCCACTCGCCAGTAGCGACAAGTATGGCAGCGGCAACCGGTGGCAAGCCAGCAGTATAAGAGATGCCTTGACTGCCCATGGCTTCATAAGCGTCTTTATGATCTGAGACATTATAAATAAATACTTCGGTATCAACGCCGTCTTTTTTGCCTTTGACTTTATCCCCAATACAAGTCTTACCCGTATAGTTTGGCGCTAGCGAGCTTGGATCAGGCAGTACGGCTTTGACGACTTTTAGCGGGATGACTTCTAAGCCTTCAGCAGTCGTGACTGGCTGCTCGGACAATAAGCCTAAGCTTTGAAGGACGGTAAAAACATTGATGTAATGCTCACCAAAGCCCATCCAAAAGCGGATATTCGGCACATCTAAATTGGCTGATAACGAATGAATCTCGTCATGACCGCTTAGATAGCTATTTTGCACGCCAACGACGGGGAAATCATCCGTACGCTTAACTTCAAACATCTTGTTAGATTGCCATTTACTATTCTGCCAAGAGTAAACTGTTCCGGTGAATTCACGGAAGTTAATCTCAGGGTCGAAGTTAGTCGCGAAGTATTTGCCGTGGTCGCCGGCATTAATGTCGATGATATCAATGTCAGTGACCGAGCCTGCATCCATCATGTCGTAGCCGATTCTGGCATAAGCATTGACCATGCCGGGATCGAATCCTGCGCCTAAGATGGCGGTGATATTATTATCCACACAGCGCTGTTTACGCTGCCATTCATAGTTGTCATACCATGGCGGGGTCTCACAAATCTTGCGCGGATCTTCATGAATAGCGGTATCAATATAAGCGACACCCGTCTCTATACAGGCCTCTAATACACTCATATTGATAAAAGGCGAACCGACATTAATCACGATTTGAATACCCGTATCTTGAATCAGCTGTGTAAGCGCTGGAATATCCATAGCATCAATTTGGTGTGTATGTAAGGTAGCGGACTGCTTAAAGCTATTTTTATCCTTTACACTTTGGGCGATAGCATCGCATTTGGCTTGCGTGCGTGAAGCGATATGAATCGCACCAAGTACGTCGTTATTCATCGCACATTTATGCGCGACCACTTGTGCGACGCCGCCAGCACCGATAATAAGTACGTCTTTTTTAGCTTGATTGGTATTCTTGGTATGTTGAGTTGATTTCAATACAACAATCCTCCTTTGTGTCCCTGTCATTGCCATTGTATTGGCTATTCAAAACAGAAACGAGTGAATGATATGCGTGAATTAAAAAGGAAGACCGAGGAAAACCCACGCACCCGATGGACAATGACTGCTGTTTTTGTCCGTGACGATTATAACAATTTTTGCTGCTCTTTCGGCAATAATTAGCGAATCAGTAAAGCCTTGCCATCTTCGCCAATCATAAAGCTGGCAACCTCTTGCAACCTTAGGACAACCTTAAGACAAGCTGGCCTTGTAATCTTGATAATCAAACTCACGCTGAACCTTAATACTGCCATCAAGACGGCGAATCACAATCGCGGGCATATTAACGCCGTTAAACCAATTCTTCTTAACCATCGTGTAGCCAGCAGCATTACCAAAGGAAATTTGATCGCCAATTTGCAAGAATCTCTGCGCAGAGTGTTGCAATGCATATTCACCAAAGATATCACCTGCCAAGCAAGAGCGACCACAGATAATTGTAGTATTAGTCGATTCAGTCTGCTCAGTTGTTGATATATTATTAGTGTGAGCACTATTATTATGGTCAATGTTAATAGGTGCGATACTAATTGGCTTACCGTTAATAGCCCCTATCGGTGCAGACTCGCGATAAATCAGTAAATCGAGCATGTGCGCTTCAATAGAAGAATCCACTACTGCTATATTTTTTTCATTATGCAAAACGTCTAAAACCGTCGTCACTAAAGTACCTGCGCCATGAATACTGGCTTCCCCTGGCTCTAGATAGACTTGCACGCCATAGGTTTTGCTAAAAGTTTTCAAAAGCTGTGCTAAGTGTTCAAGTGGATAATCAGGAGCGATAAAGTGAATACCGCCGCCTAAGCTGACCCAGTCCAGCTGCTGTAAAATATCGCCAAACTTGGCTTCGATATCAGCCAAGCTGTCACTAAAGGATTCAAAACTGTCATTTTCGCAGTTGTTATGAATCATAACTCCGCTGATGTCTTTCAGCACCGCTGCAATACTGGCTTTGTCATGCTCACCAAGACGGCTAAAAGGACGCGCAGGATCAGCAATGATAAATGATGAATTGCTAGTCTTAGGATTAAGCCGTAAGCCTATTGGAATATCTTGCGCCTTCGCTTGGTTTTTAAAGGCGTTTAATTGCGAAATAGAATTAAAAATAATCTTATCAGCATAGCTGAGCACTTCAGGGATTTCATCCTCGCTATAAGCCACGCTGTAGGCATGAGTTTCTTTTTTATCCTCACTGTCACTACCTGTGTCTTTGCCTTTGCTAAAAGTCTCATATCCTAGTCGTACTTCATTAAGGGACGATGAAGTCGTACCATGTAAATACGGTTGCATCACGTCAAACGTACCCCAGGTGGCAAAGCACTTTAGCGCTAATAAGGCTTTTGCACCTGATAGCTCACATAGACGAGCAATAATCTGCATATTAGCCACAATCGCGGCCTCATCAAGCAAATAGTAAGGGGTTGACACGTTTATCGGTTTTACAGTGGATGATGCATTCATAGCGAATAACCTAATAGCTTTTTATATTGATGAGAGGCATAACTGTCATAGCAGTGATGATAAAGACAAGTGAAAACTCACGAAGTATAGACAATAATTGGCGGCGTTATGACGCGACTAGATAATTGCGCTATAGTAGTACAAACTCTCCATAAATAGAATAGCTTATGTCTCTATCAACCGATTACTCTACCTCTCTAGAACAGTCTGATTTAAGCCAGCTTGATTCAACAAATCTTAACTTAGCGTACCTTCATTCTGATGCTCACGCTGTATTAGACTTTTGGTTCGATAAAGATAATGAGCCGTATTGGTTTTTAGAAGACGATAAGTTTGATCAGACAATCGCTAATAAGTTTGGCAAGATATGGCAGGCGGCATGTCAGGGCGAATGTGCGTCTTGGCGTCGTACCGAGGAGAAGTCAGCTTTTGATACAAATAGTGATAATTCAACTACTGATTTAGCCGGACGCTTAGCGGAGATTATTGTCTTAGACCAGTTTTCACGTAACCTCTGTCGTGGACAAGCATCCGCCTTTACGCAAGACAATATGGCTCTAGTACTGGCCCAAGAAGCCATTCATCAGCCTAGATTTAGCACTTTACCATGGCAGTGGCGCCAGTTTATGATTATGCCGATGATGCATTCCGAATCAGCAATGATTCATGCACGCTATTTTTCGCTGTTTGAACAATTAAACGATTTAAATACGTTAGACTTTGCTCATGGTCATCAAGCAATTATTGAGCAGTTTGGACGTTATCCTTATCGTAATGCGGCACTCAACCGAACTTCGACTGCCGCAGAACAGGAGTTTCTAAAGCAGCCGAATTCGTCTTTTTAAGCAGGGTGAGATTTGCTTGGTTGTGTTTGATCAATAATTCACACGACCTGTTTTAAACGTAAATTGTTTCGTTTTTAAGTTCGTACCGTCTACTAGGACATCGAAGCTGACTCTATATTCACTATTGCCATAGAGTCCGCAATTTCCACCTTTTTCAATACCAGTTTCACAACTTTTGAGTGCATCGGTAAGCGGTAGAATAAAGGCTTCGTTTTTTGGTAGCTCAGAGATTGTGCCTTTATGTGGGTCTTGGCGATAATCAAGCAAGTTCGTTGACACATCTACATTACGCTGAATATCGTGAAACTTAATATTGCTCACACTGATCGTTTTGGCTGCTGGCATTCTGATATAGATAGGCTGCCCGATAGGATCTGTTCTTAGGTCGCATCCTGTTCCTTCAACAGGGCTTGGTGATTCATTATATAGCGCAGTATTGGTGTCGGTCACATTCGCACAAGGATAAGTGAATAAACCATTGGTTGCATTATTTTTGCTGCTTTTGGTCGCGGCTGAAGCGTTAACAAAAACATAACCTTGGTTCTTATCTGCAGCCTTATGATGAGGCTTGTAAGCGACCATACCTGACCCTGTTTGGCTGAGATTAGGGGGCATAGGACAGACTATCATCCATTATACTTTCATACGGATAATAAAATTTTGGTTATCCATTTTCAATGATAAATCGCCTATAAACAATGGTACCTATTATATTAAGGTCAATATCACTTTTAAATTATGCTTAGGCTATCTATCTTAATCCGTGTTCTATTTACATTTTATTATTTATTTGGTGCACTTTATTTATTCTCTAGCGCTCTTCTGACTGGACCAAAGCTACGACGGTGCTCAGGTAAGACGCCGTAATCCTGTATAGCTTGCATATGAGCCTTTGTTGGATAGCCTTTATGCTTAGCAATACCATATTGTGGATGTTGGGAGTCCAGCTCATACATGGTCTGATCACGACTGACTTTTGCTAAGATACTGGCCGCCGCGATACTGGTATGGCGGGCATCCCCTTTTACCCAGGCTTGGCAGTCAATAGCTGACTTATCCATACCTAATGTAGCTAGCTTGGCATAATCCAGATCCGGACAGCGATTGCCATCAAATAATATCTGCGCTTGGACGCGATGAGTCGCCTTTGTCGTGTCGTTTATAACGGCAGTTTGACTGGCTATCACCTCTAATAACGCTTCTGTACATAAGCGCATGCCCAGCATAGTCGCTTGTAAGATATTCACCTGATCAATCACCGCCGCTGGAATATCAGCGACCACATATCCTATTGCGTGCTTCTGTACTAAAGGATAGAGGCTATCGCGCTTTTTTTCACTCAGCTGTTTAGAATCGGTCAAAATAGCGAGCGGTGTGTCTTGTAGCGGCTGTGCTTCAATCAGTCCTGACCAAGCACTGGGCAATATCGCTGCAGCTACGTTTACGCTGCCTAGCAAGGGTCCGCGCCCTGCCTCATCAACACCAACCTGTAGTGATAGAACGTCTAAACTTTGATCTGTATTTATTTGATGCTGAGATAGCAGCTTAGAGAGGTTTAGCTGACCGATCAAATGAACAGATGCGGCTAAATTGGTATATTGTCCTTTAATATCAAGGTGTTCAATAACACTATTAATGGGAATAATACGATTTTCTAGACAGGTCTCAATACTCATAACTTTATGATTTCTTGTTTATTAATTTGATTAACGACTATTCTGAGTAAACCATTGCTCAATCACGCTATTAGCAGGATCGTGGTTACTTTGCTGCTGTAGTGTTTGTTTGGTGCTGGCAAGGGTTTTTAATTGCTCTATATAAGCGCGCGGCTGCAACAGCTGCATAACCGTCCGGCAGATATTTTCGCCACTCGCCTGCTCTTGGATAAGCTCAGGGACAATCGCCTTACCCGCTAGAATATTAGGTAGCGCCACGTAGGGCACTTTTACCAAGCGTTTAGCGATTTGATAGGTCAGCTGATTTAGTTGATAAATAACTACCATCGGACGTTCAAGGAGCATGGCCTCAAGTGTGGCGGTGCCCGAGGCAAGCATAACCATATCTGATGCTGCCATCGCTTGTTGGCTAAAGGCAGACTGACTGTCATCATAGACCACGACAATAGCCGCTCGCAATTTTTCTGAGCGCTTATCGATCACATCTTGGACAATATATTGGTGATTTTGATCAACGGTTGGAATGATAAAGCATAGTTTAGGATCTAGTAATATCAGCTTTTGAATCCCATCGAGCATCAGTGGCAAGATAGCTGTGATTTCACCGCGCCGTGACCCCGGCATAAGACAAATGAGCTGGCTAACCTCATCGAAACGCTCAATAAAAAATTGCTGCAGACCATCGTTGTGCCAGACCAGCTCACTACGCAACTGATTGGTCGGCGTGTCTATTAATTGTTGATCGATAGTTCTTAGTAGCGGATGCCCAACACATATCGCCGGATGGTCATAACGCTCGTACACCGATAGCTCGAATGGAAATAGACACAGCACTAAGTTGGTCGCCTCCTTGATACCGTGTATGCGTGACTCGCGCCAAGCCCATATTGACGGGCTGACATACTGCACACAAAACACGCCTTGGGGTTTGAGCTTTTTGGCGACTCGTAGATTAAAATCGGGCGCATCAATACCGACAAACCAATCAATATGAGCGGTCTTAAAAGCTTTTAACAACTCACGGCGGGCTTTGAGCAAGTCAGGTAATTGCGCCAATACTTCAACTAATCCCATCACTGCTAAGCGTGATAATGGGAAAATGCTTTGTAGACCTTGTGCCTGCATTTTCGTACCGCCAACGCCTACCCAAACGATATCATCGCGCAAATTATTCATTTGCTGCATAAAGTCTGCACCCAAGCTATCGCCTGACACTTCACCTGCGACAATCCCAATCACTAGCGGCGCGACAGTTACCTGATGCAGGTCATCATGAGCATGGGTTTGGTAGGTTAAATCAGTAGGTTTGTGAGGGGTAGCAGAATCTGTCATGACAAGCTCTCAATAGTAACAAAGCATAATGGACAACATAAAATATAGCACAAGCAGTTTGTTGTTAGGCAATAACAGATATCACCCTAAGCATGACTGCTTATTTTAGCGTCATGCTGTTTATATCGCTATCATACGTGACGACGATACAAATAGCCAAATTGCAGGGTCATAGGGCAACCGATAACCGCTTAAAAAATCCCTCAATAGATAATGAGCAGTCAACAAATCAAGCAGAAAATAACAGACAAAAATTTGACCCAATGCCCCAATAACCAACAAACATAACGAAAATTTAATTTCCTCATTCCAGTTATCAGTTAATTAACTGGCCGACTACCCTTGTCAACTGGCCTTTTTCACCGCATAA
This sequence comes from Psychrobacter sp. LV10R520-6, assembly GCF_900182925.1. NCBI lineage: Bacteria > Pseudomonadati > Pseudomonadota > Gammaproteobacteria > Moraxellales > Moraxellaceae > Psychrobacter > Psychrobacter sp. LV10R520-6. The sequence continues at coordinate 943,428 of NZ_LT900024.1, read as the reverse complement.
TGAATATTCCTATAAATTAGCTAAACGACGTATAATCATGACCACACCAGCTACTCATAACGCAGATATTGATGACGTGAATATTGAACAATTCATCCCTTTGATTACTCCCGCTGAGCTAAAAACTGAGCTCCCTCTGACAGAACCTGCCTATAATACTGTCTTGAAAGGCCGTAATACCATTCAAGATATCTTGGATGGTAAAGATAAGCGGCTGTTTGTAGTGATTGGCCCTTGCTCTATTCATGACATCAAGGCAGCACACGAATATGCTGACCGCTTAGCCGTATTGGCAAAAGAGGTTGAAGACACTATTTTTGTGGTGATGCGCGTCTACTTCGAAAAGCCGCGCACCACGGTCGGCTGGAAAGGCATGATCAATGACCCTGATATGAATGACAGCTTTGATATCGAAAAGGGTCTGCGTACTGCGCGTAAACTGTTGATTGACTTGAATGAAAAAGGTCTGCCTTGTGCCACTGAAGCACTGGATCCCAATACCCCGCAGTACATGCAAGACTTGATCAGCTGGTCAGCCATTGGTGCACGTACTACTGAAAGCCAAACTCATCGTGAAATGAGTTCAGGCTTATCTTGTCCCGTAGGCTTTAAAAATGGCACGGATGGTGGCATGACCGTCGCTGTCAATGCTATGCAAGCGGTAAAAGCTGGCCATAGCTTCTTGGGTCTGTCATCAGACGGTAAGGTCTGTATCATCAAATCCAAAGGCAACCCTTACGCCCACGTAGTATTGCGCGGTGGTAATGGCAAACCTAACTACGATGAAACGGCTGTTGAAGAAGTAGAAAACGCACTAGCTAAAGGCAAAACCAGTGGCAAGATTATGATCGACTCAAGTCATGCTAATTCTGGTAAAGACCCCTACCTGCAGCCAATGGTCATTAACAACGTTGCCGAGCAAATTCAGAACGGTAATAAATCTATCATCGGTATGATGATAGAAAGCCATCTTAAAGGCGGTAGCCAAAAATTAACCGCTGATTTGGATGCCTTAGAATACGGTATGTCAATTACTGATGGTTGCCTCGACTGGGACAGTACTGTTACTGCGATACATAACCTACGTGATATGGTAAAAGATGTTCTTCCTAATCGTTAAACGTTATTACTGATAGCTCTTTGAAATAGTCTTTATTAAAGGCTAAAAACTAAAAAATCCCATCTGTTCTCAGATGGGATTTTTTATGCTTAAGGTTTTATTGAAGTAAATATTTCTTCAATATAGTCTATACCCCTGCTGCACCCAACACACTATCTAAGCTTTCAAGAACGTGTTTAGAAGAGGCGTTCTGCTGCAAATCTAGCAGATGATCATGCGCCATTTGACGACGGGGCTCAACCAAAGTATACCAACGTGCCAGCACTTGTAACAATCGTGAAGCGACGACTGGATTAGACTCATCCAACTTTTTAATCACACCAATGTAGATATCCAAACCCTCTGGCGTCCATAGCACTGCTGGCTGCGCGGTAAAAGCGCTAATCACTGAGCGTATGCGATTGGGCGTATTCCAGTCAAAGTCATCATGAGTAAGCAAGGATTCAATAGTATCCGTGCTAACGTGGTCTGCAGAGGCTTGCACACTGAACCATAAATCAATGACCAAATCATCGGCTTGAAAGCGTTTATAAAAATCGGCCAAATAAGCATCTGCGCCTGTAACTTGATGATTGACCATGGCTTTTAGGGCACCAAAACGTTCAGTCATACAACTTGCGGCGTCATACTGCTGTTGCACCCATTTAGGTGCGGCCGCTACTTTCGCAGTTAGTGCCATATCTAGCACTACGTTGCGCAGGGCACGGGTACCGCGAGCTTCAGAGCTGTCTTCATAAGACTGTAGCGGTAGCTGCTCATATAATACGGTCCATTGATCTTTTAGCGAATCAGCAACTTTTTTATACAAGCCTTCTCGTTGTTGCTTAATTAGCACAGGATCATAATTTTTATGAATGGCCGATGCTAGCTCTTGTGGCGATGGGATATCAAGCAGGCGCGCTGCCAGCATGGCATCATCAGCGGCCAGTTTTGGCAAGGTCTTAGCCAAGGCTTGCAGATATACCTCAGGACTGCTTTTAGAACCTTGGCTTGGCAGTAAAATACGATTGACCAGCATTTGCGTCACTTGCCAGCGGTTAAAGCCGTTGGTCTCATGAGTCAATAAAAATGCCAAATCTTCATCTTTATAATCATAATTAAGCTGTACCGGTGCACTAAAATCACGTAGTAATGACACCACAGGCTCGCTTGCGACATTATCAAAGCTAAAGGTTTGCTCAGCTTGATCTAACATTAACAACCGTTCAGTGATAATGCTGCCCGTCTCTTTATCAAACAGCGCAGTCGCCACTGGAATCGGTAGCGGCTTTGGCGCATCAAACCCAGCAACATGGCGGGTCTGCTGACTTAGAGTAATGGTTAAAGTTTGGGTCTCACTATCATAGTCTTGATGACCAGATACCATTGGCGTTCCCGGCTGACGATACCAATCGATAAAATCTTCAATCTTACTATCAGTAATGCTTAGCGCCGATAAGAAGTCCTCAACCGTTACCGCTTGTCCATCATAACGACGGAAGTACTCATCCGTGCCTTTACGGAAGTTGTCTGGCCCTAAAGTATTGGCCAGCATACGCACAATTTCTGCGCCCTTCTCATATACGGTCGTGGTATAAAAATTATTAATCTCAACAAAGCTCTCAGGACGTACCGGATGTGCCAGCGGCCCAGCGTCTTCTGCAAACTGATGCGCACGCAAGGTCGCTACATCATCAATGCGCTGTACCGCACTGGATTGCTGATCCGCTGAAAAAGACTGATCGCGAAAAACGGTAAAACCTTCTTTTAGGCATAATTGAAACCAATCGCGGCAGGTAATACGGTTACCAGTCCAGTTATGAAAGTACTCATGGGCAATGACCGCTTTGACATTGAAACTGCGCGAGTCAGTAGTGGTCTCTGGACTTGATAATACACAAGCGGTATTAAAAATATTAAGGCCTTTATTTTCCATCGCACCCATATTAAATTGACTGACCGCCACTATCATATAACGATCTAAATCATACGCACGACCATAATTAACCTCGTCCCAGACCATCGCATCTTTTAATGCCTGCATACCGACCTGACATTTATCAATGTCGGTTGATTTGGCATACAGCTCAAGGGTTACTTCACGACCCTCACTGGTAGTATGATAGTCAGTGAGCACATCCAAATCGGCAACCACACAGGCAAACAAATAGCTCGGCTTATTAGTGGGGTCATGCCAAATCGCATAATGGCGGTCTGAGGTGCCTGGCACATCGCCCTGCTCGACTAAGTTACCATTGCCCAAGAGTGTTGGATAGCGTTTATCCGCTTCAATACGAGTGGTAAATATCGCGAGCACATCGGGGCGATCCGGATAAAAGGTAATCTTGCGAAAGCCTTCAGGCTCACACTGAGTGACAAACATGGTATCGCTACCACTGCCTGCCATATAAAGTCCTTCTAGTGCGGTATTGGTTTGCGGACAGATTCTTACTTGCAGCTGCAAGGTCAAGCTATCAGGCGCATCAGTAATCGTCAGCTTGCCGGCATTTTGCTGGTATCGCTCAGGCGCAAGCGGTGCACCATCAAGCATAATCGCCAGCAACTCCATCTCTTCATCACCATGAAGCACCAAATCACCGGTGGTCTGTCGCACCATTTTCAGGGTACTGTCTACCTGTGCATAGTCGTCAAACAGTTTGATATCTAAATCAACCGTATCTACATCAAAGCTGGGGGGTTTATAGTCTTGTAGATTAATTTTATTATTAATTTCACTAGGAGCATGTAGCGGTGCATCAGGCATTTCAGGATTGATAATTTGGGCGTCGTTTTCAGCGAAAGACATGGTTATTCCTATTATTGTGTACTAGCAAAGAATTATCTTGTATGAACAAAGGGTGATATTAGTATATTAAAGGTAGATGAACTTGGCTAATAAGTTAAGTTTAATTATAGTTAGCCTTCTCGCTACCTTGACCTAAGTTGCGAGATTTTCAAGAGCAAACGTCAACAAAATCGAACTTATTAGCCACATATAGTTAGTGCCTAACAAAATGGGTAAGTTAATTTCTCACAGCAACACTATATCTGTTTTAAAGTAAATCGCCTATATCGGTACGACAACCATAAAGTATGACAAAAATTGTGACAAAAACATTAAGGTCTATTATCAATTGGTTTATAAGGCTTAAAATGATTTAATAGACTTACTGGTGACCCACCTTTAATAAACGGCCTATTTTATGATGAACCACCCTACTAACTGTCCCAATATTACTTTGCCATTATTGGTAGCCTACGTTGAGGTACTACTGCCATCGATCACCAAAATACCGATAGATACTGGCGACCATACAGACACGATTAATAATAAGCATGATAACGCTGCAGAGCTGTTGTGGGTCGTACAAGACAAAGCTGAGATGTTAGCGCGGCGCGCGCAGCTGACCCAAAACACAGATGATAAAAATAACAGTGAGGCGAGTAGCTCGCATTTATCCACCTTGCCAGCCCTTGCTCAACAACCTGTGCTTGAACGTTATGAGCTTGCCTGTTTTTGGTTGCCCACGCTATCAGAGGAGCTACTACAGCAGTATATTCCGCTACTGATGGGTTATCGTGATCTGTATGCTACGCATCTGCTTATCGCCCTTGACAGTACAATAGACTTACGGGCTTATGGTTTTACTCCGTTTGATATCTTAAGCGAGCAACCTGCAATGTTAAATAATGCCACTGACCCCATGGAATCGTCGAAATCATTGACGCTTTGGCAGTTTAATTTATACGATTATAAAAAACTGCCAAATTGGCTTAATGCCGATTATTGGGCCAATCCTGAAAACTGGGACAAACATCGATGGTAGTCATTTTTATTGATGACCCCTAATTGATGATCCCTGCTAGTAAACCTTGTTTTTTCTCTTTATTCTCGTTAGATTGATAATCTAACAAAGCAAAACCTTCTCTGAATGATAAGCACTGGACAGCGTTATAACTAGAAGGATAATCAGACCTAATATAGATTGCTAACTGTATAGGGTAATAATAGACAAAATTTGACATCATTTACAGTAATGCTATTTACATAACGTAACATTAGTTCTACTATGAGTAGGAATTGCCCAAGTTTTACTATATTCTATATTCAGTTTAAAAATAACAAATTTGCTTAAAAATTTAGGAGCTCGTCATGTCTATTCAAGTCGTTTTATCTAACCCTGTGTCAAAGAATCGTTTCGCTAAAATTGCTGCACTTGCCGTATTATCAAGTGCTGTGGCGCTAACTACGGGTTGTGCTACCAAGCGTGCAACCTCTGAGGTTGTCATTGCCCCTTTAGGTATTCCAAGTGGTCAAGTAGGATATACGGGCGCTGTTATTGTGGATAATCCAAATGCCATTATTACTGCCGCTGATAATTTACAAGCTGTGGTATATTTTGGTTTTGATAGCAGCGAGATTACCTCACAATCAGCAAGCATACTGAATCAACACGCCAGTCTGTTAAACTCAAACGCAAATGCTGGCGTGCTTATCGCTGGTAATACCGATGAGCGCGGTAGCCGTGAATACAATATGGCATTGGGAGAGCGCCGTGCACAGTCTGTCAGTGGTTACCTTGCTGCCCAAGGCGTATCTGCTAGTAATATCCGTGTGATTAGCTACGGCGAAGAGCGTCCTGTTGCTACCGGTACTACTGAAGAAGCCTATGCACAAAACCGCCGTGCTGAGCTGTCTTATTAATATAGTCGGTACACTTCAAAACAGCTACAGTGCCGCTGGTAGAAATTTTTGCAGCCTCTGTCTGGCGAAGCGCACAGCACGCTAGAAAATTTTTACCAGGGGCACGCATTTATCTATGGAACGCTTTTATTTAGCATTGACTGTAGCTATTAAGCACAAGTAATGCATATTGATCAAAAAATCCCAGCAATATAAGTATTGCTGGGGTTTTTAAGTTAGGCAATTTTAATGAGTTATTATTCTTAGCAACTGGCTCTTACTCAGCCTCATTCAAAATATTTAAAAGCTCTGATGTTTGTCTACTATACGTAATGAAATAATGAAGCTACCAACAACTCTTTCTCAACAATTCTTATAGTTACTCATATAAACAACTTATGCAAAATTTGACCTTACGTCATATCCACTATACCCAGCTTGACCCTACAACCTGGTGCGTAACTGCGCAAGTCAGTTCACAGTTACCGCTGAGACTAGGGTCTAAACCACAGCAGCCATTAGCATCAAATATATTATGCTCCTACCCTATTAAGCTCCATTCTTTCTATTGGCGACACTGCCCTTTTCAGACCTCATTGTCAGCGATAAAAAATGCAGCCAATAAGCGACAACAACAACGTAATGGTGTTCGCCTGCTGCTGCAAGACCTACTCTCTAAGCTCGCTATCATTGACACGTTAGATGACTCCCAATTCCCTTACCGACTTGAAAATAACAGATATTATGTGTGCTTCAGTCATTCAGGGAACAGTCGGCTAAATGACAAGGTCGCTGTCGTTATTAGTCACCGACGCCCGGTTGGCATCGATATTGAAACCCAAGATGTTGCATGGCAGGTAGCTCAGCGTTTTTATCATCCCTCTGAAATTGCTATTTTAGCTGAGTTATCTATAGAACAACGAATCGCTATTTCTAAATATTTATGGCAAATCAAAGAGAGCTTTATTAAGGTATATCACTATAAATTGGCGCAAGGCTTAGGAATGGACTATACGTCTCTTATTCCTGCGCTGATGAATAGTTTTATTCAAGAAAGCCATTCACCCATCATAATTAACACTAGCAAAACAGGTTATCAAATTGCCATTTTACCTTTTCAACAAACGATTATTGTTTTTTAAAGGCCTGTGCTACCTAATATTTTTATTTGATTAGGACTTTATTTTGCACATAAAAAAACGGCCCGAAGGCCGTTCTTTTTTAGCTTACTGAACTATTTACAGAATCTAATGACTTCTGTAAATTAGAAGCGGTAAGTTGCGCCTAGTTTGACAATTGGTAACCACTCGATGTAGTTTTCGTCTTCTAGCTCATTTTGAGCTTCTGCCGCTACTTGAGCAGAGGTTTTACCTGATCCTAAGTTGCTGCCTTTTACACCTACGTTAGTAGATGTACCGTTTGAGCGAACTGTGGCGTCGGTTTTGCCTAGATAAGCAGCACCGATTTCGCCGAATACACCCCAGTTGTTACCAATATTTGGACGGAAACCAATAGTAGCATAAGGGGCTAACTTGTTACGATGCTCTAGACTACCTTGTAGAGTACCTACGTCATTAGCGTTATATTCAACGTCATCGATTTTATATACACCACCATTAGGATTAGAAGTTACATCCAGATCATTATCAGGCACGATAATACCAGCACCCACAGTGAACCAGTTAGCTGCAGGACGTAGTTGCACACCCATGTATGGGTTGCTGAAATCAGAATCAACATCATAATTGACATCATTAACGTCGAAATCACCGCCGAACAGATCAGCTACGTCGCCACCTGCCCAACCGGCTTGTAGTTCAACTTTGTCGTTAAGTGAATAACCGACGCTAGCACCATAACCTAGTGTACCCACTTCAGCGCTAACAGATGCTGGATGGATCGCTGTATTGAATAGAGTCTTAGTACCACCAAAAATAGCACCAGTGGTATTACGGATAATACCCGCATCGCTGTTATATTGGCTAGCAGGAGCCGCTTCGTATGACATTGCATTATCATTGTCAACAACAATGATAGGATCAGCTGCTAGAGCAGCAGTTGACGCTAGAACAGCGGCAGATAGTGCAGTTAATTTGATAAGCTTCATAATTACTCTCCTAAAATATGTGAAATAACTCGCCCATAAAAATGATAATTTAGATTTTTTAGAACCATCATTTTAATGAGCAGATTAAAAAAATTTTGGCTCAAAAAGTCACCCCTATGGACGCGTTTTTTGTTTGCTATTATGTAAAGATTGCGTAGGTATTGTAATAATTGCTACACCAATCTGTAAAAAACTGTTTTTTAGTTACAGAATACTCTCAAAGTAACTAAACAGCGTAAACATGAACATCAAAAATCTTAATGTTCATGTAAGGGTATTACAAAACATGTCATCATAATGACGTAACCCTTAAAATTACTCAATGACAGTTATATGGCTTATTATTACAGTTTGTTGTGGTTTGTGAGTTGATGTATCATTGGTTGCTGATAGAAACAAACTTCGCCAATCGCAGCAATAGCACTATAACCACCCAATACACACTATAGTTTAGTTATACTGAATAGGATGCTGAAGTTCACATTATGCTAAACTAACTATTAGCATTTTATTCTTATAATAGCTGTTCAATCATGCTTATTTTTCAACATTGGCTTTTAAACGCTAATTCTTAATAGTCATTAGTTCATTGTTTATTGCCTGTCACTGTTTTCCGCTTTTCTCTTTTTATTCTTATTGAGCTGTTTATATGCCTAAAGTATCATCAATTACCCGTGTGTTAGAGATTATAGAAGCGGTGACCTATGCCTCAAAACCCATCTCACCGCTTGAGCTATCACAAACGCTTGAGATTCCGAAGCCAACCATCCATCGGTTAATTCAAAACTTAGTTGATGAAGGGTTTGTAGCGGTTGAGATTGGTGGCGGTATCATTCCGGGTAAGCGGGTACGCAATCTAAGCGTCGAGCTTTGGCAGCAGCGGCTATTCTTTAATGAGCGACAAATGATTTTGCAAAAGCTGGTTGATGAAACTAAGGAGACTTGTGGTATTGGCATTCCTTACCATATGGATATGATCTATACCAACCGTGCACAGACAACCTTGCCATTACAGATTTATTTGCCAGTGGGGGCGAAATCGCCGATGTGGTGTACAGCCACTGGTAAGCTCTATCTTAGCCAATTGCCCATATCCAATCGCCGTAAAATGCTACAGAGCTTACCGCTCAGTAAATTCACCAAAAATACGATTGTTGATATTGATACCTTAAATGCTGAGCTTGATCACATCGCCAAAACGGGTATAGGTATTGATAACGAAGAGTTCATCTCTGAGATGGTGGCAGTGGCAGTACCTATATTAGATAAAAAGTCACGCTATTTGGCATCGCTGTATTTGCATGCCCCGACGATACGGGTGTCTTTAGACGAGCTACTAACACATGTGCCGCGCTTACGTACCGCCGCGCAAGACATTCAAACATTGGTTTATGAATTACAGAATTAAATGTTAAGTGATAGGCTAAAATAACAAACCGATCCTAATTATAAAAAGTCCGCCTGCTCTATTAACCTTATTAAGGCTGTAGCGCAGGCGGACTTTTTTGAAGTTTTTAAAGCTCATTTACTTTAATGCTAACGTTGATTAAAAAAACCACTCTGTTACGTAGGTAATACTGAACGGTCATGACGCGCCATAATGCTCGAAAAATCTTTATCACCATACTCAACAGCATGCTCATTATACAACTCAGCCGCCTTAGCACCCATCGGCGTATCGACCTCAGTATCTTGTGCGTTTTTCATCGCAAGATTGAGATCTTTTTGCATCAGTTTACTCATAAAGCCGCCTTGGTAACCATTGCTTGACGGCACATTATCCATCACTTGCGGATAAGGGTTATAAACCTCTAGCGTCCAGTTACGTCCTGAGCTTTGTAGCATAATATCTGACAATACTTTAGGGTCTAGACCATTCTTGACACCCAAGCTGATTGCCTCTGCGGTTCCAGCCATCAAAATACCGAGTAGCATGTTATTACATATCTTCGCTACTTGTCCGGCACCATGATCACCAGCATGAAAGACATTCTTACCCATTATCGCTAATATCGGCTCAGCTTTCGCAAATGCCTCAGCGCTACCGCCAACGATAAAGGTTAAGCTGCCCGCAATAGCGCCGCCTGTGCCACCGGAAACCGGGGCATCCAAGAAATCAACGCCCAACTTAGTAGCAGCGTCCGCGACCACACGAGCATCCTCTGCAGCAATGGTGCTGCTATCGATGACTAGGGTGCCTTTCGGCAAGTCCGATAACAAACCACTTGTTGCTGCGCCATCTGCCGCATCTGAACCATCCTTCCCTAAATAAACAGAATGTACGTGCTTGCCAGCGGGCAACATACTGATAACCACTTGAGCATCAGCAGCTGCGGCCTTGGGGCTATCGGCGACGCGTGCGCCTGCTTGCTGTAATCGCTGCGTCGCGGCATCAGATAAATCAAACACACTTAGTGTATAGCCCGCCTTGAGCAGATTCTCTGCCATTGGCGCACCCATATTACCAAGACCGATAAAGGCAATATTAGGCTTAGTGCCTTCGTTACCTGTGGCACTGCTATCATCGTTCTTTTTTGCCGTTTTCGTTGCGCTCATCTCATCACTCCTTGATGATTAGGTGGTCAGCACTGCTTGTCTGTACTGAATAGTAAAAGCTATTAAAGGGTAAAAGGGACTACTTTATTTTATTAAATTCATAACGCTATCATTGATATGTCTGTATTTAGCGTACACTTTGATATCTAGCGTACACCTTGATATCTAACGCACACACTGCACAGCCAATGACTCAGCGCCTAACCAGTCAGAGAGCGGATGTTCACCTTCAGGATAAGGGTTAACAAAATGCTGCTCAATATACTCGCGCCCTTCTACGCTCAAGCATTCTGCTAATGAGCGCGACCACTGTGGATTTTTATCTTTATCCATAAGTAAGGCACGCACGCCTTCTTTAAAGTCAGGGTTCGCGGCACAATGTACAGCAACATTAGTCTCTAGATATAAGACTTGCTCTATTGAAAGTTCAGCGACTTTATGGAATAGCGCATAGGTTAAAGCTACAGTCACCGGACAGCCTTGGCGATAGGTAGCCACCGCCCGTTGCGTCCAGCTATCCTGAGCAAAATCAGCATCAAGTTGCATTAGCGCCTCATCATCGCGCATCATGGCATCAATATCTGCCAAGCCGCCGCTAGTCATCAGCTTCTGAATAGGCTGCCAATATAACGCCAACTTACTACCGGGAAGGTCCGCTCTTGGTTGGGAGGCCAACGCATGGCTGGTAATGCTATACGCGGTATCAGCTTGATTGGTATCAACCGCCGCTTGCCAATTGCTCTGGATTAAACGTTGTATAATGGCATCGTAGTCACTGCTGGCTACCGCATATTCGGCAAGATTGGCCAGTAGTGCATCATTACCATTACACTGCGCGCCAGTCAGGCCCAAAAACAAACCCATCTTGGCCGGTATACGTTGCAAGAACCAGCTGCCGGAGGCATCAGGAAACAAGCCAATAGTGACCTCAGGCATCGCAAAACGGGTACGTTCAGTGACTAAGCGATGGCTACAACCTGACATCATGCCCATGCCACCGCCCATAATAATGCCGTCACCCCATAATATTAATGGCTTAGTATAAAAATGCATTTGGCGGTATAGACGGTACTCATGACTAAAGAACTCGGTTGCATAAGGGTTCGGTAGTGGCGCGGTTTGCGACATACTGTCATAAAGCTTACGGATGTCACCGCCCGCACAAAATGCCTTATCGCCTGCCCCTTTTAATAATATTGCCACCACTTGTTCATCGTTTTGCCACTGCTCAAGTTGATGCGATAATAATTGACACATTTCAACACTCAAAGCATTTAAAGACTTAGGCGTATTTAAGGTCATGATCCCAATGAGATGTCCGCAATCAGTCGCTTCGGCATTAAAGAGAACTGGCGCTTCTGGCGCTGTGGATGGTTCTTGCGTGGTTTGCTTGGTATTGTCGGCTGCTGTCATAGTAGTGACCTATCAATAATGAACAATCAAAAAATATTGCTGTGTTAAATGTTTACAAACGGATGCTACTTATTTTGCCAATTGGGCGCGCGTTTGTCTAAAAAGGCTTGAACCCCTTCTCGTTGATCCATAGTATCGAATAACTTAACAAACGCTTCGCGCTCTTTAACAAGGTTTTGCGCTGGCGGCGTATACCTAGCGGCTTGGATCAATTTCTTAGAATGACTGACAGCAACTGGTGACTGCTTAGCCGCTTTTTGTGCCAAAGCTTGTGCCGCTTCCAGACCTTTACCTTTATCAACCACTTCTTCAACCAAACCAATACGCAGCGCAGTCGCTGAGTCTATCCGCTCACCGCACAGTATCATGCGTTTTGCCCAACCTTCACCGACCAGCCATGCTAAGTTTTGAGTGCCACCAGCGCAAGGCAATAAACCAACACCCGTCTCTGGTAATGCCATTTGTGCATGATCTTCAGCGATACGAATATCACAAGCTAACGCACATTCAAGTCCGCCGCCCATGGCATAGCCGTTAATGACTGCGATACTGACCCCGCGATAAGCCGACAAGGCTTCAAAGGCCTCACCAAAAGCAATCGCCATACTGACTGCGCGACCTTTATCACCATCAGAAAAGTTATTGAGATCCGCACCAGCTGAAAAGAACTTCTCGCCATCGCCATGAATGATTAACGCATAAACTTCATCATTAGCATTGAGGTCACTCATCAACTGCTTAAGCGCTTGAAGACTGTCCATTGTCCAAGTATGTGCAGGCGGGTTATTCAGTGTCAAAGTGGCAACATGGCCATCAATTGATAAATTCAAATTAGTATAGTCCGTCATAAATAATCCTTTATTTTTGATTGCTATTTTTATAATACTATCCGTAAATATATAACATCAGATACTGGATATTAGCTGTTAAATATTAGCGTAAATTGCTGAGTGCATCGTCTTGTAACAGCTGACGTGAGATAATCACCCGCATGATTTCATTGGTGCCTTCTAATATTTGATGGACACGCAAATCGCGAACATGACGCTCAAGTGGGTATTCATTCAGGTAACCATAGCCACCATGTAGCTGTAAGGCTTCGTTTGCGACATCAAAGCTAAGATCGGTTGATAAACGCTTAGCCATGGCACAATAGGCCGAGGCTTGCGGATCGTTTTGATCAACTTTGCTGGACGCTAGATATAGCATTTGGCGTGCGGTAATCGTTTGAGTGAGCATATCGGCAAGCTTAAACTGTACCGACTGTAGCTCGGCAATCGGGCTGCCAAACTGGCTGCGTTCTTTGACATAATCGGTCGCGGTCTCAAGCGCTGCTTGTGCCGTACCTACCGCACAAATACCAATATTAATACGCCCGCCATCAAGGCCTTTCATAGCAATACGAAAGCCTTGGCCTTCCTCGCCTATCAAATTGGACGCGGGTACTTTGACATCTTTAAAACTGATAGTGCGCGTTGGCTGTGCTTTCCAGCCCATTTTGTGCTCGTTTTTACCGTATTCGATGCCTTCGCTATGCGCATCGACCACGAATGCTGAGACACCCTTTGGTCCACTATCACCCGTACGTGCCATGACTACCAATACATCGGTCTCGCCAGCGCCTGAGATAAATGCTTTTTCACCGTTTAGTACATAATGATCGCCTTGCTTGTCTGCTTTGGTACGCAAAGAGGCCGCATCAGAACCGGCGCCAGCTTCGGTTAGACAATAACTGCCCAGCCACTCACCGCTGACCATTTTGGGTGTATATTGCTGGCATAATTCTGCGCTGCCGTACTCACCGATCATCCATGACACCATATTATGGATACTCATATAAGAAGCTACGGAAGTATCACCCCATGCCAGTTCCTCAAAAACAATAGCGGAATCTAGACGCGGTAGCCCTAAGCCACCGTACTCTGGATTGGTATATAGCCCTAAAAAACCAAGCTCCCCAGTTTTTTTAATCACATCGACTGGGAAGTGCGAGGTGCGGTCCCACTCAGCAGCGTTGGGCTTAAGCTCTTTTAAAGAAAACTGTCGGGCGGTCTGTCTAAAGGCAACTTGATCGTCGGTTAATGAAAAATCCATGAGGTTATCCTTGTGCTATAGGCACAGTACATAAGTAGAAGGCTAAGTATAATACATCGTTACTTTGATATAAAAGCAGTACGAGGAAATCAAACTCAGATAGTAGCTAACGTATCAAAGTTAACATAGTAAGCGAGGTTGATACTGTACCGCAAATATATTTGATTAACACCTATATTGAGATCGTGGTATTCACACCGCGGCTTGCCTCATCGTCAAACCAGCGCGCCGTTACGGTCTTAGTTTGGGTATAAAACTGTACTGCCTGCTTGCCATAAGGGCCGAGAGCGCCAAGCTTACTACCACGTGAGCCTGAGAAAGAGAACATCGGTAGTGGCACAGGAATCGGTAAATTAATCCCGATTTGACCAACCATGATGTCTTGTTGGAATTTATGCGCAGCGGCTCCTGATTGAGTAAAGATAGCCGTGCCATTACCATTCGGATTGGCATTAAGCAGCTCTATTGCGTCATCCAGGCTATCGGCACGCATGATGCATAGTACCGGGCCAAATATTTCTTGTTGATAGATTTGCATATCGTTAGTGACGTTATCAAAGATAGTTGGGCCAACGAAGTTACCTTTCTCAAAGCCTTCGACGGTAAGACCTCGGCCATCAAGCAGTAAGCTTGCGCCTTCCTCTACGCCAGTGGCAATCAGATGCTCAACGCGCTCTTTGGCAGCAGGTGATATCAGTGGCCCTAAGTCTTTATCATGCTTGCCGGCGGAGACTACTAAGCCTTCGGCTTTTGCTTTAATCTCGTCAACCCATTCGCCAGCCTCGCCGACTAACACCACTACCGATAGTGCCATACAACGTTGACCAGCAGCGCCAAATGCGGCGCCTGCCAATTGATTGAGGGTTTGTTCTTTATTAGCATCAGGAAGGATAACCGCATGGTTCTTGGCACCCATCATGCACTGCGCACGTTTGCCTGATTGGCTAGCGCGCTCATAGACATGCTTACCAACAGCAGTAGAGCCTACAAAAGAGACTGCTTTAATATCAGGATGATCACAGATAGCATCGACCGTGTCCTTGCCACCATGTACAACGTTCAGTACACCTTCAGGAACGCCCGCTTCTACTGCCAGCTCTACCAAACGCATGGTAACCATCGGATCTTGCTCAGAAGGTTTTAAAATAAAAGTATTACCAGTGGCTATGGCCATTGGGAACATCCATAGCGGAATCATCGCTGGGAAGTTAAACGGAGTGATACCTGCGCAGACGCCAAGAGGTTGCCAGATACTATAAGTATCCACACCAGATGCGACGTTTTCGACATAGTCACCAATTTGTAAATTGGCAATACCGGCCGCATGCTCGACCACTTCTAAACCGCGAAACACATCACCGCGCGCATCGGCAATCGTTTTACCTTGCTCGGCGGTTAAGATTTCTGCCAGCTCATCCATATGCTCGCGAATTAGGGCTTGGTATCTTAGGAAAATACGCGCACGAGTGGTAATCGGTGTTTTACGCCAGGTTTGAAAAGCGGTTTGGGCGGCGGCGACTGCTTGATTAATCTCATCGTTGGTGGTTTGCGGCACCTTGGCGATGACTTCTTGAGTTGCCGGATCAGTGATATCAAGCCATTCATTGGTGGCTGATTTGGTGAATTGACCATTGATGAGTTGCTGGACGTGATGCATAAGATATCCTTATCTTGTCTGCGAGACTGCCGCTAAGCTACTTCGCTTATAGGGCAGTTTCTTTATTCATTAAAAGGTGAGTAAAACATCATTTATTAACAACTGATTTTCTTATTATCAACTATATTTAAAATGATTTAATACGTATCGTTATTGACTATAACAATAAAACAATTTTAGGGTCAAGTGCTTTATTAAAGTTTTAGTAAAGTAGATCATTTATAAATAGCAACGTTGCTATCAATGTTGTTATCAACAGAGTGGCTAATTTATTTGAAGTGAACTACGTCAAAAAATATTAAGCTAATAAAAAAGCCCATGGTTGCCCATGAGCTTAGATGTTTACTGTTAATCGTTAGGATAAGTATTCATTATTAATACGCGACTCTCAACTTAATAGGGGCTATCGTAGGCTGGTGCTTTTAGCCCAGTCAATCGTAACCATTTGCCAAAAACGCTGGGCTAAAGCCACAGCCTACGCCAAAAATTATGATAGTTGAGAGTGGGGTTATTAATAATCTTTCATAGACTGCTTGACCGCATCAATGGCGGTTGGGTTATCAAGAGTTGACATATCACCTGTGGCCTTGCCTTCTGCCAAGGCTCGGATAGCACGGCGTAGGATTTTACCGGAACGGGTTTTCGGTAGTGCTTGTGGAAAATATACCGCCGCTGGACGCGCAATACCGCCAAGAGACTTAACCACTGCGCCAATAATCTGCTGCTCAAGGCGAAAGCGACTTTCGGTCGTTGCCACTTGTTCATGATCTCTGAGTACACAAAACGCGATGGGTAACTCGCCTTTGAGTTCATCATGAATACCCACAACCGCGCACTCTGCCATTTCTGGATGGGTACTGATGGCCTCTTCGATTTCTTGGGTACCAATACGATGACCGGCGACATTGATGACATCATCGGTACGACCTAAAATATAAAAGTAGCCGTCCTCATCAGTCACCGCATAGTCTGAAGTAGAGTACTCATTGCCATCAGACAAGCTAAAGTAGCTGTCAATAAAGCGCTCATCATTACGCCAAACGGTGGTTAAGCAGCCTGGTGGTAACGGTGCAGTAATGGCCAGCAAGCCCTTTTCGCCCGCAGCGCAACGCTCACCAGTTTCCTCATTAATAACATGTGCATCATAGCCATACATCGGATAACCAGGCGAACCTTGTTTATGCGGTTTATGGTTAAACTTCGGCGTATTACTTAAGATCGGCCAGCCCGACTCGGTTTGCCAATAATGGTCCAAAATTGGTACGCCCAGATGCTTTTTTAACCAATCTGCTGTGGACTGATCAAGGGGCTCGCCAGCTAAAAAGAAGGACTTGAGACTGGAGACATCGTAGCGCGTCATCCAGGTCTCATCCTGCTTTTTGAGCATGCGCACGCCAGTGGGGGCGGTAAATAAGATATTGACCTTATTGGCCTCAACAATGCGCCACCAGATACCCGGATTCGGACGATGCGGTAGCCCTTCATACATGACGCTGGTCATACCTGCTAATAGCGGTGCATAAATAGTATAAGAGTGACCCACTGCCCAGCCGATATCCGATATCGCCCAAAAGGTTTCGCCGGCCTTACCATCATAGATATAGTCCATAGAAGTAGTCAGCGCCACGGCATGACCGCCTGTATCACGCTGTACCCCTTTTGGCGTACCGGTCGTACCGGAAGTATAAAGTAAATACGATGGGGTATTAGACTCTAGCCACACCGGATCGACGATGGCATTGGCCTCGCAGCTAACACGGCGCTCAGTCGCATAGTCAACATCTAATGCCTGCGGTTTAAAAGGTAAAATACCGCGATCAACGACCAGCACATGTTCAGGCTTAACGGTTGCTTGCTCAATCCCTTGATTAACCAGACTTTTATAATTAATAACTTTACCACCGCGTAGACCAGCATCCACGGTGATGACCATTTTTGCCTCGGCATCATCCATACGTATCGCTAAATTATGGGCCGCAAAGCCGCCAAATACCACCGAATGGATGGCACCAATACGCGCACAAGCTAGCATGGCATAAGCCGCTTCCAAAATCATCGGCATATAAATGATGACTCGATCGCCTTGCCCGACACCGTGACGCTGAAGCACATCAGCAAAATAATTAACTTCTTTATATAGGTCGTTATAAGTCAGACGGCGCTTGGTATAGTCGGTATAAAACTCAACGTTATTGCCTAAATCGCTAAAGGCATCGATCACGGCTGGGTAGGTTTCCGTTAATTCTTGATTGATTTCTGAGGACAGCCAAATAAAAGCATCTTGCTCAGCACGATCAGGCAGATGGCGATCGACACAGTTATAGCAAAGATTGGTCTCACCGCCAACGAACCACTTAGCAAACGGCAAATTACTGTCATCAAGGATTTGCTCCGGCTCTTTATGCCAGTAGATACGCTTCGCTTGCTCTGCCCAGAACTGCTCGCGATCATTGATAGATGACTGATAAATATCAGCAAAGGTGGGCGTTTGCTTAGCGGTTACTGTATTTTCAGAGGTTTGATTAGAGACTTGATTGGTGGCTTGCTCGCTCATAGTGGCTATCCTTAGCGTAAACGAAATACAACGAAATGAAATATAGTGCAATACAACCTTGTTAAATGACATCGTAGCATTATTATAATGGAACTTTGGCTATCCATGCCAAAACTGGAAAAACCGATACGTTATGTATCGGTTTAAAATGTAGCAGAGCTAGCAATAAAGGTCAACTGTTAAGCATATAGAATATTGAGTGCTTACACTTCCGTTTGATTGGCATACATCTCGCGCATGACTTTTTTGTCGTGTTTGCCAACCGAGGTTTTAGGCAGTTCATCAACGAATTTGAACTGGCTGGGCACACCATACTTAGGAATAATGCCTTTACTGGCCGCTTGCTCAGCAATGGCTTTGATATCATCGGCGCTGGTATCTTGGCAATCAGGTTTGAGGACCACTAACGCTAGCGGACGCTCGCCCCACTGCTTATCACGAATACCAATCACTGCCACATCAGAGACTGACGGATGCAAAGATAAAATGGTCTCAATCTCTAACGATGATATCCACTCGCCGCCAGATTTAATCACGTCTTTGAGACGATCCGTAATTTTTATAGTGCCATCAGGTTGCATATAGGCAATATCTTGGGTGTGCATATAGCCATTTTCCCACAGCTCAGTACCAGCATCATCATTTTTGAGATAGCTTTGGGTTAACCACGGCGCGCGCAATACCAGCTCACCAGTGTGGTCTTTACCGGTAGCAACCGACTGATTGTCTTCGCCCCAAACTTGCGCATCGACCATTAGAACCGGCTTGCCAGTCATGCAACGGCGATTGATATCTTCTTCCTCGCTCATCTCAGGCTCATCGAGACTAAAGTCGGTCAAGCTAATCAGTGGCGCGGTCTCAGACATACCGTAGCCAGTATATACCTCAATCCCTTGTGCCAATGCCGATTTTGCTAAGCCTTCGGTCAGCCTTGAACCGCCAATAATCATTTTCAGCCCATTAAAGCTGGCATCACGGTCTTGCGCTTCTTTGAGCACCATCTGCAAAATTGTGGGTACGCAGTGAGTAATACTCACCTTTTCATTGATAATTAAGTCGAGCAAAGTATCAGGCGCATAGCGGCCCGGATACACTTGCTTCAAACCAGTCATGGTTGCAGTAAACGGGAAACCCCATGCATGTACATGGAACATCGGCGTCATAGGCATATACACGTCCCCATAACTGACGCCTTGCTTATTCGGTAACATACCAAGTGACGCCGCTTCCGCCATAGTATGGAGTACCAATTGGCGATGGCTAAAGAAAACGCCTTTAGGATCGCCGGTCGTACCTGAGGTATAAAAGGTCGTGGCAATGGTATTTTCATCGAAGTCAGGAAAATCAAAGGTATCATCAGAAGCTTCTAATAACGCCTCATACTCACCAACCACGCGGCTTTGGTTACTACCAAACACCCCTTCAACGGTCATACCGTTATCATCTAGCCAAATAATATGCTCAATACTAGAATTTTCAAACTGATAGTTCTTCACCAGCTCAGCAAACTCAGAGTTAAGCATTAGAACTTTAGGCTTCGCATGGTTGATGGTGTAAAGGACTTTTTCTGGTGACAGACGAATATTAACGGTTTGTAAAATATACTGCGACATCGGTACGGCAAAATAGGATTCTAAATAACGATGGCTATCCCAATCCATTACCGCGATCACATCACCCGCCGCAAGGTTCAAGCTTTCTAAAACATTGGCCAAGCGATTGATACGGGTAAACAGCTCAGCGTAAGTTAGGCGTTTTTTATCTGCATAAACAATTTCTTGGTCGAGCGATACCGTTTTGGCACGGTTTAATAATTGCTTGATAAGTAATGGGAATTCATAGGCGGACGGCGCACTGGGATAAGTGTTTGACATAGGTTAGACTTCCTTGTGAATGTTATAAAAGTAACATTATAAAAGTAACGTTATAAAAATATAGACAAGTAACTTTTGAGTCATTGTAATTGGTTTTAAGACTAACGGATTATTGTCATACAGACAAATATTTTTGATAACGTGCTTATGGATAGTAAGAAAAAACCAGTACCATGTAAAGCGTGCTTACGTAAGTGTAATAGGCCTACCCGTTCGATATCTAGCGTTTAACTGCTCGCTTTATTGTGCTATGTCAAAGCTGCTCTAAGTTGCGCGATTTTTGGTTTTAATCATTCCAAAGCTTGCTATTAATAGCGCTAAGACTTGTACCAATAATAACAGCCATATCGTCAGCTTCCATTCTCCGCGGGCATAGGCCAATCCGCACAGCCATGCGCCCAAGGTACCGCCAGCGTAATAGCCCATGTAATATAAACCGGAGGCCAATGAGCGTCCTTTTTTGACATTGACTGCGATATAACTGATAGTCGCCGCTTGGGTAATAAATACACCTGTGGACATGATGGCAAGCCCAACAATGATACCCCATAGCGGCGTCACGAGTGTTAAGAGCACCCCCATCATCGAGACAATCACCGCTACCCGAACTGTCCGCGCAGCACCAAATCGGCGTAGCAGCGTGGTCGATAGTGGAGTGATGACAACCCCAATCAGATAAACTGCAAAGATATTGGCCAGTTGGCCAGTGCTCAGCTCGTATGGGGTCTTGGCAAGATGTAGATTAATAAAGGTAAAGCAGCCTACCAAGGAGAATAATACGCAGGCGCCAAGCAAGCAGGCAGTAACGACGTAACGGTTGGTCAAATGTTCGCCAAGCGTCTGTATGGCTGAGCGAAAGTTAGGATTGGCTTCAAAACAGCGCGATACCGGTAGCATTTTTCCCACCCACAACGCACCGATCAGCGTCATTGCTGCCATCACATAATAGCCCTGCCGCCAGCCAATGAGTTCATGTAAATGACCCAGTAAAAACCGCCCCATAAAGCCGCCAAACACTGAGCCTGAGACATAAAATGACATCAAATCGGTAACGGCGCGACCTTCGAACTCTTCGCCGATATAAGCAATGGTCACCACCGTAATACCGGGGACAGACAGTCCCTGCATGAACCGAAAAAACCCTAGCCAGCCCATACTTGGGCTTTGAGCAATTAAAGCGGTGGGTATCGCTAAGAACAGTAACGCCCCGACGATAAAGGACTTACGCCCCACCGCATCAGAGAGCATGCCTAAAAATGGTGACATAATTGCAATCGCCATCACTGTCGCCCCAACGATCATACCCGCTTGCACTTCAGTGGCAGAAAAATCCGTCATTAGTACGGGCAACACCGCTTGGATCGAATACACCTGTAAAAATGCAAACATGCCGATTAAGCCGATGGTTAATTTCAAAATCCATGAGGGCGAGTTGGACTGCAGGGATAAAGGCGATAAGGCAGAATCTTGAGTCTGGTTTATAGAGTTATTCACGAGGAGGCTGACTATTTTGGTTATGCCACAGCAGTTAGACGCAAGTTAGCTGGGCGTGGGTGATAGAAATAGAGCGATAAACGCCGACACTTATCATCATTTATATTCATGACAATAAGCTTGTTATGGTAGCACATTGAGTGGCAGGCTTAGGGCGCAAAGTGTGGTGTAAGTTTGATCGTTAAAAATAAAAACCCAACCTGTCACGACAGCAGTTGTCGTCGTGATAGACTCGACCCTTGTTTTTTATTGATTGGTTTCTTATACTGGTATTAGACGGTAATTTTATAGACATTAATTGGTTGTTGTTTTTGAGTCAAACATAATGGTTTGTCAGAAAAACATACCCATCACCTCATTATACAACATCAAGCGTATACGTTAGCGTTTGGTTATGGAGTCAACGTGGCAAAGCCTAGTAATCCTTATACCAACAATGCTTTTGACAGCTCAGACCTTAAAACAATCTTGCACTCAAAACGTGCCAATATCTACTACCTCTCCCATTGTCGCGTCATGCAAAAAGACGGTCGCGTGTTATACCTGACCGAAGATGACAAGGCCAATCTGTACTATAACATTCCTATCGCTAATACTACCTCAATACTGCTTGGCACAGGGACATCCATCACTCAAGCGGCGATGCGATTGTTATCGCAAGCGGGAGTACTGGTCGGATTTTGCGGTGGTGGCGGTATGCCGTTATTTATGGGTGCTGAACGTGAAGTCTTTATTGAATGGATGACCCCGCAAAGCGAGTATCGTCCCACTGAATATATTCAAGGCTGGATGAGTTGGTGGTGGGATGATGAAAAACGCTTAACCGCTGCCAAACATTTACAACACGCTCGTCTCGCTTACTTACAAACGGTTTGGAGTAAAGATAGCGACTTAAAACAATGGGGCTTTGACAGCAGTATTGATGCGGTGCAAGCCCTACTTAAAGATAATATCCGTCAGATTGATCAACAGCAAGAAGTTATGCACTTGCTACAGCTTGAGGCACGACTTACCAAGAAGCTGTATAAGCTGGCCGCAAAGAATACTGGCTATGATGGCTTTACTCGTGAGCATGAGGGCATTGATAAGGCCAATGGCTTTCTCAATCATGGCAACTATTTGGCTTACGGCCTTGGAGCAACCACAGCGTGGACGTTGGGTATTCCGCATGGCTTTGCGGTGATGCATGGCAAAACCCGGCGTGGTGCATTGGTATTCGATATTGCCGATATCATCAAAGACGCGCTCGTGCTACCCCTCGCCTTCATCTGCGCCGCCGAAAATCTTAGTGAGCAGCAGTTCCGGCAAGAGTGTCTTAATATGTTTACTAAGCATAAGGCGCTGGATTATCAGTTCGAAGTTATCAAACAACTTGCTATGACTACTGAGTGGTGAGAACCGTATAAATTTTGATTTGACGGCAACTATTACCAGACGGATAAAAATAAAACTATGATTGTCACTTTTGTCTCGCAGTGTGAAAAGAAATCGCTTAGTCGTACGCGGCGTATCTTAGATACCTTTGCCAATCGCATTGGTAACAATGTATGGCAGACCGCGATTACAGAGGATGGGCTAAAAACGGTCAAGCAATTACTCCGCAAATCAGCGACCAAGTCTACGGCGGTTAGCTGTCATCGTAATAAATCACGCCAGCTGACAGAGCTGGTGTGGATAGTGGGTAATAAGCGTAAATTTAATGAGATCGGTGTGGTGCCGGTGAATCAGACTAGACGCAATTTGTTGCACCGAGAGTGGGAAAATGAGTGGACATCATTAGAAAGTATGCAGATTATCGCAACTATCGCAGCTCTATTGCATGATATTGGCAAATCTACTATTGGCTTTCAACATAAGCTGTTTCACTCTACCTTTCAGGGTGACCCATACCGCCATGAGTGGGTGTCACTTAAGTTATTTATTTGGCTCGTTACAGATTGTCAAACCGATGAGCAGTGGCTGTTACGACTACAAAACCTACCGGATTTTCTCAGCTCGAATACCCTTACGTCAGAGGACTTACAACAGAAAACAGAACAGGCCAAACTGGATCAGCTACCCCCATTAGCAGGATGGGTAGCATGGTTAATTGTTACTCACCACCGATTACCTCCGCTCACCGAATATTGGTTCAATGAAAAGACAGCTAAGAACCTTAAAAAATCTAACAACCCCAAACTTAAAGCTGAACAAAAAAAGTTCTATGCTGTTATAAAAGCTCATGACTACTGGGTAAGAAATCCTAGAAGTTTTGACGAGATGACCGAAGCACAACAAACAAGCTTTTGGCAATTTGATGAGCTGGTGATTTATAGTCCTTTATGGCAACGTAAACTTAAACGTTGGACAAAAAAAGCGGCGCTTCATCCGCAGCTACAACAACTTAGTCAGCATGCTACTGTGCATCAGTACGCTATCAGCGATCCATTTTTACTACACTTATCCCGGTTATGTTTGATGATAGGTGACCATAATTATTCAAGTCTTGATGCAAATGACAAAAGACGAGTGCAAGGAAGTATTGAGTTTAAAGATAAGCTAGCTGCTAATACTGATCGGCAAACCAATGAAATTAAACAAGCACTGGATGAACATCTAATCGGTGTCAGCGAGTTTACCGCGCAGTTTTGTCGGGCACTGCCTGCCATCCACGAAGGACTACCCCGACTTACCCAACATGATCCTTTAGTCAAAAACACCGCTCACAAACGCTTTAAATGGCAGAATAAGGCCTTTAAGCTGGCTTATCAGTATCGTGAGTTGAGTGAAAGCCATGGTTTCTTTGGGGTCAATATGGCATCAACAGGAGCCGGAAAGACTATCGGTAACGCTCGCATTATGTATGGTTTAAGCGATCCCAAAAAAGGGGCAAGAATCACTGTTGCGTTGGGTCTTAGAGTCTTAACCTTACAAACAGGGCTTAGTTTTAGAGAGGATTTGCAACTTGACGCCAATCAACTCGCTGTCTTAGTTGGCGGCAGCGCACAAAAGCAACTGTTTGAGCTGAACCAAAACAAAGCCTCTAAAAATGAGTCCGACAGCAACAATGCAGATAACCAAAGCACGCCATCTGATTACCAAGATAACTATGAATCCGTAAATTATGAGTCCGTATATGGTAGTGAGTCTGCCAATCCATTAATAGATGAATGGGTAGATAGCGAGATTGATATTGCAGATTATGAGGAATTAGGTCTAGGCACAGTTATTGAAAGTCAAAAAGCTCGTGAGCTGTTATTTGCGCCAGTCGTTGTTTGTACGATTGATCACCTCATGCAAGCTTCTGAATGTAAAAGAGGAGGGAAGCATATCGCCCCTATATTGCGCCTGCTGAGCAGTGACCTGATTTTAGATGAACCGGATGACTTCGATCATAATGACTTGCCAGCATTATCGAGGCTTATACATTTAGCAGGATTATTCGGCACTAGAGTGATGCTGTCTTCCGCAACCTTACCCCCAGATATGGTACAAGGATTGTTCGAGGCCTATCTGGCGGGTAGAAAGTTATTTAATGCGCAACTGCAAAAGCCCACTCCTAAAGTTATTTGTGGTTGGTTTGATGAAAATCGCTGTGTCGCCATGCCGTGTGATGACACCCATGACTTTAAGCAACATCATAGTGACTTTGTCAGTGCTAGAACGGACTTCCTGAACCAACAGCCTACTCGGCGGCAGGCAGATATCCTACCTCTATCGATAGTGTATAACAAAGAACAACATATCACCTTTTATGAAGCATTTGCGGCAGCGTTACTCAACCAATCACAAGTGTTACATCAAAATCATAATATCCTTAAAGAGGACAGCCGACATCGTGTGAGTATTGGTCTGATTCGTATGGCCAATATTCAGCCATTGATGAATACCGCTATCGCTATGTTCAATCTCGATAACACGCCAGCAGCAGAGACCACTCAATATCATTTGTGCTGTTACCACGCCAATCAGGTTTTAATTCTACGTAACCGTCTAGAAAAAAAACTAGATACTATTCTAAAAAGGGACTCCGATGATGATAACTGCTTGTTTAAACATGACGATATCAATCAAGCCATTCGGCAGCATCCTAATAAAACCCATCATGTTTTTATAGTACTAGCGACACCAGTCGCCGAAGTTGGGCGCGACCATGATTATGATTGGGCTATCGTAGAGCCCTCCTCTATGCGCTCAATCATTCAACTGGCAGGAAGAGTCTGGCGGCATCGCCCTAATAAACAAGCCATTCTGCCAAACATCAGTATCATGCAATACAATATCAAGTCATTAAAACAACCCAATCGAGGTATAGGCACAGAGGTATTTACTCGGCCTGGGTTTGAACAAGCGAGCTTCTTATTAGCCAGTCATGATAGTAATGAGATCATTAGAGCCTCTGAACTAAGACGGGTTGATGCTATTCCAAGGATTATCAAAGCGCCAGAAGCTGAGTTTGAAGCGGCACGCTATTTAAGCGATTTAGAACACAGTGTAATGGCAGACTTGATGACCAATAATAAAACCAATGTTGTTAATGGTTATTGGCAAAACATACAAACCTCAAATCGCTCACACGTCCATCTTAGTTGTTTAACTCCTTTTCGGGCCGGACAAGCACAGGTCGAATACATTATCGAACCAATAAACTTCAAAACCTCTGTGACCAATAATGAGCTGTTATATGCTGCATCAAATGACTTAGAACAGAGCGATAATCATGATTTTGAAAACCAGAATTATTCAGTTTATATCGCGGAACAAGCCAAAGAAAAAGGCATATCGTCTGCAAACTCAGTAAAAAAGGTAATTAAACCAACTAAGTTATCTATAGCTAATTCACACATAACTCCATGGTTAACTGACAATTTAAATGATGCGTTAGTAGAGGTGCAAGCAGAACTCTCTGATTTAAGCCCCAATACGATCTTAATAAGATTTGCGGTATTGTCAGTCTATGATTCCAAAAATGGCTGGCTGTTTGATGAACGCTTCGGCTGCTGGAAAGATGAAGGTATGTTTATGAATGATTATAGTTAAGGCTGACGATATCAGCTATGCCATATCATGAGGTTCAATAGTATCGATATCGTCTGCCACTTCTCGCCTTGTAATCTCAAGATCGTAATGACTTTGTAGATTGAGCCAAAACTGCGCGGACATACCGAAGTATTTTGCCAATCTCAGCGCCGTATCTGCTGTTATCGTCCGTCTGCCATTGATTATTTCACTAAGTCGTGAATCTGGCATATGGGTGGCACGGGCAAGCGCATACGCTGATAAACCCAGTTCATCTAGGAATTCAGTTTTAAGGTATTCACCCGGTGTTAATAATGGAATATCAGGTAACGTTGTGTCGGCAACATCGCTGAAATCCATGCTTTTAGCTTCTTGCATCGTTATAGACATGCAGATTTCCTTAGTGGTAATCGACTATCTCGACGTTCTCAGCGTAACCATCATGCCATTCAAAGCAGATGCGCCATTGTTGGTTGATGCGAATACTATATTGACCGTTACGATCACCTGTTAACTTTTCAAGGTGGTTGCTCGGCGGTAGGCGCAGATCGTCAAGATTGTCCGTGACATTTAGTACATGCAGTTTGGCTCTTGCACGACTATAAATATCGGGTGCAATACGTTTGGCTCGTTTGCCAAAATATACTGCTGCTGTCGCCTTATCAGCAAAAGAGGCAATCATAATAATTGTCCTATAGTTGGTAAGGCATAGCGTTATAATAACGCCATGCGTAAGTAATAGCAATCTGATAAGCCACCTGTGCGGTGGTGAAAGGTTATGAACTTAACTAACCTAATAGTTTTCTAAGCTATCTTTATGATAGTGAGAAGATATTAGCACCATTAATCTAAATATACAAAAAAATGTCAATATTATCAATATGAATTTTACTAACGTTATAGTGGCAATCATATATAAAACTATGTTAGTCTAATTACAAGTTAAATCATTACTTTTGAACAATTCAAGGGTTACAAAATGAAAAATATCACCCAAGCTCAGGTTAAACAGGCCATTGATAATTTTTTGCAGTCGCAATACGATAAAAAAACAGAGTCCATTCAAAAGAAACTTGTTAAAGCAGAGGAATCTAAAGACTTTGCTGATATTAGTGAATTGCAGTCGCAGCTAGGCCCTTTTAAGGAGAAATTTAACAAAGTCAATTGGATGATAGAAGCCAAGACAATGGCAACCCAGCTTAACTTCGGCACCCATATCTCAAAAGGTGTTCATCCAAACGCTAAGGGCGACAACGTCAACTTTCGAAGCCAACCTCAGCATGACTTTATGGGTACTCATAGTCTTATTAGCGGCTTGATGGATGCTAATGGCAACGCAGCGGCACTACCATTAGCCGGTTTGTTTGATTGGACGATTACTAGAGATGGCGTTACTGATGGTGCTAGTGCGGATCATAAATCTCCAAAACTGACTGTTCGTGATTTACTGCTGACTAATCATCCTGCTCTATCTGGTAGCTTCGCTGAGGAACAAACTTTATCAGACGTATATCAACAGGTATTTGTTAGTACCTTAACCAGACAAATTGATAATCCGTCCACCCATGAGCGTAATAAACAATTACTATGGCCTCTTGAGTGCAGCGAAGACTCAATTACAGCTACTACTACAGCGGATTATCATACTATTATTCCTTTATATCCCTCTGTATTAACTCATGAGCTGTTTCGACATATTAACCATCTAAAATTCTCTGAAGAGAATAAACTTGCTCGCGATAATCGACACAAAAAAACAGCTGAACAACAGCCTTATATCACGATACATGATTTAGCTGTGTTGCAACTGGGTGGCACCAAACCACAAAACATTAGCAAACTCATCAGCAAACAGAGTGGTAGAAACTATCTCCTCCCTTCCCTGCCTCCCAGTTTTACACAATCACAAGATTTATCATTTAGTAAAAATGCCAGTAGTATCTTTAATTCTAAAACAATGGCTTATAAAACTAGAAAGACACTAGATGCCTTGTACAAGATTATTAAAACTAATTATAACAACGTGACAATACGAGACACCCGCAAGTCACTCTTGGACGAGCTGCTACTACAGATACTGACTGTGGCGAACAGCGTTCAGAACAATCGACCTGCTGGCTGGTCAGCTGAATATCAGCTTGATTATGCTGAAAAGCTTTGGCTTGATCCTTATCGTAAAGAGCTAATGGACGAAGACACGTTTAAAACTGACTTTGACAACGGCTATTGGCAACAAGAAATAGAACAGCGATTTGCAGCTTGGCTACAAAACTTACTGAAAAAGGAGTTTCCCAAAATCAAAGACGACTTTGCTGACGCCGAACAAACCCAGTGGGAGAATGAGATGCAAGCCGCGTTAAAAGAGTCTAAACGTATGGGTCAAGGAGCATTCAAATGAGTTATATCTATCCTGACAAAGAACTGGTTGGCCATATCTTGATTAAGAACATCCGTATTCAAGATGCCAATGCGATATCCAGTCCGATAACTTATGGATTTCCGGCGATCACTGGTTTTACAGGCGCCATCCATGCGCTCAGTCGTAAAATTGGGCAGGTATCAGGACTTGAACAGATGCATTTAGACGGTGTCCTGATAGGTTGCTATGAGTGTCTACCGCAGATATACCGTGAGGAAAACTATAAAGAATATACCTTTAACCAAACTCGTAATCCTATCCTAAAATCTGGCAAAACGGCTTCAATCATTGAAGAGGGCCGTTGTCATCTAAAAGTGTCATTGATCGTCGGGGTCTATGCGGATGATTTTATACTTGAAGAGGAACAGATCGACCAACTATTAAAAACTGTTGAAATCAAAATACAGCAACAACGGATAGCAGGTGGCAGCGTCCATGGTCTAGACAGATTTAATGCCGTTACCTATTTACCAGCAGAAGACATTAATGATTTTACTCGTCATTTACTTCCCGCATTTATTTTAATGAACGCGCAACAAGATCTAATCGATATTACCGCACAATTACAACAGCATAATCCAGAAGCCACCGCTTTAGATGCGTTAATCAATACAGCCACCTTAGAGCATACTCCCATTGATAATGGCAATGGAACGACCCGTTGGGAGACGCAATCCTCCAAACAAGGTAGAGGGTGGTTAGTCCCTATTCCCATTGGTCATCAAGGTATTTCAGACTTATATGATGCCGGTGATATGCAAAATGTCCGTAACCCTGAATATCCTAGCCAATACGTCGAAGCCATCTATGGACTTGGCAAATGGGTGTTCCCATATCGTATCAAAGACTTAGCAGATGCGCTTTGGTACCAACAGTATGACGAATCTAATAACCTGTATTTAGTCACCCAGTCTGATGACGACTAACACCACTGATCTTAGCTTTAATAACAGCCGTCTTTTGAAAACTAAATAACATCCAAGTCTTTCAGCACAATGACTATAACAACTATGGAGAATCCCATGTCAAAACCCACTTTAAAAACCGCATCTGTTCTTGCATTTGAACGCAACCTTGATGTCTCAGATGCTTATCTCTGGCAGACTAACAGTCAAGCCGATACTGATAAAAATAAAGAATCTACACGGACACCGGTGGTGATCAAAGAAAAATCCGTTCGTGGTACGATTAGCAATCGTCTAAAAAGCACCATTACTAACGACCCTACCAAACTAGATGCCGAGACTGAAAAAGCCAATTTACAAAAGGTCGACTCAGCATCCTTGGATGAATCAAATGACATCTTAATCGCTCGTTTTAGTGTCAAAGTTCTACCGTTTACGGGCAAGCCAAATGTCTGTAATGACCAAGATTATCAACAAGCATTACAGCAAGTCGTCACTGACTATATAAGCAACCAAGGGTTAGACGAGTTAGCTCACCGCTATGCGATTAATATTCTAAACGCTCGTTGGTTATGGCGAAATCGTGTTGGTACTGAAAGCATTAAAGTAACTGTTAAGTGTAACGAGAAAACGATCACTATTGATGATGCAAAGAACTACAGCATTAACAATTTTGACATGGATGATGCCAATATTAAGCAAGTTGCTGACTGGATTAAAGCGGGGCTAAATGATGAAGCGTTTATTATTCTATATATAGAAGCTCAAGCGGTCATCGGTTATGGTCAAGAGGTCTATCCATCACAAGAGCTAATCCTTGATACCGGCAGTAAAAAGAGCAAAGTATTATATCGTGTCAGTGACCGAAAGGGCTCTGAAGATAATGCTGGCATGCACTCGCAAAAAGTCAGTAACGCCATTCGCACTATTGATGATTGGTACCCTAATGCCAAATTCCCTATTGCCATCGAACCATATGGCGCAGTGACAACTATGGGTACTGCATTTCGCCAACCTAAAGACAAAATGGACTTTTATAGCCTATTTGATAACTGGGTACTCAAAGGTGAAGCGCCAGACGCCAACCAGCAACACTATGTAATGGGCGTACTTATTCGTGGCGGCGTGTTCGGTGCCAGCGGTAAGGAGTAAACCATGAGTCAACTGACGCATTACCAAGAAATCACTATTATTCCCGATCCTGATATTGCACCCTACTTTATCTGGAGTAAGCTGTTTACACAGTTGCATATCGGCTTAGCTGAGATCAAAAACAAGCATGGCATCGAGTCAATTGGTGTCAGCTTTCCTGATTATCATTATGATGACAAGGGTAAATCATCCAAGCTTGGGCTTAAGCTGCGAGTGTTTGCGCTCAGCCAAAAGGATTTAGAAACACTAAATCTCAACGGTTGGCTATCAAGACTAACTGATTATGTGCATATTAAAAGTATTATCGAGGTCGGTGATAAGACAAAAAGTCATCTGGTGGTCAGCCGCTATCGTCCAAAAAATCCGCTCAAGCAAGCTGAAGAATTTGCCAAACATAAAGACATCAGCCTTGAAGATGCGCTTGTACACTGTGCTGCGCATAAACAGGATAATAAGCCCTATCCTCATATCAACTTAAAAAGTGAGACCAATCAACAACCTTATAAACTGGCAATTTTTCAAGAAGTAACTGCCAGCGCTTGTAAAGGCACGTTCAATGTTTATGGTATGAATAATAAAATAGGTCAGGTTACCGTGCCACATTGGTAACTTGCTTTCATGGTAATGACGAATTACCCAAAAACTAGGAGTAAAAACCTTTTTTTTAGATTATTTAAAAATTCGCTTATTTATCATAAAGTTATGATAAGGCAAAAAATGGAGGGTAAAATAGGGTATTTTGCTCTCCATACCTTGTCATAACTGGTTTTTTAGAGGTATAATTCCTCTTCATCACCGCTCAGGTGACTTAGAAATTTCCAAACGAAGGTATGTTGCAAGTTTGCTCCTTCATCACCGCTCAGGTGACTTAGAAATACAAAGCACAGCCTGCCTTTTTCACCCTCGGCTTCATCACCGCTCAGGTGACTTAGAAATAGAGGCGAATCACCAAAAACACCCCATTGACTTCATCACCGCTCAGGTGACTTAGAAATTTTGGGCCGGGATCCCCTTTGTATGCTTTTGCTTCATCACCGCTCAGGTGACTTAGAAATCAGACTGACAAAGGCATGATGATGATTAAGGCTTCATCACCGCTCAGGTGACTTAGAAATCCAAGTCATCCCCTCTGTGGTGGCGATTGGTCTTCATCACCGCTCAGGTGACTTAGAAAATCTTGATAATCAAGCTCATAAGCATGTAAGACTTCATCACCGCTCAGGTGACTTAGAAAATCGTCATAAAAAAGAGCCTGATGTCTTACATCTTCATCACCGCTCAGGTGACTTAGAAAATATAGAACATCAGCTCAGACTGACTTAAATTCTTCATCACCGCTCAGGTGACTTAGAAAACTTGTGCTTGGTATGACGCAACAGGGGTTAACTTCATCACCGCTCAGGTGACTTAGAAATTATAGGGAAGATAGAGCTCAATTCAAATGTACTTCATCACCGCTCAGGTGACTTAGAAATTACTCTTACCGTGAGGCTATCCAATGAATTACTTCATCACCGCTCAGGTGACTTAGAAATGCAACTGGTGCAACTGGTGCTCTAATCTTTACTTCATCACCGCTCAGGTGACTTAGAAAGCAGTGAAATAATTGGTCAGTTTCCATCTGGTCTTCATCACCGCTCAGGTGACTTAGAAAAGCATTTAAAAACTACAAGACAGGAGACAAAACTTCATCACCGCTCAGGTGACTTAGAAACTAGCAAAACTAACTTCTCTATTTATTGTCGCCTTCATCACCGCTCAGGTGACTTAGAAAATTTAAGCGTCAACAACTCAATTGGACGGCAGCTTCATCACCGCTCAGGTGACTTAGAAATAATAATAGTTAGTCTGCTTATGTTCGCTTTTCTTCATCACCGCTCAGGTGACTTAGAAATGCACAATGTCCCGCTGATCCAGTTTTAGAATCTTCATCACCGCTCAGGTGACTTAGAAAATAGATGGAGCATGTCCAGCTTCAGCGTTTGACTTCATCACCGCTCAGGTGACTTAGAAAACGACCTATACCGCCTTGTGTTTCATCAAGTGCTTCATCACCGCTCAGGTGACTTAGAAAAAAATGATTACCCCACAGTCAAGCCGTCAGAGCTTCATCACCGCTCAGGTGACTTAGAAAGACAAAGCAAAAGAGTTCCGCAGATGGGTTTTCTTCATCACCGCTCAGGTGACTTAGAAACATTGCCCGTGATATGCTTGTCCTGTCTCAGTCTTCATCACCGCTCAGGTGACTTAGAAAAATGTCAGGCTTAGGCTCAGTTAAGCCAAGTACTTCATCACCGCTCAGGTGACTTAGAAAGCAAGCAATCTAAGCCTACCATTACCGCAAGACTTCATCACCGCTCAGGTGACTTAGAAAACCAATGGTCTGTTCTTTGATTTCTCAGCATCCTTCATCACCGCTCAGGTGACTTAGAAATGATCCAAGGTTGTTTATATCTGCCATTAAGTCTTCATCACCGCTCAGGTGACTTAGAAATCGGAAGAAGCCCGTCAAACTGCGGCCCTAACCTTCATCACCGCTCAGGTGACTTAGAAAATGCTTGGCTATCATCGGGAACCCATCGCCGCCTTCATCACCGCTCAGGTGACTTAGAAACATTTGCTCGCATGGTGGTGCCGGTTACAGTGCTTCATCACCGCTCAGGTGACTTAGAAATATCGACTTCTTTGCAAAGCCATTCGACAACTCTTCATCACCGCTCAGGTGACTTAGAAACGATGAGTATAGAGATGCCTCAAACCCACAAACTTCATCACCGCTCAGGTGACTTAGAAATTAGCGACAACATTGCTGTCAAAGGCATATTCCTTCATCACCGCTCAGGTGACTTAGAAATTATAAGCCGTCTAAGTACAATACCGCTTTAGCTTCATCACCGCTCAGGTGACTTAGAAACTAACCGTTTGAATGTCAGCACTGACGTTTGACTTCATCACCGCTCAGGTGACTTAGAAAACCAAGATATACAACCGTTATGCTGATGAGTTCTTCATCACCGCTCAGGTGACTTAGAAAATGTGCCATAACCATGCCTGTCTTGCACATCTCTTCATCACCGCTCAGGTGACTTAGAAAATCTGTCTGATAAGTCGGTCTCCTTGCGCTCACTTCATCACCGCTCAGGTGACTTAGAAAATACAGCCACATATAACCCCTTAACTGCCACTCTTCATCACCGCTCAGGTGACTTAGAAATCGCGTGTTACCCATGATGTTATCTAAACTTGCTTCATCACCGCTCAGGTGACTTAGAAATGCTCGTCCATGGTTGACAGAGGGTGTCAATGCTTCATCACCGCTCAGGTGACTTAGAAAATAAAAACGCCCATTGAATAAAGCACCACTCGCTTCATCACCGCTCAGGTGACTTAGAAAGGTGAGTGCGATCTATTAGATGACGATACAGTCTTCATCACCGCTCAGGTGACTTAGAAATCATACATATCGAAAAGCGTGTCAGCATCAAACCTTCATCACCGCTCAGGTGACTTAGAAAATATCCTTGATGACCTGTTGAGCAGTCGCGGACTTCATCACCGCTCAGGTGACTTAGAAATCGTTAACTTTGTTAGTTATTGAGTTAAAAATCTTCATCACCGCTCAGGTGACTTAGAAATCTATCAAATCGCCACTTTTTGGGTGGGCTAGTCTTCATCACCGCTCAGGTGACTTAGAAAGAACTGGCAAGATGTAGTTATCAAGCTACTTGCTTCATCACCGCTCAGGTGACTTAGAAAACTACTAACCAACAAAGGATTAACAATGTCAACTTCATCACCGCTCAGGTGACTTAGAAAACTACTAACCAACAAAGGATTAACAATGTCAACTTCATCACCGCTCAGGTGACTTAGAAACACAGATTGATAATAAAAAGCCGTCAGTGGCTTCTTCATCACCGCTCAGGTGACTTAGAAAAGAGCGTTTTCCCATACCGCATTAATTTCATCCTTCATCACCGCTCAGGTGACTTAGAAAATTTATTTTAAAAGTGAATTGGGCGCTACCCCCTTCATCACCGCTCAGGTGACTTAGAAATATTATCTAATGAGCGATTTACTTATGGCTTGCTTCATCACCGCTCAGGTGACTTAGAAATCAATCACTAATACCCCAAGCAAACCAATTAGCTTCATCACCGCTCAGGTGACTTAGAAAGCCCACGTTTTACTAAAGCTACATGGTCACCACTTCATCACCGCTCAGGTGACTTAGAAAAACAGAGAAGAACAGCTGAAAAACTTGAATATCTTCATCACCGCTCAGGTGACTTAGAAAAACAATGCGTAACCCATTAATACTAGTGTAAACTTCATCACCGCTCAGGTGACTTAGAAATAGACAAAAGATGTTAACTGGAGGGCAAAGGCTTCATCACCGCTCAGGTGACTTAGAAAATTAGCAGAAACCGCCTCGACCGCACCAGTTACTTCATCACCGCTCAGGTGACTTAGAAATACCGCCCTATCTATCATCAATGCATCTTCATCTTCATCTTCATCACCGCTCAGGTGACTTAGAAATTACTTGCCTGACCCAAGCCCGCGCAACGAAGCTTCATCACCGCTCAGGTGACTTAGAAAAAGCTGACAGGGGACGCCAAGCAAGCGCACAACTTCATCACCGCTCAGGTGACTTAGAAAAACTACCAGCAGCTACCCAGCTCAATATAGGACTTCATCACCGCTCAGGTGACTTAGAAAGGTTAAAAAGTCGTCAGCGGCAATCACTTGGCCTTCATCACCGCTCAGGTGACTTAGAAACAATGAAGGGTCTTTAGCCCGACCATCATGCGCTTCATCACCGCTCAGGTGACTTAGAAAACTGATTTGCCCAGCTTCCGCTGGAGTAATGGCTTCATCACCGCTCAGGTGACTTAGAAATAGGAATGGCAAAAGTCAATATGCCTTAAAGCCTTCATCACCGCTCAGGTGACTTAGAAACAACCCCTTTCTGGACAAGCCAAGACGCATAACTTCATCACCGCTCAGGTGACTTAGAAAATTAGGGGGTTAGTACAGCATCACTTCCATGTCTTCATCACCGCTCAGGTGACTTAGAAAGATGCAAAAATAACACGCTGTGACCTCGCCCACTTCATCACCGCTCAGGTGACTTAGAAAATTTACCGGAATACGCATACAAACTTCTTGAGCTTCATCACCGCTCAGGTGACTTAGAAAAGCTTCAAACATGCCATAAACTTCCAGCCTTGCTTCATCACCGCTCAGGTGACTTAGAAATCAAAATTTAGACACAAAAAAAGGCAATGGGTCTTCATCACCGCTCAGGTGACTTAGAAAGTTTGGGTAATTAGGAGAATAATATGGAACCTCTTCATCACCGCTCAGGTGACTTAGAAATAGGGCGTCCCAGTTGATACGGCTGTCCCCAACTTCATCACCGCTCAGGTGACTTAGAAAATCTCGATTGCGCTGCCCATATCGGCCAATAGCTTCATCACCGCTCAGGTGACTTAGAAACGCAGAAAGATTATGACATTCACAAGCTGTTTCTTCATCACCGCTCAGGTGACTTAGAAATAGCTCACACTGATTTTATTAACCCGTTTGATCTTCATCACCGCTCAGGTGACTTAGAAATCAATGATTAGCGTTGGTTCAGGAATGCTTGGCTTCATCACCGCTCAGGTGACTTAGAAACTGGACAAAATATACGAAAACATATAACGAGTCTTCATCACCGCTCAGGTGACTTAGAAAAGTCGGACGATGACACCTAAAGGCTTGTTGTGCTTCATCACCGCTCAGGTGACTTAGAAATACAAGCATTACAAAATGAAGTTAGGCAGCCGCTTCATCACCGCTCAGGTGACTTAGAAAATGTCAATATCACTCATGCTCACCGCCCATGCCTTCATCACCGCTCAGGTGACTTAGAAACAACAAATCCCGCCCTAGTAATGCGACCACCGCTTCATCACCGCTCAGGTGACTTAGAAAATACTCATACTTACTCACCACTGACTTACTGACTTCATCACCGCTCAGGTGACTTAGAAAGCATGATAGCGAGTATGTCGGTAAAGCGGAAGCTTCATCACCGCTCAGGTGACTTAGAAATCAGCGCGAAGAGTGGGTTAAGAGCGATAAGGCTTCATCACCGCTCAGGTGACTTAGAAAAAGTGCTGACGCCAGCAAAAACACAAGCCCAACTTCATCACCGCTCAGGTGACTTAGAAAATCTGTTCGTCTTCTTCCTCAGCGTCTGCTAACTTCATCACCGCTCAGGTGACTTAGAAATGCTGAAGAAAAGACCGAACAGAAAACCAAGCCTTCATCACCGCTCAGGTGACTTAGAAAATCAGCGCCTATCAATCTATCAGGGCTTGCACCTTCATCACCGCTCAGGTGACTTAGAAAATGCTTTGATAGTATTCTATAGTATCACTGTCCTTCATCACCGCTCAGGTGACTTAGAAAAGCATTAACAGCTAGCAATAGCATTAAAACTACTTCATCACCGCTCAGGTGACTTAGAAATTCTCGTTATTATTAGTGGTGACAATAGCTAGCTTCATCACCGCTCAGGTGACTTAGAAAGTTATCGGCTCGTTATCAAAATGAGAGTGATACTTCATCACCGCTCAGGTGACTTAGAAAACTAAGCCTACGAATAAGACTATCAATAAAAACTTCATCACCGCTCAGGTGACTTAGAAATCCTTCAATCTCGCAAACCAAACCCACTTCAACTTCATCACCGCTCAGGTGACTTAGAAAGGCTGCCGTCTTTGTTCATAGGGGCGGTGATCCTTCATCACCGCTCAGGTGACTTAGAAATGTAAGCCAAAACGTAAAAAAGCCCACCTAAACTTCATCACCGCTCAGGTGACTTAGAAATTTTCGAGCATATACAAGCGGGCGGCCTAATTCTTCATCACCGCTCAGGTGACTTAGAAATACTTGGCGTAAACCGTCGATTACCGATGCGTCTTCATCACCGCTCAGGTGACTTAGAAAATTGTAGAGAAGCAAAGGCACATAGATTATGCCTTCATCACCGCTCAGGTGACTTAGAAAACTTAATTACTTTTACTGAGTCACACATTTGCCTTCATCACCGCTCAGGTGACTTAGAAATTGAGACTTGGCAATATCAAATGGACTGATGTCTTCATCACCGCTCAGGTGACTTAGAAAATCATGTTAGCGGCTGTTTGCTCAAATCTGCGCTTCATCACCGCTCAGGTGACTTAGAAACTGATAATGAAAGCCACATCACATTGCTGCAACCTTCATCACCGCTCAGGTGACTTAGAAAAGGTATGGCTACTGGTGCAACAGCGGCTTGGGCTTCATCACCGCTCAGGTGACTTAGAAACACCATTTCTTCAAGTACAAATTTTTAGTGATCTTCATCACCGCTCAGGTGACTTAGAAAACCCAGGTTAATTATGACTTCCAACCGCTTGACTTCATCACCGCTCAGGTGACTTAGAAATGATAAACGCATGGAGAGTCAGCCAAATAACGCTTCATCACCGCTCAGGTGACTTAGAAACCTCATTTTAGAGGAAGGATCAAGACAGTTCTTCATCACCGCTCAGGTGACTTAGAAATAGTGTTACTAACCGCTTGTTAAGTTCTTGCGCTTCATCACCGCTCAGGTGACTTAGAAATCCACTGTTCCTGTGGCTGACTTAAGTTCTACCTTCATCACCGCTCAGGTGACTTAGAAAAGTGTGTAACCTTTACTTCGCGCTTAATGTAACTTCATCACCGCTCAGGTGACTTAGAAAGGTGGGTGTCGGCTCTGCTATCGGCTCGACTGCTTCATCACCGCTCAGGTGACTTAGAAAATTCGGTCGATGACAAAAAAGAGTTGTTTGAACTTCATCACCGCTCAGGTGACTTAGAAAAGTGATCGCAATCGGCATTGTGTTTTTGATGTCTTCATCACCGCTCAGGTGACTTAGAAAAAGTTTCATCAAGCTTGCCGTACTTGAGTGCCCTTCATCACCGCTCAGGTGACTTAGAAATTCTTGCGGTGGCTCTGTCCCATTCATAATATCTTCATCACCGCTCAGGTGACTTAGAAATCTTTGTTAGCTTGCTTTATATCAACACGTAACTTCATCACCGCTCAGGTGACTTAGAAAAGCTCACTCAAGCGATATTCGCAGACCAGCCGCTTCATCACCGCTCAGGTGACTTAGAAAGATAGAAAAAGACGGCAATACAGGGCACTGACCTTCA
The DNA here is from genome assembly GCF_900182925.1 of Psychrobacter sp. LV10R520-6. Taxonomy (NCBI): domain Bacteria; kingdom Pseudomonadati; phylum Pseudomonadota; class Gammaproteobacteria; order Moraxellales; family Moraxellaceae; genus Psychrobacter; species Psychrobacter sp. LV10R520-6. The sequence goes on along the minus strand of NZ_LT900024.1, from coordinate 904,184 downwards.
TCACCGCTCAGGTGACTTAGAAATGTTGAGGTTGGTGTTGAAGTCCCTATGAGTGCTTCATCACCGCTCAGGTGACTTAGAAATACAAGCCCCTTTTTGATTATATGGGCATAGACTTCATCACCGCTCAGGTGACTTAGAAAGCTGTTAACCAATAGCTGGCGCTCCAGGTCGTCTTCATCACCGCTCAGGTGACTTAGAAATCATAACCGCAGCGTGCGCCGCGTCCTGTAGCCTTCATCACCGCTCAGGTGACTTAGAAAGCTTTTAGTGGTAATAAACCGGAGATTAACAGCTTCATCACCGCTCAGGTGACTTAGAAACATGTAGCTGAGTTTCATGACTTCTTTCCCCCCTTCATCACCGCTCAGGTGACTTAGAAAATTATAGACGCGCTGTCTAAAGGCACGGACTCCTTCATCACCGCTCAGGTGACTTAGAAATTGGGACCGCGCTTATAGTCGCTATTGTTGCCCTTCATCACCGCTCAGGTGACTTAGAAATGGACGCGGCGGGATACAATGTGGCTTTACACCTTCATCACCGCTCAGGTGACTTAGAAATTATGTTTATGAGTTTGCAAACGCTTTGATATCTTCATCACCGCTCAGGTGACTTAGAAATGCTCACACCGCTGTGGGTCGGTGGCGTAGCACTTCATCACCGCTCAGGTGACTTAGAAATTTGCCGTAACCGCTTGCGTTATACTTCTCATCTTCATCACCGCTCAGGTGACTTAGAAATAGACGCTGCCAACTTTGCTGATGGCAATCCGCTTCATCACCGCTCAGGTGACTTAGAAATTGAGGTATCTAACGAGTGCGCTGTCAACCTACTTCATCACCGCTCAGGTGACTTAGAAAGATACTGTCGGGGATATTGAAGCTGCATTGACCTTCATCACCGCTCAGGTGACTTAGAAATTTAGGTAAAATACAGGCGGATTACGAAAGACCTTCATCACCGCTCAGGTGACTTAGAAATATCTTGTATTGAATTAGCAGCTTTTGCTTTACTTCATCACCGCTCAGGTGACTTAGAAAGTACCAATCACTACCACCCTAGGACAATCAGCCTTCATCACCGCTCAGGTGACTTAGAAATGCCATGCTGTTCGCGTGTTGTTAATACCAAACTTCATCACCGCTCAGGTGACTTAGAAAGCCTTGACCGTCACTGACTTGCTGGTCACAATCTTCATCACCGCTCAGGTGACTTAGAAAGTATATATTAGTCTATATATATTATACTGTCACTTCATCACCGCTCAGGTGACTTAGAAATAATCGAGCGTCTAGCCATTCTTGCGAACCTTCTTCATCACCGCTCAGGTGACTTAGAAATCAAACATTGCTTCTTGTGAGGCTGGTATAGTCTTCATCACCGCTCAGGTGACTTAGAAACTCAGCTTGTTTTATGCCTTCACTATGAAGCACTTCATCACCGCTCAGGTGACTTAGAAATATGAGCGTGTCGGTAATGCTCACAACATAGCCTTCATCACCGCTCAGGTGACTTAGAAAAAAGGTAGATAAAAATGGGCGAGCTATTAAATCTTCATCACCGCTCAGGTGACTTAGAAATCGCTAGGCTTGCCATTCTTATCCATCACTACCTTCATCACCGCTCAGGTGACTTAGAAATTCAAATCCATTCTTTGCATTTGATAAAGCGTCTTCATCACCGCTCAGGTGACTTAGAAACGTACTTGTTATAATCACCTACCATTGCACACCTTCATCACCGCTCAGGTGACTTAGAAAACCCGCTAAAACTAATTTCAATGACTTTATCACTTCATCACCGCTCAGGTGACTTAGAAAAAGAGAGCATAGATGGTATCTTAGTATCTTTGCTTCATCACCGCTCAGGTGACTTAGAAATTTGGTTGATACATCAAGTGCTACTAGTTTTTCTTCATCACCGCTCAGGTGACTTAGAAATAACACGTATAATATTAACTTTGGTTACGACTCTTCATCACCGCTCAGGTGACTTAGAAATTGCTGCGTTGCTTTTGAGTGCAATCACCAATCTTCATCACCGCTCAGGTGACTTAGAAATATCAAGCATGAAAAAAAAGGTAAGCCTAACACTTCATCACCGCTCAGGTGACTTAGAAATAGCGCATAATCCCCAGCAGGTGTATCTACACCTTCATCACCGCTCAGGTGACTTAGAAAAATCAGTTAGCACTAATAGCAGGTGAGTCCGCCTTCATCACCGCTCAGGTGACTTATGAGCATCGTTAAAAAATTGCATGCCAATTTTAGATGCGCAAGAGTAAATCCTTTAAATAGTATTTGCTAATAGCTGGAATATTGACGTAAATTTGATAGAGAAAACACACCGCTCAGGTGACTTAGAAAAAGTGGTCGTAAATTAAGTTACCACAAACCACCTTCATCACCGCTCAGGTGACTTAGAAACTGATCGTCATACAGTTTTACCTTACCCGTCTCTTCATCACCGCTCAGGTGACTTAGAAAACCTTTGCGGCGGCGTTACTAGAGGGCGTAACCTTCATCACCGCTCAGGTGACTTAGAAAATTCGAGTCTCCAGACGTCCGCACTAATTTAACTTCATCACCGCTCAGGTGACTTAGAAAGTACCGTACGCGATACCCTCCAGAGACACCCACTTCATCACCGCTCAGGTGACTTAGAAAAGTGCCAAAACTGCCATTTTGTAGGCGGTAGTCTTCATCACCGCTCAGGTGACTTAGAAACGCAAGCGGGCACATATTAAGACGCTTCCCTTCTTCATCACCGCTCAGGTGACTTAGAAAAAGAAGCGTGAGAAGTCTAATGCTATTGACGCCTTCATCACCGCTCAGGTGACTTAGAAATACTACCGATTCCGGTACCGGTGTTTATCACTCTTCATCACCGCTCAGGTGACTTAGAAAAACAAAGACAGTCAAGGTAAAGTTATTGATAACTTCATCACCGCTCAGGTGACTTAGAAATTCTAAGTTTCAGATTGATGACTATGTTGAAGCTTCATCACCGCTCAGGTGACTTAGAAATAAAAATCCAGTGAAAACGTATTTGAAAACGCCTTCATCACCGCTCAGGTGACTTAGAAACTGATGTATTTCCCGAACCCGCTAACGACTGTCTTCATCACCGCTCAGGTGACTTAGAAATGCGAACGGGTCGCCTTGCTCGTCTTCCGACTCTTCATCACCGCTCAGGTGACTTAGAAATGCAGCTCCGCCATCATGTCATCAAGTGTCTGCTTCATCACCGCTCAGGTGACTTAGAAAATCTCGCCATTTACTCTATAAATTTTATCTTTCTTCATCACCGCTCAGGTGACTTAGAAATATCGAAACCACTTACGATGATGCTGAGTCAACTTCATCACCGCTCAGGTGACTTAGAAAGCAAACCACAGCCATTCAGTGCTTACTCAGACCTTCATCACCGCTCAGGTGACTTAGAAAACATTCCGGCTTTATCGTTCCATTCTTTTTTATCTTCATCACCGCTCAGGTGACTTAGAAATGCTAAGAACAAGCGGTCTCTTGCACAGAATACTTCATCACCGCTCAGGTGACTTAGAAAGTAGCGAATATCCCATTCGACGCCTTCAAAGTCTTCATCACCGCTCAGGTGACTTAGAAAAGTAATGAGATTGGTGTTAATACAGTCTTATTCTTCATCACCGCTCAGGTGACTTAGAAATCTGATAATTATCTCTAGCTCACTCTCATACTCTTCATCACCGCTCAGGTGACTTAGAAATCCAGATAGAAAGTCATTTCAGATTGCGATACCTTCATCACCGCTCAGGTGACTTAGAAACACTCAGCCTTTATTCCTGCTGATATTGCAGACTTCATCACCGCTCAGGTGACTTAGAAATACAGGCGATAATCTTGCTGACTATGGCTTGATCTTCATCACCGCTCAGGTGACTTAGAAATTCTATAGTCACACCTTTAGCGCTTAGCATTACTTCATCACCGCTCAGGTGACTTAGAAAGCTAAGCAGGAAGCCAAAATTTATGCAGACTCCTTCATCACCGCTCAGGTGACTTAGAAATTAAAGCCCATGAAGAACTATGTCAGAACGAACTTCATCACCGCTCAGGTGACTTAGAAAATCAGATCTGACCACCAAGCACTAATGGCCGCCTTCATCACCGCTCAGGTGACTTAGAAATTTGCCACATTTTAGTTGCACCAGCTAACATCCTTCATCACCGCTCAGGTGACTTAGAAAGGCTCGTTCAACATGACGCATCAGCTTAACAACTTCATCACCGCTCAGGTGACTTAGAAAACAAAAAAAGCAGTGACCGCGAAGATAGCAGTCTTCATCACCGCTCAGGTGACTTAGAAACACTGAATTATAGATATCTCGATGCCATCATCCTTCATCACCGCTCAGGTGACTTAGAAATCTCCGCTATGACCATTTTTCAGTTAATGGCACTTCATCACCGCTCAGGTGACTTAGAAATTAATTGTTGAAAACCAACTGGCTGATGAGTTCTTCATCACCGCTCAGGTGACTTAGAAAACCGCGCGCAACGTTGATGATGTGATCTAGTTCTTCATCACCGCTCAGGTGACTTAGAAAAATGCGCACGATGGGCTTGAACCATCGCCAGGCTTCATCACCGCTCAGGTGACTTAGAAATGAGTAATTCCAGACTTAGTAGCAAGCTGCGCCTTCATCACCGCTCAGGTGACTTAGAAAAACATGGTCGGACGCTGTAAGAAAGAGGGACGCTTCATCACCGCTCAGGTGACTTAGAAATCGCCAAATCACAGGTGGCTCAACCAAAGGTCCTTCATCACCGCTCAGGTGACTTAGAAATAAAGATGGTGATGGTTACATAACAACAGAATCTTCATCACCGCTCAGGTGACTTAGAAATCTCCGCTATGACCATTTTTCAGTTAATGGCACTTCATCACCGCTCAGGTGACTTAGAAATGCTCATATTGTCGAGCTAACAAAATCAGATGCTTCATCACCGCTCAGGTGACTTAGAAACCTGTTATGGTAATACCTAGAGCTTTAATACTCTTCATCACCGCTCAGGTGACTTAGAAAATGACAATGTGTGCCGTGATATTGAGCTAATCCTTCATCACCGCTCAGGTGACTTAGAAATCAGCACGTTTAGGATTTATTGATCCATCGTACTTCATCACCGCTCAGGTGACTTAGAAAAGCCATTCTAGATATTGTTCGTTAGTAGCATCCTTCATCACCGCTCAGGTGACTTAGAAATATTGGTTATCGAGGGGTTAAATCGTTTATTACTTCATCACCGCTCAGGTGACTTAGAAAAGCATAAGTATATAATAATATAAGGTATAAAATCTTCATCACCGCTCAGGTGACTTAGAAAGATTGAGTTGTTGACGCTTAAATGGTCAAATGCTTCATCACCGCTCAGGTGACTTAGAAATCGATAGCATACTTGCTGAGATCGAGCAGGTTCTTCATCACCGCTCAGGTGACTTAGAAAGTCAGTGATATTGAACAAGAAGTTATTGAATCCTTCATCACCGCTCAGGCGACTTAGAAAAAAAGGGCGAGCGATGAATTTGTCAGCTCTTACTTCATCACCGCTCAGGTGACTTAGAAATTATGCGATGCTTGGTTGATCAACAGTGACCCCTTCATCACCGCTCAGGTGACTTAGAAAAACATGGTCGGACGCTGTAAGAAAGAGGGACGCTTCATCACCGCTCAGGTGACTTAGAAATATTCCAACGGTCGCGGATCAAGTTATTGTTACTTCATCACCGCTCAGGTGACTTAGAAATGTTTCTGTCATCTGTATAGCTAAGTTTTCAACTTCATCACCGCTCAGGTGACTTAGAAAGCGACAGACGCAACAAGGGACGCAATCAAGGCCTTCATCACCGCTCAGGTGACTTAGAAACCAAACTTTCAAACCCATTGCTAAAAGCCTGTCTTCATCACCGCTCAGGTGACTTAGAAAGTTAGGCGTTATAACAGATAGTAACTCAACATCTTCATCACCGCTCAGGTGACTTAGAAAAAAAACACTGAGCGCAAAAGTAATGACTGGTTCTTCATCACCGCTCAGGTGACTTAGAAAAAACTGTGTTGGGTCGTACGGAGTTATAGTTACTTCATCACCGCTCAGGTGACTTAGAAAAATCTGCGAGTACATGATTGTCGATGTGTTATCTTCATCACCGCTCAGGTGACTTAGAAAAAATAATTATCTGTAGTGCTTGTCGCTGAACCCTTCATCACCGCTCAGGTGACTTAGAAATACTAAAAAATAGGTAAGTTTTCTTACTTTCTTCTTCATCACCGCTCAGGTGACTTAGAAAATTGTCAGGTAAAAATATATCGGCATCATTTACTTCATCACCGCTCAGGTGACTTAGAAAACTGCGTCAAACACAGCGGTCACACCTATCCCCTTCATCACCGCTCAGGTGACTTAGAAAGTATTGCTTGATTCTTATTATACAGATATTTACTTCATCACCGCTCAGGTGACTTAGAAATTGGTCCAGCCTTGAAGAATTTAATTGCAAGGCTTCATCACCGCTCAGGTGACTTAGAAAGAAACTTGAATACCTGCAATTATTAGCTAATTCTTCATCACCGCTCAGGTGACTTAGAAAACTTGATGTATCAATCAAAGGAAAACTGGTTACTTCATCACCGCTCAGGTGACTTAGAAAGTATCGAGTAGACTTAGAAGACGGTCGCACTACTTCATCACCGCTCAGGTGACTTAGAAAGTAAGACTGAAATCTATTACATGCGTGAGCTGCTTCCTCACCGCTCAGGTGACTTAGAAATGTCATTTCTTTGTCATCAACTGCAACGCTAACTTCCTCACCGCTCAGGTGACTTAGAAATATTTTTACTGAGCCGTCCGGCTTAATGTCACCTTCCTCACCGCTCAGGTGACTTAGAAACTACTATTGAGGACGGTCAGATACTTATGGTTCTTCCTCACCGCTCAGGTGACTTAGAAATTAAATGGCCATCTTCACGATCAGCTAGAACGCTTCCTCACCGCTCAGGTGACTTAGAAATAATTGGTGAAGCGTATTTAAGGTGTCGTTATCTTCCTCACCGCTCAGGTGACTTAGAAATTGTGATGTTGCAACCTTTTTAGCCAGTTGAATCTTCATCACCGCTCAGGTGACTTAGAAAAAGCAAGCAGCGAGTATCAAGTGATTAAAGAACTTCATCACCGCTCAGGTGACTTAGAAATGCGTTATATGTCATAAATACGTCAAACAATCCTTCATCACCGCTCAGGTGACTTAGAAAACCAATCCAACCTTTATCATTTGGCACATCTGCTTCATCACCGCTCAGGTGACTTAGAAATTGTTGCTATAGGTCGCACGACTATCAGCTTTCTTCATCACCGCTCAGGTGACTTAGAAAAAGTAGCGCGACATTAACATCAGGTTCGGACGCTTCCTCACCGCTCAGGTGACTTAGAAATATGCGGAGCGAGAGAATTATGGCTTATATTGTCTTCCTCACCGCTCAGGTGACTTAGAAATCAACGCTAAAATCCATGAGATCATTAGACATCTTCCTCACCGCTCAGGTGACTTAGAAATATTCAGTCCGATGGTTTAGAGATGAGGGGCGCTTCCTCACCGCTCAGGTGACTTAGAAATATAACTTCGCGCTCTCTAATCATCACTTCTACTTCATCACCGCTCAGGTGACTTAGAAATGTCTCATCGTAAAGATATTGACCGCGCTCGTCTTCATCACCGCTCAGGTGACTTATGAGCACCGTTAAAAAATTGCATGCCAATTTTAGATGCGCAGTTCATACTCAAAGCATAGCTTTTCGCCTTGCGCTACAGGTAAGTGTCTCCCAGACACTTACTTATCCTTGCTCACCTTTAAATAGGATTGGCTAAAAGCTAGAATATTGACGTAAATTTGATAGAGAAAACACACCGCTCAGGTGACTTATGAGCACCGTTAAAAAATTGCATGCCAATTTTAGATGCGCAGTTCATACTCAAAGCATAGCTTTTCGCCTTGCGCTACAGGTAAGTGTCTCCCAGACACTTACTTATCCTTGCTCACCTTTAAATAGGATTGGCTAAAAGCTAGAATATTGACGTAAATTTGATAGAGAAAACACACCGCTCAGGTGACTTATGAGCATCGTTAAAAAATTGCATGCCAATTTTAGATGCGCAGTTCATACTCAAAGCATAGCTTTTCGCCTTGCGCTACAGGTAAGTGTCTCCCAGACACTTACTTATCCTTGCTCACCTTTAAATAGGATTGGCTAAAAGCTAGAATATTGACGTAAATTTGATAGAAAAAAGACACCGCTCAGGTGACTTATGAGCACCGTTAAAAAATTGCATGCCAATTTTAGGTGCGCAGTTCATACTCAAAGCATAGCTTTTCGCCTTGCGCTGCAGGTAAGTGTCTCCCAGACACTTACTTATCCTTGCTCACCTTTAAATAGGATTTGCTAATAACTGGAATATTGACGTAAATTTGATAGAAAAAAGACACCGCTCAGGTGACTTATGAGCACCGTTAAAAAATTGCATGCCAATTTTAGGGGCGCAGTTCATACTCAAAGCATAGCTTTTCGCCTTGCGCTGCGGGTAAGTGTCTCCCAGACACTTACTTATCCTTGCTCACCTTTAAATAGGATTGTCTAAACGCTACAATCAAAACGTAAATTTAAACAAAAAAATAAGGCGACTATTAATATAGCAGCCTTATGATTAACTCTTCTTTTTAACGCCATCAAAACGCTTATTCACAGCTGGCCTTACCAGTTCGGTGATTAATCGCCCCATTTTCTGCTAGCAGCTTTTGCATTTTCACATGACCACGTATACACGCATATGAATAGGCACCTTGGTTATACGACCCGTTCCAAAAATATTACTCAAATCTCACTAAATATATCTAACTAGCTAGATTTAAAATTTTCTTTCTGCTTCAATGCCATGCGCTACCTCTCGTTTGAGACTTAGACTGACTACGACTCCACAGACTTTTTTAATTGGCGATGGAACTCACCGACCAATGAGCGGGGTTATGCGACTGTTAAAATAACAGTCGCGTTATTTAAAATATTGATACTGGCGTTGAGATCGCGGTCATGTTTGGACTGACACTCAGGACACGTCCATTCGCGCATCTTTAGTGTTAATTCATCTTTGCCAAGGATGTGATTGCAGTTTGAGCAAGTCTTTGAGCTTGGGTAAAAACGACCGACTGACTTCACAACCTTGCCTTGCTCATTGGCTTTATAGATAAGCTGACGCTTAAATTCAAAGAAACCCAAATCACTAATGGCGCGTGACAGCTTTCTATTTTTAACCATGCCTTTGACATTAAGACTTTCAATCGCAATCACATCAAACTCTCTGACCAAGCTAGAGGTTATTTTGTGCAACGAATCCTGCCTGATACCTCTGATCTTATAATGCAAACGAGAGAGCTTGGTTTTCGCCTTTTCTCTGTTTTTACTGCCTTTTTTAGTGCGACTCAGGTTTTTATTGAGTGTTCTTAATTTGCTTAAATATTTAGCTAAGGGCTTAGGTGCTTTAATTTTGGTGCCGTCTGATAAAACTAATAAATCGGTAATACCAAGGTCGATACCAACGCTTTTACCTGTCTTGATAATCTTTTTAACCCTGTGGTCTAAATCAACTGCAACGCTGACAAACCATTTCCCGCCGCGCTTAGAGATGGTGGCCGCCATTATTTTACCGTCAAACCGTAAAGCCTCTTTCATGCGCACCCAGCCTAAATTAGGGATGCGAATGGATTTACCTTTAATGGCAAATTGGTCGTTAGAGAGACTGAATCTATCGTCTTTACCACGCTTGCGCGTGACGGGGTATTCAGCCAGCCCTTTAAAAAAGTTGTTATAAGCATCGCCCAGTTGCATGATTGCGGCTTGCGGGGCACATTTTGTCACTTCCGTCATCCACGGGAATAGCTCACGTTTAATGGCGTTCAATTCGCGTCTGAGCTTGGCTTGTGAGGGTCTGTTTAGATTTTTGGAATCAATCTCAATACCAGCCAATAAACAGGCGTCACGGTAGGCCTTGTCCTCTCTATATTGACGTTGCCACTCATGCAAGGCCCAGTTGTAAGCTTTCCGCGCCACACCGCAAGCACGGGCAAAATGGTTCGCCTGTACGTTGTTTGGTTTGAGTTCGATGATATGACCACGGATCATAATACTTGTTTAACCGCCTCTATTAGTTTTTGATTTTTCTTGCTGCGAGAACCGTAGAGCCTCGCTGAAAATACAGTGATAATCTCTAATACATCTTGGGCTAATTCTTGCTCAAAACTAAGTTCCTCGCCTTGATTGATAATGACCACCTTAACATCACGCGCCTCACATAGCATAAACACCAATTCAGCACCAAAGCGTAAAAGTCTGTCTTTGTGGGTGATTACCAGTCGCTCGACTTTGTTGTCAAGAATGTCGTCAAGCAGGGTTTTTAAGCCTTTCTTCTTATAGTTCATACCACTACCAAAATCGGTGATTGTCTCGAAACGCCAACCTTGTTTGGCACAATAAAGTTCCAAAACCTGCGCTTGGCGCTGCAAGTCATCTTTTTGGTCACGACTTGAAACACGAGCATAAGCAATGGTTTTTCGGTCTAATTTTGGTGGTGTATTTAAAGGGTGTGGTCTTACTTCATTTAAATCATAACGTCTGTGACCATTTTCGGTTCTTTTGGCGACTAACGTACCATCTTCATCCCAACGTCTTAATGTCGATTGAGCAACCCCAAAATGCTTGGCCGCCTCCCCAATACTAACCAGTTTTCCCATAACCCTATCTCTTTATTGTTTTTTAATTTACTTATTATAGATATAAATGATTAGAATTGGTTATATTTTAGGTAACTGTTCGTAACCCTTACTCTTATCGTTAGTCGTAGCAACCAAATTGGGATTAGCGCCTTTAGATAGTAAGTATTTCACAGTTTCAATTCGGTTATTACTAGCGGCAACCATAATTAGAGTTTCACCATCGCTCTCTTGAGTTTGGTCATTTAAGTCTACCGGCGCTTTGGCATTTAATAAATTGTATACTCTTTTGACTACATTGGTATTTTTACCCAGTACGGTAGATTTTAGGACGTTATATACATCCCCTTTATCCGTAGCTTGCAAGCTAGCGCCTTCGATAAACGAGTTTCATAATGCAACCTTTAGCAGTTCGATAAGCGGGTTATTTATATATCTTTATGGCAGCGTAAACTGAAATGTTAGGCCAAACAGCAAAGCTTATGGTATGAGCTATGCCCTGTCATAAGGTTCGATATTGTCGATATCGTCTGCCACTTCTTGGCGGGTCAATTCAAGATCGTAATGGCTTTGTAGATTAAGCCAAAACTGCGCAGACATACCAAAGTATTTTGCTAGACGTAGTGCCGTATCTGCTGTAATCGCCCGTCTGCCATTAATGATTTCACTCAATCGTGAGCCAGGCATATGAGTAGCATGAGCAAGCGCATATGCTGATAAACCCAGTTCATCTAGGAATTCGGTTTTGAGATATTCACCCGGTGTTAATAATGGAATGTCAGATAACGTTGTATCAGCAACATCACTAAAATCCATATTTTTAGCTTCTTGCATGGTGATGGACATGAGGATTTCCTTAGTGGTAATCGACTATCTCGACGTTCTCAGCGTGACCATCATGCCATTCAAAGCAGAGGCGCCATTGTTGTTTGATGCGAATACTATATTAACCATTACGATCACCTGACCCCACTCTCAACTATCATAATTTTTGGTGTAGGCTGTGGCTTTAGCCCAGCGTTTTTGGCAAATTGTTACGATTGACTGGGCTAAAAGCGCCAGCCTACGATAGCCCCTATTAAGTTGAGAGTCGCGTATCACCTGTTAACTTTTCAAGGTGATTGCTCGGCGGTAGTCGCAAGTCGTCAAGATTGTCTGTGATATCCAATGCATGCAGTTTGGCTCTTGCTCGACTATAAATATCGGGTGCAATACGTTTGGCTCGTTTGCCAGAATAAATAACTATCCACTTTAACAAGAATTGATAAAGGCTGACCATAAGACATCTTTATACCTTCTTTTTTATAACAGACTAAAATGAGCATACAAGCCATAATTATAAAACGCGGTATAGCAATTGTTACGCAGGTTTCAAGTACCATCAAATCTAAGTACCATTAAATCTAAGTACCATTAAATCTAAGAACCGTCCAATGCACCATTTATTAAGGAATAACACAGATGACAGATAAAATTTATGACTTAGGTGCAGGATTTTGGAGCATACGAGGATCATTCATAAAAAATGGCATACTTGATATCGGCAACCAATGCGCTTTGGTAAAACTACAGTCAGGACGTTTTATACTTTTAGACAGTTATACTCTAACGGGTGATGTACAAAAGCAAGTTATGGCATTGACCAATGACGGTCAAGATATAGAGGCCGTGCTCAACGTCCATCCCTTTCATACCGTTCGCTGTGCGCAAGTGGCGAAGGACTTTCCTCAAGCGATCTTTTATGGCAGTGAGCGTCATCCCCAGCAAGTACCAGAAGTACAATGGGCAGATGATTTGGTTGAAAGCGAAGCAGTAGCGCAGCTTTGGTGACTTTTGAGGAAGGTAAGTTTGAGGCATCATTACTGTCTGCCATCGATAGAGCACGCCCTGAGCTTGAAGTCTCTCAACTGTTAAAGCGATCATAAAAAACGAGTCATATTGAAAAATAGCGACCAAAAAGGCAGGCCTTTTTAGTAACCGACACGCCCTACTTTGTTTACTTTATTTTTGAATACCTATATCAACCATTTTTTTTATAACAGACTTTGAGCACTTCATCAGTCACAATCATCAAACATTGTATAAAGGTAACCTTTTAAGTTACCAGTCACTACAAGTTAATAGATCATAAGTTAAGGAATAACAAAAATGGCCGATCAAATAATAAATTTGGGCGCAGAATTTTGGAATATACGAGGGTCATTCCGCTTAGGCGGCATAATCAATATAGGCACACAATGCTCGCTAATCCAATTGCCATCAGGACGCTTTATTTTTTTGGACAGTTACGCGCTAACGGGTGATGTTCGTAAAAAAGTCATGGCATTGACCAATGACGGTCAAGATATAGAGGCCGTGCTCAACGTCCATCCTTTTCATACCGTACATTGTGCGCAGATGGCTGAAGACTTCCCGCAAGCTACCTTTTATGGCAGTGAGCGTCATCCCAAGCAAGTACCAGAAGTACAATGGGCAGATGATTTGGTTGAAAGCGATGCGGTAGCCCAGCGCTACCCTGAGCTTGAATTCTCTCTTCCTAAAGGTATTCATTATATCTCGCCTAATGAGAAGATTCACTCAGGCTCGCTATTGGTATTCCATCCTGCCAGCCAAAGCTTGCACGTTGATGATACTTTTATGAGCCCTCCAACAAAACTGCTTAAAGCGGTGCTACCAGAGCTGATGCTGCACCCAATGACCAAAAAAGCGCTCAAAGATGAGCCCAATGCTGGCAAGCAATATTGCAACTGGGCAACAGAGCTGGCGCATGAGTGGCGTGATACCCGAAATTTCTGTGCGGCCCATTCAGGTTTGGTTAAGTTTGAGGCTGGTGGGTTTAAGAGAGCATTACTGACTGCCGTTGATAAAGCCCGTCCTAAACTTGAAAACCCCTAAGAGTCTAAAAAGGCTTACAGAAAAAAGGCTACCAAAATGGTAGTCTTTTCAATACTCTTCTTTATGACAACAAGCCTTATGACAATAAGCGCCTAAGCTCATCCTCGTTATTAATAATATCCGCCAGTGTATAACCCTCAAGAACGTTAATAAACGCCGTCAGTGCTTCAAAAAACACCCCTTTTAGTTGGCATGCGGGGCTAATAACACAGCCCGATTTGGCATTATTTTCGGTTACTGCTAATTCATCGATAAGGGTCAACGGCAAACCTGGCGTCTTAGCCTCATCATGGCCATTATCATAAGTCGTATCATGATTAGTGCCATCAGTAGTCTCGTCATTGCTGGGCAACTTCGTGGCAAAACATTCCACCAAAGCAAAGTCTGGCTCAATTTGCTTTATCAATACGCCCAAATTAATATCTTTAGGCGCACGTGCCAGCCGAATACCGCCGTTTTTACCCCGCACGCTATCTATATAGCCGAGCTGACCCAATTGATGAATAATCTTGGTTAAATGACTCTTAGAAATGTCATAGCTACGCGCAATATCGCTAATATTGGCCAGCGTTTGCGGCTCAGGCTTGACTGCCAAATAAATTAACGAGCGCAACGCGTAATCGCTATAGTTGGTTAGTCGCATTTACTAGCGCTCCTGTTTATTTTAATTTTTTTAACTGTCATGACTGCTCTACTTCTCATCGTTTTTTTCTAAATGTGAATTTTAAAAGTACCCAAACTGTTGGCCAAACCATTATCCAAACCCTCAACCAAATAGGCCATCTGGTCTAGGTCGTGTCAGCATGGGTAAATAGCTAATGCAAAATAGCACAAAACAAGCAATCCATGCTCCCTGCGCTATCATTATCCATAGCAAATAGTTATCCATATCTACTATTGGCAATAGCACGCGACTGATAAAGACTAGCACCATCAAGCCAAACATGATATTGACGGTTTTAGGAGGCGTATGAATACTGCGTCCAGTATGACCCAGCGACACTCGCGCCATCATCGCTAACGTCATCATTCCAACACCCGCGATCGACAACCCATGTACCGCAATACTATGGTTATAGCCCAACCACGGTTGTAGCGCGTACAATAAGAAGCTCAGACACATACCCAAAAATGCAATATACAGCGACCATAGCAGCGGCTTTTGCCAAATACCGCGATGATACCAGCCTATTAAACGTACGATATTAACCACCGCCACTCCCAGCGCAGTAATGGTCAGCAGATACTTGTTAGGGTAAAATAAATCAACGATAAAGAATGCCAAGAAAAACAATAAGCTGGCGATATCTTGTACTTTACTATTTCGTACCGTAACCTTTTCTGTACCATCCATACTGAGACCGCGCTCAATAAAGAACGGCACCACGCGCCGACCGATGGTCAATATCAAGCCAATAATTAAGTAAAACCCCAGATACATACCAATCTTAGTCAGGTTCATATTTGCGCTAAACACACCCCAATAGCACAGTCCATTACCAACCGTCAGCAGCGCAAGCTTGGCCAAAATTCCCATCTGCTTGTATTGCTTGACCTGTAGCACCGCCCGAAAAATAACAAACGCCATGGTTCCTATAAATAGCATATCAAACACGGCTGCCATATATAGCAACCAAGCCCCTTGCCCAATACCTAAACCAAACCCGACCCAGCCAAGACGCGCCAGCAACCAACAAACAAAAATACCCAGCAGCTTATAGCCGTGTGGCATCATGACTCCTGTCCAAGTCTTCACTGCCGTCAGTAAGAACCCCGCGACCACGGCCAATGCATAGCCATAAATCATTTCATGACCATGCCAGTACAGCGGATTCAGGGTTTGCGCGTCAATATTAGTATGGCCAGTAAACACAAACGACCACAACACCATAAATATAACGGCAAATAACGCCGCTGCACTAAAAAATATGCGAAAGCTCAAATTAAGAATAGGATGTGGAGAAGTTGGCGGTTTGCTGGGTAAAGAGATAGATTGCATGGCAGACTTCTTATTATGAATATAATAAAGTTTAACTTAAAAATTCATTTTAAATGAATGTTATAGATTACACAACGTATTTAGTCGTCAAAGGTGTTTGTGGAGGTAAGTTGAAGACATAGAAAAAAGCGATAGGTAAATAAAGTCGTGCAGACGTATATTGCTGCCTTCATCAAAGTGGTATTGAACAAAAGCAGTGCCTTATATTCACAATAGTGACTCACTTCATTCGTCTTTGGCAGCTTATGCGTGTGTCAACAGCCAGTATTTAAATAATATACTAAATATTTTTAAATAAAAAAAATATTTAAACCTGACCATTTAGTCAGTTTTATTAAAAATAATCATAATCTTAGTCGATATCAGCAAGATAACACTACATATTAGGGCTTCAATTTTGGATAAGTTAGAGTTGTTAGAGCTATTAAATTATGGTTAACTGTTTCAAATCGTTAATAAATATCTTGTTACGGTTGTCACTATTGATTCAGTTTTATCGATTTTTACTTTCGTAGCAGCACCTAGCTACTTTAATCACTTTTCTTATTTAGCAGACGATATTTACTGTCTGTAGTAGCTTTTTTTAATCATATCTATTTTTTCCCTAGCGGTACTGATGCATTTTAACAGGACGTTAAAACCAGACTTCTTATTATCGATATAGCCACGCCTTTAGGGAAAACCAACGACTGTACATAAGGGAGTAATACTGTGCGTTTTAATTTACTGACAAATTTATCTATCCATACCAAATTATCTACTATCAAGCCATTAACCACTGCGGCTATTGCTATCGTCGCTTTGGGCACTGTGACTACTGGTGCTCAGGCTAAGACCTTTTTTACTGACACCAGTATTTCTGTACTTTATGGCAGTGATTATGAATTAGCGGAAGATGGCGAGCTGACAACTGTAACGCTAGAACATGCCTCTGCTCACAGCTGGGGCGGCGTCTTTTTCTTCGTTGATCGCCTGCAGGGTGCAAGTGATGCTGAAGGCACCAGAGCCAAAGATATCTATGGCGAGCTGTCTCCAAAGTTCAAGATTTCAGACTATAGTAATGGCATCATCAAACAAGTTAACTTAGCGAGTACTTACGAGTTTGGCTCGAACACTAACGGTTTTGAGCAAGATAACTTCTTAGTTGGTATTGGTGCTGATCTAAATATACCTATTCCAGGTATGAAATATGCTTCAGCTACGCTGTTTCACGCTTTTAACGATGACACTTTCAGTAATGCTGACGACCAGCAAATCACTTTAACCTACGGTTGGGAAAAGAATAACTTTGTGATTGATGGTTATGTCGATTACTCTTTTAACAATGATGATAAAGCGAATCAGCTGCATATCAACCCACAGGTCAAATACAACTTGCAAGAAGTTCTCGGTATCGATAACCGCATTGAAGTGGGTATGGAATACAGCTACTGGCAAAATAAATTTGGTCGAGATGGTGTAGATCAAAGCGTTCCAAGTGCGCTGGTAAAAGTTCATTTTTAAGTAAAACCTCAATCAGCTGTAACTCTTAATGATTCACAGAAAAGCCCCATTCAGCTTATTGATGCTAAATGGGGCTTTTTACCTTGGCTATTAAACGTAGTGTCATTAAACGATTGACACTATAAGCTTAAACCGCTTAGGGCTTAAGCGCTGCGCTTATATCTGCTAGTAAAGGTGGGATATCATGCTTGTCCGCTATCACCTCTAAGAACACCATTTTATCTGTAGTGTCTGCTGCTTTTAGTAGAGCCGCTTTTAACTCACCAGCAGTTTCAGCTTTAAGTAATAAGGTATTGTCCTCATTGCCGCCAAAGGCTTGCGGCATAGACTGCCAATTACACTTTGGAATATCGTTATAGCGCTGATTTTCGCCATGAATCGCACGCTCAACGGTATAGCCATCGTTATTGATCAGCACAATAACCGGATTGATACGCTCTTGGAGCATGACCGCTATCTCTTGAATGGTCAGTAAGGCTGAGCCATCACCAATCAGTACCACACTACGTTTATGCGGAGAGGCAATAGCGCCGCCTAAGCCTGCGGGTATGGTATAGCCGATTGATCCCCACATAGGCTGCCCGTAGCAGGTCACACCTTCTGGCAAACGAACATCACTAATACCAAAATAAGCGGTCCCTTGATCAGCAAATACCAGATTGTTATGGTTTAGACGCTCAGCAATGATATGCCATAGGTCATCTTGACGGATAGGCTCGTCATCCTTACCCTGTTGCTCATGTGGCTGCATTTTCTCACACAAAGGCTTTGGCACAATAGTGATACCAGAGGTCATCACTTCATGTAGCACCTGTAGCGAGTCTTTAAGCGCGATTGGCGCAAAGTTCTGACCGCTGATGGACGCGCGTTCATAATGCAAGTCAACCACCACATCTTGATTGATGTCTTGGCTAAATCCTGCGGTAGTAGTGTCGGTATATTGCACCCCAATCTTAATCAAGCATTCGCAGTTTTCTACCGCGTCTTTGACTACCGGACGTGACGCCACGCCAGCATAAGTACCTGCCCAACGCTCACTATGCTCATCGAGCAAGGTCTTACCCCACGATAAGGTGGTATAAGGAATGTCAGTGTCAGCGATCAAAGCTTTGAGACGGTCTTGCAGTCCTAAACGATGCACCATCAAATCTGCCATCAAGGTGGTGGTCTTGTTGGGTAAGAATTCTATCAGCGCCTGTTTAAAGTCTACTAAAGCGGCTTGGCTGGTAATATCCTCTTCACTATCGATAAGCTTGGTAGAAGGTGGATAAATGGGCTGGCGCGCCACATCAGGTGATAGCATCAAGTAGCCGGGACGATGCTTTTTGAGCACCATACGAATCACCCGATCAATCTCAGAGGCTGCATTTTCAGGGGTAATTTGCGCGCGTGCAACAGTCACTGGCTCTACCATTTTGATAAAATGATTGAACACACCATCACCAAGCGTATGATGAATCCGGCGCTTTGAGTCTTGCAAAGCCATGGCAGGCGCACCGACCACATGCAGTACCGGCGCGTATTCCGCATACGAGCCAGCGGTGGCGTTAATCGCAGACAGCTCCCCCACGCCAAAAGTAGTCACCATGGCGGCAAAACCACGTTCACGCGCATAACCATCTGCGGCATAGCCTGAATTGAGCTCATTAGTATTACCGACCCAGCGTAGCTTATCAGAGGCGATAATATTATCTAAAAACGTTAGGTTAAAATCACCCGGCACACCAAATATCTCAGTAGCACCCGCCTCAGCGATGCGATCAAATAAATAATCAGCGATAGTGTATTGTTGACTCATGTTTCTTATCCTTAAGACTTATGATTATAAGTAGTCGTGGTTGTAACTGTGATTGGGTGTAATTATAAAGTGGTATTTCAGCTTATTTATCACACACAAATCTTTTGGAATACCTATTATAAAAATATGTTATAACATACATCCCTAGTAGGATGACATCCCTATTTTGCTAATTTTTACCTTTTTGCATGATGGCTGTTGACAGGCTAAAAAAACTGCGTATAATACGCCATCATCATCTAGCGATAGTTAGTTGATGAATTAGCGGGAATAGCTCAGTGGTAGAGCATAACCTTGCCAAGGTTGGGGTCGAGAGTTCGAATCTCTTTTCCCGCTCCAAATATGGCTCTTTAAGAGCGAAAAAGTCTCACTTCATAGTGAGGCTTTTTTTTGTCTTAATTTAAGGGGTTACTGCGGTTTTATACAAACAAACCCAACCTGAAATTTTACCTACCTAAAAATTGATGCAAAAAAAATTCCACTCTCACTATTTTTTCTTCTCATTTAATAAATATGAAAATCATTCTGAGCTATGCTTAATAAACCGTAGAGATGAACTTGGTTTTTGCTAGTGATTCAATTTCTCTATAGTAGGTTCTCAATAAATCGACTGAATCAATTCTTGAGTGAGTTCTACATTTGGTTTCAACATATCATCAGCAAGACTACGCTTACTAGATAGTAGCTTATCTAGTTTAATTTCAAACGTCTCAAAATCATGTGCTGCAATAGATGGGTAATAAACAAAAACCTCTTTATCTTGCCCAATTCGGTAAGCTCTATCAGTTGCTTGATCTTCCTTAGCTGGATTCCAACTACGTGTATAATGAATCACATGATTCGCTTTTTGGATATTCACACCAAAGCCCACTGCCACCGTGGATAAGATAATCACGTTGAAACCATCCATTTCTTGGAACTTATCAATAACACCCTGCCGAGTTAAGCCTACTCTACTATTAGTATTCGAATCCCCATTCACTGTAGTAACGTTTAATCCATATCGCTCAAGGAGAAGGCGTTTTAAGAACACTTGAATAGCCCTGAACTCAGTAAAGATGATAACTTTCTCATCTTTTTGTTTTATACTCTCTAAAGTCTTTATTAACCATTCGGCTTTAGGTGAATCTTTGATAGTCGCTTGCTCTTGGAGTTTTAGGGGATGGGCACAAATCATTCGCATACTATGTAATGCAGCTAACATAACACCCTTATGTCCTTGTTCAGATAAACTCCTACAATCATTTGATACTTGTTTATATAGTGTACGTTGCAATGTTGATATTTTAATATTTTTACAATCATTAACTTCATGTTTTGCTGGCAACTCAGCGACATCGTGCTTCATACGTCTTAATACTTGTGGCTCAATCAATTGACGAAGGTCATCTATTATCGCGTTATCTTCATCGTCTTTCTTTTCAATAGGACGACGATAATCTTTATTAAACTCATTAAGAGAACCCAGCAAATTTTCCTGTATAAAGTCAAACAAGCACCATAGATCAACAAGTGAGTTTTCTACAGGCGTGCCTGTACAAGCAATCTTAAAGTCCGCTTTTTGGGCTTTAGCGGCCTTAGTAACCATTGCAGTAGGCACTTTAATTTTCTGTGCTTCATCGCATACCATGATGCTCCAATCTACCCTTCCTAAAGAAAACTCAAGGTCTCTCATGGTTTCATAAGTAGTCAGTACGATATCTGCACCACCTAACCAATTTTCTTCAAGTAGATTTGTTATTCCGTAATCATTACTTAATTGAGAAGATATTAGGTGCTTCGGTATTTTTCGCTGTTTTAAGTTATCGCCATATAAACTTAAGACTTTTCCAAATTTTGCGCTAAAAAACCTATTGATTTCAGCCTCCCAGTTCTCCAATAAAGAAACTGGCGCTACGACTAATGCAGGCTTTTTATCTTCTGTGGTTTCTAAATATTCACCAATAAAACAAAGTAACTGCAAAGTTTTCCCTAAACCCATATCATCCGCTAACAAGCAGCCGCTTACCTGAATTGGCGCATACTGATATAGGTTTTGTAGCCAGGCAATACCATACTCTTGATGCTTTTTCAGACTAAACTCTTGGCTTCTAAAACTTGATGGCAATCTGGCCTGAGGGCGATTACTTTCATCAAAAGTCAGAGTTTCAGCTCGCTTCTTAGTAAAGTCAGCCTCATCGATATTATTGGCAATCAATAAGGTGGATTTTTTCTTTGTTTCATCAGTATCTGGCTGCTCTTGCTCTATGTTGTTTTCAGCCGGGTCTTCACCTTTTGAATCACGCAGCTCATCAAGTAATTTTTTTGCATCATCTAATGGAATAGATACATTGCTGTCTGGGTGCAGAACAAAGCCCTCCCCTTCTGCCTCTGCATGATGGATACGTTGCTCAAGTAGTTCAGTGGTGGCATCAGTATTATCAGAAGTAAATTGGGATAAGCTAGCTGACTCATCAATAAGATTCTGTGGTAACCATTCGGATTCGCCACTATCTTTTTGAATTGCTTCAGAGCTCAATTTTTCAGCTTCACCAATTCCTATCACTCTATCGCTATAATTACTTAAATCTAATACGGTCTTAGCTTGTAAATCATCTTTATGTTGCTGAATTTTTTCTAGGTCATTTTTCAGCGCTTCTATCTGGTTGTCTAAGTAGTTGGTTTTATCTATACTGTAACCTGCCCACAGGAAAACAGGTGATGACTTCTCATAGGTAGCAATAAAGTGTTGAGCTTGCGTTAGATTTGAAAGCTCTAACAGGATGGCATCTTTTTCTCGACTCGAGTTTTCATGCAATGTTAATCGAGCCGCACTAAAATTTGATGACTCATCATAGGTTTTATCTATTAGCAAACGATAGCTATAGATTTCTGCCTCTTCTTTTGATTGCTCAAAACCCTCTGGAGATATCACCTCTAAGGCATCTTCCCCTAATTGGGCAAAAGGGTTATGCAAAAATGTCTGTGCACGCTCGCCAGTTATCCGACGATTTGGCATCTTTTTAATTTCATTTAGTACATTCTTAACTTGCGGATCGATGATAACGTGTGCCAGGCCACCTTCTGGTAAGCTGATCGTATATTCGTTTTGAACTGCATTATACTTATCAAAAATTTGTAGCCAATTTGAGGGCGAGTCTTTAAAATCAGGCTGCACCTCTACCACTGACTCTGCACTAATTAAGTTTTTACGAAGATTAAGTTGGAGCTCCTCTGGGGCGAGTACGATTGTTTTACGTAGAAACTCATCTAAATTCGCCTCGCTTTTATTCGCTAAACTGCGTATTTGCGCCCAATATTTTTGATTTAATGATTTATTTTTATCTGTAATACGAGAAAACTCTTTGATTTTCTCTAACAGTTTCCAAGTGGCTTCACTTAATAGATAGTCTTTGCCAGTAAGACTAATAATTGCGCCTGTTCGTTTGACTGAGCCTTTAAACTTAACCCTATTTTTATCACACCAACCATCCAGAATAATTTGGAAATTCGAATCACTTATACCATTTTCACTACGAATGACCGGGTATAAGTCATTTGATAACGGCAGGTTGAGCAGATTAATAACGCTATCATGCTCAGCATTCTGTTGAATCTGAAAAAGCTCTTCCCATGGTAAGATATAGTGATCATCCGACTGATAAGTAATCTCCTCATCAGCCAAGCTCTCCCAATAGAAATCTGCATCAGTTTTAGCCACAGGTGTATAACGATGCTGTAAGCCAATATCATCGTATTGCAGCTGTAAAGGTACAGTACTTTCTTCTGCAGAAGCATGCTCAACAGATTTGTTTCTTTTCCAGAATGCTAATTTCATAACTATTCTCTAATAACGTCTTTTATATTTTGGACTATTCAATCGATTGGAAAAAACTCCCAATTCAGCGAGTTTTTCATCAAATCTCGCTTCCCAGTTTCCTGAATGACTTAAACTCATCCCTCGGCCAGACCCACTTTTAAAGATTGAATGCTGTTTGCTCTTTAATTCAAAAACAGTTATGTTTTTCTTATTAATATTAAAAGGTAAATTACTATATCCATAACAAGCATTCCCTGTATCTGAAAAATCAACAATATGGATATTATCAATTTTTAGTAGAAAAGCATTATTACTAGCAGTAGAACCTACAAGATTTTTCAATCTACCGTGGTTAAGCTCTCTAAATTTTTTATGCTCAGAATGCCTAGATTGCACGGCAGCTGGTCCTAAAAATATCTGAGAAAAAGAGATTTTATCAATGAACTTAATCCAGTAATCAAAGCGATTGATATCGGCTGTATCGCTGAATAACTTAAAGAAGGCTTCCAAATCTGCTCTGACAAACCACTGAACCACCATTTTTCTAGTATCTGAACCGACATTCCGCCAACCTGCTGATGAGTCGTATTGCGGGTTACCCCATTGCGTCAAACAGACGTTCTTTAAAGCTTCGTGTACTACCGTGCGTTTTGAGGTAGAAGCATAACGTTCAAGTAGAGCCGTTAAAATAGCTGTGGTATAAATTGGATTTTTTTCAAGTAATAGTAAGAAACGCGGAATTACTTTGAAGTAGTCATCTTCTTTCATTGTCTTAACTGATTTAATCGAAGAATTTACCAAGCTATCCCAAAACCAGCTATTAGGAGCAATGCTTAAATTTTCTAACTGATTACTCACTCTGCTGTCATCGCTATTGTGTAAAAAGTCACGAATAAATCTTTTAGAAGGATCCATTGAGAGCACTTCAGGATGATCAGTTAACGTGGTAAGCCATTTTTTAGGTCGAGGAGTGGCTTGAAATAACGTAGAGCGATTAGTACTTAAGATGTTTCTGAGCTGAACCCAGTTATTGGGACGTTTGTTTATTTCATCTTGTTCTACCGCAAAATAACTATAAAGTAGAGGAAAATAAACGGACTTTAGTAATTCAGGATCCATTTTGCTAAATTGCTCAATAAGCTGGCTACCTATAAATGTAAAAAGCATTTTATCTTCATAACTTAACAGCTTCTTACTGAGTGACCAAGCTAGGTTCTTCCAATCTCGTTTTGTCAGATAGTCTTTGCCATGCTTTTCTAACTTTAAAATTGAGTTCACAATCTTTTCTTCGATAGGCTGAGCGTTCTCCATATCATCAAACTTACGTTCAATGAGCTTTAATGTCTTAATTAATTTATTCGGTCTGGCAAACTTATTATGTATTTGGGCAGGCTCAGAGAAATTATTGACACTCTGATTTAACCTCTGCTTTAAAATAGCGATACTCATCACATTCACCTTGCCAGCTGACAGGTTTCAATAGGGGCAGAGACGAAAATCGGCTGCGCCTCAGCACTGTCTTTTTCTTTTAAGCCATAGAACTGCATCCGCAGCTCTACACGACGTGAAGCTTCTTTACTGTCTTTTGCCGCATTGAATGAGACGCCACCAGCCAAAAATAGCTGTTT
Source organism: Psychrobacter sp. LV10R520-6 (assembly GCF_900182925.1). Taxonomy (NCBI): domain Bacteria; kingdom Pseudomonadati; phylum Pseudomonadota; class Gammaproteobacteria; order Moraxellales; family Moraxellaceae; genus Psychrobacter; species Psychrobacter sp. LV10R520-6. The sequence continues at coordinate 879,761 of NZ_LT900024.1, read as the reverse complement.
GATTTGATTTTTTTGCGCGTCAGTTAAGGTAATTTCTTGATTGAATGTGGGGTCCAATAAACTGCACATCACCCACTCCGAACGACGCAAACTTAAATTCAGGTTATATAAATATGATCCATCCGTATCTGTAAAGCCCTCAATCACAATCTGTTTAAACCATTTTTTGCCGTTTTCACTATTGGCAGCTTCCAAGACAACAGGGACCAAAGCACTTAAAGCCTTTATACCCTCTGAATTTAAGCGGTAATCATTGTATCCAAAACGGCCTGCTTCACCAAAATTTATACGGTTCTCTTTACAGTCTACGGTGATGAGCTGATTCTTTAAAGTAGGGTCGTCTTTAATACTAGTACAAATATCTAAGACCTCTGAACTCCGCTCTTTCTCCGCTTGTGTTGCTTCGTTAATTTTCTTAGTAACTACCATTAATGATACTGCCATCACGACTAAAAACAGTGTCATGAGAGCTGTCATTAAGTCAGCAAATGAGATCCAGAAAGGCTTTTCACCCTCATCCTTTGAACGAGGCTTCTTAGCGTACCTATTACCAATCATTATCGATACACTCCCGAATTAGCGTCTGGTTTTTTGCGTAAGGTCTTCAAGATCTTCAACCACATTTCCTAGACCCTCAACACCGGTTGCAAGGCGTTTAACGGCTTGATCAAGTGTGTTGTCAAAAGACACTAACGAGTGATTTAGACTGCTTTCAACGGAAGTACCAAAGCTATCAAAACTCTTCACTAGAACATCACTAACTTCTGCTAAATATTCTTGCATTTCCATCTTGACTTGGTTTAGAGCTGTAGTCATATTCTTCATATCATTAAGCATTTGACTACTCATGCTAGCTTCAGACTTTGACTGCTGAATGAGACTTTCTAGTGTTTCAATTGCAAGATTAACGCTGTTTTGAGAGTTCTTATAATCTCTTATTAACTCGATAAGGTTACTGCTGGCACTGGTCATATTGGTTGACGTCGTATTAACCTGTGCAATAAGTTCTGATGTTTTACCAGTCACTGTGATTAGTGAGCTGCCAGCCGTCGTAAACTGTTCAGAAGCTACACGCATTTTTTCCGCACCACTATTCATACCAGTGATGCTATCAGTAGTCACTTGAGAAAGTTTTTGGATATTTTCTTTATGACTCTGAACCGCATTTTGACTATGAACAATCAACTCTTTAATTTCACTGCCTAAGTTATCAATCAATACAGATGACTGCTCATGCAATTTTTGTTGATTATCTGATATTTGGCGATCCTGCTCGATACGTTGCTCTGCGACATTTGATAGCAGGTCTGACATTGAAGTACCTAAACCTGATACAAGCTCTGAAACCTTACTGTTTAACTGCTCAACAGCATATAACCCTTGATCACCAATCTTAGCCGAACCTGCAGATAGATTTTCTACCATTTCGTTCATTTGGGTAGACATCTCATTTTGCTTTTGATGAATATCCTCCATCATTTTAGCCATTTGTGTCTCTAACGTTTTGGTCGACACTTCACTGTTAGTTTGCATATCTGTAATTAATTGAGAGAAACCTGACTGCATCTCACGCATAGCCGTGACAGACTGTGTCATCATCTCGCTCATACCTGTCATTTGACCACCAAATGTCGTTTCCAGCTTACTCATAAAAGCAGTTAACACATCAGTCATAAGTTCTTGCACAGCTGAACCCTGATCGCCGCTGACCTGCTGCACGCTTGAGGCGATTTTATCTAAAGGCTCTTGTAATGTGCTTTTAATAGATTCACCAATCTGAGTTGCCGTTGATGCGCCTACTTGAGCATAAGACTCACTGAGTTGTGAAGCAAAAGCAGCTTGATTTCTTTTATTCTCTTCGATCAAGTTAGTCATCATGGTTTTTAAATCATTAACCAGACTATCTTTAAGCTGTCGAGCATTAGCCTCATTGGCTTGCGATGATTTGAGTAATTTGGCTAAGTATTCCTCACCACTGTCATCGGCAGTAAAGGCATTATCAATGGCGGTATTTAAACGTTGTAATTGCGCATAACACTGTCTAAGCCATGACTTTTCACGCCAAGTAATCAGCATTGCGGTGGTGATAGCCAACGCAGATGCCATAAAGGCTTCTGCAACCCCTGTTAGTAACAAAGCCAGACTGTCTTGAACCTTGTCAGGGTTTCCTGCAGGGTCAAAAGCTAACAATCCAATCAACAGACCTGCAAATGTAACGATAATACCGACACCGGTAATCATACCGGGTAAATGCTTATAAAAATCTACTTTTAAGGGCGTATCGATGATGATTGATTCGGTAAAAAACACTTCACTTGGAACGGTTGCACGCGAATGAACGACAATATCTTCTCCATCCACTGCTTCATAAATATCATGAAAGGTTTTTTTATAATTTGACCAAGCCTGCTTTAAGTATAGGGTATCTTCAAAACTTGCATCCAATAAACCCTTATCGATATTAGAATTATCATTAAGGCTATCTAACTCATCAGTTAATTTCGATAGTTTATTATTTAGTACACGAGCAGGTATCCAATAATTTAAGATAAATCGAATAGAAATAAATATCAAAAAGATAGAAACCAGTATAGGAAAAACATAAAATTCTTGCACAAATTGAGCTGTTTTGAACCAATCCATCAATACCACCTATCCCACCAAATAAAAAATTGAAAGCTGTACAATTTAATCTATCAAATTCAAACATAACTAAATTAGAGTCAGCTCAATTCGACAATAAAGATTTACGTCAAAATACCCATGACAGTAATCCAAACCCTGAATTACAAGCTGTAACTTACAAAAAGAGAATAGTAACATAAACAAATGACTAGAAAATGATTGGCAAATAATATTTAGGAAATAACAGATAGCTCTGAGAGTTCACAACTATGTCGGATGGGAGGAATAGTAGAAACCATCTTTAAGAATGTCTGTAAAATCCAGCCACCTTTTATATGGCAGATATAGGTAATTCGAATCTAATAATGCTTAGCAAATTTGAAGGTTTTATCCCTATTATTCAAGCTGAAAATGTTTCAAATTAGGATATAACTGCCTAGTTAAATCATAAATCTCGTCTTCCGCATCTGAACCCTTAGGATTAGGGTTTGGATAGCTAGCAACGGTAAGAATTAATCTAGGTAGCTCTAAATGATGAGTAAAAACTCTCTCCAGCTCTTTTCTAAGAAAATCAAACCAAAGATTAATAATTTCTGGTGGTGCATGAGGGTTTGCCGTCGCATGAGTAAACAGGTCTGCGTTAAGACAATAGTCCATACGAAAAGCTGCAGCCATAGAATCATGAAGCCATTGCAAGGTTCTATGATCAAAACCTTTCACTCTCAGCTCATCACGTAAGTCACTCAATTCAGTGCGAATATCAATCACTGTTTCAGCTTCACGATGCTTATCACTAGCAAAATCAATTATGATATGTAACGCTTCTCCATAGCTGTCATGTTGGATCCATCCAATACGAGTCGAATCACCTTGAAACTTAGTACTAACTATCATTATTTATCCCCATTAATAGACTTCTTTCTTATTATTACAAGCGGTAAGACACTATCAAATCTCATTTAGAACATCTAAGACTTTAAATACTATAAGATGTGATTATAATTGCACATTAGCCTGCCTATTCACACCAGTAAATCACCTATAGAGACAATCATGGCATTTAACCAAACCCAGTTTTTTGAAGATTTAGAAAAATTAACCACTAAAGTTATCGATAAAAATAAAAAAGAAGATTTCATTTATGACTTTTTAACGCTGCTAGATGTCTCAAAATCCACGATAACTTCACTCAAAAAGAATGACGGCCGTTATAACGTAGCAGCCAATCCTGAAGCTGGCGAGGTTGCCAATAAACATCGTATCTACTTCAAGCCTGTAGGTGCAGGTCAAGACCTTGCTAAAGCTTTAAACGAGCTAAAAAGCAGTTCGATTATTAATCAGCACAAAATCCGTATGATAATGGTGACGGACTTTAAGACTGTCCTAGTTAACGACACCAAGTATGATGAGACGCTCGACTGCGACTTTGCTGATCTTTATAAAAACTACCACTTTCTATTGCCACTTGCCGGCCTAGAGCGTGCTCGTGAGTACTCAGAGCACCCTGCTGATGTACAAGCGTCTGAAAAGATGGGACGCTTGTTTGACCATATCCGTAAGCTCAACGAGTTTAATACTGCTGATGACTTGCATGCTCTCAATATATTTTTAACGCGACTGCTATTCTGCTTTTATGCCGAAGACACTGGTATTTTTAAAGCAAACCAGTTCCATGATGTTATTGATAGAACCACCCATATAGATGGCAGTGACGTCGATAGCACACTGTTTGAGCTGTTTGAAGTTCTCGATTTACCTGACTCTAGCGCAGAGCGCGATGCTAAACCCACTCACCTAAGTGCATTCCCCTATGTGAACGGTAGCTTGTTTGAATATCAGTTTGCCATTCCTGAGTTTGATGCGCGGACCCGCCGTATCTTGCTAGAGTGTGCACGTTTGAGCTGGGCAGAGATTAACCCAGATATTTTCGGTTCAATGTTTCAAGCAGTGATTGATCCTGAACAGCGTGGCAGCTTAGGACAGCATTACACCAGCGTTAGCAATATCATGAAGGTCATACAGCCACTATTCTTAGATGAACTACGTGAAGAGCTAGACACAGTTATAGCACTGAGTCATGACAATCGCCATAAGAACAATAAAGCCGAGCGCTTAGATGCCCTACTTAAGCGTATCAGCCAAATCAAAGTATTTGATCCAGCGTGTGGATCAGGCAACTTTTTGATTATTGCTTATAAAGAATTACGTAAACTTGAGATTGATGTATTAAAAGCACAACGTGATTTAATAGGCTCTAAAGACAACCTATTAGGCTTAGGCTTTGATAGCGTAGTGTGTTTAGATAATTTATACGGCATAGAGTATGACGACTTTGCCAGTCAAATAGCACGTTTATCACTCTGGTTAGCTGAGCACCAAATGAATGTACTATTCGAGCAGGAGCTTGGCGCATCGACGCCGATGCTGCCGCTTAAAGACAGTGGCCATATTGTCTATGGCAATAGTTTGCGTATCGACTGGAATGAGGTCTGTCCAAATAATGGCAATGATGAGATTTATATTATTGGCAATCCTCCGTTTGGCGGAAGAAATAATCATAGCGATAGTCAAAATAATGATATGGAAAAAGTGTTTGAAGAGTTTAGTAATTATAAAACCTTAGATTATGTGTCTTCATGGCTTTGGAAAGGCTCCAAATATATCACTAATACCAATGCTGAATTAGCTTTAGTAGCGACTAATTCTATTTCACAAGGCGCACAGGTAGCAATGCTATTCCCTTATATATTTGAACTAGGAGTAAGTATTCGCTTTGCTTATCAAACCTTTCCATGGAAAAATAATGCCAAACACAATGCAGCAGTTCATGTTGTTATCATCGGACTATCTTCTAAATCAAATATTAACAAAACTATTTACAAGCTAATTGATATGTCTTGGCATACCGAAATAGTGAAAACTATTAGCCCTTATCTAATTAAAGGCAATCAAACCGTCGTAGGTGGTCGAAATGAAACATTAAATAATTCCAAAAAAATGGTTTTTGGAAGTATGCCTAGAGATGGTGGGTTTCTATTTTTAGACCAATCTGAAAAAGAAAAATTTGAGCTTGAAGAACCTCAGTCAATACACTTTATCAAAAAAGTTTTGGGCTCAAGAGAGTTTCTCAATAGTCAGGAAAGATGGTGCTTATGGCTTGAAGATTTCTATATATCAAATTTGGACAATTACCCACTTATAAAAGAAAAAGTAACTAATGTAGAAGTGTTCAGACTAGATAGCAAAGCTAAATCAACTCGTAACTTTGCCAAAACACCCCATTTATTTGCTCAAAGAGCGCAGCCTAAATTAGGAAACTATATTCTAGTTCCTGGAGTTACCTCTGAACGCCGTCAATATGTGCCAATAGGTTTTTATAGTCATGAAGTTATAGCTACGAACCTCGTCAATATCATTCCCAATGGAACAATATACGATTTTGCAATTTTAACCTCACTTATCCATAACGACTGGATGCGATTAGTGGCTGGTCGATTAGAAAGTCGTTACCGCTATTCAGGAACAATCGTATACAACACCTTCCCTTTCCCTGATGCCACTAACGAACAGAAAGAGAATATTGAAAATCTAGCGGAAGAAATCCTATTAGCTCGAGCCAGTAATGCGGGCATGACTTTAGCGGAGCTATACGATCCAGATAAGATGCCTGAAGACTTAAAACAAGCGCATAGTACTCTCGATGAGGCAGTAGACAAGCTGTATCGCCCGCAAGGCTTTGCGAATACTGAAGAGCGTTTGGCGCATTTGCTGGCGCGCTATGAGCAGCTTATCGAAGCAGAAAAGCAGAGCAAGGTTAAAAAGAAAGCTAAATAACTTTAAAACAATACCGCAGATTTTATACATTTTGGAGTAAAAAGCTGTATGTCTCAGCCCGTTAATATCCTAAATCAGACTTACGCCCGAACTGGTCAAAGCAAGAAACATAATTCAATGGGTATGCGGGAAATGCAGGCACGTGCGTTCGAGAAACGTAATAGCCAGTACTTGCTGATTAAATCCCCGCCAGCATCTGGTAAATCACGCGCCATGATGTTTTTGGCCTTAGACAAGCTTATCAATCAAGGTGCTAAAAAGGTCATCATTGCCGTACCAGAGATGAGTATTGGTAAATCCTTTAAATCAACACCACTTAGTGATTTTGGTTTCTTTGCAGACTGGGAGGTAGCAGATCGCTATAACTTATGCTTAAACCTAGCTCAAAGTGATATCCGCAAAACCGCTATCTTCTCGGAGTTTGTAAATCAAGATGTAGACCACAGCTCACTACCCCAAGTCTTAGTTTGCACACATCACAGCTTTCGATATGGCTTTGATAAGGTTATCGAGGATGGCGGTAATATTGAGCTATTTAACGACATACTTATTGGTATTGATGAATTCCATCACGTGTCAGCAGATGAGTCCAACCGATTGGGTGCGATACTAGATGGCATTATGACGCAGACTAGTGCTCATATCGTGGCAATGACTGGTTCCTATTTCCGTGGCGACTCAGTACCGATTTTGTCAGATAGCGACGAAGAAAGGTTCGATAAAGTTACTTACACCTATTACGAACAGCTGAATGGTTATGAACACCTAAAGTCATTAGGATTAGGTTATCACTTCTATAAAAAATCATTCTTTGATGCCTTAAATGAGTGCTTAGATACTACCAAAAAAACCCTCATTCACATCCCTAACGTCAATAGCCTGACTGCAGAAACTGATAAATACGAAACCGTTGGCCGCATCATAGATATTATCGGTGAGGTCGAATCTCGTGATGACAATACTGGCGTAATCACAGTACGCACACACGATGGCAGACACTTACTACTTGCTGACTTAGTTACTGATGATGCCATACGCGTTAATACACAGGCTTACTTATCTAATATTAATTCGTATGATGATATGGATATCATCGTTGCCCTTGGGATGGCTAAAGAAGGCTTTGACTGGGAATACTGTGAGCACGTATTAACCATTGGCTATCGCGGCTCTCTTACCGAGGTTGTACAGATTATTGGACGTTCAACACGGGATAGTGAAGGCAAACACCATGCTCAATTTACTAACTTAATTGCTGAGCCAGAAGCTGATAAGTCCGAAGTGACAAGCTCTGTCAATGACTTATTAAAAGCCATTACTCTATCGCTGCTTATGGAGCAGGTGCTCAAACCTAATATCAACTTTAAACGTCGTAGTGAGCTAGATATATTAGGTACATTAGACTTGCCGGCAGGTACCGTCATCATTGATGACACAGTAAATCCCCCTTCTGATCGAGTCATGAAGATACTCAACCAAGACCGTGACGAGATATTGGCTCAACTATGCCAAAATACAGATAGTATTAAAAAGTATATCGCCGCTGAAACCAATAACGTAGAAACTGAAGCCGTTTCAGACGCCGTTATTCCAAGTATTATTCGTAGTAAATACCCAGCGCTAGATAATAGTGAAGTGCGACAAGTACAAGAAGGTGTTATGCAATATATGGCCATCAACCGCCAAGGCGGCGTGGTTGAAGGTGAGGATATTCCTGATGATGCTGTCATCGAAAATGAACGATTTTTCATTAAGCAAGGCCATGAGGAGTATGTAGATATCACTACTCTAAACGCAGAACGGAAAAAGCAGCTCAATGAAAACGATATTATTAAAGAGCGCCATTTACCAGCTGACGCAAAAATCTATAACCCTAAAACCAAATCAAGCAGTAGCAATGACTCTAACCCTAGCAACGGCTTTGTGAAGGTTGGCAGTAAGTTCGTTAATGTAAACAACCTTCCCATTGATCTAGTTAAATCGGTTAACCCATTTCATGATGCTTATGAAGTCCTGTCTAGGACAGTCGATAAAGAAGTACTACAAACGATCAATGATGTCGTGCATGCCAGCCGTTCTACCGTAACTGAGGCCGAAGCCGTACTGATGTGGCCAAAAATAGTTGCGTTTATGAAGAACAAAGATCGTCAGCCTAATAGAAGCTCAGACGATGCTATCGAACGACGTATGGCTGAAGTTATCTCCTATGTCAGAAACCAAAAAGCCAAGCGAGAAGCCAACAATCATGATTAAACTTGATGAGATCTATCAAAGTCGTGAGTACAAAACGCTAGAAGATATTTTCTCTAATGACAGTACCGGTCTATTAGATGATATAAAGCCCGTTACTAAAGGCTCGGCCAATAACACCGTTTTAACACAGCAGTTTAACGACATAAATACTTTTATCGATAAAAATGGACGCTGCCCTAGTGATAGTGCTGGCGAGATTAATGAAAAAATACTCGCCCGCCTTTTAACCACAATACAAACTAACAGCTCAAAATCCCAAGAATTACTCTCCATAGATAAACATGAATTGCTAGCCACTCAAAGTAATACCTCTACCCTACCTGAAGAGCCTACAGCCTCAGATAAAAGTATGAGCAATGAAAATAATATTGCTGAAAGTAAAACTAGTATTGAAGAAGATGAGCCAGTAATAGAGACAGTTAGCGAACCATCTTCTATTAATAGTTTAGACGATATCTTTAATAGCGATGACCTAGGGCTTTTTGACAACATTCATTCTGAAATTTTAGTCAATGACAGTCAAAACACTGCACGTGCCAGCTACGATCAATATAATGACGAAGATATAGCAAGCCGGTTTGAATGTAAGGACTTTTATAAGTTTGAAGCAACATTCGAGCGTATATATAAGGCTATTCAAACGGGTGCTTTTACTAAAAGTAATTTCTCATCAGTGAAAGATATCAACATCGGCAGTGTCTTCGTTTTAAACGGGATTTTGTGTTATGTAGCGGACATATATCAAGCAGAGAATCGAAAGAATGAGCGTAACCAAAAGCGCTTACGCTTAGTATTTGCTAACGGCACTGAATCTAACATGCTCATTCGCTCTTTAGCTACCGCCCAATATAAATATGAAAACAGCTATCAGCTATTAGTTACTGATCCTGACTGGATGGATGATGAGCTAGCCAAAAACTTTGGAGACGATCGGCAACTTACTGGTGTGATTTATGTCGCCAAGCTAACTGAAACGCCAAGCAACTTAAAGCACTATAAACAGCTGCATAAAATTGGTTTTTCAACCCTTACAGGTGAAGCAAGAACCAAGCACTCGATTAGAGATACAGCATTCCTGCAACAACCAGTAGATATTATTGCTGAGTGGCAAGTTTATGATGCAAATGCCCGCAGCGTTGAGAGTGTATTGCATGCTTTCTTCTATGATCAGAGGATCAAAGTATCCTCAAAAGCAGGTGATGATAATATCTACAAGGCGACAGAGTGGTTCAACGTTCCCCTTGATGAGATCGAAAAGGCAATTAACCTGGTTATCGCAGGGGATATTAAAAACTATCGAATGGATGGTGTGGCTGGCAAGGTGGTTTTGAAATAATGAGCTTTTGCAGAATTAACTTATATCCATATATTTAAAAATTATTAGATGTGATTACCTATAATACTACGGGTCTATAAATAGCATTTATAGATATACTGATTATCAGCCAAAATATGAACACACTATATTGATAATTTATCTAAGCCTGTTTATATAAAGCTAGCACTACAAATTGCTAATAGTAAGATTTGCCAGGTGGCTTTGTGAATGTCGGGGTTTTATTACGCAGCAATTATTAACAGGTAAGAAACGAATTAAGGTGAATTAATTAATGAATATTATTCAGTTAAAACAATTAATAGAGCATATCAAGAGCTTACCCACCCCAGAAACACCTGAGCTGACGATATTCGGCATTGGTAGCCGTGGTTACTACGAAAACCCAACCTCTGATGTGCTAGCCTTTTTCTGTGACAGTGAAGGTGATCATGGCTTAGGTAACTTGATGACGGAAGCATTATTTGATGCTCTCACTGTTTCTAATCCAGAGTCAGCCGATTTTGACTTCAGCGATTTCTCTATCATCACTGAGCCTGAGCGCGAAGTCTTTACTGAGGATAACAAATATATCGATATCCTGTTAGAAGGAAATGACTGGGTCATGGTAATCGAAAATAAGGTTTTTCATAAACTAAACAACCCGTTTAAAAGCTATCAACAGCATATTCATAGAGAAGAACAATACCAAGACAAACACCCTATTTTTGTGGTGCTATCGCCTAAGGGTAATGCACCTACAGGCTGGCTCGGTTTAAGCTACCCTGCATTACTGGATAGCGTCAGAGAAAAATTAGCACAGGCCTTTATTAATCAGCCACTCAATAAATGGTTAGTCTTGCTTCGTGAATTTATATTACATTTGGAAGGTATTATGTCTGGTTCAACCATTTCTCCTGAGACTACAGATTACATTTTGGAAAACTTAAGAGAAATACATCAAGCTGAGCGATTAAAAGACAAAACCATTAAAGCTTTTCATTCAGAGCTCTTGCAAGAATTAAGTAATATTTTCCCCAATGAAAAAATAGATATTAAATTAAGCACTTGGAATAGGTACCCTGCTCTACGTTTTGCTTTCAAAAAATGGCAGTCCAATTCATTTGTCGCTCTATATTTAGACGCACGTGCAGGCGAGTCATTTTGTATAAACTACTATGTGACTGATATAGGGCACCAAGACTTGGCAAATAAAGCCAATCAACACCTAAAGAGATATAGCACTAAACAATGGAAGACAGGTAAAAATGATACTACCTTAGGTTATAAAGCACCGTTTGAAAAATTTGACAAAACGATAGCGCTTGAAGGCTTAATACATAAACTGACTTTAATAAACGAGTTTGAAACTGAAGTGCGTAGCCAGTTATAGGTTTTTATTGTCGTAGTGAACATTAACAATGATGTACAGTACGCTGTGCATCATTTCAAGGATATCTCTAGGAATCTCTAAGCCAACAACATAAAAACGACCGATAAAAGGAATTACAATGACATCAGTGCAAGTACCCTATGTAGTGGCATAATAAAATTGGACAGTGTTTAAGAGGTTATACTAACTCAAAGAGGACATTAGTATGACTACCAAACGCAGAGAATACACCCGAGAATTCAAATTAGAAGCCATCAGCTTAGTGATTGATCACAAGCGCAAGGTTGCAGAAGTGGCAGAGTCGCTAGGGATTGGCATCTCCACTTTAGACAACTGGGTACGAAAGTATCGACTAGAGCAGCGAGGCGTTGCCCCAACCCAAGGCTTGGCTTTAACAGATGAGCAGCGAGAGTTGCAACAGCTGCGCAAAGAGAATAAGCGTCTAAGAATGGAGCGTGATATTTTAAAAAAGGCTTCAGCTCTGTTGGCATCGGACAGTCTAAAAGGCTACTACTGATAAGCAAGCTTGCAGAGCAGGACAAACGATTAAGCAAGCGTAAGTTATGTGACCTATTTGGCGTGGTGAGAAGCAGCTACTACTATGGTATACAGACTAAGCCCATTGATGTAGAACGTGTCAAACTAAAGGCTTTGATACGTCAAATATTCAACGACTCAAAGCAATCAGCAGGGGCTCGCACTGTTATCGCTATATTGGCTAATGAGCATGGTATTAAGCTGACACGTTACCTAACTGCTAAGCTTATGAAGCAAATGGGGCTCATCAGTTGCCAGTTAAAGACACACAAGTACAAGCACTGTGATCAAATACATAGAACCCATGACAATATCTTAGATCGCAACTTTAGCCCAGCAGCACCGAACCAAGTATGGACGGGGGACGTGACTTATATTCGTATCAAAGGGGGCTGGTGCTATTTGGCTGTGGTTCTAGATCTGTTTGCGCGTCGTATCGTAGGCTTTAGCATATCAGACTCTCCTGATAGCATATTGACAAGCTCAGCACTACAGATGGCGTATCACACCAGATTTAAACCGAGCAACATACTGTTCCATTCAGACCAAGGCACGCACTACACCAGTGAGAAATTCGCTGAAGCCATAGCTGACTGTAAGAGTATGACGCAGAGTATGAGCCGAAAAGGTAACTGTTGGGATAACGCACCTACTGAAAGGTTCTTTAGAAGCTTCAAAACCGAGTGGATGCCAAAGGGTGGTTACGAGGATATCGCTGAAGCATCGAGCGCCATTAGTGATTATATTTGGGGCTACTATCAAACCGTGAGACCGCACAGCTTCAATGATCATCTGTCACCAGCTGAAAAAGAGAGACGCTACTTTAACCAAAACCTCTTGTCAGGTGTCCTAAATTAGTTGACCACTACACTATGACCTTGATAGGTTTAAAGCCCTTATAGATAAGTTTAGAGCGCTAGACTTTACGGATGAGGATTTAAATCTATTTGATGTTGGCACACGAGGGCATTTTGAAAACCCAACGACTGAACTGCTCAGCTTCTTCTTAGATTCAGCCAACCACCACGGTTTGGGTAACAGTTTCTTTAGAGGTCTAGAGTCTGCTATCGCTAAAAAGGGCATACTATCCGACTTAGGTACTTTTGAGAGTGTAGAGACGGAAGTATCTACGCAAAATGGCAAGCGTATTGACTTACTCGTAGAGACTGACACTGAAGTAATAGTGATTGAATGTAAAATCCACCATCATCAAAACAACCCCTTTGATGAATACACAGCCTTTGGTAATGAGCGTATCAATAATGGCTCTAAAGGCTCAACCTCAAAGACACTCGTTAAAATGGTGCTCTGCCTCAATGGTAACGTCAGTGCAGATCTGGCAGCAGATGGCTGGCATGGCATCTCATACAACGAACTGGTTGAACATATTGAAAAACGCTTGTCAAAAACCATGTTTGACAACCCTTATAACAAATGGACTTTGTTTGCCAGAGAGTTTCTATTACATTTAAAAGGCTTGAACACGATGACTGATATCAATGCAAATGAAATTTCTTTTTTAACTGAAAACTTGAATGAATTTGCCCAATTGAATGATTATATCTACAACAATCTGATGCCTAAGATTGGAGCAAAAATCTCATCAGACTTAAATGCCAGTGATCTTCAAAATTTTGAATGTAAAGTAAAACACGGTAAGTGGTATTACTATGAACCTGTCATTAAATTCACTAACCTCAACTGGACAACAGGCTCTGATATCGTTCTATGGATGAAGGCTAGTGATAATGACATATCGCATAAGATTAATTTGCATATTGCCAAGCAGTCTGATGAGTTGACAGAGCAATTCGAAAACTTCATTGGCGATGCATTGCTAGAGTTTAAAGGTGAACCTTGGTATGAAATAAATAACACTTACTGGGGTATATCTTTTACATTTAAAAATTTTGATTTAGAAGAACTATCAGCCAATATTGTTGAATTAATGGGTCACCTAAACAACTTAGAGCTAAATTATCGTCCAACATTGATTGAATAAATATTTTAGTTGTATGGACTTTAAGCATCGCCTATATCCGACCTATCTCGAAGCATGATAACCAATCGCAAAGCTGGTTAAGGTGGATTAATAGGCTTAGGCTTTGCGCCTATCAATGAGAACGGTTGAATCATATAAAGGAATTACCTCATGTTCAAAAAAGCTTTTGTACTACTTGCCACACTACCACTGACCGCTATGGCCGCTCCTGTAGTAGAAGGTGTCTATGTAAGCGGTACCAATAACAATAAGCGAGTACATCTAAGCAGCTTTGAATATGAGGGCGCTAAACATTATGAGCTTTTTCTTGCCAATATGATTGGCGACTCTAGCTTTGTTATTGCTAGTAAAGCCAAGCCTATACAAGACAGTCAAACGGTTGTTTTTACGGTGCCAGAGAGTGGCTACCTAGATTATCAATCTAACTTAGGTTGCCGAGTGGAAGTTGCTTTTTCACCCAATGAAATTCAGCTAAAAAACTTAAGCAACTGTACCTCTACTGAAAAAGCTTTTAACGGCTCTTACGTTTACTCAAAAAAATCTAGTTTGGTTCCTACAAAATACCAAGGCTCTTGGGGAGAGTGCGAGTATGCTAAAGGAGATCGTCAGTCAGCGTTTCTAAGCGATAGTACAGGCTCATCAAATGGCACTCAACACTTCAAGGTTATAAAAGTAGATCCTAGCTCCTCTAATGTATTAAATGTCACCGGCGCATTTTATTATGAAGCTGAACCAGCCATACACACAATAGAGTACGAATATCTAGCAAATAAAAGTGTACGTATCAAAGCCGACTGGAATGATGCTTCTTCAAATTATAAAAAATGCCGCGACTAGCTTCACACTTATCAAGCGATAACTATAAGAATATTCATATGACCAACCCTAGCATCAACTTCAAAGAAGAATTCAGCGCCTAAATTCCTGCTTTAACACTACTAATGAATTTAGGCTATCGTTACCTTTCTCCTGAGCAATGCTTAAATCTGCGTAGTCCTAAAGGCACTAGAGTACAGACACAAGCAGACTCAGCAGGTAATAGCAGCAACCAAGTGATGCTATTACCTATGTTACGTCAGTACTTGACCACTACAAAACTGAGCTATGCCGAAGCATATATCGCCTTTAAACGAAAACAATCAGGCTCATCAGTAATACTTGAACTGTAATATATAAACACATCATCAGACAATAAGGCTTCAACAGCTTCTGATACATAAGAAAATACCTCTAGTGAGGGACTTTCGACACTCTCCATTCCAATAAACAACCCTTTAGTATGACGTGCTTTTATAAGTTGACTAACTAACTGCTGTGTAGCTATCTTTACTAAATCTGAGTCAGATTCACCTGTGGCACTTGCTTGGATGAATTGAAATAAATTATCACACTCAAACATACTTTTAATATCTACAACATCTATACCGATAATAGTACTTGCAGAGTTTACATTAAGCAGTTTAATGACATCGTTTACTTCATCAGGCTGACATCTAATAACGCCCTCTATAATATCTAAGCGCTCAAAATCTATATTATCTGTTTGTAAGCCCACTAAAAACCAAGCCTCTGATCCCTCTTTTAGCTCTAGTAGAGTCTGCTCATTCCAATCATCGCTCGTTATAAAACAACCAATAGTAGACTTAGGGCAATGCTCCATGGTCCGTCGATACATAACAGCACTAGGTATATCATCTATATACGAGTCATCAATCTGGTACTTCATAGTTATACTCACTGATAATTAGTGGTTTTTTAATGTATTCAAAAGTATAAATTTGTGGTGAGAGTTGACGACATTACATCACCTTTTGAAGTCTCGTTCGGTTATATTTGCTGATATTGTTTATCACTTAATTGCATTAACATTCTTATAGTGTTTATATCGTAATTGCCTGCGTAGAACTGATACAAAAGTTGCTCAAAAACACAATCGTTACCAGCTGCAAAGGCAAATAAAGTCAGAGAAGATTGCAGCTTCAGATTATCCGGTGTACCAAAAATCTCTAAAGCGCTTTTATCAGGATGCAACAGCAGTAATTCAGCACACGCTATTAACCGTACTCCAAGCACATCATGCTGTAGATATTCTTTTGCTTGCTCCAGGCTCTGTAACGAAAAACGTCGAGCCCGTACACTATGTCCCAATCCTTTGATCTGAGGAAAAATGAACCACATCCAATGCGTACGCTTTTTACCTTGAGTCAGCTCCTCAATAACCAGTGGATAAACCGTATTTTGGGCATGAATAAGATCATTAAACAAAGCTTTATTCATATCTCTCACCTTATATCTTCTTTGCTTCTTAAGTGATAATTATCTACCAACAGTTCTTACAACCTCATTCAAGCAATATTTATGCTTAATAAAACT
Source organism: Psychrobacter sp. LV10R520-6 (assembly GCF_900182925.1). Taxonomy (NCBI): domain Bacteria; kingdom Pseudomonadati; phylum Pseudomonadota; class Gammaproteobacteria; order Moraxellales; family Moraxellaceae; genus Psychrobacter; species Psychrobacter sp. LV10R520-6. Next base: position 863,429 of record NZ_LT900024.1, on the reverse strand, counting down.
AGCTAGCAACATATATCGCTCCCATCCAGCAATATTTAGGCTTATCAATAATTTCTGTACCGTAGAACACAGGTGCGTCAACCACAGCCCTACTCTCAATCGCAGTTACTATAACTTCAAATTTCTTAAGCGATATACTACAATTACTTTTAACTTCAAACATCATAGAGTTAATACTAAGACCTTTGGGGATTTGGCTTATAATTTGCTCGATTGCTCGGTCTGAATCAAACTCCCCCATTGCATTAGCCTGTATGAAGCGGGCATATTTTCCAGACAAACAACCCATCTCAAAATCATCAATACTGATACCAACCAAGCCTGTTCTTTCTAATACGGATTTAAACACCCCTATTACTTGTTCTACCTCTGCTGGCTGGCAAATAATAATGCCATCTATCACATCGAATTCATCAATGCTTTTGTCAGACGTTTGCAAACCGAATAAGAGACTCACTCCTGTTTTATACTTTAGATCGATTAGTGCTTTTTCATCCCAGCCATCATCAACGAGGAAAAATCCGTAATTAGATAAGCGATAATCTCCTGCCAACGGTGTGTATAAAGCAGTCCAAGGTAGCCCACACAGCCGGAGCTCTTGATTGCGATACTTTTCGATGACAATTGGCGGTAACAGACCAACTAACTGAACAGGAATATGCAGTGAACGTAAATGGGTTAGGTTAACCAAGCTCTTAGGGAACTGCTTGGTTTTATTGCTAGTGACACTGAGCCACTCTAACCGAACTAATTTTCCCAATGCCTCTGGTAAACAATCAATACCTTCACAGCTTAAAGTTAACTTCGTCAGGCTGGTTAAATCACCGATGGTCTTTGGGAGTTGCTTGATTTCATCACTGGCGATAGTGAGATCATCTAAGCGAATCAACTGCCCCAACGATTCTGGTAAACACTCAAGACCTTCACAGTTTAGCGTTAACTCCGTCAGGCTTGTTAGATCACCGATAGTCTCTGGAAGTTGCTTTATTTCATCACTGGCGATAGTGAGCTTCTCTAGCCGAATCAACTGTCCCAATGTCTCTGGTAAACACTCAAGACTCTCACAGTTTAGCGTTAACTCCGTCAGGCTAGTTAGACCACCAATAGTCTGTGGGAGTTGTTTTAAATGATGACTGGTGATTGTTAATTCTTTTAAGGTCTTCAAACTGCCGATATTATCGGGTAACTTATCTAGATAAGTACTACGAATTTTTAATATTTCCAAATTTGGCAAGTTCCCTATCGATTCAGGTAAAGTAGTGACCTGCCCTGATAATATCGATGCCTCACCTCTGCTACCTTGGTATGATTCCACATGACCATCGTTGTCAAAATTGATGAGTAAAGTCTTAATATTTTGCAGTCTATCGATACTACTTGGCAAAGTTTTCATACTTGGACAAGCCATGTGCAGTTCTTTTAAACCGGTTAACTCAGCGATATCGTTGGGTAATTTGCTTAAGTGTTCACTTCTGATAGTTAGTTCGTGCAAGTTTTTTAGACATTCTAATGAATTAGGTAAGTAGGTTAAATGCCTACAATCAAGTTGTAGTTCTTTTAAGCTTGTTAACTTGGAAATGGCATCGGGTAACACCGTTAGACTCTCGCTCCAAACAGTAAGTTCAGTTAACTGCTCCAATCCTATGATTGTCTCAGGTAAATGAGTAAGGCTGTTGCAACTTAGGCCTAAAGACTGAAGCTGAGTTAATGCTCCGATGCTATCGGGCAATACAGTTAAGCGGTCATCATCGATAAATAATTCGGTTAGACATCTGATATCCGTCAAGTTGTCTGGTAACTTATCTTGCTTACTAGATAGATGCAATTTGATATCACAACTCATCTCTACCAATACCTTAGGAACCGTAGACACATCATGAAACCTAATTTCCAAAGTTTTTAGACTTTTTAGTTCATTTAAGTTAGTAAGTATAAAATCAGAATCGTTACAAGTTAATCTGAGCTCTTCAAGATTCACCAAATTGGTAATAGTGTCTGGCAATCTATCATCAGCTTGGCAATTATTGTCACCTAATGACATAGATTCACATAAAGATAAGTGTCTTAGTTGCGTCAAACAACCAATAGCTTTTGGTATTGGCTGCGTGTACGAATCGATCGATATATATGTCTTGTTAGCCAGTTCATCAATATCTCTTGGAATGCTATAAACAGATAGGTCACATGACTCTGCCCAGTCGATGACTGACTGTAGTGCCTCCCTGTCGATGTTTTCAGTTATGATTATCTGTCTTTTATTCGATACTATCTGTCTTTGTATGTACTTTTGAATACTATTGCTAGGTTTAGTGGATTTGATAGGGTCACTCCATCCTCTACAACCCTCACCTAAGACTCGTAAAAAATCAGTGACTTCTGTAGATAAATTAATTAGCTTATTAGCACTATGAGTAGAACCACCCTCATCAATAATAAAACAAACCAGCTTCTTCAGCCTAACTATGCACTCTGGTAGCGTGATGAGCTGATTTCCACTGATATTTAGCGATTCCAAATTACTGAGCTGACCGATACTATCAGGTAGCTCAGTTAATCCTTTGTAGCTAATATCTAAATTTATTATAGCTAACAGATCATCCTTATTACGTGGCAAATCCTTTTCAGGAATTTCAAACTTATCGGCCCACATCCACAACTCTGTCATCCATGGCTCTGTTGTAGCAGTATCAACCACATTATCGATAGCTGACATATTATGGATTCCTTTATTGAGTTATGTTTAGTAGGCTAAAAATCTTTGGCTCAGTTTTTGTTAACTATTATTGAATAAGAAGGTTGTTATCTTTTAACAAACTAAAGATTTTGTCCATTTCATCCAAAATCTTATCTGCCATTGTACCTTCATTTATCATTAGCCATGCTTTGCTACAGCCCTTCCAGTCTTGAGGCTGAAAGTAATAACCAGCTGGCCAAAGTGATGAACTCCAAATATTTTTGTCGGTTAATGCTATATTTAGCACCGATTTCATTTTTTCTGTATATGGAGAGGTTTTTACTGCCTCTGCTGAGATAAACTTAATACCCAAACATGGTTTGTCAAAATTCTTATTCTGAAACTCAAAACAAATATATCCGATATCGTAGCCTGGGATTATAAGGTTAATCCGCTCATAGCTTTTGCCATCACCGAGGTAACTAATATCCAATTCATAATCAGTTTTTTTACATTTTGCTAATAAGTCTATTTTCAGCTTTGCCATTAGCTCTTTCTTCATTCGATCTACAGTGTTAGACACCTTGATACTGGCATCGATGGTAGCTGCATTTTTTTTAATAATATCTAAAACTGCATTATCTTCATTCATATCTTCTATTCCCATGAACTGCTTTTGAATAAACTTAATTAATTGTGCAATAAATTCACTGACGCTATGATTTTGGCATTCGACTTGGCAGGCCTTGAGCCAACCTATTAGATCGCTAAACTTTACAGCGCTAAACTGATTGTTATCAGTCAAAGTATTTAAGTCATCAGGTTTTATACTATACTCACTTGGTACATCCTGATACTCGCTTAGGTATATGAGATGCCAAGCCTTGTGCTTTCTATTATCAAGCTCTATAGCGTAATCTTTTAATTGTTCAAACTGATCTCCTGCGTAAGGCTTATTCTCAATACAAATACCATAGCTTTCATCACCAACCTGACACCTTAAGTAAATATCCATACGTCGTTGGCTATTGCTTTTTCCAGTTACTTCTTCAAGAAAAACATCAGTTTTATCTATATTATCAAGAAAACCCTGCCATTTATTCTCTTTATATACGGTAGGTAAGCAGTACTCAACGAATAGACTTAAAAAGCTTCCTTGCTGTGCATGACTGCCTTTAGGATCAAGCAGAGACGCTAAAATACGACTAAGACCCAATTCATCGGTGTTGATATAATCAAAAGTATTAAAGTCAGGTGAGAGCTGACGACTGTAGAGTGCTTGCGCAGTCTCTAAGGCACTAAGCTTTTGGCTGACTTCATTTATTAAACTCTTCACTGCGCTCATATTTACGCTTCCTTATCATTTATTAATGGTTGTTGAATACATATTATTTTACTAATCCTCATACAACTCTAACGCACTATGTAAGCGCTCAAGAATAATGACTTTCAATGATATCGGCTCTACTACCACTGCTAGCTGCGACATACTCACTAGCCAGTCTTGCAAGCGTTGCGTGTTAGCAACAGTAGCGCTTACTTGATTCCAAGTATCATCAACAATAGCAATGTTCTGATCTGCTGAGAGTGGACGTTCATAAAGGTGCTGACAGGCATATTTCTGTACTTTTAAAACCAAGCTAATTTCAGTATTGTCGGTAAACTCTAGCTTGCCCAATTGCTGTAAGCTTGTCAGGGTAAAGATATCTCGCCCTAGCCAGTCAGGTACTTGCTCATCAATGACTGTAGCCTCAACAATACGACTGACCGCAAAATTACGATGCTGCTTCAGTAACACCTCATCATCAATATTATCTTCAATAGCATTAAAGCCTGTGAAATACATCATATTGTCAATAAAAACCAGTCCTTTCGGATAAATCACCCTTTGAATGGGACTATCCTCCCATTTTTTGTGATAACAGATATGCAACAGGCAGTTTTGCAGTAAGGATTCATGAATGCTGGCAAGCACATCGCTATTAAGCGTTGGCGCTTGCACAATGCTTGGTAAGGTAATCAGATGCTCTTGCCATTGCCCTAATGGACTACTATCAAAGGCCTGCTTATCTTGCCGGCGAATCTGCGACAGCTTATCAGATATGGTCAGCTGCATAGAGACTGGCAAATAGTACGCGGTATAATTGCTAAGCATCTCCCAAAAAAACAGTGTTTGCTCGTTAATGATATCAATGCTAAAACCAGCTTCAATATAAAACCTTGCTGTCTTACCACTGATATTTTGCTCCCATGCTGGTGCTCGTACTAAAGCCTGACTATAAAATATATCGTTAAATATTTGTTTTAAGCTAATAAGATCATTTTCTAAGTTCTTGCGCTCATTAGCGAAATGCTTAGGATCGTTACCATAAGTTGTCATTAACTCCGTTAATGATATGGCTTTCTCTTTATCACGCGGCAAACGTTGATAAAGGATAAATAAGCGCTCTGATTTGTTATAGCTGGCGATAGCATGTGTGGGCATAGTGATTTCACTTTATAGAGATTATGGGTGCTTAAGCTTGAATCCTAATAATCATACTTACTACTCGATTGATTAGTCGGTTATCAACTAACATGGTCAATCAATAAAAACGAACCACAATCGCTGTGCCATTATCATAAGCATGACCATCAGATTGATACACCTGAGTTTTAAGGGCTTTTAGCCAGTCTTGTAAATCAGTCTCGGCATTGATAGGCTGCCAATCTTTACTTGGTACCAAATCATGAATTCCATCAGTGCAAACCACTAGACAGTCACCTGACTGAATAGTAATGGTCTGCGCGGTACTATCTGGCGCCTCGCTGCTCGGAAAATCATTATCAGCAGTCAATGCAAAGCATTCCGTGATGCTGTACAAGCTACCTGCCATACCGTCACGGTTATAATCTGCAAACGTAGCTTGTCTCCCTTGCTCATGCGCCTGCTGATCAATTAGTTCATTGAGTAAGTTATCATCTCGAGTCAAGCACTGCCATTGCGTCTCACCTTTAAGCAGTTTATAGACACGACTGTCACCAACATGCATTATTCTCACGCTAATGGTTTCATCACTATTGAATGTTCCTGTAATCATAGCGAGAGTGGCTGCGGCGCCATAACGTTTATGCGAGTGCTTGGTTTGACTGATTAAATGATGAATATGATTTGAAGTGATGGGTTGAGTAGTTGATTGATTGCCATCCCATAAAGCTTTGATTGCTTTTACAACTGCCTTTGAGCAATACTGTGAATAGTTAGAGCTGGCTACCCCATCCGATACCGCAAAGCAAAATGGCATTTCTATAGATATAATTTCTGTAATACCTGAGGTCTCTTGATACCAGTTATCCAAAAAGAAAAAAGCATCCTGCTGACGCTGGTTACTGGCATTGCCTTGGAAAGTTATGGCGCAAGCTTGCGCTATTGAATTGATGGATTTTGGATAGCGTTCATTTGAGGAAGTATTCATAGCAGTGAACCCCTGTGTTGATCACAAAGGCTAGTATAGCGGACAACCTGTAATTTTATCTTCTAGGTTGGATCATATTTAAGATTTTAGTAGTATAATTAGCTTCTACTGACTATCGATTATCTTTTGATATAAAGTTGATATATTGGCTTAAAATACTTTACGCTCGTATGATTCGCTATAGTCTCGTTCCAATTCAAGTCGTCTCAAATTCAGTTATTTTTCTTAAAAATAACATTAAACCACCTACCCTTATGCTCAGGTCTCCTATCCTCTGATAACCAGATATCACAATCAATCACATGATGTGTTTCAGATACGATGGTAGTCCAACGCGCCTCATTCATATCGCAAAAGAAGCGCTCACTCTCTATTCGCTCCCCTTCCCCATATTTAAACGACGCATACAGCACACCATCTTCAGTCAGCGTATCTAGTAATAATTCAATAGCTGCAGCCAATTCACTAAAAGGCACGTGTAATAATGAAGCACAGGCCCAAATCCTAGTAAACCTGCCTTGCCACGGCTGGCTTTTAACATCTTTGAAACTCAAAGCACACCAATCAATTTTATTCGAACTACAATGTTCCTTTGCCCCTTCAATTAAATTAACACTGGCATCTATCGCTGTTACTTGATAACCCAAAGAAGCAAAATAGGTAGCATCTCGCCCAGAGCTACAGCCGACATCTAATATGTGATGAATTATAGGAGCTGCTAGTTTCTTTAAAATGGTCTATATAAATCTGCCATATCAACTAAATAAGTAGCCTTAGCATATTCATTGGCATTGATTTGATAATAATTAAGCGTGTTATTAATGACCGTCATAAAATCAATATTTTGGGGGTTGTTAGCTTACTGATTACTTTTAGTTGTTTGGGCGGCGTCCAGACAAGATCGTTATTTTCAATTGCCATCTGATATGCCCACTGACTTACTCGTTCAGAGGTATCTTGATTACTCACGAAGCCTTTATCAGGGCGCTAACCATAATGTCTATTATGACTAGAAATGATTACTACCATTAAAGCCTAGTCAACGAAACCTAAGAAACGGTTGTTTTGCAGGCGTTATATTTTTCAAATATCGTTCATACTATCCATGTATATCATAGCATCAAACAAATTTACTTTTTTTAGCTGCTCAACACTGCCAACCTTTGAGCCATGCTAAGCAAAACGTAGACTCAAATCTGATAAAATTAAACAAAACCTAGAGTACGAGATTAGGTGGTTCTAATTCTTAATGATAGTATCAGTAGTCCAGTCAGACTATAAAAGTCTGAAAGATGATAGGGAAATAAATTAGAAAAGGAGATCAAAATAATGCTATTAGACAATCCGTTTTATACGCAGGAAGCACAAGGAAAGTATGACTTATATTCAATAGGACAATTCGAACTTGAGGAAGGAAGTGTTATTCCCGATCTAAAGCTTGCAGTTGCAACTTACGGGTCTTTGAACGCGGATAAAAGCAATGCTATTCTCATTCCAACCTGGTTCGCTGGGACACACAGTGTTTGGGAGCAGTTTTATATTGGTCATGGCCGTGCTTTGGATCCAGAAAAGTACTTTATTATCGTGGTCAACCAAATTGGTAACGGTCTTTCAATTTCGCCTCACAACACTAAAGATAAGCTTATTGCCATGTCTCGCTTTCCAAAAGTGCGTATCAGTGACGATGTTCGTGCTCAGGAAAAACTACTACGAGAAGTTTTTGGTGTTGATAAGCTAGCGTTGGTTGTTGGTGGTTCAATGGGGGCACAGCAGACTTGGGAATGGGCTGTTCGATTCCCTGAGCGGGTACTGAGGGCAGCCCCTATTGCTGGTACTGCTCAAAATACGCCACACAACTTCATTTTTGCACAGACGTTGATCGATGCTATTACTAGCGACCCTGGTTTTGCTGATGGTGAGTATAGCTCACATACTGAAGTATCGGATGGGCTAGAGCGTCACGCCGACCTTTGGGCAGTGATGGGTTTTTCGACTGACTTCTGGAAAACAGAATATTGGCGTAGCATTCAACCTCTAATTGAGGAACAAGGTTATAATTCTTTTGAAGAATTTCAAGAAGGATTTTTACGTACTATATTTCGAATGATGGATCCCAATGCTCTTTTGACAATGGCTTGGAAGTGGCAACGTGGTGATGTTGCTCGAAATACTGATGGTGATCTTAAAGCGGCATTAGGTCGTATTACTGCAAAAACCTTCGTAATGCCGATAGACCACGATATGTTTTTCCCAACAGCGGATTGTGCAGCTGAGCAAGCAATAACTCCAAATAGTGAATTAAGAGAGTTGCATACTATCACTGGACATCTAGGCCTATTTGGCTTTGATCAAAGCTACCTTAATGAATTGGATCAGCATCTAGCTGAACTACTTGATATACAAGTATAGAAAGAAATATCTCATCAGCTAAAGCCAGATAATATTTCTATTATCTGGCTTTTAAAATTTTTATCAAATGATCGTATGCGTCTAGCCTTTCTTCTCTGCGATCGGTCTATTATGAAACCTTACAGAATTTTGAAGATCTTGGTTATCATTAATGTCTTCAGCATTTTTATAATCATGGATAATACAATCTAGTTACTCGGGATATGGTTAAGTATGCAACATATGGACCCTTACGCTACCGTTGTTAATTGCCTATATGAGCCTAAAAGACCTAAAAAACGACCTGCTGAGTTGCTCTGTCAAGCGCCAGTATCTAATCAGGTAGCAAACATTATGAGCGACAAACGCTGCATATATTAAGAAAATGATTAATTCCACGGGATATTTACTGCATAGTTTGATTTAATTTTATTGGCGTAGACTGGGTCTTTAACCCTGAAAAGCGTTAAAAAATTGTACTGCTAGAAAATTATAAATCTTCTCTTGCACTAGGACAAAGGTCTCCCAGACCTTTATTTTTTCCTAGCTCATAACTTTGCAAGGGAAATTCTTTAAATAGAATTTCCCTGAAATATTTTACAAAAGTAGAATGCTGCACTAAAGTCACAGCTTACGTTAAGAATAAATTTAGTTAAATGACAGCTAACTTAAGCGATTTCTACTTGACCAACTTGACCAACCTGATGATAAGCACGATTAAAATAAACCAAACTTTCATCTTGTTGACTGTGTTTGATTGCGACAACACGACACATAAAAATACTATGCGTTCCAACTTCTTGAATGTTCTCAATCTCACAATCAAAACTCACCAACGCATCTTCTAAAACAGGGGCACCTGTTGCTAATTCAGTCCAAGAACCCTGTTTAAATCGCTCTTCTGAACCCAATTTCGATGCAAATGCATTGGATATCTGTTCATGCTGTGCGCCTAACACATTGACACTTAAAATTTTATTTTCAATAAAATGGGCATGTGACCGAGACGTCTGATTCATACAGACCAACAACGTTGGTGGTGTATCTGTGACGCTACATACCGCAGACGCAGTAAACCCGTGAAGACCAGATGTGCCTTGTGTGGTGACCACATTGACCGCAGTCGTTAACGAAGACATTGCATTTCTAAAGTCGGTTGCTTCAATCATATCTTTAATCATTGCTGCAATCCTAAATTTGATTATAGCTTGTTTCTAGATGGAGCTAGGGCTACTTAATGGTCTAATCAGATTTGTTCAATCAAACCGAATGAATCAATTTGATGAGACCCTTCACACCGCTTAAGAATCGGTAAGTGCATTGACAAGTGCTAGGCAGTCAGTTCTTTACGAACGATTTGGGCGCCTGCGCTTAAAGCACTCAACTTGCCTCGTGCAACTTGGCGAGACAAAGGTGCCATACCACAGTTGGTCGAAGGATAGAGCTTGTCAGCATCGACAAATTGCAGTGCAGCTCTAAGCGTATTGGCAACCTCTTCAGGGGTTTCAATGTTATTGGTTGCCACATCAATGGCACCGACCATCACTTTTTTACCACGAATCAATTCAAGCAAATCCATGGGCACACGTGAGTTTTGACATTCGAGTGAGATAATATCGATCTTAGACTGCTGCAGTTTAGGAAACGCTTTCTCATATTGGCGCCACTCTGAACCCAGTGACTTTTTCCAATCGGTGTTGGCTTTGATGCCATAGCCGTAGCAAATATGGACCGCCGTTTCACATTTTAGACCTTCAATTGCACGCTCTAACGTTGCAATACCCCAGTCGTTCACGTCATCAAAGAACACATTAAAGGCAGGTTCATCGAATTGGATAATATCCACACCCGCTGCCTCTAATTCTCTCGCTTCTTGATTGAGTATGATGGCGAATTCCCAAGCCAATTTTTCACGGCTTTTATAATGACCATCATACAGCGTATCAATCATCGTCATCGGGCCTGGCAGTGCCCATTTGATTGGCTTATTGGTTTGCTGACGTAAAAACTTAGCATCTTCAACAAATACAGGCTTTTGACGACTCACAGCACCAACCACTGACGGCACACTCGCATCATAGCGATTACGGATTCGAACGGTCTCACGCTTCTCAAAATCTACGCCATCAAGATGTTCAATGAAGGTGGTCACAAAATGCTGACGGGTCTGCTCGCCATCACTGACAATATCAATCCCTGCACTCACTTGTTCCTGCAATGACACACGTAAAGCATCTTGTTTGCCTTCAATAAGCCCGTCACCTTCTAATCTCCAAGGTGACCAAATTTTCTCAGGTTCTGCCAGCCAAGAAGGTTTCGGTAAGCTGCCAGCGGTTGACGTCGGTAATAACGTTGGTTTCAGTAATGGTGTCGGTAATAATGTTGTCATGTTGATCCACTTTTTATATTTTGCTTTTATATGTTGGTCTTCTATATTTCGGCTAGATTTCTATTGGTTAGGCTGCATGTTTTTTAACAGCTTGTTTCTTAACATCATAGCTTGCAGCCCATTGCTCAAGAATGGCTTGGTATGGCTTGATGAACTGTTCTTCAGTAAATTTACCTTGGGTTACCGCCATCTGGCTGCGCTCTTCACGATCATACACAATTTGAGTCAGTGAATAATCTTGGTACTTCAAACTTGGTTGATACACTTGACCTGCTGTAGAATTGGCATTGTAAATTTCAGGGCGGTAGATCTTTTGGAAAGTTTCCATGGTACTGATAGCACTGATCAGCTCAAGATCGGTGTAATCACTCAGCAAGTCACCCGCAAAATAAAACGCTAAAGGCGCAGCACTATTTGCAGCCATGAAGTAGCGAACGGTTAAGCCCATTTTGTGGAAATAGTCATCGGTTAACGAATAGTCATCTTGTATGTATTCAACCCCTAATATAGGATGCTGATTGGCAGTACGGTGATAGGTTTTACTGGTTGAAACACTGATGCAAATCACAGGTTTTTTATTAAAGTTGGCTTTGTATGCCTCTGAGTTCAATAAGTATTGGAACAGTTTGCCATGTAAATCACCAAAATGCTCTGGCGTTGGTGATGCTAAGTTTTTATTGCTATGTTCTGACAGTACGACGCTAAAGTCGTAATCGCGTACATAAGACGAGAAACTGTTGCCGATCATACCGTCAATACGCTTGTTGTCTTTGTGGTCAACAATAGTTGTTTTCAACGTCTCGATTACAGGGAATGTATTACCCTTGCCTTCAATATCCATATCTGCAGAAATGATGTCAACTTCAACAGAATAACGGTCTGCTGTCGGGTTATCCCAATGCGCCAAAGCGTTAAAACGATTATTGATCATTCTTAGTGTTTTGCTTAAGTTCTCTTGACGATGCTCGCCACGAGCCAAATTCGCAAAGTTAGTCGTAAGACGCGTGCTGTCTGCAGGATGATAGTTTTCATCAAAACGAATGCTCTTAATTGAACAGGTAAATTCTTTACTCATGGTGATCTGCTACCCTAATTTCTGAGATAAAACCCAATTTCTGTATGAAATAAATCATACCTGAACCAATACATGAATAAAAATGACTTAACTTAAATTAAAGATGAATAAAATTCATTTTTGTAAGTTTATGGTATGAAAGAGGAGTGGACAGCGGAAATTTTGACTACTGACTTAATGAAAAATTAAGCCTGTAAAACATTTTAAGTTTATGAATTATAAATACTTAGAATGTGACTTGGCATATGCCCTAATGGAACCATCTGTATGTAGCCTTTAATCCATCAATAGATCACTCGAAATAGACTGATATAATGGAACTATTTATAACAAGTCAAAACCTATAACAAATCAAAACAACCAAGGCTAATTATGAGTACTTATATACTGGACACAGAAACGACAGGACTAAGTGAACCGCACATGACGGAAGCGGCCTACTCTATTGTTGAGATAAACGATGGCAAGGTAAAGGTATTACAGGATCCGAGAGCTAAGCGTTTTAATCCTCTTAAAGAAATTAGCTTAGGGTCTATGGCAACATCGCATATATGTGAGGGAGATATTGCGAACGAGACCCCTCATACAGAGTTTAGACTACCTAGCAGTGTTGAGTATTTAGTTGGTCACAATATTGATTTTGATATGCAGGTCTTAAACAATGCTGGCGTGACTCATACACCTAAGCTGATATGCACTTTTGCAATGGCTGCCCATCTTCTGCCGACACTCGACAGCCATAAATTAGTCGCACTACTCTATTACTTCCACCGAGATATCGCACGTAGTCAAGCAAAGGATGCACACGCTGCCATTGCTGATATTTACTTTACTCAGCTGGTGCTTAGCAGCCTGATTGATCTGGCTAATAGTCAAGGTCATGCCATAACTGATGTGAATAGCTTATATGAATTTAGCCAAATGGCACGCATACCTACACATTTGAGTTTTGGTAAACATAAGGGTGAGGCTATTGCAGATCTAGCTACCAATTCTGATGGCGCAGGCTATCTTAAGTGGCTGCTTAAACAAGATAGTGTTGATCCTTATTTAACTAAAGCATGCCAGCGCGCACTAGAATCGGTATAAATACAATTATGCAGTCAGTTTTTTATCGTAAAAGACAATATTCTTCCTGGGTAGCTGGATAAACATCTGGGTCGAGAGTTCGAATTTATTTTCTCACTCCAGATATGGCTCATTAGGAGCGACAGGACAAATTCACCTACATTAACCCGTTGGCAAATTTTAGAATATGTTGCGAGTATTGATTTAACGATTGCAAAATGGTTTGAATCACACTTAGATGCATTGAGTATTTTACATGAAGTGGGCTATGACAAAAATACCAATGGACTATGGGCAGTTTGGGCGTCAGAAGGTCACTCCGATCCTATACGTTACCAGCAGGGCAAAGTCAGTGGCACAAAGGCTTGGTGTTCGGGGGCGAATATTATTGATCATGCGCTAATGACTTATCGAGATAACCACGGTCACTCGCAACTGCTTATTGTGGACATGCAGCAAACTGGGATTGAGATTGACAATAGTGAATGGCAAGCGGTAGGAATGCAAGCCACTGGTACTGCCACCGTACAGTTTAATCAGGCAACGGCCAGTAATGTTGGGGCGGCGAATGCGTATCTAGAACGTATGGGATTTTGGCATGGAGCGGCAGGTATTGCCGCTTGCTGGTATGGCGCAACGGCTTACTTAGCATCCTATCTAATGACGGCTTATCAGCAAAAACCGCATGATTATAAAGCCATGTATTTGGGGCAAATTAGTACGGCATTAGCCGTCACTCAGCAGTATTTTCATCGTGTCTCAAGCTTAATAGATAGCCAACCGCAACGGAGCCATGAACTTGCCATTCGTCAATTAAGATCAAACGTCGAGCAGCTGGCTCGCCTAGTGATAGAGACCGTCGGACAGGCATTGGGGGCAGTGCCATTTTGTCGTAATGCCCATTTCGCAAGATTATCAGCAGATTTAGCGGTGTTTATTCGCCAAAGTCATGGGGCGTTTGATTTACAAAAGATTGGCGAATTAATCAGTGACGAAACCAGTGACTTATTAGATGGGCAGGAAAATATATGGCAGTCCCTAATGTTTCAGCACTCGATGTAGCAGCAAATCCTGCAAGCCCTGACCCTTCATCCACCAACAGTGTTACGGCGACTCATATGAATGTCCTAACCAATCAAGCCATAACGCCTGAACACAACCATCCGATTGTTGGTGACCGGGTTATTGAAGGCGATGGGACCAGTCAGAACGATTGGAAAAATTGGCAAGGGTTGCAGAATTTACCCCGATTAAATATTGCAAAAAGTTTTCCGCCACACCAGCGTGTGTGCATTTTTGCGCCGCATCCTGACGATGAAGTGTTGGGCTGTGGCGGTATGCTGCAACAGTTGGCTGCTAATGGTAATCCTATCGTCGTTGTTTGCGTGACCAATGGCGAACAAAGCCACCCAAATTCGCAGATTTATCCCCCGCAAAAGCTTAATATCATCCGTCCACAAGAAAGCCTTGCGGCGTTAGAAGTATTAGGCGTGGCTCATCAGGTCACGTCTATTGCCCTAGATTTAACCGATGGCGACGTGTTTTCCCAACAAGCACAATTTACCAAAAAATTAGCCGCTATTGTCCAGCCTGACGATATTTTAGTGACGACCTTTATGCGCGACGGACATCCCGACCACGAAGCAACAGGGCAAGTGGTAGCGGCATTTGCCAAGCAGCACCATTTAGCGTGTTATCAAGTATTAATTTGGGCATGGCATTGGGCAAAGCCTGATGATAGTCGTATTCCTTGGCACTGTGCCATCCGATTAGATTTAACTGCTGAGCAATTACAGCGTAAAACCCAAGCAATTGAATGCTTTGCCAGTCAAATTACCGTTGATGAGAGTACGGGCAACCCGCCAATTTTATCTGCCCAAACTATCGCTAGAATTAGCCAGCCCTGGGAGGTTTATTTATATGAGTCACACCCCTAAATCTACGACGTCTACTAATACGAATCTTACCGACAGTCAAAGTAACCTTACGGACAGTTTGACTGTTTCTAAAACGACCTCGGCTGACTGTACCCAATCTCAAAGCCAATCTGTCCCCTGTTTAGAAACGTATTCAGCGACCTATTCAGAAAGCTATTTTGATGCGTTATATAGCGACAATACTGACCCATGGCAGTATCAGACCCGCTGGTATGAAAAAAGAAAACGTGATATCTGTCTAGCGGTACTGCCGCAAGCTCAATATGACAATGCCATTGAGTTAGGGTGCGGTAATGGCGTGTTTAGTGAATTACTTGCCCGTCGTTGTAAAGCTTTAGTAAGTACAGATGGTAATAACAAAGCGGTGCAACTTGCCAAACAACGCTTGGCGGGGTTACCCCATGTTAGGGTTATACAAGGGGCTATTCCTAACGCATTATTGACTTTAAAAGAGGCGCTTTTAACAGCTTATCCTTTATCAGATAACCCATTTTCTAAGAAACCACTCGCTGATGAACCATTTGCTAATAAATCGCTCGCTAATAAACCACCTTTTGACCTAATAGTCATTAGTGAAATTCTATATTATTTATCGCCAAATGATATTAATACGGTTATCGCTTGGATTGGGCAAAATCTTGCCATAGGCGGTACATTACTGTGCTGTCATTGGAGATACGCTATTGATGGCTTTGCGATGACGGGCGAGACGGTGCACCAACGCTTACACCAAGCGTTTAGCTTAGCAAATAACGCAAATAATGAAGGAGGTCATCCAGTAGCTTTTAATCATCCCACAGCTTTTAGTCATCAAAGTAAGATTGTAGATACCAATTTTTTATTAGACGTTTGGCAAAACGCTCCAAATTCGGTCGCCATGCAAGAAAACTTGGTATAACATGATATGACAGTCAGCAAGATAATGGGTGATATAAAAATCGGTATTGTGATTCCCGCTCATAACGAGGCGCTGACTATTACCAATTGCCTGGCGTCGGTTCAAACAGCCATTGAGCAACTACCTTCAACCATTGCGGCGTATCCGCTGGTGGTGCTTGATAGCTGCACCGATGACACGCTGGCGTTAGTCAAAGCCGCGGGGGTTGATTATATATGCTGTGATTATCAGTGTGTAGGACGGGTGCGAGATATGGGCATTCGCCATGCTATCACCCACGGAGCAACATGGCTTGCCTGTACAGACGCAGACTCAATAGTGACTACAGATTGGTTGGTGCAGCAAATCGAACATATTACGCACCAGCCTACTGATATGATTTGCGGCGTGGTGAGCGTTGATAGCTGGGCGCATTTGACGCCGCAAACGCGGGAATCTTATATCACTCATTACCAAGATATTATGGGACATCGCCATATTCATGGGGCAAATTTAAGTTTTAGCGGTGAGGCCTATCTCGCTGTTGGCGGCTTTGCCTCATTATCTTGCTATGAAGATGTGGATTTGGTTAAAAAATTTGAGACTAAAGGCTATGCTATCGCTTGGAGCAATCGCGTCCGTGTGATTACCAGTAGCCGTTTAGAAGCTCGGGCGACAGAAGGTTTTGCAGCATTTTTAGCAAATTTAGAAAAAAGCAATTTACAATAGATATTTACAGAAATAGTTTACAGAAACCTAGGCGCTGCATAGTATTCAAAATTAGGACTGCTGATTGCTCCTTATTTATCAAAGCTGTGTTCTAGACTAGTCATAAATCGACGGTACTACTAAAATATTGGCTAGATCTTGGCTGGATTCATCAACAGCGACTGAACACTTTGAGCAAGCGATAGGATTGGCGACACCAGTACAGACGCGTATTAATAAAGACCAGGCTATTTAGATTTAGCGTCATTATTATTTTGATATACGCATGGCAGCCCAGTCAGAAGATTATATTAAAGATGCCGTATTTACCGTTGATGAGAACAAAGGAATAAGAAGCAACTTTGGTCGTGATTTAGCTGTCATATATTAACTCTGTTGAACACCTTTACCAATATGATATTTTAAGCCTAGATACTTTTTTTGATGGTCTTGTTGAAGACTTTAACCCCCTGTAAAACTTTCTATTATACGATTTATAAGATATGCTACTACTCAGACTACTCTTTAGAATGCTATTCAAATTACTATACAAAAAATTTATTGAAGCCAACTATTAATATCAATTATCAAGGATGATAAATGACACACTCTAATCCTATTACGAGCGCTGCTCCCGACTCAAAAGACCCTTTGGTCATAAGAGAAAACAGTAACGGCGTTGTTACCCTCACTCTAAACCGTCCTAAACAATTCAATGCGTTATCCGTCGATATGCTATCTGCTATGCAAACAGAGCTGGATAACATTTCACAAGATAGCACTGTCCGAGTCGTAGTGATTGCGGCGAATGGCAAAGCATTTTGTGCTGGTCATAATCTCAAAGAAATGCGAGCAAATTCAGATAAAGCATTCCACCAATCATTATTTGAGCAATGTAGTCAAATGATGCTTACCATCAATAATATGCCACAAGTCGTGATTGCCAAAGTACAAGGCATCGCTACGGCAGCAGGCTGCCAACTGGTTGCTACGTGTGACTTGGCAGTTGCCGCTGATAGTGCAAAGTTTGCGACTTCTGGGATAAATGTTGGGCTGTTTTGTTCAACGCCTGCCGTCGCTGTCAGTCGCAATCTAGCTCGCAAACAAGCGTTTGAGATGCTTATCACTGGTGAGTTTATTGATGCGCATGCCGCCTTACAACAAGGATTGATTAATCGTATGGCTCCAGCGGATCAATTAGACGATACCCTGCAGTCTTTAATAGACGCCATTACTGCTAAATCTCCTATTGCAGTCACCACCGGCAAAAACATGTTCTATAAACAGTTGGATATGAGTTTGGCGGATGCTTATGATTATGCCAGTGAGGTAATGGTAGGTAATATGATGGCAGACGATGTGGCAGAGGGAATTGATGCCTTTATCGAGAAGCGACATGCGGTATGGACAGGACGTTGATGGTTATATAACCATTAATTAAAATTGACATAGTTCAGTATCCAATAATTTAAGTAAACGTGCATGACCAGGCTCGACTGAATGATGAGCAAATATAGCGTATTGCTTTACTCACGGCGCCAAGCGTTCAGCCACCAGTAAAGCAATACTGGCGATGAAGCCATCAATATTTTAGCGTCCCTATTATTTCAAGAGAGCTCAATGAAGATTTTAATCGCCCCAGACTCGTTTAAAGAAAGCTTACAAGCTATTAAGGTTTGCCAGGCTATCAAGTCTGGATTTAGTCAGGTATTTCCGGATGCAGACTATACGTTATTACCAATGGCCGATGGCGGCGAAGGCACTGCCGCTGTTTTGTCCTATGTACTCGGCGGACGTTGGAAAGATGTGGTGGTACATGACCCGCTCATGAGACCCATTACTGGAAAATATTTGCTATTACCTGATGCTACGGCCGTTATTGAAATTGCCGAGGCTTGCGGTCTGCATTTGTTGACGGTAGAAGAGCGCAACCCAGTTATTACCAGTAGCTACGGAGTTGGCGAACTGATCAAAGACGCCTTAAATGAAGGGGCAAAACGTATTATTATCGGTCTTGGAGGTAGTGCTACCAACGATGCGGGTGTTGGCATGCTAACGGCTCTAGGAATGGTATTTTATGATCAGCAAGGAGAGCCTTTAAAACAAGGCGGTGGGCAACTTAATAAGTTGCAACAGGTAGACAGCTCAGCATTCAATCCGAATATTTTAAATACTGTCTTTGAAGTGGCCTGCGATGTGACCAATCCGTTATATGGTCCGTTAGGAGCCAGTGCTGTTTTTGGCCCACAAAAAGGTGCAAGCCCTGAACAAGTTGAGCTTTTAGATAAGTCTTTAAATCACTTTGCGACGGTTTGTCGTCAGCATAATAAACAAAATGGTAATTATTATAGTAATGAGAATTATCAAAACGTATCAGGTGCAGGCGCCGCAGGTGGTCTTGGGTTTGCCTTAATGACCTTTTGCAGCGCACAGTTGCAATCAGGGTTTGATACCGTGGCCGAGGCGGTCAATCTATCACAGCACATTGCGAATGCTGACCTAGTAATAACAGGGGAAGGTAAGCTCGACGCGCAAACCTCAATGGGTAAAGTTGCTGGCGGTATCAGTCAACTTGCTAAGCTCAGTCAGACGCCTGTTATTGCCATTTGCGGTAGTGTGGATGGACTTAAGCATGATCACACTACACAATTTGATGTGGTTATGCCCAGTATCCAAAAAGTAGATTCTATTGATAATGTATTGAAAAATGCTTATGACAATATCGAAACCACTGCGGTAAATATTGCCGCTGCTATTCGGCTAGGACAGAAATTGAAATGATCGTTTTAATGGCTGATTGCTTAAAAATCATAAAATAGTAAAATTTAAAGAGAGATGTACTGAAGATCCATCAAGCAGAGTAGCTTTTTAGGTAAAAGACTATCGAAGCTTGTTTCTAAACGATAGCTTTGATGAAATGATATTACTAACACTAAACTTGCATCGTCTTAATAATACCAAACTAATAGATGAAGCATTAAGTGATTGATTTAAGGGTTATCTCCTATTTGTAAATATAATTGATGTCGAGATAAAATAAGCCAGTAAAGTGAACAAATAAGAATAGCCCTGCTACTTTATAAGTGGTGGGGCTATATATTTAGCGAGTCACTTTCAATACGACCATCAACTAGATTAATAGTGCGATCACAGGATGCTGACAACCGTGGATCGTGAGTTACAAGCAGTACCGCACAATCACGCTCGCGATTAACTTTACGGAATAATTCAAATACCTCAGCAGCCGTAACCGTATCAAGATTGCCGGTAGGTTCATCGGCTAATAGTAACGCAGGCTGGGTTATAAGGGCTCTGGCAATAGCTACTCGCTGTTGTTGACCTCCCGAGAGTTCATTAGGCTTACTATTAGCAAACTTCTCCAGCCCAACAGCAGAAAGCAACTCACGCGCTTGCTGTAGCACAAGTTTATCTGGTTTACCCTGTGTCAGCATCAACGGCATCAACACATTATCTAATGCCGTAAATGCTTGGATCAGATGGTGAAACTGAAAAACAAAACCGATACTATTACCACGCAGCGCAGTACGTCCAGCGTCCTCCATAGCGCTGGTGGCCTGACCTAACAAATAAAGCTCACCATCACTGGGCTTATCAAGCAAGCCGAGTATATTTAATAAGGTACTTTTGCCAGAGCCAGAGGGACCAATCAGTGCCGCAAAATCATTGCTGCCAATATACAAATCAATACCATGTAGTACTTCAATCTCGTTGGGCTGGCCAACATTATAAGATTTGCGCAGCGACTCTAAGCGTAGGACTTCATGAGACTTATCAGACATAACGAATGGCCTCCACCGGATCCAGTGCTGCTGCTCGGCGCGATGGTATAGCAGCAGCCAGTACGCCTGTGAGTGTCGCCAGTAACATTGCCACTATAACCAGCTTTACAGAGATTGGAATATAAAATAACCCTGGGCCAAAAGTATTAAATACCCACACCAGCACGTAACTGGCAGCACTACCCACAACCGAACCTAACAGACCAAATACGGCACCTTGAATCAAAAATATACGTAAGATTTGCTGCCTTGTCGCGCCAGTCGCCCGCAAAATACCAATTTCTCGGGTTCGTTGTACGACACTGACTGATAACACACTAGCAATACCAAAGGCCACGGAAATAGCCACAAAGACAATTATCATATTAGTAGACAAACTTTGTGCTGAAAGCGCATTCATCAACTGCACGTTAGTCATAATCCAGCTTTCTGCTTGCAATGATGTCAAGCGTCCTACCTGTGCTGCAATATTTTCTGCTTCAAAGATATCTGCTACGGTCAGATCGATCACCGTGACACCCCCTGGGAGACCGAGTAGCGATTGTGCCTGCTTTAAGTCCAAATATACATAGCGTGCATCTAGCTCGCGCACACCCAGCTCAAATATACCGGCAATATTCACCACTGCACTGTTCTGCTGCCCGGTTTCTAGGCGCAGCTTATTACCTACTTGCACCCCTAGATCTTTAGCTAACTGGCTGCCAATCAGTACATTGTCAGCGCCCATTCGCAGTTGGCCACTGACCAAATACTCTTCAAGCGGTATGATCTTCTGATAACGTTCAAGGTCCGTACCTACTAACGCCACCGACGCTAATGCCTCACCACGCCTTACAAACGCGGGTCCTGACACCGTTGGCGATACAGCCGTTAATAATGGTAATTGATCCAGAGTAGCGGTAATTTGCTGCCAGTTGTTAATTGATCGTAGCCGCTGTGGCCGTTTATCTTCCTGTAGCAACTGCACGGTACCCGCTACAGGCGGAAGTACCATATTAATTTCATCCGTTGGTAATAAACGAATATGGGCCTGAGTACCTAGGGTGTTTTCGATAAGGTTAGACTGTAGCCCTTGAACTAAAGCGGTAATAAAAATAATAACTGCCACGCCTACTGCTACACCCACGGTGATCATGATCGATTGCATGCGCCCCTCGCGCAAAAAGCTCATCGCAATGGTTGACTCGATCCATAGTCGCCCGAAAAAGCCAGTCAATTGGTTTTCTCCGGTAATTCATTGCTAAGACCTATAGCGTCAACACTATCCATAAATGGGAGCTGTTGTGACTTAATACGTACCCGCGCACCATTAGCTAACGACGATGCGGCATCGGCCAGTACCTGATCATCTAGGCTTAAACCCGCAATTACTTCAGACATTGCCAAGCCCCGTAAACCAAGCGTTACTCTCTGGCGTTGTATTTTTCCATCACGCAGCAACAGCACTACCGCCTTATCTCCTTGTACACTGCCTAAAGCATCATTCGGGATCACTAGTGCCTGCGTGCGTCGATCCGTTTCAATATTCACTGACACTGTCATATCTTGACGCAAAAACTCAGGCACAGGATCAACAGTCAGCCTAACTTCTACCGTACCACGCTGTGGATCAATACTTGGTGCAATAAAACTGATACGAGCAGGAAAAGGACTCTCTGGGTAGGCATCAGCAATAGCTACCGCTCTTTGCTGTAACGCCAGCCGTGATAAGTTACGCTCATCAAGCGGCACTCGGATTTCCGTACTACCCTCTAGCGCAATGGTGAACAGTATCCGACCTGGCTGTACCAGATCGCCGGTCTCCACATTACGGGTTAACACTGTTCCTGTCACCTCGCTTCGTACTTCGGTTTTAGCGAACTGAGCTTGTAGCGCAGTCAAACGCTCGCGCAGCAGAGCCTCCTCGACCCCGCCAGCAGCCAAGGCGGCTACTTTTAAACGTGCTGACTCAAGATTATTCAGTGCCTGACTTTGAGCCTGCTCTGCTTGCGCCATCTCTTCAGCCGAAATTGCCGAAATCGCAGCCAACTCACGTCTACGCTCAACGTTACCGCGGGCTTGTGCTAACTGTACTTTGGCATTAGCCAAATCCGCTGCCGCTTGTGGACGCGTGCTGGTCGCAAGCTCGCTCAGCGTAGCCTCCGCTTGCCGCACTTGGGCAGCAACCTCATCCGACCTCAGTACCAGCAACAGATCGCCTTTTGCAACTTGATCACCTTCCTCTACCAAGCGCTTAAGTACCACACCGGTAATTTCACTACCCACTTCAGTGCGTGATACCGTCACCACTCGCCCAGTCGCCACTACCGTTTGTACCAATGGCCTTGAAATCACGGTATAGCTCGGCAATAGCGGTCCCTGCCACCAGCGAAATACAGCAGAACCAGCTGCAAGCATCAGCAGTATGCCAATAACCACATAAACTACATATTTATAGGGGACAGCGCGCAATGAATTTCTCCCGTTCAGATGCTTCAGATGCTTATCGTAGTTTTTATTATAAGCGTTATCAAGAGAAGTTGCGTCCAGCTGACAAGGATCAAGAGTTAGGGTTTTAAGTTTTCAGCTGAACGTCAAGATTAAAAATTGTAGACAGCTATGATTTAGCAATCGTTAGCAATATGGTTAATTAACACTGAAGTCCTTGCTCATACATTACCATCATAAGATAGCTGATGATGATAAATTAAACCCTACGTTTGATCGAACCAGTCAGACCTGTGACTAGTGGCAACATTACTACATAGGCATAAACCAACAATGCCACTACCATAACCAAATGGAACACCCAATCTACCCAATAGGTGAGGTCTCCTAAGCTGGCATTAAAAAATAGCGGTAAGGTAAAAAATCCGACCACTGCAATGGCACTCGCCAGTATGCCAGCAAGACCATATGCCAGTTTTTTATGCCTACCTGCAACGGCCCAGTAAATCCATGCGGCTAATAATATTAGTAATAATGCACTGACCAACGTGGCATTCTCTAGTATTGCTTCCCATAACATCATAAACGCTTGATTTAAAAATAACATGGCCGCTCCTTTGTAAACCTTCTTCTAAGCAGTCTTAGTTTAAGAAAATATAAAGCACGGGTATAAACAATACTAACGTTTAATGCCGATCTAAACTCGACCTTTGGCAACCGCCATATAGGCAGGCTTTAGCATCATCTCTTCTAAGAACCATGCAAAATAGCTTTCTTTTAAAGGGTCAACCAAAGGAACGCTTGGTATCAATTTATTTTCATAATCGAACTCAACCAGCATCGCCCTACCTTCTTCTATTAACAGCGGACAAGAAGTATAGCCATTAAATTTTTGGCTTGGCACATTCCCCTGTATGACGTCAATAAGATTAGCCGTCACTATCGGGGCAGAATTTTTGATGGTGGCAGCGGTTTTTCCTTTTGGCGTCCCATTGATATCACCAGCACCAAAAATATTGTCATAATGCTTATGCTGTAGTGTATATTTATCAACATCTAGCCA
This sequence comes from Psychrobacter sp. LV10R520-6, assembly GCF_900182925.1. NCBI lineage: Bacteria > Pseudomonadati > Pseudomonadota > Gammaproteobacteria > Moraxellales > Moraxellaceae > Psychrobacter > Psychrobacter sp. LV10R520-6. Next base: position 839,568 of record NZ_LT900024.1, on the reverse strand, counting down.
GCCTTTTTTATTTGCCAATGGACTATTTAGCACACTATCTACCGCGAACATGGGCGGTACAACGTGGATAAAATCATAATCTTGGCGACTCTGAGTGCCTTGCTCATTCGTAAAATAGGCCACTTTGGCCCCTTTATCGATTGCTGTTAAGCGTTGCTCAAAATTCGTCCCAATCGGTGGATCGTAAGCAGCCCATCGTGACAATATATTCTCATTGACAGCAGGGACACTAAACACCGTCTTATGCGGACTAAAAAACTGAATGTCGCTATCTTTTCGAGTACCTGCTTGTATGAGTCTATCGTGCAACATAAAGGTCATTTTTAATGGCGCACCTGCACATTTCATATCGGTATGGGCTAGCGTCATCACAGCACGACCGCCTTTTTGGCGAAATGAATCTATTTGGTGCCAGGTTTTTAAGGCGATTTCTGGGCTAGGATAGACACTACCAATACCGTCAGTTCCTAAATCTTCAATACTCAAACCCTCAATCTGCTCAAAACCCAATCTCAATCCAGTCGCTATTACCAAATAATCATAATTAATTTTTTTACCACTGTCGGTTATCACTTGATTACTATCAGGTAAAAACTCACGGGCATTTTCTTGCACCCAGGCGATGCTCGAAGGTATTAAGTCAGCATTGCTATCAGTGACCTTGTCAGTATTATTCCAGACCCCCGTTGCTAAAAGCGTGTAACCAGGTTGATAGTAATGCGCCTGGCGACTGTCTAAAATGGTCAGCTTAGCATTGGGCAGTTGACGGCTTAATCGATTGGCCACCGCTAACCCTGCAATGCCAGCACCCACAATAACGATATTGGCTTTTTCTTGATGTTTGGGTAAAGACGCACAGCCGATCAGTGCCATACTCCCCATGACCGCCCCAGTCGCCACACCCGCACCAATAAATTGACGGCGGTTTAACAGTTTTAAGTCATTGAGCTTTAGGGCATTATCAGCGCTATTATTATTAGAAACATCGGTAATAGAAAAATTGGTATTAGAAATATTAGTATCAGAGGCATTAACACCTTGATTAGATGTATGAGGCGAGTTACTCAAAGATCGTTTCATGATATGTCCTTATAGGCCAATCGTTATATCAGATTCTGTTCATCTGTACCTTTTAACACTGACCGTTAAAATAATAGACTAACCAAAATCAACCCCAACATTTGGCATCAAAGTTGGCTTGCCTCAACCCACGCCTCATAACCACCGGTAATAGAGACTCCCTATTTATAATTAAGGTCTGCTAATGACTAAAATATTTGAGAGTTATACTTTAAATACCAAAAGACAAAAATGAACTATTAAATATAATTAATGTAATAACAGTCATTGAGATCAAAGTCCCTGATATCAAAGTCCCTGATATCAAAGTCCCTGATATCAAAGTAACTAATTTAAAATACGTTATATATTTAATTATAATATATTATTTTGTATATAATATCTATAACATTCACTTATTAAAATATATACATTCATTTATTATTATGCATTTAAGACTATACAGGTAAGAGAAAGCTTGATGAGTAGCGCTTTAAGCACTGAATTTATAGCCATTCATAATAAATAATGCTGACCGACCGACATTGTTAAACACTTTTTTATTTAAATTTTGATAAAAAATAGCTTTTAATACTTCTGATCGGTTATTCAGCAGCGATTACAATCATTTCTACTAACAGCTCTGGACGCGCCAAAGCCGATTCACCACAAGCTCGAGCTGGCGGTAGCGTACCTTCAAACCATTTGTCCCATACCTCATTCATAGCGGCAAAATCTGACATGGTCTTTATCCATACGGTTGTCGATAGAATTTTTGACTTATCACTGCCCACCTCTTCTAGCAAGCCTTGAATTTTCTCTAGGCAGGTTAAGGTCTGAGCAGCGATATCGTCTTCAGCATTGCCCACTTGACCTGATAAATAAATGGTCTGGTTATGGATGACGATTTTACTCATACGATGATTGCTATGCAGTTTTTGCATGACGGTTTATCCTTATATCTAACTTATTTATTAAAGGTTTTAAATGAGTGACCGTTTATTTAATCTTAGAGAAACGCTGCGCATTGAATGGTTCTACATCTACGATGACAGGTTTATTATGAATCAGCTCTTCCATAATGCGCCCGGTCATAGGTCCTAAAGTAAAACCTTGATGGCTGTGACCAAAGGCAAACCATAACTTCTCATGTTTGTGCGCAGGACCAATGACCGGCTTCATATCCGGCATACACGGACGCGAGCCAGCCCACGCCTCAGATTCTACCGCTTCCTCTAATGGCAATATTTTTCTAGCAAGCTTCAGTACTGTTTTTAGCTGTCCAAAGTTCTTTGGCGCATCCATCGTAGTCATCTCAGCGCCGGTGGTAATGCGAATACCTTGCTGCATCGGCCCCATAACGAAGCCTTTATCCATATCAAACATACTGTGATTGATCGTATTTTTACCAGTGGTTTTAAAGTGCTGATGATAGCCGCGCATCGGGAATAATGGCAAATTATATCCCAGCGGTTTTATCAACTCGTTAGACCAAGGACCGGCAGCGACTACCAAATCATCGCAATAATAGGTGTCATTATCAGTGACTACCTTCCAACCCTGACCATCACCACTGTCATCGGGAGTGATCTCTTTTACATTTTTCTCTTGTGTCGTACCACCCATGTCTTCGAAATTTTTGGCATAGGCTTTTACTAGCATACTTGGGTTGGAGACCTGCCATGAGTTCAACCAATGAATCGCACCGACAAAACCATCAAAATTAGCATTGGGTTCAAGCACTTTTAACTCTTCAACGGACAATACTTTATGCTCAACCCCTTGCTCACGGTCACTTATGGCTAAGGCAGCGGCGGTCTTAAGGGTATCTTCAGAACGATGTAACTGCAGCCAACCATCACGTCTAATCAACTCATCAGCGTTTGATGCGGTAATCATGGTCTGATGCTCGCTGGTACAATGGGCAATCAGGGTCTGCCATTCTGCTTCTATTTTTTTGACAGAGGCTGGCGTAGAATACTTCCAATACTGGAGGAGCGCCTGATGATAACGCAGGATAGCTGGCAAGCGATAGCGAATATCAGTGCCACGATTGGGCATGACTCTTACCAGCTCCGTCAGCTGTCGAGGAAAGGGATGGGTATGAATCGCTTCGCGCTGTATCAGCCCAGCATTACCGTATGAGGTCTCGAGTCCTGGTAGCTTTCTGTCTAACAATAGAACTTTAGAGTTATTCTTTTGTAGGTGCCAAGCAATCGATGTGCCAACCATACCCGCACCAATAACAATAACTTCGTAGCGCATAGCTTATCCTTTTGACGATAGGAATATAGAATCCTGAATATTAAAACCCAAGTCTTGAATATTAAAATCTCAGCCTTGAATATTAGGGTCATAGTAACGCCATTATGATAAATATTAAACTACTATCTAACAGAATTTTTTGTTATTAATTACTTTTGGTTATGGCTCTCTTTCAAACAGTCTTTCGGTTGGAATAGTGCAGGTATTAAAGGGCGCTAAGTGGGTATTGAAAGGTAATAATCACGTATTATCATTAAGAACATTCTAGGGCTTATCATCAATTAGATTATGAGGGTTAAAAATGTTTTAATTGATGACACGCCTTAGTTTAGGTATATAGTTGAGCCACTTTGAAACGAACACAGTATGGCTGGGAGAAATTTTCGCAGCCTCTGGAGTGACACAGTCACATAGCAAGCTAGAAAATTTTTTACCTACTATGCGAAATTACGTGTGTGTCTATTTTATTTGGTATTGACTATAACAAAATATATTAATGCTAACCAACAAGACGTTCTGATTGACCAACAATATAACTAAAAAACAAAGGGATATAGCATGAGCGTGAAAACCTTAAAAAGGTTTATTAATAGTATTGATAATAGCAAACCTGTCAATCTTCGCCGTCTACAAAAAATGATTGAACAGTTAAGCCTCACTCACAGATATAGCCCAACTAATATTAACGCTAGTCGTACAGCAAAACTTGGTTACTATCTTATAAAAAGTGTTGATGAGGACCTCATGAGTGAATTACGTCGCCTTACCGCTGGTGTGGATGAAGACAGGGTATCAGGGGCGCGACAAAACAGAAGTCATGACTATAAGGTTGATGGCTCAATACTCCTTATTCGCAAATCAGTAGAATATCCCGCAGTGATTTTGTTTGATACTGATGGTAATTATCAGCACACCTGCCAGCACACCCACCACCCTGCCAAGCAAGCCCTTCTTATAGAAAATCGTCAGCTATTTATCTATATTGAGAGAACACTGACCTTCCTATATCAACACTGCAACCTACCCAAAGATAATGAATTAGATATTATATTCGGTGCAGGTAATGAGATATCCAATAGTCTACATAAGAAACTATTGAGTAAATACGATACCTTATATATGCTGTTTGATTTTGACTTAGGTGGACTGACCATAGCTAAGAATCTATATAACCTATCAATGAATAATTCTAAAGTTTTTTTATACCCAAGCGACATTCAGAAGCGACTGGCTGGCGTGGTAGAAAAGTTTGGCAATGAAGAATTAGGCAAAGTAATCACGATTGGCCAAGACTGCCCACCACTTAAACCTATCTGCGAAATAATTCGTAACCACATGAAATTCATCGAACAAGAGAGCTATTTATATGCCGACTGATACTTTTAATCAGCTATTAAACGATGAGCATTTTGATTACAGCTATGTGCTCAAGCAAATTGTATTTGTTAATTCAGCGAGCCATGCTTATACAGAGCTAGCCCTTGATCAGCATCTGGCGATGTTCGGTGACAATAACTTAGGTAAGACGGCAAGCCTGTCGGCAACCAAGCTACTACTCTACCCTGAAACTAACTTTAATAAGTGTGAGAGCAAGTTTAACTTTGTCAGCAAGTCAGGCAGAAAATTCAAGCGTGACGAATCATATGAGTATTACTTTCCCACTGCCAATTCTTTTTTGATTATGGAAGGTAAAAACCCGTCAGGTGAATTTTGCATGATTCTATACCGAGCAGGCAACTATGAGTATAACCGTGTGCTACTGCCTGTACCGTTCGATGATATCCGCCATTTATTCTGGGATAGCGAAAACAACTACTTCACGCCCAATCTTAGCGTGCAAACGATACTCAGTGCGGTAAAGACCTATAAAGGGTTACACGTCAGCAATAAGGCCATATTATCTAAAATTCTATTTGGTAACTTCGCTAGTGCAGATGCAAAATACTGCTTAGTGCCGCTCAAAGACCAAAGAGAGTCATCAATAGAGGCTTTTATCAATATTTTTGAGCTGGCTTTCAACTCAGGTAAAGGTGAGGAAAGCACCTTGCCCCAAGCGATAGCTACTATAATTGAGATGCGGCGGGGCCGAGATGAAGAGCGGATGGATGCTGATTTCAGTGCCCTTCAAGATGATTATGAGAAGTTGACCAATGAAGGCATGATGCTCAAAAAGTATGAAAACAACAAGATAGTTTACGAGACTCTAAAAGGTCAGTTTGATGCGATGCTAGCATCGGTTAATGATTACAGCCTGTCATTTAAAGTACTAAAGACCTATCTAAACCGTAGTCAGGAACAGCAAGCTAATAAACTTGGCGATATCACCCAGCAACTTAATAGCATTAATGCCAAGAAAAACCCACTAGCAGGCGAGGTTAAAAACCTTGAGACTCAGCTTATCGAGCTCAATACCCAGCATAAATCTCTTCTGACAAACATCAACATCTACGAGCAAAAGCAGATTGCCGTTGAGACCATATTAAGTGAGTTTAATAAGCCTGCTGATGTGGTTATGTATGAGCTTAGAGTTCGTCTTGAAGAGCTGTCTGATATGTTAAAAAGCATTGATAATATAGATCAGGCGACCACAGCTATCACAACCAAAACTCATGAGATCAGTACCCTAACCGCACGCCTTGCACGCTTAGAGTCCGCAGAGGATAATCTAAGTCTGCTGGCGACCAGTCAATTGCCTGAACATAGTGCCAGTGTTTTAATCAGCTTAAATAACGAGTTTTCAGAATTAATTTGTGATTTGTCGGATAGTGATATTCAAACTATTAATGCCTTTGCTGAGTTGTTCAATAGCGAGAAAGGTGTATTAACATTTAAAGAGTCAACGCTGGCTAATACCAATTTTGTTTTTTATGATAAAGAGACAGAGGCCAAAAAGAATGTAGAGCAAATAATTAACAATCAAGCTCATATTCAGAAACTAAGGAAGGATATTGGCAGCCTCAATAGTATTATCGCTGACGCCAATAATTCAGTGGCAGATCACAGTAAAAAGAAACTAAAAACAGAGCATGATCAAATCAGCTTAAATATCGATGACATAGGTGGTTTGGCAGTCATCAAACGGCAAATTTCTGAGAGCAAAGCGACGTTAAATAAAGTAATTAAAGAGCATGGGTTAGCAACCGATAAGCACGCTGGCAAGCAAGAAGAGTTAAATGGTTATTATGCAGCCTATACCGACTACAGCAAGCAAAAAGAGGACATTGAGAGCTTCATACGTCGCTTTGATACTACTGACAAAATCATTGAACGCAGCAATAGTCACTTTCAAGCAACCTACATCCCTGATGATGATGAGCAGTATTTAGCGACACTTGATGGCATACTAGTCTTAGAGCTTGAAGACTTTGAAAAACTACAAAATAAAGCGATAGCACTAGCTGCCGAGAAATCTGAGTATAAAACAAAGTTACAACGGTTTATGGAAGACATACCGCTTGCAGATCTTGATCCGCACAAAGAAATAACTGGCCTGCATGAGTACAGCGAGATTATAGCCCTGTACAAGAACACTTTTGACAGAATTAATGTTAAAAAAGAGGATTATAAGCACAAAGTCTATGAGCATCACTCCTATCTTGCCAGCATGCTTGAAGAAATTAAGAATGCAAACAGGCTGCTACAGTCAGAAATAACCGCGATGAACCAAGAGCTGAGCCACCATAAAGTATCTAACTTTGATGCGGTACGCCTGCGCCTAACCACTCAAGCCGACTATAGAAATCTATTAGACAATTGCAGTAAGTATGACTTGAGCCAAGATACCTTGCTTGAGCCTGAATTTTATACTTCGCTCATAAGCTACATTAAAGAGAATAGCCATAGTAAAAAACGTACGCTAAAGATGGTTAATCTCATTAAATCTATCAGCTACGAGTACGTTGAAGACACCGGTCATATAGAGACAAAACCACAGTCTGGTGGCACCACAAGCACAGTGACCTCTTTTATTATCTCTATACTGCTTAGCAAGATTTTCGCCCAAGACAGCACCCTTATGATGCCGGTTATCGTCGATGAAATTGCTGACATGGATAAGAAAAACATTAAAACCATTGTTAACCAAATCGCTCAATCAGGCTTTTCTGTATTCTGTGCGACCCCGCATCGGTTAAGTACGGTATGTAAGCACGTTGGCAACCACATCAATATTGATTATTGCAAATTTAACAAAGACTTAATGCACCCTGACTGTGTGCTGCATATCTTACCGCAACACATAGACACTTTTGGTAAAAGAGATTCAGCTGAAGAGCGTGTCGTATGAGAATTAATAGACAGACCATCATAAAAGAGATATTTGCTAATGGCTTTGAGCGCGATTTTTTTAAATTTATTGACTATATCCATGAAAACAACACTGCCTCAGAGTTTCCTAAACGCCTTTATTTAGCGTTCTATGAGAAAATCGTTAGGGTACATAAGGATAACGCCTTAAAGAACATCATGAGCTTAGATGCTCTGGTTAAAAGTGATGTTTTTGTCTATGATAATAAAAACTCAGGCATGATTGGCTTATCAAAAGCCATGTATGACTTTTTAGTCTTTTTGGATATATCACGCAGTCGTGAATTTAGCAGTATAGAGTTTGCCAACTTTAGACAGAATATATCCGCCACGGTTAAAAATATAATGGCAAACCCAAGCAGTAGCGATGATTACAAGGAAGCCTATACTCACTTTAATAAAATTATTAATGACATTCTAAGTGAGATCAAAAGCAACATTGAGGTACTAAATATCAAGGTAGATGAAATATCCGACTTATATCGCCAAAAGGAGCAGGGCTTGTGTGAAATATCTGTCATTGAGTTATATGAAAAAGCCGACAAGCTGTACACGAGAAACATAATACCTTGCTTACAATTTATCGACCCTGCGATGCGACTACAAGGTGGCGATACGTTTATTGAGTCACTAAATAATCTACAAGTTTTTTACGAGGAAAAAGGGCTTATTAGTGACGATATTTATATTCAGTATCGCAAGACGGCAGTGACTTCTTACTATAAAGACTTAAATAGAGTCACCGCAAGGTTGCAGCACTATCTAAGTAGCCTTGCTGAAGACCGTAAGTACTTCATGGTGATAGAGCGTGCGTTTAGCGACCTTGTTAAATCCATTGAGCCGCTCCAACATGGACGAATACAAAACAAATTCCTTACCGCTGATAGCAAGGTGTTGCAGCACTTAAACTCACTCGACGGTCTATTTACTTTCAAGCAACGCTACTATAAACGCCTCAATCGCCCGCTAGCGCAAGATGATTCTATGTTGGCCTTTAAGGTTTGGTTTGAGCAGATAGAAACTAGGCAAATCAAGCCTGCACCATCAAAACTAAAACCGCTGCCGATGGATATGATTATTGAGCACGAAAAGGACAATGGAATATTTGACCTGATGTGTGAGGTAAATGTACCAAGCAGAGTTGATGATATATATTTGTTTGTTTATGAGACCTTATTTACGGCGCTTACTGACTTCAGCTTGATAGACGTTCTGTATGGCATTGAATACCTGTTACCCCTACTAGACACTAATGGCCTGCAACAGCAAAACATTAGGAACAAGATTAGTGACAATAAATACTTTTACGAATATATAGTCTTAAGCTACCGTGAGGAAGAAACAATATGAGTATAAACATGGGGTTGAGCGTTGAGATATTTGACCAGCTAATGAATGGGCGTATCATCAATAAGTATAAATTAAGCAACAGTGGTGAGCCAATAGCAGACCCTCTATTCACTGAGATCATGGATAACCTAGCAGACTATCGTAAGAATAACGCAATGAACGGGTTTGAGTTAATAGAAACGCCAACCTACGTTTACTTAAATGATGCAGGCGGGTTGGATGGTAAGACTGATATTAGTATGAAAGTATATTTTCTTCTTTTAATTATAGGTAAATACCTAACGGTTAATGGGCATTCTATAACTAAAATCACCTCACATACGGGTGGCCTGACCCCTGATGATTTTAAGGAGATGGCAAATATTCCCTACGTTGATCAAATTTTAGAAAAATCCAAAATGACTGGTAAGAGCGAAGATAGCTTAATGGGTCACGTTAAAAACCTGCTGGTTGATAGAGGTATCATGCTGGAAAAGCCAAGCAGTAAGTCTTACGTGTTATCAGAAGCAGGCAAAGCCTTTTTTGAAGAATTGATGGAAAACAAGCATAGGTTTATGGACGAGGAAAACGACTGTCCAGAGATATGACTGGATGAGTACTTACTACAGAGTACAGGGTATTTAGCTCTTCGTATCTTAATTAAAGTCGATAGAACAAAAAAAGCATGAGTACATTTATTATTGTAATCATGAAAGAGTTCACTTTTAGCAACTACATCATTCCCAATCCACGTAAGAGCGCCGCCCCGATTGCCATACCGAATAGGCCAACTACTGTAGTAAACGCTAAAATATTGGCCGCCAATATGTCATTCCCACCCATGGCTTTTGCCATCACATAACTGGCTGCCGCCGTTGGCGATGCCACCATCAAAAACAGCACGCCCATATGCATGCCTGTCAGTCCAAAACCAAGCCCAACTGCAATGGCTACTAAGGGCGCGATAACAATGCGGCCAATACTGGCTTGCATCGATAGCCCCGAAGGACTCAGCATAGATTTCAAATCAATACTGGCACCTGCACAAATCAGTGCCAACGGCAACGCAACAGCCGCAAGTAAACCGCCAGTAGTATTAATAACACTTGGAATTGGTGGTAGTGGCAATGCTTTGTAAGCAAACGCTGCCAATAATGCGAGGACAAGCGGATTGGTAAATAGCTTTTTGATAATCATAATGCTACGGCTAGGCCAAGTGTCATCGGCACTTTTGGACACGCGGCTAAGCGTAATCACCGCTAAGATATTAAACAATATCGTCACGACACCCATATACACGGCAGCAATACTCAGACCCTGCTCCCCGTAAGCGTTGGCGACGGTTGCAAGGCCAATAATCGCCATATTACTGCGAAAGATACCTTGTACAAAAACGCCCTGGTCGGCTGGCTGACTTATAAAACGTTTGGCATAAATCTCTGAGCTAATAAATAAAATAAACGTCACCACAATACCGGCAATTATTAATATTATTTGCTTGGCATAGTTCACGTTACTATCGACCACACTAAAAAATAGTAAACAAGGTAAGCAGTAGTTAAAGACAAAGCTTGAGGCTTGGTCAATAAAGGCTTGACTCACCTCACCGCGTCTTTGCATAAAAAAACCCAACCCTATTAAAGCCAGGTTGGGTAGAACAATAGTAATCGCAAATAGAATAGCTTCAATCATAAATAGGCTCAAGTCAGCAAAGTGGCTAAATTAATAAGGACAGCATTGCTGTAGGTCGCGTTGGATTTAGATTGCGCTGAATTAGGGAAGGTTGACTATAATGCGTATTATCTAACTATTTTTGTTCTGGTTATAGTCTGGTTTTTTGACCCAGTTGTCATCTTCATTTTTTTCGTAGACTTTTTCAACTGCTGTCCATGCAGTAGCAAACCAGCGCGACTCATCCTCATATTCTTTGCTGGCGCTATTAAATGCCGCTTGAAATATCTGTTACGCGTGTTTCGGTAAGTAATCGGTTACAGCATCTGGTAAGTCTGATAATTTATCATAAGGCATAAGAGTATTCCTTGTCTCTTATTGTTCATTTAGGTCATTGCGGTTAGTTATCGTATTTTTACACACGGCTAACCCTCAAACTAAAATGACTAAGTGTCAGGCTGTTTTGAAATTGTCAACAGCCTGACATCCTTGTAGTTCACATCTTTATTGCCTGATCACACATAACTTTATGACTCTAAAGCGGCTTTCGCTTTTTTATGCTTTTTGACGGTCATCGCCAATAGCTGAATCGCTGCAGGCGTCACACCGCTAACGCGACCGGCTTGTGCCAATGTCGCGGGACGAACTTGGGTCAACTTTTGGACAATTTCATTTGATAATCCAGATATCACACTATAATCAAAATCTATTGGCAACGCTGTGTTCTCTAAGCGCTTCATTTGATCAATTTCTTCTTGCTGACGGTCGATGTAACCGGCATATTTGACCGATATCTCAATCTGATCGCCCACTTTTGCATCGACTTGTGAATCAGTAATAGCAGCAATATCATTAAAATGTATCTGCGGGCGTTTTAGCAAATCATAAGCGGTAGATTCTTTCGACAGTACCTCGCCGGTTTGCGCGGTTACTTGTTCCCCTAGAGCGTTCGCTGGGGTGGCCCATAGATCTTTTAGACGAGAGGTCTCTTTACTGATCGCTTCCATTTTTTCTTGATAGGCCTGCCAGCGCACATCATCAACCAAACCAAGTTTACGTCCGGTTTCAGTCAAACGCTGATCGGCATTGTCTTCACGTAATAGCAAACGATACTCAGCGCGGCTGGTAAACATCCGGTATGGTTCAGTAGTCCCGTGAGTGATTAAGTCGTCGACAAGTACACCAAGATAGGCTTGATCGCGGCGCGGTGTCCAAGTTTCAAACTCGCTATTATCTCGAGTAACCAAGGCCGCATTAATGCCTGCTAATAAACCTTGAACGCCCGCTTCTTCATAACCGGTGGTACCGTTGATTTGACCAGCAAAATACAAACGATCAATAGACTTAGTTTCAAGCGTTGGCTTTAAGCTTTGTGGATCAAAATAGTCATATTCAATCGCATAACCGGGACGCGTGATGTGAGCATTCTCAAGCCCCTTCATACTATGGATAAAGTCTAACTGCACATCAAACGGCAAGCTGGTTGAGATACCATTCGGATATAGCTCATGAGTGGTCAGACCTTCCGGCTCAATAAATATCTGATGGCTGTCTTTATCAGCAAAGCGATGGATTTTGTCTTCAATAGACGGACAATAACGCGGACCCACGCCTTCAATTTTGCCAGAGAACATCGGTGAGCGATCTAAATTTTCACGGATGATGTCATGGGTACGCGCATTGGTATGGGTGATATGACAGTTGACTTGCTCAGGATGCATGGCAACGTTACCCATATAGCTCATCACCGGTAATGGAGTATCGCCCGGCTGTGTGCTCATCACGCTAAAATCAACACTACGCGCATCAATACGTGCTGGCGTGCCTGTTTTAAGGCGTCCGACCGGAAGCTTAAGCTCGCGCAAACGGTCCGCAAGTTTAATCGAAGGCTGGTCCCCTGCTCGTCCACCTTTAGAATTCTCAAGGCCAATATGGATGACACCGCCTAGGAACGTTCCTGAGGTTAGTACGACCGTTTCTGTCTTAAAAACAATACCAGTAGAAGTCACCACCGCAGTGGCACGACCATTTTCGACTAAGATATCATCAGCGCCTTGTTGAAATATGTCAAGATTGGGCTGGTTTTCAAGGGTTTGGCGAATAGCGGCCTTATATAGAATACGATCCGCTTGCGCACGCGTCGCTCGGACGGCAGCGCCTTTACGACTGTTCAATACCCGAAACTGAATACCGGCTTTATCAGTGGCGAGCGCCATCGCGCCGCCAAGCGCATCAATTTCACGCACCAAGTGCGATTTACCGATACCGCCAATCGCCGGATTACAGCTCATCTGCCCGAGCGTCTCAATATTATGGGTCAATAGCAAAGTCTGCGCACCCATACGTGCAGCCGAAAGTGCCGCTTCTGTGCCAGCATGACCGCCGCCGATCACCACCACGTCGTAAGTTTTTGGGTATTGCATGTGTGCCTCACTTGACTCATAACGCGACTGTTGACCACGGGGCATTTATTAAAATGATAACAATGACCTACTGGGTGACGAATAAACGTTAATCGTATTTTAAAAAATGGTTAACGGCTGAGATAAGCCGCTAAAATCTGAATAGATAGCCGATAATTATAACAATAATTGCACGGCATAAAAATCTTTGCGTTAAAAATCTTGAAATTAGTCGTTGATGATCAGTACTGTTATTAAGCAAGCCCCTATTAACGGTTATTACCAGGGCTTAACGGTACGATTCGATCAGCCTGACCACTTGCAAGCATATGCTGGCTACCATAACCTTCGGGATTGATTTGCAAATAAGCATTCATTTGTCCAATCGCATCACCATCATTACTGGCCAAGATCAGTTCTTTAATGGTATCAACTGGCGGTAATGGTAAGTTTTTGAGCAATGCCAAACGCTGTTGATTGTCGCCTTTATTCACTACCAGCTCGATAAGTTGGCGTGCATCAATCGGTAAATCTGGCGTATTTTGTGCCAGTAATGCCAAGTGATAGGCCCCAGCGGTATCTTGATCCGCAACAATACGTTGCTCAATAGCGATATAAGTGCCTTCGGTCGCGCCACCCGCCACACTGAGTTGATGAATGCATTTTAGCGCTGAATTCGACTCGCTATTAGCAATATCAATGATACGCGCTGACTCAAGCTTCAGCCACTCACGGCGTTTCTCGATTGCTTGTTGCTCATTCGACTGATTACTCATAGTTTTCTCTTATTATTCAAACTGTCTTTATAGGGTATTTGTCATGAGCACTGTATGGGGGTAAAAACAGTAAAAACAAATGAATTGCCAAGACCAGCGCTCAAAAACCACAAAGCCCAAGCAGTCCTCATTAGACTACTTGGGCTTCATGTTGCAAAGCTTATTTACGTAGACATCAAAGACGCCTACGTAAAAATTTACTTATGCAGCAGGGCTATTGGCTTCAACCAAAGGCTTAAGCTCGCCTGACTGATACATTTGCAGGATAATATCTGATCCGCCCATTAATTCGCCATCGATCCATAGCTGTGGAAAGGTGGGCCAATTAGCGACTTTTGGCAAAGTAGTACGGATTTCTGGGCTTTCTAAAATATTCACAAACGCAAACGGACGACCAATTTGGGTGAGTACTTCAATCGATTTGGCAGAAAAGCCACACTGTGGGAACTGCGGCGTGCCTTTCATATATAAGATAACTTTATTATCTTTAATTTGGTCACGAATCAGCTGTTCAACGTCGTTCGCGGCGGTATTTGGGGTTTGCTCACTCATAAAAGCTCCTATTGATTAAACAATTTATTAAAGAGGACTATACTAAATATTAAGATTAAACAGTAAGGTCTGCATACTTCTGCTACATGGGGCGATAATCCCCACATTACAAGCTTATTTTATCTACGCAAGACTTCATGTCGTAATATTTGCGCATTTGACACTAAAGCGTACGGGGGTTTTAAGTATTTGGGATTAATAATACCACGGCATTGGCCATGATACCCTCTTGGCGACCGGTAAAACCAAGCTTTTCAGTGGTGGTTGCTTTGACACTGACATTACTGACTTCGGTTTGCAAATCGCTGGCGATATTAGTACGCATCGCTTGGTTGTGAGGCGCCAGCTTTGGCCGTTCACACATGACAGTAATGTCGGCATTGCCCAATGTATAGCCCGCCGCTTGTACTTTACCATAAACATAACGCAGCAAAACTCGAGAATCAAGACCAGCATTCGCCGTATCAGTATCAGGGAAATGCTGTCCAATATCCCCCAGCGCTAGTGCGCCAAGTAAGGCATCCGCAAGGGCATGTAATACCACATCGCCATCAGAATGCGCGAGTAAACTATGGCTGTGCTCAATAGCTACGCCAGCCAGCACTACATATTGCTGCTGCTGACCATTATTATGAAAAGCGTGAACGTCGATACCTTGACCAATTTTTATCATGATTATTCCAAAAGCTATTAGAAATGAGAGGTAAAAGTGATTTATAAGTTTTGAAAACCGTTATTCCAATATTTATCAATGGAAGTCTATCAATGATTGTTATCTAAAATTTTAAAGCAGTAAAAGCGTGCAGCTCGCCACCGGTTTCAATTAGCTGTTATAATATGACGCTTATTTTACCATAAGTTGTTGAGCGCTTTTTATGTTAGCTACGCCAGCCATGCCAGATGTATCAGCCACGCCTTTATCTGATTCTTTTAATGCCCATCGCGCCTTGACCCTTGCCGATATTAACAATCCTGCCGACACGCGCGTCATTGTCGGTATGTCAGGTGGGGTTGACTCTTCCGTATCTGCCGTTCTGCTTCAGCAGGCCGGCTTTCTGGTGGAAGGGCTGTTTATGAAGAACTGGGAAGAAGATGACGGCACCGAATATTGTACCGCGATGGACGATCTAGCAGACGCGCAGTCGGTATGCGATAAAATTGGCATCAAGCTACATACGGCCAACTTTGCCATGGAATATTGGGACCGAGTATTTGAGCATTTTTTGGCTGAATATAAAGCGGGACGTACGCCCAATCCTGATATTTTATGTAATAAAGAAATTAAGTTTAAAGCCTTTTTAGATTATGCCTTAACTCTGGGCGCAGACTATATTGCTACCGGTCATTATACCCGCCGCAGTGTTAACTATACCAACGCTGATGGCACATGTGTCGCGCAACTATTACGCGGCCTTGATAATAATAAAGACCAAAGCTATTTCTTGCATGCGGTTGGCGGTGACAAAATTGCTAAAACCCTCTTCCCAGTCGGCGAACTTGAAAAACCTGTCGTCCGTCAAATTGCCGAAGAGCATGATTTAATTACCGCCAATAAAAAAGACTCTACCGGTATTTGCTTTATCGGTGAGCGCCGTTTTAAAGACTTTTTACAGCAGTACTTGCCTGCTCAAAAAGGCGAAATCATTACTGATGATAATAAGCTCATTGGCACCCATGACGGGCTGATGTACTATACCTTAGGTCAGCGCGGTGGTATCGGTATTGGCGGCGTCAAAGACCGCCCCGAGGAGCCTTGGTTTGTACTGGCAAAAGACTTAGATAAGAATCGTTTAATAGTCGGTCAAGGCCATGAACACCCCATGATGCTAAGCAATGAGTTGCACGCTTATAAGCTTGATTGGGTCGATGGTCTACCGCCTACTGCTATCTTTAGCTCAGACGGTCTGCGCTGTATGGCAAAGTCTCGTTATCGTCAGCCGGATCAAGCGTGCCGCGTATTTGCTGCCAATAGTAATAATGAGAATGATGGCAGCCAAGTACGGGTAGTATTTGATAAGCCCCAACGCGCAGTAACTCCTGGTCAATCAGCGGTATTTTATATTGACGAGATTTGCTTAGGCGGTGGTGTGATTGAGTCTATTGATGCGCCGTGTGGGTTTTAATAAAAGAAAAAACGTACTGTTTTATATCCACTTTTTGAGTCAGATTTTTAATAAAAATTTAATTTTTTAAATGCTGTTTTATTTCTTAATTTCTTTCATTACTAAAACTACTTGAGGCATTACTATGACCCCACTTACCGCGCTCTCCCCGATTGATGGCCGCTACGCCTCCAAAGCCGACAGCTTGCGTCCTTATTTATCTGAATTCGGTCTAATCAAAGCTCGTGTCACCGTAGAGATTCGCTGGTTACAGTCATTGGCTGACAATGATGCGATTGGTGAGTTGGCGGCATTTGATGACGAGACCAATGCCTTTTTAAACGCTATCGTTGATGATTTTAGTGAAGCGGATGCGCAGGCGATTAAAGATATCGAAGCGACCACCAATCACGACGTGAAAGCGGTTGAGTACTTTATTAAAGATAAATTCCGTGGTCAGGCAGCCCTTAACGACTCGTTAGAATTCATCCACTTTGCTTGTACTAGCGAAGACATTAACAATCTATCGTATGCTTTAATGTTAAAAGACAGCCGCACAATCGTACTCGATAAAATGCAGCAAATGACTGATAGTATTGTTGATTTGGCTCTGACTCACGCTGATCAGCCCATGCTGTCACGCACTCATGGACAAACGGCCAGCCCAACTACGCTAGGTAAAGAGATGGCTAACGTCGCCTATCGCCTTGCTCGTCAAATTAGACAAGTCGGACAAGTTGAGCTACTAGGTAAAATCAATGGCGCGGTCGGTAACTATAATGCTCACTATGCCTCATATCCTGACGTTGATTGGCAAGCGCATGCTGAGCGTTTCATTGATGAGCGTCTTGAGCTGACTTTTAACCCATATACCACGCAGATCGAACCCCATGATTATATCGCTGAACTGTTTGATGCAGTGAAGCGCTTTAATACTATTCTTATCGATTTTAACCGTGATATTTGGCAATATATTAGCTTAGGCTATTTTAAACAGCGCCTAAAAGATGGTGAAGTGGGTTCGTCAACTATGCCGCATAAAGTCAATCCGATTGACTTTGAAAACTCTGAAGGTAACCTTGGTGTGGCGAATGCGATGCTGGCACATTTAGGCGAAAAGCTACCGATTTCACGGATGCAGCGCGATTTATCAGACTCTACCGTTTTACGTAATATCGGTGTGGGTCTGGCACAAAGCATGATTGCTTATGATGCCTGCCTAAAAGGCGTGAGTAAGCTTGAACTGAATTCAGCGCGTCTTAATAGCGATCTTGATCAGGCGCAAGAAGTGTTGGCTGAGCCGATTCAAACCGTCATGCGTCGCTACCGTGTCGAAAATCCATATGAGAAGCTTAAAGCCTTAACCCGTGGTAATGCCATGACTCGCGAAGCAATGTTGACCTTCGTTGAAAGCGACGAGCTGTCTGCGGTTAGTGATGCCGATAAGGCGCGCTTACGTGAAATGACGCCTGCAACCTATATCGGTAACGCCGCTGGGCAAGCGCGTACGATTAAAGAGTGGATTGCTAAGCTCAATAAATAAGAGATAAAAATGAGCATTTGCTAGTTACTCATTTAAATAAGTCCAATCTATAACCTTACTCTGCATACTATGGCTTTCTTAATAAAACATAGTATGCAGAGTAAGGTTTTATTTTTTATCTTTTTGGTCCTCTTCTTCATTGCCACCAGGTATGATGGCCTTAGTAACCGCGACCGTGCCTTTGACCACGCCTTTGGTAGTTTTATAGGCAACTTTGACAGGTACAGTAACCAGTTTGTGCACACAAGCCTGTAGTAGAAAGACGCTAGCAAGTAGAGCGATAATTTGTAATTTTTTCATGAAAGTCCTATGACTGATTGAATGGCTTGATAACAGCAATGAGATAACAATGACTGAGTATCAATAACTAGATTACTGGCAATCATAAACTATTAAATTCTTTTTCTAAAGCAACCTAACCATTTTAAATGAATTAAATGACATGGATTTATCAATGAGTGATTTAAGACTTTGTTTACCCGATTCCATAACACCAGAACAGTTTCTAGCAGAATACTGGCAAAAAAAGCCGTTACTAATCAAACAAGGTTTGCCGCAGCTGATTGATATGTTTGAGCCAGATGATATGCTCGGGCTTGCCCTTGAAGAGGATGCATCAACTCGCCTACTAACCCAATCATCAACCAAGCAAGCTAACCAACCACAATGGCAACTTAAAAAAGGACCGTTGACCGAAACTGACTTTGACAACTTGCCCGAGCAGTGGGCGGTACTGGTACAAAATTTAGAACAGTGGTCACCTGAGCTGGGGCAATTATGGCAAGCCTTTGACTTTATCCCGCAGTGGCAGCGCGATGACATTATGGTGTCTTATGCACCCAAAGGCGGTTCAGTCGGTAAGCATTATGATGATTATGATGTGTTCTTAGCACAAGGTTACGGCCAGCGCCGTTGGCAGTTAGGCAAATTTTGTGATGAGCGGACTGAGTTTGTACCTGATGAGCCGATTCGTATTTTTGATGATATGGGCGAGATTATCTTTGATGAGGTTTTAGAAGCTGGTGATGTGCTATATGTGCCGCCTAAATTATCTCATTTTGGCGTGGCGCAAGACGATTGTATGACCTTTTCATTTGGCTGCCGTCGCCCTAATGTAATGCAAATTATCGACAGTATTGCCGATGTAGCGACCAACGATAGTGATTTATTTATTCCGATGATTCTGCCACAAGCGCCACAAGCTTCAGGTGAATTACAAGCGGAAAGTATAGATGCCATCACCGCACAATTATTACAGCTACTACAGTCGGATCGTGGTGCTGATATTATTCGCCAAGCGGTATGTGAAGTGGTCAGTAAGCGTCAATATGATGCGCTAGTTCCTGAAGAAACGATGAATACCGATGAGCTGATACAAACTTTGGCGCAAGGTGCCACGCTACAAGCGGATTATAGTGGTCGTTTATTATATAACCAGAATGCTGATGGCATAAGCATATACGTCAATGGCCAGCGGCTTGATGGTGTTGATAATCATGCCACAGCACTGCTGGTACGCCTTGCCAATGGTGAACATATAAAATCTGAAGATATTACAGATGTTGACCCAGACGATTTGATGGAATGGCTGGAAAATGGTTGGATTTGGATAGATTGTGCTGAGTAGTTTTTAATAAAACTTAAATTAGCGCCATAAAAAACCGATATCCGGAATACATCCAGATATCGGTTTTTTTAGACTAAATATTTAATCAATAAACGCTGCTCATTCTTTATCTAGCAAGTCCAAACAGCGTCCTATTAATCTTATAGTCATTCAATCCATATCAAGCTATTTATTCTGTACCAAGCTCAAGTAAGCTAGCATTACCACCAATCGCGGTGGTGTTGATAGTTCTTACCCGTTCAGTGATAAAACGATACAGATAATCAGGTGTGAGCATATCTGATAAGCCTTCCATATCGGTTACCGCAATCACTTGCGTTAAGATACCGTCCGTATTGGCGAGCTCTTGACTGACGGTTTGTACTTCAGCATTATTACCGGTAACGGCCACTTGCGCGAGACGATCGATATATAACAAAGTAATCGTCTGTGAGTCATTAGCGATACTGATGACATCATCACTGATGCCGGTCTCATAAAGCACTTTTACGGCTTCTATGCACATATCATCTTGGCTTGGGCAATGCAGTATTACCTCATTACCCGTTAATAAAGCGGCGATAAGCTGTCCAAGGACTGCCATCGTTCTGGCTGATTCGGCGCCGATAACCATCGTTTTACCACGAGCGGTCACATATAATTCATTAGACTCGCCAGTTGCACCGCTCATACGTTGCACTTCGTCAAGCTTAGGTGCTGCGCTTAATAAATGATTGAATAAGCGCCGCGCTTTATTAGCATCACCAGTAAGCAATGCCAGTTTGGGAATAGCTGCTTCAAGATAGATAGCACGATTGACCGCGCTAAGTAATCGCCAAGCTTCACAAACTTGGGCATGATTTTTTTTGAATTCAGTCGCCATATTGCTACTCCTTATGCGATGTCAGTTTGAAGAGATGAATGAGTAGTGCCACTGCTTGCTTTAGTATCGTTTGCATTAATGAGGCGCATCAAGCGTGGAACATAATGCGGGCCACCGGCTTTTGGACCTGTGCCAGAGAGACCACAACCACCAAAGGGTTGCACGTTGACCACCGCACCGATTTGGTTACGGTTGACGTAGGTATTACCCACAAAAGCACGGCGCTCAATATGCTCAGCGATATTTTCAATACGGCTATGAATACCTAAGGTTAAGCCAAAGCCAGTCCCGTTAATCGCGTCAATAAGCTTGTCTAAATCGCGCGCTTGATAACGCAGTACATGCAATATCGGGCCAAAGTGCTCGCCACCGATCACATCAATGCTTTGCACTTCAATAGCCGTTGGCAATACAAAGGTAGACTGCTCTTCGCTAACCACTGAGCTAGCACTCATAGGAGTCTGCGCTAGAATAGTCGCCGTTGGCTCAGCAATCATACGTTCAATGTGCTCCTCAAGGCCTTGCTTGGCATCACTATCAATAACTGGTCCCACATCAGTGGCAGCATGAATAGGATTGCCCACGACCAACTCGGCCATATTGCCTTGTAATAGCTCAATGATGCCATCGGCCACTTCCTCTTGTACGCATAAGATACGGCACGCCGAGCAGCGCTGACCGGCTGAGCCAAAGGCAGATAATACCGCGTCTTTGACCACTTGCTCAGGCAAGGCAGTTGAGTCGACGATCATAGCATTCTGACCGCCCGTTTCAGCAATCAATACCGGTAGCTCGCCACTGGCTTGTGCATGGTCATTGAGACTTTGATTGATGCGTTGAGCCGTTTGGGTTGAGCCGGTAAAGATAACACCCGATAGATTATCCGCTGCGGTCAGTGCACCACCAACTTCGCCAGCACCCGTAACAAACTGTAGTGCCTCGGCAGGTACGCCCGCTTGATACATCAATTGCGCACCAAAGTGGGCAATTAAACTGGTTTGTTCGGCAGGTTTAGCAACCACTGTATTACCAGCGGCCAATGCTGCCACCACTTGACCGGTATAAATGGCCAATGGAAAGTTCCAAGGACTGATACAGACAAATGTGCCGCGCGCCTTATAAACTTGGCGCGATTGGTTGCCAGTCAAATCGGTAAACTGATGAACGACGTCGTCTAAGCGCTCAGCCTCATCCGCATAAAAGCGACAAAAGTCAACGGCTTCTTTAATTTCATCAATACTGTCTTGAATGGTCTTGCCCGCTTCAACTTGACATAGTGCCATAAACTCAGCGTAGTTTTCTTCATATAAATCAGCTGTTTTACGCAATATCGCAGCGCGCTTAGATGCAGATACTGCTTGCCACGCCTCTTGCCCAGCAACCGCTGTATCTATAGCTTTACGAGCAAGTTCCGCATTGGCATAGCGCACTTTGCCTGCAATGATTTCATGGTTCCAAGGGGCACGTATCGTGTGGCTATCAAGCTTACTAGATACGCCATCAACCGCATACTCGCTAATAGTTTGGCCATTTATAATAGGCGCCGCTGTCCATGATTTATGCAAATGAGTATCAACAGCTGTTTTAAACGGATGCCATTGCGACTCGACGAATATATTGGGGCCATAACTGGCGCGGCGATCGCCGTAAAGATTAAGTGGCAATGGAATATCTGGATTGTGCAAGGTGTCATTAGTGAGCAGCTTGTCATACGGATGCACGACCAGCTTATCGATAGGATAAGACTTATCTAATAACTGATGGACAAATGAGCTGTTCGCACCGTTTTCAAGTAGGCGACGCACCAAATATGGCAGCAAGTCTTTATGCGCACCAACCGGTGCATAAATGCGCACAGGAATGTTATAGGCTTGCAAAATGTGATCATAAAGCGCATCGCCCATGCCATGCAAACGTTGAAACTCAAAGTCTCTATGCGCGCTCATGGTCATTACGGTCGCTAACGTGTGGGCATTATGAGTTGCAAACTGCGGCCAAATTAACCCACGCAAATGCTCTGATAATAAGAAACGCGCACATGCCAGATAAGCGGTATCCGTGCCTTCTTTACGCGTCCATACCGGATAACCGGACAGACCTTTTTGCTGAGCCAGTTTAATTTCAGTATCCCAATACGCGCCTTTTACCAGGCGTAGCGGAATACGATCACCGACTTCAGTAGACAAGCGAGCCACCCATGCAAAAATAGCAATAGCACGTTTTGCGTAGCCTTGCACGACCAGACCAAGACCGTCCCAGTCAGCGGTTAGCGGGTCACGATATAGCGATTCAAACAGCTTTAAGGAAATCTCTAGGCGATCCGCTTCCTCAGCATCGATACTGAGATCGACGTTAACTTCACGTGCCGCTTCGATAAGCAATAAGCAGCGCTGACGCAACAGTCCCATCACTTGTGCTTCTTGGGTCGCTTCATAGCGGGGATGTAGCGCTGATAGCTTAATAGATACGGACGGCTTAGGCATGCCGTCTTTGACTTTGATATTGGCCGTAGACTTAATTGCATGCAAATAGTCGTTAAAATAATTTTCAGCATCTTTATGAGTAACCGCGGCCTCACCTAGCATATCAAACGAATAGGTATAGCCTTTATTACGGTAGCTTTGACTGTTCTTGTTGGCTTCTTCAATGGTCTCGCCCAATACAAATTGATGACCCATAACGCGCATGGCTTTTTGCATGGCGCCGCGAATCATCGGCTCGCCCATTTTTTTGGTCATGCGATCCAAAAATCCTGACGCCGTTGTATCACTATCAATACTAACCACACGTCCGGTCATCATCAACCCCCACGTCGAGGTATTAGTGATAAAACCATTGTCACCTTTGAGATGCTTTTTCCAATCCGCGACGCTCATCTTGTCGCGAATGAGTGCATCAGCGGTATAGTTATCTGGCACCCGAATTAAGGCTTCTGCCAGACTCATCAGCAAAATACCTTCTTGAGTATCGAGGCTATACTCAAGCAGTAGTGAATCTACCATCTTGACGGCTTTACCATCATTGCGCACATACTCGACTAGCTTGCGCGTCTGCTGAGCAGCAGCTTCGCGCTCTTCATCACTAGGCTTGGCAAGTGGCAGCAAGTCGGTTAACCAGCGGTCTTCGTCCACACTATATAATGGCGAGATACGTGCATACAGCTCATCTGCTGACTGCTCAATATACTCTGGCACCAATAACTCGGTGGGATTAAATAAAATCGGCTCTTTCGGGGCAAACTGGTCTATTGGGTTCATACCAACTCCACAACTATCGTTTAAAAACCATAATAAATGGTGCGCAGGAACTTTTTATGAAAGCGGTTTATAAAAGCCAGTTATTTACACAAGCCGTTAATTTATAAAAACTATCAACAAAGAACCGAACGGCGCCATCACAAAACGAGCAAATCCAGCATATGCTGGAGACGGTTAAGTATGTCGTTCGAGCGTTCAACGAACTACGTTAACAATGCAAAGGCAACAACGAACAGTTAAGCGGCATTAGTGCCTTCTTCTTGTTGGTAGTGAAAGGAGTATGACCAGTAGATTATCCGACTATTAAAGTATGGCGAAGCATAGCCTTAATATCGTCAACTTGTGATCTTGGATGATGCTAATTCACTGTAAGAAAAACCTCTACGGCGTTGATTGAGGTGATGCGCTTAACTCCGCTATGTTATCACGAAAAAAATTTTCAAACTAACGATATCGGCCATTTGCACGAATAAATATACTCTTTAAAAACAAACAGATAACAGAACATTCGTAGTAATGACGCTTAAGTTATAGTTTTTTGTTTACTATTGACGATTAAGCACAATTCTATCAACGAATCACGCTAAATAAAGCCTTACAAACTGCTCTCATTTTTAATAAAAAAACCCTCCTTATTATTCAATAATAAGGAGGGTTTAAATCTGAATAATATTAGTAGTGCAATGTTATTGAGTTATCTGGATTCAGTTATAAAAATATAATTTTAGCCAGTAAAATTAGCGTTAATACCCAAACGGCAAGGGTAATTTCAGAAAATTTACCTGCCAATAATTTAACCGCAGTGAAGGTAATAAAACCAAGAGCAATACCGTCAGCGATAGAGTATGTTAGCGGTGTAAACAACAGCACGACTGCCACAGGTGCGGCATCCGTTACATCTCCCCAATTGATATCTTTTAGGGTAGCCAGCATCAATACGCCCACATAAAAAATGGCACCAGCAGTGGCATAGGCTGGAATCATACCGGCTAATGGCGCAAAGAAAATACTGAGTAAGAACAGCACGCCGACCGTTACTGCCATCAGTCCGGTACGGCCACCTGAGGCGATCCCTGCGACACTTTCAACATAACTGGTCGTCGATGACGTACCAAACAACGAGCCTGCAACAGTCGCTGTTGAATCCGCTAACAACGCCTTACCTAGGTTAGGAACGTTACCGTTTTTTTCAACCAGACCGGCCTGACTAGTGGTAGCCATCAAGGTACCTGCGGTATCAAATAAATCTACGAACAGAAAGGCAAAAATGACACTGATCATGCCCACGTCAAACGCGCCAGCAAT
This sequence comes from Psychrobacter sp. LV10R520-6, assembly GCF_900182925.1. Classification (NCBI taxonomy): domain Bacteria; kingdom Pseudomonadati; phylum Pseudomonadota; class Gammaproteobacteria; order Moraxellales; family Moraxellaceae; genus Psychrobacter; species Psychrobacter sp. LV10R520-6. The sequence continues at coordinate 814,513 of NZ_LT900024.1, read as the reverse complement.
ATCAAGCTGCATTAAGGTTGGCGCAATTGATGGCGGCGTAGACATAATCCCAGTAAACTGGGTATTACCTGTTAATAAACTGATTAAGGCGACCAATAAAATACCAATCGTTACCGCACCAGGGATTTTTTTATAGGATAAGCCCACGATGACAAAGAACCCTAACGAAGCCATCACGGGTGCAAAAGTTGTCATATCGCCGAGAGCAACCAAGGTCGCGTCTTGCCCGATGATAATGCCAGAGCTTTGCAGCGCAATAAAGGCTAAAAACGCGCCGATACCAGCGACCACCCCTTGTTTAAGAGCGATTGGAATGGCATTGATGATCCATTCACGAATTTTAAACAAGCTTAAAAGTACAAAGATACAACCCGATAGGAATACAGCACCCAGTGCGGTTTCCCACGCATAGCCCATACCCAGAACCACGCCATAAGTAAAGAAAGCGTTGAGTCCCATGCCTGGCGCTAATGCGACCGGTAAGCGGGCGTAGATACCCATTATAAAACAACCCACCGCAGCAGCTAAGCAAGTGGCGACAAATACCGCGCCTTTGTCCATGCCAGCTTCTGCCAATACATTAGGGTTCACAAAAATAATGTAGGCCATCGTTAAAAACGTGGTTGCACCAGCAAGAATTTCTGTTTTGATCGTGGTGTTTTCACCATTAATACCAAAATAGCGTTCAATTGCATTCATAGATATCGCTTCCAAATGGCGTTAAGTAAATGTCGCTTCCAAATTGCATTAAGTCAATGTCGCTTCCAAATTGCAGCTATAAACAAACGTCTTTTTAAATTGAGGATGTAAATGACACTTCCAAATTGCGAATATGAATGACGCCTCCTAATGGCGACTATAAATAACGCTTCCGAACCGTGAATGTAGATGACGCTTCTAACTAAATGATAAACAGCTTATGAATACTAAACAAATTACCTGAAGAAAAAATGGTAACGTTATAATTAGAAAGTTGCAGTAACAAAGATTAACATCTTAGAGAATTCGGCTTACGAATTCAATCATTACGCTTACCTTGTGAGTACAAAGTTACAATTTGTCTTACTAATTGCACAGTAATATATATCTAGAAGGTTGTCATTACTTATTTAATAAAGCGATTGTTCAATACGCATTTAACACATTAATAAATGACCTTTTTATCATTTAACAGTACACTAGCGGGTTAATGTGAGCCTACCGCGCTATTCTGTATCCTTTGTTTAACCTATGTACTTTTAATATAGTATTATCAAAGAGCTACCTTATGAACACGTATAAATGCTTATTACTATAATATGGGCTTCTTAAGCTGTTATCTGTTCATATCAGCCATGAAAGGTTTTATCTGGCCTAAGTGTGCCGCTTAGCTTAGTTGTTATTAATTATCCGTGAGTCTATTACATGCCTGAATCACTAAACATTATCGATCTTATCACCCAAGCCAGTCTACTGGTGCAGATTGTAATGGCATTATTATTATTAGCCTCGCTGCTCAGCTGGGTTATTATTTTTCGTATGAGCGCGCGCTTAGGTACCGCCAGGAACTTCGATGAACAGTTTGAAACCTGGTTTTGGTCAGGTGAAGACTTAGCCAAGCTATATCAAGGCATTCAAGGCTCACCGGAGCGTCAGGGCCTTGAGCAGATTTTCTATGTCGGGTTTTCTGAATACTTAAGAATGCATAAAAAACGTCAACCCAAAGACGATATCATCGACGGTGTTGAGCGTAAGTTACGGGTTGGACTGGGTCGCCAGCAGCAACAACTAGAGTCTGGACTGACGACCTTAGCCAGTATAGGTTCGGTGGCACCTTATGTCGGACTATTTGGTACGGTATGGGGTATTATGAATGCCTTTTTGGGATTGTCCCAAACCGAACAAGCTACCATTGCCTCAGTCGCTCCTGGTATTGCTGAAGCATTAATTGCCACGGCGATGGGGTTATTTGCGGCTATTCCCGCTGTACTGGCCTATAACCATTTTACCGCCAAATCAAGTCACCTTTATGATTCGCGCGCGCTCTTCTGTGATGAGATGACCGGTATGCTACAGCGTGAAACCAGCACAGATAATCCCGTAGCTGCCACCTCATCCAGCCTAGGCAGTCAAGCAAGCAAACAAACCACTCAGGTACAAGGACTATGAAGCCAAGTCCCTACCGCCGTGAGAAAAAAGCGCTCAATGCGGAAATGAACGTAGTTCCTTATATCGATGTAATGTTGGTGCTGCTGGTGATATTTATGGTGACCACCCCAATGCTGACGACTGGGGTCGATGTGGACTTGCCAAGAGAGCAAACCAATACTTTGAGTCAAAATCAGCTGCCAGTGATTGTCTCCTTAACGGGCAGCGGCGAGATTTTTATCAGTTATGAGAACAACATCGACATGCCAATCAGTGAACCGGAACTGATCAATACCTTGTCAAACCTGCAAACACAAAACAGTAATACCGGTGAGCAGCCATTACAAGTGATGATTAATGCGGATCAGAATAATCAATATGGTGCCATCATGGCGCTAATGGCAAACTTGCAACAAGCAGGCATTCAAAAGGTGGGGCTATTAACCGGTGCTCCCCTACCCACGCCTACATTATAATGAGTGACCTATCTATTGATGACATAGCTATCAATGATGTACCCCTCCATGAAATTCGCTCCATTAAACAACCAAACAAGCTTGGCTTAATAAAGTAGACAACCCTATGAATCACGTCCATGAGTATCAACGTAATGCATAATGCTCCTGCCGTCTATGTGCCTACCCAGCCTGAAGGTAATGGGCTGACGTTGCCCACGCTATTAAGCTTGCTGGCGCATGGTCTAGTGATTGGGATATTGATTTATACTTATCAAAATATTGAAGTAGAAACTGCTGGCAGTATTGAAACCGTTATGGTGTCGCCTGAACAACTGGCTGAGATGCAAGGACAAATATTAGCCAATCGTGCCGCTGCTTCTAATGGCTCAGCAGAAACCAATGATAGCCTTAGCGGTGCTATAAGTAACGAGCCGCTAAACCCCAATGATAATAGCGTCGCAGCACCCAACAACAGCTCATCCTCAACTGCCCAGCAGGTACCTGTCTTTATGCGCTCAGACGCTCCTTCTGATGAGCCTATGCTCATGAGTCAAGAGCAGCAGGAACGACTGACTGAGCAATCACAAGAGTATGACCGTAATCTCGCTGAGTGGACAGCAGAACAGGATGATATAACGTTAGAAAGACTAGAGCGCGTTGAACAAAACAAACAAAGCAACCTCGAAGAAGAGCGTGAAAAACTAAAAGAGTTTCGCACCAAACAGAACACTTTCCCCAAGATTGAGCGTCCTAATAGCAACCAGCGTAATATAGAAATCAATACCGGTAGCTCAGGTAGTGGCGGCAAAAATTATAGCTTATCAGAGGGCCAATCTACCTTATCTGGCGACATGGCAACTTCTAGTACCTCAAAAGGTAGTAGCCGCTCTGCGTCAAATGGTAGTAGTGGGGCCAGTAATAGCGAGATTATCAACTTAATCAAACGTAACTATAACCCACCCATAGCGGCTAAAGGCTCGACCCAGCGTGCTACCTTGACGATTACTGTCAATGCCAATGGTGATGTGGTGACCGTCTCTGCCTCAGGCTCTGATAGTGCGGTCAATGAAGCCGCCAAACAAGCGGTGCTAAGCACCCGTAATCTGCCAATTGATACTGATGATCCTAAATACCCTACTTTTACCATACAGTTTAAGGGCAGCAACTAATCAATTGCTCAAACCTTACTATCTACTCTATTACCGCTAATTTTACCTTAAGCAACTTGCACCGCCTGCCATATTGTCTTACCGTAATAGCCAACTTATCGTCTATAAAGAACAGCTATTACACTATTTTTAGGAGTTCAATTTAGTCATGCGTACCCATAAAAAACTACTAATTACTCTACTTGCCAGCGCCTCAGGTTTACTGGTCGCCCCCAGTCTATTCGCTGCACCTGTGGTATTGGAATTGGATTACGAAATCCCTGTACAACAAAACCAAGTCGCTTTTGTCCCTTTTGCTGGTGATTCCGTATTATCACCTATTATCCTAAGCGACTTGAGTCGAACTGAGCTGAATGTCACCAGCAAAAATCTACCACAGCAGCCTCGTAGTAGTAGTGAGCTGGCTGGTACATTACCGGTCTGGCAAAACATGGGCATTCCCTATCTAGTCATCGGTAGTACCCGTACCAATCGCGGTAAAATAGTCACCGATTATGAAGTGATTGATGTGAAGTCAGGACTAGTCATTGAAGGCAAGCAAAGCTTAAGCGCTGACAATAACAAAGAAAGTATGCGCTACGCCGGTCACGTCATCGCTGATAAAGTGTATGAGCTTATTACCGGAACTCCAGGCGACTTCTCAGGACGTATAGCCTATATTGAAGAGATTGGACGCGGCAAGGATAAAGTCTCACGGCTAAAAGTCATGGATGCTGATGGCGAAAATGCCAGAACTATCACTGAGGTCACAGGATCTATATTCTCGCCAGTATGGTCGCCCGATGCCAATCGTATCGCCTATGCCGTACAGCGTGAAAAATCACACCCGGTCATTTATGTACAAAGTGTCAGTGGCGGCGGCGCCAGTGTACTAACCCCGTTTGCTGGTAGCAATTTAAGCCCTTCATTTTCACCGGATGGCAACCGGATATTATTCTCTAGTAGCTTTGAAGGCAGCTCTGATATTTATGAGATGAGTGCTAGTGGTGGCACACCAAGACGGATTATCAATTGGCCAAGTAGTGAAGTCCAGCCAAACTATGCACCTGATGGCCAATCTTTTGTATTCGTCTCTGATAAATCTGGATTTAATAAACCGCAAATTTACCGCTATGAGTTCGGTTCAGGACGTACTATCAAAGTGTCTAACAGCGGTTATGCGACTAGTCCGCAGTTTAGTAATGATGGGTCGCAAATTGCCTTCTTAAATGGGCGCTCAGCAGCCATTATGAACAGCAGCGGCGCGGTAACGGCCAATCTTGGCAACACTGGTATTGATGAAGCCCCCAGCTTTTCACCCAACGGTAAACGTGTGGTCTACGCCTCAACTCAGGGCGGCAAAGGTGTACTCACTATTAAGTCTCTCAACGGTGGAGAATCATTCGATAAATCAGGTCAAGGGATCCTCCGCTCACCAGTGTGGTCTGCCAGTCCTAAATAAGTAACATCAGCACAACTATAGTTAATTTTTTATTTATCACGCATTAAGGCTATTCACTCGGATCAGAACCTGGCGGGAAGTCATGGCGCAGCTGAGCGACATTAGCAGCAGTGACAGTATCGGTAAAATTATTAAGGTCACTTTGCACATATTGCGTGACCGCCGCTATTTGTTGATCATTCATCATGCTGTGAAATGAGGGCATGCCGCGCAAGCCATTGATCACAACACTGATAATATAGTATTTAGATTGCATCTTACTGTTGTCAGCTAGCGGTGGATAATAGCCTGCGCCTTGCGCACCTTCGCCTTTTTTCATATGGCAGCCCGCACAGGAGTCGTCGTAGAGCTTTTTACCATTGGTAGTAAAAAATCCGGTTTTACCTTCTAAACTACCTTCAAATTTTGCTAGCCACTGCTGTAGATTTACATCGTCTGACATTTTTGGTAGCGAGCTAACATCAACGATATTGGCTCGCGGCGATCTGAGCGCCTCTTTAGTCATATAAACTGCGCCCCACGCGCCATTATTGCGACTGGCTTGATTATCAAATACCACTTGCGCTGCTTGTAGATTAGCAAGGGTGGCTGCTGTATGAGCGGTTTGGTCTTTGTTATAGCGACTACAGCCTGATAATGCGACTGTCACTCCGACACTCAATGTTATTACCGTAACCAGCAGGTTTGGTTTGATCATATCCATGATTACCTCTGAGTTCATTATTATTACTAACCACTATCCCTACTTAATCATTACACCTAATTGAGAGCTATTGCTACTAGCCCAGCTTTTTTGCTTTTTGATGTAAGCGCTGGGCTGCATCCATGCCTGACAAAATCGCTCCTTCTTGCCAGGCGGGAATATGCGAGCAGTGCTCACCTGCCAGCACGATACGATGGTCAATACTACATAGAGTATCGTAATATTGATCACGGCTTGATTCGCTCCAGATACCATAGCAGCCCAGTGACCATGGAATACGGTGCCACGCGACTGAAGTGCCAGAGCGGAACTCTTTGGTGTACTGCGGATGAATCTGTTTGCCATACTGTAGTGCCGCATTAATACGCTCTTTTGGACTTAGCGTATTAAATTTATAAGAGGCTTCTCCAAATCCATACGCACCCAGTAGTACCCCTGAGCCAGTAGTGAACAGATCTTGTGAAGGATACGAGATTTGGGAGATAGGCATATCGGTATAGCTAATGCCCCCATAAATCCATTCGTCTTCTTCCCAAAACCGACGTTTAAACTCCAAACCCACTTTATAAGAGCTGTCGTAAGGCACTGCCGCCATTGCTTGCTTCATCGGTGCTGAAACGTTGATGTCAATTTGCGTTAAGACTGATAATGGAATATTACAGATACACCAGTCCGCACGAATGGTTTTGGATGCGCTATCTGGATTAGTGCTATCGACATAATCAACAGTCACGCCGCTATCGTCTTGGTAGATCTTAGTAACTTTAGCATTGAACTCAATCATATCGCGGCACTCACGGGTAAACGCGTCACCGATTTTTCCCATACCGCCTACCGGCTGGAACATCGCCGGTTGATGATCATAGATAGTATAGTTGGCATAAATATCTGACCACATGCCCGACTCCAATAGTTTATTCATTGGTATCGGTGTCGACGGCTTGGCATCAGGCATCAACCCACCACCCGGATAAACACTATAGCCACGATGCTCACTGGTGTCATGGCTTTTGGTATAGCAATAATTATTATCAAGCACACCCCAACCTTTTAAACCTTCTAACAGTTTTTCTTTGTCTTCCTTAGTCACCCTACTATCAAGGCTGCCTACGTTAACCGCTTTAGACAATAGCTCCGAAACATAACCACGTATGTCACTTTGCACTTCACCCAAGCGCTGCGGTGCGCCATTAAAATGATTGATACGGTGTAAGTAGGCACGGTCATTGGTTTGTATAAATGGCTGTAACGCTACCCCAAACTTCTTACAATAATGAAATACCGCATAATGATGAACCGGCAGTCGCCATGGTCCACCATTGAAATAATTGCCTTTTTCAAAGTCGCAGGTCACCTCGCCGCCACCAAGCTCGGTATATTTATCACCACTATTCAATGTCCAACTGCGCCCGCCACCACGATTTTGAAACTCAAGGACGGTCACTTTATAGCCCGCTTTGCGTAGCTCATAGGCAGCGGTGAGACCGCCTAACCCTGCCCCAAGTATGACAATGCTGGCATCAGCAGGCGCTCCCTTTAACTCCATTTCTTGTTTAAAACTCGACTCGGAAGCAAACCCTAACGTGGTCATCGCCTGATACATAGCGGTTGCCCCAGCGGTCTTACCAATCATCGCGAGTAACTGTCTTCGTGTGGGCGATTGGAATAGATCGTTCATTTTATTGTCCTTGTAAGAGCGCACTCGTCCATGACCACAGATAGTGACTTATATTTTTGTAGCTAAGGTTAATAGCTGGGTTAATAGCGCTTACTTCAGTATGCGTTTAACCTCAGTGGCGCTGACATCACTGCTAGTAAGACCACCGAAATTGACACGGACGTAATTGGTGATACTGGCAATCTGCACAGGACTTAGCTCTTTAGCAAAACCGGGCATTTTAGGCGCTGTATTTAACGCGCCTTTGGCCCCATAAGCAATGACGTTGATCAGCGCATCAGGCTTAGCACGGCGGATACTACTGAGTCCAACGATAGACGCGTAACGAGCATCAGGTTGTGCGTAGCCGTCCACTCCATGACAGCTGGCACAGTTAGCGAGATATAGCGCTTTTGACGAGTTGCCATCGACAGTGCTGTTATTAGTAGTAGTGTTGGCTTTTGTCGCAGTGTTGGCTTTCGCTTGGGCTAAATAGTCTTTTTGTTCAAGTAAATCATAGGTAATAGATCGACTTACTGGACTTGGTAAGCGTGCGACATTCACCGGTATTAGGTAATCATCTGTTTTGATAATCGGCACTACTTTTAGATAAGCGGCCATTGCGCTCAAATCTTTATCAGTTAGATAACGGGTACTGTGTGCAACGGCCTCAGCCATAGGCCCTCCAGCATAAGCGCGTTTATCGAGCATTCCAGTACGCAAATAAGTGACAATATCCTGCTCGCTCCAGCGCCCGATACCGCTATCCTTATCAGGGGTGATGTTTGGCACATACCATTTACCAAGCGGCGCACCGGATAAGTACATATCTTTATCAAGTCCCTGAGTGATGTTGCGCGGGGTGTGGCAAGTGCCGCAATGTTCTAAATTATTAACCAGATATTCACCGCGCTGCTGCGTTTGGGTGAGACCTGGGCGGTTTTCGGTAGCGGGCACATTGATAACGTTCCAAGCCAACATTAAGCTGCGAATACTTAATGGAAATGGTAATTTAGTGGTTTTTTCAGGGGCCTCTTCTACTGGGGGTACCGTCTGAAAGTAGGCAAATAATGCGCTGATATCAGCATCAGCCATGCCGTGATAAGACGGATATGGCATGGCAGGATAAAGTTGATGGTTGGGTACGCGACCTTTTTTTAGAACCTTTTTAAAATCGGCTTCGGTATAGTTGCCGATACCATAACGTTGAGAGGGTGTAATATTGGTCGAATAGATATTGCCAACGGGCGTTTCAATCGGTACGCCGCCGCTATAATCCTCACGATGACAGGCCATACAGTCAGCAGTACGCGCCACATAAGCACCGCGGTTGGCCAAATCGCTATTGGCTGGGCTTACATTGGGTAAGCTAATATTAGGAGAAATTGCGCCATCAGCTATTACAGCGCTGGAGGCCATACTAAATGCAATTACTGACAACAGTACAGAAAATGGCTTCATATAGACCTCATAGAGCTGGCAAAAACTGATTGCTGGCAGATAACATTAAATCACCCTTACTAAAATAAAACTATTTGAATGAGATAGCTTGCTTAATTATTCATAGTGCACGTTTTTTTACAAAAATTAAAATAAGAAATATTCTAAATAAGCAAAATAATTAGGGCAATTTATATTAAATTATGAGCAAATAATAAGCTGTTCCTAATTATATACTTTCTAATAATGAGCTGAGCTCTGATAATTAAGCATGGTAGATTTATTCACTAGGATCAGTGCCCGGCGGATTGTCATGACGTAGTTTTGCCACATCAGCGGCAGTCACCGTATCAGTAAAGTTATTCAGTTCACTATGCACATACTGAGTAACCGCTGCCATCTGCTCGTCATTCATCATGCTATGAAAGGATGGCATGCCGCGAAAGCCATTAATTAAAATATCTATGACGTAATATTTTGACTGCATTTTGCTGTTATCAGCAAGCGGCGGATAATAGCCTGCTCCTTGTGCACCTTGACCTTCATGCATATGACAACCGGCACAAGAGTCGTGATAGAGATTTTTACCATTAGTAGTAACAAAGCCGTTTGTATTTTCAAACACGGTCCTTGTATTTGTACCTGCAGATCTAGCCTCTGCATTTACCCCTTCATACCTGCTCTCTACCTCTATACCTTCGAATTTTTCCCGCCACTTTACCAAACTGGGATCATCTGCCATAGCTGGCAATGAGCTGGCATCAACGATATTAGCCGGTGGCGATCTGAGCTCATCGCGGCTCATAACAACACCGCCCCACGCACCGTTATTACGGCTGGCTTGATAATCAACGGATTGTTCTGTTTCTTGCTTACTGCCAATAGTTTCTGTGCTGTCGTCCGCATGCTGACTACAACCTATCAAAGCGGTGCTGCCAACGATACTCAGTAACATCACAGCAAGCGTCTTGGGTGTCATGTTTTTCATGATTATATTGTCCATGATAGCCTCTGAATTCTTATTGTTATAAAAGTCAACCGAGCATTTTTGCTTTTTGGTGTAAACGCTTTGCGGTATCCATGCCAGATAAAATCGCACCTTCTTGCCATGCGGGAATATGCGAGCAATGCTCACCTGCCAACACAATGCGATTGTCGATACTACATAGGGTATCGTAATACTGATCGCGGCTTGACTCACTCCAAATACCGTAGCAACCCAGTGTCCACGGGATACGATGCCATACTACCGAAGTGCCTGAACGAAATTCTTTTGGATATTGGGGATGGATGTATTTACCATAGGCAAGCGCAACGTTAATGCGTTCTTGCGGCGTTAAGGTATTAAACTTATAAGAAGTCGCACCAAATCCATATGCGCCAAGCAGTACGCCGGTACCATCTTTAAACATGTCTTGCGAAGGATAAGATATCTGGGTAATAGGCATGTCGGTATAAGTCACGCCACCATAAATCCACTCATCCTCTTCCCAAAAGCGGCGATTAAACTCTAAGCCCACCTTATAAGAAGTATCATAAGGCACTGCCGCCATCGCCTTTTTCATCGGTGCTGAAACGTTAATATCAATTTGAGTCAATATGGTGAGCGGGATATTACAGATACACCAGTCAGCACGTACGGTTTTGGTCGCACCTGTTGGGTTGTTACTATCAACATAATCGACAGTCACGCCGCTTTCATCTTGATGTATTTTAGTCACCTTGGCATTGAACTCAATCATATCGCGACATTCGCGGGTGAACGCATCACCAATTTTACCCATACCGCCAACAGGCTGGAACATCGTTGGTTCGTGCACATGGACCGTATAATTGTTATAAATATCCGACCACATACCAGAGTTCAATAACTCATCCATGGGTAAGGTACTCGATGGCTCAGAGTTCGGCATTAAACCACCACCGGGGTAAACACTATAGCCGCGATGCTTACTGGTCGCATGGCTAGTCACATAACGGTAGTCGTTATCAAGAACACCCCAGCCTTTTAGACCTTCTAGCAGCTTCTCTTTATCTTCGGTATTTACTGAACGATCAAGACTACCGACGTTGACGGCTTTTGATAGTAGCTCTGAGACATGACCCTGTATATCATTTTTCACATCACCTAGACGCTGCGGTACGCCGCCGAAGTGGTTAGTACGGTGCAAATAAGCACGGTCATTGGTCTGGATAAATGGCTGTAACTCGACGCCGAACTTTCGGCAATAATGGAACACTGCATAATGATGGCTTGGTAGACGCCATGGCCCACCGTTAAAGTAGTTACCTTCCTCAAAGTCGCAGGTCACTTTCTCGCCACCAAGCTCAGTATATTCATCGCCACTGTTCAGTGTCCAACTGCGCCCGCCGCCACGGTTTTGAAACTCAAGAACTTTAACCTTGTATCCGGCTTTACGTAATTCATAAGCAGCAGTAAGTCCACCTAGTCCAGCACCAAGGATAACCACGCTGGCACCCGCAGGCGCGCCCTTTAGATCCATTGATTCTTTAAAGCTAGATTCTGAGGCAAATCCTAATGTAGTCATGGCCTGATACATCGCGGTTGCCCCAGCGGTCTTACCGATCATAGAGAGCAGTTGACGCCGCGTGGGTGATTGAAGCATGTCTTTCATAATAGTGTCCTTATAGTATGACGTTCGTGCATTGGCGATAAGCGTTTATAGCAATCTTGTTAAAGGTTTATAGGATTAATTGCCGTGTTGTTTAAGCGCTGTTAAATTGAAGCGACTCAAATTAAAATCACTTACATTAACCGCGACGCCTTGAACGTATAATTCCTCGAATAATAAATACAATAATAATAAGTGCCACAATGATACCGAGAGTGGCCAGTAAGCCTGCATATTTAATTAAAAATGGTTGATCAGGCTTTGCTGTCATAACACGATCAACATCAGCAGTACTGACATCACTTCTTGCAAGACCACCGAAGTTGACGCGCACATAGTTAGCGATACCGGCAATTTGCTCACTATTTAAATCTTCAGAGAAGCCAGGCATTTTAGGACTGGTGTTAGTCGCCCCATCAATACCATGAACAATCACATTAATTAGAGCGTCAGGCTTGTCACGGCGAATACTACTTAAACCAACGATAGGCGCATAGCGAGCATCAGGCTGCGCGTAGCCGTCCACACCATGACAGCTACCACAAGTGGCAAGATAGAGCATCTCTGGCGAGTTACTGCCCGCACCCACACTGGCTTTTGCTTGGGCTAAATAGTCCTTTTGCTCAAGTAAGTCATGAGTAATCGACTCACTTGCTGGACTTGGTAAACGGGCTACATCAACCGCAGTGACCTTGTCATCCGTTTGGATGGCAGGAACGGCTTTTAGATAAGAGGCTATCGCCCCTAAGTCTTCATCTTTTAGATAGCGGGTACTGTGGGCTACTACTTCACCCATTGGTCCGCCAGCATAGGCGCGTTGATCCAACTCACCAGTTCGTAAATAGGTGACAATATCTTGCTCACTCCAGCTGCCGATACCGCTAGAGTCGTTAGGAGTAATATTCGGTGCATGCCAATTGCCCAGTGGCGCACCTGATAAATACATGCTTTTATCAAAGCCCATGGTGCTATTACGCGGGGTATGACAAGTGCCGCAATGCGCTAAATTATTAACCAGATACTCACCGCGCTGCTGCGTTTGAGTCAGACCATCACGGTTTTCTGTAGATGGCACGTTAATAAGATTCCAACCCCACATTAGACTGCGGAAATTAAAAGGAAACGGCAGATCAGTTTTATGTTCTATTGCTTCATCAACGGCAGGCACAGTCTGCAAATAGGCAAATAATGCACTAATATCTTCGTTAGTCATGCCATTATAAGAAGGGTACGGCATGGCAGGATAAAGCATATACTCAGGTGCACGACCTTTTTGCAGAACATTCTTGAGATCGGCTTCAGTATAATTGCCAATACCGTAACGCTTAGATGGGGTGATATTAGTGGAATAAATAGCTCCCATCGGCGTTTCGATAGGCGAGCCACCGGTATAGTCTTCACCATGACAGGCAACACAGTCAGCAGCGCGAGCGATATAAGCTCCACGATTGGCCAAATCGCTATTGGCTGGGCTGACATTAGGTAAGCTAGCATTGGCTAGGCTGGCATTGACTAATCTGGCGTTAGGGAGATTAGCGCTTTGAGCCATCGCGGCGCTGGAAGTGATACCAATAGCAAGCATTGATAACATCACAGAAAGTGGCTTCATAATATCCTCTTATAGCTGGTTATAGCTGGCATCTGGGGTGCTTTAGTTATTATTTAGTGCTTTTCTAGCACTTGATATTTAACATTCAATATTACGTCTGATTTTTAGTGTTTAACACAAATAGTTGCCAAATAATGTCTATCTACCCTACTAAGGTAAAACTATTTCGCTGGTATTACTCAAATAGTAACTTATCACTCCTATTTATTTACAAAATCTCTATGAACTCCTAAACAGTGTGCGATTTTTAAGATTTTTGTTGTGGTTAATAACCTATTAAACCAACAGAATTTAATAAACCCTTTATAAACAGCAGTTAAGCTACAAAGATAACAAAACACTCTAAAGCCTTGTTAAGTATGCATTATTAGTAACACTCGAAAATATTATTTTATAGCTAGTATTGCGTTTTATCACGTACATAATGAATACAAACTGAATAGTCCAAAATCTAAAACTTAGCATCAGATTTGGTATTAGTATAAAAATTTTGATACTGATATTCGCTACTATTGATGGATATCATCTCTATAATTAATAGAATCATGCTATTGCTTAATACCGTATTCTGTCTATGATGTAACTTATTTTATCATCGGTTTTTATGGTCGGTTTTATTGATAGTTTTTATGGTCGGTGACGCTATGCTGAGAACAACTATGAAAACTTTGACTTTTACGTGTGTGCTTATACTGCTGACGCTACTCACAGGCTGCCAATTGTTGTTTCAGTTTGTCGATAGCCCTATTCCAGTAACTGCTCCCTCTGGCAAAAATAATGGTAAATAGTTCAATACTCGCTGAAGGCTGCTTATAAATGTGGTGTTGATAATTCATATGAATAAGTGATGCGGATAATAAGTACTGCGGATAAATAGACGGTTTGTATAGAGCAAAAAAAAGAGCAAATACCAATAGTGGTATCTGCTCTTTTTTTATGACACTTTTATTACCTACTTGATGCGAACTTACTTTTACGGTGCTGATACTGTTGGCTGGTGCTTGATAATGGTTTTAGCCAAATGATCACCAAACCAAATAGCGGTATCGATATCTCCTTTACCCGGCGATTTCTCAGGTGGCGCGTCGATTGACTGGGTCATCAGTCCTAAAAAACTGGACAGGCGATTTAAGTCATGATCATTATGTCCGGTAGGCATCAGCGGCAACCCAATCCAGTTCATGCCATGCTGCATAGTATATAGACAAATCTGCTGCAAGACGGCCAGCTTGTCACCACTAAGTCCGCCCGAGTTGGCAAAGCCTGCCGCCCACTTGCCTTCCCATTTCCTTTGGTACCAACGCTTTGAGGTCTCATCCATAAAAGTTTTGAATTCAGCAGTCACGCTACCCATATATACCGCACTACCAAAGACCAGTAGGTCTGCTTCATCAATAAAATCCCAATCTACATTATGAATATCTATCGCTTTGGCCTGAGATTCTGGTAGTTGTTGACGTGCGCCTCTGACCACTGCTTCAGCAACGCGCCTGGTATGACCATAATTGCTGTGATAAATAACGGCTATCGTTACGCTAGGCGCGTTATCAGTAGTTGCGACGTGAGAAGATTGTACAGAAGGCGCTACAGATGTATTCATACGAACTCTAATAATAGGTGATTAATTCGGTAAATATTAATAAGATCAAGGTAATGATCTAAATGGCGACTATAGAAGGACGACGCACGACAATCAATGCCATCCGTCCTGTTGCCAGCTGTTGCAAATGAGTCTGACGCCGATACGAATAATAGCGCGTATCGGCATAGCTGCAATCTATAGGCATGTCAATATTCACGGTAATGCCTGCATTTTCCAATTGATCAACAGCAAGCTTTGGTAAGTTCAACTTTATTTTTCTCGTGCTTACTTTAGCGATATTTGATAATTTATCAACTGTCTTATGTAAGCGCCCAAGCTCGATATGATCATCAGACTGAACATTAGATTCAACGTCAGATTGAGAATCCACAGCATACAGTTGCTCGAAATTATCAATATTTGACTGTGCTAATGATTTGTTTTCTTGACAACCTGCCAGCAGCTGGTCGCGGACATGGCTGCCGACTTCATAGTTTGATTGGCTAATACAGACCCCAATCCATGCCATAACCTGCCCAGTTGCACTAAAGCGCTCAGCCGTCGCTTTAATAACGCCGCAGGCAAGCCCTTGCCAGCCGGCGTGAATGACTGCTATTTGTCTACTTGCCGGTTGATATAAAACGATAGGCACACAGTCAGCCGTCATCACCGCTAGCCCCAGATTATCTTGCTGACTGATCATTGCGTCAGCGTCTACGGGTTGCATACTAAAGGGCGTATTATCAACGTCATAGATTTGTTTGCCATGGACTTGATTCATCCAGTGCAAGTTGGTAATAGGCGCACGTTGTGGCGTTAGCGGTTGAGCACTGAGTTGCTCATTAATAGCCGCTAACAGACGCATACGATTGGTTAATACTTGCGCGATATCATCATTCACATGCAAACCTAGATTCAACTCACCATAACTCGCCTGCTCTGATTGGCGCATGTTCTGGTCAGCCTTGTCGGAACTTATACTTTCAAAGCCAACACCTTCAACATCTAAACTTTCAACATCAGCGCTTGCAAAAGCTGCTGTTTGAAAAACAGCTACATCGTCCAAATGCGCCAGTAGTGTCATCGGAAGCTTATTAGTCATGGCTTATTCATCACTTTTAGTTCATCGCAGCTCATTTAGCTTTTTATACTCAACACTCTTTATTCAGGATCATAACCATCATTTAACGCCGCAATCAACTTTTGCATATCTTCAGGAATAGGCGTAGTCACTTTAACATCCTCACCCGTCGTCGGATGGACAAAACCTAAGGCGTAAGCATGCAACGCTTGCCGCGAAAAGTTACTAATGGCATTGCGCTGCTCTTCTGTCAGTCCTGCTCGCAACTGCCTGCGACCGCCATAGACACGGTCGCCCACTATTGGATAACTGATATGACTCAAATGCACACGGATTTGATGCGTCCGTCCGGTTTCAAGTCCCACGTCTAATAAACAATAATTGTGATTTAACGGAGTGATATCTAACAAATGCGTGACGGCTTCACGTCCTGCGGTCATTACGGTCATCTTGGTGCGTTGGTTACGATGGCGACCAATCGGCGCATCGATACGTCGATTACGCATTAGACTGGCCTGATCACCCGCTACCACACACTGATAATGACGATAAACTGACTTATCTTTGAGCTGCGCCATCAAGGCCATCTGCGCAGGCTTGGTTTTACCAATAAGTAACAGCCCCGAGGTATCTTTATCAATACGATGTACCAAGCCTGCCCGCGGTAAATGGTGCTGCTGCGGATAATGATACAGTAGCGCGTTAACTAGCGTGCCCGTCTGATTACCCGCACCCGGATGCACGACCATGCCTACTGGTTTATTAATGACCAATACCGCATCATCTTCGTAAACGACATCGATATCTATATTTTCTGGCTGATCTTCACTATGCTGCTGTAGGGTCGTGGACAGATGTAAAACGTCTGCGACTTTAACGCGGTACTTTGGCTTTTGCGTGTTATCGTTACAGAGTAAACTGCCATCACTGACCCAACCTTGTAGCTGCGCACGTGAAAAATCCGTAAACACTTGCGAGGCCAGTTTATCGATGCGCAGACCGGATTCTTCCTCAGACACCGTGTGAGTCATATCGATTATTTCTGGCACTGCTTGTCCAGCTACAGATGAATCGTCACCATCACCATCACCATCACCATCACCATCATCATTATCGTCTTCACTGTCAATTAAGTCACTTTCTATTAAGTCACTATCAAGTAACTCATCGTCACGTGCTTCATTGTCGTTTAGCAACTCATCCTGCACGGGTAACTCTTGCGCTGATAAATCATTATCTAGCAACGGACTAGGCGTTAAATTTTTGGTCATAGCATCATTATTCATAGCAGATTCATACGTGGCAAAGTCACCAAGGTGAGCTTTATAAGAAAACAGATAGGCCATTAGCTGACTATTAAAAATATAAATAGCCAAAAAAAAGCGGGTCTAAGGTCGCTGTAGTGTACCATGCCAAGTGCTCAAGCCCTATAGTAGCTAACCGTTATCTGTCATTTGTTACTCATCCTCTAGCGTCCTGATAATAAGCTATTAACTCTCTGCAATACAACATTGCGGTTAATTTACTGTATATTTATCAACGCTGGCGGCATTTGTCATCGCCCGTTAAAGCCGCCCATGCTAGACTACAAACAGCTATTTTAAACAGCTCACTTATCGTTAAATAGCTCCCTTGCGGTCTATTCAGTTAATAACAGTTGATTAATAGCAGTGAGTTAATAAAAATGCAGCGGCTACTTTAAACAAAGGGGGTAAAACTTAACTCATTATAGAATTTGATGACTTGCTGGCCAAATAACTACAAAATAGATAGTGAAAAAGTAGACCAGTCGCAAGTTATTATATAAATTAGTTAAGATTTTGCTGTATGCTATGGCACTGTATTTGATTGCAATTTGTTCAAAGTTAAATCTAATCAAAAGCATGTTTAATTACGGTTATGTCAAATATAGAATTTTATAATTAATAGACTCTTTTAATCAATAGACACGTGTAATAATAAGCACACCCAATGATAGACAGTCTATCGTTACCGTGATCATCGCCTTTTTATCATTAACCTGTTATATAGTGTGATAGCGCCGCTGCTATTATGCGTCTTGTGTCGGAGAAGAAGTATGCGCCCTATTGGCAACACGTTTATCAAACTATCCTCAGTAACTCTGCTTTCGCTAAGCGTAAGCCTAGTCGGCTGTCAAACCTTTAAAAACTTGACCGGTAAAGACGTCGATGCGGTTGAAACTGCCGAGAAGTCAGAGCAAGGTTACTATAGTGACGCCATTACTCAGATTGATAAAGGACGCTATACCCAAGCTATTGAAGACCTCACTAACTTGCGTACCTTCTACCCTACCGGACAGTACGCTGAACAAGCACTGCTCGATACGTTGTATGCGCAATATGAAAGTGGCAATTATGAAACGGCCGCCGCCAGCGCTGATCGATTTATCAGCCTGTATCCGTCTAACCCGCAAGTCAGCTACGCCTATTACGTACGCGGTGTGGCCAATATGCAAGGCTCATCTGAAGGCATCAAGCTATTCAAGACCAATCAGGCCGAACGTGATACCGCTTATTTGCGTATCGCCTTTGCCAACTTCCAAGAGCTTATCAATAAATATCCTAATAGTCCCTATGCGCCAGATGCTGCCCAGCGTATGACTTTTATTTATAATCAGTTTGCCGAAAGTGAGCTAACTGCGGCCAATTGGTATATTGAGCGTGAAGCTTATGTCGCTGCAGTCAACCGTGCTAAATGGGTATTTCAATATTATCCGTTGAGCGAGTCTATGCCTGAAGCCATTGCTATCCTTGCTTATAGCCATCAAAAATTGGGTCTAACAGATTTAGCACAGGAGTACAAAACCTTGCTACAAATCAACTATCCAAATTGGCTTACTAATGACGGACGCGTCAAGCTTGATACTAAAGGCGATCGCACTTGGTTGAATAAATTGACCTTTGGGCAGCTTGGACGTGCCAGCATGAAAGATACGTCGATTACGGAAGGTCAGTATACGGGCGCGACTAAAACGCAGATGATTCGTACCGCCACCCAGCTCAGATTGCCCGCCGACAATGCGGCCGCCGCTCCAACTGCTAGCAGTACGCCTACCCGCCGAAGTGGTGTCAATCTCGGTTTAGGATTACCTGAAAGCTCAACCGAGCAAGTTTCTGGCCAAGGTAGTGCCAGCGCCGCCGCTAGAGAAGCTGAGGTTGATCCACAAAATATCAATCCTACGCGCCGCACTACGTTACTTAATGATAGCCGCGATAGCATCTCCTTGCCACCTATTGAGTCTGATAGCGACGATATGAACGAAGATGATTAATTTTAACATTAGGGCTTGTTAACTACAGCAGTTCATAAAGAAGTCCCTGCATTATAAATAAACGCTATTAGAAAATAAGGTCAACGATACGGTTGGCCTTATTTTTCTGTCTTCAAGTATCCTTCAGCATCCTATGGTAAAATATTTTTTCCATGAGCATTCCAAACCATATTCTCGAACAATTAAATAGCCAAGCTGACCTGATCAGCATGATTGGTCGTCATACCACGCTTAAACGCGCCGGTAGTGAATATAAAGGCTGCTGTCCGTTTCATGGTGAAAAGTCGCCCTCGTTCTATGTCAATCCACAAAAAAACATCTATCATTGCTTTGGCTGTAGCGTTGGTGGTAATGCCATCAGCTTTTTGCGTGACTATGAGAACTTAACCTTTATCGAAGCGGTCAATGAACTATCAAAGCAAACAGGCATTGAAGTACCGCAAGAAGAACAGCAAAATGTCAGCTATCAGCGTAGCAAACCTAAACCGGTCACTAAGCCTATAGTAAAACCAGCAGCGCCTGTTATACCCTCAGAGGGACAGTCGATAGCAACTAGTAGCCCACCTGACTATCCTCAGTATGAGGATCAGTACGCCTATGATGACAATGCCAGTGACAACAACCTTCCCACTAACATACCTTATGCTACTGATTATGACGGCACTGATCATAATAGCAGTCCGCCAGCATGGCTGACAGATGACGCTGAATCCATAAGCTCAAATGTAGACAATGCCGCCGCCGATAAAGACGGTAACTTATATGAGTTATTGACCCAAATTCAGCAGTTCTATCAGCACAATCTAACCACCCATCCCCACGCTAAGCACTATTTTGCCACGCGCGGTGTCACTGAGCAAAGTTTAGAAACCTTTGGGCTGGGTTATGCACCATTCGGTTGGCAACATCTTGAGCATCAGTTTCCGCAAGATATAGAAGGACTTAAAGCCTTAGGCTTGGTGCGCCAATCAGAGTCTGGGCGTGATTATGACTTGCTGCGCGATCGGGTTATATTTCCGATTCGTGATAACCAAGGTCGTATTATTGGCTTTGGCGGTCGCGCGCTCGATGATGAAGTAAAACCCAAATATATTAACTCTTCAGACTCGCCTGTTTTTCATAAGCAGCACGTATTATATGGCTATTACGAATCCCGCCAGCAGCGCGCTGATCGCTGGTTGGTGGTCGAAGGTTACATGGATGTGATTGCCCTATACCAAACCGGTATCTATGGCGCAGTCGCCTCAATGGGCACGGCCATTAATGAAGCTCAAATATCACGCCTACTGACTCTAAATCCTACGTTGACCTTAAGCTTCGATGGCGATAGTGCCGGACAAAAAGCCGCTTGGCGCACCCTTGAAGTCAGCCTACCCGTACTCGGTGATGATAAAGAGCTGAGGTTTTTGTCTCTGCCTAACAACCATGATCCAGATACTTTTATTAAAAGTCATGGCGTGGAAGCTATGCGTGAGCAGATCACCAATGCCATGCCGCTATCGCAGTACATTTTTGCCTATTTAAGTGAGCGCTACGACTTAACTTTGGCAGAAGGTAAAGCCAAGCTGATGTCGCAAGTGCGCACGCTGACGACCTCACTACCTAAAGGTAGCAGCTTTCGTTACCTACTCAATAATGACATTTATCAAAAGCTGGGCGGCAAACGCAGCCAAAATATTGAGGCAAAAGATGCGCTATTAGACTTTGATGGCGATATGACCATCAGCCAGCAATTACAGCTGTGTTTTTTGTTTCAGCCGCGCGCCCTAACGGATGATCCGATTGAGTTGATTTGGCAACAAGCTGGTATTGATGGCTTGAACCTACCCGCGCATATCAAGCAAAAGGCCTCTCCTGATGCTTTACGGCCATTAGCTTGGGAAGACTTGCAAGATACTGCCTTACTGGATGTGGTCAGCACCATTAAACGCTGCCTAAGTTATTTACCGCCAGATGCTAACGCCGCCGCACATTTTGTATTGTCTAACTTAAAGCCTTCAACTCAAGAAGGACTTAGCCGTAACTGGGGGTCATTTTATAAAACCCTTATCACTAGGAATATTTTAAGCCTTGATGAGCAGATTGAAAATTTAGTGAGTCAACTCTTAGAACGCAATATGAAGAAAAAAATACAAGAGCTGGTAAAAAATCCTGATCATATCAAGGCAACTATCGTACGCATTCAGGCGCAGTTATTAAGCAACTGGTTACGGGCACAGCAAGCAGAACAATCGGCGCAAATGATTAGTATTTAATATAGATAGCCTATATAGGTAGATATAGCGATGTTATTACCCTGTTTTGCCAGTTTTTATTTCATTAATAGTAAAAACTGATATTTAATATTAAGTTTTTAGGGTTAACTTTTTGTTTATAATGTGCTCGCCCTTTAAATTAAGGTATATTGGCCCCATTATTTATGATTATGGTTAGCAATCGTCAGAGTCATCTTGTTGAACGTTTAGCAGTGACATTGTGCTTGATTACTGTGGTCTGTGTTAAACTGTGCCGCGGTTATATTGACAGCAATATTAGACCCTATTATTTTTGATATTTTTTAGGCTTTTAATTTTTAGCCGTTTTTTGAGTGTTTTTATTGACGTTTTTTGAACCTTTATTCATATCAATTCATTTTTGTTATTATTGACAACCCCTACGCTTTTTTGTGATCAATCTGTTGATTAGATCAGCGCACTGAGCAAGCAGTAGCCCGTCATATCACGAAAATGTCCGACGCAAACAAAGTGAGTATTTATGAACGATAAGTCAGTTTCTAAGTCCACGTCTCAGCTGGCCACCTTGATCCAAATGGGTAAAGAGCAAGGCTATTTGACCTATGCTGAGGTGAATGACCAGCTGCCCGACTCCATTACCGAAAGCGATCAGATCGAAGATATCGTCCAGATGCTAACGGACGTTGGTATCAAAATATTTGAGTCTGCACCTGATGCCGATGACATCTTGATGAACGATGACTCAAGTGATGATGAGTCGGCAGCTGACGAGGCGGCAGCGGTATTGGCTGCTGTTGAAACCGAGCCAGGTCGTACCACTGACCCTGTGCGTATGTATATGCGTGAGATGGGAACGGTTGATTTGCTGACGCGTGAAGGCGAGATTGTCATTGCCAAGCGTATCGAAGAAGGTATTCGTGATGTTCAGCATGCGATGTCTTATTGGCCAGGAACGGTGCAATATGTGCTTGATGAATATCAGCGCGTATTAGATGGCGACAAAAAGCTCTCTGATGTTATCACTGGGTTTTTAGATCCCGAAACTGATGAAGACAAAGCGGCTGCCAAAGAAGTAAAAATCCCTGTCATTAAGCCAAAGGTCAATCCTAAAGTGACCGCTAAGGCTGATGCTGAAGAAGACGACGAAGCAGAAGACACTGAAGAAGAGGAAGAAGAAACGGGCGGTATTGATCCAGAAGAAGTGCGCATGCGCTTAGAAGAGATTGAAGGTTTATTTATTACTGCCAAACAAGCTTTGCTTGATTACGGTCGTGGTAGTACGCAAGCTGACGAAGCTTATAAACAGCTTGCCGAGCGCTTTATGATGCTTAAGCTTAACAATCGCTTGTCAGATCAAGTCATGGCGATCATGCATGACGTCTATGACGATGTGCGCAAACAAGAGCGTCAAATTATGCGCTTGGTTATTCGCCGTGGTCGTATGCCGCGCGAAGAGTTCCGTAAGACTTTCCCCAGTAACGAAACCAACGTTGATTGGCTCACCGAGCGTCTAAAAGGTAAGCCGGCGTTTGCTGCAACGCTAGAAAAAGTTACCGATGATGTTATTCTTCTGCAACGTGCTATCCGTGATTATGAGCATAAGCTCAACATGGAAATTCATGATATGAAAGATGTGGCACGTGGTATGGCTATTGGTGAAGCGAAAGCTCGCCGCGCTAAGAAAGAGATGGTCGAAGCTAACTTGCGTTTGGTTATTTCTATCGCTAAGAAGTACACCAATCGTGGCCTACAGTTCTTGGATCTTATTCAAGAAGGTAATATTGGTCTGATGAAAGCGGTTGATAAGTTTGAATATCGTCGTGGTTATAAATTCTCAACTTATGCAACTTGGTGGATTCGTCAGGCGATTACCCGCTCTATCGCAGATCAGGCGCGCACCATCCGTATTCCGGTGCATATGATTGAGACTATTAACAAGATTAACCGCGTTTCTCGTCAGCTGTTACAAGAGATGGGACGTGAGCCAACACCTGAAGAACTAGGCGAACGCTTAGAGATGGACGAAGTTAAAGTCCGTAAAGTGCTCAAAATTGCCAAAGAACCTATCTCCATGGAGACCCCTATCGGTGATGATGAAGACTCACACTTAGGTGATTTCATCGAAGATTCGACTATCTCCAGCCCCGTTGATGATGCAACGTCAGAGGGTCTGCGTGAAGCGACTCGTGATGTACTTGGCAATCTGACTGAACGTGAAGCGCGCGTGCTAAAAATGCGCTTTGGTATTGATATGCCAACCGATCATACCCTTGAAGAAGTCGGCAAGCAGTTCGATGTAACCCGTGAGCGTATTCGTCAGATTGAAGCAAAGGCTTTACGTAAATTACGTCATCCTTCACGCTCTGAGCACTTGCGTTCATTCCTTGAAAATGACTAGTTCTTGAAAGTAAGGAGCTAAGTCCTTATAAAGGTATTAGCTTTTAAGCACAGTACCTTTAAGTCTAGTACTAGATATAACCCTAAAAGCTGAGCGCGTCTCAGCTTTTTTGTGGCTTATCATTAAGTACAGTAGTACTGAACCACCAAAATTGAACCACCAAAGCAGTATCGAACCATCAAATAAATATAATTAAACCCGCATTTTTCAAATAATTAATTTTCAAATGGCGATAAGGATTTTATAATGAGTGACAATCAACAAGACCCTAAAAAAGAAGTCAATGTCAGTGAAATTTCTTTAAATAGCGATAATATCAAAGGCAAAAAAACCGACATTCAGAATCCTGAGTTGTGGAACTTCCCTATGGACTATCCATTAAGCATTATCGGTCATGAAGGCGAGCATGAAAGCTTACTCAATGAAGTAAAGCTGATTCTTGGCAGTCAATTCCCTGATTTTGATTTGGCTTCTATCCAAGTTAAACCATCCAAAACTGGGCGTTTCCACTCGGCACGGGTCAATCTGTATTTAACATCAGCCGAACAAGTCAATACCCTATATGCGTCACTTGATGGTGCGAAAACCGTACGTATGGCACTGTGATTTGCCTATAGCGTTGTAATGTACGTACGGTGATGATCTAACGTTATTAAACTACGTATAACATTGAAAATAACAGCTATTATAATAACCACAATCGTCACTCATATGGGTGGCGATTTTTTATAGTCTCAGGTACAATCAGCACCCGTATTTTTACCCTTATTATCACTATTATTATTGACAATTTCACCAGGTGATAAAAAACAAATCGTAGTTATTTTTTTACAAATATTTTATTTTTAAGCCAATCACAGCTAACCCTTATCCCATCGTTCTTTACGTCGCAAACGAACCCTTCTGTTCTACTCGCAACATATAATCCTGATAAAATCAATCTAGTATTTTTAGTATTTTCCCGCTATATTGTGCCTACTTACTACTACACACGCTATATATAGTGTTCAGTGATTTTTAACATCACCATGAGCAGCGGTAGTCTTTTGCTTAAGAAAAGCTCAGATAACGCAATACTGAATAGCCGTGTGCTACAGAAAAGTCAAACGGTTTTATCCGTGCGACAAATAATATCAGCAATTAACAATAGAGGGTAGCATGACACATATCGATAAAATTCAAGTGACCAAACGTGATGGACGTCTCGAGCCAATTGATTTAGATAAAATCCATAAAGTCATTGAGTGGGCCGCTCACAATTTAGATAATGTGTCAGTATCACAAGTTGAGCTAAAATCGCACATCCAGTTTTATGAAGGTATCAAAACTCGCGATATTCACGAAACTATTATTAAATCTGCGGCTGATTTAATCTCTGAAAATACACCTGACTATCAGTATGTAGCCGCACGCTTGGCTATCTTTCATTTGCGTAAAATTGCCTACAATAGATTTACACCGCCGCATTTGTTTGACCATGTACAGAAGTTAACGGACGCTGGCAAATACGACCAACATATTTTAGCGGACTATAGCCGCGAAGAGTTTGATGAGTTAAACGATTATATCGATCATTGGCGTGATATGAACCTTGCCTATGCTGCCGTTGAGCAAATGGCCGGTAAGTATCTGGTACAAGACCGCGTGGCTAAGAAAGTTTATGAAAGTCCACAGTTCTTATATATGCTGGTCGGTATGTGTTTATTTAGCAAATATGATAAATCAGAACGTCTGAATTTCGTAAAACGCTTTTATGATGCCACTTCACAATTTAAAATCTCTTTACCAACGCCGATTATGTCAGGTGTACGTACCCCATCACGTCAGTTTAGCTCATGCGTGCTGATTGAGTGTGGTGACAACCTAGATTCAATCAACGCCACTACCAGTGCTATCGTACGCTACGTCTCGCAGCGTGCGGGTATTGGTATCAATGCCGGTCGTATTCGCGCCCTTGGTAGCCCTATCCGTAGCGGTGAAGCTCAGCATACTGGCTGTATTCCTTTCTACAAACTTTTCCAAACCGCTGTTAAATGCTGCTCACAAGGTGGCGTCCGTGGCGGCGCAGCGACCTTATTCTATCCTTTATGGCATCTAGAAGTTGAGTCGCTATTGGTACTAAAAAACAACCGCGGTGTTGAAGACAACCGTGTTCGCCATATGGACTACGGCGTTCAGCTCAATAAAACCTTGTACAGCCGTTTGATTAAAGGTCAAGACATCACTTTATTCTCACCATCAGATGTCCCTGGCTTATACGATGCGTTCTTTGAAGATCAAGACAAGTTTGAAGAGCTATATACTAAGTACGAGCAAGACAAATCAATTCGTCAGCGCCAAATTCCAGCGACGGAGTTGTTTAGCCTGATGATGCAAGAGCGTGCCAGCACCGGTCGTATTTATATCCAAAACGTTGACCATTGCAACACTCACAGCCCATTCGATCCAACCGTCGCACCTATTCGCCAATCGAACCTATGTATGGAAATTGCGTTACCGACTAAGCCACTTGATAATATCAATGACGAGGAAGGCGAGATTGCCCTATGTACGCTATCTGCGGTCAACTTAGGTAAAGTTGATAACGTCAGCGATATTGAAGAACCAGCTGAGCTAATCGTACGTGCGCTTGATGCCCTACTCGATTATCAAGATTATCCGGTTAAAGCCGCTGAAAATGGCAGTATGCGCCGCCGTACGTTAGGTGTTGGCGTGATTAACTACGCTTATTATCTTGCCAAGAATGGCGTGCGCTATTCAGATGGCTCAGCATTAGGTCTGACTCATCAAACCTTTGAAGCGCTACAGTATTATTTACTAAAAGCGTCAAACAAATTAGCAAAAGAGCAAGGTGCCTGCCCTGCTTTTAATGAGACCACTTATTCGCAAGGTATCTTGCCAATTGATACTTATAAGAAAGACTTGGATAAAATCTGCCAAGAGCCGCTACATCTAGATTGGGAAACGTTGCGTACTGAGATTACTACTCATGGTCTACGCAACTCAACCCTAACCGCCTTGATGCCGTCTGAGACTTCCAGTCAGATTGCCAACGCGACCAATGGTATCGAGCCACCACGCGGTCTGGTGTCTATTAAAGCGTCAAAAGATGGCATCTTAAAGCAAGTGGTTCCTGAGATTGACAAGCTTAGAAACCAGTATGAGCTATTGTGGCAAATGCCGAACAATGACGGCTACTTAAAATTAGTCGCCATCATGCAAAAGTTCGTGGATCAAAGTATTTCTGCCAATACCAACTATGACCCTACTCGCTTTGAAGGTCAGCGCGTACCGATGAAAGTGCTATTACAAGACTTGTTGACCGCGTATAAGCTTGGTGTGAAGACGTTGTACTATCACAACACTCGTGACGGTGCGAATGATGCCCAAGCGGATATGGAAGATGATTGTGCTGGTGGCGCTTGTAAGATTTAGGTTTTTGATGGATGGCGGGCTTGGCTTTTGGGTTGAGCTCGCTGTTTATTGCTAAACTAGAACCCATAGCAACTATTGAAATTTGCTGTAAAGGATAGAAAATGGCTAATGAAATTTCATACGAAGATTATCCATCTACTTTTAGTTATGAGACTCCAATAACTTGTGTCCATATTCCCGATAGTCAATCCAATAGCATTTGCTCAAACTTACGCGATATTTTTTTTCAAGTCGGCAAGCTTTTAGACTTAGAAAATTTAAAAGGTATATCTATAGCTTGTGGTGATTCAGGGTACAAAAAAGCTATAAAACTAATTGATGAAAATAGAAAACCTTCTGAAGGTGAAGTTATAGGATGTGCAATGGCTATAACAAAAGAATAAGAAGAAGGGTTACAAAGTTATATCGTGCTTAAAGATATTTCAATCATTCCATTGCTGGTTAAAGAACAAAGTGGAAATCAAGAAGAAATAATGCGCATGCTACAAATAATTGCTCATGAATGCGGTCATATACATGTTGATTTCTTATTGCATAGCATTTTTAAAACAATACCAACTATAAAAGACTATGAAAGTCATTACGAACAGATTGTGTATGAAACCTCTATGGCAGGTTGGTCAGAATTTTCAGCATGTTTTTTTAGTGCTAATATTGGGGAAAATCCTGAACAGAGTTTTAGAGAAATAGTTATAGAAAAATTAGAAACTATCGTAGATGAATTAAACTTTGCAAAAGGCTTAAGTGATAAACCATTTGACATGATGATGATTATATTTAGAAATATCGGGAATTTAATAAAGTACTCAAACTATTATTTGGGGTGGATGTTCAATGATGAATTCAATAAGAATCTCGAAGAAACAGCCCTGTACAAACATATTGAGCATAGTTGGTTTTTAGAATTTTTTATTAAATTGGAAAGCATATACAAACGTATTTTAAGTAATATCTCGTCTGATAACCCGAAGTTTGATGAGATTTTGAACATAGGTCAGCTTTCAATAGAAATAAGTAAGCATTTTGACTTTGAAATCTCAGTAAATGATGATCATTCTACTTATATCTACGCTAATTAATATCATATATATGCTTGTTAAAAAATAAAAGCTATCTTAGGTTGTGTATCGTCCCTCGACAACAACCTACTTTTAGAACCGTAGCAGGTGTTGTAGGCTGGGTTTTTAACCCAGAATTTAGAAATTTGCAACCTTGTTGCTGTGCTAAAGCTACAGCCTACGCCCAACTTATAGCGTACGGTTAATTGTGTTGTAGGGTGCGTTCCACGCACCGATGTTATGAAAAGTCTAATTTTTATGAGTAATAAATACTTTAATAGATGTAAAAATTAGGTTCACATTTGCTTGTTAAAAGGTGCTTAAAAAGCACCCTACGCCAGATTTTACCATTAATAAATAATGAACTACGCCCTAACAAGGTTGTTTAGCCCCGACTATAGCGGTATCCTGCTGACGACGATGGCGATGCGGTCCGTGGCTAGGCGTAGTATCGAGACAACAGGAATGCGACCAGACACATTAGACCGCACGACATCGGCTAGGCAGATACAAGCGGTAGGCGGGATTGGCTACCCAAAATTTATACTATAAAACGAAAACACTTTGGCTTCACCGCTATAATTGAAACACATACAAAGAATAAAAACGACGGAGGTCATAGACGTGCAATATACCGCAATCATCAAAGACGGTGGTTTGTTTATCCCTAACGTATTTTCAGACTTAAACGATGGTCACTCACACATTGTACAAGTAGAAGTAGATATTGAAGATGTGCGTAAGCAATTAAGCTCAAGTGCAGAACCAAAGAAACAAGCGCCAAAACAACTCAAAAAACCAGTGAAGAAACAGACGCCAAAGCAATCATCAAAACAACCACAAGATTTTGATTTGAGTACGCGGCGTAAGAGTGCTATCGATGAATTAGACGCATTGGATGATGTCGAGCTAAGCGAAATGCTTAAAGCTTATATGAATGATGGACAAGTACCGATACAAATATCTTTAGAGAACTTATAACTCATTTTTGCTGATGTTTTCAAAATTTTAGATTAATAATATGTATAACTTATAAGGCAGCCCCATGACTTACTCCATTTTTAATCAAACGCCAAATGACGCTATGAAAGAACCGATGTTCTTTGGTCAGCCGGTCAACGTGGCGCGCTATGATCAGCAAAAGCATCCTATCTTTGAGCAATTGATTGAAAAGCAGTTGTCGTTTTTTTGGCGACCAGAAGAAGTCGATGTCTCACGCGACCGGATTGACTACGGTAATCTATCCTCGCATGAGCAACATATCTTTATTAGTAATCTAAAATACCAAACCCTACTCGACTCTATTCAAGGTCGCAGCCCAAACGTCGTACTATTACCCTTGGTTTCTATTCCAGAGCTTGAAACTTGGATTGAGACTTGGACGTTTTCTGAAACCATTCACTCACGCAGCTACACCCATATTATTCGTAACATCGTCAACGATCCCAGCGTCGTGTTCGATGACATCATGGCTAATGACCATATTTTGGAGCGCGCCTCTGATATTGCAAAATATTATGATGATCTCTATTATAATGCTCAGCTATATAACTTATATGGTGCAGGTACGCATACGGTCAATGGTGAGCAAGTTACCGTTGATTTAACTTCGCTTAAAAAGCAGCTTTATCTGTGCATCATGGCGGTCAACGTATTAGAAGCCATTCGTTTTTATGTGTCGTTTGCTTGCTCGTTCGCCTTTGCTGAACGTAAGCTAATGGAAGGTAATGCCAAGATTATCAAGCTTATCGCCCGTGATGAAGCGCTACATTTAACCGGTACGCAGCATATCCTGAACCTCATGCGCAACGGTAAAGATGATCCAGAAATGGTACAGATTGCCAATGATTGCTATGAAGAAAGCATTGAGATATTCCGCAAAGCGGCTGAGCAAGAGAAAGAATGGGCAGGCTATTTATTTAAAGATGGCTCGATGATTGGGCTGAATAAAGACATTCTATGCCAATATATCGAATATATTACCAACTTGCGTATGGAAGCGGTCGGCCTGCCATCAGCGTTCCCGAACTCTAAGTCAAATCCAATTCCATGGATTAATACTTGGCTGTCGTCTGATAATGTTCAGGTCGCCCCACAAGAGACTGAAATCAGCTCTTATTTAGTCGGACAAATTGACTCGGATTTATCAGACAGTAACTTTGATGACTTTGAGTTATAAGGAATTATTGCAGCCTCTTGAGTGATACAGTCGCACAGCAAGCGCAACAATTTTATCAGGCCCGCAAGTTTATATACTGTAACTATTTTACTGAGTATTTACTATAGAACAGCAGTTAGTTCGATATCGTCAAACTAACTGCTAAACTTAATTTGAAGGCTGATAGTACAGCGTAGGATTTGCTATGACATGGGTAATGACCAGTAAAAAGCAGTTCTACTTGCATGACGATGAGAGTCTGCTAGATGGGCTATTGCGGACGGGTCATGAGGTCAACTATCAATGCAGAGAAGGCTATTGTGGCAGCTGCCGTATACGCCGCATTGCAAGCTCACACCCAGTTGATTATCCGTTTTCGCCGCTGGCAATGATTGAAGACGATGAAATATTGTCATGCTGTTGTCGTGTGCAAGGCGTTATTTATATCAATCACGAATATATCAAAAACTAACTTATAAGTCCTTTAAAAACAGACAATGAAAAGCGCGCTATCTTAAGCAAGATAACGCGCTTTTCATTGTCTGTATATTACTTTAAACATTCATTCCTACTGAGATTGGGGTGCACCGTCTCTTTCAAACAACTGTAGCAACTCTTCACGCATACGAACCCGCTCTTCTTCCGACATCGTCGGCTGGTTCTGATTTTGGCCGTGATAGCTTGGCTGATCCTCAAAGCTTTCATCATTGATAATTTCGGGCATTTCAACAATTTCTTGCTGTGGGCGCTCAGCTAGCAAAATTTTGATTTGTTTGTTTTTGCCATTACGCAATATTTGTGCGTTGAGCTCAGTTGTTGGCGGCTTACGAGCCACATACTGAATCAACTTATTGGCGTCGGTCATCTCCACCCCATCAATGGTTAGGATAATATCACCAACTTTCAAACCACTTTTGGCTGCAGGACCTTTATCGATAACGTTAAGCACTTCCACACCGGTTGAGGTTTCAAGACGGGTTGGATCACGCAGCTGTGACTGGATCTCGATACCTAACCAGCCACGGCTCACGCGACCATTTTTGATTAAACCATTCATTACCTGCTCAATCAGTACTGTGGGAATGGCAAAACCAATCCCTACAGAGCCGCCAGAGCGCGAGAAGATAACGGTATTAATACCCACCAACTCACCACGAGCATCGACTAAAGCCCCACCTGAGTTACCGGGATTAATAGCAGCATCGGTTTGGATAAAGTCTTCAAACTTGTTCACTCCCAGTCCAGTGCGCCCGGTCGCTGAAATAATCCCTTGAGTGACCGTCTGTCCCACGCCAAATGGATTACCAATGGCCAACGCTACATCGCCAACTCGAATGGGCGCTTCACGAAAGCTAAGGGGAATCAATCCTGTCATACCCACTTTAATTACTGCCAAATCACTACCAGGATCGGTACCAATAACTTTGGCGCGACTCTTACGGCCATCGCTAAAAGCCACGGTGATCTCATCCGCTTTTTCAATCACATGAGCATTAGTAACGATATAGCCATCTTCTGACACAATAACGCCGGAGCCTAAATTGGTCATGTCTTGATCTTGCGGAGACTCACCATGAAACTCAAAGAGGCGCCGCAAAACGGGATCATCCATATAAGGATGCTCAGCCATAGTTTGGGTGGTATAAATATTGACCACCGACTGCGATGCCCGAGCGACCGCATTGTGATAAGAAGAGATAGGTGCTGGCGTGTCGGCAACAGGCGCGGAGGCTTGCTGCTCAGCAGGCGTGGTTCTTGGTGGCTCCCATTTTGCTTCCGAAGCCGTTTTCATACTCACAAATAGCCAAATAAACCCTGCAACAAAAACTAGCAATAATAACCATGGTAACCATTGCCAAAAAGCTGCCCTATTGTTGGCATTCGAGAATGACGACATATAAAAACCTCTATAAATTTTATATAAACAAGCGTTGATAAGGGTTATCAGCTGAGTGCTTCAGATGGACACATTCATGTATGTAAATTATAACTGGCAACACAGTCCAATAGTAACGCATCGTGTACCATTTCAGTTAGTGTGCTTATCAGAATTTTTTCAGCGGTATGATAAAATCACTCTTATAAGCATTCTAGCTATTGTTCTGTCTTTTGATGCTATAAGTAATACCAAAAATTCAGCAAAACCCACTAATAATTAAATCCCATTAATTATTACACTAATTAAAGCACAACAGGAAAATATAATGACAACTAAAAATGCCATAATTGAACTATCGAATACATCGATAACCGCGCAAACGTTAACGCAATTTTGTGATGAGTACTTATCTGCTGACGCCTTTAAAGACTACGCCCCCAACGGCTTACAAGTGGATGGCGGACGACCTATTCGACGTATCATTACTGGTGTTACTGCTTGTGAGGCCTTAATTGACGCCGCAATTGCAGCTAACGCCGAAGCTATTATGGTACATCACGGTTATTTTTGGAAAGGGGAATCTGCCCCCCTAGTAGGCATGAAAGGTCAACGTATCCGTAAATTAATGCAGCATGGCATCTCTTTAATTGCCTATCACCTACCCCTTGATGGACATCCCGTCATCGGCAATAACGTTAAACTTGCAGAGATGCTAGGCATGACCATTACTGGGCCACTGTACCCTAATGAGTCGCATCCGGTGGGCAATATTGCCACTTGTACTCCGCAAAGTGCGCAAAGTCTGATTACTTGCATCACTCAAGCACTAGGAAGAGAACCGCTGCATATCTCAAGTAACTATCAACATTCTAATACTCCCACTAATATCCCGACTGATATCGAAAACAATACTGCTGACTCAAAGCTGCTTAAGCGTATCGGAATATGTACTGGCGGCGCACAAGACATGATTGAACAAGCAGCAGCAATGGGCTGTGATGTTTTTATCTCAGGTGAAATCTCAGAACGTACCACCCATATTGCTCGTGAGCTTGGAATCGACTATTTCGCCTGCGGTCATCACGCTACAGAACGCAACGGTATCCAAGCATTGGGTGAGTTAATCGCCCAACATTTTAAATTACCAGTAAGCTTTATTGACATTGATAACCCAGCCTAATAAGCGGCTAAGCTCATCGAATGAGGCATGATAATGATGCATTTCGCTAATTAAACATAATAGTTGCTCTGATTTGATGAGCCAATCAACGCTATTCCTTAATTTAACTTCCCACTATAAAGATAAGATGCTAAGCAAGAGTTATTTTATATTTGTAAAACTTTAGTTTACTAAAAAAATATTAAATAGGTCTTTTCTTGACCGTCTGTAGCCTGATTGTTAAGTTTTATCGCTCTTTTCTTAACTTAACTTGAATACTGTGACTAATAACCGCATATTAGTTACTTGTAAAAGAACGTTTTGTCATGAAACTTCCCATTTATTACAGCTTCCAGTTATAGCGCTAGATAAATGGTCATTGTTTACATACTCATCACATCATATGGTACATAGCTTCAAATATACGAAATAATCGGTTTTTGTTTGCTATTTACCAATAATAATGACTGATGAAAATCGGAATAATTACCTAAAGAGACACTGTGATTGCACAATATATACTCAGCGTCACCGTATCTCTTATATTTAGCATAGCAATAACGGTGTAGCATGATTTTATAAATTAATTTATTAGTTGAATGATAAATTTCATAAAGTCAGTTATTTATTCGTGTTGCTAGACGTTAGCGTATCAGTAAAGACTATGCCCTATCAGTTATATATAGAGTATACAACCACTAACAATAGCGCAGTAAAAGTTGATTCAAGTTTTAGTTGTATTTTTTAACGACTGTATCAACGTCAGTATTACTGCCCACGCCTATGTCTCGATAACTTATTCATGACCTTACCTATGTTTAATATAGTTGTTTAACCTGTTTTTGATTGAAGGATCATTTAATTTTTGTCCTTATTCGTGCTGTGCGTTATTACTTTTAATCTTACGCTAGCAAACGGGTTACACCGCCATTTTTATATTGTTTTTTTGTATGACTAACTCATGTAAATAACCTCTGTAAATGGCTTCTATATTTATTCAAAGTGATACCACTCTTATGCTATTACTAAGTGTGATGTCATTTAAGATGTAATTTTAGCGTATGCCTGTCTTATGATTATAGGTCTACGCTGATAACGCATTTTTAGGGTAAGCAGGATGGCTAAAATTAGGAGACCTCAATGCAACGTATTACTTATCGTGTCAAAGTATCTGCGCAAGGTGCCAAACGCCGTATCTCTTACCTACTGCGTCCGGCCAAGCGCTCACTTAGCACTAGAAGTAACCTCGTTCCCCACCTTTCATCGTCTCGTTTTGGAAAGTCTAAAAAATTAATACAAGCAGCCAGCATTGCTTTATTATCCCTACCCGCCGAGAGTCTAACGACAATGGGCGATCCGGTGCCAGCCTATGATCAGGTCATGCTGGAACAGACGTTAACTATCGCGGCTGTGCCTGGCGACAGTACCTACTTTGCCACTGATGGCTTCCAACATGGCTTCGGTTATGACTTGGTACGCAGCTATGCAGATGAGCTTGGGGTCACTATTGATCTAAAAGCCTATGCTAGTGAGGAAGCGGCACTAAGAGCGCTACAGTCAGGTGATGCTGACATGGCGTTAACGACTGCTAGTACCCAATTGAAAAGCCAGCTTGCCTTATCCTCAGTTAATTTGAGCTGTGGCTATGATACCAGCTTGACTAAAAATGGCTTACACCCTAAAGTCAGCTGGACGTTTAACGGAGCAGATGATCCGTTATCAAAAAAAGCCAGTTATTTTTTATGTAATGGTATCAAGCTAGAAGAGACTCAAAAATTAGCGGCATTTTATAATCAAAACTTACTCAAAGACGCTTATAGTCAGCAGCATTTCAAGACCACACTGACCGAGAAATTGCCTGATTATCAGTCTTCTTTTGAAGAGCAAGCGCAAAACTATAATCATGATTGGGAGCTATTGGTAGCAATGGGCTATCAAGAATCGCATCTTGATGCCAATGCCGTATCACCAACAGGGGTGCGCGGTCTTATGATGCTGACTAATAGCACCGCAAAAGCCATGGGGGTCTCTGACCGCGTTGACCCTAGCCAAAGTATCAGTGGCGGCGCCCGCTATTTAGAGCAGATGAAGTCCGACTTTGCGGATGTGCCAAAAACAGATCGCATTTGGTTCGCGCTAGCTGGCTATAATATGGGTCCGAATGCAGTGAAGCGCATTCAGCGTAAGCTTAGTGCTGACGGTATTGATGACAAGAGCTGGGCGAACGTCTATGCCTATCTATCAGAACATAGAGCATCGAATAGCCGTTACGGTCAGGCTATGCACTATGTAAGCAACATTAGAAGTTATCTTGAAACTATCAAGACCGAGACTGTTTAATTAAGACTGAAACGGTTTGATAGCACTCTCTAAAAAAGTCTTTAAACAAGAAGACTTTAAATAAAAAATCTTCAAATAAAAAAGCTGCCTTATCACTAAGGCAGCTTTTTCTATGAGTTAAAATCCAGTTAAAACCACAGTCAGTTAAAACCATGATTTGTCTAGCAGATATTAACGATTTGGTACGGTCAGACGCTGACCACGCTGTAACATCGTATCTGGCGCGATCTTATTCATATCAGCCAGCTCTTGCGTTGAGACCCCATATTTCCGTGCCAATCCAATCAAGCTATCGCCTGAGCCAACGGTATAACTGACCGTGACTTTCGGGACTTTAATGGTTTGCCCACGCTGTAGCTGTGCATTAGCCGCCATATTATTGGTCGCCGCTAAGTCTTCTACTGAAACCCCAAGGCCGCGTGCTAAAGCAATCAAACCATCACCTGACTGAACTTTATAGTTTTCTGTATTACCCAGCTTTTTGCCACTACTGCTAGTGGTCGCTGTGTTACTGCTACCACTACTGCTGCTCTTGCTAGTTGGAATACTCACGCTATTACCGCTGGCAGGAATAGTGATAGTACGACCAAGTATCAAGTTTGAGGTACTGCTCAAACCATTCGCTGATGCTAAGTCGCTCAAACCAATATTATAGCGTTTGGCCACCCCAGTCAAAGTATCACCCGACTGCACTTTGTAGTTGGTTGGTTGATCATTTAATTGACGGTTTACTTCTGCTTTAGATGCTGGCACTTTAATCGTCTGTCCACGTTGTAAACGAGCCTTAGCATCAAAGCTGCTATTAACAGCTGCTACTTGCTGTGCACTAACCCCGATACTATTGGCAATACCGATTAAAGTGTCACCTGACTTTACCTTATAGTTACTGGTAGGCGTTGAGCTGCTTGTATTACTGGTGTTACTACTAGCGCTATTACTACTAGCAGCAGTAACGTCTACGCTGGCAGGCACTTTCAGCGTTTGACCCACATACAGCGAGTCTGTGGTACCAATACTATTGAGACTGGCTAAAGTATCGATTGAGACATTGAATTGCCGTGACAAAGCAATCAGACCATCGCCAGATTGTACTCTGTAGTTTTTAGTCGCGCCTGTGGACTTGCTGCTAGATTTCGAAGATGGTGCCGCTGGCGTACTTATAGGTGCAGTCACTTTACCTGGTATCAACCACAGCTTTTGGCCTCTTAATAAGTCAGCACGGCTGCTCAAATTATTATAGGTTGCTAACTGGGTCACTGACAAACCAAAACGGTTGGCAGTACCAATAAGAGTATCGCCCCCTTGTACCACGTAGCTTTCTGGTTGATTTGCGCTGTTAGTACTGGCACTGCTCAGTGGCTCAATTGTTTTGGCATCATACAGATATAAAGTGCTACCAGAGAGCAATTTTGAGCTGGCATCTATTTGGTTCCACTCTGCGATATCACGCCAGCTAACACCAGCTCGGCTGGCAATATTAGACAAGGTATCGCCACGTTTTACAGCGTAGGTGGTACGTTGACCTTGCGGTTTTGGTTTGCTGGTTGAGGTTTTAGGGAAGCTAAGCTTTTTCTCTTTGCCGCTAGCTTCTAATATAGACTGCTGTGTCTGTACTGCCGATAATTTAATGTTACCGTCAATGGTGCTAACCACATTCGTTTCCGGCGTTTGTGTCTGAATTTGATTAACAATAAAATCGCGCTCTTCTTTACTTAATGGTGGTTCTTGGACAATAGTATTATTTTGGGTAATCGTTGCCGAAGTAGTTGGTAAGCTATTACTGCTTTTTAGCTCAGCATTGATTTTATTGGTTTCTTTACTGGTAAGCGGTGGTTCAGTACGGACTGACACGTTGCTGCTATAAACAGAGCTGCTAGTGGGCGTGCTGGTTGGGGTAATATAGCTGGTCGTCTGCTGAGGTACACTAGCACTGGCTGCATAATCAGCTAAACCACCACCCGTAGAAGGCAACGATGAGCTAGTGTAAGGCTTGCTATTATAGCTAGGAGACGTTGGACTTGAATAGCTAGGGGCAGTCGTATTACTATTAGCGTTGCTTGAAGCAATGACATTGCTGCTGCCATTACCTCTCAATGCGCTTAACTTAGCATCAACCGTTAAGTTAACGTCATTAGGGATGATGACCCGCTGTGGACCTGATGAGTCAATACGTGATGAGGTTAGGGCCGTATTAAGCTTTTCTAGCTCGTCATAACTAACCCCTGTCAATTGCGACACTTCAGCTAAGCTCACACCATAATTGGCTGGCACACTACGAAAATGCTGACGGTTGGCAATCGCTGGTAGATAAACCCCATATTGCTCAGGTTGAGCAACAATTTCAGCAACGGCTAAAAAGCGCGGAACATAGTTCATGGTTTCAGTCGGTAGCCTGAGTGACCAATAATCAGTTGGCAATCCTTGAGCCGCATTGGCATCGATAGCTTTTTGAACACGACCAGGGCCCGCATTGTAAGCAGCTAAGGCCAGCTCCCAGCTGCCAAATTGATTGTGTAATGCCGTCAAAAAGTCATAAGCCGCGCGGGTCGACTCGATAACATCACGGCGACCATCATAGCTACTACTTTGATTCAGACCGTAAATACGGCCGGTGCTCGGAATAAATTGCCATAAACCTGCCGCAGCAGCACTACTTGTGCCACTAGGGTCATACGAGCTCTCGATGACGGGTAACAATGCTAACTCAGTAGGAATATTACGACGCTCAGCTTCACGTACGGTATGGTACAAGTAGCGGCTGGCGCGCGCAGTCAAGCGGTTTAGATAATCCTGACGGCTGGTAAACCAGCTTTTTTGTCCTTCAATACGCTGATTATAAACCGCTTTACTACCATTCATTTGATAGCCAGCCCGCAGACGACTCCACAAGTCTCCGTATTGTTGAATGGCAAGTCTATTGTCTTCAACCATGGTCATATCACTGGCTTCTAATAAATCTGCCAACTCATCCAAGCTATCAGCGTCTAAATAAGCGGTTGAATAGTCAGCGCTAGTGGTTGGTTTTACCGCAGTAGCAGAGCGTTTAGTGACCACAGGCGCGCTATTGGTTGCACCGGTACTTTTCACTGCTGAGGTATTGCTACAAGCACTGAGGAGTAAAGCCGACACCGCAAGCGTCAGTGGTAAAGCGATAAATGAGCGAGAAGTTGATGACACAGTAGACATGATAATAGGAGCTTCCTAACAACAAGAATAGATGGAAATAAAATTAATTGACAGTATAGTATGCAATGTAAAGCAAAGACCAGTGTAATATAAAAGATAACAGACAAAACTTAAGCGATTGTCTTAAAGGTTAAGACTAACACCATAAGTACTAGCTATATAAACCGAAGTACTAGAAGTATTAGTCGGTTAGAGTAATGTTACTAGGGCGTATCCTCATTGTCTTTTATTATTCAATATTCAATAGTCACTTGCGATACTGCACGTAAAAGTACCGCATTACCAGTTGGTGAGGTCAGCGTCACTCGTGAAGTCGTCACAAATGAGACATTTCTCCCCTCTTTTACCCAGCTTTCGTTTGTTGTTACATTGGCTTTAGCCTGCACTCCGGTAATGACGATGTTATCGATAGTGATATCGTAGTGATAGTTCGACGTTTGGTTCCAGCTGTTTTGCAACAACCTTAAATACGCATCTTTGTCTAAGCTGGTAGACTTGCCTTTTCTTGACAATGAGATCAACGCATCATCAGAAACGAGGCGTGCCACTTGGTTGGTATTTTGGCTGTTGGCTGCTGATTTCATAGCCGAAGCATAGTTTTGTACCAAGCCTTCGGTCATAGTAGCCGCTTGTGCACTGATGCTTACTGTACTTGCTACAGCGAATAAAGCAGTTGCGCTAGCAGCTTTGATCAGTAGAGCAAATAGCCCTTGCCCCCATAGTCGTTTCATCATAGTCCTTAGTTAGCGTAGCCTTTAATTAACATAGTTTTTAGTTAGCATGACTCTTGGTTAAAAAGCCTTTAATAAAAAAGCCCTTATCGATATTATTTTCGTCGTTGTGGTTAACCAATAATATGCTTTAGCCTAGCATTTAATCCTCACAGCCATGTAACACCATGTGTAATTCTTGCGTGTATCCTAATCCTGACATGAACACAATAAGTTTGCCCATAACTGGTAACCGTTAGCGCCTCATGGTATTACCGCTAACATTCCCATTGCGGTATTTATAAGGCTACTTTTATTCTATTGCGTTTAAGTTAGCATTATAATAAGTATTTTTCTTTAAAGCTTAGTCTCAGTATTAATATCATCATACCGTTCATCATCACTAAGCTTCATCCCTAAGCGCTCTACTCGTCTATCCATCATTTGCCGTGCCAGCGCCTGCATGTCTTCTACTCGGTCTATCTCATCAACAATTTCAAGACCTAATAAGGTTTCGAACACATCTTCTAAAGTAACCAGTCCTTTTACTTCACCATACTCACCGACGGTAATAGCGATATGAATACGATTTTTTAGCATCAACTCTAATAAATCAAACAGCTTCATTTTTGAGAATACATAAGTAATGTCTCGCTGAAACTGAGTCAGTGGCTTGTGCATGGCATGATTAACTTTCGCTAATAGCATATCCGTTTTTAATACAAAGCCGGTGATATTATCAAGCTCACCATCATAAATTGGCAAGCGTGAAAAGGTTAACTTTGGGCGATCGACCAGTACCTCAGCAACCGTTTTAGTCTGCTCAAACGCCAGCATTACTGAACGCGGCGTCATAATATCCTCAACTTTAATCGCACCGAATGCTAACAAGTTACGAATAATCCGTGACTCTAGTGGATCGATGTGCCCGGCCTCTTCACCAATACTGGCAAGAGCGGCGAACTCACGGCGACTGAAGACGTCGGTCTCTTTTCCACGTACCAATAGTCTGGTCAAACGCTCTGAAAGCCAAATAATGGGATATAAGACAACAATAATGCCGCGCACGAAGTAAGCTACTGGCCCACTAAGCTGACGCCAATATACCGTACCCAATGTTTTGGGGATGATTTCAGAAAAAGTTAGGATAGCAAGTGTCATCAAGGCTGAAAACAGTCCAAACCAAGCGCTACCGAATACAATAGTCGCTTGTGCCCCAGCGCCGATAGAGCCTAAAGTATTGGCCATCGTATTTAAGGTTAAAATCGCTGCCAGTGATTGATCAACTTTATCTTGTTTCAAGCGCTTGAGCATTTTCGCTTTTTTAGGATTGCTGTCTTGAACATCGGCAATATATGAAGGTGTCATACTGAGCAGTACAGATTCTGCCATCGAACAAATAAAGGACAAGCCGATAGCCATACTGACAAAACCTATCAGTAGCATTACATTGGTAGTGGTTGGCTGCTCTACCAACACCTCAGCGGCTGATGCTGAATAAGGAAGTATCGTCAGTAATAACACTATCAATGTTGGTGCCGCCTTCAGGCAAGTGTGGTGACAAGTCGTCGGGGGAGGTTTAGCAGACGCTTCTTTACGATAAGCGCGTGGACGACACAAACGGGGTGTAAACAAAAAAGTGGTGGACAAGTTAGGTAACCTAAACAAAAAGAAAAATGAAAAAGGATGAAACACGATGAAATCTGCGACCATATATAAAATATTAACTAAGTGCTGTTTATCATCTATCTCACTAAAAAATGGTACTAGAAACGCCATCAATTGATATTACTAACCAATTTTTATAAAATTTAGTAGAGATAAAAATAGCCATTTGATATTAGCATTGATACTGCTCTTTAACAATAATTTGTGATGATATCTGTTTTTATTAATGCTATCTGTTTTCAAAAATAATCATTTATTATAGATAAACTAATGTAAAGTAAATACACCACTTAAGTATGATCGCTAATATTAACACCACCTATTATTACAGCCGATGTCTATGGCATCTAATACACCTAAATTCAATACCTATCTGCCTAATAGTTTTGTAGATTCTCCTCTTTAGTAAGCCAAAAGGATTGTCGTGATAGATAACGACTGATAGTATGCCGATGCGTTAAGAAAAATACGCTCATCCCATGATTAACAGTTACTAAGTCTGGTATTTTTTGTTACTATGCGTCTAATTTTATTATTGTCTATTATATATTGAGAGAGATATGGAAGTATTCGGTCAAATCTTATTACCAGTAGCATTTTTTGCTATTTTTTACTTTTTGGTGATCCGTCCGCAGTCTAAACGTACTAAAGAACACCGCGCGATGGTCAGCTCTTTAACCGTTGGCAGTGAAATAATCTTTGCTGGTGGTCTGATGGGTCGTATTAAAAGTCTTGAAGATATCTATGCCGTTGTTAGCTTAAACAATAATACCGATGTTAAGGTGCAACGTGCCTCTGTGATTTCAGTATTGCCTAAAGGTACTATTGAGAGCGTATAAATATCAGCGATCGTGATTTACTAGTAGTCACTAATAACTGTGATTAATTATAAACACAGTTGGTTACTCTTTGGTTGCTATTAGAGTCGTGGTATTTATCTATTATCATCGTATTTATAAAAATGACCGTTCATTGTTTACGGTCATTTTACGCTGTTAGTCAGTCAATTAAAGCAAGAATATAGTCAAACAGGCTTCATGTAATAGGCTTGTCGTTATACCTTATAGTTCTATAAATAACTTAACTTGCAGTTATAAAGGTAATATAAGTTTTTAGAAAAAACTAAATAGCTATTTTTAGAAGCTATATCGCTTTGCACCTTAAAGTGTTTTATACGCTACCGTTTTATGCTCTATTATCATAGCGGATGATCGCGATGGTGGACAATTGCAAATGATAAAGATGCCAGTTACTAAATATGGCAGTCACCCATTGCGATCGCTAACATCCCATCTGCTGACTTGTGGCCTGCGTCGCCAGTACTTTATCAACTTAAAGAAGTGATTATGCAATATCCCGCTTGGAAATATTTCGTCATCCTCATCGTGCTAATCGTTTCCGGTCTGTATGCTGCCCCGAACCTTTACCCTGATGAACCTGCTGTGCAGATTACCAGTGCGGCAGCAGGTACACAGCTGTCTGAGGGTATCTTGACCCAGTCACAGAGCCTGCTAGAAGAGGCTGGCGTGAGCTATCATGATGGTACATTTGAGGGTAATAGTGCACTGGTACGCCTCGACAATCCAGTCGCGCAGCTCAAAGCACAAGAAGCATTAAGACAGAACTTGGGTGATGACTATGTGGTAGCGCTAAACTTAGCGCAAACCACCCCTCAATGGTTACGTGATATCGGTGCTAAACCGATGAAGCTAGGACTAGATTTACGTGGTGGGGTACGCTTCGTTTTAGAAGTCGATATGGATAAGGCGCTCGAGCAGCGCCTAGAAAGTGCTAGCCGCGATGTGCGCCGTGAACTACGTGCTGAGCGTATTGCGGTTAAGGGTATCAAAACAGAGGCACAAGGTATCGTGCTACATTTTGCCGATACGGATATTCGTAATCGTGCCCAAAACATCCTACAAGGATCAATGAGTAATAACTTTAGTCTCCAATCCTCTATTGATGATCAAGGTCCGGCGCTAATCATGACGTATAACGATGCGACGTTAGATGAGATTAACAGCTATGCAGTCAATCAGAACTTGACTGCCTTGCGTAACCGAATCAGCGAGCTTGGTGTTACTGAAGCGTTAGTACAGTCACAAGGGGCTAGCCGTATTGTGGTTGAGCTACCTGGGGTGCAAGATACTGCTAAGGCCAAGCGTGTGTTGGGTCGTACCGCGAACCTTGAATTCCGGATGGTGGCAGAAGGTAGCGAAGACTTCATGGGCGGGATTCCGCCTGCTGGCACTGAAGCCTTTCCGTTTAGAACGCTTGATGGTCCACCAGTACTGTTAGATCGTCAAGCTATTGTCACTGGTGATAAAGTGACTAATGCTCAGACTGGCCTTGATGAAGGTGGTATGCCCGAAGTCAGTATCACCTTAGATAGTGCTGGCGGCAAGCTGATGCAAAATGCCACGCGTACCGCAGTTGGCGAGCAAATGGCCGTATTGTTTATCGAAAACAAGCAAAAAATCACCTATGAAGAAAATTCAGTTACTGGCGAGACGGTCGAAGTGCGGACGCCTTATGCTGAAACTAAAGTGATCAACCGCGCCAATATTCAAGCGGTACTTGGCTCGTCTTTCCGTATTACTGGTTTAGACAGCAGTGCTGAAGCGGCAGAGCTTGCTCTGTTATTGCGCTCAGGCGCATTAGCGGCACCCATG
Source organism: Psychrobacter sp. LV10R520-6 (assembly GCF_900182925.1). Taxonomy (NCBI): domain Bacteria; kingdom Pseudomonadati; phylum Pseudomonadota; class Gammaproteobacteria; order Moraxellales; family Moraxellaceae; genus Psychrobacter; species Psychrobacter sp. LV10R520-6. The sequence continues at coordinate 770,424 of NZ_LT900024.1, read as the reverse complement.
TACTTTGTCGAAGAACGTACTATCGGCCCGTCATTAGGACAAGAGAACATTGACAAAGGTCTGTTTTCTACCCAAGTTGGCTATCTGTTAGTTTTTGCCTTTATGATTATTTTTTACCGTTTATTTGGTGTGATTGCTAATGTGGCACTGGCAGTTAACGTCATTATCATTATCGCTATCATGTCTATTTTAGGCTCATCACTGACCCTACCCGGTATTGCGGGTATCGTATTAACCATTGGTATGGCGGTCGATGCCAACGTGCTGATTTTTGAGCGCATACGTGAGGAGCTGGCAAATGGGGTGCGGCCCAAATCTGCTATTGTGGCAGGCTTTGATCGTGCCTTTAGTAGTATTTTCGATGCCAACATCACCACCTTATTGGTCGCATTTATCCTGTTTGCTATTGGTACGGGTCCAATTAAAGGTTTTGCGATCACTTTAGCAATTGGTATTATTAGCTCATTATTTACCGCAATTTTAGTCACGCGGGCACTGGTACAAATTGCTTACGGTAAGCGCAAATCTATCAAACGTTTGAGCATCGGCTAGGAGAAACATATGGCGATTGAACAGAATAATCCCACGAAAAAACCAAACACGCCGACCTCGAACAGCTCAGGCGGTGGTTCAGATGACGATAAACGTCGCCGCCGTAATAAGCCGCGCCGTGATGGTAAAGGTAGCAATAACCAAACCAATAATTCTACTACTCCAAAATCGAGCAAAGGTAAAGGTCGTCGCGCCGGTCAAAACAGTCAGGCATTAGCAACACAAGGTCCTAATTCTACTACTGATATCGATCCTAATATCTCGGCAGATGACGCAGCTGATGACGCGGCAGCAAAAGCAGAAGGTGGCATCAAAGCGATCGGCAATCAACGCCTCATTCCCTTTATGAGTTTAGAAAAGCCGATGGCGATTTTATCTATCGTTTTAATTATCGGTAGTATTCTAGCTATTGCGATTAATGGCCTTAACCTAGGTCTTGACTTTACCGGCGGGGTCTCAGCAGATGTGCGCTATGAGCAGCCGGCTGAACAAGTGGAAGTGGTTAAAGCGCTGGCTGATAATGGCTTTGATGATTCCGTAGTGCAGTATCTTGGTACACGCCAAGAGCTGTTAGTACGCCTGCCACCGCAGTCAGATAATATCAATGGCCTGAATGCTACTTTGAATCAAGCGCTTGATTTACCCAATAATAATGCTGAAATTAGTAACGTTAATATTATTGGTAGCCAAGTCGGTAACGAGGTGTACTTAAACTCATTAATGGCAGTGGCCTTAGCGCTAACCTGTATGCTGGGCTATGTTGCCCTACGCTTCCAGTTTAAGCTCGCTATAGGTGCGGTAGTGGCGCTATTTCATGATGCTATCGTGACTGTCGGTTTCTTTGCCTTGTTCGGTTTGCCGTTCGACTTAACGGTGCTGGCGGCCGTACTGGCGCTTATCGGTTATTCATTGAATGATACTATTGTGGTCTATGACCGTATTCGCGAGAACTTTCGTCGGGTCCGTGGTATTAGCCCCCGTCAAACGATTGATTTATCATTAACAGAAACGTTACGCCGTACTATTATGACTATCTCAACGGTGATGTTAGTGGTGTTAGCGATGTTATTCCTAGGCGGTGACGGCTTATACTGGTTCGCTGTAGCACTATCCATTGGCTTGATTGCAGGTACTTATTCTTCAATCTATATTTCAAGCTCTATCCCGCTAAGTATGGGATTATCACGTGATGATTTTGTGGTAAAAGTAAAACCAGAATTTGAAGAGGAAATTGTCACTTTTAACGATCCAAAGATGTTTGAACAAGATTGATAGTTAATTAGGGCTAATAGTCAAATTTTTTAGTCTATTAACCTTATAAGTATTATCATGACAAAAGCACCTAATAAATAGGTGCTTTTGTCTTTATGTGGCTATCAAATCGTACCTTTTTTAAAGCACTCCCACCCTATCGCCACAGTTTAAGGTGACGGGCAATATTTTCTGTGTTTCAGCATAAGCGACCCTAGAATGCCAACCGTTACGCCGTCTCGTGCCATGCCACCTATCGACACCCGCTACTCGCGCATCATTGCCATTGCCTTGCCGGTCTTATTGGCCAATCTAGCCATGCCGCTACAAAGCGTCATTGATACAGCGATTGTTGGCAATATGAACGATACGGCTAAGCTTGCGGGTATGGGTTTGGCGATACAGCTGTTGTCCTTATTACTGGTTAGCTTTAATTTTTTGCAATATGCCTCATCTGGGCTGTCCGCTCAGGCACTAGGGCAACTGGCTCATAATGATGACCCCTCGGCAACTAACACCTCGAAAAATGAAATCTCAAGTAATAAGCCGCAAATGCAATCACCACTACTGTCTATTTTACAGCGGGCATTATTATTAGCGTTTATCATCGGGGCAATACTACTACTCGCTAAACCGTGGCTGATTGATTTTGGTTTACAAGCGTTATCAGCCAATCCTAAAAGTGGAATTGCTGCAAAAACTTATCTAGACGTACGATTTTGGGGTGTGATAGCTGAACTGATGAACTTTGCTTTTATTGGCTGGTTTGCAGGCCAAGGTAAGACCCGTTATATGCTTTATCAACAAGGTTTTATCGCGATACTCAATATCATTCTGACCCTGTTCTTTGTCTATGGTATGCAGATGGGACTGGTAGGCGTGGCATTAGGGACGACTATCGCCTTCTGGATGGGAGTTGTTTTAGCCTTGTGGTTGAGCCGCCGTCACTTGCAACTAACTTGGAGAGCGCTATTTACCGCTGACCCACAGTATTTTGCTAAAGAAAAAATGCTTAGGCTATTTTCGCTAAATAAAGACATTTTTATTCGCACGTTAATTTTAACCTTAAGCTTTGCATGGATAACACGATTATCGGCTCAGAGTGGCGATTTGATACTGGCCGCCAATGCTATCTTATTACAAGTGTTAAGCATTTCAGCCTTTGCGCTTGATGGCGTGGCGGTCTCAGCAGAGACGTTGAGTGGTCAGGCCGCAGGACGGCGTGATTGGCCGCGCTTTCGTATTATTGTCAAGCGCACCGGTGTGGTCAGCTACGGTCTTGCCTTGATATTAAGTGCGATATGGTGGCTTGCGATGCCCACATATTTGCAACTAATGACCAATATTGAGCCAGTCTTTACCCTTGCTTATAATTATCATGTGTATGCGGTATTGCTACCCTTAATCGGTGTCGGGGCATATTGGCTCGATGGGATATTCTTTGGATTAACCGCTGGCAATGTGATTCGTAATGCGGCATTAATATTGGCGGTTATCTTTTTTCCGCTAAGCTGGCTACTCTATCAACAATGGGGTATGACCGGTATTTGGCTGAGTGTTTGGTGCTTATTACTCCTACGGTTCATTATTCTTAGTGGATTTTTATACCGCGCTCATATCACTGGTAGCTATGAAAAATTACAGCCCCAGTTATAAGCAGCACAGGTTATAAGCAGTACAACTATTTAAAAACCATCGTGCATTATTGAACCAAAATAACGACTAGAAAATTAATAATCAAGCTAGAAAAATTTAGGACATCCTGTGATCACTCAATCTAAGCAGCAACGAGAGCCGACCTACCAGTGGGCTGAAGGCTTTAAAAAAAGTATTCCGGTAGCAATGGGCTACCTGCCCGCGGGTATTGCCTTTGGCGTATTGGCGCAAGTTGCAGGCGTACCAGTATGGGCGACCATTATGCTCAGTATCGTACTGTATGCGGGTGCCGCTCAATACGCCTGCTTGCCTATGCTTAGCGCCGGATTACCGGTTGGTAGTATCGCGACCAATATCGCTGCTATTAATTTACGCCATGTGTTTTATGGTGTGCCGTTATTGCAATACTTACCGACCCATAAGCTTGCCAAAACTTATTGCTTATTTGCCCTCACTGATGAGACTTTTTCGGTCATGACCAGTTTGCCTGCGAATACACGGCAAGCGCTGATACTGCCGGTAAGCTTATTTAATCAAAGCTGGTGGGTATTGGCGAGCGCCGTTGGAGTAATGATAGGCAGCGCTCTCAATGATCTAGTACCAAACTTGGACTTTGCGCTTATTTGTCTGTTTGTGATTTTAGCTTATGAGCAGTTTCAGAGTATTAAACGTTATTTTCCGATTGGAATTGCCGTTATTGGTTTAGTTAGTGCCTTGCTATTTACCAGTGATTGGTTGTTATTAGTAGCGATTGCGATTTGTATGTTGCTGATCTTAACGCGTGCATTTTGGATACAGCGGACAGTAACAGGAGATTCTAATGACCAGTAGCTATCTGATTTTCGCAACCTTGGCAATGGCAGGAGTCACGTTTATCACTCGTGCTATTCCAGCACTAATACCGCAAAAACTACTTGATAAACCTTGGCTACATCGTCTTAACGAGAGCTTACCGTTATCCGTTTTGGTATTATTAATTTTAACCAGTCTTTCTTACCAAGATTTATCAGCGAATATTGGCTTAAGTAGCGCGGAGCTGCATTTATTGTTGGCGCAGATTGGTGCCCTACTACTGGTGTTGCTGGTCTATCATGTTAGTCGCCAGCTGCTAGTGAGTATGGTGGTTGGTATCGCTGCTATAAATGGGTTGTTGTGGCTATTTAGCTATTTTTTAGGTTAGTTTATTATTAGATGAGTTAGTATAAATTAACTTAGTTTCAACGAAAAAGGCTGAATTCCTTATAGAATTCAGCCTTTTTGTATTTTACAATTCGCTATTATTTTTTAACGATTTGCTAGCTTAAAATTCTTCTACACCCATAATATCAACGGGAGTATCAGCAACTATCTGCATCCCCTTCTTACCTGTTTTAGCGGTTTCATTGCGCTGATCTTGTAGATGATCAAGATAGGCTTCATTGATTTGACCCGTAACATAACAGCCATTGAATACCGCACAGTCAAAACCTTCAACCTTACTATACTTAGTATCTTTTACCGCATCAATAAGGTCTTCTAAATCTTGAAAAATTAAGCGGTCTGCACCGATAATGTCACGTACCTCTTCCACTGTATGACCTGAGGCAATCAGTTCACTACGTACTGGCATATCAATACCATACACATTGGGGTATTTCACGGGCGGCGCCGCACTGGCAAAAAACACCTTTTTAGCGCCTGCATCGCGTGCCATTTGAATAATTTCATGACAAGTAGTACCACGGACGATAGAATCATCAACTAACAAGACATTTTTGCCCTTAAATTCTAATGGTACAGGGCTAAGTTTTTGACGAACAGATTTTTTACGTTGCTGCTGACCTGGCATAATAAAGGTACGACCGATATAGCGGTTTTTCATAAACCCTTCACGGTACTTGATATTCATCTTTAGGGCCAATTCCATCGCGGAAGTACGCGAGGTATCAGGAATGGGTATGACCACATCGATATCGTGATTTTCACCCCATTCCGCAAGAATCTTATCAGCCAGTTTTTCACCCATACGCAAACGTGATTTATAAACTGAGATATTATCCATAATCGAATCGGGACGCGCAAAATAAACATATTCAAAGATACAAGGCGTATATTCTTGCTGCTCCACACACTGATGAGTATGTAATTGATGATTTAAGTCAATAAAAATGGCTTCCCCTGGTTTAACATCACGAATAATGCTAAAACCTGAGCCGGTAAGCGCTACTGATTCTGAGGCAACCATATATTCAGTACCACCATTTGCCGCCAAACGCTCACCGAAAATTAGCGGACGAATACCGTTTGGATCACGGAACGCGAGTAAGCCATGACCGGTTATCAGCGCGACCACACCATAAGCCCCTTCACAGCGACTATAAACCGCTTTTGTTGCTTCAAAAATATCATCAGCAGTCGGATGAGTTTTACCTAAATTTTGCATTTCGTGCGCTAACACATTTAACAACACCTCAGAATCTGAGTCAGTGTTTAAATGGCGGCGGTCATCTTGATATAAGGACTTGGCCAAGCTCTCGGCATTGGTCAAGTTGCCATTATGCGCCAAAGTAATACCATAAGGTGAGTTGACGTAAAATGGCTGAGCCTCAGCACTGCTTGAGGTACCAGCAGTAGGATAACGGACGTGACCGATGCCAAACTTTCCGACCAACCTAACCATATGATGGTTCATAAAAACGTCGCGTACCATGCCGTTTTCTTTACGTAAATATAAGCGCCCGTCCTGCAAAGTAACAATACCTGCCGCATCTTGTCCGCGATGCTGCAACATGGTTAAGGCATCATAAAGAATTTGGTTGACTGGCTCATGAGCTGCAACCCCAACGACTCCACACATAGTTATGTCCTATTTTAGATCATACATTAGTAACGCAATGATGGCACAATTACTGACAATAATATCTGTCAGACGATCGGCACTGATGATTTTATTTGCTGAAATTGGGTTGTTATAAATTAGGTTGTTACTAAAAAAAAGTCTTCCTGATACGCAAAAGAAGATAAATTATTGATGACTAATAAATTGTACTTTATGAACGCTAAATGCTGTTAAATAATTTTTTATCAAGGCCAGTTGATCAAGGCTAGATTTATCAAAGCTGAGTTTATCAAAGCTCGGTCTATCAAAGCTTACGACTGATTAACTTGGTCCCAAGCAACGCCGAACGCATCTGTTACTAAATTTTTTGCCATCGGCGCATAAGGTAGCAATTCAGGAGCAAGTACTGAAGTCTGCCATTGTGGCATCTGTACTAATAAAGGGGCGCTGACACTAAGTATGACCAATATCATCAGTACGTTCTTGGCGGCGCCCAGTACGCCGCCCGCCATCTTATCAACTACCCCAAGTCGCAAGGTTTTAAGCACTCCTGAGAATACAAAGGCCACCATGTGCATGATGGCTAACACGACTATCACTACCAATAAAAAGGCCGATGCCATTTGTAGGACAGGGTTTTGCACGATACCTGCTAGCTGCGGGGCAACAGCGCTTGCCAACTGGGTGGCCGCAATAAGGGCAATAAACCACCCAATTAAGCCCAAGGCCGTCTTAATCAGCCCAACCTGAAAACCTCGCCATAAGCCAATTAAGACAACAATGGCAATCATAATATCCAGACTACTCATGCTTACCGCCTCATTAATCTCTTAACTTTAGCCCATTAACTTTTTTTACTTGCTGTTTGTTTAGTACTGCTTTTTAGTACTACTTTCATTTTGATATTACTGTCGTTTGTCTAGCTTTCCATGGCGTCGTAATAGCCGCCGATAGCTTGAATACAAGACTGTACCAGTCCGGGGCCTCTATAAATAAGACCAGTATAGAGTTGCACCATATCTGCGCCTGCTTTAATCTTCTTAACGGCTTTTTCACCACTATCGATGCCGCCAACGCCAATTAAAGCTACTTTATTATCTAGCTGGTCAGCAAACTGTTGTAAAATTTGAGTGCTAATGTGGCTGACGGGACGACCTGATAAGCCGCCTGTTTGATTGCTGTCGTGCAAATCTTCGACACCGACCCGGCTCAAAGTAGTATTGGTCGCAATCAAACCATCAATCTCAAAATCTAATAACTGCTGGGAGATATAATCGACTTGTAGCGGATCTAAATCAGGCGCGACCTTTAGTACTAGTGGCACATAAAAGCCATACTCTGTTGCCAACTGATCATGACGGTTCTTAATAGTATCTAATAAATGAGTTAACGCTTCACCACTTTGTAGGTCGCGTAAATTCGCAGTATTTGGCGATGAGATATTGACCGTAATATATGAGGCGTGAGGATAAACACGCTCTAAGCAATAGACATAATCATCAGCTGCATTTTCGACCGGCGTACTGGCATTTTTACCAATATTGATTCCAATATTACCTTTATATTTACAGCGCTTGACGTTTTCAATAAGACAATCAACGCCTTGATTATTGAAGCCCATCCGGTTAATAATCGCATCTGCTTGCTTAAGTCTAAATAGCCGCGGCTTATCATTGCCAATCTGCGGCTTTGGGGTCACCGTGCCCACTTCAATAAAGCCAAAACCTAACTCTGCTAAGGCGTCAATATAGTCGCCATTTTTATCCAAACCTGCTGCTAGCCCGACCGGATTAGAAAACTGCAACCCCATACAATCCGTTGGCTGCATAGGTTGACCATAGACCAAACCTAAAGCACGCGCTTTATGGGCTTTATGCAGTAAAGACAAGGTCATGTCGTGAGCGTTCTCAGGGTCCATATTAAATAAAAACGGGCGAAGTAAGGCATAAGACATAATGGCGATAAACCCTGCTTGAGAAGAAATGGTGAATGGGACAAAATGAATAGAATCAGGCGCTGCGATTATATCAGCTTAACAGGAATAAGACCAAATTTTCATGCGACATCATTTTATATAAAAGGGCGTGCAATCGCTTATAAACAAAGACTTGATTGTTATAAAAAAGGTTTAACTTGGTATTAGTTATGGTACGGGACGACCATCTGTCAGCGCAACCCAGCCGCGTATAATACGGTAAAGATGCCAAACAAACGTAAAGGCCATAATCAACAGACCAAGACCCGTCAATAAAAATGAGCCAATGGTTATATTACCACTGTCCGCCATGATACCAACCCCCAAACCACCCAGTGCAAACACGATCAATAGTGCTCCGATGGCAAACAAGACAGTACTGTACCAAAAAGTCTTAATCTGCCAATCAAAATGGGTCGCGAGCCATGTGCCATCGGCATCGTGCCGCTTCGCATAGTTCATCACAATCGGTACAATCCACAGCAGTCCTGCGGTAAAATAGCTGACCACATACAATAAGTAAGTCACATGGTTATAGGTGATTAAAGAGCGGCGCTTGTTATCACTCATCATAGCGTTTTGTCCTTGCTGTGAAAGCTGGTGATTGGGCTGCTCGTTAGATTGAAGGTCAGGAGATTTAGGATCAGAAGAATGATTCATAATAAATATCCATAACTGACAATAACTTCTAATAATAACGTAGCCACTAGGTATTTAATTGTGGCGGATAAGACTATTTTCAAGATACAGATATTGAAGTATAAATTCTAGAAACCGTTACCAAAAAATAAGGCGCTATCACCTAAACCCTACCCTATCATTAAAATTAAAAACTTATGAGACTACAATGCCGCTAAGAGACTGTATTTAAAAGACCCTATTTAAGAGGCATTACTTAGGAGACAACCGCCGCTTGTACTTGAATAGCTTTAGTGGCTAGATCTTGCTGTATCGATAGCTGAGTAAATTGCCAGCCTTGCTGTTCAAGCTTGCCCAGTGCCGCGCTCACTACCGCTTGACTAGGATGAGTAAAGCTCAGTTGCACCGCGCCCCCAGCAGCAACCACTTGTGCGTTATTGATACTAGAGGCATTCAATAACGAGCTGACACTACTGGCAGGTGGCATTTCTGCATCACCGCCTTGCGTATTAGCAGCGCTTAAAGCATTGCTATTAATATTGCCCGCTTGCGCACGTAGCCAAAAATAATCAGCGATCTGCTCTTGATAGTCAGACTTACTGTCTTTAGCCGCTTGATGAACGCTATAGCCACCATAGCCACCAACGAATAGCAGTAAAAATACTAACAATATACCTAAGGCAACTTGATCACGTGATGACAATGCTTGCCAGCGTGTCCACAGCATATTCTGATAGCTGTTCATACGCTCTGATATGACGTTCGCAGAACTACTGTCTTTAGCACGACTTTTGGCGCGACGCTGTAATAGTTTCATTACCTGACCTTTATTACTAAATGGGTTGCTGATGGATGAATTGCTAATAGCTGGGTTGTTAATAGACAAACGTTTAATGGATAAATAAAGCTAAAGTTAAACCAGGCTAAGATTAAGCATATCTCAAGTTAAATAATTAAGAGTCAGCCATTTTATTCTGTGTAGCGCTGTCTTCCATGATATTTACTGTGATTTGACCACTAAACTGCCCTTGCTCATTACTATTGACCCGCTCTAAATTGGCAGTCAAACCTTGTGCAACCAGGGTACTGGTAAACTGATCAAGACTACCACGATCCGGCGCAATCAAGGTAAAGCTAAGCGCAGACGGCTGCATAACTAAGGCTTGCGCTTGCATTGAGGATTGTTTAATCAGTGGTGATATTCGTGCCAATACCGCCATATGCGAGGCTGGTGCTTGACTGTCGCTACGTAGTTTTGGTTGCAGTTGCACTTGTAGTTTGGTACGCGTGCTGAGTGGTTCATTAGGGAACCAAGACTGATACTGGTCAGCAACCGCTATCTTAGTGGCAGCCGCCGCTTCGTTATAGCGATAACTTTGCACACCATCGGTCGCAATTTGTAGCACTAATGCCGATAACGCTACCATCATCGCCACGCGTAGATAAGGAGACAGCTGCGAGTCCGATGATTTGGTAAAGAAATTAAGCGCATGGCGCTCAGGACTGTCAACAGGCGTAGGAATAGTGGGCAGCGTGGTTAATAGCAATTTGTGCTCAGCTATAAGCGCTGCTGTTTGCTCGGCAATAGTGGTTACTGCTGTTCCTGACATGGGTTCTGATGCTGATGTGGTCTTTTGTAAAGCTATACTACTATCATTATCTACAACGTCAGCAAACGCATTAACAGAAGCATTGGTTGGAGAGCTGATTGAGGAGCTGCCAGACGATTCAATAGATGGCAACACACAAACTTCGCTCAAATGCGGCAATCTTTCAAAAATTAAAGGTAAGTAGCTGACTGCCATCCCTTGAAGTAGCGATTGCCGTAGTAGCATCGTCTGCTCGTCTTGATATAAGACAACTTGCTGCCCGGCGCCCTCTTCTGGAGTGGGTAACAATAAAAAATCAGGCAGTAACGCAACAATGCTTAAGCCAGCGAGAGTAGCACTCTGTTGCCAAGTCTCAATATCGCTTTGAGCTAGTGCGTATAGACAATGGGCATTGGCATGACTCATTTGCCGGACTAACAGCTGTTCGACAAGCGTTAATGACGTTTCTTCAAATAAATATTGCTTACCGCTACTGCCTAATTGTTTAAGCTGGGCAGTATTGAGCGCCGTATCTACTTGTAATACATGACTTGAGGGAAAATACAAACACAGTGATTTATGTCCACGAATACTATAAACATCATGCAACTGCTGCCAACCATCGACTGACTGCCACTGTTTCGTATCGGCATGCCAAACAGCTAGCGAACTATGCTGCGCTCTTAACCAAACGTGTAACACTAAGCGCGTCCTTACTTGTTAAACTGCTGATTTATTGGATCAGGGATAAAAGTAAAATCTAAACGGTTGTTATAAAAGTTACTATTAAATTTGTCGTCGATATTAAACAGCATTGAGGCTCAATTAAATAACAATATGGCAGTGCGGCTATAAATCTTAATGCGGCTGAACGGGAATAAAGCGGTCAATTTCATTGGCCATTCCTGACATTACAAATTCCATTTCAAACACTCTGGCCTCACCTAAAGAAAAGCCCTCAGGGTTATCACCAGTCAGAAGGCTAGCAATATTAGCTACGATAGACATGTGACACACTACCACCAAACACTCTGCTTCAATATTCGCCAGTTCGGCTAGAGCGGTACGTGCGTCATCAGGAGGCGTAATATTATCTTGCACAGTGGTGACAACGTCAGGCGCGCACGATTGCAATTGAGCTAGAGTCTGCTGCGCTCTATCATAAGGACTAACTACAAAATAATCTGGCGCGTAGCTTTTAGTAATATAATCTGCCGTTTGCGCAGCTTGCTGTTGTCCAAAACCAGTCAATTGCCGCGCGCTATCTGGGCGCGTTTCATCTTCTGCTTGACCGTGACGCATCAATATAATTTTCATATCATTCCTTGATTTAGGTCTCGATTAAAACCTTTATTCCTATTATCTTTATAACGTTTAGTCTTTATTTTTATTAACATTATTATCTTTATCAGCTTTATCTTTATCAGCTTTATTTTTAACCAGTTCATTGTCGGGAGCATCAGTGTGCGAGTCGTCATCAACCGAGTTATTGCTTGCCGCTTGCATTTGTGCCGTGAGCGCGGCATTGCTATGGTCATGAGGCATCACAAACTCGACGTCGCTACGAAATCCCACTTCCATCAAGTGCAAAGCGACGCCAAGTGCGGCTTTATCTTCATAAATTACCGCATATAGAGCATGGGTAATGGGCATATAAATACCCTCTTTGCTGGCTTTTTCGTGCACCTGCTGAATGGTGTTTACCCCTTCAGCCGTCTGACCCAGTTTCTTAATTGCAGCATCGATACTCATACCGCGACCAAGCATATTGCCAATGCGGTAATTACGGCTTAACTCTGAACTACAAGTAGCATATAGATCGCCAACGCCAGATAAGCCTAAGAATGTCAGCGGATTAGCGCCCGTTTCGACCCCAAAACGGCTCATCTCGGCTAAGGCACGCGTTAATAACATCGCTTTGGTATTTTCACCCACTTCATAAGCGGCTGCCATACCCATCGCAATCGCATAGATATTTTTAAGCGTGCCACCAAGCTCAACACCGCGAACATCATCACTGGCAAATACTCGAAAAAATGCACTGTGCAGCGCTGCTTGTACCGCATGACGTAATGGCTCAGAATTACTGGCAATCACGGTTGCGGACGGCATATTTTTCATAATTTCTATGGCTAAATTGGGTCCTGACATGACTCCAAAATTGACCTCAGGCAGCTCATTTTTGATGATGTCACTCATGAAGGCAAAAGTATCTTTTTCCATACCTTTGGTCAGTGAAACGATCGACTGCCCTGTGATAAAAGGAGCGATACTTTTTAAAGTCTCACGAAAAGCCAAACTGGGTACAGCGATGAAGATGATGTCTTTATCTTTGACTGTCTCTTCTAAATCATGGCTGTATTTGAGGCGATCATCAAGTTTATAGCCGGGTAGATATTTTTTATTTACCCGTAGCTTGGCCATAGATTTGACGGTACGCTTATTACGTACCCATAGCGTGGTATCACAGCCATTACGTGCGGCTAAGTTTGCCATAGCCGTCCCAAAACTACCGCCGCCTAAGAAGGCTAAGCGCAATTTAGCAGGGTTATTGTGGATTTGCGCCATGTTTTTGGCTACAGCAGTCTCAACGGTACTAGGATTCAGTTTTTTACGGCCAAGACCTGACGCAGCACGTTCAATGATACCTGCCAGTAGGCTATTTTGTTTTTCAACGGTATTTTTCTCTGCTTCGCTATTGTCAGTACTTGCATCTGTATCTTTAGAATTATTATCAGTTGAGCTGGTCATAATTATTTATCCGTGTTAGCCGACTTATATGGTTTATCGCTATTATTTATAGCACTTGTAGTGCACATATGGTGAGGCTAATTTGCTTAATTAAAAGCAGCCTATTTGATAGTGTGAATGTTTTGATAATGCCAAATTAATGCGAAAGTTTTGATATTGCCCACGTTTATTTATTACTCAAAGCGTAGCAACGGCTCAATATCCATAGGTTTACGTACGGGTTTATCACAGGGACTGGTGCCAGTATAAACAAAAGCCAGGACATAATCATCTTCTGCAACTCCAAAATATTCTTTCACCGCAGGCTCGTTACACAGCAGACCCGTACGCCATACGGTACTGAATCCTTGCGCCTTTAAAGCCAGAATAAGATTTTGTACTGCCGCACCGGCGCTCAGCATTTGCTCGAAGGGTGGTACTTTTTTATGGTCTTGCATCTTAGTAACGACAGTAATAATAACGGGGGCACGTAGCGGCATATTGTAAGTTTTTTGCTGAGTTTTCTCAGACAGCACCTCACTTTCTTTAGCCGCTTTCGCTTCAGCAGCAGCAAGGAATGCGCGCCCTAGTTGATGACGGGCATTACCTTCAGTGACAATAAAGCGCCACGGTTGCAGCTTTTTGTGATCAGGCGCAGTAGCCGCACACTCAATGGCGGCTTTAATCTGGGTATGAGTGGGCGCAGGAATATCTAGATTGCCAATACTGCGTCTTGATTTAATCCAATTGATCAGCTGCTCGTCAGTGACTTGTGCGTTATCTGACATCTCATCTTCAATACGAGCCTGCTCGTTATTTTGCTGTATTTTATTATCGTCAAGCGTGCTCATGAGTTATCCTTATTTGTAATTTTAAGCCGCGTCATCAAGGTGATGTTTCATTTTTAGGTAGTCTTCTGACTGCATCTCGAGTAGCCGCGAACGGGTACGCTCTATTTCAAACGTTAGCTTTTCGCCTTGATATAAATCAAGAATAGACTGCTCTGCCCGAATCAATAACTTTACGCGGCGATCATAAAATTCATCAACCATATAGATAAAACGGCGAGTCGGATCGCGAAGATCATCATTTAGTGCGGGAACTGCATTGACCAGTACCGTGCTAAATTGACTGGCAATTTCAATAAAGTCAGCGGCTGAACGCGGCTGCATACATAAATGGCGGAAGTCACAAAACAATATAGTTTCAGTGCGAGCGTTGATTTTAACTTCACGGCCATTAATGGTAATGGGTTCATTGCTAATCTTTAAGTTATTCGAGAGACTAGCAAAGCGGTTGGCCAGCCAGTGATGGTTGCTTTTGGTCATAGGCGACTTATATAGCTCGGCTTGCTGCAAAACTCGCAGACGGTAGTCAATACCAGAATCAATATTCATCACGGTAGTATGACGCTCAACTTCAGCAATAGCGGGCATAAAACGGTCGCGATGTAGGCCATCTTTGTATAGTCCCGATGGCACAATATTTGAGGTAGCCACCAAGGTAATACCACGGTCGAACAGCATGGTAAACAAATCACCCAAAATCATGGCGTCGGACACATTAGAGACAAAAAACTCATCAAAGCAGATAATGACCGCTTCTTCGTAAATAATGTCGGCAACTTTTTCCAGCGGATCGCTCTCGCCTTGTATCTCATTTAGTTCATGATGTACACGCTGCATAAAATGATGAAAATGTTGGCGCATTTTGCGATCGATGGTTAATGAGTCATAAAACATGTCCATCATCCATGTCTTACCACGCCCAACGCCTCCCCACATATACAAACCTTTTGGTGCCGCAGGTTTGGATTTTAGGAAGCTAAAAAACCCTTTTTTCTGTTCCGCAGTATCGTTGAGCTCCTGATATAAATCATCTAGGTAGCTCATGGCCTGATACTGCTGTTCATCTCGGGTAAAGTCATCAGTGCTGATGGCTTGCTCATAGCGCTGCAGTGGAGATAATCTCATAATGCGACTCGTCATTAGACAAAATAAATAATAAAGTAATATGTTGATACCGTCAGTTGCCACTAACTTATGGTTTTTACACTGAGACAGTGGCGACTGATATGTCAGAATGGCTCTTCATAGCCATTCTTTAGGTTAACACGGCTTAAGGCATTGCTTTAATAAATAGGTATTGCTATAAAATTAGTGCTGTTAAATACGATAAAAATAATTATATTTTGGGGAAGAGCTAATCTACGTTACCAAAGCTATGCTGTTCTAATAAGCGCTTAAGCTCAGATAATCGACCATGGAAAAAGTGCCCAGCGCCATCAACCACACTAATATCAAGGCCCAAACGTTCCGCAAAGGCTTGCATATTAGCCGGATCGATTACCTCATCAGCGTCACCATAAATCTCAAAAGTCTTTTCAATGGGCAAGCTTAAATTCTCGCTACTATTCTTCTCTATCGATGGTGAGATAAGGGCAACTTTGGCAATCTCAAAATCGCTCAAACCCCACACATGTGGCGATAACAGCACTTGTTCAGCGACACGTGCGGTCACATAACCGCCAAAAGAAAACCCACCCAGCCATAACTTACGCGCATTGGTTTGCCCAGCAATCCATTGTAGCACGGTCATGGCGTCCAACACTTCCCCTTCAGCATAATCATGTTCACCGGTTGACTGCCCCACACCGCGAAAGTTAAAACGAACCACATGCATACCATGATCGCGCGCAAATCGGTACATGGTAGTAACTACTTTATTATTCATCGTCCCCTCAAACAGCGGATTAGGATGGCAAAGTAGCGCCACCGTATCAGTATTAGAATCGTTTGGGTTGTCTTGTTGCCACAGCGCATCGATCTCTAACACGCCAGCAGGAGCAGGAATTAATGGCATAAGTTTAAATACTAGTTAAAAAGTTGATTCAATTATCCTAGATATGATTTATATTTCAAGTGATTTGCTGTGTATTGGTAAGATTTGTCCTATTTCACAGTAATTCGTAGTGCTTTTTACAGTTAACTGCCCCTCTTTAAGCAGGCATCCAATAACTAGAATAATTTTGAAACAAAGTTACAATAAAGCTCGAAACATGGCCGCAACACCGCACACAATAACAGTCTAGACCTTAAGAGTATAAACAGGTTAAATTTACAGTGTTTATTGCCCAGCTTTTGATTTGTTTTACTTTTGACTTTTGACTTTTGACTTTTCACAGGAACCTTTTATGACTATTTTAAACACAACTTTTACCAAAACAGCCACTTTAACGGCAACGTTAGCCGCTGCACTCGCCTTGAGTGCTTGCCAAAGCACCCCATCATCACCAGTAATTCAGCGTGCTAACTCTATTTATGAGACCACAGGTATTGCCACTACCAAAGTGAAAGCCCAACAAAACGCGCTCGACAGTGCCAAGAATACCTGCCGCGGTAAACAAGTTATTGTCGTTGAGGATAAGGTTAAATATAATGGCATTTTAGATGAAAATACAGGTCGTATGATTGATCAAGTGGGCGCAGTCGTCGGTTCAATATTTGGTACCGGCTCGCCTAACTTATCTCGCGATGATGATTATGAATATATGATTAACTTCCGCTGCCAATAAGTGTTGATGCTAATAAGCTAAGATAATAGGCTGTTTTGAGTGAATAACTTTGAACAAAATAGTTATCTATAGTCAATACTAAATAAAAGAGATACGTAGATAAATGCGTGCAGCTGGTAAAAATTTTCTAGCGTGCTGTGCGCTTCGCCAGACAGAGGCTGCAAAAATTTCTACCAGCCGCACTGTCTCTGTTTTCAAGTGTACCTACAATAGCAATCAGTAATTTAGCTGTTAAATAAAAAAACAGCCTCTAGCCAATAAGTATGCGATAAAGCCAACATCTTAATCGTACGCTTATTGGCTTTCTTTTTATATATACTCTGTTTGCCAGCCTTCTTTTAGGCTAAACTCTTAACCACACCTATTATCTATAATCGGTCTGATATTATGCGTAAACCCAATCTGGCACAGATCAATGCTAAACAAGCCAAGACATTAGCCCCTGCCAAAGACTTAACGACCCTCGAAGCCGAGCTTGCTGAGCGAGAAGGCAGTCTCGAAGAAAACCTTGAAGATACCGTTTTGCGGCTCAGTGATTACTTGGCGGCGGTTGGGATGGTCATCAAACAGACCTTTGATCACCGCGTTTGGGTCAAAGCTGAGATTCGTAACTTGTCTAGCAAAGGCGGACATTATTACTTTGAATTGGCTGAAAAGGACGATGATGGTAAAGTGGTCGCTAGCTGCCGAGGCAATCTCTGGCGCTTTAAAGCCGCCCGAGTATTGGCAAAGTTTGAGCGCGCAACGGGTATGGCACTCAGTCGTGATTTGACCGTTCTGCTCAAAGTATCCGCAGGCTTTCATGCGCAATATGGCTTTTCGTTAACGATCGAAGATATAGACCCCAGTTATACCTTAGGCGATTTGGCGCGGCAATATGCCGAGATGGTAGATCGTTTGACTGGCGAAGGGTTGATAAACCTGAATCAGCAACTGCCAGCCCCATTTGATATCGAACACGTTATCGTCATCGCCCCTGAAAAGGCCGCAGGATTGGGCGACTTTCAAGCCGATGCGGATAGATTGGCGACAGCGGGTGCCTGTCAATTTCATTACCATAACGCTACCTTTCAGGGTAATCACGCGCCAGCCGAAATACGCCAAGCGATTGTCAGCGCCCAGCAACAGTTCTACGCCACTTATCAGCGTCTGCCAGATTTACTGGTTATTATTCGCGGCGGCGGTGCAGTGGGTGATCTTGCCTATCTGAATGATTATGAGCTGGCAGCCTTAGTCGCCGAGCAGCCTGTCCCCGTGTGGGTAGGTATTGGTCATGAGCGTGATAAGGTTATTTTAGATGAGGTAGCGCACAGTAGCTTTGATACACCCTCGAAAGTAATTGCTGCGATTGGTGCCCATTTAGCGCAGCTGGTTACTCAAGTGCTCCATTATCAAGCGCAAATCAAACAGTCAGCCCAGCGTCAACTGACTCTGGTTGAGCCGCAAACGGCGCGGCAACTAAGTCAAATACAATCGCAAACTATTGGTCGGCTGACGGCCATGCGAAAAGACAGTGATTTTGCTTGGCGTAGTATTCAACAAAGTGCGCAGCGGCAGGTCAAGCAAGCAGCAAGACTGACCACTGAATGGCAATCGCAAACGAAAACAGCGGCTTACCAGCAATTGGCAAGCGCGCATGTTGAGTGTGACAGCTATCAAAAAACCACCATGCAGAACGCCCAACAGCAGGTCATTCATGCGCAGCGTAATAGTGAGCACCTACGTGATATCGTGCTATTACATCGGCCAACGCACGTGCTCAAGCAAGGCTATACTATGCTTACTGATGAGAAAGGTAGAAAGATACTGACAAGTAGCGACCAGCTCCACCCTGAGCAGACCATTCATATTATCTTAAAAGATGGTAAAGCAACGGCGCGGGTTTTGGATGTTAAGAGTACTGATATTGAAAGCGCTGATATAGTCGATTCAAAATAAAAGAGATACTCTTATAGCAACGCGCTACTGGTATCATTTTTTCTTGCGTGCTGTTCGCCAGCGTGACAGAGGCTGCAAAACGTTTGTTACAATAGCATCCCAGTAGCACGGTACCGTTTCCAAATTAGATTAACTATATTAAAAGCATTAATCTTGAGACCGCAGCAATTGATAATTTGCCAAATTAATAACACATCCTTATCTAGCTATTTTTTTCATACTTTATTGTTTATTACTCTAAAACCTTAGGAACTATTATGAGCACTGCCTCTACTCGTAAACGCAAAAAAGCTGCCCCAAAAACCTTTAAGGCAGCCTACGACATTCTAAAAACCAATGCCGCCGAATTACAGCAACAAGACGAACCTGATATCGACAACTTGATGACTACCGTTGAAGAATCAATCACCGCTTATCGAGTCTGCGAAACTCGTATCAATGCGGTTCAACGTGCCTTAGATGCTGCCTTTGCCGAAGAAGATAGCACCATTATCGAAGACAGCAACGCTAGTTAACGTTTGGTTTTTATTCAGATTCAGGTTTAGGTTCATCAACGTCAAATACTTGGCGCAAATAAGCCAAATAGGTATCGTTATTAATCATGGTTTTGCCCGGGCTATCAGATAGCTTAGCAACTGGCTGGCCATTGCACTCGACCAATTTAAGAACGATATTAAGCGGAGTCAAGCCCATATCATTGGTCAGATTGGTACCAATACCAAAGCTGGTCTTGATACGGTCTTTAAAGTATTGATGCAAATCCCAGGCTTTATTCAAGTCTAAACCGTCACTAAAGGTTAATATCTTAGTCTTCGGGTCTATTTTTAATTTTTGATAATGGGCAATGGCTTTATCACCCCAAATATAAGGGTCGCCGCTATCATGACGCAAACCATCGAACAGCTTGGCAAAATACAAATCAAAATCACGTAAGAACGCATCCATTCCCACTACGTCAGTCAAGGCAATACCTAAATCACCTCGATATTCATGCACCCAAGCTTCAAGGGCCGCTTTTTGGGAGTCGCGTAAACGCACATCTAATGCCTGAAAAGCCTGCATAAACTCATGTGCCATGGTTCCTATCGGGGTCATTCCTAGCGTTTTGGCAAGCAGAACGTTGGAGGTCCCACTAACAATATTGGGCTCAGCATTATGTAACGTAGCCACTACATGCGCCTGCCAGACCTTACTAAAACGGCGTCGCGTACCAAAATCAGCGACAATAAAGGGCGGTGCATTGGTCTTGTGCTTCTGAGTCGCCTGCTGCTCGGCCTTTTGTTGCTGAGAATAGCTATGCAACAATGCCACCTTCTCATCCAGTCGTCGCTGCCCTTCTTCAATAACACTGGGGTCTGGGAAAGCTTTAAAATACAACTCATTGACGATAGCCAATACAAACACTTCAAAAAACATCGCTTGAATCATCGGGCCTTCGATGTCAATAGACAAGCGACCTTGAACATCAGTACTGACCGTAATAAAGCGACGCTTAAATTTGAATAATTCCAGATAATCAACAAAATCTGAGCGCATAAAACGCAAGCCACGCAAGTAATCTAGCTCATCTGGCAAAAAACGCAGTTCACATAAGCTGTCTAATTGCTGCTCTAAAGCGTCCTTAATATCGGCAAGCGGGTAAGTAGCATCCTTGTTATTGCGACAGCGAAAACGATACACACCATGAGTCTGCGGAAACTGATGCAGCATGGCTTGTAGCATAGTAAATTTATACAAATCGTTATCAAGTAATGAGGTAATAATAGGTGCATGGGTAACGGTCATGTTACAGCCTTAAACGCAAAAATAAGAAATGAACACCGCTCAATCAATTGAGCGACAAAATATGGGGGCGAGTGTTACTAAACGCGGTTAATAATATTGTGTATAGATGAACAATGAACTATTAATAAGCTATTGAGTATAACGAAATTTAGGGTGTTTTTCTGAGTTCACACGCTATAACAGCAAAACTACTACGATTAATAAGATTATCTACAACCCTGTTTACATCACATAAGTTATAAAAAAAGACGCTAAGGATTCCTTAACGTCTTTTTTGCAAATTAGATCGTATTTGTATAATAGCTATTATACAAATACGGTTTCGCCGGTTTAACCAACTTCACTAGTGGTGCGTAGCCTAATTGCTTGACTGTTATATGGAGATAAATGTAGAAAATTAAATGCTTTATGTCTTAGCACTTATAAACTCCGCTACGTAATCATCTGTCGGATTATGACGTAAATCGCTTAGGGTACCGGTTTGCACCAAACGTCCGCCATTTAAGATGCTTATACGCTGGCCAACTTTGACTGCTTCATCAATATCATGAGTGATAAACACAATGGTCTTATTAAGACGCGCTTGTAGCTCAAGCAGCTGATCTTGTAATTGGGCGCGAATTAGCGGATCAAGGGCAGAAAACGCTTCATCCATGAGCAAAATAGGCGTGTCAGTTGCTAACGCTCTTGCTAATCCCACGCGCTGTTGCATACCACCTGATAATTCATCAGGATAGCTGTTCTCTAAGTTAGGCAGACCGACTTCATTCAACCAATGCCGTGCGATTTCATGGCGCTCGGCAGTACTCATTTTACGTACGCGCAGACCGTAAGCAACGTTTTGTATGACCGTCATATGCGGTACTAAACCAAAATGTTGAAACACCATACTGGCTGTTTGCTGGCGATACCCTTGTAACGCCTTATCATCGAGCTCTAATATATTGATAGCTGACGATGAGGAAGCGTTCTCCGTTGCCATTTTTTCTATATTGTTAACGGCCGCTGTTGAGGTTGATAAAGCAGGTTGCGAGATGTTATTTGAATTGCTGTTTAAATTAACACCAGTATCGACCCATATTTTGCCACTAGTGGGATCAATTAAACGATTAATATGTCTTATTAGGGTCGACTTCCCCGAACCTGACAGCCCCATAATACAATGTAGCTCGCCAGCTCTAATCGCTAAATTAATATCATAAAGCCCTACCGAGTAACCTGTTTTTTCTTTGACCGCAATGCTGTCCATACCTTCGGCCAATAATGCTAGCGCGGACTGTGCTTGGGTCGCATTGGCATTGTAAATTTTACTGATATTCTCTAGCTGGATATGATTCATTATTATTCTCGTTGTTTTTTAGCAGCGATTTTATAGTGATTGGTTTTTACAGTAAGTGGTTTGTGAGACTCTAGACCGCTCTTTAACCAATCTGTCTCCTACCTGCCTTAATGGTTTTTTGGCGTGCGCGTTTACCTTGTCCGAAAGCTTGGGTAATACGGTCAATAATAATCGCTACAATGACGATAGCGGTACCTGCTTGTAAGCCTTGACCGATATTTAGGGTTTGAATAGATTGTAGAACATCCTCACCAAGACCTGGTGCACCGATCATAGAGGCTAAGACCACCATCGACAGCGACATCATTACCGCTTGATTAATACCCGCCATAATACTTGGTAGCGCTTGCGGTAGCTTAATCCAAATCAGCAATTGCCAATGAGTACTGCCGAATGAGCGTCCGGCCTCAATCATCTCATGATTCACTTGGGTAATACCTAATGTCGTCAAACGAATGAGTGGCGGCAGGGCATAAATAACAGTGGCAAACAGCGCCGGCACTTTACCAATGCCGAATAGCATCAGCACCGGTATCAAGTATACAAAGCCCGGCATAGTCTGCATCACATCGAGTATCGGTGTAATAACTTTGCGTAGCAATCTGCTGCCCGACATGGCAATACCAATGGGAATACCAATGACCACGGTCACTAAGACCGATACCATCAATAGCGCTAGAGTTTCAATCAATGCGCCCCATAGTCCAAATGCGCCAATCAAAAACAGTCCGGCACCACAAGCCAGTGCAAACCATATCTTACGCACCCCAAACCAAGCTAACACGGTTACTAAGGCAATGATTGGCCACGGTGGAACAAAGGTTAAAAACCGTTCAATGGGCAGCAGCAAATACTTCAAGGCGACGGTACTAATACTGCGAAAAACATCACCATAATTTTTTACTACACTGGCCAATGACTCATTAAGAGGGGTTTCAAGCGACCACGAGGGAAAGTTTGATGACAGACCTAAGATATTGTCAGACGGTGTGACCGTATTAAGCGGTGAATTGATGCTGGTATTACCCGCCCCATCTGCTGTCAGGCTGATACCCAGTTTGGCAGCAAGAGCGGTTGCCGCGTCTTCAGATAACCAGTCTTGCCAGACATTCGGATTATCACGCAAAAAATTAAGCGCTTGCTCATCGCCACTGCGCTTACTCTCAGTCATCTCAAGAATAGCGCCATTCAGCTCCTTAGCAGTGAATTGTACTTTTTTGAATACCTCAGATAGCTCAGGATTGGCCTTAAGAAATGGCGTCGATACTGCAATTTTGAGCGGTGATACTGGAGCGCCAGATATACAATCTGAGGTACCGTTAACCAGCAGTAAGTCTTGCCAGCAAGCCTCGTCATAAGTGGGGAATTCTATGGGTGCAAAATCATATTTGGCAATCAAGCCTGTCGGCTGCCAATAATAGAATAATAAGGGTTTACGCTGCTCAAAAGCTGATGCAATCTCAGCATCAAGGGCAGCACCGGTTCCGGGATGGACATTATTAAAGGTATTGTCCAAACCAGTATTCTTGAGCAAGCGCGTATTGAAAATCTCACACGCCCAGCCTGATGGACAGTTCATAAAACGAGATTTGTTTGGGTCTTCAGGATCCTTAAACAGCTCAGCATATTTTGGCAAGTCTTGATAGCGGCGTAGACCTGGGTTTTCATCCATTACATACTTAGGAACGTACCAGCCTTGAGTGGCACCGCCTTTAAGCGTATCACCAATCACCACCACTTTATTGTCCTTGATGGCTTGCTCCATGATAGGCGAACGCCCTACCCACTGCTCGCCAATGATTTGAATATCATTTTGCGATAAGGCAGTCTCTAACGCCGGCCCAGCTCCCGGAACCTCTTCAACAGTACAGCCATAACCGCTCTCAGCGATATACTTGAGCACACCAGTTGTAAACTGCCCACTCTCCCATGTTAGCGCGCCAAACTTAATTGGATTCTCGCAAGCCGATGTTGTGGTCGAGGCCGCCGATGTGGTTAGGGACAACAACAACGAGCTTATCAACAGTAAGCTTAATGCAATCCATTGGCGCATAGCATATCCTATTTATTGTTATTTTTTATTGAGCTGCGGCGGTTGTTTTCTTAACACTCAACTCTACGATTACCCAATTTTATGACTAGAAGTTATGGTAGACAGTTAATTTAAACTTATCATTGCTATCCTTTAGCCTTACTACGAAGTGTAGCGATTTATGCGACTGATAACAAATACTTATTTATCAATTACTAAATACCACTTTTAGTTGATAGTACGTGTATAAATACAAATTCTGACTTTAATAACAATTTATGATAAATAGCGATCAAAAAAAATAGCGCCTGTCATAATAAGCGCTATTTAAATGGGAAGAAAGGATTACTCCACAGGCTTTATTTTAACATTAGCGCCATGCCTTTTTTAAATAGTGCACCATAAGGCGGCAAGAGCAAATTCATACCGTTAATTTTGGCTTGTACAAAAACAGGCTTCATGTGACTTAAGCGCTCAAAACCTGCTTGACCGTGATAGGTGCCAAAGCCGGAATCACCAACACCGCCAAACGGTAGGTCATGCTGTAACAAATGCAGGAGCACTTCATTGATAGCGACACCGCCTGATACTGTACGCGTACGTACTTGGTCAATGTCATGATCATTTTTACCAAAAACATATAGCGCCAATGGCCGTGGACGCGCATTAATAAAGTCAATGGCCTCATCCAGAGTCTCATAATGCATCAAGGGTACAATTGGTGCAAAAATCTCATTTTGCATCAGCTTACTGGTTGGGTCAGGTTCCGTCACGATAAGCGGCGGCATCAAACGTGTCTCAACGTTAGACTCAACATCGGTTAGCGGGTGTACGCCCTCAGCTGGTAGGCTGTCGAGATAGCCTTGTACTCGCTTAAATTGTTGGTTGTTAATGATATGGCTATAGTCTGGGTTATCGCCAATATTAGGATAGTGTTCTTGCATCCACTCTTTTGCTAAGCTAATAAAACGCTGATGATGCTGGCGCTGAATTAGGACATAATCAGGCGCGACACAGGTTTGACCAGCATTAAGCGTTTTACCCATCATCACCCGATTGACCGCAGCTTCAAGGTTGGCATCATCCAGTACAATCACTGGCGACTTACCGCCAAGCTCAAGCGTAACTGGCGTTAAGTTGGGGGCGGCAGCAGCCATGATTTTTTTGCCCACTTCAGTAGAGCCGGTATAGAGCAAATGGTCAAAGGGCAGTTTGCTAAAAGCTTCGGCGATATCGACTTCACCCAGCACCACACTCACCATATCCGGTGAAAAGTAATGCGCAACCGCTTCTGCAAAGGCTTCTGCAAATTGGGGCGCAGCCTCGCTCATCTTAATCATAATTCGATTGCCCGCCGTTAGCGCATCAATCATCGGTCCTATCGCTAGATATAGCGGATAGTTCCATGGCACCATAATACCTATCACGCCTAGTGGCTGCGGCTGAATTTCGTTATGAGCAGGCATATAAAGTGCTGAGGTGCCTACACGCCGAGTTCTCATCCATTTTTTACCGTTCTTTTTAGCGTGACTGATACCGGCAAAGCTTGGGAATAGTTCTGCAAACTGGGTTTCTGACTCGCTACGATAGCCGAAGTCCGCGCTGATGGCTTGAGCGATATCTTTTTGATTGTCACTGAGCATCATTTCTAGATTGTCTAATTGAGTCTCTCGAGTCGCCCAATCAACTATAGGCTGGGTACGGCTCAGCGCTTGCAAGCGCGAAAACTGAGCCTTTAGCTGCTCGGTAGTGGTAATGGTACTAAGCGAATGGTCAGCATCGCTCGTGGTTTGATTGTCGCTGCTTTGGTTGCTGCTGCTTTGAGTACTATTAATTTCGTTATTGGCTGTCATGTGTCGTCCTTGTCATGCGTCCTAGAGTCAAAATTATATACTTAAAACCCCACTCTCAACTATCATAATTTTTGGCGTAGGCTGTGGCTTTAGCCCAGCGTTTTTGGCAAATTGTTACGATTGACTGGGCTAAAAGCGCCAGCCTACGATAGCCCCTATTAAGTTGAGAGTCGCGTATACTTAAAACAAAACTCTATATTTATCGTAAGGTACTTTAGTAGTGATGCCTAAGCATTAAGTCTGGAGATAAATCCATTAATCACTATTCAATGTAGCGTATTGAATGGCGAATGAAAAGCACGTTTGGCTAACTGGTGGGTTTGTATACATGAACGCCGCCAAGTTTTAGTCGCTAGGCTATTATTAGGGCATTTTTTAGTAACCGTTTTTGAATGACAGCTTTTTAATGACGACTTTTTAGTAAGGGGTCTTTAATAACTGCTTTATTAATAGCCATATCTTTAGTAATCATATTTTCAGTATCAGTCTTTACTGGGCTTCAATTTAAATTTGAGTGATGGGTTTAAAAACTGCTAAACTCAATGATAGTAATCAATCCGTTTCATCACTGTTAAAAACATAATACGGCGACCCTAATGCCAAACTCAATAGCAAACACAGAGCGAAAAGTTAATGATCACTTTATTAATGACAGCCTTATTAGTAAATCGCTGATAGCTGCTGATTATAATCCCACCCATCATGCCATGCTACAGCGTACCTTAGAACGTATCGCCTTAAAAAAACAGCAAGGCTTGCGGACTCCCGATGAGCTATGGATAGTCGACCATAATGACGTCTACACCTTAGGGCAAGCAGGCAAAGAAGAACATATCTTACAACATACTGACACCCCTATTATCAAGACCGATCGGGGTGGGCAAGTGACATGGCACGGACACGGGCAACTGGTAATTTATTGGCTGTTTGACTTACACAGTTTGGGTTGGAGTGTACGCAATCTAGTTACACATGCGGAGCAAGCTATCGAGGATGTGGTCAATGACTGCCTAAATAATCAATCATCAGGTGCACTAGACTCATCTGCTAATACCAGTGCTAATTTCAGTGCTAATACTGATACAAATATAAGCGCCCATGCACGCCGTGATGCGCCAGGCGTATATTTATACAATAGCTCGTATGCTGATATGTCCAATATTGATAGCAAGATTGATAGTGGTGATAAACCTGAAACACCAGCTGCTGCTGCTGATAATAACAGTGCCATTATGCTAGGTAAAATTGCCTCGCTAGGCTTTAAGATTAAGCATGGCTTTAGCTATCACGGTATCGCGCTGAACGTAGATTGTGATTTATCCGCATTTAACGCCATCAACCCGTGCGGCTATGCCGGTATGCAGATGCTACGACTCGCTGACTTTACCGCCATGAAGGATGCAATGGATAAAAAAAATAAAAAAGGGGCCGAGCAACTAAGCTATGAGCAAGTCACCCAAAAGTTGATTGACAATGTTGCTCAGCGTCATGCTGGGCTAATCGAATTGCGTCCAATAGCGTCAAAATAGCGGTTTTGAAACTGTTTTCTTTCTTATATTCTATACTCCACTCTCAACTCCCATAATTTTTGGCGTAGGCTGTGGCTTTAGCCCAGCGTTTTTAGCAAATTGTTACGATTGGCTGGGCTAAAAGCGCCAGCCTACGATAGCCCCTATTAAGTTGAGAGTCGCGTATTCTATATACAGTATTAGCAGCCATAACTTGAGTCTTATTTTGCATAATATCGTGCGCGCTTAGACTTAAGCATAGCGAGAAAAATTAAACCAAACTTGTTATAATCGCGGTCAGTACAAATTAAGCGCGGTCATAACCTCACCGTGCTTTCATAGATATTCATACCACTCTCTAACCTTTAATAACAAAAGCAAATAGGAACCCTTTATGGCAGATTTTAATAAAATTTTAGATGCAGGCGACGTAGATGGCGGTATTATCAACGTAGTTATTGAAATCCCGACCGGTAGCAGTCATAAAATTGAATGGAATCGCGAGCTGGCTGTGTTCGAGCTTGATCGTATTGACCCACAGATTTTTGCTAAGCCATGCAACTATGGTTTCATTCCGCAAACGCTTGACGAAGACGGTGATGAGCTTGATGCTTTGATCCTTACTGAGCAGCCATTAACCACGGGTATTTTCTTAAAAGCCAAAGTTATCGGTGTCATGAAGTTTGTTGATGATGGCGAAGTTGATGATAAAATTGTGGTCGTGCCAGCCGATGATCGTAACAACGGTAACGCTTACAACAGCTTAGAAGATTTACCAAAGCAAATTATTGAACAACTACATTTTCACTTTAGCCACTATAAAGACTTAAAGAAAAAAGGCACTACTGTGGTCGAATCATGGGGTGATGTAGCTGAGGCCAAAGAAGTCATCAAAGAGTCTATCCAACGCTGGAAAGACCTGTAAGTCATCACTGACTCTTGATGAATTAATACTTTATGATCAATAAGAACCATTTACCGCCATCATCACTGTGATTGCGGTATTTTTTTGCTTGAAATTTGCACGGTCATAAAATTGTAGGCGTAAAGTTGCCGTCATAACGTTACGATATAAAGTTGCTATAATAAACCGTATTATAAGTATAGCGTTTTGACACCCGCAGACAATAGAAACAAAAATAAAGGACAACCATGTTTAATTCTGATCCTAACTCGAAACCCGTCAGCGCCAAACTGCCAAAAGAGATCATCATGATGATCGAAAAAAACAATCTAGTTATGGCGATTAAGGCCTTGGCTGCTGATGAGAATATCAGCATGGATGCAGCCAAAATACGTATTGATGCTTATGAGACCGAGCTTAAAGTCAAGCAGCAGCAAAAGTTAAATACTATTGCTAGCAAACAAGGCATTCCTAACGGAGCAATTAGCTTTGATAGAGAGCAAGTTCTAGAAGACTCTGAGCGACTAATAAAAAACCGGGTCAAAACCACCCCAGAAGAGCAAAACTTTAAAAGCCTACAACGTGGGGTCGATAGCCAATTAAATAATTTGGGCTATAAAAAACCGCTCCTCCCTTATTGGGCCAAGTGGTTATTAGTCATTATGATTATAATGGCTAGCATGTTTTGGATATTATGGCGGATATTTGGCTAAAAAATACTAAAGTAGTGGATCTATTTGATAATACGGATAGTATGTTTAAAATGGTTCCATTATATCAGTCTATTTTAAGTGGTCTGTTAATAGGTTTAAAGGGTGAAATAACTGGTTCCGTTGGGGTATACCTTAAAGTCACCGATGAATTTTGGGACTGATAAATAGAACTTATGTCAGAAGGCAATATGATCGTTAAAACAAATCAACTTAATTCAGCAAGCTAACGCAATCTGTGTCCACGCTTAATTGCGTTAGCTTGGTTTTATTTACACAAAATATAGGAATTATAGAAAATGTCGATTGGTTTAGTTGTTGCTGGTATTGTTGTTTATATAGTGCTTACTTTGAAGAAGTACAAATATGCTAATGATGTTGGCTCAAAATCGATGTCTGAATGGTGTGATATTCTAGAGAATAGTAATGCAAAGCAAAGGGAGCAAATGTCACATAGCTTAATTTTGTTTTCTGGAAAGACTCTAGAAAAAGAAGGTGTTTTACCTAAAAATGGATTGAGAAATGGAATAATCTTAAATAGAGAAGTATCTAAACCAAACTTTATTGTATTGGTATGTGAGGAAGCTGCTAATTTAGACTCATTTGATATTGAGTATAGAGAAAGAGCCTTGGATGCAACTAATGCAAGATACTATTTTTCATATTGTCTTACATTGATTTTAGCTGCTCGTGGTCCACATGGCTTAACTAACATTGCTTTTAAATCTCGTTATCCAATTGACGGTTTTTCAATTAGATAACATTTTAAGTGTATAAATTAGATTATGACAAATGATTTTAAGGGTAAAAAAGTCGCCGAGCCGAGTGCTAAAAAATAGATCTGCTAACATGAGAGTAACTTCATAATCTTCCAAATTCATAAATAGAGACATACCATGTCACTGCTGCAAAACTCAGTCATACGCAAATTGATAACCTTTTTAGTAACAACGTTATTGTCTCTATCAGCTATAGCGATGGACTTTACCCAAAACCAACGGTTAGCTCATGAAGGTAATGCTTCTGCTCAATATAATCTTGGAGTAATGTACTACAAGGGCGAAGGTGCACCTCAGGACAATACCAAAGCATTTGAATGGTTTCAAAAAGCAGCTAACCAAGGCAACACTAAAGCTCAGTTTAATCTTGAGGCAATGCTTACTAATGGTACTGGCGTTCGTCAGGATGATACTAAAGCATTTGAAAGGTTTCAAAAAGCAGCTAACCAAAGCAACGTTGACGCTCAATTAAAACTTGGAGCAATGTATTCTTCTGGCACTGGTATTCGCCAAGACTATGCAAAAGCGTTTGAGTGGTATGAAAAAGCAGCTAATCAAGGCAATGCTGATGCTGAATACATGCTAGGTTTAACGTACTCCCTTGGCAAGGGGTTGCCTCAGGATAATATTAAAGCGTTTAAACTGGTTCAAAGATCAGCCAACCAAGGACATATTGAGGCTCAAAATATACTAGGGTCTATGTACGAAGAAGGTTCAGGTATTCGCCAAGACTATGCAAAAGCGTTTGAGTGGTATGAAAAAGCAGCTAATCAAGGCAATGCTGATGCTCAACTCAATCTTGGATTTGTATATAGAGAAGGCAATGGCGTACCTCAGGATAATACTAAAGCATTTGAATGGTTTCAAAAAGCAGCTAACCAAGGCAATGCCAAGGCTGAAGTGAAGCTTGGAGAGATGTATTATGAGGGTAAAGGGGTTAGACAGGATTACTTTAAAGCATTTAGATGGTATGAAGGACCTGCCAATCAAGGCAATTCTAACGCTCAATACGTTTTAGGCTTAATGTACTTTCTTGGTAATGGCGTGCTTCAGGATAGCGCTAAAGCAGTTGAATGGTATGAAAAAGCCGCTAATCAAGAGAACCTTATGGCGGCATTGAAGCTTGCTGTAATATACCAAGATGGCAAGGGTGTTAGACAGAACTATGCTGAGGCTGTGAAGTGGTATGAAAAAGCCGCTAATCAAGGGGATGCTAGCGCTCAATTTATTCTTGGGTATATGTACTATAGTAGTAAGGATGTTAAACAGGATTATTTTAAAGCACATAAGTGGCATGAAAAGGCTGCTAATCAAGGGAATTCCGGCTCTCAATACACACTCGGATATATGTACTATAACGGCAAGGGTGTTCGACAGGACTATGCTGAGGCTGCGAAGTGGTTTAGAAAAGGAGCCAATCAAAGAGATGCTGCCTCTCAGCTTTTTCTGGGAATAATGTACTATGAGGGTAAAGGGGTTCGCAAAAGTAAGGTTACTGCCACGGAGTGGTTTGGTAAGTCTTGCGATAACGGCTTTCAAAAAGGTTGTGATGCTTATCGAATGTTTAAATAAGCCGTCATAATTTTATTACACGTATAACCTTTTATGGACGAGGCGCATAAAAGCGCTGTAGTTTGGGGGTCTCTGTCTTAGTTGTTGTAGGCTCAAGTTGATTATCGGATACAACAACTTTGACATCAATCTCTAAAGGCTCAGGTACTTTAATATCACCATATAACGCTTGATGATACTCCTTCTTAATACTCATACCCTTTGTCCATGTCATTAAGTCTTTATTTCCACGAGAATAACTCGTCCTTTCATATTCGTCCTGCAAATCCTCAATAAGATATGAGCATGGAAGTTGCGAGGGTCTGCCCCTCGATCAACTTCTTTTTGTGTGGGTTGATGAATAGCACAATCGGCAATCGTGCCGTAACGATCGGCTAGGGTTTGGGCGAACTTATGCGCTAGCGCCTTACGGTCTTGCTCACTCAATTCATGCGGTAGATTAACCAGCCATTCTCTAGCCACTCGCGCATCTTTTCTTTTCTCGGCAAGCTCTGCTTTGTTCCTTAAATCGCTGCGATCAATAGCAGCGTTGGCAGCAGCCAACGCTGACGGCAAAATAATATCTGCACTCATCACCCCATGTCGTTTTGAGTAATCTTGGGTCTTATCGTAGCGCTTATCTTCTAACTCAACACCAGCGCGATAGCTCGCACTGGCAACCGCACTTTGTCCATTACCTCGTGATATGGATTTAGTCGATGCGATGAAAATAGCCATTTCTATATACTCATATTTTTAATTTTTAGTACTACATATTTTCGTAGTATTGGGGGTGTGGGGGTTTACCCCTGCCGATGTTTTGATTTTATAAATGTGTGACCGTTAGGGATAAACATTTGTAAAGTCGAAAACTCGCACTTAGTCAGTGGGACGCAAACATCCGTCAAATAACTATATCATAGTAGATTGTTAGATACTGGCGAACTTGCTATAGTCAGGTGAGTAAATAATTTGATAATCTAAGGAGATGATATGAGCTTACTTGGTGGTAATGATTTAAAAGAACAGCAGAAGATTAATGAGCTTGAACTTAAAATAAATAGGGAGAAACAGAAGCTTGATAAAAAGTTAACGAGGCAAAAAATAATACTTGGCGCTTTCCTTGTAGATGCTTTGGATAATGATGCAGTAGGTGGTTTAAAGGAGTATACAGCTAACCATCTATTATCTTTCTTAACCAGACAGGGAGATAAAGATTTAATGTTAGACTTGGTAGAGAACCTAAGAACTGTGGCAGTGGAGAAGTATCATAGTTCTAATAATTAAAAAACTATAAATTTGAGACTCTAATGGAAATTATACTTGGTGTAGGATTTATAGATGAATTTTTGTAGCTGGGACTGGAAAGCTATTGCGCCCTTCATCACAGGATTGATTGCTTTATTTATATTCTACCAATGGAGAAATCAAAAACGCAGTGAAATAATGTCGAATGAGGCCGCAAAAATCTTAGTTCTTCTGGAAGAATATAGGGAAAACCTTGTTCATCTAGATAGTGAGATGATGAAACCATTAAAAGACGACAACACAGCTAAATTGGAAGAACTTAGATTGATTGCTCGTCAACTTTGCAGCAGCGCTATATCGTTTAGTGGGTTAGCCAGTAACGAAAGAACTGTAGCGACACAAATTAAAGATACCGTTGGTACTTTCTATAATAGAGCTAAGAAATTAGATAAGAAAAGCTTTCAAGAAATTAGGGAAAATCCAGAAAGTCCTATATTAGTCTCGGGATTTGATAATGCGATTAAAAAACCAAAAACTATCCTAATTTATTATTTTAAATATCAAAAAGTTAGATTGGTTTTGAGAAGGTGGGTTAGCATAATTATTTGAAATTAAAAAAATATCTACGAGGTTGATTTGAATCAAAAACAGTATATTCGGTTATCAATAGTCTTAGCCGTTCCAACTTTGGCTTTTAGTCTTTATTTAGGACAACAAGATGTTTTTCATGAGAGAGGGCAGTTTGTACAATGTAGTGTGAGTGAAGCTAATTGCTCTGCAATGATAAACACTTCCAGACAAAAACTTCACAAACAATTGAGGTATTTTGTTTATCCCACAGACAGGCTTTTGGGGTTATATGATATTGATATTCCGATGAAGATTTTTTTTGAGACTATTGATGGTGGGATGCTAGATGTAAGTAGTTTAGTAGACAGTAAAATGCTAGAAACAAATAGTTGTTACATATGGTCAAATAAAGATGTTCACTGTGAGTATGAGGATATGCGCAATATTCTTCCTTATCTTCTAACAGAAGGACGAATAGAGTTTGTCAATCCAGAAGATGAAGTAGCATTCAATGCGATAGTACAGGAAGGTGAGTCGTATTTTGAAGACTATATTTTGAATCGTATCGTAGAAGGTTTCGGAATATTCTTAATACTTTTTACTCCATATCTAATTTTTTCATGGTTAGTACACTTCATCATTTATGGAGCAAGAATAGGTTCAAAGAAAAAAAGACCCTATCAATAGAATATACCGTAAGAAACTGTGACACTGAAATAGATATAAATCCATGACCAGTAGGCGACTGAACGATAATTAGCCATTAATATTAATAACGTCGCACTGGCTTAATTTCCGCTGCTGCCACTGGTAAGATTTATGTTCGATAATAGAGTTTTACAGGGTAGATTTTAAGCACTATTAATAAAACTACCCCACCTTTCCTTAGAGTGTTTGTAATAAACTAACTGTTTTCAGGGAGAATCAGGATATGACCATAACACAAGAAGATAATTTACTTATTCAAAGTTATATAACAGTTTCATTTCTTTTAGAGCTGAAAAATTTGGACTTCTTAAATAGTGATTATTATAAGAATGCTGAGTTTCAGGATAAATACGTTCAAGAAAGTATAACTACGATTGGAATTGACAATCAAGGAAGTATGCTCATGGCTCTATACGCCATGTTAGTAATCCCAAAAGAAAAGATTAAAAGTAGGTTTGAATCTGAGTTTGATAAACTAAATGAAGTCGTTAATACGATAAAAAATGATGCAAAAACTGAATCTGACTACACGACTGATTCTGAAGGAATTGATTATGTTAGTCATATTAGAAATGCAGTTGCACATGCAAAGGTAAGTTTTATATTTAATACTGAAGTTGCTTTCTCTGATACTAGACATAACAATAAAACCAAAAAAGATGAGAATTGTACTATTACAATACCATTAGCAGATTTTGGGATGTTCATGAATGCATTGCAAAAGCTATTCTTTAAATATGTTGAGGACTACTGGTTGAACCGTAACCAGTAGTTGTACGGCTGTCAATTTGGTTCCTTATGTAGGAGCCAAACTCAGAAAACAGCTACTTTTGAGCAGATAACCATCATTGGTGGGAGTTAAGAAGTTCACACCCCAAAAATGGGGATACCCTCACCATCATGGCGAACCCTAAAACAAGCCGATTTAACCAATCTTCAAACCTGATGTTGGTATTATTGTTGGTATAGAGCAAAGTTAAAATTAAGAAACACCGTAAACACTTGGGCTATAGCCGACAGTTTACTTCCTACCATGCCGTCCACACTCAAAAATATACCTGATAATCTAGTCAAAAAACCATCAAGCCAAGCTCATTAAGTACACTCAGATGTACACTGATGCAATCCAATAGCCTACACCCATTGAAATCACTTGGGCTACAGCCAAAGCTTCGAGTCCTCACTAAGGAACCACCCATTACTCCTATAAAACGGGCCTTATGTTAAAGAAATTTATACCAAAAAATCACCGATCCGACCATACTAAAATAAAGGCTGTAACAATTGGGCTAAACTTTTAATTATGCGTCCGTATAAATGCAAGTTAGGGAGCTGTCACTACTGATGGAGCACCAAACAGTCACACCGCCCTACTCATTTATATGACCATTAGTTTTTTATGTTGATATTGATAAAAACCTATCTAGTGATACTCGCCAGGAAGAATTCTGGCGAATGCACGCTGAGCAAGGTTCGGTTTTCTATCAGTAGTTTACCCACCACGGGTGCTTGGAAATATACGATAGCCTATAGATTGAATACTGACATTAATCGCAGGCGCTAGAGAATAAGTAGCCGAAGAAAATTTACCCATATTGCTATTTAATGATTAACGTTTTTGAGGGGGTCGCTATAAAAAATCCTTTTTATTTATTATATTTCCATTAATGTTGGATATGTGTATGCAACTTCAGAATAGCAAAAACATACTGTCAATAATTAGGGAAACAAATATAGTCATGCTTTCAGGTAAAGACTATTAAGCGGTAATAGAACGCTATCAAATCTGCCCTATTGTTACTCATGGTTCATCAAGAAAGCCTCAACCACTTGAAATTGTCCGGCGGTACTTTCCTCACTATACATCGCTTGCCGAAAGGCATTAGAATTAGGAATGCCGGTGGTATACCATGCAATATGCTTACGAGCAATTCGGCAGCCAGAATACTCTCCATAAAAGTCGTAGAGCTCTTGTAGATGAGTCAGCACAATCTCTTTAATTTCGCTGACACTGGGTGCATCTAACATCTCACCCGTCTGCAGAAAATGTCTAATATCACGAAATAGCCACGGTTGACCTTGGGCCGCGCGCCCTATCATCACTGCATCACAACCGGTCAGCTCATAAACGCGCTGGGCTTTTTGCGGACTGTCAATATCACCATTGGCAATCACTGGAATACTGATACTGTCCTTAACTTCGCGTATCAGCTCATAGCGCGCTTCACCGTTATACATATCCTCACGAGTGCGACCATGAATGGCAATCGCGGCAATGCCTGCCTGTTCGGCGCGGCGGGCAACGCGTAGAATGTTTTCGCGGCCATTCTCATAACCCAATCGCGTCTTTAAGGTGACTGGAGCATTGACCGCATTCACTGCGGCATCAAGCAGCCGCGCGACCAAATCTTCGTCTTGTAGTAGTGCTGAACCTGCTAGCTTACGACAGACCTTTTTGGCCGGACAGCCCATATTAATATCAATAATCTGCGCGCCATTATCGATTTGATAACGAGCAGCTTCAGCAAGTTTATCCGGATCAGCGCCCGCTATTTGTGCTGAAATGGGCGCTATCTCGCCATCAAAGTTAGCGCGATATAAGGACTTTTTACGGGCATAAAGCGCCGTATCAGCGATAATCATTTCACTAACGGCATGACCGGCGCCAAACGATTTGCATAACTTTCGGAATGGATTGTCGGTAACCCCCCCTATGGCAGGATAGTTGTCACCCCTAAAAAAACAATCCAAATGGGGGCATCAAGGACTCATCATGCCACGCTATAGTGAAGAACGTAAACAGGCGATATTAAACAAACTACAACCACCCTTGAACCTATCCATCGCCGAAGTCTCAAGAAATGAAGGCATTGGGCTACAAACTTTGTATAATTGGCGCAACCAAGCCCGACAACAAGGTCAGCCCATGCCTGGAAACAAGAGAACCCCCAATGACTGGTCAAGCGCGACCAAACTTGCCACCGTCATTGAAACCGGCAGTCTAAGCGAAGCCGAACTCAGTGAATACTGCCGCCGTAAAGGACTCTATAGCGAACAAATCAAAGCGTGGCGTAGCGACGCCCTAAAAGGCTTTAGTAGCAGCAAACAACAAAGCCTTAAAGATAAGCGTCAACAGCAGACGGATCGCAAACACATCAAACAGCTACAACGCGAGCTTGCCCGAAAAGAGAAAGCGTTGGCTGAAACCGCCGCTTTACTGGTGCTCAGAAAAAAGTTGGATGCGTTTTGGGAGGAGCACGAGGACGACTGACCTTGCTGCCAGAGCGCAAACAATATCTAGCGTGGATACAAGACGCGAATCAGTCAGGTGCTAGAATTAACCTTGCCTGTGAAGAGGTTGGAA
Organism: Psychrobacter sp. LV10R520-6; assembly: GCF_900182925.1. Lineage (NCBI taxonomy): Bacteria > Pseudomonadati > Pseudomonadota > Gammaproteobacteria > Moraxellales > Moraxellaceae > Psychrobacter > Psychrobacter sp. LV10R520-6. Next base: position 733,351 of record NZ_LT900024.1, on the reverse strand, counting down.
TTAGCTTACGTACCTATCGGCGCTGGTACCGCGCGGGTCAGGTGAGCTGGGACAAGCGATTAGATGCCATACGTCCCGTACCGAAGAACAAGCTAAGCGCGTCTGAGCAAGCCGCGATCATTGCCGTGTGTAACCTGCCACGCTTTGCAAGCTTGCCGCCCACCCAGATTGTACCGACACTGCTTGATGAGGGGTTGTATTATGGTTCAGAGTCCACTTTTTACCGGGTACTTAAGCAACACCAACAACTCAATCATCGAGGTCGCAGTCTTGCCCCTCGAGTATCAAAGGCACCAAAGACCTTCACGGCGACAGGACCCTGCCAAGTGTTCTGCTGGGACATCACTTATTTGCCAAGCCCTGTTCGCGGGCAGTTTTATTATCTGTACATGATTGAGGATGTGTATAGCCGTAAGATTGTCGGTTGGGAAGTGCATGATCACGAGTCAGGAACACTGGCAGCCGAGCTGCTACAGCGTACGTTAATCAGTGAAAATGCGCTACACACGGGTGTGGTATTACACTCAGACAATGGCGCACCCATGAAAGCACAAACCATGCGTATGAAAGCGTATGAGCTTGGTGTGGTTACTTCTTATAGTAGACCGAGGGTAAGTAATGATAATCCGTTTGCAGAGTCGCTGTTTAAAACCTGTAAGTATCGCCCTAATTGGCCAACACAAGGCTTTGAAAGCCTGAATGATGCAAGACGATGGGTACTTACATTCACTCGCTGGTATAATTATGAGCATAAGCACAGTCAGCTTCGCTTTGTGACCCCCAATCAGCGCCACACGGGTGAAGATGTTGAGATATTAGCTCAGCGTAAGATGACGATGGATCTCGCTAAAGCTGAAAACCCTATACGTTGGGGCTCAAAAGAGGTTAGAAACTGCTCACCAGTTGGGCCGACGACATTGAACCCAGTAAAAGAGCAGAAACAGGATAAATTAAAAGCCGCTTAAACCGGCTTATGGTGACAACTAGCTTGATAAACTCCGAACCCCTGCCATCGGGGCAACTATGAGACGGTTTTCGACTGTCAAGCCGCCAATTTTTAGCGGCTGCAATAAAGGATGGTCACTATTATTTTTTACTTGCGAAACAGAAGTATTTGAAATATCTATAAACATAAAAAACGGCTTGATTTGCAATGAAAACAAGCCGTTATTCTAAGCATTCGTACGTATATTGCAAGTTTTAACCTTGATATATTTAAGCTAATTTAGAAAAGATGTAGTATGGCTGGAAGAAATTTTCGAAGCCTCTGGAGTGACGTAGTCACACAGCAAGCTAGAAAAATTTTTACCAGCTATAAGAAACCATATACTTATCCATTTTACTTAATATTGGCTATATTTATTTATCAAACACACTGCCCTGTTCTAGCGTAATATCGTCATCATGCTCTTGCATACGCCACGGTAAAGTATCTGGTGAGACATTTATGAAGTGTAAATACTTCTCAAACTGATCAATAATATCATTGATGACTGCCTCGGACTGATAACCATATAAGTCATAGGTCTGACCACCGCGGCGTAGATAGACTTCAGCACGATGATCATGCTCTTGTGGCAATTCATCAGCTTTATCCTCCGTGTAGTAATCTGGTGCATCATGTTCAGATAAACGCACTTCATACCAAAACTCGACATCATCACCACGTTGTAACTCAAGGACGGCGCGATTATTGACCGCATCGTAATTGACATGAGTCGTCCAGCCGGTTTCCGAAAACTTAGTCGACACTTCTATCATTGAGGGCATAATCACCTCTTTGATATAGCTTAAGACTTTATCACTAGTGGGCTTATCAGTCATATAGTCAATACGCTCGCGCCATGCCGAGGGTTTGAGTAGATGCGGTGGTATTCTATTATCATTGCCAAGGCTCTGGTTACGATGTCCCTCAATCCGTAACGCACGCCACATCCCAAACATCGAGATTAATATAATAATTGCAAAGGGTAAGGCACTGACAATAGCGGCTGTTTGCAATGCAGTCAGGCCACCGGCAAGCAGTAACACTGATGCCACCGCCCCTTCAGTCACTACCCAAAACGTCCGCTGCCACCATGGCGTATCACTATGACCACCAGCGGCTAATGAATCAATGACCAGTGAACCTGAATCTGATGAAGTCACAAAAAAGGTAATAATCAATAAAATGGTTAATGAAGAGACAAACTCAGTAAAGGGTAGTTTTTCTAATAGTTTAAATAACGCAATCGCTTGGTTATTTTGTACATCAGCGATTAAGGAGGTATAACCATCTACCATAATCATATGCAGGGCGGTATCACCGAATACCGAAAACCAAAAGAAGGTAAAGAAGGTAGGTACCAGCATCACCCCAAACACAAATTCACGGATGGTACGACCACGGCTAATTTTGGCAATAAACAGACCAACAAATGGTGCCCAGGCAATCGTCCATGCAAAAATAAACAACGTCCAACTGCCCATCCAATCGCTGCTTTCATAAGCTTGCAAACTAAAGGTACGCTCAACAATATTACCCAAGTAGCTGCCGGTATTTTCCATAAAGGCATTGAGAATAAATATGGTCGGACCGACGATAAATACGAAAAACATCAGTGCAGTTGCCAACACCATATTTAAGATAGACAAGCGCTTCACGCCTTTATCCATCCCCGCTAATACTGATACCAAGGCCGCTGCTGTAATTAAGGCAATAGCGATGACCTGTACCGTCGTGTTAACTGGAATCAGATCTGGTAACAGATAGTTTAAGCCCGCGTTAATTTGCGATACCGACAGACCTAAGCTGGTAGCAATACCAAACATGGTACCCACAATCGCAAACACATCGACGGTATGGCCGATAGGACCATAGATTTTATCACCGATTAACGGATATAGCGTCGAGCGTATCGACAGCGGCAAACCATGACGAAAGGCAAAATACGCCAGTGATAACCCTACCACCCCGTAGATGGCCCAAATATGAAAGCCCCAATGGAAATAAGCAATTTGCATCGCTTCTTTGGCAGCCTCGATGGTCTGTGGATCAGAGAGTGGCGGACTGGCAAAGTGCATTACCGGCTCTGCTACTCCAAAGAACAGCAAAGCAATCCCGTAACCTGCCGAAAACAACATAGCAAACCACTCGAGGAACTTATACTCAGCCTCAGCGTGATCGGGACCTAACTTAATACTGCCATAAGGCGAAAATGCCAATGCAATAATAAACATCAAAAACAGTGCCACGGCCAGCATATAAAACCAACCAAAAGTATTGGTGGTAAAATTCAGCACGGTACTGAATAGCTCGCCAGCCGCTTCAGGGTTAACAGCAGTGCCAATCATTAATAGAAGCATGATGACAGCCGCCGGCACAAATACCGGCAATAAAATAGTAGAGCGAGGTAACTTATTCTTCATAACAGCTGTCTCTTAAAAGTATCAAAAAAGCAGTTTCCTTTAAAGCGATCCCTTACCAGAGACCCCCTCAGAAAAAATAGGCATGTCTTTCTGACAGCACAAGAACCTAATCCTCACAACAGGAAAAGTCAAAAAATAGGGCAAGCAAGTGCCCAAATAAGGGTAATGTTTACCACAAACCCTCTATAAACCCCAGAATTATCGCTATCTTGTAACATTATTTTAACGTTCATTACAGGAATATTACCAAGCAATAAAAAAGGCAACTTGCTAGCTGCCTCTTTATCGATTTGAAAAACAATGACTTTAAATCTAAATATCAATCATCATATTCATAATTTAAGTGATTAATGAACCAAACAACGTATAATTAAGCAGCAATCACAGCAGCAAGTTTTCTAGCGGTATCAGCAAGCACTTCATGATCCGCTTGCGTAACTGCGTGACGTCCCAGCTCATGAATACTGCTCGGAATAAGATGCACATGATAATGAAAAACGGTTTGTCCTGATTGTGCGCCATTGAGTTGCATTTGAATAATGCCCTCACGCTCAAACACTTGGCGCTGCGCTTGCATGATTTTTTTGGCCGTCATTAATACCGCAGCGGCATACTCGGGCTCAAGGTCACCTAAATCAATCGCTTTTTGCTTGGTAATGACCAGTACATGACCTTCTGCTTGTGGCATGATATCCATAAAGGCGAGCGTTTTATCATCTTCATATACCTTATGATACGGAATATCACCATTAAGCATTTTGGCAAAAATGTTGTTATCATCATAAGTGATTTGTTGATTGGCTTGACTCATTATTTTATTCCTTAAGTTTTGATAATTTGGCTATTTGATAATAGCATTTGACAGTTATTGCTGTTAAGTACGGTGTCTACAATATAGTGGACGAAATCCGCTGACAGTACAAGTTGCTGAGACAACGAAGTAAGTTGACTACTAAAAATTTTCATTCAAACGCTACAAATAATGAATCTCATATTATCAATAACAATGCTCATATTTTGAGCGCATTAATTTATTAGCGAGTAGCGTGGTTTAAATGTTATATTAATACCCTATGTTTCTAACGTTACGTTTACGGATTTGACTGCCTTGCCCACTCAATTATCAGAAAATACTGACACTTATATAGAACCACCTAATGCTATAAAAACGGCTACCTCTAGTAGTGAGCCGCAAAAACCTGCTGTCGACAGTAGCAATAGCAAAACTATCGATCCCAACGCTATTATATTGGCGCAGACATTGACAGATCCTGCTATTAGCTGGCGCATTCATAATTGTAAAATCAGTAAGAGAACGGTGACCCAAGAATTACCGATGCTATTTTTATATCACTACGATAGTTTGGATGACAGTGTTAAAGAGGCACATCCGTTAACACCAGCGTTACTCGCACAATTTAACACCCCAATGACCGCCGCTGCCGCTGCCAAAATTATTGGCATTACAGGCGACTTATTGGCAAGCCCTTGGCATGTAAAAGTTATTGGCTCATTGGTAGTGTTTAGCGAAGCATTGCAATTAGCGGTACGTCTACATTGGACCAATACTGGCAAAAGCACCCAACAGCTTTATACCCAAGGCGCAGAAGAAGCGGTCACTGCGGCTTTTAAAGACTGGCAGTTTTTTGGTCGTATTGATGTGCTGCACAAAAATGACAAACAGACGCTAATCAGTATTGATGAGCAAGCCGAAGGCAATGAGCAGTTATTTACTATTGAGCCCAGCTCTGATTATCAGTTCTTGCCAGCGACTCATGCATTAGCCGTCATTGCCAAACTAGAGGCTGATAAAGCCGAACTGCCTTGGTTTGAAACAGCGATTTTAGAACGTCTTGAGTAGGGTTTTATACTTAAGTGCTTTATAGTTATCGGCTGATTATTTTCAGTTATCTATATCTAATGGTATGGTAACGACTTAGTATTATTCACTAGTACTCACTCTCTATAAGAAGCACACTATCAACGTCACATCTGAAGGTGAAAGTTTTAATACACCTCGCCTAACTGTAAGGAACATTGTATGGATTATCTCTCAAAAACCTCTACTGGCGGTCGTAATATGGCAGGTGCGCGAGCACTATGGCGCGCCACAGGCATGACTGATGGTGACTTTGGCAAACCTATTATTGCGATTGCTAACTCATTCACCCAGTTTGTGCCCGGTCATGTGCATCTTAAAGACTTAGGACAACTGGTCGCGCGCGAGATTGAGAGTGTTGGTGGCATTGCGAAAGAGTTTAATACCATTGCGGTCGATGACGGTATTGCTATGGGACATAGCGGTATGCTGTACTCCTTGCCCAGCCGAGACTTGATTGCTGACTCTGTGGAATATATGGTCAATGCCCATTGCGCGGATGCCCTAGTTTGTATCTCTAACTGCGATAAAATCACCCCCGGTATGTTAATGGCCGCCATGCGTCTTAATATTCCTACCATCTTTATCTCGGGCGGCCCAATGGAAGCGGGTAAAGTTCTCGCCAGTACGGTCGGAAAAAGTCATAATAATGAAGACAGTGATGGCAGTACCATTCGTAAGCTTGACCTTGTTGATGCAATGATGGATGCGGCAGATGAGAGTATCAGTGATGAAGATGTCGCCGCTATTGAAGTCTCAGCCTGTCCCACTTGTGGTTCATGCTCTGGTATGTTCACTGCCAACTCTATGAACTGCTTGACCGAAGCATTAGGATTGGCATTACCGGGTAATGGCTCGCTGTTGGCGACTCACTCACTACGTCGCGAGCTGTTCTTAGAAGCGGGACGTACTATTGTGTCGCTTGCCAAACGTCGCTATGAGCAAGATGATGATTCAGTCCTACCGCGCTCAATCGCTACTAAAGCGGCCTTTGAAAATGCGATGACCTTAGATATAACCATGGGCGGCTCGACCAATACTATTTTGCATCTGCTTGCCGCCGCTAATGAAGCAGAAGTCGACTTTAAGATGCCTGATATTGACCGTTTAAGTCGCAATGTACCTTGTCTGGCTAAGGTTGCCCCTGCCTCGCAAAAGTATCATATGGAAGATGTACATCGCGCTGGCGGTGTCTTTGCGCTATTGGCCGAGCTTGACCGTATCAACTTGCTCAAAACTGATTTGCCGACGGTTCATAGTCCAACTTTGAAAGCTGCTATTGATAAATGGGATATTATGAATCCTGACAATACCGAGGCGCGGGCGCGATATATCGCAGCACCAGGCGGCGTCCGTACCACTGAAGCCTTCTCACAATCAAAAGAATGGTCGAACCTCGATGTTAACCGTGAGTCAGGTTGTATTCGTAGTGCCCAGCATGCTTATACCGCAGATGGTGGTCTTGCAGTCCTTTACGGTAATATCGCGGAGCGTGGCTGTGTGGTCAAAACTGCCGGTGTCGATGAAAGCATTTTAGTCTTCACCGGACGCGCGCGTATATTTGAATCCCAAGACGACGCGGTAGCGGCCGTGTTAGCCAATAGTATTGTGGCCGGTGACGTGGTTATCGTCCGTTATGAGGGCCCAAAAGGCGGTCCGGGTATGCAAGAAATGCTCTACCCGACTACTTATCTGAAGGCTAAAGGCCTCGGTAAAGCCTGCGCGCTATTCACTGATGGTCGTTTCTCTGGTGGTACCTCAGGCCTATCCATTGGCCATTCTAGCCCTGAAGCGGCTGAAGGCGGCGCGATTGGTCTGGTTCACGAGGGCGACATCATCCATATAGACATTCCTAACCGTACCATTAACATGCAAGTAAGTGATGCTGATATAGCCGCGCGCCGCGAAGAGATGGAAAGTCGTGGACGTGATGCCTGGAAGCCTACTCATCGCCAGCGTCATGTTTCACCTGCCTTACGTGCCTATGCCGCCATGACTACCAGCGCTGATACCGGTGCGGTGCGCGATGTGACTCAAGTCGAGCGTTAGGATAATTTTGTTATAACGGTCATTTTATTGGATCTGAATGCTAAATAAATAAGAAGTCTGCCTTGAGCAGGCTTTTTTTTCACCAAAAAACAACGTAGCTGGCGATTTGATAACTATTTTTTGCGGAAATATACCTATTTTATTGTCATGATAAGTGGCTTATTAGGAGTTGACTATAAGTCTTAACAAACGCTGTTCTAAGCGCTTGTTCCCATTAAAATTCACATACCCGTGTGCACAAACCTTATGGCTGAAAACTACAATTTATTTTTATTAATCTGCGGTATCGCATTCTTATTTGGCGCACTATTCCCTATTGTATTTAAGCGTGCCCCTATTTCCTTGCCCATGTTACAAGTAACTTTAGGGATTATAGTAGGCTATTTCTGGATAACACTAACTTTTTTAGATCCACTTAAAAATGGTATGATTATCGAAAAGCTCACCGAGATTGTGGTGTTAGTCTCCCTAGTCGGTGCCGGTATCAAGATTGATACGCCATTATCTTGGCGATTATGGCGACCAACCGTACGGCTATTGCTCATCACTATGCCAATTGGTATTTTCGCGATGGCATTTTTGGGCTACTACGCGTTTGGTCTCAGCATGGGCGCCGCGATTTTGTTAGGTGCGGTACTTGCGCCTACCGATCCAGTGCTGGCCTCCAGCATTCAAGTAGGGCCACCTAATACCGGCAGTGAGGATACGCCGCGCTTCACTTTAACTTCAGAGGCAGGACTAAATGATGGCTTAGCTTTTCCCTTTGTTTATCTGGCGATAAAAATAGCAGAAGCCTACAGCGAAGGAAAGCGCTTTGATGGCGAGATGTTATGGTCGTGGTTTACCCATGATGTACTGTGGAAAATTGGTGCAGGGGTAGTGGCGGGCATCATTGTCGGTAAAATCCTAGCGAAAATAGTATTTTCAAAACACACGAACGAGACCACCATCTCTCAAGGTTACGTGGTGATTGCGCTGACGTTTCTGGCTTACGGACTGGCCGAATTGGTGCACAGCTATGGTTTTATTGCGGTGTTTGTCGCCGCGTTTACGTTCCGTCGTTCGGAGTGTGAGCATACTTATCATCAAAAATTGCATGATTTCGCTGAACAGTCAGAAGGGCTGCTGATGTCATTAGTACTAGTAACTTTCGGCATGTTTATTGGTCAAGGCTTACAATCTGGAGTCGAGCTAACGTGGCGAGTCTATATCATTAGCTTTACGTTTTTATTACTAATACGTCCAGTTGGCGGTATCTTCGCGCTATCAGGGCTTAATATGCACCATACCGAGAAATACGCTATTTCTGCTCTAGGCATCCGCGGTATTGGGACTTTGTATTATTTATCTTATGCACTCAATCAAGGATTTTTTGGCGAAGAGGATGCGATTAAATTGTGGGTGGTGTGCTCTATCGTGATTTTGGCATCTATTTTCGTCCATGGTTTAAGTGCACCATGGCTATTGAAAATGACACCAAAAAAGGCGCACGATTAATGTCTGTCATCAATCGAGCGTCTCTGTATCTATCACTTTCAGCAAGGCTTCCGTCAGCGCAAACTGTCGGATATCATTAAGCATAGTGACGTCAAAATTGTGCACAAAAGCGAATGACAGTTGTCGCGCTGGATCACACCAAGCTACTGAACCGTTGTAGCCCATATGCCCAAACCCTTCTGGCTCACTGGTATTGATTCCCTGTACCTGACGCTCATCTTGGCAAAGGTGAAAGAGACGATGGTAACCCAAGCGCCAGTCCATATTACTTGGCATGACGGCGTCCATACCTGTGACTTGTGGCGCGGATAACTGCGAAAATGTTGCGCTGTCAATGAGTGTCCTCCCCTGCCACTTGCCACCATTTGCCAGCATCGCGTAGACAGTAGCCAGTGCTTGTGCAGAAGCAACACCATTAGCGGCTGGTAAGACCGCTTGTAAGGTCTGCGGTCTATAATAGTCAATGGCCTGCTGACCATTAGGAATTAATGCTGCTTTATAGTTTTTTAAATTGAGCTGGTTATGATCAAAGTACAGACGGTTTATTTGCGTTGTATTTAGCTTGGCTTCTACCGGTGCTATCTTGCGGCTCATTGCTTGCTGTTGCCAGCAGTTATAACTGGTCAGCTTGGCATAAGTACTGAGCGTCTGCGCAGATTCAGCTTTTAGAACAGGTTTATGACGTTTGCTACGGTGTTGCGGGCTGTCTTGCTTTTTCGCATGAAAGTTTTTAACCAATTTTGCCACATCATCTACTTTATCAGCGGGCACACCAAAGTAGCAGCTATCAGCAATACCTAATGGCTCAGTTAGATAATGACGTAGCGCTGCGGCAAGCGACATATTCGTAACTGCCTCTATCAAACCGCCCAATATCCAGCCATAAACCAAGGCGCTATAAGCACTGGTATATGAGCCACTGGCATACGAGTCGCTATTATATTCCCCAGCATTATCGGGCTGAGTCCTCGGCATACCCGCGACTTTAGCGACCATTTCATCCCAATCAAGTAATGTCTCACTATCAGCATCAATAGTAGTAATCGCAAATAGATTGGCTTGATGCGACATAACCGCGCGCAAAGTGATATCTGCTTTGCCATTAGCAGCAAATATCGGCCAATATTTGGCAATCGGCAGATCATAATCTAACAGCTGCTGTGACACTAAAACATGCACTAATGTTGCCAGCACCCCTTTACCGGTAGAGAAGTTTAGAGACAAGGTATCAAGCCGCCACGGTAACTCTGCCTGCGCCATGCCAACACTGGCCTGCGCGATACATTTACCGGCTTGATAAATCACCAATGAGCCACCAGCTGGCGCATCATCAAGCTGCAAATCTGTTAATAGCTGTTGCATGCGTTGCTGAATTTTAGGATTGATCGCAGTGCTGTCCTTATGACCGTTATTTTTAGGACGATTGGTTTTATTGCGGTCTGTCATGACTGCCTCTTATTTATTATTTATCTAATTGCTAGTGCTGATTAGAATAGTGAAAGCCTTAGAATAAAATCCTAAAACTAGGCCCTGCTGATATAAAAAAAGGCCACCTACTGGTCGCCTGTTATTTTTAAAAAAAACTATATTTTTATCGTTCCCTAGATCAATATAACTGCTGCATACCTAATATATATCTAACTACTTAGCGTGGCACTAACAAACGGTTATGAACTTCTTGTGTCAGCTGTGGCATCGTCAGACCATGACTACGTCCACGCTCCATTGCAGTTTCCATCTTGCGCCCACGTAGCCAGCCTGCTCGTAGTGCCATAGCTGCTCCAACGCGATTACCAGTTCCGCAGTGCATAGCTACTTTTTTGCCATGATATTGGCGCAAAACACTATCAAATGCTAATATTTTTAGCTGCTTCAAATCATTAGTGCCGCTTATTGGCAACTGCTGATAGTACATGCCAGCTTGCTCAACAGCAGCGGCCTCGTCAAAGTTTAGCTCATCATCAGGCTGCAAGTTAATCACTAATTCAACCCCGGCATTCGCCAAAGCGGTAACTTTGTCATTATCGAGCGCACCACATACAATAGTTTGTTCATCAGGACGAAAATAAGGCTCAAGAACGGCCGCAAGGTCAATACCATTATCAGCATCGATATCCTTGCTGTGCTCTATCTTATCAGCATCAGAAGCAGTATTGCTAGCGGCTACTTGATCAGTAGTAGACGCTGGAGCTGATAAGCTATTAGGGACAGTTGTGCTGGTAGAACTTTGGAGGCTGGTAGAATCTTTGTGTGAAGTCATGGTCATAATTTTGGTAGTTAAATAGGGTGGTTAAGTAAAGGTTGACAGTTATAGATACCAATATAAATACTCATATTAGTATCTATATTAGTATTTATATCGGTGCCTACTCATCTTCATCAAGCAGCTTAATAACACCTGCAAGATGCGGTTTATCATTTTTAGCGCTATATAAACCAAAATTACAGCTGTCTTCTACGTTCTCAAGTTCCGTTACCGGCTCAGCGATTAGCTCCACTTCTGCTGGCAAGAAAATAGGTAATTTAAATGACACTTCAACCGTACAAGCATCCGGTAACTCGCCCATCATCGCCAAACACTTAGCCTTTGACCACATACCATGCGCAATAGCTTTAGGAAACCCAAACGCGCGCGCTGATAAGGGATGTAAATGAATAAGATTAAAATCACCAGAAACAAAGGCATAACGACGACCAATATCTTCAGGCACTTCAAAGATGCTATGCACCCCTTCTTCATCTACCATCGGCTTGACAGTCACCGGACGCGGTGCACTTTTGGTGCTCACGCTGCTGTCAGGTTTTTTGCTGCGTGACAAATAGGTCGATGTCCCTTGCCAAATCACCTTTTCATGTGACTTGATAGTCGTGACAAAATCAAACTGCTGACCTTGGGCGTGATCGCGTAAATTATCAAACGTCACCGACATCGCAACGGTCTCACGCTCACCAATAGGACGATACTGTGTGACGCTATTGTCCACATGTACTAGACCTAACATTGCAAAGGGGAACGGTTCTTTGACCATCATGTTCATTTGCAGCGCCTGTGACAGCACCGAGAAGTAGGTGACAGGCACTTTTCCATCATCAGCAAAACCGCATATTTTACGGTAATCTTGGAGGTTACTCTGATCAATGTGCAGATCGTCCACATAGTAAGTCGCTTGTGGCAACTCATCTTTACCGACTTTAGCGTTATCACCAATAGGCAATAAGCTTTTGATAATATTGGCGTAGGTGGTATGCGTTTTTGGCAACGCATCATAGTGTTTATCTGACATAAATCTATCCTAAGTGAGGCTTGAGCAAATTTTCTTAGCGCATCCATGGGCTATTGAGTGGCTATATTACAGCATTTTATTAAACGATGGATAACACGATAAGTCCAATCAACGGTATAAGCGAATACAAAAATAAGCGAATATAAAAACGACAACCGCTAATTTAGCTTGTTAGGCCTGTGTTTTTATCATAAAAAAGCCACCCTTGGGCAGCTTTATTACAATTTATTAGTAATTTTTTCGTAAGCATATGTGAGCTGAATTAAAAATAACTATTAAAATCAAATATTTAGAATTATTTATATATTATAAATACAACTCATTATGTGTTGATAATATCTAGCTATTTCGAGCTCATGGTTACAGATAAATGACAATTAAGCACCCAATAAGCTTTGACCGCAAACGCGGATAGTATTGCCGTTTAGTCCACCCGAAGCAGGTGAAGCAAACCATGCAATCGTTTCGGCAACATCTACCGGCAATCCCCCTTGGCTCATTGAATTCATACGGCGACCAGCTTCGCGAATCGCAAATGGAATCGCTTCGGTCATTTGCGTTTCGATGAAGCCTGGCGCCACCGCATTAATGGTCATACCTTTTGCATTGTTTTCTAACTGTTTAGCCGTCGCATCGACCAGTCCAATAACCCCTGCTTTAGAGGTCGCATAGTTGGTCTGGCCAGGGTTTCCGGCAATTCCTGAGATTGACGACACACAAACAATACGCGCGTCATCTTTTAAAACATCATTGGCAAGCATGTAATGATTAAGCTTAGCAATACTAGCAAGGTTGATATTGATGACCATATCCCACTTTTTCTCATCCATGTTAGCGAGCGTCTTATCACGAGTCACGCCAGCATTGTGAATAACAGCGTCAAGACCACCACGTTTTTCAGCAGCATCCGCTATTTCTTCGCCAGCATCCTCATTAGTGATGTCGAGCATCAATGCTGAGCCACTAATCTCACTAGCCACTTTTTGTAAGTCAGCTTGCTGCTGCGGAACATCCAGACAAATCACATGAGCGCCTTCACGAGCCAACAACCGGGCAATTGCTTCACCAATACCGCGGCTTGCGCCAGTGACCAGCATGGTTTTTCCACCTAGCGGCTGCGTCCAATCGACATCAAAGGTCTTGCCCTTACCAACACGTACCACTTGTCCTGAGACATAAGCTGAGCGCGCTGAAGTAAAGAAGCGTAGCGTTGAGTCAAGGTTTTGCTCAGCGCCTTCAGCGACATAGATAAGCTGCGCCGTAATACCGCGTTTAAATTCTTTACCGACAGACTTCACAAAGCCTTCAAGGGCACGCTGGGCAAGTGCATTTTCGATATCATCAATAGCTTCAGGCGGACGACCGATAATGATGACGCGACCTGATCTCTCAACGCGGCGTGCAACCGTGTGAAAGAACTCATAAACCTGTTTAAGCTCATCAGCGTTACTGATATTGCTGGCATCAAATAATAATACTTTGAACTTATCATCGCCGCCAGTGTTGGCTTTTGCTTCAATATCCGCATCGGCGAGAGCGTCCTTGATGCTATCAGAGCTATTAACGAATACTTCTGCATGTAGATCCGAAAAAATACGAGCTACTGATTCACTGATACGCTTATCGTCACCCGTGGCTGAACCAACGAGTACGCTGCCTCGAACCAGACGCTGACCACTTTCGAAACGATCAAGATTTACTGGTAAGGGTAAACCTAAGTTTTTCGCAACTTTTTTGCCAAGAGAAGACTGAACAAAATCACCATAACGGTCTGACATAACATATTCCTGTAGTTAGCGGTTAAATTAAATAAGGGTAAACAAAAAATATAATGCGCCTAACAACGTGCCCAACAGTGCGCTTAAGCGCTTAACATAGGCACTTATTATTTAATATAGGCACTTATTATAGGAGCTTATGTATAAAGACTCATAACCATTATAATTATTAAAAGTTATTGGTATTTAATAAATAGCTATAAAACTGTCTTAACTATACACGCCCGTCGTAAACAAGTCCAAAATCCAGTAATCTCTATAAAGATCTGTCGACAAACCAGTAGCCCACAACAATCTATAGACCAGACAGTTACCTTCTCTATATTTAAAAAATTAACGCTTATGTTAAGATAAAACCTATAAGTTATAATTACTTTACGTATTGATAACAATATATTATCGAATATACTCTGATTCAATGTCAACAATCGTTACCAACCTGTTTGTGTACTGAAACTCTATCCAAAAGTAAGTAACCGTTACCTGACTTGCTAAAGACATACAATAACACGGTAAAAGTTATTATCATAAACAGCTACCATCTTATATATTAATAGCATGTTTTACTTATCGCAGCTGTTTTCCTATTACATTTTCATCTATATATTTTAAGGACAATTTTATGACTAACGAAAAGAATAGCCCTGTCATTGAAAGCACTGTTGTCAAAAAGAACAACACAGTAACTGACAATAAAAACACTAGTAACCAAACTAAGAACAACGATAAAGAGAGCAATGGGTATTATGACTCTATCGCTGAGCTCAAACAGGCAACTGATATTGTCGATACTGAGGGCGAATTAGTGGATGGTGATAAAACAGACAGTCAAACTGAAGAACAAGCGCAGAAAAAAGCCAAGCTTAAAGAGGACTTAATTGATGAGTCTAATGAACTTAAAGAGCTCAATGAATTAAATACTACTGCCAATTCACAAGCTGCTGACCTCGATAACGATGCTAAAGAAAACAACGTTACTGAAAAAGATGACGCTGACGATATGAACGTTTTTGATACCACTGCTAACTCAAATACAGCTACAAAATCAACTGGAAAAGGTAACGAAAAATCAGCAGAAAAAGAGGCTGACCCCAAAAAATCTAGCACTGATAAAAGCAACAGTGATAAAAAATCCGACAAAGCCGCAGTCAAAAAAACGCGTACCGCAGCTAAAAAGACCAGTAGTACCAAACTCGTTTCAGGCCAGCATCGCGTCGCTATTTTAGGTGGCAACCGTATTCCATTTGCTCGCTCAAACGGCCCGTATGCCGATGCTAGCAATATTGATATGCTTACTGCCGCGCTTAATGGTCTGATTGAACGCTATAATTTGCAAGACGAGCAACTGGGCGAAGTCGTCGCTGGTGCAGTAATGAAGCTAAGCCGCGACATCAACTTAACCCGTGAGTCGGCACTCAATACCGCTCTAGATCCGCATACCCCGACTTATGACATCTCACAAGCTTGCGGCACCGGTCTACAAGCAACGTTTGCCTCTGCTAATAAAATTGCGCTTGGCATCATTGATTCAGCCATTACTGGCGGCGTTGACACCACATCAGATGCCCCTATCGCTATCGGCGACGGTCTACGTAAAGTCATTATTAAGCTAGGCGCTGCTAAAAATAATAAGCAACGTTTGCAAGCACTGATGGGCCTTAATCCAAAAGACTTAATCGATTCTCCACAAAATGGTGAGCCACGTACGGGGCTATCAATGGGCGATCATCAAGCAATCACTGCGCTTGAATGGAATGTCAGCCGTGAAGATCAAGATGAGCTGGCGTTTAATAGCCATAAAAACTTAGCACGTGCCTATGATGAAGGCTTCTTTGATGATCTAATCACGCCCTATAAAGGCCTGACTCGAGACAATAATTTGCGTCCAGATTCTACCCTTGAGAAGCTGGGTAAACTCAAGCCGGTGTTTGGTAAAAAGAATGCCAATCCAACCATGACTGCGGCTAACTCTACCCCATTAACGGATGGTGCTTCGTGTGTGCTATTGGCTAATGATGAATGGGCAGAAGCGCACGGCCTTAAGCCTCTTGCTTATATCGTGCATCAAGAAACGGCCGCTGTTGACTTTATTGGTAAATCTGGTAATAAAGAAGGCTTACTGATGGCCCCAGCTTACGCGGTACCGCGTATGCTTGAGCGTGCGGGTCTTAGTTTACAAGACTTCGATTTTTATGAGATTCATGAAGCGTTTGCCTCACAAGTGTTATCAACACTAACCGCTTGGGAAGATGACACTTTCTGCCAAGAGCGCTTGGGACTTGATGCGCCATTAGGCTCTATTGACCGTAGCAAGCTAAACGTGAATGGCTCATCACTCGCTGCCGGACATCCATTTGCCGCAACTGGCGGTCGTATTTTAGCCACTGCTGCTAAATTACTGGATCAAAAAGGCTCAGGTCGTGCCCTTATCTCTATTTGTACCGCTGGTGGCCAAGGCGTGACTTGCATCTTAGAGAAGTAATAGCATCTAGTTTTTATCTGATTGAGTTATAAAAATTACCCTTTAATCGATTGATTAGAGGGTAATTTTTTGACTATTAATTAGGATTGTTCTCATAAAGAAATAGAAATAATTGATAGAATGAATAATAAATCATAAAGCATATAGCCGATCCAAAATAAAAGGACTACGCTATAAAAGGACTACGCTTGTAGCAACGTGCCGTTTTTGAATTAGATTGACTATAGCTTGTTTTGACTGAAGATTAGATTTTTAGGCTCAAGATTAGATGTGCTAAAGTAAGTAGCAACAATAACAAATGAATCTGAACTGACTCATAAGGAGTGTACTATGGCGAGGATACCTTCAACAATTGACCCAAAATCTCTAACGCCGCAAGAACGTAGCGAGCTCAGCTCAGCTGAACAAAGTAACTTCATTGAGCGGATGGATAAAGAAATTTTTAATGATGAGCTGCGCCGCAAAATGCATGAAGATTTAATCGATACTTATGATGAAGAGCTTGAAAACGAAGTAGATGATTATATACGCGATTTTCGTTTTGATGGCTTTGAGATGACCGAGCAAGACCGGCTTGATCGCCGTATGTATTTCCAAGAGCTGGTACGCTTGCAACGTGAGCTGATTAAATTACAAGATTGGGTGGTTGATCGCGGTGAGCGTATCGTAGTAATATTCGAAGGCCGTGACTCTGCCGGTAAAGGCGGCGCGATCAAACGCATTACCCAGCGACTAAACCCACGAGTTTGTAGAGTAGCGGCTCTACCTGCACCAACAGAGCGCGAGCAGTCGCAGTGGTATTTTCAACGTTATGTTGCCCACTTGCCAGCAGCTGGCGAGATCGTGCTGTTTGATCGCAGCTGGTATAACCGTGTTGGCGTTGAGCGAGTAATGGGATTTTGTACCGATGAGCAGTACGAGGAGTTTTTTCAGTCGGTGCCCGAGTTTGAGCGCATGCTAGTACGCTCTGGTATCCGCTTAGTGAAATATTGGTTTTCGATCACCGATGATGAGCAGCATTCGCGCTTTATGAGTAGGATTCATGACCCACTCAAGCAGTGGAAACTGTCGGCAATGGACTTGCAATCTCGTCGACGCTGGGAGGATTATACTAAGGCGAAAGAGACCATGTTTGAGCGTACCCATATTCCCGAAGCGCCGTGGTGGGTAGTTGAGGGTAATAGTAAAAAACGTGCGCGCCTAAACTGTATCGCTCATCTGCTTGAGCAGATACCCTATAAAGAGGTGCCGCGTGAAGAGGTGGAATTGCCAGATCGCAAACGTGATGATGAGTACTATCGCGAGCCTATTCCGGACGATATGTATGTGCCCCCACGTTATTAAAGGGAGCTACTACCAGAATATTATGACGATATAATATATACCATTGCCAAAAACTAAAGAAGACAAGTGCAGGCATTACAATGAGTAGGCTTAACGAGTCTGACACTCTTAGCTTACTCTTTGGCAATGGTATTACATAGTATAAGTAGACTGCAAACCATCAATTTTACCGGCCAATAAGCGTTCAACTTCGTTCTTGATTCTTTGTCCTGCGACATCAGTGCCCATCTGTACGGCAAAACCTACTGGACGACTGGCTTGGGCTTTTTGATTGATCCAAACCACCTTACCATTCATCGGTAAGCGTTCACTGGAATTGGGTAGCGTAACAGCAATAAACACCTCATCGCCCAGCTGCTGAACGCGGTTAGAGGGAACAAACAAGGCACCATTACTTACAAAAGATAAGTAGCTGGCATATAACGTTGCGACATCTGCAATATGACAGATAACAATCCCGCCACGTCCTGGCATTGCCATGATCAGCTCCCCAAATTAAATGTATTTCTAAATGCTTTTTTATCTAAATGCTTTGTTAACAGCATTTAGACTAATAATATAAAATTGTAATCTGGCTTTTTATTTAGATTACGCAGTATTCGGTTATAGAGGCTAGATTATCAACACTAAACTATAGAAGCGTCAAATCTTGCATTAGCTTATCATAGCCAAATTTTTCTTGCACATTTTGTTGTAGTGACATTTTCGTCTGTTGTAAGCTAATTGCTAATGCCTCTAACGCGCTATCGGAAGGTTGATAGTCTTTTAGTGCTGCTAACAAATTGACATCTTTTTGAACCGCGTTAAGCCCCAAACAAACACGCCGGATATCGAGTAACATCAGCTCGGACAGCTTGATAAATTCTGCGATACTGAGCTGGTTTTGCCAATAGTCGCTTGCTGCCACACTACTACGTTTGCCACTACGTAGCGCTTGCCACGTGGTTAACCACAGTGCGCGTTTGCTATACCATGGCGCCTGAGCTAAATCGATAGCGGCTAAAGGCGCGCCATTTGCCAATTGTAACAGCTGTTCAATCGCCTCATTACCAACAGCTTCACGATTGACAGTGCTACCCAACGCTTGGGTGACATACTCCAGCGCGACCTTGGCATCAATAGATTGCAGTGCCAGCTGCTGGACACGGCTTTTAATAGTGGGTAGGAGCTGCGCAGGGGTATCACTAATAAGAAAAAGATGGACTTGCGCTTGCGGTTCTTCTAAGGTCTTCAACAACGCATTAGCGGCGGCAATGGTCATTTGCTCGGCGTGGTCTAACACACAAATTCGCATCCCTCGCCCGCCTTGATAGATAAAAGGCTGCAATGCACGGATGTCATCAACCTTTATCGTCAGCGCGGCATTGCTTACTGATTTTGCAGACTTTTTATTTGATTTACTCTTTTTCGTAGTACTGCTTGATGCTTCCCTGCTATTAGCATGGTCGGCACTGATTGGCATAGTGATAATAGGTAACACTTGCAAGCTTGGATGAGTACCAGATCTTAGCCATTGACAGCTTTCGCAATCGCCGCAGGCACCCAAGGGATGACTGCTACGTTCGCGACATAATAACCACGCCACCAAGCGCCAAACAAACGCACGTTTGCCCATCCCTTGCATACCAGCAGCTAACAGTGCATGCGGTAACGACTGCGGCGGTGTTAATACTCGATTGGTAAGCTGTGTCCATAGGTGTTGCTGCCACGGTAATAGCGGCGCAAAATAGATACTATCTGTCATACTCGTTGCATCTGTCATGTCACTCACACTTACTGCTCCATAACTTGATAGGCACTTGGAATTTCGTAATAATTTTAAAACTTATTTTAAGAACATAGCTTAGCTTAACTTATATTTAGGCTATTTATTGTATATCGCTTTGAAATTCAGTTAAGCTCATAGCATTTAAACGGTCTAAATCTTCTTGAGTATCCACGCCTGCTGGTAACTGAAGCGCGGCCGCAGCGATAGCAATATTACCGCCATTTTCTAAAATCCGTAATTGCTCTAAACTCTCAAGCATCTCAAGTGGCGTTTGTGGCCAGTGGACAAACTGCTGTAATAAGCTAACCCGGTAAGCATATAACCCTAAGTGTCGATAGGCATGCTTTGGCGGTGGCAATTGTGATAGCTCTTTTATTGATAAACCCTGACTCTTGCTTTCCATAGCCAGTGCTACATCACGATCGCAAGGTATAGGCGCACGGCTAAAATAAAGCGCGCGCTGCTGATGGTTATGAGTTTGACTAACCACTTTAACTACCGATGGACGCATAAAGGTATGGTAATCATCAATAGGTTCATATAAAGTCGCCATGACGCTATCGCTATCTTGTACCAATAAGGTCTTGACCTGTTCTAATAGCAGCGGCGGTATTAGTGGCTCATCGCCTTGCATATTGACCACGATATCATGATCCGCCCAGCCTTTAATGGCAGCGACCTCAGCCAAACGATCCGTACCTGAGGCATGGTCAGCACGCGTCATCACTACCTCATATCCGGCATCCATACAGACCTTAGCGATACGCTCATCATCAGTAGCAATACACATATCATCGGCAAAATGAGCGACCTGTGCCTTTTCAGCTACCCAAAGTATCATGGGCTTACCGTGAATGTGCAATAGCGGCTTGCCAGGTAGACGTGTACTTTTAAAACGCGCGGGAATGACAATATGAGTTTTGGCGGGCATTACTGATGTTACGGGAGTTAGTGCTGACGACATGATTAATTCCTATAATAAGTCATACAAATAGCTCATATTAAGAACTTATACAAAATTCTAAGGCGTGCTTATTGTGCTCTCTTTATCACTCTCAATGTGAATACCCAAAGTCGTTAATTGCTGATGTAGTTCATGATAGCAACCATCAGATAACACCGCTGTTACTGGCAATACCCATAGTCTACTTATTAGTTTTTTGTAATCATCGTTGAGCGCTTGCTTAGTTTTGGCTTCTAACGATAATTCATTTATTATTAGGGTCTTTATTTTTACCGCATCTTTGCTAGTGACAATGATTGGCTGCTGGGTATATTGCAACAGCTCAGCAAGGCTAAAATCATAATGATCAGGATAAGGGTGCGGAATAACGTCAAAGCCAAGCGTGCTGAGCGTATCAAAAAACCGCTGCGGATAGCCAATACCGCTAACCGCATGGACTTGACTGCCTTTAGTCGGTGCTGATTTATCAGCAGACTCCGTGCTGTTTAGTTGAACATTAGGGAACAAAGGTTGCCATAAAAGTTGTAAGCTATCTGGCTGTAACTGCATGGTTAAACGCGTATTTGAAGACTGATCGTTGTATTGATGATAGTATTGATGGCCATATTTTTGATTGGCAGGCGTTACTGTGCTATTGGTTTTTTCATGATAGATCACATTAGCATTTTTTAGCCGCGACATTGGTTCCCGTAAAAATCCTGTCGGTAACAGCTGCTGATTACCAAAACCGCGTGCCGTATCTACCACAATCCATTCAATATCTCGTTGCAACGCATAATGCTGTAAGCCATCATCCGCTATTATCAGCTGTAAATCAGGGTACGCATCTAATAGCAGAGTAATCGCTTGCTTACGATCAGGGCATACTGCCATCGCCGCGCCGGTCATATTAACAATCAAGCACGGCTCATCACCGACTTCACTAGGTACACTATCTGCAGTGACTAATGCTGGCATTTTGCTACTATCACCACCATAGCCGCGACTAATGACCCCGACCTTTACCCCATGCTGCTGTAAATAACTGACCAAAGCTATAATTAGTGGCGTTTTACCACTGCCACCGACCGTAATATTACCGATTACCATAACAGGAATAGGAGCACGATAGCTTTTAAACAGCCCTGTTTGGTAAGCTTGACGGCGCAGCATCATTATCAAACCATATAGCCAGCTAAGAGGCAGCAATAGCCATAACCAAGCAGCTTGACGTTGCCATGCACGGGTCATTGTCGTTTCAATGCTCATGGGCTACCACTTCACCTATCATTGCTTAATTATGGATTATCGTACTGTCATTTATTAGAAATTTGACCACGCGTCTTTACTTAGCAGCTTTTAAATTATCTGACGTTTAAAAGACTGTTTATTACTTAACAATCTTTTAATAACTGGCTATTCAATCGTTTTATCAAAAGCAAAAAGCTACTCAAAATCTCTTTCATACATCTGCGCGTAATGACCTTGCTTTTGCATCAGTTCGCTATGGGTACCAATCTCGACAATCTGGCCGCCATTCATCACTGCGATGCGGTCGGCGGATTCAATAGTGGTTAAGCGATGAGCAATGACTAGGGTCGTGCGATTTTTCATGACATTATCGAGTGCTTGCTGGATGAAATATTCCGACTCATTATCAAGCGCGCTGGTGGCTTCATCCAATATTAAAATGGGCGCGTCTTTTAGGAGAGCACGAGCGATAGATAAACGCTGACGCTGTCCGCCAGATAATTGCAAACCTTCAGCCCCAATCTCACTCTGATAGCCGTGCGGCATTTTCATAATGAAGTCATGAGCAAAGGCATCTTTAGCTGCAAGCTCAACTTCAGCCTGTGTTTTTTGCGCTAGGCCGCCATAAGCAATATTATTAAATACGGTGGTATTAAACAGTACCACTTGCTGATTGACCATCGCAATCTGCGAACGCAAACTCTCTAAAGTAATGTCCTCAATCGGCATACCGTCCATCGTAATTTTCCCTGAAGAAGTCGTCAGGGTGCGCGTTAGTAAGTTCACTAAAGACGACTTACCTGCACCACTACGACCAACCAACGCGACGGTTTCGCCTGCCCGTATGTCTAAGTTAAAGTTTTGTAAGGCCACAGTCGAGTCTGGGTAGACCAAGCTGACATTCTCCAAATGAATCGCGCCTGATAGGGCCGGATTAAGCTTCCCTGTGTCCTCTTCTTCAGGCTCATCGATGAGCGCGAATATAGACTCACCAGCAGCAATACCTTTTTGCAATTTTTGGTTGACATCCGTCAACGAGCGCACCGGCTTACTGAGCAAACCCGCCGCCGCAATATAAGAGATAAACTCACCCGCTGAGATATTATCAATGACTGCAGGACGTAGCGCAAGCCACACGACTACGGCCATTGCAATTGCCATCAATAGCTGTACCGCTGGCGTATTAATGCTGTTAGTAACGACTACCTTCATGCCCTGGCGTAGGTTCTTTTTTGAAGTAGCGTCAAAACGCTTCGCTTCATAAGCTTGCCCGCCATAATTTTTGACCACCTGATAACCGCCAATCACCTCATTAGTGATGTGACTGACATCACCCATAGTTTCTTGGATGCCCTTTGACAGTTTAAGATAACGCCTAGAGGCAATACGAATCAGCCATAATATTGGCGGTAACACTAAAAATAAAATTAAGGTCAAACGCCAATTGCTATAAAGCAAAAAGCCCATCAAAGCTAAGACCGTTAGACCATCACGCAGTAAGGTCTTCAACGAGTCCGTACTGGCAGCAGTCACCTGCTCCACATCAAAGATAAGCTTAGAAGATATCGTACCTGCTGGGTTGGCTAAATAGAACGAACTCGGTAAGCGCAGTAGTTTATTAAATACCTGCACCCGCAGCTCATAAACCAGATTCCGCGATACTAAGGCCGTATAGTAGTTACCCAAAAAGCTACCCACACCGCGCACAAAGAATAGCGCAATAATAATGAATGGAAATAAATCTTGCTTGCTTTGGTTGTTTTGGTTGATAGCGTCAGTGATATATTGCAATAATTTAGCAATCCAAATCTCGGTTCCCGCATTGATGGCAAAACCGACAACGGTTAGCATCAGCGCCCACCAGTATGGCTTTAGATAGCTCAGTAAACGCAATAAGGTCTTGTGCTTAGGTGGACTAAGTGGCGGTGCTGGTGTTTTTTTAACAGAAGTCTTTGTAGAGTCAGATTGACGAGCTTGGCTCATAAAAGCCTCAATTCGGATATAAATACGTGAGTTTTTCACACTTAGAGCGTGGCGGTATATAACGTCAGTAGCATGCGTATAAAACAGCGATACAAGACGTTTTGATCAACGGTTTAAATACGACAGTTAACCGCAGTAATGGGCGATAAAGTATAGCATTTTGTTACCAAGGGTATCTGTGCTGGAATAACGTGGTATTTGAACAGTTCGATTCAATCACGGAATCGCTCATAAAACCCAATCGAAAATTATTGTGGTAGAGTCTGACCGAGTGGTACCACTGTACTGATATTTAGATTTAAAAACCCCAATTTACCAGCGATATCCATCACCCGCACTACCGATTGGTGAGTCGCGTTAGCATCTGCGGCAATAACAAACAGCATGTCACGATTGGTGCCCGCCTCTTGCTGTAGCATGTTGGTCAGTTCAGCCTCACTACTACTAGCGAGAATAATACCGTTGACCAGATAGCTGCCATCTTCTTGCACAGCCACCTCAATACTGTCCTTTTGCTCCATTTGTGCCACACCCTCAGCTTCAGGGAGGATAATATTTAAGCGGCTAAAATGATTAAACGAAGTCGCAAGCAGCAAGAATATAATCAAAAACAACAAGCAATCAATCATTGGGGTCAGATTAATTTCAAGTGGCTCGACGGTAGGTTTTCTAAAGCGCATAGCAGTCTCTTCAATGTATAGTTGAGCGCCTTTAAAACGAATACACTATGGCTGGGAGAAATTTTCGAAGGCTCGAAAAGTACCGCAATCGCACAGCAAGCTAGAAAACTTTTTACCCGCTATACGAAATCATATGTGTATCCATTTTATTTGGTACTGACTATACCTAATGGGGTATGTCTAGTACAACTGTCAGCATCAATAGGCAGCTATTAAAAAGTAACCGTCGGATTTTAATCTAGACCTACTGTGTCACTGAAGCGCCTATCGTCTGAATCGCTATACAATGCTGAATTATGAGTGGAAATAGGTACGGATGGCTTATGAGCATTATCTAATAGCTGATAATCATATAAATCTTGAATCATAAGCCCTGCTTGAGTCTCGAACTGGGCATTAATATCAATAATACGACGCTGAAAATAGCGATAGGCGACCAGCGCTGGTATCGCTACAATCATGCCCGCGGCAGTGGTGATCAAGGCTTGTGACACACCGGCTGCCAGCAACGTTGGATCCTGCATCGCACCGTCGGTAATCGCCAAAAACGAAGATATAATCCCTAGTACCGTCCCCAATAATCCTAGCAGCGGCGCAATCGCACCTATGGTACCCAGCATATTAATATTCTTTTCTAACTGATGAACTTGTACGCTGGCACGATTCTCCATATGCATGGTCATCGACTCTAGACCATATTGGCGATAGAGCAAACCGATTGCCAGAATATCACCCAGTGCGGTTTTTTCTTTGACGTTCATCAGCTGCGTGCGCCCAATATCACCGTTTTCGCGCAAACGCGTAATCAGCTGGTCGCGTAATCTAGCCGGCGCGACTTTATTGAACTGTAAGGTATGGCTACGCTCAATAATAATAACCAGAGCAACTATCGAGCACACAACAATAGGCGTCATTAGCCATCCGCCCGCTTTTACCAACTCCCACATAAACAACTACTCTCTTTTATATTCTGGTAAAACAATAGTACAAAATCGCTTAAAACCCAGAGGGTTATGGCGACTTGTTTATTATTGTGAGTAATACATTAGGCTAATAAAAGCAGACGGACAAATAGACATTAAACCTGCGCTTCTAGATATTTGATTAAGGCAGCAAACTCGTCTTGATTGTGAAAAAATATCTCGACACTACCCTGACCATCTTTTTTATGTTTAAGCTTTACCTCTGCCCCTAGCACATCTGTCAGACGCTGAGTTAAACGCTCAGCATCATGAGTCTGTGCTTGCTCAGTACGGCTAGCCTTCGGAGCGGGTTGTAAGATTGATTTGACCAGTTTTTCAGCTTCACGGACGGTTAAGTTACCATCAATAATTTTTTGAGCGATGATAGGCTGCTGTTCAGACGATAACGCTAGCAGAGTCCGCGCATGACCCATATCCAGCGCACTAGCCGCCAGATGATCTTTTACAGTATCGTGTAGCTGATTTAATCGTAATAAGTTCGATACCGTCGTCCGCGCTTTGCCAACAACCTCAGCAATCATGGCATGACTCATACCAAACTCGGTATGAAAGCGCTGTAATGCTGCGGCTTGCTCAATCACAGATAAGTCTTCACGTTGAATATTCTCGATCAATGCCAGCGCAATGGCCAGCTCATCGGATAGCGCACGTTCAATCGCTGGGATGACCGTTTTGCCGGCCATTTTTGCGGCACGCCAGCGGCGTTCACCAGCAATAATTTCATGAGTAACGATCGCAGCGCTTTTGTCTTCGTTTGCTAGCAAGGGACGAATCACGATTGGTTGCATGACACCGTGCTGTTCAATAGAAGAGGCCAACTCTGCAAGAGCCGTTTCGCTCATATCGCGGCGCGGTTGATATTTACCAGCTTGCAGTCGCGTCACCTCTATTTGCACTAAGCTTATTTGATCTTCATTGCCGCTATTGTCTATACCGCTGCTACGGTTCCTAGTCCCGTTACGGGCCGATCGTGGCGGACGGCTGCTCGAACCACTAGCCTCTTTAGCAAGCTTTTCATAAGATTTGTCACTGGCTTTTTCGCGAGAAATTGCGCGACTGCTTTTAGTAGGCTTATTTGCGTCCAAGGTCACTTCTGATATTGACTCTGAGGCCACATTCGGTAAGCTGTCATCATGCGCAACCGTATCATCTTGTAAGGCAGAGGCGGTAATTTTCTTTTCTTTTTTGATTGACCCTAGTAAGGCATCTAAACCTCGATTGGCAGCCAACCCTCGTTTCTTCGCCATGATTACCTATCCTCTAACGCTAAAATAAAAGCCAAATGATTGTTAATGAGTGCTTATTGGTGACTGTATTAATTAATAAATGCGAAGATTAACACATGTGCTGTTTAATAATTTATTGTTTAATCGTTGTTTAACCGATTTTTAGCATATTTTTTACAGAATACTGTTTTTGATCTATCGTTTTTAAAATACTATTACCGGCTTTGCTTAATGACCTCAGCAGCTAGCTTTAGATAAGCTTGTGCCCCTTTTGAGCTTTTTTCAAACGCTAATACCGGCATACCATGGGCGGGTGCTTCAGCCAAACGGATATTTCTTGGAATATGTGTTTTGTACATGATATCGCCAAAATGCGCATCGAGCTCAGCGGATACATCATTGGCTAAGGTATTACGCGCATCAAATAAGGTTCTGACCACACCGCGTATATACAGCTTAGGATTCAGCTCCGTTAAACGCTCAATCGTCTGTGATAAATCTGCTAGACCTTCCAGCGCATAATACTCACACTGCATCGGAATAATGACCCCATCAGTGGTCACTAACGCATTAATAGTCAGTAAGTTCAAACTTGGTGCGCAGTCCATAATAATATAATCATAAGGCTTTGTTTTACCGTTGACTTGGTCAGTCACTAGATCCGCCATAGCCGTCTTCAATAGCTCGTGGCTATTGGTTTGACCCATTAAAGTAATGTCCATACCTGCCAGCTCACGATTAGCAGCAATAACATCAAAGCCTGCTGGACTTTTGACAATAGCGTCTTGAAGCGATACGCCATCAAGTAGCACATCGGTAACCGTCAGCTCAAGGTCATTTTTATCAAGACCGGTACCGGTAGTGGCGTTACCCTGTGGGTCTAAGTCAATCAGTAGTACGCGCTTGCGCTTGGCGGCCAAACTCGCGGTCAAGTTTACCGCCGTCGTGGTTTTACCAACGCCGCCTTTTTGATTCGCAATTGCTATGATTTCCATACACTCACTCAATTTAATTAATATAACGCTCGTTACTTATTTCACTTTTTAACTCAAGCCGCTTTTTATTCTGAATAATTTATTATTTCACCAACGTAAATTTTAATCTTTAATAAAATGGCCTTTAATAGACAACATTAATAGCTTTAATGACCATAGCTTTATGACTACTAATAGCTTTGTGGCCGTTAAGGTGACCATAGCTTAGACATTTTTATGGGATAATTCAATCAAATGGCGGCTATCCTCTAAACGCGGTACATTAAGCTTGATAGTTTTAATCTGCCAGTTTTGATCCAACGCTTGTAACTCCTCAAAAGTCGGTTCTTTACCTTTCATCGCACACAGGCAACCATTATCTGCTAAGCGCGGCTGACCTGCCTCTACAAAATCTATCAAGCTGGCAAAGGCTCTAGAAGTGACCACGTCATACTTAGCGTCATGCGCTTCAATCCGAGCAGCAATCGGTTGCACATTGGTCAAACCAAGCTCACTACTGATCTGTTTGATAAAACGTATCTTTTTCTGATTGCTGTCTAAAGCCGTACAATGACGTTCAGGCTGACAAATCCCGATAATTACTGCAGGTAACCCTGCACCAGTACCGATATCTAACAAAGTCCCAGCTGGTAAATGCGCTATAATAGCCAAGCAATCGATGACATGTTTGGTTAGCGCCTCTACGGGATCGGTAATAGCGGTCAAATTATACGCTTTATTCCATAATAAAAGCTTATCTAAGTACAACAATAGCGTGCGCTGCTGCGTGTCACTTAGCGGTAGCGCTAACGTTTGCACTGACTGAGCTAATATGTCAGCAAGCATCGGCAACTGCGTGCTAAGCTTAACAAAGCCAGTCGGGTCAATATTAGAGAGACTCGTCCTGTTAGTAGAGTTGACAGAAGACTTAGCAGATGCTGACATAGAACAAGTTATCCCGTTTTGGCATGTGAACCGCCTATTTTATCATGAGGACTGCGCGTTGAATAGTTGCAGATTGCGCCAATGTCCGCCATCTTATACTATCTTCGTGGTTATTAATGACTTATTCGTCTTTTGTCGTACTAAACTTATAATGCTAAACGGTGCTTGATCCTCTATTTGACATACCAACACAATATTTTAAATACGACTTAGAGGCGTCATTTATTATTTATTAGTCCTATTCAAAACCAACAATGAACGGTTTATTTTTACTTTTTTACCTTAATACTAATTATGCTATTTGATACCAATCATTCTATTTACTATACCTAATTTTTTGATGACTCACTATATGCCCATGTACGAAAATCTGACCGAGTAGCCAAATACTATTATGACTCAAAGCCCTGAATATATGACTCAAAACCCAAAAGATTATAAAAATATGCTAGCTTCCACCGTTGACTTAACTGAAACTGAGCAAACCTTGCCGCCTACCCCTGATCCTATATTTGTAGAAGTGAACCAACGCTGCCAAATAAGTGCTGATCGGCTCAAACGCTATAGTGACTCTAAAACGCTACCGAGGGATACGCGCACTGCACCAGATTTAGATATCGGCTTTGGGCAGCAGCGCGCGCTCAAGGCACTACAGACCGCACTCGATATCAAGGCTAGCGGCTATCATGTGTTTGCTGCTGGCGAGAACGGACTGGGCAAGCGTACCGTTATAAGGCGCCTACTACAACGTAGTGCCGCAGACGCGCCGACACCTGATGATTGGGTCTATGTGCACAATTTTACTGATCCACGGACTCCAGTGGCCCTGCGTCTGCCTGCTGGTCAAGCGGTGCTGTTGCAACAGCAGGTCAATAACTTATGGCAACAGGCCAAAAAACGGCTAACTCAGCGCTTTCGTAGTGATCAATATCAAAGCAAAATTGAAATCATAAAAAACGATACCCATCAAAAAGAAAGTGACGCTTACGAGGCGCTAAATGCTGAGGGTAAACAGCATGACTTGACGCTGACCTTTCGCCCATTTGATAATAAAGCGGTCTTTGTGCACCCCAGTCAACTGACAACAGAAAGCAACAATACGGTTGACGACTGGGTTAATAATGAGGCTAAAAAGGCTGCTAGTAATAAGCACTCAAACACTCAAACAACCATAGATAAAGCGAAAAGTTCTAGCAAAAATATTGAACATAACAACGACTATGAAGCTGAACTCAATAATTTTGCCCAAAAGAATCATATGCAAAAACGACTCAATCAGCTGACCATAGAATTAGAACAGCTAGAAGATGAGGCCAACGACGCTATAGAAGTACTGCATCGTAATATTGCCCGCCGTGCGCTACAGCCTTTGTTCACACCTATTCGTGAGCAGTTTGCTAGGCTACCGTCTGTCGTTGATTGTCTTGACGCGATGTTTGCCGATATGGTTACCCACGTTGAGCGTATTGTGAATGGTGATGATGAAGAGTTTATTGCAGCCGTATTGGCAACCACACCAAGCCGTTACGCCGTCAATGTCATGGTCAGCCATCCGCCTAAAAACGGTGCACCTGTCATCTTTGAAGACTTACCCACCCATTTAAACTTGCTCGGTCATGTTGAGCAAATCACCCAACTTGGCACAGTCACCACCGATGTCAGTATGATTCGTGCTGGTGCTTTACATCGTGCTAATGGCGGCTATTTATTATTAGAAGCCAGCCATTTACTTGAGCATCCTTATGCCTGGCAAGGGCTAAAGCGTGCGCTACAATCACGCAAAATCAAGCTATCAAGCCTTGAGCAAATGCTGACTTTAACAGGTAGCTTATCCTTAGCTCCTGCACCGATAGAACTTGATATTAAGGTGATTTTGTTAGGGGAAGCGGATTTATACTATGAGCTGTTAGAGCTAGAGCCAGAGTTTGATGCGGTGTTTAAAGTACGCGCTGATTTTCATGATGACGTCACTCGCACCAGCGAGCATGAACTGGCCCTAGTGGCTAAAATGGCCGATATTATCGATTACGCCAACCTTTATCCGTTTGATAGTAGCGCTCAAACGGCTCTGCTTGAACATTTAAGTTTGCAAGCGGAAGACCAAGACCGCTTAAGCCTACATAGTGACCGCTTAATTAAGCTGCTACACGAATCCAATCGTCATGCCCGTCTCAATAATCAAAATATCGTCGATGCCAACCATGTCACCCAAGCCATTGCCGATATGGATGAGCGTTCAGGCTACTTACGCGACCTGTACTGGGACGAGCTCAAAAACGGCCAGCAGCTCATCAACACTCAAGGTCAAGCGGTCGGTCAAGTCAATGCTTTGACTGTGGTCAGCTATGCGGATAGTGAGTTTGGTATGCCAGCGCGTCTAACGGCAGTGATTCAACCCAATATAGGTGCGGGTGATATTCTCGATATTGAGCGCGATGTCGATTTAGGCGGCAGTTTACACGCTAAAGGTATGCTGATTATGACCAGCTATTTACGTGCGCTATTTAGCCAGCATCATGCGCTAAATTTTAGCGCCTCTTTAGCATTTGAACAAAGTTACGCTCATATTGATGGCGATAGTGCTACCGTTAGCGAAGCTTGCGCGTTATTGTCAGCCTTAGCAAACGTGCCGATCAATCAAGCTTTTGCCATTACTGGCTCGATGAACCAGCTGGGTGAAGTTCAAGCGGTTGGCGGTATCAATGCAAAAATAGCGGGCTTCTTTGATGCTTGCCGTGAGCAAGAATTGACCGGACAACAAGGCGTGGTCATACCGATGGCCAACGTCAATCAGTTGATGCTACGTGATGACATCATCGATGCCGTTGAGGCAGGATGCTTCCATATTTATGGTGTGAATACTCTTAGTGAAGCCCTAACTTTGATGACCGGGTTGCCTATTGACACTATGACTAAGAAAAAGCGCTACCGCAAAGAAACCTTGTTTGGCAAGGTTCTTAGCCGCTTGACGCTATGGGATGACAATCAAGACACCTCTGATGATGCTGATGATAAAAAATCTAAGAAAAAAGCCAAAAACAAGCGCAAAGCTAAAAAACAGAAAAAAGAGGATAAGAGAAAAAAAGATAAAAGTAGAAAAGAGCGAGAGGATGCAAAGGACCATACAGAAGGCGATATAGAAAGCCATAACTTAGAAATATAGTTTGGTTTTTAACCCTACTGTTGTGTTGTGATGATTTGATGACTGGGGTAGATTTAATAGTACTCTAGGCAATAGGACTTTGAGTAGCAGGACTTTAAATAATAGTCCCTAGACGCTACTGCCCTTTTCTGCGATGATAAACAAACGACAATCAGCCTGACAGATATAAAGAAAAACAGAAAGACTCGATACTAGGACTGACTTCATAAAGGTTATCTCTTAATGACTGTACAAAATACTGACGCCGATAGTCCCCAAAACCAGCCATCTAATGACGAGCAGCAGTCTGGTACGCTGCCAACTCCAGCTAATAACGTCTCTGAGGACACGCCTGATAGTCGACATGGTGCGGCGACTACTGCGCGTCAATGGCAAGTGCTATCACAGCTACAGCGAAATCGCTGGGTAGGTACTACTCATGTTTATGAGCAGCTCATATTAGCCGGCTTTGATATCAGTTTACGCACTGTTCAAAGAGACTTAAATGCGCTGGCCAAGCGCTTCCCTATTGAAAAAAACAATGCCAATCCGCAAGGCTGGCGCTGGAAAGACGATGCGCCCTTGCAGAGCTTACCGCATATGAACCTATCACAAGCGGTCGCCTTTAACATGGTCGAAGCCAACTTAACCCAACTGCTACCGCCAGTTATTTTAGGAGAGCTGTTCCCTTGGTTTGATTTGGCGCGGCGACAGCTCAAGAATAGCAAGGTAACTCATTCATGGATTGACAGAGTACGCATCGAACCCGCCACCCAGCCATTGATTGCGCCGCATATTGATTTGGACAGTAAAGACAATATTTACCATGCTCTGTTTTATCAGTTACAAATCAGAGCCTGCTATACCCGCAGCAATAAATCACAAGCCAGCGAGTATGTCTTAAATCCCATTGCTATCATTCAACGCGGGGTCATTATCTACTTGCTCGCTACCCGTACCGATGATCCAGATATTATTATTCGTACCTTTGCTCTACATCGATTTGCCAGTGTTGAAGTACTTGATAGTACCGCACAGACCCCTGATAACTTCCAACTCGACCGCTATCTGGACGCTGGCAGCATGGGCTTTACCCATCCGCTACTGAGCCAGTTGCCCGACCATGGCAAAAATACAGCTATCGAGCTGCAATTTACCAAAAAAGCCGGCAAGAGTCTTACTGAAAGTAAGCTAAGCGAGGATCAAACGGTAACGATAAATACCGATGATACCCTGACTATAAATGCAACCGTCAATTTAACCTCACAGCTGGTCTGGTGGTTACGCGGTTTTGGTAAAGGTCTATTAGATGCCAAACCACAGCTGCTTCATCAAGTCGTATTAGATATAGAATTAGCTGAAGAACTGTCATTATAGTTATTTGTTTAGATATTCTGACAGAAATAACGCATATAGTTAATACAGAATAAAATGGATACGTTAGTAATCAGGTGTGGTTGGGAAAAATTTCTCCTAGCCACACTGTCTCTTTTTTAAAGTAAATCGACTATAGCAATCGCTTATAGAAACCTCTTAAAAAGCATATTAAGAATTAAAAAGGACTATTATGCCGACTACTACCACCTCATTACCGCTGCTTTCAGACAATTTAAACGGGCTTGGCTTAACGGCTGATACCTTGTTTTTTGCTCTAAACTATGAATTTACCAAGACCGAACCCAAAGGTATGCTGAAGCGTTTTAAAGAAAATCAAGGCGCGATTGATATCGACCTAGCTTGCGTACTGTATGATGATAATTGCACCATAACCGACTTAGTATGGTTTAAGCAATTACGCGATAAGAGCGAATCGGTAAAGCATCAAGGCGATAGCCTAGACGGTAAAGACCGCGGCGAGCAAGCTATGTATCATGCGCCGTTAGATCAAGAGCAAATCCGCATTTATTTAGATAAAATTCCGGCACATATTAGCCATATTTCTTTAATTGCCAGCTCATACTTTGGGCAACCATTCAAAGCCGTTGATAATGGTGAGATCCATCTTAGCGATGATGAAGGCAATCGCGCTTTTGAAGTGAACTTAAAGCAGCTACCACGTGACTGTAGCACTGTTTGGGTAGCCAGTTTGCGCCGTGAAGTTGACGACTGGCATCTAACGCTGCAAAACTTACCTCTTTCCGCAAATGAGTTACCCAAGGCGGCAAAAGAAGTTGCACACGAATTAGCCCGTGCCTTGCCTGTTCCACAAGGGGTTTATAGTTGAGCCACTTTAAAACGAACACAGTATGGCTGGGAGAAATTTTCGAAGCCTCTGGAGTGACGCAGTCACACAGCAAGCAAGAGAAATTTCTGCCAGT
This sequence comes from Psychrobacter sp. LV10R520-6, assembly GCF_900182925.1. Classification (NCBI taxonomy): domain Bacteria; kingdom Pseudomonadati; phylum Pseudomonadota; class Gammaproteobacteria; order Moraxellales; family Moraxellaceae; genus Psychrobacter; species Psychrobacter sp. LV10R520-6. The sequence continues at coordinate 699,417 of NZ_LT900024.1, read as the reverse complement.
AGTACGTTGTTGTAAACGTATCTTTTTTATTTTGAATCAACTATACCTAAATCAATTTAGGGCGTGTTGAACATTCACAAATAGGCACTGCTGATAGCTAAAATGGTTCCAGACAAGAGGCAAATTGACGATAATGCAGATGCCTTAGCTAGATTTGCTACACAGTATGGGGCAATTTTAGCATCAGCCCTGAGGACGGAGTAAGCAAAGCACTGCTTTGCCCGTCCGCAAGACAAGAGCTATGCTCGCAGTTGGACAGGACTCTTTTCTGCCGCTACTTCATTAAAACTATCCGCTTAGAATGACTAAACTAGATATTTTTAATCTTGAATCGACTAAAAAATAGTCTCTGTCAGTGCCATGGTCGAATGTTCAACACGCCCTAGTCTAAAGCCTCACCACAATGCGGGCAGAAATTCTTTTTTCGCACTTCTTTTTCACGCAGCTCGAGTGCTTGCTCACGCAGTACTTGTAACACAATATCTTGTGCCTGCTCTTTATCCAGCCCCAGCTCACGCCGAATTTTTTCGACCATGGTCTGGTTCTGTACCAAATCAAAGTCACCATCGACCAAAAACTCACGAAACTGCTGCTCGAGCTCATCACGGCGCTGGGCAAGCTCATTGGCAAGCCCAGTGGCTAGGATACCAGCCGGTAGCGCGGCTAGACCCACGCCTAATATCGTGATAACCGCCCCCAATATCTTACCGGCGTTGGTAATCGGCGTCACATCCCCGTAGCCTACCGTAGTCAGGGTAACTACCGCCCACCACATGGCTTTCGGTATCGATTCAAACTCTTCTGGTTGGGCATGGTTCTCCACTAGATAAATACCGCTAGATGCGGTGACAATCATGATAATTAAAATAAAAATAACCGCTTGAAACGAGCCTCTCTCTTTACTAATGACCACCAATAAGATACGCATGGAGGCAAAATAGCGCGTGAGCTTAAGGATACGAAATAGACGCAAAATTCTCAAGAAGCGCAAATCGATAGTGACAAAGAAGTTCAAAAATGCAGGGGCGATTGCTATTAAGTCGATCAACGCCGAAGGACTTTTTAACCAATCCCAACGTTGCCGCCAGGTGGTGTTATCAGGCTTGGCTTCAGCTACGCTCCATAAACGCAGTGAATACTCAATGGAAAACACCACGATAGAAAAATTCTCAAACCAAGTAAAGTAGCTTTGATTAGGGTAATACCACTGATCAACAGACTCCCCAATCACTGCTGCTACATTGGTCATGATTAAAAAAATTAGAAAATAATCGACGTAGCGACTGAACAAGGTGTCATGGTCATCATTTTGTAAAATATTATAGACAAAATGACGCAGGCGCCGTATAGATTGGAATAACATGCCGTACCTATGCGGTGTAACACCGTGATTGTATGAGTAGAAATTAGATCATGAGAAGTTAAAACAGTAAGTGAGGACAGACACGTGACAATAATATCAATTGAGTGGTTAATAGGGCTCGGTTATTAAAATACAGATTTATTTATGATAAATTTATCGGCAACTGTGCATAAATTTATGCCTATGATACGTCTCGTTTCTTATGTTTATACTTAGTGATAATAGGCTATTTACAGTGGTAATGACTATGCAAAAATCGCGTAGTAAATGTAGACTAAAGCAAGCAACAGTAGCCCCGTGATACCAAAACTAATATGTAAAAATTGCTGTTCCATTCGGGTACTACTTATCAATTATGGTTATGTCTAATGCCAGCATACTTTTTGAAACACCACCAAAAATTCATCAGTAATAGGTATTAAATCAATCTTATTATAATCCTACCTACAAGCATCAAAAGTACACTACCTAAATTCCGTACTAAACCTCAATATTAAGTAGACGACACCATAATTGATATAGAGAGTAACCAAACAACACCATATAAATGTCAAAGCACTATTCTATTGTAAATTTTTATAACAATGTTACTTGTTTATATCTAATTCACTATTGTTAACAAGGTATTTGTACTATAATAGGGTTAAGAAGTTACGAGCTATATTATAACTGTAACTTTTTCTATCAGTAACGGATGTTATCCACCATCTGATATTTACTGACAATCTTGTATTACTTTGAGGAACCAATGATGAAACTACAATCCCTAGTTTTAGCCGCTGCCGCTGCACTTACCATGACTACCGCCTTTGCTGTCCCTGCTGGTACTTGGTCAATTGCTGCTGGTGCACACTATGTTGACCCTAAAAGCGATAATGGTACTGTAAATGTAGATGGAACAGATTATTCTGTTGACGTTGACGGTGATGTTCGTCCAACGCTTACTGGTGAATACTTTGTTGCGAATAACGTCGGTATCGAATTACTGGCTGCTATTCCTTTTCATCATGACTTTACGCTAACTGATGCTAGCGGTAATAAAATTGGAGGTAAGACTCAGCATTTACCACCTACCCTTTCTGTACAGTATCATTTTGACGGCTATAACATGCCAATGAACATCAAGCCATTTGTTGGTGTGGGTGTGAACTATACGACTTTCTTTAAAGAAAGAGTCGCTACTGGCGGTGACTTAGATCTTGACGATAGCGTTGGTGTAGCCGGCCACATCGGTCTTGATATCCCATTCGCGGCGACTGAAGCTTTCCGGATTGATGCCCGCTATATGGACATCAAAACCGATGCCAGCTTGAATGGTGCAGATATTGGTGAAATAGATATCAGCCCTTGGGTCTATGGCGTTGCTTTTGTTAAACAGTTCTAAGATAGCAATGACTTTAAACCAAAGATTTTGAATAAAAAAGCTGGCTCTATGCTGGCTTTTTTGTGTTTTTCATTTAAGGATTTCAGTAACTCAAAACTCTAAATAAGACCCATAAAAAAAGACCATCCGTAGACAGTCTTTTTAGTAGTATTAATTTGCTAAATAGCTTTTATCAAACAAATTTTACCGAAAAATTTATAGTAAGATACGGCGCGGATCCGCCAATAAGCTGGCAACATAGCGCGTGAATACAGCAGCATCAGCACCGTTAATGACACGGTGATCATAAGATAAGGACAGAGGAAGCATAAGGCGCGGCTCAAAGACTTGCTTGTCCGCATTCCAGCGTGGCTGCATAGTGGCTTCTGAAGCCCCTAATATACCCACTTGTGGAAAGTTCACTAACGGTGTAAACGCAGTACCACCTAAAATACCTTGGCTTGAAATAGTAAAGCTAGCCCCTTGTAAATCCTTAGTATTTAGCTTTTTATCGCGAGCTTTTACCGCCAACTCACCAATCTCAATGGCAATCTGCTTAATGCCTTTATCCTGCGCATTCTTGATAACCGGTACAATCAGACCATCGTCCGTGGCCACTGCAATACCCATATTCACGCTTTTACGCAAGATAACTTGGGTATTGTCATCACTTAGATGACTGTTAAAGCGTGGGTGCTGCGTGAGCGCATAGGCCGTTGTTTTGACAATAAAGGCTAAAATAGTCAAACCAATACCCTGTGCTTTCATGCCACCTTTTAGCTCGCCACGTAGCTTTTCAGTCTCAGTGATGTCCGATAAATCAAACTGCGTCACTTGCGGTAGATAAGTATTGTAGTTGAGCTGCGGTATCGACACTTTTTGTAGACGGCTTAAATCTTGCGTTTCCGTCTCACCCCAAATCTCGACATTACTCATATCAGGCAGTTTTGGTAGGCCTGAGCTTACTACGCTACTGCTAGCAGGTGCCGTTTGCTCGGTAGTCAGACTGTTTTTGACGTGGGCAAAAAGATCTTCTTTTAAGATACGATCATTTAGCGCTGAGCCAGTCACTTGGGTGATATCTACACCCAACTGACGAGCAAGCTTACGAACCGCGGGACCGGCATACACGTCGGTTAATTTCTCATTAACTTGAGCTTCAGTCAGCTTATTACCATCTGTGTTCGCAACTGCATTATTGGTCGCAGGCGTCGACTTAACCGCTGCTTGCTTAGGCTCACCAGTCGTTTGCGATGACTCAGGTGCTTTGTCAGTACTGGCTTTTGGTTCAGAGCTAGCGGCCTTAGACTCATCAGCATCAGACCTGTTATTAGTACTGCTACTAGTATTGCTACTGTCAGCTTCTGTGCTACTACCAACGATAATGATAAAGTCTTGACCGTTGGTAACCATATCACCGGCCTGTACTAATATTTTTTCAATCTTACCTGCTTCTGGAGCCGGCACTTCAACTGAAGCTTTGTCAGATTCAATCAGCAAGATTGACTGATCAGCAGTGACCATATCTCCTTCACTAACCAAAATTTCAGACACTTCTGCTTCATCTACGCCTAAATCTGGTAGCGCATGAGTGGTTGCTTTTCCAGCTCCAGGAGCAGGCTTGTCATTAGGTTTGGGCGAACTTGGTTCATCTTTAGCACCCTCAGTAGAGACATCAGAAACTTCAGTCTCTTTATCGGTACTCGATTGTTCTTGCTTTTCAGCTTTAGGCGCTACTGTATTGTCTTTGTCCGCATTTTCACTGCTGTTTGAACTATCACTAGCAGCATCGCTATCCAGCTCAAGAAGTACCATGCCTTCGCTAATTTGATCGCCAACAGCGATATTAATCTTGGTGATTTTCCCAGCAGCCGAGCTCGGCACTTCGACCGAGGCTTTATCCGATTCTAGCAAGATGATGTTGTCGTCTTTTGCGATGACGTCGCCAACCTGCACCATAATCTCACTGACTTCGGCACTATCGACACCCAAATCGGGGGCTTTAATGTCCATCCTTACTCTCCTTATCTTACGATTGCCTTGTCTTATAGGTTTTATTCTGCGACGTCATCATCATTGGGTAAATCAGCATCGGCTTGGTCTTCAGCACGGCCTTCACTATTGATTTCGTCATCGTCTTCACCGACAAACTCAGGGACAGGATTCGGGCTGACATTATCAGGTGCTGGAGCATCTGGGAAATGATCATAATAAGGCTGTTGCTGCCATGCTGGTGGTTGATCGGCATCAATACCGAAGCTTGAGATGGCGTCTTTGACCAAGCGCTTCTCAACTTCGCCTTCATCAGCCAAACGTTTAAGCGTTGCCACAACGATATGAGCGGCATCAACGTTGAAGAAGCTACGCAACTGCTCACGGGTATCAGAACGACCATAACCATCAGTACCCAGCGTGGTATAAGGACGATTGTCTGGTAACCAAGCGCGAATTTGTTCTGAGTAATTGCGCATATAATCTGTCGCGGCGACTACGATACCTTCGTGTGGGGCAATTTGCTCAGTAACCCATGGTACGACTTCTGCATCCATTGGATGCAGACGATTGTAGTCATCACAGGCCATACCATCACGAGTCAACTCGTTAAAGCTGGTTACGCTCCAGACGTTAGCGGTGATATTGAACTCATCTTGTAAGATGCGTGCCGCCTTTTGCACTTCACGTAGAATAACCCCAGAACCCAATAATTGCACTTGGCTTGAACCATTGTCTTCTAGCAGATACATACCGCGCTTGATGCCTTCTTCTGCACCTTCCGGCATGGCAGGTTGCTCATAGGTTTCATTCATTAAAGTCAAATAATAGTAGACGCGCTCGCCTTCACCATACATCCGGCGCAAACCATCATGCATAATTACGGCTAGCTCATAACCAAAGCAAGGATCATAGCTGACACAGTTCGGTACCACACTAAATAGAATTTGTGAATGACCGTCTTGATGTTGTAAGCCTTCACCATTAAGCGTGGTACGGCCAGCGGTTGCACCTAGTAAGAAGCCTTGTGCTTGACAATCGCCTGCGGCCCATGCCAAATCACCAACGCGCTGAAAACCAAACATTGAATAGTAGATATACAGCGGAATCATCGGTAACGCGTTAACAGAATAGCTGGTTGCCAGTGCAATCCAAGTACTCATCGCACCCGCTTCGTTGATGCCTTCTTCTAACATATTGCCGTCTATACTTTCTTTATAACCCATTAAGGCTTCGCTATCTTCTGGGGTATATTTTTGCCCAGAAGCAGAGTAAATACCTAATTGACGGAACATACCTTCTAGACCAAAGGTACGCGCCTCATCAGGAACGATAGGTACCACGCGATCTTGAATGTCTTTGTTTTTCAGCATCGCTGCTAGCAGACGCACAAATACCATAGTAGTCGATTGCTCTTTACCATTACTGCCTTTTAATATCCGGTCAAAAATAGATAAGTCAGGAATATTTAAGGGAATATGTCCACTGCGGCGATTGGGCAAATGACCACCTAGTGCTTCGCGGCGACCTTTTAAATATTTCATCTCTGCTGAGTCTTCAGCTGGACGATAAAATGGTAGGGTCTCTAACTGCTCATCGGTAAATGGTAAGTCAAAGCGATCGCGGAAATACATCAAGCCATCTTGATCAAGCTTCTTAATTTGATGCGATTTGTTAACCGCTTGCGCTTGATCAGACAAGCCGTACCCTTTGACCGTTTTGGCCAAAATAACCGTTGGCTGACCTTTGGTCTTCATGGCTTCACTGAAGGCGGCGTATACTTTCATTGGATCATGACCGCCACGGTTTAGGCTTGAAATATCGTCATTAGATAACTCATTAGCCATTTCCTCAAGTTCTGGATATTTACCAAAGAACTCTTTGCGTACAAACTCAGGGTCGCGCGCTTCGTATAACTGATACTCACCGTCGACCGATTCTTCCATGCGGTGCTTAAGCACACCAGTGTCATCGTTGGCGAGTAAACTATCCCACTTGCCACCCCAAACGACTTTGATTACCCGCCAGCCTGCGCCGCGGAATACCGATTCTAGTTCTTGAATGATCTTACCGTTACCGCGTACTGGGCCATCAAGGCGCTGTAAGTTACAGTTCACCACCCAAATCAAGTTATCCAGCTTTTCACGGCCAGCAAGAGAAATGGCGCCTAAGCTTTCGGGCTCATCGGTCTCACCATCACCCAAGAAGGTCCAAATCTTGCGATCTTCCTTCTCAAGCAAGCCACGGTTTTCCATATAGCGATGCACGTGGGCGTGATAGATCGACATAATGGGACCAATACCCATTGAGACGGTCGGGAACTGCCAGTAATCCGGCATTAAGTACGGATGCGGATAGCTTGATAAGCCTTTACCACCCACTTCACGACGGAAGTTATCGAGCTGCTCTTCAGTTAAGCGGCCTTCTAAATAAGAGCGTGCGTAGATACCTGGCGCTGAGTGACCTTGATAATAAATCATGTCACCGCCGAAATGATCGCTCGCGGCACGGAAAAAATGGTTAAAGCCGGTCTCATAGAGCGTGGCACTAGAAGCAAATGTCGCTAAATGACCACCCAAATCGTCATCGTTTTTATTCGCGCGCATCACCATCGCCAAAGCGTTATAACGAATCAACGCCCGAATCTTGCGTTCGATAGCCAAATCACCGGGATACATTGGCTCGTCTTCAACCGCGATAGTGTTGATATAAGCGGTATCCAGACGATTGAACGGAAGACCCTCTTGTACTGACATATTGTATAGCGCTTTTAGGAGAAACTGAGCGCGATCCTTGTCAGCATGTTTAATGACGGATTCAAAAGCTTCCAGCCATTCCTGGGTTTCGGTGCTGTCAGCATCCTTATAATAATTCATCTCTATTGATCCTTTTATATCAGTCATCCCTGCGCAATGACAGGGTGTTATTAAATATGGTGAGGAGATAACGGTTCACTTAATGACGTCCTTGCTCACTATAAGCAATCCGTTGCTAAACGCGATAATGTACCACGTCGTGGTATTCGATTGGTGTTCGACGAACTTCAATAGGTGTCATTAGATATAACGAGCCTATTATAAAGTCTAAATGTAAAGGTGCACACCGTTATGTAGTGCCCTATAAATGATTGTACACCGTAAATGAGCGTGCATGATAACCCTCATGCTTGTATGTCATCGGTCCACAGTGATATTAATACAAAGGCACCGAATACTGACTATACCTAAGTATGACAAGCGCGGTTGATGATAACGTTGTTTTATTGTGGGAGACAATAACATACCAAAGCTAAGTGCCAATCGTATGGTTACGTTTAAACCTTTAAGTGGTTACAACAGCCTATTATAAGCGCTTATTACCAAAATGTTTATGGCTGTGGATAAATGATGATATGACAAGTATTTTTCAAAAAAATACTCGTTAGTTACAAAATAAATATTTACTTAAAAATATCCCTATTAATAAAACCGTTCCAAAAATATTACTCAAATCTCACTAAATATATCTAACTAGCTAGATTTAAAATTTTCTTTCTGCTTCAATGCCATGCGCTACCTCTCGTTTGAGACTTAGACTGACTACGACTCCACAGACTTTTTTAATTGGCGATGGAACTCACCGACCAATGAGCGGGGTTATGCGACTGTTAAAATAACAGTCGCGTTATTTAAAATATTGATACTGGCGTTGAGATCGCGGTCATGTTTGGACTGACACTCAGGACACGTCCATTCGCGCATCTTTAGTGTTAATTCATCTTTGCCAAGGATGTGATTGCAGTTTGAGCAAGTCTTTGAGCTTGGGTAAAAACGACCGACTGACTTCACAACCTTGCCTTGCTCATTGGCTTTATAGATAAGCTGACGCTTAAATTCAAAGAAACCCAAATCACTAATGGCGCGTGACAGCTTTCTATTTTTAACCATGCCTTTGACATTAAGACTTTCAATCGCAATCACATCAAACTCTCTGACCAAGCTAGAGGTTATTTTGTGCAACGAATCCTGCCTGATACCTCTGATCTTATAATGCAAACGAGAGAGCTTGGTTTTCGCCTTTTCTCTGTTTTTACTGCCTTTTTTAGTGCGACTCAGGTTTTTATTGAGTGTTCTTAATTTGCTTAAATATTTAGCTAAGGGCTTAGGTGCTTTAATTTTGGTGCCGTCTGATAAAACTAATAAATCGGTAATACCAAGGTCGATACCAACGCTTTTACCTGTCTTGATAATCTTTTTAACCCTGTGGTCTAAATCAACTGCAACGCTGACAAACCATTTCCCGCCGCGCTTAGAGATGGTGGCCGCCATTATTTTACCGTCAAACCGTAAAGCCTCTTTCATGCGCACCCAGCCTAAATTAGGGATGCGAATGGATTTACCTTTAATGGCAAATTGGTCGTTAGAGAGACTGAATCTATCGTCTTTACCACGCTTGCGCGTGACGGGGTATTCAGCCAGCCCTTTAAAGAAGTTGTTATAAGCATCGCCCAGTTGCATGATTGCGGCTTGCGGGGCACATTTTGTCACTTCCGTCATCCACGGGAATAGCTCACGTTTAATGGCGTTCAATTCGCGTCTGAGCTTGGCTTGTGAGGGTCTGTTTAGATTTTTGGAATCAATCTCAATACCACCCAATAAACAGGCGTCACGGTAGGCCTTGTCCTCTCTATATTGACGTTGCCACTCATGCAAGGCCCAGTTGTAAGCTTTCCGCGCCACACCGCAAGCACGGGCAAAATGGTTCGCCTGTACGTTGTTTGGTTTGAGTTCGATGATATGACCACGGATCATAATACTTGTTTAACCGCCTCTATTAGTTTTTGATTTTTCTTGCTGCGAGAACCGTAGAGCCTCGCTGAAAATACAGTGATAATCTCTAATACATCTTGGGCTAATTCTTGCTCAAAACTAAGTTCCTCACCTTGATTGATAATGACCACCTTAACATCACGCGCCTCACATAGCATAAACACCAATTCAGCACCAAAGCGTAAAAGTCTGTCTTTGTGGGTGATTACCAGTCGCTCGACTTTGTTGTCAAGAATGTCGTCAAGCAGGGTTTTTAAGCCTTTCTTCTTATAGTTCATACCACTACCAAAATCGGTGATTGTCTCGAAACGCCAACCTTGTTTGGCACAATAAAGTTCCAAAACCTGCGCTTGGCGGGCGTCGCTGGCGTGCGTATCTACATGGAAAATGGCAGCTTTGTGGTTACCGACCCTGAAGGTAAATATAACTTTTATGGGATTAGTGCCAAAACTCACGTCCTAAAAGTCGACCGCACTACCCTTCCTATAGGCACAGAGCTGATTATCCAAAGCAATCGTAACGCTGGCGATGCGGGCAGCCGCTTTGTGGATTTAAAATATGGTGAGCTCCATCGGGCCGACTTTGCCATAGTCAGCGGTATAGCAGACAGTATTGAGCGCCTAAATGAGGAGCTGAGCGCTCGTAGCAAAAGTGTTAGCGGCAAGAATGACACCATGGAGCAAGCAGTCAAAAGTGAGCTGATCTTAGAACCTGACTATGATCGTAATAACAGTGATAATATCGATGCCAGTGGCTGTAAGTCCAACGATATTTTAGAGCGCGGCATCCAATGTGATTCAGCGATTGTCGCTGAGAGGGTCAATCCCAATGCCACACGGGTGGATATGACCGTTACCACTATTACCCCGCCAGCGGCAAAAGAGCTGGAAGAATACCTTGAAAAGGTTGCAGATAATAACGTCGCTTTTATTAATTTAAGTAACGGTCAACAGCTGACCTCCTATAAACAGCTGGTCCAAGTACAAGCCCCGCTCGGATCAAACTTTACTCTTTATGCCAATGATAAAGCGGTGTCAGAACAACAAATTGGTAAAACTGCCAAACAGCAAAAACAAAGTGTCACCGCCTTTGACTATTATGCAGTTGATCTCAAACGCGGCCGCAATACCTTACGCGGGGTCGCTACTGATATCAATGGTGACATTATTTCTGAAAAGTCTATTGAAGTCATTACCCCTGATAGCTTACAAGCTATCAGCTATCGTACCCAAGAGCGCTTGGTCGAAGCGGATGGCGTCAGCGAATATCAGATAGTTATAAGTTTAAAAGACCGTGATAATCGCGCCTATATTGCCTCAACGCCTATTACTATTGATACTAACATTGGTCGTATTAATCTACCAGATAGCAGTAAAGACCAAGTAGGCACCCAAACTATCGTCAATGGTGGCGAGCTATTAATCTCCGTGATTGCACCCAAGGTCCCCGGTAAAGGCGAGCTGGTAATTAATACTGGCAGCAGCAAGCAAAGTATCCCATTACAGTTCACTGCCAAACTGCGCCCTCTTATCGCGGTCGGTATCGTTGAGGGCGCAATATCGCTCAAGGACTTTGATGGCAGCAATATTACCGACGCCCAAGGCGCCTTTGAGCAAGAGCTGCAAGAGTTTGCCGGTAATGATGACTACTCAGCGACGGGCCGTACGGCGATGTTCCTAAAAGGCAAAGTACGCGGTGATTATTTATTAACCTTAGCCTATGACAGCGATAAAAAAAACGAGCGCTTGTTTCGCGATATCGAGCCAGGCGAATACTATCCAGTGTATGGGGACTCCTCCGCTAAAGGTTTTGATGCCCAATCTACCAGTAAGTTATACATACGCGTTGATAAAGGCCGTTCATTTGCCATGTATGGCGATCTAAAAACCAGAATTGATAATGACGACGGTATCAAATTAGGCCAGTACAGCCGTACTTTAACCGGCGTCAAAGCTCAATATGAAGATATTAATACCCGTATCACCGCCTTTGCTGCCGAAACCAGCTCAACACAACGGGTTAATGAAACTCGCGGTTTGGGTATTTCAGGGCCGTATCCACTTGCCGAAAACTTCGATGCGGTACTGGAGAACTCTGAAACGATTGAAGTCATTACTCGTGATGCTAATAATTCTGGCCTTATTATTAGCCGCGTGACCTTAACCCGCTTTGCAGACTATGAAATTGATCCTATTAGCCGTAGCTTATACCTCAAAGCACCGATTGCCAGTCAAGATTTAGAAGGCAATCCTATTTATCTACGGGTCACCGTAGAAGTAGACGAAGGCGGCGAGAAATATTGGGTAGGCGGTGTGGCCGCCAAGCAACAATTGACTGAAAAAGTGTCTATCGGTGGCAGCTATATCAATAGCGATGACCCGCTGAATAAAGAACAGCTTGCCAGCATCAATAGCGTTATCAAATTTAATAACGAATTAAAACTGGTGGCAGAATATGCCAAAAATAAGGCGCAGAATCCAAATTATCAGCCCAGCAATCAGATCAATGCTGAACTACTAAAAGGCAAGAATGCCGAAGGCGATGCCCTTCGTATTGAGCTGGACTACGATAATAAAAAGAGTACCCGTGCTAAAGCTTATTACAATGATGCTGATATAGGTTTTGTCACTGGGGCTTCTCCGTTGACTGCTGGACGTACGGAGTCTGGTGTAGAGGTGACTCACGCACTCAATAATAAAACAACCGCGCTTAAGTTTGAAGGCGTACGCACCACAGACCATACTACTGAAGCCAGTCGCGAAGGCGTACAAGCCAGCGTTGAGCAACGCCTAAGCAAAAATATCGTTGGTGAAGTTGGTGTGCGTTACTATAAACAACAAGCCACCGCCGCCTCGCGGAACATCCAAGCAGCCACCGACGTGGTAGACGTCACTAATCAATCCGCACTCAATGGCGTCAGTAATGCAGATGAAGATATTGAAGGCACCACTGCCCGCGCCCGTATTACGGCCCAACTGCCCAAGCTTAACAAGTCTGTAGTGTTTGCAGAATATGAGCAAGATATTGACTATAGCAGTCGCAATGCCACTTCAATCGGTGGTGAAACCCCGTTGGGTAATCTCGGCCGTCTCTACGCGCGTCACGACTTAATCAATAGCTTGTCCGGCAATTATGGTCTGGATGATACGGATGAGCGTCAGCGTACAGTGATTGGCTTTGATGCCACTTATATGAAAGATGGTAAAGTCTATAGCGAATACCGCCTGCGTGATGCGATTAGTGCGCGCGAAGCAGAAGCGGCAATCGGCCTAAAAAATAAATGGTATGTACAGAAAGGCTTAACGGTAAATACTTTATTTGAGCGCGTTGAATCTTTAGAAGGGGAAGAAGACAGCACGTCGACCGCTGCCGGCTTTGGGGTTGAGTACTTGGCTCAACAAAACTATAAAGCATCAGGGCGTTTTGAGAAACGCTGGGGCGATACCAGTGATACGCTGCTCGGTAACGCGGGTATTGCCTACCGCTATACGGATGATGTTACCTTACTGGCCAAAGAAATTTATTCGCAAGTTGATTATGACGAGGGTCATCGTACTATTAACCGTCTTCAGATTGGCGGCGCTTACCGCGACTATGATAGCAATCAGCTGGATATGCTCGCCAAACTTGAGTATCGTCTCGATGACAATAATACAGGCAGTGATCCCTACCAAAAAGACGCGGTAATCTGGTCATGGAGTGGCAGCTATCATCCAACGCGCCCCTTAACCTTATCTGGTCACTATGCTGGCAAATATACCGAATATGATGCTGACGATATTACCAGTGACAATACTGCTCATGCGGTCTATGGCCGTGGTCTCTATGATATCAATGCGCGCTGGGATGTAGGTTTACAAGCCGGTACTTACTGGAATAAGCAAGCTGATGATTTATCCTATATGCTGGGTGCTGAAATTGGCTATAGCCCAATGACTAATTTATGGCTGTCACTAGGCTATAACTTTATGGGCTTTGAAGATGAAGATATTGCCTATGATGACAGCACTCAAGAAGGTGCTTATTTTAGATTGCGCTTTAAGTTTGACGAAGATTTGTTTCAAAGTGATGACCCGCGTAAAAACCAACGTTTAAATGATGAGCCTAGCTTGTAAATAGTTATAACTGGCTTATAATCTGCCTATAACTTACCGCTATTCTTATAGAATGACTCTATAGCTAGCTAGTGGCCAGTTAACTAATCATCGTAATACAAGGTTGGCGTTATGTTTAACTCTACAACTCTAGCGACTGAATCAGCCGCTAGCAGACCTCAGCTGTTTCAATTATTGATACGCACTGTGTTATCAGCGGCATTATTACTAACTTTTATGCCATCTGTGCAAGCAGCGGGTAACAATACTGCCAATAACGATAAAAATGTTTCAACTACTACTTTTTCTGATGTTTTTAAAGAACGAGCAACTGCTTGTCATAACGGCATTGAAGCACAAACTTCGAATTCAAAACATCTCAATCACCAAAGTTCACAGCGTCAGAATATAGATTGTATGCTTACCCAGTTACGTGTGTATCAACAACCAGCTGACCACTCCTCACGTCAACAGTACTTCGCCTATAAAGCTCAAGCTTGGCTCAATTATGCCTCGCATGAAGACAGTATCAAGAGTCGCTCATCTGCAGGCGTACAGGCTTTACAGAGCGCTACTGCTATCTTGAAAGCGCTGCAAAATTCTGAAGAGACTAGCCTCAACTTAACGATCGATATTCCCTCGACGTCTGCATTGATGCGCCCTGATCTGTGGGCTAATTTGATTGCTCTAAAAGACAGTGGCGGCCTAACGAATGCGCCACGTGAGCTGGCGTTTAGTGAAGTTGCTTTAATTTGGGCGGCAGCCAATCACTGTGATCATGGTTGGCGTCAATCTGCTAGCCAGTTCCGTATGGCCGATCGCTGGTTAGAACAAGCACGCGAAGCTTATATCAATGCACACGATTCAGCTAACAATGTAGCACTCGAAAATTTAATAAATGACTATTACAAACAGTACGCGCCATTAGATCCGAGTGATGATAATTGTCGTGGTCAGGTCTTGTAGTTGAACAATCGAACCTTAAATATAAAAGCGATGCATAGATAAATGCGTGTGGCTGCTTTAAGTTGTACCGAACATACCTACCGATTGGTTTATTAAGCTTTACTTATGAACTACCCACTACCTTAGAGGTAGGGGATTTCTGCGCGAGGTTTGTTAAATATTTACTTTAAAGAAAATTGAACAAAAAAAAGCTGGCATCTTGCCAGCTTTTTTATTGTGTTTTTGTCAAACATTTTAACGATTTTTACGGGGTAACTTTTCTGGCAGATAGCAGCGTAGATAAGCGATAGACGCTGTATTGGCTTCTTGTAGATAATTATCTGTGATACTACCGTGACGACGATAAGACAAAGTAAAGATACTGTTCACAATGCTATACGCAATCAGTAAAGTGTCCTGAATATCTTCAAACTTTGGCATTTGATAGCGCTCTGATAGACGCTTATATACTAAATCAACAATTTGATGGTCCATATCTTCACCGAAGCTATCGCCTTCAAAATCTGGTGTATTGGTATCGTAGATCAGTTTGGCTTTGGTGGTATCATTATGATAGATATCTACGCAGCGGCTAATTAGAGCGTTCAAATACCCTTGCCATCTATCAAAATCAACAGTTTCAACGGTCGTTAATATTTCTAGGATTTCAATAGCGTTCAAAAAACGCAACGCTAAGAATATTGCTTCGATATTAGGAAAGAAATGATAGGCAGAAGCTCTTGGAATACCCGCTTCTTCGCACACAGCAGCCAAGGTAATATCGTTAATAGAATGAGTTTTACTCAGTTTTTTGGCACCCATTAATAGTTTTTGACGGCGTACGCGACCCTGCTGACTGGTAAACTTAAACTTATTGGGTACCAGTTTTTTTGCTAGCTCTGAATCTACCAACACATCTTCTATTTTGTCGTCTTTGTACTCACTCATTGTAAATCTCTTGGTGTTACGCCCTATTTTTATGACTATAATCTTCAATGAATAGCATTCGTCCTAGATTGAAGAATTATTTGCTATCAGTCGGTAGTGTCATGGTAAATATTACCGCTACCAAGCTCGGTGAAGAGCCATCATAAATACTTGTACATTATCAAGTAAGGAACGTGAATGAATTGAAATATAATGTATATATTAACAATATAATAGGGTTAATCGTGAAGTTTTATTTTCGCTCTCATAATACCATGATCTGTGACTCTATGAACTACCGTCTTTATCACGTAAGAAAAAGGCGCGTTTGCTTTTTAGATGGGCAGTAATAATGGTTATTGGTTGGCCAAAAGCATTCACACGTAGTACTAAAGGCGGACGATTGAAACGTTGATAAAGCCCAATATCAGGGATATCAATAACCGCTTTAGGAGCAATTTCTTCTAATAAGGTAGTCTCTAACTGCTTATGACTGTTGGTTTCAGTATGGCGAATTATAGGTTACCTATTGTTTTTATTTTTAGCTTTTAACGATACTTTCGAATTATTTGTTTCGCAATTTATTTATTTCGACATCTTTAATCTAGGGATTATCAAGAGTTATCATTTTATTTAAAAACAATTATTTAATGCTATTAATTATTATACGTTTTTTAGTACTTGCTCTATAAAAAATTTAGGTTTATCAGTTAAGAGCAATGAGCTTCAATCTGATGATGTTTACTTTTTTCGTACTTTTTTATACCTAATAAAAAAGCTTCCAGAGTAGTCCCTGGAAGCTTTAAGATAACATAAATTATGTTGGTTAAAACCAGTGGTCAGTAATTGCCTACACTTGATATAACCCTAATAACAATTTAACAACGAGGTAGTAAGCTTTTGTATTGTTCGTTTACTTATTCTGCTTCAATCCTTACCTACTAAGATTCTAACTCATTACGCTTATCTATAATATTTTACTCTCTATAGCACGCTGTTTATTTATGATACACGGGTCCAGGCATCGTGTGAGGCTCTGCGCGCATCCTTCCATTCCATGCGTGATTCGCCTTTTACCTCGTTCCATGAACGTTCTAAATCAGCTTCGTGATCTTCAAAACGGGCATCGGCGGGATAGTGGCCACGGTTAGCATAACCTACCGCATAAGCGGGATGCATGTCTCGATCAAAGTCATAGCCCTCTTTATGATAGTCGGCATTGGTATGTTCTGCGCGCCAGTACGCCTCTTCACGAGTTGGATCGATTGCTTCTGCTGATGCATGGCCTGCACCGCCACCTGCAATGGCACCAACGGCTCCGCCGATTAGCGTCCCCAATGGACCTGCCATTGAACCAATAGCTACCCCTGCTACTGCACCGCCAACACCACCAACCGTAGTGCCTACTGGATGCGAACCAGGTTCGCCAGTAATAGCGTCAGCATTTAATTCATCTTTGGATTCATCTGACATATCTTTTACTTCGTGGCGATCTATATTATCGCGGTCGTTCATTACTCTGCCGTTTGTCACGCGATCGTCATCGGCCAATCTACGCTTATTATCGTCGATTATGCGTTCTCTGTCACCTACTTCAAGGTTGTCATCAGTAATTACACGATCGTTTGGATCCATTACGCGATTATTAGAATCTGTAATACGGCCGTCGTTATTCATAGTATTGTCCTTAAATTATTTGTTGTATTTTGCTTTTACTGATTGCCAATTTAAACCAATCTAAAACAGGTCAGCAGTCTTATTTAACTTATCTAAAGTATAGGAAATAAACACGAAACCAGATAGGCCGAATATGTAAATTATGTCCAGATTGCGATGACCTTACGTTACAGCATGTAGCTTTACAGCGGTTTTGTACGCTAGCCTAGCGTTTTAGGTAACTCATAATATGTTCCATATTAATCCTATCAAATACAGATTCCTTTACCTTATTCATTGATTAGGTGATTTTTTATATATCTATTAATGCTCTTTTGATGGCCTGTTGCCATTTATTAAGATGCTGCTCGCGGTTATCAGCTGACATACTCGGCTCAAATATACGATCGACTTGCCATGATGCTTTCATCGTTGCCTCATCATATAAGCCACTTTTTAGACCCGCCAATAAAGCCGCACCTTTAGCGGTAATTTCGGTATCTTTGGGTCGCAGTACGGGCACACCAAGTAAGTCTGCTTGAAACTGCATTAGTAAATCATTATTAGCCGCGCCGCCATCAACTCTTAGCTCGGTGAGAGGATGAGGACTGTCCTTTTGCATCGCAACTAATACATCATAAGTCTGATAAGCAACCGCTTCTAAGGCCGCTCGTGCAATATGCGCTTTGGTGGTACCGCGGCTCATGCCACTAATACTGGCACTGATATCAGAGCGCCAATAAGGGGCACCAAGCCCTGTGAATGCAGGTAAAACTACTACCTCCTCACTACTGTCTACTTGCAACGCTAAAGATTCGACATCGCAGCTTTGTTTAATCATACCCAGATTATCACGCAGCCATTGTACGATTGCGCCGGCCATAAATACACCACCTTCCAACGCATAGGTAACTTCACGTCCAGACCTAGAATTAGGCGCTTGTAGCATACGCTTGCCGGACTGCATAAGTTGATTAATGGACAAATTATCCGCACGGCTAGGCATGGCTTTTCGTTGCCAAGCTATGGTAGTTAGCAATTGATGTTCACTCAGCTTAGGTGTTTGACCGATATTCATGAGCATGAAGCAGCCGGTACCATAAGTATTTTTGGCCATACCAGCATCAAGACAACCTTGCCCAAAGAGCGCAGCTTGCTGATCGCCTAATACCGCGTGAATAGGAATTTGCTTAGCGAACAGCCCTTTTTTAGTTTTGCCAAAGTCACCATCAGAAGGCAGTACTTTGGGTAATATCGTCATCGGTATCTCAAAACGTGCGCACAGCTCATCCGACCATGACAATTTATGAATATCATATAATAAGGTCCGTGAGGCATTGGTGATATCAATGACATGCTCGCCACCGGTCAGTTGATACATCAGCCAGCTGTCAATCGTACCAACCGCTATCTGGCCACTGCTTGCACGAGCTTTAATATTAGGATTATGCTCAAGTAGCCACGCAATTTTACTGGCACTAAAATAAGGGTCTAGCCGCAAGCCAGTGATACGTTGTACTTCTTGCGCCATTTTCTCATTGCTATTATCAGTACTATCACCGACACTCTCATCGGCCAGATTTTTACAATAGCTTGCCGTACGTCGATCTTGCCAAATAATTGCGGGTGCCAAAGCTTTGCCCGTTTGCTTATCCCAAATGACAATCGACTCACGCTGATTGGTAATCGCAATGCTGGTGACATCGGTTGCTAGTAGCCCTGCTTGATTAATCACATCATGAGCGCAGCTGATTTGAGTCTGCCAAATCTGTTGCGCATCTTGTTCCACATAGCCAGCTTTTGGAGTTTGTAGCGTCGTTGGCTTTTGCGCCATTTTAATCGGACGCGCATGGTCATCATATAAAATCGCTCGACTCGATGTTGTCCCTTGGTCTAACGCCAAAATATACCCTGCCATCACCGACTCCTTTTTATACTATCGCTTATTTTTATAAGTGTGTTTTATAAACTGTATTTTTATAATAAGCATATTGATTATTAGTGCGCGCATTTATAGCTAGCAAAAAATATAGCATATACCATCACTATATGACGGTTGTAAAACCTACTGTAGTAGAGAATTTGATGTTTTCAATCCTCAATCTATTATGAACAGGGGCTTGACGCCTAACAAATCTCTTATCATTTTCTAAATAGTGCTGTGATTTAACTAGACATAGTTTGCCACCATACAGCTTACACGGCTTTCACTGAAACAAAAATTAGCCAATAAAAAAGCGCCTACTAGAATCGTAGACGCTTTTGTTAACGGAATATTTCTTTATTTAGCCCTACTTAAAATACGCGGTTGAGACCATTCAATGCCGCTACCCGATATGCTTCTGCCATGGTTGGGTAGTTAAAGGTAGTATTCACAAAATACTCAAGAGTGGCATTACATTTCATAACGGCTTGTCCAATATGAATAATCTCTGAAGCATGGTTGCCGTAGCAATGAATACCTAAAACCTCAAGTGTCTCACGATGGAATAATATTTTTAATACGCCCGTACGTTCACCAATGATTTGAGCGCGTGCCAAGTGTTTAAAGAACGCTCGCCCGACTTCATAAGGGACTTTCTCATCAGTTAGCTCTTGCTCAGTTTTACCAATACATGAGATTTCAGGAATGGTATAAATGCCTGTTGGTACGCTAGAGACGGGTTCGGCATCACTGTCACCAACCATAAAGGCGGCGGCACAGCGACCTTGATCATAGGCGGCGGATGCCAGTGATGGCCAACCAATAACGTCACCAGCTGCATAGACATTTTCCACTTCAGTACGATAAGTGTCGTCCACTTTTAACTGACCACGGCTATTGGCTTTGAGCCCAACCGCTTCTACATTTAAGCCTTCAGTGTTACCTGAGCGTCCATTTGACCACAAGATCGCATCGGATTTGATTTTTTTACCACTTTTTAGATGCAAAATGACATAGTCATCATGAGTCTCAAGATAGTCAATCTCTTCATTGCTACGAATGAGCACGCCAAATTGTCTAAAGTCATGGGCAATAGCGTCACTGATCTCGCTATCAAGATAACTGAGCAACTGGCCTTGGTTATTAATCAAGTCAACTTTATAGCCCAGCCCTGTGAAGATAGAAGCGTACTCACAACCGATCACGCCCGCGCCGTAAATAATAATTTTTTTGACCACATAATCCATTTGCAGGATTTTGTCAGAGTCAAAAACGCGCGGATGATTGAAGTCTAGAATCTCAGGTCGATAAGGGCGGCTACCTACGGTAATTATGGCTTTATTAAAAGTGATGGTTTCAAAGGTATTTTCGTCAGTTTCAATTCGTAAGGTATGGGCGTCAACGAAACTTGCCCAGCCGTGAATGACTTCAATCTGGTTACGCTCATAAAATCGCGCGTGCGTGCTAACTTGCTGGCGAATCACTTGACGCGCATTGGCCAGTACTTTGTTGAGTGGTACTTGATGATAATCCATCGCTTTGGTGAACATCGGGTCACGGCGAAAGTTAATCAAGTTAAATACTGATTGGCGCAGCGCTTTACTCGGAATCGTACCGACGTGGGTAGAGTTACCGCCGACTTGCTCACGCGGATCAATGACCGCTACTTTTTTGCCAGATTTGACCAACTTCATCGCAGCCGCTTCACCAGCAGGACCGGCACCTAATACGACGGCATCATACTCAAACTTATGCTTGTCATCTTTTAGGAATTTTGCGTCTTTATTAAAGCTAGATTTGACATCGATTCGGGTATCATCGAGCGGATTGACCAAATCAGGGTGGTACATGACATCTTTAGTCACTTGCTCATGTGTTTGCTCAATTTTTTCTTTCTTATCCTCATCTTTGGTGCGCTCAGATGTTGTTATTGGCGCGCTGCCACTGTCTTTATTGGAAACTTCAGTATTAATAGCTTCACCAGTATCATTGGTGGCGTCGTCTTTACTTTTTCTTACCATGATGCTCTCTTTATTTGTTCGTTTATTTATTAGTTTGTTTGTCTATTAGCACATTTAGGGTTTGTTAAAGCACTTTTCTATGCGGCTAATATGGTATTAATTTTTATGCTACTAGTATGTGCCCACCATACGTTGCGATAAGATATTTTGCAATATCCAGTGTCCAATCGAGCAGATATATCCTTAACCAATACGGCGCTTAAGACCCGTCATCTGTAGGATACGGGTGGCAATCTCTTCAACTGACATCTCTGAGACATCGAGACTCGGAATACCTTGCGAGGTATAAATACCTTGTATGGCACGCTGCTCTTGCTGACACTGCTGATAGCTCGAATAGCGACTGCCCGCGCGGCGCTCTTGCCGAATTTTAACCAAGCGATCGGTATCAATAATAAGACCGAACAGTTTGTCTTTATGCTCACGTAGCGCCTTTGGTAGCTGATTGTCATATAAATCATCTTCGGTCAGCGGATAGTTAGCCGCGCGAATACCAAATTGTAAGGCCAAATATAATGACGTCGGTGTTTTGCCCGAGCGTGAGACCCCAATCAGAATAATATCAGCCATACTATAATGGCGAGTGCGTGCGCCATCATCATTATCTAAAGCAAAATGTACCGCATCGATACGTTCTTTGTAGGTCTCAGAGTCGACATTATCATGCGCATGACCTGAGTGGCCATCAGGCTCAACGCCCGTTTCTTCAGCGATACGCCCGATTAAACCCTCATACATATCCAAATTACAGCCATGCGCCGAGTTAATCTTTTCGCGGATATCAGGATTAACAATAGTATCGAACACCAACGGCAGCAGACCATCACGTTGATAGGCCATGTTGATTTGCTCGACCGCATCTTCAGCCCGCTCTAGGCTATCCACATACGGCAACACCCGCGTCTCAAAAGGCACCGAGGCAAACTGACTTAATATAGAACGGCCCAAAGTCTCAGCAGTAATGGCGGTACCATCAGAGATAAAAAATGCACTTCTTATGGTTTGCGAGTTGTCTAAGCTTAATGCATGGCGGTTTTGAATAGTGGGCTTATCCTGTTCGGACGGATTGTTAGCGTACATAATTTAAAGACCTCGATAGTAGCGCTATGATGTATGATTTTAAGATGAATGGTATGTGATAAATAGTACTGTTATAAACGGTATTGTCACAGACCATGCTGAAGGACAGTGGTGGCTTTTTGTTGGTCAGGTATCTTCTTCTTACAGATATCTTGGTCATAACCCTATAATTCAAGCTGGTTATCTTAGACTGTGGTAAATGATAGGAATAGACAGTTGCGGGGACAGACATTGTTTTGCTTATTATTGCTTTGCTAGCCATTACTTTCCTAATGAGAAGCCTACCACTATAAATAACACCTTATATATAATATCCTACATATATACTACCTGACGGAATGCTAATAGCAGTCTTCGAATATCTTATTATGCGGAGTTAGCATTTATCAATTCGATGAACATATGCGTCATCGCACGATTAACATTTATGCCTTACATTATACGCATAATAGACGCTTAATAGAAATCAATGTTAGCATAACTGCCTACAGGCAAACCCATACAACTCTACGCCAATATTAACGTTGCTTACTGTACTAGAAGTTAAGATATAAATAGGTAAATAGGTAAATCGCTACTGGTCCTATGTAAATCAGTTTTGTTACTGTGTATCGTTTGCTATTGATATAGCTTACTATTGAACCAATTAATTGATAAATTAGGGACCGATTATTACCGAACGCTATCGTTTGTATCTTTTCATAATTTTTTTAGCTCAACCTCTCGAAATTATCCAAATATAGCGGTATAATCGACCTTTATAATCCTTACTAAATAACCTTATTTTCTGGAGTTATCATGGCAGCGCACTCTACAGCACTTGTAATCAATCTTGATCAGCTAGGAAAAAACGACATTGAGACGGTTGGTGGTAAGAACGCCTCGCTTGGCGAGATGATCAGCCATCTATCTGATTTAGGCGTTAGTGTTCCAGGCGGCTTCGCCACTACCTCAGATGCATTCAATCGCTTTTTGACTGAAACCGGTTTACTTGACAAAATTAATAGCGAGCTTAAAGAATTAGACGTTAATGATGTTAATAAACTGGCTGTTACTGGTAAAAAAATTCGTAACTGGATTGTTGAACAAGAATTACCAAAAGATTTAGAGCAAGAAGTGCGTAAATCATTCGAAGAAATGAGTGATGGCAAAGATATTGCTGTCGCAGTGCGCTCTTCTGCAACTGCTGAAGATTTACCAGATGCCTCATTTGCCGGTCAGCAAGAAACTTTTTTGAACATTCGTGGCATTGATAACGTTCTTATTGCTATTAAAGAAGTATTTGCCTCATTATATAATGACCGTGCCATCTCTTACCGTGTCCATAAAGGCTTTGAGCATGAAGGCGTTGCCCTATCTGCTGCTGTACAGCGTATGGTACGTTCAGAGACTGGCGCGGCTGGCGTCATGTTTACGCTAGATACTGAAAGTGGCTTTGACCAAGTGGTGTTTATTACTTCAAGCTACGGCTTGGGCGAAATGGTTGTCCAAGGTGCGGTTAACCCAGATGAATTCTATATATCAAAACAGCTATTAACCAAGGGTAAGCCTGCGATTATTCGTCGCAATCTAGGCAGCAAGCAGAAGAAAATGATTTATGGCGATGAAGGCAATACTGCTAAATCGGTCAAAGTTGTTGACGTTGAAAAACAAGAGCGTATGCAGTTCTCTTTATCAACTGAAGAGCTGACTTCACTTGCCAAGCAAGCGATGACTATCGAAAAGCATTATGGTCAAGCGATGGATATCGAATGGGCAAAAGACGGCGATACCAATGAAATCTTTATCGTTCAAGCTCGTCCAGAAACGGTTAAGAGCCGCCAAGACAGCAATGTCATGGAACGCTACGTCATTAATACCACTGGTGCTAAAGTATTATGCGAAGGTCGTTCAATCGGTCAACGTATTGGTTCTGGTAAAGTACGTATCGTTGATAACTTGAACGAAATGGACAAAGTACAAGACGGAGACGTACTTGTTTCAGACATGACCGATCCTGATTGGGAACCCGTTATGAAGCGTGCCTCAGCCATTATCACTAACCGTGGTGGGCGTACTTGTCACGCGGCGATTATCGCTCGTGAGCTTGGCGTTCCCGCTATCGTTGGTTGTGGTAATGCTACTGAGCTATTGGTTGACGGTCAAGACGTCACCGCTTCTTGTGCTGAAGGGGATACGGGCTTCATTTATGAAAGCCAGATTGATTTTGAAGTAAAAACTAACTCTATTGAGTCTATGCCTGATCTGGCATTTAAAATCATGATGAACGTCGGTAACCCAGACCGCGCCTTCTCATTTACCCAAATGCCAAACGAAGGTATTGGTCTTGCGCGTCTTGAATTTATCATCAACCGTATGATTGGTGTGCATCCAAAAGCTCTATTGAATATGAACAGCCTACCACGTGAAGTGGCGCAAGCGATTACCGAACGTATTGCAGGTTATGCTTCACCAGTAGACTTCTATATTGATAAATTGGTTGAAGGTATCTCAACTCTAGCCGTTGCCTTTATGGATCAGCCCGTTATCGTTCGTATGTCAGATTTCAAATCAAACGAATACGCTAACTTACTTGGTGGTAAATTATACGAGCCATCAGAAGAAAACCCAATGTTGGGCTTCCGTGGTGCGAGCCGCTATGTCTCTGATAACTTCCGTGACTGCTTTGAGCTTGAATGTAAAGCGCTTAAGCGTGTTCGTGATGAGATGGGCTTGACCAACGTCGAGATTATGATTCCATTCGTTCGTACGGTTGATGAAGCCGCTCAAGTGATTGAGCTGCTCGAGAAAAACGGTCTAAAACGTGGCGAAAATGGCCTACGTGTTATCATGATGTGCGAGCTACCAACCAACGCCTTGTTAGCAGAAGAGTTCCTAGAACACTTCGATGGCTTCTCGATTGGTTCTAACGACTTAACGCAATTGACCCTTGGTCTTGACCGTGATTCAGGTATCGTTTCACATCTGTTTGATGAGCGTGATCCTGCGGTCAAAAAGCTGTTGTCTATGGCGATTGATGCGTGCCGCAAAGCAGACAAATACATCGGTATCTGTGGTCAAGGTCCATCAGACCATCCAGACCTTGCTTACTGGCTCATGGAGCAAGGTATCAGCTCAGTGTCACTTAACCCTGACTCAGTGCTCGATACTTGGTTCTTCTTAGCAGGTGAAGAAGTACAATAAGCTGCCGCAGTAGGTCACCGCAGTAATTTATATTGTCATTAGGGTTTGTT
The DNA here is from genome assembly GCF_900182925.1 of Psychrobacter sp. LV10R520-6. Lineage (NCBI taxonomy): Bacteria > Pseudomonadati > Pseudomonadota > Gammaproteobacteria > Moraxellales > Moraxellaceae > Psychrobacter > Psychrobacter sp. LV10R520-6. Next base: position 674,011 of record NZ_LT900024.1, on the reverse strand, counting down.
CTATGTTTACAAATATAGCTTATTTAATATAGAGCTTGTTTAATATCGAACATACCCTAATATCATCCTTTAAAGTAGCGACTTAAGATATGACTAACTATACAGGCAACTATGCAGATTTTCCTTGCTCGAAATAATGTACAAGCGGGTCCCTATGATTTGGATCAACTTAATATCATGTTGGCGTCTGGCGAAGTAACGCTTGATGACTTAGTATGGCATGACGGTTTAGATCAATGGCAGCGTGTTGGCAACTTAACCGGTAATCAACATACTTACCGTCCTACTGTTGTGCCTAATACTTCCATTACTAACGACTCTATCGTTAATAATGTGACTGTATTTCCTGAAGATTCTGATACCAATCCAAACGGAAAAAGTAATCAGGATGGCAAAAAACTGTCTATTGATAAACTTTACGGTAAGCCTGAACGGCCAAAACCTGACGCTAAGAATAGCAAAGCTGACATGACAAGCAATCGTCATCAAACGCCACATAACAATGTGACCTTGAATAAGTCTAGCGCTGCCAAACCTACTTCAGGTAAGGATAAGGTAGTCGGTAATATGATACTGGCGCCTATCATGTCGCGAATATTAGCCACCGCAATCAATGCTTTGATGTATTTATTAGCGATTTTTCCGCTGGTGATGGCATTGACTAAAATGGATGTAGACTACAGTAAGTTTCAAGACATCCAAAATATGGACGCCGCTTACCAGTATTCAATGACTCTAATGGAGAGTGTTCCAAGCACCACCCTGATGATGTCACAAGTGCTAGTGTTTGGTCTGTTTGCTTTGCAGCTGATATTTATAACATTACGTGGTCAATCGTTAGGGAAGCTAATTACCGGCATTCGGGTCGTGGATCAAACCACTCATCGTCTACCGTCTTTTATTAAACTTATCGGTATTCGCACCTTGCTGTTGTTTGTTATTTATAACTTACTGTTTTCGTTCACCAGCTTTTTAGGTTTTGTGGTCATTGGGATACATTATTATATGGCGTCTAAAAGCCCTGAAAATATCGGCTGGCATGATAAGTTAGCTAAGACTTTAGTAGTCAAAGCAGACAGCAGTCAATTGGTTAAACAGCCCAAAATAAAATAACTTATAAGTACAGTTATTAAAAATAAATTATATGATAGTTGTCAAAAAGCAGCGCTCAGTCGTTGCTTTTTTTAGTTATACCATCCATTGATAAGCATTTATTTATACTTATCTTTTTATAAACAGTCACGCGCTGATTAGCCTTTGTGTTAGTGAGCAGTTACTGTTATAATATGGCGCTTTATAAAATAAGCTTAGCTCTTATTCTTCCTTAATTTCAATGTTTTATTCGAGCTGGGGCTTACTTTATAACTCTCCTTGCTATTGACATAGGGTCAATAGCTACTAATCCGTAAGGAGTCCATTATGCGACATTACGAAGTGGTGTTAATTGTACACCCAGACCAAAGCGACCAAGTGGTTGGCATGGTTGAACGCTACATTAAGCTAGTTCAAGACAATAACGGTATCATCCACCGTTTAGAAGACTGGGGTCGTCGTCAACTGGCTTACCCAATCGACAAGATACATAAAGCTCATTACCTGTTATTCAATATTGAAACTAACGGTGAGACTTTAGCTGAGCTTGAAGAATTATTCCGTTATAATGACGCGATCATTCGTAGCCTAGTCATGCGCCGTGACGACGCAATCACTGAAGAGTCGCAGTTAGCTAAGAATGCCGATGAAAAACGTGCACGCAAAGCTACTACTACTACTAGCCGTCGTCCAGACAGTCGTAATGACGAGAATGACGACGACAATAACGACAACAGTGAAGACTAATTAAAGGAGAATACTTATGGCACGTTTCTATCGCCGTCGCAAATTCTGCCGTTTCACTGCTGAAGGCATCACTCACATCGATTATAAAGATGTTGAGTTGCTAAAACAGTATATCAGTGAGAATGGCAAAATCGTACCTAGCCGTATTACAGGTACATCTACTAAATATCAGCGTCAATTAGCTACTGCTATCAAGCAAGCTCGCTTTCTTGCGCTACTTCCGTATACTGACAACCATCAGTAATTCGACGGTTAACTAGGAGTGACTCATGCAAGTTATTTTGTTACAGCGTATCGTCAACCTTGGTAAACTCGGTGAAACTGTCGATGTGAAACCAGGTTACGGACGTAACTTTCTTATCCCTCATGGCAAAGCGTTACCTGCAACTGCAGTTAACATTGAAAAGTTCGAAGCACGTCGTGCTGAACTTGAAGCCGAAGAGGCAGTAGAGCTTAACGCCGCTCAAGAACGTGCTGATGCATTAACTGATGTTAATGTTATCATGCGCGCCAAATCAGGCGACGAAGGCAAACTATTCGGTTCTATCGGTACTCGCGATATTGCTGAAGCGTTGACCAATTCAGGCCTAGAAGTTGACCGCTCTGAAGTTAAACTTCCAGAGGGTGCTTTACGTCAAGTTGGCGAATATAACGTTGATATCCAGCTACATCATGACGTTATTGCTAGCATCTTAGTGACTATCCTATCTGAAGATGGTGATGACCAAGATCTAGCAGTAGAAGAAGATCAAAATGAAGACGACTATTCTGAAGAGTAATCTTTAGAACGTCTGATTCAGTTTGAAAAAGCCAGTAACTTAGCGTTGCTGGCTTTTTTGTGCTTATCAATATTGGCAAAGTTTTTATAAAAGTCCTACTTTATTTAAAAGCCAGCATCTACTGGCTTTATTTTTCACTAACACATAATCTCATTTTACTCAGACGAAATCTCCTCCATATCATCTAGCAACTAAAGTACTTCCACTTAAAACTATTTGATATGGAAGTAACAGTCCATTACTATCAATGTTATTAATATATTCTTAAAATACTATCATGTTCTTATCACGACGCCAAATAGTACGATAACTGTCTTTTTTTTATAGGCTTATCACGAACTAGAGAATTCATATGACATTTTACTCAACGCCAAATTATTCTGAATACCTACATAAGTGGCTCAAGCGCGGCAGAAATTGGCACATTGAATATGAAGGCTATCTATCAAATCACATCACCCACAATTGGATTGCGTTAGATGCTGCGGGCGCTAACCATAAAAAAATGCAGTGGTGGGAGGATACTTATACTAAGAAAGCTACAAATAAAGCTACTAAAGCTACTGGCAAAATATCTATCGGCTCTGCAAATAAGCTAGAAGCTCCTCGCAATAATCCAATAGACTACACAGAAATAACAGACGCCAACTGGTTGAATAATTTGCAGTCTATTCGGATTGCTTTTCCTTTGTATCGCGATTTTTTTGATAAAAGAATAGCAGAGCTAGGCTTAAGTGCATGCCTTAAGCGCTATTACCCTGCGCTGTCAGAAGGCATGGCCGGTGCAGCGTTGCATGCTACGATACACCTCGGTTGGGCGGTTGATGTTGAATCTGCTGATATGGCGGCTGAAGGGTTAGCATACATGGCAACCGCATTCCAACCTCTGGCAACTGGCTCAATCCACACCAAACATCAGCTTTGGTCGCCCGATGCGCCTAGCCCTATTCAAGCGCTTAAACAGATCTTAAACGATGATAGAATAGCGCAACTGACTGAAACAGCCGATTGGTTGAATAAAACTCAAGACTATAAAAAGCTGAACAGAGGTGATTTTCAGCAGCGATTGATCACTTTTGATAATCCGCAACAACCGATGTCGCTGTTTCTCAACGAGATGGTGACGCTTAGATTACCTGATATTGGGCATGACTTGACCACAGCAATCGAGGAGTTAAGCCTTATTACAGCGAGCGCCTTACGCAGCAGCAACAACGAATTTTTTATACTGCATGGGTTAACGAGCCTACACGCTGTTCTATGTGTACTGCCGCATCTTGATGAAAATGCACAGAGAAATGCATTGGGCTATTGGTTTAGAGCGCTGGTGGCTACTATCATAATCCAAGGTAGCCCTGGAATGAAAGATACCCTCGCATTGCTTGAAGAATGGGACGCTTATAAAGGTGATGAAAAATCTATTGGATATCAGTTAAGTGCAGAACAACAAGCTTGGTGGCTGCAAACTCTAAAATCTACCACCGACAGTCTGGATGAGCATGTGCCGAAGGCGGTTTACGTCTTGAAGCGGTGGGCTGAATGGCAGTCGTTCTCTAGTGCATCGAATGATTTATATGTTAAGGCGGCTCGTAATATTGTAGCAGCCAATGTAAATGGCGGAGTACAGGATAATTTATGGTTTAGTAAGGGATTCTCAAAAGCCTCACAAAACAAACGTAAGAGGTACGATTAAGCTATAGCACCATTGAAACCAATAACTGTCTTTAAACCCAATAAGCTCTCTATCCTTTAGCTACGTGTAGCTAAGCACATCAGCAACCGTAATAGGTGCTAAAAAATTCACGGTCTAAAAATGCAGTTATGTTTAATTTATACATAAAAAAATCCGACCACATTAAGTGATCGGATTTTTAGTGTTTGGTGGAGATGGCGGGAGTTGAACCCGCGTCCGCCAGCATTACGCTCATGAATCTACATGTTTAGTTTCTGTCTATGGTTTTAATCCGCACCGATCCGACAGTCAGGATGGATTGGACGATTCTCTACTTTTGAACCCAAGCGATTGAGACAATCCCTTGTGGCGAGCCTATATGCGGACGCCTCAACTTAGTTGACCAACTATAGGTGATCAGCAACCAAGTAAGCAGGGTTTAAGCTGCTAGAGCGTAAGTTTCGTCGTTTGCGACTATAACAATATATGTTGGATTAACGAGAGGACATATACTCTCGACATGCATCATTGAGTTTCATCACCAGCGTCGAAGCCAGAACATCCCCAATAGAAGAGTATATTGTACAGCAATTAAGCGCTTTGTTTCAACTAATAAAATATCGGCATTACATTAAGTTACACCTTGTGACTTCAAGCCTTTTTCAATAACTAACGGAAGCTCGCTAATAATACTAGGCAAGAACGGCATTTAGCCATTTACCAATACCTTGAATCTGCGGCATGCATACCTGATGAGCCATCGGATAAGTACGATAATCAACTTTATAGCCCTTAGATGATAATAATTGCTTCGCTTGCTCACCCAGAATGACAGGGACAACCGGATCTTGAGTGCCATGTTCAATCAAAACTGGCAAATCTTGATTCGCTACGCTGTAGTCGATATTATCATTGGTTGCCAGATAAGTAGATAATGCCATTAAACCTGCTAAGCGCTGTGGATAGCCGAGTGCCACATGATAAGCGACTGCCCCGCCTTGCGAAAACCCAGCGAGGACGATATGCTCAGGCGCAACACCACGTTCTATTTCGCGAGTGATTAAATCATGAATTTGTTGGGTTGATTGTTCAATCTGGGCAATATCAACTTTGCGCTCAAGGCTCATCTCAAATATATCGTACCATGCGGGCATCACCATGCCACCGTTAATCGTCACTGGACGCTGGGGCGCATGCGGGAAGATAAAGCGCACGGCCATATCATCAGACAAACCCAATTGCGGTACAACGGGTTCAAAATCATGACCACTGGCACCTAAGCCATGTAGCCAAATAACAGCGCGATCTATCATTTTTTGGGCAGGGTTATGCTCGACGATGACGGCATCTAAGTAGTTACTCATATAATATCCTCTTTGCGTAATAAATTTATGTACATAAGAAATATGCAGGTCAAACAATACTTACCTTTATAATATGGCTGTCATTTTTAGGTTTTTATCCTTCCTATTGGGCGCTCAGTATACTATAGCTGCCATCACCGTTACTATTAAGCCTGACCGTTGCCATTATTCATCAACTTTCCATAGCTTTTGGTGAGTGACATCACAATATAATCGTACTTTTATGCTAGGATAATTTGATAGTTTTAGTATTCAACACTTCTGGCCTTTATGCTTTATGTAGCGTCATAAAGTAACTACAGCTAGTTTATGATGCTTTGAAATCGTTTTTCAACGACCACTTTTTAACAGTTACTATTAAACAAGTATATAGCGCTTATGACTCATATTTTATTGGTAGAAGATGACCCTGCTATCGCCATGTCTCTAAAAGTCACTTGCAAACGTGAGGGCTGGCAAATCACTTGGCTGGATAATGCCAGCAGTGTGCTGCCGTTCCTTCATAGTGAGCAGGCGCAGACGCTATCGGCTATTATTTTAGATGTTGGTCTGCCAGATGGTGATGGTCTGAGTTTATGTCAACAAATTCGCCATACCTCTGATATTGAAGGCTTAAAAGATATTCCTATCGTATTTCTGACCGCCCGTAGTGATGAGGTCGATCGGATTTTGGGTTTAGAGATGGGCGGTGATGACTACTGTACCAAGCCTTTTAGTCCCCGTGAGTTGGTTGCGCGTCTAAAAGCGATTTGGCGACGTGAACAGCTGCTCTCTCAGCAGACCACGACCAACAGCTCAGAAGCTTATCAGTCACTTATTTCCCAAACAGCCTCAGCAGATAACACAAACCCTGATAGACTCGCTCATAGCTCTAATAATAGCAATCCTATGTCAGCACAAGCCTTGACCTTTCAATGTGACGCTGGCATTTGGCATTATCAACCGCTTAACTACTCACTCATGTGGCAAGATGAGAAGCTTGAGCTTAGTAATACCGAACGCAAGATTTTGTTAACCTTACTACAAGCGCCCAATCAGGTCTTTAGCCGTGAGCAGTTATTGAGTGCGGTGAGTGACTATCCCGATCATCGCTTGGCGCGGACCATAGACAGCCATATTAAGTCCATTCGTAAGCAGCTGGCTATGGTTGATGATAGTATCGATGTGATTCATACCCATCGCGGGCTTGGCTATGCGCTATGTCCTGCTTAGTAAGTAAAGCCGTCCGATTTGGAATAGCCGTATTTAAAATAGACCCCTGACACATGACATCACGCCGTCCTGACTCAATCGATCATAAAACCAATAGTAGCGCTAAGCCCAATCAATCCAATTGGTATGCCAAACTGCATCCGATTGGTGCGGCTCAGCAGACGAGAGTGCCTAAACGCCTCCTTAACTTAAGTATATTTTTTAGGATTTGGCTGGCGGTTGCTTTGGTGCTCATCCTATGCGGTGCGGTGATTTTTACTCAGCTGTTTGGGTACGTTAAGCCGACAGCGCAGCAAGTTATTGAAGATACCTTATTAGACACCAGTAAGTTGCTGGCGGCCAGTCTTCAGATACCGCTACGCTCAGGTCAGCTGTACCACGAGGCCTATCAGACGCAACTTGATGTCGCATTTATTGGCAAACCAGTATTCGGAGAGGTTACAAATTCGGACTATCAGCCAAAAACATACAGTAGCTTTCGGGTATATGTCACTGATAGTAATGGCATCGTCATTTATGACTCGCTACCCTCGCCTAACAATGCTAAAGGTGAAGACTATAGCCGCTGGAATGATGTCTATTTGACGTTAAAAGGACAATATGGTGCAAGAAGCACAGTGCGTGATAGTCAGCAACTTAACAGCTCAATCATGTATGTGGCGCAACCAATAAAAGACGAGTCAGGTAGTATTATCGGTGTGGTGAGCGTGGGTAAACCTGTCATGAGCGTATTACCCTACTTAGATAACACTCGCCAGCGGATGCTCATCACTGCCTTGTTTATTAGTATTTTTGCACTGGTTTTAGCGGGGCTAGTGGCATGGTGGCTTAAGCAAAGTATTACCCTCGTCACTCAATATACCGGCGCACTGGCAGAAGAGTCCAAAAAGCCTTATTTTTATTTGGGTCAGGAACTCAATAGCTTAACCGATACCATTGAGACCATGAAGCATCGGTTAGAAAACAGAGCTTACGTTACTGACTACGTGCATACCTTAACCCATGAACTCAAAAGTCCTTTGACCGCTATTCGTGCCAGTAGCGAGCTATTAGAAGATGACGGACTCGATAGCGATGACCGGCACATGCTTATCCAGACCATCGGTGAACAAAGCATAAAAATGCAACAGCTCATTGATCGGCTACTGCTATTGGCTAAGGTTGAGCAGCCAACGTTTAAATTAAACCATCAAGCGTTACCTGTGTTGCCAATACTTCATCGTTTAGCAAATGAAAGCAGCGCAAAGCTACAACAGCAACATCTAGCGCCTATTAATATCACCATCAATGACCAGACCTTCACCGCAACGACTGCTATATCATCTGACCTTTTATCAAAAACAACCGTCTATGCAGATAGCTTTTGGTTAGTACAAGCCTTACAGAACATACTGGATAATGCGATTCATTTTGCTGACAATATTGTCTCTATCAGTATCAATACCTCCACCTCACATTCAGTGACGATTGATATCTTCAACGATGGCAAGCTACTGCCTGATTATGCTGTCACTAAGGTTTTCGATCGTTATTTTAGTCTATCGCATCAAAGCATCGCCAATCAAAATCAATCACAGCAAAGCAATTCCAATCAAAGTCAGTCAGATCAAATCTCTGCTGAAGAGTCAGCTAATAATGCATTCAACACTAGCCCAAAAAAAGGGACGGGACTTGGTTTAACCTTAGTAAAGCAAGTCGTTGAGCATCACGGTGGCACTGTTACTATCCTCAATGTCACCGCCGACCTTACTCTTGATCAAATTTCTGGGGTGACAGTAAGCATGAGACTACCCTTAGCTAAGCCTTAAAAAGATAGCGACTATTCTCTACTTTCACGCTACTCTAAGGTGAAGGTTGTTCTAGCCATCATCATTCAAAGAATTCGCTACAATCCATCAGTTTTTCATCATATTCACACGGGTTTTGTATCTCTTTGTTTTACTATAGAGCTACTCAAATTCATAAATAAAACAGAGAGATAACCTAGTATGAAAAATACATTTACTAAAAATTGTTTAGGCCACAGTCGTCAGCATTGTGCGCAAATACTATTAGCTCAAGATATGGATAGTATTACCTTTAGACACTGGTTAGCGATTCCAAGCCAGCAGCTGTTACTTATTTTTCGGCATCAACACTGTGTCGCTGTTGATAGCTATCAACGTGCAGCTTAAGCCCTAACAGAGTTAAAACCGTCTTTCTCTTTGAATATCCATAAAAAAGCCCCTTATGTCTCTTCTATTCAAACTCATGTAAGCTTGCTAGAAAAAATATAAAGGGCCAATCGTTCGACCATAAATAGCTTAAGTAATTGAGGTCACTGGTTGCTCAACATCGGCATTTTGACCACGATGCCGTAGATAATGATCGAGCAAGACGATTGCTAGCATGGCCTCCGCAATGGGCGTTGCACGGACACCCACGCAAGGATCATGACGACCTTTGGTCAGCATATCGACCGCTTCACCTTGGGTATTGATACTTTTACCAGCGGTAGTGATACTAGACGTTGGTTTAAGCGCAATGCTGACGCGAATATCTTGACCTGATGAAATGCCGCCCAAAATACCGCCGGCATGATTGGCCGTAAAGCCGTCTGGAGTCATCTCATCGCGAGCGCTGTGGCCGAATTGCTCAGCAACTGCCATACCGTCGCCAATCTCAACGCCTTTTACCGCATTGATACTCATCATGGCATGAGCAATTTCCGCATCTAATCGATCAAATACGGGTTCGCCAAGTCCTACAGGAACACCGCTAGCAATAATTTCAAGGCGTGCGCCACAGCTGGTACCTTGACGGCGCAAGCTATCTATTAAGGTCTCAAAGCGACCAACGGCTTCTTTATCCGCACAAAAGAACGGGTTGCTATTTACAAAGTCCCAATCAATCGCGTTAGTATCTAATACTTCGCTACGTTCAGGACCGATTTGAGTGACATGGCCACGGACTTGCACCCCTAGACGATCTTGCAAATACTTTTTAGCGATAGCACCAGCAGCCACCCGCATCGCCGTTTCGCGGGCTGAGGAGCGCCCACCACCGCGATAATCACGAAAGCCATACTTCATACTATAAGTATAGTCAGCATGACCGGGACGAAAAGTATCTTTAATCTCGGTGTAGTCTTTTGATTTTTGATTGGTATTACGAATCAGCAGTCCAATAGACGTGCCCGTAGTTTTACCTTCAAATACGCCAGAGATAATTTCGACCTCATCAGACTCACGGCGCTGGGTTGAATATTTAGAGCTGCCTGGCTTGCGGCGGTCTAAATCAACTTGTAAGTCCGCTTCGCATAGCGCTAAACCTGGCGGTACCCCATCTACAATGGATAACAAACCAGCGCCATGTGACTCACCGCAAGTGGTCACGCAAAAAATTTTTCCAATACTGTTGCCTGCCATATCTGTCCTTAAACGTGTTGAATCTACTTGCGGGTATTTAGTTGTTATTCATCAATAAATAACTATTCAATCAATACTAGCTTAACGGCTATTATTTTAGTGTTTAGTACTTTAATGACTGATATTTTAATGACTAGCATCTAATAGCTGTACATAATTTGCAAACAGCTCACGGTGTTCCATTAATTCATCAAAAGTAATAGCAAGCACACCATGACCGCCGTGTGCAAATTTCAGCCAATCGAACTGAATATCTGGATATGCTTGGCTTAATGCCCACTCGCTATCACCCACTTCACAGATCAGCAAGCCTTCAGGGCTTAGATAATCTGCTGCCTCGAATAAAATACGATGTACCAAGTCCAGTCCGTCTTGACCAGCCGCTAGCGCATTTTCAGGCTCATATAAAAACTCAGGCGGCAAATCTGCCATAATGGCAGCATCGACATACGGTGGATTGGTGACGATCAACTCATATTGATTCTCAGCTGGTATCTTAGCAAATAAGTCAGATTCAATCACATTCACTTGATGACCGAGATCATGGTGATCAACGTTGACCATCGCTACTTCTAATGCCCCTTTATCAATATCAACAGCATCAACCAGCGCATCAACGAAACGTGTTGCTAGCGCAATGGCGATACAGCCTGAACCGGTACATAAGTCTAAAATACGCTCTGGCTGCGACAATTGTTTCATCTCAAGGCCATGATCATAAAACGCGGTTGGGTGATCGTTAACATTGGCACCAAGGGGCTTAGCCAGCTCGTTAGCATCAAAATACGGATGAAACTGCTGACGAATCAGCTCTGCTATTGGTGAGCGTGGAATCAAAACCCGCTCATCAACATAAAAGGGCAAATCACAAAAGTAAGACAGATTAATCAAATAGCTCAGTGGCTTACGTTCAGCAATACGCTCTTCTAACAGGCTAAGCACTGCGTTCTTTTCTGAGGTAGTCAAACGACAATCAAGAATCTGCTCATTGGCTGACCAGTCTAAAGATAAAGAATGCAAAACAATAGCGGAAGCTTCAGCAAACTCATCCGTCGTTCCTTGTGCCACTACCACGTCATAATTGCGCAGCTGAGTCACTGAAAAGCGAATAAAGTCGCGAATGCTAACCAGCTGCTGGCGAGCTTCTTCAAGCTCCACATGCAGGGTGGCAAACTCACTATCCTCAATGAGAAGTCCGGCTTCATCCGTCTCTAAATCGTGATCCAAACCTTTTTCCAAGTCTAAGTCTTGAGACTCATTGTCACTGAAATATTGGTTCTGAAAATCTTTTGCGCTCATGATTTGGTTTTCTGGCATATCGCACCTTGTTAATATTGGTATTGTTAATACTAATTATGGAATTACTTGCTCATTAACTACATGCGGGCTGGTTGCACCGCTTTCAATTAAAAGCTTATCAGTTAAATAAAGCGGTTCATGCATTATAGACGCAAACGTTAAACAGCGCCAATTACTGTAGTCTTTACTTTGACAAAAAATGGCTTAGAGAAAGCATTCATTTAGTGCAAGGTGGCTTTATTAAACCAGCTGTATTGAATCAACTCTATCAAATCAGCTCTTATTAAAAAAGTACTATTGAAGCAGTTCTGTAGTCAACTCTATTTTTATGTAGCCGCCACCTTACCAAAAACTTGCTAGGCGCATAATCTGCGCAATAAAGCAGTTAAACCCTAGCTCAATTATCACCACATTGTTGTGAATACGTCAACAGCTGACGCTTGGCACACTATACGCAAAGAAAGGGGTGTCAAAAGTTTGCGAAGCGTTCAAATTATGCGCATAATAGCCCCATTGTAACCACTAACTGTGACTAAATATGATGAAAATAAAGCCACTTATTACCGCTATGTCTGTTGCCGTCCTTAGCGCCGGTATCAGTGTTAGTGCGCTTGCTGCGCCTAATGATAGTACACGCACCCTACCGGTACGCACGGCTGATAAGCTACCTAATATTGCCAAGTTAGCTAGCCTCAATGTACAAGAAAACCGTAGCAGCTCAATCGATGGTAGTGCTTCAGTCGCTACGCCTACGGTTAGATCTGTTCCTAATGCTGAGACTGAGACTGAGACCAAGCTTACCGATCGTATGGGGCAGCTTATTGATGCTAAGCAAGCGGATCAATCAAAATCATCATCAGAAGCAGTCGCTGCTGACAACATGAGCGCAGCAGAGCTGGCGCGTAAAGATGTACAATCTGATAGCACTGACGATATCAGTGAGGGTCAAGCCGTTGCCGCGCCTAGCGATACTTCATCTATTGACTCGTCTGATCCATTGGCTTTTGAGCTGCCTGAGCATGAGCAGCGTCAAGACTTCAGTGATGATCCTACCATTAAGAATATCGAAGATATCGATGGTAAAAAACATACCACGCTGAACTTATCCAATTATGCTCAGCAAGTTAACGGTGCCATATGGTCACCGAATATGAAAGTCAACTCGGCAATGACTATTAAAATGCAAGCCTTGCTGGATTGGAACCATGCCTCCCCTGGTGCTATTGATGGCGGTTGGGGTATGAACAGTAAAAAAGCCTTAGTCAACTTTCAAAATATGAAAGGTTTGCCAGCAACAGGTAAGATGAATCAAAAAACATGGGATGCACTGGTTAAAAATATCCCTGCTAACAAGCCAGTATTGGTCACTTACACGTTAACCGACTCTGACATTAAGACTAATTTTGCTTCCACGCCTTCAGGTTCAGAGGCCAAGTCCAAAATGAAAGGTCTATATTATCAAGATATTAAAGAGATGCTCGGTGAACGCTTCCATATGGACGTGCGCTATCTTGATAAGTTGAATAAAAGTAAAGCCTACCAAGCAGGCGAAACGATTACTGTACTAAATACTCGTGAACCGCTCAAACAGCGTATCAACCGTGTGGTCGCCAGCGCAGCAGATAAAACCTTATATGCTTATAATGATGACAAGCTAGTCGCTACTTATCCGACTACTGTTGGTAGTGACGCCACCCCATCACCACGGGGTACCTATAAAATCATCAATAAGGTAAAAATGCCTTGGTATAAAGCGACTGTCGGTGACGGTGATCAGAAAAAAATACATATGCTGCCACCCGGACCAAATAACCCTGTCGGCGTGGTATGGATGGGTCTGTCTAAGCCCTCTTATGGTCTACACGGCTCACCTAAGCCTGAAGGTATTAGCCGTCAAGCATCAGCCGGCTGCGTGCGCTTGACTAACTGGGATGTGCTAGAAGTCTACGCCAATATCGAAAATGGCGCGACGGTTGAGCTAAAATAGAGTTGTTTGATTGGTAGAAGTATCTAACGGACACCAACGAAAAAAGACCTTTAAATAAGGTCTTTTTTTATGGCTGGTCTTTTACTGCCTAGCTTTTTATAAGCTATTTTTTATAAGCTATTTCTGTGAGCCATTAAGGTCATTACCGTTTATTTTAGATGATAGTTATTAGTGTATTTCTTTATAACCTTCTTCATTACCAGTAATGTTGCCAAGTCTTTTGGCAAAATACAAACTAATAGGTATACATATAATAAAGCCAAACGCGATAACTATTTGAATATGTAATATCTGATTAAACCCTGTCACTAGTGCTGTAATCATGAGTACCCCAATAACTACAGTCAGTGCTATGGTAAAGACTACGGAGAATAGTGGCCAGTTCATGATTTAATCCTCATATTTTTTGTGGGTATAATACCTTTATACACTAAATCCATACTAATAGTAAGTATTTAGCCTAAACGCCCAAGATACTTATGTCACAGGACTTTTATAAAAAACCATGATAATATTAGGGAGTTAGTTGATGACTTATAAAAATGTTTTATCTACATTAATTTTTTCCTCTCGTTTTCCCCGTTTTTTTCTCTTCTATCAAATTCCTATTTCTATTATCTTTGAGCGACTTATCAAAACCGCTCACGACCTGCTTATTAACGTAACAGCATCTGGTAGTAAAAAGCTCAGCTATCTTTTGTGATTTATTATTACAATTTTTTATAATTTATCATTACAATGGCTCCTCTCTTTTATTTTACTCATAAAGCCTTGTTATCATGACCTCATCTACGAACGCCCCACCGCCAAAAAAAGAGCCAGACACTCGGTCGTCAACTTCTGCGTTAGATAATGATAAAACTGATAACAGCAATACAAGCCATCCTGTAGCAACTGATGAGCAGGCAGAGACTAGGAGAGATGATGAAAACATAGAGGGCGACAAAGAAGCCGGTGCACAGCTTCCGGAGCCTGAAATAACCATGACCTCACCCAGTCCCGATGTGGTCATCGCAACCGTAGAAACCCCTGACCCTCAGACTAAACTTTCTATGGAAGTACTCAAATCAGAGACACAAAACCAAAACGGTGCTCAAACAATCGATCAGGAAGCTGATGCCGAACAAAACCCAATACCTGAACAAGCAGATAATACGTCTGCTGACTCTATAAATTCTGCTGAAAACTCTGATAACGTTGATAATTCTGCAGACAGTAATAACAACATGCCGCACGATGAAGAAGCTACCAAAAAAGACCTTGATACAGCATTACCCACTGACGATGAAAATCTAAACAATGACAATGACAATGAACTGTCAGAAGCAGAAAAAATAGAGGCCGAAGAGCAAGAAGAAGTCAAAGAAGAAAAAGAATCGAAACTTGAGTCATATAAACAGTTCGTCGCTGAGCAATTTAGCAAGCAAAAAATTGACTACCCTGAAATACGGGTCACTATTGAGGCCAACGCATTACCAAGTAAAATGTATTTTGTCATGAATGTGCTGTCAGCCATTATTGCCAGTTACGGGCTGATTGCTAATTCAGCGGCGGTAGTTATTGGCGCGATGTTGGTCGCCATGATGCTAGGGCCTATTACTGGGGTGGCGCTGGCAATCATTGACTACCGAATGCCGTTACTACGCAAGTCGCTATTTACCGTAGCCGCTGGTGGGTTTTTGGTGATATTTGTGGGCTTTGTAGTGGGGTGGTTACATAAAGGTCAACCGCTGACCGCTGAAGTGTTATCGCGAACCCAGCCTACCTCTATGGACTTAATGATTGCGCTTGCCGGCGGCACGGCTGGTGTCTACGCCATGGTGTCGCCGCATTTATCTGTAGCGGTGGTCGGGGTGGCGGTAGCGACGGCTTTGGTGCCTCCACTAGCTTCAAGCGGCATCTTATTTGCCAATGGCGAGATGACACTTGGTTTTGGCGCAGCACTACTGGCATTAACTAATATTATTGCCATTCAATTTACCAACGCAATGGTGCTATGGTTCCTAGGCTTTCGGCGCTTGGTCGATGATGATTATAAGTCAAATACTCATTTGACTTTTTTGCGGCGCAATGCGGTGACTTTATTACTATTGATCGGTTTGGGAATTTATTTGACTATTAATCTCAACACCAATGCTCGGCAACAAACCTTCGAGAATAACGTCAAAGAGACCGTTAATAGCTACTTTAAGAGTAAAGGTAATGTGCTGACTAATACCCAGTTCAATAGGGCAAACGGCAATGAAGTTGTGCGCGCTGTTATTCGAGGCGAAACCACGCCAAGCTCATATGATGTGCGCCAAATTGAAGCTACCATCACTCAAGATATGGCGGACAATTTCCCCAAATATTTACCCGTAAAGTTACAGCTGCGCTATCTGCCCGTACAAGTGATTGAGTCCGATCCAATGATTCAAGATAAGCTTGATCAGACTGATGCCGCGATTTTAACCAATTGATTTTGGCCACTTATTTTATTTTGACCCATTATTTTGTCTAACTAAGGTATGACACTAAATCTTGCGATAAACGTCCAAATAACATAACAATTGGACTGTCGTTTACTTAGTGCCTATTTGTGAATGATCAAACACGCCTTAGACGATTGTGCTAAAATCGCTTGCAAAATTATTTAATCCGTTTTTATTATTGTTCTTATTTAATCCGTTACTCATCCTATCCGTCAGTAAGGAGCCGCTGTGAGCCAGCCATTTCGCTCAGCCGATATTCGCCAAGCCTTTATCAATTTTTTTATAAGTAAGCAGCATACCACTGTCTCATCATCGAGCCTGATTCCACACAATGACCCGACATTGCTATTTACCAATGCCGGTATGAATCAGTTTAAAGAGACCTTTTTGGGCATGGAGCCACGTGATTATACGCGGGCAGTAACCTCGCAAAAATGTGTGCGCGCTGGTGGTAAACATAACGATTTGGATAACGTCGGCTATACCGCGCGTCATCATACCTTCTTTGAGATGCTGGGCAACTTCTCCTTTGGCGACTACTTTAAACAAGCGGGTATTGGCTATATTTGGGAGTTTCTGACTTCTGCTGATTGGTTGGCGATCGATAAGGACCGCTTATACGTCACCATCTATGAGACCGACGATGAAGCGTTCGATATTTGGCACAAAGATATCGGCTTGCCAGCGGAACGTATTATTCGCATTGGCGATAATAAAGGCGCACCCTACGCTTCTGATAACTTTTGGACTATGGGTGACACCGGCCCTTGTGGTCCTTGTACCGAAGTGTTTTATGATCATGGTGCCGATATTGAAGGTGGCCTGCCCGGTACCCCTGAAGAAGATGGCGACCGCTTTATTGAGATTTGGAACTGCGTGTTTATGCAGTTCAATCGCCAGAAAGATGGCACCTTGCTACCGCTACCCGCACCTAGTGTTGATACCGGCATGGGGCTTGAGCGTATTAGTGCCATCATGCAAGGCGTCCACGGTAACTATCAAATCGACTTATTTACCCATTTGATGGATGCTGCCGCCGAGATTTTAGAGATTAGTAATGAACAACAAGCGTCCCTAAAAGTGATTGCGGACCATATCCGTGCGGTGTCATTTTTGATTGCTGATGGTGTGATGCCAAGTAACGAAGGGCGCGGTTATGTACTACGCCGGATTATCCGTCGCGCAGTTCGTCATGGTAATAAGCTTGGCGCAGAAAGTGAGTTTTTCTATAAAATGGTTGCGCCTTTAGTCGCTGAAATGGGCGAAGCTTATCCAGAGCTTAAAGACCAGCAAAGCGTGATCGAAAACGCCATTCAGAAAGAAGAAAGCCAATTTGCCAAGACTCTAGCACAAGGATTACGTTTATTAGCTACTGAACTTGAAAACTTGCAGGACGGTAACGTACTGTCTGGTGAGGCGGCCTTTAAGTTATACGATACTTACGGCTTTCCGCTTGATTTGACGGCTGACATTACTCGTGAGCGCGGTATTAGTATCGACGAATCTGAATTTGATGAGCATATGCAAGTGCAGCGTGAACGCGCCCGTGATGCCGGCAAATTTGATGTTGACTATAGCAGCGTCATCCAAGTAGATACCCCAACGACCTTTATTGGCTATGAGCAACTAGTAGAAGATAATGTCAATATTGTTGCCCTCTATCAAGATGGTCAAGCAGTCGATAGCTTAGATGAAGGTATGGAAGGGGTTATTGTTCTTGACCGCACGCCCTTCTACGCCGAAGGCGGTGGACAAGTCGGTGAGCTGGGCGAAATTCGCAGCGCATCTGGTGTTTTTGAAGTGCAAGATACTAAAAAATCAGGACAAGCCATCATCCATTATGGCGTGGTCACTATGGGCGAGATTAACGCTCAACAAACAGCCGATGCTCAAGTGCTCTCCAGTATCCGTGCTGCTAGTGCCAAAAACCACTCGGCAACGCATTTATTGCACGCTGCTCTACGTCAAGTGTTGGGTAGCGATGTCACCCAAAAAGGCTCATTGGTCTCCAGTGAAGTATTACGTTTTGACTTCTCTTACGATAAGCCCGTTACCAATGCAGAAATTACCAGCGTTGAGCGCTTAGTTAATGAGCAAATTCAAGCCAATGCGCCAGCTTGTATTGAGAATATGTCCATCGATGAGGCCATGAACAAAGGTGCTATAGCGCTATTTGGTGAAAAATATGGCAGCGACGTTCGCGTATTGACTATGGGTACAGACATTGTTGTCGATGGTCAACGTCAGCCCTTCTCTATTGAGCTATGCGGTGGTCTCCACGTGCAACGTACCGGTGATATCGGGCTATTAAAAATAACCAGTGAATCGGGCATTGCCGCAGGCGTACGCCGTGTTGAAGCCGTTACGGGTATGAATGCAGTCAAATACGTTCAACAAAGCGAGCAGCAATTGAGCGAACTGGCCGGACAGCTCAAGGTTAAACGCCCTGAAGTGGCACAGCGTGTCCGCACGATGGCAGACAAGCAGCGCGAGCTAGAAAAACAGCTTGAGCGTTTGCAACAAAAAATAGCCAGCGCTCAAGCTGCTAATTTACTTGATGACGTGCAAACCATTGCGGGAACGCCAGTACTTATCAGCATTTTATCTGGTGTCGATAGTAAATCGATACGCACGCTAATGGACGATATTAAATCCAAACTTCCTGATAGTGTGATTGTACTCATTGGCGATAAAGACGAGCAGCTGGCATTAGCAGCGAGTGTGGCCAAGTCTGTTACTAATCGCGTCAAAGCCGGTGACATCATTCGTCATTTGGCAGATGAGCTTGGCGGCAAAGGGGGCGGTAAGCCCGACTATGCACAAGGCGGTGCACCAAAATCCGAAAATACGGCAGCAGTTATCAGCGCCCTACCTACTTGGCTTGAAGCTCAACTTAGCTAACAACCTTTTAACTGAGTATAGTGGTGGTGTATTGGGCACAAATCACGCGATTGGTTATACCCTCTATAACCAATCGCCATGCATCTAACCCTTACTGTGACTTAAATTTTGGGCGCAGATATGGTATAAAGTACAGCGCTCAGTCAATAAAGCAGTCAATAAAGAGCGATTCAGTTTTTATAATCCGGCTTCATTGTTATTAGCCTTAATCTAGAGCGTTCTTGATAAACAGACTCATTATAGATTAACGCTAATAACTCACAGATAGTCATTGATGAATAATAGGTAATATTTTTATGGCGTTAATAGTACAAAAATACGGCGGCACGTCAATGGGAAGTATCGACCGCATCAAAAACGTCGCGAAAAGGGTCAAGCGCTGGCATGATAACGGTCATCGGATTGTGGTCGTAGTATCCGCTATGAGTGGAGAAACCAATCGTCTCATCGACTTAGCACGTCAAATTAGCAGCGAACCTGATCCCCGTGAATATGATCAAATGGTCTCCACTGGTGAGCAAGTGTCTATTTCACTTCTTGCAATGGCGATTAAAGAGCTTGGCGTTGGTGCGCACTCCTTCACTGGTCGTCAAGTAGCGATTAAAACCGATGGTGCTCATAATAAAGCCCGTATCGAAAGCATTGATGATAAAAATATCCGTGAGCAGCTAGATGCTGGCAATGTGGTTATCGTTGCAGGCTTCCAAGGAATCGACGACCAAGGTAATGCCACCACCTTAGGTCGCGGCGGTTCTGATACTACCGGTGTGGCAATTGCAGCCGCATTAGGCGCAGATGAGTGCCAAATCTATACCGATGTTGATGGCGTTTATACCACCGACCCGCGTGTCACCTCAAAAGCCAAAAAGCTTGAAAAAATTACATTTGAAGAAATGTTAGAGATGGCAAGCCTAGGCTCTAAAATTCTACAGATTCGCTCAGTAGAGTTTGCCGGCAAATACGGCGTGCCGTTACGTGTGTTATCTAGCTTTGATGAAAACAACGATGGCAGCTACGACGATGACTTTAAGCAAAACGTCGGCACCTTAATTACGATAGACGAAGGAGACAACATGGAACAGGCAATCATCTCAGGTATCGCCTTTAACCGCGATGAGGCAAAAATTGTGGTACGCGGTGTGCCCGACCACCCCGGTATCGCCTCTGCTATTCTGAGCCCTATAGGCCGCGCGAATATCGAAATTGACATGATTGTCCAAAATCTATCGACTAATGGCACCACTGACTTTAGCTTTACCGTCAATCGCACTGACCTGGACAAAACCATGAAAGTGCTTAATGACGAAGTCAAAGACGAGATTAGTGCTAAGGAAGTGTTGGGCAATAATGATGTGGTCAAAGTCTCCTTGGTGGGTGTTGGCATGCGCTCACACGCCGGCGTTGCTAGCCTCATGTTCCAAACACTGGCTGAAAACAATATCAATATTCAAATGATATCAACCAGTGAAATTAAAGTCTCTGTACTTATCCAAGAGCAATATTTGGAAAAAGCGGTCAAATCGCTACATACCGCTTTTGGTCTTGACCATGAAGATGGCGATAGTAAAGTGGCTGGGCAATAATAGATAAAATAGCAATCAGCACTATTTAATCAGTTTTGATCTAATAGGGTCCTCTATGACCCTATTTTTTTTTGGCTTCATGGCTGCTACTTTCAGTATTTATACAGCAGTTTTATGAAAAGCCGTGACAGTATCTATTATGCCACCTATAATAGACTCTTCATTTGGGCTAAATGAATTTACCTATTATCACCACGACCCGCAGCCTTTTGGGCAATTTTCCTAGCTGTTTTGTTTTTTAACGGTAAAATTTTAAATAAGATTTTTTATTATAAATAGCATGATAGTTTTGTTGCGCGGTGATATCCTGCAATTGAGATATAACTTAATGAGCAATAATTTGTTAATGCGACATAAGGAGTGTGACGCATGTTAATTTTGACACGTCGAGTGGGCGAAACGTTAATGGTTGGCGATGAGGTTAGTGTGACTGTCTTAGGCGTCAAGGGCAATCAAGTACGTATCGGTGTTAATGCACCAAAAGATATTGCCGTACACCGTGAAGAGATTTATCAGCGCATTCAACATGAGCGTGCTGTACAGTCGCAAATGCAGCATCTTGAACAAGGCAACTTTGCGCCTTCATTCGATGACGAAGACTACTTTAATCGTTAAGCTGTCACCCCTAACATTTAATCACTAAGCATAAATTAATCATCAAGTATTTTTTGCTTTTTAATCTGCTTTGAGGTCATTTATTTATGAGTATCCGCCAATCAGATGTATCGGCTCTACTTAATGGTTTGAATAAAAAAGCCATTGGATTTAATGATGTCATCAGCTTTATTGATGATTTCTATCGTTATGCGCCCGCACCTTTTACCAATGGTATGGTAATCAATGCCGCAGGCGAGAACGAAGGTAGCGCCAAGGTGTTCGGTTTTGCTAAGCATCATGGCCTAAGTCAACTGGACACGCTAAAGCTCTTCGGTGAGCATTATGCACAAGTGCAAGCGACGCCCAATGGTACGGATCATGCCAATATTCGTAATTTTTTACATTGGGGTTGGCAAGGATTTTTGATGCAGCACAATCCGTTGACTGTTCGTCCAAGCGTTGATACCACAGCGCTTTAATATTGTTTTAGGTTTAATGATTTAGACTAAAAAAAGCCACGCTATTAATGATAGCGTGGCTTTTTTATTATTTATAAAGGGCATAATTGTTGTTGGATAAACATTGATAAACAACCGCTAATAAATAGTCTCTAATAAACAGTTGCGACTAAATTGCTTTATTTATCACGAAACTTTACCGGTTGAATTGCGCCTTTGGGATTTGGCATATTAGGATAATGATGCTCGTGTTCGACATCACACTCAGCGCCAACAATAGAGCCGTCATTTTTAATGGGCTTATGCATGTAGCCGGTGCGCTCAGCTGGCGCTAGGTGTTCATGTTCCCATACCATTACTGCTTGCATACAAGTTTCGCGCTGCTCAGTCGTCAATTTCTGACCATCAGGCCACTTTCCTAGCTCTATAGCCATACGGAATTTGTCGGCTATTTCAGGTGTTAAGCTTGCTAATATCGTTTGTTTGTCCATTTTTCCTACTCTCCGCTACCATTTTTATATTATATATACACTTATTCTTCATCCATAATATCATCATCAACGTCAAGGCTGAACTCTTCGGCATGTACATTCCAGTGCAATTTGGTGCGGCAGGCTTCATAAAAGTCGAAACCTGGGGGATGCAGCAAGGTTAGCTTGTCAGGATGCTTGCGAATATACAAGCGCTGCTCTTGCTCTAGAGGCACGCTTTGCTTACCATCAGCGCTAACCATAGGTTGGGTACGATTGTCTTCGTGGATGCGGATACAAATTTCGCTATTGCCACTAACAACAATAGGCCTGCTCGACAAGGTGTGCGGATGCATGGGCACCAGACAGATAGCATCCATACTAGGATGGAGAATAGGGCCGCCACCCGATAGCGCATACGCAGTTGAGCCCGTAGGCGTGGCCACGATCAAGCCATCACTATGCTGACGATAGACATCATGTCCGTCAATTTTCATCTGAAAATCAATCATATGTACCGATTTACCAGCATGTAACACCACGTCATTTAGTGCCATATCTTCATGAATAATTTGGCGCCCTTCCCGAATCTCCATGGTCAACAAAAACCGATGATCCAGCTGATAGTCACCCATCAGTACTTGGCGCAGTTTAAAGGCTGCTTCATTAGGTTTTACATCAGCTAAAAATCCAAGACGACCACGGTTAACGCCCAATACTGGCACGCGATAACGAGCCAATGCTTCAGCGGCGTGTAATATCGAACCATCCCCGCCCACCACGATGACCAAATCACAAATTTCACCAATGAGACTGCGCTTGACGATTTTGACCTTTTCTATTTCAGTGAGGTCTAATGTTGGCAGATTAGAGGTTTGCACATCCATGATCAAGGTCAGTCCCATCTCATTAATGGTTTGAGAAATTTGGACTAGACTTTGGGTCACACTACGTTTTCCTGCGCGTCCCATGAGGCCAATACGTCGAAAAGCAGGATTTTTAATGGCGTGAAACAGCTCTGATTGATGTAAATGCGGCAATCTTTCTGACTGCGCTGAGTTTTCCATATAACGACTCGGCATAACTTAGAATAAATAACAATGATTACGCGACAATGATAGCGATAAATGAGCGCTTAAACTAGCATGTTTTAGTCATTATCGTTGTTAACTGTGGTAATCGACCCCATATATGAGACATCATGCGCGCTTTTTACACCAATTGGTAACGCGTTCATGCTGCTATTTTGAGATTACTGCTTACTTGAGCCCATAACCTACTAAATAACGGCGCTAAGCCTTGATTACTGTCACGTAAACACCGTTGACAATATGAGCGGTTTTGCTAAAGTAGCTGACATCTATAATTACTTCATTTACATCTTTTATTGAGGACATATGTATGGCCAATCCTATTGTCAGTCGCGCAGAGCTTGCGATCGGCGGCGAGCCGATGACCGTCAAGGGCGTGATACAAAAGACCACTCTATTACTTGGGCTGTCTGCCATTACTGGTGTGGGCTTTTTCTTTTATGCCCTTATGGCAGGACTGTCGCAAGGTTTTATCACCGCTACTGCCTTTGGTAGTATGTTCGCCGCGTTCGGTTTAGCACTATATATCACTTTTAAGCCCCAAAAGGCCAAAACCTTAGCAATACCTTTTGCACTGTTAGAAGGTATTTTCTTAGGTGGTATCTCACTATTCTTTATGAGAATGTATCCAAGCGTGCCAGTCACTGCTATGTGTGCGACCTTCGTAACCGCAGCAGTGATGCTCGGACTGTATCGTTCTGGTCTCATTAAGGTCACTGAGAAATTTCGCTCAATCGTAACCTCAGCTATCATTGCCATTATGTTGGTTTATGTCGCTCAATGGGTGCTTTCTTTAGCATTTGGCTCAAGCTTACCGTTTTTATTTGAGGGTGGCGCTATTGCTATTGGCTTTAGCTTGTTTGTGATTGTTATCGCCTCTTTTACTCTGTTATTAGACTTCGATAACATTGACCGCGGCGTAGCGGCGGGTGTCTCTGAAGACTATGAATGGTTGTTCAGTATCGGTATCATTACGACGCTAGTATGGATGTACATTGAATTTATGCGTTTGCTAAGCTACTTGCAAGACTAATTTAAAAGCACTTCTAAAAACTTATTTTAGAACGCTATTTATAATTGAAAATAAAAAACCGTCTGCGGCTATAATATTTAGCCACAGGCGGTTTTTTATGGTTAAAAATTTGAGTTACTTTTTTGAGTAAGTAATTATTGGTTCAAATTAAACTAAGCACGTTTTAAACGTAACGCATTTAAAACTACCAGTAACGAGCTAAGCGACATACCAATGGCCGCAAGCCAAGGCGGGACGTAACCAAATATGGCTGGCAATAACACAACCCCGTTATAACCCAGTGCCCAATGGAAATTTTGTTTGATAATACGTTCGGTTTTATCAGCGATACGCTTAGCGGCAGCGATAGCTTCGATTTGACCATTTAGAATAATACTATCGCTTGAGACTTGAGCTAAATCAGCCGCGCCAGCGATTGAGGTCGAAACGTCAGCAGCGGCCAATACCGGCGCATCATTGATTCCATCACCGACCATAAGTACCACCGCACCTTTCGCTTGCAGTTGTTGAATATGATTGACTTTAGCCGTTGGAGAGAGGCCGTTGTATGCCGACTGTATGCCTAAAGAGTCGGCAACGACGAGCGCTTGTGGGCTAGGATCGCCAGTCAACATTACTGACTCAATACCCAGTGCTTTGAGTTTATCAAGCATCGGCTGCGCGGTATCTCGCACCTTATCATTGAAATAGAAGCACGCCAGCGCTTGCCATGAAGATGACTGCGCGCCATTATCAGCATCAGATTGTGAAGGCAGTTGGCGACAAGATAAAACCACTGCCGAGCTGGCGCGATGAGCCGCTAAGTCTGGATTCAAATCGTTATTAGCCTTGACGCTATCAGCCCTTCTATCTAAAGCAAAGTCAACATGACCTATTCGGTACAATACGCCATCAATAGTAGCCTCTACCCCGCCTGCTGGATAATGTTGCAAAGCTTGGGTTGATGGTAGATGTAACTGATAGGCCGCTGTCAGCAGCGCATGAGCAACCGGATGACGACTGCCTACTTCAAGGGCGGCTGCTATTGATAATAGCGGGTCTTTTTGGCCAGTTGATTCCGTTGCAGCACTAGTAGATGCTAGCAGCTCAATATTTAATAGATTGGGCTTACCATAAGTGAGCGTACCGGTCTTATCAAAGGCGACATGAGTAATTTCGGCCAAGGTTTGTAAAGTATGACCACGAGTGGTCAAAAAGCCATAGCTGGCCAGACGATTGGTAGAAACCGTTAGAGCAATTGGTGTTGCTAAAGACAAGGCGCAGGGGCAAGTAGCTACTAAGACGGCTACTGTTGCCCAAATCGCTTGGCTGGGATCAACGATATACCAGCCAATAAATACCAACGCTGACAATACCAGAATTCGCGCTACGAACCAGCGCGCCAGCTTATCTGCTTGCTGCGCTAATTTTGGCTTTTCACTCATAGCTCGGTTCATCAGCCGATCAATCAAGCCAATCTGGCTGTCGGCTTGTAATGCGGTAACCAGCATCTCAAATGGTTGGCTGTCATTCTGTGCGCCGCCGACGATATAGTCGCCTTGACGCTTTGCAATCAAATCTCCCTCGCCAGTCAATAAGCTTTGGGAGACGGTGGCAGTTTTACTAAGTAAAATACCGTCACTGATGATTTCAGCACCTGCATCAATCATGATGATGTCACCGACTTGCAAGCTTTGTGTGGTGACCATTTTCTTTTTTGTGGTAGAAATTGGATCCTGACGGCTCGACTGTTGCCAGTCTTGAGCAATACGTAACGTGACCTTATGCACATTGGCATCTATACTTTTCATAAAGTCTGGCAACGTACGTGACTGAGCGATAGCTGACGTATCAGTTTGCAGACTTAAATTAGTAAGAGGTGAATTATTCATGCTATCTATGCCATCAAGCCTATCAACAGACTCATCAGGCACAACATTGCTATTAATTTGCGCCAACTGCTCAAGAATCAGCTCGGCAGCGGCTTTATCTTCAGCGATTTTTTGTACTAATATTGGTTCTACTACCACCAGGTCATTGGCCATAGTCGCCGCTTTTAGCCGTGCATTATGCTCAATATAACGTCCTGCCAGCAAGAAGAAAATGAACATACTGACCGAATCATAATAAGTTTGCCCGTGTCCGGTAATGGTGGCGTAAAGACTGGCGAAAAAGGTCACAATCAGGGCGACACTGACGGGCACATCCATATTGACTTGTCGCGCGCGAATCGCCGACCATGCGGAGGTAAAAAATGGTACGCCTGCATAAAAGAACACTGGGATACTGACGAATAAAGACACCCAGCGCAGAAAATCACGCTGTAATATCAGCATGCCGCTGTATTCACCAAAATACAGGGCTACGGCATACATCATCGCTTGCATCGCACCTAGAGCGGCTATACCTAACCGCAATAGCATCTTGTTAGTGTGCTTTGCCAGCATGGCTTCATGAGTGTCTTGGCGATAGGGCTTGGCTTCATAACCAATCGCATTAATCACCGCTAAGATACGGCTAATTGGCAACTTGGTTTCATCCCAGATCACACGCATACGCTGGTTGGTCAAATTGACCTGACATTTATCAATACCATCAATCTCGTACAGCCGCGACTCTATCAGCCACGTACAAGCCGCACAGCGTAGGTTATTCACTGATAGCTCAGCAACCGATAACCCATCTTGCGCGTAGACAAATTGTGATTTTATTTCATCATGATCATAAGCTTCAAGGCGAGTCATTTGCGTGGGCAAACTTGCGGTACGGTTGATCTCTGAGCGATCAAGATAATACTGCTCAAGTCCCGCTTCAACGATACTTTGCGACGCTAGCTGACAACCCATACAGCACATCTCACGTGATGAGCCGAGTATATCAGCATGAAATGGTGGGCGCGGCACGGGATCACCGCAATGAAAGCAGTGGCCTGCTGTCGGCAGCACCAGTCCTTGGGTTATGGAGTGATCGTCGTAATGAGAGGCAGTAGGTGACGAGGCGCTGGACATGGTAGATATGAGTTCCTTTAAGCGGGCTTACTTTGACCTTGATGATACTGAATTTAGCTTGAATCAAGCTGATATGAATTTGATAGTAGCCGACAATCCATAGAAAAAACATTATGGCAATCCGCATAAACAGTTAGCATAGATTGCTGTCTTATATGGCATTCATCCATCACATTAAAAGCCTAACAACTTTACGTTAAGAGCTTTCCATTAAAAGCCTAATAGCTTTAAATTAAAAGTCTAGTGACTTCAGCTCTCATTCGTTTAGTGATTACTTAGCCTAGCGGTTGTTTAACGACGGTTTAACACTCAAGCCATGTGATGATAAACCGCCTGACCATATATCACTAACCAGTATACACCTCCATAGAACTATACTAAGAAATAGCGAATGGAAATAGCGAATGAATGAGGGCGTTGATGATGATAGATTGAAAAACTTATCAATTTGCGTCATTATGAGGCAGTTTTTTATCTCAAAACGGTGTGTTATCAGTGCAAAAATCCCATTCCAATCTATCACAGTCGTCTAAGTCTGCCGTAAACACTCTGCCCTCACAGCAGCGGGGCTTGGTGTTTAGTAGTATCTTACTAATCATCATCATCGCAGGTATGGTGTTATTGGCGCTGTATTTGGTCAAGCTTGACCGTACTATTACCCACAAGTTTGAAGGCAAACGCTGGGATATCCCTGCTAAGGTGTATTCACAGCCACTTGAGCTATATCAAGGTGCCAGTGTCGATAAAGATACAATGAAGACTTGGCTTGAGCTTCTCAATTACCGTAGTAATAAGGCCTATGATAGCACTGGCACTTATCGTAAATCAGGTAACACCTATTTTATTCATACACGGGGCTTTACTTATAGCGCCAATGATGTTGATAAAGAACAAGTCATTAAGATGACCATTGCCGGTAATAAGATTGAATCGATCCAAAGCACCTTACCTGCCAAGACCGGTATCATTCGGCTTGAACCCGTTAATATCGGTGGTATTTACCCCGATAGTAATGAAGATCGAATGGTCGTTTCTCTAGATGAGGTGCCACAGCCGCTGATTGATGCGCTAATAGCGACTGAAGATCGCGGTTTTTATGAGCATAAAGGGGTTTCAATACGTGGTATTGCGCGGGCCGTGATCAATAACTTCACCGGTGGTGCTAGGCAAGGTGGCTCGACCATCACGCAACAGCTGATTAAAAATTTCTACTTAAACTCTGATCGCACGCTAAAACGCAAAGCCAATGAAGCAATGATGGCAGTGCTACTAGAGCTGCACTATAGCAAAGATGAAATACTACAAACCTATTTGAACGAGATTTACTTAGGTCAGAATGGCAACCGTTCTATTAATGGTTTTGGCTTGGCATCACAATTTTATTTTAATCAGCCGCTCAATGAGCTGCGCTTAGATCAACAAGCTATGCTAGCTGGTATGGCAAAAGGCCCTAGCTTCTATAATCCACGTCGCAACCCCAACGATTCCAAAGCGCGCCGTAATGTCGTGCTCAGTAATATGTTATCAGTGGGTACGCTGTCTCAGGAAGACTATGATGCTGCGATAGAGAAGCCGCTTGGTGTGGTTGATAAACCCGTTGAAGGAAAAAGTCAGTTCCCTGACTTTTTGGATATCGTCAAGCGTGAGCTGAATGACGTCTATTATTCAGATGATCTTAAGAACGAAGGTTTAATCATTATCAGTACGCTCAATCCTATTGCCCAACTAGCCGCGGATAAAGCTGTTGATAAAAAACTTGGTGAGTTACGCCGTGGTAGTAGTAAAACCAAAGATTTACAAGGAGCATTGGTCAGTGCCAATCCTGAAACTGGTGAGCTGGTCGCCGTGGTAGGTAGTGGTAGCGAATTTACCGGCTTTAACCGCGCAGTCGATGCCAAGCGGCAAGTGGGCTCATTGTTAAAACCAATTATCTATATGACCGCGCTTGAAAGTGGTCGCTATAACTTGGCAAGCCCGGTCGATGATTCACCCATTACGGTCAATTTAAGCGACGGTACTAAATGGAACCCCACAAACTACGCTGGCCGCGATCATGGTTATGTACCTTTGACCACGGCGCTGGCCCACTCTTATAACCAAGCTACTGTGCGCTTAGGAATGGAGTTCGGTATCGATACTTTTGCCAAGCAACTACAGCGTATGGGAATAAAAGAAAAAATTCCTCCGTATCCTTCAGCATTACTAGGCGCAGTTAATCTTAGCCCAATGGATATGCTCGGTGTCTATCAAGTGTTTGCTACTGGCGGTTTTCGCACCCCGATTCATAGTATCCGTACGGTGATTGATGATCGCGGGCGCATTTTGCAGCGGACTGGATTAAATACCCAGCGCAGTATTCCACCTGAGGCCAACTATTTGACCAACTATGCATTGCAGGAAGTAGTCAAAAACGGTACTGGCAAACAGGCTAAATCGCTTGGCAGTAATTTAAATCTCGCTGGCAAAACCGGCACGACCAACGATTACCGTGACGCCTGGTTTGCCGGCTATAGTGGCAACTATGTCAGTGTGGTTTGGGTTGGCCGTGATGACAATAAGCCAATTGGACTTAGCGGCGGTACAGGGGCACTGCCAGTATGGGTCGACTATATGAAGCGCCTAAAACTGACGCCAGTATCCATGCCAGAACCAGAAGGTATTGAGTGGTTATGGCTTGAAAATAATTCCGGAAAACTATCCAATGAGCGTTGTTCTGATGCACGCTATCTGCCTGTCATGTCAGCATACTTGCCAGAAGAGGCCAGCAGTTGTGCTCTTGGCTTATACCAGCAGGAACGCGCACGCGAGCAACAACAGTGGCAAAATGATCAAGGATCTCAACAACAACAGCGCCGCCGCGAGGGGCTAGATATTCCAAATGGCCAAGCTATTAATACTGATGCTCAAAATAGTAACGAGATACAAGACAATAGCAATGCGCAAAAACGTGCCGACACTTGGTATGACCGTGCGCTCGAATGGTTCTAAGGTTATTTTTTGAAATTTAAGAAAGGGCTTTAACATGCTGTCATCTATGCAAAAAACTGTCTCATCTAAGCACAAGAGAATTACGAGCGTACGGTCTGCTAAGCAGATCAAGCTCTCTAAAATGGTGCTTGTCACCAGCGTTATTATCGGTATGCTAAGCTTAAGCGCCTGTCAGACTGTGCCAACTACGACCACAGCGACGTCTACTCAAACCTCGCCAACAGCCACTACCACAGCGGTGACCCAAGCGCCTGCGATCGATGGTAACGATTACGAAGACGGCTACCCTATTGAGCCTTATGTTCGGCCCGAACCGTCCGCTGTGCCAAATCCATCAACTGAACAAACACCAGTATCAGCGCCACCTATTACAATACCCAGTACGGTCCTCATAACGCCCTCTAATGATGACTATATAATCACGCCACCGCCAATAGCACAGCCAACATTCCCTCCAGCAGTGCAGCCAGAATCGCCGTCACATAATGAGCTATTAGAGCGCGCACGGCAAAATTCAAAACAGCAAAGTCGACAAGCCCCTTCTAATAACAGTAATTTACCGGCATTTCAAAATTTGATGCAATCTGGTATTGGCCAGCTAAAAGTGGGGAACTTGACCGCTGCTGAGAGTAGCTTTACCCATGCTCAACGCCTTGCTCCCAGATCATCAGCTGTCTATTTTTACTTGACACAAGTGGCACTCAAAAAGAACCAACCTCGCAAGGCAGAAGCAATGGCTCGAAGGGGTTTAACGGTCTCAAAAAATGCCAGTCGTCGCCGTGCATTGTGGCAGCTTATCCTGCGCTCAGGACAACTACAAAACAGTTCGCGGGTCATTCATGAAGCTCAGCAGGCATTACGCTAGATATTCAGGTATTAGATATTCAACCTAAGCAATAAGGTTTAGAGTTTCAGCACAACACCTTTTTATTATTTTTATCATTCCCACCTATTTACTTTTTATTTTAATCTAAGGTTATCGTTATGGCATGGCAACAACTGCATTTACAATGTGAAAAGGCAAACGTTGATTTGGCAGAGGCATTATTATTGGAGGCAGGCGCACTGTCCATTGCGTTAGACGATGCGGGCGATCAACCTTTATTTGAGCCCTTGCCAGGAGAGTCACCACTGTGGGATGAGGTCATTCTGACTGGGCTTTTTGATGCCACCACTGAGGTAGGTAGCCCGCAAGTGGTTGAGCAGTTAGGCCACGAAATAGCCGCCCAAGTGCAAGCCAGTCGCATCTGGCTGACTGCCGTTGATGACAAGGATTGGGAGCGCGAGTGGATGACGCACTATCGTCCTATTGAGTGCGCCAATAATCTCTGGATTGTGCCAAACTGGCTCAAACCACCAAATACTGATGCTACCAATATTATTATGGATCCAGGGCTAGCGTTTGGTACAGGTTACCATGCCACTACCCGTCTATGTCTTGACTGGCTGACCGAACAAGACTTAAGTAATAAGGTAGTGATTGACTACGGTTGTGGCTCAGGTATCTTAGGTATTGGCGCCCTGTTATTAGGGGCTCGCCATGTCTATGCGGTAGATATTGACCCGCAAGCAGTATTGGCTACCAATCAAAATGCCGCGCGTAATCATGTCGAGGATCGTTTGCAAGCTTTCTTACCGGAAGCATTTGGCAGCTACTGTGCCCAAAATGAGGTGGTGCCCGTCGATGTTATTGTAGCCAATATTTTAGCCAAGCCGCTTATTGGTCTCGCTCCTTATTTTGCAACGTTAATCGCTGCAAAAGGTCGTATTGTGCTGGCAGGATTGATTGAATCACAAACTGAACAGGTCAGCGACGCTTATAGCCCTTACTTCGCTTTGGATGCTAAGCATGCTTATACGGCACAAGAAGACCAACATTGGCAGCGCTTATCAGGCACATTTACAGGCTAGCAACATTTAATTACATCTGTTACGATAGAGCAGTAGTTAAGGTTTGCACATTTAACGCTGCTCTGTAGTTGCCTATAGGTTTACAATGTATAACAGATCTAAACAGTTGTATTAAAAACAATAGGCAGCTTTTGGTGAGTGGCTACGCGGTATTGATGACTATCGCTTTTCGGATTCGACCATATGACCTCACCAATAAGAACTCAGTGCCCGCATTGCCATAATTTTTTCGATGTACCGCGTGCCCACTTAAACCGAACGAATGCTAAAGGGCGCTGTGGTCATTGCCAACAGGTTTTTCTGATCAACAATTATCTGGTGGTCTCGGCTAATCATCAGCAAACGGATAAGAATAGAAAAATAAGTGTTACTAAACAAAATCCAAAAAATAATGAACGACAGCCTGCCAGCACAACATCAAATCCTGACACTCAAGCTGATAAAGTTAGTACAACTAATAACAGTCACAACAGTGACGATAGCAACATTTACATTTCAAAACCTGCTAAAAAAGCAGAGACTGATTTAGATGATGATATTCTTATTCATGATGATATGGATATCGATGAAACTGCAGGCGATACTTTAGTCGATGACTCATCAGATGGTATGGACCTATGGCTGGCTCAAACTAGCACCGTAACAGACTCCCTTCCAACGTCAAATAAACCACAAAAAACCAGTCCTAAAATGTCAGAAAAACCAGCTCTAAGCTCAGCAGAGGTGAATGATATCCATGCCAGTATTAAAGATACTTCTGACAATACATGGTTAGAGCAGCTCATCAAAGAGCAAAATGACCATGAAGACGTTCCTCAAGCGGATACTGATCTGCCGCAACTACTGATTAAGATGGGGGTGCCCGTCAACGACGAAGATAAAGTCAATCAAGAGCGTACCAGCAAAATCCAAGCACGCATGCAATCTACGCAAACCCAAATCCAAATCTCAATTACAGCATTATTATGGACTACGGGATGCGTGGTACTCGTACTATTACTTTTTGCCCAGTATGTTATTTTTAACTTAGATACCTTGATTAAGAACCCCGCTTACGCTGAGCGGCTACAAACCTTATGCTCCATCGCTGCCTGTAGCTTGCCCAGTGCAGATCTGACAACACTGAGGATTACCGACCTTAATCATAGAGCCAGCCAGGTCAGTACTACAAGCGCGTTCAGCGATGTACGAGCGACACTAAGCAATCAAAGCTCGCAGGCACAGCTACTACCCAATCTCAAAATCAGTGTTCACAGTTCTAATGCTCTCATTAGAGAATTTATTGCGATGCCCGATGACTATCTGCTAAGCCCGCAATATCAGCTAGCAGCCGAAAGTAGCAAGCAATTAATGTTTACCATAGCCATTGCAGACAACCAAATTGATCACGTTACTATTGATCCTATTTATTAATATAAGTGTTAACAAGGCGTATTTTAATAGCTTTTAACACTAGTTCATTAATCCCTATACTATCGATTTAGCGCCCTATTTTTGATATATCATTGATTGGATATACAATAATTTTATTTTTTATTTTACTCCCTTTACTTTCAAGGACATCACCTTATGGCACCTCACGCGCAATACCCTGCCAACCGTTTTGCCCAAAGCTCTGAACACTCTAGTGACTCTACTGATCATAGTCATCGAGACGATTGTCATCATTCAGCCAGTGATTTAGAACAACCAATGAGCAGCGGATCAAATAACTACTCGACTAATCAATTACACGACCACTTAGATAGTCACTTAAATAGTAATGAGAACAACACGCATGAACCTTTACGCGTGCATGTTGAACGTGTAGTACGTCAGTATTTTGCAACGTTAGGTGATGAGATACCAACCGACTTATATGAGCTTATTCTAAAGGAAATAGAACAACCACTATTGTCCGTCGTCCTTGAACAAACGCGAGGCAATCAAACCAAATGCGCGCAAATATTGGGTCTCAATCGCGGTACCCTACGCAAAAAACTTAAAACCTACGATTTAATGTAGCAAGCTTTCAAGCTATAGAGCGATCTACATTTCACATCAATTTGACTAGCGTTTCTTTATAGCCACGATACTTTCGCTGCTAATGTTAACGACTTACGATTTATCGCGTAATCATTCACTGAAAATGTTGATATAATTAACGCTTACCTATCAAAACCAACCCTCTTTATGCATGGTAATTCATAATCTAGACGTCATAAATCGTGATAATCTATGCAATAATGGTCATTACTATCCTGCCAGACGTTTGCGTCAGGCTTTTTTTATGGAACTGTTTTTATGAGTACAACCCCACTTGCACTACTGTCGGTCTCCGATAAGTCTAATATCGTTGAGTTCGCCCAAGGTCTTATTAAAGCAGGTTTTGGCCTACTGTCTACCGGTGGTACCTATCGATTGCTCACAGAGCACAATGTAGCGGTGACCGAGGTATCAGATTACACGGGCTTTCCAGAGATGATGGATGGCCGGGTCAAAACCCTACATCCTAAGATTCATGGCGGCATTTTAGGACGCCGCGGTACCGATGACGCCATCATGAGCGCCCATGGCATTGATCGTATTGATCTGGTGGTGGTTAATCTGTATCCCTTTGCCGAAACTATCGCTCGTGCCGATGTAACCATGAATGATGCTATCGAAAATATCGATATTGGCGGCCCTACTATGGTACGTTCTGCTGCTAAAAACCATGCCCACGTTGGTATTGTTACTAATCCGAGTGATTATGAGCGGGTCATCGAAGCTTTGGGTGACAATACTGAGCTGACCGCTGCTTTGCGTTATGACTTGGCCGTTAAAGCATTTGAGCATACGGCCCAATACGACGGTATGATTGCTAATTTCTTAGGCAGCCGCGTTAATGAAACCCAACAGCCAGAAGCTTTTTCTCGTACTTTTAACTTACAGTTTGAGAAAGTACAAGACCTGCGCTACGGTGAAAATCCGCATCAAAAAGCAGCGTTTTATATAGAAAATCAGCCGCTACAAAGCAAGCAAGTATCTATTGCTACTGCCCAGCAACTACAAGGTAAAGCGCTATCGTATAATAATATTGCCGATACTGATGCGGCGCTTGAATGCGTGAAAGCCTTTACCGCTCCTGCTTGTGTCATTGTAAAGCATGCTAATCCTTGCGGTGTTGCCATTGATAACGATCAAGTCGCCGCTTATCGTACTGCTTTTAGCACCGACCCTGAATCTTCTTTTGGTGGCATTATCGCTTTTAACCGTCAATTAACGGTTGCAGCAGCAAAAACGATTATTGACAATCAGTTTGTAGAAGTTATCATCGCACCAAGTTTAGAGGACGGTGTCCTTCAAGCCACTGCCAGTAAGAAAAATGTACGTGTGCTGGTTTGCGGTGAACTAACCACCTCTGAAGAGCACGTCGCCCAGCTTGATTATAAGCGTGTTAATGGCGGTCTATTGGTACAAGAGCAAGACTCAGGTATTATTAGTGCCAGTGAGTTGAAAATTGTGACCGATATTCAGCCAACAGAAGCACAAATCGCTGACCTTTTATTTACTTGGATAGTGGCTAAATATGTCAAATCCAACGCTATTGTCTATGGTAAAAATCAGCGTACTATTGGCGTTGGTGCCGGTCAGATGAGTCGCGTAAACTCAGCACGTATTGCTGCAATTAAAGCCGAGCATGCTGGATTAATCACTGAAGGTGCCGTTATGGCCTCAGATGCTTTCTTCCCGTTCCGTGATGGTATTGATAATGCCGCAGAAGTAGGCATCTCCGCTATCATTCAGCCTGGCGGCTCTATGCGTGATGACGAAACTATCGCGGCGGCTAACGAACATGGTATCGCTATGGTCTTCACAGGTATGCGCCATTTCCGTCACTAATCTGCTATTAACAAGCCGTTAAGATAACGATATTTTTTAAGAGATATAGTCGATTCAATTTAAAAACCATACAGTGCTACTGGGATGCTACTGTAACAAACGTTTTGCAGCCTCTGTCCCGCTTGCGAACCGCACGCAAGAAAAATTTATACCAGTAACACGTTGCTTGCTATACACGACTCTTTTTTATTGTGAACTGACTATAACCATCGTTCATTAAAAAAGCCCCGGTATATATACCGGGGCTTCTTTATGTTTACTATTTCTTGTTTAGCTACTTAT
This sequence comes from Psychrobacter sp. LV10R520-6, assembly GCF_900182925.1. Classification (NCBI taxonomy): domain Bacteria; kingdom Pseudomonadati; phylum Pseudomonadota; class Gammaproteobacteria; order Moraxellales; family Moraxellaceae; genus Psychrobacter; species Psychrobacter sp. LV10R520-6. The sequence continues at coordinate 637,816 of NZ_LT900024.1, read as the reverse complement.
GATTGTTAATAAAGTTATTAACGTCCCTGTGCAGTCGCCATATTGGCTTCATTCACTTCAACTTTATATAACAAGCGCAAATAGTCTAAATAGTCTTGCAGCTGATCTTGTCCTAAATTATCACGAACAATCGCGGCTGTTTGGGCTCTTTCGATATCAGATAGCGGTGATTGTTGTTCGGTTTTGATACGATCGCCAATTATTACCGTCGCGCCTATTTCAGTCTCACTCGCTAGCGCCACTACGCCATTAGCAGGAGCTTGCTGACTAAATGCCAAACCACGCTCTTTCTCTGTCAATCGCGTTGTCTGACGATTCACCTCACCCAATGCTTGGAAGCTTACCGCTTGCTTACTAATATCAGTAGCAGTTTTGATACCAGCCGCTAATTTTTTAGCCTCTTTTAGAGCCAAGGAACTGGCTTTTTGCTGACGCAATGTCTGGGTGATGATTGGCGTTGCCGCTGCCAATGTAAGTGTTTTTGTCGGACGATAGTTGCTGGGCTGTACCCATGCCGTGCCCGCGCCTACTTCGATACCTGTCGTCACTGCCTGATCTTGAATTATAAATTCATCAAAAGCTTGCTTGATGACCGCCGGTTGCGCCAATACTGAAGTATTGTTCTCTTTGCGATAATCTTTAACACGTTTTAGCGCCACGTTTTCTTGCTGAGAGATATCTTCGATACTAAAACCATCCGCTGCCAAGTCATTAATGGCGGTAACTTTATCTCCATAAACGGCCTGACGTTTATATTCTTTAGCTTTAGCTGTCAGTTCCTCACGCATACTGTCTAGGCTTGGTACTTTACTGCCATTGTCTTCGGTTACCGTAAATACCTGATAGCCAAAGCTGGTCTTAATCGGCGCAGTAACGTCACCGACACTTAAGCCTTGCAGGGCGGTTTCAACGGCCGTGGCGTCATTACCAAATACTGATGGGTTAAAGCGACCAATGGCACCGCCATCAGCCCCTGATGGGTCATCAGACTCTTGTTTGGCAAGCACTGTGAATGACTCACCTTTATCAAGGCGTGCTTTAATTTTTTGTGCACGCGCTTTGGCATCATCACCAGTCAATAAGATTTGACTGATTTTACGCTCATCGACCACTGCCAGCCCTTGCTTGTAGCCTTCATACTGCTGCTGCAACTCTTCTGTCTTGACGTTATCAATTTGCATGGTCGCAGGGCTGAGCTGAATATAAGCCAAATCTACCATAGCTACACTTTTAAGCGTGTCTTTATTGGCATTATAATACGATTGCACGTCAGCTTTGGTCAATTTAACCTGCTGCTGATAGTCCTGCCAATTGAAGCGATGCAACCAAATATTGCGCGCCTCTAGTTGCAAATCAATCAATTGACTGACTGCTTTCATCGGATAAATAGCTGTACCAACGATGCTGGCATTGAGCTGGTCAAGACTCAATTGATTGCGAAATTCTGTAAACAGCTGATCCTTATTCATACCGCGCTGACGCAAAAAGTTTGAAAACTGCTCATTAGAAAAGTCACCATTGGCATCTTTAAAAATATCTTCTTGGCGTAACAAACGATTAATAGTGTCATCAGATACAGTCATGCCAAGCTTGCCAGCCTGCTGTTCTAATAAAGTGCGATCAATCAGACCTTTTAACACTTGTTTATGGAGCACATCTTCATTTAGCAAACTGGCGTCATCAAGCTGATCCAAAATTTCAGTACGCCTGCTGTTCACTGCACTTTGATACTCTGATGACCCCACACTTGCCTCACCTACTTGAGCGATTTGATTGGGATCAACGCCGCTTTGGAAGTAGCTTTCAATACCCAATAGAGCAAGCGGCGATAGGCATAAAATCAATAAAATGCGACCAGGCCAGCTTTTTAAAAAATCGCGCAATTTATCCATAATTATCTCTGCTTTATTAACCTATATTGATGAAAAACCATTGTAATACTATTAATAATATTTATGCTATCTGAGCAGGCAATGGCAAAGTGAAGGACATCTGTATTTTATAAACGCAAAGTAAAGCTCGTTTAAGCAACCTATTTTAAATAACAGAGTTACCGCGCGGCCTATGATACGTGATTTTTAGTGTAGACTCAAAATATTCACGCTATATGAGTCATAATTATATCTATAAAAAAAGCACCTCATATAAGGTGCTTTTTTATCAATTGGTGTGCAACTATAGTTATAAGCTGCACAGCAGCAATTTATTATTTTAGTATAGGCTTAGTTCAAGCGCTCTTTTAGGTTTTTACCGGCTTTAAAGCTAGGTACTTTGCTTGCTGGGATATTAAGCTCTTCACCTGTTTTAGGATTACGACCAATACGGGCTTTACGGTCTTTTACGCTAAACGTACCAAAACCAACTAATGAGATGCTTTCACCAGCTTCTAAAGCTTGGCCGATACTTTCCATAACCGCATTTAGGGCATCACCAGCTTGGGTCTTATTTAGGCCACTTTTATCTGCAATGCTATCAATTAATTCTGACTTATTCATAAAATTTCCTTCAAGTTTAAGGGGTATAATAAAAGCTAACGTCAGGCATTGTATCGCTCTCGTGCTATTTAAGCAATAAGAACCATTTTACTTACGTATTAGCAGGTCACACATTGTTAACGTCTTTATAGCAAGGCAGCATAAGGAGCGCAAGCGATTTTACATATTTTCGGCCTCTATACTACGTATTTGACACTTAACGTTACGCAAAATACCTTTAATTTCTCTTAAATCCCCTAAATCTGTTAATCCAGTTGATATAGGCTGAATTCGTTGAACATCATATTTGTTGTTTATGCTAAAAACTTTAAGTACTAAAGGTTGACGTTTATTAATGATACTGTATTTACTTACAGCGCAACAATTTGCTAACTGACAGAGACTAGCGTTACTTTTTATTATAAAGCAGTTATTATAAGCACACTACAACTGCACGTCTTGCATTAACTTTGACTCTTATTCCTCCTTTTAACTTGCCAAATAAAAATGGATTACCTACATGAAGCGTTCTACATTGTCTCACTCTTTTCTTAATATCACTCTGGTGTTCATCGAGTCAGCTTTGACACTGTTGCTACGTTTAGATCCTGAGCTACGTAAAGCAGCTTACCCGCTAGCCAAACAAGGCACTGTAGTTGGTCTCCGATTATATCTACCGCACGTGCAAGTCTTTGCTACTTTTACTTATAAAGGCGTGTTATTAGATGCCAACTTGCCCGCTGAGCGTAGTGAGCCAGATGTCATTATTAACGCTTATAGTATTCAAGTTCTAAACGCTATTACTACCCATGATAGTGAAACCACCGATAAGCTACAAATGCGTGGCGAGATAACTCAAGTACAGCTGGTCAAACAGTTCATTATGCAACTGGGGCTAGGTAGCTTTATTCAAAGCGTCATCAAAAAGGTTAAAGGCAATAAAAGTAAGCCTAAGCCTACTGATGCTGAGATGGAAGAGAAAAAGAGCGACTATAAACTGCGTATCAAAGAACAACAAACCCAAATTAGCACCCTATCTATAAAGAACCGTGAGCTTGAAACCACGGTAAAAGAATTGCATAGCAAGCAAAAAGCACTAATGATTACGGCTGTGGTCGCAGCCATCATTGCAATTGGATCACTTATTGCACTATTTGTGAATTAAGCTTTTATCAATTAAGCGGCTGTTTATAGATTAACTAGGGTAAGTACTTCATGTTATTTTTTAGACCATTTAGCAATCCATCAAAATGCTCGATCACAACGTTAAGCACAAATACCTACCCTACTTGTATGAGCCGCAATCTTATCGGTACTTAACATCCATAGCCATAACGGCACTTAAGACAGATATCCTTAGGACATGCGTACTTAACGAATAAGCAATTAATACTTAGTCACTTATATAGTTACTTATGCAGTCACTTAACATTATTATTGAGCGATATTTGGTTTGACAGTATCTATCCTCTGTGTCTGTTTTTACAAGCATTCATCGGCTTATCCCCTCTCTCATCTCACCTTGAAACACTGATTGTTTTTACTAATAGTGGTGTTAGATTAGATTAACCATTTAACCACATTTCAATCTTGACTAAATCAGTCAGGATTGAGTATAATAACTTTATCGCAGCACACATCGGGTTAACCATCTGTTGTTTAATAGCGACGACGTTTGTCTTAGTGGCGTATCATTTTATGAGTTTCCTATTAATTTTTATTAATAATGCCTATGTGATATCAAATCTAAGCTCGTTATTAACCTTAGCTCATTACCTATCAGTTTGGAGATATTTTATGCGTTTAACGACCCGAGGCAGATATGCAGTCACCGCATTGTTAGATTTGGCAATACAAACCAGCCAACAAGAAGGTGCCGTGTCTTTATCTGATATCGCTAACCGACAATCTATCTCAATCTCTTATCTTGAACAGTTGTTTTCTAAGCTGCGTAAACGTGGTTTAGTAACCAGTATCCGCGGCGCCGCAGGTGGCTACCACTTAGCCAAGCCATTAGATGAGATTGATGTCATGAGCATTATATCGGCGGTTGATGAGTCGGTTGACGCGATGCAATGTGAAGGACGCGGCGATTGCCAAGGTGGTACAATGTGTTTGACCCACGATTTGTGGTGCGCACTGTCCAATCATATCGAACAGTACTTGAATAATATAACATTGGCACAATTACTAAATATGAAAAATGTGCAGTCTGTTTCAGAACGTCAGCATATTTCTTCTATTACAAAAGACATTAATACTATTACCTTATCGACCAGCGAGGCAAACCCAGCATGAGCCAACATAACAAACTTATATACTTAGATTATGCCGCCACTACGCCAGTTGCCAAGTCGGTTGCTGCTAAGATGAGCGAATATCTGACTGTAGATGGTACCTTTGGTAACCCAGCATCACGCTCACACGGCTACGGCTGGCAAGCTGAAGAAGCAGTCGAGACGGCACGTCAACAAGTTGCCGAAGTCATCAATGCTGATCCACGCGAAATCGTCTTTACTTCGGGTGCAACAGAATCTGATAACTTAGCCATTAAAGGTGCAGCGCATTTCTATCAGTCGCGTGGCAAACATATCATTACCAGTCAAATTGAGCATAAAGCAGTACTCGATACTTGCCGTGAGCTTGAGCAAGAAGGCTTTGAAATTACCTATCTTGAGCCGCAAAAAAGCACAGGAATGATTTTACCGCAACAAGTCAAAGACGCTTTACGTGAAGATACGATTCTAGTGTCATTGATGATGGTCAATAACGAGCTTGGTACTATTACTGATATCGCTGCTATCGGCGAAATCACTCGCGAAGCGGGTGTTGTATTCCATGTGGATGGCGCACAAGCCGTTGGTAAAGTACTCATTGATCTTGCAACTACCAAAGTTGATTTGATGAGTTTTTCTGGTCACAAAGCGTACGGCCCTAAAGGTATTGGCGCATTGTTCGTCAGCCGTAAGCCACGTGTGCGCTTAAAAGCCGAGCAACATGGCGGTGGACACGAGCGCGGTATGCGTTCAGGTACACTACCGACGCATCAGATCGTTGGCCTTGGCGCAGCATTTAGCTTAGCCAATAAACGTTATGAAGAAGACCATGCCCATGCGGCGAAATTACGCCAAAATCTTTGGGATGGACTTCAAGATATTGAAGAAATTTACCTAAACGGTGATCTTGAGCACAGTGTTCCCAATATCGTAAATATCAGTTTTAACTTCGTTGAAGGCGAATCATTGATGATGTCGCTTAAAGACTTAGCGGTATCATCAGGGTCAGCCTGTACGTCAGCTACCCTTGAGCCATCATATGTCCTACGTGCTATTGGTCGTCCTGATGAATTGGCTCACAGCTCTATACGCTTTAGCTTCGGTCGTTATACCACCGAAGAAGATATTGATACCGTAGTCCGTCAGATGCATGGTGCAGTTGACAAGTTACGAGATTTATCACCACTTTGGGATATGTATCAAGATGGCGTTGATTTAGATTCCTTAGAATGGGCTGAGCACTAAGATAATAGTACGGCTATATAATATAGCCGTTAAATAAAGAATCAGACAATTATAGAATGAGTATTTGACCCCAATTACCGATGAGTATGTAAACCAGTAGTATTGCTGCTCATCATCTAACTAGGAGAAGAACCATGGCCTATAGTGACCAAGTTATTGATCATTACGAAAATCCACGCAACGTTGGCAACCTTGACAAAAATGCCAAAAACGTTGGTACCGGTATGGTCGGTGCCCCAGCCTGTGGCGATGTGATGCGTTTGCAAATTCAAGTTGATGATAGTGGTATCATTGAAGATGCGCGCTTTAAAACTTACGGCTGCGGCTCAGCGATTGCCTCAAGCTCACTTGTTACAGAGTGGCTAAAGGGTAAAAGCCTAGATCAAGCAGGCGAGATTAAGAATAACGATATCGTTGTAGCGTTGGCATTACCACCAGTAAAAGTGCATTGCTCAGTATTAGCAGAAGATGCGATCAAATCTGCTATTAGTGACTACAAAGGCAAGCACAGTGTTGTTGAAAGTAAGGTAGAAGAAGCAGTCAGCTAAGTTTACTTTAATGTATTCGCTCTTTTATTAACAAGACTATTGTTTGAAAGAGCTGCTGACGCAACGCTACGAGGGTGACAATGACAGTTATGTAATTGTCACCTTTTATTTTAAGTGCTAAAAGTTTAAAGCTTCTTTAGTAGAATAATATCCATATTATTGACAGTCAATAGGAGTTGGCATGATTGAAATGACAGAACGCGCCGCTCAGCATGTTCAAGGATTTTTGGACAATCGCGGTAAAGGTGCAGGTATTCGTGTTGGTATTCGCACGGCAGGATGTTCAGGTCTGGCTTATGTTTTAGAGTTTGTCGATGTGCCTGATGAAAATGACACCCGCTATGATAGCCGTGACGTGAGTATTTTTATCGATCCTAAAAGCTTGGTTTATTTAGACGGCTTATTAATGGATTATGAGAAAGAAGGCTTGAACGAAGGCTTTAAGTTCACCAACCCCAATCAAAAAGGCGAATGTGGTTGCGGTGAATCATTTACGATATAAAATACCTAAGTGTTGCTAGCATAATATTATAACTACTTATTAAAGCCTATTTTTAAGACGGCTTTAGAAGTCAAATTTGCAAAAGATAAATAAATAAAAATAAAAAGTAAGGTACATATTATGACAGATCTCATCCCAGAAGCTCAATTCGATAATTTCTTTGCCCTATTTGAGCAATCTGTACAGTTTGAGCTGTCACAAGATAGTTTAGATCAGCATTTACGTCTATTACAGAAACGCTATCACCCTGACAATGTTGCTAAAAATTTAACTGACAAAACAAAAGCTCAGCAGCATTCTGAGCAAGCCTCCGCATTGATCAATCAAGGCTATCAGACTTTGAGCGCCCCTGACAGCCGCGCCGCTTATCTACTCGATATGGCAGGACAAGCTCAGACGCTTGAAAACTCAATTGCAGACCTCGAGTTTTTAGAAGATGCTATGGAGCTGCGTATTGATCTAGGTGAAGCCATCGATAGCAACGACCGCCCAGAACTAGAAAAACTACATCCACAAATTCTGCAGCGATTGAACAACCAATCGGAACGTTTTAACGCGACATATCAAAACGAGGAATGGTCAGCAGCGATTGATGCCACTCAAAAGTTAAAGTTTTTAGTCAAACTTGATGCCGATATCACCACTGGTCTTGATGATATTGCCAGCGCGGCGCAGACAGACGATGATGATTTATACGTCTAATACTTGGCTAAGACTCATAAAGAAGGTTAAAATAGCATCCACATATCGTGGCATTCATATTTTTAAGTCAATAGTTTAAGCGTACCACTGTAAGCGCGGCTAATTAGTATTTATTACCAACTACTGTAGTCTTTAGGTGAGCCGCGCCAGCCATCGCTTCACTTATGCTCTATTTGTTCAATTTTACTTATTCATTTTATATCTGAGTTATCTTATGTCTTTATTGCAAATTGCTGAACCCAATCAAAGTGCCCAACCACACCAGCATCGTTTTGGTCTTGGAATTGATCTTGGTACAACGCGATCGTTAGTCGCGGTGGTACGCTCGGGCAAAGCGCAAGTATTAGAGGCAGATACCAGTACAGATACTTTATTGCCTTCAGTGGTCTATTATCCAAGCACAGGTACTCCACTAGTCGGTTATCACGCCCTAGCTCAGTTGCCAAATGACCCGAAGAATACCATCACTTCCGCCAAGCGCTTTATGGGTCGCAGCCAAAATGATATTAAATTCTCGCACCCTTATGAATTGAGTGGCAGCGCAGATGCTATGCCAGTTTTTGTCACGGCCCAAGGTGAAGTGTCGCCCGTTGAGGTGTCTGCACGTATTTTGGCTACACTGAAGCAGCGGGCAACAAGTGCTTTACCTGAAGATAGTATTGAAGGTGCTGTAATTACTGTTCCTGCCTATTTTGATGAGGCCCAGCGCCAAGCGACTAAAGACGCTGCACGAGCCGCGGGTATTAATGTTCTGCGATTATTGAATGAACCAACCGCAGCGGCTGTTGCTTATGGGCTCGATAGACCTACCGAAGATGATATTGCTCGTTACTATTTAATTTATGATCTCGGTGGCGGTACTTTTGATGTGTCTATTTTAAAGCTCACTGATGGCGTGTTTGAAGTACTAGCAACCGGTGGCAATAGCGCCCTTGGTGGTGATGATATTGACCGCCTACTTACCAATTGGTTGATCAAACAGCTTAATATTGCGCCAGCAGATGTCAGCCTACACGATAAGTCCGTATTAGCTCAGCAAGCCAAAGACTATAAACAAGCCTTAACGGAAGCTGAACAAGTCGATATCGATATCATTGTTAATGAACAATCCTATAAAGGTGTATTACGCCGTGAAGATTTGATCACTATCGCCGACCCTGTTAGTAGCCGAACGCTGATTGTCTGCGAACAAGTACTACGTGATGCCAAGTTAAGCACGCAAGAGCTCGATGAAGTTATCTTGGTAGGTGGCTCAACCCGAATGCCAGCGATTAAGCAAGTGGTCACAGAGTTTTTTGCTCAGGATCCTTTGTGCCGTCTCAATCCAGACGAAGTGGTCGCATTAGGTGCAGCACAGACAGCGCACCAACTGGTGAATGGTAACAGCGATAATAACTTGCTGCTATTAGATGTCACGCCATTATCGCTTGGGCTTGAGACTATGGGTGGCTTGGTTGAAGTGCTGATTCCACGCAATACGCCTATCCCAGTCAAAAAGCGCCAAGTATTTACCACTTACCAAGACGGTCAGACCGGTATGGTCATTCATGTCATACAGGGTGAGCGTGAAACGGTCGAAAACTGCCGCTCACTAGGGCGCTTTGAGCTATACGGCATTCCGTCAATGAAAGCGGGTTTTGGCCGTATTGAAGTGACTTTTAGTATCGATGCCAATGGACAACTGACTGTTAGTGCTCAAGAAACCACGACAGGTACCGAAAGCAAAATTGAGATTACGCCGGCTTATGGCTTATCCGACGAGCAAAAAGAACAGCTGCTCACTGCTGGGTTTAAACACGCGGAAGAAGATAAAAATGCACGCTCTTCAATTGAAGCTAGAGTAGAGACTGAGCGTGAATTACTGGCATTACAGTCAGCGCTAACTGAGTTCTCAGCCTTATTGACTTCTGAGGAACAGCAAACCTTGGCGGCACAGATGAAAGAGATGCAAACGGCTTTAGACTCTAACGATTCAATGCTTATTGAAGCACAACAAGCTCAGCTTAAACCACATAGTGATGCTTTTGCTGCCCACATTATGAATCAAAGTGTTCAGACCAGTATGGCTGGTACTAGCGCCCAAGATTGGTAGCGTTTAAGACTGATAATTTTAAAGCAATAAATAATAGACTACACCTTAGTTATCTTAGATCCTATGTACATTTTAGATCCCACTTGGATTTCACATTTTTTGAATTGATTAGCACTGGATATATGACCCATGCCAAAAATTACTGTACTACCCCATCACGATGTTTGCCCTGAAGGCGTCGAAGTTGAACTTGAAGCTGGCGAAAATTTATGTAAAGCACTGTTAGAAAAAGGCATTAAGATTGAGCATGCTTGCGAGATGTCAAAAGCCTGTACCACCTGCCATGTTGTCGTCCGTAAAGGCTTTAACGGCTTAGAAGGAATGGACGATATTGAAGCAGATTTGCTAGATCGCGCTTGGGGTTTAGAGCCTGATTCGCGGCTGTCCTGCCAAGTGATGCTCGACGATGAGGATTTAACCATCGAGATACCTAAATACACCTTGAACCATGCCAAAGAAAACCACTAAATAGTAGTAGTTCTGAAGGCCACTGCATTTATATGTATCAAAAAGCCAGCTATTATCATAATAGCTGGCTTTTTCGTGCCTAAACTCAGGCTATATAGACTTGAATTTTGTGTCACGTTTTACTGTTTATCATTGTCCTAGTTCTTAGCTGCATTAGGATCAATTACAGCTGCTTTCTTTTCTTGTTCAATACGTTCAAGCGCAAAATTCAAGCGTTCTCTAATCTCTTTATAATCATTTTCCTTCATATCTTTAAAATTTAGGTGCAGGTTAAAGCCAGGTAGCGTGTGATCAACCCACTTTGAAAAATGCCCTTTATTGGCATCAGGATCAAGCACTTGCCACGCGTCGACCTTGCCATCAAAACCTTTAAGTTGATAGGCGCCCGCATACTCACATTCATAATCATGGCAGATATAGTCGTAGGTGCTTTCGCTAATCAACACCTCCCCTTTGCTGGCGGCCGCTTCAAGCCTTGCTGCCAAATTGGCTTCTTTGCCAATAAGCGTATAACTGAGACGGCTGTTACTGCCAAAATTGCCAACATGACAGTAGCCAGTAGTGATACCGATGCGCAGATATAACCCTTCAAAACCCATTAGTCGCCATTTTTGCCGTAAGGTGCGCATTTCTCGGCGCATATCGATCGCCATGGCCACACAATCCAATGCATCTTGACGCGCGCCGCGACTATCAGGTTCGCCAAAAAAACAAACCATGCCATCACCAATGAACTTATCGATTACAGCGCCGTGCTTATTGGCGATTACCGTCATACAATGCATATAAGTGTTTAAGATATCAGCCAAATTGTCCGCACTTAAACTATCAGACAGCTCAGTGAAGCCTACGATATCTGAAAACATAATCGTCAGCTTTGCGCGTTTATTAGAGACACTGACAGGGCTGTCCGCTCTTACAATCGGTTCCCAAATCTGAGGAGGTATAAAGCGGGTCAGCTTGTTGATGACCGAAACCATCGTATTGAGACGCCCCGCTGCTTGTTGAGCACGCACTTCATAACTGATATATCCGTGATATACGTGTCGAAAATGACACACGATGACTATGATACTGGCTAGCAAAACCGTTGCTGGTAACCAACCTTCATTACAGTCTATATCAGTGCCATTTAAAAGCACGCTATAGTAAAACCTTTCTAAAAATGTTATAAATTAAATCAACCAAACCATTATCATCACAAATAACCATGACTTATTCACTAGATTTTCGCAAACAAGTTCTCAAAAGCTTAGATGACGGCATGACCTATGCTCAAGCGGTTGAGTTTTACGATCTTAGCCCAACCACCATACAGAACTGGAAGAGACGTATCCACAGTAAAGCAACAAGACAAACCAAGCCTCATAAAATAATAGATGACGTTTTACTCAATGATGTTAAAGAATATCCTGATGATTACCAATATGAGCGAGCCCGTCGACTAAACTGTAGCTCAACAGGCATTCACAGCGCCTTAAAAAGGCTGAAGATTAGCAAAAAAAAAGACCTTAGAGCATCCCAAAGCCTGTCCAATCAAGCGAGCAATCTATCAGAGTAAGCTTACGTCCTACATCAAAGATGGGTTTCCCATGGTATACATGGACGAGAGTGGCTTTGAGCATGAAACCATGCGTCCTTATGGTTACGCGCCTATTGGCAGTCCTTGCATCGACAGCTACAATTGGCAAGCCAAAGCTAGAACCAATGTCATTGGTGCTTTATATGGCAAAGTGCTGTTTGCGCTTGATTGCCTTGAGACCAACATCAATGGAGACATATTTTATGGCTGGTGCAAAAACATACTAATTCCAAGTCTTAAAACTAAGTGCGTGATCGTTATGGATAACGCGAGCTTTCATATGAGCGAGGATAAAGCAAAGCACTGCTTTGCCCGAGCGCAAGACGAGAGCTGTGCTCGAGTGTACAAAGACTGCTTAATAGGCACGGTCATCGATTATTATTTCTACCACCATACAGCCCTGATTTAAATCCTATTGAGAAGAAGTGGGCTCAAGTAAAGTTTCTACGGCAAGGATGGATGGAAAACGACTTATCTAAATTGTTTTATGATATTCATCCAAGGCATAACTCTTTTGTAGTGAATTGACTATAACATAATAGAAAATAACGGCCGTCACCATCGACACTGTAAGCAATTTTAGATGATTTTCAGAACTGCTAATAATGATACGGATGCTGATTAAGGAAGCCAAACTGAATGACATCACGGTGCAAAACTGTAGCAATCCAATGACTACGGACAATAGAATAATGACAATATTAGACGTCCAAAAGCTCGTTTGACGTCGATAGTTATAAAGAAGAATCATTAAACTTGGTAGGCAAACAACGATCAGCAGTGCCATTGAGGTAGGACTAAACTCAAAATATAAAGCAAGCAGTATGACAGTAAGTATTAAAACAAAAACTTCTGGATAATCAAACCGATACACCCCAATGTTTTCCGATGAGATCTTCGGTCGCAAAGTATGTAGGAATGCCATGTCCGATTTTCGCTTCAGTAGTGAAAACTAATAAGAGTAAACAAGCAATAAGGGGATAACTTGTGTCTATAGCAACTATAATTTAAGAACGTATAACGATTATGCTGATTTACTATTATACGAGTATAATCTTATGGAATACATACGCGACTCTCAACTTAATAGGGGCTATCGTAGGCTGGCGCTTTTAGCCCAGCCAATCGTAATAATTTGCTAAAAACGCTGGGCTAAAGCCACAGCCTTGTATCTTGACTAGATGCTAAATTTAATCAAATCTTGATATACTTTATCATCTACTCACGAGCATTGTGAGCGTGACCACAGCCTTAGTGCTTAGACACTGTAACGTAGATTACGCCCAATGCTCATCCTTTCATCTTCACAATCTGAATGGTATCCAAGTGCCTTAGTATAAGTGACACTGAATGAACAAGGGAAGATAATAAGATGACACAGTATATTGGAATAGACATCAGCAAAGCCAAACTTGATCTTGCTTGGCTTAAAGATATCGAAAAACCTAAAGTTAAAACCAAAGTCTTTAAGAACGACAGTACCGACTTCTTAAAGTTGATTGACTGGCTCAAATCCAACGTGACTGAAGATTTGAGCGACATTCATATCATCTTAGAGGCCACTGGCGTCTATCATGAGAACATCGCCTACTACCTGTATGACCAAGGGCTATCCGTTAGTATCGTTAATCCTGCCTTTGTCAGAAGCTATGCGGATAGCTTAGGCTCTCGTCATAAAACAGACAAACAAGACAGTATTCTACTAGCGCGTTACGCCCATAGTGCCAAACCTAATCTATGGACACCGCCGCCGGCTGAAGCCCGTCATTTAAAGTCCCTGCTATCTCGCCTAGATGCTTTGCAACAAGACCTAATGCGTGAGCAGAACCGTCAAGAGAAAGCGGATGCCACGGATACTGCTGTTATCGTTAAAACCTCTATTGAACAGATGATTAGTGCCCTAAAAGAGGCTATAGCTAATCTCAACGATGACATTGATACTCATGTAGAGGATCATCCTAACCTTAAACAAGACTAAGTACTGCTTCAGACAATTAAAGGCGTTGGTCCTGCCACCTCAAGACAGATGCTGTCCTTAATGCACAATAAAAGCTTTACTAAAGCCTCGCAAGCGGCAGCATTCTTAGGACTGATACCCAAGCAAGTGCAGTCCGGTCAGTTTAGAGGTAAAACCCGCTTGGCTAAAAATGGTTCTAGTGCTATTAGAGCTAAGTTGTACATGGCAGCAGTAGTCTCAACCAGATGGAATCCTGATATAAAAGCTCAATATGAGCGCCTCTTAGCTAATGGTAAGTGTAAGATGCAAGCCATTTGTGCTGCCATGCGAAAACTTGTCCATATCTGCTTTGGTGTGTTAAAACACCAGATGCCTTATCAGCCTCAAATAGCCAAAACTGCTGCTTGATTATGATTTGGCAAGATGGTATCTACGCCAAAAATTATGATAGTTGAGAGTGGGGTGGAATACATGTCATTCACAACCAAAACAGCAAAACCCAATTACATTTGCCAGTCAAATGGCATCTGATGATGACCACGTAGTGCCATCATTAAGGTTTGTTGCATTTGTGCCAATACCTCTTTAGTATAAGGTATAGCAGGGACACCCCAAACTGGGTTTGGCCATTGCATATCGTTTTGATAGCGCACAATATGATGAAAGTGTAGCTGGGGAACTTGATTGCCGAGTGCCGCAACATTCATCTTATCGGCTTGAAAAGTTTTGGCAAGCTGGCTTGACAACCAGCTCGACTCACGCAAAAACTGCGTTTGATCGGCCTCAGATAACTCATATAACTCTTTGATACCCGATACACGCGGTACCAGAACTAACCAAGGAAACTGGCAATCATTTATCAGACGACACGTCGATAATGGAAAATCACCCACCAAAAAACTATCGGCGGCAAGCTTAGGATGCAGTTGGAACATAATGACGGGTTCTCTTGTTATAAAATATTAATAAAAGGAAATAAGAAGTAAGTAAGAATAGATATCGACGCTATTTTATCAGGTATCTACAGGATAAAATAGCAGTAGCGCCATTTAGCTCGTGGCTGTACCTTTGGTGCTATATAACGAGTCACTATGTTCTCTCTACTGCCGATGTAACCTCTGCTACCCTGTGCTCACTAAAATAGCGTAACAGCTCTTGTACCATTTCGACTCGCTGCGGCGCGGTCTCAAGCTTATCAGGATTGCTATAGCGAATACCGGACGCGCCATTCATGCGGTAATGCTGACCATTAGATTGAATAAGTTTAATAATGGCTAAGGCATCAACAGGCGTATCGGGTGCAAACTCTAAGGTTATGCTCTTGCTATTAGCATCGATTTTATTAATCTTTAAGAGCTCAGCTTGTATACGTAGACGATGAACGGCAAACAGCTGCTTGGTTTGATCCGGCAACGTGCCAAAACGATCTATCATCTCGGTACGAATATCGATCAGCATCTCTTTATCATCGGCCTTACCGATACGCTTATAAAACAATAGACGCTGATGTACATCATGAACATACTCTTCAGGAATCAGGGCTGAGCTGTGCAAATTAATCTCACTGGTTAGCGACAGTGGCGTATTTAAATCCAGCTCTTTACCCGCCTTAATAGCTTTAGTAGCACGCTCAAGCATGTCCATGTATAAGCTAAAGCCAATCGCCTGCATATTACCACTTTGCTGCTTGCCTAATATCTCACCGGCGCCGCGAATCTCTAAATCTTCACTTGCCAGCATAAAGCCTGCACCCAGCGTATTAGCACGCTCAATCGCATGTAAGCGGCGCTTGGCATCACCTTTAAGGCCTTTAATGGATGGGACTAGCAGATAGCAATAAGCCTGATGATGGCTACGTCCTACCCGGCCACGCAGCTGATGCAACTGGGCTAAACCAAATTTATCCGCACGTTCAATAATAATAGTATTGGCATTGGGTACATCAATACCAGTTTCAATAATTGTCGAACAGATAAGCACGTTGAATTTTTTATGATAATACTGCTGCATAATTTGTTCAAGTTGCCGCTCTTGCATCTGTCCATGCGCCACCCCTACCCGCGCTTCGGGAACCAGCTCGCGAATAGTTTCTGCCATACGCTCAATACTGGCAACATCATTATGTAGCAAATAGACCTGTCCACCCCGTAACAGCTCACGCAATATGGCCTCTTTCATCAAGGCTTCTGTCTTTTGCATGACAAAGGTTTTAATAGCCAGACGACGCGCTGGTGGAGTGGCGATAATTGACATATCACGCATACCTGACAACGCCATATTAAGAGTTCTTGGAATGGGCGTTGCGGTCATCGACATGCTATCGACATCAGTCTGAATGGCTTTGATACGCTCCTTATGACGCACACCAAAGCGGTGTTCTTCATCGACAATCATCAACCCTAAATTAGCAAACTTAACATCTTTCTGTAGCAGCTTATGGGTGCCGATGACAATATCAACTTTACCAGCAGCCAAATCAGTCAATACGGTTTCTTGATGTTTTTTACCGCCAAAACGCGACAAAGTCTCAATACGTACCGGCCAATCAGCGAAGCGATCTAAAAAGTTATCTTCATGTTGTCCTGCTAGCAAGGTCGTCGGTACCAATATCGCAACTTGATAGCCGGCACTTACCGCAATGAACGCTGCACGCATGGCCACTTCTGTTTTACCAAAGCCAACATCACCACAAATCAAGCGATCCATTGGTTGGTTTTGTTTCATGTCATCCATCACAGCATGGATAGCATTGGCTTGATCTGGGGTCTCTTCAAACTCAAATTGACTGGCAAATATCTCATATTGCGAGTGATCGATTTTGAAATGAATACCGACCTTTGCTTCACGCCTTGCTTGCATATTCAGCAGTTCAGCAGCCACATCATGAATTTGCTCCAGTGCTTTTTGTTTGGCTTTATCCCACTTACCACTGCCAATCTTATGCAGAGGCGCAAGAGCAGGATCACCGCCGCTATAACGGCTAATCATTTGTAGGTTGGCGACTGGCACATAAATGCTAGCTTCATCGGCATACTTAAGATGTATAAATTCTTGCTCACCATCGCCCACATCTAAGGTAATCAGACCGCTATAACGGCCGATACCATGCTCAATATGGACGATTGGACTGCCTTGGGTCATCTCGGTGACACTTTTGACCAAAAACTCTTCTGACACCCCACTCTGCCGACGGCGGCGCGTTTGTAATATTTGCCTGCCAAACAGTTGGGTCTCACTAATGATGACTAAGCGCTCGGGAACATAAACCCCGCGCTCAATAGGGGCAACCGTCAAACTAACACTGGGTCGATCGTTTTTCTTATTCACAGCACCAGTATGGTCGGCTGCTAAAAAATCTTTAAAACTACCGTAAGCCTGTAACTCAATTTTGCCTTTAAACAACTCGATCAAAATCTCACGGCGACCAGCAGTTTCAGCAACCATCAAGACCGGCGTCAATGTTTGTGCTTGTAGATGCAGGAAGTCAAGCAGCTCGGCTAACGGCTCGGTTTTTTGATGATTGACCGATAGCTGCGGTGGTGCTTGGGCACTGAGTGTCACTAAACCTTGCTGTTTAGTGGGTTTTGATATTGAATTTGAAGTTAAAGCATCGTCATCAATAGCCGCTACATCTGTCATGGTAGCCAGCTCATCACGCGCACTCAATATGACTCTTGGGTAGTGATTAAGATGTTCATTTAAAGTATTAGATAATAAATATAATAGCTCAGGTGCGACTATGGGCTTATCCATGTCATGTCGACGCTCTTCATAACGGCGCTGGATTTGTGACCAGTAATCTGCTTGTCGCTCGCTGATCAGCTCGTCAGTAACAAATAAGGTATCTTTAGGAAAATAAGCAAATAGAGTACTCGCTTGTTGCCAGTCTTTTAAATCAAAGAATAGTGGCTGATAATATTCAAGACCACTACTGGCAATGCCTGCCATCACATCTTTGTGTAGCTCAAACTTACGACTGCTAGCATTAGGGAACATAGCAGCAAAGTTCATACGAAAGGTTTCTTTGCCTTCGTCTAATGGAAACTCTTTTGCGGGTAGTATTTGAAACTGTTGAATGGGCTTGGAGATATCTGGCAGCTTATGTAATAGCGACAGCGGCTCTTGCCCTATACTGGTATCACTACCTGAGGCCATCGCTTTAAGATCATCAGTCGTTAAGGTCCGCTGAGTCTGCGGATGAAAAAAGCGAATAGTCTCAATTTCATCGTCGAATAAATCTAAACGCAGTGGAAACGGTTGACCCATTGCAAAAATATCGATGATACTACCACGCACCGCAAACTCACCCGGCTCAAATACATTGTCAACTGCTCGATAGCCGGCTTTTACCAATAGCTCACGCTGGGTATTAATATCGAATCTATCACCGACACTCAAGTCAAAATGCTGACCGATAAGCCAGCTGGGTGGTGCAACACGGTGCATTAGCGCCTGTACCGAGATAAGCAGGACGCCTGACGTTGGCATATCAGTCAATAGATTGATACGTTCACTGACGATATCTTGATGCGGTGATAGCTCATCATAGGTTAAAGTTTCCCAGTCAGGAAACACATAGGCATCAACTCCGCAAAACGCCAGCTCAGTCTCTATCTGATTAAGCTGATTTTGGTCGCGAGCCACCACAACTTTTAGGCGCTCTGCCACATCCCATATAGGCGCACTGACTAAACTTGCCAGCCATAGACTGCTCACGGCTCCATGGACGGGCGCAAGCCAACGCCGCTGCGTGTCTTGAATTGGAAATAGCTGTTGATTAATAGGGGAAAAGGCGTCAGTTAAGGCAGAGATAGGCATAGCAAATAGGGTCAGGGTTGAGAGTCAGAGGACTATTATACGAACATTTCGACCATTGACCAATGGTTTATGCCGTAACGGTTTGTCACCCCGTTTATTATCTCGTGCGCTGACTTCATTTTATAGCCCTTATGTTAGGCCCTCATGCTCATTTGACAATGCAAAGCATTTTGTTAAAATGGAGAAATTTTTTCGATAAGCACATTTATATCTTATTTTTGACATTCCACGGCTTATATAAATAAGCGGTGTGTTTAGTCGCCGTCATTTAGATATTGTCTCTGCCGATTAGGTTGTCTTGAATGTCGTTTTGAAAGCATTATATTAAATGCCCTAACTCAACTTGACAGCCTTGTACTGTGCATCTTATTACGTGGCAAGCTGGCAGCCTGCATGACATATCAACTGACCATGTCATATATGCTCATAAAGACTAAGCCTCTTGCTAACCCCATCAGGAAATTTATTACCTATGAGAGAGCACAAAAAAATCCCCCAAGTACTCGTCGATAAATTTCGCCGCAGACTCTACACCACTGAACATAAGGTGGGAGAAAATAATGTAAATATTCTCGGATTAGAACTACATAACCCTGTGTTTTTTGTCACCGCGCTTGCGGTCATTGCTTTTGTATTATTCACCCTATTGCTCCCCGATATTGCTAACTTATGGCTCAATGGCACCAAAAACTGGATAGTCAATAGTTTCGATTGGCTCTTTATTAGCGTGGCTAACATCATGGTGGCATTCTGTCTGCTACTCATTGTCTCACCCTATGGCAATATTCGCATTGGCGGTACCAATGCCACGCCCGACTTTAACCGAGGCTCATGGCTGGCTATGCTATTCGCTGCGGGAATGGGCATTGGCTTAATGTTTTGGAGTGTTGCTGAACCTTTAGCGTATGCTAGCGGTTGGGCAGGAACGCCACTGGGAGTTGAGGCAAACAGTCCCGAAGCCTTTAGAGCGGCAATGGGTGCGACGATGTATCATTGGGGACTACACCCATGGGCTATCTATGCAGTAGTAGGCTTGTCGTTGGCAATATTTGCCTATAATTTTCGCTTTCCTTTGACCATGCGTTCGATATTTTATCCCTTATTAAAAGAAAAAACCTGGGGGTGGCCGGGGCATGTTATTGATGTATTGGCCGTATTGGCCACTATCTTTGGCTTAGCGACCTCCCTCGGTCTTGGTGCCCAACAAGCGGCAAGTGGGCTGAACTACTTGTTTGGTTGGGACTTTGCAGGTAATACCCTTGAGATAATTATTATCATATTGGTCACAGGACTGGCAACTATCTCGGTGGCACGTGGTATTGATGGCGGGATAAAATTTTTAAGTAATGTCAATATGCTGGTGGCCGGATTGCTATTATTATTTGTCTTTTTTGCAGGAAATTCTCTAGGTCTTATCGGTAAGATAGCTGAAACAACCGTCGATTATGTCACTTATATTATTCCCTTATCTAATCCGATAGGGCGTACCGATAGTGACTTCTTCCATACTTGGACTGTATTTTATTGGGCGTGGTGGATCAGCTGGTCACCTTTCGTTGGTATGTTTATCGCACGAATCTCTAAAGGCCGTACCGTACGTGAATTCATCATTTCTGTCATGCTAGCACCAACTCTAGTCACTATTGTATGGATGACTGTATTTGGACAAACGGGTCTCAGTCAATATACCAACCAAGTTGGAGAATTGTCAGGCGGGGTTAGTAACGCCTCTCTGACCTTATTTCAGATGCTCGATAACTTACCATTGGCCATGATTACCTCATTAATTGCCATTATTTTAGTAATGGTGTTTTTTGTGACTTCATCAGATTCGGGCTCATTAGTCATTGATACGATTACTTCTGGAGGTAAGCTTGAATCCCCTATGTCTCAGCGCGTATTTTGGGCGATTGCCGAAGGCTGTATTGCGATTGCCTTACTTTATGGCGGTAGTACAGAAGCACTAAAAACTATCCAAGCAGGCTCCGTTAGTACCGGTCTGCCCTTCACTTTTCTCTTACTTGTGATGTGTGTCAGTTTATGGCTAGGGTTACGCCGTATTTATAAGGTTCGTGAGCAAATGCTTTCCGAATTAGAAAAGTACTAATATGTCTGTTTAAGAGTTATTACCTGACAGGCTATACAATTAAAAGGTTTTAACCTATTTAAACGTAAAAATCCCAGCTTCTAGTGAGCTGGGATTTTTTTGTAGCGATAAATTTTATATTGGCTAACAAAGACCTTACTGAGTTCTTAATCTTGGTTAGATTATTTTTAGTAAGTCTTAACCTTAAGCTTCTACATATAGACTACTATATATAAGCGTCTATGCATCAGTTTCTAAAGCCTTTATATGAGAGGCTTATCGCTAGCAATAATACCATTGTTATCGGCGTATACAAACATACCAGAGTTTAAGGTCAAATCACCAAAGCTAATCTCAATATCAGTCTGGCCTTCATCACGGCGGGTTGATTTGCGTGGAATACAACCAAGCGCCATCACTCCGATCTCCATCTGTGCCATATCATCGACATCACGGACACAGCCATAAACCACTACCCCAGCCCAGCCATTATCAATCGCCGTCTGCGCAATCATATCACCCAGTAGCGCGCAGCGCATTGATCCGCCACCATCGACGACCAATACTTTACCATCGCCATGTTTATCTTTGCCATCGCTATTTAATAGTGCTTTGACACGACTGTTATCTTCAAAGCATTTTACCGTCACAATCTCACCGCAAAACTTATCTTTGGCGCCGAAGCTATAAAATGATTTGCTTTCAATATTCGGCAAGCACACTTGCGACTCAGGATTGGCATCCAATAAATCGCAGGTTACAAAATTTTCTTTATTCATTGCTGTCGATTCTGACATAGTTACGCTCCTTATTACTAGCTATTAAGTATTGGTTAGTTGAGGTTTTTATATTTGAAGACTTATTTATAAGTGCTTATTTCTTTATTTAATTTGACACGAATACATGTCATTCAATTTCTTATACTTAGGCTATTTAGTATTTACAATGCAGTTGATAGCACATCCTAGCTTAATGTTTTACCCGTGTTATGGCAAGCATCTGCTTATTTTCGATAATATCAGTGCTATAAGGCGCAGATTCAGAGCGATACTTACTGCGCTCATAAATATCATGTGCGGTCATTGCCATAGCGCTTGCCACACGTTTTGCAGAAATGGGATGTAACGGTAATGATTCTGAAATCAAAGGTGAAATTAACTGAAAGGCTTTTTGACTGATACTTTCAAGGGGACGACCTTTGTGCTTACCCAGTAATAAAGAGGGGCGAAAAATGACTAACTGCGCAAATCCTAGCGCCATAATGGATTGCTCGGTCTCTGCTTTTACTCGATTGTACAAGAACCGACTGTCACTATCAGCGTTCATTGATGATAGTAAGAAAAAGTTCTCGACCCCTTTATCTCGGCATAACTTAGCAAAAGTGAGATTATAGATATGATCTACTTTTCGAAATGTTTCATCACTGCCTGCCTGCTTTTTGGTAGTGCCAAGACAGCTGAACGCATCAGCCGTGCGATCTGCGCCCACACTGGCAAACACTTCGGCTAAATTATCAAAATCATTGACCTGATAAAAGCGCATACTGGTATTAATATAACGTGGCGGACGCCGTGCAATTACAATCAAGGTGTCATAGAGCTCACTTAGCTGTTTAATAAGGTGTTGCCCTACCAATCCTGTCGCGCCAATTACGATTGCTTTTCGCTGCATAACTTGTCCATTTTTTATATTAATAAAATAATATTTTTATAGAATAATATCAGTTGATCCGCTATTGGTTAATACATAATCATCAGTAATGCCATTAATAATAACCAAACATAATACATCACTATCTATCATAGCGCTTAATATCATACTGCTTGGTTATTACTTATATTACCTTAGCAGTCCTATCAGCAAGACTAGTTCAGCAAGGGTATCAGTAAAGCTATAAGTTACGTTATAAATTATGCAATTGCCCATATTTATTGTAAGAAACTTTATTTATTATAAAAAACTTTGTCCGGTTGTCGGTTAACAAGTTACTTTCAATCGATAAAGTACAAACTCACACAACTACTTTACGCTTTAACTGTCAAACATATTGTCCTAAGCGCAATAATTTGTTAAGATAACCGCCTTTACACGCCGAGGCTGTTTAATTATTCCAAATAGTCGCGGCGCGAGCGATGACTTATTTATATTTGGCATCGATATCATATTTGACGAGACGGCTACTCGCCACTTATGATTGCTAAACCCATTATTACAATCGACATTCATATTTTTATCTGTTTTTTATCAAGGAGATCCGCGTGGCTAATACTGCACAAGCTCGTAAACGCGCCCGTCAAAACACCAAACGTCGTCAGAACTCTGCGTCACAACGCTCTATGGTTCGTACGTATCTGAAGCGTATTGATGCGGCTATCGCAGCTAAAGATTATGACGCAGCTACCGAAGCTTACAAAAAAGCGGTACCGGTTCTTGATCGTATGGCTGACAAAGGTATTATTCATAAGAATAAAGCGGCTCGTCGTAAGAGCCGCCTAAACAAAACAATCAAAGGCCTACAAGCTTAAGATTTGCTTTGTTTAGACCGTACGCATAAAAACCTTGTCCTAGTGGCAAGGTTTTTTTATGCTACTCTTGTTCGTATATAGATATTTAGGAGAGACTCAGTGGAATCAATGAATAAACGTGCAATCGTGATCGGTGGTTCGTTAGCTGGGTTGTTCTCAGGGACACTATTACGCTCTATCGGCTGGCAGGTAGATATTTACTGAGCGGTTCGTGTTTTACGACTTCCCAAACTCACATATTTTGGCCTATGTTATCCCCGGCGAAAACGAATCGCTGGTTCCAGGAAAACGTCGGTTTAACTGGGTTTGGTACGTTAATTACGACGAGAAAACAGAGCTACCTGATATACTTACTGACAAAAATGGTAGGCATAGAGCCAATTCCGTTCCGCCAGGGATGATGTCCTCTAATGTTGAGCAAGCAATGCGAGGCTACGCAAATCTTGTACTCGCTGATCCCTTTAAAAAATTAGTAGCCGCAACTAAAGAGCCTTTTGTACAGTCGATATTAGACTTGGCGGTGCCGCAGATGGTTTTCGATAGAATTGCGCTAATAGGAGACGCTGCTTTCATTCCTCGACCTCATACAGCAGCTGGTACGGCAAAAGCGGCGGCGAATGCTATCTCGCTGGTAGAGGCACTCATTGATCATAGCCACAACGTTCCTAAAGCTTTACAGGAATGGGAAATCAATCAGCTATCACATGGAATGCAATTATGGAAACATGGTCGCAGCTTGGGCGATCGTTCTCAGTTTTCTTATGGCAAAGGCCGAACAGAAGGATAGAAAGTGACGTCAGTTATGTCCACTTCACCTCTGGCGGTAGCAATAGCTTGCTAGAATGAAATCCAGCAGCACGGTAACCGTCTAGCAGAGTGCTGACTGGGCGGATATAAACCTCACCACGCCAGACAAAATGAGCATTAGCTTGATCAAAAGGCATCTCATCGAACCACAAAAACACCCCTTCCATCATCTTCGGCCAATCATTCCAATCAATTTCAAGCACATCGAGCATCACCGCTAAAAACGCAGACAATAAAGTATCATGGCTGACCGCCAGCATTAAATGACCTTGCTGAGGCTGATGTTGGTAGAACAGCGATAGTATATCTAGACCACCTTGGTAGGCGTTTTTGGTACCTTCAAGGTTGCCCTGTAAAAATCGATTGATAAAATTAAGCACACCAATCTCTTTGAATACCGCATTGGCAATCTCAGGCTCAGTGACTAAGCTACCTGGCTCAACCAATAGTGACTGATGGGTGATGTTGCGCCGTAGACCAGCACCTTCTTGCATCAGCTGCGCGGTATCGATACAACGTCCAATCGGGCTGGAAATGCTGTCGACATCGAGCGAATACGGTAGATGACCTGCCAACCAACGCCCCCAAGACTTCGCTAATACTCGACCTTTAGGAGTTAATGGCAATTGATAACTGGCGAAACCGTTACCATCAGAACGCTCCCGTAAGGAGTGTCTGGTAAATAAAATTAGGCGCTTATCATTAGGCAATAAGCTGACCGAAGACATCATGCTATCAGGCAGGTGCGAAGGTGCCGTTGCACTTGGACTATGCATCGCAAGTTTATCAGTCGGCAATTCAGGCTGGGGAGAATCGGTGTATTTACTCATGGGTGTCAGCGTAGCAGATTTTTTATCTAGAGTGAAAGAAATACAAGTTTGGTAGCAATAAAATCATTGGAAACAAAAATACAAGGTTAATAGAAGCCAATCAATTAACCAATATCGACTACTTTATCCCAAGCAAATTCTAGCGCCGTACTGCTAACTTCATTCGGATAAGCGCGCGGATTGACGATCACTCGAGTATTATTAATACGGTAATCAAACGCCTCATGCGTATGCCCATGGATCCATAACATAGGTGCCCATGGCTCGTGCATCCACGCGGATAAATCACTGACAAAGGCCGCATTACTCGGCAAAGTAGCATACTTCTCAGAAACAGATAACGGGCTGATACTATGATGGCTCATTACTATTGTTTTTTTTCCCAGTTGCTTTGCCGTTATTAAAGCTTGTTTTAACCATTGGCGATGCTGTGCATGCAGTTGCATGGACATCTCAGGCGAGAATAAATCGTCACCGACGTAGATTTGCTTATAATCACGCATAAAGCGTCTGGCCACTACCATAGTGTCTTCATTAGCTTGGTACTGATAATCAGTCCACAGCGTACAACCTAAGATGCGCACCTCTCCGATATCCATATGCTGACATTGGAGCACCCGAACGCCTTGGTTAGACACCTCATTATAGTTGTCCCATGTCGCCAGCTTATAGTCAAAATGCAGCACGTCTTCATTAAAGTACTCATGATTGCCAGCGATAGTAATGAGAGGTACCTGTAGACGTGCGGCTTGCTCTTGTAACCACGGCATACCACTATCACTATTAGCAGTGTCACCAGCCACCAAAACTAAGTCGGCATCGGTCTTAGGAATATGTCCCATTGGATGCGATTGTCTAGCATAGCTGTCTATGTGTAAGTCACTTACAATCTGTAATTTCATACTGTCCAATATTAATGATAAGAGGCAAATAAATCAAAGCATCTAGTGTAGCACCTATTTATCTGCCATTAAAAAGTTAAAAAAAAGACAACCTGTAAGCTGTCTTTTTTATTCGTATCCAAGAATATCTCTTTGTCACTAACAACGCTATATACTTTTAAAGTTAAATGTTTTTTAGAATCAAATGCCTTGAAGTATCTTTTGTAGTTTGGCTTCTGGGTCTAGTGCTTGAGTGATTGAGCGTCCAATGACCAGATAGTCTGCCCCTTCACTCAATGCCTGCTTGGGGGTACAGATACGCGTTTGGTCATCTGCGCTATCCTCTGGTAGACGAATACCAGGAGTTATTAGCTTGAAGTCGTCACCGCATAGTGCTTTAAGCGTTCGTGCCTCTTGTGCTGAGCACACCACACCATCGAGACCCGCTTGTTTGGTCAATTGCGCCAATCGGCTCACTTGCTCCTCTAAATTATTAGTGACACCAATCTGTGGTAGCACATCGTTGCCCATAGAGGTTAGTACGGTCACGGCTATCAGTAACGTCTCATAGTTACCTTCTAACAGTCGCTGCTTTGCCAATGACATGGCGGCACTACCTGCACTAGCATGCACATTGACCATCCATACGCCGAGCTCTGCGGCAGCCAATACGGCTTGCGCGGTAGTATTAGGTATATCATGAAATTTTAAATCTAGAAACACTTCAAATTGTCGTTGATGCAACGCTTGGACAATCGCAGGACCACAGCGAGTAAACAGCTCTTTGCCTACTTTTAATCGGCATAGACTAGGATCTAAACAATCAGCCAATGCCAATGCTTCACCCATTGTGAGATTGTCTAGCGCCACAATAACAGGAGAGGTTATTACTTTATTAGTCATGATTTCGCCACTTTGTATAAAAACATCATCTTAAAGTTGTTAAAAATTACACTGATAAACTGTTATGAGACTCAATCGCGCTTACGTTTGGTTAACACAGTAGGCTCGGAAGAATTACTCTCATTTAAGTAAGACTCCTTCATACCATCTTGTACTGCTTTTCCACTATAAACAGCGTCTTCTACAGTAGGCGCATTTGCTTGCCGATCAATGACGACGTTAGCCTGCTCAATTTGCTCTTGCAAGTTGGTGTTCAATTTTTGCAAACGAGAGATTTCCCATTTATTCTGTAGAACACGGAACATTAGCAATGCTAGCAATAGTCCAATAACGATACCTAATATCAGACAAAGTATCAGTAGCAACCCCAAGTTCATGGCAGGGGCTTGTGAAAATAGTAAGTTTACCCCGATTTCAGTGTTGTTCGCCAATACCAAACCAAGCGCATAAGCAAAACTTAAAAACAGTAACACAAACAGTAAAAAGCGCATTATGCTTATACCTCAGTTGTGAATAGACGTAGCCTATAATGGATAAAAGTAGCAATTGTAAAAGCTAGATTAAAAAGTAGCTATAGTCAGTTCAAAATAAAACAGGCACAGGACTACCGTTGTGCTACACAATATAAAATTTTATTAGCTCATTTACCAAAACTTCAACTATAAAAATTTTATGCATCAAGTTTTATAGTTGATTTTTTAAAAGATTTTACTCGTTATCCTGCTACTTTATCATTAACCGCTTCGCGTAACGCTTTACCCGGCTTAAAATGTGGGATGGCTTTGGCAGGTACGGGTACGCTTTCACCCGTTTTAGGGTTGCGCCCCATACGTGAACGGCGATGATGTAAACAAAAGCTACCGAACCCGCGAACCTCGACTCGGCCATCATTGGCTAAGGTATTTGCCATCAAATTTAATATTTCGCGTACGGCGTCATCAACGACCGTTTCGGTCATAGTGTCGCAGGTAGTACTCAAATTGTTAATAAATTCGGACTTATTAATCGCTTGCTGCATTATTACGCTGGCCTTGTTGATTGATGATTATTATAACTCTGAGCTAAATTTGATTTTCGATAATAGTTAAATTTAACGCTCTCTCTATAATGAACTAAAGAGAACTACAAAATTTTGCCATACTTAAACGTCTCTCAAAGCCATACATAAAAAGTATTTACACGAACATTATTTCATATGAATACCATTTTACATTCTGTTACTCAGCGTTGCAAATGATAGCGGATATTATTTTGAATAGAAATGGAAGTTTAAGCCTCTAGAAAAAAATATGCTATTGCTAATAACCGTATTAATATCAAAGTCTAACTGCAAAAAAAGCGACCGAAGTCGCTTTTTTATTATATTATTATCTGCTAAAAGCCAGCTACCAAAATAATTGGCTATTAAGAATCCGCAATTTACTGCATTTTCTCTTTAATCAAATCACCAATAGTTTTTGGCTGTGCATCAGATGAAGACGCTTGCGGAGCATTAGTATTGCTGCTACCCAAATCTTTAATCGCTTGACGCTCTTCAGCTTCATCTTTCGCTTTGATTGATAGGCTGATGTTACGTGTTTTGCGATCAACACTGATAATTTTAGCTTCAACATCATCACCAACAGTGAAGTGCTTAGTAGCATCTTCAACGCGATCACGCTGGATCTCAGAGGCACGTAAGTAAGCTTCAACTTCTTCAGCAAGCACAATCGTTGCACCTTTAGCGTCAACTTCTTTTACTTTACCATTAACAATAGCACCACGGTCATTGTTAACTAGGTATTCGTTGAATGGATCTGAAGTAAGTTGCTTAACGCCTAGACTGATGCGATTCGCTTCTGAATCTACAGACAATACCATTGCTTCTACGGTGTCGCCTTTGTTGTAGTTACGGATAGCATCTTCACCAGTTTCATTCCAAGAAATGTCTGATAAGTGAACTAAACCATCAATACCGCCATCTAGACCAATAAAGATACCAAAGTCAGTGATTGATTTGATCGTACCAGTGATTTTATCACCGCGCTCATGTTTCTTATCAAACTCATCCCATGGATTGGCTAGAGTCTGTTTGATACCTAAGCTAATACGGCGACGTTCTTCATCGATATCAAGAATCATCACTTCAACATCATCACCTACTTGAACAACTTTAGATGGATGGATGTTTTTGTTAGTGTGATCCATTTCAGATACGTGAACTAGACCTTCAATACCTTCAGAGATTTCAGCGAAACAACCGTAATCAGTCAAGTTGGTTACGCGAGCTTTAACAACACTACCGACTGGGTAAGTGGCGCCAACGTTATCCCAAGGATCAGTACCAAGCTGTTTTAGGCCTAGGCTAACGCGGTTGCGTTCACGGTCAAATTTCAATACTTTAACTTTTAAGTCTTGACCCACTTCTACTACTTCAGATGGATGCTTGATACGGCGCCATGCCATGTCAGTGATGTGCAACAGACCATCAATACCACCAAGATCAACGAATGCACCGTAATCAGTTAGGTTCTTAACGATACCTTCGATTTCGATACCTTCTTCAAGCTTGTTCAATAGCTCTTCGCGTTCAGCTGAGTTTTCAGCTTCCATAACGGCGCGACGGCTAACCACAACGTTGTTACGTTTTTGGTCAAGCTTGATGACTTTGAATTCTAGCTCTTTGCCTTCTAGATGCGTAGTATCACGGATAGGACGAACATCTACCAATGAGCCTGGTAAGAACGCGCGTACTGAACCCACGTCTACAGTAAAACCACCTTTTACTTTGCTAGAAATGATACCTTTTACAATCTCATTGTTGTCATAGATTTTTTCAAGGACATTCCACGTTTCGACGCGTTTGGCTTTTTCGCGTGACAGTAGGGTGTGACCCATACCGTTATCAACCGCTTCAACCACGACATCAACGCTATCGCCAACTTCTACTTCAAGCTCGCCTTCGTCGCTTAAAAACTCTTCACGAGCAACGATGCCTTCAGATTTCAGACCAGTGTCTACTGTGATCCAATCGCTATCGATGGCCACAACGATACCTGTAATAACCGAGCCACGCTCGATATCCAGACCCTGATTTTCAATACTTGCTTCAAATAGTTCAGCAAATGATTCCATTATATCTACCTTTGTATAGCCGTAGCCTGTCCAGCGCAGTACGGATCAAATTTATGAAGATATAAAACTCGATACTGGTTTTATATCTTATATCTTCATATAAAAAAACGTTTGTTGCTAATAAGCACGTTAATCAGAAAGCTCACTAGCAACAACTGTCTTTGTCTTTATAGTTTTATCAGTATAGTGACATCTTTAGAGCAACTATCATTTAACCGGTAACTTGTTCTAACCACTGTAATTTTACACTAAAAGCAGTAACCACAGGGATTTTTTAGTCCTTATTGTGTTGTTTTTATTAGCTATTAACAACAAATGCCTTTTGCTTGGCAGTAACTTTTTATTTGCTCATAGACTGTATTAGCATCTAATAGTGAGCTATCAATCAATAGGGCATCATCCGCAGGTTTTGATGGCGCTGTCGTACGATTTTCATCACGGTCATCGCGCGCTTTAATAGTCGTTAGAATCGCCTCAAAATCTGCCGTTTGGCCGGCATTTTTTAATTGAGTCACACGGCGCTGCGCCCGTGCTCTAACACTAGCAGTCAAAAATATCTTAGCGTCAGCATTGGGAAATACCACTGTTCCCATATCGCGACCATCTGCAACCAATCCCGAACGAGTCGCCATATCCTGCTGTAATTGAAGCAAAGTTTGGCGTACTTGTGGAAACACTGCCACTTGTGAGGCATAGCCGCCAACAGTCTCATTACGTACTTGCTCGCCTATGGCCACATCATTAACGACAATGTCAACGCGACCTGATTCTTCATTAGGCTCAAAGGCAATCTGTAAACCTTGGGTCAGCTGAATCAACGCGGCCTCATCAATAGACTGCTTGGCATCAGCAGTAAGCAGGCCTGCCTCAAACGCCTTTAGTCCAACAATACGATATAACGCACCTGAGTCTAATAACTGATAACCTAACGTCTGGGCCAAACGCCATGCTGCCGTGCCTTTGCCAGCGCCACTAGGCCCATCGATACAAATAACCGGATAACGCAATGGCTGCGCTTGGCTATCAGTATCGTTCAATTCGGACGGCGACGTAGAAGCGGTCATATTAGTTGCTTATATTTAAATGGCTATATTCAATTGCTTATACATTAACACTTATTTGACAGCGTATTTTTACATAGCCAAATAGGGCGGTATTATAGCAAATAATCTATGCTATCACTAGCGCTGTGGTTAATATCTTATTTATTAGTGAATATTAAACACATCCTAAATAAATTATAAAAGACTCTCTTTATTTCTCTTAGCTACTTGCCGACGTTGCCTAAAAAAGGCCTTCAGCATCTGACTACTGTGATCAGCACACAAACCTTGGTGGGTTTTAATCTGGTGATTATAAAATGGCTGTGTGGGTAAATTCATTTGACTTCCCACCATACCTGCCCGAGGCTCACTTGCGGCATATACTAGCCTATCGACGCGCGCATGAATCAACGCACCGACACACATGGTACACGGCTCTAAGGTAACATATAGCGTGGTCTGTAGCGGTAAACGGTAATTATTTAAGCGCAGGCAGGCGTCTCTTAACGCTATAATTTCGGCATGAGCAGTCGCATCATGGCGACCGATTGGCTCATTAAAGCCACTACCGATAACCATATCGTCATGTACCAATACCGCCCCTACTGGTACTTCGCCGCACTCTGCACCTTGCTTTGCCAATACTAACGCATACCTCATCCATTGAACATCTTGGAGTGACCAAAATTTGCTGGTCGTTAGCTGCTGACTTGTCAGCTGATGAGGCTGTAAATTCATAGTTGGTATAGTCATCATTTACTGTGGCAACTGCCAATCAATAGCCGTTTTGCCATATTGTCTCAGATAATCATTGGTTTTGGAAAATGGCTTTGAACCAAAGAATCCACCACGATTGGCCGCCAGTGGTGAGGGATGCACAGCCGTTAAAATCAGATGTTTATCAGTATCGATATATTTACCTTTCTTTTGCGCTTTGCTGCCCCACAGAATAAATACGGTGTGCTCTGTTTGTTGATTAATAATGTCAATGACAGCGTCGGTAAATTGCTCCCATCCTTTATTTTGATGACTGTTTGGCTCGCCTTCACTGACAGTTAGTGAGCTATTTAATAACAATACGCCTTGCTGCGCCCAATAGGTCAAATCACCGTGGGCTGAGTAACTGGTGTCAATATCAGTAGCCATTTCTTTAAGCACATTATTCAGTGATGGTGGCTTAGGAATCGTTTTCGGTACTGAAAATGACAGCCCCATCGCCTGCCCTGGACGATGATAAGGATCTTGACCTAAAATAACGACTTTAACATGTGATAAAGGCGTTAGATTGAAGGCATTAAACATCAAAGGGGCTGGCGGATAAATACTGTCATTCGATTGATAGGCTGCCTTTAAAAATGCTCGGAGATCATCCATATTATTGGACGTCAGCTCATCTGTTAGTGCTAATTTCCAATCTTCTGGCAAACGTACATTATCTAAGATAGCTTGTTTTTGCTCAGCCGTTTTCTCAGTTGTCATGTTCTCTGCCTGCTCATCATTAAATAATTGCATGGGTATGTCGCCTCTTTTTTAGTTGCTTTTTAGTTATTTATAATTGGTTTAACGCACATCAAAACATTATTTTAATAGAACCACTACTCAAATAATGATGGTAGCAAAAAAAGACGTTACATTTCATTATAAAAGGTTAGTAAGCATATAAACATCGGCTAAATGTCAGCGAAAAAAAACGGCTGCCATAGCAACCGTTTTTATTTATACCAATATTCAGTTCAGGGTTATTCATGTCAATTAGCTAAACAGCTTATGACTAACTAACTTAGCTTGCCACTGATTCAGAGTCTGAGCGCGGCTCGTAGGTCTCAACGACTGTCAATATAATACGACTGTCCGTTGAGCCTTTATCGCTTTGCATATTGCCACTCTGGGCGGTAGAAGACTTTTTATCGATAGAAATGCTGTTAGATTCGGTATCAGCGTCAATATCTTGCGGCTCTAGAGTAAGATGTACTACCCCGCCATTGACCAATTCACCAAACAAAATCATACCTGCCAGCGGTTTTTTAATCTCATCTTGAATCAGACGCTGCATGGGACGGGCCCCCATCAGACGGTCATAGCCCTTTTCAGCTAAATAATCACGTACTTCATCATCAATTTCTAAAGTCACTTGCTTATCATCAAGCTGGACTTGTAGCTCAACCAAGAACTTATCAACCACTGATACCACTACTGAAGTATCTAGCACATTAAACTGAATGATTGCATCCAAACGGTTACGGAATTCAGGACTAAAGACGCGCTTGAGTGACTCATTGTTATCACGACTATGATCTTGCTGGGTAAAGCCCATAGAGGAGCGGCTGATACTGTCAGCACCAACGTTAGTAGTCATAATGACAACAACTTGTTTAAAGCTAGCCACTCGGCCATTATTATCAGTCAGCGTGCCATGGTCCATCACTTGTAATAGTAAGTTAAAGACATCAGGATGCGCTTTTTCAATCTCATCAAACAGTAATACGCAATGAGGATGCTGATTAATCTTTTCGGTAAGCAAACCACCTTGGTCATAACCAACATAGCCTGGAGGCGCACCAATCAAACGTGAGGCGGTATGCGCTTCCATGTACTCTGACATATCAAAGCGCACTAGCTCAACCCCTAACAAACTGGCTAGCTGGCGCGATACTTCTGTCTTACCAACCCCTGTTGGACCTGCAAACATAAAGGAACCAATTGGCTTCTCCGGTGCTTTAAGACCCGCACGGGATAACTTAATGGCATCGGACAAGGTCGCAATCGCTTCGTCTTGACCAAAGACTAAGCGTTTCAAGTCGCGATCTAGATGTTCAAGAACATTCTTATCATCGCTTGAAATCGACTTGGGTGGAATACGCGCTAACTTAGCAACAATAGCTTCAATATCTGCCACGTCAATTTTCATTGGTGGTTTTTTGTCTTTAGCCTTTTGAAAGTTAGTAGCCTTAGACTTATCACTGGCTTTAGCAGCTACAGCTTCATCTTGCATTTCGTTATCAGTGCCATCAACCTCGTTGGTGTCTGTATCGATTTGCTCGTCAAAATCCTGCTCCAAATCAGCAATTAAACTGTCTTCAGCATTGATGTCATCAGCATCAGGAATAACTCCCAGGCGTTTATACGCACCGGCCTCGTCGATGACGTCAATAGCCTTATCCGGTAAGAAACGCTCGTGGATATGCTTAGACGACAGCTGTACCGCACTGATTAGAGCTTCATCGGTATACGCGACATTATGGAACTCTTCATAACGTGGTTTAAGACCGCGTAAGATATCGATGCTCTCATCAATACTAGGTTCTTTGACATCAATTTTTTGAAAGCGGCGTGATAACGCATGATCTTTTTCAAACACCTGACGATATTCTGTAAAGGTGGTTGAACCCACACAGCGTAGCTCACCATTAGCAAGCGCCGGTTTAATTAAATTAGACACATCCATATTACTGCTCATGGATGAGCCTGCCCCAATAATCATATGAATCTCATCAATAAATAAGATCGCATTGGGTTTATTCTTCAGTGCATCAAGCAGCGCCTTCATACGTTTTTCGAAGTCACCACGATATTTCGTACCTGCAATCAGGGCGCCAATATCTAAGCTATAAATCACGCAACCATTAAGTGGTTTTGGCGCTTTATCATTGATAATTAACCAGGCTAAACCTTCAGCAATCGAGGTTTTACCAACGCCCGGCTCACCGACTAATAGCGGGTTGTTTTTACGTCGGCGGCACAATACTTGCGCTGCACGCTCAATTTCAGGACCACGCCCAATGAGCGGATCAGTCTTACCTTCCGCTGCACGCTGGTTGAGGTTACTGGCAAATTCTACTAATGGGTCCTTGCTGGTCTTTTCAGAAGCACTACGACGCTCACCAGTTATAGAAGCGCGTGGCTCAGATGGCTCCTCTTTGTCTTGCCCATGAGACAGATATTGGGTCAGCTCAAGGCGGCTGATACCTTGCTTTTTCAGCAAATAAACGGCGTAGGTATCATGCTCTGAGAACATAGACACTAAAATATCTGAGCCCTCGACCAAACGGCCACCGCCGATAGATTGCACATGGAAGATTGCCCGTTGCAAGATACGATCAAAGCTTTGGGTAGGCTGCGGCGACTGCTCTATATCGACATCTACCGTTGGCGTGTGCTTATTAATATAAGCTTCAAGCTCGGTACGCAAATTTGAGACATTAGCATTGCAGGCAGTCAAAGTATTGGCAGCATGAGTGTTCTCTAGCAGTGCCAGTAACAAGTGCTCAACAGTCAGATATTCATGTGATTTTTGACGCGCAAGCGTCATGGCTAGACGCAAGGAGACTTCAAGATGACGACTTAACATAACGAATTCCTACGGTTATACATATCTTTAGGATTTAATAGCTTAATGAGTAAATCAGGGCGACAAGTGGATTGTTCAAGTCGGATAACAGTGCGCTATCACTAATAAGTAACACATAAACAGGTAACAATAATTGGTCAGCAACGGTTAACACGAAACAATTGTCATAAAACGGTTTACGTCAGCTGTAATTCATCTCAACATGATAAGCACGCATAGTCAATCTATTAACACGTACTAAAATGTATCAAATAATACCGCAAACATAAAGTTAATGGCGCAGCAGAAGTAACTTTAAAATCCGGTTGAATGAATAGAAAGGTTAATAGTAAAAAACAGCAATAGAAGGACAACCATGAGGATATATAAAAACAAAGGTTTTGAACAATACGTGTCCCATTTAATATTTGCGAATACTTGATTCGCTATATATATATAGGGATACTTAAGAAAAAAATCAAGGTCAAAATAGAGAGTCAAAAGCAGATTTAGATGTTTTGATACAGTAGGATTTATACAAAAATGTATTAGAAAAACAGTTTATAACACTTGGATAATTATTGTTAAGATCGGCTTATTGGAGTGACACGGTCAGAGAAAAGGGCAAAAGTATAATATTCAAATAACAATGAAACGAGTGGCCCTATTCACCTTGATGTGGCTCGATCTGGGTAAGTAGCGGATAGCCTTCACGGTGGGCTAGACTGTTAACCTTTTTTGCTTTGGTCTCAGCAATATCTTTAGGGTAGATACCTGCGATACCTTTGCTATTATTATGAATAGTTAGCATAACTTCAACGGCTGAATCAATGCTATGACGGAATTCTGACTGCAAAATGTAAACCACAAACTCCATTGGCGTATAGTTATCGTTATACATAACTACCGCGTACATTGGCGGTTTTGCCACTTCCGGTTCCTCCACCATGACGTCTGCTTGCGGCGTGGTTTCGCCATCAGGGTCACTATCTTGCGCACGATGAACAGGCACATTTGGGAAGTGCCAATCAAAAACAACGGGTTTAGCTTGTGATAATATTTGTTTCATCATAATCAAAGTATAAACTAAAAGGTCAGCTAACAATAAAAGAGAGACTATCAGGTATAAAAGTGATAGGTAAAAAATACGGCGAAGCGGTTGTTAAAAGTAAAGCAGTTATTACCAATCAAACAGTCACTGGAAATTGAATGGTTATTCAGAAGCAATGGGGCTTTTATCAGCTTCAGGTAGATCTAAAAGCGACAGCGGCATGTTATCGACCATAGCACCAAGTTTCCAATCATACAATTGTTCCACTTCCTGATCGCCTGCCTTTAAAATGAGCTTAATTTGTAGCGGCTTAAAGCCTGACGGCATTACAAAGCGTCCACGAATGCGTTCAATGCCTTCAATAGCATAACGAGCAGGATCTAGCGGCACTTCTACGAAATCATCATCGTTTAGCAGAGTTAAGCTGACCGTTAGATTCTTTGCTTGCCCATCACTACTGAGCATACCAATATCGAAACCATACTCAAAAGTGTTCTCAGGTAATGGTTCAATCTTAGCGCCAAGTATCTGTAACGGCATGCCGCCTTTATCACTAATCACACTGGCATATAGCCCATTGAGCTGTGTGACTTGCTCATTTTCAACTTTTAGGGCTTGCTGAGTCTGACGTAGATCATCTAAATTTGCCAAACTGATCGTTAACTCTTGTTTGGCAGTCGCCGCTTGATTCGTCGACATCTTATGACTTAAGCGCAAATCGGTGAGCTCTTTGTTCGCTTGCTCACTATCTATAGTGGCTTGTTTTGTCTCGGATTGCATCGAATAGTAGCCACTCTGATAGCCAAGCTTGTGACCAAACATCAATCCAACAGCAGCAGTCACTAATATCACTATTACAAAGAGCGCCAATACCAACGTCGACGCGCCTTGTTGTTTGCCAACTATACAGTTTTTAATACTATTGTGACTATTTATAATGTTATCTATGCTTTGATAAGAAGACAGTGGTCCACGCTCAGAATCGTCTGATGCAGAAGCTTGGCACGATGAACTTGCTGCCTGCAAGCGCAAGCGGTGGGCAGTCTTAACAAGCATCTAGAAGGCATCTCTTAACAGTAAGGGGATGTATTATAGCGGAATTTAGAATCAATACCTAGCACCGTAAATACGAATAACCGAATAGTAAAGGTTTAGTGATAAAGTTTAGGCTATAGGTACATGTGAAATAGTGTCCATAGAATACTATTAACTAAAAGACGTTAAAGGTCAATCATTCATGGAACGTTTAAGGAACGTCCGAGAAACATTTAGGGAACAACAGGCGCAAAATTTAATCCTAAGGTCTCATCAAGACCAAACATAACATTCATGTTTTGTACTGCTTGCCCCGCCGCCCCTTTTACTAAATTATCTTGTACCACCAAGACGGTCAGCTCAGCACGCGCGTTATCTTGGTGCACTGCTATACGTAAACGGTTGCTGGCACGGACACTACGGGTATCAGGATAAATACCGCTTGGCATCACATCAATAAACACTTCTGAGGCATAACTGGTCTCAAATTCGTGTTGCCAGTCGATATCAGCGCCCGCTTCGGTCAGCTCCATATGAATAGAGCTGAACATACCGCGTATCATCGGTACTAAATGCGGTAAAAAACGAACACGCTGGGTAAACTGGCTATTTAATAATTGCGCAATGCCCTGCTCAATTTCCGGCAAGTGACGATGACCCGTCACCCCATAAGCTTTAAAATTATCCGTAGTTTCCGCATAATTAAGCGCAATACTTGCTTGGCGACCAGCACCTGATACGCCAGACTTGGCATCAATAACAATCCGTGAGTCAATTAGGCGCGTTGCTTGCTTGTTTTGTGCCTCAATAATAGGTTTTAGTCCTAAAATAGCAGTGGTAGGGTAACAACCGGGGTTGCCTACCAACAAAGCGTTTGCAAGCTTATCACGATTGATTTCTGGTAAACCATAAACGGCGGTTTTTAATAGCTCAGGACAAGCATGCGGCTGTTGATACCATTGTTCAAACTCAGTCAATGATTGCAGACGAAAATCAGCGGCTAAATCAATGACTCTAACACCCGCTTGGGTCAGCGCCTCTGCTTGCTTCATCGCCACCCCATGAGGCGTGGCAAAGAATACTACATCGCAATGCTGTAGCGCGGCGAGCGTATCATCACCTAAGTCACTAAAGACCAAATCTGAGATACCGCGCAAGCTTGAAAATATCTCATCAGCACGCGTTCCTGCCTCACTACGCGAGGTTAGCAAATCAATAGACACTTCAGGGTGGGCAGACAGTAAGCGAATAAGCTCAATACCTGTGTACCCCGTTCCACCGACAATCGCTGCTGAAATCATAAAATATCCTTTTTTGCTCAGTAAACACTAAATATATAAATACTAAAAAATATAGCAGTTTTAAGTATTCGTTTAAACCACCTGTCTGTTTAGTATTTGATAGCTTTTCAATTCAAAAATTTTAAGGGCGATAGCTTTTAGAGCTTATAGTCATGTACTGCATCGATAAAGACTTTGGCATGATCTGGGTCAACCCACTGGGTAATACCATGGCCTAAGTTTGCTACATAACCAGTCTTTTCGCCACAGGCATAGGCACTGTCAAGCATCAGCTTAACTTCAGAGCGAATAGTTTCCGGTGAGCCATATAGCGTTGCTGGGTCTAAGTTACCTTGAATGGCTTTACTGCTCTGTAATTTTTTATGCTGTTTGGTCAACTGGCGCTGGCTTTCCGTCAACACTTGACGGGCACGATCAAGCGGCATCGTCCAATCTAATCCTAAAGCATCAGCCTCGCTATCCGCTTGAATATCAAGCCAAAGGCCGCCACCTTTCGTGAATAGTATGACGGGTACTTCAGGATGCCGCGCTTTTAGCGCAGCAACGATACGCTTATTGTACATATGCGAAAACTCTATAAACTGGCGATGACCAAGTCCCCCGCCCCAGCTATCGAATATTTGTACCGCTTGCGCACCAGCGATGATTTGGGCATCCAAATAATCAATCACTGATGTTGCCAGCTTATCAAGCAGTTGATGCAGAAGTTCAGGATTGCTATAGAGCATCCCTTTAGTATAACGGTAGTCTTTTGAACTGCCGCCTTCAATCATATAGGTCGCTAGCGTCCAAGGACTGCCCGAAAATCCAAATAACGGTACTTGTCCATTAAGAGCTTTACGAATACTAGTCACCGCTCGCATCACATAATCTAGCGAATCGTTAACATCTAAGGTCGGTAGCTTGTCAATATCGGACTGCTGACGGACAGTACGTTTAAACTTAGGACCTTCACCGGTCTCAAAATATAAGCCTAATCCCATGGCATCTGGAATGGTCAAAATATCACTAAATATAATTGCCGCATCTAGATCCATACGTCGTAACGGCTGTAATGTCACTTCCGTGGCGCGATCAGTGTCTTTGCACAGGCTCATAAAGTCACCTGCTTCAGCACGAGTGGCTTTATATTCTGGTAAATAGCGACCGGCCTGACGCATCATCCATACCGGTGTGGTATCTACCGGCTCAAACCGAAGAGCGCGCAGCAGTCTATCGTTTTTGAGAGGAGCAAAATTTTGCTTAGGCGAGTTATCGTTGTCCGAGGCACTCATGCACAAATCTCCAAAATAGTACAATATCGATTATTGTCATTGTTAAACATAAATAGGGATAGAAAAAATACAACTGTTAAAATACCCAGATGTAATTAATGCCATAAAGATAAACTCTGTTATGGCATTAAAGTCTTAATATGTAAACATACTTGCTACATGTAATTGATATCAGCTTAACCAATAATAAAAAGGTTTCATAGTTCAGCTGTGTATCTCAGCTATTTATCTAAGCTACTTACGATATATTACACAGACAACGCTAAATTATCGCGATGGACCATCACTACCCGCTCTTCATTGTTACCGAGGATTCTATCGAACTGCTCGGTACGCTCATTAGCAACACTGCGCGCATCTGTAGACGAGAAATTGACTTGTCCGACAGCTAAGCGCTCACCGGTATCTTGATGAATAATTTCTACCACATCGCCTTCATCAAAGTCACCGCGTACTTCTTTTACACCGACCGGCAACAAGCTTCTGTTATGCTCGGTCAACGCTTTTGCTGCGCCGGCATCCACAATCAGAGCGCCTGACATCCGTAAATGAGCCGCGATCCACTGTTTGCGGGCGATGACTTTGTCTTCATCATTGGTGGTTAGCAATGTACCTACTGCTTCGCCTGCCACCACACGGGTGATGACACCTTCAATCGCACCGCTGACAATGACGGTCGGGCAACCGCCCATAGCCGCCAAACGACCGGCACGGATTTTGGTTAACATCCCACCGCGTCCAAGCTTACCGCCGTCGCCGGCAATATCAAATAAATAGTCAGCCATCGCACGCTCTTGACGAATCATTCTGGCATTGGGATTATCACGTGGATTATCAGTAAACACACCTTCTTGATCGGTTAAGATAATGTATAAATCAGCATTGACCATCGCCGCTGCCATCGCGCCTAAAGTGTCATTATCGCCAAATTTAATTTCATCAATGGTGATGGTATCGTTTTCATTAATCACTGGCAGGACACGCCACTCTAATAGCTGAGTCAGTGCGCTAGTGGTATTCAGATAACGACTACGATTGGACAAATCATCATGCGTCAGCAGCAACTGCGAGCTCTGTATGCCGTGTTGGATAAGG
The DNA here is from genome assembly GCF_900182925.1 of Psychrobacter sp. LV10R520-6. NCBI lineage: Bacteria > Pseudomonadati > Pseudomonadota > Gammaproteobacteria > Moraxellales > Moraxellaceae > Psychrobacter > Psychrobacter sp. LV10R520-6. The sequence continues at coordinate 596,880 of NZ_LT900024.1, read as the reverse complement.
GCTGACCACCAAGTTCCGATTAAGCCCATCTGACCGATAGAAGCACAAGCTTGTAATGCTGCGAGCTTATTAGGCCGCTCATCAAGATTCATGCGTACCACACCTTCAGCGACCGCACCTGATGACACCAACAACACTTCCACACCTTGGTTATGCAATTCAGCAATTTGTGTCGCCCACTCGTATATGGCAGTACGATCCAGTCCTCGACCATTATTAGTCAACAATGATGAGCCAATCTTGACAATAACGCGCTGAATATCAAAGTTGCGGGTTTGTTTGATAAACCTTGGTTCTTCGGTCGTATTTTCCATGTCAACTGCCATAAAAACTCCTGTCTATTGCGGGGATTAATTTAAAAATCAATTTAAAAAGTAAATAAGTGGCCTATTCTTTTGTGCTATCAAAATCGTGCTGCCAAATAGGCATAATACAGATAGGCGTACTAGTGTCGGTAAAAGAGCAATAAAAGAAGATGCTTATAAAATGACCAACCTCTTCTCTTATTGTTGATAGTAAGCTTTTAACGTCAAACCGTCCATCTCATTCAGTAATATCAACCTAAGTATTATCAAATTAAGTAGTGTCAAACTAAGGGGCGTAGGCCACTTCGACGCCATCATCGTCATCGTCATCGAAATGATCATTATCAAGAATATCGTTGTCAGGTAAGTCTGTACCTTCGCGTTGCGCTTTACGAGCTGCACGGTACGCTTCGCGCTGTGCTTCAGTGTTACGGCGAACTTCTACTTCTAAACGCTCAAATCGCGCTTTTTGTGCTTCGGCAAACTCTGGTTCTTCTTCTTCAAGCTGGCGCTCGCGCTCAATCTCATTCATTAAATGATATTTTACGGCATCAGTACCCTCACCCATTAAGGTTGAGGTACGAAATACGTCCCCTGTCCAGCCAAGCTCCGCAACGATATGAGTACACAACTCGTTCAATTCTTCTTCATCAATAACCTGATCAATTTTATTCAATATTAAAATTTGCGGTAAATTAGCCAGTTCAGGAGAAAAACGTTCAAGTTCATTTAAGATAATGCGAGCATTATTGACCGGATCTGTGCCATCAATAGGCTGTATATCAACAATATGCAACAGGCGACGCGTACGTGCCACATGTTTTAAGAAGCGAATACCCAGACCCGCACCTTCTGATGCGCCCTCGATAAGCCCTGGAATATCCGCCATCACGAATGAGCGATGGCGACCAATATCAACCACGCCTAAATTTGGTACCAAAGTCGTAAATGGATAGTCAGCAACTTTGGGTGTCGCAGCAGAAACTTGACGAATAAAGGTTGATTTACCCGCATTCGGAAGACCAATCAGTCCTACGTCTGCCACAACTTTTAGCTCAAGCTTTAATACTTTTAGCTCACCTTCAAAGCCTGAGGTCGCTTTTCGTGGCGCTTGGTTGGTAGAGCTTTTAAAATGCGTATTACCTAAACCACCATCACCACCTTTGGCGATTAATAAAGTCTGATCTATTTCGGTCATATCACCGATGACTTCATCCGTTTCGGTATCAATAATAGTGGTACCAATAGGAACTGATAAGAAAATATCGTCAGACCCTTTACCGGCACAGTTCTTACTATGACCATTTTCACCACGCATCGCATCATAGCGACGGGTATAGCGATAGTCGACTAAAGTGTTGGTGTTGTCATCAGCAATGACATAAACGTCACCGCCACTGCCGCCGTCACCGCCATCAGGACCACCGCGCGGGACGTATTTTTCTCGGCGAAAACTGGCGATACCGTTACCACCATCACCTGCTTTTACTGTTACGATGGCTTCATCAATAAATCGCATGTTACGTTCCTTAATTGTCAATCTGGTTTATAGCCAGTGACTGTATTTGTATTCAGTTTATGTTTGCGTCTATGTTCGCATGTTCCACTTTACATGTCCCAAATGGATACGTTCACGCCAGCACCATACAATATCTACAAGTTAATATTAGCACTTATTATGGCAACAACACCCGATAATCAATCGGACTATCGAGTGCTGTATTTAATAGCGATAACACTTACTAATAATAATGACCAGTATAACATTTAAGGACAAGATGCAAACCATACTTGTATAGCCATGTCTAGCCTAGATATCTTTCATATTAAAAGTTTTATGCTGGAATTTGAGTGTAGCTGATACCAGCCATCTGCGTGGCTAAGCGTAGCACCTGAGTACTATAGCCTACTTCGTTATCATACCAAATATAAACAATAGCTTGATTGCCAGTGAGTATAGTGGCCTGAGCATCTACCACACCAACGTGGGTGATACCCACAAAGTCAGTCGATACTGCTTCTGTTGAGTCCGTATAAGCAATTTGTGATTGCCAGGTATTACTGTTAGATACTTTGCGCATAAAGTCATTCAAAGCATCAGCACTTTCTGGCGCGCTTTTTAGATTTAAATTTAAAATCGCTAAGCTAACGTTGGGCGTGGGTACACGAATAGCATTGCCGGTTAGTTTGCCGCTCAGTTCTGGTAGCGCTTTGCCCACTGCCTTTGCAGCGCCAGTGCTGGTAATGACCATGTTCATTACGGCACTGCGGCCACGGCGATCGGCTTTATGATAGTTATCAACCAAGTTTTGGTCATTGGTAAAGGAGTGAATGGTCTCAATGTGGCCGTTTTCGATACCGAACTCATCATTCAGTACTTTTAGCATTGGCGTAATGGCATTGGTGGTACAACTGGCAGCACTAACAAGGGTATCGTCACCGATAGTATCATTGTTAACACCGTAAACGACGTTTTTAATCTCGCCACCAGAAGGGGCGGTTAGCAAGACTTTTTGTACACCTTTAGATTGTAAGTGCTTGCCAAGACCCGCTTCGTCTTTCCAAATACCGGTATTATCAATAATTAAAGCGTTGTCGATACCATAAGCGGTATAGTCAATTTCACTCGGATCATTAGCATAAATAACTTGTATAAAACGACCATTAACAATCATGCCATTATTGTCATCATCAATGCTAATTCCGCCTAAAAATCTACCATGAATTGAGTCACGCTCAAGTAAGGAGATACGTTTGGCTAAGTCGCCAGCAGCGGCAGGACGTACCACAATAGCTTTTAACTGTAGGCCTTTCGAGCTTGAGGCTTGTGATAATAATAGACGCGTTAAGATACGACCAATACGACCGAAACCATATAACACCACATCGGTAGCACCATTTATAGCATTTTCATCGTTACTGATGGTTTTTAATACAGTTTGTATATCACTGTCGCTAGCAATTAGCTGACCGACATCGACTCGCGCCGCTTGAATATTTTCGTTAGCCGCCAATGCTTTGACCATAGCTAAAGTATCCACGATAGCGATCGGCTTAGCGCCCTGCTCACGTATTGCCGCTTTTTGATGTAAGGCCAGTACTTGACCTACTGAAGTCGTATCAAGCGTTTCACCAAACAAAGTGACTTGCACGTCTTGCTGGTTATACAGTTTATTAAGCAAACCAATCAATTCGATGGCTTGTTGCTCTTGATTGTTATAGTTGCTTAAATGATCTTGATGTAATTGGCGTAAGGTATCAGCGTTGCTCACGAGAAACATCCTTCTGGTCAGTAGAATTTAATAGTAATGAAAACAGGTTAATAAAACGATAACGTATGAAATACGATAAAACTAAGAAGAAACTGGGGTTACTGGCTAAGGTAAAGCGACAAATACGAATAATTATTGGCGTCAGTGCTTTTAAATCGTCTGTATTTTAGCTCAAAACGCCTTATTTTGCCAGTGATAACCGTTATTAGGGGCAGCTATACTGTCCTAAGAATAATCCTATGAAAGCATTTTTTTAGACTATTGACCATTTCTTTGGAAAATCAAAAAGTAAGAATAATTTAATAAGATAACTTCTTTACCCATTGAATAGTTTCTTACCACTCTAGTTTCTCATAATACAATCTATCATAGCGCTATCTACTAAGGAACTAAGTTAACGGTCTGATTGCTCTGCGCGGTCAGCTTAAACTCTTTTAGATCATAGCCTTGTTGCTGAGCAATCTCACGATATTTGGCATAAGTCTGCTGAGTAATATTAGGCGAGCGCGCTAACAACCATAAATACTTCTTATCTGGCGTACCTACTAAGGCTGTCTTATAGTCCGAATCACGAGCCAGCACCCAATAGTCGGCGCGCCCTACCGGCAACCAACGAATCCATGACGGCAAAAAGCTGACTTTCAATTTGCTGCCAGTATTATCAGCAGGTTTTGCCAATCCTTCAGCGGTAATAGCTGTGCCATTTTCACCACTACATTTATTGATTACCGTAATGCCTGATCCGTCGGTTTTACCCGTATAGGTAGCAGTCACATCACTGGCACATTTGCGCTGAAAGTACATGGGCAAACGCCCTATTTCATACCACGTACCCGCATATTGCTCAAGATCAACACTGTCTACGGTCGTCGGCTTGCTTGCAGACTTATGTATGATTGATGAAGGTTTGATCGCTAGTGTCGCAGTGGTAGTCTTATCCGTTGTTACGTTACTCGTTGTGGTACTAGGCGCACTCATCGGTGCAGCATAAGCTGAAAACGCTGCCAACGGTATAATAATTGCTAAGGCAATTGCGGTATGCTTGATCAATCCATTCATAAATACTCGCTCCGGTATTTCAGTAACCAATTTTTCAGTACCCGATTTTTCAGTACCCATTTTATCAGCACTAAGTGTAATCGTCGCTGATGATAAGTTATTCATGTCCTGATCAACAATGCCTTGATTACAGCTACCTTGTTGAAGGTTATCTAGCTCGGAGTTGTCTTTCTTAAAACCATTTTGTAACCTATCAACCTGATTGTCTGACAATTGCACCATAGATGGCGCTATATCAGTGGCCTTTTCCTTTTTTTTGTAGCCACATGCAATACTAGGCTTTTCTATATTACTATTCTTTTCAATATCATTGATCTTTATAGTCGTCTTTGTGTCTTTAGTCATAGCAGACTCTGTTGCCTTTATCAGGCTGTTGTCGAAACGCTTATATGCGAAATAGGTATCTCTTGAAGACGACTTATCTGGCTTATAATGTGATTCTTCATCATGTAGATGATATGAGTCTTTATCGTCATAACTGGCGTCATTGCTGGCGCTACCGGTCTGTTTCATTTTATCGCTGCTTAGATAGCGAAGATTCGGATAGTTAATTTGCTGCGATTGAGAACCGGCTGCCTGTGAGTCAGACCATGCTGACTGAGGTAACTTGGTGGTTTTCATAGTAGTACCATTGATAGTTATATGAATAATTAGATTTTATTAATTCAAGTTGTGTTGATTTAGCAAGTGAGACTTAAATAGACCAATAATCTATTATTAGTAACTTAATCACTCTTTAATTTCATATCTTATATTAGGGGTAACGCTACTATTAAAACAGTGCAGCAATGTAGGAAAAGGCAACGGTTTGTAAGCAATTCTGTGTTTATCTCATATTTTAGTTATATAGTTACTAACCTGTAAAATATGTTGAAAAACAATCATTTGTACCAGTCGGTTATGTTCTCTTTTATTTCCACTATTAACACAGAATAAAATACATATGCTAATAGTCACATGCAGCTGGTAAAAATTTTCTTGCTAACTGTACAGCTTTACCACAGCTTCTATACTACAAAAATTTCTCACAGCCAACCTGCATTATTTTTAAAATTAATTGGCTATATCCTACTTACAATTAAGTTTGATACAGTCAGTATTAACTTAAATCTTACCTCTGTAGAGCTAGTATTTGGCTTTGTAAAATTAGACTTTGGCTTTGTAAGAAATGCTGAATACCAGCGATACCAATGGCACCATGCTGCGCCCCCTGTTCAGCTATTAGCGGTGATAAACCACCCAAACCAATAACCGGTATGTCAGCTAATTGTGCCAATGCTGACCACACTTCCCAGCCAAGTGGTTCGCTATCAGGATGGGATTGGGTTGCTAATACTGGCGATAAAAAGATACCGATAACGGGTGGTTGTTGATGTTGTAAGCGTGTAGCAGCAAATTGATTGGCCGCGTGAATACTATCTGCATCATGGCAGCTTACTATTAGTGGACGGCTTGAAGAATCGTATTGGCTGCCTTTAGAGTCATTGCTTTGAAAATCATTAAACCAGCACATCAATTCATGATGCGTTAAATGAACCGCTACAACTTTATTGCTAATTTCAGCAGGCAGTGGATTTTCTGATGTTTCAGACTTTGTTAAAATTTCATCAGTACTTTTATATTGATGGGCATTAGCATAAGGCAACACACTATAAATATCAGGTCGTAAGTGAATCAACTGAGTGGCAAGTTCCGCATCAGTAACCTTTGTTTCGCTTGCTAATTTACCCTCTAAATCGGATGCTTTAGTGCGTATATATACCCACGCATTTTTAGAGATATGCTGTCGATGATAGACAAGCCATGCAGTGCTGATATCAGTGTCTTCGCTAAAATGTATTAATGGGTAAGTAACCGTTATCTGCGTTGGTAGCTGTAGCCATGCCAAAATAGTCTGATTGGCAGCAGGTAGCGGATAATCCCCTGCCAACAGTTGGTTTTTGGCTACCCACGTTAATGCTTGACCCTCTAATCCATAATCGCAGTGTTGATGCTGCTGATATTGCTTTGCTGTCAATGCAATCTTATACACCTGTAGGCATACTTGCTTATCACCATAGTCATGATGCAAACGACCAAGCTTAACCAAATGATTACTCTGTATATCAATACCGGTCTCTTCGCTAACCTCACGTATTAATGCGGCTGATGCTGTCTCATGACCGTCTATCTTACCGCCGACAAATTCATAGCGGTCGCCTTGATGCTGGCTAGAGTTGCGAAACCCAAGCAAATACTGTTGTTGATAATGTATTACCGCTACTGCGACATTGACGATGGATTTATTACTAACCACCTTATCAATGATTGCCCTATCAGCAACCGACTTGTCATCAGTACTGGCTTGCTGTTCTTCTAACTTATTTAACATTATTGTTTCCTAAAAAGTTGCTTTCTACGTGGTTACTTCCTAAGTGATTCATTCTTAAATAATAGTTTCCTGCCGGATTAATGGCATCTTACGTTATTAATCCGGCAGAATATATTTATAAGGGCAGACAATTAAATAGAGACTTTAGAATAGATTTACATAATTTTACTTAATAACTGCGATTTGTTTTACCAATGGACTTGTAAAACGTTATATTATAAATGATAATCATTATCGTTAGTTCGACTTCTTCAGTGTATCTCTGCTTAGCTTGGCACCGTTTATGTCGATGATTATTCAAAAATACAGCCACTTATCCATTTAACAAAAAGCCAAAAGGAATTTATTATGAGCATGGTTATCTCTCGTTACCTAAATTGCCGTGAAAATCGTTTACCTACTTTGCAATCACAGCATCTATTTGCCCTAACTAAAGAAGTTCGTATTGAGCATGAAGGCGAAGAATATCGCTTACGCCTAACTCGTAATAATCGTTTAATTTTGACCAAGTAGCTTATATGGCCTTAAAAAATTTCACAGTGACCAAAAAACGCCTTCGATAAGGCGTTTTTTGTTGATGGTATTTGTCACATTGATCGATGGCTTTGTATGAACTGATAACAATATCAACGCCCAAACTGCCCATTACGAAAGCTAGCCGGCACTAAAACTGCCAACTATAAACCACATCAACCACATTTTCCGCAGCGGAGGTCGCTTCGACATAAACACGGCGGGTCAGCTGATAGCGAATGGATAAGCTATTTTGGGCATTAAAGACACCTACCCCATAGCGGATATATAAGTCAGGCGACACATAGCCGGTGACATTCACATTGGTACCTTCACTGTTGCCTGATGCATCCACCGTTAAGCTCTGTAGACCAAAAGCTTGGCCTATTTGATTGGTTATATTGCGTGTGCCGCTTAAGCCAAAATTAAGTCCAGCGGCTGCCAGATTATTGGTCACTTGCGACTTAAAGCCTTGCTCACTGATTTGAGTCGCGCTGCCATTGTTGATGCGACCAGTCACCAACGCATTCATAGCTTGCTGCTGAGTCAGTCCCGCATTGTTAAAGACCACAATATTTGGGTTTGTAGGACTGCCTCTAACTCGAACCCCTACGGTATTGCCGTCGATAATTTTGACTGCTTCAATACTCAAATTGGGCTTCATTACATCACCATTGAAGCGTATTTGACCGTAATTGAGCTCTAGGTTCTGTCCAAAAATATCGACACTAGTGCGGCGCGCTACTTGAACCACGCCTTTAGCACGCAGGGTACCTTGACCACGCTGAGTGACATTTAACGCACCCGCTAGAGGAATGACGGCTCCAAAGCCGCGAAAACTAACATCATCACCCAAATCGATACCGATATCTGCGTTAATCGACCAAGGCTTGGAGATTGCTAAGACCTCATCAATATTACCAATATTGCGCCTATCAATAACCACTGCATCTTCGGTCCGGGTAATCAAATCTTCACTGGCTTCTGGCGGACGAATGGTCGCTGATGGCACACTGACTGTTCCCTCAATATTGACATAACGGTCGCCTGGACGCACGATGATGTCGATATCAGGATTAATCACAGCGTATAATAATGGCGGCTGGGTCAATACTAAGCGCTCGCCGACCACGCTAAGCTTGGCTTGCAATTTTTGTTGCCAATCAACGGTACCAGTCAGCTTGCCCGTACCTGTACCACTGTTAAAGGTGCCATCAATGGTCGCTTGGGTACCGCGAACTTTAGCTCCGACATTAACTGTGGTCAAATTCACTGGTAAGTCCAGCATAGCGATGCGACCATCGGCCAGCTTCACATCACCATAAAACTGCGGCTTATCGAGCGTACCGCCGAGGCCACCTGCCATGGTGATATTACCCTCAAGTACCCGCATACCAGGGAAGAAAGGTTTGAAAATCGCTAAGTTAAGCTCATTGAGCACTAGCGCGCCCGAGATAGGCTTCGGGGTTTTGTAAGGGTCAACGATGACCTCAGCATAGCCACGACCGCCGCGACCCGTATTAATATCGGTTCGCAGTTTTAGTCCCTCAGGAACGGATAAGGCAATGAGTGACACACGCTTATACGGCAAGGTGATGGGTGCGCTATCACCATCTTGAATAAGACCAATTTTACCGTTATCAGAATATAAAGTAGTGTTAATGGTCGGCGGCTTGCCGCGTTGCCAACCAACAATCGCTCTGCCATTAATCTTGCCATGCCAATCAATATCTTTGGGTAAGAATACTGCAAATAACGAAGTATCTAGCTTTTGTACGGCAAGATTAACTTGTCCCCCCGCCGCTGACGCAATGAGATTTTCACGTAGGCATAGCTTGCCAGTCTGATCTACTGCTTGCCAACAATGCGTGGCAAGCTGCACTTTAAGCTCATTTGCGCCGCCACTGTTAGCTTGCGGTAGGTTGACAATTAATTGCGCCGGTTGTAGTTGGTTTAAAGCGGCATATTTAGACTTAACGCGACCTTTACCTATGACCCCTGACCAGCGGAGCTGCTGACGATCAAAGCCGCCTTTGAGCCTTGCAGAAATACCAAGCTGCTCATTGGCCACTTCGATGTTGACGACATGTGCTTGCTCTGTACCATTAAAGGAAGCATTAACGCTTTTAAAGGTTTGTCCAGCCACATCTAACCCTTCAGCGCTGACAATCAGCTGGCTTGGGCTATTGGCTAAATTAACCAACTTGCCGCGAATACGACCTTGGCGTAGAATAAATCCAGGCAGCGCGATACGTTCACCGACCAAATCAATATAAATGGTCGGGAGCGCTTGTCCTGCTGGTTGCGATAAGGTGGCGCCGCCCGTGACTTTGCCCGCAAGTTTGTCTGACAGCTGGTCAAGACTGGTGATATTAATTTTTGTGTGTAATTGCTTGGCATTGCCATTCGCGGTCAGATAATTATCGCCCCAACGTATCACTAAATTATTAGCATTTAAGCTCTCAATTAAGGCATTTACTTGCTTATATTGCGCTTCGACATCTTTTGCTTGCAAACACTCAAAATAGCTCGCTAAGTCTTCAGGTAAATGTAGCTTAGCGGCCAAACTACCCTTGGCACTTAAAGTTTGGCCTTTTAATATGCCACTTAAATTGAGTTGCTTTAAATTAATAATTTGCTGCGTTTTCGTCCAGCGGCCGTCACTATTTAGCGAGCCAGTGATAACGCTTGGTGTGTCTTTAAGGAAGTAGCCCAAATTGAAGCGATCCATAACGGCGCTAATATCCCAAGCGATACCTTGACGCACATCGACGGTTCCTTGGGCATCAATACTGCCTGCCGCGCCCACATGCCGGAAGCGCTTGATACGAATCACCTGATCATCACCACTGGCATTAATGGTTAATCTACCGGCTGGCAACTGCTCAGCATCTAATATACCCTCAAAATCAACGGCGAAACGCTGCAATTTACCTTGAATATTCGGATTGTTTTCGGCTGCAGGCTGCCATTTTCCGCTGGTGGTCAAATCACCAGTGAGAATCGCCGGATTGTTCGGTAAGAAGTAACCCAAATTGAACTTATCAAAGCGCCCTGTAACGTTCCAGCCAATATTGTCGCGTAAATCAAGCGCGCCTTTTGCCTGTACAGAACCTGCTTCGCCCGCATAGTTTAATTTGCGGAAACTGATCATCTTAGGCGTGCCTGCCGCATCAATGGATAAACGGCCGCTAGGGACATCAGCTGTATCGACCTGCCCATCAAAACGCGCGTCAAACACTGATAGCGCCCCGTCAATAATATCTACGCTGGCATCACCGCCACCGGTAATACCAATAGCACGACCGTCCTGCGAAGCATCCAGTTGCGCCTGCAAATCAGTATTATTAAAACTAATAATATGGCGCTGACCTTTGACTCGGTTTTTGCTGATATTGAGCAAACGACCGCGCGCACTGATGCGTCCGGAGATACGCTCAAGTGGCAGATCACTACGATACTGCTTAGGTAGCAAGCCATTAGTTCGTGCATCGATTTGCCAGGTTAATGGCCGTTTTTTGGTGGCTAGTTGAATCTGACCACTGCCCATTAAGTCGCCTACGATACCTTTATAGTTCAAACGATTGATATCAATAACGTTGCCCGCTTTACGCACGCGTACGTCATAGTTACCTTTAGGCGCAACATTAAGCTCATTAATCACTGCGTTGGCATCAACAGATAAATGCGAACCACGAACGATAACACTAGCCTGCCCACGCGGACTATCAACATTACCGATATTGGGCAGTTGTTTACGCACTAGGTTTTGCCAAGTGGCATCAATATACCAAGGTGCCGCTTGCTTAGACTTCACTGACGTTTTGCCGCGTACAATCTTAGCATTAACATGCTCACCATCACGCTGACGTAAATCAGCATTGAGCTGTAGATTGCCGGTGGTATTTTTTTGTTGATAATGGACAAACAGCTTGCCATTGAGTTTTTGAGGCGCATACACTTTATAGTCGCTATATTGCTTTGGGATGACGCGGCGAATGTCAAAATTGCTACCAGTCGCCACTACTTTGGCATCCAAGCTGTTTTTCCAATCTAAAATACCTTGCGCAAGCAAACGCCCAGCAGGTACATTGGCATTTAAGCGGTCGATGCGCAGTTGACTGTCTGCAATCACAGCGCGACCTTGATAGTGCCCTGAAGGAATATCTTTCGCCATCAGCTCAGTATTAATTCGCAGTCGTATCTCTGAGATAACCCCATCAGCGGTTAGCATGCCGCTTTTCAGATGCATATTTTGCTCATCGGCATACGGTATCAATATATCGTCCCATTGCAGCTTGGCTTGGAACGGTGCGCCTTTATCGAGTCCTTGCACGACGAAATCACCACTCACATCCCCATCGTTATAGCGGCTACGTACCTTACCTACCGTACGTCTTAGGCTGCCCGTTGCAGTGATATCGAGGGGAGCAATATAAGCTTTTTCTAAGGCACTAACTTCAGCGATGGCGGTTAGATCAAGCGGATAATCCCCTTGTAGATCAATACTGCCTTGTAAAGCACTGACTTTAACAATATCGGCATAACGCAAATCGCCGCGACCCACGGTCACCTGACTGCCTACCCACGTTAGATCACGCGCTGCAATATCATGAATGACAATAGGCTCTTTAGTGACTTGTTTGTAGACGATGGTCTTTACGTTTGCCTGATCAAGGCGCAGATTGACTGGTAGTTTGAGGGTTTTATAATCGAACGGCTCACCAGTTGGCGGCTTTTTATTAATGATTTCAATGCGCTGAATGTCCGCATTACTCAGATGGACTTCTTTAGCAAAAACGGCACGCCAGCCAATCTTTATATAAGCCTTATCAACCAATATTTCTAGATCTTCGGTCGCCTCGATATCGATGTCAGTGACCCAAATACCATCGCGCAAGTTACCGCTACCATATTTGAACTCAATACCGGTCTCAGCGCTGATCTTCTCTAGTATAAACTTAGTACCTGAATCGGTACCAGCAATATAAAAAAATACGGCAAACATAATCGCCAGCACGATGAGAATTAGTACCAGTAGTTTGAGCACAAAGGATACGGGATACCAACGACGTACTGCACGCGCATCTCTTTGGGCCGGATCTTCATCCGATGATTCATGCGTAGGCGGGGTATGATTGTTCAATATGACACTCAACTGGGTTAAAAGAGGTTCGGTATTAACCCACAATCAATACGATTAATGGGACTAATAGCTTTTTATAATAATCGGACGCAATGCATGGATATGGATTATTAAGCTTATCATTTACTTATTTAGTTATAAAGACGAACCAATAAAGAAGTGCAGTCTAATCGGAATACTCTCTTCTGTGACACCAGCGGCCACATCAACCCGCACAACGCCTACTGGTGACGCCCAGCGAATGCCGACCCCTACGCCAACCTTAGTCTCGGTATCGAAATCTTTATCATAAGCATTACCCACATCGGTGAAGAGTGCACCGCGAAACCCAGGTCTAAACTCATAGTTATACTCAGCGCTACCGACGGCCAGTATCTGCCCACCCGTCAGATACCCTTTGTCTATCGGCGACAAGCTCTCATAGTCATAACCGCGAATGCTTTGATCGCCGCCAGCAAAGAAACGTAGCTTATAAGGCACTTCATTGAAGTTATCCGCCCAGATATAGCCGCCATTTAGACTACCAAGCACTTGATGCTTATTATCATCACCAAAGCTATAAATACCGCTGACACCAGCACGGGCAATCACAAGGTCGGTGTCACTTAATACCTTGTCCGCTCCTGCTTCAATAGAATAATACTGGCGGATACCGCGAGTCGGATTGACCGCATTATCAACGTCCGTTTTATTTATGCCATAGCCGAATAGCAGTGCGCTTTGTTTGGGACTAGAGGACGTAAAACGTATCGGCAAATCCTCTAAATCGGCGTCATCGACGCCAGTTTTTAGCTCATCTAAACGGTAGCGTACCGAATAACTACGGTTCCAACCGTTGTCGCGGCGAATATTCCGTGCCAGCGCTGCTTTTAATGTTTTGGTGGATAGATCAAAGTTGCCTTTACCTTGATCGATAACCTCTTCTTCATAAGTTAGACGCGCCTCTAATATATCATTGAGCGGATGTTTCCAAGGCCGACTGCCATAGACGGTGACGTTTTTATTAATTCTTGATACCGCAACCTCCGCTCCTGCTTGATAGCCTTTACGATTGAGTAAGTTATAGTCAATTTTTGCTGTCGCGCGCACACCAGTATCGGTACCGTAGCCGATACCGATTTGTGCATCACGCGGATTATTGGCAGACACAAACACGTATAACGGTACTTCCTTACTGTTTTGTACTTGCTCAGGGGTTTTACGACCCTCAAGCGTTGGTGGCACCAAATTCTCATCAGCGAGTATACTTTCTTCTTCAGGAAATATCTTTTTGGCGACATTGCTAATAGAGTCGCTTATTTTGCCCAAAATATTTTCTGCTTTTTCCTCTTTTTCATCCAACACCCGATTGCTTGGCAGACGGGTTAAACGCTCGGATTTTTGTTTAATAGCTTGCAGCTTTGCACTGGTTTCTTCATCCACTTCAAACTCAATAGGCGCAATGTCAGCCTTATTAACAGACGTGTCACTATTGGTATTGATGTTGTCGTTATTATTGTTATTAACATCATCCGTACTGGTGTCACTCTGACGGTTCGCCATATTCACTGATGACTCGCCAACGTTGTCATTACTAGAAGAAACCATATTTTCATCACTATCTATAATGCCGTCATTATCATCATCAGCACCTGCTGGCGCATTATCGAAAGCTAGAGTACTGTTTGCGCTGCGTTCATCAGGCGGCAAAATGGTTTCAACGTTCACTGTATTAAAATAACGGGTCGCTGCTAAGTCGTTACTAAATTTAGTAACCGCAGGGCGATAAAATAGGTCGCCTTCTTCAAAGTCAAACAATTGCTGCAATAATGATAACTCAACAGGCAATTTATCAGGGTCTTTAGTTAAAGTGCCTGTTTCCTCGTCATAAGTAAAAAACACCACGTCACCGAACTCGTAACGAGCACCCGTATCATAAATCAGAGACACATCAGCAATGTTGTCTGGCAGAATGATATCGACCGATTTGTTCAACCAAGATTGATCAAAATAACCGTAAGTATTACTTAGCGCTTCAAGTGCCGCTTTGCTATTTTTATAGACCCGGTGATTAAACACATCGCCCTCGAGCGGTGGTAGCGTTTTTTCGAGTACTTGAAATTCCGCTTGTTCATTACCTGCGCCACGAACATCGACGGTACGACTGTCAACGCGTACGGGTTCACCTAGTTTTTCGATGATCACATCAACAGTGTCAGCAGTTGGTTGTCGCAGACGCAAGGTAATATCATAATAACCAACGGCTTTTGCAGCATCTAACGCTGTTTGGCGCAAGCGCGGTAGGGCAGCGGTAAAGTCAGCGACAGATTGGACGGTGGTATCATCAAGAGCCGCTTTAATATTATTGATAGGCTGAATATCATCATCAGCCTTGATAAGTTTTGGCTGGCCGTTGATCGCATTGTCAGACGCGGCTTGTTGTAAATATACCGTTGTTTCTACGCTCGGTAGTGCCATAGCACCGCCATTAAAAAACCGATTGTATAAGCGTTTAACGATATTGCCGCTGTTACGAGCAAGGGGTTTTGATTTAGTGGCCTGAGCGACGCTATCGCTAACTGCTTGGGTCTCGGTTGCGGTTTCATAATCCGGCAGGTAATCATCGGGATTCAATATACCTGCTCGTATATCTTGCTCATCTACTGCGGTTGGCAGCTTGCCCGCATTGGTCTGTGCTTGAATATCGCTTATCCTATTGTCCGTACCGGTGACCGGACTGCTCTCTTGTTGCGACAACGTTTGCGCGGGAGCAGATTGCTGATTGATATCGACGCCCGCATCAACGCGTCCACTACTTACAGAATCGCTGACGTTAATGGGGCGCGACATAATCTCGGCAGTCTCCGCACGCTCGGCGACCGTCTCATACTTGCCTAAAGTATCAAGGTTGGTGGGTGCTGGCAAACTAGCCGCATCTAAACTGACGTCTAAACCAATAGGCGCCTCGCGGCTGTCTAAGGTAGCAACGGGCGCATCAAAACCGCTATTGCCACTGTTATTATCATCGAAGTCGCTATTATTTTGAGCATCCATAGCGGCAAGCTCGCGCTCAATTTGTTCAGGAGTCATCATCTGGTAACCCTGCTGCTGTACACTGGCGGCTTGCTGCTGCAAATCCTCATTGGAGACATTCGGTTGAGCATTGATCAAACGATCTGAACGGTCCAAACTAACTGAGCTGTTAAGGCTATTGCCAATATTTGGTTGGATTTTTGGTTTGTTTTGAGGCTTAATACTTAGATTTTGCTCGCTGTGATCGTCTAATACCGATTGATCGATGATACCTTGATCTACTGCTTTTTTTAGGCGTAACGCATCCAAGGCCGCATCGAGCTGAGCATCTGAGCTAGGCTGTTCCGAGCTATCAATAGTATTGTTATTAGCGCTGTTATTGACATTACTATTCATATTACCACTGGCATCAGCGGCCATTGCGGGTGACATACCAAACCCAAATAAGCTGCTGGCGAGAGCGGTAAATAACGCGGTACGGGCAAAATAGTTGCTGGGCAAGTTGCGCGCTAGAGTTGAAGGCTGACGTCTCATGATTACTTACTTCCTCTCGCCTCAGGCGGCACAAATTTATTGAAGCTATAAAGTTACTGACGATAGTTACTGCCAAGTATTAGCGGTAACGACACTTATAGCACGTGGCTATTATTTGACTGCTCTGTTGGGGCGTGATTTGGCTTATGCTATGCCACTTGCACCATTTAGCCGTTAGTCTTAAACGGTAGCACGCCTCTGCTGGCGCTTGGCTCTTCACAATATTTTTTATGATTTCACAACGCTGCTTATAATTCCAACATGTTTTTCATGATACAGACGCGTAAAACTTACAAATCATAACTTAGATAATTATTAAATCATAGCATCAGGCGCATGTATTTCTGGCAAAGCCTTGCTATTATACGGCCTAATACTGCTAAAACCTATCTTATATTTTGATAAGTTTTTGATACTATTGATAATAATAAATAACATTATCGACACAGGCAATGCGTTGGTCTTATCGCGTTAGCGGTATCCCGTTGGTCTTATAATAGCCAGTTCACTCAACTTATCAGACGCTACCCGCTTGTAGGAGTCTTCGTGGCAAATCAGTTTCAGTTATTTAAGCGTCGCCGTTTTAGCGCCATGTTTTTTACCCAGTTTTTGGGGGCCTTTAATGATAATATTTTTAAGCAAGCGCTGATATTAGTGTTGACTTATACTGCTGCCACTCAACTGGGAGTAGAGGTCAGTATTCTGAATAACTTAGCAGCGATGCTATTTATTTTGCCCTATTTTTTATTTTCAGCGTTGGCAGGGCAAATTGCGGATAAGTTCGAAAAATCAAAGCTAACGCGATTCATTAAGCTGCTTGAAATAGTCATTATGGTGGTCGCGGCAGTGGGCTTTGTATTTGAGTGGTATGCGCTATTATTTGTGGCGTTATTTTTGATGGGTACTCACTCAACCTTTTTTGGTCCCATTAAATATGCCTATTTGCCGCAAGCGATGAAAGAGAATGAGTTAGTCGGTGCCAACGGCCTATTTCAGATGGGCACGTCGCTGGCTATCTTACTGGGTATGATTATCGCTGGTGTCTTAACGCAGTTACCACAGTCGCTGTATTGGATTAGCGTGACGGTCTTGGTAGTGGCGCTGTTAGGTTATATGGCCGCGCGCTTTATCCCTATCATGCCAGCAATGCAACCTAACTTAATCATCAATTGGAATATTTTTACTACTAGTATGTCGGCGGTGCGTTACTTGTACTCGATGCCGTTTTTATTCTTTGTCATTTTAGGTAATAGTTGGTTTTGGTTTTATGGAGCGACCTTTTTGACCCAAACGCCAGAGTTTAGCAAGGTTATCTTGCATGGTGATGAATCGGTGGTAATTTTCCTACTAACCTTGTTTTCAGTTGGGGTTTCTATCGGCTCGCTACTATGTAAAACCTTTACCAAAAATCAGGTCAGTTTGAGATTATTACCCTTTGGTAGTGCCGGCTTAAGTATTTTTGCTATTGACTTGTACTTTTCTCTATCGGGATTGAATATTGGCGTGAATACCAATGTCAACACTGAAACCTTATTAGGTGTTGGCGAGCTTTTTAATATTGTCGGTAGCTGGCGCGTATTTGCTGACCTGTTCTTTTTAGGCTTCAGTGGCGGCTTATATATCGTACCTTTATATGCTTCGATGCAAGCCTATGCACCCAGAAGTCATCGCGCACGCATTGTTGGTGCGAATAATATCTTTAATGCCATATTTATGGTCACTTCAGCCATCTTTGCTATCGTCGTATTAAATACCTTGGGACTGACATTACCACAATTGTTCTTAGTCACAGGAGTACTCAATATTGCCTTTGGATTATTTTTATATATTAAGCTTAATAAGCATATCAAACAGGCGGTCATACAAACCCACGATGAGGAACTCAGTCGGCAAGATTAAACAGGGGGTAAAATCGAGCGCTAAGCAACGGTTACAACTGCAACCTTTGAATGACCCGTTAAGCTGATAATTTTCGTGCCGATAATCCGCATTGTTTGCTATAGTAATATCTATTAACTGTTGATAAGCGGTTACTATCGCATTCGAACTATACATAGCGATAATCTATTTATCATACCCAAGTATCTCATACACAACGTAATCAGGAGCTAATTATGGCACTGCGTTCCTTATCCAAAATTGACCAGTTACTACTCGGCGTTGACAAGGCGTTGCGAGCCGTCGTGCCACATTCAAACCCTAGCACCCGTCCGCTACCCGTCAGTAATGACGATATTCCCGAGCTTACCATTACCGAGGCAAGACATGTCGCCGGCCTGATGCGTATCAATCACACAGGCGAAGTATGTGCGCAGGGTCTTTATCATGGGCAAGCATTTGCGGCAAAAGACAATGGCGTTAAGCAAGCCATGCACCAATCAGCCGAAGAAGAGGTCGATCATCTGGTCTGGTGTGAGACCCGTCTAGACGAACTCGGCAGTCATCCCAGTGTCTTTACCCCATTATGGTACGGCATGTCGTTCGGGCTTGGCGCCGTGGCTGGTGCCATCTCTAATGAGTTTAGCTTAGGATTTGTCGCGGAGACCGAAGCGCAGGTTAGTGAGCATTTACAAGACCATATCGGGCAATTACCCACGCAAGATACGCGCTCACGAGAAATACTAGCGCAAATGGATATTGAAGAATTACACCATCGTGAGTTAGCATTAGAAAGTGGCGGCGCAGCCTTATCACCACCGGTACGCCACACTATGCGCTGGATGGCCAATCGCATGAAAGCCACTGCTTATCATTTATAACAGAATTTATAACAACATTTACAACGGCATTGTTAGGGCGTGTTGAACATTCGACCATAGCACTGACAGAGACTATTTTTTAGGCGATTCAAAGTCAAAAATATCTAGTTTAGTTATTCTAAGCGGATAGTTTTGGCAAAGTAGCGGCAAAAAAGAGTCCTGTCCAACTGCGAGCATAGCTCTTGTCTTGCGGACGGGCAAAGCAGTGCTTTGCTTACTCCGTCCTCAGGGCTGATGCTAAAACTGCCCCATACTGTGTAGCAAATCTAGCTAAGGCATCTGCATTATCGTCGATTTGCCTCTTGTCTGGAACACTTTTAGCTATCAGCAGTGCTTATTTGTGAATGTTCAACACGCCCTAGTTAAATTTATAGTCAAGCAGGCTCAATTTGTCTGCTTTTAACAATCCTACTACTGATAACGCTCAGGTTAATTTGCTAGGGTAATAAAAATTTGTACGATTTTAAGCCAATGACCGTAAATAACTGCCAACCAATTGATAAATAACTACTAAATAAACAAGGTAATGTTTCTATGAAAGTCCTAAGCCAGCCTAGCACCTCTACTAAGACGCATAAGTTTGCTACTTTAACTGCGTTAGCGGCGGCATGCACGATGATGCTATCTGCCCCTGCGATTGCAGCCGATTCTGACACGGCAACGGCAACGACTACCCCTGCTATAATTAGTGCCCCTAGCGCGGTTGACTCCAGCACACGAGTTATTCGCCGCGCTCAGCCTAATGCCACTGTCAGCCCTGCTCAAACTGACGCACAATCAAATACCGCTACACCCAGTGCCGTACAACAAAGCAATATACCATTTAATACTGCACAATCACTATCAACAGCGCAGCCTCAAGCGACAACACCAGTACCTGACACCTCCGAGCTGACAGGATCCACTCGTGTCTATCAACGTGGGCCTATGACCAGTACCGGTGTGGATATTAGCGGCGGACAGCTCCCTAGTGTTCCATCACCACAAGTGCGAGTGTCAGATATCAGCTTTGTGCCGACTATTCTAATACCGCAACAACAAAGTCTTAGTACGGACAAGCTAGATGTTAGCTTACTTGATGACTTTATCGCAGAAGTGTCTCCCAACGCGCGCCACTACCCACCAAACTTCCCTAACCGTACAGAGCGTTATAATACCCGTGAAAAAATAAAAGTATTAACTGAATGGATTGAACCTTACGCTAGCGCGCCCAACGCTTCTTTTGACGTGCTAATCCGTGCCGCCAAACTCAATGGCATGGGACGTAACCTAGATTTAGGCTCAGACTACACCGTACGCGGCGGAAAGTATGTCGATCGCGCCATCAAGAGTAACCCTGAGAGCGGTGAAGCCAACTTTATATATGGCATGATGCTGGCAGAAGGCGGCGGCTTTAAAGAAGGCCAAAAGTATCTAGATCGAGCCGTAGCGCTTGGTTATACCGAAGCAGAACAAAGTTTGGCACAGTCAGATTTATTGAGTGATCAACGTGACAAAGCGTTGGAGCGCCTACGTCGCCTTGAGCAACAAATGCCTGATAACGCCGTTATTCGTCAGCAAATCAAGCTGGTTGAAGACGGTAAATTCTATATTTGGGATTTACCCGCTCCTAAGATCAGTATTAAGGCGACCACCTAAATTTAACGATGGCCTTAGACTTAGCTATTTAGACATAGTTGGCAATAATCCATCACGTTAAAAAATGTCTTGAAATAAAGGCTATCGTGGAATTGAAACTATCAGCGCGTTCGTTTTATATTGTCATTAAATCAATATAAAACGAACGCGCTTTTTTATGGGTATCGCGACTGCGGTTTATATAGTTGAGCCACTTTAAACGAACACAGTATGGCTGGTAGAAATTTTCGAAGCATCGAAAAGTGACGCAGTCACACAGCAAGCTAGAAAAATTTCTGCCAGTTATACGAAACCATGTGTGTATCTACTTTATTTGGTACTGACTATAGTAGCGTATTTATTTTCTTTTATATTAGGGCGTGAGTGCTTGCGACTAGAGCAGTGGAATGAACATATTAAGTATTAAACGGCAGTTTTGAGTTCACAAGCTTCAGACAACAGGCTTTAAATAAAATAGTGTAATAACAAAAGTTACGCTACACTCATTCTTGTACACGCATAACAAGCTAATTGCTGACTCATAACTATCATTTACTGAGACCATCTATGACTTCTGCCCGCCTTGTTACCACTTCAGCGGCCCACGCTCATAAAAAGCCAACGTTTATCGCTGCCCTGATAGCGTTAGTAGTGGCGATAGTACTATTGCCGGCCTGTAGTACAGTCTCTGTGGATAAGCAAGCCTCAGCAAAGACTATTTCTGCTCAGCGTGGCAATATTGTTACTGATAATAAGCTCAGTAGCGACACCGCCTCGACCTTATTATCAGCAGGTCTCAATGAACAAGCCTGTATGCAATACTTTGATCTGTGTTTAGAACAGCTTACTGACAGTATGCTCAATGAACATTATCGGCCAGCATTGGCGATTTTCTCGGAACTACACTATGCCAAAGCGCGCGAACTGGCAAAATCTCAAGAATGCCGTGATGCGCTTGCCCGCCCGCCGCTTGACCCTTATTATGCCAATGCCTCTCTAACCGATAGTCAGGCTGAAACTCAGCAGAACAATACCAGTCGTTGTTTGATTGGCTATCAAGGACGACTATTTGATGCTATTAAGTTCAGTTATACTTATCTGTTTTACGATAGCTTAGCCCATGATTTTGAAGGGGCAGAGTCAGGAAAAAGCAGGACTCGCCAGCAAAACCGCATTCCAAGCGACATTGATATCCAAACCCAAGATATCTATAACGCTGCCAGTAACGATGTCATTACCCAGTTGTATAAATCAGCCGATAACTCGCATAAGCTGATGGGAGATACCAAAATCAGTTATTTGCCAACGACAACTGAGCTTAACAATGACAATAAAGCAACGATTGCCAATCGTACCCCGCGTCAAGGCAAGTCCACCGACCAAATCAATGTCATGACCATGCAAGTAGATGATTATAATCTTAATGTTTACCTACCAAACGAAAACAACTATCTACAAAACGCCAATAAACAATCTTCTGCATTAGCAGATTTAGTATCGACTTATGAGCTGCGTCTGACCGGACTGAACTCAATTAGCAAGCGCCCAGGCTTGGGAATTAGCTTGGTAGCTTCATTGGATGATCGTTATACCACAACTATCCGCCAGCTATTGGTCTCAACCCTATCAGGCAGACTAAGTAAGGAGACCACCAGCAGCAAGGATGATAACGAGACCAGCGCACGCATCTATCCTACCGGACATTTATTGATGACCGGTTTGATTAAGCCTGCCGGTGACAGCGTCCTTGACGTACTCAGCAGCGAGCAGCTCGATATTCACTTATATAATCCTTACCGCAGTGAGAACATCAATATTTTGGGAGATGATTATCCCCTTGCGGCTAACTTCTCAGCCGGTTATGGGCTATGGCTGGCGGAAAACCAACTGGATGGTGTGGGCTATTTAAACCTGTTGACCCGTCAGCAAGAAGCCAGCTTGCCTAAACTATTCATGCTAGAGCCGTATGACCCTGATAAGCGAGTAATTGTCATGATACATGGTCTGGCATCAAGCCCTGCGACTTGGGTTAATTTAACCAACGATATTTTTAATGATGACAAGCTGCGTGATAACTACCAAGTATGGCAAATTTTCTACCCTACTAACTTGCCTATTTTAGAAAATCGCTATCAGATTCAAAAATTACTTAAAGCCACTTATCAGCAAACAGATCCTAACGGGCAAAATCGCGCCAGCAAAAATAGCGTCATTATTAGCCATAGTATGGGTGCTATTATCGCCCGTATGATGCTTTCTGATGATAATTTGACCCAAAACCTTGATGCATTAGACGATCAAAACATGTTATCCAGTAATAGACAGCAAATCGATGCCAAGCTAAAACGGGAATTTGGTCAAGCAGAACTGGGCAAACGCTTTGAGCTTGAGACCCTGCCACAAGTCGATACTGCGGTATTTTTATCCGCGCCATTCCGAGGTACTGACTATGCGGACCGCTGGTTTATTCGCGCCTTACGCCGTGTCATCTATTTGCCAATAAGTTTGGTCAAAACAGTGACAGATAATTTGGCAATGATTGCCACTCAAGGCGATTTGGCACAAAACCCATTAGGCGCATTGTACTTACAAAATGGTGCGAGTCAGCTAAGCGATAAATCGTCCTTTATTCAGCTGACTAAAAATATTAATATCAACGATCGTATTACTTATCACTCTATCATCGCTAATAACGACGCGGACATTACTAAAGGTTTGGCACAAATGCAGCCCAATGGTGCGAAGATTGACTTGTCCCAAGCGCTGCCAGAAGATGACAACATTACGGTCGATACTGCAAGTGTAAACCTTGCTGCCGACATAAGCACGTTAGCAAATAAGCCACTTGTGGCGTCGGTCATCGTTAATGAGGATATCAGCCAAGCGCTGACCGCACGTTTATCCGATGGCATCGTGCCCTACAGTAGTGCCCATCTCGATGGCGCAGCATCTGAGACCGTCATTAGCGGTGGTCATAGCATTCAAGCCAACCCGCAAACCATTCTCACTCTACGGCGTATTTTGCATCAACAATTAAAGCAGTAACTAACAATTTTTATAAAGAATGGTAATAACTAGACCTCTTGCAAAAGTAGCCTCATGAATTAGAATAACCGTATCATTCACAATCAAATAACTGCCATGCCCAATATAAATAAACTAATTGAGCAAAGCGACTCAGGCTTCAAACGCTACACTGGTATTCATAAAACTACCTTTAAAGCCATGTTAGAAGCCATGCAACAACATGAAGCAGCAAAGACCAAATCAGGTCGTCCAAGCGAGCTTAGATTGGAAGCGCAGCTCCTGCTTGCATTGACTTATTGGCGTGAATACCGAACGCTTTATCACCTTGGTATGGACTTTGGCATTCATGAGTCTTCTGCCAGTCGTATGGTTCGTAAAGTAGAAGATATTCTTATTAAATCAGGTCAGTTTGACTTACCTAAAAAGCTACCTCGGGGCGATGTTGACGACATTAACTGGTCAGCGGTTATTATAGATGCCACTGAAACATCGATTGAGCGTCCAAAAAAAACCAAGGCGACTACTACAGCGGCAAAAAGAAGCGACATACCTTAAAAGCGCAAGTTATTGTGCATTGGCAAACGGGTCTGATACTTGATGTTCAAACCACTAAAGGCGCCGTGCATGACTTTAAACTTTATAAAGAAACCTGTCCTGATTGGCTACCTGAAAACACCAGCTACTTAGCAGACAGTGGCTATCAAGGTATAGCAAAGCTTCATGACCAAACATTCACACCTTTTAAAAAGCCCAAAGGTGGTGAATTACTAGACTGTTGTAAACAGGTGAACCAGTATTTAGCTAAACTCCGTATTCTAGTTGAGCACAAAATAGGTTTGATTAAGCTCTTTAAAATCGTTGCCCAGCGCTATCGCAATCGTCGTCAGCGTTATGATTTGAGAATGAAGCTATTTGCAGGTGTGGTTAATTTCGAACTTAATCTATGACTTTTGCAAGAGGTCTACTATCCTGACATTTAGCTCGTCGAGATTTTAATATATTCTGCTGTGATTTTATTACCTAATAGTATTGCCTTATTTTTTAACCTTGTAACTTACTGTCTTCAGTAATGTAATTATTAGTAATTTACTGTGATAATAAGCAGTAATTATTAGTAACTAATATTAAACAATGGGATATTTTTTTGTAGTGAGTTACTGCTTTTCAACCCCATGTTCTCCACAGTTTTCAATAATCAGTGACTGCTAGGTACGCGTCCATAAAAATGTGTCTCTTGCACGTACACTTAGGGTGGTGCATAATATATTGACAATAAGAAATTGTATCTTATTGACTTAATAAATAAATGTTTATTAGTTTATACGGATATAAATTAATTACTTCAGCTAAATAATTTTTGGCTAAATAATTTTTAGTCAAACGGTCTTTAGTTAAGTAACATTCGCAGTTAAATAACAATTGGCTATTGCCCGTAATGCTTATCGCCCCCCTATCTACGAATAATGACGGACGGTTACGGACAGTTACTTGAGCGTATCATGGAAGCCAGCGCTAGTCAGCTAACAGATAAGGGTAACCGTTTATGTTCGCTACGTTTATGATCGACCAGCTTGATGCGCTGATGCTCGCGCGTATCCAGTTCGCTTTTGTTATCTCATGGCATATTGTATTTCCTGCCTTTACCATCGGTCTTGCCAGCTTTTTAGCTGTATTAGAATATCGTTGGCTCAAAACCGGTGAACCAATTTATGCCGAAGTCTATAAACACTGGGTCAAAATATTCGCTGTCGTCTTCGGAATGGGGGTGGTATCAGGCGTTGTCATGTCCTATCAGTTCGGTACCAACTGGGCGGTTTTCTCCGATAAAGCAGGTAACGTCATTGGCCCTCTGCTCGCCTATGAAGTCTTAACCGCGTTTTTCTTAGAAGCTTCATTTTTGGGTATTATGCTGTTTGGTTGGGGCCGCGTTAGCAAACGTATGCACTTTGCGTCAACTGCGATTGTCGCTGTTGGTACGCTAATGTCAGCATTTTGGATTTTGTCGGCTAATAGCTTTATGCAGACCCCGCAAGGCTTCATGGTTGGCGCTGATGGCCTACTTTATCCAACTGATTGGTTAGAGATTATCTTTAATCCATCCTTCCCCTATCGCTTTGCACACATGGTAACGGCGGCGTTCTTGACCACAGCCTTTGTCATCGGTGGTATCGGTGCTTATTATATTCAATCTAAAAAACATCCCGAACACCGTAAACATGGTCGTGTGATGTTGGGTATGGCGATGATTATGGCCATTTTCGTCGCGCCAGCGCAGGTGTTGATTGGTGACATGCATGGTTTGAATACGCTTGAGCATCAACCAGCTAAAGTTGCTGCGATGGAAGGTCTTTGGGAAAATGAGCGCGGTGCGCCACTGGTGCTATTCGCCATTCCAGACCAAGAAGCGCAAAAGAACCACTATGAAGTCAAAATTCCTTATGTGTCGGGTCTAATCTTGACTCATTCATTAGATGGCGAAGTAAAAGGGCTTAAAAATTGGGCACCAGAAGACCAACCGTACGTTCCTATTGTATTTTGGTCATTCCGGGTCATGGTTGGTATTGGTACGTTGATGGTGCTTGTGGGTCTGTTCAGTGCCTACAAATACTTTAAAAAGCAGCAATTTAATCCTGAAAGTAAATGGTTCCACCGTGTTTGGATGATGATGACCCCACTTGGTTTTGTCGCGCTCCTTGCAGGTTGGTTTGTTACCGAAACCGGTCGTCAGCCTTGGACGGTATATGGGGTGATTCGTACCGCTGAAAGTATGTCACCGGTTGCCGCGCAGCAAGTTGCAACCACCCTCATTGGCTTCATTGTGTTGTATATCGTGGTCTTTGGTGCCGGTAGCTTTTATATCCTAAGTTTGATTGCTAAAGGACCTCAACCTTATGAAGATCCTGCGGATGATAACTTCTATGAGCATTCTATCACCGAAGGTCAGGGACGTACGTTGAGTGGCGATAGTAATGCGAGTGAAAAAGTAGAACAGGATTCAGCTGAAGATATCGATAAGCCAGCGAATGATAAAGAAGACGGAGGGTTACGCTAATGTTTAACTATGGTGATGTATTAGATTTACCCCTAATTTGGGGTGGCTTAATTGCCTTATCCGTCTTCATTTATGTGTTGCTCGATGGCTTTGATTTGGGCTGCGGTATTTTATTTCCGTTTGCCGGCTCTGATAAGAACCGTAGCCGAATGATGAACTCAATCGCGCCATTCTGGGATGGTAACGAGACTTGGCTGGTATTGGGAGGCGGTGGATTGTTCGCTGCTTTCCCAGTGGCTTACGGCATCATTATGACTGGCTTATATCTGCCCGTGACCTTTATGCTGTTTGGTCTTATCATGCGCGGGGTGGCGTTTGAGTTTCGCTTTAAAGCCACCTCTCATCGTTACGTATGGGACACTTTCTTTTTTATCGGCTCTGTGGTCGCAGCCTTTTCCCAAGGCGTGATGCTGGGAGCACTGGTACAAGGGTTAGAGGCCAGCAATCGTTTATATTCTGGTGGCCCTTTCGATTGGTTCACGCCATTTGCTGTCGTCTGCGGTTTCGCCCTTATTATCGGTTATGCCCTTCTTGGCTCGACATGGCTCATTATCAAAACTGAACACAAGCTACAAGTCTGGGCACGTAAAGTATCGAGCTGGATACTATCAGCGCTGGTATTAGCGATGGTGGTGGTAACGATATTTATGTACTTCTCAGATATCAAAGCGCTTGAAGGATGGTTTGGCTTCCCAGGGCTGTTATATCTAGCGCCCATGCCAATTATCGTGCTGTTATTATTCTTTTTGATGCATAAAGACTTAGCAACTGAGCGCGAATATCGTCCATTCTTATTGACTGTGGCGCTGTTTTTAATGGGTTATATTGGCGTTTGTTATGCCATGTTCCCTTATATTGTGCCTTATCAAATGACTATTTATGAAGCCGCCGCAGCCGATACCTCACTATCATTTATGTTGATTGGGGCCGGTATTATGCTACCGATTATCCTCAGTTATACTGCTTTTGCCTATTACACCTTTAAAGGTAAAACGAATCATGAGCATATGTACTAGGTAGCATAAATACTGTTTTGAGCTATGAGAATATATAGTAGCTGCCGCCAATCATTGCGGCAGCTTAGTTTAACAAGCTACAGTTGATCCTAAATAAACGTAATACTACCAAGCATAGTTGCTACTAAAACCTTATTTGATTGCTCTTATGGTGGTGGAGGCGATATGATTTTTCTTCAGCCGTTAATGAAAAACTTACAAGGGATTAACGATAACTAAGAGGTCATCATGAAAAAGCTCAGTAAAAAGCAAACACAATGGGCATGGTTTATCGGCTTATATTTAGCAGGTTTTTTGACTATCTTTATTATTGCCCAACTGATTAAGCTGGCAATGGGTGTTTAGATTGCTATCTGTAACTGGCTCTAATTGGTTTCATTCAATAACAAGAAGAACGCAGCGCTGAAAAATCATCAGCGCTGCGTTTTTTCGTTTAACAGCTTTATCTTTAAAGGCTTTATAGCTTAGCTCTTTTTTAAAGAAAACTAAGCACCACGGTGATCGCCTACCCCTTTAGTCTCAATAAAGCTATTCACCTGTGTTAAGCGTTCTTCTGTACCGACATCTATCCAGTTGTCAGTGATGACTTCTGCGGTTACCTGAAACTTCATCATGGCCTGCTTCAGTAATGGCGCTAGGGCGGCAGGCTGTCCAGTTACTAGCCCATCAACCAAGCGTGGCGACACGACACTGACTCCAGCAAAAGTATATTTATCATCATCGCCAACGGCATGCTCACTGGCCAAGCCATTATTAATAGCAAAATCACCACTGCTATTATGCTCTGGATTATCTATCAGTAATAGATGAGCACGCTGATCTGCTCCTAGCTCATAGTCTTGCAAACGTGCAAAATCAAAAATCGTCCAAACATCAGAGTTAACTAATATAAAGGGCGCCTCTTGTAGCTTGCCCGTTTGTAGCGCCTGAAAAATACCACCCGCTGTTTCTAAAGGTTCATCGTTCTCAACTGACCACTGTAATTTCACGCCATATTGCGAGCCGTCACCTAAAGTTTCCATTAACTTGTCCGCAAGCCATGACGCATTAATAGTGATATCAGTAATTCCCGCCGCTTGTAGTGCTTTAATATGCCAAACAATAAGCGGCTTGCCGCCCACCTCAACCAAAGGCTTGGGGGTATCAAGGGTTAATGGACGCAGGCGCGTACCCTTGCCAGCAGCCAAAATCATTGCTTGCGTTATTGCGGCCATGAGCGCTCCTTATTTTTATAAAGTTAATTTTCTAATGGTGTGAAAGCTAGTGATGTTTTAGAACACTACATTGAATAGATATAGCTAAATATACTGCTGTGAAAACTTACGTTGATAGGCTGGCAAGACAGTATCTATTAACCATATATTGAATGGCAATACCGCTTGTTGAATACTATTACTGCCATATGCACCAAGCCACTCCAGCTCAAACATTAGATCACGCATGACTTTGGGTATATCAGCCAAATAGCGGTTTTTACCATCGCGTTCAGATAAGCGGATAAAAATTCCTAATACTTTTAAATGTCGCTGCACGCCCATAACATTGACGTCGCTTTCAAGCTGTTCTGCGCTACTGCCAGTAGCCAAACCAGTAGCTAAACTTGCCTGCTGCTGCAATTGCCAAAAGTCATGAATCCAGTTCGATACTTGGCTCTCTGGCCATTCCACGTAAGCATCACGCATTAATGAGACTAAGTCATAACTATAAGCACCAATGACCGCGTCTTGGAAGTCAATCACGCCCAATCGTGAGTTGTCTGCTTGATCCTGCATAAGATTACGACTGTGATAATCGCGATGAACGATGACCTGCGGCTGCACCAAAATTTCTGCTATCAACGCAGATTTTAGGTTATCCCACAGCGTCTTATCAAGGCTTACCCCAATATAAGGTATAAACCATTCACTAAATAGATCCATCTCGCGGGTTAATAGCGCCGTATCATAATCTGGCAATTGATGCTGAGATCTTGCGGTCTCTACCGGTACATTTTGTAGCGCTACCAACGTCTGCATCGCCAGTTGATAATAATCATTAACTTGTATAGCTTCAGCATCGACCAGTAGATGGGCAAACTCTATCGTCCCAAAATCCTGTAGCACCAAAAATCCTTGCTCTACATCTTGGGCAATGAGCTCTGGCACATTGATTGCGGGCGACATCAGCTTGGCCACATTAATAAATTGCTGCAAAGCATCTTGCTCGTCAGCAGAATCCATGACAATATAGCGCGCCGCGTCCGTACCCTTGCTGTCTAGGCTATCTGAATTATCTGGGCTATCTGAAAACTGAATACGATGATATTGGCGGGCGCTAGCATCACCGGGCAAGCTATCAAGCGTAAATTCTTGGTTTGCAAACACTTGCTGTAGCCAGTATTCTAGCTGCTGCTGGCGAGTGTTAGCGGCCATATTAGTCAGGTCAGGGTTCAAAAGCATTTTATCTGTCATATCTTTGTTTATCATATAAGGGCATCGCAGGTTAAATATCAGTTGTAAATAACTAAAGTAGTAATAAATCAGGCAAATACTTGCTAAAATGGTGAGCTTTTTGACTCAAAATGGCTGTTATAAAATAGGGCTTAAACCCTGATTTGATGTATGGCGCTGATCATGAATCTAAAAAACGCCTTGCTACGTCATGAAATTTGGTTAATAGTGTAGCTGATTTGGTTTTTTTTGACTATGCTAAGTGGTCAATGCATGCAAGATGACCGGATATTAACAGTCATCTTATCGTATCGTGGTCGTATAATGGTTTATTAATAGATCACTATATAACATACTGAGCACAGTTATTGTGCTGCTCCATTGCTTTACGTTCTTCTGCTACGCTTGCGCTTTGATTTAGTACCAAATATTAAATAAGATTAGCTTAAATAATCTTGCTCAACCGAATAACATTTCGGGCTAAAAAATTACTGGCTAAATAGCCGTATTAAGCTAAATACCGCGACCCAATAGGCTCTGCAATCATAGGTGTGCCCTTGTTATATTCTCCGCTTTACCAAAGCATTCGTTTGATTTTATTTGGTGCATTAGGCTTGACTGTGAGTGCGGCTGTCACAGCAAATGCTGAAGTGCAAACGACTGAGCCGTTTATAACTGCTAGCACCAGTGTCAGCAGCAGTATTTCTGACGCTGATTCTGATATTAGCGCCAATAGTAGCGTTAATCAGAGTATTAATGAAAGTGTCTATACTGACCCTGATATTAACGCTAATACCAATACAACAGACCCCAATACAGACACCATTACCCCAATTACTGACAAAACTGATGCTGACACTGGTATTAAAAGTACCGACGATACTGCCCTCCAGTCATTGGACAATCCTAACGCTGGCGATAGTTTTAATAATAGCAATAAACAAGACAATAATAACGCCTCACGCGCACGCCAAAGCATGGCAACTGATCCTGCGATTGATGGCAGCCGCCTTGATTTCAGCGATGAGAGTATTCAAAAAAGTTTGCAACGCTTGGCAGAATTTTATGAGCTTACCCCCGATACTGACACTCCGACATTAAACAGTACCGATACCGTTAATACAATAGACAGTAGCACTCAGAATCCAGCTTCGATAGCAAACAATACGCGACAGCCTACGTCGGATAGCCAAGCTAACCGTCAATCTATGCGCCAATTGGGAACAAATTTAAACCTGCTTCCCAATTCAATAGATAGTTCTCAACGCTGTGAAGGTCAGTGGGTCTATCCTAAGCGTAATCCTAATTATCAGCGCGCCGTCAATGAAGCCAATGCGACTAATGGACAAATCCCTACTAATTTAACTGGCACTCCCAATAGCCAAGCAGCTCTGTTTGCAGAATCTGATTATGGTTATTATGATAATATCGATTATGCTGAATTGTCGGGGAATGTCATTATTGATCAGGGTACCCAGCATATCGAAGCGGATAAAATCGTGCTGGATTTAACCAATGGCGTGGCTGGCGCACAAGGTAAAGTATTATTTACTGATCAAGCTACTGGCACTGTTAGTAATGGTACTGTTAATAGTGGCAACGTCAATAATAGCAATAGACCTGCTACGCAACTAACGCCTGGCAATACTCAGAATAATAATAAGACCACCATTAGCGAAAAAGCCTCACAAGGCGGTTTAATTGGTGTAGCAGATAGCTTGGCTTATAGCACTGAGACTGGACAAACAACCGCAAATAATGTGGCTTTTGCCAGTGTGCCCTTACAGGCACACGGCTATGCCAAGCGACTTAACCGTCCTAATGAGAGTCAATATGAGCTGGATAAAGTGATGTTTAGCACTTGTCCGCCCACTGACCGTAAATGGCAACTTGAAGCTGAAAGCATCGACTTAGATACCGATACCGGACGTGGTAAAGCCTACGACACCACTTTCCGAATCGCCGATGTGCCGGTATTTTATTTGCCTTACTTCAACTTTCCTATCGACAGTCGGCGCAGTAGCGGATTTTTGTTACCCAGTGCCAGTATTGGTAGCGAAAGTGGCCTTGAAGTCGATATCCCCTATTATCTAAACCTAGCACCCAACTATGATGCCACGCTGAATACTCATATCTATACCAATCGTAACCCCATGCTCTCAGGTGAGTTTCGTTATTTAACTGAGGCGTACGGCGAAGGTATTTTCAACGGCTCGTATTTGCCCAATGATAAAGAGTATGACGGCGAAGATCGCAGCAGCTTTTTTTATGATCACTATTGGTCATCAAACAGTATCCCAAGATTAAGCGGCGATGCCAAATACAGCTATGTGTCCGATGAAGAATATCTTAATGACTTTGACACTTTAGGTTTATCAGACAATACGTTGAATCTACCAAGGCGCGCGCGGCTTAATTACTATAATGATTATGTGACCGGTGAGCTAAAAGTCGAGACCTTCCAAACACTCGATGCTTTCACCAATACTGGTGAGACGCTAAAAGATAAAGACAAACCTTACTCACGTCTGCCGCAGCTAAAGCTGAACTATAGGCTGCCGTGGTTGGAGAGTTTTGATATCACTGGCGTTCATGATTCTGCCTATTTTAAAAAGTCTATCGACGATGGCTCTGAGGCCGAAAAGAGTGGCGCACGCATTTATAATAAAATCAGCGCCGCCTATCCTATTGAGTCCGCATGGGGTTATGTTAAGCCAAAAATCAGCTTACAGCACTTATATACTTCATATGACCAAGACAGTTTAGCGGACAATTCGCTCAGTGAAAAAGACGGCAGTCAGTCGGTATTTGTCCCGCAAGCCAGCATTGATGCCGGTTTGCACCTATACCAAGCTGGATCGCCGTTCGGGGCCTTTGATGATACCTTAGGTGGTTATCAGCTGCTAAGTCCACGGCTTAAATACACTTATTCGCCCTTTAAAAACCAGAATGATATTCCTAACTTTAATACCCGTATTGCCTCGATTAACTATGAGCAGTTGTTTTCAGACAGCTGGTTCTTAGGCCATGACCGCTTGCAAGATTTGCATGCCATTACTCCTGGGGTCAATTATCGTTACATCGACGCAACGGGTGTGACACGTTTTGATGGTAGCATTGCGGAGCAGTTCTATTTAGATGATGGTCGCGTTACGCTTGAGGATCAAACCCCTGTATTTACGACTTCATCCTCAGGAATGGTATGGGATGCGAGTGCCCAACCTTACAACAACGTTTGGGTTGATGTCAGCGGCGCGCTTACCAACAGTTATGATTTAAATTTCATTACTACTGAATTGCGTTATCAGCCATCAGATAATAGTTTGTTTAACGTCGGTTTTGTTAAACGTCAACGCGATAATAATACCAATCAGCTGCCGTTATCCGCATTTACGGCGTCGGCGATTTTTCCTATCAATAATAATTGGCGCGTGCTGGCGCAAGGACAATATGATTATCGCAGTGATAAAATGCTCGACGCTCTCGTCGGCGTTGATTATGAAGATTGTTGCTTTGGCTTTGCAGTTTATGGTCGCCGTTACTATAATGACCTAAATATCAAAGACAAGCCTACCCAAGCAATTATGGCAGAGATTAGGCTCAATGGTCTTGGTAGTGGTGACAGCCGCTTGACCCGATTGCTCGCGGATAAAGTTCTTGGTTTTGAGCCGGTACAGACTGCATGGAAAGATTAGCGAACAAGATATCAAAATATAAAGCCAGCTGTTTATTAACCTAAATACTTACGTGACAACATTGCGGACGACTTTATTCAACTTATAACTATTTAGCTTATAATGAATCCCGTTGACCAACTACTATCCGATGCGATGACATTGATGAGGAGCATCATGAGATTTTTTTCTTTACGTCAGACTGGCCGCGCTGTACTGTTTTCTATGGGTATGAGCGCAGGCCTTGTGCTTAGCCTCAACGCCCAAGCGGCAACGGTTAAACCTGCAACTGTACAAGCGGACGCCAAGGCTGTGAGCCAAAATAGCAGCGCCCGTTTAACGCCTGCTAATAGCACTGATGGTATCATCGCACTAGTCAATGATAACGCCATTCTTAAAAGCGATCTGATTGATGCTGTCAATCAAACTCAAGCACGGGCGCAGGCTGCAGGTGAGCCGATTGCTAATTCAGCTCAGCTACAGTCTGAAGTACTGAATGCGCTAATTTTACGTGAGATACAGCTGTCACTGGTTAACCGTGTCGGACTGAAACCTGACGAAGCCGCTATCAATCAGCGCCTTACCCAAATCGCTCAGTCTGAAGGGCTTAATAGTCTTGCTGCCCTACAACAGCGCTTAGATGCGAGCCAAGCCGGTAGCTATGCTTCTTTACGCTCAAAATTGATCGAAGACTCTGCTATTCAATCTTTGCAACAACGTCAAATTACCAATCTTGTGCGCATTAGCGAACAAGATATTGATGCCTTTCTGGCCTCGCCTGAAGCCAAGCGCTTGAACCAAAGCGAGTATCAAACCATTCATGTGCGCGTGCCTTATATGGATGATTATAGCCGACTATCACAAGCCCAGCGCGATGAGGCGCTCGAAGTTGCAAAAGTATTACGTAACCGCCTACTAGCGCCAAATGTGGATATTGCTGCTGCCGTTGCCGCCACCCAAGGCAGCTATCCCATTCCGCTACAAGGTGGCGATATGGGCTTTCATAAAGCCGCCGCCCTACCTACAGAGTTATCAAGCGAAATCACCAAGCTTGATGTGGGTGCGGTTAGCGAGCCGTTAGTCACTCCTGAAGGTATTGACATCATTAAGCTTGCTAATAAAAAAGCCAGCGATACGATGATTATACCGCAATGGCACACTCGCCATATTTTAGTTAAGGTCGATGAGTTACAAACAAACGCGCTTGCTGAGCAAAAGGCCAACGACTTATACGATCAGCTACGTAAAGGCGCAGATTTTTCCGGTCTAGCAGCAACTTACTCGGACGATCCAGGTTCTGCTGGACGTGGTGGTGATCTTGATTGGGTTAGCGAAGGAGATATGATTGGCCCATTTGAGGCGGTCATGAAAAACACTGCTGTCGGTGACTATTCTGCACCCTTTAAAACTCAGTTTGGCTGGCATATTCTTAAACTAGAAGGTAAGCGTCAGCATGACGTAAGCGATCAATATCGCCGCAACATGGCACGCCAAGCACTATATCAACGCTTAGCACCGCAAGCCAAAGAAGACTGGTTGCAAGAGCTACGTGCCAGCGCTTATATTCAAGTGCTTGAATAATATAGCGAATATACAACGCTACACTAATTTGGTTTAAAGTAGTAATTTAATGAGGGCATATGCAAACGCATGTGCCCTTTTTTATCATGTAAAAATGAGCTGAAACGTTAGCTGGCTTATAGTAGCAAGTATATTAAGAGATATCTGCTACCCTAACAAGTTCAAAGTTGGTTCATTATTCTTGATCGGTTATATGTCATGTTCCAAGTTGAATGCTGAAGAGAGTATCAGACATACAAATTTAGTGACTAAACTTATCAACCAATAACTTAAACACAAAGAAAAGCCCCGAACCTAGGGCAATGGGTTCGGGGCTATGGCGCTTCGTGATATTATTATTATAATCTCTTCCTTGGTGACTTATCCTAAGTCGTAAACACTAGCCTATAAGACATTGGCTTGGCCTATGCTTGTATTGCTACTGCCTCAACACTGCATCCTTGCCTATCCTTGTGTTGATGACGGTATTGTATGGTAATCAATGCGTTGCGACTAGACGCCAAAGACCCTATTTGACGTAAGCATTTGCTTACAGGTTTTACGCCAGCTTGCCATATATATTAATCACCATTTTCGGCACTATTATTGCCGCTATCTTTATTGGTTTTCTGTGTGTTCTTTTGAGACCTCATGCCCCTCTTTCTTACCTTCTTTGATTTTATTTTCTGCTTCTTTGATATCTTCAGATTCGGGTGTGGGCGCATTTTGTTCCTGCTTACCGGCTTCTTCTGGCTCATACTGCAAGGTTGTCAACACCGGAAAATGATCAGAGCCAATAGAAGGCAAACGCTCAATATTGACGACGGTAAAACAAGCACTATGGAAGAGATGGTCAAGTGCCCAGCGCAAAAATGGATAATCGACATGAAAGGTATTGATAAAATGTCGACCGATGCGCGGATCTAGCAGTCCTGAGATACGTTGAAAGCGGCGGGTGGTCTTTGACCATGCCACATCATTGAGATCTCCTGCCAATATCGCAGTTTGATCATTCTCTTTGATATGTTTTCCAACCATAAGTAGCTCAGCGTCGCGGGTGGTCGACTTATCCGCTTCTGTCGGACTGGGTGGCATCGGATGCAGACAATATAGCCAAATGATACGACCGCTTTGCAAACGCAGTTGAGTATGTATGGAGGGGATGTCATCAATCATTAGATAATGAACTATAGGGTCTATCAGCTCAAGTTTAGAATACAGATGCATGCCATATAGGTTATCTAGCGGTATTTTAACCGTATGAGGGTAATCTGGCTCAATTTGGCTAAGCGCCTCCTGCCACTTTTGATCGCTCTCAAGTGTAATTAAAATATCAGGCTGTCTTTGATTAACCAGATCGACCAAATCTTGCGTCTGCTTATTAGGAGTAAGAACGTTTGAGACCATTATTTTAAGTTGATGTGCCTCGCCTTCGGGCTTAGCTTTAGCTTTTTGTACTTCTTTTTTCCATATTTTAGTATAAGGCAATACCATTCTGAGCTGAAAAGCCAATGCCACGCTTAAGGCGACAAATAATAACCACTGCCCGAACTGCCACTGCGACCAAAATATCAGCATACTAAGCCAGGCAATAATACCGAGTACCAGAATTTGTATACGCGGGAAATCAACGCTACGTACCCACCAGTTATCCAGTGGCAGCCAACCCCAGATGGTTATGAAAGCTATTAGCCCTGCCAGCAGCTGTACGCCATAATATAGTGGGGAGAAATCCATGGGGTCTATAAACCTATTATTGAGTTGATGGCCAAACCAATAGCCAATCGCAAGTGTGATGATAAAATTGTAAGTGTCATGATGAAATTATGATTGCTTTGCTTTGACAGCCAATGCTTACTTTAGCATTTCACACATCAATCGCCTACTGCTAGCCTTTAGTTATCATAAGCTATAATCAAAAAATTACCATCATAGCGCACGCATTTAAAATCAGCGATACTTATTTCATCCAGATAAACAACCTTTTGGTTAATAACCTAAAGTTATAGTGGCTATAGTTAATAGTGTTCAAAAAACAGTTAAAATTAAGTAAAACGCCTTGCTTTTTATAGTCATTCACGGCATTGTTATTGGTTGGCAAAGCCATAAATTATTGTAAATAGGATGAGGTTTAATGAGTAACTTAACGGTAGGCTTAGTAGGCTGGCGCGGAATGGTAGGATCGGTACTGGTACAACGTATGCGCGAAGGAAACGACTTCGACGGTATGACACCCGTGTTTTTTTCAACCAGTAATGCAGGTGGCGATGCGCCAAGTTTTGATGGTATTAACGCAAGCCCACTAAAAAATGCTCATGATATTAAAGCGTTAGCTGATTGTGATGTGATTATTACCTGCCAAGGTGGTGACTATACCCAAAAAGTACATCAGCCATTACGTGATAGCGGCTGGGACGGCTATTGGATTGATGCGGCTAGCACGCTGCGAATGGAAGATAATAGTATTATTATCCTCGATCCTGTCAATCGCAAGGTCATTGATAGCGCCCTTGCTAATGGTAAAAAAGACTTTATCGGTGGTAACTGTACCGTATCACTGATGCTGATGTCCATCGGTGAGCTGTTCAATAAAGGCTGGATAGAATGGGTCAGCGCGATGACCTATCAAGCAGCCAGTGGTTCAGGCGCGAACAACATGCGCGAGCTAATCAATGGTATGGGAATGCTACATGATGCGGTAAAAGATGAGCTAGCTGATCCTGCCAGCGCGATACTAGAGATTGATAAAAAGATTGCGCAGACTCAACGCTCAGAGGATTTTCCTAAGCAGTATTTTGGTGTGCCATTAGCCGGTAGCTTAATCCCATATATTGACTCGCAACTGGAAAACAAACAGTCACGCGAAGAATGGAAAGGCGGCGTTGAAACCAACAAAATCCTTGGCAATTCAGGAGCAGACAATATTGCAATTGATGGTATGTGTGTACGCGTCGGTGCGATGCGCTGTCACGCGCAAGGCTTAACCATTAAGCTTAAAAAAGACATTCCATTAGAAGAAATTGAAGCGGCACTGAAAAACAGCGGTAACCAATGGCTAGATGTGGTCGAAGATGACAAAGAAGCGACCATGAACCGCTTAACGCCAGTGGCAGTCACCGGTACATTGACCGTGGCAATCGGTCGCTTGCGTAAGCTAAATATGGGTGGTGAATACTTAGGTGCGTTTACGGTTGGTGATCAGCTGTTATGGGGCGCTGCTGAACCATTACGCCGGATGCTAAACATTATCCGCGAGCAAAAAAGCCAAGCGGATTTTTAATAGAAGTGTATTAGTAGTCATTGGCAATAAGATAAAAAAGACCGCTTAAGCGGTCTTTTTTTTGTGGGCTAATTTTACTGATATGATTTAGTACAATGTACTTAATGAACTACCCACTACCTAAGAGATAGGAGTTTCTTGGGTAATACCCATACTTATTTGCGATGTTCTGCAATAGCGGTTAGGCAAGTTTACCGAGCTATCCCCCTCGCACCGAGGGTTCACATTATTGCTGTTTTTAAGCAATTCGGTGACAGACTAACGATGATGTTATTAGATTGCTCTAAAGGTCTGAAATGCTGTTCCTTAAGTAGAATTTAGCAACTAAGCGAGATTTTGTCAAGACCCATTCACCCCACTACCTTAGAGGTAGGGGACTTCTGCGCTAAAATGTTAAAAAACCAAGCTTGAAGAACCTAAAGCATTACTTTTTCTGATAGGGAATCATAATCTCATTGCGACGCATAAACGGTAACGTCCACGGTGGGTTATAACGTGCCAGCTCAGGGGAACCGGTTACAGTTAATTTTTGACTTTGCATCCATGAGCGCAGCGTTTCTGTCTTTTCTGCAACCTTTTTAGTGCCAGCCAACCCCGAGAACTTAATGACACCATAAGTTTTAACCGGCAGCTCTGTAATCGTGATGTCTGGGTTGTTTGGTTTGGGCAGCGTTTGCAGGGTGTAACGACTTGGCATGATAAATTTTACCCGCCACTTACCATTGGATTGTTGCATACTCACGGGCGCGGTCATCGCAATTTTTTGTGACTTGTTATCTTTATTGCTAGCAGGACCATCATTAGCACCTTGTGGCTGCATCATCACGGGTGCGGTCATACTGATTTTACTACTACTACCATTTACTGCTGTGTTGTTACCAAAAATATAATCGGCTAAGGTCTTAAACCCTTGCCGACTGGCAGCATCTTGGTCACCTGTTACCCATGTTTGCGCGACGATTTGTGGATCATAGCGCCGCAGCTCAAAGTCTTCGGTTTGCGCCAAAATCGTATAGTTAGGTTCTTCGGTTGCCATGGCAGCTCCTGATATCAACAATAAACTGCCAAGCAGTGGATAAATAGCGGTCTTCATAGCCTGTCTCTCCATTCGAATGGCGCTTTTAGTACTGTAACTAGTTAATAATGAATTTAATGAACACTTTGGTTAATTAATATCTTAGTTAGTTAACGCGACTCTCAACTTAATATAGGCTATCGTAGGCTGGCGCTTTTAGCCCAGTCAATCGTAACCATTTGCCAAAAACGCTGGGCTAAAGCCACAGCCTACGCCAAAAATTATGATAGTTGAGAGTGGGGTTTAGTTACTACTTTACTTACAAGGCAGTCAATTCTTTACTTTACCAATCAACCAACTGGTTTGTCTGTGTCTTTTAAGTATAGGATAAAAAAGTGAATGAAGTCAGACTTTATTGATATGGGCTACCCTACTAATATCCATGTCCAAAAAAATACCTAGCAGTGCTATAATTAGCGCCATTTTCATAGCTTAAATAGTGATTACCATATGCAATTTACCCTACATAAAACCGCCAGCGGTGAAACGCGCGCGCGCCGTGGTACGGTCCATCTCAATCATGGTGAGGTACAAACCCCTGCCTTTATGCCCGTTGGCACTTATGGCACAGTCAAAGGCATGCTCCCACGGGATATTGAGGCTATCGGTGCTGATATCATCTTGGGCAATACTTTTCATTTATGGCTGCGGCCGGGCACTGAGGTCATCGATAAGTTCGGTGGTCTGCATAAGTTTATGCATTGGGATAAGCCAATTTTAACGGATTCGGGCGGATTTCAGGTATTCAGCCTAGGCGCGACCCGTAAAATTACCGAAGAAGGCGTGCACTTTAAATCTCCTATCGATGGCGCAAAGGTATTTTTATCGCCTGAAAAGTCTATGCAAATTCAATACAGTTTAAATTCAGACATCGTCATGCAATTCGATGAGTGTACGCCCTATCCAGCCACTCACGATCAGGCAAAGAAATCTTTAGAAATATCACTACGCTGGGGTCAGCGTTGTCTTAATGAGCATCAAAACCTTGGCAGCAGCAATGCTCTATTTGGTATTATCCAAGGCAGTATGTATGCTGATTTGCGTCAGCAGTCGCTTGACGGTTTATTAGAAATTGGCTTTGATGGCTACGCGATAGGCGGTCTGTCTGTTGGTGAACCTAAAGACGAGATGATGGATGTCTTAGACTATATTCCAGATGCGATGCCAGCGGATAAACCACGCTATCTGATGGGTGTGGGTAAGCCTGAGGACATCGTCGAGGCCGTGCGACGCGGGGTGGATATGTTCGACTGTGTGATGCCAACTCGTAACGCGCGTAATGGTCACTACTTTGTTACTGGTAATCTAGATAACGCCGGTGTAGTACGCATTCGCAATAGCCAATATCGTCATGACGAACGTCCGCTAGACCCAGAATGTGATTGTTATACTTGCCAAAATTTTAGTCGCGCTTATATATATCATCTTAATAAATGCAAAGAGATGCTGGGCGCGCAGCTGGGGACCATTCATAACTTACGCTACTACCAGCGTTTGATGATAGGTATCAGAGAAGCCATTGAACAAGATAACTTTGATGCGTTTGTTAGTGATTTTTATAGCAAGCGTGGGCAAACGGTTCCCGAGCTTAACTTACGTTAATTACTTTACTCTGATTAATTTATGCTAATGACTACTCATTTTAAAGCTAGCCTTTACTACTAAAGAATAGTAATCGCTTTTATAACCTTCAAAATACAAAAAGGGCTTAAGATAATCTTAAGCCCTTTTTATTACGCGTAATCGTTAACGTCAGTTTTTTCCACTCAACACTACAAATAGTTTAGCCTAATCTTAGCTATTTTAACCTAGTAGCGTAGTAACAAACACTACGCTAATAGCGATTGGCGCGACAAACTTAGCGACAACTTGCCATATCTGCCAAGCCCCATTAGATAAGCCAAGCTCTTGTTGAATGGTACGCTGATCCATTCTCCAAGCAAAGAAGATAATCCCCGCAAGACCTGTCAATGGC
Organism: Psychrobacter sp. LV10R520-6; assembly: GCF_900182925.1. NCBI lineage: Bacteria > Pseudomonadati > Pseudomonadota > Gammaproteobacteria > Moraxellales > Moraxellaceae > Psychrobacter > Psychrobacter sp. LV10R520-6. The sequence goes on along the minus strand of NZ_LT900024.1, from coordinate 555,204 downwards.
AATAAGAACTTACTAGTAATTTTATCTAACGCATCAAATATACCGTTACCCATGATAGTAAAGTCAGACCATAGATTAAATGATAATAGCGCTGCGATACCTAATAGCCAAATGACAGTACTAGCAACAATGGTTGATACGGTACGACTCATTGGTGTCCGCTCTTCTAAGAACTCAACAGTTGGCTCAAGTAAAGATATCGATGAGGTCAATGCTGCAAAGGTAATTAATAAAAAGAACAAAGTACCGATGAGAGTACCAGCAGTCATGCTACCAAAGGCAATCGGTAAGCTGACAAAGATAAGCCCAGGACCTGCAGCGGGATCAAGACCATTATTAAAGATAATTGGGAAAATAGCTAACCCAGCGGCTAGGGCAATGACCGTGTCTAAAATCACCACTGTACGTGCTGTTTTGAGTAGGTTTACTTCACGGTCTAAATAAGAGCCGTAAGCAACCATAATACCCATACCAATAGAGAGCGTAAAGAAGGCATGGCCTAATGCCGCTAACATAACATCACCCGTTAATTTACTCATATCAGGGGCAAATAAATAATTAACTGCCTCACCAAAGCCCCCATTTATTACGTTATAACCGACGATGACGAATAGAATGAGGCCTAAGAGTGGCATCAGTACTTTAGCCGTGGTTTCGATACCGCGAGTCACACCAATACCGACAATCAGCGCAGTTATTGCCATAAATACTGTGTGCCAAATAGTTAACGTACCGGCTGAAGCCAGCATGGCATCAAAGGTGGCGCCAACCGTATCACTATCTTGTCCGACAAAGCTACCAGTACCGATTTTGGTAACATAATTAAGCGCCCAGCCACCGATGACACTATAGAAGGATAGAATTAAGAAACCGCCTAAAATACCGGTTACACCGACAATTCCCCAGCTGCGTGATTTACCTTCGCTTGCTGCCACATCTGTGAAAGTATTAATGGGGTTTTTTTGCCCACGGCGACCGATTAACCATTCGGCAACCAGTACCGGAAAACCAACCAATGCAATACAAAACAAATAAGCGATAACAAAAGCTGAACCGCCACTTTCCCCGACCATGTAAGGAAACTTCCAAATATTCCCCAAACCAACTGCTGACCCTACTGCTGCAAGCACAAAGCCAAAGCTTGAGCTCCACTGCGCATGATCCTGTTTATTATTAGCCATTTTGCCTTCCTTGTACTTGCCTCACTGTTGCTAGCACTCGTAGCTTATAATTATAAATAGTATTTAATTGTTCAAACTATCTATCAATATGTAATGTAACGTAACGTACCCAGCAACATTAAGAAAGAATTGTTTACAATTTTATAGACAATCAGTCTCTGCTAAGCGGTCTAAAAAGTCAAGTGGTCATAAAGACAAAAAACCATAACTAATAGTTATGGTTTTTAAGGTAACACATACTTCCTTATATCATAAGAAAAGTGGTAGTATTTTTTAGCGGACAACACCGCGTTTACTCTGCTCAAGAGAGTTGATAAGTAATTGGATTTTCGGCTCTTTTGGTAACAGATCTTCTTGTAAAACACTAAGTGCTTGGACCGTAGTCAGACCCGATCTAAAAATAATGCGATAAGCTCGGCGTAGCATATCAATGGTCGGTTGAGACCATCCCTTGCGACGCATCCCTTCTATATTAAGACCATGCGCACCTGCTGGGTTTCCCGACACCATAGTAAACGCGGCTACATCTTTTAAAATTAAACTGGCACCACCTACTAAGCTGTAGTCATCAACTCGGCAAAACTGATGAATACCTGAGTTACCACCTATAATCGTATGATCGCCAATAATAACATGTCCTGCAATACCGACATTATTAGCCAATACATTGTGATCACCAATCAAGCAATCATGAGCAATATGGGTATTTACCATCAGCAGGTTATGACTGCCAATCTTGGTCAGCCCCTTATCCTGAGCCGTTCCGCGGTGCAAGCTACAAGCCTCGCGGACAGTATTATGGTCGCCTATCTCAAGCCAGGTACGCTCGCCAGCATATTTCAAATCTTGCGAGTCTTCACCGATACTAGCAAACTGATAAAACTGATTGTGTTCACCAATACGAGTTAGCTTGGTCACTACCACATGCCGATGCAAAATTGTATGTGCGCCAATTGTCACCTCATCACCGACAATACAATAAGGTCCGATAGTTGCGGTGTCATCAATCGTAGCGGACGGTGAGATGAGTGCTGTGGGATGGATCTGACTCATAATGTGGGCCTTTGTATCATCTAATGCGAGTAAATGGTAAAAAAAAATACTTATGATTAAGTGTTCTAACAATTAATGAAGTGAATCTAATAACTAATAATGTGAATGACATTGTTGTTTATATCAATTATTTTCTTATATCAAGTGATAATTAGCGCTAGCTTTTATCACCAGTTATTGTAATCCAGTTATTGCGATAAAAACTATGTTATTCATTACTAGCAATTATAAGACGCTTATTGCTCTTGGCGAGCAATCATCACTTGCGCACTAGCAGCAAGCTCATCTTCGACATGGACAGTACAGTCGAACTTATAAATGCCATGCCTTTGCATAACAGTCTTTGCACGAATAACCAGCTGGTCACCAGGAATTACTCGCCGTTTGAAGCGAACTTTATCAACGCCTGCAAACAAATACAAATAACCATCTTCTGCGGTCAGTCCCGCACTAATAAAACCCAGTACGCCTGAGACTTGTGCCATTGACTCTACCATCAATACCCCTGGCATAATCGGCTCATCAGGAAAGTGTCCATTAAAGAACTCTTCGTTGATGGTAACGTTCTTGATGCCAGTAATACATTCGCCAGGCTTACAAGCCGTGATTTTATCTACCAGCATAAAAGGATAGCGATGCGGCAAATAATGTTTGAGCGTATCATAAGTTAACGGTAACGTCAGACCTTGTTTAGACAAGGCTTTTAGGTCTTCATCGGTTAAAGTATCAATATCTATGCTGCTCATAACGGCGCTTCCTTGCTATTTTTATAGGCTGTTGGTTTATAGGCTACTGTTGCTTGTTTTTAATACCAATAGGGTATGTTGTTATGAACATACCTTTTGTTTTATGCATTTTTTATTCGCTTGCCATAGCATTAATCGTTATATGGCTAATTATAATAGGGCTAATCTTGATAAAACTAGTTACGACCAAGTTGACGAAAGCGTACGGCTGCTCGGCGCCAATTAGCTGTTGGCATCGCTGCCGTACCTGAAGAGTAAGAACCGGCAGTTTTAATCGATTTAGTCACCATGGTCATACCCGATAAAGTAACATCGTCTGTAATCTCAACATGACCGGTAATACCGACAGCACCGCCAATAATACAACGCTTACCAATAGTCGTACTGCCAGCAATACCTGTGTTTGCAGCGATAGCGGTGCCATCACCGATACGTACGTTATGCGCCACTTGTACCAAATTATCAATGATAACATGGTTGCCAATCACAGTATCTTCAATGGCACCGCGGTCGATACAGGTGTTACTACCAATACGTACATGGTCACCGATGATCACACGGCCAAGCTGGGCAATACGCTCCCAGCCATGAACACTAGGATTCTGCGTTGGCGCAAAGCCAAAGCCCTCACTCCCTATACTTACTCCGGCATGCAACCGAACATGACTACCGATGCTGCAATCATGCCCTATTACTACTTGTGACTCAAAGACGCAGTCAGTACCGATATTGGTATGCGCTTCGATAACTACGTGAGAATTCAAAAAGCTGCGCGCGCCAATTTGTACCTGCTCACCAATCACACAAAAAGGCCCAATATTAACATCCTGACCAATCACCGCACTATCAGCAATCACTGCGCTAGGATGAATACCGCTGGCAGATGAGCTTCGTGCAAACAGCTGACTGCCACTGGCATAAGCCAAATAAGGCGTTGCCACCACCAATGCCAAAGACGCTTCTGGTACTTGCGCGCGATATTGCTCAGTGACCAGTACGGCCCCGGCCTGACTGTTAGCCAGACTCGATATATAATGAGGATCGGCTAAAAAACTCAGCTGCATATCATTAGCATCAGTTAAGCTACCAACACCATTTAAGCTGACACACAGCTGCGCAGGGCTGAGCTCAGCTTTATTCAATACTGGCTGGCGCTGCTCAATTTGGAAGAGAAGTTGCTCAATCGTTATCATAGCTAAGACTAATATGAGTAATAAAAATGGCACCAGCGCCAAGCTAAAATTTCAGCTTGGCAGCCCATTAAAATGATATAACCGAAGTAACACTAAATCATTAATCTAACTTAGAACGTGCTACCGATCTGGAACTGAACTTTCTCAGTCTCATCGCCTTCTTTATCACCAATCGGTACCGCATAGCTTAATGAAATAGGTCCAATAGGGGTATACCAAGTAACACCCGCACCGGCACTAAAGCGCAAGTTATTATCCTGAGTCAATAACTTTACAGGGCTGCCGTCTGGGTTGGTAGTAGCATTGCCAGCTGGATCAATAAAGTTACGATCTTCTTTGTCAGTAGTATCAAATACTTGACCGCCTTCAGCGAACAGTACCGGACGCACTTGATCGGCCCAATCCCCTTTAAATGGCATCGGCAAGATTAGCTCAGTACCAAAGCTGACTAGCGCATTACCACCAACCTCTTCGTCTTTATAGCGCACAAGAGGATCTGGATCTATTGCATCATTATAACTTTGTGATCTTGGACCAAGCGTAGAAGACTCATAACCGCGTACGGAACCATAACCCCCAGCGTAAAAATTCTCATAGAAGGGCAAGTCATTACCATAGCCAAGCTTGCCATAACCCCGTGCAACCCAATCTTTGTAGATAGGATAATACAGGTTGCCACTATATATAAGCTTCTGATAACTGGTATCACCAAGACCAATGGTCGCATCGACAGTATGGCTCATACCTTTGGTCGGGAATACTGGACGGTCTAAAGTACTATAATCCCAGCCAAATAGTAGGTTATAGGTATTGTAATCATTTTTAAAACCAGTACGACCATTGTCAAAGGGAGTAGATGAGCCGCCATCATCAATTAGCTGCTGAACGTTGGATACCCCTAGCCGACTACCACCACGAACTGAGGTTTGGTCAATATTGAGACCCGCACTAACGCGTTTGGTCTCATCAACCGGATAGCTGTAGTTCAGCGTACCACCGTAGGAGTCAGTCACATAGTTACTGACGTTTCTATCATCGTATTTGGTTTCACGGTAATAAGCACTGATACCTTGCGATACCCCATTTTCAGTGAAGTACGGATCTGTATAACCTAAGCTATAAGAATCACGGGTCTCTGAACGTGATAACGCCGCTTTGACCCGGTTACCGGTACCCATAAAGTTGTTTTGAGTAAGGTCTAACTGAAAGGTAACACCGCCGCTTTGTGAGTAACCCGCAGCGATGGTTGAGCTACCAGAGGGTTGCTCTTCAACGGTATAATTGATATCGACTTGATCGGGTTGGTTGGGTACGGGCTTGACATCTACGTTAACGCCTTTAAAAAACCCTGTGCGCATCAAACGTGTGCGTGACAGTTGGATCTTCTCACTAGAAGCAAGTGCGCCTTCTAATTGACGCATCTCACGGCGTAGCACTTCGTCTTGGGTACCTAAATTACCATTAAAGTTAATACGGCGTACATAGATAGGTCGTGCAGGATCGATATAGTAATCAACATTAACCACTTTAGTATCATCGTTAATGCGCGGTACTGGGCGAACTTGAGCTAAATAGTAACCTTCATTACCATAACGGCTTTTGAGCTCTGCGGTCGTGGCATCAAGCTTGGCTTGTGAATACTGCTCATTTGGCGCAAAAGTGACCAGCTCTGTTAGCTCATTAATATCAAATGTTGGCTGACCTAAGAAATTGACTTCACCGAATTGATATTGTTCACCTTCATTTAGACTGATTTCAATAAAGACACTGCGCTTATCTTCACTGATATTAAGTACAGCGTTATCAACAACAAAGCGCACGTAACCATCATTCTGGTATAGCGCTTTTAAGTTCTCTAAACTGGCGGCCAGCTTTTCTTTGGCATAACGATCAGACTTAGACAACAGACGAGTCCATGAGGATTCTTTTACAGCAAATACGTCCTTAATCTCAGAATCGCTAAAATGCTTATTGCCGATAATATTAATATCGACCACTTTTGCTGGCTTGCCTTCGACGAAGCGCACGTCTAATTTGACCCGGTTACCATCAAGCACCGTTTGGTCAACTTCGATATCACTATTATAATAGCCTTGGCTGATATATTGCTGCTGTAGCTCATTGGCCACGCCTTGTAGCGTCGACTGCTTAAGCAAATCCCCAACTGATAAACCGGCGTTTTTTAGCCCTTCCTCAAGCCCTTCTTTAGGGATGAGTTTATTGCCATCAAAGTTCACTTCGGCAATAATCGGACGTTCAACGACCTCAAAACGCAGCTGATTGCCTTCAACACGGCTTTGGATATTGGCAAAATTGTCGGTGGCATACAGTGCTTTAATACTGGCCGCCAGATTGCTATCAGTAACCGTATCACCTACCGAAACAGGCAAGACCGGATAAAGACTATCCGCGGTTAGGCGTTGTAGACCAGTAAAGCCAATATCGGTTACCACAAAGTCTGCGGCCTGTGCCGACACACTCATCATCGCTACCACTAATGGCAACCCAGCCGCGCTCATAAATAAAGGCGTACGCATAAACACTATCCGTCAATAAAAAACTTGCTTAAGTTAAGGTAAAAAGTACTGGTTGTCTAGCCCGATTATTGAGAAGTCTTTGACTCAGTCATGGGAGACTCAAGACACTTTATATAAAACGTATCATAAAATAAACTAAAAATTGCCATTAGTATAGTAGTCACACCAGCGTATTACCTACATAATCAGAACGCTAGCACCTTGTAGACGTTAGTGCATCACATCTTACTCTGTTAGACAGGTATCGTGCAATCAAAACAGCCGACTGATATCATTACCAATCGCTAACACCATGAAACCTGCCAGCAAGAGTAAACCGATATTTAAACCTGCTATTTGTATACCTTCGGATAACGGCTTACCGCGGATAAGCTCAATCAGATAATAGACAATATGACCGCCATCTAATATCGGAATAGGGAGAAGATTGAGTACCGCAAGGCTCAAGCTGATCAAGGCGGCAGTAGATAATACCATCTCCCAGCTAATATCAAAACTCTGTTTGGCAACTTTAGCAATAGTAATGGGCCCAGATAAATTATCAATACCTATCGTTCCTGAAAGCATTTTTCCCATCGAGCTTACCGTCATCACGGCAAGTTGTTCAGTCTTTTTAAACGACTTGATCAAGGCTTCACCAGGACCATAAACTACCGTGGTTCTATACGCATCCGGAATAGTAATGTCAGTTTGTGCAACCATAGCACCAATTTGCCCATAGTCGTTACCCAAATTGTCTTTTTTACCTTGCGGCATAATTTGTAACTGTTCGAGTTTATCATCCCTCAGCACAGTAAAGTTTAACAAAACCTCGGGGCTGTCCCGAATGATTCGAGTGGCGCTAATCCAATCGGTCACTGGAGTATCATTAATAGCCGTGATACGATCGCCGACTTGTAGACCTTGAAGAATAGCAGCGCCATCAGCTGACAAATCACCAACGACAGGTGCAATTTGTGGCTGCCACGGCAACATACCAAAGCTGCTTATGGGATCCTTACCTTGTGCATCCCCTTGCATAAAGCTGGTAACAGGCGCTTGATAAGTTTTTAGATTTTCAACAGAGGCTGAAGGTGACTGCAAAGTGACACTGACATTTTCTGTCTCACCCATGCGTCCAGCGAGGCGGTAGTTAATTTCTTCCCAAGTCTGTACTTCATGACTGTCAATGGCGACCACCTTGTCACCAACCGGTAACTGTGCCATAGCTGCGGGTGTATCTGGTAATACCTGTCCAATGTTAGTCGCCAGCTGCTCAGATGGGGTCATAAACAATACCCAAAACAGCCCTATAGCGATAATAAAGTTCATAATAGGACCGGCAGCAACGATCGCTATTTTCTTCAGCGGATGTTGACGATTAAATGCTAAATGCTGTTCATCCTTTGCAACTTCACCTTCACGCTCGTCGAGCATCTTGACGTAACCACCAAGCGGCAGCATTGAAATACGATAGTCGATACCGCTACGTTTACTGGTCCAACCGGTAAGCTTAGGGCCAAAACCGATAGAATAGGTCAGCACTTTAACACCACACAGCCGCGCCACGATATAGTGACCCCACTCATGTAAAGCAATCAGTGGACCTAAAACAAAAATTGCCGCTAGTAGCGTTAATAAGAACGTCATCACTGTTTCTCGTTTAAATTGCTCTCAATTGGGTTACGCCATTTTTGCAATAATAGCATCGGTGTAACGTCGGGCTGTCGCATCAATGGCTAAAATATCTTCAATATCTGCAGCCGTGCTCAACTTTGCTACTGGTACTTCACTCAACGCTTGCTCATTAATATCAGCAATATCCGTTAAGCGGACTTGTCCGGCTAAAAACGCTGCTACTGCCATTTCATTGGCTGCATTAAGCACGATAGTCGCCTGAGCTCCTGCTTGCATCGCTTGACGCGCAAGACGCAAACAGGCAAATTTATGCAAATCCGGCTTAATAAATTCTAAATGACTGAGCGCATATAAGTCTAACGGTTGTGAGCCACTCTCGATACGCTCAGGATAGCTTAGCGCATGGGCAATTGGGGTTTTCATATCTGGGCTGCCAAGCTGCGCTAAGAAGCTGCCATCGCTATATTCTACCATTGAGTGGATGATACTTTGTGGATGAATAACCACATTTATCTTATCTTCTGGCAGATCGAATAAATGACAGGCTTCTATTAACTCTAAGCCTTTATTCATCATAGTTGCAGAATCAACGGATATCTTTTGCCCCATAGACCAGTTCGGATGCTTGATCGCTTCGGCTACCCCTGCTTGTTGCATATGGGTAAAAGATTGATTCAAAAATGGCCCGCCAGAAGCAGTTAACCATAATTTGCGCACACCGTGTCTCTGATTATGAATCTGAGTATTATCCTGTTGAATAGAGGCTGGCAAACACTGAAAAATAGCGTTGTGCTCAGAGTCAATCGGCAGCAAAGTGGCATGATGGGTCTTCACGGCCTCAATCATCACTTGTCCTGCCATGACCAGCGCCTCTTTATTGGCCAGCAAGATACGCTTACCAGCACGCGCTGCCGCTAATGTGGACGACAAGCCTGCCGCGCCGACAATAGCCGCGACCACAGTATCTGTTTGCGAGTCGGCGGCAATATCTATTAGACCTGCCGCTCCGCCTACTACATCGATACGCAGACTTGCCTCACTGAGCCGCTGCGCAAAATCATCGACGGCGGTCACAGGAACGCAAACACGCTGGGGCGTAAACTGCTGACAGAGCGCAAACAGCTTATCTAAGCGCTGATAGCCTGATAACGCGTAAACCTCGTAGTTATGAGGTTGCGCCGCCAAAATTGCCAACGTGCTATCGCCAATAGAGCCGGTTGCGCCTAGTACAGCGATGCGTTGCGTCATAATCATTCGTGCCTATAATTTTATGAAAGATATCATCAAAAAATGAAGAGAATAAATAATAAAAAGTGAAAAGTGAAAAGCATACCTATGATAAACAGCGTATAAGCAAGGATAAAAAAGACTAAGTTACTTTCAAATTTCAAAAAACTAAAGCGTGTTAAAAACTGAGAAGTGTTTGAGTTTAAACGACCAATAAACCCAACTGTTGTAGACCCCAAAAGCCAAGTGCAAATATCGGAGTCGCAGACAACAGTGAATCAATACGATCAAGTATTCCGCCATGTCCCGGTAGAAAAGTGCCTGAATCTTTGACCCCAGCGCGACGCTTAAGCATCGACTCGAATAAGTCCCCAAGTACCGATACCAAAATCGTCAGCGCTGATAAAATGACAAAAGCAACTAGAGCCACACCAGTCAGTTGTAGCTTAAAGACACTAATAGCGATAACCACCAGCAAACCTGTAACAAGCCCGCCCGCCAGTCCTTCCATACTTTTATTAGGCGAGACGTTCGGTGCCATTTTGCGCCGACCGATCTTACGCCCAACGAAGTAAGCACCGCTGTCGGCACACCAGACTAGCAAGAATACATACAGTAGCCACCATGGCGACAGTTGCCACAAGTAAAACATCGCAGTGATGGATGCAGTTAGGATAACCACGCCCATCAGTGCCAGCTGCTTACCATACCAATTGGTATGTGTTGGGAATTTACCAACCCAAGACAGGGCCATTAGCCATATTACCAATGACGCCGCCCACCAAAACACCCAAGTCACTTCAAACATCAGTGAAACTAGGGTTACCGCCAGTACTAATACCACAAAACGTGCCGGCAGACGCCATTTTGGCATCAGTTTTGTCCATTCATGGGCAGCAATGGTAACGCCAATTGCCAACAAGGGCGCAAAAAGAATAGGTGTTTGGCTCGCAAACAGTGCAATACCAACGATAATAATTAAGATGATTGCCGTTTTAATCCGTTGCCACATACTTATCGAGCCTTATAATAATGAGAAAAATCTGGTCAAAAATGCATTATAACAGTTAATCGCTAACAGCTCATTGATACCAGTTAACCCTACTTAGTTCGGCTTATTTAAATCAAATATTGTTCTAATGATTATTAATTTAATGATTATGAAGTCTGTGTCTCTATCTGCTCACTGGTTTTGCCAAAGCGGCGTTGACGTTGGCAAAAATCTGCTACCATCGCTTTAAGCTCTGCTGTTTCGAAGTTTGGCCATAGCGTTTGAGTAAAGAAAAGCTCAGCATATGCGGATTGCCACAATAAAAAGTTGGAAAGGCGGTATTCGCCGCCAGTACGTATTAACATATCTACTGCTGGCTCATCTGCCAATTGTACATACTGTCCAAGCATATTTTTATCGATATCTTCTGCACGTAATTGCCCCTCTTGTACTTGCTGCGCAAGCTGTTGAGCGGCATGAGCGATATCCCACTGACCGCTATAGCTGATGGCAATCACCAGTGACATTGCGTCAAAATGAGCTGTTTTGGCTTCGGCATCGGCCATCAACTCTTGCAAGTCAGCAGTAAGTTGGCTGCGGTCACCAACAAAACGCAGCCGAATACGGTACTTCTGCATACGCGGCATTTGCTGGTTAATAGTCAAGGCTAATAAATGCATGAGTAACGCCACCTCACTCGGTGGACGTTGCCAGTTTTCACTTGAAAATGCAAATACAGTCAACACCTCTATTCCGGCATCAAGACAGTACTCGACGATAGGATCTAAAGCATCTTTGCCGGCAACATGGCCTTCGCCTTTACCTAAATCATTGGCTTTACCATAACGGTTATTGCCATCCATAATGATGGCAATATGGCGAGGGACAAGGAAAGGAGCCAAAGGAGGGGAAATTGACATGGACTATACTGCTTATTATTGAGGTAAGTTTGTTAGTGTTAACGACTTAGGAAGTCATATTTTTTATAATAACGCGCGTTTAGACTTTTAAAAAGCCCCTATTCTAAATTTCACAAACTTATCATAAACATATGGTATTACGGGAGATAACGACCCTTGCGTTTAGGGCGTGTTGAACATTCGATCATAGCACTGACAGCGACTATTTTTTAGGCGGTTCAAAGTCAAAAGTATCTAGTTTAGTCATTCTAAGCGGATAGTTTTGGCAAAGTAGCGGCAAAAAAGAGTCCTGTCCAACTGCGAGCATAGCTCTTGTCTGGAACACTTTTAGCTATCAGCAGTGCTTATTTGTGAATGTTCAACACGCCCTAGTTATCCAATCTAAATGTCGCAACGACAAACAGCCAATAGCATCACACTACTGGCCATCCGCTTAAAAATTATGACAGAAATAAAGTGACTGCTTATACTGCCATCAAATCAGTTTCTTTTTTACTCAGACGGCTATCGATGGTTTCGATAAACTTATCCGTAATTTTTTGGATATCATCACTAGCACGATGTTCATCGTCTTCTGAGATTTCTTTTTCTTTGGCTAGGTCCTTGATATTATTCATCATATCTCGGCGGATATTACGGATAGAAACCCGACTGTTTTCGGCCTCACCACGTGCTAGCTTTTGCATATCGCGGCGGGTTTCTTCTGTCAAGGCTGGCATAGGTACACGGATAACGTCCGCAGTCATGGGGTTCAAACCCAAATCTGCTTCACGAATGGCTTTATCTATCGCTTGTACCATAGTGCGGTCGAATGGTTGTACTAATAGCGTGCGTGAGTCTTCAACGTTGACGCTAGCGACTTGGTTTAGCGGTGTATCTGAACCATAGTAACTAACCATCACGCCTGACAGCATGCCTGGATGCGCGCGCCCAGTACGAACTTTACTAAAGGTACTTTCAAGCGCTTCTAACGTTTTTTGCATACGCGCTTCGCCGTCTTGCTTAATCTCTTTAATCATTACGTGTCCTTATTTATCGTTCCCGATAATATTCATTACTGTTCGGTGTTAATGGAGGTTGATTTTTTATCACAAATTATAGCGTGGCATCAATGATAAACGCGTGTGCCTTCGTTTTCACCCATAATGACATTCAACAATGCATTGGGCTTGGTCATATCAAAAACTTGTAACGGCACGTTGTGTTCGCGGCATAAGGCAATGGCAGTCAAATCCATCACACCCAATTTTTGCTCTAACACTTCATCAAATGTCAGGCCATCATATTTGACCGCATCAGCATGCAAGCTTGGATCTTTGTCATAAACCCCATCAACTTTGGTCGCTTTAAGAATCAAGCCTGCTTCAATCTCAATGCCGCGCAGACAAGCAGCGGTATCGGTGGTAAAGAACGGATTACCGGTACCTGCGACAAAGATACAAACTTCGCCATTTTTAAGATAGCGAATAGCGTTACGGCTACTATAGCTTTCGGTCACTTCCCCTATTGGTAAGGCGGACATCAAGCGCGTTTTGATATTACGGCGCTCAAGCGCATCACGCATTGCCAGACCATTCATGACGGTCGCTAGCATGCCCATCTGATCACCGGTAACACGGCCGACTAGGCCTTCTTTTTGTAGCTGCGCGCCGCGATATAAGTTACCACCGCCGACTACGATGCCGACTTGCACTCCAAGACCCCGCAGGTGCGCGATAGACAAGCTCATCTTGTCTAGTACTTCAGTATCAATGCCCATATCTTTACCGCCAGCTAAGGCTTCGCCTGAGAGTTTGAGCAATATACGAGAGTAACGGGGATTTTTATCAGACATGGGGTCACCTTGTTATCATTGAATTGTAATTGTCATTAATATACAAATAGAAATCGTTAAAACACAAATAGAGTTAGCCTATAGACCAAGACCTGCTAAAAAGGTTAAATTTCGCTAATTGTAGCAAAAACTGCCCACTATTGGGCAATCTTTACATTGAATTGCGAGTCTGCTCATATAATGGTTATACTTTAATGGCTATATTTTTATAGTAATCATATTTCTCTAATGGTTATATTTCTTTACTGATTGTAACTAGCAAATAAGTCATATTCGCTAGCATCATCAATAGTAACCGTCAAAAATTGTCCCACTTGTACCGCGGGAGTAATATCATCCACATAGACATGACCGTCAATTTCTGGCGCATCCGCATAGCTGCGACAAATAGCGATATTCTCTTCGCTATCAATCTCATCAACTAATACCGTTAAGGTCTTACCAATTTTCTCTTGCAGCTTTTGCGCGGATATCTGTTGCTGTAACGCCATGAAACGCTCATAACGAGATTGTTTAATTTCTTCAGGCACTGGATTGGACAAGTCATTAGCAACTGCGCCTTCAACCTCTGAATAAGTAAAAGCGCCCACTCGATCAAGGCGCGCTTCAACTAACCAATCTAGCAAACATTGGAAATCTTCTTCGGTTTCACCAGGGAAGCCGACTATAAACGTTGAGCGAATCACGATATCAGGACAAATCGCGCGCCAAGCGTGAATACGCGCTAAGGTATTTTCGCTATGGGCTGGGCGTTTCATCGCCTTTAGGACGCTATGACTGGCATGTTGAAATGGAATATCGAGGTAAGGCAAAAGCTTCTTTTCGCCCATGAGTTCAACCACTTTATCCACATGTGGATACGGGTAAACGTAATGCAGACGCACCCAGATGCCTAATTGATTTAGCGCTTGGCATAAGTCATAAAATTTAGACTTGAGAGGCATACCATTCCAGAAACTGGTTTTATACTTGATATCCAGCCCATAGGCAGAGGTATCTTGCGAGATAATCAGCAGCTCTTTGACCCCAGCGTTCTTGAGCGCCATTGCTTCGTTCATCACACTATCAATCGGGCGCGAGACCAATTTCCCGCGCATACTTGGAATAATACAAAACGTGCAGTGATGATTACAGCCTTCTGAAATCTTTAAATAGGCATAATGACTGGGCGTTAATTTAATACCCGCCTCATTAATCAAATCTATCTTAGGATTATAATCTTTATCGGTACTGCGATCCGGCTTAGGAACATGCAACGCGACCGCTCTAATCACTTCATCATAAGCGTGCGCGCCGGTCACTGCCAATACGGCAGGATGCATCGTGCGGATTTTATCTGCCTCTTTACCCAAGCAACCGGTGACGATAACTTTGCCATTCTTACTGATGGCTTCCCCTATCGCATCTAGCGACTCTTGTACGGCTGATTCAATAAAGCCGCAAGTATTGACTACCACTAAATCTGCGCCCTCATAGTCGCTCGCGACCTGATAGCCATCGCGGCTTAATTCAGTAATAATACGCTCACTATCGACCAACGCTTTAGGGCAACCAAGCGACACAAAACCAATCTTTGGCGCGGCCGTTGCCGGGCTAGAAGCTGTCGCACTGGTAGTTGCATCACTACTTTGTGCGATGCTGCGGTTTTGATTGTGATTGGCTTTATGGTGGTAAGGCTGGACACTATCTGTCGTATTTTGCTCTGATAGCGTTGGAGTTTGCGCAGGATTGAACATAGTAGCAGTATCTTTTGGCGTTGTTGAAGCTGAAAGCGCTGTTGCTATGTTGGTATTGACTGGTTGGGTAGAAGTTTTGGGCATGGCTGACCTTGCTAGAGATAAATTGGCTCAGCGCATTGTACGTTTTTTTTGTGAGAATCACCAGTTTTGACGCGCTAATGTGTTGATTTATGGTTAAATATTACGCTGCATCTACTCATCAATGAGGCGTTTACAATGACAGCTGATCCCATAACCTTTAAATCGACTCCTGACTTAGCCTTTATGTCACAACATTTATTTACCGCTATCTTATTGGTCAATGATGATCTGTCCATCATATGGTTAAATGCCCAAGCTGAACAGTTACTGGCGATCAGCCGTGTACGATTATTAAATCAGTCTATATTGGCACTGCTCGCACCTGAAGAATTACCACTAAAAAACGCTAATATTATAGATAGCGACAGTCTAAATAACGACCATTTAAATGAGCAAAAAGATAAAGATAGGCTAGCTAATGGGTATAAAACCTGCACTTTAACCGAACGCTTTAATCAAGCAAAGCAATATCAGCAGCCCTTTATTGACCATGACCATACGATAAACCCGCAGCTGAACGGTGGCGCAGTGTTGTCCATTGACTATAGCGTAACCCCCGTCATCTACCAGCAGCAGGCTTATTTTATCATCGAGATGTGGGGTAAAGACCGCCAAAGTCGTATCTCAGAGGAGGAGCAACGGCAACAACAATATAGCGTTGCCCGTCACATGCTCCGCTCTGTCGCTCATGAGATTAAAAATCCGCTGGCTGGCATTCGCGGGGCCGCACAACTGTTACAACGACAGTTTGTCAAGTTTGGTGACTTTGCTATGCCTACAACCTCTACTGTTATCGCCAGCTCAAATACGGATCAAAACCTTCAAGCAACCGTAAAAAAACTACGCACTTATACCGATATCATTATTTCAGAGACTGATCGCTTGACCCAACTTATCGGTCAATTGCTTGGCTCCAATCAATTACCAAAATGGCAAATGATGAATATTCATGAGCCCATTGAGCACGTTTTGACACTGGTGCTCAGCCAGTACCCGAGAGTTGCGTTAGAGCGCGACTATGACTTATCATTGCCTGAGCTGAACGCAGATAAAGACCAATTAATTCAAGTGTTTTTAAACCTGGTCAATAATGCTTGTGAATCAATGGCTGAATATCAGCAAGAACTTATGGCTCAGAGCACACCTGCCCAGACTAACCTTGTCAAGAACAACAATAACTATCAAACAGACAGCAACTACCAGCCGAAGCTGCATATTCAAACGCGAGTCGCCTTTCAACATACCATTGGTAGCCAGCAGCACAAACAAGTCCTGCAAATCTCTATCACTGATAATGGTAGCGGTATAGACCCATTGCTTATCGGACAGATATTCTTTCCCATGGTGACTAGCCGTGCGTCAGGAACAGGCTTAGGATTGGCAATCGTGCAAGATATTATCAACCGACATCATGGTATGATTGACGTCAGCTCAGTCAGCGGTCAGACGCGCTTTACAGTGTATTTACCATTTAGCCAGCCAGCACCTACCGCTTAAATGCGGCTTTTAAATTATAGTTTTAAATAATAGCTCCGACTTAACAGCTCATTAAGGCTTAGATATGACTGACCACAGCATTAACCCTACTTCTGAAAATAATCACCAATTATCCACAACGACTAGCGATAATGTGCTTCGGGAAAACCCCGCAACCTTGTGGCTCATCGATGACGATGCGGCACTACGCTTGGTATTAGCCGATACCTTCGCCGATGCTGGTCTTGAAGTCGTGAGCTTCACGCAAGCACAAGCAGCGTGGACGCGTCTTAACGATATCTTGCAGCAGCGCGAACCCACCTCCCAGCTACCCGATGTGATCTTAACCGATATCCGCATGCCGCTAATGGATGGCCTATCGTTCAGTGACTGGGTACACAAGCAGTTTCCTGATCTGCCCATCGTTATTATGACGGCTCATTCAGATCTGACCTCAGCGATTAATAGCTATCAAACGGGCGCTTTTGACTACTTGCCCAAGCCCTTTGACTTAGATGATGCAGTCGCAACTATTTATAAAGCGATTAACTCTAGCACTATCAATAAGCAGCCAACTACTAATGATCAGCCAGCTGGTAATACGAATGATAAAACAACTAATACTGATACTGAACTAACACCAGATTCTAAGATAAAAGCTAACGCAAAAAAAGAAAGCCAACCTAGATCTAATAACAAGCCAGCCAGCAGTTCTAATATTCAAACTAATAGCAATGCCAATAACAATCCCAGCGGCATTATTGGCCAGTCACAAGCCATGCAAACCGTCTTTCGCGCGGTTGGACGCTTGGCTCACTCACCGATTACGGTTCTGATTACCGGAGAGTCAGGTACGGGTAAAGAGCTGGTTGCCAGCGCCTTACATCAGCATTCACCGCGTAAACAGCAACCCTTCATTGCGCTGAATATGGCAGCCATTCCGCATGATTTAATTGAGTCTGAGCTATTTGGCCACGAAAAAGGCGCATTCACAGGCGCAACCACGCAAAGACAAGGTCGATTTGAGCAGGCAAATGGCGGTACGTTATTTTTAGACGAAATTGGTGACATGCCCTTTAGCACGCAGACACGATTACTCCGAGTATTGGCCAATGGCGAGTTTTATCGTGTTGGCGGTCAGCTGCCGGTCAAAGTCGATGTACGCATTATTGCGGCCACGCATCAAAACCTAGAGCACCTCGTACAGCAAGGCAGGTTCCGTGAAGATTTATTTTATCGCCTTAATGTCATTCGTCTGCCCCTGCCGCCACTACGGGCACGCCGCGAAGACATTGCAGAACTAACTACCCACTTTATGCAGCGTGCAGGCGAGCAAATGAACACTGCTCCCAAACAACTACATCGCAATGCCCTACAAATTATGCAAGCCTTTGACTGGCGCGGTAATGTTCGCCAACTTGAAAACGTTTGTTTATGGCTGACGGTCATGGCAACTGGTGACACCGTATTAACTGAGGATCTACCGCCAGAGTTGCTAGCTGATGCCAATATAACCCTAAACACCAATGTCCATAGTCATCAAAGCTTTATGCAACAATCTGATGGTCAAAATAACACTCAAGCACCGTCACAAGCTATTCCGCAGGTTGCAGGAGCAAATAGCACAATGCATTCACAACCGACAGCTTCGCTGCCCTATCCGTCTGCTAACCCAAACTGGCAGCAAGCATTGGCAGATTGGGCTGAGCATTCGCTAAAAAAAGGCGAAGTGGACATTTTGCAAACAGCAGCGCCTGAGTTTGAGCGCGTATTACTAATCGCTGCTCTTAATCACAGTGATGGTAAAAAAATAGCCGCGGCCAATCTATTAGGTTGGGGCCGCAATACGCTGACCCGTAAGCTTCAGCAGCTGAATGTTTCTATATCAGGAGGTCAGGCAGAAGAGCAACCAAACACGCAAAAAGACTGATATAAAAAATTAGCAATATCAGATATTTATAAAATTA
This sequence comes from Psychrobacter sp. LV10R520-6, assembly GCF_900182925.1. Taxonomy (NCBI): domain Bacteria; kingdom Pseudomonadati; phylum Pseudomonadota; class Gammaproteobacteria; order Moraxellales; family Moraxellaceae; genus Psychrobacter; species Psychrobacter sp. LV10R520-6. Next base: position 536,642 of record NZ_LT900024.1, on the reverse strand, counting down.
AGTACAAAAAAATGCGAATAATTCAAAAATAATTGTGTAAAAGGCTTGCCAAACCATTCAAACTCTATATAATGCCAACCACTGAGACGCACTACCGAATCAGTTAGCTATTTGAATGATGTTTGAATTTAAACATTAATGATGATAGAGTAACGACAATGGGGCTGTGGCGGAATTGGTAGACGCACTAGATTTAGGTTCTAGCGCCGCAAGGTGTGAGAGTTCGAGTCTCTCCAGCCCCACCATTTTTCGATAGTGACTTGAGTTTATTTAATTAAACGTTTGTCTCAAACTATATATATATACCAAATTAAACCTGCTATTAAGCAGGTTTTTTTGTGTTTGTCATTTGATAAGTAAACCTTCTGAACATACTAACCCGCATGTTACCTCTCTACTTTCTACTATTAATCTTTTATTGGATTTTATGAAACACAACCTCGAAGCGGGTACAGACTCTCTGCGGACTCAGTATTTTAGAGTGATCTTAATGGGCATCAGTGCGTTCGTGGTGAATACCACAGAATTCGTCCCTGTGGCGCTATTAAGTGATATTGCCCAAGATTTTTCAATCACCACGGCAGAAACGGGTTGGATGTTGACGCTTTATGCCTGGATCGTCGCTGCCATGTCGTTACCGCTGATGTTATTGACCGGTAAATTGGAGCGCAAACGGTTGCTACTGGCCGTTTTTGTGGTATTTATTGCCAGCCATGTACTGTCGGTTTTTGCGTGGAGTTTTCAAGTACTGCTAATCAGCCGAGTTGGTATTGCTTTATCACATGCAATATTTTGGTCAATTACGGCGGCGATAATACTGCGAGTTGCCCCTGAAGGTAAAAAGGCGCTGGCGCTTAGTGTCCTTGCTACGGGTACATCATTGGCCATGGTGCTGGGTGTTCCTATAGGACGATTGGTGGGTCAATGGTTTGGCTGGCGAACCACGTTTGGTGGCATTGGTGTGATTGCTTTTGTAGTTTTTGTTCTACAAGCAAAGCTATTGCCAACCCTGCCAAGTATGTTTGATGGGTCGGTCAAAAAAGTACCAGAATTACTCAAAAACCCCTTATTGGTCTGCCTGTATTTGTTCTGCTTTGTGGTCTTTACTGCCCACTACGCCGCTTACTCTTATATCGAACCCTATATGCGTCAGGTCGGTTCTATCAGCGAAAACTTGGTCACCTTCGTGCTGCTACTATTCGGTGGCGCTGGGCTGATTGGCAGTGTAATATTCAGTCGTTGGGGTGATAAATCCAGTACGAAGCTAATGTTGGTATCTACAGTACTGATGTTACTGTCTATGGCCACGCTGTTGTTGGTGGTTAAATCTATATGGTCGCTGAGTGTGATTACCTTACTCTGGGGAGCCGCACTCATGCTGCTGGTGATTTGCACCCAAGCTAAGGTCATTATAATTGATGAAAAGGCTCAAGACGTAGTGATGTCGATGTTCTCTGGTATGATTAATTTAGGCATTGGTACCGGTGCTCTGCTCGGAGGCTATGCCGTCACCCATATCTCGCTGTCGAGCGTGGGATTCGTGGGTGCTGCCTTCGCTAGTGTGGCGCTGCTACTCATGATATTTATGATCCAACGCTTTCCTGCATTACGCTAAGCGTTGTGGTTAGATTTTTCATTGTTAAAGGTCTATGTTAGATGTAAGTACTTAAAGATGCCTATCACTCAAGTGGGCTGGTATTTTGCAAGAGCTATACTAGCTATAGCATACAATTTCTCCAAATCCCTCAAAACTTCCTCCATACTCTTATACCGCCTCTCCACCCGTTTCGCCAACGCCTTATCAATAATCGCCTGATAATGTTGATATTCTATAGGCAGTAATGGAATGGGCTTTTGACAATGTTGTATCGCCCAATCTTTTAGCGGCTCACTACTTTGCGCCGCTATTTCAAACGGGCGCGTGCCTGTTAAAACTTCATAGATTATTATCCCAAACGCATAGATATCACTTTGCTCAGTAGCATTTTGCCCTTGCCAGCGTTCAGGTGCGAGATAAGCGGGCGTGCCAGCAGGATTTATCGAGCATTCTTGATCAAAGCATTTATTAGCTACTTCACCTAAACGTTCAGCTAAAGCAAAATCGGTCAGTAATAAACTAGGCGTTACGATTTCACTGTCAGCAGAATATGTTTGATGCTCACTGAGCAGAATATTACTGGGTTTAATATCGTTATGTAGCCAACCGATTTTATGTAAATTGGCTATAAGATGTGCGGCTTGAAAAATGAGTTGATATTTTTGCTTATCTGTTAATGGCTGGCGTAAATAATGCGCCAAGTTGCCATTTTTATAATAAGGCACAACCAGGATAGTTAGCTGTTGTTTCTGTTTAAAGATCTCTATTTGCAAAGTATCATAAGCCAATACTGGCTGTGCTATAGCTAATATAGGTACGGTATTATTCTTATTTTTTTGTGATGTATTTAAGGCAGTCAAAACAGCTATTTCATGATTGAGATTATTGAATGGGTCATGGTTACTATCAGAGTTAAGTTGCCACTTAATAATGACGCTACCAAATTTCGGGTACTGCGCGCGCGTTAAGCCTTGATAGCTATTGGTTTTAATATTTCCCTGCTGACTAATACGCTGTTGGCCTATCTCAACATAACCCAACTTTGCCAACGCAGTAGTCAATGCCGGTAATAGAAGGGCAGATTGTTCTTTTAAAATCTGTTGAGCGCTAGAGGCTTGTTTTATGGACGAATTACTGGCACTATTTTTCATGGTACAGTCAAACCCTTATAAAGCCGCTACCGAACTATTAAACATAAATTTTATTTTTTATTAACGATAAATTAATTAAGAGCCATTATGTCTTCCTCATCTAAGCCATCATCCCCTTACGCCCTGCCCGATCCACTGCTGGATTTACTCAGCCAGTATTTACAGCAGCAAGTGACCCCAACTATTGAGATTGACCCTGAGCAGCTGGCGTATCGCTGGGTTGGTGGGCGTACTGGTCACTTAGAGCCCTTAGTGGTCAATTTATTTTTAAGTTTAGATGACTTGCACGGTATCGATACGCAAAAATCGAAACTGGTACAAAATACGCGGCAGTTCCTAAAAGGCTATCCGGCCAATCACGTGTTGATGACTGGTACACGCGGCGCAGGTAAATCATCGCTGATTCGCGCCCTGCTACAAGCCTATCATAGCGAAGGACTGCGCATTATTGAGATTGCCCGTGATGACTTACTCGTGCTAGATAAGATTCGCGCGGCCATCAACGCCTTACCTGCTGACTGTAATTGCCGCTATGTGGTGTACTGTGATGACTTGTCATTTAACGGTCAAGATGAGAGCTACCATACCCTAAAAAGTGTCCTTGATGGCTCACTGGACTCCGAACAAGACAAGCTATTGGTCTATGCGACCAGTAACCGCCGTCATCTACTGCCACAGCTGATGAAAGATAACGTCAATATTTATGATGGTCAAACTGATGAGGTTAATCCTTATGAGACTATTGATGAGACTGTATCACTATCTGATCGCTTTGGCGTATGGCTGTCGTTTTATCCAATGAACCAGCAGACCTATTTGCAAATTGTTCAACATTATTTAAGCTTACAACAAGCGCAAATAACAGAGAGCATTGTTGATAATAGTATTGATAGCAACATTGATACTGAGGTTAATGATAACGGATTGCCCGAAGATATTAGGGCCGATGCGCTACAATGGGCATCAGAGCGTGGTGGACGTTCGGGGCGTATAGCGTATCAATTTAGCCGATATTGGATAGGACAAGCGCAGTTAAAAGCTGCAGATAATCAACTTTAAAATACTTAAGACAAAATGCTAAGGCGGGTCGTCAATTAGATTAAGAGACTTAAAATGAGTGTATATACTAATTGATAACATGCCCTACAGCTTTATTCAAAAATCACTCCTTATTGCCGCGTGCCATTGTTATATAGCAGATTCACTTTAGAAAGAATACAGTGCTACTAGGATAAATTTTTCGAAGCCTCTGGAGTGGCGCAGCCACACAGCAAGCGAGTAAAATTTGTACCAGTAGCACGTTATCATACTTGTGCCTATTTTATTCTTAACTGACTATATATAGAACCTAAATACTGTACGCGGCTATCCGACTGCTCATCTACTTCCGCTGCGCCATTGATCACATACTGAGCAAAATCCGCTGCCAGCCAAAGATTACCTTGATACGCACTTTCTGCATCCAAGCGAATATGACCCATATTAGGCGTGCGACTATTTGGATTGTCAAAGCTCTGATAACGGGCGCTAAAGTGAGTCAGTATTAGATTATTAACGCCGATAGCTTGGGCAAACTTGCCGACCTGTTGAGCGCTGCTATGCATTGGATCAAAATTTGAATTTTTAGCTTGAATTTTAGACTTCATTTTAGATAGCAGGTCAGAAGTATAAGTTGCCTCATGAACTAATAAATCAGCATCTTTGACAGCATCCGTAAGTAAACTTGGCGTGTCATTGTCTCCTGCCACGACGACTCTAGTACGCTGTTGCTCATTCTGAACATAATCTACCGACAGCAATAACTGCCCATTTTCTGTATAGACGTCTTTGCCTCGTTGCAGTTTACCCCAAAGCGCACTTGCTGGAATGCCTGCTGCTTCAAGCTTGTCCGTATCCAATGTACGGTGATTGATAGTTTGAGTCACGCCAAACGCATGTGAAGCAACCCGATGTGATAACGCTGTGATATCAATGCTAACCTCATACTGATGCTGCTGCTGACTGTCTAAATACAAACTGACTTTGCCATCTTGCTGGGACAGGACCTCCTCAATCGCCATGAAGTTAATAGCAAAGGGAAGGTATAATTCGGTGGTTAGGGTAAAAGCATCAAGCAGCGAAGCAATAGCTTGTGGTGCGATAAGGGTGAGCGGTGCAGTACGTCCTGACATAGCAATACTGGCAAGTAAGCCAGGTAGCCCGTAGCAGTGATCGCCATGTACATGGGTAATGCAGATAACGGTCAGTTGATGTAACGATAACTTAGTATGTAATAGCTGCTGCTGAGTACCTTCTCCACAATCAATCAGCAGCCACGGCCGCGACTTCTTATTGTGCGGCTTGTTATTATAATGGTTATTATACTGGCGGCTTTGCTGTTTAGATCCTGACGACGAATACGGGTTTAGGCACTCAATAGCCAGCGCAGTAACGTTGCGCTGCTTGGTGGGTACGCCGGCTGATGTACCCAAAAAGGTCAGCTGTAGCATGGCTTATTATGCATAGAGCACGTATTGGTTATGAAACACATAATCTATGATAATTCACATAAGATAGTCTTACCGCCCTCAACGATTTGTCCACCGCTAGCAAAACATTGATTAACCATGCTCGACTCATGTGACTTCCAGCCGCCATAAAAACTTGCCACACATAATAAAATGACCAGCAATTTTTGTGACCATGCTTTGATCGATACCTGCTGCGGATCTATGGGTGGCTCTGTACGGCTTTCGACCTTAGTATGAGCCGTCTTGGTGTCCAATTTATTGAGGTCTGTCATCACGTTACCTTATCAAGACTCTGTCTATTAATTTGCTATTGATTCGTTATTGATTCGTTATTGAGTATAGTCAATGCTAAATAAAAACATCAAACGCAGCATCTTCTGTAGCTAAAACTGAATACGACCGCCCTTTTCTTCAGCGCGTTTAAAGGCGTCACGTTCCTGACAGCGTTTGAGCCAATTTAATACATTAGCATATTTGCCGTCGCTTAATCCTGTACGTGATTTGGCTGCGACCACCGCAAAGTACATCTGAATATCTGCGGCACTAAAAGCTTCACCTGCGAACCAATGATTGTCTTGTAGCTGTTGCTCCATCATGGCCAATATGTTGGTAATACTGTCCTCAATCATACTGCTTTCGACTTGCTTTTGGATATTCTTGCTGATGGGTTTGACTAGCATTGGCGACCTTTCCACTACTTTAGTGAAGACCAAACGCATAACCAATGGCGGCATTATCGACGCTTCACAAAAATGCAGCCAAAAAGTGTAGGCTTCCCACGCCGCTTCATTATCACCAAAGGGCTTAAGCAACTGTTCTTTATCATAGTGTCTGAGCAAGTACTCAATGATAAAGCCGGACTCGACTAGCACGCGATCGTCCACTTCTAATATTGGGGCGTGACCTAATGGATGAATTTTCTTTAGGCTATCTGGCGCAAGATAAGCTTTGGTGCGCTCATAACAGGTCAGTTGATAATCCACATTCAACTCTTCTAATAACCACACAATGCGAAATGAACGCGAATTTTCTAAATGATGAAGATGTAACATAGACCATCCTAATAATAAATTATCGTGAGTCAAACATAGTAATATACACTTGTTATTAATAATAGCGTACTTACCTTACCTTTAACACAGCCTACGCGCGCTACCGTTACCAAAAACGATGCCTGTCTAGTCAGGTTTGAAATACAATCCCATAGCAGCCTTATCTTGAATGTAGCTGTTCAATTTTATTGGTCATCTTATCGATTTTTTGTTGATAACGCTTGATTTTGCGAAACCGACGCGCGGTTAACACGCCTTTAATACGGCGATTTTTTAGGCGGCGACGCGGTGGAAAGTTGTTAATTTGTGGCTCATTATAACCATGCAAGCGGTTATCACGCCGGCGACCCACATACCCCATTGCACTATCCATAATCATAATCAATAGCGCGACAAAGATCATACCGTACATGAATAAAGAACCTCCCTCTTCAATGTTTTGGTTTAAAAGGGTAATAGAGAATATAAATAGAAATATAGGCTCAAGATAGCTTAACGTACCAAATAAAGAGACTGGCAACTTACGACTGGCAATCATCGTTAGTGACATCGCCGCCGTGCTAATAATACCCAGCAGTGGCAACAAATACCACAGTTTACTGGTCGATGCGGCCAGCTCAAAGCCACCAGTGCTATATAACGCCACCAAGACAACTGGTGTTAGCAGCACAAGATCGGATATCAAACCGGTGATAGGGGGTACGGCTAGTTTGCGCCGCAATAAATAATAAGGCGGATAACCCAAGCATACAAATAACGTCGCCCATGATACGGTGCCGTGTTGCAACACATCATAAGCGATACCTGCAGCGGCGCACAAGGTCGCAACCCACTGCAACGCACTCATTGACTCATGATAAAAAAAACGTCCAACCAGTATCATGACTAATGGATATAAAAAGTAGCCCAAGGTCACATCGAGGCCTAAGCCATTAACCGGCCCCCACATAAACAGCCAAATCTGCCCACCCAAAATTGGTGTGGGTAATATAAACAAAAACCACTCTTTCCGTGTTTTTAATGTCTTTAGATAATCAAAAACATGCTGCCACTGCTTTAATATACTCACCAATAAAACCAGACTGAATAGCATCAACAACACGCGCCATGATGCCACTTGTGTACCCGATAACGGGTGCAAAAATAGTCCAAACAAAAACAATAACGAAAATAAAAAATTTGCCGACGTCGCAGCAGAGGTGCCCTGTACAGTTTGGTTAGTGGTCAACATAACAACAGCCTTGAAAAAATAGCCTTGAAAAAACAACCCTTTATAAATAGGTTATATCGATAATGCTTTATCAAAAAAAACATAAAAGCCTCAGACGCGAACGTCAGAGGCTTCCTTTCACTTTGCCATTAGAACAATGCTAAGACAATCGGTATTACTTTATGGTACTCAAATCATATGTCAGTATTATGTCAAACGCCGACTGAATAGGCAATAATCCTGCTTATCCAGTCTATGAATTACAAACTCAGACGATTATTCTGCATCGTTGTCGATAACGTTGTCATCATCAACGCTGCCACCACTAACAGTGCTTTCAGTCGCAGCATCTACGTCCATTTGTTCCTGACCTTCTACTTCAAAGACACCCTCTTCTTTTAAGGCGTCAACTAAAGCATTATCGCTTTCTACATACTCAACCCGCGCCATAGCAACGAGTTTTTCATCTTTTGACAAACGAATCAGGGTGACGCCTTGAGTGTTACGTCCCGCACTGGCCACGTGTTCAACGGGTGTACGTACCAAGGTACCTTTATCAGATATTAAAATAATATCATCTTCAGGTTCAACCTTAGTCGCCCGTACCAGTGCTCCGTTACGTTTACTGGTTTTGATAGCGATAACACCGCCACCGCCACGCCCTTGTTTATTAAACTCTTCAATAAAGGTACGCTTACCAAAGCCGTTTTCGCAGGCAATCAAGATTTCTCGAACATTTTGTTCGATGACCACTAGTGACTTGATAAACTCATCGTCAGCAAGGCGCATACCGCGAACACCTTTAGCGGTACGTCCCATAGAGCGTGCGTCATTTTCATCAAAACGTATCGCTTTACCACTAGAAGCAAACAGCATTACGTCTTGCGAGCCATCAGTAATACGGGCGCTAACTAACTTGTCGCCCTCTTCTAAACCAACGGCAATCAAACCATTAGAACGAATACTGGCAAACTGCTCAAGCTCTACCCGTTTTACCGTACCGTTAGCGGTAGCAAAGAACACAAAATGACCGGTCACTTCAGCAGTGGTTTGCGGTATCGGTAAAATAGTCGTTACTGTCTCATCATTATTAAGCCCAATCAGATTAACCAAGGGACGACCGCGTGCGCCGCGACTGGCAATCGGCACTTCAAAACCGCGCAGACTAAACACTCGACCCGTATCGGTGAAGCACAACACGGTGGCATGGGTTGAGGTCACTGCTAAATGATCAATCACATCGTCTTCTTTCATAGCAGTGGATGATTTGCCTTTACCGCCACGTTTTTGGGCGACATAGTCGTCGATCGGTTGGGTTTTTGCATAACCAGTACGCGAGACGGTCATCACGACCGTTTGTTCAGGAATAAGATCTTCACGGCTAAAGTCAGTACGTGAATCAATAATATCGGTACGGCGTTCATCACCGAAGTTTTCACGAATCTCAATCATCTCATTAGAAATAATGGTCATTAATTTATCAAAATCACCAAGGATAGATTCTAAATTCGCGATTTCACGTAACAAATCTTGGTATTCTTCGGTCAGTTTATCTTGTTCAAGTCCCGTTAAACGGTGCAGTTGCATCTCTAAAATTGCATTGACCTGATCTAATGACAAGCGATAGTTTTCAGCCCCTTCAATAAGTCCAAACGGTGCTTTTGGATCTTCACCTTCAATGAAGTCAGGACGTACTGATTGGCTACCTGCAGCAGTGAGCATCGCTTGTACGCTGCCTGAACCCCAAGTGTTGTTTAGTAAGCTTTCACGTGCTTCACCGCGGTTTGCAGAGGCTTTAATAGCGGCAATAATCTCGTCAATATTAGCGAGAGCAACGGTTAAACCTTCAAGCAAATGACCACGTACGCGCGCTTTATTCAACTCATAAATAGTACGGCGCGTCACTACCTCTTGACGATGACGTACAAAAGCGGCAATCAGCTGACGCAAGGTCAATAACTTAGGCTGACCATTGTCCAGCGCCACCATATTGATACTAAAGCTGGATTCAAGAGGCGTTTGAAGAAACAAATTGTTGACAATAACCTCAGCGGTCTCACCACGACGCAAGTCAATAGCGATACGCATACCGTCTTTATCAGACTCATCGCGTATTTCGGTAATGCCTTCTATTTTTTTGTCCCGTACTAATTCAGCAATACGTTCAATCAGTTTTGCTTTGTTGGTCTGATAAGGAACTTCAGTGAAGACAATGCGCTCACGATCACGGTTGACACCCGTGTCACTCATGGCCTCAATGATATAACGGCCACGAACATGCAAACGACCTTTACCAGTGCGATAAGCATCTAAGATACCTGCACGGCCATAAATGATACCGCCTGTCGGGAAATCCGGACCTGAGATATAAGTCATCAGCTCTTCGGCTGAGATTTGCGGGTTTTCTGCATAAGCTAGGCAAGCATTAACTACTTCGGTCAGATTATGCGGCGCCATGTTAGTCGCCATACCAACAGCAATACCTGTTGCGCCATTGACCAGCAAGTTAGGAGCACGCGCAGGTAGGACGCTTGGCATGCGTTCAGATCCGTCGTAGTTGTCTTCCCAATCGACCGTATCTTTATCCAAATCAGCGAGCATTTGATGGGTCAGCTTGGTCATACGTACTTCGGTATAACGCATCGCTGCCGGTGGATCATCATCAATTGAGCCAAAGTTACCTTGACCGTCAATCATCGGGTAGCGCAAGCTAAAATCCTGTGCCATCCGTACAATAGCATCATAGACAGCACTATCGCCATGCGGGTGGTATTTACCGATGACATCACCGACCACACGCGCCGACTTTTTATAAGCTTTGTTATAGTCATTAGATAACACGTGCATCGCATACATCACACGGCGGTGTACTGGCTTAAACCCATCACGCACATCAGGTAGCGCACGCGAGACAATCACGCTCATCGCATAATCCAAATAGGATTGCTTTAATTCATCGACGATGCCAATAGGACTGACCGATTCGCTCATATACATTCCTTCACTGCTCACACTCCCTAATGGTTACACTTTTGCTTTTGCTAAAATTAAGTGCCAGCATAAACCAATATAGCGACGCAAACGCATCGTTATTATTGGCATACGAACAATAAAAAAGCACTACTAAACGTGCAAAACAAAGGGAAAATGGAGATACTGTTTTTGTTAAAAGTAATGTTGAATAAAAGAAGCTATTTTAGCACAAATTTGCCTATTTGGGGGCATTAGCGTGCTATTAACCCGTAACGAATCAGGTCTTTTATGGTGATTATTTCGGATTATTTATTAGGGTCTGAAAATGACCAATTTATGGAGCTACTGTTCAAATAATATCAACGACATATTTTTTTAGATTGACTGATTTTGCCATTTTTACACACAAACTTACCATCTTTCGAACAATGAGATATACCACCCATTTTATTCATTCAAAATCAGTAGTTGCCAATCTCATGAAATTTTCAGTTATTGTAGACAAAATATTTCTACCCGCTACACTAGTGGCAGTTTCGTTTTAACATTGATGATTTAAACCCTCAAAACATCGCCACTTATATATAGGCCTTACTTATTATGGATATCATTCTTGCTATCGTTTGGATTTTGGCGATGGTGTTATACAGTTTTTCTAGCGATTATGCCGTCAGCTTTCCCAATCATAATAATAGCGCCTTACCGTTTGTGCGTTGGGGTTCGCTACTGGTGGCTATGGGATTATCAGCTTATCTCGCCTCTGCCTATCAAGCCAACTTGCAAGGGTCTGGTATTTGGGTGTTCGTTGCGGTGGTATTTGTGATCATCACTTTATCTAAGCTTATATTTAAGTGGGTTATCAATCGACGGCGTAAGCGTTAGTTTAGGCCGTGTTGCTTAGATAATCTCACTTAACATAGCAATTATAATAAAGACAGCGTAAATCCCTATGCAAACTGATAATAAAGACAATCGCAACCAAGTCACTGCTGCTTTGACCGACCATAATAGCCAAGCGCCAGACTTGGCAGACCCAGCAGACGAACGTACTGATCGTAGTTTCGATGCCATTGCCGATCATTTTGAAAAAAAGGTTTATGGGGGTTTAAAAGGCGAGATACGACTGGCGGTCTTACGGCGTGACATCTTTGAATATACGGCGCAGATGACTAAAGATCTTGGGCGTCCGCTACGTGTTTTAGATGTCGGCGCAGGCCTTGCGCAAATAGCCATCGATCTTGCCGCGCAAGGTCATGAGGTTGTGGTAAACGACATCTCAGCTAATATGCTTGCTAAAGCAAAAGCTAATTTTGAACAACAAAAGGCTGCTGCAAATATTGATGCTTTTAATATGAGGGCTTTCGGGGAGATGACATGGGTTGTCTGTCCATATCAACAACTTGAAGAGAATGTTAGCAGTTGTAATAGTAGCGCTGATATTACTGGCAATAATCAAGGAACCAAGTTTGATTTAATCTTGTGTCATGCGCTACTTGAGTGGCTGGCAGAACCGGCAGCAATCATGGACTTTTTTGATCGGCAACTTACCGATAATGGCGCGCTGTCGTTATGCTTTTATAATCCGGTAAGCTATGAGTATCGCAATCTTATTATGGGTAATTTCAATCTGCTCGATAATACAGACTATAAATCGGACAATAAAACAAGCTTGACCCCGAATCATCCCGTTGCCAAGCAGCAAGTTGAGTCATGGTTACAACGCCATCATTATCAGACGATGATTACCAGCGGTCTGCGCGTGTTTCATGATTATACGCCGTTAAAACGCGGCGGCAATACTGATCCCGAAGCAGTAATCCGGATGGAGCTACGCTACTCACAGCAAGAGCCTTATAAATGGTTGGGGCGTTATTTACACATTTTGGCCACTCGTCAGGCCTAATTAATTTTTCTTAGGCTTTGATGACTGTTAGATACCGATCAACACTTATATAAGCTTAACCATACCTTATGACATATCATATTCTGACCACGTGGTGGCGTTGATATTCTTTTCATCGAAAACCACCACATGCTTAAGCATCGGTAAAATACCAATACGCGTGCCAATATCATGATTATGATGGCTGGAAACCAAAGCCAATACCGTTTGTCCGTCATCTAATTGCAAGCGATATAGATAGTTTGCCCCACGGAATACGCGTCCAACCACCAGTGCTGTTTGTGTACTGTCATCATCATGAATGACATCGTCAGGGCGCACCAGCACCTTGATTAGCGTACCATTAGGGTAGTCATACTCGCAGTACTGTGGCTGCCCTGCTGCATCATATACTTCCATCCGCCGGTAAATATCGCCAAGCGCGGTTTCAACATGGCCTTCTTTAATGATGCCATCTATCATCGCGCCTTCGCCGACGAACTCAGCAACAAAAGGACTGACTGGCTCATGGTATAGCTTAGTTGGAGTCGCCCACTGTACCAGCTTACCTTGGTGCATGACCCCCACTTTATCCGCCAATGCAAAGGCCTCGTTTTGGTCATGAGTGACTAAAATTGCAGTGGTATTGGTACGTTTAAGAATATCGCGAACGCTCATCGCTAGCGACTCACGCAGCAACACATCTAGATTAGAAAATGGCTCATCAAGTAACAGTAATTTAGGTTTCGGTGCTAATGCTCGTGCTAAAGCCACCCGCTGCTGCTGACCACCTGAGAGCTCAGTTGGCCGCTTATCCGCATGCTCAGACAGCTCAACGAGAGCAAGCATCTCAGCGACCCGTGCTTTTTTGTCAGCAGCTGACCACTTATTAAGACCAAAAGCAATATTTTTGGCAACGCTTAGATGCCCAAACAGCGCATAGTCTTGAAACACCATACCCATACCACGCTTGGCGGGTGCCACCGCAAATGACGTACGCGCCGTCTGCTCAGTTAAGCACTGATTATTTAAGCTAGTCGTTCCAAGGCGCGTTGGCTCTAGACCTGCAATTGCGCGCAACGCTGTGGTCTTTCCACAGCCGCTAAAGCCCAAAAAGCAACCAATTTCACCTTGTTGTAAGGTCAGCGATAGCCCATTTACCACCGTGATATCGTCATAACCAACGACTAAATCCTGCACGCTAAAATAGGGCTTATCAGGGATGCCTGTTTTATCAAGACTCGTTTCATGAGGATAACTATGGCCGTTATTTTGACTAGAACTCTGATTGTTATCTGCATGCTTGTTTTTAGATTCAAGCTTTCTAGCTTGCAGCTTTGTAGGCGCTGAAATTTTTTTGGAATTAGCAGATCGCGCCTTAGTTTTGGCTAACCTTGGGTCTGATTGGTCTGACGAGTCATTAATCAAGTTAGTATACATAGACGGCACCATTAGGCGATAAATAAAAAGCGATGAATGAGTGAAGCGGTAAAAATAAAGCAGTGCAATAAAGGGTTGTATTTATAACCCTAAAATAATAATTTATTCAGGCTTTTATCATTTTGTGACAGGGAAATCTAACCCGTTTTGTCACTTTGACGCAGCAAGATCCAAACAGGAAGCAGGCCAACCAACACTATCAATAAGCTAGGCAATGCGGCGCGTCCCCACATCCCTTCACTGGTCATCTCAAATACCCGCACTGCTAGCGTATCCCAACCCTGCCGCCGCGTCATTAAAGTAATGGGCATCTCTTTCATAACCTCAACAAAACCCATTAGTAAGGCAGTTAATACCCCTGGGCTGAGCACGGGCAGTACCACTTGCCGCCAGCGTTGTATCGGACTGTCACTGAGCAATTCAGCGGCGGCTTCTTGATTAACCGTTAGCCGCTGCAATTGACGGTCTACTGGTTGAAAACTGACGGTCATAAAGCGCGTCGATAATGCCAGCAGCATCACGACAACACTACCTGATAGCACTTGATGGGAGGTAACACCAAAAGCAATCAGTTGATTATCAACCCAAGCAATAGGTATAAATACCCCAACGGCCAATACCGTACCCGGTACCACGTACCCTAAATTGGCTAAAGTCGTTAGCAATTTAGTGGTTTTATCTGGATATTGACGCTTAACCCACGCAATGATGATAGCTAAAAAGGCAATAAAAAGCGTGGTCATACTAGCAATTATTAGGCTATTAGTAACAAAATCAAGATAGCGCTGATCAAAATCTTGGCGAAAATTCATCGCTGTCCAATAGACCAGCTGTAAGAAGGGTACTAAAAAGGCAATTAAAAACACTAACGTACACAACAAGGTCATCGCAATTTTGGCCGGAGGGCTGGCATCAAAACGGCGGTTACTGCCTTGGGTTACGGTATTGCCGCGTCTTGCTTGCCAATATTGCTCAAAAAGCACGACGATAAATATGACCCCAATTAACAGAGCAGCTAACTGAGCGGCGGTCGTTAAACTGAAAAATCCAAACCAGGCTTTATAAATAGCAGTCGTAAAGGTATCCACATTAAATACGGACACCGCCCCAAAATCAGCAAGGGTCTCCATGCTGGCCAGTAACAAACCACCAACCACCCAAGGGAGTGCTTGCGGTAATGCCAAACGAAAAAATACCCGACTGCGACTCAGACCCAGCATTTGACCCGCTTCAATCGCACGTCGCCCCTGTGACAAAAAGGCTTGGCGTGCCAGCAAGTAAACATAAGGATAAAACGCCAGCGACAAGACCAAACCTGCGCCCCAGACATTACGCACTGAGGGTATGGCAGTACTGATACCGAAATCGCGTAACCCGGTTTGTAACGGTCCGCTAAAATCAACAATACCTATCGTGACGAAGGCCAGCACATAAGCCGGTATCGCCAGTGGCAACATCAGCGCCCAAGAAAAAAATCGCTGCCCAGGAAAACGATACATACTCGTCACCCATGCCAGCGCCGTACCGATACTACCGGAAATCGTTATGACCATTAATAATAAAATGGCGGTATTTTTGAGCACTTGCGGCAGCACATACTCACGCATGTGGGTCCAGATATCTGCCACAGGTTGCGTCCACGATAAAAGCACCACTAAAATCGGTATTAGCATAAACAACGAAATCAGTCCTAAGACTGATTTCGAGATAATACGTTTGCGGACTGCGTGGTCTTGGCTGACAGCCTGGTTGCTATTATCACTACCATTACTATTATCGTTGACAGTGTTGTCTTTACTAGCAGACGCTTCTGGCATTGTCATCATAAAATTATTACCATATCAGACGCATAAAGACCATGACCCATAACATCCTATAAACTTACTGACCAGCGGTTATTTATATCCGGCTTTATCCATCATTTGGATCGCTTGGGTCTGCAGTGAGCCAAATTTCTGTACATTAATGTCGTCTTTTTTGAACTCGCCCCATGATCTGAGCATATCCGATTCATCAATACCCGCTTTTACCGGATATTCTTTATCAGCGCTGGCATAAATACCCTGTGGTTCATCAGACGATAACCATTCCATCAGCTTAAGCGCGCCATCAGGATTGTCTGAGTTTGCGACCACACCGGCACCAGAGATGTTTACATGAGTCCCTGTAGACTCTTGGTTTGCCCAAAATATTTTCACAGGGAAGTTAGGTTTTTCATCCAGTATACGACCATAATAATAACTATTGGCAATCCCAACCTCACACTGGCCAGCAGCAATAGCCTCTAGCATGCGGGTATCATCACTGAACACATCGGTGGCTAAGTTATCGACCCAGCCGCGAATGACTTGTTCGGTTTTTTCCTCGCCTAAATGCTCCATCATGCTAGCAACGAGTGATTGATTATAGACCTTTTTCGAGGTACGTAAACATAGCTTACCTTTCCATTTTGGATCCGCTAGATCTGCATAAGTGGATAACTCGGCGGCATCGACTTTGCTTGGATCATAGAAGATAGTACGGGCACGAAGAGACAGACCCGTCCATTGACCTTTTGGATCACGGTATTTAGCAGGTACGTTGCTCTCTAAGATAGTAGAAGCGACTGGTTGCAATAAGTCTTGCTGCGCCGCTTGCCATAAGTTACCGGCATCAACGGTCAGTAGCATATCTGCTGGAGTATTTGTACCTTCAGCTTGTAGGCGCGCCATGAGTGGGCCGGTTTTATCGGTGATCAGCTCAATCTTCACGCCCGTTTCTTCGGTATATTTATCTAATAATGGCTTGATTAACTGCTCATTACGTGAAGAGTAAATGGTAACCACTTGATCATTGTTAGTCGTCGCAGTCGTTTCTACTGGCGTTTCGGCATCAGCACTTTGTTCAGGCGTTTCCGCTTTATTACAACCTACCAAACCTAACATCATGCTAAATACAGCAACAGATAAAGTGGCTTTGACAGGGCGGGTAAAAGATAGAGGGGCTGTAATCGCATTCAACGACATGGTTTTCTCCATAAATAGTGCGATAAATAGGTAAAGTAAAATTATAGAATCAACGGCTAATGGATAAAAAAACCGAAAAGAGGCTGATGAGTAAATAATAAAAACTGAAGGTGATATACTAATACAAATGATATTAGTTATCAATACATTTATATAACCCTGTAATTTACATGTTTACTCTGTCTCCAAAACACTCACCAAAAGGATATTTAATGGTAATATTTTGCCATAAACTTCATAGTAGCCACTGTCCAAGAAGCGCATTTACAGCGGCCTCTGTTCGTAATACTCGCCGCCCCATATTAACCGTTTGGCAACCTTGCCCCGCCAGCAACTCAATCTCGTAGTCAATCCAGCCCCCTTCTGCGCCAATAAAGACCACACTAGGCAAGGCCGATTTCATATGTGATTGCTCATGTTCTTGATTAGAAATACTTGCAGCGCTGTTCAAAGTATAGACTACTGTAGGCTGAGCATACTGCTGTAAATACTGCCCTAACGACAGCTCACTATAAGGGTGTGCCACAATGGCACGATTGGTTATTAAACTTGCCAGCTCATCTTCGACAAACGGTTTAAAACGTTTTTGTAGGGTAATACGCGGAACAAGGGTATCGACGCCTTGTTGCAACCCTTCTAATACAAACTCATCAAGACGCGCTAATAAGGGACTTTGCCAATAGCTTTTTTGAGTACGATAGCTATTAATAAGGACGATATCGCGCACACCCAGCGCGGTCATATCCATAATTAGGCGCCGCAAAACTTTTGGGCGCGGCAATGCCAAAACTACGGTGACATCTAACTTGGGAGGCGGTTCAATAGTCAACTGTACATCGCAAAGCTGAATCTTAGCAGGCGTCATCGCATCAACGACAGCAGTACCAAGATGGCCACCAAGTTGGCCAATTTTTAACGTATCACCGATTTGTGCGCCTAAGACCTTATTAATATGCTCGATTTGCCTAGGCGCATCAATTAGAGCTTGTGTTAGCGAAAAATTAGCCGCTGGCAATAAAATACAGTTCATACAGCATGTCGCTTAATAATAAGTGGTGAGCGTTGGGTAGAAGCAGATGATTGGTAGCTAATGATTTAAAGAGGTAACTTGAAGCAGTAACTAAAAACAGCGGTGAACAATCATGCATAAAGCTTACAGTTCACTGCTCGAAAATTGCTTAACAACCTCTTCAATCATAGTAAGCTGACGAGTAAGTACTGATTGCTGCTGTAAGGTCAACTGCTCCCCTGCCTGCCCTGCCAGCAACGCTAGTTGCGGATGACTGAGCCAAAACTGCAGTTGTTCATAAATAAGAACGCTATCATCAGCATCCGCAGCTTGCAGAAGGGGTTCGGATTTATCCTGCTCGACTGGCTGGCCATCAATAGTAATAGGTCGATAAAAATGATTGCTCGGCTGATACAGCGCGCCAGCGCTAGCAAGCTTATCCACCACACTTTGACAAGACTGGGTATAGCGTCCCATCAATACAGGCGTTGCCACACTCGCCGGCTCAACAGGGTTATGTCCACCAATATCAACCAATGAACCGCCAACTAATGCCACATTAGCCAATGCGTACCAGTGCATGAGCTCACCCATACTATCTGCCAGATAAACTTGCGTCTGCGCTCTGATGGCTTCCTGATTACTACGGCGCACCATTTGTAACCCTGACTTTTGAATAAGGTCTGCCACTTCATCGAAGCGTTCAGGATGTCTCGGTACGATAATTAATAAAGTTTCAGCAAGGGCAGTTATTGATAATAGCTGCTGTTGTAATGACAGCGCGGTATCTTCTTCACCGCTATGTGTGCTTGCTGCCACCCAGATAGGACGGTCTAACTGTTTCAACTGCTCTAATTCAGCTTTAGGGTCGTTTCCTATGTCACTTTCAGTACCACTTTCAACACCATTTTCAATATCGCTCTCAATACCACTTTCTTGCTTCTCTATTTGCTTCTGTATAACGTCATTATCGTCTTTTATATCAGTGATTTTAACATCAATTTTAGGGCTATTAATAACCCATTTAAGCGAGCCGGCCACGCGAATCTGTGCACTATAAGCGCCCAACTGCCGAAAACGCGTAGCAGATTCATCATCTTGGGCGATGATTAAGGTCAGATTTTGCATCATGCTGCGACTCACCGCGCTAATTTTTTGGTAGCGGGTAAAAGACGCTGCTGATAAGCGACCATTGACTAAGATACTTGGAATATGATGCTCGGAGAGCTTAACTAGAATATTTGCCCATAGCTCAGTTTCTACAAACAGCGCAGCGACTGGTTGCACATGCGCCAAAAAGGTTTCAATCACTACCGGACTGTCCACTGGTACATAGCTGTGACTCAGTCGACCTTGAACAATATCATCTGCGAAACGGCTAGCACCCCGAGCAAAACCGGTCTGCGTGGTATTGGTCAGCCATATCTGATAGCCCTGCGCTAATAAAGCGTCTAATAATGGCGCAATCGTATTGGTCTCACCTAAAGAGACCGCATGACACCAAATGGTTTTATTATTAACATCGAAGCTATTAATAACGTTAAAATTATTAACATCTGCTTTGTTAGCATCAGTGCTGACATTGGCCACGGGACGCGGTGGGTAATGTTTACCAAAACGCTGTGCAACCTCTTGCTGATAATTATCACGCTTATGCGAACGCCGCCATACTTGCAGGCGGTATAGTGGTTTTAATAAGGTAATAATAAATCGATAATACCAAGGTGGCGTGCTAGGCGTGCGTGTGGTTAATGGTACTGAGATAGCGTCTAGCTGATTGACAGGCGCGAGCGAATCGCGCTTGGTAGACGGCTGTGGAGGTAAATGAAAAGATGGCATGCAAAAGCCCGGGTTAATAATGGATGAAGTAATGAATAAAATAATAAAAAGATGGCGTCAAAAAATGCGTTAATTCTACCTGAAATTAGCGCTTAACAATAACCTTTTAAACTAAGGTTTTTAAACCTAGCTATTTAAAAACAGATCTTTAAATCCAGTACTGTAAATAAAGTCCTGTTATACAAAAATGATTAACAATAACGCGGCTACTATCACAGCGCCAATCAATAATTGATAGCGCTTAAGGCTATGTTGCTCCTGCTGGCGTGTCGTTATCAACGTTTGCGCTTGCTGCCACTGCCCAACGAGACTGGCTGCTTCTACGTGACCATTTTCTGCCGCTTGCTCAAGCCAGTGTTTACCACTATTAATATCTTGCGGCAAACCTATCCCTTGATAGTACATTCTACTAAGCAAGCGCTGGGCGCGGCTGTCTTTTTTATTAGCAGCTTGCTTGATCCACTCAACCCCTGCCTCTTTGCCAGTGTCTTTACCTTTTTCATTACCTGTTGTCAGCCCTTCATCTAACAGTTCATACATAGCAAGGCGTAGCATGGCAGCGGTATTACTAAGGTCAGCAGAAATTTTTAACTGCATAAGAGCTTGTTGCTTTGCAGCTTGATGGGACTCGGAGAAAATGACTTGTGCACGTGGCTTATTTTGCTTAGCGATATGTTGTTCAAACTGGTCGAGAATTTTTCGCGCTTGTTGATAGTCATCGTTGCCGGCAGTTTGTGCTACCTCAATCTCATCTAGCTTTGTGAGCAGTTGGGTAAAAATTTCAGGCGTTGGCGGTGCTACGAGAGGAGCTACTTTTTTTGGTAGTGAAGATAAATCTTCAGTTAGAATTGATTTTGCATGAGTCTCGTCGCCAGATGAGCCAGCATCAGTCACAGCGACTAGTGTGGGAGTTATAGGAACTTTATTAGCAGAAACTTTATCAACCGGATTGTCTACTGGTTTAAGCGTATCGCCAGCAGAACTATTTGACCTCTTATCTGTCGTAACACTGGTTACTTTAAGAGCAGTTTTATGAGTAATTTTAGGAGCAATGTTGGAAGCGTCTTTGGAATCCATTTCAGGTAAAACGTCACCTTCTGTGGTCTTAGCAAGCGTGACAGCTTGGGTTGCGTTTAAGCCTGTCTTGGAGCTTACGTCTGAGTTTGTATTTAAACGGGCATTTGCAATTGGCACAGTAGAAGTCTGATCAGCAGTCACAGGATCAGCAGTGACGTTGGGTAGCCGTGCGATAACTGCTTGATATAAGCCGCTGGCTATTTGTCCCCCATGTACTGCCTCAAACTGCCGATCTATATGACCAAACAGACGCAGCCCTATTGGCTCTAAGGCAAAAAATACGGGCGCAATTGCTTTATAGTTATAGTTTTTATAACTACTATCAGCTCTATTACTTTCATCTCTATTGTTGTCTTCACTTTCATTGCTATTTGTATCGTGGGTAGCAGCAATGAAAACGGAGGTGTCATTGTACAAAACCGCCATATGCTGATAAAAGTCATCAGTTGTCATTGCTAATTTAGGATAGCGAGCACGCAGCTCAAATTGACCATACCAATGCGGCGTATTTTGCCACTGCCGCGCCAATATTCGTCCTGCGTAAAACGCTAAAAACACTAGCAAATTACGATAGCGCTCATCAGCTAGTATCGTGGTTTCGTCCCATGTACCCGCTTTAACCCTATCACGGCGTATTTGCGATAATAGCGTATCTATCCGCTGTAAGCTTACCAATGACTCATCTAACTGGCAGTTATGCAGCGCTTCTTCATAAGCAATACCGCCAGCGATAGAACGCCTAGCTAAGAAGTCTTGCCAATAATCTTCTGCAGTATAGTCGAGGGGCGTTAAGGAAGAAGCAGATATAGCAGGCATGAGGCAAGCGTATCCTTTGATGAAATAAGTGGGCAGTGGCAGTAATGAGTCGACGGCGACTATACTAAAATAGTAGGAGCTTACCTTAACCTAAAATTTGAATGGCTACAATAAACTGCTACAGCAAGGGACTAAACAGGCGTACGACATTATCGAATAAGCGTTTATAATCATGGCGCTGCTCCCATTCTTCTAAGCCCATAAAACGACAGCTTTGTAAGTATGACTCCTGACAGTCAGCAACCTGCGCGACCATTTCTGGCGTATAAATCGCCAAACTAACTTCCATATTTAAATAAAAGCTGCGCATATCAATATTGACCGTACCAAATAGACAATAGTCATCATCGATAATCACTGTTTTGGCATGTAACAGGCCGCCTTTAAATAGCGCAATGGTCACCCCCGCCTCTAACAGCTCTTGATAATAAGCTTGCGAAGCATGCTGTACCAAAAACGAATCGACCTTTTCAGGGACAATCAGCGTGACCTCGACCCCCCGCTTAGCCGCTGTGACTAACGCTCCTGATAAAGCTTCATCAGGAACAAAATATGGCGTGGTGATTTGAATACGTTTATTAGCGCGGTGGATAATGGTTACTAAAGTATTATAAATCACATGTGCGGTCACTTGTGGTGCTGAAGGAATCAGCTGCGCTACCACACCTTTTACCACCGGCATCTGCGGAATTACAATCGACGTTGACCCAGTGTTAAGCTGTTCAAAATGATCTACGCCATCATCTAGCACCTTTATTCGACTGTTCATATCGTTAATAGTCGGATCTAACACGTATAATTTACGAGTATAGTTGTTAACTCGTTGATGCAACGCATCTAAATTGTCACTATTCTCAGCGCCAATATCAGTGACCACTACCTTAGCCATCGCAGTGGCAATACTTATTGGCTGCTGACTGACACTACGTATCGCCACATCAATCCACTGACCGACATCTTTATCTTGCTTAAAAAACTTGGGATCGACCAAGTTAAAACTACCGATATAACCAATATATTCGTCAATAACCATAATCTTGCGATGATTGCGCAGATCAGAACGCTTAAATAAGGTCTTAAATAAACCTACTGGCAGCGATTGGTGCACAAAAACGCCAGCACGTTCTAAATCCCTATGCTCGGCGCTATTAAAGAAACTAAAGCTACCCACACTATCTATGAGAAGGTGACACTCTACACCGCGCTGAGCGGCCGCCATCAACGCTTGTATGACATTTAGTACCTGCCCCTTCGGATAGATAATATAAAACTCCATCAAAATAGTACGTTGAGCGGCATTGATATCATCAATCAAAAGCTCAAAAATAGCATTAGGGTGAGTTAATAGCTGCATATCATGGTCTGAAAATACCCCAAACCCTGTCCAGCGGGTGCCCATTTGGCTAACACCGCGATAGTGTTCAGGCAGTAGCTCTTGGCCTTTATCAAAAACCAAACGTTCACGCTCTGCCATCTCATTCATAATGAGGCCTGCCTGTTCCATCCGTTGACGATAACGGCGACCAATCATGGGCTCACCCACCAAAATATAAGCAAACAGCCCTACTAGAGGTAGCGTATACAACACGGCTATCCACGCAATGGCTACCCCAATGTTGCGCTGCACCGAAACAATACGTAGGGTCAGCACCACCATCAAGATAATGTTCAATATGAGACCGTACCCTGCAAAGTCGCCCCACGACCACGCTGCAAGTTGCGACTCAGTAGTTAAAGCTTTTATGTTCACCTCCATCAACCAATACGACTCATTAATTAAAACCAACTAAATATAAGCACCTTTACTAAAACGTTACTAGTATAGTAACTTTTGGCAGTCACACAATAGGCAACTGTGTAGCCTGCCTTTGCCCCTAATCATTTACCTTTGCCACATAATAGCGACCATTTTATAAAATATGTGAAATAATATTTGACAGGCCAATGTAAATGTATATAATACACACCCACAGCAAGGGGCTTTAAACAGTTCTAGGTTGTTGGAAATTTTATGATTCTAGAGCATGACACCTTTAGATAGTCAAACTTCTAAGAAATCCTATTTAAAGGATTTCTCTTGCGAAGCTAAAATTGCACTGCAATTTTTTAACGCTTCTCAGGGTGATTAGCTCAGTTGGTAGAGCGTCTGCCTTACACGCAGAATGTCGGCGGTTCGAATCCGTCATCACCCACCACTCATTTAGCGAAGTGGGTCCTATTTATAAGGGCAAGACGCTAAAACGACCTAAGCAGCGGTAGTTCAGTTGGTTAGAATACCGGCCTGTCACGCCGGGGGTCGCGGGTTCGAGTCCCGTCCGCTGCGCCATATTTAGTAAAAAGCTAAAACGAATTTAGACTTTCGAGTTTAAGCAAGTTTTGCCTCAAACATAACTTTGTTTGGGGTTTTTTTGTGTCTGTTATTTTAAATATTTAGAATTGAAGCATCCATGATCTGATAAACATATCTAATAACACTTCTAATCTTAACCCTTTTTTAACATCTAACTTGCTACGCTAGTCTTCTTCAATCATTTAGCGAGCGTTCACAATGAACCAAATTAGCGAATGGGTGCTGACTATTATGGCAAAGTTTGGCTACTTCGGTATCATCTTTGCCATGTTTGCCGAAAATGTTTTCCCCCCTATACCCTCTGAAGTTATCATGCCAGCAGCAGGTTTTGCAGTGGCAAGAGGTGATCTAAATCTTATAGTAGTCATACTAGCCGGTACGCTTGGCACCGTGCTTGGAGCATTACCTTTGTATTATCTGGGAAGCTTGTTCAATGAAGAGCGTTTAATGATATTTACTAAAAAATATGGCAAGTATGTGTTTGTCAAGTCTGATGACGTACTGGCTTCGAGTCATTGGTTTGATAAACATGGCAAAAAAACGGTATTTTTTGGACGCATGGTGCCAGGCATTCGCTCGCTTATCTCTATTCCTGCAGGTATGAATAAAATGCCGATGCTTCCTTTTTTGCTACTCACTGCTTTAGGATCAAGCATTTGGATAACTTTACTAACGCTTGCAGGCTATCACTTCGGTAGCAATTATGAAGTTATCGAAGCCACACTCGCGCCATATTCCAAAGTTTTCTTGCTACTTACTGTGATGATTATCATAGGTTGGTTTATCAAACGCCGACGGTCTACTCATAACCAGCTCAATACAACCGATATCTAATGCTAAAAATCTCTCATTGAATACTCAGCTCTCATAGTTTTTGACTCAAGCTCTAAACCACTTTTCAAGCCCAACCAGCTTAACATTTTCTTAACACCACACCTGCTACCTTAAAGAATGACACCCTTTCTCATTCTATTAAGAAGTCCGTGTATGTCAATACCTCAAGCACTTAGCATCAATGTTACTAAAGCTGATAGTAAAAACGGCTATATAAGCAAATTCTACCATCGTGAGATAAATCTTAATTACCTGATCATAGTGGTTGCACTGTATTTGGTCGCTACAGCAAATATTGGCTTTTTTAAGCAAGTATTAACTGTCTATCCGTTCGCTGATAATATCGGCTTTATAGTTTCTCTTACTGGCTTATTGTTTGGGTTGATGTGGTTGCTATTCCAACTGCTATGCTATCGACCAACGGCAAAGGTAGTATTGATTGCAATGGTGATTATTGCTGCAATCTGTGGCTATTTTACCGATGCCTACGGAACGATATTTGACCGTAATATGCTGGTCAATAGCTTGCAAACCGATCAAGCTGAAGCGATGGGATTGATGGCACCAAGCTTGATTATTCGACTGCTGTTATTAGGCGTACTACCAGCCTTTATTATTAGCAAAATTCGTTTAAAGCGTCCTTCTTGGCGTCGAGCAATATTGCAAAAGACAGCCACTTTGATACTGTCTATTGCCCTAATAGCAGTCTGCCTATTGCCATTCGGTGATCAGTACGCCAGCTTTTTTCGTCAACATAAATTAGTGCGTAGCTATACCAATCCAATTACGCCCATCTATTCAGTTGTTAAGCTCGGTATGGACTACATGGATGAGCTAAATCGCCCTGATACGATGACTGCTCACGCTGTAGATGCTAAGCGGACAAATACTGTCGGCAATGCGAAGCCTAAGCTAATGGTATTTGTAGTAGGAGAAACGGTTCGCGCTGATCATATTGGCTTGAATGGCTATAAGCGCGATACGATGCCACTACTCGCCAGCCAACCAGATATTTATAGTTTTAAAGATGCGACTTCTTGCGGGACATCTACAGCGTATTCGGTGCCTTGCATGTTCAGTTATGCCAATAGAGAAGACTACGATGTCGATACTGCTGAGTATAACGAAAATGTGCTTGATACGTTAAATAAGCAAGGCGTTAATGTTATTTGGCGAGACAATAACTCTAACTCTAAAGGTGTGGCAGACCGAGTGACTTTTGAGGACTATAAAACCCCCGAGGTAAATCCTAATTGCGATAGTGAATGTCGAGATATTGGTATGCTTGACGGTTTTGATAAGTTAGTAAAGTCAGACGCAGCACCAAAAGATACGCTAATTTTATTGCATCAGATGGGTAATCATGGCCCTGCTTATTACAAACGCTATCCCAAAGCGTTTGAGGAATACAAGCCGGTATGTATGACTAACGAGCTTTCAAAATGTGATGCCCAGTCCGTCATCAATGGTTATGACAATGCGATTCGTTATACCGATTACTTTTTAAATACCGTTATCGATACGCTAAAACCCTATCAGCAAGATTATGATGTGGTGATGGTATATATTAGTGATCATGGGGAGAGTTTGGGTGAAAACAACATCTATTTGCATGGCCTTCCCTACAGTATTGCGCCAAATGCCCAAAAGCAGGTACCAGTAATTATCTGGTCTCCCAAAGACAATAGTATTAATTCTGACAGTCTATCTGATATGACCAATCAGCCGGTATCTCATGATTTTATTACGCCAACTTTACTGAGCTTTTTTGGTATTACTACTCAAGAAGTTACAGCAGCACCCACTTTTTTTGAATCTGCTAATTAAACATTCTTTTATTATAGCTAAGCTTTTTTGAGATGGTGGCAATTATGTACAAAATACTCGTTATTGAAGATAATCCCGATATTGTGGCAAATATTTATGCTTTTTTTGAGCCAAAAGGTTTTGAGCTAGACAATGCTCATAATGGACTTAGCGGCTTGGCACTGGCGTCAAGCAATCGTTATGACGTTATATTGTTGGACGTAATGCTCCCAGGTATAAATGGCACCAAATTATGCAAAAAGCTTAGAGAAGATCTGCATAATAAGACTCCAGTATTAATGCTCACAGCACGTGACACTATTATGGATAAGGTGGCAGGGTTTGATAGTGGTGCCGATGATTATCTGGTTAAACCGTTCTCACTAGTCGAATTAGAAGCCCGTATCAAAGCCTTGATACGACGTGATCAAGATGAACATTTTCAGCACAACCTTACCGTAGGGGCATTGTTTTTAAATCCTAATGAGCATAATGTGAAGCGAGAAGATCGACTGATAAAACTGACACCGATAGGGTTTAAGGTCTTGCATACGTTAATGAGTGCCTCGCCTCGGGTAGTCAGTAAAACCGAGCTTGAGGAAAAGATATGGGGGCAAGATATTCCAAGTAGTGATGCTTTGCGTACACATATGCATAGTGTCCGTACACAGGTCGACAAGCCATTTTCCAAAGCCCTTATAGTTACGGTACCAGGTGTCGGCTATCAGATCATAGATCTCTGATCATTAATGGTAATTGTTGACGTTTTATGACCTAATTCTAATGCGCGCTTCTTTGACTTCCTCACCGCCCTAAACGACGGTGATTCCTACTGCTAGACGCTCAAGCCCGAGCGCAAGAATGTTTTTTGCCGCATTAACGTCGCGTTGATGAGTGACACCGCACTCGCAAAGCCATTCTCTTATTCTCAAATCTGTCCTACCTTTCGGACTGTTTTGGCGTGAGCCGCAGCACGAACAGGTTTGGGTGGTGTAGCTTTCATTCACCTCGTCATAATGGCAACCTGCGTTCTCGCATTTATAGGTTAACTTCAGGCATAGCCCTACGCCTTGCGCTCGGGCAAAGCAGTGCTTTACTTTATCCTCGCTCATGCCGTTTTACTTCAAACCAACCAGCGTCATAGACGGACTTGGCCAGTTTGCTTGAAGTGAATGATTTTGATTGTAGTTTGCCAACAATGATTGTTTTATTATCTTTGACAAGCTTAGTGGTGAATTTATGGATCAAGTCTTGGCGGGTATTTTTTATCTTGGCATGAATGGCCTTAACCCGCTCTTTATTATTAGCGCGTTGAGCGATGCCTAGTTTTGGTGCGTATTTATGGGTCAATTTGGTTACTAAGGTGTCACCGTCGCTTGTCGTCGCTGAATCCTTGCACCCTAAGTCGATACCAACCTCACCAGTACCGCGCTCAATCTTTGGAAACTCTTTAACCGTCACGCACGCATACCAAAGACCACGACTGTCTTGTATTAATTCACAAGTATTGATGGTGTAGAGGGCTAAATTGTAGCTATCCCACACATCAATAGTCAGGTTTTTACCTTTGGTAAGACTGAATTGAATGGTGGATTTAAGGCTTTTCTTACCCGCCTTCTTGACACCTAAATACTTGATGGCCGATTTTTTAAAAGGAATCCAGCCTAAGCTTTTACGCTTGGCTTTAGGGTTGTTAGTGCGCCAATTCAGTTTTGCTTTCTTAAATTGCTTGCGGCTTTTGGCATGGGTTTCAGTGATCGCTTGAAGGGTTTGGCTGTGCAGATTTAGAAATTCACCGCTGCCTTTGGTATAGGCTGCTATATCGTATGCTGAAAAGAAATGCCCGGTGCGTTGTAAGTGCTTAAAACTCAAATCATTCACATAGTTCCACACAAAATTCACCGCGCCAGACAGCTTATTTAACTGATTGGCGTGCTTATCTTTGATACGTAGCTTGAGTGTTTTCATGGTTTAAACTATAATGATTTAATGTTATTTTACATTTGGTCTAATGGTATGTCAAACACATTAAGGCGTGGTAGACACGTTGTTTATAATCTTCACGTTCATTTGGTCTTTGTTACTAAATATAGAGGAAAAGTATTTACCAAAGAGGGGTTAGATGAACTGAGCTTAATATTAAATCAGGTCTGTCAGGATTTTAATGCTCAGCTCGTAGAGTTTAATGGTGAAGAAGATCATGTGCATCTTTTGGTTAATTACCCGCCAAAAGTCAGCATTTCATCTTTAGTAAATAGCTTAAAAGGGGTGTCTAGCAGAATGATTCGTAAAAAAAACTACGTTTCTATCAATCAAGAACTTTGGGGTAGCGCACTGTGGTCGCCCAGTTATTTTGCTTCAAGCTGTGGCGGGGCTTCAATTGAAGTTATTAGACAATATATCGACCAACAGCAAGTACCTAACTAGAAATGCCTTACATCCACGCCTTAGAACGACGTGGTTTTACGGCACTTTTTGATAAACAACCAATCACATCTACAACCGTTACGACTCAGTTATTTGTCGTTTCTTACTATCTAAGAAGTAAACGCTATGTTCAATCTAACCTCCATCGTCAATAAATTTCGGCTATCCTACCTCGTGTTTGCGGTTTTGCTGTGTGCGACTTTCGTCAGTATTTTCTTATATGCTGAGGTTAGAATGGAACAAGAATTGGTAAAAGGTCGTCTCTTACAGCAGCTAGAGCTTAGTCAAGAGAAGTATGGCGAACGGGCTATTTATACTGCCGATCCGGGCATTAAGATTTACCATTACGACAAGGCACCTTTGAGCCTACAAACTCTGGCAACTGAAATGGTGCAAGAAATTTCGGTGACTATAAACACTGAAGAAAATAAAACTAAGACTAAACTTCATTTTTTCAATTATAAAAAAAATAAACGAGATTATATTTTGACTTACTTAGAAGACACCGAAATGGTGATGGCAAACTATCCGGTCTTAGCAATTTTTGAGCACCTAGAAGACATATTTGCTGATGCGCTGAAAATCGCTGTCATTTTGAGTTTACTTATCGCAGCGATATTCTCTCATTTATCCTCCAAACAAATCACTAAGCCGTTATTATCCCTAAAGCAAGCAGTAGAGACTGATCATCAAAATTTAACCCAATTGACCCATCTGCCTTCAGAAGTTGGGGTATTGGCACGGGCCATTGATGATAAAAATCATAAGCTAGCACAGTATTTAAAGCGAGAGCAGCTGTTTACAGGGGATGTCAGTCACGAGCTACGCACACCATTGACTATTATCTTAGGAGCATCAGAAGTGCTTGCAGCGCAATTAGAAGATAATAGTCGCTTGAGCGAATTTACCGACCGTATCAGCAATACCGCTAAAGAAACCTCTGAGATTATCAGTGCTTTATTGCTGCTATCTCGTAATCCTGAACAACTGGACACACCGCAGACGTCTATCAATACTATTGCCATGAATGAGGTTACACGCCTAAAATATTTACTCAAATACAAACCCGTGACTTGCACAATAGTTGCTGAGCAGGACTATGTGGCAGACGTACGACCTGAACTGCTAAAAATGGCCTTGGGTAATTTAATAAAAAATGCTTTTCAATACACCGATGATGGCGAAGTAATCGTCACTATCGATGCTGAAAAGATTACGGTGACCGATACTGGCCTTGGTATTCCTGAGATTATGATGCCTTTGCTATACGAAAGATTTGAACGTTTAGATCATAAAAGTACAGGCGATCAAAGTGATAACGAGTCCAAAAATCAGTCCGCGTCGCATGAATACTCTAGCTCTAGTAGTGACGTAGAAGGTACAGGTCTGGGGCTTAGTATCGTGCAGCGTATTATGACTCATATGGACTGGCAGTTAACGCATCAAGCGAATGAGACCGGTGGCAGTACGTTTAGTATTTATTATAAATAATGTTTCTCATAAATAGCGGCTATAAATGGACTGTCTTTGAAAAATTGGTTGGACGGCGAATGGTACTGAATGTCCTTTATCTTATAAGCTCAACGAAAACTCTATTACAAGACCCCTAAAACAATAACCCTCGCACTTAACGGATTGTTATATGCGAGAACTAATACTGTCTTAACGTTTTCTTAATCTTCACTGTTTTATACTGGTTTTACAATGAAGGTATGCTGGTTTTAACTGTTTTCTATACTGCTTGAAATTCACAACATACCCTACCGTCAATGACTATTAAGAAATTAGTATGAGCAAAGTTAATCCCATTAATCTTGATGACGACCAGGTCAATTGCGACCCTCTAAACCAAACGCCCGCCAACCAGTTGCTTGATCCCGATAGCTATGCCAGTCATGCTAAAGGCAAAAAAGGGTTTTCTCGTGTTATGAAAGCCACAGGTTACTCTTTAGATGGCTTTAAAGCGGCTTACAAGTTTGAGGCGGCTTTTAGACAGGTTTTTTGGCTTAATCTTGTGTTGTTCATTGCCATTATATTCATCCCTTTTGATACCAGTATAAAAATGATGCTGATAATCGCCTCTTTTTTATCCCTTATCGTTGAGTTATTTAACACGGGTATTGAAGCCAGTGTTGACCATACCTCAACGAACCAACATCCGCTCGCTAAAATAGCCAAAGATGTGGGTTCTGCTGCGCAATTTTTGGCATTATTACTTTTGTTGATATTATGGTTAATGGCGTTATCAAGCCTTTTGTATTGAGTAATACTTAGGTATATCACAAGTTAATATATTTTATAAGGCGTATCAATGACTTCAGAAAATAACTCAACTGATTGGGTCTGGCTCAAATTACTGTGCTTAACTATCATTGCGACCCTGACATTTGAGCACAGCCAACTTGATGTTCGTATTAGTGAGCTCTTCTATTCAAACGGACATTGGCTGTTAGAAAAAGGCGCGCAGCCTTATGCTTTTATTTTTTATGACTTCCCTAAGTTACTATTAATTTTATTGGGCATCTACTTAATAACGACATTAACTTGGCGGTATTGGCAAAGTCGATATTCTAATATCAAGATTGCTAAGCTATTCTTTGTTAAGCCAATTTCAGCATTATCCAGCCGAGAGCTAGGCTATCTGTTAATGACCATAATTATGGTACCTACTAGTATTGCACTGCTAAAAGGCGTAACCCACGTTAGTTGCCCGAATCACTTGACTCTTTTCAATGGCGATTTGCCCTATCTTAACCTCTGGCAAAACATAGTAGCCATGACACCAGAAAAATGCTTTCCAGCCGCTCATGCTAGCGCAGGGTTTTCTTTATATGGGTTAGCGTTTTTACCAACCCTACGACAGCATCGCTACAAAATATTTACAATAGTCACTATTTTAGGATGGACAATGGGTCTGTATAAGATGCTCTTTGGCGACCATTTTTTTAGTCATACTTTGATATCTATGTTGCTGTCATTGACGATAGCTTGCGCGTTCGCAAGTGTTTTTTTCAAAAGGCCTACTATAAACATAAGAACAGCGATATAGGTTGGTTATCCTTTTTTGATAGTTCGCCTGACGCTAGCAATAGCGGTTGTGCTATTATTTAACTTTATTAAGTCCTAGATACATTCTGTCAATATAGGAAGGAGTAAGGTTATGGCTCAAAATAATAATAAGAGTTATCAAGATACCCCTGAATCTAATGCTACCAATAAAGCTCTAGATACTGATGACAGTTGGATTGAGAAAATATGGGTATGGGCAGACGATTTTGAGTTACTGGACTCTGAAGTCCCTCGTAATAAAGAGGCGCTACTAGCCATAAAGAAGCTGGAAGTTTTAGAGCCTGAGCTGGATGAACAACACTCTAGAGATGTCTATAGAATGGACTATATACCTGATGAACTCACCTTTCTCACCAATCTCGTAGAAATAACTATTAGTGGTATCTATTCGAGTCATTTACCGCAGAATATAGGCCAACTCCCTAACCTGACCAAACTTTCTATTAGTCATTCTAACCTTACAGCATTACCTGATAGTATCGGACAACTCAGTAACCTTACTGAACTCTTTATAGATGAAAGTCAACTTAAAGAACTGCCTGACAGTATCAGTCAACTTACCAACCTCAATAGGCTTTTTATTAGTCGCTGTCAGCTTAGATGCTTGCCCCACAATATTGGGCAACTTAGCAACCTTACGATACTTGATCTTGTGCATTGTGAGCTTAGGGAGCTACCTAACAGCATTGGTCAACTCCACAAACTTGTTAAGCTGTTTATTAGCTATTGTGAGCTCAAACATCTGCCGGATAGTATGGGTCAACTTACTAATCTTACTCAGCTCGATCTTATTCACTGTAAACTCAAATATTTGCCAGCTAGTATTGGTCAGCTTACTAATTTAAATAAGCTTTATATTAATCATTGTGAGCTTAAAGAATTACCGGATAGCATTGGTCAACTCAGTAACCTGACTGAGCTTTTTATTAGCCATTCTGAGTTTAAAGAGCTACCTGACAGTATCGGAGAACTCACTAATCTTACTAGGCTTGATCTTATCCACTGTGACCTCAGAGAGCTACCTGATAGTATTGGGAAACTGACTAACCTAATTGAGCTTAATCTTATTAATTGTGAGCTGAGAGATTTGCCTGAGAGTATTAGTCAGCTTACTAACTTAACTAAGATTAACCTTACTGACTGTAATCTTAGAGATTTACCTGACAGTCTCACACAGCTAACTAATTTAGAATGGATTAATCTTAATGGAAATCCATTTGTTAAACTTTCTCCGAAGGTAATAGATCACTTAAGTACTATAGATGTAGTATATGGTTGGGAGCAATAGTCGTACAGCTGATGGTACAGTGCAATATGTGTTGTTCAGTTCTAAAAAAATGCTGACCAGCTCTGTTCGCGCTTTCTTCTTATAAACTCTCTCGAACCTATATTTACGTAGTTATTCAGACCTAAGTGTTTCAATTGCTACGCTATACCAGTGGCTATTGGTCTCCAATTATGCTTAATATGCTTCATTCCCCATTTTCTAAAGCTGCACTCATATACGAAATTTTTAGTGTCGGTACCTACTCTCTAACTCCGAATATTGCTACCTAACCACGCTACCAATTCACGGGCAGCAGCCTCGCTCAAACATTGTGGACAATCAAGATAAGTCATTACGCAGTCATTTAAATCAGTCAACATATGCAGTAATAATCCTAAACCAATTAATTTGTAGGGCTTCGGTAAAAAAAACATGCCTACATATACTGCCATCGCATAATAAGTATGCAGCGGATGAAAATTAATACTACAGCGATTGGGCGAAAAAATAGGTGTTGCTAGCAGATGATCTAAATCTACCAGCATGGTTGCTAGTAGGATCAAATATACTCGCTTATAGTCATTACGAAAAAACGTGTAGGCGATAATCAACGGCATACCAAAATGTAGAAAATAATGGGTAACAGTTTGAATCATCGCTTTTTCCGATTTAAGAGGGTGTTTTAGAAAGTGTTCTAAGAGTAGCATACAAGCAAAGGCATACAATTACACCTAAAACACAGGCGCGAATCCACCACCTGGTGTACGGAAGTTAGTCACCTGACCTTGATAAATACGCGCAGCAGGCAACATGCTAATCTGCCGTTGGGAGACGCCAGTAAACGGTGCCTCGGTCTGGTAACGACGATCGAGCAAACATGGAATTGTATTTATTGCTATGGCTATGGCTATGGCTATTTTTGGAGGAATTATGACTCTTGTAAGCCAATCGCGCCGAGCAGCGGCGTCAGCTGTGCTTGCCCTGATGGTGTGGAGCGTCAGTTTTTTTCTCCATTTTTTTTGGGAGATGGCACAGGTACCGTTCTTCTCTGGCATGGCCGAAGCGAGACACTGGGACGTGGTCTGGCTTTGTACGCGTGCGACCGTCGGTGATGCAAATATTGCTTTTGGCGCCTACGTTCTCGGGGCGTTGTTTGTAAAAGACTGGTTCTGGATTACAAAGCCGTGGCGTCTGTCGACTTTATCGGTATACATTGGCTTCGGCCTGATTGTGACAATAATCTTTGAGTACTGGGCAACTGGAGCTGGCCAGAGGTGGAGTTATAGTGATCTTATGCCTGACATTCCGTTGCTAGGCATAGGTGCGTTGCCGCTTGCTCAGTGGATGGTCATTCCGACGGCATTGATCTACGCTGTCAAATGGATGTTTCTAGGTTGGCAGGTATCCAAGCAATAGATGTTCGTATTAAAGGCGGCTGGTGTTACTTAGCCCACCACACAATCACACTTGGAAAACTGGCGCAAATCCACCTCCTGGCGTACGGAAGTTAGTCGTCTGACCTTGATAAACACGTGCAGCAGGTAGCAGTCTGATCTGTCGTTGGGAGACGCCAGCAAACGGTGCCTCGGTATATATACTAACGGAACAGTACCGAAACAGTGATGACACCTTCTATTCTTGGCCTTAGTCTCATCCACTTATAGTCAGTGAGCATTATGCAAAGCATAGCAAATGGCATCTTTTCTATATGAAAATTTAAAGATACTGCTCGCTATTTTTTACCATTAATTTATTGCTAATATCAAAAATTCCCTGATACAAATATCAACTAACCTTAGCTAAATTATCTATTATTCCATATTCTCATATGTTAATCCCTATTCTTCTAGTCGCCTCAGGTTTACTTTAATGCCAATAAGATTATGATGTAGTGATTACTTGTCGGTCGTTCAATACCACCAAGAAGGGCAGCTTAGTAAAGCCCTACTCCTTGACCTTTAAGAGTAATTCTCCTCGCCGTTATTGACACTTGCCGTTATCGACAAGCACAACAAATCGACTTAAACATCCTCAAACATTATAAAAATTAGTTCCAACAAAATGCGTTGGAAAAGGACGTTATTACATTGACTACTAGAGTTCAACCTGTGAACGATACAAAAGGTCCGATCATAAGAGAAGATCTGGCATTGAATGCCCCACAGAAAATCCTGATAGCAGGAGGAGCCATTGCTGTATTGCTTCTACTCATTTATTTACTTGATACACAGCATATTTCCCAATCGCTTCTTCTTGGAATCGGTTTGCTGCTAGGCTATACCCTTTTTCATGCCCGTTTCGGATTTACCTCTGCCTTTAGACGTATAATGTCGGTGGGCAATGGGCAGGCTATGCGCTCCCATATGCTAATGTTAGCTGTCGCAGTTACTTTATTTGCGCCAATCCTTGCTTATGGCAGCACATTTTTTGGAGGTTCGGTTGCAGGCTACGTAGCGCCGGTGGGTGTCAGCCTAATAGTCGGATCTTTCCTATTTGGAATCGGAATGCAGCTTGGTGGCGGCTGTGCTTCTGGTACTCTCTATGCATTAGGCGGTGGACGTTCTGTCATGTTTGTAACTTTTATCTTCTTTATAATCGGCGCGACCATTGGTGCTTACCATTTGCCGTTCTGGACAGAAGAGATGCCTGCTTTTGGATCCTATTCACTTGCCACGTCCACTGATCTTGGTTACAGCGGTGCTTGGCTAGTATCGCTTGCGCTTTTCGGTTTGATCTCATGGTTCACGTTAACCATTGAAAAGAAAAGACAAGCACCTAAGATGGCACCCATACCTTCTACAAGCGGATGGAAACGGATTTTCCGCGGGTCTTGGCCACTGTTTGCAGCGGCGATTGTATTAGCCGTTCTTAATGCGCTGACATTGGCGACCCGTGGCCAACCATGGGGCATTACTTCCGCATTTGCATTATGGGGCTCTAAGATTGCTGGGGCTTTGGGTGTAGACGTGGCCGGCTGGGGCTATTGGCAAGGTACCAATGCAGCGGCGCTTGATGCCTCTATTTTTGCAGATTCAACTACTGTATTGAATATCGGTATCATTATGGGCGCTTTTATCGCGTCGGCGGCTGGTGGGTTGTTCAAATTCACACAAGTGACTGTAGGTAATTTTTCCGCTTCAGTTATTGGCGGATTGTTGATGGGATACGGTGCCCGGCTTGCATTTGGCTGCAACATCGGTGCTTATTTTGGTGGTATAGCATCCTTCAGCTTGCACGGTTATATTTGGGGAATACTTGCACTGGCGGGTACTTTCTTAGCGTTATACTTGCGTCCAATGTTCGGGCTGTCTGTGCCAAAATCTAATGACTCTGTGTGCTAATTCAAAGTATAGTCGGTACACTTTAAAACAGAGACAGTGTGGCTGGTAGAAATTTTTGCAGCCTCTGTCTGGCGAAGCGCAAAGCACGCTAGAAAATTTTTACCAGCTGCACGCATTTATCTACATATCGCTTTTATTTAGCATTGCCTATATTAGCCACTATTAGAGAGTTTTGAACATTCATCATTTCCACTATAGATCAGCGCAAGCGCGAGCAACCGTATTTTCATAACGTTGCTTTCGCTTGTTATATCTGCTGGCAGCTGCTCGAAACGATTGACTGAGCTGTTAAAAACGTTTTCTACTAAATATCCTACTTTGCACAACTGATAGCTTTTTCTAAAATATCGATTAGCAAGTTATTGAGTGTCGCTATCTATACGCGGCACTATTTACACCTTGTGCTTATCATCAACCTGAGTGCCAGCCTGTGTACTTGAATCAGTATCTGGTACTGGCAGATTGCCTTCATGATTAAGTGCGCGGTTCTTGCGGTCATGCTCGGTCTCTTCATCTTTGACCGCTTCTTTAAAACCTTTCACTGCACCACCTAAATCTTTACCAGCATTTTTAAGCTTAGCGGTACCAAATACGACCACCACCACAACCAATAAAATCAGCCAATGTGTAATAGAAAAACTACCCATAACGGTATCCTTATATTTTGAGGTCTTGATAAGACCAGTATTTATAATAGTGCTGTATAAATCTTGTCACCGTACTACTATTACAGCTTCAGACGGCGTAATCTCAGCGCGTTACCGATAACCGATACCGAAGAAAAGCTCATGGCAGCGGCCGCTATCATTGGACTGAGTAAAAGCCCAAAAAATGGATATAGGAGGCCAGCAGCAAGCGGTATACCGAGTCCGTTGTATATAAACGCAAAAAATAGATTCTGCTTGATGTTACGCATCGTGGAACGGCTCAGTTTGTGTGCTCTGACAATACCCATTAGATCACCCTTCACTAGGGTGATGCTTGCACTCTCCATAGCCACATCTGTGCCAGTACCCATTGCGATGCCGACATCAGCCTGTGCAAGCGCGGGGGCATCATTGATACCGTCACCTGCCATAGCTACGACCTTACCACTATTTTGTAGCTCCTTAATGATACGGTTTTTGTCCTCCGGAGAGACATCAGCGTGTACCTCGTCAATATTTAACTTGCTGGCAACCGCTTTGGCCGTTACTTCGTTGTCACCTGTCAGCATGACCACCCGCAGTCCAGCCTTATGGAGTAGCGATATTGCCTCACTGGTACTCGGCTTGATCGGATCGGCGACTGAAATTAAACCAGCGGCTTGCCCATCTACTGCGACGAACATTACGGTTTCACCGTCCTTCCTACGTTTGTCAGCGCGTTCTGAAAGAGAGCTATCAAAACTGTCGAGTCGCTGCATGAATTTTGAGTTGCCTACGGCTACCTGCTTGCCATCAACAAGCGCCTGAGCGCCTTCACCGGTGGTCGAACTAAAATCGCTGGCTTTAGCAGTATCGAGAGATTTTGCCTTTGCAGCATTGACAATAGCTTCTGCCAAAGGATGTTCGCTAGCACTCTCTACGGCTGCGACAAGTATAAGGAGTTCATCCTCATCTAAGCCACCAAGCGCTTCGATAGCAGTGAGTTCTGGTTTGCCTGCTGTCAGTGTTCCCGTTTTATCTACAACGATGGTGTCGACTTTTTCCATGCTCTCTAGTGCTTCAGCACTCTTGATGAGTACCCCATGTTGAGCACCCTTTCCGGTGCCAACCATAATCGACATCGGCGTGGCAAGTCCTAATGCACACGGGCAAGCTATGATCAATACAGCGATAGCATTGACCAGTGCATAGGCCATAGCAGGCGCAGGTCCGAACAGTGCCCAGACAATAAAGGTCACAACAGAACAGACAATAACGATCGGTACGAACCAACCTGCCACCTGATCTGCCAGTCGCTGTATCGGCGCACGGCTGCGCTGGGCTTCAGCAACCATCTTGACGATTTTGGACAATACGGTGTCCTCACCAACATCGACCGCTTCAACCAATAGTGTTCCCGTACCGTTCACTGTACCGCCGGTGACCGTATCACCTTGCGCCTTCGAGACTGGAATTGGTTCACCAGTCACCATCGACTCATCGATGCTACTACTGCCCTCAAGTACAGTGCCGTCTACAGGAAGCTTTTCTCCGGGCTTCACCCGCAGTCTGTCGCCACTGACAACCTCGTCAAGTGACACTTCTGTCTCAACATCGTTCTCATCTACACGTCTTGCCGTTGGCGGGGCTAGCTCGAGCAGAGCACGAATCGCACCAGAGGTCTGACTTCTAGCCTTAAGCTCTAGAACCTGACCCAGTAGCACCAGTGTCGTGATAACCGCTGCTGCTTCATAGTACACCCCAACTTGACCAGCGGTGTTCCTGAAGCTGTCTGGAAAAATATTCGGCAAAAAGGTGGCCACCAGACTGAAACCAAAAGCCGTACCTACGCCTACCGCAATCAAAGTAAACATGTTCAAGTTTCGACTTTTTATTGATTGCCATCCTCGAACGAAGAAAGGCGCTGCACCCCAAAGCACAACTGGGGTTGCAAGCGCTAGCTGAATCCATTGTGCAATCTGCCCAGAGAGATTATATTGACCAATATTATCTAGGTTTATCCCTACCATATCGCTCATTGCATACAGAAATAGCGGTATGGTAAGCACCGTGCAAATCCAAAGTCGACGCGTCATATCATCGAGCTCTGAGGTATCTTCTTCTCCGGCGGTGATAGTTTCTGGCTCAAGCGCCATTCCACATATAGGACAGCCGCTATTCTCAACATCCCTGACCTCAGGATGCATGGGACAGGTGTACACAGTACCACTGTAGCCAGCTGGCACCTTATCGTATTTGCCACCTTTGACAGACTTTACATCTGTATTCGCTGTACCATGACAGCTTGCGTGGTCATCTTTCATCTCATTATCAGATATCTCATTATCAGAGTCTTCAGGTTTAAGAAACATTTTACATATTGGACAGCCACTATCTTCAATATCTCTCACCTCTGGATGCATTGGGCAGGTGTAAACAGTACCGCTGTAGTTGACAGGCACCTTATCGTACTTACCACCTTTAGTAGGTTTTATATCTGTATTCGCCGTACCGCTACCGCTTGCGTGGTTATCTGTCATTTGGGCAACAGTGTCTTCAGGTTTGAGAGACATTTTGCATATTGGACAGCCGCTATCTTCAACGTCTCTCACTTCTGGATGCATTGGGCAGGTGTAAACTGTGCCACTGTAGCTGGTCGGCACCTTATCGTATTTGCCGCCTTTGACAGACTTTACATCTGTATTCGCTGTACCGTCACAGCAATCATGGTCTTCACTGTCCGAAGTCTTTTTTGTCGTATCGTGTTTCATGACTATGTTCCCGTTATTGATTACAATGATAGTTTAGGACTAAGTTGCCAGCTTTTGATGCCATCCAAGATTAGTGCACTGTTCGTCGTTCTCAGCATAGCTGACCTACCTGAGCCAAAGATTCAACGGCTACAATAAACTTATCGTGCTTTGGCAAACCAGCGATATAGCGGCACAAACACAATCGCAAAATACCAACCATAAAGATAGGATTCGACAAGCCCAATCAGGAAACCTGACCATGTTAACCATTCAAAACCAGGTAGCAGCGGTGCCCAAGCCTCATGCATACTTATCTGCTCAGGTGCGAGTAGGCCAAAGCCTACGCATAAGAGATAGCTGATGAGTAGAAACAAAGACATGCTATTGCCCACCGGGCCAATTCTTAAAGCATTCGCTGTTGAATTCAATTTGTTCATCTTGGTTCTCCTCGGTATTGCGTAACGCAGTTCACGCTTGATCCAACCAACAGTTTGTCTGTCCGTTCAATACCAAGTGTACTGTATCAGTAACAGCTTTACACTAAGTTGATATCACTTTTTGGCTTGTGAAGCAGCAACGAGTTGACGCCAGCGTCCCCAACGGGGGATGAACATCGGCACCTGCCGTTTGTAGGCAAGGTAGTCTTCACCAAATGTTTCGAGCATGTGTTGTTCCTCACGTCGAGCTAGCCATGTATACACTAGGACAATCACTGGGAAGAGGCCGATCGAGAACAGGGTTGGCCAATGCACTATGCCCTCACCGAACAGCGCGATAAACAGTCCAGTGTACTGGGGATGTCGCACGTAGGCATAGAGCCCCTCAGTCATCAGGCGGTTTTCGCCCCGTGCTTTGTGGACTTGGCGCCAACCTTGAACAAAAAGACCGATTCCTAGAAACGCAATGGCATAGCCAAGTAGCATTGAGATCATCATGCCCGTCTCACCCAGACCGACGAGAGTCGACCATAGACTGGCGCTGACATATTCGCTGTCCAAACCAAAAAAACGGATCAACAAATAAATGGTGAGCGGAAAGCCATACATTTCTGCATAGAGCGCGATAATGAAAGCCTGAACTACGCCGGCTCCAGCCCATTCACGCCAGTTCTTCGGCGCGAAATAACGGTAGAAGAACCAAGAAATCAAAACAATAACAATCAGTGCGAGACCCCATGCTCCAGCATGGTTGAATGATTCATTCATGACTCGTTTTCCCTGTTTTCTTCATGCATATCATGTTTCATGAAATCATTCCTTGAAGACGGTGAGTAGAGGTTTAGACTCTACGAAATTGGTACTCGAACACCGTTTTTCTATTGCTAAATCCAGTTATTTAGTATGAGCTTTAATCTGGTTTGCGCAGATATTTGAGAAGCGCCTTAACTATTAATACGAGCACGGCGAGAAATAGTAGCGCAAACAGCAGACAGAGAATCATCCACACCCAGCCCATGCCTTGCATCATTGTTCCATTCATCATACCGTGTTGTGTTCCATTCATCATACCGTTCAGCGTTCCATTGATTATGTCGCCGCCTGGCTCAGCCGCTGAGTGAACCGAAGAGGTTAAATCCAGCAATACAATGTGTTTCATGAGTTATGCTCCCGAGTAAAAAAATATGGCAATAATCAGAATTCATAGCCAGTGCTCTGGTTATGTGATGTTTGCAAACATGTCTTCTTCCATCATAGCATCTCCCTACAGCTCGTAATGTTATTATCAAGAATGAAGTGCGCGCTCAGCATGGGAATATTGAATGCCCGTTAATGACATCGCTCCAAGATGGGCTTAAAAATACTCGGCTTTTGCCTGATTGAATTGACCGTCACATTGACGTAATCCAATCCGCTATTCCTGACCAGGTTGGGAGCCGATGAGCCGGCCATCGTCAATTTCCCTGAAACCAGTCATATCAGCCCTGTGGACTCTGCGTCATCTGGCGACAATAACTGGCTAGGTTGTCTGGCAAGTCATCGGGGCAAACGCCACATTGCTGGTTACCGGGAACAGCGTAGTCGATGAATTTTGGATACGGCAGGTTTAGGTTGTCCATGATGACCTTGAACTCTTCGAGTGTTTTGTCCCCGCCAAGCCGTGGATTGCGCTTTTTTTCCTGATTGATCGAAGATACAAAGCGCTCTTTATAGTCGTGCGCGGGGTAAACCAAAGTGTCATCTGGCAAAGAAAACAGCTTCTGCCGCACGGATTTATACAGTGCGTCGGTATCACCATTTTGGAAGTCGGTCCGGCCGCATCCGTCAATGAGCAAAGCATCCCCAGTGAACACGCGCTCATTAGAGAGATAGGCAAAATGTCCGGCGGTGTGCCCCGGCGTATGCAAGGGATGCAAGGTAATGCCAGCAACCTTCAAAGGTGTGCCTTCTTCGAGCCCGACATCCGCACACGGCAGCCGGTCGTAGGCAGGCGCAGCAATCTTGCTGCCAACGGCGCGCTTCAACTCCAATGCCGCGGTGATATGGTCCGCATGGATATGCGTATCAACTGTATAGACCAAATGCAGGCCTAACTTACGCACCTCGGCCAGGTCGCGGTCCATTGTTGCGATGACCGGATCAATAAGGATAGCTTGCCCTGTGTCTTCGTCTCCCAGCAGATAGGTGTAGGTGCTCGAAAGGGGTTCGTACAATTGCCGAAAGATCATGATAACTCCTTGTCTGATGCAGTGGACGGCGTCCGACATGCCAATCTTTATATCTATTACTTATATATTAAGTTCCAGTATATTGTACTTGTAAAGCATTACACTATACGGGCCTTTCATGATGTTGCCGAAGTAAATTTATTTAGTGAAACTGCATGCTGCAGCTAACGAAGCGTGCAAGCGTTTAAAGGTGTCACCCACCCCCAACCCATACCCTGCATCATTGTTCCATTCATCATAGTATTTCTCCGTAGATCATAGTATTAGCATTAATGGTGGTGTGCCAATGCATCTTTTTCGATAGCCTTTCTCCTCGCTGACGACTTGAGGTAAATCTGC
This sequence comes from Psychrobacter sp. LV10R520-6, assembly GCF_900182925.1. NCBI lineage: Bacteria > Pseudomonadati > Pseudomonadota > Gammaproteobacteria > Moraxellales > Moraxellaceae > Psychrobacter > Psychrobacter sp. LV10R520-6. Next base: position 493,604 of record NZ_LT900024.1, on the reverse strand, counting down.
TCAGCCACAGCAATCACTATAATGGTGACAATTGCCACGCCAATAACAAATGGATCTGAATTCAGTTTAATCCAGACAAAGCCGCCGAGAACCAAAAGATCAAGAAATATGGCTACTGCCGGTACCCATATTACCGCTTTTATGTCTTGACGAAGATATCGCAGAACACCCCAATGAATGGCAATATCCATAATTAGATAAAAAACAATCCCAAGCGCTGCAATACGTGACAAATCAAACAATGTCGTGAAAGCCAAGCCCAGCACCACGGTGTAGACGAGCGTGTGCTTCTGGATGCTTCCCGGCATTCCAAAATGGCGATGGGGTACCAGCTTCATTTTGGTCAACATGGCAAGCATACGAGAGACTGCGAAGATACTAGCCAGAAGACCGCCAGCAGTAGCTATCATTGCGATCGCCACCGTGAACCATAGACCATAGTCGCCGAGCGCTGGGCGTGCAGCGGCAGCCAGAGAGTAATCCTGAGTTTCAATAATTTCGGCAAGAGATAGATTGCTTGCTACAGCGAAGCCAACCAAGGTGTAAATCACTACGCAGACTGCAATCGAAATTATGATGGCACGGCCAACGTTACGATGTGGGTCTTTTACTTCTGAGCCGCTGTTGGCAATCGTTGTAAAGCCCTTAAATGCCAGTATGCCTAGCGCCGTTGCGCCAAGAAAGTTGCCAACGGTACCCGTATCTCCCCATGTAGAGGAGTCAACTGCAAGACTATCAGCCAGCCAGACCCCAACCAATCCAAAGACAAGAATACCGACAATCTTGATAATGCCGATAAAGGAGGCGACCCCTTGGATCCAACGATTACTGAGCAGGTTAATCAGAAATGCGGCAAGAATGAGCGCTGCGCCAAGGACGGACACCATGCGACCGCTGTCATCACCGCCGAACAGCTGCATGGTGTATGACCCGAACGTTCGTGCCAAAAAACTCTGCGCAATAACCATGGAAAAATACATCAACAGGGCATTAAATCCCGTCGGCAAACGATCTCCGTATGCCTTGTGCAAGTACATCGCAATACCGCCGGCTGACGGATAGGCATTAGAGATTTTGATATAGGAATAAGCACTGAAAGAAACAACGATTGCAGCAGCTAGAAAGGCCAATGGGAAAAGCGAGCCAGTCATCTGAGCCATCTGCCCAGTCAGCGCAAAAATACCAGCGCCAATCATGACACCGGTACCGAGCATGACCGTCCCTGCTAATGTCAGGCTATCTTTCTGATAGCGGGTATCCCTGTTTTGTTCCATGCTTATTCAGCCTCCTATTGCTTTTTTCATTAGTGAGATTTTAAATCTGCGGTGAAAAATAGCTTTGAATAAAAAGACCTATATAGGTAGGCGTACCATTTAATAGACAATTGATTTTTGTATTTAGAATATCTCTACAAACCTTACAACCGTTTAATCTAACTCATTATTCTAGCTCATCAATCAGTTGCTGCATCTCACCGATTTCACGCTTTTGCGCTTCTATAATGCCATCGGCTAATTCTCGTACTCTTGGATCTTCGATATCAGCACGCTCACTGGTCAAAATAGCAATCGAGTGATGCGGTATCATCGCTTGCATCCAATCAACCTGATCGACGGTCGCTTGTGACCTGACGCCCCAAAGTCCGACTGCAAACAGCACCACACTTACCCCATAAACCAGTAGATTAATCTTGGTTTTTTTATACATATTGGTCATAAAGGCCAGCATGATTATAGCCATGACTGCACCCATATATAACGCCATGTAGGCTCGGGTTTCACTAAAATAAACATGATCCCATTTATAGGTATTGAAATACATCATGATAAACATCACAACGGTAGACGTTACAATCATCAAGGTAAATTTTAGGTAAGGATTCATCTGCTTTTTATGATTCATGTTCCTTTGATCAACAGCATTCATAATACATCCTCTTTAAATAGGTAAACGCTAAAACCAGAATCTGACACCTGCAGTCAAACTACTACTATCGACAGATTCATTATCTTGTCGCCGTTGATCACGAGCGTCTCCAAGAGCCGTCTCATAGCTAACCCCTACATAAGGAGATAGCTGGCGATTCAAGGTCTCGTAAGCGAGTCTAACTTCAGTATCTAAATCATTAAACCCTTTGCTAATACCGTTATCGATATCATTCTTACTAAACGCAGTCAGACCCACTTCTGGTATGACTACCCAATGCTGATTTAAACGCCATTCGTACTCTGCCCCAAGATCAAGCCGGATTTGACCGTCAGTATATAGATACGCTCTAGCATCCGTTTCAACAAAGTAAGGCATAGTACCTACGATGCCTGCCATCGCTGCAGGCTTATCATTTTTAGTATCATAGGCGATACCGGCTTCACCATTCCAAAAGATACTTAGCGGCTTCCAGTAAGCCAGTGAGGTCAGGCTATCAATATCTTTATCGTCCTTGGTCTTAACACTACCTTCGCTACGTAAAGACAAACGACTGCCATCTGTACCATACCAAGTTTCTGCCTCATAGTTGATCTGATCATCATCAAACTGATAGCCTAAATCATTTACTGTAACACCCCACAAGGGTAAGCTACCCATCATGACAGGCTTACCATAACGTCCGTAGGGAACACCGTTTGAGTAGTCAGGGCTTCGAGCATCCGGTGGGGCTTCGCCACCTTGCATACCGGACATATCCATATCTGCCATGTCACCAGACATATCCATACCTGCCATGTCACCAGACATATTCATACCTGCCATGTCACCAGACATATTCATACCTGCCATGTCACCAGACATATTCATACCTGCCATGTCCATATCCGACATATCCATATCCGACATATCCATATCCGACATATCCATACCTGCCATGTCCATATCCGACATATCCATATCCGACATATCCATATCTGACGTGTCCATGCTGCTATGGTCCATACCCGACATGTCGCTATCTGGCATGTTTGTCTTGTTCATAGAGTCATGGCCGCCCGCCGCATTTGCTAAGGGCATGACCAGCCACATAGATACTGATAATATAGATACTGGCAACACAGTAATATTAAAACCTACTTTACGTATTTTCATCTCATCTCTCACCTATCAAAGACTTACTTAAACGACGGCCACTTCTCTAAACATACCGGCTTCCATGTGATACAACAGATGGCAATGCCATGCCCATCGGCCAACCTCTCCTGTAACGTCAAAACTAATTTTCTGTGCGGGTTGTACCACAATGGTATGCTTGCGTACCTGAAACTCACCTGAAGGCGTGCGCAAGTCACTCCACATACCATGCAAATGCATGGGATGATTCATCATAGTGTCATTGACTAAGGTGACGCGCACTCGCTCACCTGGCTTGATATTAACAGGAGCGGCATCCTTAAACATGACCCCGTCTAGCGCCCAGATGTAACGCTCCATATTACCGGTGAGATGAATCTCAATCTCTCTAGTCGGTTTACGTTGCTCAGCAAATACTGCCTCATCAACTGAATGCAATTGACTGTAGGTCAATACGTCTCTATTGATTTTTCGTAGGTTTATCCCTGGGTCATCCAGGTTGATACGCGGGCTATCTACGCGCATATCGCTTTTGAAGTCGTATTCTGTTTTGGCATGACGGGCGTCATAGCCATTTGCACCCATGGCCCCCATCATGTCTGCCATAGTGAGCCATTCAATCTCATCCATAGCGGGCGTTGCAGAACGAGCATTTTCGGAAGTGGCAAGCCTTGCAGTAACATAGCCTGTACGGTCTATATTTTGAGCAAATATGGTATGAGCATCTTTGGTCGGAGTGACGATGACATCATAAGTCTCGGCAACACCAATGCGAAAATCGTCAATATCAACGGGAGCAACATCATTACCATCCGTTGCGACTACTTTCATTTTGAGACCAGGTATCCGCACATCAAATATGGTTTGCGCTGAGCCATTAATAAAGCGTAGTTTAACCGGCTGTCCCGCTTTTACAATCTGTGCCCAGTTGGCCGCGGTTGTTTTACCATTCATAAGGTAGGTAAAGGTATTTTCACCCGATAAGTCAGTGAAATCAGTGGGCATCATGCGCATCTGATTCCACATTTTGCGCTCATCAAAAGCGGTTTTTATATCCGTCTTAGCAATGTCTGAAAGTAGCTTTTTAAAGTCCGGCAGATGATAGTTATCGAAATCTGCTCGCTGTTTTAGCAATTTCAATAAGTTATGTGGATCACGGTGCGTCCAATCACTTAGTAAAATGACGTGATCTTCCGCTATAGGGTGGCGTTCCCGTCCTTTAGGCTCTACGACAATTGCGCCACGCATACCCGTTTGTTCTTGAAAGTCGGTATGCGAGTGATACCAATAGGTGCCAGATTGTTTCAGGGTAAATGTATAAGTAAAGGTGCTGTTAGCAGGAATACCATTAAAGCTAATGCCGGGCACGCCATCCATCTCAAACGGTACTAGCAAACCATGCCAGTGAATAGAGGTTGACTCATCCATACGGTTATGGACACGTATCACGACTGTATCACCCTCACGCATCTTTAACGTTGGTGCTGGCAGTGAGTCGTTGATGAGGGTTGCCATGCTCTTTTTGCCATTGACGATAACGGGCTGTTTACTGACGGTTAAGTCAAATTCCCGACCTGTCAATACAGGTACTTCATTCGATTTTTGATCGGTATTGACCGTGGCGCTCTGACCGCCTGATTTACCCAATGCACTACTGGCAATCGTCGGTAACATTGAGGCGCCAAGGACCACAGAGGACCCTGTCAAAAAACGTCGGCGGTTCAATATGTTCTGTTTATTCATAATGATGACCTAATTTAATTTGCGAAATGATGGTTACTCTTATATTTTTTATAGTTGCTGTTGAGGAGACTTAATATCGGCATAAACTTCTGTGGTCCCGTCGTTATTAATCTGCATGACTTGATAAGGCATAAATTTGCCCTGATACTCCATACCCGGACTACCAACTGGCATACCAGGAACGGCAAGCCCAATTGCTTGTACAGGTGGATTTTCTAAGAACTGGGCCATATATTTTGCGGGAACATGACCTTCAAAGACATAACCATCGGTCGTGACCGTAGTATGACAAGCGCGCATTTGCTGTGGTACGCCATAACGATCTTTAAATAAAGACAGGTCTTCAGGATGCTGCGTGATTGCGCTTAGACCATTATCTTCTGCATGGCCTACCCATTCTTTACAGCAGCCACAGTTTGGATCTTTATAGACGGTTGCAGAGACGTTTTTGAGTAACGCTGACTGGGTGCTTGCGGGGGTCGTAATCGGTACAACTTCAGCCTTTTGTACCATTTGCGTAGCAGTAGAAGCTTCTTGTGGTGCTACTGTCTCTGAATCAGAAGCACTGGTATTAGAGGGGCTACAAGCCGCTAGTGTTAACGATAGTGAAGATGTCGCCACTAATAAAAGAACACGACCTGATAACCGGCTATGTCCATTAAAAAACGTATCTTTATAGCGTTTCATAAAATACCCCTAAACATCTGTTGTCATCATCAGTAATTTGAAACATTAGTAATTTAAAACATTAGTACTTTCAAACAATACATTGGTCTAAAAGCTCTATAGGTATTAGCCTTAAAAGGGCAGTACCGTTCAGCACTACACCTTGCAACCTAGAGCCTATTCTTATTAATGCTGCATCTCAGCGCCTTCACCCGACATATCCATGTCACTGCCAAGGGACATATCCATCATTCGCTATCAAACCTAGTAGTCAGCATTGTGTATTGGCTTTCATCCAATTCAGGTAACGATCTTATAAAAGCCACCATCGCCCACATTCTATCATCATCATGGGTTGCGCCCCATGCAGGCATTCCCGATGCCATGATGCCGTGTTTGATCGCCCAAAAACTTTCTTGTGCTCCTTCTTCAGTTTGAAGATCATCGACAACATCAGATTTGGTAAAATTAGGCGGACTAGGATAGAGATACTCGCTCATATCCGTTTTTTCAACCCCAGGAGACAAATGACAACCAGCACACATATCGTTATAGTCCGCACCACCCGAGCTAATCATATCCACTTGTTCTAAGTCTGGGACAACAATGTCCTTACTGGCATTTGCTATGGAACGATTGCGCACGGTTTCTAAGAAGTTATACACTATTGGGTTATGCGCTTGATCTGCTCCTATATTGACAATGCCGCTAGTAACAACTGCAAAAACCCCAACGATTGCCACAAGTACGGCAAAAAGCGCACCCAATAAAAACTTCATATATTTCCCTAAAATTTATTTCCGTTAATCTTTCACTATGAAGAGTGAATCTCACTCAACAGCGCTGAAGTTTTTAGGATTCTTTACTATTGTCACTAGTAGCACAATATTTTTGATGCATTTGTTTCATTTTGCCCATGTTAGCCATCATCGATTTCATGGCAGGGTCATTCATATCCATCTTACTACTATCCATTTTTTGCATCATTTGCATGTTTTTTTCCATCTTTTCACAGTCCATGTTATCTTTCTGTGCATGCATTTCTGGAGAATGTGCCATAGCAGAGGTTGAGACGACTAATGCGGCAGCGGTTGCTACGATTGATTTAGATAACCACATAATTAATTCCTATTGATTGGGTTGAAAGCTATTAAAGCTCAAGGCTATTTAAACTTAAGACTATTAAATCATACCTTATTCATTCTGTCTGGTAGATGACAATAAGATTACAATGTTGTCATCTTCACATCTTTGGATTTTAATGCGCGACGTATTCATTTAATATGGCTTCAGCGTTCGTGTCACGATCGCGCCCATATTTATCTACAAAATACTTTTCAGATTGTAAATGTTGATCTTGATGCTGAATTTGACAGGCTACTCTAGCGTCCACATAGCTTCTCATCTGGTTACTAGATATTTGTGCATCATTGTGATCCGCGTTTTTTGCAAAACTAGTGACCGCATCACAATTATTGAGGACAGAGGCATCCAAGTTTGTAGTATGAGCATTTGCAGCTGACATGCCGATCAGCACAGAAAAAGATAATAACGCGACATTTTTTAATGAACCATAACTTTTCATATAAAACCTTTTAAAAGATAAATAATTGGACGTTCAAGTGAAATAACCATTTATAAATGCTTATCAACTACTGACACCACCACCACATAGAAGCAATCCGTATCAAAGCAAAGCGACTATGTATCGTTGGTTTAGAATACCAAATGAAGACTGACAGCTGAATGACGGGGACATGACATGTTTGTTAGAAATAACACAACGTTGTCATTTTTCTGCCATTAAGATCAAACATCAGCATATGCTTTCAGCCAGAGGGCCCCGTTATGGCAAGAGCTTTTGATAAGCTTTATTGACGATAAGCTAACAACGCTGGTGATAGGCTGTTGACAACTATAATAATATTAAGGAGAGAGACTGTGAAAGTGCTATTGGTAGAAGATGAGGTAAAACTTGGAGAGTATATAAAAAAAGGATTAACTGAGGCCGGCTTTATCGTTGATCATCACCTGACCGGCCTAGACGGCTATCATGCGTTAATGACAGATGAGTTCAGTGTGGTGTTGATGGATGTGATGCTGCCTGACGTCAGTGGCTTTGAGTTGGTGCGCAATTACCGAGCTGCTGGCAATAATACACCTGTTTTATTTCTAACCGCCAAAGATGATTTGAGCGATCGGATTAAAGGTATTGAAATTGGTGGTGACGATTATCTGACCAAGCCTTTTGCCTTTGCTGAGCTGATCGTAAGAATAAAAAGTCTGTTACGCCGTGCCAATCAAGCTGATTATAAAAGCTCTGTCATGCATATGGCTGACCTAAAAATGGACATCGCCAAACGCACGGTACATAGAGGCGATACTGCCATCAAATTGACCGCAAAAGAATTTGCTCTACTACAGTTTTTCTTAGAACGTCAAGGTGAGGTTCTACCGCGTTCTGTCATTGCCTCGCAAGTATGGGATATAAACTTTGATAGTGATACTAACGTTATTGACGTTGCTATAAGGCGCTTACGGATAAAAATCGACGATGGATTTGACATAAAGCTGATACATACCGTGCGCGGGATGGGCTATAAATTAGATGCGCTAGATACTAGCACTGACACTAGCATTAGCATTAGCGGAGACGACCTTAAATAAAATGAACTATAAATTCAAAAATCGGCGCTGGCCATTGCTATGGCGAACTGTTTTTTTACTGACAATATTCGTCGTCATCTCTCAAGTCATTATTTACATATGGGTTCAGCGCTCTGTTAGTGATCACTTTGAACAAATGGACTCAGAAATAATTACTCATGCCGCTTTTAATTTACGTAAGCGAGTGACAGATACTGCTGAGCAAACCGCTTTATCAAATTCGACTGATTCTGCCATACCAGTAAGTAATGATCACTTGCATTCTTCTTGGCTTGACTATGATTTAAAAACCCTTATTGCTGATAAAAATGGTCAATTAATTTCAAGTAATCCTAGTAACTTTACTAATGAGTTTCCCAAAAATTTTAATTTATTGACCTTATGGCAAAATCATCATGAACAGCAGTTTGTATTGGCTATAGACAATAGGAATTACCGTGCCCTCATTATTCGAAATGATCAAATATTAGCGCTTATCGCGCTACCTATTGATGTTCACCATCAGTATTTATTACAATTTAACCGTCAGCTAAGTATGATCTTAATTGCGATCACGCTACTGCTGGTTTCAATAGCGGCATTAAGTGTTTATTGGGGATTCGCACCTTTATCTACTATCGTCCAAAAGATGAAGGGCATCAATCCTGAACAGTTGGATGAAAGGGTAGTCGTCAGTGATATGCCTCGGGAATTGCGGCCTCTAGCTGAATCCTATAACTTAATGATGGAGAAGTTGGAAAGCAATTTTGAATCGTTATCGCGCTTCTCAGATAATATCGCACATGAACTACGCACTCCGCTCGCTACTTTGAGTACTCAAACTCAGGTGATGTTAAGCAAGACGAGAGACAGCGAAGAATATATCGAACAGCTGCATCATCAGCATGATACCCTTGAGCAGCTATCAAGTCTGATCAATAATATGCTACTACTGGCAAAGACCCAAAAAGGGTTGACTGACTCACAGCTCAATCGTGTTGATACCGAGTCAATGATTACTAATCTCATCTCTTATTATGAGCTGGTAGCAGAGGATCGTGATATATCTTTTGAGAAGGTGGGCGACTTTCATGCAGTATTGGGAGATGAAAGTTTATTGCAAAGGCTGTTTGCCAATCTAATGTCAAACGCCATCTATTACGCGGCAAGTGATAGCATCATTACTATTGAAGCATCAACTAACAATATTAAAGCGTCCCTGCTAACTCATAGCGTCATGGGTGATCCACAAAAGACAAAACAATCCGCTTTAAAATCTTCATCTTTAAAACCATCATCTTTAAAACCACAGCATTTAAAGATAGTATTCACTAATCGTTTAGATGAACCATTGACTCAAGTAGAGGCAGATAAACTGTTTGAACGCTTTTATCGTCATCCTAAAACGAATAATATGCATTCGGGAACAGGCTTAGGATTATCAATTGTTCAAGCTATTGCGCGTGCTCATAACGGTAGGGTCAGCATCACTATAAAAGACGAGTATTATTTTCAAGTCAGTGTCGAGCTGTTGATAGCTGGATAAAAAAGATAAGCAATCATGCCTACTATACCTTTTGGTATGTCCTTGGTACTCTGCCCTTCTTCCTATTGTTTCCTTATCTACTCAATAAGTTTAGTTTTGACATAGCCCTGTTATCTAGCAGCTTATTAACTGCCCTATTCTTCACCTTGTTCGCACTTATATTACAACACTTTAAGATCAATCTTTTTTAAGCAAAAGGAATGGCACTATTGTTGTATCCAACAAACAAGGGCCCTAATTTATGGAATTAATTTTTTATCGTAATGTTCTAATAGATACCCTTATAAGCTTACAACATGACTCGCCTATAGAATTAACAAAAGATAAGGTTGAAGACATCGCATAAAAAGAGTAGGACTTAGTCCCACTATTTTTTAATAATCTAGAAGCAATAATCTACTGGCTACTCTATGAAATACTTACTTGGTGAAGTTATTCTTCAAAAAGTTAGCAGCTTCAGTGATTGCTGTCGTTGTCGCAGGTGTCTGCGCGTAAGGATTGAGCATCACAAAATCATGGGTCGTAAAGTCGTAACGCGTGCTCTGGGTCTTCACGCCAGCCAACGTCAATTTAGAGGCAAAGGCTTCACCCTCATCGCGCAGTACATCATTGGCATCAGTGATAACAAGCGCCGGCGGTAAGTTTGCAAGATCTTTTTGACTATAGTTCAATGGAGACACTCTTGGATTCGTGCTATCGACACCTTTAGGTAAGTAGGCATTCCAGAACCATTGCATACTTGCCTTACTAAGCCATGGGCCGTCTGCGAACAGCTTGTAAGAATTACTGGTCAAGTCTGCGGTAGTGACCGGATAGAACATAACCATCGAGTCCAATGGCAGACCTTCGGCTTTGGCACGTACAGCACTTACTGCTACCATCTGACCACCGACTGAATCGCCTGCGATAGACAGCTGATTGGCATCAATACCGAACGTGGCGGCATTCTCTGACACGTATTTCAATACAGCGTAGGCTTGATTCAACTGGACAGGGTGCTTTTTCTCAGGTGCAGGGCTATATTCTACAAAGACCATCGCAGCATTTGCTTGGGTCGCTAGATCACGCATCAACCTTTCATGAGTGGTAAAATTACCAAGTACCCAACCGCCGCCATGGAAGTACACAACACCCGGCAACGCTTTGCCTTTTGTGCCCACTGGACGGACAGTATAGACTTTGAACTCACCATCCATACCGACTTTAAAAGTCATCTCTTGCACGTCCGCAGGTGGCATAGCGGTAACGCCCTTAGTCTGAGTATCGATCAAGACTTGACGCGCTTTCGCGTAAGGTAGCTGATTTATCGGTGTCGTTCCTTTTAGACTGTCGATGAACTGCTGTGTGGTTTTTTCTAGAACGACCGTTGGAATATTGGTATTCGGTACTGAGGTGTCGTGTGCGAAACTCAAAGCTGGCATAGCAAGAATGGCAACGCTGGTTGCAAGGGTACGAAAGATAGTCATATAAGTCTCTTTACTCAGTGAGTTTGTGAGATAAATTCAATAGGCAATGGCCAAATCATAATCGGACAGACAGTCTCAGCCAAAGTTCATCTACGTAGACAGATAGAATAATTGATAGTAAAAAGTGATTAAAAACAATACCCTCTGCGTACCACCCTAATTTCATAAGGTTTTTTACCTTACCACACTATTACAGAATTCCTTTTGTAATCTCGTAATGATGAAAGTACCTATTGAAATCTTATCCAGTAGCGCAGTAGTTTACGATTGTTCTCAACTACTCAATACAGTCGCACACAATAAGTCGATGATTGGTATATAGTTGGCGATGACGTCAAACGTATAGATGAGCGCCGATAAAACAAGTAGCGCTAAAAATCGACAAGTGTAAAAAGGCAAAGACATCCTGATGAGGGGTGGTGGTCTATGTCATAAACTGTGTCATAATTGCTATGGTTATAAATCTTACGAAATTGGATTTCTCAAAGGTTTATAACGTAGAACTTAAACAAGGAAGAAAAAATGACAGGGATTGAGTTTTACACCAACGGACATATTATCAGTGACGCTGACAGTATGCGCCAAAAGCTAGGCGCGCTAGCAAAGCAGTACTCTGCAACATCAGCCATTATCGTCACTGATGCGGGTATCTCGCAACTGGGTTACGTTGATATCGCGCAGCAGTCTTTACAAGAAGCTGGCGTTGAAGTCGTGGTTTTTGATACCGTCGTTGCTGATCCACCTGTTGAGGTCGTTAACGACGCCATTACACTGGCCAGAAGCAATCACTGCGACTTGGTTATTGGTTTGGGCGGTGGCAGCTCTATTGATACGGCAAAAATCGTCGCTCTATATCCCAATGATTTCGAATCAGTCAATGATATCTTAGATCTTGATTTGAGCGGCTTTAAGAAGTTACCTCTGTTCGCGATACCAACTACTGCCGGCACTGGTGCAGAGGCAACCTTTGTATCAGTAATTACTGCGAAAGATGGCAGTAAAAAGGCCATTTACACCCCTAAAATTCTACCGGATGGTCTAGCACTGGATGCTGAAAGTGCCGTTTGGATTACAGATACCTTGAACCAACGTGCCGTACGTATCGCAGAAGGTGGTGAAATTTTAGAGACCGTCGACACCGCCCCTGAAGGTGTCTTTGCGGTTACCCTTGGTGGAGAAGACGGTAAAACGCTCTTTATGTGTGCGGCACCTGACTGGGATGAAGCATCACGTAAGTCTGAAACTAAGGGTCGGATGCTGTCTACAAAAGTGACCGTCGGTCATGCTAGAACGCCATAATTTATAGTACTCATTACCAACGTCTCTAGCCAATTTAGCTACTTGACTTCTTTTAGTAACATCATAGAAAAGCAATGGTAGGATTTATCACCCGCCACTCCCTTATCGCTATTTATGATTTTGAATGTTAGATCTCAATAGCTAATCTTAATACTTGTCTCTAGTATTTTTCTTTAATACCTAGATTAAATTTCTAATACTTAGAACTCTTTTATCCACTGCAAACCTCGTATCAAAAACCTACCAAGTATCGAACCGCTTCACCATGACGCTAATGACGACGCGCTACTCTGAGTGATAAAACCATCTGGTGTTTGCCCATTGTTCGCTTGCCAGCGTTGGAATGCATTGCGAGTATTGGTACCGACAATGCCATCAGCCCCTTTGGTATCGTAGCCTGCATTGGTCAAACGCTGTTGTAGACGAGTGACCTGTGAAGTCGATAATGGACGCTCATGACGTGGCCATGATTTTCGCAGACCACTTTGTCCAGCGATGGCTTTACCCAGTAAGCTGACTCCTAACGCATAGCTTGACGAGTTGTTATATACTTTGATGACGTCAAAGTTCTCACTTAATAATAACGCAGGACCATCTTTACCAGCCGGAAGCCACAGCTCCATTGGCGTATTAGCATCTAGAAATACATCCTCTATGGTATCAATACCTAAAGATGCCCATCTAGCCGCTGATTGTTTGCTACCGACGACCGAGTAATCAAATGAGGCGGGCAAAGTGATTTCATAAAACGGCGCAAGACCGCGCACCCAACCTGAATTACTCAGATAGTTAGCAGTAGATGCCAAGGCATCGGAAGTTGACCAAGGATTGCGATGGCCATTACCGTCACCGTCCACTCCTTGTTTTAGCCAAGTCTCTGGGATGAATTGAGTCTCTCCCATGCCGCCCGCCCAAGAGCCGTCAAGCTGTGACCAAGACACATCGCCACGTTGTAACAGCGTCATTAATGATAATAGCTGGCTCTCGGCAAACTCTTGGCGGCGACCATCATAAGCAAGGCTAGCGAGCGCACTAGGTAAGTAGCTATTACCCGTTACAGCTCCGTATGATGACTCCATACCCCAAATCGCAGCAATCACTTCTGCGTTGACGCCATATTGCGACTCTAAACCCGATAAGTATGAATGCTGCTCTGAAAATTTACGCTTACCCGTACTGACCCGCCCATCTGATACAGCAGAATCTGCATATTCCCAAGGCATCTTAGAAAATTCTGGCTGACCTGAGTCTGATGAGATGACTTGTTGATTTAAATAAGCCGACGCGAGCAGACGCTGGACAGACGAAGCATCATAGCCTGATGACATGGCACGCATAGAGAAGTCTGACTTCCAATCTGAGAAACTGCTATAGCTCGGCTGCGCTACGGGCTTGGGTATGATGACACTCGGTACCGGCGCAGGCTTTACTTGAATGGTTTGGGTCTGAGTAATTTGGACATTGCCTTGACGAACCGGCTTGCTAGGCTGCTTGATCACTTGTTGGCTCGTACATCCCACTATCAATAAAGCAGAGATTGAGGCAGGCAGAAAGGCAATATATTGCTTTTTTAACATCATAAAAGGTCCCGAACATCAATAAGTAAAGTAGCTATATAAAGAGTAACCATATAATAAAAATATAATAATAAGAACCATTAGAGAGATATTATTGAACTTATCGTATTGAAATTAGCGACCTAACACTGCACGAGGGTCAATAGGATTACCATTCAAGCGCACTTGAAACTCTAAGCCGACTTGGTTGGTCTGACCTGAACTGCCCATGCTAGCGATACGCTGAGCACGCTGTACCTGATCGCCTTCTTTGACGAGCAACTGACTGTTATGAGCGTAGGCAGTGATATAGTTTTCACTGTGACGAATCATGATTAGATTGCCATACTCTGGTAGCCCATTACCCGAATAAAGCACCGTTCCAGCTTGGCTGGCAATGACTGGATCCCCTTCTTTACCAGCGAACCACATTCCTATATTGTCCGCTGAGGCATCGAAGTTGCGAATCACTTGGTTACGACTGGGATACTCGTAGCCTGAGGTCGAATTGGCAGTCACTTCATATACTGGGCTTGATGGTGAAGGTGCGCTAGTCGCAGGCGGCGTATACGTTGGACGCGACGGTGCAGGAGTGCTGGCAGCGCCGTTGTAGCTATTGTTGCGTGCAGATGCTTCACCTTGCCATAGCTTGAGCCATTGACCACTATAGATTGTATATTTACTGTCTAAGCCATTGAGCGCACCGACTTGGCGATAATTTAGATTATAGCGTTCGGCGATTTGACCGACCGTATCACCACGCTTTACAAGATGATAATTAGGGACGCCTTGGGCGTTAGTAGTAATTTTAGGACCCGTTTGGTTGGGTGATTGATAGGTAGGTTTAGTCGCACAACCTATCATTGCCATCGTCGCCACTGTCATAGTACCCACCAAAGCAGCAGTCGCTAGCTGCGATCCATTAATAAGCTTTTTCATACAAAATTTCCTATTCTTTATGTTACTTACAAGCATTCTATGACTGAATATATAGTTTACAAGCTCATATACACCGTCATAGAGTGTCTATTATATCTGCAGCCATTTATATACCGTTATACGGTATACACCGTCGTAGTTGCACAGCCACTTCTAGTATTGGTTTATAGTTGGTATCAATTTATAATACGGATCTATAATACCTATTTATTTTATTACCGCATCAACTTGTTACAGCACCACAGCCTTACAGTATCAATGCCGAAAGCTTATCAAGGGTAGTCGTTGGTGTATGATGTAGTCTTACCGGTGACAGACTAATATAACCTACTGCGACCGCCGTCACCTCCCCGATTGTCGATAACGCATGATACAACACCAGCAACCCTGGAGCATGCACCCCATCATCATTACTAATTAAAAAATTCATTTCCGCTCAATATACTCATATTTTACCGTCTGTCTGCTTATGCATTTTACTACTTAACGCTATTATTACTATATCTGACTACAGCGGATAGAAATTACTACTGAGTCGCTTTTTTATCACTATTATGATGCTTACTTCTACTATTATAGGCAGTTCTTAATTGTGAGTAAGACAACAACGCTCGTTTGAAATAGCATGGTTAGGATCTGATAAGTTAGGACATGATAAATTATCATAAATAACATCGCAGGCGATTATACCTTAGTGTACAGCCATAAATTAAGTCTTACTTCTTAATTTAATTAGAACTCTATTATAATGTTATATCTTATTTCTTGTAATATCCTGTTACAATGAGCAACAACGCCTAACAAGATAAACCTATATTTTTATCCTGACGTAACTTATGACTGAATGCTACTGATATGTTGCTGCAAACCGCCTACAGGTCACAATACATCTACACATAACGCAATATTTTATGTGACTTTTGTTTTTTTACCCATTACCATATGACCATTAAATAAAGATAAGCGAGTGTGATACTGAATGACAAATCAATCGATATTATCTATGACTTCTATACTAACCAAGACCGCTGCAAAAGTTGGCTTTGCTGGACTCATAACAGCCGTTGCCATGCTGTCTCAAGCAACTAACGCTGCTAGTAATGTAGCCACGACTATACCGCTCGATATGTCTGGCATGAATATAACCAAACATGAAATCGCGGTTATGCAAGTGCTGTCAGAGATTTGCCCTCCGATGCTTAATGGCAAACAAAAAC
Organism: Psychrobacter sp. LV10R520-6; assembly: GCF_900182925.1. Taxonomy (NCBI): domain Bacteria; kingdom Pseudomonadati; phylum Pseudomonadota; class Gammaproteobacteria; order Moraxellales; family Moraxellaceae; genus Psychrobacter; species Psychrobacter sp. LV10R520-6. The sequence goes on along the minus strand of NZ_LT900024.1, from coordinate 477,463 downwards.
AGCGCTTCTATAAGTCTTATAATGTCCAACTTCATCAACTGATGCCGTCTTTAGAAGATCCAAAAGCCGCTATTCAGTACTTATCAACACAGCAGGATTACCGCCAGATACTACAAGGTATCCGTAGTTGGACGCTTGGCTTCTCTAGACAAGACAATAAACTGCTATGCGAAGACTTAGCTAATGCAGAATATTAGCAGTAAGCTTATTGAATAAGCTTACCATCGAACTATTAGGCACTTAGATATAATTAACATAGGCTTAAAAATAAAGAGTAACGGCTTAAAGTTTTCTATATGGCTAGTCTTCTAGCTAAGATTTTTTAGATATTTGTCTAGATAAGTTTGTAGCATGAATAACATAGCTTGCTGTAGCCCTTCTTACAATATCGTGAGCGGCGCAGCAAGCTTTTTTGTGGTATTAAAAAAACACTCTATTACATTCGCTACTTTTAAGTATTAAGAAATTTTCTATTCAATTTTTACCAACGCCTTACTTTATCGCATTTATTGTTTCCCCATCGGTTGCCATTTTGCTAAGATAGGGCGTTAATTTTATGTCCATCGCTCAGCCGTAGCTGCCCTCGTTAGTACTCTCTTTCAGAACGCCGTTTTTCAGATACGGGGTTCAAAAAACTGTATGAGGTTCAGTACTATGTACGAGGCGATAGATGCATTTGGTTTCATGATGTGGTGTAACAATTTATGACAGTAAAGCGTGTAAAACAACAGCTCGTGCAGCTGGTAATCGGTGTGAGTATTTCCATGAGTGCGGTGATGGCGAGCGCTGCCATACAGCAACCTGAGATGGACAATACCGCCTATGTATTAATGGACTATAACACTGGAGAGATCTTAGCACAGAAAAACGCCAACCAACCTCTACCACCAGCGTCACTGACTAAAATGATGACCAGTTATATCATTGAGCAGCGTTTATCCTCAGGTGATCTTAAAGAAGACGAACAAGTACTGATGAGCGAGAACGCTTGGTGTCACGGCAGTAGCAGTCAGTCTTGTATGTATGTACCGGTCAATACAAATGCAAGCGTCATCGATATGCTACGAGGTATTATCATTCAGTCCGGCAATGATGCCTCAATAGCGATGGCTGAGCATATCGCGGGTAGCGAATCCTCATTTGCAATCTTGATGAATGAGCAAGCGCAAAAGCTGGGTATGGAGAATACCCACTTCGTAAACTCAACTGGTATGCCCGATGAAGGTCATGAGTCATCTGCTTTAGATTTGGCTATACTGGCACGTGCTATCATCAAAAATAGCGGTGACTACTATAGTATTTATGCGGAAAAAGAGTTTACTTATAACGGTATCACTCAAGGTAACCGCAACGCCTTACTCGCCACCGACTCTACCGTTGATGGTCTAAAAACAGGCCATACCAATGCGGCTGGCTATTGTTTGGTTGCCTCTAGTAATCGTGAAGATATGCGTTTGATTTCTGTCATCATGGGCACAGAGAGTCAGCAAGCGCGTGCGGATCAATCGCGTGAGCTACTCAATTGGGGTTTTGGCCATTTTACTACCGTTACTAAAGCGCCGTCAGGACAGTTCGTTAGCAAGCTACCCGTATGGTTTGGGGAAGCGGACGAGGTGGAGCTGGCAACAGGTGACAATTTACAGATACTCACCAGCAAAACTCAGAAAAACAAAATCACTACGGTTATCGATATTCCTGACAGCATAGAGGCCCCTATCAAAAAGGGTCAACAGATCGGCAAGATGATGGCAGTAATCGATGGCAAAGCTATAGCCTCAGTCCCTATCGTTGCTACCAATAATGTCGAGCAATCAGGATTTATGAGCCGGATGTGGCAACATGTCGTACGCTGGGCGCAAAACTTATTCTAATAAGATAAAGTGCTGTTAGTGATACTGATTGATTGATTACTGAATAAAAAAGACGCCTTATATTGGGCGTCTTTTTTTTATTTGCATTTTGTTCACTTTTTACTCGAGAGTGCTGCCAGTTTTATAAATTGAAGTATGCGAATTAATGCTTTGATATTTATGTCTATGCCAACCACTCTTTTAGTCGGTCACTTAATACCTTGTTATCACGTATTACGCTATGGCAGTAGTCTATACCCGCCGCTTTTAACCCATGCTCAAAGCTGTCTAAATAAGAAGCTTGGTGCGGTGAATACCAATAAATTAATAAGCTACGATGAGCCGTTTCGTACTTACGGATACGCTTTGCTATCGTTTCTGCTTTGTCCGGTAACACATCCTCTGCAAACATCACCACATCCGCTTTTATGGTATTCATCTGATCAAGGACTAACTGTTCATACTGATGACAAGTGACCGTAGCGCCAAGACGCTGTAATTCATCGACCAAAAAACCCATCTCATGATAGTAATAATAAACAATAACCAATCCAGAAAATAAATGCTGCTGACGAGCTTGGTACTGATTGCGCAGAGGAATGATGATCTTAAATTGGCTGCCTATACCTAGTGTGCTGTCGACCTCAATAGCGGCACCAATCAGCTGTGCCATTTGCTTAACGACTAGCAAGCCTATTCCTGTCCCTTCGTATTCACGTGTTTGCGATGAATCCACCTGAAAAAATGGATTGAAAATATCGTCTATATGGTCGGGATCGATACCGATACCGGTATCTTTCACATTAATCTGCCAGCGGTTACTTTCATTAAAATGAGTCAGTTGCGACTCAATAGTGACTTTTCCTAATGGAGTAAATTTAATGGCATTATCGAGCAGTAGAGATAAAATTTGCTGAATTTTTGTTGCGTCGCCTTCAAGTATATAATCAATATGATGAATATTACTGGTCAACTCCAGACCCTTTTGCTTGGCAATAGGCTCATATTCTGCGAGAAGATCCGCAATCAATTGTAGAGGATTAAATTCGCTTAGGTTAATACTAACTTGACCTTTTTCTATCTTATTCAGCTGAATAATCTGCTCAAGCGTTATCACTAATTGTCGACTGCCCTTACGAATGATAGCCACTACGTCTTTTTGCTCAGTATTTAAGTACTGATTGTCCAGCAGTTGTAAACCACCAACAATTGCATTTAAGGAAGTTTTGAGCTCATGGGTAATCATACTTTGGAAATTATGGCGCTGCAAATTAAGCGACAAATCCTTATTGTGTAGCTGCTGTTCAAAGTCGGCAAGCGTCTCATAATCTTTCTTCGCCTGCTGTAGACGAGCAAACAGGTTAATAAAGGTCTGCTTAATCTGTATCAGCTCTTGCAGCTCGAAACGCTGCTGAATGATTGGTAGCTGCTCAAGCTCTGGATTACCATTGACGATGTCACATGCTTCAGCCAGCGCGGCAACATCTTTGACAGGGCCGCTGAGCTTGCGAAGTATAAACCAGCCCCAAACACTACCCAATGCAATGATGATGAGCCATAAGGGTAAATGACTTCGAAACCAATTCCAACGCAGTTGATTAACGTCTAGAGTGATATTGATATAACCCAATAAAGTATTAGGGTCATCGAAGGCGTTGCTATTTAGGGTGCTATCTAAAGTCTTATTTAAAGCATTAGTATCAGTTGACCTAGTATTCATCGCCGTTGATTCAGGCTTGCTACTTGTTGAGGTCGTTGCCAAAGGCTGGCTGGAGCTTGCGCGCTGTTCGGTATTTTTATTGTTATTATCTTTGTTACTCACTCGAACACTAATATCAGGGTTGGTTACTGCATAATTGAAGCTAACAGTATCCGCAAACAAAGCGTTCTGCCAGTCATCAGAGGTCTTATCAATAGTCGCTTGATCGAGATTAACGACAGGATAGCTGGTTGAATAAAACAAAATACTTTGGATGTTGGGTTCATCATCTAATAAGATGCTGACTTGCTTGGCGACTAAATTAGCCCCATTTTCCGTTGAGGCGCTATTAGTAAGTAGTGCGGCCAATTGCTGGATATGCTGACGCTTTTGCTGATAATGCTGTACCAGCCCATAGGTGAAAGACAATAGAAAAACGGCCAACGCTGCCAACACTATGGCTTGTAGGACAGAGTGCCGAATAAGCGCGGGAAAGGTTCGAAACGGATGGTTGTTCATGTCACTTAATTAAGTTAGGGCGACTTTTATTGGTATTACACTTTTTATTTATATTACATTGTGAGTAGGATAAGGCATGAGAAGTGAAATATCTGTGTATTTTTGATAACGTTTTATAGTAATGACTACCATCGGCACCATTATAAAACGTTGTCAACTCTACTCGAATGTCTGATAGGTTATAAAGAGAATCATAAAGAAGATAGCTTAACGAGGCTTCTTATCTTTGGTAGTAAACTTTTTCTCTTTAGTAGTGAACTTCTGTGCCCGATTACGCTCGCGCTGACGCAGCTGTTGGGCTTTAGCTTTGGTTGGGGTATCACTTTTATTAGCGTATGGGTTTTCGTTGAGCTTAAAGACCACATTGAGCGGGGTGCCTTCTAGCTTAAAGACCTCACGGAATTGGTTCTCAAGGTAGCGCTGATAGCTCTTAGGTAGCGAGCCGGTTTGGTTACCATGAATAACAATCACTGGCGGATTATGACCGCCAATATGCGCATAACGCAGCTTGATACGGCGACCAGCCACGGTCGGTGGTGGATTTGCGGTAACCGCATCTTGCAGAATTTGGGTCAAACGGTTGGTTGATACTTCAAACATTGAAGACTGATAAGCACGTAGGATTGATGGATATAAGTTGCCCACATTCGTACCGTGCAATGCAGATATCATATGGACTTTAACATACGAGATAAAGTTAAAACGGCGATCCATTTCTAACTTAATAAAATCTTTTTGATCAGAACTTAGACCATCCCACTTGTTAATCGCGACCACTAAGGCGCGACCAGCATCAAGCGCATAACCAATCATATGCAAATCTTGATCTACGATACCTTCTTGGGCATCAATGACAATAATGGTGACATTTGAGTCATCGATAGCTTGCAAGGTCTTGATAACGGAGAACTTTTCTACTTTCTCATCGATTTTGCCACGGCGACGTACCCCAGCAGTATCAATCAATACATAGTCTTTACCATTGCGCTGATAAGGAATGTAAATACTGTCGCGCGTCGTACCTGGCATATCGAACACCACGACTCGGTCTTCACCTAACAGGCGGTTCACTAGCGTTGACTTGCCAACATTTGGACGGCCAATGATGGCAAGCTTTAGGCCATTTGGCTCTTGTATATTATCTTGCTCTGGCATATCAGCAGTTAGAACTTCAAGCAGATTACCAACACCGCGACCATGACTGGCTGCCATCGGATACGGCTCACCTAAGCCTAATGCATAAAATTCAGCAGGTGCAGAATCATGAACGCCATCAACCTTATTGGCAACCACATATACCGGTTTGCCCAAGGTGTGCAAGAACTTACCAATTTCGGCATCAGCACCGATCAAGCCCACACGAGCATCGACGACAAAGACGATGATATCCGCTTCATGAATCGCAGTGTGCGACTGCTCAGACATATAATCATCAATATAGCCTCTACCATCGTCCGCTTCACCAATACCCCCAGTATCTACGACAATAAATGATTTGCCTTCATATTCAGCGTCACCATATTGACGATCACGGGTCAGGCCTGATAGATCGGCAACCAAGGCCTGCCGACTTTTGGTAAACTGATTAAATAAGGTGGATTTACCGACATTTGGGCGACCAATTAAGGCGACCACTGGCTTGATACTCATGCGCTACTCTCGATGATGTGCAGTGACGGACAATGATAACAGCGAATACGCTGTATATTACCGCAAACTTAAATGAATGATAATGGTAATAGAGTTTTAATAAGATAAATAGCTGGCAGTTACTAAACTATTGATTAGTATATCAATTCAATCTAATAGTAGTTGAACAATAAATAATTAACCAGTGTCTAATAAGCGCGGAAGTAAACACCAAATTGACTAAGGGCGCATAGATTACGCGAAACAGAGTATTTAAACAAGCGATTTACAAAAGGCATTAAACGCTGACCAAGCAGCGTTTATATCCAAGAAAATTAATATCAACTATTAGCGTCAATTAAAATACTATCGCTAATTAGTACAGTATCGTTAATCAAAGGTATTAACCAATACTCTACTAACTGAGATACTGCTAGTAAAGCGCTTAACGTGCCAGCTGCCAAATAGCCACTTGCCCTGACGTACTTTGGGTCATCAAACGGCTACCTTGTACTTGTAAATTACTAAGCGCCCCTTTGGTTTCCACACGGCTCACAATGTTACCGGTCGCAGGATTAAATAGATGTACGACACCGTCCAAATCACCGACTGCAATATAATTGCCAATCATGACTGGATTGGTCAGATCGCGATAAGCCAGCGCTTCACTTTCCCACAATGTTTGACCATTGCTGCGATCATAGGCAACGACTTTGCCGTCTAAACTGGTCGCAATCACTTGCTGGTTATTTACTGCAAGCGCTTTCAGACTGGCAAGTTCATTGACAAACATCACCTGCCGCGATGCTAAGTCAATCCCGATCAGTTGACCGCTATAGCTGATGGCAAACAGCTGATTACTATCAACAATAGGCATGCCATCGACATCACTCATGCGCTCAACTTCGCTGCTGCCTGTGCCTACTCCAATGCGTCTTGACCACTGCGGTAACCCACTATCGGTAGTAATGGCATGTAAGCGTCCATCGGCGGTCGCAAGCAAGGCAGTTTTATCATCCAACAAGGTTGGTGCAGCAGCGCCGCGAACGCTGATCGCCGGTACTTGAGTAGCAAACTGCCATACTGACTGACCAGTTTGCAGAGACAAACCATGTAAGAAGCCATTATTGGCAGACAAAATCACCCGGTTATTGGTAATCAGCGCTGGCGTTAGTACCGAACCTGATAGCTGCTGTTGCCAGCGTTTTGCGCCGGTAGCACTATCAAATGCTAGCACTTTACCGCCGCGAGTACTAACGATAGCCGTTTGACTCAGGGGATCTAACGCGACGCCGCCAGTGATTTGCCCACCGACATTAAGTGACCATAAACGCTGACCCGCCTTATCAAAGCCTGCTAAATCACCCCCGCGTGAGGCGGTTACCATCTGTGTTTTGTCATAACCAATCTGTAAGCTAAGGGGGTCTTTTCTACTGGCTTTTTTATTGCCAACATCGACACTAAAGACTGGCTGTAGCACACTAATAGGCTGTGCAATTTGTACCAGTTTCACAGGATCATTCACAACCGGCTTGATACCACGGTTACAGCCAACGACAGCCGTAGTCATCAACGCCAATACTGCCACATGCATGACAGTCGCTTTAATAGTGTTGCCTTTTATAATTTTACTGGAGCGAATAGATCGGGTCATTATATGTTCTCACTACGAATAAATTAACGATTATTAAATGGGCCATCAGTACATAAACCAGCGGTGAATAAAAAGCGGATTGCACCCTAAACCAACACTATATATTAATATGATCCTACTGACTTATTGTGCTATTTGCTTTGCTGCTTAGTTCTCTATATTACCTGAAGAATTGCTTGGCGCATTACCAGCAACGCCATTTTCAGCACTCTCTGTAGTATTCTCAATTACTAGCGGCTGTTCAGGAGCAACAGAAGCTCGAATAAGGCTGGTTGGCTCGCTAATAGGATCAGGGATGATACCTAGGCCTTCCATTTTCAACGCTAATACTGCACGCGTTTCTTGACGTTTTCGCAGTAGCTCCCAAGCATTATTATAAGCTTGAATAGCGGACTTTTTATCGTCTTTTGCTATATAGATATCGCCTAGCAATTCTTGCTGACTGGCTTCAAATGAGCTGGGCATATCGTTATTAGCTTCAGCCAATGCAGCATCAGCATCACCTGATGCCAGTAAGGTCGACGCATAACGCAAGCGCGTAATGGCATTTAGACCCTCGTCACCCAAATCGATCGCCAACGCTTTTTTTAAGGTTTCACCCGCGCCGGCAAAGTCATCACTATCGACTTGCTGACGTGCTTTAATCATTAATGCCTGCCATGCGTATACAGAGTCACCATGAGTACTAACAAGCGCATCGATATCCTTGTTGAGCTGCGTACGACTTTCTACGAGTGCCGTCTGCGCCTCTGCTTCTAAATCTGGGTTTTGCGCTGCTAGACTGACCTCTTCATTGAGCCGTTGAATATCTGCATATTGGTCAGCAGCGACCGTATCTACCCGCGCATGGTTATCTTGCCAATATGTCCAGCCAAAGTAGCCAGCTAGCGCCAATAAAATAGCAGTGAGAATATAGCTGCCATATTGCTTAAGCGCTTGCATTGAGTTATCTGCATTCGGCGAACGAGGTGTCTGGGCCATGTTTATTTACCTGATAAAAACTAGAGACTACAATAATGTTATACGCGCTTATTGCTACTAAATATTATTTTTAAACGTTGTTTTTATAACCACATATAGTGGTTTCTAAACCTACATACAGCATATTTATTTCTGCTAATAATAGAAGTCTTACCAAGCAGCTGCTAACCATTAACTAACTATTTAGGGCTCACTCAAATTATGGCTGGCTAGAGCGCTCACATGAGAAGTTATCTGTGCTAGACAGCCAATCTTGCGCAGCGGTTTTTTGCTCACCAGTCTGCATATTTTTAATGCTAATGGTATTATCATCAAGCTCTTGCTGCGCAATAATAACAGTCAGCGTGGCCCCTGATTTATCCGCTTTTTTCATCTGTGCTTTTAGGCTGGTGGCACTCGCCATTTTGACCCGCAGGTCTGGGCGACTATAGCGTAAATTTTGTGCATAGCCTATACCAGCACTATAAACATCAGGATGCGCGACCACAAAAACGTCACAAGCTGATAAATCAGCCAGTGGCGCCACAGCTTCAATGAGCAATAATAACCGCTCAAGGCCCATAGCAAAACCAACGGCAGGCTCAGACTTTACGGGCTTCTTATCCTGCGCGCCGTCACGCGCACCTATAGACTTCACTTCACCAACTAGACCATCATAGCGACCGCCAGCACAGACCGTTGCTTGACTGCCAAGCTTATCGGTGACCCACTCAAAGACGGTTTTGTTATAGTAATCAAGACCTCGTACCAGATGCGGGTTCAGCTCATAATCAATACCAAGCGCCGTCAGATAAGCTTGAACTTGTTCAAAATGCGCCACACTCTCCGCACCCAAAAATTCAGCAAGCTTGGGCGCATCAGCCAGTACAGCTTGTGTGCTCGCATCTTTACTATCCAAAATGCGCAGCGGATTGGTCGTTAAACGGCGCTTACTGTCATCATCTAACTGATCTTGTTTATCAGTCAAATAAGCAACCAACGCTTCGCGATAGGCATAACGCTCATCAGGCTCGCCTAGACTGTTCAGCTGAAGATGCATCTCATCTTTTAGACCAAGCGCTTGCCACATTAAATGGGTCATAGCGATTAGTTCTGCATCAGCATCCGGTAGCGCACTACCAAAGCTCTCAACACCCAGCTGGTGAAACTGACGATAGCGACCTTTTTGCGGACGCTCATAGCGAAACATAGGACCGATATACCACAGCTTTGGGGTGTCACCGCGCAATAAATTATGCTCAATGACCGCTCGTACCGCCCCCGCCGTGCCTTCAGGACGTAAGGCTAATGGCGTTGGTGGCTCAGACTTATCGGTAAAGCTATACATCTCTTTTTCGACAATGTCAGTAGCGCCACCAATAGCACGAGTAAATAGATCGGTTTGCTCAACGATCGGTAAGCGAATATGCTCAAAACCATATCTGCCCAGCACATCGGTTAATATCGCTTCTAATTGCAACCACTTTGCTGCCTGCTCTGGCAAAATATCGTTGAACCCTTTGATAGCTTTGATCATGGTGCCGTTATATCCTCAAACGTTAGTGCTGTTGTCTTTATTATTGTTGTCTCTGTGATTAACTGAGCGCTATTTTACTCGGATAATTTCGTTTTCACGTGATTTTGCTAGCTCATCAGCATGGGCACGTACCATACCTTCTATTTCATCGACCAGATTGTCCGTATCGATTAAATGGCTTTTTTTGCCCATCCGGTAAACCAAGGATTTGGGTGCCGCGCCTACGATACCAATGTCAGACACTTTGGCCTCACCTGGACCATTAACCTTACAGCCAATCACCGATAGATTCATTGGTTCACGAATATCTTCTAAGCGAGCCTCTAAAGCCGTCATGACTCTAATTACGTCAAACTCTTGCCGTGAACAACTGGGGCAAGCGATAAAATTCACACCATTGGAGCGGATATTAAGTGACTTTAGAATATCAAAACCAATCTTAATCTCTTCTTCCGGTTCTGCTGCCAGCGAGATACGTATGGTATCGCCAATACCGTCGAGTAATAAGCCACCAAGTGCAATGGCAGACTTAACCGCACCTGTACGGTAAACGCCCGCTTCGGTCACACCCAGATGAAGCGGATTATCAATCTGTGCTGATATTAAGCGATAGGCATCTAAGGTCAAAAACACATTACTGGCTTTGACCGAGACTTTATATTGATCAAAGTTTAGGCGCTCAAGAATGTCAATATGACGCATTGCTGACTCTAGCATGGCCTCACCAGTTGGCTCGGTATATTTACGCTGAATGTCTTTTTCTAATGAACCGGCATTGACGCCAATACGGATAGGAATATTATGATATTTAGCGCAGGCGACCACTTCGCGCACTTTGGCATCGCTACCAATATTACCCGGGTTAATACGCAAACAATCAGCACCGGCCTCAGCAGCGGCAAGCGCAATTTTATGATCGAAATGAATATCTGCTATCAGGGGCACGCTGACCAATTTGCGAATTTTACCAAGTGCCTCGACCGTATCCATCGTTGGGGTCGATACGCGCATCAAGTCAGCACCCGCCTCGACGCAGCGCTCGATTTGCGCGACGGTCGCCGCTATATCGCAGGTATCAGTATTGGTCATACTTTGTACGCTAATCGGTGCATCACCACCAATCGCGACATCACCGACGTATATTTTTTTAGTAAGGCGACGGTTAATAGGCGATGACGTTGACATATATGAATCCTTCAATCAGAGCTAAGACATAAAAAACGATGGTAATCTATAATAAGGCAATTTATATTGCTATAGCAGTCATGAATAAAAATTCAAGAACGCTTAATTTATGATCGCTATAATAAATTACAACTTGAATAAATTAAAGCGTCAACTCAAAACTGGCTTTTTTGTCAGTCGCATATTGATCCAATGCAACCGGTTCTTGGTTAAGCAATAAGCTAGCATTATCAATATTATCAATCTGAATATTAAAGGGTGGATTGCCTAGTAGCTTATAATTACCAGAAGTTTGCAGACCACTCATCAAGCTGCTGCCAGAGGCATCCATGATACTAACGGTAGTAGTGTCAGTAAGCTTAACCTCTAAAGAGGTACTGCTCATACTGTCACTACTACCTAAATTCAGCGCGGAGCCGGACGCACCGACCCCACTAGACTGAGTATTAATCGCAGCCCCTTGCGCTTGTTCTGCTGCCGACAAACCTTCGGCTACTGGCGTAGGCTCTTGGTTATTATCGTTGGTAGCATTACTCACCATACGAAATAAAAATATTGCTAACACAATCAGAGCAATCACCGCCCCAATTAGCAGCGGGTTAAAGCGAATGCGATTGTGAGTATCACGCTGTAAAGTACCCATTGGGCGCAGTGGTGAAGCGATGTTATCTACTGAGTGAATTTTTAGCTCGTTTGGATAAGCTGCATCGAAGCTGGCCGCTATTTTTATAGGATCTATATCCAAAAACTTAGCGTAATTAATCGCAAAGCCACGAGCAAAAGCCGCTTGTGGTAGCTCAGAGAAGTTTTCACTTTCTAGCGCTTGCAAGTGACGCTTTAAAATGAACAGCTCACCTGCCGCGTCATCTAAGCTAACTTGCTTAGTTTTGCGGGCTTGCTGCAGCATGGCACCAAATGATCCCTGAGCGTTAGATTGTTGGTTTGATGATGGGGTGGTCATTTCCATGATGCCTCTGGATTATTAAGCCAATTCTTAAGTTGTTTTGCTTCATCGCTCAGCGGATAAGCAGACAAGAGCTGCTGTGCTAACTGCTGGCGGGTCGTTTTGTTATTTTGGGCGGCAGTAAGTTTGATGCCTTGTAAGAGTAAGCGTGGGCTAACCCCTTGACCTTGCACCAATACTAAAGTCTCATCATAAAGCCGCTGTGCTTGCTGAACACGCTGCTGCTCAAGTAACAAGTCAACCAACTCAATATGGGCAATTAAGCTATTACGATTGCCATCTAATGCGCGCAAAAATGCTTTGGCTGCTGCAGGATTATTATTAAGCTGCAAATAGGTGCGACCTAAGTTTTCAAGGGCGCCAATACGACCTTCATAGCCAAGTGCTGACCCTGCAATCTCAAACTGTGCCGCCGCCTCAGAATAGCGTTTCATCTGGGATAAGTACACGCCGTAATTATTGCGCACCTGATCAAAATCTTTATCAAGCGCAATGGCTTTCTTAAAATATTGATCGGCTTTTTCAAGATTCAGACGGCTGCCTTCTTGCTGCAATAAAACGCCCATCATATCATAGGCGGGCGCGTAACGGCTATTAGCAGCAAAAGCTTTTTCTAACTGACGGTGAGCGGTGTCAAGCTCGTTCTTGCGGATATATTGCGCGGCAAGTGACGTGCGGACGCGAGCAATTTCTTGTTTGTCTTTACTTTGGTTGCTGCTTGGCTGGGTTGTGGTTTGATAGCGCGTACCGCCAGTCAAATCGTTAGTCTGGGTACTTTGGCACCCCGCTAGTAGCAACGCTATTAGCGCACTTCCTAGCACAATCCGCTTTGAGCACCCTGTTTGATTATAAGCGGTTATCCTAGGCTCATTCGCCGATAAACAAAAGTGTTCTTGAGATTTAATTTGACAAGAATATCTAGAAGTCATCATAGCCGCCATAATAAAACTGTGGTTCAGTGCTTTGGATCAAAGAGGCATCAGTTTAATAGATTTAGAACCACTAAGTACAATTAAGTTGCTATTTAGTCGTTATAAATCTTTATGGCTACATTTTTATTACCATCAAGAGGGATAAAAGACAGCTAAAGACTATGCCAAGATTATTTTAAATACCCTTATATCAAGTTTCCGTTTTAAATATTTCCGTTTTAAATATTTTTATTTCAAATGTTTTTGTTTCAAAGATCAGATTAAGCCTCTTCACGGTCTTTAATACTTTTTTGCCATGCAGCTGAACGTCTGGTACGGTCAGCGACCTGTCCAACCAATTGACCGCAGGCAGCATCAATGTCATCACCGCGAGTTTGGCGAATGGTACAGACAAATCCCGCTTCACTAAGAATATTACTAAAGGCATGAAGACGGTTATTGCTTGACTTATCATACCCCGAATGCGGGAAAGGGTTAAACGGAATGAGGTTAATCTTACTGGGTAAACCGTCTAATAGCGTTACCAACTGATGAGCATGTTTATCATGATCATTGATGCCGTCGAGCATGACATATTCAATGGTCACGTGCTTTTTATGGCGTGGATTGACATCATGAACGTAGTTTTTTGCGGCGGCAATCAATTCTGCTAGAGGATATTTTTTATTAATCGGCACTAGCTCATTACGCAGCTCATCATTGGGCGCATGCAAGGATATGGCCAGAGCCACATCGATATCTTGTGCCAGCTGATACATTTTAGGCACCACACCAGACGTTGACAAAGTTACGCGGCGCTTGGATAAACCATACGCATGGTCACTTAGCATCAGCTCCATCGAGCTGACTACCGGACGATAATTTAATAATGGTTCGCCCATACCCATCATCACCACATTGGTCACGTTATTTTCCCATAAGCTGTGATCAACGCCATCCAAACTGTCCTGATCATCGGTCATATACGAAGCGTTCGCGACCCATAATTGCCCAAGAATTTCAGCCGCGCTCAAATCGCGCTCAAAGCCCTGTTTGCCAGTACTACAAAAGCTACAGTCCAGTGCACAGCCGACTTGCGATGAAACACATAAGGTTTTACGGCCATTTATTTTGCTGTCATCTGCCGGAATTAAAACCGTCTCAACCAACGAGCCGCCGGTGACTTCAAACACCCATTTACGCGTGCCATCATCACTATATTGACGATGAATCACTTTTGGCGGGGCCACACAAGCATTGGCTGACAGTTTATCCCGCAGGCCTTTGCTTAAATTAGTCATCTGTTCAAAGTCAGTGACGCCTTGTTGATAAATCCACTTAATCACTTGGGTAGCACGAAACGGTTTTTCGCCAATACTTTTAAAGTAATCAGCAAGTTGCGCTTGCGTCATACCCAATAGATTGGTTTTTGCGTGCGCCTCATCCAATAGCTTGATGCTATTGTTGCGTTTGGCTGGGGTATGCGCTTGTACTGGCTGAGTGGGTGTTTGATCAGTTGTTGACATAATAGGTGGCCTGTGGCGTAAAACTTGTTAGCATAAAATAAAATAGGCAATGTAGTGGTGCATGAGCAATCCGTTATCAACGCAAATTTTGTCACTTCTACGTTTATAAACAGTCTTATAAATAGTCCTATCAAACATTTTAGAAAAAATACTTAATAAGAAAATATGCTGATAAGGGATTGATAACGCTGATTAATTGATAAAAAATATACTATTTACTTATCATGAAGGGCATTAAGGTAAATTTCAATAAAAAACAGACTTATTTGTGAGATTTATGATAGGTGAAACGGCCTATACCCTATTGAGTATAAGCCGTTTTGCGACACTATTGATCTACAATCATTCATAGCAATCTCTGTTAATGCTTATAGATTAACAATGATGGCTAATTATAACTATCGCTACTAATAGCTATTAACGCGTACGAGCACAAACTTCATCATCATTGAAGAAGTAGCTAATTTCACGCTGAGCTGATTCGGCTGAATCTGAACCATGAACTGCGTTTTCATCGATGCTGCTAGCAAAGTCAGCACGGATGGTGCCTTTATCAGCGTCTTTTGGGTTAGTAGCGCCCATGATTTCGCGATGCTTAGCGATAGCGTTTTCGCCTTCTAGTACTGAGACCAATACTGGACCTGAGGTCATAAAAGATTTTAGGTCGTTATAAAATGGACGTTCTTTATGCTCAGCGTAGAAGCCACCCGCTTTTTCGTCATCTAGTTGTTGCATTTTAGCGGCAACAATTTTTAGACCGGCTTGTTCAAAACGGTCGTAGATAGCGCCGATGTGATTGCCAGCGACAGCGTCAGGTTTGATGATAGATAGCGTACGTTCGTTAGCCATGAAAAGCTCCTAATAAATAATAAGTTAGATAAAGAATGAAATGATAAATAATTTATATGTTCTTTGATCAGCACGCTAATTTGACGGACTTATGCATCCCAATGTGGACACATAACGGTCAGCGTGTGATTGCTGCCTATTATAATGATTGATACTATAAATGATAGGGGCAATTTATAATCATAGCTTACTTAAACGTAAACTTAGCGTTCATTAATTATTAACCTTAATTATTAACATTGTTTTTCTATAACCTTGCCTTCCTATATAGTCGATTCAAAAATAGTCGATTCAAAATAAAAGGAATACCCTTGTAGCAACGTGCTACTGGTATAAATTTTTCTGGCGTGCTGTTAACAAGCGTGTTTCGATGCTGCAAAAAATTCATTCCAGCAACCCATTCGCATTGTGTCGTTTTTAAATTGGATTAACTGTATTCTCATAAAGCCTACTAAAAACCCACCTATAAAGTGTGGCGCAAACAAAAACCCCAGCACAATGCATGAACTGGGGCTTTATCATCAAACAATTTCAGTCTAATAGTGACTGCTTATTTTAATTACACGTCGTACGGATCGCGTAAAACGATAGTTTCTTCGCGGTCAGGGCCGGTAGAGATGATATCGACAGGACAGTCAATCAATGCTTCAATACGTTTGATATATTTTTTAGCATTTTCAGGCAAATCGTCATAGTTAGTAACACCAACTGTTGATTCGCTCCAGCCTTGCAATGTCTCGTACTTAGGCGTTACTGACTCATAGAATTCCGCATCATGCGCGCCTGCAAATTCAGTCTCTGGTAGATCGTAGCCGACACCAATTAACAGCTCTTCTAAACCGTCTAGGACATCAAGCTTGGTTAAGCAAATCCCTGATAATGAGTTTAGTACGACTGCACGACGTAAGGCTTCAGCATCGAACCAGCCACAGCGACGCGCACGTCCAGTAGTGGCACCAAATTCATGGCCAGCTTTAGCCAAATGCGCTCCCACATCATCGAACAATTCTGTTGGGAATGGACCGCTACCCACACGAGTAGTATAGGCTTTAGTAATGCCCAAGACATAATCTAGATATAGTGGACCAATACCAGTACCGGTTGATACACCACCAGCAGTCACGCTTGAGCTAGTTACAAACGGATAAGTACCGTGATCGATATCAAGTAACGTTCCTTGTGCCCCTTCAAACATTAGGTTTTTGCCAGCAAGGCGTAATTGATTGAGCTCTTCAGTTACATCAGTAACCATGCCTTTGATTTCTTCTTTCCATTTTTTACACAGCTGATAAGTATGGTCAAAATCGATGGCATCGACTTTGTAATATTGAGTCAATTGAAAGTTATGATATTCAATTAGGTTGCGTAATTTTTCTTCTAAGTCATCACGGAACAAATCCGCAAGTTTAATAGCACGGCGTGCCACTTTATCTTCATACGCAGGACCAATACCGCGACCGGTAGTACCAATTTTACCCGTGCCGCGCTTGGCTTCACGCGCTTGATCAAGCGCCACGTGATACGGCATGATGAGTGGACAGTTTGGTGAAATACGCAAACGCTCACGAACCGGCACGTTATTGTCTTCTAGCTCTTTCATCTCTTTGAGCAGCGCATCAGGGGCAAGTACTACTCCGTTACCGATAAAGCAAGTGACGCCTTCACGTAGAATACCTGATGGTATCAAATGTAGAACGGTGGTTTTGCCGTCGACAACCAGTGTATGCCCAGCATTGTGACCGCCCTGAAAACGCGCGACCGCTGAGGCTTTTTCAGTGAGCAAATCGACGATTTTACCTTTACCTTCATCGCCCCACTGGCTACCTAAAACTACGACATTCTTACCCATGATTAATCCTTACAATAATGTATTGAGGTGTGTACCATCTGACCACTATAAAACGACTACATCGTCAACCTTGTTTGCCATACCTATTTTAATAGTCTAGATATAGCCTGCCCTTGGTTTCCTTATACGCGTATTATTTTAGCTTGGCTATATAATAACAATTTAAAAAATTAAGCTAATAAGTAGTAATACTGCTTTTTAACTAATATGTATTTGAGCTATTTATTTATGGTGAATTCAGGCTAGACGGTTTGTAACTGCCATAGGTTATCAAGCATGCTTAAACGATGCGTGACACCTACCGGGCAATCATGAGCATCTAGTGGCATGGTCACGCGATACCCTTGCTGGCGTAAACTATCCACCTGCTGCTGTAATGCCTGCATCTGTGTACTGTCTGCATTATCCGCAGCACTCTTGATAGCCGTATAATCAACGACTACAACCGTCGGTTGATCAAGTTGGATATGGGCCAGCAAGCGACTGACGTCCATACTAAAACCTGTCGCCGCACGTGACTGTTTGCTATCGCTCTGCAATCCATCAAAGCGTCCACCACGTACTAGTGGCTGGGTCTCATTGTTAATATAGCCATTGAACACAATGCCGGTGTGGTAGTGATAGCCCGACAGTTCCGTGACATCGATACTCACCTGGCACTGCCATTGGTTTTGCAAATGCATTTTTAAACGTTGTAATTCATCGACCGCCTCAGCAATATGCGAGTCTTTCTGCGCGGTGGCTGACAGCTTCGACAATAGCTGCGCCATATCATGGCCAAAGTGCGCTAAGACATAAAAGTCTTCACCCATGGGCAAGGCTTGACTGACGCGCTTTAGCTCTGGCAAATTCTTATTGGCATATAGGTGCATTAGTTGCTCAGTGTCAATATCAGACAGCTGGGCTAATACGGCTAAGCGTTTAAATATCGCAACGTGACCTAAATCTACGTGTATCGCGGCGCTCATATTCAGGCTATCTATCATCGCAAATAACACATCTGTCAGCTCTATATCGGCACTAAGCTCGGCGCAACCAAATATCTCAGCGCCCAATTGCAGTGGCGTCCGTGACCCAAATAAACCGGAGGGTAAGGTATGAATGACATCGCCAGCATAGCAATAACGGGCAATTCCCGTGCCCCCGTGATGCGCATCAATGCGTAAAATCTGCGGCGTGATATCAGCGCGTACACCCATCAGACGACCTGTGAGCTGATCGATAATCTTAAAGGTTTGCCGCTTTAGATCTTCTGAAGCATCGCTTAATAGTGACTCAGTGAATTCAATCATTGGTGGACAAACCAGCTGATAACCATAGGTGATAAGCTGCTGAGTGAGCTCATGGCGTAGCACTTCTTGCTTTTGAGCATCGTCAAACAACACATCAGCTACGCCATCAGGCAGCAACCAACTATTGGCAACTTCGGCGGCAAAACTGCTCAGATAGGACAGACGATTGGGTACAGGGCTATTATCAGGATGCCCACTAGCCATAGTAGCAGCGGCTTTATTTGTAGAGCTTAACAGGACGGGGTTAGCTGAATCAGAACTGACAGACACAATAAATCCTTGTTTGGCGTATCGCTTACCAAAAAACGCGGTATTATAAAGGGTGGTGTATCAAAAAGTATGCTGAGTAAATAAAGGAGGGGTGCCAGTCAAAGCAAAGATGCTATATTTGAGGTTATGAAGACACAAATAGAGATTAATTGCCCCGACTGCCACAGTCCTAGTCTAAAGAAAAACGGTATAAAAAGCTATGGTAAGCAAAACTACCAATGCAAAGACTGTAAACGTCAATTCATTGGCGACCACGCCATTACCTATCAGGGTTGCCACTCTAAAATAGAGCATAAGATACGACTGATGATAGTACGAGGCTGTAGTGTTAGAGACATTGCCACTATCACCTCTGTCAGCATTGGCAAGATACTAAGCACCATAGGCTCATCGATCTATAAGATCTCACCAAAGCAGCATTACTACTCGCGTTTAGAAGTTGATGAGTTCTGGACATACGTACGTTGCAAGAAGCAGAAGGTATGGTTAATCTACGCCTATGACCGTGATACTGGTGAGATTGTTGCCCATGTTTGGGGTAAACGTGATTTAGCCACGGCCAGAGCGCTTCGAGCTCGTCTTAAGAAACTTAAGGTGAGCTATGGTTCAATCAGCATGGACAACTGGGATAGCTTTAAAACCGCCTTCAAGGCAGACCCTAAGCAGATTGGTAAAAGATATACTGTTGGCATAGAAGGTAATAATTGCCGTTTAAGACACCGATTGAGGCGAGCAGTTAGAAAGACTTGTGCTTTTTCTAAGAAACTTGATAATCATTTTAAGACGTTCAATATGGTGTTCTTTTATATCAATTATGGTTATGTCTAATGCCAGCATACTTTTTGAAACACCACCTTATAAAGTTATGTTTATCATCAAATCAATAAGAGGCACTTTGTAAAGAGGCACTTTGTATTTTTAGCACACAACATCCTAGGCCTAATTATCACAAACAAGCTAGGTAATGCCGAAAGGTATGAGTATAAACTGGAATGATAAAACGACTACATTAATGCGATAAATGATAAAGGCACTTTACGCTTAAGTTTAGCATAGCCACCAAGTTTCGCCTAGTCACAATTAGCCCTAATCTTTAGGTAATATATGCTTAGTCATTAGGGAGATTAATAATCAGAAACATCAGTAGTTAGCAACATCGATCTATTATTCATAGTTTATATTTTATATTAATTCTGTATAGGCTTATAGATGCTGATGCTAGCACTATTTGAGTGACAACAACCTGCTAGACTCATGCTACACTAGCCCATATTTTTATCACTCTTGCTTTTATCACTTTCAAAAATCATTTACCTCGGAGACCTTATGTCATCTGACTACCATCCCAATCCAGCTATCAACCAAACTAACGTGCTGGGCACTGCCCTCGCCAGCTGCTGCTTTGATCCTATCACCGGCTATTATCGTAACGGCTTCTGTCATACAGGCAATCATGATGTCGGTCAGCATACCGTCTGTGCCAAGATGACCAGTGAGTTTTTAAACTTTTCATCAAGTCGCGGTAATGACCTTACTACCCCACTACCTGAATATAACTTTGCCGGCTTGAAGCCTGGCGACTATTGGTGCATCTGCGCCCTGCGTTGGGTTGAAGCACTAGACTTCGATATTGCGCCACAATTAAAACTGGAAGGCTGTCACGAAAGCTTATTAGCTCTAGTCGATATTGAGACTCTAAAACGCTATGCCATATAAATCCTAGTTAAACCTCTAGGGATAAACCTGAGCTAGAATAGTCTTAGACGCTTATTAGTAATTAATAGTAGGTAATTTAGTAACAAAGTTTAGCAACCAAGTTCTTATTACCTATTTTTTATTACTAATTGTTGTGACTGGTTTTTGCTAATTGTACTGAGTTCCTATAATCATACTAGGCTTTCATAATCGTAATAAAGGAGGGGGTATGAATCACGATGACGACCAGTTGGTCAAAACCACAACTCGTATTACACCTGACTCTAATATCAACCGTATTTACTCAGATATGGCCGATTATGACAGTTATATTTATGGTGATGCAGATGCGACGCCAGAAGGTACGATTGAGACCATGACGGTCTATGACCCAGACTCTGAGCGCTATGAAGATATTGATTCTTCCAGCGCTGATGAAGTCGTCAACTGCTATGCCTATTCACGTAAAACGGGCGAGCAGCTCGATCAAGTGGCGCTGAGCGACGTCAGTAAGGCGCTGACTAATAGTGGTCAGTTTATCTGGCTTGGGCTATATGATCCCAGTCTGCAAACTATCGCCAAGGTACAAAATGCATTCGACTTACATGAGCTGGCGATTGAAGATACGTTCGCTGATCATCAGCGTGCTAAAGTCGAAAACTATGATAACGATACGATATTCGTGGTGCTACGTACCGCAAAACTGGAAAATAATGTTATCCGCTATGGTACGACAGCGATATTTATGGGTA
The DNA here is from genome assembly GCF_900182925.1 of Psychrobacter sp. LV10R520-6. Classification (NCBI taxonomy): domain Bacteria; kingdom Pseudomonadati; phylum Pseudomonadota; class Gammaproteobacteria; order Moraxellales; family Moraxellaceae; genus Psychrobacter; species Psychrobacter sp. LV10R520-6. The sequence continues at coordinate 456,322 of NZ_LT900024.1, read as the reverse complement.
AAAACTATCTGATTACCATTCGTAACGGCCCTTCAAATTCTTACGCACCAGTACGCGAGCATTGTCACCGTCGCCCTGAAAAGCTACGGATGGGGCCTATTTTTGTCTTGCACGCTACTCTCGACTTTATAGTCGATAACTATATGCCGATCACCGATCGCTTAGGCAGCTATTTACGGGAGCAAGAGCGCCATATTTTTACCTATGAATTTAATAAAAGCACCCTCAAAAATCTGTACGAGTTAAAATCACAACTGGTACATATGCGAGCGGTTATTTTGCCTGTTCAAGATATCTGTAGCTTTTTTATCAATCATAAAAAAAGTGATTTGGTTTCTCCATTTTCCCAAGCAGCCAAACCCTATTTCCGTGACGTTAACGACCATCTATTGCACTCTTTAGATGCGATTAATGGCCTCAATGAGATGCTCAGTGTGGTGATGAACACTTACTTAGCTATGGTTACTATGGGACAAAACGAGGTGGTACGTAAGCTTGCTGCCTGGGCCGGTATATTAGCTGTGCCGACAGCGATAGCGGGTATTTATGGTATGAACTTTGACTTTATGCCTGAGCTGCACTGGAAGTTTTCGTATCTTATTATTATGTTATTTATCGGCTCATTATGTAGTTATCTATACTATAACTTTAAAAGACTGGGCTGGTTATAAGTGTCTATTAATTAATATAGGGTTCAACTAACAACCAAACAGCGTATAATTTAGCACAAAAAAAGAGCTACCATCGTTAGCTATTTTTTTGTGCATTTTTGGTCGTGCCACTTTTTTATTTTGCCACATTACAAGCTTCAATCGTCACTCACGACGATGTTTCGTACTATTATCAGGTGCCTCAGCGTTATCAGGAAGAAGCGATTTGATACGGTATTCTGCATGCTGACTGTCTAGATTGTCTTCTGGACGACCAAACGTTCTTGCTGTCCAAGTGAGCACCACAATAGAGGCGCTCAGTGCCATAATAGCCACAGAAATCGTCGCCAGTAACCACAGATGAAAGTAGTCTGATACCGCCTGCACATCGACTACCAAATGTCGTGACAAGGCCGTAATGGCGATAAATATCAAAAACTGTACCGGCAGACGATGGGTCTTGAAATAAATGCCAATCATCGCTAGCAGTTCAAGATAAATAAATAACATTAAAATATCTTTTAAGTCTGCTGAGCCTTTTTGGACAATCCCAACAAACTCTTTACCCGCGGTCCAGACCACCACCACACTGATTAAAAATAAAATGATGTAGTGACAGATATCGACAAACTCTCTGCCGATATGTTGTAGTCGCTCGTGAATACCTACGTTTTTTTTAGCCATTTTAGAACCTATCAACTTGGGCGTGGTCGATTCAGCCTGAGGCTGTGTAGCTTCAGGCTCCTGATTTTTATCTAATGGCAATTGCGGGTCGGATGAGTGACTCATTAGTCGATCATACTGACATCGAGACCGGCTGATTTTTCAGCGGTAGTGACCGTTTGACGGATAAGGGTATTAATGGTCATTGGCCCCACCCCGCCTGGTACTGGTGTATAGGCATGAGCAATATCTTTTACACCTCGCATTTCAATATCACCCACACCACCGTTATCAGTCGGATGGAAGCCAGCATCAATAACGATAGCCCCCGCTTTAATCCAGTCGGCTTTAATCAGCTCAGGCACGCCTACTGCGCCAACGATAATATCAGCACGTTTAACATGAGCGGCCAAATCTTGAGTTTTTGAATGGCAAATGGTCACGGTACAGTTTGAGTTCAATAGCATCATCGCCATCGGCTTACCTAAGATGGGGCTACGGCCTACCACTACCGCCTCTTTACCCGCAAGCTCGATATTATAATGACGCAATAGATGCATAATGCCCTGCGGGGTACATGACCCAAAGGCGGACTCTTGCATGCTCATACGCCCAAAACCTAGGCAAGTCACACCATCAACGTCTTTTGCCAGATCAATCTGCTCAAAACAAGCACGCTCATCAACGTGATCAGGTACCGGATGCTGAAGCAAAATACCGTGAACATCAGGATTATCATTAAGCTCGTTTATCTTAGCAATAAGCTGCTCTGTGGTCGTACTATGCGACATCTCTACCTTAATAGAATTCATGCCAACCCGCTTACAGGCATTACCTTTCATCCGGACATAAGTCGCAGAGGCTGGATCCTCACCGACCAGTATCGTCGCTAAGATCGGTGTACGTCCCGTTTTATCCTTGATAGCGTCTACGCGTGTGCTTAGTTGCTTTTCTATTTGTGTAGCAAGTGCTTTGCCGTCTAAAACGGTAGCGGACCCTTGGGCAGTTGACGACTCTTTAGCAGTTGACATGATGACTCCAATAGAGGATGCGATAAAAAAATAAAGACAGCGCGCGCAAATACTTTGCATGCCTGTCTTATCCTTAAGAGCGTTTAATTAAGCCTAGTATTGTACCTGCCTAAGCTCAAAAATCCTAGCACGTGCTAAAACTTGACTGCTTCCTACAATAGACCTCTTGCAAAAGTACCATTTCATTGACTTTCGCTAACGGCGTTATAAGAGCTGGCGATGACTTACGCAAGAGGTCTAATGTATTAAAGCTTGTCTTCTTACAGACGAAATTAAAAAGCAGCACGGAATTATATAGGTTTGACTAGTTTAAACTGTCTAGGGCGTGTTGAACATTCGACCATGGCACTGACAGAGACTATTTTTTAGTCGATTCAAGATTAAAAATATCTAGTTTAGTCATTCTAAGCGGATAGTTTTAATGAAGTAGCGGCAAAAAAGAGTCCTGTCCCACTGCGAGCATAGCTCTTGTCTTGCGGACGGGCAAAGCAGTGCTTTGCTTACTCCGTCCTCAGGGCTGATGCTAAAATTGCCCCCCCCCCCCCAGCTATTCATGAGCAGTGTGTGGCAAATCTAGCTAAGGCATCTGCATTATCGTCAATTTGCGTCTTGTCTGGAACACTTTTAGCTATCAGCAGTGCTTATTTGTGAATGTTCAACACGCCCTAATGACGAATCAGGATTGCTAGAGGGTTTATTGGTATATAAAGTCATGATAAGACTTCCTTGTCTGCCATATTTTAAAAGCGATTTTTTATTTTAGTATTGGGACTATCAATACTAAAAATTTAACGTTAAACAATTGCCATGTATCTTCTGCTATCGTACATTATCAAGCCATAATATATCCACTCATAATTTAAGCTAATAATTATCGAGCTCATTTTCAGTTAAATATTTTTTAGCATTAGAATGGTCACCGTTTGGTCACCGAGCGCTTGATCACCGATTTTTAAAAGGTAGACTGTCTTCGCATAAATTCATATCAGATGCGATAATAGAAAATAAGCTATTTTTAATGTGATAACAGGGACAAGATGTAAAACATGCATAAATAAGGAGCTTGAATAGAAATTCAGACACAAAAAAACCCCAAACAAAGTTATGTTTGAGGCGAAACTTGCTTAAACTCGAAAGTCTAAATTCGTTTTAGCTTTTTACTAAATATGGCGCAGCGGACGGGACTCGAACCCGCGACCCCCGGCGTGACAGGCCGGTATTCTAACCAACTGAACTACCGCTGCTTAGGTCGTTTTAGCGTCTTGCCCTTATAAATAGGACCCACTTCGCTAAATGAGTGGTGGGTGATGACGGATTCGAACCGCCGACATTCTGCGTGTAAGGCAGACGCTCTACCAACTGAGCTAATCACCCTGAGAAGCGTTAAAAAATTGCAGTGCAATTTTAGCTTCGCAAGAGAATTTACATTTTCGTAAATTCTAAGAACTCAGCACCTACATAAAAAAGCATGGCTTTTTTAGTTTCGCAAGAGAAATCCTTTAAATAGGATTTCTTAGAAGTTTGATTATCTAAAGGTGTCACGCTCTAGAATCATAAAACTTCCAACAACCTAGAACTAATTAAAGCCCCTTGCTGTGGGTGTGTATTATATACATTTACATTGGCCTGTCAAATATTTTTTGACCTTTTGTGCCATATTCTTTACATTATCACTTACTATACTGGCAAGCAGTTGTTTTAACTGGCTTTATGTTTTTATCATCAGTATTCAATATTTACTGATTGTTGGCTGATGCCAGTGCTTGCTCAATATCATCTGTCATTGCTTCAGGCTTAGTGGTTGATGCATAACGATCTAGTACCTGACCCTCGTTACCGACTAAAAACTTGCTGAAATTCCATTTAATACCGTCTGTTAAGACACCGCCTTTTTGTTCCTTTAACCAATTAAAAATAGGGTGGGCGTCACTACCATTGACATCGACCTTGGCCATCATTGGGAAACTTACGCCATAGTTCTTTTGGCAAAAAGCGCCAATCTCATCGTTACTACCAGGATCTTGGCCACCGAATTGATTACAAGGAAAACCAACGACTACTAAGCCTTGGTCTTTATACTTCTCATGTAACGCTTCTAACCCTTCAAACTGCGGGGTAAAGCCACATTTGCTAGCCGTATTGACTATTAGCAGTACTTTGCCTTGGTAATCAGCAAAATCTTGCGATGTGCCGTCCATACGCTCAGCCGTAAAATCGTAAATGCTACTCATGACTTATCCCTAGTTTATTATATTAATAGTTTGATTAACTGTCTTAAAAACCTATTTGAATGGCGCTACTGGTCTAAATGGTATTAATGCGAATGTTCAATCAGTATGGAAAATTAGCAGGGGAACTTCATGAGCGCCCCTACTACCTTCTGAACCTTCACAGCAGTAGAAGTGCGCTACTCACTGTTGATTGGCTTCTTGCTATTTATATTAACTATTTCTCAGCTTTGTCTAAATCAATAGATACTGAGTTGATGCAATAGCGCATGCCAGTGGTCTCACGTGGGCCGTCAGGAAAGACGTGACCTAAATGCGCGCCGCAGTTGCTACAGGTCACCTCAGTGCGACGCATACCCAAAGAATCATCGACATGTTCATCAATAGCGCTCTTGTCTACGCCTTGGTCAAAACTAGGCCAGCCGCAACTCGCATCAAACTTGCTATCGGCATCAAATAAATTAGCACCACAGCCTTTACAACGGTAGACACCTTTATCTTCGGTATCGTTATAAACGCCAGTGTATGGACGCTCTGTACCTTTCTCACGCATCACATGATATTCATCGGCGCTAAGGCGCTGCTTCCAGTCAGCTTCGGTAAGTTGGGCTATCTCTTCTTTGTTAAGTTGATTGTCTTGCATGAGTAATCCTTATTTAGTTGTTTATTATCTGGTCTGCTATGACAGTCATACCGCTACCTGGTTATGAATTTGTCATTAGTAATTTATGACAGCGATGCGCTTTATCTGTTGGTTATAAGTCAATATTCAAGGCCCAGTACCCGCATTTATTGATATCGTCATACAGTATGATAGAGAAGTAAGATATAGCAATTGCCTCTAACTATGCAATGAATATACGCTGATTTTTACCAAACCTACACGTGGTTGTTCAAGCCATGTTTAAGGGCTTAACAGATTTTGAAGACCACCTGTAAGTTGATATCCAGGTAAAGCTAAATATCGGAATAACGATTCATACTATTTGTGCGATTGCTTAACTCATGGGGTTGGTTAACTTAGTAAGGCTGGTTCTAATAATAGCCTCAATCTAGAACTTCGACTTTAAATATCTAGACATTAAGAAGCATTGAGAGGTTATTTAGATTAATGTTAAAGTCAATCAACACTAATAAAATGCAAGTTATTCTTGCATATAATTGCTAAAAAATACTTGCATTCAAACTATAAATGCAATAATATCTTGCATTAAGTAACTAATTGATTCAATTATTTAACACTATATTTATTAGATACTAACTTATTAAAATAAAGGGCTTGGATAATTATGGATAAGGATCAAAGCAAACAGAAACAAGCTGAACGCTTAGTAAAACTACGCCGCGATAAGGGACTGACTGCTGAGCAATTGGCCCAAGCAATGACAGAAGCTGGTGCAAAGGTCAGCCGCGGTGCTATCTCTAATTGGGAACGTGGCACTAATGGTATCGTCTCCTCAAAGCTCCCTACTCTGGCGAGAATCTTAGGTTGTAGCGAAGGCTATCTGTTACGCGGCGATCATCATACTGACATTGTCGCTGATACTGAACTGAATACTAATAGCAACGCCGAAAGCAACAACGTCATTGGTGCTGAATCAACAGATGCAAAACCTGCTAATGCTAATAATAGTCAAACTAAACCACCAGCCAATAAGTCAACAACCACAACTAGTACCCGTACAAACTCACAAAATAATACTATGGATGGTACCTCTATGAGTGCATTGAAAAAATCCGATAAATTACAAAATGTCTGCTATGACATTCGTGGTCCGTTACTACAAACTGCTAATAAAATGGAAGCGGAAGGTCAGAAAATTTTAAAGCTTAATGTGGGCAACCCCGCTCCTTTTGGCCTTGAGGCACCGCATGAGATTCTCCGTGATGTGGCTATGAACTTGCCTGAGGCCACTGGTTACTCAGACTCGCAAGGGATCTTTGCAGCGCGTAAAGCAGTATTGCAATATTATCAAGCAAAAGGGTTGCTGTCTGCGGTCGACGTACGTGACGTGTATTTGGGTAACGGGGTTTCTGAGCTGATTGTCATGACCATGCAAGCACTTATGAATGACGGCGATGAGATATTGATTCCCATGCCAGATTATCCGCTATGGACAGCAGCAGCCAACCTAGCTGGCGGTACAGCGGTACATTATCGCTGTAATGAAGAGGACAATTGGCATCCTGATATTGAGGATATCAAATCAAAAATTACCAGTAAAACCAAAGGTATCGTGGTCATTAATCCCAATAACCCCACGGGCGCTCTGTACTCAGACGACCTTCTTAAACAAATTATCGAAATTGCTATAGAACATGATTTAATCATCATGGCTGATGAGATTTATGATCGCGTACTTTATGATAATGCGGTTCATACGCCAATGAGCACCTTGACTGACGAGGTACTTGTCCTATCATATAATGGACTATCAAAATCACATCGTATCGCTGGATTCCGCGCGGGCTGGATGATGGTGTCGGGCAAAAAACAGCACGCTACAGACTTTATTGAAGGCTTAGATATGCTTGCCTCCATGCGCCTATGCTCCAACGTGCTCGGACAATATGCAATCCAAACGGCGATGGGTGGCTATCAAAGTATGCGAGATCTGACCTCGGAGAAAGGCCGTCTCTATAAGCAGCGTGAATTGGCTATCTCTCGTCTGAATGCGATTCCAGGTATTTCTTGTACTATGCCGCAAGGCGCGTTTTATTGCTTTCCGAAGATGGATCCTGCCGTTTATCCTATTAAAGATGACATGCAGTTTATGATGGAATTATTACTCGAAGAAAAAGTACTCATGGTGCAGGGTACAGGCTTCAACTGGGATGCGCCCGATCACTTTCGTGTGGTGTTCTTACCCAATCTTCATGAATTAGAAGATGCGATGGATCGCTTGGATCGCTTCTTTGCGAAAAAACGCCAACATTTTGGTACCAATTAAACCTCAAACTTAAATAAAAAAACGCTTATCGGCATGATGCTGATAAGCGTTTTTTTATGCTATTTTCTAATATTTATCGCTCTATTGTTGAATCAATTTATGGTTAAAATTGATTCAATGCACGTTTAACGATCCAATAAATCAGTTAGAAAATTTGTTTTAATATCACATAGCTCAGCGCTGATAACGAGGCTGCGACAGGCAAAGTGATTATCCATGCCAGTCCAATAGGTTTCATTAACGCCCAATTGGTATCTCTATTAACGATACCAATGCCTAAAACGGCACCGACTAACGTATGGGTGCTTGATACCGGTAGACCCATGGTTGATGCGCCCATTACCACAGCTGCCGCTGCCAATTCAGCTGAGAAACCAGAAGCAGGGTGCATCTTAGCTAAGTTAGTACCGACCGTCTGAATGACCTCTTTACCAATGAACCAAAGACCAACGATAAGCGCCACACCAAAGGTCAACATTACCGCTGGTGGTACAGCGGCTTGGGTAGCAATGGTATTGGTACGGATGACATCCATGATCGCGGCAAAAGGACCGACCGCGTTGGCGATGTCGTTCGAGCCATGACTGAACGCAAATGCCGAAGCGGTAAATACTTGCATCCAGCTGAACATAATAAAAGTTGCTTTAGTAAGATCTTCTTTATGCTTACCGCGGATACTTTTGGTGTAGATAAAGGTGGCAAGCCAGACTAACGCCCCCACCATGCCCATAAATAAAAAGCCGTGCAGGGTAGTGATGTTACTATTGACGTTCTTGAGGCCTTTAAAGACCACTAACGCAGTCATGACTACCCCGCCCATAGCGGCAATAATAGGTACCCATTTCTTTAGTGCTTTTAGAGTATCTAGACCATTACGCTCATGCTCAATCTCATAAAGGTTTTTATAATAATCGGTTTCTAAATCCTCCAGCGTACAATCATCATCCTTATAGATGTCCTGATCACGCAGCATCGCTGAGGTATATGCCAATTGTAGCGACTCTGACAGTCCATCGAAGAATTCTTTATGATCTTTCTTCAATGTTCTCTTATCTGTTTTAAGCTCAGCAATATGGGCTTCGGTCTTATCGTTATAGTCAATGATATTTTTCTTAATTTGTCCATACAGCAGATAAGCCAGCAGACCACCTAACAGTGGAGATAGTACCCACGACATGGCAATTTGTCCTACCGTCGTCCAGTTAACCGTCGACAGCGCCGTCTCAGTGCCGCCTAAATCAAAACCTAAAACAATAGAGCTACCTACCACACCACCGATAATGGCATGAGTAGTAGACACGGGTAAGCCTCTACGAGAGGCAAATAGTAGCCAAAAAGCAGCGGCAATCAAGGCGGAAAGCATCACATAAATAAATTGATTGGGCGACACTGCTAAGCCGTCTAAATCAACGATGCCTTTGCGAATGGTATCGGTAACTTCGCCACCAGCAAGTACAGCCCCTGAGACTTCAAATATCGCCGCTACCCCCAAAGCTTGCGGGATGGTCAAGGTGCCGGCACCTACTGAGGTACCAAACGAATTGGCGACATCATTACCACCAATATTGAATGCCATGAAAATACCAAACGCGGTGGCCAATACAAATAGCATCGTCTGTTGATGCATGGTGTAATCGAGTCCCCACCACAAAAAATAGCTGGTCATTGCAATCAGTAAAATGGCAAAAAATAGATTCATTTTCATAGTGCCAGCTTGTTCGGTCGGCTCTGTAGAACTACTGCTAATACCCATAGGTTAATACGCCCTGCGTAAGCTTATTAAAAATTATGCGATTGATAATGTGGCTATTATCGATACTATGTCGATTATCTGACGACAGAACCATCTAAGCCATATGATTTTTTTGGCAATAATATGTTGAAATACGATATTGAACTGAGCTTTTAAATTAAAAATTTGAATCTAATTCTATTTGAATGCAATACTAAGTAAGGCCTTAAAGCGGATTAAACATTCGCTTTAAAAGCGTTGACAGCATACACGGTCCCCATCATACGATACCTATGTAATACAACCAGTACGGCAAACAACATGTCATTAAGCCGCAAGATGACTAAATCTTATGATTTAACCATCTTGCGGCTTAAATATTCTTGCGGCTTAAATATATAGTAATGATGCTTTCAATCATAACAGAGTCAATTATGATCGCTAAAAACTGGGACTTAATACCATTAACGATTGCCCGCTGTCATCACGCGCCTATTATATGAAATAAATGAACATAATGCATGATGATACTGCGAAATTTGTAACCGTAGAGGTATGGTTCTAATATTGCCCTAACAGCATACCGTCAGTTAGGCTTTATAAAAGAATAGCGCGCCTGTTTAGCATCCGCCCTATTATGGTTATTTGTAGTGAATTGTCAAAGGCAATCGTATAAATTATCGTATAAACTATAACTACTTAGAGATTCTATTTTTAACGGTTAGAATTTTAACTCTCAGAAAATGCCGATAATTGATCAATGGCGTGATCCAGAACCTCTAAACGCGCACTGCGCTTATCATTGGTCGCAATCACACACCAGGGTGCAGCTTTCGTATCGGTACGCGCCAGCATGTCAGCGGCAGATTGCACATAGTCTGACCACTTATCACGGTTGCGCCAATCATCATCCGTTAATTTAAATTGTTTATGCGGGGTCTCACTGCGATCTTCAAAGCGCTCTAACTGTTGTTTTTTATCAATGGCCAGCCAGTACTTAATCACTAGGGTTCCTGCCGCTACCAAATCCGCTTCAAAGCGATTGATCTCATCATAAGCGCGCTGCCATTCGACATCATCAGCAAACTGCTCGATTCGCTCAACCAAAACCCTGCCATACCAAGTACGATCAAAGATAGCGATACGGCTAATACGATCGGTTTGCTCGTTGGGGAGACCTGTCCAAAAGCGCCACAAATACGGATGCTGTCGCTCATAAAGCATTGGCGCGCCAATATTATAAACCTGATATTCACGTGGATCGAGAGGCGCAACCAGCCTTTTAATGGCCCCGCCTTTGCCTGCCGCGTCCATACCTTCAAATGCAAAGACCACATGGCGACCACCACGATCACGCAACAACTCGGCAAGTTTGGCTTGTTTGGCATCAAGTTGTTCATGGTAGTCTGACTTATCCATATCAGGATCATCGATATCTTTCAATATCTTGGGTATCTTCACGGATTCAAACACTGCTGGCTTTTGCACGCTTCGCAAATTTTTCTGCTTATCGTCTAAAGGTTTATTGCCAACATCCTCAGAAGCGTCAGATAGGGGTGCTTTGCTACTTGCTAGCGCTTCTTGCATCGCCTGTAGCACTTCATGACAAAAGCTGGTTGCTGCTTGTGATTTATCACAACCATCGATAATGACCCAGTCCTCTTGTTGCTGTAGTAGTGTGGTAGCGACGTGATTGAATTGCGCTATAACCTCAGCTTTATGCCAGTCAATCTGATACAAAAATTGCGGATCTGCTTTCTCATCATTTAACCGCTCTTGTAAGGTCTCGGCATCAACATGAAACCAGCATTTTAGTAGTTTGGTTTGGTTGGCCTCTAGGTCACGCTCAAACGCTTGTAGCTCAATTAATTGCTGTTTTAAATAAACTTGCCACTTAGCAACAGGTAGCGCTTGCGATTCATCTGACGATTTATTTTTAGACTTTTTATTGGACTCTTTATTGCCATTTTCATCTTCACTATCCGTTGCCATACGCATGACGTTATATAACAAATCAGCATACCAATTACCAAAATACACCATCACATCGCCATGACGCGGCATTGCTTTGGTATGCGCCTGCCAGATTGGTTGATAAGCTAACGGTGGATAACCGATAGTCGCTTCAACTTTTAATAATCGCGGGTCGACCCACTGCCGCAACTGCTTGACTGCCGTACCTTTACCTGCCTGCTCCATACCATTAACCAACACCAGCAGCCCAGTAGGCTTGTTGCTGGTGGGCGGAGACTGTTGTCGCGTTGCTTTCAAGGCGAATTGTGCGGTCACCAACGCTAACCTAAGCGCATCTTGGTCCATTGCGAACTGACTTAAAGGGTTAGGCGTTAAGCGCTGATCAACCACTTCTCGGTTAAACTGGTCGCTCACCGCTTGCGGCAGCTGCTGCCTTTTAGACGAAGGTTTATCTTGATTATTCTTAGACATATTTAGACTCATCTTATTTTTATGTAATATATTCATTAATTATTATATTGACTTAATGTTGGCTTAATAATAATAGCGCCCATTTAACTCGTAGATAACGCTACTATGTAACAGTTTGGTATTTGTATTCTGCTTTACTTTCTTTTAAGGTAGCGTATTATCTGCTGATATATGCGCTGATATACAGCTACTTATTAACTTTCATCCCTTCACTACTGAGCTAGCCCTACTTAAAGCGCTTAACTAAGATAGTTACTACCGTGTCTTTGAATAGCGGTTGATATTTAATTATATAGGATTCCAAGCCATGTCTGCTTTATCAGATCTACAGCACCATTTGACGCGTTATTGGGCGCTGCTTTGCCACCAAGATGCAGAGCTTAATACCAAGCTTGATGCCGTGCAAGCATGGCAACGGGCGCGTATTCAACGTAGCCATAGTGCGCTATTTGAGCAGCCAAAAAATCAACCCATGGCAAAATATTTTCTCACTCAATTATATGGTGGTGATGAATTCAAGCAATTGGCCGAACAGCTAGCACGTATCCTACCTAAAGCAAAAAAGCTCGAGCGTCTCGCCAAGGAGTCGGCATTAGAAACGGGCAGTATGGCTATTCAGGCTTCTATTTTAGCGATTGAGTTGGATTTGCATTTGGCTGAATGGTTGGTTGCTCAAGACCTGCCAGTTAATGAAGACAACATGCTTGCTGCCTACCGCGCCGTCGATGAAGATGACGCGCGCCGCACCCAAATCAATAACCTCAAGGACGTCTGTTATCGTACTGATAAGTATCTTAATTCCTTTGTGCTAAAAAAAGCCTTCGCCCTTGCTAAAGGCACCGCCTATCGACATAACTATCAGCCGCTATACGACTTCATTGATGCGGGCTTCATTGCCATGAAACCGCTTAAAAGTGTCAGCAGCTTTATTGATCCCTTTTGCGAGCGCGAATTGATGATTATTGATCAAGTACACGCATCGGGTAATGACGGCAAGATAACCGCGTTTGGTGTATCATAGCCCAATCACTATTACTCAATAACACTAGCAAAAAAGCTGACTTTGACGACTGGACATACCCATAAAAACAAGTAACAGGACAATTTCATGACCGATACTTCAAATAATAATCTAAGTAACAATTCAGGTGACAACTTAGATAGCCATTTAGACAAAAGCAGCGCTCATCCTGACCCTAAGCCTACTTCACACGATCATATCCAAGATAAGTTAGTCAAAGACAGCATAGCCCATAGTCAAGATATCAGTGCCAAAGCGCAAGCACGCCAAAGCCCTGTGCCTAAAGCTGCGACAGAAAACGACAGTAATGCTGATTTTACTCAGGTCCAAGACCTACCAACAGGAACACCACAAGGTCAACAAACAACCATGCCAAATAGTAGTGCTAATAAAAGCACCAACACCAACTCAAGCGACACTCAGACACAAGCCGCAAAACAAGCTGCCTTTAATCAACGTGATGATATCAATAATCCGCATACGTCTGATACTGATGGCGCAGAAGAGACCCACTTTGGTTATAAGACTGTTAATAAATCAGAAAAACAAGCCCGCGTAGCTGACGTCTTTACCTCAGTGGCGAAAAAATACGACATTATGAATGACTTAATGTCTTTCGGTATCCATCGCTTATGGAAGCGCTATGCCATCAGCTTATCGGGCGTTCGTGCCGGTCAGCAGGTGCTTGATATTGCTGGCGGTACGGGTGATTTAGCGAAAGTGTTTAGCCGTGAAGTAGGTCGCAGTGGTAAAGTGGTGCTATCTGATATCAATGCTGCAATGCTAGAAGTGGGCCGTGAGCGCTTGATTAATGCAGGTTGTAACAACGTAGATTTCGTATTGGCCAATGCAGAAACGCTGGCGCCATTCGATGATAATAGCTTTGACTTGTTGACTATCAGCTTTGGTCTGCGTAATGTTACTGATAAAGAAGCGGCATTACGCGCTATGTATCGCGTGCTTAAACCAGGTGGTCGCCTATTGATATTGGAGTTCTCCAAGCCTGTCTTTGAGCCGTTATCAAAAGCCTACGACTTATACTCTTTTACTGCACTACCGATGATGGGTAAACTGGTGGCCAACGATTCAGAAAGCTATAAATATTTGGCCGAGTCTATTCGCATGCATCCTGATCAGCAGACTTTAAAGCAGATGATGGAGCAAGCTGGCTTTGAGAACTGTGATTATCACAACCTAACTGCCGGAATCGTTGCGGTACATCGGGGCTTTAAAGCGTAACGCTAGAATGAAAGCTAATAACGCTCATAAAGAATATCGGTTATAAAAACAGACCCTGATTGAATGTTTGCCCCATTTTCACATGCTTAAATAATATGCGAGAGTCTTATGCTGACTGTATTACTTTTGGCCGGTGCCGAAAAGCTGATTAATATTGCCATTGCAAGTGATGAGATCACTCAAGCGGGTCTTGCGCCTCTTGCTGGTAAAGTGTTGCGTCTCAATATGATCATGCCTGAGATTCATTTGGATATTTTATTCAATCAAGAGCGTCTGCGTTTTGAGCCAGTGACCACCGACAGTGTATTTGAGAAACGAGGTCAACGTGATGATGAAAATCAACAAGCCAATCTCGATATTTCACGTATTGGTCATAGCAGTCCAGACTGCACTATTTCAGTTGATAATCCTGCGCAATTACTGAACCTAATGCGCGGCGCGGAAGGCAATTTACCAATTGCGGGTGATTATAAAGTACTGATGCAGCTCAAACAGTTGGTAGCAGGCTTTGATCCTGATGTTGCCGGACAGCTTGAGCCCTTGATTGGTAGACCGATGGCCAGCCAGCTACAACTGCTTATCTCCCAGCTCAAAGGGAGCTTTCGCCATAGCGCCAAGCGTGCCTTTAACGATATGAGTGATTGGGCAAATGACGTATCAGGTAATAGCGTTCCCGACCCTGCTGAAAAAGCGCAAGCCGATGATCTAAAACAGCAAATATTACAACTGCGGGCTGACGTTGAGCGCGAAGAGGCCAGACTGGCAGCCATTAAGGCAGAACAGGCGCGCTTAACGCAACAACAATAGCCATAACAAACCGTTTTATTCGCGTATTTATCTATAGTGGCTGTTTAGCATAAATATTTTAGCGTCACTATTCAGCTTAGAAACACTATTTAGAGTATTTATTGCCTATGCTATTATCTCATCGCGCCCGTCTACTTGAGCTTTGGCGTATTGCCGCAAGCTATCGAATTGACACTCACTTTTCCGTTGAGGACGCGCCGCAGCTACAGCCTCTTGTGCGCTTAATTCGTCTACATCCGGCGGCTTGGGGTAAAAATCATCAGCCAAATGCTATTAAATACGCATTAGAAGACATGGGTACGCTGTTTTTAAAGCTCGGCCAACTGCTCTCCACCCGTCGTGACTTAGTACCCCTTGAAATCATCGAACAGTTAATTCAGCTACAAGATAAAGTTAAGCCTTTCGATGTTAATATTGCCATCACCCAAATTCAAGATCCCAAGCATGGTCTCGGTCAATCTATAGAGACTTTATTTGCGCGTTTCGATGTTAAGCCTTTAGCCGCTGCCTCCATTGCTCAAGTGCATACTGCCGCCCTCCATGATGACCGTGAAGTAGTGGTAAAAGTGGTTCGCCCTGATATTCGCACTACTATCATTGCCGACTTTGAGTTGCTGCGCGAGTTAGCCGATTGGGTATCCGCACGAGTAGAAGCGGCACGCGCAGTACATATTATCGATATTGTCGAAGACTATCGGCAAGTGATGCTCAATGAATTAGATTTGAACCTTGAGGCAGAAAACACCACGCAAATGCGCAATAACTTTTTAGGTTCAGCATTGATGTATGTGCCTGAAGTCTATGACGCGTCCAAAAACGTCATGGTGATGGAGCGTATTCAGGGTGTCCCGATTTCACAAGTACAACTCTTTGACCAACTCGGCTACGATCGCGCTGCCCTCGCAGAAAAAGGCTTAACTATATTTTTTACCCAGGTCTTTCGTGATAACTTTTTTCATGCCGATATGCATCCGGGCAATGTATTTGTAGAAACCCCTCCGGTCACAACGCTCACGGCTGATATGGAAGCAGTTGATCTCGGACATGAGCCACGTTATATCGGTCTTGATTGTGCCATTATGGGGACGTTATCAAAAGACGACCAGCTGATTGTGGCACGGATGCTACTGGCAGTGATGAATAACAACTTTACCGCCATGGTCGATATTGTCAGCCGTGCTGGCTGGATACCACCCAATAGCGATAAGCATGCCTTAATGCGCGATATGAGCCGTACCGTTGGCCCTATGCTACAAAAATCTATTAATGAGATAGATTTTGCCGGTGTGTTAATGCAAATTTTGGATATTGCCCGCCGCCATCATATGAGTATTCCGCCGCAATTGATGTTGCTACTTAAGACCTTGGTTCACGTTGAGGGACTAGGGCGCGACTTGTATCCCGATCTGGATATTTGGTCATTAGCTAAGCCCATTTTAAGCAGTTGGATTAAAGAACAGTTGGATCCGATGCGTAATTTACAACAGCTACGTGCGCAGCTGCCAGAAATTTTATTGTCCGCGACTGATATTCCAAAATTGCTTGATCAAAGCTTACAAAGTCTAGCCTCTCAAGGCTCGCGGCAAGACAGTCAACTGTGTGAAATCCAACAGATACGCGCTGACATGCTTAATGACCGCCGCCGTGACTGGATAGCGCTAGCCGGGTTTGGGCTGTTTATTGCCATTGCCACTCAAGTTGTCGGTTGGCTATCGCCTGTCTTTTATATTTTAGCCATGCTGACAGTGATTTGGCGGATTTTCGCTTAAAGCTGCTAACGCCCAGTTATTAGCCATTCTCTACCTCTACTGAGAAAAGCACTACTAGAAAAACAAAAAACCTACTATTGAAGCTTCAATAGTAGGTTTTTTGTTGGGCTCGAGTCAAAAATAATTACATCTGATCAATAGCCATTTGCGTCAGCATACGTCCGCGCGCTGTCCGTAGCACATACCCTTGCTGAATCAAATACGGCTCAATCACATCTTCAAGCGTTCCGCGATCTTCAGCCATAGCTGCTGCTATCGCTTCAACTCCCGCAGGACCGCCATCAAAGCGTTCCTGTAAAATCTCAATATAACGCCGATCTAAATGATCCAAACCGCGCCGATCGACCGCCAGCATATCAAGGGCACTACCAGCTATGTCACTATTAATCCGGCCATCGCCTCTTACTTGAGCATAATCACGTACACGGCGCAATAAGCGGTTGGCAATCCTTGGTGTACCACGAGCTCGGCGGGCAATTTCGACCGCGCCATCCTCACTCATAGGAACGCGCATCAGACGTGCTGCGCGGCTGACAATGGTAGTCAAATCCGCAATGTTATAAAACTCCAGACGCTGGACAATACCGAAGCGATCACGCAACGGCGAGGTTAATAATCCTGCTCGTGTGGTTGCGGCCACTAAGGTAAATGGCGGCAAATCAAGCTTAATAGAGCGTGCCGCTGGCCCTTCACCAATCATAATATCCAGTTGAAAATCTTCCATCGCCGGATAGAGTATCTCTTCGATAACCGGACTTAGCCGGTGAATTTCATCGATAAAAAGTATATCGCCCGCTTCCAAGTTAGTTAGCATCGCCGCCAAGTCACCTGCACGCTCTAGTACAGGTCCAGAAGTTGAGCGTAGATTACCGCCCATCTCACGGGCAATAATATTGGCAAGGGTGGTCTTACCTAAGCCAGGTGGACCAAAGATAAGGGTATGATCCAGCGCTTCATCGCGCGCGCGAGCCGCCTCAATGAAGACTTCCATCTGCTCGCACACGACCGGCTGACCGATATACTCAGCCAGTGATGCGGGACGAATATTGGCGTCAGGCGCGTCACCTGCCCCTTCTAAGGGATTTATCAAGCGATCTTGCGTCATATATTTTATCGTTATATTAAGGGCAGAGATAATAAAAAGAGAGTAATAGCATAACCAAAGCCAGTGAATAAGTCATGCAAAAACATCATAAAGTAAAAGACGGCATAAAAATAAGCGACAAATGGTGTCGCTTAAATATAAGCACGGCTCATTTGATAACAGCAGTAAAGGTTAAAAAACCACCCCTTAAAAGCCAGAGAGCTGCTGGAGTGTCGCCTTTAATAACCCTTGCGTGTCTTCAAAAGTAGCATCGTTACTCTTAGCTGCTTTAATCGCTTGCTGGGCTTCTTTTTCTTTGTACCCCAAGCTGATTAGCGCCCCTTCTACCTCAGCAATGATACTGCCTTCATGATCGAGGACTGTCGGCTGAGTGGCAAATTCCAAATTACTATTATCAACTTCGATATTTTTGAGCTTGTCTTTTAACTCAATGAGTAGGCGCTGAGCGGTTTTTTTACCGATACCGGGAATACGCATCAACGCCGTTTCTGACTCTTGATCGACATGCATCTTTAACTCTGCAGCCGACATAGCCGATAACATGGCCAGCGCCATTTTAGCGCCGACCCCGTTGATCTTGATCAATTGCCGAAAGACATCACGCTCTTTACGATCGATAAAACCAAACAGTAGCTGCGCGTCTTCACGGACATGCAAATGCGTCCAAATCCTTGCGGGCTCATCCACGCGTAACTGGCAAAATGAGGGCAATGGCAGCTCAATATCATAACCTACTCCAGAGGTGGTCATGACACAAGCGGTTGGTGCCATTAAATACTGCACCTGCCCAGTAATCAGTCCTATCATAATCATCACCTATCATAAATAATAAAATGAGCTGCTGTTACGTTAAGCGGTTTGTCTTTATTGATTTACTAATAAAAATCAACCATACCTTCAAGACTGATCGGACGGATTTTATCCGCTTGACCCGCAGAGCCAAAGGCCTCGAAGCGATTGCTACAGATGTCAGACATTGCAACCATCGACGCTTTGAAATATTTACGAGGATCAAAGTCACTAGGATTGTGCGCTAAATACTGACGAATAGCACCCGTTGAGGCCAAACGTAAATCGGTATCAATATTGACCTTACGTACGCCATGCTTGATCGCTTCAACGATTTGTTCAACCGGTACGCCATAAGTTTCGCCAATATCCCCGCCGTATTCGTTGATGACTTTTAGCCACTCTTGCGGTACTGATGAGGAACCATGCATCACCAGATGAGTATTTGGAATACGAGCATGAATCTCTTTTACCCGCTCAATAGATAAAATATCGCCGGTTGGTGGACGGGTAAACTTATACGCGCCATGGCTGGTACCAATAGCTATCGCTAGGGCATCAACGTTGGTATCTTTGACGAACTGTTCCGCTTCATCCGCACTGGTTAATAGTTGCTCATGACCGAGCACGCCTTCGGCGCCAGAACCGTCTTCTTCGCCAGCCATACCGGTTTCAAGACTACCCAAACAGCCAATCTCACCTTCTACAGAAACGCCGCAAGCGTGGGCCAATTTAACCACTTCGCGCGTGACGCTGGCATTATAATCATAATTCATGGGTGTTTTGCCGTCTTCACCAAGCGAGCCATCCATCATCACTGATGAAAATCCAAGCTGAATTGAACGCTGACAGACGGCAGGTGACATGCCATGATCTTGGTGCATTACCACTGGAATATGTGGCCACTCTTCAATGGCAGCACTAATTAAATGACGTAGAAACGCTGATCCTGCATAGCCGCGTGCGCCGGCACTGGCTTGAACAATTACCGGGGAATTACAAGCGTCAGCCGCCATCATAATCGCCCGCATTTGCTCTAAGTTGTTCACATTAAAGGCAGGAACACCGTAGTTGTGCTCAGCGGCGTGATCTAAAAGTTGACGTAAGGAGATTAGGGCCATAACACGCTCTCTGATTGGATTTTGAAAATTGTTTTAAGTACAGGGTTTTTGAATATGAGTTTTTACAGAAATTACCCAAAAATTCCTGCTTTGACATAGTTGTATCGTTATAAATTAATAAAAGACTTAATGGTCTTTGATAGTCATTATTTATTAAAAGCAATACGCGGTGATTATAGCAAAATTTGCCACCCCTTCGCAGCTGTTGTCAGCCTATTTATTTGTCTGGCACGTTTTTTTGTTATAGTCGATTTACTTCAAAACAGCCGCGGGTGATTATTAGCGTATCTATTTCATTACACCGATATTGACTATAGGTGCTTAAATCAGTTACTTAAATTAAGCACTCGAACAAATTATAAAAACCACAGGCTGACAAACACAAAAAAGCCTTGGAATTGCCAAGGCTTTTTAGGTTTTAATACGTTAACTTTTTAGTAAAATTACAACTTAGTAATACTGTTAGTACTACTGATTAGTACTGTTGATCTGCTGGAACCTCTTCTTCTGCATTGTTTGCTACATCAGATGCGCCATCAGCAACAGAGTTAGCGCCATCAGCGACTACTTCAGCTGTATTTACAACTGCGGTGTTAGCACCATCGGCAATGGCTTCACCAGTATTTACGACTGCACCAGCAGCAACAGCGCCAGCAGTTTGTGCGCCATCGGCAAGTTCAGTGCCAGCGTTTTGTGCTGCAATTTCGGCTTCAGTAGTAGCTGCTTCAGTGTTGGCGGCGATATCATCACCAGCAGACTCAGCAGTATCTTCAGCTTGTTGAGCGGTATCTTCCGCTTGTTCTTCAGTTTGTTGGCTACATGCAGTGACTGCGAAAGTACCAGCAAGCACGCTAGCAAGTAACAAATGACGTTTTAACATAGTAAACCTCTTGTAAATAATGCATGTCAAAATACATGGTGGCGCTATTTTATAGAGTGCAAATAAGACATGCAATAACACTCTTTATTATATTAACAAATAATAACGACTTAACAATGAACGACTTAATAATGGCTGTTAATTATTGAATTTTAGTTTAATAAACTAATTATGACAGCCACTATACGAGTTTTATAGCCTAACTTAGATACCTAGCGAAAGTTGTACACCTAATGTTACTGAATCATTATATTGCAGTATAGCTAGTGGCTTTAGAATCTATCAGCCGTCAATTTGTAAGGCTGCTACTGCTGGTAACGTTTTACCTTCTACAAACTCTAAGAACGCCCCACCGCCCGTTGACAGGTAACTTACGCCGTCGGCCACTTGATACTTATCAATCGCTGCTAATGTATCGCCGCCACCTGCAATCGAGAAGCCGTCGCTATCCTTGACCGCCGTCGCCACAATCTGGGTGCCGGCGCCAAAGGCATCCACTTCAAAAACGCCAACCGGGCCATTCCATAAGATGGTTTTCGCGTTGGCAATGGCATCCGCTAATAGTTCGGCACTTTGCGGCGCAATATCTAATATCATGTCATGCTCGCCGATAGCGTCAACGGATTTGACAGTGGCGGTCGCTTGTTGCAGTGAGCCGATAAAGTCTGCAAAGTCGATGTCATTTTTATCAGCAACTACGACATATTCAGGCAATAAAATATCCGTTTTTTTCATAATCTGACGGGCAGTATCAACTAAGTCCGGCTCATACAGAGACGCACCGACACTATGACCCTCAGCCGCTAAGAAAGTATTGGCAATACCGCCACCCACAATAATCTGCGTACAAACTTCAGCCAAATTATGCAAGACTTCAAGCTTAGTCGATACTTTTGAGCCACCAACAATAGCCAACATCGGCTGCGCTGGGGTCTCTAAGGCTTTACTTAAGGCATCAAGCTCAGCGGCCAATAAAGGCCCTGCGCAAACGGTTTTATTTGCTTGGCGCATTGCTTGGGTAACGCCCTCGGTTGAAGCTTGCGCGCGATGAGCAGTGCCAAAAGCATCCATCACAAACACATCGCATAAGTCAGCATATATTTGAGCCAACGCAAAATCGTTTATTTTTTCGCCTTTATTAAAGCGAACATTTTCCAACAAGACCAACTCACCCGCTTTTACTGAGACGCCATGAGTAAGATACTCACTATTAAGAGTTACTGGCGGCGCTAATTGCACCCCAAGCTTATCGGTTAAGTAGTCAGCAACTGGCGCGAGTGAATATTGCACCTCAGGGTTACCTTCGGTTGGACGGCCTAAATGCGAGCATACAATTACTGCCGCTCCTTTATCCAGTGCCAATCTAATGCTCGGTAAACTGGCTTGTAGGCGCGCATCACTGGTAATCTTACCGTCTTTGATAGGCACATTTAGATCTTCACGAATCAATACTACTTTGTCAGTTAGAACCAGCTCACTCATACGCAAAAAATTCATTACCTGCTCCTATGCTAGGTCTCAATCTATTCATTAATTTGTGGTATTTTATCTTGGTTAAGTGATCGTTATAAATAGTAGTCTACGTAAATTAGTTTTCATTGTTGGCTTTTTTATAGATATCGTTTATCAAAAATATTGGGGCGCAAACAATAGCCGCTGCATTCTATCAGCTTTCTAGCAAAATTCTATAGGCAACGTGCTATAAATTTTAGGCGTGGCCATAGCATAACGACCAATTTACCAAGCCATCATTAAACTTAAAAAAATAAAAGTTCGTCGTCAAAAATATCTCGTTTAAGATAAATTGAAAAATCAGTAACATTTCGTGGTGGTACTCAGCCCCTACCGCCCTTATGATAGAACAGTAGAGAATAACAACAATCCATTAAACAATAATTTATTAAAGAGCTATCAGGAGATCACTATGAGCGTTGACTTAGATGCTGCCAAACAAAAACTACTAAAACTTAAAGAAGAGTATGAGACTCGCATTGCTAAAATAAAGCATGATATCCAAAATCCGCAGGATGAGCTCAATAAAGACTGGGAAGACCAAGCGATCTCTATTCGTCAAAACGATACACGCCAACTGCTCGCGGCAGAAGCACACCAAAACCTTATTTATATTGAAAATGCGCTAAGCCGTATCGAAAACGGTACTTACGGAGAATGTGAAGTGTGCGGCAAACAAATCCAAGAACAACGTTTGCAAGCCGTGCCTTACGCTACCTTATGTATGGAACATGCTGAATGAATAAGTAGTCTGTAAGACAAGGATTTTCTTACCCTTTACCAGTCAAGCGCACATCGATTTATGCGCTTTTCGATTACTAGGATTTAGGTATTAATCGTTAAAAAACCCTTGTTAAACAACATGCCAATCAGTTAAAGCTTGCTGCCATTGCTGACAACGCTTAGCAATCATATCAACAGGTAAATTTATGATATCGCCCACTACCGCGATATAAGCAATCGGTAAGCCTCCTAACTGTCCAATATTCTCCGCAGTTAAACCACCAATCACACACATGTCCATGCTTTTGTTAACAGCTTCTTGGCAGCCATCGATAAGCTGCTGACGGGAAATGGTATTGGCATTAGGTTTAGTAGTGGAAGCAAATACTGCCCCCATTGCCGCATAGCTTGCACCGTCACTTTGCGCCTCTTTTACTAGAGCGATATCACCCTGACAAGTACGACCAATAATTTGCTCGGGAGCCAACTGCTGTTTTGCTTGATTGACACTGCCATCTTGCTGCCCTAAATGTACGCCAACCCCAAGCTTGGCTGCCAATGTAATGTCATCATTTATTACTACCGGAACACCATACTCTCTAGCTAGCATAACGATTTGTACCGCTTCGTTATATAAGGTTGCTTGCCCGTTTGGCATTGCTAATACTTGTTTACGACGGATTTGTAGCAGTCCTATTAACCCTGTGGCTAAAGCAGTCTCAAGCTTGCGATAAAGCAGATTAAACTCATCGTCGTTGGTGAGTAAGTACAACTTAGGCACAGGAATAAGCGTTGGTAATGTAGCCATATAAATATCCTTAAGCTCAAAACACAAAAAAGGCCGTTATATCATATAACAGCCTTTCTATTTATTTTATAGCACATGCTTTATAACATAGGCTGCATCGTCAATATTGATCACCGCTTTGTTTAATTAGACCGTACGGCGAGTCGCTAAGCTACTTAAGATATTTTTGGCATCACCCCAGCGCGTTGCTGAACTGTTCGCACCTAGAATAACGATAATGGCCGGACGATTATTGACGCGAGTCTCCATGACCACACAACGTCCTGCTTCATTGATAAAGCCAGTTTTTGAGATACCAATTGGATAGTCACCTGAGCGAACTAGGCTGCTGGTATTGTTCGCTTTATAGGTACGGTTACCACTAGAATTGTTAGCAACAAAGAAGTCATAGCTTTTAGTAGTCGTAAAACGGCGAATCACATCGTAGTTACCTGCAGCGCGTACCATTTTTACCAAATCATTCGATGAGGCAACGTTACGCTTATCAAGACCGGTTGGATCACCGAAAAAGGCACTACTCATGCCCAATTCTTGAGCTTTACGATTCATCGCACGCATAAAGGCACTATAGCCACCCGGATAATTACGCGCTAAGCTTTTTGCAGCTGGGTTTTCTGACTTCATCAATGCCATCAATAGCAACTCAGCACGATTCATGCGATCACCTGACTTAAGGTTCGAGCTGGCGCGTTTGGGACCAACGAAGTCTTCTGGATCTAGTGTGATTTCCTCACGCATATCGAGCCCAGCATCTAAAACAACCATAGCTGTCATCAGTTTAGTGATACTTGCCATTGGGCGTGAGGTATCTGCGTTTTTTTCGTAGATAGATTCGCCCGTTTCTAAATCAATCACCGCTACGCTGCGTGAGTCGGTACTGATAGGCAACATACTGCTACTGCCAAAACTACCGCGGTAGGTCGTGTTATAGCTATTGCTACTGCTGCCAAAACTGTTAGCATTGGTAACGTTGGTCGTGCCATAACCATTATCGACTTTCTTGATAGGAGAACTAGGAGCCTTATACATAATATTACGGGCTTCCGACAAGCTATCGGCACCGCCCCAGCTCACGCGAGCATTAGTATTAGTATTGGCTTCAGAGCTACCATTAATAGTAAGGGCTGCTTGTGCAACACTGCCCAAACTCAACGAAATCAGTGCAGCGATTAATTGCTGTTTGGTTAATGGTAGTTGCTTCATTCTTCCCCCTGCTGTCGATATCACGTCAGTTACAAATCATTTGACGTCGATAACATACGTAGCGTTTATAGATGTGTTTTTAGAGACTCACATAGAGTTTTTGTATTTTTAGTGTATCATGATTTGCATTCAAGTTTTATCTCCTAAATCAATTTCATCCCGTTTGTTTAATTTTTTCAATTTTTGCTACATTTGCTTTGGTTTTTAGCAATATTGGTTAACAATATAGCAATATAAAGTGATTTCTGACTTTATACGCTTATGACTAGATTCTCATAGTGTAAAATGAGCAACGCCATTGCAGTAGTTACATTCAGTATGTAAAACTGTACTTACACCAAGCATGCAATTATCTGTAGTGACTTGACGTTAATAATACACCTTTCATTTTGTCAGATAGTAAAGAGTATAACTATGATTCGAGTATTGGTAGTAGATGATCATGATCTGGTACGGATGGGCATTAGCCGTATGTTAGCTGACAGTGCTGATATTGAAGTAGTGGGCGAAGCGGACAGCGGCGATATGGCGATTAAACTGGCCAAACAGCTGCGGCCTGATGTGGTTTTACTGGATGTTAATATGCCTAATATCGGCGGGCTTGAAGCAACCAAGCGCTTGGTTCAGCTGGACATGGGTATCAAGATTTTGGCAGTAAGTAGTATGTCTGCTCAGCCTTATCCATCGATGCTGCTAAAAGCTGGGGTAAATGGTTACATTACTAAAGGCACCCCGCTTGATGAGATGTTGCTAGCGGTCAAAAAAATCTATAAAGGCGGACGTTATTTTAGCCAAGATGTCGCCGAGCAGCTGGCCGAAATCCTACTATCAGATAATGCCGCCTCGCCTTTCGACTTATTAAGTGATCGCGAAAAACAAGTGGCAATGATGGTGGTCAATTGTCAAAGCCCCCAGCAAATTGCGGATCAGTTGTTTGTTAGTGTCAAAACCATCAATACTTATCGCTACCGTATTTATGAAAAAGTCAGTGTCGATAGTGATGTTAAATTGACCCATTTGGCTATTCGGCATGGTTTAATTCAACCGTAGACTAGATTTTTTAGTACCGGATTTTTAATTCTGCATTTTCAATGCGTAGCTCTGACATTTTGCTATCAAAGTGGGGCTGAATTTACTTTCTATATTCAGCTTAGATATTAGGCCGTATTGAGCACTTAGTATCTACTTTCACCTTTTCGGTCAATTTATGAAATCTGCTACTAAAACCATCACCGCTATCACTGAGTATTTTCAACAAGGTGATACATTACCCCCACCGCAGTTACGCCGAATCGGGCTAATTTATAGCAGTTATCGGCTTATTGTCAGTATATTTTTTATGCTAATGGTCTATGTGACCACCAAAACCGATAGTAGCTTACTACTGCCAAGCTTATTACAGCAGACTGTCCTTAGTTTTTATGTGCTACTCAGCTTAATTCTTCTGGGGTTATTCTATGTGGCCACCAAACAACAGTTACAGCGGCAACTGGCTTTTGGACTGGCGCTAGATGTGATTATCTTAAGCCTACTGCTTTATACTAACGGGGCTCCTGATCTACAGCTCACTATGTTATACATGGTGGTAGTGGCGGCAAGCTTTATGCTACTGAATGGTTCACAAGCACTCATTATTACCTTGCTCGCCATCATTTTTGTTATTTATCAGCAGTTTTTTTACGCCATCGCCAATAGCATGAGTTTGACCAACTTAGGTGATGCGTTGCTAATATCAGCAAGCTTTTTGGCAGTAGGATTTCTGAGCTGGTCCATCTCACAGCGCTTGGTACACGTTGAAAAGGTGGCAGCACACCATGCCAAAGAGGTCGAACGACTCAACGACATCAACCAAGAAGTCATCAGTCAAATGATCAGCGGCGTCATAGTAATTGATAGACAACATATTGTCTTAGCCAACCTCGCCGCTTATCAGTTACTCAGTATCCCTAAACGCTCGCTGGCATCCCTTACTGACAAAACTATTATTGATAATAGCACTAGCAAAACACCTGCCGAAACTGCAGCAGATTCTGATAGCCTCTCTAATGCTCAGTCCAAACAGGCACAAAATAAGAATAAGGGTGAGCAGAACCACACTGACATCAGTCTTTTATCTGACTTTCAACAGCAGCTCGGCGAGCAACATCCGCAACTACTTAACGGCTGCTTGTCAGTAGCAACGGATCAGTCACGGGCCTTTATTTATGAGTTGCCGGCAGCGGCAAGCGCTTCGGTCGTTGGTAAGCTGCGCGTACAGACTATCCCTTTAAAGGACCACAGTCAGCTGGTGATGTTAGAGGACCTACGCCGTGAACAGGCCAGTGCTCAACAGTTAAAGTTAGCGTCTCTTGGACAATTAACCGCTAGCATTGCTCACGAAATAAGGAATCCTCTGGCGGCCATCTCACAAGCCAGCCAACTATTGATGGAAGATGTGGTAGAAAGTGTTACGGACGATGACAGTAATATCGATAGCGGCAGTGACAGTGACAACCATGAGCTCTATAAAATGATTTTTGCACAAACCAAACGCGTTAATCGCATTATTGAGAATGTTTTAAAACTATCGCGGCAGCAAATACCCAACCAACAAACGCTAGCTCTGGCTGAATGGATGCCGCTATTTCTGGATAATCACTTTCAAGATCACGATGTTTTCTTACATATGCGCACGCAACCTATCATACAATTTGACACCCACCAATTAGAACAGATTTTGATCAACCTGATTGATAATGGTTTACGTCATAGTAGCTACGCCCACCCTCATGCTTATGTGGAAATCGAAATTTATCGTGCCGAGAACGATGTTATAATTGATGTCTTAGATGGTGGTTGCGGCGTTAGTTCTGCTAATTTGAACCGTTTATTCAATCCGTTTTTTACTACTGCTGAGTCAGGCACAGGTTTGGGTTTATATTTATCTCAATCATTTTGCGAAGCCAATCAAGCCCGTTTACTTTATATTCCTGAGCATGAAAAAACCTGCTTTCGCGTCATTGCGCCTGTTGCCGATAATAAAGCTGCCAACAGCCCCTTCTCTTTATGAGCAGTTTTAATAAGCAGGCTCAACGAACAGGCAAAACACTACCCCATAATGCGCTCAAAAAACCTACTGCTGATGTGAGCATAGCGCCAATTTATAGCCATACCTTTTACCAATAATTTTTAATACGTCACCTTTTAAAACCTTGTAGCAATTGCACACCATGAACAAAATGAGAGTATGTATGACAAAAACTGCGCTAGTCGTCGATGATGAAGTAGATTTATGCCGGCTGATGCAAATCACTCTAACTAAGATGGGCATCAAAAGCGATGTCGCTTATACTTTATCGCAAGCAAAAACATACTGGCAAGACAATGCCTATGATTTTTGCTTAACTGATTTAAACCTACCTGATGGTTCAGGTCTAGAATTGGTCAAGCAAATTAGTAACAGCTCTAGCACCCCAGTAGCTATCATTACCGCACACGGTAGTATGGATTTGGCTATTAAGGCACTCAAGCTTGGGGCTTTTGATTTTGTGAATAAGCCTCTTGAGTTACCACGTTTACGCCAGCTGGTTGAAAATGCCTTAAAGGTTGTTCATCAGGACGATGATAAAAAAACCACGACTGAGCGCTCACCTGAGCAGCAGATCTTAGACAGCCGTCTGATTGGTGACTCAGCAGTGATGCACACTCTCAAAAACACCATTTTAAAACTGGCGCGCTCGCAAGCCCCTGTATTTTTGTCAGGTGCTTCAGGAACGGGTAAAGAGGTGGTGGCAAGGCTGATTCATGATTTAAGTCCGCGCCGAGATGGTAGCTTTGTGCCCGTAAACTGTGGCGCAATACCTTCAGAATTGATGGAATCAGAGTTTTTCGGCCATAAAAAAGGCAGCTTTACCGGTGCAGTCGCTGACAAAAAAGGATTGTTTCAGCAGGCTAATGGGGGTACGTTGTTTTTAGATGAGTTGGCAGACTTGCCATTGGCAATGCAGGTGAAACTGCTGCGCGCCATTCAAGAAAAAACTGTACGCGCTATCGGTGATACCAAAGAAGTGCCAGTAGACATTCGTATCTTATCAGCGACTCATAAAGACTTAGACCAGCTGGTACAAAGTGGCGCATTTCGACAAGACTTATACTACCGTATCAACGTTATTGAGCTTAAGCTGCCCACCCTGAATGCCCGTCGTGATGATATCCCAGTGTTAGCCCAGCATTTTTTGGCATTGATTGCCAAGGAGTGGCAACTTGATACACCGCCAACATTGACAGCGGATGCCTGCCAGCGCTTGCAGCACCATGATTTCGCCGGTAACGTCCGCGAGCTGCGTAACTTACTTGAGCGCGCGTTAACCTTAGCTGAAACAGCAACAATTGACGTCAGTCATCTAGGGCTAGCTGAAATTGACGTCAATCATAAGTCTCTAACGCATCATGAGAAAGCTACTACTGATGAACCTGCTGAAGCCAATCTTAACATGGCTGACGAACCACCAACTGAGCCAATAACAAGTCAGGATAAAAACGCCCCAACGACGACAAAAACAGCAACTGGGCCGACGACAACTAATTTGCATCCTTACCGTACCCGCACTCAGCACTACCCTTCACACATTCAACGCTCAACTACTAACGCCCCAGAAAATACTGATGAAACAGACAAACGGCGTGAACAAGGGTTATTTATCGAGAAAATAAACAGTCAGTCGTCATTAGTAAGCGCATCTGAGGCCGATTTGCCTAAAAAAGGGCTAGAAGCTTATCTGCAAGATCAAGAAAAGCGCTTGATTATTACTGCGCTTAAACAGACTGACTGGAATAAAACCCAAGCTGCTGAGCTACTAGGCACCACTTTTCGTTCATTACGCTATCGGATGAAAAAACTAGATATTGCTGAAGATCAACATGGTGAGTAGTGTTTGGCCAAAAGATTATAACTCTGTTAATAATGCTTTAAACAGACTCTGTTATTGGGTTACGGGTATTAATTTATGGACATTAGAGTATTGAAGTTTATGACTAAGCTTCTTTATTGAATATCAATTTTTATTAAACATCATTTTTTATTAAAAAACTATTACGCCCTAGTTACTCAATATCGATTTTTCAACAGCACTTGCTTTTGAAGTATCCTTTTTCACAAAGCGTATGCCCGAAGGGCGCTCTTGCTGGCGTAATAGATCGAGCGCCTGCTGCTCCCACGTATTCTCACTACCCGATAAAGTTATATCAGGCTGTACACCGATTCTATCTATCTTTTTACCCGCAGCTGTTAGGTAATGGGCGACCGTTAACTTGACCGCTTGTTCCTCATTAAGCGGTATTACTGATTGTACTGACCCTTTGCCGTAACTGACCTCGCCTACAATAGTCGCACGCTTTTGTGCCTGTAAACTGCTTGCCAACACTTCTGCTGCTGATGCTGAATAGCGATTCTGTAGGATGACAACCGGCAGAGGTTTAAGTACTGCAGTGCCTTGGGTAGACAAGGTTTGCAGGGGACTTTGGCGACCTTTTACTTTTACCACATCGGTATCCGTCATAAACAAGCTGGCTATTTGTACCGCTGAAGCCAGAACGCCGCCTGGATTATTCCGCATATCTAATAATATACCTGAAACCGGAGCATTTAGACTGATCAGGCTCTGTAAGATTTGTTCACGGCTGTTATTTTGAAAGGCCGGTAATTTAACAATAGCAATACCATCAACAAGACGCGTCTCAATAATTTGAGGATGGTTATTATTACGTTGCAAAGTAGTGGTATGTTTACGGCGACCTGCTTTTGAGGTAATAATATCGACTTGCGTACCTGCAATACCGGTGAGCAACTGCTTAACATCATTGGATTGCTTATTGTCATCAAGCTTGAACTCATCAATTTGATGCAAATAATCACCAACAGCGATACCTTTTTTATCAGCAGGCGAATCAGTAATCACATCGGTAATGACCCAATATCCTACCTCTGGTTGATAAGTGGCTGTCAGCCCGACATCACCGACATCACCTTGAGTAAAAGCGCGTAGATTATCATAAGCTTCAGCATCTAAAAACTCGGCATGACTATCAAGCTTGGTCAGCAAGCCACTCATAGCATTATTGAACAACTCTTCATCATTGACTGCATCAACGTACTCACGCCGAACTAGGTCCACCACCGCGACAAAGGTCTTTAGGGTCTCAGGTGAAATCGCTTTCAAAGAGACGTGGGCGACCTCAGCTGGAATATCAGTATTTATATCATTTGAATTATTGTAGTCTAGATCATCAGTTACAGCGCTCGCATCAGGTACGTTATCTATCCAATCATCAGTCTGGTCAGCAGCATCTAATCCTTCGGCTATATCCGTTAAATTATCAGCCTCATTCGATGACGGGACTTCATCACTTTTTAGACTGATAAGCTGTATACCTGCTGTGGGGCTGCTGGCACTAGTATCGACAGGCGTTATAGTAGCCGCTTGAGCGTACAAGCTGACGCTACCTATCCCAAGCAGAGCAATCATAAACGCAGGCTTAAAAACAGCAGGCTTTATAGCTACTGGTATAACCAGTTTGTTTGGTCGTTTAAAAGCTGATAGACGCATAAAAGGACTCATCTAAAATAGGAAAGCATATAAGCTTATTGTCATAAGATTATATGCAAGTGATAGAGTATAAGATAGCATTAAGAGGATGTTAATCACTAGGATAGTATTGCAAGTGGCAGTATTACTATTAACAGTATTAAAAGTGAATTGGACAAAACCTATTGTATAAGAAAGGGAAAAACAATTACTGCCTTTCCCTTCCTTTATAAGCTATTAGCCAAAACTTTGAAATAAATTTAAGGCTATGTCATTAAGAAACTGGAATGAGTAAATTTTCTCCAGTCATCTCAGCTGGTGGCTCAATATTCATCAGTGCCAAAATGGTAGGTGCCACGTCGCTAAGCTTACCGCCGCTACGTACTTGTACCTTTTGCTTACCGATATAAATCAAGGGCACATGCTCAGTGGTATGTTGGGTATGTACCTGACCACTGTCGTAATCTTGCATTTGCTCACAGTTGCCATGATCGGCAGTAATCAACATATCGCCACCAGCTGCGCGTACTGCGGTCTCAATTCGACCCACACACACATCTAGCGCTTCTACTGCTTGCACCGCCGCATCAAAGATACCCGTGTGTCCGACCATATCACCATTCGCATAGTTCACGATCAATACGTCGTGTTTGCCTGACTCAATAGCTGCTACCAGTTTATCGGTCACTTCAGAGGCGCTCATTTCAGGTTGTAAGTCATAAGTCGCCACATCAGGAGACGGTACTAAGATACGCTCCTCTCCTTCATATTCTGCCTCGCGACCGCCGCTAAAGAAGAACGTCACGTGAGCATACTTTTCAGTCTCAGCGATACGCAGCTGCGTTTTACCTTTATCCTGCAAGTACTCGCCCAGCGTATTGCTCAATGACGCTGGATAATAGGCAATACTGGTCTTCGCATTATCGGCTAAAACATCTGAGTACTTAGTCAACATCACAAAGGCCGCAAGTTTAGGACGTTTATGACGGGCAAAACCTGAAAACTCATGATCTGGTAAGACGAACGCTTGCGCAAGCTCACGAGCACGGTCAGCACGAAAGTTCATAAAAATCAGCGCATCATTATCGTTAACGGTATAGGGCGTCTCGTCTCGTCCAATCACAACAGTAGGACTAATAAATTCATCGGTCTCACGCGCTTTATAGGCCGCTTGGACCGCTCCATCGGCACGGGTTGATAGACGATCCGCTTTACCTTCGGTAATTAATTCATAAGCTTTTTGCACTCGGTCCCAACGATTGTCACGATCCATCGCATAGTAGCGCCCAATGATACTAGCAATCTGCACCCGACCTTCATAGTGGGCATTGAGCTTGTTCACATATTCACGCAACCGATTAATATATTTATCCGAAGACTTAGGCGGGGTATCGCGACCATCTAAAAAACAATGGACAAAGACTTTTTTTGCACCATGAACTAGTGCTGAGTGACACATGGCTTCGATATGGTCTTGATGCGAATGGACGCCGCCATCAGACAATAAACCCATAATATGCACATTGCCGCCCAACTCATTAGCCGCGTTCACTGCGCCCACTAACGCTTCGTTTTTATAGAACTCACGGTCAACAAGTTCACTTGAGATACGAGTTGAATCTTGATAGAGAACACGACCGGCGCCTAGGTTCATATGCCCGACTTCTGAGTTACCGAACTGTCCCTCTGGTAGACCCACATCTTCTCCTGATGCTGAAATCAGCCCGTGCGGATATTGCTGATAA
The DNA here is from genome assembly GCF_900182925.1 of Psychrobacter sp. LV10R520-6. NCBI lineage: Bacteria > Pseudomonadati > Pseudomonadota > Gammaproteobacteria > Moraxellales > Moraxellaceae > Psychrobacter > Psychrobacter sp. LV10R520-6. The sequence continues at coordinate 423,337 of NZ_LT900024.1, read as the reverse complement.
ATCTTATCTAAATTTGGCATATTGGCGGCAACGATGGCATTGTCTTTTTCGTCTTCACGATGCCCAAAGCCGTCCAATATCATTAAGACATGCGGCACTTTTTTATTCTGCTTATTATTAGGCTGGGCCTGACTGTCGTTAAGTGACTCTGATTGTTGCTGCATACTGGTCATAGATTACCGCTCCTCAAGTGAATGAACGCCTATAGTGCTATAGTAGGATGATGAAAGCCCTCTATACTACCACAAATCTCAAAATAGCCGAAAACTCGACATTTTTAAGCATATTCTTAGTACTTTCACCTGTTACTTTCACCTGTTACTTTTACCCCTTATAAATTAAAAATAAAATGATTATTAATATGACGTGTAAATCTGTAAAGCAAACTTGCAATCAGTGATTTCATTAGTTAATATAGATTTATTCTGGAGTGTTGGCTAGTGGATGTTATTCCCTGAGCCGATAACGTTATACCTGGATACGCTACCTATTGCTTCATTGTGTATGCCTGCACCGCTTGCGGTGTTTCAGGAAACCTACCGAGGTGATGACGTATCCGCCCTGAACTTCACGGTTCATGGGTCACCATCTTACGGCGGCACTCCGGTTGTTAATTTCGATGCTAACCAATTTTAGTTATCATCACTAAAAGGCCCCTTTCGTCAATGACAAAAGGGGCCTTTTTTTATGTCAATTTTAACCAAACCATAGTGGTTAAAAAAACCAGGCGACTAATAAATAACGAAAGCTTTGTTCACGTTAGTCGCCACTTTACTAAAACTACAAGCTACTCATCATTGGCAGATTTAGTAATATTTTTCACATCTTTAGGGATGTTTTTAGCGGTACCGTCAACAGTCGTATGCTGTTTAAAAACATCACCAAATGGGCTTTTTTGCTGTTTACCAAAAGGATTTTGGTTGCCCATATCACCTGCTCCACCGAATGGGTTTTGTCCGCCCATGCCACCAGCGCCGCCAAATGGATTTTGTCCGCCCATTTGCCCACCCATCTGCTTGGCCATCATTTCCATCATTTTTTGCTGATTATTCATAACATAGTTATTGGCAATGTCTTTCAGCTTCTTTTGCACAGGCGGTAATACCACCAGTAACGCGAGCAAATCACTAATTACCCCTGGGATAAGCAGTAGAATACCTGCCGCCGCCACCGCAACACTTTTGATCATGGTCGACTCTTGCGGCCGCGCCGAAGGGTTGGTCATTCCGCCCGCTTTCATTTGCTGCGCCATAGGATTAAGAGCGGCCATACCTTTGCGAATAAAGGAAATACCAATAACAGCGGCGATAATAAACCAAATGAATACCCACCAGCCACTAACAAACTGGGCAATCAAATACCACAGCAGCATCTCGATAATAAACCAAACGATGGCAATACCAACTATCTGACCCATAAAGTGTCGTCCTATAAAATTAAAACTAGTAATATTAAAGCTAAGAATTAAATGTTAAGCAAATTAAAATGCTTAACTTATGATCTATATGGGGATGGCTTGTTATACTATCAAACTTACGGCTGTTTTTTAAGCTAAAAAAGCATATAGCAGCAACATGGAATACTGAAACGGAATACTATGGCAATTATTATCGGAATTGACCCCGGCTCGCGTATGACTGGTTATGGCATTATCCAACAAACGGGGGATAAGCTGACGTACATTGATGCTGGCACTATTCGCACAGAAACCAAAGAGATGCCTGAGCGTCTTAAGCGCATTTTTAATGGCTTAACTCGCATTGCTCAACATCATATGAAATATTCTGATGAACCTATTTATACCGCTGTTGAACAAGTATTTATGGCAGCAAACCCGGACTCTGCCCTTAAGCTGGGGCAAGCACGAGGCGCAGCCATTGCCGCTTTAGTGGCATTGGATTTAGAGGTCTCAGAATATACCGCGCGCCAAATCAAACAAGCGGTTTGTGGCTATGGCGCGGCGGCCAAAGAACAAGTTCAAGAAATGGTCTGCCGAATACTAGCGCTGGATGTGGTACCCCAAGAAGATGCCGCCGACGGTCTTGCCTGCGCAATCTGTCACGCACATTCAAGCCACTCTATGAATAAGCTGCTGCTTAACAGTGGTATGAGCGGACGTGGTGCCACTAAGAAAAAAGGCCGTTGGCGTTTAACAGAAGAAGACTTAAATAATCGACGTTAAGGTTGTACATACTCAGCTTGCTGTCTTTTGGACTCTGTATGTTAAAAACAGGATAGTAACTTAAGTGTTATTTTCGATCACGGTATCTAACACGTAGGCATATTCTGCATCAGAGCCTTCTTCTGATATATCATCGGTGTCTAAATTATAACGCTGCAAACGCAGCACCTCTTCCTGTGTGCTGTCATGCTGATAGCCATCTATAGTGCCTGTAAACAGCGCCCATTCACCTTCGCTGGTTTTTATACCTTGATCATCATAAGTGACGGGCTTCACTTGCAGGCACATTTTTGCACCGTTATCGGCACAAGGTTTAGTTTCAGAACTTACGGCCCAAAACATAGTCTCACCTTTGGTATTATACTTCGCTTTCGCAGTTAGCCTACCCTTCCAAACCAAAGTAGTCGAATCACCTGTGACTTGTGTCAACATTGGCTTCTCACCCTTTACTAAACTTAGCTGACTATCGCCATATATCAGCTTATTTAAGCGGTTTTCGGCCGTATTAAGATCGCCACATGACATTCTGGTGCCCATACTCTCTTCGGCAGTTAAAGTGTGACCCTGTAGGTTATAAGTGGCGCTCATGGTATTACAGCCGACACTATAGCTGATAGTGTTTTGGCCTTGATACTTGTTAAAATTCAATGTGATTTGATCTTTGATAGTCGTTAATAAAGATAGTGGTTGGGAGGTGCTATCAGTTGCAGTATCTAATGTCCAACGGTGGCGAGCAAGGCTATTAATCATCTGCTGCTCAGCGGTCTGCTCAGCTTTCATAGCCTCATCTGCTATTACGTTAGGGGTTAAAGTGGTATCAGTGGTCTCGCTGGCCGTATCAGCAGCTTCTACCTCATTCTCAGTAGATGAAGAAGAGTTTTGGCAAGCACTTAACGCGACACTGACCATCAGCAAACTTGGCAACAATGCTAATGTTAAAATTGGTTTCATAGTAGTTATACCTTACCTATAGAGTTACAAATAAGAGCTTTAAATCAATAAATTCCGAAATGGCTTGTATAGTCGATTTAACATAAAAGAGAGGCACTCATAGTAACGTGCGATTGGCTATTGAGAGCAATAACTTAGACAAGTATTGAAGAACGCCCACAATAAAAAACAGCACAAGACCTTTTTTAGCATCCTGTACTACATTCAAATCTGTTCTATCAACAAATTAGTAAAAAACAACCATTCGATAACTATAACCGTTCCAAAAATATTACTCAAATCTCACTAAATATATCTAACTAGCTAGATTTAAAATTTTCTTTCTGCTTCAATGCCATGCGCTACCTCTCGTTTGAGACTTAGACTGACTACGACTCCACAGACTTTTTTAATTGGCGATGGAACTCACCGACCAATGAGCGGGGTTATGCGACTGTTAAAATAACAGTCGCGTTATTTAAAATATTGATACTGGCGTTGAGATCGCGGTCATGTTTGGACTGACACTCAGGACACGTCCATTCGCGCATCTTTAGTGTTAATTCATCTTTGCCAAGGATGTGACTGCAGTTTGAGCAAGTCTTTGAGCTTGGGTAAAAACGACCGACTGACTTCACAACCTTGCCTTGCTCATTGGCTTTATAGATAAGCTGACGCTTAAATTCAAAGAAACCCAAATCACTAATGGCGCGTGACAGCTTTCTATTTTTAACCATGCCTTTGACATTAAGACTTTCAATCGCAATCACATCAAACTCTCTGACCAAGCTAGAGGTTATTTTGTGCAACGAATCCTGCCTGATACCTCTGATCTTATAATGCAAACGAGAGAGCTTGGTTTTCGCCTTTTCTCTGTTTTTACTGCCTTTTTTAGTGCGACTCAGGTTTTTATTGAGTGTTCTTAATTTGCTTAAATATTTAGCTAAGGGCTTAGGTGCTTTAGTTTTGGTGCCGTCTGATAAAACTAATAAATCGGTAATACCAAGGTCGATACCAACGCTTTTACCTGTCTTGATAATCTTTTTAACCCTGTGGTCTAAATCAACTGCAACGCTGACAAACCATTTCCCGCCGCGCTTAGAGATGGTGGCCGCCATTATTTTACCGTCAAACCGTAAAGCCTCTTTCATGCGCACCCAGCCTAAATTAGGGATGCGAATGGATTTACCTTTAATGGCAAATTGGTCGTTAGAGAGACTGAATCTATCGTCTTTACCACGCTTGCGCGTGACGGGGTATTCAGCCAGCCCTTTAAAAAAGTTGTTATAAGCATCGCCCAGTTGCATGATTGCGGCTTGCGGGGCACATTTTGTCACTTCCGTCATCCACGGGAATAGCTCACGTTTAATGGCGTTCAATTCGCGTCTGAGCTTGGCTTGTGAGGGTCTGTTTAGATTTTTGGAATCAATCTCAATACCAGCCAATAAACAGGCGTCACGGTAGGCCTTGTCCTCTCTATATTGACGTTGCCACTCATGCAAGGCCCAGTTGTAAGCTTTCCGCGCCACACCGCAAGCACGGGCAAAATGGTTCGCCTGTACGTTGTTTGGTTTGAGTTCAATGATATGACCACGGATCATAATACTTGTTTAACCGCCTCTATTAGTTTTTGATTTTTCTTGCTGCGAGAACCGTAGAGCCTCGCTGAAAATACAGTGATAATCTCTAATACATCTTGGGCTAATTCTTGCTCAAAACTAAGTTCCTCGCCTTGATTGATAATGACCACCTTAACATCACGCGCCTCACATAGCATAAACACCAATTCAGCACCAAAGCGTAAAAGTCTGTCTTTGTGGGTGATTACCAGTCGCTCGACTTTGTTGTCAAGAATGTCGTCAAGCAGGGTTTTTAAGCCTTTCTTCTTATAGTTCATACCACTACCAAAATCGGTGATTGTCTCGAAACGCCAACCTTGTTTGGCACAATAAAGTTCCAAAACCTGCGCTTGGCGCTGCAAGTCATCTTTTTGGTCACGACTTGAAACACGAGCATAAGCAATGGTTTTTCGGTCTAATTTTGGTGGTGTATTTAAAGGGTGTGGTCTTACTTCATTTAAATCATAACGTCTGTGACCATTTTCGGTTCTTTTGGCGACTAACGTACCATCTTCATCCCAACGTCTTAATGTCGATTGAGCAACCCCAAAATGCTTGGCCGCCTCCCCAATACTAACCAGTTTTCCCATAACCCTATCTCTTTATTGTTTTTTAATTTACTTATTATAGATATAAATGATTAGAATTGGTTATATTTTAGGTAACTGTTCGTAACCCTGATAACGTCAGATTTTGTAACGAAGTGTTTGGTTTTTAAACAGGTTTTAAATACAATAAACGACTTACTTGTCTTGCTCGCTTTCAGTAGTAGGTTTGGCTTTACCCATTTTTTTCACACTAAAGCGCTCATGCATCATCGCATAGAAACGCGCGAGGTTTTCTCCGTGTTCAGTAGGGTTTACTTTTAATAATTTGCCAAAATCTAACCCTAAATACAATACAATATCTGCAAAACTCGACTGATCGCCGACTAAGTATTCACGATCTTGTAAGCGCGCTTCAAAATAAGCCAAAGCTTTAATAGAACGGGCAATAGAAGGCGCTACGAACTCTGGTACTTGCTCGACACGCTGGGCTTTAGAGGGGTGACTGTGCTGAAATGCCAGCATCAGGTTATACAACACTTCAAACTCAGCGACACGGCGCATGGCACAGACTTGAGCACGCTGCACCACATCATTACCCATGACCGAACGCTCACCATAGACGCGATCAAGATATTCACAAACGGCCTGTGAGTCATTGAGTACCGTGCCGTCATCAAGCGTCAGTACCGGCACCGTCTGCATGGGGTTGATAGCAGTGAACGCATCTGAGAACTGCTCGCCAGCAGCAAAGTCGATATCAACTACATCAAGGTCATCCATATTATCGATATCAATACCTTTTGAAGCCAGTAAAATAATGGCTTTGCGCGCATTGGGGGCGGTACGAGTTACGTATAATTTTTTCACAACAAACTCCTTGTAAGGGTGATCAAGCAGCGACTTAGCACTGATAGATTATTATCATAGCAAAACCTTACCAACCCTTGTGAAGAGAATAGTAAAAAGTCCCATAACTTTGGGTTATAGGACTCTATATTATGGGACTTTAGGTAACAACGATAATATGGACTTCTATACCATACGTCTTGAGACTTGGTTATTTATTGGGCGCAGGTGTCGTACGCAAATAAGGCTTAATTTCCGTATGACCTTTAGGATAATTGGCTGCGATATCTTCGTTTTTGACACTAGGTGGAATGATAACGTCATCGCCTTCTTTCCAGTCGACCGGGGTTGCAACATTATACTCATCAGACAGTTGCATGGCATCAATTACTCGTACGATTTCATCGAAGTTACGACCACAGCTGGCAGGATAGGTAAGCGTCAAGCGCACTTTCTTTTTAGGATCAATAATGAATACGCTTCTGACCGTGGCGGTGTTATCGGCATTGGGGTGAATCATGTCATATAAATCGGCTACTTTACGATCAGAGTCAGCAATGATAGGGAAATTCACGGCTGTGCCTTGGGTCTCTTCGATATCACTAACCCAGCCTTTGTGGTCTTCTAGACCGTCTACTGATAGCGCGATAGGCTTAACATTGCGCTTTTGAAACTCACCACCCAATGCGGCGGTACGGCCCAGTTCAGTAGTACATACTGGCGTATAATCAGCAGGATGTGAGAAGAAAACCACCCAGCTGTCCCCTGCCCAATCGTAAAAATTGATGTCGCCATCTGTGGTGCTGGCGTCAAAATTTGGTGCGCTATCGCCTAAACGTAAATGTGCCATGCTTAATTCCTTATTTATAGTAGTTTTGAGCGCTAATGTCGACGCTAATGTCGAAATGTATCATTGCGCCATATCGTTATCATCGACGAGCTCAGCTATAGCCAAATAACTAAAGCCACGCCGGTAAAAGCTCATTTCATCTTAACAAACTGGTTATGAATGTCTTGTGACGGATTGTAATGCTGTTATTCCATTCTCAGATAAGTGAATAAGCTTAAGTAACTTTATCTTATGCCTAAGTTTATGCTTATGGTTTACACTACCATGCCTGCATCCCACAAACAAAACTCACCGAATTTTCCGCGCTTGCTTATACCACCAGCAGCACTACCAGCATCAGTCAGTATAGTCAGTTCACAATAAAAGAGAGTCGTGTATAGCAGCGTGCTACTGGTATAAATTTTTCTTGCGTGCTGTTCGCAAGCGGGACAGAGGCTGCAAAAAATTCATCCCAGTAGCACTGTATCGTTTTTAAATTGAATCGACTATACCAGCTCGCCCTCTTTTTCTTCCAGATAACTCATTTCAAGCAGCTTGTCATTTAACTCTTGGGTAGTTCATTCCCAGCTCCTTAGCAAGCTTCGCTGTGGTCAATTTAGAATAGTTAGGCTTTGCGATGTCTTCTGCTGCTTTGTCAATCGTAACAGAGGCTGGACTGACTGTTTTGTCATCAGATGATAGGTTGTGCCACTACTATACGCGACTCTCAACTTAATAGGGGCTATCGTAGGCTGGCGCTTTTAGCCCAGTCAATCGTAACCATTTGCCAAAAACGCTGGGCTAAAGCCACAGCCTACGCCAAAAATTATGATAGTTGAGAGTGGGGTACTACTATTCAAAAAATTTGCCATTTAAATGTCCTCAAATTTACTATTTATAATTATTGCTAATGATTAATGATCACTTATTGAATAATTTATTATTTTTCATAAAAAAGCCCATCTCTAGCGTACTAGAAATGGGCATGCTTGCAAACCACTATTGTTCAGTATTATTTTAGAACATTAAACTCTATAAGTAATACTGATTGATAAATTAAGCCGGTTTATAACTGTCACGTAAGCTAACAATTTGGTTAAATACTGGCTTCTCGTTGCTATGCTCGATAGCATCACTAATAAAGTAGCCTTCACGCTCAAACTGAAAGCGTGTGCCAGCATCGGCATTAGCCAATGACGGCTCAACCACAGCTGCCAGCTCAGTCAAAGAATTGGGATTTAGCGCGCCATGAACATCGCTCACGCTACCGGGGTCTTCGACGTTAAACAGCGGCTCATATAAGCGCACGGTAGCTGGAATGCCTTGACTGGCCGATACCCAATGAATCACACCTTTGACCTTACGACCTTCAGGATTATTACCTAAGGTAGTAGGATCAATGGTCGCTTTTAGCTCCACAACATCACCATTATCATCAGTGATATGCTCGGTCACTGCTAATATATAAGTATTACGCAGACGAATTTCTGTTTTCTCTGGGGATAAGCGTTTGTAGCCTATTGGTGGCTCAATCTCGTAGTCACCTTGATCAATATAAAGCGTTTCAGTAAAGGGGATTTCACGCTCACCCATATCGAAGTTTGGATGGTTAGGCTGCGTTAACCATAACGTTTGGGTGTCATCATCCCAACGCCCATTAACACTATCAGCCTTTTGCGACTCCCAGCTACTCACGGCTTCACTAAAGTTAGTAATAGTCACTTTTAACGGTTTAAGTACGGCCATTCCACGCGCGGTAGTGTCATCTAACGACTGACGAATACTAAATTCAAGCAAGCGCATATCGACCACACCATCCGCTTTGGCGATACCAACCCGATTACAGAAATCACGTAGCCCTTCAGGGGTATAGCCACGACGGCGCATGCCAGCCACGGTTGGCATACGAGGATCATCCCAACCGTCAACAATACCTTCATCAACCAACTGCTTCAACTTACGCTTACTGGTCAAAGTATGGTCCACGTTTAGGCGTGAAAATTCATACTGATGCGGCGGTTGCTCAAAGCCAATTTTACTGACAATCCAATCATAAAACGGACGATGGTCTTCAAACTCTAAGGTACATAGCGAATGAGTAATACCTTCAAGCGCATCTGATAAGGGATGAGCAAAATCATACATCGGATAAATGCACCATTTATTACCCGTCTGATGATGCTCTTGATGCATCACACGATAAATAATCGGGTCGCGCATATTCATATTGGCATCAGACATATCAATCTTGGCGCGCAATACTGCTTTACCATCAGCATATTTACCGTTTTTCATATCTTCGAATAACTTTAAATTGTCTGCAACACTGGCATCACGTTGCGGAGACGCAGTACCCGCTTCCTTGAACGAGCCACGATTGTCTTTTATTTGCTCAGGCGTTTGCAAGTCAACGTACGCATCACCCTGTTCGATCAGTTGGACTGCCCATGCATGCAATTGATCAAAGTAGCTTGACGCATGTAACGCCTCGCCTGCCCATTCAAAGCCCAACCACTGTAAATCTTTTTTGATATTATCAATGTAGTCCTGTTTCTCAGCCGTTGGGTTGGTGTCGTCATAACGCAAATGGCAAATACCACCAAACTCTTCAGCAACGCCGAAGTTTAAGCAAATTGATTTCACATGCCCAAGATGCAAGTAGCCATTTGGTTCGGGTGGAAAGCGCGTCACTATCTGTTTGTATTTTTGCGCATTGACATCGTCACGAATGATATTACGAATAAAGTCGTTTTTTTGTTCGGTAGTGTTTGAGTGCTCACTCATGGAACATTGCTCCTAACGCAATTTATCAGATTAGGGTACGCGCCAACACGTACCATAGAAAGTTCAAAAATTAATAAGAAAACATAGTCGGTTCATTTTAAAAACGCATACGGTGTGCTTATTATATAGCATAGCGTATCTATTTTATTTGGTACAAACTATATTGATAAATCATAAAGTTGCGTTATTCTATCAGGTTTCACGAATGCATTAACAGCCTGATACATGACAGGCGACAAAAAAGCCGTTAGACTAACCACAATATTAACTCACCACAGTGCCAATTCAGGTACTGCAATTAGAAAGGAACACAACATGGTAGATATGCCAGTAGTAGAACTCGACACCACTATGGGTGCGATCGTTATCGAACTTAACGAAGAAAAAGCCCCAAAAACCGTAGAAAACTTCTTAAACTACGTCAAATCTGGTCATTATGACGGAACCATCTTTCATCGCATCATCGACGGCTTTATGATTCAAGGCGGCGGTATGGATGCAGATATGAATGAAAAAGGCACCAACGCTCCCATCGAAAACGAAGCCGATAATGGTCTAAAAAATGAAGCTGGCACGCTTGCTATGGCGCGTACCCAAGACCCACACTCAGCAACCAGCCAGTTCTTTGTTAACGTAAAAGACAATGACTTCCTAAACCATACTGGTAAAAATGCCCAAGGTTGGGGTTATACGGTCTTTGGTAAAGTGACTAGCGGTATGGACGTTATCGAAAAAATGAGAGGCGTTCCTACTGGTCGTTTCGGCATGCATGCTGATGTGCCAAAAGAAGCGGTTATCATCAACTCAGCAACCATTGTTTCTAAATAAGCAGTTTCTGAATAAGCAGTTTCTAAATAAGCAGTTTCTAAATAAGTACTTTCTAAATAAATAACCAGCCATCATTTAAGGTTATGATAAATGCAAAATTTCAATCATCTGATAACAACCCGTCCCCATGAGGTACGGCAATTATTAATCAGCGACTTGCATTTATCGCCTGAAGAGCCTGCCTTAGTGCAGGCTTTTTTGGCGCTGCTTGATGACTGTCTAGCCTTGCCTGCGCTCAAGCGTTTATTTATCTTAGGCGATTGGTTTGAGGTGTGGTTGGGTGATGATGCCTACTTAACATTATCAGAAGATAAGCGCCAAACTCATTGGCTAACACCGCTGATTATTAAGCTAAAACAGCTACGTATAGACGGTTGTGAAATCTTAGTAATGCATGGCAACCGAGACTTTTTATTAGGCCAGCCATTTTGCAACTTATTCGGTGGCGAGATGATTTATGAACCTTATGCGTTATCTGTTGGACAGCAAAGCTACCGTTTAGAACATGGCGATGCGCTATGTACCGATGATAAAAAATATCAGTTTTTCCGCAGAATAATGCGTCATCGTTTGACCCAGTGGTATTTACTCAATAAGTCGTTAGAAAAACGCTTGGCCATTGCCGCTAATATAAGACAAAAAAGTAAAAAGAAAAATACTACCAAAGCCGCTCATATCATGGATGTGAATGAAGCTTCAGTGAACAAAGCACTTTATAAATATGACGCGCTGCTACATGGTCATACTCATCGTCCTGAAATTCATCGCAGCGATGAAGGCAAAAGCCGCTATGTGCTTGGTGATTGGCGACTGCTTGATCAAGAAACGCGCCAACCTAAAGTTAGCGCCGTTATTGGGGCGACTACCACAGATATAGAGGCAAATATTGACAGCAATACTAATAACGCCAACTTTGGATTAGTTGAGTTTAAATTTTTGGTGTAACGTAACCCACCGCTTGATGATATTAGAAAATCCTATTTAAAGGATTTTCCTTGCAAGTCTAACAAAGCAGTGTTTTGTTTTGACGACTTTCAGGTGTAGGGTGTGCTCTGCGCAACGCTTGTTGGTCATAATCTCGTTATTGGTGCGCAGAGCGCACCCTACGCAACTATAAAAAAAACATTAAAAGAGGGTCTATTGACTATTCAATAGACCCTCTTTTTTCTTCCTATCCTATCTACTCTTAAACAATTTAGATCTAAGGAATCAATTTAAAAAAGTGCTGACGATAGTGTTTTAGTTCACGAATAGAATCACGAATATCATCTAACGCTAAGTGACTACCGCCTTTCTCAAAGTTCTTTAAAATATCAGGGCGCCAGCGGAAGCACAGCTCTTTGATTGAAGACACATCAAGGTTGCGGTAATGAAAGAACTTCTCTAACTCTGGCATTTGGCGCGCCATAAAGCGTCGATCTTGACAGATAGAGTTACCACACATTGGCGACTTGCCGCTATCGACCCATTTATTCAAAAACTTGATAGTCTCAGCTTCGGCCTCGCTCAAAGTTACGGTACTACGGCGAACCCGATCAACCAGCCCTGACTGTCCGTGTTGCTTAGTATTCCAGTCATCCATACCGTTTAATTTACGGTCAGATACTTTGATGGCAAAAACAGGACCTTCTGCTAAGACATTCAAATCTTCATCGGTAACAACTGTGGCAATCTCGATAATTTCATCATTTAAGGTATCAAGCCCTGTCATCTCTAAATCAATCCATACCAACCCTTTTTTACCTTGGTTTTTGATCTTAATCTTGTTGGGATGGTCACCGGTACTCATAAGCTGTCCTATGGTCAATAAATTTTGAAGCAACTTTGAATCAGTTGAGCCTCAATAAAGTAAATAATATAAAAGGTATAACGCCTTGGCGTTCGTAGCGCTTAAACGTTACAAAACCACTGTCTGCCGCAGGCGCTTAAGGCTGTATGTTAGCAAATTTTCACGCTACACTTAGCAATATTTTTTAGTAGGTCACAATTTATGGCATTAATTCGGCAACGCAAACTGACCAAACAGCAGATTCGTCGCATCGATAAACAACAGTTGTCTAATCAAGACAGTATTGACGACAGCCTGATGGATGGCTTGGTCATGGCGCATTATGGTAAGCAACTAGAAGTACAAGTGACCAGCTTACCGGCCGTCATCCCTGTGCAACCTGAGTTTGCACCCGATGATCCTGAGCCGTTTTGGCAAGCGCTGGCATTAGGGGATATTTGGCGTTGTCATGTACGCACCAACCTACCGATGCTAGCCGCTGGTGATAATGTACGCTGGAATGCCGATTCCAATACTGGATTTGGCCGCATCGAAGCAGTAAAACCACGTACCTCATTGGTCTCACGCCCAGATCGCTATCATAAGCTCAAACCAGTAGCCGCTAATGTCGATATTCTGGCCATTGTCTTTGCACCACTGCCAGCGGCGGCTCCCACCTTAATTGACCGTTATTTAGTGGTTTGCCATCATGCCGGTGTGAAGCCACTACTGGTATTAAATAAAGCAGATTTATTAGCAGAAGATGATGATGCCAATACCAATGAATTACTGACGCAGTATGCGGCACTAGGTTATGAAAGCGTGCTGACCTCAGTTGATTGTCCAGAAAACGTCGCTGCTAGCAACGATCAACAAGGACTTAGTGAGCTTAAACGTTATATCGATAATAAGCTGGTCATTTTTGCGGGGCAATCGGGCGTTGGTAAGAGTAGCCTAATCAATGCATTACTGCCTGAATCAGCACAAAGCGTTAATATTATCTCTGATAACTCAAAACTCGGTCAGCATACCACCACCACTAGCCGTTTATTGCCATTTAATCCAGATGACCTGACCCAAGGCGGCATCGTCGATACCCCAGGTATTCGTGAATATGGTATTTGGCACTTAACCCCTGATGATATTATCTCCGGTTTTGTTGAGCTTGCGCCTTTGTCCGGTGATTGTCAGTTTCGCGATTGTCGTCATACCCACAACAGTAAAGGCTGCGCATTATGGCAAGCGGTTGCTGACGGCGAAGTACTCCAGCGCCGCGTTGAGAACCTTATTACTTTGCGCATCGAGGCCGATACTAAACCGTATTAAGCCAAATTAACCAACGCGCTTATTACCACAACAATCATCACAACTATCATCACAACTATCAAATGAAACGTGTGATCATCGCACGTTTACTAAAGATGACCTAATCGGTATAATAGCGCCTTGTTCGGTATCATTAGACTGTATTCGCAGTTTGATAGAACACTTATTTTTTGGAGGTATGGTTTGGATCGTGCGCTTGATTTTGTGGGCAACCACCCGTTTTTATTTAGTATTTTAGCGGTACTTGCCGTACTGTTTTTTGCCATTGAAAACAAACGTAGCGGCAAAAAAGTGTCGCCTAATACACTTGGCATGATGGTCAACTCCCAAAATGCGCAACTTATTGATATTCGCGCTAAGAAGAAGTTCATTACTGGCTATATCCAAGGCAGTCGTAATATTCCGTTTACTCAGCTTAAAGAAAGCCTAGAAGAAGTACGTGCGATTGAGTCGCCCGTGATTATCATCTGTGATATGGGCGCGCAAGCAGGCGCAGCTGTGCAGATGATCGGTAAAGATAACGTTTATCGCCTAGATGGTGGTATTGGCAGCTGGCAAGGCGGCGGTATGCCATTGGTCGGGGTAAAAGACGCACAGCCTAAAGAGAAAGGCAAATCAAAACCTAGTTTGCATAAATAACGGGCCAAATAAAATTTAATGGTCGTTCATAGCTGTTCGTAGCCAATAAAAAAGACACTTCATAATGTAGTGTCTTTTTTTATTGGTTGTTCATGTTGATTTTCGCATTATGTTACTTTTCGAAAATTTCAGCGGTGCTAACTTGAATTTACCACTCCTATCCCCACTTTATAATGAGAACAAACGAATGCAGGCTTGCGATTAACTTGATTGCAGCCGACACGATTAACTTTCATAATACTGTTTTTCATAATACTATTCTTCATAATATAACTACTGCTTCGTAATACAACTATTGTTTCATAAATTTATAAATTAAGGATTTACCATGACCGTATCTGTTAAAGTCTACACTACCCCTATTTGCCCTTACTGCTCGAATGCCAAACAACTATTAAAATCTAAAGGCGTTGAGTATGAAGAGATTGGTATGCACGATATGAGCAGCGATGAGCGCCGTGAGCTAATGCAAAAAACCAATAACTATCGTACTGTGCCACAAATCTTCGTCGGCGATACCTTTGTTGGCGGTTTTGATGAGCTTAATCAGTTTAACCAACAAGGTAAACTTGATGAGCTATTAGCGGGTTAATCTGCTACATTGCTTTGCTAACTGTCATTCTACCTGCCTGTTATTGCATCAACGCATCAGCATTGATAGGCAAAGTTTGATGAGAAATATTAAGTTACGATTTCTGAATATTGCTTAAGAATTAGTAGTAAAATTATATTTTGCAAAACTATTTGACCCACTATTAGAGGAATTATCATGGCTGAAGAACAAGCACAACCACAACTGGCCCTAGAACGCATTTATGTGAAAGACATGTCACTTGAAGTCCCAGGCGCAGGCGTATTCACTAAAGAGTGGAATCCTGAACTTGACATTAATCTATCAAGCAATGCTGAAAAGCTTGACGATGATCACTATCAAGTGATTTTGACCGTAAGCGTGACGGCTAAAAACGCTGAAGAAGCGGCATTTATCGCGGAAGTTCATCAAGCAGGTATCTTCTTATTAAAAGATATTCCAGAAGATCAAATCGGCCAAATCTTAGGGGCCTATTGCCCTAATGTATTGTTCCCGTATGCGCGTGAAGTGATTAGCGACATCGTTACTCGTGGTAGCTTCCCACAACTATTGCTGGCTCCGGTTAACTTTGACCAAGCCTACGCCCAAAGCCAAGAGCAAGCCCAAATAGATGCTGAAGGTAATGCATAGGTTCTAATTTAAGACTTTTAAGTTGAAAAAAGCCAACGTAAAAGAGCCAATACAGAAAAGCCGCCTACACTTAATTGTAGGCGGCTTTTTTAATGTGTTTAACACAAATGTCAGCTAAAAGTTACTAACCTTTTAGTGCTGATAATATTTGCAGCTTTACGTCATCGATAGACTGAGTACCATCAAACTTATCATAGTTAGGAGCCGCACTACCAACATCGCCGCCCTCGGCGGCTTTATCTTGATAAAAGCCAACTAGGGTTGATGTCTGCTGATGGTAAGTCGCTAGGCGATCACGAATAGTAGACTCTTTATCATCTTCACGCTGGATAAGCGCTTCGCCAGTAACGTCGTCGATACCTTCTTGCTTGGGTGGGTTATGATCGACATGATAGACCCGGCCTGAGCCTGCATGCTGGCGACGACCCGATAGGCGCTTGACAATTTCATCGTCCGGCACACTGATCTCAATCACATGATCAATCGCCACATCAGCATCGGCAAGCGCTTGGGCTTGCGGAATAGTACGCGGAAAACCATCAAGAATACAGCCGTTGGCGCAATCAGGCTTAGCGATGCGTTCTTTTACTAAGTTAATGATAAGGTCGTCAGAAACCAAACCGCCAGCATTCATAACACCTTTGGCTTGTTTGCCAAGCTCGCTGCCTTCTTTGATCGCCGCACGCAGCATATCGCCAGTTGAGATCTGCGGGATATCATATTCTTTAGAAATAAACTGGGCTTGGGTACCTTTACCGGCGCCTGGTGGACCTAGCAAAATAATTCGCATCATTACATGATTCTCCTTAATATATAGGATTTTAGGATAAATAAAACATAGGGATTGGTGGTTTGCAAAGCTCACCTTACCTTGTGGCTTGAAAAACCTCAAGTATTTTTAGTCTGGATGCGGCAAGTTACGATGACTTATCTGTGCATGTGCTGCGATTGCACGCCGTAGAAATAAGCCACGGCGTCTGTGTCAAAAGGCTTGTAGATATCACCTTTATAGTTATAGGCCAGCATATTAAAATCTTTGTTTATTAAGGCACCTGTTGGTTGATTTCAATATTGACTTGGTTTTGCCCCACGCTAATCACGACTGGATTGGCAGACAAATCTCCTGACTCTGCTCCTGCATTGCCGCTATGACTGATACGAGCGATGACTGCCAATTGAGTGTTTTCAGCGCGAGCAGATTTTAACGTGCGCTCCGGCATCATTGCATCAAGATCACTTAAGCTAACACTGGCTTCACCTTGCTGAATAATACTAATAGGCAAGCGCTTGGCAGCGAACGGAGGGCCTCCTTTTACATCACGAATAGCGACAAATAAGACGTCATCGCCTTTTACCAGCGGCAATAAGCTGGAATTAATCGTTATCCTTACGTCGATGCCTTCGGCAGCTTGCTGTTTCTGCGCGTTCACATTAGCGCTTAGCTCATCTAAGCTAGCCAATGCTTGGCTATGATCACCTGGTTTGGCCGCAATGCTGTCACGCAAACGCTTAATCCAGCCTTGTGCTTGATCAAAGTTATTACCACGCGCCTCGCCCATGGCCATTAGCATTTGTGCGCCTTCGTGCTGAGGGTTTTTAGCCAGCACATCTTGTAATACACGGCGACTATTGGCATCCAACTGGCCTTGATTCGCAAAAAAACTAATCTGTGCATAGGTCGTGGCAATCTCTACATTATCTGGTGACAAACGATAGGCACGGGATAAGGCTTCTAATGCTGATTCAGTCGCTTCTAGTGATAAAAACAGCTCTGATAGCCGCATCCAACGGTTGGGATCATCAGCATGACGATGGACATTAGTCTGCATGGCAGAAATTAGCTGGCGACTGTCTTCAATCGCCCATTCTGGTGGCTGATCGATTTTGCCGGTTAATAAGTCATCAGCGACTTGTCCGACTTTATCTTCAGCAGCCCACAGCTCGAATACGGGCGTGCGGTTACCAATCAATAGATAGGCCAGTGCTGCTAATACAGGCACCCAAACGATAACGATTAAACGGCTTTTGATACCAGGGGTTACCATCGGCTCGACTTGACGCTGAGCGTCTAATAACTGGCGCTCAAGCTCAAGCTTTTGATTTTGGTAATGGCTGTCATCAATAGTGCCACTGTCTTTGTCGGTTTTAAGTTCTGCTAACCGTTCACGAAATACCGCAACGTTGATATCTAGCAGTTGGTTGTCCACCGGTTTGTCTGGTGCCCGTGATGCTCGTAACCAAGGTATAATGGCTATAACGGCGAGTACTAGAGCAATAAGTAAGCTTAAGGCAATAAATAAGCCAACAGTAGAAAATAGGGTCATTTTTTGTCCTCTGTGCTTGTGATGTCATGATCAGCATTATCAGTGCGCGACAACAGACGATCAAGTTCAGCTTTTTCTGCGGGTGTCAAAGCTTGGGCGGTACTATCAACCGTCAAGCCATCTTGACCACTTGCAGTAACTTGCCGACGTTTGCTCTGCCAGAACCAGCCAGTAATGAGAACGATTAATAGTAATGGCGGGAAAAACCATAGTATCCATGTTGAGGGACGTACGGGTGGCTTATAGCTAATAAAGTCGCCGTAGCGCTCTTTCATATAGACCCTTATTTCTCCATCACTGCGGCCATCTTTAATCATATCATAAATTTTTTGCTTCAAATCTTGAGCAATGGGTGCATCCGAACCAGCAAGGTTTTGGTTTTGACATTTCGGGCAACGCAGCTCCTCGATGAGACCACGATATTGGGCTTCTTGCTGCACGGAGTCAAAGTCGTATACATCAATCGCGGCATAGGTGGTCATACTGAGCATACATGCCAGTATTAAGCTTGCTAGCCTAAAAATTATATTGGCTTTTGTTTGAATAAGCTTCATTGGCATGCCTCCTCAAGCTGACTAGAGTTGGGGCTTCCGCCGCTCTTATTGGCTTCATTGAGTACCCTCAAGCAAGGGGTAATACGACTTTGCCAATTGGCCTCATTAATCTCACCGATGATATGCTGGCGAATAATGCCATCGCCATCAACGACAAAGGTTTCGGGCGCCCCTGTTAAACCCAAGTCTAAGGCGAACTGACCCGATAAATCTTGAATGGACATTGAGAAGGGATCGCCGCGCTGGTTTAAATAACTCAGCGCATTACCAATGTCATCTTTATAATTGACCCCAACGATATTAACGCCGCGTTGTTCTAACTGCATCAAAAACGGGTGCTCAATAACACAAGTTGGACACCACGAGCCCCAAATGTTCATCAAAAAGGGCTGATCGGGCAAGTTATCATTGGTCATCACACGGCTAGTATCTGATAATAATGGCAACTCAAAAGTAGGCACTGGACGCTCAAGGGCCGTATTGGTCACAATCGCTACCGGCTTACCAAGCCGTGTATACAGCATAACTATCAAACCAAAAAAGATAATAAGTGGGATTAAAAACCATATCTTCAGCTGCTTTTTACGCAGGGTTTGACTGCTACGCTTATTGTTTTGATCAGGGTTATTATCTGGTGCACTCATGTTACTTCTCCCCCATTGTTGATGCTGGAGTTGACGTATTAGTAGCATTAATAGCAACTTGATCTTGTGCCTTGGTTTTTTTAATGCGATAGCGCTTATCTAATATACTTAATAAGCTGCCCAACGCCATGATAATCGCACCCAGCCAAATCCAGCGAATAAGCGGCTTCACATAGATACGTACCGCCCATTGATTTTTGCCTTGAGCAATAGGCTCACCTAGTGCCACATACAGATCGCGCATTAAGCTGGCATCAATAGCTGCCTCAGTCATCGGCATCATGCTGACCACATACGTACGTTTTTCAGGGTATAAGGTCGTCACTTCGCGACCATTTTTGCTTACCTCAACTTGTGCCTGTATACCATCAAAGTTACTGCCTTTGACTTCCTGAAAGTCTTTCACTTCAAAATCGTAACCTTGCACATTGACCGTATCACCAATACCCAGTGCCACATCACGCTCAATACTTAAACTACTGGTGAAAGCCACGCCAATGACTGCGATTATCACCCCAATGTGGGCGGTTTGCTGGCCCCAATAGCTGAGGCGTAATTGACGTAGACCCTTAAAGAGATTAGGGGCGTTTTTAGTCTTATCCTTAATGTCGACTGCCATCCAGAACAGTACCCAAAAGCTTATTGCTAGAGTGACACCGATATTGAACATGGATGAAGGATGGACAAAATAGGTAATGACAGCAGCTAGAACCAGACTGCTAGCCGCAATCACCATACCCACACCCAATAACGGACGCTTGTCTTGTTTCCAGCGAATATTAGAGCCCATACCCATCGCGAACAATAATAGCCACGTCAGGGGTACAAACAGCGCATTAAAGTAAGGAGGACCAACAGAGACCTGACCTAAATTAAAGGCATCAGCAATGATTGGATACAGCGTACCAAGCAGCACCACTAAGGTAGCAATCAAAATAATGACATTATTAATGACTAAAAATGACTCACGTGAAATCAGCTGATACTGACTCTCGACTGTCAAGCGCCAACCGCGAATGGCGAACATCAGTAGGCCGCCACCGATAATAACGCCAAGAATAATTAAGATTACCAGACCACGCGTTGGGTCAGCGGCGAATGAATGTACAGAGGTAATGACTCCAGAGCGCACTAAGAAGGTGCCAAGCAGACTGAGCGCAAAGGCAAAAATCGCCAGCATAATCGTCCATGCTTTAAAGACCCCGCGCTTTTCAGTCACTGCTAAGGAATGTAATAAGGCGGTAGCGGCAAACCAGGGCATCAAGGACGCATTCTCTACCGGATCCCAGAACCACCAGCCGCCCCAGCCAAGCTCGTAATAGGCCCACCAAGAGCCCAGCGCGATACCAACGGTCAAAAACCCCCAAGCGGCAAGCGCCCACGGACGTGACCAGCGGGTCCATACCGCATCTAAGCGCCCGGCCCACAGTGCGGCCATACAAAAGGCAAAAGGCACGACTAGACCCACATAACCCATATATAACATCGGTGGGTGAATAATCAGACCAAAATCTTGCAGTACCGGATTTAAATCAGCACCATCCACTGGGATACTGGGTAGGGTGCGATCAAATGGCGATGAGGTAAAGATTAGCATCGCTAGCATCATCATCTGCACGCCAGCCAAAATCACCAATACTCGTGCCCGCATAGACAGCGGTAAACCACGGCTGAAGTACGATACCAGCGCACACCATGTCGCCATGATGGTCATCCAAAGTAGCAACGAGCCTTCATGCCCGCCCCACGTTGCCGATAGCTTGTAGTACCAAGGCAGCAAAGTATTAGAGTGCTGCGAAACGTAGACTAGACTAAAATCGTTGTAATAAAAGCCTGCCATTAACGCGCCAAACGACACAATCATGGCTGCAAATTGCGCCCAAGCCAAACTTGGTGCCAGACGCTGCCAAGCGACTTTATGACGAATAACGCCGATGGTTGGTAACACTACTTGCAAGATCGCCAACACAAACGCGGCCAGCAAGGCAAAATAACCTAATTCTGTGATTAACATACGGTCTAACCTTGTTTACCTTAATACGGTCATTGTTTACTTTATGAATTGAACTTTTTATAGCCTTAAAAAGCACTCAGTAGGTTTTACTGTTGTAGTTGCTATTTTAGCTATTTTAGCTATTTTTAGTTACTTATTTAGGTACTGTTGTAGGTACTGTATTCACTAATGCTATCGTTAGCGTCATAAGCTATTACTATCCGAAACACTTACAACAAGGTACACTAGCGTTAACTTGTCACGGTCTCATATCTGCTTTGTGTACGATGTGTATAGAGACTATAAGGACTTAACTATTACTATATATTTGGTTACTGCATAGCGGGAAAAAATACCAAAACTAGGTGCAGCCAACCGGCCAAAAATCCTGTCAAACCACCCAGCACAATTAAGGTCATTTCATCTTCATGAAACGCTGGGCGTAACAAGTTTTGAAACTCATCGGGCGAGAGCGCACGGATACGATCTCGAAACAGACCGAAAATTTTACTGGCGCGGCTCTCATTGAGCTTAGGATCGCGCATCGGCACCATAGTCGCGGTAATTGATTTATCAATAATAGTATTTTTGAGTTGGCCAAACTCACGCCGACCAAGTCCTATCCGTAAGGTAGCACTGACCACTGGTGATTCTAACATTTGATAAAGATGCGACTTCATCAGTTCACGGGTTTGCGCGGCTTGCTCACCATACATCATCTCATTCATGATGTTCTCAAGGGTAACCAAATCGGTGACGACAATTTCAGCAAAAACCTCAGACACTTCCTCTTGACGTTTCATAAAGCCGCCCTGCCAGCGAAATTTCGCCATATGGGGCAGTTGCAATTTAATAAAGGGAAAGGTCTTACCCCGCGCGAATAACTTCACATAAGTGATAAAACGCGGCTGTACTGGATTAAACACCATCCAAATCGCAATCCAGTTGGTCAATAGACCCCAGACCGCCGCAAAGAAGGGTACCGTCCAATGTTGCGGCACTACCAAAAAGATAAACATCTGGATAATGCCAAAGATAAGTCCAACCAACGCACTAATATGCCAAATAAAATCAATTTCTTTTTGGCCTACTTTTAAGAACATATTGACCATCAAGCGCCGATCACTCTCCATCTTATTGACAATCATTTGGCGCATATCGACCAAATCTTCGACATGATAGGTCAAATCCGTCACCAGTGACTGCATGATTGCAGGCAACTCTTGGTGCGCTTGCGTGTATAGGCGGCGTTTTAACGCATAAGGAAGGTTGCGCCATAAGGTCTCTGAACGCTCAAGCATAATTTCGTCAATCAACGACTCAAGATTCTTATCGATCGCCTCAGTAATGAACGCCGCCATTTGCTCCGGTTCCATCGCTTGAAAAAACTCATCAAGCGAGCCGAGTTTAGACAGCGTCTGATCTACGATAACCCCTGATATCTTGCCGGCTTTACGCGGTACGATACCTTGCCAGCCAATCCCTGGTAGTCCAAAAAAAGGAAAGTTGGGAATGCGGATACCCCGAAACTTAATGGGATAAAACAGCATTTTTAGCGCCATCCACACATGGACCCAAGTGACAAATGCGGTCACCGGTGGGATGGTCAGCATGGCAATAAATTCCGGATGCTCAGCGAGCGTCTGCCATATTGAAGTTGCGACCATGACTCTTTGTGCCCCTGACGTAACGGTTGTCGTTAATTCATTATCATTAATTTACTGTCGATGAACTGTCGTCGTTGCTATTACAATATTGATCCACGCTGAGCAAAAACAGCGCTTTATCAAGCATAAATACGTTAAAAAAATACGTTAAAATAAATCGCCTAATTTTAGCATACTTGCCATTTATTAGCACACATACACCCCAGTCAAGTTGTGACTATACATGACACGTTTTATGGTCACCTCGCAACCGCTAATGCACTAACCTACTGCATGGCTGTGACTGATAAAGGCATAGACAAAGCAAACGGGTAAGTTCAACGTCATATATTTTGTTCTGCTATAATTCGTCGCTTAATAGCCGCTTGTAATAGCCGCTTGTAATAGCCGTGAAGACTGCCATGCAAGCCTGTATAGGGTTGAACCAACCCTAAAAAAGAGTCAGTTTGGTTGTTATGAATTTTTGTCAGTTATACGAAGCTATAGGTGTACCCATTTCATTTAGTTCTGACTATAGCCAGTATTGCTAGATAAATTGCGCTATCTGCTTGAAACTGTTACTTTCATCGTTTATATTTGCGGCGCTTTTACTTATTATCCTATTTATTATATTGCCCATCAATTCACTACTCTGTTTATTCACCGACTTTTTGGCTATTGACCTTTTATGAAGAAACCGCTCACTCCAGACACTGAACAGGTCAACCAAATTTTTATGCATCGAATCATTATTTTTGGTTTGTTGATCGTGGTGGGTTTGAGCGTGTTACTGCTACGTTATGGTTATCTGCAGGTGTATGCCCATGATAAATATACGACGCGGTCGGACAACAATCGTATCAAGCTGATATCAGCGCCGCCAAGCCGAGGTTATATCTACGATCGTAACGGAATACTGCTGGCAGACAATCAGCCGGTATTTACGGCGATGCTCAGCCCCAATGAAGTGGAAAATCCAGAACGTACGTTAACCTTACTCGCGCCTATTTTTGAGCTGACCGATACCGACATTACCGATATCTTAGCGCGTCTTAGCAAAAATAAAAATGATCCCGTCACCATCAAAATTGACTTGACTGAAGCGCAGCTGGCACAGTTTAGTGAGCGTAAACCGTTCTTTCGCGGCGTAACTATTCAAAGTAAGCTAACGCGCTCCTACCCTTATGATGAGCTGTTTGCACACGTGATCGGTTATGTTGGCCGTATCAACGATAAAGAGAGCAAAAGGATTGATAAGGATCGCTATGCGGGTACGGACCTTATCGGTAAAATCGGTATCGAAGACTTTTATGAAGACATTTTGCTGGGTCAACCCGGTTATCAGTCGGTAGAAACCGACGCTTATGGCAACATTTTGCGCCAGTTAGAGACCAAGCCGCCGATTGCTGGTAACGACATTACTTTAAGTCTAGATTATGGTTTACAAAAGGTTGCTCAGCAGCAGCTCGATGGTCGACGCGGAGCAATTGTGGCCATAGATCCCAAAAATGGCGATGTGCTGGCTTTTGTTAGCAACCCAAGCTACGATCCCAACCCCTTTATCTCAGGCATCTCCTTTAAGGACTACGCCGCGCTACGTGAAGACCCTGATGAGCCCCTATATAATCGGGCGCTGCAAGGTATGTATCCACCCGGCTCAACTATCAAGCCCTTTGAAGGCCTAGGCGGTATCCATTATGGACTACGCGACTGGAACACCACCATTTATGATCCCGGTTATTTTAGTCTGCCTGGTGATAGCCATCGATTCCGCGATTGGAAGCGTGGTGGTCATGGCACCGTAGATTTAAAAAAGTCTATCGTGCAGTCAGTCGATACTTATTATTATAAATTGGCCTATGAGATGGGCATTCAACGCCTGCATGATTGGATGGTGCGCTTTGGCTTTGGCGCAGACACCGGTATTGATTTGCCCAATGAAAAAGCCGGTATCATGCCGTCACCGAAATGGAAAAAAGATAGGTATGATAGAGACTGGTTTCCGGGTGACACTATTTCGGTCAGTATCGGTCAAGGGTATTTCTTAGCCACGCCGCTACAGATTGCCAATGCCACCGCCATGACTGCCAACAAGGGCTATCACATCACCCCGCATCTATTAAAACGTAGCGAAGGTGCTGCAGAGGTCGATGTCATTACCAAGCCTGATGGTAAAATTAAATATAACGGCAAGCCCTCCGACTGGACACGCATGCAAGATGCCATGGAAAACGTCATTGAGAACGGCACCGGACGTGGCATCTATACCTCTCGCTATCGTATCGCTGGCAAAACCGGTACCGCGCAAGTAAAGTCTATCGCCCAAGGTAAAAACTATGATAAATCCGCGCTGGATAAACGTGAGTGGGATCATGCTTGGTTCAATGGCTTTGCACCCGTAGAAGACCCACAAATTGCCCTGTCAGTCCTGGTCGAAAATGGCGGTGGTGGCAGTACCGTTGCCGCCCCTATTGGTCGCGCCTTATTTGATTATTGGGTACTACAACGCAAAAATGATCCTATTTTGCCGCCCACTGCCGATGAGCTCAAAGTGATCAAACGCCAAAAAGCACTAGACAAAATAGCGCGTGACATAATACGCGATCAAGAACAGGCGCTAAAAGAAGAAAACGCATTAAAAGAAAAGGCAGAGGTTGCATCAGAAGCTACGACGACAAGCGAATAAAGAGCTTTTGACTTCCTCCCCTCCCTAAACGGAGGGGATTCCTACTGCTAGACGCTCAAGCCCGAGCGCGAGAATATTACTAGCCGCATTAACATCACGGTCATGGGTAGTTTTACAAGAACTACAGAACCATTCTCTTATTCCAAGCCCTGCTCTACCTTTCGGACTATCATGGCGTGAGCCACAACATGAACAGGTTTGGGTTGTGTAAGCCTCATTTACTTCTGTGTAGTGACAACCTGCATGCTTGCATTTGTAATCAACTGGGGCATAGCCCTACGCCTTGCACTCGGGCAAAGCAGTGCTTTGCTTTATCCTCGCTCATGTCGCTTCATTTCAAACCAGCCAGCATCATAGACGCTCTTAGCTAGCTTGGTAGACGTAAATGTTTTGGCGCTAAGCTTACCTACCACGATCAAGGCATTGCCTTTGATCAAACTGGTAGTAAACTTATGAATCAAATCTTGACGAGTGTTTTTTATCTTAGCGTGAATAGCTTTAGCACGCTTTTTATTGTTTGAGCGTTGAGCTACCGCTAACTTAGTGGCGTACTTGTGAGTAACCTTGGTAGCTAGCACATTACCATCACTGGTAGTTGCCGCATCTTTACACCCTAAATCAATGCCAACTTTGCCAATACCGCCCTTAACTGTGGGAAATTCTTTAACGGTAATACAGGCATACCAACGACCGCGAGAATCTTGCACAAGCTCACACGTATTAATGGTGTAGAGAGCGAGGTTGTAACTATCCCATAGGTCAATAATTAACTTCTGACCCTTAGCTAAGCTCAGTTGCAGAGTAGACTTTAAACCCTTTTTGCCAGTTTGATTGGTCGCTATATGTTTGATGGCTGAGTTTTTAAAAGGAATCCACCCTAGACTTTTACGCTTAGAATTAGGATTGTTAGTACGCCAGTTAAGCTTAGCTTTTTTGAATTGCTTACGACTTTTAGCGTGTGTCTCAGTGACAGCCTGTATTGTTTGGCTATGCAAGCCAAGCTCACTACCAGCGCCCTTAGTATAGACAGCTAAGTCGTAGGCACTAAAGAATAATCCTGTGCGCTGTAAGTGTTTGTAGCTAAGATCATTGACATAATTCCATGCAAAATTTACTGAGCTACTTAGCGTAGTCAGTTGCTTTGCATGCTTGTCTTTGATTCTTAGCTTGAGTGTTTTCATGGTCTAGGCTACAATGTATTTTCGTTAATTATATATTTGGTCTAATACAATGTCAAACACTTTAAGGCGAGGTAGACACGTTGTTTATAATCTACACGTACATTTGGTCTTTGTAACTAAATATCGTGGTAAGGTGTTCACGAAAGAGATTTTAGATGACCTTGAGACATATTTTAAAGAAGTGTGTAGTAAGTTTGACGCCATTCTTGTTGAGTTTAACGGCGAGTGTGACCACGTACACCTATTGATTAGCTACCCGCCAAAGGTAAGTGTATCAGCCTTGGTGAATAGCTTAAAAGGCGTATCAAGTCGATTGATTAGAAAGAAGATGTATCAGTCAATAGAGTCTAAATTATGGGGCGATGCGCTATGGTCACCTAGTTACTTTGCTAGTAGCTGCGGTGGAGCTCCTATTGGCATACTTAAGAAATATATTGAGCAACAAAACACACCTAACTAGCCGCCTGATATCCACGCCCTAGAAGGGCATGGTTTTACGGCGGAAATGATAAATACTATGAAAAAATCTCCAGCATCGTCTAAAAATCAGCCTAAAAAGGCTAAAAAGGCTAAAAACTCTAAGCAGACCGCTGCTGGTAACGTGCGGATTATCGGTGGTCAGTATAAACGTCGTAACGTCAATTTTATTGATGCAGACGGCTTGCGACCAACGCCAGACCGCTTACGTGAGACCCTGTTTAATTGGTTGCTGGCTGATATTCATGGTGCGCGCGTACTCGATAGCTGCGCTGGTAGCGGCGTATTAGGGTTTGAAGCGTTATCGCGCGGCGCGGCACATTGCAGCTTTATTGAAGCCAATCTCGCCCAAAGTCAAATGCTACTACGAAGCGCAGAGCAGTTACATATTGATGCTGGCAGTTATCAAATTTTGCACGGCGCAGCCCAGCAAATTTTGAGTCAAAATCAACAATCTCAGCCCTTTTTCCCTCAACCTTTTGACATAGTTTTTATCGACCCACCTTATGCTGAAGACTTATGGCAGCCGATTTTGACCGCATTGATTATTAAAGAGTTAATCACAGTAGAGACGCTGATTTATCTAGAAGCCGATAAAGACTTGAGTGGACAATTAGACGAGCTAGTGTTGTCTCTTGGCGATACTTTGACCGCACAAAGGCTAAGTGGCTTTGAATGTATCAAAAACACAAAAGTAGGGCAAGTTGTTGCTGGACTTTATCGACTAGTATCGTCATAATCAGTCGGCTACTATTAAGAAATGCTAAAAACTGCTAAAAATCCAGCTAGATGCTCGCATTTAATGCTTAGCAGGCTAAAATAAACCACAATGCAGCTTGCAAGCTTAAGCTCTACTGCTTATAATGTGCAGTCTGTTTTTTGAGAGCCCCGTTCCCAGACAAACTCTCAACGAATTTCAAATTAAAGGTTTTATCATGAAAACACTTAGTGCAAAACCAGCTGAAGTGACCCATGACTGGTTTGTCGTCGATGCTGACGGCAAAACCCTTGGTCGCCTAGCTAGCCAAATCGCTCACCGCCTACGTGGTAAGCATAAGGCTTCTTTTACTCCGCACGTTGACACTGGTGACTTTATTGTTGTCATCAATGCCGAAAAAATCACGGTAACGGGTAAAAAAGCGCAAGATAAAAAATACTATCGTCACAGTGGTTATCCAGGTGGTATTAAAGAAACCAACTTCACCAAGTTGCTTGCAAATAAGCCTGAAGATGTTCTACACAAAGCCGTTAAGGGTATGCTTCCAAAAGGCCCTCTTGGCTATGCGATGATCAAGAAGCTGAAACTTTATGTGGGTAACGAACATCCACATGAAGCACAGCAACCTAAAGAATTAGACATCTAAGGATAAACTTATGGAACGCAATTACGGAACTGGTCGTCGTAAGACTTCTACTGCTCGTGTCTTTTTATCAAAAGGTACTGGCACTATCGTTGTTAACGGCAAGCCACTTGATGAATATTTCAGCCGCGAAACCTCACGCATGGTTGTTCGTCAGCCATTAGATTTACTCGATTCTGTCAGCGCTTATGACTTATACGTCACCGTTACCGGTGGCGGCAGTACGGGTCAAGCGGGCGCAATCCGCCACGGTATCACTCGTGCCCTTATCGAATCTGACGAAACCTTGAAGCCTGCCCTAAAAGCAGCTGGTTTTGTAACTCGTGACTCACGTCAAGTTGAACGTAAGAAATTGGGCCTACGTAAAGCACGTAAACGTCCACAATTCTCGAAACGTTAATCAAAGCTATTTTTTATCTGTTTGCTATTACGTTTACGGGTTCTTCCATAGTTGTTTGGTGAAAACCGTTTCATAGTAGTCACTGATAAAATAATAGATTTGCGAAACCTTATAAGTTGGTCACAGCTTATAAGGTTTTTTTATGCGTGCCTTTCTGTCGGTGCATTTTTGTAAGTTATAGCGAATACCAAATAAAAGAGAGTCGTTCATATCAACGTGCTACTGGTATAAATTTTTCTTGCTTGCTGTTCGCAAGTGTGGTTCGATGCTGCAAAACATTTATTCAAGTCGCATCCCAGTAGCCCAGTAGCCCAGTAACCTTGTATCATTCTTAAATTGGATCGACTAGAGCCTCTTATGACAACAATGCGTAAATTACCTTGCAAAGATACCTGTACTACCCCATCATCATAATAACTTTTCATCATTAGCCCTTATAGCGCAAAAGGATATTATGAAAGCGCCCGAACAGTTTGATCCCAGTAAGTCTTCTGCGCAAAACGGCACGCCACCAGACGCCGCCGCGCCGCATGGCAAGCTTGCTAAGTCGCCAGCAATTCCTGCTGGCACCCCGACTATCAAGCAGACCCATAAGCAAACCGCGCAATCGGAGAAACAGCCCTTTCAGTGGCAGTTCTTGTTGCCTAAGTATTGGGCTATATGGCTACTACTGGCCCTTGTGGTACCCTTAGTATATTTGCCGCTACGTTGGCAGTTTTGGCTGGGTCGCAAGTTGGGTATTTTATTCTATAAAATGTTAGCCTCGCGGCGGCGTGATACCTTGATTAACCTCAGACTGGCTTTCCCTGACAAACCGGAAGCTGAGCGTGAACTGATGGCCAAGCAAGTGTTCGTCAATCAAGGCATTGGCATATTTGAAACTTTATGCACTTGGTTTCGTCCTAATATATTTACCCGTACGGTCTCTATCTCGGGGCTACAGCATGTGGTCAATGCTCAAAATGAGGGCCGCGCGGTTATTTTGCTGGGTGCCCACTATACGATGCTGGATCTAGGCGCCATGCTATGCACCCAGTTTTTCCCTATGGATGGTATGTATCGACCGCAGAATAATGCGCTATTAGAGTGGTTTATTTATAACGGTCGTGCCCCTATCTTTGGTAAGCTAATCTCTAGTCGCAATATGCGTAGTTTGGTCGATTCTATTAGAGCCGGACACGTGGTTTGGTATTCGCCTGATCAAGATTACGGTCTTAAGCATGGGGTCATGGCGCCATTTTTTGGGGTACCAGCAGCCACTATTACCGCAACGCGGCGCTTGGCTACAGTGGGCGAGGAAGGGCGTCAGCCAGCAGTGATGGCGCTACATACTTACCGGCAAACACCTGATAGTATTCCCAGAGGTAAGCGTCCACATTATCATCTGACGATTACCCCAGAGCTCGATAATTATCCCAGTAATGACGAAATTGCTGATGCCACCCGGGTTAATGAAATCTTAGAAGGCTTGATTCGTATTGATCCGACTCAGTGGATGTGGTTTCATCGCCGCTTTAAAAATGGCCCTAATGGTCGCACTGATATCTATGACCAGGATAATGACAAATAAATTTAAGCCAAGTTTGCTATAATCAGCTATTAGGTCTATTGACTGACCGCCATTAAAATCCGCTATGCTGCTTGCAGTCATGGCGATTTTTTATCGTATCTTATGACTCAGCCAAAGTAATGATCTCATATAGTGATGATCTCGTATAACAGGTAAAAATTTTCTTGCTTGCTGTGTGACTGCGTCACTCCAGAGGCTGCGAAGATTTCTCCCAGCGCTACTGTTTCTTTTTTAAAGTGGCTAAGCCATAGCATTCATTCAAAATAAACAACCATAGATTAAAGACGGAACTCTCATGAGCGACAATAGCATTTCTGATGATTCAAATAACCCTGCAAACACGGCAGTGAAACGTATTTTAACCGGCATTAAACCAACCGGCACCCTACATTTGGGTAATTATGTGGGTGCGATTCGCCCCGCTATTGAGTCTATCCAAAATAGTAATGATGAGGCGTTTTTCTTTTTGGCAGATTATCATGGCATTATCGGCTGTCATGATCCTGCGGTTATTCATGAATCCACTAAATCGATTGCCGCCACTTGGCTGGCTTGCGGTCTAGATCCTGAGCGCGTGACCTTTTATCGTCAGTCGGATGTACCAGAAATTCCAGAATTGGCTTGGATTTTAAACTGTTCATGCGCCAAAGGGTTGATGAACCGTGCCCACGCTTATAAAGCCTCAGTCGATATTAATATAGATAATGATGTTGATGCTGATCAAGGTGTCACCATGGGGCTGTTTGGCTATCCGGTGCTGATGGCAGCAGATATCTTAATGTTTAACGCCACTCATGTTCCGGTTGGCCGTGACCAAATCCAGCATATTGAAATGGCGCGTGATATTGCCGGTACTTTTAACCATAAATATAAGCCGCTTTTTACCATGCCAAATGCGGTAGTCGATGATGACACCCCATTATTAACTGGCCTTGATGGCCGTAAAATGAGTAAAAGTTATGGCAATACCATTCCCTTATTTGGTGAGCTTAATCCGCAAGTAAGTCCTGAGAAGCAGATGCATAAAGCGATTATGAAAATCGTGACCAATTCGCAACTGCCCGCTGAGCCGAAAAATCCTGATGACTCTGCCATATTTGAGATTTATAAAGCCTTTGCCACACCTGAAGAAATTGCTGATATGCGCGCCCAATTCGCGGCGGGTATTGGTTGGGGTGATGCCAAGAAAGCATTATTTGATAAGATTAATGACGAGATTGCGCCATTCCGTGCACGCTATGAAGAGCTAATGGCCAATCCAAAAGAGCTAGAAGAAATCTTACAGATGGGCGCAGCAAAAGCACGTCGCCATAGCCGTAAGCAGCTCGATAAAACCCGTCGCGCCATTGGTATCCGCCCACTTGCCAAACTTAAATGATGGCTTAAATAATCGTTTACCCATTGCAATCAATATAGATTTCAACTTATGCAAGTGACCTCATACCAACGAGCTGAGACCCAAACACCAGTAGGCATCAGTGCTACATTGGTTAGGGCTGATACTGAAGCTTATGATATAGCTGCTAATACTCATGATATGTCGCTGCGTATTTATCAGACCCCGGTACAGCACTTGCCGGAGGACTTATACGTACCGCCACAGGCATTTGCCATTTGGTTAGAGCAGTTCGCAGGGCCACTGGATTTTTTGTTATATCTGGTCAAAAAGAACAATGTTGATCTGACCCAAATGCCGATACTGCCCATTACTGAGCAATATCTGGCTTATATCAATGAGTTAGATACTGAGCATTTTGAATTGGCCGGTGACTACCTATTGATGGCCTCAACCTTGATTGCCATCAAGACTGAGCTGTTATTACCCAAGCCACAGACGCCAAATGACGAGCGTGATCCCAAGGCGGAGCTGATTGAGCGTCTGGAAGCCTACGCGCAAATCAAAGGGGCGAGCCAGCGCTTAGACAATCTAGTCCGTCTTGAACGTGACGTTTTCCTAGCTATGGTCAGTCTACCCAATCAAGATATTATGAGTGCAGAGCTACCCAGTTACTCGCCTAACTTACTGATTGATAGCTTATTTAAGATGCAATTGCAGCCGGATTATCACATGCAGATACATACTATTAAGGTCGATGCGGTGCCGCTTGCGGATCGTATTGCCAGTATTAGTCGGCAGCTGAGCACTAGTGGCACACGCTCCTTTTACGAGCTACTAGATAAGTCGCAAGGAAAAATCGGGGTGGTGGTCAGCTTTGTAGCAGTGTTAGAGCTGATGAAACGTCAGCTGGTGGGGGTAGTCAGTACGGATAATGCAGGTGATGATCAACTTGATCAGTTAACCTTACAATGGTTGAGGTAATACCTGGTTAGATCCCACTGTAGCCAGTTCAAAATGAAATAGATACATTTGTGTCAGCGTACTACTGGTATAAATTTTTCTTGCTTGCTGTGCCTACGCAGACAGAGGCTGCAAAAAGCTTATACCAGCAGTACCGTAGCGTTTTTAAGGTATTTTAACTATACTTCACACTTTTTTGTCATAGCTTTATATCAGAACCCTTTATATCAGAATCCTTTATATCAGAATCCTTTTAAAAGAGCAGTATAATAATGGTTGACCCTAATAAACCAAGTGACAGTAAACCAAGTAATAGTAAACTAAGTAATAATGAACAGGACACTAGCAGCCACCACATAGAAGTACTGCTTCATGCCTCGGAAGCGCCACTGACTGCAAGCGACCTTAAAAAGCATCTTTCATTGTCTACGCAAGAACTACAGCTGGCATTAGAAGCGCTACAAGAGCGTTTAAGTACTGGTGTACTCAGTCTTAGTGAAACTGCCAGTGGTTACCGCTTACAAGTCGCTGATAGCTATAGCACACTCATTCAGCGGGTATTTCCGCAGCGTCAAGAGCGTCTCAGCCAAGCCTTACTGGAAACCTTAAGCGTGATTGCCTATAAGCAGCCGGTAACCCGTAGTGATATCGAGCAGGTACGCGGGGTGACGCTATCGAGTAATATCTTGCGGCAGTTATTTGATAAGGGTTGGATTATGGAAGACGGTTATAAAGACAGCTTAGGTCGCCCAGCGCTATTACATACCACGCCGCAGTTTTTAGATGCTTTTGGGCTAACGAGTTTAGAGCAGCTGCCGCCAATGCCGGATATGAATGCAATATAGTCAATGAAACGTAATATCGATACCTAACCTACTGCTGGCATAAGTTGTTCTTGCTTGCTGTGCCTACGCAGACAGAGGCTGCAAAAAGCTTATACCAGCAGTACCGTCGCGTTTTTAAGGTATTTTAGCTATATGACTGCAATAGGCGCTGTATCTTAAGTGGTTCTCATACAAAAAAATAGAATCTGCCGAAAACTCAACAGATCCTATTTTAGAAGTACTCAAGCATAAAATTTTAGAAGTACTCAAAAGTAAAACTTAATAAGTTTTAAACTCTACCCCTATGCCTGCACCAATGTCACTTGATTGAGTATCAGAATCTACCGCCCACAGTCTAGTACTGATCGTCGTTAGTGGCTGTAGCTGATGTTCCCAAGCCACATCAATAGCCGTTAACGTATCGGAATCTGGAAAGGCCTGATTGATGGGCTCATTGGCTTGGTTTACTTTAGCGTGCTGCAATTTTGCGTTAATAAAATTACGTTGGTCCAACCATAGTCTACCACCAACCGCTACACTCTCAGCATCACCGCCTAACGCATGACCGAGAGGATAGCCTTGCTGATAGTAGCCATCGGTATATAAGAAATGGTCATAAGATATCCCACGCGATTCACCACTAGTACGGGTATCTGCATATTCAGCATAAAGCTGATAGGGCTTACCGTATATATCAGCAGCATAATCTGCACCCAGCAGGTACATATTTTTAGCAGGCAGTCCCCCTGCTTCATCCTCACCCACATACTGAGCATAGACACCTGCCGGTACTTTGATTAACGGCGCTAGACTCAGGCGCGCATCAAAGCCAGCCAGCTGATTGGCGGGGTCATCGTCAGTATTACCAGCAGTAGCCTCATTGTCTCTGGTTCCTAGAACAGCGTCACCAAAAGAGCTAAAACTCTCCGGTCGGCCTTCTCCGCCCCACATAAAGGTACGAGAAGCACCAACTTCTAGCCAAGGCCACGGGCTAGCGGTAAGACGAGCACCAAAAAGCTTAGCATCCGGTATGGCTTCATAATCATCCAGCTGACCCGCAAACAGCTGATATTGCCAAGGGCCTACCCAAGATAGATATTGAGAAGTGGGCGCACTTTGCTGATCACGCTGCATAGTGATGCCGGTGACTGGAATGCTGGCATCTCCTCGAATGAGGCTACCATCGTTGCCAGGACCCCACCATGCTGGAATCTTCCCGGCGATTAACCATTGATTGGCAGCCGTCCCAGCAATGTACGATCCTTCGAAGCTGACATCACTGTTGTCATCAATCAGCTCATCATTCTTTATATTGGCTTGTAAGTTAAATTCCCAATCCTTTTCGCTAAGTCCTACCTGTACGCTAGCTTGTTGTCCTGCCAGCTGATCATCCGCGAAGGTTTGTGGCAGCTGCTGGCGGTCGGTCTGAGCGTATAAGCCTACAGAAGCGCCAACCAGAGACTCACGATTTTGAGCTAGCCTAGTCTGTACCGACTGTAATACTTGCTGTTGCGCAGGCGTTACGGCATCAGTAGAAGCCAAAGCACGCTTAATCTCGTTGGCAGTCAAGGGCCAAGTGCTGGTACTAATCTGGGTCACACCTTGAGTATTGAGCCAATCAAGATCTGCTTTGAGTTTAAGGTCATTCATATACAGGTTCTGTGCGCTGGCAAGGGTACTCACCATACCAAAGCTCAATAAAATACTGATTAGACTTAAAGCGTTTAGACGGCGGTGGGACAGTTGCTTGCTCATAGTGGTTTACTCATAATCTAGTTTATGAAACAGATGGGTTATTAACTCATTGACATACTCACCCCACTTTCGCACAGCTCAAGTGGGGGATTCTAAAAGCAAACGCTCTTAGGCGACTTCCTCACGGATTTCGCTGGTTTTCTGCGTCAGCGGGCGACTTTTACTACATCTTCCCTCAACAGACAAAACGGCATGTCCTGCCGCTAATATATTGCGTGCCGCATTAAAATCTGCATTCGCAACATAACCACATTCGACGCACTCAAATCTTGCCTGAGTTTGCCTATTTTCTTTAGCAACATGCTTGCATTTAAAGCAGGTTTGACTGGTGTAGCGTGGGTTTACCTTGATCAGTAAGCCACCGCGCCATTGCTGTTTATACTCAAGCATGTCGGTCATTGATCCCCAACCTTGATCTAGGATTGATTTATTCAATCCTGACTTGGCTTTGACATTGCGACCTTTTTTCTCAATCGAACCACTTGCTGATTTCGACATATTAGCTACTTTTAAATCTTCAACGACGATCATGGCGTGGCTTTTGCTGAGCGTGGTTGTGATTTTGTGCAAGTAGTCATGCCTGATATTGGCAATGTGGTGGTGCAACTTTTGGATCTTACGATTCTGCTTTTTCCAGTTTTCGCTAAACAAGACTTTCTTTGCTAGCCCTCGTTGCAGCTTGGCAAGTTTGCGTTGATTGGCTTTAAAGCTGTTTTTGGGTTTGATGTATTGATTGTCTGAGGTGGTGATAAGCTTGGTGATGCCCAAATCCAAGCCCAGTGCGCTTGTGGCGGGGTGGGTTGGGTTTTGCAATAGCTCTCTTTCCGTGCCAAAAGACACGTACCAATGTCCTGATTTTTTACTGATGGTGACGTTTTTAATTGTGCCAATGATTTCTTGTGATTTTCTGAATGTCACCAGACCAACGCCATTAGGCAGCTTCACTCGATTGCCTTCAATACGGCAATATTTATCAAATTGAACCAAGCGAATTGAGTCACAGCCGTCGGATTTGCGCTTAAACTTTGGCATCAATGGGCGTAACTGGATTTCTGTGCCGTCAGCCAACTTAAAAAACTTGGATTTTTTAGGTTTCTTTTTATTTTCTTTGTACCGTGCGTGTGATTTAGGGTCAAAAAACTTAGACCAAGCCGACGCGAGATCACGAATCTTTTGTTGCAAAGACACGGCATTAGAGCTGGATTTCAAAAAAGAAAAATCAGGATTGTTCTTTACATCCATAATTTTATTAACAAGATTGGTGGCGTTTATAAACTCATTCTTGGCAAACATTTCAAACGACATTGCTAGCATTTGATTCCAAACAAAACGCGCAGAGCCGACAAGGTTATTCAAAATAACGGTTTGCTCTGCATTAGGCTCAAGCCTAAATTTGTACGCCTTGTTAATTTTCATAATGGCTGTGCATCTTATTTAATATAATCCTAGATTAACACTAAAGATTAATAATGATATTTTCAGTAAGTAAATTGTTTAAAAGATAATAAAACGATACGAAATTCACCACCACCCTAATCTCGGGTGGTGTCCTCTTTCGCTTTTTTGATAGTTTACCGCGAACCAAATCCTGTCAGCGTGGTATGAATGGTTCTAAAGAAAATCAGTAAGTCCAAGGTAAAGGAAATATGCTTGATATAATAAAAGTCATATTCAATTTTTAACTGGGTTTCTTCTGCGCCGGTTGCATAACCTTGGTTGACCTGTGCCCAACCAGAGATACCGGGCTTGACAATGTGACGATAATTAAAAAAAGGCACTTGTTTTTCAAGTTTGACCGCAAAATCAATAAATTCAGCCCTCGGACCTATTAAGCTCATTTCACCTTTAATAACGTTAATAAATTGAGGCAGCTCATCAACTCTAGTCTTACGAATAAACTTGCCCACCTTAGTTATTCGATTGTCACTATCGACCGTTAAGATTTCTTTCGCATTTTCGCGCATACTGCGGAATTTATAAACTTTGATGGTTTTCCCACGGTAGCCCACTCGTGATTGAACATAAAAAACCTTACCCCCATCTTCACGCTTAATCGCTATAGCAGTCAATAGACAGATTATAAGGGTAAATGGCAGTAATATTAGAATAATTAAGAAATCAAGGCAGTATTTGATTAACATATAATTTTCACAAGGAAGCAAAGAGCCCAATTCATTCTCATGCATGTGATTGATTCTGACTCTACCCGTCAATGACTCGCGGATATTACGATAATGATAGACGGGAATACCTTCTAAAGTTTTATTAGCGATAAACTCTTGCCAGTCATCAGTCAAGTCATGGCTATGAAGGTCTGTTACGATACCACTGACATCCTGCTCTAAATTGGTGGTGTCTAACTTCATCCAATCCGCGGAGGGCACTTGTTCTGGCATATCCGTTGCTCTACCCACTGGAATATAAGCTAAGGTTTGAACTTGGTAATGACGATTGATTATATTAACGATAAAAAGGTAGCTGAACAAACAAATGCTACTTAAGTAGTAATAGGTTAAAGAAAAAGGAAAATCGGTTGGTGTGGCTAAGGTAAAAATGATAGCAAACCAAAATAGGAATACCGGTAATATGTATGACGTTGAGGTAATACCTGGGAATTGACGTATCCAGTTCAGAGTGAACAAAGTCAATAAAGTAAGTGTGCCACTAGTAAGAATATTAAAAACACTCGCTTTGTTAAACCCTTGAGTTAAATAGTTCCAGTCAAAAAATAAGTACGGAATCCAAGTACATAGTAATAATCCTACGAATAGCTGGACAGGCAGGAAGCGCAAATACTGTAGTGTTTTTGTCTTAAACATAATTAGAGTCTTTCATTCGTAGATTACAAAGTGCATTTGGAAGCTTAGCAATTATAACTTATCGAGAGTGTGAAGAACGGTACTATTGTAGTAGGTGAGCAATTTAGATAAAGGAGGTGCGATAAGAAACGAACAACTATAAAAGATGGCAATCAAGACTGCTGATAGATAGACAAATGCTGATCGACCACTTGTTCAATTGAGAACGCGCTTTCTGCCAGCTGACGCCCTGCCGTACCCATACGTACTCGAAGAGCAGTGTCTGTAACCAGCTTCTCGATAGCATCAGCCAACTCATTGGGGCTCTTAACGGCTACTAACAAACCGGTTTCGTTTGCTTCTATGGCATCACGGCAGCCGGGTACATCGGTTGTAATGACCGCTCGCCCGCAAGCGGCGGCTTCAATCAGAACTTTAGGCAAGCCTTCACGATAAGAAGGCAATACCACCAGATTAGACTGTCTAAAAACAGCCGCCATATCTTTTTGGTAGCCCATAATAGTTAAATTAGGAATAGACTGCCAGCGCTCAATATCTGTATTTTTAGCACTAGTGAGGTTACCGGGGTCTAGGTCCCCTACTATCTGATAACTTGCTGCTATTCCTTTGTTATTCAACAGCTTAATAGCTTCGATATACTCAGTTAAGCCTTTATCAAACAATAAACGAGCAGCAAAAGTCACCACAGGTTTGTCAGTTAGATTCTCAGGGAAAAAACGAAAAGCCGAAAGGTCTATACCGGAACCGCGAATTAAGACAGTTTGCTCTGGTTTGACCGCTTTAAGATCTATAAACATCTTCTTATCATCAGGATTTTGAAAAATCACTGTGGTCTTTTTTGTGCGTAAAGCCAAGCGATATAACCACGTACCAAGCTTACGCTTTAACTGTGCTTTAACGCCTTCAGCCAAAAATAAAGTCCCTAAACCTGACACAGCAGCGACTACTTTTTTCACCGATACAAATCGAGCAGCGATTCCACCGTATAGAACGGGCTTAATAGTGACTAAATGAAGAACATCAGGCTTAACCTGTGTTAGCAGTTTCCAAATGGCTAATAAACTCATCGCCTCACTAAGCAGACTACTGCCACTGCGCGAGAGTGGGATCTTATGATGAATAAAACCCATGTCAGTAATTTCTGTGACTGCTTTACCGTCTCTAGTCGCTACCTGTACGGTATGACCTTGTTCTTTAGCAGCCAAAGCGATGGGCAGACGATGAGATAAGAAAAACCAAGGCTCATTAACGATATATAATATTTTCAATTCACGTCCTATCCACTTTATCGTGTGTTACTGGCTGATTTATTGAAGAAGCTTTATTTTTTTTCGGAAACAGCTTGTGAACATGACAATCAGCACAGACAAACAATACATAAATCATGATAAATGGATAACGATAACGGACAGCCGTACCATAGTTGGCCACAACCAAGCCATATACAGACATGCCTAAGGCCATAAACAACAACCAAAAAGTGAGTTTATCAGGAAATTTTTGCCAAGCTTGTCGGGTTATTAAATATAAAATAGCCAGTACAATTAGATTTTCAAATGACTGCACGAATTGTAAAGCACTGCTTGCTTCCCACGGTAAAGGCTTAGATAAGAAATACAACGCTGAGGTTAGACCTTGAAACACAAAGTCACCCGCACCGGTAATAAGGCTAATATTTTCTGCCTCTCCACCATCTTCAACGAACATCGCCACTCTAAACTTATTAACCAACGGAATCGCAATAGGGGCAGAGAGCAGTAGGCCAGCTAGGCTAATAGCGCCAATAATCAAGGCTTTGGTTACCCCCATACCTTTCCTAGCAACATTAAATATGAAATACAATAGGACTATAGGGCCCAAAATAAAGAAGTTTTGAAATTTAATTAAGTATAGAGGGGCGATACAGATAACACTTCTGAAGACTTTAGACTCACGGGCATAGACTATGGTCAAAATCATAAAGAAGAATATCAAGGTCTCTCTTAAGCTAAGAGCGGTATACAAGGCAGCACTCGGAAATAGCAAGTAAAACCACACCGATACCTTGGTAAATATCTTCTTCACATGTAGCACAAAAAACAGAATGATGTAGAGAAAGGTATTGTAGAATCCTAAGCTTATAACTGAAACAGGTGTTGGGAATGGGATCAACGCCAGCAAAGCACTGGCTGTCAAAACGGTATCACCGTTTACTAATGCTTCAATAAAGCTTAGCTCTCCACTTCTAAAACCATTAACACCACGCCAGTAGCGAAACTGGTCGCCCATATAAGAAGCACTAAATAACACATCATTTAAAACAAAGGGTAAAAAACAATGCAGTGCTAATACAACTTGATATTTAGGTGAGATATTAAATTTATATCCAAGTACAAATACAGTCAACAAGCATATAAACAGACTAGGTAAATCAAACAACCTAGTCCCTAAAAAGCCATAGGCATTAATCCAATCCGGGTCTGACATTCAGTTACCGCTCTATTTCATATAATTTATTGGGTTTCAAGCCAAGCCTGAAACATAAGTATGTCCCACAACCGATGCTGATGGTTGCATACTCCACTAAGATGTTCGTTCCATATTGCACGTATTGGCGCTGGGTGAAAATAACCTTGCTGCTGCAAAAGGTTCTCATCCAATAATGCTTCAGCCCAATCACGTAACGGACCACGCAACCAGTCATGCAAGGGTACACCAAAGCCCATCTTAGGACGCTCAATCAGTTCACGGGGCACATGACGAAATAATACTTGTTTAAGCAACCACTTGCCTTCGCCATTACGTATTTTATAATCTAACGGCATACGCCAAGCTAATTCAGCAATACGATGATCAAGCATTGGTACTCTTGCCTCTAAGCTATTTGCCATAGCCGCTCGATCAACTTTTACCAGAATATCGTCAGTCATATAAGTTTGCGCATCCATAGCCATCATGGCGTGCTGAAAGCTGTCTGTTTGCGGCCAGCAACCTGAGTCACTGATTAAAGTTGTTGGCTCTTGCGCGCCAATAACCAATTGGGCTGGATCCTGCCAATGACTGGTCAGTCTCTGATAAAAATCTTGCTCGCTATCAATATTAAGGACACCCGCTAACTTATGTGCTTTATCTCCCGGAGTACGTAATTGCAAGCTTTCAGGCACAACGGGGCTAAGCGTATTAAATAGTGAGTCCCAGCTCTTTGGTGACAAAGCAGTCAGACCAGCTGCTGCTAATTGCCGTAGTGGTCTAGGCAACTTACGACTCTTGCTCCAAACCTGCTGAGCCATAAGATAGCGGTTATAACCCCCAAATAGCTCATCACCACCATCACCGCTTAGTGCCACGGTCACGTGCTGACGCGCCATCTGATTCACTAAAAAGGTCGGAATTTGCGAGCTGTCTGAAAATGGCTCGCAGTATATAGATGACAACTTAGGTATTACCGATAAAGCATCTTCAGGGCGGATATATAGTTCAG
Organism: Psychrobacter sp. LV10R520-6; assembly: GCF_900182925.1. Lineage (NCBI taxonomy): Bacteria > Pseudomonadati > Pseudomonadota > Gammaproteobacteria > Moraxellales > Moraxellaceae > Psychrobacter > Psychrobacter sp. LV10R520-6. The sequence goes on along the minus strand of NZ_LT900024.1, from coordinate 381,823 downwards.
TATGCTCAGTACCAATATGCTTGGCCACCGCCTTTGCATGAGTGGCTTCGTTATAACCTGCATCATCAAAGCCTATGGTAAAGGTCTTTACTGGGCGAGAACTTTGCGCTTGCATCAAGGCTACTACTGCACTGCTGTCTATACCGCCACTTAAAAAAGCACCAAGTGGCACATCAGACTGCATCTGTCCACCGATGCTTTTCATCAGCGCAGACTCTAAAGCATCCACAGCCTGCTCTGGACTGCCTGTAAACGGATCTGCCAAACCGGCTTCAACGATATCGTTAAAGCGCCAGTACGCTTGTGGCCGTGCCATTTTGGCTTTTTCTATATCTGCTAAAGGCAGTTGTAGCCAGTGCCCAGGACGCAGTTTTTCAATACCTTGATAAATACTATAAGGGGCAGGAATGCAGTTATGTCGCAATAATAGGGTTATCGCATCGCGATTGATATCCGCTTTAAAAGCTGGATGGGCTTTGAGCCCTTTTAACTCAGAGCTAAAATATAGGCTTTGGCCCTGCCAACCCCAATATAATGGCTTTTCACCCATTCGGTCTTTTGCTAAGGTCAAAACTTTCTGTTTACGATCCCACAGTACAATAGCAAACATTCCTACCATAGCCTGTAAGGTCTTTTCTATTCCCCAAGCTACAAAACCGGCAAGCATAGTCTCTGTATCTGAGTGACCACGCCAAGCGGGTGAATGACCTTCACTCATTAGTTGCTCTCGCAACTGTAGATGGTTATAGATCTCACCATTAAATGCCAGCACATACCGACCGCAGGCAGAATGCATCGGTTGCGCACCCGCAGGCGAAAGGTCTAGTATAGCCAAACGCTGATGACCAAGAACCAAGCCAATATTTTCATCTAACCAAGCATCACCAGCATCTGGCCCACGATGATCGATAGCCGTATTCATTTGAGCTATTACGCTAGGCGCAGGTACACTTGTATGCGCATTAAAAAAACCGTTTACACCACACATAACTATGCCTTTATATCGTTATTCAAAGAAGTTGCCAACTTGCCTATTGGTGCCGAGTAAAGACGCAACCATTTGTCAGTAGCCATATCCAATGAATAATGTTGCAAAACCCTATGACGTGCTTTTTTGCCTAATTGTAGACGCTCATCAGAACTCACTGTCAAAGCTTGTTGCAATGCAGTAGCAAGCGCTACAGAATCCTTTGGTGGCACAAGAAAGCCTGCATCTCCCACCACTTCTTTTACGCCACCGCAGTCGGTAGCAACTACAATACGCTCACAAGCCATCGCCTCAGCTACAACCAACCCAAAACCTTCCCATGCTGAAGACAGTACAAAAACATCAGCAGCAGACATCAAGCGTGGAATATCTTCTCTCACGCCTAGAAAGCAAATTTTATCCTCTATACCTAAAGTATTTACTCTCTCTTCTAACTCATTTAACAAAGGTCCTTGACCCGCTATAGCAACCTTAATATTTTGCTGACTTTCAGAGAGAATCGATATAGCCGATAAGAGATTAGGGTAATCCTTTTGCTCACTCAGTCTGCCGACTGCTAGGATCAACTGTTGACCGTCAACAATACCTAACTCTGCACGAATTTCACTTCTTGCCTTTTCAGAGAATACAAACTCAGTAGTAGAAATACCATTATGTAAAGTTAGCATTCTTCCCGGACGCACTGCTTTTTGCTCAATAAAAGCGTCAACGGCCTCATCACTAACGTTAGTAGAGATATCAGTAAGTTTATCCGTTAAACGATAAGCCAAAAATCTTGTCCATCCTTCTTCATCAGTGTTGTGAGCACTACTAATTAACCTAGGCATAGCTGTAGTCAGACGAAGGGTGCGACAAAGAATGTTAGCATGTACCAGATGACTATGTACTGCATCAGGTTTGAACTTATTAATTAATTTACGTAATTTGAAGTATGCGCTATATAGGTCTTTAGCTGAGTTAACTTCTAAACTTATCAGATTGATACTACTGTTCTTAGGGGTAACCAACGCTTCTCCGGTCATATAAGCAATAATCACCTCGTGCCCTTTTTCTACAAGCTGATCAGCTAAACTTGTCACGACTTTTTCTGCGCCACCCATGCCTAAACCAGTTATCACCATCAATACTTTCACTTGGCTTACCTTATAGTTTTTTACTTATCAGTGATTCAATACCTGTACTGATTTGTCCTAACACCCTATCTTCATCGAATAGTGACGCTTTATCAACACAGGCATCGTAATAGTCTTCTGCATGATCAATCAATGACAGTACGCTTTGTTGGAAGTCTGATGAATCTATGTCTTCAGGACTAAAAGAGATACCTGTCGCAGAACCAAAGCCTTCAACAAACTCAGCACAAAATCCAGCACTTTTAGTAGTAATGGCTGGCACACCGCGAGCATGTGCTTCGAGTAAGGTAGTGGCAAACCCTTCATGATGACTGGTAATCGCAAAGCATTTGATACTGTCATATATTTTTGGTAGTTCTTTTCTATCCGCCCAATCTTGCAGATCTATAGTATCTTGTAGCCCTGCTTGCTGAATCGCTTTTATAATAGTAGCTTTTTCTTCGCCACGACCTAATATCAGAGCTTTGATTGGTTCAGCACTTTGAGAGCTAAGCCTACTTATTAAATCAACGAAAAGTAGGATATTTTTTTCTTTAGAAAGCCTAGAGATAATCCCTAAATCATATAGTTTAGATGCTTTAGATTTACCAAAAAACCAAGGTGATATAAAGTTACCCACAAACTCTACTTCGACCGGAAGTGCCTGTAGGTTCTCTTTATTCACACTAAATACTTTGTCACAAAAACGGCTAGAGAACCTTAACAGATGATATTCAGCATCACTATGCCCCAGTCCAGCTGCATTTTTCTTCTGTAAATACAAATGTAGAAGAGATACTACTTTAAATCCCTGTAATCGAAATACTGGCGCTAACCATAGCGAAGAGAGGTCATTAAGTACAATAACTTTAATGCCAGAATGCTTAAGAGTCTTTGTAAGTTTTAGCGAGCTAGACAATCGCTTGGCTTTTGAAGCGACCGAGTTCATCGTTATCGTGGGGCAAGAGAATGTATCAGGCTCTGAGGTTGCGATAATAGTTGGCAGGCCTTTTTCATTCATATAGCGACATAAGCCTTCTATATAAATTTGACCACCACCCCAAATTTTCTCACTAGGAGAGTAAATACATATCATCAATACAGCCTCTTAATTAGATTCATTAAAATACTAATAGCTTAATTTTGAAACCGAGTAAACTTAAGATCTCCTCGATGTTAGAGTACAACTCTAAAAATATTATAGTGATATTGATTACTTAAAATAAGAGTTTTTACTAAATAATATTTGAAATTGATACTATTACCTTATATGTTTTAATCAAAACCCTGAAGCAGCTAGTAAAATAAAAATACGTAAGCTTTCCATCACTATAAATGTATCATCACATTTATGTTAAGTAATGAACACTTAGTCATATAATAGTGATTACTTATAGAAATACTTTCAATTAGTATAAAATATTTTAACCCTGCCTATTTAAAATTTCAAAGCTTAAAAATAATGCGACTACTTCGAGCAAGAATAAATGCAATATACTGATTAACACTTTTAGGGTTTGAATAATCGAAACCATTATTAAGATGAATCAACCCCTGCTTGCGTAGACCACTCTTCATTAGTAGCTTACGACCAAGCCAAGTTTCGTTACCTTTTTTACGTTCTGCCAACTCATTTTTCGAGAAATAATTATTAATTTCAGCTTTAACCAAAAACTTATTTACTTCTGTATATGTTTCAAAATATTTACTATTTCTACTAACAGAGCCGTATCTAAAATTACGAATAAATCCCGCCCCGAGACTGCCCTTGATCTTCAGACCCTTTTTTGCAAGCCTAATAATCAGATCAAAATCTTCATTATTAGATAGGCACTCATCAAATCCACCTATATCAGTCAGATATTTCGTACGAAATAAATAGGTAGGAACACCACCTGGAATACCCTTTGTTTTTTCGACTAAATCTGTATCTAATAAGCCGTCAAGATCGATATATTCATGCAATCCACCTGGATTTTTTATGTATGTTCCATACACTCCAAAATAATCATCTCCTAGCGAACTTAAGCAGCTCTCTTTTGTTTGAATATTTGACTCAAGCATTTCATCATCGGAATCAAGAAACGTTACATAACTTGTAGAGCAGCGCTGTAAACCATAATTTCTGGCTGATGATGGACCTCCATTTTTTTTTACTAAAAGTGTTATTGGCACAATAGAGGCAATTTGTTCAGTCAATACAACCTTCTCAGCTGTATTAGTATCAGATCCATCGTCTACAACTAAAATTTGTTCTGGAGGTAGACTCTGATTGATTGTTGATTTTAATGCACAGCGTAAATCTGTTACGCTATCATTATATGTCGTTATGATAACTGTTGTATCAGACTTTAAAATACTCATTGTTCGTTCCTGTAAATAACATACCTATTCCACACTGTGATATATCGAGATATAAAACTATCAATAAATCTAAGTAATTAATTTCTTTCAATAAGTTATTTTACTTAATATATTTTATTTCAGCACAATCATTTAATTTACCAATCATTAAAATTAATTTTTTATATAAATAAAGTTTTTTCAACAATAACCGAAATAGTTATAAAATTTTTCTGCGAATATTTATAGCTGAAAATAACTTTTAAAAAATCAGTGAAAATACGCTATGATTATTTGTAATAAGAGTTTAGTTTATAGTGTCTTTTAAGAGAGTTAAATCTATGCTCTATGAATCCGTTTTAAAGCGGAATAACTACCCTTCAACTTAGAATGGATAGAAACAGCATAACGGAAACCAAATAAAGCTGATAGGTATTTCGTTTTATTACCATAGCCTTTACTTTTATAGCCTAAATTTTCTGCTCTTAAAAGCCACTCATTAGATACTGTCTCTAAGTTTTTAGCTTGAGCTATCCAAGCAGTTTTACAACAGTAAAGCCCCAACTCAATACTATATTTTTTTAAAGCTTTATCAGTATTAATCCAATTTAGTACATTGGTGTATACTAAATTTGAAGCGAATAGTTTATCTTCAATAGAAGCATTAGTTACTCTAAACTCAGAATTATGTTGCCAATAAGTACTATAACCTTGTGTGCTTATTGATAAGTTGGTCGTGCTCATTAGTCCTCTGACTGCTAACTCCCCATCTTGGTTCTTCCTTAGCTTTTCGTCCCACCTTCCTATTTCTACTACTTTCTCTGTTTTCCATAAAACACTACATGTAGGCACGTATTCACTATTTATCCAGTGCAAAACCCAATCACTAGTACTTAAATTTGGAGGTTGACATAACTCACCTTGAGGAATGCTATCACCATTCAGCCTCCATGGTCCAAATGCCATATCAGCATTATCTTTTTCTGCTGAATTGACTAAACCTATAATTAGCGATTCAGAAACAAAATCATCGGAGTCTATGAACATTACATATTTTGTCTCAACTTTACTTAACCCTAAGTTTCTAGCATAGGGAGCACCTTTATTTTGTTTATATGAAATATGATTAATTCCAGATATTTTTCTTAATACATCTCCAGTATTATCGAAGACTCCATCCTCTATAACAAATATGTTACTAGAAAGTACCCCAGAATCTAGAATTGACAATATAGTTCTAGAAATTAGTTTTTCTGATCTATAACTGGGTATCACTACTGATACATTTTCCAATGTCTACGCTCCTCTAGCTTTGTAAAGTTTGCACCTTAAGTTATATTGAAAGAGTTTAAATGGATGGAACTGTATCAAAGATATAAGTACCTTTAAACTCATAACACTAAACAAAAATATTATAGCTTGCCTCAAGTATACTAAAAGCAGTGAAGTTTTTTAAGAGGCTAAATTAAAATGAGTTACTGAGTCTATAATAGTCTTTCTTTTATTATTAGTAGCCATTAAATATTCAGTAAAAACTGTCCTCTTGATTTTCTCATTCAGTTTAACAAGTAGAGTTATAATAACGAATAGACTATTTTTAATTAATCATAATGATTACCCTATTTTTTATTCAGCTGAAAAAGAATCCATATATCATTCCTCTATAGGTATATTCAATTTTTGATAGTAATCATATACCAAACCAATGTCTTTACGCCATTTATAGCCAACTTGCTCTGGTTTTAGCTTAAAACTCCGTAAAGAAATTTCAGGAAAAATAACTTTTACGTTATTTAAAATACTTGTGTATGCACCAGAAATCTCAACTGGTAAGACTTTACTTTCCAGTAAATATAATTCAGCCATAGTGCCTGAAGTAATAACTTTAATATCTAATTCTTTAGAAAATAAATCTAACTTTTCCTCCGATTCTTCTCTATGTGCAAAATAAATAATTTTTTTATTTTTGAAATCATAAAAATTTTTTATTCTTTTTAAGAATAGAAGCTCGTAATCCTGACTAATAATTCCCACTTCGCTGTATTTGGATCCATAATAGTAAACTAAAGAACTATCAATATATCTTTCTTTTTTAAGTAGTTTTTTAATGTTACTAAATACTAATTTTTCTATATTATTACTTTCTTGATTAGAAAAAGCTGTTAATACATTAATTCTTTTATTTAAGATATCAGTATTAATATATTTTCTATAAATTAGTTTATAAACTAATTTTTTAAATTTATTTTCAGGACAAAAAGAGCTGAAAGGACAATAACAACCTTTATTTATATAGTTATTAATAATTCTCACACTTACTGCACCATCGTCAAGCAAAGTAACATTTGGTGCTTCAACCGCTACTCTAGCCATATGCATAAAAGAAGAACGAAACTCTCCAATATATAAATTTTTTATTTTACCCTTATATTTATTTGCTATATCAGCAAGGAGAGATTTATTTTCAAAATGAATAGAATAACGTCCAGGATTCGGTTTATTATTAATTATGGTTTTAGAGTTCCAACTAAACTTATTAACTAAATTTAGTATTTGGTCATCGTTTCTGATATTGACTCCACCAGATGTTCTAACTATTATATTATGAACTTCATCTTTCTTTCCTAATGAAACTTCAAGTGCACATAGTACCTGCAATGGAGATTCAACAATATAAAGGTTATTCAAGATAGTTTCTCATTTATTTGAATTATATAATATGTAGCCAAATTGAAGTCATCTTCTGTATCAATATCTACTGATGTCCGCGAGTTCATTACGTATGAGTAAGTACCCTCACTATAAAGTTCACTTAATTTATTCACATAATCTCGAGAGAAAAAATATAGAGCACCATTTAATCTATAGTAAGGTTCAAGATCTTGTGTTCGCTTCATATCACTTTTCTTTATAAATCCGTTCATTGAGCCGTTAGCATCTAGCTGGTTACAAAACTGGATAGGGTACTCGAGTTCACAAACTGAAACCACTGCTTTCGCAGCTTTGTCTTTCATCAACTGCATTGCTTCTTTTATGTGCTGAGCATTTCGTAGCGGTGAGGTAGGCTGAAGAATCGCTATCGTAGTCACCTCTTTGTTATGCTCTTTTTCGAACCATTCGACCAAATGAGTTACTACATCATTAGTTGTAGCGTTGTCTGTAGCAATCTCTGCTGGTCTTAGAAATGGAACCTCAGCGCCAAACTCTTTAGACACTTGTGCAATTTCATCACTATCAGTGCTTACGAATACATGGTCAAAAATATTACTTTCTAATGCGGCTTCGATGGTCCACGCAATCAAAGGCTTATCTGCTAAGAGCTTTATATTTTTACCTGGTAAACGCTTACTACCACCACGAGCAGGAATAATAGCTATATTCATAAAAGCAGACCTTTAATATCTTGCTGCGCTTTTTGATAATCAGCCATTTGTCCAATATCTAACCAATAATCGTAGCTAGTATAAATACCAATTTTCTCTTCTTGATCCATTCTCTGGGCAAGCAAAGTAGGTAAATCTATCTTAATATTTGGCTTAACAGAGGCTACACATTCAGGACTTAAGACGTATATACCTGTGTTAATATTATAACGATAGGTTGGCTTTTCAACCATTGCAGTAATTAAATCGTCCTCGCTTTCTACTACACCAAAAGATATTTTATGTTCTAATTCCCGTACACACATAGTGGCATCAAACTGGTTTAGCTCATGACAATCCAGCAAACGCTTAAAATCTACTTTAGTTAACACGTCACCATTCATCATTATTAGTGGCAGCTTAGGTAGGTTTTTTGGTAACAAGCCTAAAGCGCCTCCAGTACCTAATGGTGCCTCTTCATGAATATAAGTAACCGTTACGTTCCACTCACTACCGTCACCGAAATGATCACTAATTTGCTCTGGCATATAGTGAGTAGAAATATAGAAATCGTGGAAACCAAATGCAATGAACTGATCAATTAAATGTTCTAGCATCGGCTTATCACCCACACGTAGCATAGGCTTAGGACAATGATCCGTTAGAGGACGTAAGCGTGTACCAAAACCACCCGCCATAATAAATACTGGGTTGTCACGTTTTTTTGGTTGTAAAACTTGATGCAAGGTCTCTAATCCAACTAAGCAGTTATTATCGTCGGTGACAGGTAAAGCCAACAAATCATGCTTATCCATAAGCGCTATACGTTGTTGCCGCGTGTCAGTTAATTTTATGACAACGGGGTTTGTATTCATTACTTGAGTAATAGGATCGTGCATATCACATTCTGCTAATAGACCACGACGGATATCACCATCGGTCACCGTCCCGAGCAAGGTTTGCTGCTCATTACAAACCAGTGCAATACGTAGTGCTGCTTCATCAATGGTGCGCATTGCATCACGAATTGTCGCGCTAGGCGCTAAAATAACACCTTTCCAATCATTCATTTATAAGCCTTATGGTGTTTATTATAAATTTTACTTACCACGCAGTCTTGTACCAATTTTAAAAGACGGCTTTTTTACTATCTTCAGTTCTTCGTTATTAATTTCTGCATATTTTGTTATTAAGATAGTGCTGTCACCTACTTTCACAACCACACCACTATCTTTTATACCAACAACTTCACCTTCAGTGGCTATATATGTAGGTGCACCTTCAATCAACTCACATTCTAGAACCGCTATTTCTCCCTGTGGACTATTACATCTTGCACCAGGGCCTGGTAGTGTTATAGCTCTCACAAAATTAAATAGTCTTTTTGCACTCCATGAAAAATCAATCAGTTCATCACCTATTATTCGTCTTCCATAATATGTGCCAACTGGATGTATAGATGATTGGATTATCACTTTATCACTATTTTTTTCTATCAATTCTACTGATTCTGCTAATAATAAAGCACATTCTTTTATAGCTTTATCTAATAAAGTAGAGTAATTATCATGATTTTTTATTTCATATTTTTTCTGTAAGATTATGTCTCCAGTATCTATCCCTTCATCAATATAGTGAACTGTGATACCAAATTCTTTCTCACCATTAATCAAAACCCAATTTAAAGGATTTCTACCTCTATAGAAAGGTAGAGCGCCCGCATGACAATTTATGAATCCTTTTTTTGAAGCTTTAAGTATTTCTTTCTTCAGTATTTGATTAAACGACATTGATATAAACAAGTCAGCATCAAAAGAGTTTAACCACTCTATAAACTCTTTAGTATTTACATTAGCAACTGGATAATATGGTATACCAAGCTTTTCAGCCCATTCTTTTAGAACTGGATCTTGGGTATCATATCTCGGGACAATGAAAACTAAATCTACTTTATCGACTAGCAATTCTATAGCTTCGTGCGACCAAGGCCCATCTGCAAAATATCCTACTTTCATATAAACACCCAAATTTAATATTATTTAAGCTTAAATAATTTCGTCTTCTTTATAATCTTGCAAAGAAGACTGGCCTAGTAGATCCCAATACTTCATTGGATTCAATCCAGTGCCAGGTCTTTTTGTTGTTAAGTTTTCTGAACTAAATAAATCACCATATTTAATGTTTTTAGCAGCTACAAGACTTTTACGTGCTATTGGCTTATTCTTTATCTCTGAAGGTTGTGGGCCTTTAACACCATTACCTAAGGCTTGCTCAACATCACGAATAGCTTTCACCATAGCAATTAATTCATCAGGTTCTAATGATGCTTTATGATCAGGGCCAGGTAGCGTTTTATCTAAGGTAAAGTGCTTTTCGATTAACTGAGCGCCTAAAGCGGTAGCCGCTATAGGAATGGTAATACCGGCACTGTGATCCGAATAACCAACCGTCAGTTTAAAAGCTGACGCCAAAGTCTGCATAGCATTAAGATTAATTTCATTGATAGGTGCCGGATATTCAGTCGTACAATGTAATAGTGTCACTTTAGACTTAAGTGCGGCTTGACCTGCCTCACTAATATAGGCTGCTGCAAAATTTTGCTCACTAGGCTTTGAGCCGTCTGTAGTAGTCAAACCAAATGCAATAACACCTAAAGTAGCTTCAACTTCAGCTAAACTGGCCATGCCTGTCGAGACAATCAGATCACAGCCTGTTCGTGCATGATCCAATACAAAAGGCGCATTCGTCAATTCACCTGATGGAATTTTTAGGGTCTTTAATTTCAAATCGTTTACTAAAAACTGCAAGCTCTCTATATCAAAAGCGGTGGAAAGAAATTCAATACCAAGCTCAGCACAATAAGCGATCAATTCTTGATGGGTTTCATAATCCAGTTCAAGTCGACTTAGCATCTCAAATTGTGATTCAGCAACACCTGTGTTGCGTGTTTGATATTCCGCCTGCTCAGCACTTTTGGTTACTAGATTTTTAGCTTTAAAGGTTTGGAACTTTACAATATCAACACCCGCTGCATGGGCGGCATCAACCAGTTTAAAAGCCAAATCTTTACTACCATTATGGTTAACACCCGCTTCAGCAATAATTTTTACCATGATCAGGTAACTCCTTGAAGATCATAAAATGTCTTTATTTCGGTTAATTTGGCAAGCTTTAGATGCTCTAAAATTGTGCCACTTGCATCACCTTTGCCATAAGGATTCACTACTTGACTGAGATCAGCATCTAATGCTGTTTTAAGCGTGGTAACGATAGCATCCGTATCAGCTGTACAAGGAAAAACGCTATTAGCAGCTAAGCGCCCACGCTGTCTTTCGCCAATATTAACCGTTGGTACTTTAAAAGAAGGGACTTCAATAATGCCACTAGAAGAGTTACCCATAACAGCTGCCGCATGTTTTACGGCACTTAAGTAGCGCAACTGGCCTAAAGAAGGTATTGCCAATACACGTTGTGGCTGTTTTTTCGCATACGCTTCTAGAACAGGAATAATCTCCCTGCCACCATCATCAGCGTTCGGGTAAGTCAATATAATTTGCAGCTCTGGAAATTGGTCAAGTGCCGCTAATAAATTTAAAAAAGACGCTTTAGCGGGTTCAGAAGCCAAGGTTACTGGATGATAGGTAACTAAGAGGTAAGGCTGCTCAAGCTTAAAATTTAAGGAACTTGCTAATTCATCAATCGACATCAAGTTACTGCGTTGTAAGTGATCCAGTCCTACCGCCCCAACATTATGTACACGGTTAGGGGATTCTCCTAATTGAATCACACGATTCCGATGCGTTTCAGTTGATGTAAAATGCAATAGGCTCAGCTTGGTAATAGCATGACGAATGGCGTCATCATACGCCCCTTCGGTTATTTCCCCACCATGAATATGAGCAATAGGGATACGTAAAATCATAGCAGCCTGAGCAACGGCTAACGCTTCAAAACGGTCACCCAAAATAACCAATACATCCGGTTGCATACGTGCTAATGCATCTGCAAAACCAATCACACCCAAACCAATGCTTTTAGCAGTACCTACTGCAGAATCTGAAGAAAGCAACATTTCCACTTTTTCGGTTATAACAAAACCATCCGCTTCGATTTGTTGGTAGGTCATGCCGAACTCGGGTGACAAATGCATAGCCGATACAAGTAACTGTAACTCTAACGTGGGGTCTGCTTGTATGTCTTTTAATAGCCAATATAACAAACCGTATTCTGCTCGTGTTCCGGTAAATACTGCAATTTTTCTCATATTAAATTCCTACAGGAGCGCTAGGCAAATTAACCAATCTAGCTTCTGCATACTCAGAATGAGTAAGATCACCACGTAAAGCATTGGCAAACATCGGCAATCGATGCATCAATTGCCAAACGGGGCGTGTCATAACACCTTGTGCATTGGTAGTTTCTAACAAAGCATTACGTGTTTTTAAATCAGGGCAAACTATCGCGTTTAACCAATAATTGGAACGCGCATATTCTGGCTCTTTCACAAACAGATAATCACTACCCTCGAAAAAATCAGCGTAGCGCTCAGCAATAACTCGCTTACTTGCAAGCTTGGCCTCAAGCTGCTCCATTTGTGCACAGCCTAAAGCCGCATTAAGATTGGGCATTCGGTAATTAAACCCTGCTTCATCATGGTAGAACTCATAAGGGTGGGGTGTTTTAGCAGTAGTGGTAATATGTTTGGCTCTAACGCCATCATCTTGCTCACGGCACAACAGCATACCGCCACCACCAGTAGTAATGACTTTGTTGCCATTAAAACTTAATGCGCCAAAGCGTCCTAAAGTACCTGTGTGCTGATTCTTATAATAAGAACCTAAGCTTTCAGCTGCATCTTCAATTAGAGTTAAGTTCCACTCTTGGCAAATTGTTAATAGCTCATCAATCTGTACTGGGTGACCAAAGGTGTGCATGGGCATAATCGCTTTTATAGCAGCGCCACTTTCTTTATGACGACACTGGCCATCAACGTCCAATACTGCATTCTCAAACAACCATACAGAGGTCGCTTTAGGGCACAAGCCAAAAGCTTTTGGTTCTATATCAATAAATACTGGTTTAGCGCCCATATGATGCAATGCATTGCAAGTTGCTACGAAGGTTAAAGCCTGCGTCAGTACTAAATCACCTGCCTTTACACCCGCCAAATGCAAAGCGCTATGCAATGCAGCAGTGCCATTGACAGTAGCAATAGCGCGTGTGGTGTGGGTGAAATCCTGAATTTTTTGCTCAAACTCATCAACAAATTTACCAACACTCGATACAAAAGTACTAGAAATAGTCTCGGCTAAATATGCCTGCTCGTTACCTGAAAAAGTTGGCGCATGCAGCGGAATAAATTCATTAGTAGCATAAATATCTCTGACCAACTTGATTAACTGTGTTTGCATTTTTACCTCACATCTTACCGTCAAGATACTTACCTGTTTCTTTGTGACCGAAATCAGGGATCATTTTAAAGAAAAGCTCAACAATAGCGTCTTTATCCCAAGCTAAATTATCTTTCATTAAACCAATACTGGCTTCAAATTCTGCTAGCAAATCAGCATTAAATACCGGCTCATTTTTAATCACACCCAGATTACTGAAACGCTGCATATCAAGTGTTTCTGCATCAGTAAAAAACTCTTCAAAGTCTTTTTCGCCAGTGGTATCGCTACCAGTGAATAGGCAAGGCCACTTGCCTTGCTCGGGCAGAGTTTTAGCTAACTCACGTGCCTCATCTTCACTCTCACATAACACCGGCTCAAAACCTTTTTGTACGAGATACTTAACCGCAATATCAGCGAACGAAATTAGATGTAAACTTTCACTGAGCTTAGGGAAGAAAATATCACGATTTTCTCCAAAAATACATGACATCAAACACAACTCGCCAGACTCTTGCGGGGTAACGAAATAACGTTTGATGTCATTAGGCGCGACAATAGGTTGCCGCTTTTCTAAACGTTGATTAAAACCATGTAATAACGATCCATCAGAGAAAGCAACATTGGCAAAACGTGCAGTAGAAATATTAATTTCCAAACTACGTCGCATTAAGAACATTTCCATAATACGTTTGGATGCCCCCATCATGTTGACTGGATTAGCGGCTTTATCTGTTGATACACAAAAATACTTTTTAACACCTTTATCAATACTCTGCTGTAATGTTTTATCCGTATTAAAGATATTTACATCAATCATACGCATCAAGGTATAAGGATCTTTTTCGCTACGCACATGCTTTAAGGCAGACAAATTAAGCACATAGTCGAACTGACCATCGGCCTTAAAAAACGCATCATATTCAATAGAACCAATATCTAAGGCAAAGGTTTGAAAATCGCCATTGATATAACCAAAAGAACTGCGAATATCACGTACCAACTCAACTAAATTATTTTCACTGATGTCCACAACATGAAGCTTTTGCGGATTACGCTTAAATATTTCTTTGACGACTGCTTGCCCAATAGATCCAGCACCGCCTAACACTAGGAACTTCGAGCTAGAAACGATTTCTGCAAGAGCTTCTGAGTTATTACTAATATCAGTAGTAAAGAGCTCTTTTTCTCTACCGATTAAATTTAAAATAGAAGTCATAAAACACTCGCTGAGAACAAAAGAACTAGTTCAGTATACGTTCAAAGTATTTAGTTAAATTAATGAAACTTTCCTTCAGCTTTTAATTTTTCATAATGTTCAATATTTCTTTCACTAAAGCATTTAGCTGGATGCCCTCCAGCAATTGCATACTTAGGTATATCTGAAACAACGGTACTACCCGCCTGAATGATAGCTCCTTCACCTATAGTGACGCCTCCTAATATGATCACTCGACTACCAAGCCAAACATTATCTTCAATTGTAATATCTCTAAGAATATAAGTAGAGTCATATGGAATTGCTTCACCTTTATCAAAATTATGATTTTGGCATATGAATAGACAATCAGGACCAGAGTGAAAATTATCACCTATAACCACACGTCCACCACCACTAACTATTAATCCATTAAAGTTTACATTATCACCTAAAAATGTATTTTTAGTTAATTCGGTAACTCCTCCTACTTGGACACGATCTACATAACTACCACATCTTTTTTTTACCACGTAAATACGTGTGTTTCGCTGTACTTTTCTTTGTACCTTTTGTACCTTTCTTTTAAATAATTTTAAAAAATAAATCATGTTGGTCTCCAAAGTATTCTGTCAATTTAGCTAGGAAATAGGGTAGTATAAAAAATCATAGAACTAACAACAAAATTAAGTCTATAAAAAACTATTCCAGTGTCCCTCTAAAGTACTAAAAGATTTCTCATTCCATTGAGTTAAAAATTTAGAGAATTCATTGAATTCTAGAGACTCAATAGCATTTCTTAATGAGATTATTGTTAACAACATCCACATCTTTCTGGCTTAGAAATCCTTCTTCTGCTCTCTTAACTGAAAACTCTTTTCTATTCAATGTTACGTTCAGACATACAAACTCAAATTTCATTTAAGACTCCGATTTTAACTCACTGCAGAAATCACTAAACATTTTGCTACTTACTATATCTGCTGTAGAGAACCTAAAGTTATTTTCGCTAGCCCAAGATATTGACTCATCGAAATAATGTGCAGGTAATCTTCTGTTTAAGTTATCAGTATTAAATAGAATCTCATCATAAACTTCACTATTTTTTTCATACAATATATTAAAGGAACTATGCAGTTTTAATATGGAAGCCATCTCACCAATTTCTTGTTCCAAAATAGTAGTTTCAATCCTAAAATCACTATAGTTTTTTACTGTATAAATTAAAGCCTCATGTGCTTTTTCGTAGTTATCGAAGTAAACAGAGTTTTTACTATTTAAATAATCTCGCCCACCACCTTCTAAATCTGACTTAACGACAATAGGTAAACCACAAAGCTGAGCTTCTTTTATGACACGACATTCTCCTTCTCTTTGTGAAAATATTGTAAATACTTTAGACTGGTTATAAAGATGAGACAAAAAGGTATATGAAAAGCCTTGAAAGCCCGTTTCTGGATGTGTTTTTATAATTGTGAAGTTTTCTCTTTCTTTTGCTGTAAAGAGCTTATAGTAATCATCGAGAATATTAGTATAATAGCTATTTTTTGCTTCATTTATATTTGAAGCAATGATAAATAAAATTTTATAATTATAACCTGAATCATAAATCCTTCTTACTGCCTTCATTAATTGCGGATAATTTTTTTTATTATCATTTTTGGCAACACATATTATGTCCCAATACTTTTTTTCGTTTTCGTTCTTCATAACTCTAGGAGTAAAGTTAGCTGAATTTAAAGGTATAATATATGAATGATTAACAAATGTTGTTGTTCCTTTAGCTGTCATATGAAAATCTACCCACTTAGGAGAATAGATATCCTTTGAGTAAGAGCCCCAATGTACTCCTATGTAATAGTTCTTACTTATATCTTCTAATTTACTTTCAAACTTATGTTTAAGAGAAAGACTGGATAATTGCTTTTTTAATAATTTAGACGGCCTAAATAAATCTGACTTGCTTACCTTCAAGCGTTTACTAAAGGAAGAAAACTCCTTATGCGTAAAAACTATGATTCCTTTTGCACTCTCAGTTGGTTCTTTAAATATATGCGCCATTTCTATCTCATTAGTCATTTTGGTTATACGCAAAGTCTTTCAAGATTAAGCATGCTCCGCCATTTCTTTAAACTGAGAGTTCTTTTCTACCAGTTCTTTATATGTGCCTTGATCCACTATTTTTCCTTGATCCATTAAATAAATAATGTCACATTTCTGTACAGTCTTCAGACGATGAGCGATCATGATTATAGTCTTTTGACCGCTAAAGTCATGTATAGCATCCATGATTATTTTTTCTGTAATGCCATCTAAGGCACTGGTTGCTTCATCAAACACCAGGACCTTTGCTTCATGGTAAAGTGCTCGCGCAATACCAATACGCTGACGTTGGCCACCAGACAGCTGTACCCCTCGCTCGCCTACTTTTGTGTTTACGCCATCCGGAAGCTGTTCAACCAGCTCTGTTAGATGAGCAAGTTTGAGTGTTTTGTTTACTTGCTCTATATCGATGTCTGCGGCAGGTAAACCAAAAGCAATATTTTCAGCAATAGTGCCTTCACTTAAGAAAATACTTTGCGGGACGAAGCCTAATGTGTTCTGCCAAGCGCGTTTATTTTCAGTAGTAATGCAAGTATCATCTATAGTTAACTGACCACTTTGTGGCGTTAGCAAACCAAGTAATAAGTCTATTAAGGTAGACTTTCCAGAACCAGTCGATCCTACTAAACCGACCACGCTATTAGCAGGAATAGTCATAGTGACCCCATTGACAGCAGGTTTTGGTTTGCCAGGATAACCAAACTTAATATCGCTTAAAGTAATTTTTTCCTTTAGATCTTTACGTATGGGTATGGTTGCTTCAGTAACAGAGTTTTTATGATCAAGAGACTGTTCTAGGTCTTCTTTGACCGCTTCAAACGCCGCTATATTTCCTTTAATTTGTGCCACGCTAGAATAAATTTGCTGTAAAGCAGGCAGTAATTTGAATGCCGCTAGAGCGTAAACGGCTAAAATTGGCAGTACCGCCCCTAGATTGCCGTCATGCCATTGAATCAGTAGTAGTACTAATCCAATCATGCTACCAAAAGCTATCAGCTCCATAAAATAGCGCGGCACTTGACTTATACCGGCATTTAATCCTAACGCGCGAGCATAAATGGTGCCACTTTCTTCAAAACGTTTGACAAAGTCATGGCTACGATTAAGCAGCAAGACATCTTTAATGCCACCAAAGCCTTCGTTCATTAACCTAAAGCGAGCAGTAGAGACTTGAGATATCTTTTGACCATTGGAGACTAGCTTGTTACGGACCAGCTTATAAAGTAAAAAATAGGCCATGGCAAATATTAATAAACCAACTATCGCTATAACCGGGTTATAAATTAAGATACTGACAGCTATAAGGACCGCTAAAACCACTTTGGCATTCATTTGCATCAGTGGCTGTATTATTCCACCCGTTATGCGCATCGCTTCTGTAGATACTTGCTTAGTCAATTGGGCACTACTACCACTGGCATGAAACTGCCAGTCCTCTTGCATATAATAAGCATAAAGACGATCCGCAATTTCAATCCCTACACTAGCGCCATAGAGTGATAACTTCCAGATTGTAAACATAGACACTAGGGTAGAAACTGTTAAAGCTACCAGTACCAGTAGACCGGTATAAAACACAAAATCCATAGGATCTGTTAAGCCAGACATTTGATACAATTCTGCAAAGACATTACTTTTTTCTAGTATAGAAATATCACCGACTAGAGCCATAAAGGGCGCTATAGAGGCAATACCCAACAACTCAGTAAAAGCCATGACCACTACCAGCACTTGCAAGATATAAAACTGCTTTACTTGCCGAGGGGAAAGCAATGAGAAAAGCTGCCTAATCATCTTAAACATATAAATCCCACTATCAAAATTAAGCTAAAGACTGTACATACCAAGGCATTGATTTCTCAATGCCTTGGATAATATCAAACTGCGGATCATAACCCAATCGGGTTTGAATTTTGCTAATGTCTGCTTGGCTGTGGCGCACATCGCCAGCACGAAAGTCTTGATAGACAGGCTCTTGGTTATAGCTCACCCCATTTTTACTTAGACTTTCTTTTAAGGCGGTAAATAAAGTGTTCAACGTCGTACGTCCACCGACTGCCACGTTGTAAACTTGATTCTTAGCGTCACTATTTGCGGTTGCTGCCAAAATATTGGCCTGTACCGCGTTTTCAATAAAATTAAAATCACGACTGGTGTCACCATCACCATTGATAAATACTTTATCATCCTGAATCATAGCAGCCGTCCACTTAGGAATCACTGCGGCATAGGCACCATCGGGGGTTTGGCGTTTGCCAAACACATTAAAATAACGCAAACCAATGGTATTGAAGTCATAAGTGCGAGCAAACACATCGGCATAGAGCTCATTGACGTACTTAGTGACTGCATAGGGCGATAGCGGGTTGCCAATAGCGTCCTCGACTTTTGGTAGCGCAGGATGGTCACCATAGGTTGAACTACTGGCCGCATAGGTGAAGCTTGATACCTGGGCATCACGGGCTGCCGTTAGCATATTTAAAAAGCCGGAGATATTGGTCTCATTAGTAGCAATAGGATCAGCGATAGAGCGCGGTACCGAGCCTAAGGCCGCTTGATGCAAGACATAGTCCACACCGGTACACGCCGCTTGGCAATCTTTAAGATTACGAATATCGCCCTCTATAAAGGTAAAATTCTGCCATTGTTGCGCACTCACTAGACTTTGTACTTCATCTAAATTATGCTGAAAGCCTGTAGCGAAGTTATCTAAACCCACTACCTTTTGGTTAAGCAGTAGTAAAGTCTCGAGTAAGTTCGATCCTATAAACCCGGCTACCCCAGTGACCAGCCAGGTTTTTGGCTCATTTGCCAGTGTTTGCTTAATTTGTTCATAGGCTGTCTGTGTCTGTATCATTATTATTTTCCCAATTGCTTATCATATGAACTCAATATTTATAGTCGGATATCGGTCTTATCTTTAGCAAAGACATATTTTAGATCATAGAGGACATGCTCGTCTTTGCCAAGGGCACGAATGTTGTCTATTCCCATTTGCACAAACTGGTGATGGGCGACGGCTAAGATGATGCCGTCGTAATCATTCACTACTGGTTCACTCACAGGAGTGATGTTGTATTCGCGCTGGGCTTCAGCCGTATTCACCCAAGGGTCATAAACATCGACTTCAATATTATATTCTTGTAACTCATTCACGATATCGATTACTTTAGTATTACGTACATCTGGGCAGTTTTCTTTAAAGCTAAGCCCCAGGATTAGTACCTTCGCGCCTTCGACTTGAATACGTTTTTTGATCATGGTCTTGACTAATTGGGTGACCACGTACTCACCCATGCTGTCATTCAAGCGACGTCCAGCGAGAATAATCTCTGGGTTATAGCCGATGGCCTGTGCTTTATGAGTTAAATAATAAGGATCGACCCCGATACAGTGCCCCCCCACTAGTCCTGGGCGAAATGGCAAGAAGTTCCATTTGGTACCGGCGGCTTCTAGTACCGCTTCGGTATCTATATTCATCTTATTAAAGATAACCGCTAACTCATTGATTAGCGCAATATTGACATCTCTTTGGGTATTTTCGATGACTTTGGCCGCTTCTGCTACTTTGATACTTGGTGCTTTGTGGGTACCTGCGGTAATAATTAAGTTGTATACCTCATCAACGAAGTCTGCGACTTCAGGAGTAGAGCCTGCGGTAACTTTTAGAATATTAGTAACGCGGTGCTCTTTGTCACCAGGGTTGATACGCTCAGGGCTGTAGCCGGCATAAAAGTCTTGATTAAAGATCAATCCAGAGACTTGCTCTAATACAGGGATACAGACTTCCTCAGTGGCACCAGGATAGACGGTTGATTCATAGACCACAATATCGTCTTTTTTGAGCAAACCACCAATAGCCCTTGATGCCATTATTAATGGCGTCAAGTCGGGCTGCTTATAGTCGTCGATAGGCGTCGGGACCGTGACAATAAAAAAGTTACAGTCTTTTAGCGCGGCAATATCCGAGCTATAGCTCAACTGTGTGGCCTGTGCTAGCTCTTCATTACTGACTTCTAGCGTATGATCGGTGCCTGACTTTAACTCATTGATACGGTTAGTATTAATATCAAAACCAATGACTGAATGGTGCTTACCAAACTCAACAGCGAGCGGTAGACCCACATAGCCAAGACCAATCACCGCTATCTTAATATTATTAATGTTTGTCATAGCGCCCTTTTAAATACTGTCCCGTTGAAAAATATTACCCATTAATGTAACAGTTACTAATCGATGCAACAGCTACTTATTATGGCCATACGCATAACTATAGTGATAGCTATATTTATCCATAACGCCTTGTTGTACATCATTAAGGATAATACCATCGACTTGCACCTGTGCTTTGGTCAATTGGTTGATCGCGTAAACCAACTGTCCCTCTATCGATTTGTTATATCGAGTGACCATCAGCACTTTATCAGCATATTGTGACAGTATCACGGCATCTGAAGCCGACAAAATAGGCGGAGAATCTATAATAATATAATCATAATGAGCATTCAGCTGCGCCATCAAGCCACCAAACTTATCACCCGCTAGCAGTGAGGTTGGATTGTGTGGCTGCTGACCTCTGGGCATAAGGTCAATATGATCCATAGTAGTAGGATGGATAAAGGTAGCTAATGTGTTATCTACTTGCTCGCTACCATTGCTCTGCGATAAATAATCTGCCAGCCCGTTATTTTGCTCCATATTAAACATCTTATGCAACTCGCCTAGGCGCATGTCTGCATCTATGATCAAGACTTTTTTATCGAGTTGGGCAAATACCTCTGTTAGGTTGGCAGAGATAAATGATTTGCCTACCCCTGGGCTTTCACCTGAAATAAGTATTACCTTAGCACGCTGGCCGGCCTTGCCTTCTGTGGGCATGCCGAACATCAAGTGTGTTCTTAAACTTTTTATGGCTTCATAGCTTAAGCTATTATGGTCAGCATAAGCCAGCAGTCGATTTGGCACTTTTTTATTCTTTGACAGCCGGGATAGCGATGGTGAGCGCGGAATCGTGGCAATCACCGGTATCCCTGTTTTTGCTTCTACACGATCAGGGTCCTTGACCGTGTTTCTGAGCAAGCTTCTAAGGAATACCAACAATATTCCCAGCATTAGCCCCGATAATGTCGCTAGCATTACTATCCGTTGCTTCTTAGGGGCGATAGTCCGATAGGTACTGATAGGCAGGTCAATAATACGGGCGTAACCAATTTGACCTGCTTTAACAATTTTTAGTTGTTGATAATTTTTGAGCATGGTGAGATAAATTTCTCTATTAATACCCGTATCTTCAGATAATTTTAGAAACTCTCTTTGTATCTCAGGTAAATCTGCCACTCTATCTTCTATTTCTTGTTGCCTATTGTTCAAGACTTCAATTTGATCGTTTATTTGAATGACCAGTGGATGCTCTTCGGTATAGTAAGTGGTCAAATCTGCTTTTTTAAGCTTGAGCTCATTAACTTGAGAATCAATTTCAGCGCTTTGTCCCACTAAAATTCCTGCTTCTTGACCAATATCGATGGTGCCAGACTCTTCACGGAACTTATTAAAGACGGCTTCAGAAGCTTCCAGCTTTTGCTTTAATAAAGGTATTTGGGTTTCCATAAACTTAATGGTTTTGGTGGTTTCCTCAGAGCCTCGAGATTGGTTTTGATCAATATAAGACACAATAATCTGCCTTAGTATTAAACTCACTTGTTGCTGATTCGAGCCAATCAGTGACAGCTGGAGAATACCGGTATCTCCACCGATTTCCGTTACTGTCAAAGCCCCGTTTATAGCATCTGTGGTATTCTGTAGTGACTGTTTGGCAATATTGATAGGGTGGTTGCTAGCGGGTAAGTCATTCACTGTGATTTGAATGATACCGTTTGAGCCTCTAAAGCGATGTGGTTGGTTCAGTTGTCCCTTAAAATCATCAAGGCCATTGCTAAGTGTAAAACCCCCATCAGCATCAGAGCCGGATCTCACTAAGGTAAAAGACCGATCCAAGTATGCTTGTGAGACCTCAAATTGACTGACTTGCACTCGGCCGTCTTCAGTCTCTAACAGTACTCCTTTAGGGGTACTTAGTTGAGTACTGGTATGGTTGCTTTTTATTCTATCTAAGCCGTTGACGGTAGGATCACTTAACCGAATACCTAAGTGTAACAGGTCAACCACTGGCTCTAGTACCATACGTGACTTTATTAACTGTGCTTCTGTCTGAGCCGGGCCAGAATTTGACGACACCAGATTACTTGAACCTAGTGCTGATGAAACGCCTTGTGACTGCTCCTCAATCTGTATCAGAGCATCTGACTTAAAAGTAGGATTCTCATAGCGGCTGTATAGCACACCTATAAGCACACCCAACAAAGCCAAAAAGAGTATGGTTTTCCAGCCACGTAAAAATACCGATAACAAAGCTAATAAATCAATATCATTATTGTTTTCTGCCGCAGGCTTCGATAGGTTATTCGCATCTGTATTCATAACTATATATTCATCACTTAATGGTAGTCGTTTAGCTGATTTTATCAGTCCACCGCTCAAGACTATCAACGATATCTTTTTCGGCAGTCTCAAATGCTGATTTATCGTGCTGATAAGGATCGGCAATATCTTTGTCAATCCAATGACCAATCCTAAAGGTTTTACCGCGGCAATGCGGCCAGCGATCTTCGATCCATTTGGTTTGGCTCTCTGACATCGTAAATATTAGATCGGCTGTCATGACCAACTCTTCGCTTATTTGCTTAGCGATATGGTCAGACATATCTATATTGCGGGCTGTCATTACCTCTTGCGCTTTTGAATCAGCAGCATGGCCGACGACGGCCGATAAACCAGCAGAATCAATATGCTTTTGTGGATAATGGTTCATTAAGAGTGCAGCCGCTATTGGACTGCGACAAATATTGCCCACGCAGACCACTAAGATGTTATTAAAACTCATAATACGTATCTACCTAATGTGTATCTACCTAGAGACCAAAACTTCTAATTGCCGACGAAGAGGGTAACAACGAACTAAGAACACGATTCCAACGGGTCAAGCCGGTCGGATCAACATACACAATGTCATTGGGGCGCATCTCAAAACGATTGGCTAATGGAAAGCTGGTAATGGTTTGCATGTCCACATAGTAGATGTTGGTACGCGGGTAACTGGGATGGTCACGAACGATGTATACTTTGGCAGCGTTGGCGGTATTGGCGTTCAGACCGGCAGACTCCCCCAATACTTGAGCCAAATTCAATCCTTGCTCAAGGATAGGCACAGGCGCGACTTGTCCAAACTCACCTAAGACATATACTTTATTAATGTCTAGGGTATTGACGTGGATTGAGTCGCCATCTTGTACATAAATTTGATTGGCCGATGAGCCTATTTGCCGAAGTGAGGATAGGTTTATGTTGTAACTGGTCCCTTTACGATTCAATACGATGTTGTCTGAATCCCCAGTAGCGGTTACCCCGCCTGCCATAGAAATGGCACTATAAAGAGACACGGGGGCGTCGGTGATATTAAATTCGCCCATTTTACTGACTTCACCATCAACAATAAATTTATTGCCGCGATAGTCGGTAACTTTTACTTGGGGATCTGAATATTTTAGATAGCGTTGCAACTGCCCGCGTAGATTTGCGGTAAATTGCGGGACACTCATACCGCTGGCTTTGATACGACCTATTAGAGGAATTTGAACAAAGCCTTGCTGATCGACTGTTAGACTCGAGGTTGAGGCATTGATGTTTGGATAGTCCACAAGGACAACATTGAGAATGTCGCTTTGAGCAATGCGGTAATCCACTCGAGTAGAGGTTCTTACTA
Organism: Psychrobacter sp. LV10R520-6; assembly: GCF_900182925.1. Taxonomy (NCBI): domain Bacteria; kingdom Pseudomonadati; phylum Pseudomonadota; class Gammaproteobacteria; order Moraxellales; family Moraxellaceae; genus Psychrobacter; species Psychrobacter sp. LV10R520-6. The sequence continues at coordinate 357,508 of NZ_LT900024.1, read as the reverse complement.
GGCGTGCTAAGTCACTACTGGGTTGAACCACTTGCTTAGGCGGCAGTGTTGCCAAACTCAACGGCTGTACGTCAAACTGTATGCCATTCTCTGCAACAAATGAACCACTGGGAGGCAAGTCGCCAGCTTGTAATCCAGAGTTAATGGTGGTGGTGGCACAGCCAGAAAGCAGACTGCTAAGTATTAAACCTGCTGCACTTAATAGCTTGGTTGACTGTCGCATAGGAGAAATCCTTATCAATCACAACGATAATGCAAATATTATAATATAAAGGGTAAGCTCATTATAATATTAACTTAGCTTTACATTAGTAGCAAAAATAATCCGCATCATAACATAAGTCGTTAATAATTAATCAAGGGTTATTATTTATCTCTATAAAATAGTTTAGTACTTAAGGAAGATGCTAATTGATAACCTCTCCTAATGCCTAATAGCTACTTTTTCTCAAAAAAAAGAACAAGTTAGTATAAATGCTGCCAAATAGCGTACAATAGCCGCTGTAAATTAATTTACCAAAATTCGTACATTGAGAAATGTAACCCTAACCGACTCCAGGATATAATTATGAAAGATGAAAAATTACAAAAAGCCCTCGCCCGTATGGGACTTGGCTCGCGCCGTCAGATGGAAGAAGTCATTAAATCGGGTCGTGTAACCGTTAACAATGCGCCTGCAACCATTGGTGATCGCGTTGAGCAAGGCGACGAGATTCGCGTCGATGGCCGTCAGATTAAATATACCGCTGAGAATGAAAAGCGTCGCCGGGTATTGGCTTATTACAAGCCTGAAGGTGAGATTTGCTCGGCTAACGACCCAGAAGGTCGTCCAACCGTGTTTGAACGCTTGCCTAAATTGACCCACGACCGCTGGGTCATGGTCGGCCGCTTAGATATCAAATCTACAGGGCTGTTGTTATTTACCAATGATGGCGAGATGGCACACCGCTTGATGCACCCCTCTAATGAAGTTACCCGTGAGTACGCCGTACGCGTATTGGGTGAAGTGACATCAGAGATTACCCGTGCACTGACCAATGGAGTCAAGCTAGAAGATGGTATGGCACAGTTTGAAGATATCAAAGAAGGTGGCGGCGAAGGGGTCAATAAGTGGTATCACGTCAAGCTCAAAGAAGGTCGCAACCGTGAAGTGCGCCGTTTATTTGAGTCACAAGGTCTCAAGGTTAGCCGTCTATTACGAACCAGCTATGGCGGCATCGCGCTACCAAAAGAGCTACGTACCGGTCGCTTTTTAGAGCTGGATAGGAAAGACATTAATACCTTAACGGACATGGTAGACTTACGTCCTCGCTACGGTACGGGTCTACACGGCGTGGCTAAAGACAAGCAGGAACGTATCAAAAACAAGCCACTTAAAGCTCGACATAGTGACAGCAACCACAATAAAAAGCCCAAGCCTAGCGATGGTCCAAAATCTAGCGATAGTACCAAACCGGCCAATCGTGGTACGCGTAACACTAGTGATCGCAACAATCGACGTTAAAATAGCAGCATACTAATGCTGCGTAATAAAAAAAGCTGCCAAAGATATTTAAGCTCTGGCAGCTTTTTTATGGCGCGTTATGGCTGTCTATATAATTTTTCATCACCCGTAAGTCTTGCAAATGCTGGCTGTCCACCTGCTCTAATAATTCATCTAAACGGCTGTCAATATTATTTAATGCCGCTTGTAAGAGTTGCCCAGCCTCAGCGCCTTTATCATTAGTAACGCCTCTGTCATTAGTAGTGCCTTTATCACTAGTGATGTCAGTACTAGTAGTAGCGTCAGCACCTCCATTAACCCCTGCTAAATGATAATGACTGGCTAACATCTCTGCTAACCTGGTATGCAGCAGCTTATCCAATACAAATTGCTGTTCGGTGATCGCTGGGGTTATGTTTTGCGCTTGTAGATGTTGCTGATAACCTTGATAAGTCGCTACCTTATGATCAATACGTTGCAACTGACGTAGTTGGCTGTCTGCTAGCACACTTAGATGCTTATTGTTTAAGGTTAAATTTTGCCATGTCATATCAGTGAGCGTTATTGGCGCTTGTGGATCGTGATAAGTGAGCACCCCTGGGGTAATGCCGACCGCTTTATGTAGCGCTTGCCAGCCTTTTTTACCCAGATAAAAGACGGTGATCGTAGTAAGTACTCCAACGCCTAATAACATACTCATGTTCGTCTACCCTTTATTAGCCATTTTTACTGTCTATAACTTATCATTTATAGCTTTATTTTATCGATGCTGGTTTTATCAGGGGTAGGATTCTCTATAGCCTTGCCAATAACTTCCTCATTAACCTCATTAGCATTGCTATTAGTAGACCGTTGATCCAGCGGGTCAGAGGACGAACTGTCAAAACGCTGTTGTAAATAGCGATTGGCCACCAGTAGTTTTTGGCCATCCTGGTGATAAGAAGCGTCAAGCAAGTCATCGAATTGGGTGTTGACGGTACTAAGTACTTCTAATAACGCCTCTTTACCCGTGACATCAGAGTGTTTTATCTTAGTGGTATCAGCACGTGCACCGTCTAAGTCATGTAAGCGCCGATAGTCAGCCACTGCCTGCGGAATATGTTTATCCATCAAATTTTGAATCATGATATAAGTTTCGTTAACGGTATCCCTATCATCGATTTTGCCATCATTATTGGTATCGCCATAAATCACCCGTAGCTTCTCACCTTTTTTATTAATCTGATCCAGTGCGTTCTTGACCGTCTCTGGTAAGCTTTTTTCAGGAATATAGCCCAACTGCGGCATGGCTTTGTATTCCAGCATCTTGGGCGCGGTAACCTTTTTGACACCGCGATAGCCCAGATATAACCCAGCTGCCGGCAGCACACCGTATAATACAAACATCACTAACATGGCAGTTATTTGGGTCATAGTACGGTCCTAATTAAAACTCGAATGAAACCAAGCTTAGCTTTTGGTGCGACTTTTGACATAGCGATGGGTAGAGGCCAAGCGGTTGAGGACGGTTTGATGGAGCTCATCTAATAATTCATCCAGCTCATAATCAATCTCTAAGAACAAATCAGTCAGCATATCACCGGCGGTCATATTGCCTTGTACGGTACTGTTCTTAGTACGCTGCGGGCTAAAGCGTAGCAGCTGCTCATAATGATAGAGCGCTTCTGGAATACTTTCGGTCACCAGCTTATCGATCGCAAACTGCCGCTCATTGTGCTGTTGCTGTTGTTGCTCATTAAGCTCTTGGCTCCAGTCGCGATAGCGTTTGAGCTTGCCATTAATTCGGTCTAAGATAGCTACTGCCTCAATAGGCATAGCGTTTAGGGTGGCCTCATCAACCACATCGACAAGTTCAGTCATGATAGGACAGCGTCCATGTTTGAGATACCATAAGGTATCGGGGTCAAAAGGAGGGCGATTGTTTCGTGGCATCTGCGCCCGATTGGCCAAATAGCGATCGGTAAGTGGGGTTGGCGAGCGGATATCACTCACTTGCGCTAACGCATCGCAAATACGATCAGCACGTTGGGGCGCTCTGAGCGGTGACTCGATGTTGTGGCTGTGGTTGTGGTTGTGGTTGTGGTTATGATTGGGCTCTTGCTCAGCATCGACCCCATTATTACTGTCTCCGTTCCTACTACTGGTTGTGATATCAGTAGCCGCTTGCTTAGCGTTTTTGGCAGCTGTAGCCGGCAGGTCATCTTGTGGTTGCCCAAATGACTGTAGCATTCTCGTCAAACTTATGACCATGACCTACTCTGCTCCTCACCTATTTATTACTATTGCACTCGATTACTAGATGGCTTATCTTAACAGTTTTTTACTGGTCTGCCAGTAAGCAAACGTCACCGTTGTATTACCCAAAAAGCAAATATTATGAATCCCACTGATTACTTTTCTGGCTTCCTACTGGGTCTGACCCTAATTATAGCCATTGGCTCACAAAATGCCTTTGTCCTCAAGCAAGGAATCAAACGCGAACACCTATTCTTCATCTGTCTGTTTTGTGCAGTCAGTGATGCGCTACTTATCTCTGCTGGGGTCGCAGGTTTTGGCACGGTGACCGCGCGCTACCCGCAAGTGGTAAACATAGCCAAATTTGCTGGCGTGTTATTTTTACTCGGGTATGGTTTGCAGAGTTTATATGCCAGTGTGCGCTTGTCCCATGCGCTGACTGCTGAAGGACAAGTGGTTACCAGCTTAAAAAAAGCGCTGCTGTTATGTTTTGGCTTTACTTGGCTCAATCCGCATGTCTACTTAGATACTTTGGTGCTAGTTGGCATGGTTTCAACCGGAGCGAGTAGCAAACTGCTATTTGCTAGTGGGGCGGTCAGTGCGTCGTTTGTATTTTTCTTTGCACTGGGCTATGGCGCACGGTTATTAAAACCATTATTTGCACAACCAAAAGCGTGGAATGTATTAGATGCATTAGTAGGATTGTTAATGCTGTACTTGGCGTGGCATTTATATCAAAGCTAAAATAAACATAAGCATATAAAATGAAAAAACCAAACACGCCTAATTGACGTATTTGGTTTTAGTAGATCATCTCATTGATAGTAACAAAGGTAGCTATCAACAAAGACGGCAACCAAACAATTTACCTTTATTTAGGATACTTTTTTGGTCTTTTTACTTTTAATAAATGATAAGTTCAGAAAGTGTTCTAGTGAGTCATCAAGAATATCCAACCAAGGCTCTGGTAGTTCGGGCGCTAAGGTATCAGTTGAAGTAGAACGGTAAGCTTTTTCTCTAAATCCCATAATGTCTGCGACCTTATCTTTTTGCCATTGCTTCAAGATATCGGCTTGTTTCTCAACGGCAAACTCTGGGTAATCTGTCGCATTGGTTAAATCACGAATATATTTAGTTTGGAAATCTATCGCGTTATCAACTGTTTTTACCTGTTCATATTCTGCTAACCAACTTTGTTCACCTTCTGCCCGTGCCGCTAAATCAGGCAATTGAATGTGGTCTAAAATGACATCACGTACAAACCAAGCTTGGGCATCAAACATATTAAAAGTGAAGTACTGATCTTGCATGCCTAAATAAATCAACTGCGGGTTAGGCTGCCAAAAAATACCTTTATATAAATTAGCGGGATACAAGCAGTTATGGGTTTGCAAACGCAGTTCATCAGGCAAGAAAGGAAAGTGAAATAGATAACCCGTACACATAATCACAGCATCAAAACACTGACTAGTGCCATCTACAAAATGAGCCATATTACCATCAAAATGCGTAATTAATGGCACCTCACAAATGCCTTCGGGCCAGTCATAACCTAGCGCTGCACTGCGATAACTAATAGTGACAGATTTGGTGCCATACTTATAACACTGCGTACCAATATCTTCTGCTGAATAACTGCTGCCCACCAATAAAATATCTTGGTTTTTAAACTCTAGAGCATCGCGGAAGTCATGGGCATGCATAACGCGGCCAGGAAACTCTTCTAGCCCTTCAAAATAAGGCATATTCGGTGTTGAAAAGTGACCGGTAGCAACTATTACGTAATCAAACTCTTCCGTTTCCTGTTCCTCGGTTTTATGATTCATAACCGTAACCGTAAACTTCTTTGTTTCATCGTCAAAAGTTACCCAACGTACCGGGCATTCAAAACGTATATATTTACGAATATCTTGCTTATTAATTCGCCCCATAATGTAGTCTTTAAGCACTTCACGCGGTGGATACGACGGAATAGCCTGACCAAAATGTTCCTCAAAAGAATAGTCTGCAAATTCCAAGCATTCTTTTGGACCATTCGACCACAGATAGCGATACATGCTGCCATGTACCGGCTCACCATTTTTATCTAAGCCCGTACGCCAAGTGTAATTCCACATACCGCCAATATCATTTTGCTTCTCATAGCAAACTATCTCTGGCAAATCTTTAACACCCGCTAAACGAGCCGCTTCAAAAGCCCGCAATTGCGCCAAACCGCTTGGACCTGAACCTAATATAGCAATTTTTTTGTTACTCAACACTAACTCCTATAAAAATAAGGGGTTGTTACTATAACATTTTTTTATAGATAGCGTTTAGAAGAGAAATTTTGGTAATTAATAGGAGTGGTGGAGGGATTTTGGATTACCGCTATTAAGATTACCGTTTGCGACAGCCAAAAGTGTGGCATGTACTTTAGGGCTTATATATTTGATACCTGATATAGTTGGTATCATAACAGGCTTAATTTAGAGATATTAATACGGTACTTGGCGTGGCATTTATATCAAAGCTAAATAAAAAAGCGGTAGCTATGATTTGTTAGAGATAAACAAGCAACTTTGAGCATTTACGAGCAGTGGAGTTAAAGGTTTTCTCTTAAATGGCTTCTTTAATAAATTGTTATAAAGCGCGACATTAATTTGAATACTATTTTGAATTAACAGTAATAAGCAGTATCATTACATCAAATCAGGAAACAACGTGCGCAGTCCGCTGACGATAATCTCGATGGAAACTGCTGCCAGTAACATACCCATAATCCGGCTCTTGACTTCCTCACCGCCCTAAACGACGGTGATTCCTACTGCTAGACGCTCAAGCCCGAGCGCGAGAATGTTTTTTGCCGCATTAACGTCGCGTTGATGAGTGACACCGCACTCGCAAAGCCATTCTCTTATTCTCAAATCTGTCCTACCTTTCGGACTGTTTTGGCGTGAGCCGCAGCACGAACAGGTTTGGGTGGTGTAGCTTTCATTCACTTCTAAGTATTGGCAACCTGCGTTCTCGCATTTGTAAGTCAGTTGCCGTTTTACTTCAAACCAACTTGCGTCATAGACGGATTTGGCTAGTTTGGTTGAGGTGAATGATTTTGATTGAAGCTTACCAACGATGATTACGTTATTATCTTTGACGAGTTTACTGGTAAAAGCATGGATCAGGTGTTGGCGGGTGTTTTTGATCTTGGCATGAATGGCCTTGACCCTCTTTTTATTCTTAGCGCGTTGAGCGATGCCTAGTTTTGATGCGTATTTATGGGTTAATTTGGTTACTAAGGTGTCACCGTCGCTTGTCGTCGCTGAATCCTTGCACCCTAAGTCGATACCAACCTCACCAGTACCGCGCTCAATCTTTGGAAACTCTTTAACCGTCACGCACGCATACCAAAGACCACGACTGTCTTGTATTAATTCACAAGTATTGATGGTGTAGAGGGCTAAATTGTAGCTATCCCACACATCAATAGTCAGCTTTTTACCTTTGGTAAGACTAAATTGAATGGTGGATTTAAGGCTTTTCTTACCCGCCTTCTTGACACCTAAATACTTGATGGCCGATTTTTTAAAAGGAATCCAGCCTAAGCTTTTACGCTTGGCTTTAGGGTTGTTAGTGCGCCAATTCAGTTTTGCTTTCTTAAATTGCTTGCGGCTTTTGGCATGGGTTTCAGTGATCGCTTGAAGGGTTTGGCTGTGCAGATTTAGAAATTCACCGCTGCCTTTGGTATAGGCTGCTATATCGTATGCTGAAAAGAAATGCCCGGTGCGTTGTAAGTGCTTAAAACTCAAATCATTCACATAGTTCCACACAAAATTCACCGCGCCAGACAGCTTATTTAACTGATTGGCGTGCTTATCTTTGATACGTAGCTTGAGTGTTTTCATGGTTTAAACTATAATGATTTAATGTTATTTTACATTTGGTCTAATGGTATGTCAAACACATTAAGGCGTGGTAGACACGTTGTTTATAATCTTCACGTTCATTTGGTCTTTGTTACTAAATATAGAGGAAAAGTATTTACCAAAGAGGGGTTAGATGAACTGAGCTTAATATTAAATCAGGTCTGTCAGGATTTTAATGCTCAGCTCGTAGAGTTTAATGGTGAAGAAGATCATGTGCATCTTTTGGTTAATTACCCGCCAAAAGTCAGCATTTCATCTTTAGTAAATAGCTTAAAAGGGGTGTCTAGCAGAATGATTCGTAAAAAAAACTACGTTTCTATCAATCAAGAACTTTGGGGTAGCGCACTGTGGTCGCCCAGTTATTTTGCTTCAAGCTGTGGCGGGGCTTCAATTGAAGTTATTAGACAATATATCGACCAACAGCAAGTACCTAACTAGAAATGCCTTACATCCACGCCCTAGAACGACGTGGTTTTACGGCACTTTTTGATAAAGGCTAAGATAATTTTAATAATTTCAGTATTCACTGAGCGCTCGCTTGTCTATAGTCGGTTCAAAATAAAAGAAATACACTTATAGCAACGTGCTACGGGTATAAATTTTTCTGGCGTGCGGTTCGCAAGCGTGTTTCGATGCTGCAAAACGTTTGTTACAGTAGCATCCCAGTAGCACTGGTACCGTTTTTAAATGAAATTAACTATATTGAACCCCACTCTCAACTATCATAATTTTTGGCGTAGGCTGTGGCTTTAGCCCAGCGTTTTTGGCAAATGGTTACGATTGACTGGGCTAAAAGCGCCAGCCTACGATAGCCCCTATTAAGTTGAGAGTCGCGTATATTGATTAAAATTTAACTTAAAAACGATGATTAAATGATTATTAAACCGGCAAACAACAGTGCTTTTAATCCTATGCACTAAAATCAAGGCCGATATCAAGCGCGGTGGTACTATGAGTCAGATAACCCATGGCGATAAAATCAACGCCCGTTTTTGCCACAGCTTGCACTGTTTCTGGGGTAATACCGCCTGATGCTTCGGTTTTTGCTCGTCCTTGACACATAGCTACCGCCTGCTGCAAAATTTCGGGCGACATATTGTCTAATAATACTAAGCTCACGCCCGCCTGTAATGCCAACTCTAATTGCACCAAGTTATCAACTTCGACCTCAATCGGAATCAAATGCCCGGCAAAATCTTGTGCTTGTTGAATAGCAGTAGTAATGTCACCTGCTATCGCAATATGATTGTCCTTGATTAAAATCGCATCATCCAATCCTAGTCGATGATTGCGTCCACCACCGCAGCGTACCGCATACTTTTGCGCGATTCGCAGTCCTGGGATAGTCTTACGAGTACAAGTAATCTGCGCTGGATAATCTGCTACGCTATCGACAATTTGCCGGGTAGCGGTAGCAATACCGCTCAGATGAGTCATAAAATTCAGTGCAGTTCGTTCTGCTGTTAGTAGATGACGGGCATTACCGCGAACGGTAGCCAATACCGTATCAGCCGCAACCCTCTCACCATCTACAACCTTTGCTACAAACTCAATATGGGTATCAAGCAATGCAAAAGATAAGCGCGCCAAGTCCATCCCGCAAATCACGCCGGCTTGCCGTGCTTTTATCTGTAATTGCGCTTGCATATCTGCCGGAATAGTTGCTTGCGAAGTCACATCACCGCGCCGCCCCAAATCTTCCGTCAATGCCGCCTCTACCAATGGCTTGAGTAACACTTCATCTAGCGCTGGCTCTGGTTTGGTTGTCATCTTTGCCCCTTATTTTGCTTTTTATTAATATCAGTATAGTTAATCCAATTTAGAAACGGCGCATTGCTACAAATGACTCTCTTTTATTTTTAATCGACTATACCACTTATCAAAATCTAACTATTTAAACTCAAAGTGAGCATAAATATAGCGTAAAGCAAGCGCGCTCGCAAGATAAAACAAGTCTGGTCGCAAGATAGAGCAGCACTTTTTAAAAATAACGAAACAGACTATTGTTAGTATAGTTAATCTAATTTAAAAACGACACAGTGCTACTGGTGTGAATTTTTTGCAGCCTCTGTCCCGCTTGCGAACCGCACGCCAGAAAAATTTATACCAGTAGCACGTCGTATAAACGACTCTTTTTTATTTTGAACTGACTATATTATGACGACGCTAGGTACTACATTAGCAGACTTGAGGAGTTTGACCATGTTAGTTTATTTTTTGGGCTGGCTATGTTTGGACTGGCTATGTTTTGAACAGCTATAAAAGCTATTTACGTTTGGGCAACTTGCTATCCATCAATAAGCTTTGTAATTCAATATCATGACGGAAGCGGAATAGCTTCGCTGGGCGACCACGCTGAGCATTACTGCTCTCTCCGGTCGGCATGACTAAATTTTGCGAATCCAGTAGACGGCGAAAGTTTTGCTTGTGCAAACGCATCCCTGATAAAGCTTCAATACTTTGTTGTAGCTGCGATAAGGTGAAGACATCAGGCATCAAGCCAAAGATAAGGGGCCGATACTCAATCTTTGCTCGTAGCCTTGAGATGGCAGTGGCAATCACGCGGCGATGGTCGTAGTACATCGGCACGCCTATCATTTGTGACCAATCCGCTGGCAATTTATTAGGCTGATCATTGGATAAGTAAGTAGGCGGATAAGTGGGCGCTTCCGGAATCAGACCGGCTTCGTATAGCATCTCATAACGCAGCAACACATGCTCTGCAACCCATTCATACTCATAGTTACTACCTGCGGACTCACTACTTGCGTACTCGTTTCTATCATATTCATGATTGTCGCTTAATTCAGGATGACCTTCTTTATTTTTATCTTTATCTTCATCGTCTTGCAAAAACTCCGTACCCACACCCCAACATAAGCGGATGCGCTGACGGCGGCGATGCTGGGCAGTCGTATCTACTGCAGCATCTGCCCAAGTCAATAATGCAGGCACAATAAAGCGCGTAATGATAGCAGGCGCGCCAGCCAAATGATTTTCCCATGGAAAATAATCATACCAATCGCGCCATAACGCTTGGCTTTGTAAATTAGCCGTTTGGGTCTCTTGTACTAAGCCTAAATAGCTGACGTAGACCAGCGCATGACCATCGATATTGCGGCGATTGGTATCGACAAAGGTATATAACTGCTCTAAATAACCCAGCGGTTGCTGCGTCTGCTCTTCAACCCACTGACGCACGCCCGCTTGCAACGAGCGATGTAAGGGCATTAAAGGGCCATTGGGTAGCAGCTTACCTTGGTCTACCGTTAGGACACGTGCTGTATGGTCAGTGATAGCGACAAGCACGGCGACCACTTCGGTGGTGCCATTACCCTGCTGGTGCGCATGCGAATAAGACAACGTCATAGTGTTTATTGATTACCCTTTATTTTTAATAATGTAGTGATGCTTTAATAAAGCAAGATGCTGATAGCAAAACTCAGTATAGCGTGAATAGGGTCCTAAATTCTGTCTTATCACTACAGATAGCTATCATTACCATGCTGAATCGTTACCGTGCTAAATAATAGCTTTAAAAAGTAAATGCTACAAAAATAACTTGCACTTATGCTCAAAATGAGCATAATTAAAGTATCGTAATTCAACTGCTAGGGTAATTCGCCTGGTTTTAATCACTTCTAGCCGTTTATTTATTATTGTTATCGCACCAGAGGCACGCATTTATGAAAACTTATCCTTATGACGCTCCCCTATTAAGTACTGACAACCGCAGTGCTATTAAGCTTAATATCGAATATGCCAAGGCCAAAATGCCAGCTGATTTGCCGCGCGCTGAGCGTTTGGTAGTTGAGGACAATATTAAACAGCTGTTAAAAGACAATAACGCGGTGCTGGTCGCACATTACTATGTCGACCCTTTTATTCAAGATTTGGCATTGGCAACCGGTGGCTGTGTGGGTGACTCGTTAGAAATGGCTCGCTTTGGACAAGCTCATAGCGCGCAGACCTTAGTAGTCGCTGGGGTTCGCTTTATGGGCGAATCGGCTAAAATCTTGAGTATGGAAAAAACCGTCCTAATGCCAGACTTAGAGGCGGAATGCTCTCTCGATTTGGGCTGCCCTGCCGATGAATTTTCTTCCTTTTGTGATGCCCATCCTGAGCGTACTGTGGTGGTCTATGCCAATACTAGCGCAGCGGTTAAGGCGCGCGCTGATTGGGTGGTGACCTCATCGGTGGGCATTGATATCATCCGTCATTTGCATGAGCAAGGTGAAGCGATTATTTGGGGTCCTGATAGACATCTAGGTAAGTATATTGCGCAGGAAACGGGCGCTGATATGCTGTTATGGCAAGGTTCTTGTATGGTGCATAATGAGTTTAAAGCCACAGAGCTTGAGCAGTTAAAAGCAGAACATCCAGCAGCAAAAGTGTTGGTACATCCTGAATCTCCTGATAGCGTCGTGCAATTGGCCGATGTGGTCGGCTCGACCAGTAAGCTGCTTAAATCAACTTATGAGATGGATGCCGATACCTTTATTGTCGCCACTGACTTAGGTATCTTGCACGAAATGCAAAAGCGCTCACCGCATAAACGCTTCTTAGCGGCACCTACAGCGGGTGAAAGTGCCAGCTGTAAAAGCTGTGCTTTTTGTCCATGGATGGCGATGAATGGCTTACAAGGTATCGAGCAGTGTTTAACTCAGCACAGCGGCGAGGTCACTCTAACGCCTGAACTAGCAACAGCGGCTAGAAAGCCACTACAGCGGATGCTTGATTTTGCCGCCGCAGAAAAACAACGCGTGACTGCCAGTGGCGATATTATTAAAGACCGTCCGCTGTTTGCTAATGTCGGAGCTGCCTGATATGAGCGCAATAGTAAGCACTGAGAGTAAAGGCGTTGACGAGACTGGTTTTGAAAAGCTTAACGTAAAAAAACCTAATGTTAATAAAACAATGACTGCTGAACCTCAGTCTTCTATCAAAACAGACGTTCTTATCATCGGTGCCGGACTCGCAGGACTAAGTACGGCGCTGGCCTTGCCAAAATCGCTAAGTGTTACTATTTTAAGTAAAGCAGCGCTAGAAACTTGCTCAAGTCATTATGCCCAAGGCGGTATCGCGGCAAGCTTAGACAAAAATGACTCCATCGCTGATCATGTGGCGGACACACTTATCGCTGGCGCAGGACTATGTGCTACCGATAATACCACCCGTATATTAAGTGCGGGACAACAAGCCGTACAATGGCTATGTGCCCAAGGCGTGCCATTTACCCAAGTTTCTCACATTAACGATACTCAGAAAAATAACGTTCAAGTCAACATTAAAAACAATATTCTGAATGGAAAAGCAGTTAAGGCGACTACTGACGCTCTGGCTGAATTACAAACAGCCAATTTGCATTTGACCAAAGAAGGCGGCCATGGCTGCAGACGAGTCGCTCACGCTGACGATGCCACCGGTCGACATATTATGCAAACGCTATCGGCACAAGCACAAGCTGCTACTAATATCACTATTTTGCCTTATCATGAGGCGCTGACGTTATTAACAGAAGCGTCAAATGAGTCATTAAACGGCACCAGTTTGACTGTGCAAGCAGCAGCCTCAAACCCACACCAACACTGCCAAGGTGCAATTGTCTTTGACCACAATACTCAGCGCCAATTGACCGTTTATGGTCGTGCGGTAGTACTGGCAAGTGGCGGTTTAGGGCAACTGTTTCAACGTGCCAGCGCTCCCAACGTCTGTGTGGGCGATGGGTTGATGATGGCATGGCAAGCGGGCTGTCGATTGGCAAACTTAGAATTTATTCAATTTCACCCGACGGGTTTGGCATTAGGGAACAGTAATTTTCTGGTTTCAGAAGCTTTGCGCGGCGAAGGTGGCCATCTATATTGTCCACAAACAGGCAAACGCTTTATGTTGGACCTTGATCCGCGCGCTGAGCTGGCACCGCGAGATATCGTTGCGCGTGCAATTGCTGAGCAAATTAATAATAACGGTTTTGGCTATGTCCATCTTGACGTCAGTCACCTGCCAGCGGAGTTTTTGCAGCAGCATTTTCCGCAAATTCATCAGACGCTATTAGACCTTGGCATCGATATCACTACTGACCCCATTCCGGTAGCCCCGACCGCCCATTATAGTTGCGGCGGTGTGGTCACTTGCGCCAATGGCTTGACCGACGTACAAGGATTATATGCTGCTGGTGAAGTCGCTTATACGGGTTTGCATGGTGCTAACCGGTTGGCGAGTAACTCTTTATTAGAATGTGTGGTGGTTGGACGCAATATTGCCGCTCATCTACCTCGCTATTTAGAAGCAATGTCTGAGTCCTCTAAAAAAACTAACCCCAGTACCAAATCAGCATTTTCCACTTCAACTTTCACTTCAACTTTCACTTCAACTTTCACTTCTAATATTTGGACACCGCTGCAAATAGCTGATACTCAGACTATCGCCCTGCCCTCATTCGGCTCAATAGCTGAACATAAAGAGGCTCTTAATATCAACGGCAGTATTCATGTTGATAGCAATGCCAACATTAACGACATCACCGCGAAGTTAAAAGCCTTGATGAGCAGCCATATGGGTATCATGCGTAGCGCGGTGCAATTAGAACAAGCACTGGCACAAATACAACAGTGGCAACAGGAGTGTCAATGTTTTGGCTTAGAGGCTTCTACTACATTCAAGAGCCTTCCCCATTTTCAGCTAACACGACAATTGCAATTAGCGACCCTTATTATCCAATCCGCTTATCAGCGCTGTGAAAGTCGCGGTGGACATTCTAGAAAAGATTATCCGCTTTTAGCAAGCCAGCCTTTAATAAGTATCATTGAGCCTTTCTTAGCAAGCAAAACAGATAGCATAGATAACGCAATGGATTGGTTGAACAAGCCTAGGGTAAATGACGTAGATGCCAAACATTTACAGGCGGTTGCTACTGTTTAATAATTTTTGAGCTAAATGTCATAACGGTTACTATTCTTGCGTGCCATTTATTTTTGAAGGCCTAGTTTATAAAACCATACTTCAGTAATGAATTTTGCAGGCTCAAGTCAGCTTTAATCGCCTAATATGCTACAATCACCGGTTTGTTAAAAATGTTACGAGCCTGCCACCATGCAAAGCCTAATCACCCTTGTTTTAGTCTTAATGCCATTGTTCATTGGCTTTGTTATTCCTACCAGCCCGAAGGTGACGAGGTTTGCTGACAAGAGCTTATCTTATTTAGTATTTATTATCTTAACGCTTATCGGTATTGAGCTGTCAAAAGTGGAAGAGCTGGGCAGCCAACTGGGTGAGATTGCGCTGTATGTAACCGTGCTATCGATACTGACCGTCGGCACCGGATTATTTGCACTCATGTTGTTTGATCGGCTGCGCCCATGGCATGCCAAAAAGCCAACCGCAAAAAGTCAGCAACATCGGGTCAGTATCCGTGGCAGCTTAGTACAGGTCATTTGCGTAGCGATTGGTTTTGTCATTGGATACTTTTTACCAGAATCTTATATGCCCCCTGAAAACTCTATGACAGTCATGCTTATGCTGCTGATATTGCTAGTTGGCATTGGTCTTAAAGGCTCAGGTATTACCCTGAAAGAAGTGATACTGAATAAGCGCGGCGTTGAGATGAGTATCATTTTTACACTGTCGGTGCTGGTTGGCGGTCTAGGTTTTGCGCTATTATTTTCAGAGGTGTCTTGGACTAAAGGGCTGGCACTGGCGTCAGGCTTTGGCTGGTATTCACTATCGGCCATTGTGATGACCGACGCTTATGGAGCGATTTGGGGCAGTGTGGCGCTGTTTAATGACTTAATACGTGAGTTCTTTGCGCTGTTGTTTATCCCGGTATTTATGCGCAAGTATCCATCATCGGCGGTAGGGCTTGGCGGCGCGACCAGTATGGACTTTACCTTACCGATTATTCAGCAATCAGGCGGCCTTAAAGTCGTACCGCTTGCCATCAGCTTTGGTTTTATTATCAATATTGTCTCGCCGGTGCTGATGGTGGTGTTTTCGGCGTTTGGGTAGATATAAATATTTATCCTGTGCTCTAATATTAGCCTGCTATCAGATACATTTTAGCGTTTACCCCAACTAGAATTAGGACAAATAACCTTTAGCATATGCTGCATGATACAAAAATAAAAAAATGGTCGATGATTTACAAGCAATGTCCATTTTTCATCTAATTTGATAGGAGCTGATTGTTCAAGAATATTAGCATTCCATAGTCGACTATGATGAGCGCTGACATTACGAATAAAGTTCAAACTACGTAACCATTTAGACTGTTAAGTTGCTGTTGAAATGAAAACCAAGATTTACTCATTTAACCTACTCTGCTTTGCGCTATTAAGTGTCATAGACATAAACCCCTACACCCCACTCGCTTGCTTAGCAAAAAGTCGCATCAACGGTTTGATTTTACTGACCCGAGACATACCTTCATTACGCAATTGTTGGATAGGTCGCAGTTGCGCAAACTCGCCGGCAAACAGCCAATTAAGCGCAGAAAAGCTGTGCATCATCAGACTGTTATGCGGACGACGCAGGCGCTCATAGGTGCGCAGTGTTTGAGTGGCTCCCCATAATTTGCCACCACTACGGGCAAAATCATGCTCTAGTTGATTGCTTAATGCTTGTACATCGAGCATGCCAAGATTCAATCCTTGGCCAGCTAGCGGATGCACGCCATGCGCAGCGTCACCGATTAATACTAGATTGTCAGCAACATAACTGCGTGCTTGCTGCGCCGTTAACGGAAAGCTCGCAATCGATTCAATTTGACTGATAGCGCCAAGCTCATAAGTACTAGCAGCCGCTAATTTATCAGCGATAACACGTGGCTCTTGGGTTTCAAGCTCCAGCGCCTGATTGCGTGGTAATGTCCAGACCACTGACTGCCAATGCTGCGGATTGGCTTTATCTTCTGCGGTGATATCTGCTAATGGTAATAATGCAAGCGTACCGGTCGGCAGCATCGCTTGGCGAGCGGTCGCTTGATGGGGCTTAACCGTTTGAATCGCGCAGCAAATCGCTGTTTGATTATAATCTAAAGTATCCAGCTCAATCCCTGCTTGCCGACGGACAAACGAGCCACGACCGTCAGAACCAATTAACAGACCCGCATCAATCGCCGTGCCATCGTCTAATGTGACCCGGTAGCCTTGTTGCCCACCCCGCCAGTCCATTTGTATGACCTTTTGCCCTGCAATGACCGTCAGATAATCCTTAACATCATCTTCCTGCAAGCGCTGCCAAAGGGCATACTCAATGACCGTCGGCTCTACCATACTACCGAGTAGCTTAGGAGCTGCATTTTTTTTATCACAGCTGTCTTGATCACCGAACTTTAACTCGCCAATACCGTTGAGCTGCCATACCTGCATTTGCGAATAGTCGGCTTTACGACTTGAGGCAGCAATTTTTTGCCAGGTACCGATATCTTTTAGCAACTCGATACTGGCAAGGCTGAGCGCATAGACCCGCGCATCTCGGTGGCTGAGTTTGTCTTGCCAATCTGCATCATTGCGTTTGGGTCGTGCATCAATCAAAGTAACCCGTCGTTTGGCTTGGGCTAATTTTAGCGCCAGACTGGCACCGACGATACCGCCGCCAATAATAAGCGTATGGTTGTTTTTCATAAAGTATCCTTCAGTATAAAACTATCAGTATAAATACCTTCAATATAAAGCTTATGACTTCAAACCCATTGCATAATTAGCAATTAACGGTTTAATATTGGGCAACTTATCAAAGGCAACCAAGGCCATATTACGCGCCAGCTTAATAGCAGGATTGGGATGGGTAAAGCCGTGTACTACCGCATCACAAAAACGAATGACTCGCTTTTGATCGGTTTGCCGTGATTTCTCATAGCGTTTTAGCAATTGCGGATCACCAATATCGGCACCCTTTAGCACTTGCGCACTCATCATCTGCGCGAGCACGTGTGCATCACGCATACAGAGGTTAAAGCCCTGACCCGCTACTGGATGCAAGGTGTGAGCCGCATTACCCATGATGACGCAGCGGCCATCAACTTGTGCATCTGCCAGCACACGCGTTAATGGATAAGCGCCGCGACGACCAGCCGTGGTAAACGTGCCAGCGCGCTGGCCAAAGGCTTGCTGCAAAGTCTGCAAGAAATGTTCATCATCTTCCAAATATTGAGTCTCTTCGCCGGTTGGACAGACCCAAACCACCGAACGTCGATAACCCGTCTGATAGTCATCATTGCCATCACCCTCGGGATCAGTCAATGGCAATACCGCCAGTGGCCCTGCTGGACTAAAGCGCTCAATAGCGACATGCTCATGCGGCTGATCGGTCTGTACCACGCCCACGATAGCCGTTTGTCCGTAATCATAAGTCGTCGTGCCAATATCTAAGAGCTGGCGCACAGTAGAATCGCGACCATCACAAGCCACTAATACACTACCCTGTAATTGCTGCTCGTGCTCATCGCTATCATAATAGGTAAAGCTAAGCGTGACCCCAGCTGTTGATTGTGAGCCTGTCTGCTGCTCAACAGCCGTGACATTAGCCTTGTCTATTAGAGTAATCAGAGCCTCCTGTTGCGCGGCCAATAATAGCTTACGACCCAGCCAAGCGTTTTCCATCACTTGCCCAAATGATTCTACCTTCTCATCAGCCTTATTCAGCTGCGCATGCCCAAAGCTGCCTTGCTCGCTAATCTGCACCGCATCAATACGGCAGGCATGGCTTTGTAACTCTGACCATAAGCCAATTTCTTGATAAATCTGTACCGTCCGACGCGACAACGCGGTATTACGGCTGTCTAAATAATGGCTACGCTTGCTGTCATCGTTTGGACTAATAGTCGGATAGCTGTTTTTCTCTAACAAAGTACTGGCAATGCCATGATGTGCTAACAATAACGCAAAGGACAAACCGACATGACCACCACCGGCAATAAGCACTTGCTGCTCGGTCAGCTTTGATGAGTTTGCTTGTTTGTGAGCTTGTAGCGTTTCTTTATGATCAGTAGTATCGAGTTGCTTAGCGTTTGACTCTTTTAAATCATTATTATCCATCATTATTATTCCTATTAAGGTGTTACCATCATTACAGTCATCTTTGTTATATAGTTGATTCAAAATAAAATAGAGTCGCTTTAAAACAGATACAGGATAGCTGGGAGAAATTTTCGAAGCCTCTGGAGTGACGCAGTCACACAGCAAGCTAGAAAAATTTTTGCCAGTTATACCAAACCAGGTGTGTATCCATTTTATTTAGTTCTGACTATGTAAGTTTTTCTGGCGTGCTGTTCGCAGGCTTGTTTCGAATATCTCTTTTAATGTTATTTTCTCATGTAAATACAGTTTTAATTACCCCTAACAGATAATGACCAAACAATTATTAGAGGCTAATAGATTACCATAAATTACCCAAATTTCGGTGAGCTTCACTGTATCTAAGCACTAGTGTGACTGCTTTTAAGCGTGCTCTACCCGTGCGTTAAAGGTTAAATGACCGCTAAATGAGAATAAATCTATATCGATAGCTGAAACAAATAATAGCGGTATGTTAGGTGATTGCAATCGATATATAGTCAGTACACTTTAAAACAGAGACAGTGTGGCTGGTAGAAATTTTTGCAGCCTCTGTCTGGCGAAGCGCACAGCACGCTAGAAAATTTTTACCAGCTGCGCGCCTTCATCTACGTATCGCTTTTATTTAGCATTTAATATACAAAACAGTTTGGTCTAGCGCGGCGCAGTGCTTGAAATTTAGAAACTTTCAACCATAATGACAGTAGTCCCTTTACTTTCATTCCTATTAATTTTTTTAGCAGCCTTGTTGACCGTCACTTTAAAAAACAGCCTTTAAGATATAATCTGTAAAAAATAGTATTTTGAATCTCATAACCTTTTTTAGCACTTTATATATTAGCCTATCAATGATGTGGTGTTATAACCACGATGTTATAACACCACATCATTGGGGCAACCAATACAAGGATAATCGCTTGACTGACTCCATGAGCCGCCGTATAAAATTCGAATCATTGACCCCAGCCCAGCTCAAAACTGTGCTTGGTGAATATAATAGTCACATGAAATATATCCAAAATCGCCTCAATATCAAAATTAGCCAGCGCCAAGGTGATTTCTGCCTAAGTGGCGAGTTGATAGACGTTGAGCGCGGTGAACGTATCTTATATAAGCTAGTTGATGAAACCCAAAACACTAAAGACATTAGCCCAGAAGAGCTCCATCTCATTATCCAATCGAGTATTTCACGCGACCAAGATATAGAAGACGATGAGCAGACCGCAGCTAGCGAGGATAAAAATGATTTAGATTCGCCTAGCGACTTTACGCCTGTCAGCCTGCGTACTCGTAATGGCAAAATCGTGCCGCGTGGTGGCAATCAGCAGCGCTACGTTAGGGATATTCTATCTTCTGATGTGTCATTTGGTATTGGCCCTGCAGGTACCGGCAAAACTTATCTGGCAGTAGCCTGTGCGGTTGATATGTTAGAGCGCAATGAGATTGAACGTATCTTGCTGGTGCGTCC
This sequence comes from Psychrobacter sp. LV10R520-6, assembly GCF_900182925.1. NCBI lineage: Bacteria > Pseudomonadati > Pseudomonadota > Gammaproteobacteria > Moraxellales > Moraxellaceae > Psychrobacter > Psychrobacter sp. LV10R520-6. Next base: position 337,369 of record NZ_LT900024.1, on the reverse strand, counting down.
AGCAGTTGAGGCCGGTGAAAAGTTGGGTTTCTTACCTGGCGACTTAACCCAAAAAATCGACCCTTATTTGCGCCCATTATATGACGCGCTGTATGAGATGATAGGTTTTGAAAAAGTTGGCAAAATGCTTGAGCGCCAAGAGATTGAGGTTGCGCCATTGGCTTATATGCGTGGTCGTACACTGAACAATTCATTTGTGATCTTAGATGAGGCGCAAAATACCACCCCTGAGCAGATGAAAATGTTTTTAACGCGCTTAGGTTTTGGTTCACGTGCGGTTATTACTGGTGACATCACACAAGTCGATTTGCCGCGTGGTAGTAAGTCAGGGCTGGCACAAGCAATGGAAATCTTAAGCGACATTGAAGAGATTCATATCACCAAATTTGATTCAAAAGACGTGGTACGCCATCAGTTGGTACAAAAAATTGTTGAAGCGTATGATGTGTTTGATGAGAAGGAAGAAAGGCTCAGAGAGAAGCGCAAGCAAGAGCGTATGGCTGAGCAAGATCGCCGAGAGGCCATTGCTCATGCGGCGGCTAAGTTATAGTTCATACTAATGAACTTATGGTTTATTAAAATAAAAAACCGGATATTTTTGTCCGGTTTTTTATGGTTTAATCTTAATAAGATAAAGGCAATAGACAAAGGATATAATAATGAGCCAATCTCATCACGAAGACCTTAATGTGAATGATACCGATATGCATAACCCAGATACAAACAACAAGCATGCCAATAACCCAAATCAGCCTGAGCTAAACATTAGCGCCGCAGATAGCTTTGACATAGACGGTGTTGATGCCGAGCTGTTAGATACTTTTTATACAGAACAGGCGTTACAACCAGTGTTGATAGCGACCTTGGACTATATTGATCAGCGGCTTCAAAGTGGTCTTAATTTGCCTTACTTTGCCGATATTGATGATGAGTTATGGCAACAAAAGCCCAAAGCGCTGGATATTTATATTACTGATGGCATTGAAGGACGCGAGCTGAACTTAGAAGCGCGCGGTAAGGATCATCCGACCAACATTTTATCCTATCCAAGCGAGATGCCGGCCAACATTATTGAGCTGATGCCGACATTGCTATTGGGTGAGCTGATTATTTGTCACGAAGTGGTGGTGCGTGAAGCCGCTGAGCAAGATAAAACCGTGGCGCAACACATCAGCCATTTATTGATACATGGCGTGCTGCATTTGTTTGGCTTCGATCATATGACTGGGCAAGCTGAGCAAGACGAGATGGAAAGTTTTGAGATTGATATTTTAAAACGCTTAGCACTGCCCAACCCTTATCTTTAACCGCTTTAGTCTTTATTTATTGGTAGCTTTTGCGATTGATCCATATTATTGACCAACATATCCAAGCCTTTAACATGCACACTGCGCTGCGGAAATGGGATATCAATTTTATTATCGTCAAGCGCGTATTTAAGTTGCTCAAGTAAATCGCACTGCATGTCCCACCAATCCGCATTAGTGGTCCAAACATTCAAAGTCAAATCAACCGAATTATCACCCAAATTGGTGACTCGCACGATAGGCGCAGGATCACTAAAAGCAATAGGATTGTTTTTGGCCAAACTCAGCATGATATCTTTTGCTGTTTTGATGTCTGCATCATAGCCAATACCTATGGTGATATCCACGCGGCGATTGGGCAGCGAAGTATAATTGGTGGTGGCTGAGGTAGTGATTTCGCTATTTGGGACAATAATATCGTGATTGTTAATCGTCGTCAGATGAGTATTAATTAAGGTAATCTCAGTAACCGTACCGGTAAAACCATTGATCTGTATATAGTCGCCACGCACAAACGGACGAAAGGTCACAATCATGATACCAGCGGCAAAGTTTGACAGCTGATCCTTTAGTGAGAGACCAATTGCAATGGCTGCACCACCTAATATAGCGACAACCGAAGTCGTCTGTACACCAACTTTACTGAGCGCCGCTAGGGCGACTATCACCAATAAAACGCCGTATAGCAAGCGGCTCAAAAAACTGGCTACCGTATCATCTAAACGGCTCCGCACCATAATGCGTTTAGCAACGCCGATGGCTTTTTTGGCCAGCCAGCGTCCCACTACAAATATCAGTAGCGCTAAGATGACTTTAAATAGCAACGTTAAAGCACTGTCGGTCAGCGCGGCGATATCCAGCGTAAATCCTAAAAATTCCATACTTACTCTTCTTTATTCTATGGCTTTATTTTTATAAAAATTGAACTTAAAATCAAATTTTAACTGTGGTCTTAAACTATAGTCTTAATAAGTCACTTCCACCGTATCACTATAACGATAGGTACGAATCAAGCGCAGCTCGACAATATCGCTCATGTCTTTGGTAAATTTACCAAAGGGCGCGGCTTGTCGTACTGACTGTTTAGCCGCTTCGTCCAAGATTGTTGAGTCTGAGCTTTCAAGCAGGCGAATGGCTTTGATATTACCATCATCGCTGATAATGACCATCAGACGTACTTCGCCGGTGATGCCTTGCGCTCGTGCTTGTACGGGGTAATGAAGGTTGCCCACACGCTCGACATGCTCACGGAAAGTATCAATATAATCAGCTGCCGCGCCGCGTGTGGTTGAATTACTATCCACGGTCACCACTTTCGACTTGGTCGCATACAGCTGCTGACGCTGAGACAGTTGCGCTTCTAAAGTAGCGATTTGCTTACGTAGCCGCTCTTCTTGCGCGGCCAGATCATCTTGCGCTTGCTTGCTGTCGTTATCTGACTCTACACTGGCCTGACGCCAGCTCAATGTTGTCCGTAGATAGCTTTCTTGATAACGCTGCTGGCGGACTTGCCGCTGCAAATCGATCACATCTTGGGTCTCGTTTATCTGCTCGGCAGATAATGGACTGGTCTGTGCGCTCTCCTGCCTTAAATGCTGTTGCACCTTACCGCCGCCCTCTTGTGAGGCATTAGCTATAAAATGAGCGTCTTCGTTCGGCTGCATATTTTCGGTCATCGCTTTAGCGACATCTTGAATTAATGCGGCTGGGTCTTGGCCCATAGAAAAACTAACGCCAAAGATAAGCAGCGCATGTGCTGCCATCGAAACAACAATAGCCATCGGCAAGCTAAAATTACGCGCGGGTACTTGCGCTGAAAAGTGATAGCTTTGCGAGTCTTTGATATGGGCCACAGTGGGTCTCAGCTTATAGAGGTAAACGTAGCGATAGCCGCCTTTGTACAGCCAACCGCTGTTATTTTAACTACCAGCATGCAAACGTCGGTAATATCCAGCCATTATCACCTTGAGATCGGCGCTATCATAACATGAGCGTTGGCTAATGGTTAAGCTGACACATCACTACTCTGACGCCTTATCACACACATAGACTGGCATAAAAAAAGAACCCTTTGGTTAAAGGATTCGGGATACACGATTTTATAACATTTCATGTATTAAATTATATTATGTACGATACGATAAAGATAAAAAAACTATCCACTAAATGGCTGGTAGAAAAAAGTTTATTTACGGCATAAAGACAAATATTGTAAAATAATATATATATATATGCTACCGTAGATCTATAAGATCTTAAACTTTTTAAAGAAAGAGGAGGATGTATTATGACAGAACGTTTTAAAAACAAAACAGTCATTGTCACAGGTGGAGCAAGTGGAATTGGTGAGTCAACAGTAATTGAGTTTGCCAAGGAAGGCGCGAATGTTGTGATCTCAGATATATCGACTACTGGAGAAAAATTATCCAAGAAGTTAAATGCTGATGGATATGAAACCGTTTTTATTAAAGCAGATGTATCAAACGAGGATGAAGTTGAACACTTAGTTGACTCTACTGTCGAAAAATACGGTCAACTTGATGTATTCTTTGCTAATGCTGGAATTGCAATTTTTTCTCTAATACATGAAACAGACTACTCTGATTGGAAAAAAATAATTGATATCAATTTAAATGGTGTGTTCTTATGTAATAAATATGCGATCACTCAAATGCTGAAACAGGAAAACGGTGGAGCAATTGTTAATGCCGACTCCATTCACGGATTTGTCGGTAGAAAAACACTCGGAGCTTACGGTGCAACAAAAGGCGGCGTAAAACTATTGACACAAACAGCTAGTGCTGAATATTCTTCTAGAGGTATCCGAATTAATAACGTTAACCCTGGATACATTGAAACACCTTTGCTTAAAGATCTATCAACTGAAGAGAAGCAAGAACTTGTTGCCCTTCATCCAATTGGTCGATTAGGTAGACCAGAAGAAGTAGCTAAAACAGTACTTTTCTTAGCAAGCGATGATGCATCATTTATTACAGGAGCAAGTCTTCTCGTTGATGGTGGTTACACAGCCGTTTGACTTCCTCCCCTCCCTAAACGGAGGGGATTCCTACTGCTAGACGCTCAAGCCCGAGCGCGAGAATGTTCTTTGCCGCATTAATATCGCGGTCATAAGTGACACCGCACTCGCAAGTCCATTCTCTTATTCGCAAATCAGCTCTACCTTTCGGACTGTTTTGGCGTGAGCCGCAACACGAGCAAGTTTGGGTGGTGTCGCTTTCATTCACCTCGTCATAATGGCAACCTGCGTTCGCGCATTTATAATCAACTGGGGCATAGCCCTACGCCTTGCACTCGGGCAAAGCAGTGCTTTGCTTTATCCTCGCTCATGCCGCTTAATTTCAAACCAACCAGCGTCATAGACGGATTTGGCTAGATTGCTTGAAGTGAATGATTTAGAGTGAAGTTTACCGACCACAATTAGGTTATTGGTCTTTATTAACCCAGTAGTGAATTTATGAATCAAATCTTGGCGGGTGTTTTTAATCTTAGCGTGAATAGAGCGCACACGCTTTTTATTCTTAGCGCGTTGAGCCGTCGCTAATTTCTCAGCATACTTATGAGTAATCTTAGCGGTAAGCGTTTGACCCTCACTGGTGGTTGCGGACTCTTTACAACCCAAGTCAATACCAACGTCATTAGCGCCGCACTCAATCTTTGGGAAGTCTTTAACGGTAATACAGGCGTACCAGCGACCGCGACTGTCTTGCACCCGCTCACAAGTGTTGATGGTATATAGGGCTAAGTGGTAGCTGTCCCATAGGTCGATGACTAACTTTTTACCTGTCGTTAGGCTAAATTGAATGGTTGATTTCAATGACTTCTTACCAGTCTGCCTAGTCGCTAGAGGCTTGATGGCAGATTTCTTAAACGGTATCCAGCCTAGATTCTTGCGACTTGCTTTAGGGTTATTAGTGCGCCAATTAAGCTTGGCTTTTTTAAATGGCTTACGAGCCTTAGCATGAGTCTCACTAATAGCCTGAATCGTTTGGCTGTGCAGGTTTAGATACTCACCACTGCCTTTGGTGTAGGCGCTTAAATCATAGGCTGAAAAGAACTTACCGGTACGCTGTAAATGCTTGAAGCTCAAGTCGTTAACGTAATTCCAGACAAAGTTAACCGACCCAGCTAAGATATTTAGCTGAACCGTGTGCTTGTCTTTGATACGTAACTTGAGCGTTTTCATGGTTTAACTTATAATGGTTTCTTACTATTCTACATTTGGTCTAACAATATTTAAAACGGTTTCAGACTTGGCAGACACGTAGTTTCAAGATTGCATGTGCATTTGGTCTTTGTCACTAAATATAGAGGCAAGGTATTCACTAAAGAGGTGCTTGATGACCTACGAGTAATACTTGATGAGGTGTGTGTTAAGTTTGACGCTCGGCTTGTTGAGTTTGATGGTGAGGCCGATCAGGTTCACCTTTTGGTTAATTATTCGCCAAAGGTTAGGGTATCGGTCTTGGTTAATAGCTTAAAAGGCGTATCAAGTCGCATGATTCGTAAGAAGCAGTACCCATCTATCGGAATTAATACTAATCCCAATAATTAAAGTTGCGCCCAAGTCCGAGTAGTCAATGACTGAATTCTCTCTGGCTGCTCAAGCAACTTATTCCAAGCCATACAGGCAGCGCTGACAATGGATTCGTAGCTCTCATAACAGCGATTAGACAACTCGTTTTGCTTAAGATACTGCCAGACGTTTTCAGAAGGGTTTAACTCAGGTGAATAAGGCGGCAGTTTAAGCATCGTTACATTAGACTGATTCAAGCTTGGTTGATGCCACAATGCTCCATCCATAACCACAACCGCATGACGATCCTTTGGAACCGCTTTACTAATCTCTTGCATATGCAAGAGCATGGTATGTTTATTAACCCAAGGTAATATCAGTCCCACACTGTTGCCTGTTTTAGGACAAAAGGCACCAAAGATATAGGTTGATAAGAACTGCTGCTGTCTGATAAGCCGAGGTCTTTGCCCGCGGTAATGCCAGACTCGAGTCAGTGATCCTTGTTGTCCTATGCGAGTTTCATCTTGAAACCAGATATCGACTTGTTGACAGTCAATACCTTCAGGTAATACCTCTTTGACACGGGTTATAAAGTTTTTTTAAAAGTTTCTTGTACTTCTTCATCTGCTTTTGGGTGTTGACTACGAGCACTTATCCAGCTCATACCGATACGCTTTAACATCTCGTAAATACCGTTAACGGTATAGTGAGCGTTATAGTGTTCTTTGGCTATCTGTTGGATGTCTTGACCGGTTAGACGACCGCCAGCTCGCTTTTCTTGCTCAGATACGATCATGGCTTTGAAGGCATCTATGTCGGATTCCGCCAGTTTGCTGTGTCGACCTCGGCGGGGACGGTCATAGATACTGTCAAGTCCCCGTTGAAGATAACGTTTCTTGGTGCGTCTGGCAGTTTCAGGGTGAATGTAGAGGTCTTTGGCAATATCGTTAGTGGCTTTGCCTATGCTATATTGATATAGCATAAGGAGACGTTGGCGAGCTCTGGGGTTACTCTCGGTCTTCGAGAGTTTGCCAAAGTCATGATCTTTTAGGGTGTCTGTTGGTATAGTCATAGCTGAATTATACTATATATTTTGGGTTTGGTATAAGTTGTGGGGCGATGCGCTATGGTCGCCCAGCTACTTTGCAGGCAGTTGCGGAGGTGCGCCACTCGACGTTATACGTCAATACATAGAGCAACAAAAAACACCTGACTGATACGCCTGATAGCCTCGCCCTGAATGGCGAGGTGTTACGGCGCTAGTTGATAAATAACCATACCAGAATCAGTCATAAGGATAATAAGTTTGAGTAAATTTGATGATTTTGATCATACTGATAATTTAGATGATTTCGATGATTTTTCTGACAATATTGGCTACGGTTTTGACGAGTCATTTAGCGATGGTTGGGACAGCCTGACCCAAGCCATCAGAAAACTATATAACAAAACCACTGACAAGCTTGATGACGAGATAGCGCTGCCGGTTGCGCAACAATATATTAATGATGCGCTGCAAAAGTTCGTGACTGACAATGTAAAAGCTATCTTAGAGCTGCGTGTTGAGCTACATGATGACTGGTTCCGCCTCTACTGCACGGTCAATGCCGCCGGTATCTATGCTGAAGTTGCCAGTAACTTCAGATTGGTTCACGTCCAGCTTGATCGCAATGTTCAGCGCTTCGTCTTTGGACAGCAGACCTATACCGATGTACTTAACTTACGCTGTGAATCCTTTGTGAAGCGCCAAGGTATTAAACTTGCTATCTGGTTTTATCATAGCGTCCTCAAAAAAGATCCTTTAGGCGTCATCTTGGCTTATATCAATATTGCTCGCGCCAAAGAAAATATCATTTATCTTGATATTAATCGTTGGCTCAAAAAGAACAAAAAAATTATGAGCACCTTACATAAAGTGCAAGTGAATTATGGTGAGGTGGAAGAAGAACAGCTTATTTTAAAAACTCAAATTAATTATCGCGACTTATTAGGTTCAAGCAACGGTGAAGATATCATTGGCGATGATGATGAACCTGAGCTGATGCAAGGCTCTGTTAACCCATTGAGCGATGCCACTGAGCCAAGCCAAGAATAATTACTACAGCTTTTAGATGCAGCTACTTTTAAATTAAAACGCCGCGACCTTAACATCAATAAGAGCGCGGCGTTTTTATGTCAATTGATCTATCAATTCACTAATTTAGTATAGTTGAGCTACTTTAAAACGAATACAGTATGGCTGGGAGAAATTTTCGAAGCCTCTGGAGTGACGCAGTCGCACAGCAAGCTAGAAAAATTTTTACCCGCTATACGAAACCATATTATTTGGTACTGACTGTAGTGATTCACTAACACCAGCTCTCTACCAATAATTCTCGACCGCAATATTGCCTTCACCGCGGCGATTCATAACCAGTCCCAAGGTTTTAAGTGCTTCTTTAGTATCGTTTACCATATCTGGATTACCACATAACATAACATGCGTGCTATCCACATCCAACGCAACTCCGGCTTGCTCCTGCAGCGTGCCCTCTAATAGTAGCTTGGGTAGTCGCTCGGTTAGTGCCCCTTCAACATGCTCGCGGGTCACAATCGGAATAAAAATTAATCGAGCCGGATTATCGACCAGCGAGCCAATGTCTTCTTGCAAGCTTTCAATCTTCTCGACATACGCTAGCTCCTCGGACGTACGCGCACTATATACCAGCACAATGTGCTCGTAATCCTGCCAGGTTTGCAGATCTTGTAGCATCGATAAGAACGGCGCCAGCCCCGTTCCGGTAGCCAGTAACCATAAGTCTTTTGAGTGTGGCTTTTGATAACGCGCTAAGGTCAAGAACCCAAACGGAGTGGTATCAAGCAATAACTCATCGCCTACTTCTAGGTATTGCAACTGTGAGGTAAATGCGCCATCTGGAATAACAATAGAGAAAAACTCCAATACTTCATCAAATGGTGAGGAAACAATGGAATAAGCGCGAAAGGTGTCATCATTTAGGGCCACGTCAGATGCCTGCTCTGCGGTGTCATCTTGGCTTTGTCCTGAGCCTTGCTGCTGTTCCGTACTTTGTTGCTGATAGTGTTGCAGATGACTAGGGTTAACGCCCAAACGCACAAATTGTCCAGCAGTAAATTTAAAGCTATCGGGGCGGGCAACGGTAAAACTAAATAAACTGGGTGTCCAGGTGGTTTTACTAAGCACTTTCACGGTTTGAATATTGTCACTCATAAAAATTATTCGCTTATATCATTATTATGTATTTCGTCGTCAGTCTACGTCTTTGATAAAAAGGTATTAAATCTTATGCAAAAAAGCAATAAAAAAGAGGCACCAAGCTTAGCATAAACGTGGCGCCTCTTGGTTTTCTATCAGTAACAGCCGATAAGTAATAGGCAATAGCTAAAAGAACAATATTGCTGCGATTCACTATGTTGTTACAAAGTTTACCCTACCAAATACGCGCTAGACTTGACCATTCAATCAGGCTATTGGGCAATATCCCAAAGAAGACAATAATCGCTGTCACAGCAATCACCATAATACCGCCCATCCGAATACCCCACTGCCCCGCAACGTCAAATTCGATAAACTCTTTTGGACGCTTAAATAACGTTAGCATCACGCGCAGATAATAGAACAAGCCGATTGAGCTACCCAAGACTATCATCGCCGCTAAGAACCAATGGGTCCCTTGTACAGCAGCAAGAATAGCAAATAGCTTGGTAATAAAGCCTGCCGTCAACGGAATACCGGCTAACGACAGCATCATAATAGTCATGACTGCTGTCAGTACCGGACGTCGCCAAAACAGACCCTGATAATGAATTAATTCATCTGCTTCACCCGATAAACGATAAGGACTCGACATCAAGGTCACAACCCCAAAGGCACCGATAGAAGTGAAGGCATAAACCGCCATATACATGCTAGAGATACTGTCAGCGGCTGACCCGATACTAACAATAACGATCAGCACATAACCCATATGGGCAATAGATGAATAACCCAGCAGACGTTTGAGGTTGGTTTGACGTACGGCTAATAAGTTACCTACAAGTATTGATAAGGTCGCCATTACCATAAGAAGCATTTGCACGGATGGCAATGCCAGTAATGCAGTATCGATTAAGAACCGGACGGCAAGCGCCATCATCGCCACTTTAGTAACTGAGGCTAGATAAGTGGCGATAGGTGCGGGCGCGCCTTCATAAACATCTGGCGTCCAAGTATGAAAGGGAGCAGCGGATAGTTTAAAGCCGATACCGAACATCATCATCGCCGCGCCTAGTATCAAGAGGGGCGACTCAAAGAAATCACCTAACATAAGACTAATAGGCTTAAAGGCCAAAGAACCTACTTCTGCATAAATAAACGCCATACCCATCAATAAGGTAGCAGACGCGGTAGCCGACAGCACTAAATACTTAAGCCCTGACTCAAGCGATTTATTACGCATAAAGGTATAAGACAGCAGACCATATAAGGGTACTGATAGCAGCTCTAGACTCATAAAGAACGATGCCATATGCTGAGCACAGACCATCAGCAGCGCGCCAATAGTCGATAGCAACATGAGCAAATATAGCTCATCTTTATTGTCTTTTAGATTGGCCAAATAGGCATACGATAGTGTACAACACGCCAGCGCACAGATAAGAATCACCACCATATTGAACTGGGCAAAATTATCAACAACGAACAGCTGCTCAGCATCTGGTAGCACCGATCCGCTCTCGATCAATCCTGCCATTTGTCCAAGTAAAGTGAACAGCGCAATATTAAGACCGGCTACCGTCAGGGTACCAGTGACGAAATGTGAGCGTTTAATGGTAATAGCAATCATCACTATCAGTGCCGTAGTCACTACCGCAATGATTGGCGCATAAGGCATCAGCCCCATCAAATCATTCATCGTAAATTCATTCATGACTTAACGTGCCTCCATTGCATCAAGTAACTGCGACGCATCTACTTGTGTCACTTGATTGTAAATATACGCATTATTAATCCATTGCATGGCGTGGCTCGAGGTATCCAAAAACGGTTGTGGATACAGTCCGAGCCATACCAAGCCAACGGCTAAAATCAATAGTAGAGACAACTCACGCCTACCCAAGTCTTTTAATGGACGCTCAGGCAAGCCATGTGATTTGGTCTCGCGCATGGCCAATTCTTTGACATTATTGGCCCCAAATAACGCCCGATGGATCAAGATTAGTGAGTATAGACCCGCCAATACTAAGCTAAAGGTCGCGAACACCACAAACACTGGATACTGGGCAAATGAACCCAGCAAAATCATAAATTCACCAATGAAGTTACCCGTACCCGGAATACCAAGGAGCGCTGCACAGAAGAACATGAGTATCGGGGCATAGTAGCGAAATTGTCCCCACATACCGCCCATTAATGTTAGGTCGCGAGTGTGAAGGCGCTCATACAACTGTCCTGCCATGATAAACAGCGCTGCTGAGCTTAAGCCATGCGCCAGCATCTGAATCATTAATCCTTGTAAACTTAGCAAGGTACCGGCATAAATCGCCAGTACCACAAAGCCCATATGCGAGATACTGGTATAAGCGAGCAAACGCTTCATATCGGTCTGCATAAAGGCCAGCCATGCGCCGTAGAAGATACCAATGGTACCTAAAGTCATAGCAATCGGCGCAAAATCTTGTGACGCTGCTGGGAATAAAGGCAATACAAAGCGAATCAAACCATAAGCCGCAGTCTTGATTAGAATCCCTGCCAAATCCACCGAACCGGCCGTTGGTGCTTGCGCATGTGCGTCCGGCAACCAACCATGAAAGGGAACCATCGGCAGCTTAACCGCAAAGCCAATAAAGAAGCACAGCATTATAGGATATTCCCAGCCGCCAAGTGGCGTACCGAGCAAATCGTTATAATTAAAACTAACCACACCGCTAGAAGCATAGCTAATAATAACTAACATCAAGATACCGATGAGCATGATAAGCCCAGACGCTTGGGTATAGATAAAGAACTTAGTAGCGGCGTATTCTTTGGTCTTACCACCGACCACATCATGACCCCAAATAGCGATCAAGAAGTAGATAGGAACCAGCATCATCTCCCAAAAGAAGAAGAACAAGAACATATCAATGGCTAAAAAGACCCCGATAACACCGCCTAAGCTCCATAATAAGTTCAAATGGAAAAAACCAACACGGCGTTGAATCTCATTCCACGAACAAGCAACAGCGGCAACACCCAATAGGCCAGTCAAGGCAACCATCATTAGCGACAAACCATCCATCGCTAAATGGAAGCTAATACCAAAGCTAGGTATCCATGGCACACTAAATTCAGCAACCCAAGGCACTGCAGAGTCAGGTGCAATCACCTGCTTACTCATACCGCCGAAGTCGCCATACTGCCATAACACTAGCGACAGCACAAAGGTCAACGTCATACCAATCAAGGCAATCCAGCGCGGCAGACGCTTATTAAACCGCTCAACCAGCCAGCATAACAATCCTGCAATAAAGGGTATTGCAATTAATGCTGGTAGCATCCACGTTTGTTGTAACTCTATCATCTTATACCACCGTCATCATTACCAGCACCAACAGCACAGCCATACCCAAGCCAAAGCTTGCAGCATAACCTCGAAGTGACCCAGTTTGGGTCGCGGACAACATTTTATTGCCCACTGACGCTAGCTTTGGTAACACCAGCCAGGTCTTATCAACAGGATCGGCTTTGAATAAGTGGCCGATGAGTAAAAAGGGTTTTACAAAAACTAAATCGTACAGCGCATCGAAGCCCATACCGTGATAGCACCAATAATATAGCGCCCCGCCAATGCGTGATTGTTTGAATCTCGCTAGCATACGGCCTTTATCTACCACATATAACAATACGGCTAATATTAGACCTGCGAGCATCGCACCCATGGCGATAAACTCAGCGGTATGTTTATCATGCGCTTGATTGGCCACTTCTAATAAATGGCCAACGCTTTCTGGTAACACGCCTTGTAATGGCGGGGTAATCAACGCACCAACGGCGGTTGATAGTATCAACAATACGCTAAGGGGTAACCAATACGACACGCCAGATAGCTTGTGTGCTTTGGTCTTTTCTTCGCCGAAGAACACAATCCAAATCATACGGAAGGTATATAGCGCGGTTAAGAAAGCACCGAACACGCCCATATAAAATAGAACTTGATGGCCGGTAGCATAGGTTTCCCAAAGGATGGCTTCTTTTGAATAAAAACCAACGGTCACCCAAGGTATCGCGGCAAGCGCACCACCACCGACAATATAACACCAAAATACTAATGGTATCTTCTTACGCAATCCGCCCATCTTGAAGATGTTTTGCTCATGGTGAACGGAGAGAATCACCGCACCTGAGGATAAGAATAATAAGGCTTTAAAGAAGGCATGTGCCATCAGATGAAAAATCGCCCCTTGCCATGCGCCGACACCTAGTGCTAAGAACATATAGCCAATTTGGCTCATAGTCGAATAGGCTAGAATTCGTTTTATATCAGTTTGTGCCAGCGCACATAATCCGGCAACTACTAAGGTCAACGCACCCACACCCCCAACCCAATACAGCAATACGCCAGGGGTCAGTAAAAACAACGGATGCATACGGGCGATTAAATAAACCCCAGCCGTTACCATGGTTGCGGCATGAATCAGTGCTGATACTGGCGTTGGGCCTGCCATCGCATCAGCCAACCAAGTATGTAGTGGCAGTTGTGCTGACTTGCCCATCGCCCCACCAACCAACATCATGGTGGTCAAAATCATGGTTGGATTATTAACATCAAACACCTCAGGGGCGCGAGTAATAATCTCTTGAATATTGAGTGTGCCAAATTCGCGGAATAATAAAAACAGCCCAAAAGCTAAGAACACATCACCAATACGGGTGACGATAAAGGCCTTCATAGCAGCGCGACCATTGGCACGGTCTTGGAAATAAAAACCAATCAGCAAGTAAGAACAAATACCCACCCCTTCCCAGCCGAGATATAGCAGTAGTAAATTATCGCCCAATACCAGTAATATCATACTGGCGACAAACAAATTCATATAGCTAAAGAAGCGCGCAAAGCCGGGGTCACCTTTCATATACCAAGCGGCAAACAGATGAATCAAAAAGCCAACGCCAGTAATCACACCCATCATGGTTAGTGCTAAGCCATCAAAGCTTAAGCCAAAGCTTGGCGCAAAGTCACCCACTTGAAACCACGTCCATAGCGGTATTTCTATTACGGTACCCGCCGGATACGTCGTCAAAAAGACAAAACTAGCTACCAGCGTACATAATGCCGATAGTAACATGCTCCCCACACCGACAAACGCGGCAGCCTGTTCAGTTAACCGATCGCGCATAAAGGCTAAGATCAAAAAGCCAATGAGCGGGAATATAAAGGTTAATGGTAATAAACTCATGACATCATCCTTTCATCTCATTGGCGCTGTCGACATCGAGATGCCCACGCTTATGATAAAACTGCAATAATATTGCCAGACCTATTGCTGCTTCAGCCGCTGCTAAAGTCAAAATAAGGATAAACATAACTTGTCCATCTGGATCGACCCAGCGACTGCCGGCCACTATAAATGCCAATGCGGCAGCATTCATCATGATCTCAAGACTCATCAGCATAAACAAGAAGTTGCGTCGTACCATCACGCCGCACAGACCAATAGCGAATAAAATACCTACCAATATTAGTCCATGACTCATGGGTATCACACCCCATACATTCTGCCCCTCAGTAACCGGCTGTACTAAGCCTGCTACTTCGTGGGCAAACGGCACGTTTGACACCTCTTGTGCCACGCTTACTGCTAGTACCATCAGTCTGACTCCTTGCGCGTGACTTTCTGCATGCCCACCTGCATACCTACGTAATCATGTGGGTCTACTGCTTCATATACATAAGGCTTAGCCATCTCAACCGCATCGTGACTATTGTGGCTCTTGCCATCATTATTGTCGTACTCTTTAATGCTACCAACACTTGGGCTAAAGGCTTGACTGTCATTACCGATAATCTCGTCATCTATGGACTCTTTACCCAAGTGATAAGCCGCAACTAAGGCTGCAAGTAGCAATAGTGCCGCCACTTCAACCAGCATAATATACTTACTAAATAACGCGGTACCGACCGCTTTAGCGGGAACACTGACCCCACCGATAACGGCAGCTTCGTCATGATTGAGCCCAATCATCGCATACAGCACAACTGCAATAATAAGTGTCAGCCCCGTAGGTACTGCCCATGTTCTCGCATCAAGCCAGCGCTCTTCTCGCGCGTCATTCTCCATACCTAAATTGAGCATCATAATCACAAAGACAAACAATATCAAAATCGCACCGGCATAGACTATAATCTCAAGCGCACCAGCAAATGGCGCACCCAAAATGAACATGATGCCTGCCACAGCCAACAGCGACACAATCATTGATAAAATAGCATGCACTGGATTGGCATGAATAACGACGCGCAGACTGGCAAATATAGCCACCGCCGCTAACGCATAAAACCCTACCAAATCAGGGTGGTTCAAAAAATCCATCATGGCAGCAAGCTCCTTAGATCAATAGGTGCCGCTTCGTTTTGCGCCGCGCCTTTTGGTTTATCTGTCAACGCCATACCGGATACGCGATAATAGTTATAATCAGGATATTTACCCGGCCCTGAGATGAGCAAATGCTCTTTTTCATAGACTAAATCTTGACGCACATATTCACCCATTTCAAAATCAGGGGTCATTTGAATGGCTGTGGTTGGACAAGCTTCTTCGCACAGTCCGCAAAAGATGCAGCGCGAGAAGTTGATACGGAAAAACTCTGGATACCAGCGCCCATCTTCGCGCTCGGCCTTTTGTAGAGAAATACAGCCAACTGGACAGGCCACTGCACATAAGTTACAAGCGACGCAGCGCTCATCGCCGTCAGGATCACGGGACAATATGATACGTCCACGAAACCGCGGCGGCACTGGTACTGGCACTTCAGGATACAAGATGGTATCGCGTGGCCGTATCGCGTGGCTATTGACCATCCACATGCTGCGAACAATGGTAAACATACCAATGACAGTCTCTTTTATGGCCGTAAAAAAAGGTGCTAACATGGAACTTTCCTTTGCATATTTGCAATGCTAAATGACTGGGTTTATCCCAAATACTAGGTTTATCCCAAGTAGGGATAAAGTTGCTCACCAATACGGGCAATCGCCTCATTTCTATCCGCAAAACTTGCGGTTGTCTCTACAATAAATAAGCTAACAAAATAAGGTATTCTTCTTTCATTCCAAACTACCGCGATGATTTTGCATGGACCTTTCGAGCTTGCACTCGTTCTATCTGCACTCTGCCAGTTGCCCAGTAACCAGTTGTTCGGTAAATAGTTACGCAATAAATCTATGATTAAATATTTAATCCATCATCAGTAAAATAACTGCAGCGGTAACCAGCAGATTAATCAAAGTCACTGGTAGGCAAACTTTCCAACCAAAATTCATTACCTGGTCGTAGCGCGGACGCATCAATGAGCCCCGTGCCAAAATAAATAGGGTCATAAAGAATAATGTCTTAATC
Source organism: Psychrobacter sp. LV10R520-6 (assembly GCF_900182925.1). Lineage (NCBI taxonomy): Bacteria > Pseudomonadati > Pseudomonadota > Gammaproteobacteria > Moraxellales > Moraxellaceae > Psychrobacter > Psychrobacter sp. LV10R520-6. The sequence continues at coordinate 320,932 of NZ_LT900024.1, read as the reverse complement.
ATGAACCAAAAAGTGGGTGGAACAAACGGAATATCTAAGTTAAAAGGCGCAAGCCAACCACCAAAGAACAAACAAGTCATCAAGGCAGATATCAGCACTACGTTAACGTATTCACCAATAAAGAACATACCAAACTTCATGCCAGAATATTCGACATGATAACCCTCAGCTAGTTCTTGTTCTGCTTCTGGCTGATCAAAAGGATGTCTGTGCGTGACTGCCACCCCTGCCACTACAAAGGTTAAAAAACCAAAAAACTGCGGAATGATATACCAGCCATCAATTTGTGACTCGACAATCTCGCGTAGGTTAAATGAGCCGGTCAACGCGACCACGCCCATTAATGACAATCCTAAAAACACCTCGTAACTGATGGTTTGCGCCGCAGAACGGAGTCCACCAAGTAGCGAGAACTTATTCGCTGATGCCCAGCCGCCAAACATTACCGCATAAACAGCAATACCAGCCATAGCAAAGAAGAATAATATACCAATATCCCAGTCAGCCACACCAAGCGTTGGCGATACCGGAATAATGATAAAAGAAGCCAGCGCGGTAAACATTGCCATTGCCGGCGCCAGGGTAAAAATAAACTTATCCGTAAACTTCGGGGTCCAGTCTTCTTTAAAGAAGATTTTGAGCATATCGGCAACTAATTGCAGAGAGCCAAAAGGTCCTACACGGTTAGGGCCATAGCGATCTTGCCAAAGCGCAAGCATCCGGCGCTCATAAATAATCATCATAGCAGCCACAATAACGACCACCAAAAAGATAACTATCGATTGCACCACCATAAATAGAATCGACCAAGTATCTAAAGTCATACTACCGGCCAAAAAGCTCGGCACATCAGGAATAATACGGGTCACTTGCATATTACACCTCCTGAGTTGTGGTCGGCGCTGCTGTTATATGCGTCGCGCGATCAACATTAGAATTAGCATCAGCAGTATCGTTTGCCATGGCACCGGTCATAGTAACAACATCTACAGGCTCATCAACTTTACGTACCGAAGCTGGCAGGGAAGGGTGGATAATATCTACCTGCCCGACCGGATAACCAATACACCCTTCGGCTAAATAATGTACCAGTTGCACAGGTAAAGTGACTTGCTGGTTGTCAATTTCGATGGCTAAATAATCACCATCCGCAATTTCCCAATCTTGAGCATCTTCAATACCAATACGCCAAGCGGCAATCGGTAATTGTCCAGCGACGATTGGGCTACGTGATGCCATCATCGAGCTGGCATAAATATTATAAACAGGCACTAGCTTGGCTTGCCCTTGCTGAATATTCGTAGTGGTCAGAGACGTTGCTTGCGGCGCAATATATTGACGGATCGCTAAGCGCTGTAGCTGATCAAATAAGCGCACACCAGGATCACCGTTCTTCAGACTGCCACCGACTTTATCTTGATATTTATTCCACGCTTGTGGTGAGTTCCAGCCAGGTGATTGGGCAAAAGGAATCATCGAGCTTGGCGTCTGATTACCGCTATAGCCTTCCATTGAAAAGGTCAAACCAGTATCCAAATCTTTGGGCTGCATAGGCTCATGCACTGACATTTGCGCACGCATCGAGGTACGACCTGAATAGCGGCGCGGCTCACGGGCAATCTTTAGACCGGTAATGCGATAATCAGCATCCGGAGCCGCGTCCTTAATACCGGCAAGCTTTGGATGGGTCGCTATCAAAGCATTTATCACATCATCAAGCTGGGTCCAATCAACAGGCTTACCTATTAAACTGCTATGAACCGCGTGCAACCAGCGCCAGCCTTCTTTAATACTACTAAGCGGATGATAATAGTTGTTGTCATAAACTTGGAAGAATCGCTGAGCACGGCCTTCAGCGGATACCAATGTTCCATCCGCTTCGGCAAAGCTTGCCGCTGGTAGTACAATATCGACATCTTTATGCCAATCTAATAGCTGATGATCGAGTGCAATAACAGTTTTATCTGCTAGTAGCTGCGTGAGTTTCTGTGCATCAATTGCATCGGTTAGCTGATTTTCAGCGACCACGACCACATCAAAGTCCGTCGCCAATAGCTCTTCTACTGACCGTCCACCCAGTAGACATACGCCCATGCTATTAGCATCAATCACGGTCAGATAAATACCTGCTTGCGCACGATAGTTGGTATTTTTTTCTCTAAGCTCAAGCTCAGTAGCTGGCTCACGCTCAATATCGTCTTGTTCCTCTTTATCGGCACCGGTTTCAAGCTTAGCAGGTTTGGCAGCCAGTTCCTTATCTTCGGTAGGCTGAGCAGTTTCAGCAATTGCTTCAGCCGCTTGAACCTTCTCATTACGAACCTTGGCATTGTGAGTTTCAACTTGCTCATGTTCAGTCGCTTTGATAGCCGCACGCTTTTGGCTGAGCGCCTGAGTGATTTGTGCCGCAGCTTCAATCAACGCAACAGAGGACAAACCAGTACCTGAGATAACCAGCGGTTGATCTGCTCGTACTAAGTCATAAGCAATTTGCTGTGCCAGCGCTTGCATAGGATCAGACTCTTCTACTTGATCTTGCTCTAATGCTTGAGTAGGCGAAGATTCAGACACTTGCGGATCTGTTATTTGTGATAAGTCATCTGCTAGTAGGTTAATCTCATCAGCAACTTTAAAGCCCAGCTTAGTAATATCTTCAGGAGTCGCTACCACGCTGACTTTGCTAATATCATCGAGTTTAGTTTGGGTGACGTCGATAATATAAACCGGACTGAGCGCGCCTTGAGCGATACGTTCTACCGGTTCTGCTAGCCATTCTTGGGTTTTGGCAGCGGCGGCCATTTTGACGGCTTCATTTTTTGCGGCTTGCCGTACTGATAATGCCACCCGTGCTGAAGTCTGAGTGATATCTTCACCCAAAATTAGCACTGCATCATGGCTTTCAATGTCAGTCATGCCTGGATTATAAATACCTTCAGTACTTAACACCTCAATGCATTTATTCACTAAGGCCTGTTGTTGATGATTGAGACCAGTTGAGAAGTTATCAAAACCTACTAGATTCTTTAGCGCAAAGTTAGTTTCTAAACTGGTGCGCGGTGAGCCAATACCAATCACTTTTTTGTCTTTGAGGCGTTTGATGGTTTCATCGAGGGCGTAGTCAATATTGATTTTGACATGTTTGTCATTGATACGTTCAAGCGCTTGGGTTGGGCGATCGTCACGATTGACGTAACCATAACCAAAGCGGCCACGGTCGCATAAGAAGTAACGATTCACTTCCCCATTATAGCGGTTTTCAATACGGCGCAACTCACCATAACGTTCACCGGCTGAGATATTACAGCCCGCCGAGCAGCCATGACAAATGCTAGGGGCATATTGCATATCCCATTTACGGTTATAGCGCTCAGAATGGGTTTTATCCGTGAATACACCGGTTGGACAGACTTCGGTCAAGTTACCCGAAAATTCACTTTCAAATTGACCATCAGTATCACGGCCGAAATAGACCCGGTTGCTCGAGGAAAAAACACCCAAATCTTCGCCGCCGGCATAGTCGTTATAAAAGCGCACACAACGATAGCAGGCGATACAGCGGTTCATTTCATGGCCAATAAATGGCCCAAGCTCTTGGTTATGATGGGTGCGTTTGGTAAAGCGATAGCGGCGACGGTGATGACCTGACATATAAGTCATATCTTGCAAATGACAGTGACCACCCTCTTCACAAGTTGGGCAATCATGAGGATGGTTGGTCATTAAGAACTCAACAATCGACTGCCGAAAGGCTTTTGCTTCTTCGTCATCGACTGAGATGTACATATCTTCAGTGGGCGCGACCATACATGACATTACTAATTTACCGCGTCCAGCTTCTAAGTCTTCTTTGTCTTTATACTGCTTAACCGCGCACTGACGGCACGAACCTACCGAACCTAAAGCAGGATGATAACAAAAATACGGCACATCAATGCCGAGTGACAAGCATGCTTGGAGCAAATTGTCTGCGCTATCTACTTCGACAGTGGTTCCATCAATATGTATGACTGCCATGCCGCTCTCCTTATTTCACTACTGGCTGTTGACTGGCTGCAGCCTCAATGACATCTACACCAACCGCCTGTGCAATTTTTTGATCGAACTCAGGACGGAAATATTTAATCGCACTCATGAGGGGTTCCATCGCACCGGGGGCGTGCGCGCAGAACGTTTTCCCAAGCCACAAGTCACGGGTTAGGCCTTCAAGCTTCTCTACATCGCCTATCTGCCCTTCGCCATCATTAATAGCAGTGAGCAATTTAACACCCCACGGCAAACCATCACGGCACGGTGTACACCAACCGCATGATTCACGCTGAAAGAAAAGCTCAAGGTTACGCAGTAGCGGCACCATATCTTGTTGTTCATCGACTACCATAATTAGCCCTGTACCCATTCGGCTACCAGCTTTTTGAATAGTATCAAAATCTACTACCACATCTAAATGATCAGCTGTCAAAAAGTCGGTTGACGCACCGCCCGGTAACCAGGCTTTAAGCGTGCGTCCCTCTTGCATACCGCCAGCGAAGTCTTCAATAACCTCCCGCGCGGTATAACCAAAAGGCAGTTCCCAAAGACCCGGATCATTAACCAGTCCGGAACAACCAAACAGCTTAGTGCCTGGGGTTTCGACCACGCCTTTAGCCTTTGGCAAATCTTGATACCATGCGCTGCCATGCAAAATAATGGCGGGCACATTATGAAGGGTTTCAACGTTGTTAACTACCGTTGGTCGACCCCATGCCCCTGACACTTGCGGAAATGGTGGCTTGGTACGTGGAATGGCACGGCGACCTTCTAAACAACTGAGTAGCGCCGTCTCTTCACCGCAGATATAGCGACCTACGCCGGTATGCACATGTAGATCAAAGTTAAAGCCCGAGCCTAAGATATCGTCGCCAAGGATATTATTGGCCTTTAACTCTTCAATAGCAGCCGTTAAACGCTCAGCAGCCAGAATGTATTCACCGCGAATAAAGATATAACCAGCCGTTACGCGAAGGGCATAAGCAGATATAATCATGCCTTCGATAAGCTGTAATGGTAAACGCTCCATTAACAAGCGATCTTTAAAAGTACCCGGCTCCATCTCATCAGCATTACAAACTAAGTAGCGCGGCCCGCCATCGGGTGGCGCCATTAGTGACCACTTAATACCCGCTGGGAAACCTGCACCGCCACGACCTTTGACCACTGCTTCTTTAACCGTATTTAGGGTGGCATCTGGCGATTGATTCAAAGCCATTTTAAGCGCTTCAAACCCGCGCAGTGATTCGTAAGTAGCAAGGTCTAATATCGCATCGTGATGCGCTAAACGCCATGTCAGCGGTTTGGTTTCACTAGTAGCGGTCGCTTTATCACCATAAACAGCGATGCGCTGCTCATTAAGTTGGCTTGGCGCTTTACCTTGGCTGCGAAGAGCAATCTGCTCTGAAACGGTTAATCTCATGCGTATAGCTCCAATAACTGGGCGACTTCATCAGGCTGAACAGGGCCATAAGTATCTTCATCAATCAACACCGCAGGGCCTTTATCACAGTTGCCCAAACAGCAAATCGGTAATATTGTAAAACGGCCATCGCTAGTGGTCTGACCATACTCGATACCCAGTTGAGATCTTAGCTCAGTGGACAACGCTTCGTAACCCGTCAAGAAGCACGCTACTGAATCGCAAATTAAGATTACATGACGACCAACAGGCTGGCGATAGATTCGATTGAAGAAGGTTGCAACCCCATCGATATCCGTTACTGGAATATCTAATATATTGGCAATGGCATTGACCTGTGCATCATCAACCCAGCCATTACGCTTTTGCACAATTTTTAGCGCATCTAGCGAAGCGGAACGAGCTTGCGGATAATGGTGCATAAACTCGTGAATAGCCTCAATTTCTTGAGCGGTTAGAATACTTGCCACATTCACTGTTGGCGCTTTATCGGAAACAATTTTCATATCTTGTCTTTATCCTCACTCATCACGCTGTGTCAGATTGCGACTGTCGCCACAGTTGAAATGCTACAGCGTTTTGGTGTGCCTATTGGCGATAACATATTGATTAGATTATTTATTACAGCTACAGCAATTAACTTTTAAACACTAACTTTTGAGCATTGTATTTTCAATTTAGTAACCGCTAACGGTCACAATCTGCCATCACAATATCGATGGAGGCCAGATACATGATAGCGTCAGATACCAATGAGCCATTAATAACCGATGGCATCTGCTGTAAATGCGCAAATGTCGGTGTGCGAATACGCGTACGATAGCTCATGGTGGCGTGATCGGAGGTAATATAATAGCTATTAAGACCTTTGGTGGCTTCGACCATCGTCGAGCACTCACCGGCTGGCATCACAGGACCCCAAGAGACTGAGAGAAAATGGTTAATCAAAGTTTCAATATCATTTAAGGTACGGTCTTTCGGTGGTGGTACCGTTAAAGGATGATCCGCTTTATAAGGGCCTTGGGGCATATTATCCATACACTGTTTGATAATACGCATTGATTGGCGGATCTCTTCGATTTTGATCATACAGCGATCATAGGCATCACCGTTATGACCAAGCGGCACTTCAAAATCGAAGTTTTCATAACCCATATACGGACGCGCTTTACGCAAATCAAAATCGACACCCGTTGCACGTAGACCTGCACCCGTCACACCCCAAGCCAATGCTTGCTTGGCATCATACTGAGCGACGCCTTGGGTACGACCTTTAAGCACGCTATTCATCATCGCTACTTTGACATATTCATCCAAACGCTTGGGCATCCAGTCCAAGAACTCGCGAACCAAACGCTGCCAACCACGCGGTAAATCCATCGCTGTACCGCCAATACGGAACCATGCCGGATGCATCCGATAACCGGTAACCGCTTCAATCACGTCATACGCTTTTTGGCGATCGGTAAATGCATAGAAGACGGGCGTCATACCACCCGCATCTTGAATAAACGTACCGACAAACAATAAATTGTTGGTAATTCGGAAAAACTCACTCATCATCACGCGAATGGTTTCAGCGCGAGCTGGAATAGTGATGCCTGCCAGCTTTTCGACCGACATGATATAAGGCAGCTCATTCATCACGCCGCCGAGATAATCAATCCGGTCGGTATAAGGAATATAAGAATGCCACGTTTGGCGCTCAGCCATTTTTTCTGCGCCGCGATGGTGATAGCCAATATCTGGAATACAGTCAATGACCTCTTCGCCATCAAGCTGCAACACCAATCTAAAGGCACCGTGAGCTGAGGGATGGTTAGGACCAATGTTCAAGAACATAAAGTCTTCATCACGCCCTGAACGCTTCATGCCCCATTCTTCAGGGACGAAGCGCAGGTTTTCTTGCTCATACTGCTGCTTGGCGTTATTAAGGAAATACGGGGTAAATTCAGTCGCACGCGCATGATATTCTTTACGTAGCGGATGTCCTTCCCAGTACTTAGGTAATAAGATACGGGTTAAATGCGGATGGCCGCTAAAAACAATCCCGAACATATCCCATACTTCGCGCTCATACCAATTGGCATTGGGCCAAATCTTGGTAGCACTGGGTATATTTAAGTCATCTTCACTGAGCGCCACTTTGATACGTACATCACTATTACGCTCAAGCGACATCAAGTGATAAAACACCGTAAAGTCACTAGCTGGCAGTCCCTGACGATGCTGACGCAGGCGCTCATCTATCGCCGATAAGTCAAACAACATGACATACGGCTTAGGCAGCTTGCGTAAGTACATTAATATGTCTAATACATCAGCGCGCGCCACCCACACCGTTGGAATTTCATCAACGGTCTGCTGCACGACAAACTTACCGGCATATTCATGTTCCAGCTCTTTGATGACCGCTGGTACAAGTTTAATCTTAGGATCTGTATTTTCAACTACCGTGACCATGAATGATGTCTTCCTTCATTAATCATAACTAATTAATTGTAACTAAACTGTTTATAACTAGAGTGTGATGAGCGCATAAATATTAACGATTAACTTTTGAGCTTGCCGACTACTAACGACTACTAATCATTAAGCAAAAACCATTAGACGAAAATCGTTAAACAAAAATCAGTAAGCTAAATGCTGTCCGGACTCCGCAAGTTCTTCACCGCGATACGATCCGCTTGCTTACGATCACGCTCAGGGGTCATTTGCGGTTGATAGACGCCTTGATTTTCGACATGAATACCCAGTGGACGGCGCTCTTTGGCAATAGACTCTTGAAGTAACATTAACCCTTGAATCAGAGCTTCTGGACGTGGCGGGCAGCCAGGTACATAGACATCAACCGGAATAATTTTGTCCACGCCTTGTACCACAGAATAGATGTCATACATACCGCCAGAGTTAGCACAGGCACCCATAGAGATAACCCATTTAGGCTCTAGCATTTGCTCATAAAGGCGCTGAATAACCGGTGCCATTTTAATAAAGCAAGTTCCTGCCACGATCATTACGTCTGCCTGACGCGGCGAGGCACGAATAACTTCTGCCCCAAAGCGCGATAAATCATGAACCGACGTCAAAGTAGTGGCATATTCCACGTAGCAACAGGAAGTACCGAAGTTAAATGGCCATAACGAGTTTTTGCGTCCCCAGTTGGCCGTCGTATGTACTAGATCTTCTAGACGACCCATAAAGACGTTTTTATTGACTTCATCTTCAACAGGATCGTTGACAGTTTGACGAGTCTCTGCAGGATAATTATCTGCATCTGGGTCGGCTTTTGTTAATGTGTATTTCATAACATACAACCTTTAAATTAAGCGCAGCGTGGCAATAACATTGCTTAGATATATTGTCGTAACTGGCATGTCGTAACTGGCATACTATTAATTTAATAGAATATAATAGAAGGTTAGCTACATAATATCTGCTAGCGATTGGGCTCAACATTGGTATTCTGAGCAGACGCCGCAAAATCTACAGAAGTAATATTACCTGTGGTATTGATATGATCGATATTTTGTAGGTGGTGACGATTGGCTTCAATATTATTTGAAACGTTGATTTGCCCTGATGACTGCGCCGGAATCTTACCAGTAGGATCCACCATTAGCTCATCAACGCCATCAAACTTAGTGATGGTTGCTAGATTGAAACCGGCGGGTGCCGCATAAAGACGCGCTTTTTTGCGCAGCTTATCAGCAGGTGCCCAGTTTAGTGCCCCTAGACTTAAGGCATAGATCAGACCAATCAGCAAGTCGATAATAAAAGTCGCAGCAGCAATAAATCCCGCCCAACCAGTTTCACGAATTGAAACTGCGTAGGCGTATAAATACAGGGCTTCCAAATCAAAAATAACAAAAAAGATCGCGACCAAATAGAATTTCGCTGACAAGCGAATGTGGGCGTTGCCAGATCCGACAACACCTGCCTCAAATACTTCTTCTTTTTGTAAGCCGTGAGAACGTCCGCCAAGCAAGCGCGGAACGACCAGCATAAACACAACTAGGCCGATAGCGGCTAAAACAAAAGCAACTGCTGACCAATTAAAGGCAAACATGATAATACGTGCTCCTCACCCAATCGAGTGTCATAAATACCGCACGCCATCACTAATTGCAACTTAGCATTAATAGCAAAATGATGACATGACAACGTACCTGACGCAGACGAAAACACAAAGTAACTGTTTATTATTAAGTTAAGTCATTTCTTTAAACAACGGTAAGTGACTTCTTTGAGTCACTGTAAATAACTAATAGGTCACTTTGCTGGTAATGACCAATTATCAAGCTTATTAATGACAGTGTAGAACAATACCAACCGTAAAATACTTAAGTATAAATCTTAGGTAAGGGCTGGTCGTCAAACGCATCTTTTAGCAACGTTGGATAAACTTATTAAATCAATATCTTAGTTATTTAAATAGTAACTTTTTAAATAGTGACTTTTTTAATTGATTTAATAACTCATTACACGTAGTCAACAATGACGTGATAACTGGCATAAACTGTTTACTTACTATACGCATATCAAGGCTCAAAAGCCAGTTTATAACTGTATTGGGTGGTCACTTTATATGCTACTAAATATGTATTTAGAGCAAAAAATTATGTTATAGACTATGGCTTATACTTGCTTTACCAAACATAAAAATCAGCCTAAAAACCTACCCAAATAAGCGTAACAACAAGATTACACCTTACGGCTAAAAATTAAAAAAATGCCTGATCACAATTCTAGACATTCAACTAAGCAGCTCAAGTCAATAAGCTTAATGATATACGTTATAAGTAGACAGATATTGTAAACCTATTAGTCCTAATTGCAACCTGTCCTTGCTCTACTTTGAACAAATATTAATAGAAGATATAGGTACTTATCTTTGATTATTTAGCGATTTACTCTTAGTTACTCAATAAAAAAAGGACCAGCCGAATTACGGCTGATCCTTTTCTCTGTGACTTACTTATATTTATCTCATAATAGGCTTAATTACAGATTACTGGTTGATCACATCCACACCTTTTGGTGGCGTGAATTTAAACTGGCTGCTGCTAATACTTGGGTTGAGCTTGATACCATTAAATTTAATTGACGTAGTTTGTCCCAAAGTATCGTTAAGTACCATCATTACCGGTTTGCCACCACTAAAACTTACGGATAAGTTTTTAAAGCTGGCGTCACTTGACTTAGGGTAGAGTACGTAATAGTTCTTGGTAGCATAAGGCTGAGTAATTTTAAAGTTTTTATCGATTTTACTTGGGTCACCTGATAGTAGCAGTGCGGGGGTATTACCTACTTGGCTGTCTACCGCTTGCTGGGTAGCTTGCTCTAAATCTTTATCATAAACCCACATCGAGCTGCTATTGGCCACAATCAGCTGTTCTGATGGTGACTTGGTTTCCCAGCGAAAGTTATTTGGGCGCTGAACGCTCATTGAGCCCTTAAAGGTGCCGCTGCTTGCCCCTTTGGTCGTTTGAGTAAAGTTAGCAGTCATACTCTTAGTATTGGTTAATAGCTTGTTTAAGCGCTGAGCTGCGACTAGATTACTTGCTGGAGCCGCGTTCGCTGATTGGCTCAATGCCACCATAGGCGCAGCAACGCCAAATGTAGTCATCAATACTCCGGCCAAAGCACCACTCATCCATTTCTGTTTTGCAGTCGTTGTTGGTTTAGAGTCTTGCTTAGTTAATAAAGTCATCGTTTTTCCTCTCGTAATAAAAATAAAACATCAATTATTCTCTAAAAATCGTTCTTTAATTATTGGTCTTTCACAATTAGTTTGCTAGTTATCGAATCAGCCGTGTATTTATTGTGGTCAAATATGTTGCGTGTTAGTTATTAGCTTTAACAGTTATTAGCTTTAATAAATAAATAAGAACCAACCATCATTAGTTATCACGGCACTATTGACCAAGAGCATTCAATCAAGGACAACAGTGTGGCAGCTTTTTTATTACGCGCCTAGACCTGAATTGCAATCAATACTACGCCTGCCATACACGCTTGTAACCAAGAAATTTACACTATTTCACCCTTGTGTTTATACCGTTTCTATACCTCTGGCAATATTGATATATTAAGTAAAATTAATAAGTAAAGAACAAAACAAGAATAAGATATAAACATAAAAAAGTCCCTATCACCGGCTGGTAATAAGGACTTTTTTATTCACTATAGGAACTTATCTAAACACAATAAGTTAATAGCACAGCGACAATTATGCGCCTTCAACCATCACATAGCGACGGTTGAATTTACCTTTGGTCGCGAACTTTACCACACCGTCATTCAATGCAAATAAAGTATGGTCACGACCCATGCCAACGCCTTCGCCAGCGTGGAACTCTGTACCACGTTGACGAACGATGATGTTACCAGCAACGATGGTTTGGCCACCGAAGATTTTTACGCCGAGCATTTTTGGGTTTGAATCACGACCGTTACGGGTCGAACCGGCAGCTTTTTTATGTGCCATGAGAAAATCTCCTTGTTAATATGATTATCGCGTGTGCGATACATCTTAAGCTTTTAGTGCGCTGTTAAGCTTTAATAAGTAAGCTGGTAACTAAGCATTAATCGCTTTGATTTTTAACAAGGTATACCATTGGCGGTGACCTTGCTCTTTGTGATAATGCTTACGACGGTTATGCTTGATAATACGGATTTTGTCACCGCGACCATGCTTAACCACTTCTACTTCTACGCTTGCACCATCAACGACTGGCTGACCGATTTTGACGTTATCGCCGTCAACAACCATCATCACGTCTTCAAATTTGATCGTTTCGCCAGCTTCTACTTTTAGTAGTTCAACTTTAAGCAATTCATCGACGACGACACGGTGCTGTTTACCACCACTTTTGATTACTGCGTACATTGTATAACTCCGTTTAACCCGTGTGCCGTGGCTAGTATGATACTAACGCTTCGTCAACGAACACGACAGGGAAAAATTAAAAGCAAGATTTTACGGCTTTTTGCTAATAAAAGCAAGCCGCTCGTCTTGTTTTTGTGAGGTGGTAATACCAATAATCCTTGTTCATATCAAGATTGAGGTCATTAATTATCTAAGCCATTTGATATGGCACTCGACACCAAGACATCAATAGTAGGAACAACGACTACTGATCTACATTTAACGGGGGTTATTATAACTTATATAATCAGTGACTTACAACGCTTTATCTATTTGTCTTTATTGTTGATCACTATTAGTTATTTTTAGAGGCGATCTTAGCTATTTTTGAGTAAGGTTCATAATGAATTTTGAATGATAAGCATTGAGTGATAAATATAATGAAGCTTTGTACCTGAGCTCATTTTATGTCACATTTTAGTCTCCGATTTGAGCATACAGCTATGCTATTATGAGCGGGTCGATAGCATTGGTAGGTCTTGCTATCAAAATTTTCTCTTTATTCTAATTGATATGACTATCCTTATGACCAGTACTTCTTTATCTAATGACTCATTTAATGAATCTGCCCCCTTGTTGTTATCCACACCAAGCTATGCCGATATCCAAAGCATCGTTGCTGATGATTTTGATATTATGGATAAGCAAGTTTTTGGTAGTCTTAACTCCAAAGTCCAACTAGTGATGAGCGTCTCACAACATGTGATTAACGCGGGTGGCAAACGGATGCGCCCGCTGATTACTTTGTTATGTGCACGAATGTTTCATGATGCCCCGTCACAGCAGGCGATGCATTTGGCGGCCATTACTGAAATGTTGCATACCGCAACTTTGGTACATGATGACGTGATTGACGAATCAGGACAGCGCCGCGGCAAGCCTACTGCTAATGCCACATGGGACAATGCCACGGCGGTGCTAGTCGGTGATTATCTGATCGCCCGGGCGTTTAATTTATTGGTCGGCTTTCAAAGCTTACCCTTATTGCAATTGTTCTCAGATGGTACTTGCGATATTGCCGAAGGTGAAGTATTGCAGCTTCAGCATCAACATAACCCTACCGCGCTTGAGGCTGACTATCTGCGTATCATTGATGGCAAAACCTCACGGTTATTTATGATGGCTACCCAAGGGGCCGCTATCTTACAAGATCAAACCCAGCACCTTCAAGCATTAGCAGATTTTGGTCAGCACTTTGGTAACGCGTTTCAGATTGTCGATGATGTGCTTGATTACAGTGGCGACAGTGAGGTGATGGGCAAGAACCTAGGCGATGATTTAGCAGAAGGCAAGCCTACTCTGCCAACGATTAAGGCACTTGAGTTATTAAAAGACACGGATCAAGACGGCTATGAGCAATTGCGAATTGCCGTACAGACTGGTAAAACGCCGAACGCGGAACAATTGATTGAGCTAGTGCGCGGTTCGGGCTCATTAGATTACTGTAAACAGCGTGCTTTGGAAGAGACCAAACTCGCTCAGCAAGCACTCGCCACTCTACCCGATAACCGCCATCGTCAAGGATTATACCAGTTGACTGAGCTTGCCAGCGCACGTTTGTCGTAAGGTTACAGCTGTTCTGGCATAATGCTATTGCTTTTATCACTCGTTTATACGGTGGATTTAAAGTGACCGTTCATGCCTAGCTATTTTAGCGTTCACATTTAAGTATTGCTAAACCCTTTGTTTTCTGGACAGCTCATATTCTTACTTGATTTATACCTTATTAATTGATTGATTTTATTCAAATTCATTTATACAACAAAACTTAACAATCTTCTGACTCAGAGGTTATTATAAAGTTTCTTAACCATTTTTTCGTGTAACGCTTGTGTTGTCGGTGTTTTTTGCACTTAGTAAAAACTAAGAGATGGTTTTATGGGGCAAAGCTGGTTTTAAATCGCTTGACTGCGGGGTACACCCTATAGTTTATAATAGTCGATTAAATTAAATATGCCTATCCGTTTCTTATGCGTCTACTGCTTATCTTTATGTGTTTAGCAACTGATAGATATTAGCAGCGTTGAATGCATATTCTTTATCACATCTATCACGTTAAAATTTATCACTACATTTTTATACTGTATCTATTTTAGATTATTGCCGAGGACATTGATGAAGCACTCTTATCTTGCGCTTGTAATAGCATCTGTACTTTCTGGAGCTGTACTGGTTGGCTGTGACAAAAATGAGGACGCCGCAGGTGAAGCTACGCAGCAGATGCCGCCTGCCGTCGTCAACGTCCAGACCGTGACTTTTGACAGCGTACCCCAAGTACAGACTTTTTCTGGACGTACTACTGCTTATCAAATAGCAGACGTCCGTCCACAAGTAAACGGTATCATTGACGAAGTGCTGTTCCGTGAGGGCAGCACCGTCAAAAAGGGCCAGCCCCTATATCGTATCAATACCGATAACTACGCAACCTCTATTACTAGTGGTAAGGCTGCGGTAGCACAGGCGGAAGCCAACTACCAGACAGCCTTGGCTAATAATGCCAATGCGAAAGCTGAACGGGTCAGTCGCCAAGCGTCACTAGCCCAAGCGCAAAATGACCTACAGCGTCTGCAAGGGTTAGTCAGTATTGACGCCATCTCCAAGCAACAGTATGAGCAGGCTCAAACACAAGTGCGTACCGCGCAAGCGGCCGTCCAAAGTGCAAATGCCGCTATTGGGCAAACGCGAGCCGGTATCGAAAGCGCAAAAGCCGGTATTCAAACCGCAAAATCTGGTTTAGATGCCAGCACCCTAGATCTCAATCGTACTATCGTCCGTGCGCCGATCTCAGGTCGTAGTGATCGCTCAAGCGTCACTGCGGGTACGCTAGTTAGCGCCAGTCAGGCCGATCCGCTAGTCACTGTTTCACGCTTAGATCCTATCTATGTGGATATCAGTCAATCGTCGTCTGAGCTGCTCAATCTACGTCAACAAATCTCCTCTGGTAAAGCCCAAGCCGGCATGAATACGGTTGAGCTGGTGTTAGAGGACGGCTCTGTCTATCCGGTAAAAGGTAAGCTTGCTTTGTCAGAGGCGAAAGTCGATGAGTCAACTGGGGCTATAACTTTACGTGCCGTATTCCCCAATAGTAATAATATACTGCTACCAGGTATGTATGTCAGCGCACGCTTGACCCAAAGTGTCATTACCAATGCCGCCTTAGTCCCACAAAGTGCGGTTATGCGGTCAACTAAAAGCGAAACTCAAGTTTATATCGTTGATGAAAATAACAAAATCCAAGTTCGTCCGGTTACTATTAATGGTACCTATAATGGACAGTGGGTGGTCACTGATGGTCTAAAGAGTGGTGATAAAGTGGTGATTATCGGTGGCGCAAAGGTTAAACCTGAACAAGAGGTGGTCGCTAAGCCTTTAGAAAATCCAAACCCAGCACCCTCTGAGCAAGGCGCTCCTGCTAGCACTGCTGCCAAAACACCGCAGCAAGCTGCAAAAAATGTGGATAAGTCTACCGATGGCAAAACTGCCAATAAACCGGCACAAGCAGCCGCCAACTAATTCCATTCAAAGTTAGGAAGACTTAGGGATATACTATGTCACGTTTTTTTATTAATCGCCCTATTTTTGCATGGGTGATGGCCATTTTGGTTATGCTCATCGGGATAATATCGGTTATCAACCTACCGATTGAGCAGTATCCGGCTATTGCGCCGCCAACCATTTCGATTAGCGCCACCTACCCTGGTGCTAACGCTGAAACCATTGAAAACTCAGTGGTACAGATTATTGAGCAGCGCATGAAGGGCCTTGATGGCTTGATGTATATAAAGTCGTCGAGTGCTTCAAATGGTAGTGCTTCTGTACAGCTTTTCTTTGAGAACGGTACGGATGCCGATACGGCGCAAGTACAAGTTCAGAACAAATTACAGGCCGCAATGAGCTCGTTGCCTGAGCAAGTACAGCGTCAGGGCGTCAACGTCAATAAAGCCTCTGAAGGCTTTTTAGCCGTGTTTGGGTTTGTCTCCGAAGATGGCAGTATGGATCGTGCTGATATTGGTGATTATATTAACTCTAATGTCGTCGATCCGCTCAGCCGTGTTGAAGGGGTTGGTCAAGTACAAACATTCGGTGCCTCTTACGCAATGCGTATTTGGCTCGACCCTGAACGCTTACGTGGCTATCGTTTGGTGCCATCTGATGTGATCAATGCCGTACGAGCGCAAAACGCCCAAGTATCCGCCGGTCAATTAGGTCAAGCACCCGCTGATGTCGATGAACAAGTTATTAATGCGACAGTCACCATTCAGAGTTATCTAAAAACGCCTGACGAGTTCAAAAAAATTCTACTAAAAACAGATACCTCTGGTGCACAAGTGCGCTTAGGTGATGTTGCAGACGTTGAAATTGGTAGTGAAAATTATAGTACTATTTCGTTGTTTAATGGCCAACCAGCAGCTGGCCTTGCCGTCTCACTATCAAGCGGTGCTAACGCTCTTGAAACCCGCGAATTGGTCGGTGATCGAATCGCCGAGCT
Source organism: Psychrobacter sp. LV10R520-6 (assembly GCF_900182925.1). Lineage (NCBI taxonomy): Bacteria > Pseudomonadati > Pseudomonadota > Gammaproteobacteria > Moraxellales > Moraxellaceae > Psychrobacter > Psychrobacter sp. LV10R520-6. The sequence continues at coordinate 304,066 of NZ_LT900024.1, read as the reverse complement.
AGAAGCAAACTTCCCTATAGGTCTAAAGTCAGTCGTTCCTTACGACACCACTCCATTTGTACGCTTGTCTATTGAGCAAGTGGTTAAGACCTTAATTGAAGCGATTGTATTGGTATTTATTGTCATGTTTGTTTTCTTGCAGAACTGGCGCGCGACTATTATCCCGACCCTAGCCGTACCTGTGGTATTGCTAGGTACTTTTGCGGTGCTGTATGTCGCAGGGTTTAGTATTAACGTACTGACCATGTTTGCCATGGTGCTGTCCATTGGTCTACTAGTGGATGATGCCATTGTGGTAGTAGAGAACGTCGAGCGGATTTTGGAAGAAGACCCGCATATCTCTATTAAAGATGCCACGATCCAATCAATGGGTGAGATTAGTAAAATCGTGGTGGGTATCGCGCTTATCTTATCAGCAGTATTTATTCCGATGGCATTCTTCGGCGGCTCAACTGGGGTAATTTATCGTCAGTTTGCCATTACGCTTATCACTAGCATGGTGCTGTCAGCTCTAGTGGCCCTTATTTTCACCCCTGCCCTCTGTGTGACTGTACTAAAACGTAATAAGAGCCATGAAAAAGGCAACAGCGAGCATCAAAAAGGCTTCTTCGGTTGGTTTAACCGTTCTTTCACCAAAACCAGTCGCTCTTATGAAAGTTTTGTCGGTAAAAGTTTCCGCTTTAAATGGGTATACTTCATTGTCTATGCCGCCATTATCGGTATTATGGCAGTGGTATTCTTACGTATCCCCGGCTCATTTTTACCAGAAGAAGACCAGGGCATTATGTTTACCGCCGTACAGCTACCCGCTGGTTCGACATTGGATGAAACCCAAGATGTTCTTGATAAAGTTAGCGATTATTATAGTAGCCAAGAACCGGATAATGTTGCTTCAGCGTTTACAATCGCGGGCTTCAGTTTTGTTGGACAAGGACAAAATGTCGGTATCGCCTTCGTAAAATTAAGTGACTGGGCAGATCGTAAAGGGGATGAGAATACAGCGCGGGCCATATCTGATCGGGCACAGGGTTACTTCTCTAGCCAAATTAACGAAGCGACTGTTTTTAATATTATACCGCCAGCGATTAGTGGGCTTGGTAACTCTAGTGGTTTTGATTTGATGCTCCAAGATTCTGGTAACCTTGGGCACGAAGGTCTGCTTGAAGCACGTAATATGTTACTGGGTATGGCCGCTCAAAACGATCAAGTATCCGGTGTGCGTCCCAACGGACAAGAAGATGCACCGCAGCTTAAAATTGATATCAACCAAGAGCAAGCCGCTGCTTATGGCTTATCTCTGGCGAGTATTAATAGTGTTATCTCCACCGCTTGGGGCTCAAGTTATATCAATGACTTCATCGACCGTGGTCGTGTTAAACGCGTGATTGTACAAGGTCAGCCTAGTAGCCGTACCAACCCTGATGATCTTGGTAAATGGTATGTGCGCAATGACAGCAACGAGATGATTTCGTTTGATGCTTTTTCTAGTAGCCGATGGCAAACCGGTTCACCAGGTCTCACGCGCTATAACAGTTTGGCGTCAATGAACATTCAGGGTAATGCGGCTGAAGGCTTAAGTACGGGTGAAGCGATGGAGGCCATGGAAGCCATGGTCGAAAAACTGCCTGATGGCATCAGCTACGAATGGACAGGCCTGTCATTAGAAGAGCAAAAGTCAGGCGCTCAAGCGCCCATGCTATATGCCATTTCAATCTTAGTGGTCTTCTTATGTCTAGCGGCGCTGTATGAAAGTTGGTCAGTGCCATTCTCAGTACTATTAGTGATTCCACTTGGGGTATTGGGGGCGGTACTATTTACCTGGTTCCGTGGTTTCTCCAACGATATTTATTTACAAGTCGGTCTACTCACGGTAGTCGGGCTATCAGCCAAAAATGCCATCTTGATTATCGAGTTTGCGAGGGATCACCAAGAAGAAGGTTATAGCCTCAAAGAGTCGGTAATGACGGCGGCTCGGCAACGCTTGCGTCCGATTATTATGACCTCGCTTGCCTTTGGTCTGGGTGTTGTGCCATTATTCATAGCCACTGGCGCCGGGTCTGGTAGCCAAAATGCGATCGGTACCAGTGTGGTTGGTGGGGTGGTCAGCGCTACCCTCTTAGGTATCTTCTTTATTCCTATGTTCTACATTTGGGTGCGTAGCATTTTCCCTTATAGAGGTAATGAAGCGCATGATCCGAATGATCCGAATGATAAAGATGACGGCAATGATCCAAATGGTCCAAACAATCAAGATGGACCGACTGATCCCAATGGCTCACATGATCCTGACGAAACCCTAGTTACGCCAAAAGTGCTAGATACACCGACCGATGATATGCAAGACCCAACTCCCTCTGAGAGTTATCAGCCTCTAAGCTTTGGAGATAATACAAAATGAGTTTTAGTACGTTATTTACCCCTAACTCAGCCACCAAAGCAGTAGTTACCTCTACTGCCAGCGTGCGCCCAATGACAGGCACTTGGTTTGTCTCTACCGCTATGATTGCGACTTTCTCAGTATCGCGGGTACGCAAGAATAGTGGACGCTTATTAGGTTTGACGGCATTAGCAATGAGTATGGCAGCGTGTAATACCATCCCAAAAGCGGATATGAGCCCTGTACTTGCTGAGCCTAATATACCGATTGAGCAAGCCTATGGTGCATTCGATCGTGAGACTATCAGTAACGCCGAGCAACCAAGTCTCGCCAGTCAACGCTGGCAGAACTTTTATAGTGATGAGCGTCTGAAGGGTCTTATTGCATTGGGTCTTGAGAATAATAAAGACTTTGAAAGTGCCAGCTTGGCTATTGAAAAAGCACGCGCTCAATATCGAATTACTGATATTCGTGATCTGCCCACCATTGATGGTAGCGCCGGCTACTCTCGCCGGCGTCAAAGCAGTCCAATAGGCGGCAGTCAAACTGGCGATAGTTACAATGTGCAATTGGGCTTAGCCAACTACGAGCTCGACTTTTGGGGCAAAATTGCCAGTCTAAAAGAGCAGGCATTGCAAAATTTCTTAGCAACGACTGCGGCAAAAGATGCCACCCAAATTAGCTTAATTAGTAATATTGCCCAAAGCTATGCTAATTTAAGCTATAGCTTAGCGCAGCTAAAACTGGCAGAAGCGACGGTTGAGAGCCGTGAAAGATCGCTATTCATTGCCAGTAAGCGCTTTGAAGCAGGTATCGATCCTAAACTGCCCTCGTTACAGTCAAGTGCATCGCTTGAGAATGCTAAACTTGCGGTACTACGGGCGCAAAGCAGCATCTTAACCTCACGTAATGCGCTACAGTTTTTAGTAGGTGCTCCCATTCCAGGCGGTCTTATTCCAACGCCTGCTGTTAGTAATGTGACCACACAAGAAATCTTTAGTGCCGGTCTACCAAGCGAGCTACTACGCTATCGCCCTGATGTATTACAAGCGGAATATAATCTTAAAGCCGCTGGTGCTAATATTGAAGTGGCACGCGCGTCTTATTACCCTTCAATTAGCCTTGCCAGTAGTGTGGGCGTGAGTAGTGATAGTTTAAATGATTTATTTAGCAGTGGCGCAGTAGGTTGGTCATTTGGCCCAAGTATCAGCGTGCCCCTCTTTGATGCCGGACTCTTGGATGCCAACTATGATGTGGCTAAAATCGAACGTGAACAAACGCTTGCCAGTTACGAGAGATCTATTCAAACGGCGTTTCGTGAAGTATCAGATGTTCTTGCAACGCGGGCAACATTAGGTGAGCAGCTTGAGTCACAGTACCGTCTACAAGATAACTTCGAGCAAACCTATCAAATTGCGGACGCTCGTTTTAAAGCCGGTATATCCAACTACCTAGACGTACTCGATGCTCAACGCTCATTGTTCTCAACTCAACAAGGGATTTTAGATTTAGAGCTACAAAAAATTATTAGCCAAGTTGAATTGTACCAGGCCCTTGGTGGCGGTGCTAATTTTGGTGTGCCAACCATTATTCCAGTACCACAATATACCAACGTGGCACAATTAGGTAGAGCGCCTGGCAATAGTGCTGAAGCAAAAGCCGCTTACGCTATCGATGCCGCCAGTTCAGCGCGGGTAATTTCTGTGCAAGAAGCCATTGCCATTAAGCAGTCAAATTCGCCAACGACAGCTGTCTTTGAACCAACTGCGATTGTCGATATCGATAATGATAACGATGCTGATGCAGCAGTCGGTGTTTTGATTGAAGAAACTCCTGTTGAACAAGTACCAGTCACGCAGATTATTGAGCCTTAACTGCTTGCTGGTCAATAGTGGATAAATATCGCACAATCAGCCTTGCCGCTTCGGTGGGGTTTTTTGCTTTTGAGCGCCGCTTTTGGTTATAGTAGTCTCACAACATTTCGCGCTACTTTTAAACGGCTATCTAATAAATAATAATGTTATAAACAACAACCAGATGAAAATATAATAAGGAACCATTATGACTTACACCTTCAATCGCCAATTTCCCGAAACTCGCCTGCGCCGTCTACGTTATAACGACAATGTACGGGCGATGATTCGTGAAGTTGAGCTACACCCTAAGCATTTCATTGCGCCAGTATTCGTCCTAGAAGGTAACAATCAGCGTGAGGCTATCGCTAGTATGCCAGGCGTTGAGCGCTTATCAATCGATCTGCTTATTAAGTATGCTAAAGAGTTATTAGCAGAAGGTGTCACCACGATTGATATTTTCCCAGTCATTGATAACCGCTTAAAAACGGCCGATGGTCATGCCGCTTATGATGAAAATGGCTTGAGCGCGCGCGCGGTAAAAGCAGTCAAAGATGCCGTACCAGAAATCGTAGTGATGACTGACGTGGCTTTAGACCCTTATACCTCACATGGTCAAGATGGTCTGCTCGATGACGAAGGTTATGTGGTCAACGACGAGACCGTTGAAGTGTTAGTCAAGCAAGTACTGGTACATGCCCGCGCTGGTGCAGACATTATCTCCCCTAGCGATATGATGGATGGCCGCATTAAAGCCATGCGTGATGCTTTGGAAGCAGAAGGTTTTTTCAATACGGCTATTATGGCTTATTCTGCCAAATATGCCTCCGCTTATTATGGTCCATTCCGTGACGCAGTCGGCAGTGCTGGTAATCTAAAAGGCGGCCATAAAAAGCAATACCAGATGGACTTTGGTAATCGCGCAGAAGCTTTGCATGAAGTGGCAATGGATATCAATGAGGGCGCTGATATGGTGATGATTAAACCGGGTCAGCCTTATTTAGATCTGGTTCGTGAAGTGAAAAATACCTTTGGCGTACCGACCTTTGCTTATCAAGTATCTGGCGAATATGCTATGCATATGGCCGCGATTCAAAACGGCTGGTTGAGTGATGCTGTTATTTTAGAATCGCTGATTGGCTTCCGCCGCGCTGGCGCCGATGGTATCTTGACTTATTTTGCGTTAGAGGCGGCACGTCAGTTAAACAATGCTTAGTATTAATATATTTATTTAAAACGTTACTTTTTCGCGTCATCTGGTCTAAGCCAGCTGGCGCGATTTTATTTTTACTCTTCTCTTATTCTTAGTTCCTTCTTAACAACACTAACCATCCGCCATCTACTGCCAAAACTTACGATTTTTGCTTTATAATAGCCTACCTAATTTTAAACGTGTGTTTACGCCACCCTCCACATTTTATTGCCTTTATTCTGTCGCCTGCCCAACCATTTTTCTAGGGCTTTAATTAGTTAATTCCGCGACTACCCTCTTTTTTGCTTTTGAACCATTTGTCCCAAAGGTCTTGCTATGAGTCAACTTAATCCCAAACAACAAGAAGCCATGCTCTACGTATCCGGTCCGCTACTGGTATTAGCAGGCGCAGGCTCTGGCAAAACCTCGGTTATCACCCGTAAGATTGCCTATCTTATACAAGAGTGCAACATGCCAGCGGAACGTATTACGGCGGTGACTTTTACCAATAAAGCGGCGCGCGAGATGAAAGCTCGAGTCAGTAAATTAATGCCCAGTGATAAGACCCGCGGCCTGACCGTATCGACCTTTCACCAATTTGGCTTACAGTTTTTGCGTTATGAGTTGATACATACGCCACTAAAAGGCAACTTTTCCATCATGGATGGCGAGGACAGCAAGCGCTTATTGATGGAGCTAATGATGCGCGACAATTTAAGTGGCGCTGAGAGTCGCGAGCTGGTGGGTAAAGCGATGAAATTTATCTCTGACTGGAAAAATGATCTGATTGACCCGGATAAAGCGATGGAGACCTTAGACGATCCTGAAGATATGATCTTTGCAACTTTATATGCGCTCTATGAGCGTAATTTACGCGCTTATAATGCCGTTGATTTCGATGACTTGATTGTATTACCGACTAAAATACTACGTGACAATACCCAGCTGCGGGATAAGTGGCAGAACCGTATTCGCTACCTATTGGTCGATGAATATCAAGATACCAATACTGCTCAGTATGAGATGATTAAGTATTTAGTCGGGCCACAAGGACGCTTTACCGTAGTGGGTGATGATGACCAATCCATTTATGCCTGGCGTGGGGCAAAGCCTGAAAACATGGCACTGCTAAAAGAAGATTTTCCCAAATTAAAAATCGTTATGCTGGAACAAAACTATCGCTCGACCAGTCGTATCTTGACCGCGGCCAACGCGGTTATTACCAACAATGAGCATTTATTTGAAAAGAAACTTTGGTCAGATAAAGGTCATGGCGAAAAAATCCGTATTATCAATTGCCGTAATGATGACGATGAATCTGAACGCGTTGCTAAAGAGATAGTCACCCATAAGCTACGTTTTGGTAATGAGTGGGAAGATTATGCCGTACTCTATCGCAGTAACTTTCAAGCACGAATGTTAGAGGCACAATTACGCCAATTACAAGTCCCTTATAAGATATCTGGCGGTCAGTCATTTTTTGCGCGCAGTGAAATTAAAGATATTATGGGCTACCTACGTCTAATTCTAAATCCAGAAGATGACAGTGCTTTTTTACGGATTATTAATACACCCAAGCGTGGTATGGGACCTGCGACATTAGAGAAGCTCGGTCTATTTTCGCAAGAGCATAGTATCTCGTTACTGGCCTCTTGTACCCATGCTGGCCTCAGCCATGTATTACCGACCAAAGCCTATAGTACCCTAAAAGAGTTTGGCGACTTTATTGAACATTATACCCGCGACCTTGATCAGCATCCTGACCCTGTCCCAATCGTGCGGCAGATGATTGATGAAACCGGTTACGTCGATGTGGTGCGCTCAGAGGCAAAAACCCCGCAGCAAGAAAAAAACCGTCTAGATAATATTGAAGTGCTGTATACCAGTATTCAATCACTCATCAACCGTGCAGAAAACGATGAAGATCGTACTATTGATACCATCATCCGCAAGCTAGTATTACTCGACATGCTGGAGCAACAGCAAGAAGACGAAAACACCAATAAGGTCAATCTAATGACCTTGCATGCGGCAAAAGGCTTGGAATTTAATTACGTTTATATTATGGGTTTAGAAGAAGAGATGCTGCCGCACCGTAACTCTATTATCAGTGAAACGGTAGAAGAAGAACGCCGCTTAATGTATGTTGGCATTACCCGCGCTCGTCGTGAGCTGACCTTAACCTTAGCCACGCAGCGCCGTGCAGGGGGACAGATGCGTGTTACTTCAGAGTCTAGATTTTTAGAGGAGCTACCTGAAGACCATATCGACTGGCCAGCCAAAGCTAAAAAGAAAAAAGCCACTAAAGATCCAGAAGCCGTTGCTGATGAATACTTAGCCAATATTCGAGCGTTATTAGGTAATCGCTAGTATTTATACTAAGGTCTAAATGAATAACATCAGGTTACTATTCATTTATTTTTTAGCTTTAACTCATTTTGTGTCTTTTCAACACTTTTGGAATGCTTATGCCCGCCGCTACGCCTAGCCCTGAACACCCGCCCAAGCTACAGGGAAACTATAATTCTTTAGAGTATAGCGCTGAATATAAACTGCTATATTTACAGGATTTGGTTGCGGATGAGGCCTATACAGCCATTACTGAGTTTTTGGCGAAGCAGTCTGAATATGAAATTGCCAACCTACTCGAGTCGTTTCCAACCCAAGATAGACTGCTGATTTGGGCGCAAGTTCCAGAACAGCTCAAAGGTGAAGTACTCGCTGAACTAGAATTTGATACGCGTCAGCCGTTAATGGAGAATATCTCCTCAAAAGAAATCTCATTATTTACCCAAGATCTTGATGCGCAGGACATCTCAGAGATTTTGGAGACCGTTACCGATACTGTCCGTACCTCAGTAATGGCGACCTTGGATGAAGATATACGGATTCAGGTCAATAAGCTCGATACTTATGCCGATTGGGAAGTGGGTAGCTATATGGATCCTGATATCATTCAAGTACAAGATGATATCTCTCTGGCACAAGTGCAGCAATGGCTACGCGATAATGAAGATCTGCTGGATGACCAAAGCCAAGAACTACTGATAGTCGATCAAAGCCAGCAACTGCTCGGGCTACTCAGTCTCGTTGATTTGATCAAGCACGAGCAAAGCTCATTGGTTTCCAGCTTCATTGATACCGCTGTCACTATCAATGATCGCTTAGATATCCAAGATGCGGCAGCTATCTTTCGTTCAGAAGATATTCGTTTTGCTCCGGTGATTAACAGTCATGGTGAGCTGGTTGGACAGTTAAATGGCGAAGACATCATGGAAATCATCCAAGACGATGTCGACAGCACCATGAAAAACTTGGCTGGTGTCAGTCAAGATGAAGAGCTGTTTGCGCCTATTCTCACTAGTGCCAAAAGTCGTAGTATTTGGCTGGGTATTAATTTATGTACCGCGCTACTAGCAGCAGCGGTCATTGGTCAGTTCGAGGCGGTACTCGCAAAAGTAGTGGCGCTAGCGATACTAATGCCAGTAGTGGCAAGTATGGGCGGTATTGCCGGCTCCCAGACACTTACCATAGTTATCCGTGGTATGGCAATGGGTCAAATTGGTGGTTCTAACCGCTGGTGGTTGTTTAATAAAGAGCTGTGGGTTGGCGCAATAAACGGTATCATTTGGGCGATAATCATGGCGATTATTGCCCAAATGTGGTTTCAGGATGTTAGAATTAGCGCTGTGATTGGCTGTGCGATTGCTATTAACATGACAGCAGCGAATGTATCGGGGATCACTATTCCCATAGTATTAAAAAATATGGATATTGATCCGGCATTATCAGCTTCAGTTATTTTGACCACAGTAACCGATATCGTCGGCTTTATGTCGTTCCTAGGACTGGCGAGTGTGTTATTACTTTAGGTCCAAATCTCAATATAAATTTAGAAATCGTAGCATTGTGGTTGTCGCTATTTATTAAAACGTATGTATTAAAAATTATCTAGCCAAAGCTATTCATAAAACCCTATTTACAGAAACAGTCAAACTATTAAGTGAGTGTGTTATGCAAGCGGTACAAGTCAAAGTCCTAAACCCTAAAATCACTCAAGATAAAGCATTCTCTCTACCTACCCGCGCCACCGATGGATCGGCAGGTATCGACTTACGTGCTTGTATTGATGAGCCTTTGACGATTAAGGCAGGCTCAACGCATTTGATCGGTACCGGTTTGGCCGTTTACATCCAAAATCCTAATTATGCTGGTATGATTTTGCCGCGCTCAGGACTCGGTCACAAGCATGGTATTGTATTGGGTAATTTGGTCGGACTGATTGATGCGGACTATCAAGGTGAGCTAATGGTTAGTATTTGGAACCGCAGTAGTGAAGATTTTATCCTCAATCCAGCAGAGCGTATGGCGCAGTATATTGTTGTACCAGTCGCCCGTCCTGAGTTCGAAGTCGTGACTGACTTTAGCGATGAAAGCGCACGCGGTGCAGGCGGTTTTGGTCATTCAGGTCGCCAATAGCAATCGCTAGTTTGTATGTTTAATAGTGCCCGAACATTCATTTCCACAAATAACGACCATAAGGAGAGTAAAGCGATGCCGTTTTTTGCCGCCCAGCAATCCTTATTTCGTGCTTATGATATTCGCGGTGACGAGCAGTACTTTACCCCTATTTTTGTGCAGGCTTTGGGCAAGGCTTTTGTTCGACTTTATCAACGCTATCATTCCGCTAAGAGTGTGAAATCTAGATCTAATAATGAGCTGACGCCTCATACCAAACCCAAAGCGACTACCGTTATTATCGGCTATGATGTTCGCTACGGTAGCGATAGCATCGCCCAAACGCTGGCCACTATACTACAGCAGCAAGGTCTACAAGTTATCAACTTGGGACTGATCACCACACCGATGATGGCATTTTGGACTGAGCAATATGATGGTCACGGTATGATGGTGACCGCCAGTCATTCTGCGAAAGGTATCTTAGGTATCAAATGGTTGGTTGGCAATGCTTCTCCTAGTGCCGAAGATATTCAGGCGCTTTACCAAGACTCAATACCGTCTAATTCTACTCAAAATAGCGATAACAATAGTAACGGTAAAACCATCGCTGCTATCCAAAATATTGATGCTCAGTCGAACCCTGTACTGTCTGTTATAGGCTTGCCTACTGACACCGTAGCAGCGCCTTATATTCAAGCTATTGTAGAAGTGTTTACCACCATTTATCCGCCTCAAAACCTGTCTGCTACAAATAGATGGGCTGTCAAAAAGCTTGATCTAACGATCGTTATTGATTGTATGCATGGTGCCACCAGTAGAATCGCTTTACCCTTATTCAGCCAATTTTGCCAGCACGTTATTGTTATCAACGATACGCCTGATGGTAGTTTCCCTATGGGCAACCCTGATCCGACTGAGCCCAATCGATTAGCAGAGCTACAACAAACGGTTATTATCAATGCCGCCGATATTGGTCTGGCGTTCGATGGTGATGGCGATAGGCTCATGATTGTTGATAATAGCGGTAAAGTCGTCATGCCTGATCATTTGCTGTATTTATTGGCGCAAGTGGCCATCACTGAGCGTCCAAAAACATGGGATGCTGATACTACATCGACACCGCAAGTGCTGTTTGATATCAAGTGCTCACATCATCTACCTATTTTGTTAAGCAATCTGGGTGCTACCCCTATTATTAGTAAAACGGGCAGTAGCCTGATGCGTCAGCAGCTGCAATCTTGTGAAAACCGTATTATATTTGCTGGTGAATTATCCGGCCATTTTATCTTTAACGATGGTTATTTTACGCCTTATGATGATGCCATGTACGCTGGACTACGCTTACTGCATTGGTTGGTATATACGGCGGCGCCTAGTGATACATTGCCACCTGCTGTCGATTTGTGGGGCGAACGAATTGACACGCTAGTCCCTCATAGATTAACTGATATTACTAGACAATTACCAACGCTGGTCAGTACTGCGGATCACTATTTACCGCTACCAGATACGCCACCGACAGACTGCTCAGTAGTACAACAATTAGCCACATTTTGTCATTATTTACAGCACTTAGTTGAGCTATCGATAGCTTCTAGCGCCTCTGATAATAGGCTTGCCACGTCCTGTACTCCGTCGCTATGTACTTGCTCTGCTAGCAGACAACATATGACGTTAGTACAGGCAAAGCAGTTATTACCGCTAGGAACAAGATTGACCTGTATTGATGGGGTGCGGTTGGATTTTGCTCGTGGTTTTGGGATATTGCGCCAATCAAATACCAGCCATAATCTCACTGTGCGTTTTGCCGGTGACAGTGCCGCTGATCTCAAAGACGTACAAATGCGCTTTGTGACTTTATGTCGCCTATTTGATAATAATTTGGCTGAGCAAATTATGGCGCTTTACCCCGAATAGCTTTGGTTATAGTCGACTTAAAATAAAAGAAAGTCATTTATAGCAAAGTGCTACTACAATAATGACCAGCAATCAATGGCGGAAAGCCGATACTGATTTAAAACGAATATCTCCATAACAATAATGTCAGACACAAAATTTTTACTATCAACGTATATATGTGTGTTGAACGTAATTTTTAAAACCGTATTTTAGGAGTTTACGATGTCGCTTAATTTTGATGATGCCAAAATTACCGCTGAAGTATTAACCACGGCGCTCCCTTATATTCAACGCTTTGTAGATAAGCTAATTGTGGTCAAATATGGCGGTAATGCCATGACCGATCCGGAGCTTGAAAGTTCCTTTGCCCGCGATATTGTATTGTTAAAAACGGTTGGCATGCATCCCGTAGTCGTACATGGTGGCGGTCCGCAAGTTGATAATCTGCTAAAAGAGCTTGGTCGCCAGTCTGAACGTATTGATGGTATGCGTGTGACCGACAAAAGCACCATGGATATCGTGGAGATGGTACTGGGCGGTAGTGTCAATAAATCTATCGTCAGCTTAATTAATAAGCATGGTGGCAGCGCCATTGGTTTGACCGGCAAAGATGCTAACTTGATTACTGCCAAAAAATTGATGATGGAGAAAATCGGAGCAGACGGTATCGCTGTCCCTGTAGATTTGGGGTTTGTCGGTGATGTGGTCAGCGTCAATAAAGACGTGATTAATATGCTTATTGCCTCCAATTTCATTCCCGTCATTGCGCCGCTTGGAGTCGATAGCGAAGGCAATACTTATAATATCAATGCCGACTTAGTCGCGGGTAAAGTTGCTGAGTTTTTGCAAGCTGAAAAGCTCATGCTATTGACCAATATTAAAGGGGTATTAGGACGCGATGGTCAAGTGGTTACTGGCTTGACTCCGAAAAAGGTAGACGCCTTAATTGCAGATGGTATTATTTCAGGCGGTATGATTCCAAAGATCCAATGTGCTCTGAATGCGGTACGTAGTGGCGTGAAAAGCGCGGTTATTGTCGATGGTCGCGTCCCGCATGCTACCTTGTTGGAGATTTTTACTAATGAAGGGGTTGGTACGCTCATCAGTCGTGATTTAGGTACGTCAGGCTAGGAATAGATGATGGCATTGTGGCTGTGGTGTCTGACTTTTGCCTTTCATAGCTTATACTGCTGGTGGATTATCGGTTATGGCGGCGCAAAATGGGTAGAAGGCTGGAAGTCGTTCTTTTTAATTGATTGGATTGCGCTAGATTGGAACGCAGAGCAAATCCGCATGTATGTATTGATTATTTGGCTGGCCAGTCTGGTTTATTTCATATTAGGAATTATTAAGCCCGGGCTTAGACTTTTCTAAAATCGGACTTAATTAAATCAATTGGTAATACCGTTCGGCGTTATTAATAAGCGCAGAACTCTACCGAGCTGTGGCTACTGTTGCCATACACTTTCATATAATGATTGCCTTTACGCTGGGTAAAAAAATAATTTTCGTTCTCATAGCTATCACCATCTAAGAAACAGCACTTTTATAAAAGATTTGCTTCATAGTCTGCTTCATCAAAGCCACATAACAATACTGACCGAGCTTGGTTTTTACTCTCGATCTGGCCTTCTACAATAGGACGTTTAAGCATGCTGGTATTGGCCAGTAATAATTCAATTGCTGTAGTTTCATTAGCATCAGCTGCGGCCTTTTGCTCGTCGCTCAGTTTACGCCACGTGGTTCCACGTTTATTTAGTACTTTATCTATGCCTAAAATATTTACCCAGCGCTGAACGCTTTCCTTATCAATACCTTGTTTTTTATAGTCATGGAAGTTATAGATTACCGCCAGTTCATCAAGCTTGGTAAATGCCTTTTTCATCGTGCCACATGATTTGATGCCGTAAATGGTAATGGTCATATTGTCTCCAAGTTTTCTTTATTTAAATTTTTAATATAAATTATCGTTTGTTTACATACCAGTCTAGCATTTTAGCAGTTAAAAATATCGTAGACCTAGCATACGATTGCCTTATCATAGCGTCGCAATTTTCACCAAATTACGCTATGCTATGGCATTATAAAATCTTACCCTTTTATCTGTGTTAACCAATTAGAGCCGACAATGAGTAACTCGCAAACTGCCCCAAATAATAACCAAGCAGAAAATACAAACGATATTAGTGTCAATGTCTATCAGCCGCAGATTATTGAAGCGCAGCAGCAAGCCAAATGGGCGACAGACAAACGCTTTGAAGTCGATAACGAGCCAAGCGATAAGCCGAGCCGCTACATGCTGTCGATGTTTCCTTATCCAAGCGGTAAGCTACACATGGGGCATGTCCGTAACTATACAATTTCTGACGTATTGAGTCGTTATTACCGTTTAAAAGGCTATGAAGTCATGCAGCCAATGGGCTGGGATGCGTTTGGCTTGCCAGCTGAAAACGCCGCTATTGCCAACCAAACGCCGCCTGCCGAATGGACGTTTGCCAATATTGATAACATGCGCGCGCAGCTTAAGTTACTCGGATTATCCATTGACTGGTCACGCGAGTTTGCGACTTGTAACCCTGAGTATTATCAGTGGGAGCAGTGGTTGTTTTTACAGTTATACAAAAAAGGCTTGGTCTATAAAAAGCTTGCTACCGTCAATTGGGATCCAGTCGATAATACCGTACTGGCCAACGAGCAAGTTATCGATGGCAAAGGCTGGCGTAGTGGCGCTGCAGTCGAAAAGCGTGACATTCCGATGTATTACTTTAATATCACCGATTATGCCGACGAGCTGCTCGATGATTTAGATCAGTTAGAGGGCCACTGGCCGTCTGAAGTATTGACCATGCAGCGCAACTGGATTGGTCGCAGTGCCGGTATGGAAGTGCATTTCCCTTATAATCTTGCTGGCGAAGACAATACCTTAGACGTGTTTACCACCCGTCCCGATACTTTGATGGGCGTCACGTACGTCGCTGTTGCTGCTGAGCATCCTTTGGCTCAGTATGCGGCTGAGCACAGTGAAATCATTGCAGAATTTTGTGCGCTATGTAAAAAAGGCTCAGTTGCTGAAGCGGATCTTGCTAAAGCTGAAAAAATTGGCATGGATACTGGTCTGACGGTTACTCATCCACTAACAGGCGATAAAGTACCCGTCTGGGTCGCCAACTATGTGCTAATGAGCTATGGCTCAGGTGCGGTCATGGCAGTACCTGCTCATGATGAGCGTGATTATGAATTTGCGATCAAATATAACTTACCTATTAAGCAAGTTATTGACATTCCTGAAGGTTACTTTGACGATGTAAATGCTGACGCTGCTTCTGATGATACTGATAGCAACCGTGCCTACACCGAGCGTAATACCTTAGTCAACTCGGGTGAGTTTGACGGTATGAACTTTGAGCAGGCCTTCGAGGCTATGCTAGTCAAACTTGCGCCACAAGAACTTGCCAATAAAAAAATCCAATACCGCTTACGTGATTGGGGCGTATCGCGCCAGCGTTATTGGGGTTGTCCGATCCCTATGGTTAACTGTGAGCATTGCGGTACGGTTCCCGTTGAAGAGCAAGATTTGCCAGTAGTGTTGCCTACTGATGTCGTTCCTGATGGTCGCGGTAACCCTCTTAAGAACATCCCAGAATTTGTGAATACCAGCTGCCCTAAATGTGGTAATCCTGCTGAGCGCGAGACTGATACTTTTGATACTTTTGTCGAGTCAAGTTGGTATTATTCGCGTTTTGCCAGTCCGCATGATACGCAAAGTATGGTAAACAAGTCTGCTGCTAACAAATGGCTACCAGTCGATCAATATGTCGGCGGTGTTGAGCACGCGGTTATGCATTTACTTTATGCGCGGTTCTTCCATAAGCTAATGCGTGATGAAAACTTGGTATCAGGCGATGAGCCATTTGCCAATCTGATGACCCAAGGCATGGTCTTGGCGGGTACGTTCTACCGTGTTAATACCGATGGTAGTACCACGTATTACTTCACCCAAGATGTTGATATTGACTATAACGAGCGTGGACAACCGATTAAAGCCATATTAAAAACAGACGGACAGCCAGTCACCATTGGCAAAATCGAAAAAATGTCTAAGTCTAAAAATAACGGTATCGATCCACAAACCACCATAGATCAATATGGTGCCGATACTGTTCGTCTGTACACTTTATTTACCGCCCCTGCCGATCAAACCCTTGAATGGTCAGATGATGCGCTAAAAGGTCCTTATAACTTCGTTAAAAAAGTTTGGCGAGTTGCCACTGAGCATATGCAGGCCCTAACGGTAGCGAACTTAAACCTTGATACGTTAAACAGTACGGCCTTGAATACCGACGGCTTGACCAAAGCGGCCAAAGACCTACGCCGTAAGACTCATGAAACGATTGCTAAAATTGATGGTGACCTTGGTGATCGTTTGGCGCTAAACACCCCAGTATCAAGTCTAATGGAGCTTGCTAACGAGCTGAGTAGTTTTGACGCCAGTAGCGAGCAAGACTTTCAAGTACAGCATGAAGCGCTTATTGATTTGCTCATTATGCTATCAGTATACGCGCCGCACGTCGGTGAGCATCTACTTGAACAGCTAGGGCTTGAGACTAAGACCCTGAACTACCCTACTGTTGATGCCAGCGCCTTGGTGCAAGATACCATCACTATGGTAGTACAGATCAATGGTAAAATGCGTGGCAAGATGGATGTGGCGCCAAATACTGATCCTGAGCAACTTAAAGCACAAGCACGCGCTATCGATAGTGTGGCCAAGTTCATCACTGGTGAGATTAAAAAAGAGATCGTCGTGCCCAATAAGTTGGTCAATATTGTAGTGGCAGGCTAGGTCTTTTTAAACTTAGTTTTCGAGCCTTTTTTATTGAGAATAAGGATAGCGATTATGTCGTACAAGCACCGAACTGCGCAGTTACCCCCATTTGCGCAAAAATATCGTGTAGAAAAAAGTCATGCAAAAAAAATAGCCACGGTGCTACTGACAACCTTGCCAATATTTGCGGTGCTTGGTGCAACAACGGCTCTTACAGGATGCGGCTTTCAGCTACGCGGTTATGATACACCAATGCGTTTTGATATCGCCAAGACTGCCATCATCCTTGAGGATAATCGCACCTCATTTCCATTAAAGCTACCGTTAACAAGGCGTTTAGAGGCATTGGGTGTCAATGTGGTCGACAGTATGGCGCTGATAGAAAACACAAGTGACAATACCGCAGATAATAAAAATGCTGATAAAATTGCCACTATTACCGTCAATAATGTACGCTTTAAGCGCTATGAGTTGGTTGGCGTCCTAACAGAGATTCGACTGGTATTGTCAGCAGATGTCAATTATCAAACCATGCAAAATGGTCAACCAGTGACTCTGACTAATGCCATCCAAGTTGAGCGTAGCTATCAATATAACGAAGCATCAGTCAGTACTGGCGACCAACAAGGCAACCAAATTCGTGACTGGCTCTATGACAGCTTAGCGCGCCGTATTACCGATCAATATGTCGCGATTGGTCTGCCAAAAGTGGCTCCTGCCAGCGCTAATAAGTTATCGCAATCTAGTAGGGGTTCAGCAGCAATGCCTTCTACGACGACCATTATCGCACCCCCCTCTTAATTTCTATCGTACTTTCCTTCACTCAATAAACTGATGGCTCAAAACCTTATGCAAGAGTCCTTTATACAAGCCTATCCCAAGCTATTGCAACCTTCAGTTGCGGTAGCGGGCTTGTGGCTGGCGCATGGTGATGAGCCGCTATTGCATCAGTGGCTTATTGATGCGTTGCGTCCGCATTGGCGCGCGCAAAACTATGCCAGGAAGCGTATCGAGCTGGTCTCCGTTAAGAGCTGGCAAGAAGTGTTATCAGAGCTCAGTAGCCAATCCTTATTTGATGATGCCAGTGCTTTGATTGTGACAGGCAATCATAAGCCAGATAAAGCTGTCATCGCTGAGCTTGAACGCTTTGCAGTGGACGCACAAACTGGCGCACATAGCCACAGCTTATTATGGCTGACACCCAAGCAAGATCGCCGCGCCCAAAGCAGCAAATGGTTTGCTCCTTTTGCTCAATACGGTAACATTATTGATTGCAACTTATACAACGAGCAACAACGCCAACAACTGTTACAGATACAAGCGCAACAGTTCGGACTAAGGCTATCACAAGAAGCTTGGCAGCTTTTGATGTCACATACTGAGCATCATCTGTTAAGTGCCTATCAGACTTTATGGCGTTTGTCTTATCTGTTTGCTCCACAGCTGGCAGATAATAATAAGCAGTTAGCCGCAAATATTCCTGAAGCCAATGATAAGAGCAGCACTTCTATCAATACTTCTGCAAACGTAGCGCTGGATATCACTGATTTACAAGCGGCATTGGTCAGTGATGCGCAGTTTAGCGTGTTTGATTTATCCGATGCCATGTTAGCGGGTAATAGTGCCCAAGTCGCAAAAATTATATTTCAGCTCAAAGCCACAGATGAGCCAACCACCTTAGTGCTATGGGCAATCAGTAAAGACATGCGCCACATCATGGCTTTACTTGATGGTCAAGACCCGCAAGCATTAGGTATTTGGCGTAGCAAACAAGGGTTGTACCAACAAGCTTCTCGCCGGCAATCAAAAGCACAAACGGCCGAGTGGCCCACGTTAATCTATCGCTGTGACCAAGCGATTAAAGGTGTCGTGCGTCAACCCGCATGGGAGTTGTTATTGCAAGCAGCGTTGGAATTATCGGGACAGCGGTTGTTTGCAGCTTAATAAGTGAACACTGTCGTCCTCTTAACCCTTCACATGAGTCACTTTTTACTACTATGATCAAAGATTTACTCCTGCCTTAGGGTGTTCCCTTAACCTTTCGCAAACTAATTACCATTCCCTTTTGCACATCAAGCCTTTACTATACTTACACTCGATTTAATTGTGATTGGACTGTCGTCATGCGTAAAATTAGCAAAAATCCTGCTATTAAATGGGGCGTTATTGCCTTAATAATCATAGCGTTAGTAGCTTTAGCCTACAACATCTTCAAACCAAAAGAAACCCAACCCAACTATCTCACTGCGATTACTGAGATTGGCGATATCGAAAATAACGTCATGGCTTCTGGTAAAGTCAAAGCACTCAATACCGTCGACGTTGGGGCGCAAGTGTCTGGTGAAGTCAAACGGCTATTCGTTGAAGTGGGTGACGAGGTACAACAAGGCGACCTTATCGCACAAATTGACCAAGTCACGCAAAAGAATAACCTGAGTAATGAGCAAGCCAGCCTTGAGCAAAGTGAAGCCGCACTTCAAAGCGCAAGAGCCGAAACCTTAAGTAAGGAGGCAGGCCTGAAAAGTGCTTATGCTGACCTTGCCAGTCGTCAGTCGGAGTTAAAACAAGCCCAGTCTGACTTTGCACGTTTGCAGTCTTTGGTCGCCATCGATGCCATCTCGCAGCAAGAGTACGATACCCAAGCGACGGCTATTGATACTGCTAAAGCCGCGGTTGCCAATTCCTATGCCGCCATCGATACCGCCAAAGCCGCAATTGCTACCACGCAAGCGAATATTAATAGCCAACGGGCTGCGCTACGCAAATCACAAACTAACGTCAACACCGCGCAAGAAGACCTCAGCTACACTACCATTCGCGCCCCCATAACAGGCACTGTAGTATCCATTACTACTGAGCAGGGCACGACCGTCAACGCCAACCAAACTGCCCCAACGATTGTTACTTTAGCCGACTTATCAACGGTACGTATTAACGCGCAAATCTCTGAAGCTGATGTCATCAATGTACAGGCAGGAATGCCAGTATATTTCAATATCATCGGTAATCCTGATCAAAAGTACGATGCCATACTTAAGGCCATTGAACCGGCACCTGAGATTATCAGCGATACCAGCTCAACCGATTCTGCTATCTATTATGTCGGCTACATTGAAGTGCCCAATACCGAGCGCCGCTTTCGTATTGATATGACCGCGCAAGTTTATATTGTCATTGATCAAGCCAAAGACGCCTTACTGATTCCTTCCGCCGCCTTGCAACCTGCGGGTAAGCTTAAAAAAACCAATAGTAGCGACAATCCTACTGCTCAGAACGACAGCGCTAACAATAGCGACTCTAGCAATAGCAGCTCTAGTAGTAACAATTCAAACACCACAATAGCCAAAGTACGCATTCTCAAAGCCGATGGACAAGTCGTTGACCAACGGGTAAAAGTGGGGATAAATAACCGCGTTAATGCGCAAATTTTAAGTGGATTAAGTGTGGGTGACGAAGTTATTTTGAGCGAAGAAGGATTAGAAAAATCCAGTAAAGGTGGTGGACCGTTCTAATGGTCAGTATTCAGCATGTGACGAAAAAGACTAGCTTTTGACATTGATTTATAGAAGCAATATTGATATAGGCAGCATGGCAGATGAGCATCCAAGACCCTACTACAAACGCCGCGATGGAGATTCCCTTGATGCAAGTCAAGGGAGTGATTAAAGAATTCAAGGCCGGCGAGCAAATTATTCGCGTGCTGCATGATATCAATCTGACCATTAACCAAGGCGAAATGGTCGCCATTATTGGACAGTCAGGTTCTGGCAAGTCTACCTTGATGAACATTCTAGGTTGTTTGGACCAAGCAAGCGCTGGCGACTATCAAATTTTTGGGCAGTCAGTCAGTCGCTTAGAGGCTGATGAGCTGGCAAAACTACGCCGTGAGCATTTTGGCTTTATTTTTCAGCGGTATCATTTACTCGGTGACATCAATGCTCGAGACAACGTCGCAGTACCTGCAGTATATGCAGGTATGGACGGCCAAGCGCGCAGTCAGCGTGCCGAGCAGTTACTGACGGACTTAGGACTGGCAGATAAGGTCGGCAACCGTCCCAGTCAGCTGTCTGGTGGGCAGCAGCAACGGGTCTCTATTGCGCGAGCGCTAATGAATGGCGGTGATATTATTTTAGCGGATGAGCCAACCGGCGCGCTGGATAGTAAGTCCGGCGACGATGTGATGCAAATATTGCAAGACTTAAACGCTCGAGGTCACACTATTATCATGGTTACTCATGATCCCAATCTGGCGGCTCAAGCTGAGCGAGTGATTGAGCTCAAAGATGGTTATGTTATCGCTGATTATAAAACTGAACATTATCAACAGACACAAGCTCAGCCTGAACCTATTTTAGACAAAAACCGCAAGAGTGCCTTTAGTAGCTTTATTGACCGTTTATTTGAAGCGTTCAAGATGTCATTACTGGCCATGCGCGCTCATAAAATGCGTACTCTATTAACCATGTTAGGCATTATTATTGGTATTGCCTCGGTCGTATCAGTAGTTGGTTTAGGTAAAGGCTCACAAGCGCAAATCTTAACCAATATCAGCTCACTTGGTACCAATACCATCACCATCTCTGACGGCTATCCGTATGGCGATCCAAGGCGCAGTTATGGGGATGACAACCTAACCCCGCAAGACGCACAAGCTGTCGCTGATCAGCCGTATGTTGTTAGTGTTAGCCCGCAGCTCGATAGCAATACCAACGTACGCTATCGTAATATACAAGAGGCCACCAGTGTCAGCGGGGTCGGTAAAGACTATCTCAATGTCAGTGGTGAAACCTTGATTCAAGGTCAAGGCTTCGATGAGCAAAGTATCTTACGCCGTACCCAAGATATTATTATTGATAACAATGCCAAGCAAACCTTTTTCCCTGATAATGCCAATCCCATCGGTGAAGTACTCTTGATAGGTAGCGTACCAGGGCGAGTGATTGGCGTATTGGCACCCAACGACAGCGGTTTTGGTAGAGGCAGTCTGGACTCTCCGACCCTGTATATGCCCTACACCACTATGATGTCACGGCTTATAGGTAGTGCTTATATCGAAAGCTTCGTGGCACTCATTGATGATAATATTTCATCCTCTGCCGCAGAGTCTGCCATCTCTGAGCTAATGATAAGTCGTCACGGTACGGATGACTTTCGAATACGCAACTCAGACTCTATTCGCCAAACTATCGAATCTACCACTGCTGCCCTAACCTTGCTGATTTCATCTATTGCCATTATCTCCTTAGTTGTTGGCGGTATTGGCGTTATGAATATCATGCTAGTCTCAGTCACTGAACGCACCAATGAAATTGGAGTGCGAATGGCTGTTGGTGCTCGTCAAAGCGATATCATGCAACAGTTCTTGATTGAAGCCGTACTGGTCTGTATTTTGGGTGGTCTACTTGGTATCGGGTTAGCGTTTGCCATCGGTGAGCTGATTAACCGTGTTGGCGGTGATAGCTTTAAAGTTATCTACTCCCCAACATCTATCATTGCCGCTTTTGTCTGCTCGACGCTTATCGGTATTATTTTTGGTTTCTTACCTGCCCGCAATGCGGCAAAACTTGATCCTGTAGAAGCCCTTTCTAGAGATTGAATCCATATTTACTAAAACCTTGATAACGGTTTAAAGAATTTAAAAGACAACCTCTGGGCAATATTTTGTGAAAATGTTTACTTTATGGCGTCAATTGCACTTTTTTTAGGCTACGGGGTTGTAATTATCACAGTAATATATATAATGTGCTCTCACGTTTAGGGATACAAAATTTCTAAACAGTGAAACAAGATTAATGTCTATTTTTTTTAAACTATAAGTTTGTAGAATTTACGAAAATATAAATTCTCTTGCGCTCGGACAGAGATATCTGTTTAATTGCATTGTTTTAACAAAATCCTATTTAAAGGATTTTGACTTGCTAATAACAAGATACATCAATTATTAGCATAGTTTTTAGAAAATATTGTCAAAAAGATTTTCTCTTGCAGAGCTAAAAAAGCAGCGCTTTTTTTATACGCTCTTCAGGGCCGTTAGCTCAGTTGGTAGAGCAGTTGACTTTTAATCAATTGGTCCCGCGTTCGAATCGCGGACGGCCCACCATATTTCAGTTAGACCTTATTATGCATTTTGCCCTATTCGGCTTTGGCTTAATAAGTTAAGTTCTACAGAATTTACGACAATGTAAATTCAAAATTGATGTCTTACAGATATCAAGCTTTAATAAATTTCCCTTTAAGGAAATTTAACTTGCGAAGCTAAAAAAGCAGTGCTTTTTTTATCCGCTCTTCAGGGCCGTTAGCTCAGTTGGTAGAGCAGTTGACTTTTAATCAATTGGTCCCGCGTTCGAATCGCGGACGGCCCACCATATTCTAGAGCCCAGTCATTATATATAATGACTGGGCTTTTTTTTTGCTTAATATTTCTTAAAGACTCTTTTACCCTATAAAGTGTCAATAATATATCGTGAGTCAAACATAAGAAAGATGACGGAATACTAAAAGATGATGACAGCTGGCTTAGTAAAGCAACTGCCTTCATTCGTTCAATCTAAAACTGTAATAGGTTTACCCAGTCAATGGATAATAATCCTGGCACAGTAAAACCAGGTGTCAGCTATAGATTAGTACGGTTGATACGGTAACGATTTTACTGTCAATCGACTATATTAGGCCAGCCTTATAGACTTAAATTACTTTTTCTTAGATTGCCTCTTCGAATAAGAATCAAAATTTTGTCGCCATAACAATTTATGACGAATGGTATCTTTTACCGTACGCCGATGCTTAGGAGCTTGAGCAATTAGCATATCGAAAGTCGCCGCATCAATCGTGAGGCTACGTCCATGCGCCATCATCACGCTTGATGGGTTCAGATCTTTAATCTTTTGTAGAGAACGAATATAGGTTTTAGGATCATAAATTGGAAACGGAGCAACGAACTTATGCCGCAGCTTAATAATCAAGTCCGCAGTATAAACTTGATGGCTTGGTAAATGAAAAAGGGATAAGTCTCGATCGGTGTGCCCTGGGGTTTCTAATACTTGCCAGTCATCAAACTCAGGAATGAGATCACCGTCTTGAACCGTAGTGTCAGGATGGAGATGCGCCGAATACCATAGTTTTTTGAACGGACGACCTTGACGCTTAGCCACATAATGAGCCAAGCCAATATCGACCAAGTGCATCGCCTGACCCCCAATACTGTTATACCACTGTTTTGATTTATCTGCGGATACAATACGGCAGCCTGTTGCCTTTCTAAGCTTGTTCGCTCCGCCCGCATGATCGGGATGCATATGTGTGACTATTACTACTTTTAGATCACTAACGGGCCGCTGTAAGGTCGTTTGGATGTAATCCAGCACTATCTTCACATCAGGACGACAACAGCCATCCAGTAGTAAGATTTTGTTAGGATACACCGCCAGATAAGTACTTTGAATGTACCCCTCTAAACGTACGATCTCACATAAACTCATTACTCTTCCTTATACTATTATCACTCATTTACTATTATCACTCATTATTATTGTTAGAATCCATCGTTCTTCATTTGTCGAATCATGTTGTCTCTAGTATAACGTCGATAGTATCACTATAAGTTATTTTGAGTGAACGCTTGTGTCCATATTTTAATTATGTCGCTTATAACTTTTATGCTTTACGTGACTATTTTTATAGCGATAGGGTTACGAACAGTTACCTAAAATATAACCAATTCTAATCATTTATATCTATAATAAGTAAATTAAAAAACAATAAAGAGATAGGGTTATGGGAAAACTGGTTAGTATTGGGGAGGCGGCCAAGCATTTTGGGGTTGCTCAATCGACATTAAGACGTTGGGATGAAGATGGTACGTTAGTCGCCAAAAGAACCGAAAATGGTCACAGACGTTATGATTTAAATGAAGTAAGACCACACCCTTTAAATACACCACCAAAATTAGACCGAAAAACCATTGCTTATGCTCGTGTTTCAAGTCGTGACCAAAAAGATGACTTGCAGTGCCAAGCGCAGGTTTTGGAACTTTATTGTGCCAAACAAGGTTGGCGTTTCGAGACAATCACCGATTTTGGTAGTGGTATGAACTATAAGAAGAAAGGCTTAAAAACCCTGCTTGACGACATTCTTGACAACAAAGTCGAGCGACTGGTAATCACCCACAAAGACAGACTTTTACGCTTTGGTGCTGAATTGGTGTTTATGCTATGTGAGGCGCGTGATGTTAAGGTGGTCATTATCAATCAAGGCGAGGAACTTAGTTTTGAGCAAGAATTAGCCCAAGATGTATTAGAGATTATCACTGTATTTTCAGCGAGGCTCTACGGTTCTCGCAGCAAGAAAAATCAAAAACTAATAGAGGCGGTTAAACAAGTATTATGATCCGTGGTCATATCATCGAACTCAAACCAAACAACGTACAGGCGAACCATTTTGCCCGTGCTTGCGGTGTGGCGCGGAAAGCTTACAACTGGGCCTTGCATGAGTGGCAACGTCAATATAGAGAGGACAAGGCCTACCGTGACGCCTGTTTATTGGCTGGTATTGAGATTGATTCCAAAAATCTAAACAGACCCTCACAAGCCAAGCTCAGACGCGAATTGAACGCCATTAAACGTGAGCTATTCCCGTGGATGACGGAAGTGACAAAATGTGCCCCGCAAGCCGCAATCATGCAACTGGGCGATGCTTATAACAACTTTTTTAAAGGGCTGGCTGAATACCCCGTCACGCGCAAGCGTGGTAAAGACGATAGATTCAGTCTCTCTAACGACCAATTTGCCATTAAAGGTAAATCCATTCGCATCCCTAATTTAGGCTGGGTGCGCATGAAAGAGGCTTTACGGTTTGACGGTAAAATAATGGCGGCCACCATCTCTAAGCGCGGCGGGAAATGGTTTGTCAGCGTTGCAGTTGATTTAGACCACAGGGTTAAAAAGATTATCAAGACAGGTAAAAGCGTTGGTATCGACCTTGGTATTACCGATTTATTAGTTTTATCAGACGGCACCAAAATTAAAGCACCTAAGCCCTTAGCTAAATATTTAAGCAAATTAAGAACACTCAATAAAAACCTGAGTCGCACTAAAAAAGGCAGTAAAAACAGAGAAAAGGCGAAAACCAAGCTCTCTCGTTTGCATTATAAGATCAGAGGTATCAGGCAGGATTCGTTGCACAAAATAACCTCTAGCTTGGTCAGAGAGTTTGATGTGATTGCGATTGAAAGTCTTAATGTCAAAGGCATGGTTAAAAATAGAAAGCTGTCACGCGCCATTAGTGATTTGGGTTTCTTTGAATTTAAGCGTCAGCTTATCTATAAAGCCAATGAGCAAGGCAAGGTTGTGAAGTCAGTCGGTCGTTTTTACCCAAGCTCAAAGACTTGCTCAAACTGCAGTCACATCCTTGGCAAAGATGAATTAACACTAAAGATGCGCGAATGGACGTGTCCTGAGTGTCAGTCCAAACATGACCGCGATCTCAACGCCAGTATCAATATTTTAAATAACGCGACTGTTATTTTAACAGTCGCATAACCCCGCTCATTGGTCGGTGAGTTCCATCGCCAATTAAAAAAGTCTGTGGAGTCGTAGTCAGTCTAAGTCTCAAACGAGAGGTAGCGCATGGCATTGAAGCAGAAAGAAAATTTTAAATCTAGCTAGTTAGATATATTTAGTGAGATTTGAGTAATATTTTTGGAACGGGTCACTGTTGTACTTTGTTGTTAAATATAACTTTTTATAAATACAAAAACTCAGCACATAGGCTGAGTTTAAGGTTATAACAGTTCGTTTCGAAAATTAAAGTTAATACTATTAGCTGGCTTAACCTTGTTTATGCCAAGTCACATTTATGCCAATTATTAAGCAAGATCGCGAACCTTAGGCTCACGTTCCCATAGACGCGATTTGGCATTTTCAATAAAAGTATCCAAATCTGCGAGTGGGGTCACAAAAGCATCCTTTTCAATTGGTAGCTTACTTAGAATGAATTCATCTGTAGCTCCACAATAGGCTATAGCCTTGCAATGTACATAGGCATCAGTGAACCAATCTAATGCAGCGCTGTCTTTGGCCAGCTTTTTAGCTTGATCCGGCATAATAATGCTGACTACGGCATCGAACATAACTGACGGACCACCTGCCAAACGCTCGTCCGCTTGTATACGCGTATCATCGTCTAGTAGCACTTCTTTACTAAGCGCGACAATCTTCACGCTTGCACCTTCAGCTTTGGCAGCATCTTCAAACTTTTTAACTTCACTATGCTTTGAGGCTTCGGCGACTAAAATACCAATCAAGCGACCTTTTAAGCTTTTAGGTGAAAGACCAATCGTTCTTACGGCAGGAGAGGTAGCCATATCTTGCACGGGTGCGGCCGCATCAGCAGCTTCTGGCAATTCCATACCAAGCGCTTTTGCGACACGGCTGGCCAAATCTTCATCAATATGGCGCAGATGACTGATTGTACGGGTGCGCACATGCGCTGTATCTACTTTACCAAGTTCAAATGCATACGCTGAAGCGATGTGCGCTTGCTCAACTGTCGTTTGGCTACGATAGAACATACGCGGTTGACTATAATGATCCGCAAAGCTCTCGGCACGTATGCGACCTTTAACACCATCATCCATTTTCTCATGGAACGATTCGAAGCCTTTTTCAACACTTTCACGCGGTCTGGTTGGATCTAGACTTTGGGGCTCATAAAGGACACGAGTTTTAGGCACTTGCATCTGCATATGACCATCTTGCTGATTATTGGCAAACGGACATTTTGGCGCATTAATAGGAATTTGGGCAAAGTTCGGCGATCCAAGACGCTTCAATTGCGTATCCAAATAACTGAACAGACGACCTTGTAATAGTGGGTCATTACTAAAATCAATGCCTGGTGGTACATGTGACAAGCAGAAGGCCACTTGTTCCGTTTCGGCAAAGAAGTTGTCTGGATTGCGATTAAGTACCATTTTGCCTACTATTTTAACGGGCACCATTTCTTCTGGAATCAACTTAGTAGAATCTAAGTGATCAAATGGAAACTCGTTTGCTTGCTCCTCAGTAAATAACTGAACGCCAAACTCCCATTCAGGATACATGCCGTTATCGATAGCTTCAAACATGTCACGACGATGATAATCAGGATCAGCGCCAGATATTTTGACCGCTTCATCCCAAGTAGTAGATTGCACGCCTAGTACTGGTTTCCAATGGAAACGTACAAAGGTACTTTTACCTTCTTTATCTAGCAGTCTAAAGCTATGAATACCGAAGCCTTCCATCATGCTAAAGCTACGTGGCAATCCTCGATCACTCATTAGCCAAATAACGTTGTGCATCGTTTCTGGACTTAAAGAGACAAAATCCCAGAATGTATCATGAGCAGATGCCGCTTGTGGAAATCCACGATCCGGTTCAGGCTTTACAGCATGAATAAGATCTGGAAATTTAATAGCGTCTTGGATAAAGAAGATTGGCATATTATTGCCAACGAGATCCCAGTTGCCCTCTTCAGTATAAACCTTTACTGAAAACCCACGCACATCACGCGGGGTATCTTTTGAGCCTTTATTACCAGCTACAGTAGAAAAGCGCGTAAATAGTGGGGTTTGTTTGCTGGTTTCAGTTAATATTTTTGCAGTTGTGTATTCTTCTAGTGATTCAGTTAATTCAAAATAACCATGCGCTGCACTACCACGGGCATGCACAATACGTTCCGGAATGCGCTCATGGTCAAAGTGATTAATTTTTTCGCGTAAGACAAAATCTTCTAGTAATGTCGGACCACGGGCGCCGACTTTTAGCGAATTTTGATTGTCAGCAATGGGCACACCCTGCTGGGTAGTCAGCACTTTTGTGTCTTCACCTGCACGCTGGTGGGTCTCGCCACCATTGCCACGTTCGGTGTTCATATTTTTGGCTGGGTCGGTATGATCAAGATCCTTTTTCATAAAATATCCTAGCTAATGAGTAAAAATGGGCTTAAAAGAAACCATCAAAAAAGTACTTACACAGATTGAGGACCCCACTCTCAACTATCATAATTTTTGGCGTAGGCTGTGGCTTTAGCCCAGCGTTTTTGGCAAATGGTTACGATTGACTGGGCTAAAAGCGCCAGCCTACGATAGCCCCTATTAAGTTGAGAGTCGCGTATTGAGGGTCATTTAAGACGATTATAATTCCATATGCTGGTTGGTTTTCTGTGTTGTTAACACTACCAATCATTAAAAACATAAATAGGTTGATAGGCTATATTACCCAAAAAATTAGGCATGTATACAGTGAACATTGTTGATATTTAGTTAAAGTTTGCACCTAACAAAAGTAAAATATTCTATATTTTTTTAGTGTTTGCTAATATCAACAATCGACTCTTGTAATGTAGATATTCTTTAAGGTATTATTTTATTGGGCTCTACATATCACTGATAAACGAAATTGACAATGTTTTTAGCCCTATGTTCATCTTTATTACTTTGAGTTATAAGGCTATTTATGTTACCAAAAGCTACTTACTCACCAACCAATTCTTTTCGTTCATTATTTCTTGGCACATCGTTGGGCTTGATGGCACTGACTTTTAGCCAAACGGCAATCGCTATCACTACCAAAAAAATCACTTATACGGTAGACAACCAACCTTATCAAGGCTATTACGCAAAAGCTGACAAACCTAACGCTCCTTTTATCCTATTGATTCATGATTGGGATGGGTTGACAGACTATGAGCGAAGACGTGCTGATATGTTAGCAAACCAAGGTTACAATGTTTTAGCAGCGGATATGTTTGGGCTTGACGTTCATCCTACT
Source organism: Psychrobacter sp. LV10R520-6 (assembly GCF_900182925.1). NCBI lineage: Bacteria > Pseudomonadati > Pseudomonadota > Gammaproteobacteria > Moraxellales > Moraxellaceae > Psychrobacter > Psychrobacter sp. LV10R520-6. The sequence goes on along the minus strand of NZ_LT900024.1, from coordinate 274,650 downwards.
GAAATCGCAGACAAAAAACGTCTCACTTCAGCGTTATATGACGATCGGGTGAAGATGCGCAAACTACTCGAAGGAGCGTTGAACGTAGGGCAGAAACAAGGTAATGATGTGCGTAGAGGTACTACGATGGGGTATTGTTTTGGTGGCACCGTTGCTCTCGAGTTAGCACGATCAGGATTCCCGCAAAAAGCCTTTGTGCCCTTTCATGGTGGACTCGATATTCCAGTCGGTCAAAACTATGATAAGACAGTTGGAGAGATACTTGTTTTTCACGGTTCAGCTGATGAGTCAGTTCCTTTAGAGGATTTTACCGTGCTTGGTAAAACATTAGAGGCTTCGAACGTACCACATGAGATGGTTACTTATAGTGGTGCAAAACACGCCTTCACTGTGTTCGATAGCGATAGATATGACGCGCGCGCAGATGAGCGTTCCTGGAAACGTTATATGGATTTTTTAGCAGAGGAATATAAATAGTTTTATCGAAAAAAAACAACATAAGCAAACTCAAAAAACTCCCTTAATTCAGATCGTATCATGATCGATTAAGAGAGTTTTTTTTGATACTAATTTTCTAATACTCAAAAGTATTATCGTTTTTTAAAAATCAGTAGCTGGTTACTGGCTGGCATTGCATGGGTAGCACATAATACTAAATGATGTTGGTCCGCTAGCTCTATAACATCTTCCTTATGACGAATACCACTGCTGGGATTCTGTTGACGTAGCATTTCATCAAAACGATGGTTACCCTCACTGGTATAATGTCCACTCTCATTGAATGGCCCATAAATAAGCAGCTTGCCATCGATAGATAATGCATTACCCACCAATTCAAATAGTTTTTCGACTAGAGACCATGCGATGATGTGTAGCGTGTTAGCCGTAAACACCGCATCATAAGGTCGATTAGAAGAAAGACTGATGGGTAAGGGATCAACCGCCAAATCCAAAGGTAGAGGCTTATAGAGATTAGCTGCGGGATGGGCATCGTGCCAAGCATTAATAGCCCAATGATTAGCTACGAGGTCGCTGGTTTGCCAAGTTATCTTTGGCAACTGTGGCGCGAAATACACGCTGTGTTGACCAGTACCCGACCCTATCTCAAGCACATGCTTAGAAGATATCAGCTCTGTTTTTAGTGCTTCTAAGATTGCATGCTTATTATTCTCACAAGCTCGAGAAAACGGTAGTGCAGCAGATAAGCTCATATCAATATTACCTAAATTATCAGTATTACTTAAGTTTCCTAAATTATTTTTATCCATAACAACAGGCTATTAATAAATACCAGCTTCTACGCCAGCAGCAAGGGTCATTGCCAGCTCTTCAACCTGTTCAGTAAACTCATCTTGCCAATCACCCTGTAAAATCAATGCCTCTTGTATCCAAGACCAACGTAAACCAGTCGTAATCGTCTGTATCGCGCGTTTGGTACCGGTACCGTCTTCGCCCGCACGAATATATAACGCAAAAGGCATGCCTTGTTTCTTTTCTAATACTGGATAATAACAACGATCAAAGAAGTCTTTGGTCAGACCAGCCATGTATGCCAAATTCTCGGTCGTACCCAAAAGTAACGCGTCAGCTGCCAGCACATCTTCAGGCTGGGTTTCCTGTGGGGACTTTAGCACCACATTGATATCTATATCCGGATGATTAGCACCGTTATAAGCAGCTTGTGCTAGCTTCTTAGTATTTGGCGATGGCGCGTGAGCAACGATAAGCAGAGTTTGAGAGGTCATATTATTACCTATTGCCATTACTAAAGACTAAGTTTTGCGTAATATCAGGATGCAAGCTATTAGCCACTGGGCATGTCAAAGCAGTGTTATAAAAGATTTTTAGCGTCTTCTCATCTAATGCTTGTGAGAAAGTCATCACAATATGCACTTCACTAACACGTCTAGGGTTAGCAACCATAATTTTAGTGACTTCAGCCGTCGTGCCTATAATATCGACACCCATATCAGCGGCTTTTATACCAATAATAGTGAGCATACAACTGGCTAAACTGGTCGCTAGCAAATCAGTTGGCGAAAAGGCTTCGCCTTTACCATGATTATCTACAGGCGCATCAGTGATGATTTCACTATTGGACTGTAAATGTACCGCTGCAGTACGCAATTGCCCTCGATAAGTCACTTTAGAAGTTGTCATAGCTTTCTCTTTGATAGTTATCGTTGTTGGATTGATGCTCTTTAAAAATTTTAAATAGTTCGCTAATAGACAATAAGTGCTTTAGTTTTGATAGTTAAAATATGAGGTTTTAGGCTTAGAAATTTTTAGAACAAGAGTTTGTGTGTAACGTATAGCTCAATCGCTGCCGGGTCAAACATGATTAATCTAAAAGGGTTGTTTCGTCATTAACCGAGCTGAAGTCGAACGCGGTTAACGGTCAGATGCAGCGATTTTTTAGACATATATTTGATTACAAAACTGATAATAAAGTAAATACAATTGAAACTATAAAGCCAATGACAATCATAGTCCCCCCTCTTTTATATTCTTTCTTTATTAAAGCAACTAGACCCAATATAAGCCTTAATATAGGAAGAAATATAGATACTACTATGTCGAAAGTAGTTGCTCGCATATAGTGTTTCTTGCCATTCCCTAAAATAACCCATGGTTTGTTGGATTCTATTTTTTGGGGTGGAGTAGTTGGTTGGTTATTCATATTATTCTCGGCTAACACCCGCAGCAACTGCTGGTAAAGATGCCGCCGCTTTTGGAGAAAAAGTCGTGACAACTTTGACAGTCAGATTGACTTCGTTTGTTATATGCGTATTTACTTATAAATATTTTTTGCATAATATACATCTATATAACAGCCTGATCTAAGGCTTCTAAAGCAATAATCATTGTAGAAACTGTGATTCTATCAAATTCTGCTCTATCGTTTTCTTCGTGCGTGCCTTTGTTCAAATACCTCCATTCACGCGAATTACCATTTAATCCAATCAAAGTACTAAGAGGGACCAAAACAGTGCTCTTATTTTGGTCAGAAAACTCAGGCTTACCAATTTTGGATTTAAGCTGCTCAGACAAGTTTCTTAATTCAATTGGAGCTGAAGCGCCACGTAACTTTAGACTCAGATTACCATCACCATATCTACTCACATAACGCCAGATTTTTCCTTTAGTCAGAGACTCCATTGCTTTTCTTGATTTGGATAGAGCTTCTCTAATCTCATTTTTATTAAAGTGCTCTCTAGCAGCGATAATGTAATTCCTAGGGGCACAGTTAAAATCCACATTTATATGGGATTCTTCGAGCCTAGGTAAAAAGGTAATCGATTTAGTCTGAGCAGCAACTTGAGCAGGAAGAAGGTTTTGAATATCTTTGAAGAACTCTTCTCCGTGGCAGGTCAAAATTATTTGCTTTCCAGAAAAGAACTGATCTTCGAATAGCGTGCGCCTTATTGATTCTCTATGATCGTCATCAATAGCATTCACAGGATCATCAAAAATCAGCAGTGGGCAATTTTCTTTCAGGTTCTTTGAAAGAAGGATGGATAAGCCAATACAGCGGATATGCCCTTCACTAAGCACATGCAATGTATCGTAGAACTGATCTGGGTTATTTTGAAATGATATTTCGAGGCGTTGATTCTGAGCCAAAGGGAGTTTAACTGTGGCCAGAAGTTCTGAGGGCAAGTCATTCCGGTTAAATGAATTATACAGCTCGACAACCTGCTCGCTTAGATCGGCTACGAGTTGTGCAGGAAGTTTCTCCTTGTAAGCATTTAAGAGTATTACGAAGTTCTTGTAGGCTTCCGAGATAGAACGGTTTCTTTGGATGTTGGGTATTTCAGCTTGAACATCAGCTATTAACTGAGCATTTTCAATATCGAAGCTATTAATTGTCTTTTTGGCATTTAAAAATGCTTGGTTGGCAGTCTGCCTGCGCGTTATAAGAACAGTAATATTGCGTGAGAAATCACGTAGTCGATTTAGTTCAGTTTGTTTTATTGAGCGTAAGTGAACAGCCTGGTCAATTTCCTTATCTGTATCCTCAAGTTGTTGTACTTGTGAACGTAAATGCTGCCACGCAGTGAAACCATCTGGCATAGGTTGTTGTAAGCCATTCCACCATTCAGTGTTTTCCTGAATACTAGGTGTTACCTGATACTGAGTAAGTACATTCGGAGCAAATCGGCTGCAACAAGCATTTACTATTTGAGCAAGTGAAAGTAATCCCTGATGTACTTTCTGTTCTAAACGTTGAAGTGTATTTTGCTGCTCAGCCAAGTAGTATAGCTTATGTAACTCTTCATCGGAATGAATAAATGGATTTACTGTAACTTGGTCAAGCGGGGTTTTGCAAGCTGGGCAATTATTAGGACTACTTTTTTGCACTTGCGTTACAGCATTGTACAGATTCTTGAATGATATTTGCTGACTTGCACCAGCTAGCTCTTGGCGTAAAGCATTATCCTCGTTTAGATGATTAACTATATTTCCACCTAACTCATCTAATGTCACGAGACTCAAAGACGACTTGATAGTTAAAGGTTGCTGTATTTCAGATTCTATCTTCGGAATTAACCCAATATTTTCATCATTACCAAGTACTTCAAGCACCAATTGGCTGAAGCTCGAGCCTTCCCGGTAGGTGCTAGCTAAAGTTTGCTCAGAAGTATTAATCTTTATTAATTCAGCGTTATTCATTTCTATTTGCTGTTTAGTCCCCTCAAGTGCTTGTCGCTTTTGTGCTAACAGCCCTGATTTCTGGCCAGTAAGATCAATATACCTAAGATCAATTTCAGCCGTGAATTTTCGAACAAAATCACTAAAAGAATCCAAACCAAATAACGTTGAAATTAACTCTGTTTGTTTGGCAGGTGCTTGGCCTGCAATTCTCGAAAAGTTATCAATCCTGTTCTTTTCAACAAAACAAAATCTATAAAGTGCATCATCAGCATCGATAATGATTTCTTCACTTTGCTGGTTTAGTCCAGAAAGCTTTGGAGCACTAAAGCGATCTACATGTGCATTTTTGAAATAACTTTGCTGATCTTGAAAACGGTTACTTTCTGCCTCCGCAACATTTCCCAAAAGTGAATATTCTAGTGCTTCGCAAAAGCTTGATTTACCTGTTCCATTTGGCCCGTAAATTAATACTAATTTATGGGTTAAGTCAAAACTCTCTTCCCTAGAAAATCCACGAAATGGACCTACTATTAAACTTTTTAGCTGAGTTATTGGAGGTTTATTAATAGCTAAAGTTTCTGGCGGTGGCTGAATCTCGGAACTCAAAGTACTCCAACCTGCTTGAGCAAGCTGAACAACTGCTTTAACGCGCTGACCTTGATGCGTACCTAGTGATACTAAATAATCTAAGTTTGTAAGAATAAGATTAGCTATCTTACGTTCATCTTCGGAAATAGCATCTGCATCAAGAGTTTGCAAAAAACGTAAGTACTCAGCATGGATCATAAAACGTCCCTATTTTCACAACCGTATTTCCTCTAAAAATGAATAACTAGAGAACAAGTTGCCAATACTGCACAGAGTATATAACAATTTATTATCCTGCAAATTTAATACTAATATTACAAATCAACATTATAAATATAGCAATTAAAGGCACGTCATGTACTATTTCATACCTGTAGATAATATGATAGCCAAAAAGTATTGAATATCACATTTTAGTAGGTTTATAGCCATAAAATTATTATATCAAGCCAGGCAAAACATAAAACAAAAACATTAAAGCTATCAAACTGAAAAACGCTATATTTTGTTCCACAACAAACGCCATCCTAAAGATATGGGCAAATTAGAAACAGAAGAATTTCTTACCGCATTAGCAAATGATGGTGTTGCCGCAACCACCTACGACCAATATAAAAATTAAAGGAAAGCCCTCAGTGCGTAGCACTGAGGGCTTTTTAATACAAAGGCTAAATCACACCCATAAAAAAGCCCCCTCATACTAATGTATGAGGGGGCTTTCAGGAATAGAGAGCTGACGATGACCTACTCTCACATGGGCGAACCCACACTACCATTGGCGCGATGATGTTTCACTTCTGAGTTCGGGAAGGGATCAGGTGGTTCCATCATGCTATTGTCGTCAGCAAAGGGGGTTAGATATGAGTCTGTTTTAGTTTTACTTATTTTGACTAAGTATCACTTAACCTAACTGAATCAAGGTTAAAGGTGATATCGAAATATATTTATATTCTATAGCATGAAGCTATACAAGATAGATTAATTAGAGCTTTCATACAAACCACTTGGGTGTTGTATGGTCAAGCCAAACGAGCAATTAGTACAGGTTAGCTACACACATCGCTGTGCTTCCACACCCTGCCTATCAACGTCGTAGTCTTCAACGGCTCTTTAGGGAAATCTTATCTTGAGGTGGGCTTCCCGCTTAGATGCTTTCAGCGGTTATCCCATCCGAACGTAGCTACCGGGCAATGCCACTGGCGTGACAACCCGAACACCAGAGGTTCGTCCACTCTGGTCCTCTCGTACTAGGAGCAGATCCTCTCAAATTTCCAACGCCCACGGTAGATAGGGACCGAACTGTCTCACGACGTTCTAAACCCAGCTCGCGTACCTCTTTAAATGGCGAACAGCCATACCCTTAGGACCTGCTTCAGCCCTAGGATGAGATGAGCCGACATCGAGGTGCCAAACACCGCCGTCGATATGAACTCTTGGGCGGTATCAGCCTGTTATCCCCAGAGTACCTTTTATCCGTTGAGCGATGGCCCTTCCATACAGAACCACCGGATCACTAAGACCTACTTTCGTACCTGCTCGACTTGTGGGTCTCGCAGTTAAGCGCGCTTTTGCCTTTATACTCTATGAACGATTTCCGACCGTTCTGAGCGCACCTTCGTACTCCTCCGTTACTCTTTAGGAGGAGACCGCCCCAGTCAAACTACCCACCATACATTGTCCTCGGTATTGTTATACCTGAGTTAGAACCCCGACATGACCAGGGTGGTATTTCAAGATTGGCTCCACAAACACTAGCGTGTTTGCTTCAAAGCCTCCCACCTATCCTGCACAAGTCAGGTCAAAGTTCAATGTAAAGCTGTAGTAAAGGTTCACGGGGTCTTTCCGTCTAGCCGCGGGTACACAGCATCTTCACTGCGATTTCGATTTCACTGAGTCTCTGCTGGAGACAGCGCTGCCGTCATTATGCCATTCGTGCAGGTCGGAACTTACCCGACAAGGAATTTCGCTACCTTAGGACCGTTATAGTTACGGCCGCCGTTTACTGGGGCTTCGATCAAGAGCTTCGCTTACGCTAACCCCATCAATTAACCTTCCAGCACCGGGCAGGCATCACACCCTATACGTCCACTTTCGTGTTTGCAGAGTGCTGTGTTTTTAATAAACAGTTGCAGCAGCCTGGTATCTGCGACTGCCGATAGCTTACGGAGCAAGTCCTTCACCATCAGCAGCGTACCTTCTCCCGAAGTTACGGTACCATTTTGCCTAGTTCCTTCAGCAGAGTTCTCTCAAGCGCCTTGGTATTCTCTACCTGATCACCTGTGTCGGTTTAGGGTACGATTCGTTTATAACTATTGCTTAGAAGCTTTTCCTGGAAGCATGGTATTTGCCACTTCACTGTACAAGTACAGCTTGCTATCAGATCTCGGTATAGAACAGTCCGGATTTGCCTAAACTGTAAACCTACATCTTTCCACCTGGACAACCATCGCCAGGCTGGCATAACCTTCTCCGTCCCTCCATCGCATTATAAACAAGTATCAGAATATTAACTGATTTCCCATCGACTACGCCTTTCGGCCTCGCCTTAGGGGTCGACTCACCCAGCCCCGATTAACGTTGGACTGGAACCCTTGATCTTCCGGCGTGCGAGCTTTTCACTCGCATTATCGTTACTCACGTCAGCATTCGCTCTTGTGATACCTCCAGCATGCCTTACGACACACCTTCACAGGCTTACACAACGCTCCCCTACCACTTGAAAACAAATTCAAATCCGCAGCTTCGGCTCCTAGTTTGAGCCCCGTTACATCTTCCGCGCGGGCCGACTCGACTAGTGAGCTATTACGCTTTCTTTAAAGGATGGCTGCTTCTAAGCCAACCTCCTAGCTGTCTATGCCTTCCCACCTCGTTTCCCACTTAACTAGGAATTTGGGGCCTTAGCTGGCGGTCTGGGTTGTTTCCCTCTCCACAATGGACGTTAGCACCCACTGTGTGTCTCCCGGATATCACTCATCGGTATTCGGAGTTTGCATCGGTTTGGTAAGTCGGTATGACCCCCTAGCCGAAACAGTGCTCTACCCCCAATGGTGTTCGTCCGAGGCGCTACCTAAATAGCTTTCGGGGAGAACCAGCTATCACCGAGTTTGATTAGCCTTTCACCCCTATCCACAAGTCATCCCCTAGCTTTTCAACGATAGTGGGTTCGGTCCTCCGGTGCCTGTTACGGCACTTTCAACCTGCTCATGGATAGATCACTCGGTTTCGGGTCTATGCCCTGCAACTAGTCGCCCTATTAAGACTCGGTTTCCCTACGGCTCCCCTAAATGGTTAACCTCGCTACAGAACATAAGTCGCTGACCCATTATACAAAAGGTACGCGGTCACCCTAATAAATTAAGGCTCCCACTGCTTGTACGCACACGGTTTCAGGTTCTATTTCACTCCCCTCACAGGGGTTCTTTTCGCCTTTCCCTCACGGTACTGGTTCACTATCGGTCAGTCAGGAGTATTTAGCCTTGGAGGATGGTCCCCCCATCTTCAAACAGGATTTCTCGTGTCCCGCTCTACTTAATATGTTAACTCTAGAATTTAAAATACAGGACTATCACCTACTACGGTCAGCTTTCCCACGCTGTTCTTCTATTCTAGAATTAATCGGCTTCTCCCCGTTCGCTCGCCGCTACTTGGGGAATCTCATTTGATGTCTATTCCTAAGGGTACTGAGATGTTTCACTTCCCCTCGTTCGCTTCTTGTACAAGTACAAGATACCTACCTTATGGTAGGTGGGTTTCCCCATTCAGAAATCTCCGGATCACAGGATATTGCCGCCTCCCCGAAGCTTATCGCAGGCTGTCACGTCTTTCATCGCCTCTGACTGCCAAGGCATCCACCGTGTGCGCTTCATTACTTGACCATACAACCCCAAGTAGTCTTTCAACTATCTAGTGTTGTATCAGTCTAATTATGATAACGATATCACCTATGTTTATACGCTTGATTCAGTTCTCTTTTTTATTTGATAATCAATCCCCTGGGATAACAACTGATGTCGTTAAGAGCATTGATTATCAGGTTAGAAACAACACGTGAACATGTTGTTCCTAACCCAGACTCATATCTATGTTTTTAAATAGTTCCTACTCTCTCGTCGAGTAGTAGGTTCTGTATAAAACAGAAAGAAGTAATCTTATGATATAGTTCATATATCTGAATCACTTTTTTCTATGTTATTCGCACACTAAGCTATTTATCATTTATTATGGTGGAGCCAAACGGAGTCGAACCGTTGACCTCCTGCGTGCAAGGCAGGCGCTCTACCAGCTGAGCTATGGCCCCTGAGCGAGGATACAATCGAAGCACTGCTTCGATCCGAGCGCAAGAGTAAATCCCTTAAAGGGAATTTGCTAATGGCTACTTCACCTATGTGGATAAATGGTGGGTCTGATAAGACTTGAACTTATGACCCCCGCGTTATCAACACGGTGCTCTAACCAGCTGAGCTACAGACCCTGAGAGCCGTTAATACAGAGCATCGCTCTGTTAGGCTCGCAAGAGGATATTCCTTAAAGGGAATCTCCTGTCGTCTGCCAACTACGGCTAAAGCTAATAAATAATAGCTTAAACTAAAGAACAACTTGTTGTGAATTCTTGCTGACCGAATGCGTCTATAAGGAGGTGATCCAGCCGCAGGTTCCCCTACGGCTACCTTGTTACGACTTCACCCCAGTCGCCAACCACACCGTGGTGAACGCCATCCCTAAGGTTAGGCTATCCACTTCTGGTGCAATCAACTCCCGTGGTGTGACGGGCGGTGTGTACAAGGCCCGGGAACGTATTCACCGCGGCATTCTGATCCGCGATTACTAGCGATTCCTACTTCATGGAGTCGAGTTGCAGACTCCAATCTGGACTACGATAGGCTTTTTGAGATTCGCATCACATCGCTGTGTAGCTGCCCTCTGTACCTACCATTGTAGCACGTGTGTAGCCCTGGTCGTAAGGGCCATGATGACTTGACGTCGTCCCCGCCTTCCTCCAGTTTGTCACTGGCAGTATCCTTAGAGTTCCCGGCTTAACCCGCTGGTAACTAAGGACAAGGGTTGCGCTCGTTGCGGGACTTAACCCAACATCTCACGACACGAGCTGACGACAGCCATGCAGCACCTGTATTCTAATTCCCGAAGGCACTCCCGCATCTCTGCAGGATTCTAGATATGTCAAGACCAGGTAAGGTTCTTCGCGTTGCATCGAATTAAACCACATGCTCCACCGCTTGTGCGGGCCCCCGTCAATTCATTTGAGTTTTAGCCTTGCGGCCGTACTCCCCAGGCGGTCTACTTATTGCGTTAGCTGCGTCACTAAGTCCTCAAGGGACCCAACGACTAGTAGACATCGTTTACGGCGTGGACTACCAGGGTATCTAATCCTGTTTGCTACCCACGCTTTCGAGCCTCAGTGTCAGTATGATGCCAGAAGGCTGCCTTCGCCATCGGTATTCCTCCAGATCTCTACGCATTTCACCGCTACACCTGGAATTCTACCTTCCTCTCACCTACTCTAGCCTAACAGTTTCAGATGCAGTTCCCAGGTTAAGCCCGGGGATTTCACATCTGACTTATCAAGCCACCTACGCTCGCTTTACGCCCAGTAATTCCGATTAACGCTTGCACCCTCTGTATTACCGCGGCTGCTGGCACAGAGTTAGCCGGTGCTTATTCTGCAGCTAATGTCATCGTCTGTGGGTATTAACCACAGAGTCTTCTTCACTGCTTAAAGTGCTTTACAACCAAAAGGCCTTCTTCACACACGCGGCATGGCTGGATCAGGCTTTCGCCCATTGTCCAATATTCCCCACTGCTGCCTCCCGTAGGAGTCCGGGCCGTGTCTCAGTCCCGGTGTGGCTGATCATCCTCTCAGACCAGCTACAGATCGTCGCCATGGTAGGCCTTTACCCCACCATCTAGCTAATCCGACTTAGGCTCATCTAATAGCGAGAGCAGTAAACTGCCCTCTTTCTCCCGTAGGTCGTATGCGGTATTAATTCGAGTTTCCCCGAGCTATCCCCCACTACTAGGTAGATTCCTAAGTGTTACTCACCCGTCCGCCGCTCGACGCCTGGTAGCAAGCTACCATCGTTTCCGCTCGACTTGCATGTGTTAAGCCTGCCGCCAGCGTTCAATCTGAGCCATGATCAAACTCTTCAGTTTAATCTTGCTATGTAACCCTTTAAAGAGGTTACTAAACTTGGCTCATTTAATCTGGCAATTATACGCTCGTAATTATGTTCGTAATGAATTAACTTTGAGTTTTCTTGCTGTCTTAAATGATAATTTTTATAGTTAGCATCGCCTCGAAAAGAGACTCAACCAACTTTATTTTTTAGCATTCTGAATCAGCAAAAATCCACACAAGTTGTTCTTTAGTTATGCTTTTAAATAGTGTTTATTTACTGTCGTCCAGTAAATAATTGTCCAGCTAATCAATCAAAGCAATTTGCTTATCTCGTTTAGCGAGCTGACTAGTATATCATCGTTTGATAGTCTGTCAACCCTTTGTTCTAATTCGTTTCAGTAAGTGAGTCAGGTTATAAGTAGGTTACTTATGTCGCTGGCTTCCTTTGCTGAGGGGCGTATTATATAGAATCTGTTGCTGGTGTCAAGAACTTATTTTTAATTGGTTTTTAAAGTTTAATTTCAAACTCTACTTCCAATCTAGCTGGCTCCTTATTCTATAGTCGATACTATAAATAGTATCTATATTATTTGAAGCAGCTCCGTTCCGATAGGGGCGTATTATACGCAGTTCTGATTGGGCGTCAAGGGGGTTTGGAAATATTTTATGATATTCATTAAATCGAAGTTAAAAAAACCACCCTATATTAGGATGGCTCTTTTTAGACTAAATAGCTGCTAAATTTTAGCTTTATATTTTGCTCTTTAATGTCGTGACGATACCTGATAAGGCGTAGATAATACCAATAGCTAAGATACCAACTGGTATGTCATATATTGCTATGCTCATTACCAGTACGCCAACGATAAGAACGACAAACGGAACTTTCTTTTTATCGAACTCTTTAAAGCTATAATACTTAACGTTACTGACCATTAGTAAACCACATATAACCACCCAAGCAGCAAACAAAGCAATTACTAAGCTATCGTATTGTCCCACCCACTCGTTATGATCAACGGCAACCATGACAGCAGCCGTTACCAAGATAGCTGCAAGCGGACTTGCTAGACCGACAAAGTACTTTTTATCGACTGTACCAACCTGCACGTTAAAGCGTGCCAAACGGAATGCCCCACAAGCAGTAAAGACAAACGCACAACCTAAACCAATGCGACCTAATGGCTCTAGAGCAAAGCTATAAATCAAAATTGCAGGCGCAATACCAAAAGCGAGCATATCCGCTAAAGAGTCATACTGCTCACCGAATGGGCTTTGTGCATTAAGCATCCGTGCAACTCGACCATCCGCACCATCCAGAATAGCTGATAAGAAAATCGCTAAGGACGCTTGATAAAACTTACCATCTGTACTAGCCAAGATTGAATAAAAACCAGATAGCAGTGATAAGGTAGTAATTAGGTTAGGTGCTAAATAAACACCGCGACTCACCACTTGCTTACCCTCAGCAACTTCTGCTTCAATCACCTCAAAGGTCAGACCATCATAATTATCATTGTCCGCTAAGCGAATATTAAAATCATGCTCATCGATAAACGGTGGCTGGGTAGCTGCACTGTCACGTGATAAGCCGTCCTGTAACAGTCCATCCTGTAAGCCATCATTTGAACGAGTGTCATTGGGTGATTGCTCAGTAGTCATAACAGTGTCCTTATTCGCCCACTAGCCAGCGCACGTTGGTCGCGCTATCAGGGGTTAGATCTGGCGCATCAGCGACCTTGAATATAGGTTGTAAGAAACGCAATATTTCACGCGCATGGTTGTCAAACTGCCATGGCGGATTAATAATAAGCATGCCCGTACCATTAAGACCCACAGCAATATCATTAGGATAAATATTTAGCTCACAAACCAGCTGACGTCTCATATCAGTACGTTTCAGTTTTTTATAAAACAACTCTACCGCTTCGATGTTCTTAATTGGGAACCATAGCGCATAGGTCCCTTGTGGCCATTTATTATACGAAGCTACTAACAAATTAATCAGACGGGTAAAGTCTTTATGTTCCTGCTCATAAGGAGGATCAAGTAAAATTAGACCACGTTTCTCTTTTGGCGGGATAACAGCAGCAATCCCTTCAAACGAATTGCGATGATGGATACCAATGGGCAACTTATGTAGCTGATAGTTAAGAGCGTCGTATTCAGTGGCTTTTGCTTCAAACGCTTCGCCGCGAACACCGCCATCAGGATTTTTTTCGACATGATGGGCAATCCACCAAGGCGAACCAGGATAGACTTTTTTGTCATAAGTGAATCTGGCTTGCTTGATACCTTCCACATAATCTTTGATAGCTGCTGGTGCCTTTTCGGTGTCAGCTTTCATCAAAGCTTGAATACCACCTCTAGATTCACCCGTCTTACGGGCCTCTTCGCTGCTAAGCGAATACAGGCCACGACCGCCGTAAGCGTCAAGCACATAAAAAGGCTTGTTTTTTTGGCCTAGTTGATTAAGCAGTTGTACCAATAAAATGTGTTTGACCACATCAGCAAAGTTACCGGCGTGATAGGCGTGTTTATAATTCATAAGTTTAAAAGTTTAAATAAGAAAAATTGCATCTATGGTAGCATAGGTGGAGTAAAATATAACGAAGGTTTTGGTAAATAGGCGTTGATTAATTACTGATTGATAAGGGCAGATATTAATAAGGAATAAAATGACAGAGATTATCAGCAACCTTCACTTAGTAGGTTTAAGCTCAACAGAGTTGGGCATCGATGATCCGATAGGTGACAATAATCCGCCGCTGCTTATTCCAAATGTCAGTGAAGCTATGGACACCACTGTCGATAGTAATGCTAACGATACCCCGCTTACTCAACAGGTCCTTCAGATTTCCGATTTTGAAGTTAGCTGGGAAGATAGGCTTACTAATGCGCAGCTTGATCAGCTGGTCGATGATGGCTGGATTGTTATTGATGAGGTGTTTGAGAGCAAAGCTCTATTGGCACTGCAAGCTGAAAGTGGTTTTATTAAATATCGCGATGCAAAGCTGACCACCGGTATTCGGGTCAGTGATATTCGCGGTGATAAAATTCGCTGGATTACCCAAGACTTCTTTGCAGGATATTATTATTTGCAAAGCATCAATGCCCTGGCCTTCACCCTCAACCGTAGCTTATTCACAGGCATTCGTCATAGTGAGGCACATTATGCCTGCTATCCGGTTGGTTTTGGCTATCAATGGCATAGCGACAATCCTTCTAACCGTAATGAGCGCGTTATCTCAGCAGTTTTTTATCTCAATGATGACTGGGAAGCAAGTGACGGCGGTGCGTTAGAAGTGATTGATAATCATGGTGCGCACCACAACGTCATGCCGGTTGCCAATCGCTTGATAATATTTGACAGTGATTTACAACATCAAGTACAAATCGCCCATCGGCAACGCTACTCTATTGCCACTTGGATGCGACGCGATAGCTTAGTGCCTTTTATTGAAAACCCTTAGCTTTGAAACCCCTCAATATTGAAAACACCTAATGTTAGAGAGAATTCAAACAATAAACCATTAGCGTGACCATTCTCTATCATTTTATCATTAATTACTTTTAACTTTAAAAAGGTTCCCAATGTCAAATCATGACTCAACCCCAAAAACTGCCAACAATAACATCGAAGGTATTAAAAACTCTGAAATAGATACTCATCAGCAAGCGACTTTAGCCTTAAGCATGGCATTGATGGAACGCCCTTCAGTGACACCTGACGATACCGGTTGCCAAGATATCTTGTCAACGCATTTGGAACAAGCAGGATTTGACTGCGAGTTTATGTATTTTGGTGATAAGAAAAAAAGCGGTGAACATGCTGAAGTCAAAAACTTATGGGCGCGGCGCGGAACGACTGAGCCAGTGATTTGTTTTGCAGGTCATACCGATGTCGTGCCCACAGGGGATGAAAACAATTGGACCTATCCACCATTTACCCCAACGCTTGCTAATGGTTATCTATGGGGCCGCGGTGCGGCTGATATGAAAACCGGCATTGCCGCTTTTACCGTTGCCGCCGAACGCTTTGTGCGCAATCATCCAGAACATAACGGCTCTATTGCATTCTTAATCACCTCCGATGAAGAAGGCCCATCAATTAATGGCACAGTTAAAGTCATTGAAGCGTTAGAAGCACGACAAGAGAAGATCACCTATTGCTTAGTTGGTGAGCCATCGAGTACCGATACCCTCGGTGATATTATCAAAAACGGTCGCCGTGGCTCATTGGGTGCAATCTTAACCGTTACTGGTAAACAAGGTCATGTTGCTTATCCACATTTGGCGAGCAATCCTATTCATGCGGTCATGCCAGCACTGGCGGAATTGACCAGTTCGACTTGGGACGCGGGTAACACTTACTTCCCCGCCACTTCACTGCAAATATCTAATATTGATGGCGGCACTGGCGCAAATAATGTCATTCCTGGAACGTTAGAGGTGGTATTTAACTTTCGCTTTTCCACTGAAACCACGGCAGATGAGCTAAAAGCGAAAACTCACGCGATATTTGATAAGTATTTCAAAGATAGCACAGCCAGTTACGTGATTAATTGGAAACTATCAGGCGAGCCATTTTTGACCCCTGAAGGCCAGCTGGTATCAGCATGCCAGCAAGCGATTAAAGCAGTTACCAATACTGGTACTACTTTATCCACTTCTGGTGGCACCTCCGATGGACGATTTATTGCTCCAACGGGTGCGCAAGTGGTTGAGCTTGGCGTGCGTAATGCAACCATTCATCAAGTGGATGAAAAGGTTGAGATTGATGATCTAGGAAAATTAGCACAGATATATGAAGGAATTTTAGAGAATTTATTGCTTGATTAAGAACTTCAGTGAGACTGATTATATTTTATCCATAAAAAAGCGCCACTTGTTTAGCAAGTAGCGCTTTTTTTATTTTTAATAAGGACTGTTTTTAATAAAGGCTGTATGTAATAAGGATTATGACGAGCTTCAAATCATGAGTTATGCGCTTCAAACTATAGCCCGTCATATCAAGTAATAGGTCAATAGTAAACAATTAGCTACGTTTTAAAATAGTTATCAATTTACCATTTTCACCCACGCATTCTCATGCTTAGTAAAACCAATCTTAGGATAACTTATTTTATTAACGGCATCACTGGCTTGCGGAGCAGACAGTAAAATAATCTTACAGCTTGGTGGCAATTGCTGCTCAATCTTTTTAATCATTAATTTACCGATACCTTGATGCTGGTAATTTTCAGCTACTGCTAAGTCCGACAAATAACAGCAATAGCTAAAGTCACTTACGCAGCGGGCAACCCCTATCAGCTCTTTTATACGGCTGTCATCGTGAGCGCCACTCCTTATTTCTTTATTTGCCTCTTTATCTTCCTGTTCACCCACCCATGCGGTAATCAATAGGTCCGCATTATCAAGCATGCCTTTTATTACATAGTAGTTATCAATTGGTCGGCGCGCGCCTAAGCTACACTTGTTTAATAGTTCGATGAACTGTTCAGGGCTAATAGCCGTATTTATTTGATAGGTAACTGCCACGTGATGCCATCCTAAATATTACATATTCCAAATTGTATAAGCCAATATTTATCGCCTATATCCTCAGTGGATAATAGCTTAGCACAGTAAGTACTTATATCTTAACAAAGCAGTAAAGACCGCCTCTAGGATAGATAGCCAATACAAACGTAAGTAATAATAATTTATTAATAAATGAGAATTTAGTTGCAAACGATAATCATTATTGATATTGTCTGTTTCCACAAACATACGCTATTGAAATTCACCGTTTTAAATTGTCGTAATAACGTTATCTTTTTTAACTGTCTCGTTACTTTCAATCTTAAATCAAACTTATTTTTGAATGCTTTGCTTCTAAATAACTTACTTCTAAATATCTTGGCAACGGAGCCCACAAGATGTCTCATCCCTATCAGTCTTTTACTGTGTTTTTGCTTTCAACCTTAGCTTTATCAATGCAGGCCGCTTATGCACAAAACCCAGACAATCAGCCAAACCCTACCACGGTAGCAGAAGAAATTACGGTGACCTTGGATGAAATTACCATTATCGGTAGTAAAGATAATGTGCCGTTAATGACGGGATCAAACTATTATGTGGATAAAGAACAACTAGAAAATGAGCAAATCACAGATATTCACCAAGTCTTACAAACCGTACCTGGGGTTTACGTCTCTGAAGAAGATGGCTTAGGTCTGCGTCCAAACATTAGTATTCGTGCTGGTATTGGTGAGCGTAGTAGTAAGGTTCATTTAATGGAAGATGGCGTGCCCATCGCGCCAGCTCCTTATGCTGCCCCTGCCGCCTATTACCATCCGACTGCCCTACGGTTATCAGGAGTTGAGATTATCAAAGGTGCCCCGCTACTACGTTATGGCCCACAAACGACCGGCGGCGTGATTAACTATTTATCAACCCCTATTCCCAATCAAAACGGTGGACAAGTGACCGCAGCTGTTAATGACCGTGGCGGCGTTGATGTCCATGCTTATGCGGGCGGACGCTCAGGCGACTTTGCAGGTTCTATTGAGACGGTGCAACAGCAAGGTAACGGCTTTAAGCAAATCAATGGTCAAGACACAGGCGACTATGACAACCAAGATTACGTGCTAAAAGGTCGCTATCAGCTCAATCCTGATCATAGTCTATTTGCTAAAGCTCAATATTCAGAAAAATCCAGTGATGAGACTTATTTAGGCTTGACGGATGATGACTTCAATAAAGACCCCAATAGACGCTACCCTATGTCGCGTCTTGATAATATGCAGAATGAACATACCGGTTTGAATTTGACCCATAACTGGCTGCTGGACAATAACGCTGAGCTGCGTACAACTGCCTATTATAATAAAACCCATCGTAACTGGTATAAGCTCAATGGCAATATGGTCGAGAAGTTTTATAAAGGGGATGTCACTCAAGGACAATTAGAGGGTACCGAAGACCTCCCCGGTATTGAGATTAAAGCCAATGATCGTGACTATGACAGCACTGGTATTCAAACTAACTTTAATACCGATGTTTTGACCCGCTATGGCGACCACAATATTGATGTCGGCGCGCGCTACCACCGTGATAAGGTCGAACGTTATCAGCCCAGTGATATTTTTAATCAGGTTGATGGCGATTTGATTTATCAAAGTACCAAAGCGCCTAGTGGCAGTAATAACCGCGAAGAAAAAGCAGATGCGACCAGTCTTTGGCTGACCGATACATGGCAGGTTACTGACCCATTAACCTTAAATCTTGCCATGCGCTACGAGCACATAGATACAGAGGAGACCCGCGGTCTTAATACCGATCAGCAAGCACGAGTCAGTAACACCCAGTCCATTTTTTTACCCGGTTTGTCCGGCAGCTATCAGCTCAACGATAACGTGCAGTTAATCGCTGGTGTTCATAAAGGCTTCAGTCCACTAGGGGCCGGCGTGTCTGAAAGTGATAACACTGACCCTGAAGTCAGTATCAACTACGAGCTCGGCACGCGCTATATTGCTGGTAATAATTATGTCGAAGCAGTCGGATTCTATAGCGACTTTGACTCGGTACTAAAAAACTGCACGGAAAATGCGCCTTGTGGCCCAAGAACCTCAGGTATAGAAAAAGAGAGCGGCTCGGCAGTTATCTCCGGACTTGAGCTGTCAGCAGGAACAAGCTTTGAGATGTCAGGCTACCGTATCCCACTTAATGCCACTTATACTCACACCCAAGCTGAGCTGACTGAAGATTATGAGAACACGCTCAAGGGTGACCGCCTCACGCTAGTGCCCGAAAATCAGGCCAGCTTGCGCGCAGGTATTGAGATGGATTCGGGATGGGATACGTATGTGACAGCCATATATACCGGCGGTATTTGTGAAGAGGTTGGCTGCAGTCGTACCAATGCCCCGCGTAGCGAAACCAAGTCACTATTCACTATTGATGCCATCACCCATTACCCTATCGGCTATGGTACCAAACTATTTGGTAAAGTGGAGAATATCGCAGATAAACAGGTGATTGTGAGCCGTACACCGTACGGTGCTAGACCAAATCTACCGCGTACCTTTACCCTTGGCGTCACTAAAACGTTTTAAGTAGACTTAAAATGATCTTGGATAGTCATACTTAGTATGGTTATTCATAATATAAAAAGCCCCATCTATAATGACAGATGGGGCTTTTTTATTGAGCTATTGATCTGATAGGTTACCTGATGCGTCGTCACAGACTGTCCTTTTAGGGCTCATCACACGACTGAATTTACTCGATACCAATGTAGACATCAACTTGACCGTATTCTAGATTGCCATCGACATAACGCTCAAAATCGACATCGTAAACTCGCGTGTGCTCACAGCTTGGGTCATTAAAGTATTCCCAAACCTTCTCCCAAGCATTCATCACCGTATTAGGCATGTTGCCATGTTCAGAGAATATCAAATACTTTCCTGCAGGAATAGTTACTGTCATCACACTGCCAGCATTGAGAGTAGCTTCTTTGCCTGGCTGGTCTTGCTCGCCTTGCTGACTGCCCACCTTCCAACTGGCTACGACATCAAAAGCGCCGACCTCATCATTGCTCTCATAGTTGTGATAAATACCATAAATATCCTCACCCTCTTCGAGATGACTCACATGACCTTGATAAAACTTTTGCCATAACCTACCTAATTTAGCAGTGTCATGGCTGATTTCAGCGATGTTGGTGGTACGAATGCTGATGCCTTTACAAGCTACCGCTTCGGTTAGCTCTTTAATTGGTGAAGTCATGATACTGCCTGTCCTATTTTTTTATTTGAGGTCGTACTTAAAGTAGTAAAATCGAACTAGTCAGCAGCTTCATCAATCCAGTTCATTTGAATGGATTCTAATATACCTTCGTTCGATTTTTTGGGATCGTCATCAAAGCCCTCAAGCTCTGTTATCCAACGATGTAAATCGGTAAAACGTATTTGTTGTGGGTCGGTCTCAGGAAATTTTTCGTAAAGCTCAATAGCGATATCTAAGCTATCTGTCCATTTTAATGGCTGCGGGATCATAACGGCTCCTTAAAATTAAATTACAATGGTTACAACTAGTGATACCACTCATTAACAGGGTACCAAGTCAATGTGCTCTATCCTAGCAAACTTCGCCTGATGATGTATAGCCAAGCCTCACAATTATTAACAACCGTCTAAATTAATAACCCTCTATTTATGGCGTTGGCGCAGACTTCACTGCTATCTGATGCTTGTTCCACGAAGTGATGACATCGTTGAGCTGCTCCCCTAACATATTGAGGCTATTAGGTTCGCATTTACCTTGCTTATTCATCAACACAAACTTAGTCATGCCTACGCCCATTAACTGGTTTTTTACAAAAAAACGATGCTCAAAGTAGATATATTTATGGTCCCAACCAGCCAGCGTGCTACTGACCGTCATTTTATCCAAAAACTTAATCTCTTTGAGATAAACCATTTCCTGCATGGCGATAATCCATTGCAATGGCTCAATACTTTTTTGATGACAACATGCCAGTAGCCAACGGGTAATATTTAGCTCAATGAAGGATAAATAGCGATAATTGGGCAAATGATCGCGAAAACCCATGTCATGCGGTAATATCCGATAACGACGCACAACAGGTTTGGTAAGCATCTCTATACTAAGCTCGCCATCAACTGACTGCTGTTTAAGTTGCTGCTTAAGCAAACTAATCATGATAAAGAAACGCAGCAACATGTTCATGAATGACTCTCTTATTAAGTACATCGACTGCTAATGGCTAGCATCGGAAAAAAGTAAATTGACTCAACGCAAAAAAAGCCACCTCAGTGACTTTTAGCGATTCTCAGTAGTTCTTAAGGCCATTAAGACCACAAAAATAGCGGCTAACTCATTCTATCTATTTTAACATCACTGCTCACTTTTGACAGTGAGCAACTTAGACGCTGACGGTTGTTGCAAAATCAGTTTGATAGTGGTTAGTTGATTAATCTAGTGGCCTGTTAGTTTAATGGCTTCTTAATCTAATACCAACTTAATGACCGGCGCCATTGATACTACGTACCATTTCTTCTACCATCTTTTTGGCATCACCAAATATCATCATGGTTTTGTCCATATAGAACAAGCTGTTATCTAAACCAGCATAACCTGTATTCATAGAACGCTTGATGACCATAACCGTTTGCGCTTTGGTCACCTCCAATATTGGCATACCAAATATTGGCGAAGTAGGGTCTTCTTTAGCCGAAGGATTGACGACGTCATTAGCACCGATTACCAGCACCACATCGGTACCAGCAAAGTCAGAGTTAATCTCATCCATCTCAATAATATCGTCATAAGGTACGTCAGCTTCAGCCAGTAGAACGTTCATGTGACCTGGCATACGACCAGCTACTGGATGAATAGCAAAGCGTACTCTGACCCCTTCTTCCTTTAGTAACTCGTACAGCTCTTTGACTGCGTTTTGTGCACGCCCTTGCGCCATACCATACCCAGGAACGATAATCACGTCGCTGGAATTGGCCATCAAGAATCCAGCATCTTCTGCTGAGCCAGATTTGTAGTTCTTTGGTGCGCCATCTTCATCGCCTGCTGCAACGGCTGATATACCCATACCGCCAAATAAGACGTTGAGTAATGAGCGATTCATGGCTTTACACATGATATAAGATAAGATGGCGCCGGATGAACCAACCAACGAGCCTGCAATAATCAGCATTGAGTTGCCAAGTGTGAAGCCAATCCCTGCTGCTGCCCAACCTGAGAATGAGTTAAGTAAAGAGACCACCACTGGCATATCACCACCACCGATCGGTGCAATCCACATCCAACCAAAGATAATGGCTAATACGGTCATCGCATAGAAGGCGGGTAGCGAATCAGTCATAAAGTAGACCGCACCAAAACCAACCATCGCAACAAATAGAATGGCTTGTACGGGTTTGACCCAACCACCAACGAGCGTTTTTGCCCAACTTTTAGCAGCCAATTTACCAAAGGCAAAAAATGAGGCTGAAAAGGTAATCGCACCAATAAAGCAACCGATAAATAATTCTAGACGGGTAATAGTACTGTACGCTTCCTCAGTATGTAGCACCGTTGCTAGAGCAATGGCCACCGCCGCTAAACCGACGAACGAATGCATCAAAGCGACGGTTTCTGGCATTTGGGTCATTGCTACTGTTCTAGCCTTCCACAAACCGACGACCGCCCCTAGCACCATAGCGCCAATAATCATCCATAGGATAGGCCCTTCGGCTAAGAAGAAGGTGGTGACAATGGCAATGGCCATCGCTGCCATACCGAAACGGTTACCACGAATAGCCGTTTTGGGACTAGATAAACCACGTAAGGTCAAGATAAATAAGATGGCACCGACTAAATAAAACCAGTCTGCATTGGCAGCAATCATAGTGCTTAAATCACTCATACATTGCCTCCGCTCTCAGTAGTGCTGTCAGTAGTAACAATCGGCGATTTTTTAGGTTTGGGCCTAAACATGGCAAGCATACGCTCAGTCACCGCAAAACCACCGAAGATATTGACACTGGCTAAAAATACGGCAAAAGTACCGAGTAAGCTGGTCGCGGTAAACATATCGCCATCGATAGTGACGGTCTGAAGCATCGCGCCTACAATGACAATACTTGATAACGCATTGGTTACTGCCATCAATGGCGTATGGAGTGCTGGCGTGACCCCCCAAACGACGTAATATCCGACAAAAATAGCGAGTACAAATACGGTAAAAATTGCTACAAATGGGGTGCTACCCATGGCCGCACCAGCTGGTGCCGCCGCTAAAACAGTGGCAATCATCTTATCCTCCTAAAAATTTATTCATTACTGACAATATATAAAACGAGACAGGTAAAACCTGATATTTAAAATATTTAACGCTTAGCGAGGCGTACTTGACCCTCATGTGTGACTGCTAATGCGCCTTGAATCTCATCTTCCATATCTAGGTGAAGTGTCAATTTATTGGATGAAGCATTATCTGTCGCTTCTGTGGTTGCTGCGGGGGCAATTAAAGTGGTGATAAAATTGACGAGGTTATTAGCATACAAATCTGATGACTGCGCTGCGAGCTGTGATGGAATGTTAGCAGCACCGACAATACGCACACCATTGTCTGTAGTGATGGTTTGGTCAGCGACACTGCCTTCGACGTTACCGCCCGTTCCAGCAGCCATATCTATCAGTACTGAGCCCGCTTTCATTTTATCGAGCGTGGTTTTATGTACCAAACGCGGTGCTTGACGACCGGGTATTTGCGCAGTCGTAATGACGATGTCAGCACCACTCAGCGCTTTGTCTACGACAGCTGATTGATCTTTCATGTATTGCTCTGATGGCGTCCACGCATAACCGCCAGTCGATTTGGCCTTTTGCGCTTCTTCTTCACTCATCGGTACATCAAGCCATTTTCCGCCCAAAGATTCAACTTGCTCTCTAGCAGTAGGACGTAAGTCACTGGCTTCAACCACAGCCCCTAGACGCTTGGCAGTTGCAATCGCTTGCAAGCCCGCAACCCCAACGCCCAAAATAACTACTTTGGCTGGCTTGACCGTCCCAGCTGAAGTCATAAACATCGGGAAAGGACGCGAGTATTCATTAGCAGCAAGCAATACGGCTTTGTAGCCGGCAAGATTGGCCTGCGATGACAGGACATCCATATTCTGCGCCCGTGACAATGTGCGAGGGAGCAGCTCCATCGCAAAAGCAGACACGCCTTGCGCCGCATAAGTGTCAAGCTGAGTATTACGGTAAGGATCAAGCATGCCGATGACAATTTGACCAGACGCCAAACTATCAACTATAGTCGCTGGCAAGTCATTCACCGTGGTGATGATACGCGCATCAGCAATGACATCGCTGCTACTGTTTGCAATATTAGCGCCCGCCGCTTGATAACTGTCATCAGAATAATAGGCTGCTTGACCTGCACCGGACTGTATGACTACCTCAAACCCAAGCTTACGCAGTTTTTTGACCGCGTCTGGGGTTAGCGCCACGCGGTTTTCATGGGCAACATCTGCACTGATTACACCGATTTTCATACCGTCTCCTCACCTCTAATTACTATACGTCGAATTTCTGTCTTTGATACCTCTCAAAGCACCTTGTTCAAATCATAAATCTAACCAAAGATTATCAATTTAATAAATGATAGTTAGTTTACCATCACGCCTTTTTATTATAGAGACTTCGTTTACCAACTTTCATTGCTTATTCATGACTCATAAGTATAATAAAAAGTTAGGTTCTTACACCATTTCCATAAATTTTATTGTTATATTTGAAATTTTTATTTTTTCAGCTCGCTGTAATCTATAACTAGACCCATATAATACGGGTACGAGAAAGATAGATGCAAACTTTAAATGTAATACGTTGAGCGAATCTGATACCGTAACAGATTTGTCATTGGTCTACTAAATAAGGAATGATTATGTATTTTGTACTCTCCCCTGCTAAATCATTGAACGAAACGGATGCTGTACCCGTAAGCCTTGACAGTTGTTACAGTCAGCCTGCACTCATTAACCGATCAGCACAGCTCATTCAACAACTTAAAACCAAAGATCCGATAGATTTGCAAGAGCTTATGGGTATCTCATCTGATCTTGCTACCCTTAATGCGACGCGCAATCACAACTGGCAGCTGCCCTTTACCACTGACAATGCCAAAGCGGCTAGCTACTTATTCGCAGGCGATGTCTATACGGGATTAGACAGTTATGGCATGGATAAAGAGACAATCATATATTTAAATGAACACTTGGGGATATTGTCAGGCTTATATGGTGTGCTAAAACCATTGGACTTAATCCAGCCGTATCGGTTAGAGATGGGAACTAAGCTTCAAAATGAGCAAGGTGCCAATTTATATGAGTTTTGGGGCGAGCAGATTACCGAGCTACTGAACATGCGTATCAGGGATGTACAATCAGCAAATGAGCCGCCAGTGTTAATTAACTTGGCATCGAATGAATATTTTAAAGCGGTAAAGAAAAAGGTATTGGATGCATTGATCATCACGCCACGTTTTGAAGATGAGAAAAATGGACAGTATAAAGTCATTAGCTTCTATGCAAAAAAAGCACGTGGACTGATGGTAAAGTATGCCGCTGATAATAGACTTACCAGCGCAGAACAGCTCAAGGCGTTTAATCTAGCAGGATATTATTATTGTGCGGAGGCTTCTGATGATAAGACTTGGACGTTTAGACGGGATGCTGTGGATCAGTAATGATAAAAATTAAGTAAAGCTTCCTTAATTCTAAAAATACCCGTTAAAAAACCCCGAAAAGCCAAGCCTATCGGGGTTTTGTTTTGTAGTAGCGTTATTAACCATAAAAAATTGACAACACTAATTGAATATCTTGTTGAGGATTATTTTCCTTCTACAGTATCAGATTACATTAGTCGATTAAAGACGATGTACAAGTATGCATGGAGAATGGTCTATTGAGTCCATTCTTGTAGAAGGGCAAATACTAATAAGGCAAGTCGAGGGAAGGTGAAACGGGTAGTGTTATAAAAGTGGCTCATATCAATAGAAATAAGCCACTAGATTTCACTGTGTTAAAAATAACTATTTGGCAAAGCATAGTTATCCAGCGACCTCTTCAGTCATAACCGCACAGTCCTTTCGATTGTACTGCGCTGATACTGCTTCATATTTACCTTTTAAAAGGGCATAGTCGGATTGGAGTGCTCCATCACCTCCTTCTAAAAAGAAAAGTGCAGGCCAAAACAATACTAAGCCAACACCCATTTGCCATGAATCAGCTGATGCTTTTTTATCTACTTGACCAGTAATTGTGGCTACTCTTTGCGATATATCTCTCATTTCATTTTCCAAAGTAGGGCAGCTAAAACTAGCATATTGATTTGGAGATACATAAGTTGTAGGAATATTAATAGATTTACTAGCACAACCACCTAGGATAAAAATGGTAGCTAAAGTTATAAGTATAGTGGGTAATTTATTTTTCATTATTACTTCCTCGGTCTAAAATAAGACTAATATCTCATATGTGTTTCTGATGCTACTTTTTGTTACTAGAGTATGAACGTAAATATTGAAAAATTCAAACTTACTCTATGAATAAGATTAAAACTACCCAATATTCGTTAGTTATTCTGTTTAGCACAAACTAGACAAGCTAATTCGTATTATCTAGCGGAGAGATATTAAGCTTCTTGTCATACTTGGTTAAAATTAAACGCACATTAAAAAAGCCCCAACTCAATGAGTTGGGGCTTTTTCTTAGCTGTAATCACCAATAGTTATTATTGATGATTTTTAGCAGATAGGAATATCGGTGTTAGCGCAGCTTACATCATGCCGCCCATACCGCCCATGCCACCACCAGCACCGCCGCCCATGCCAGCCATGCCGTCATCGCTTTCTGGTAGGTCAGTAATCATAGCTTCGGTTGTGAGCATCAAGCCAGCGATAGAAGCAGCGTTTTCTAGTGCTGAACGTGCAACTTTCGCTGGATCAAGAATACCCATCTCAAGCATATCACCATAAACGCCAGTAGCAGCGTTGTAACCGTAGTTACCCGTACCGTTTTTCACTTCGTTAACGACAACTGAGGCT
The DNA here is from genome assembly GCF_900182925.1 of Psychrobacter sp. LV10R520-6. Lineage (NCBI taxonomy): Bacteria > Pseudomonadati > Pseudomonadota > Gammaproteobacteria > Moraxellales > Moraxellaceae > Psychrobacter > Psychrobacter sp. LV10R520-6. The sequence goes on along the minus strand of NZ_LT900024.1, from coordinate 247,657 downwards.
TCTTCACCTGAGTTGGTCACGATTTGACGTAATGGAGATTCCATCGCACGGCGTAGGATATTGATACCGGCGTCTTGGTCGTCGTTATCGCCTTTAAGCTCAGCCAATGCATTCATGGCACGAACTAATGCGACACCGCCGCCAGGGACAACGCCTTCTTCAACCGCAGCACGAGTAGCATGCAAGGCATCATCAACGCGATCTTTCTTCTCTTTCATTTCAGTTTCGGTTGCCGCACCAACTTTGATGACTGCAACGCCGCCTGATAGTTTTGCCATGCGCTCTTGTAGCTTTTCTTTGTCGTAATCAGACGTTGATTCATCAGCTTGACGACGGATAGAGTCTACACGCTCATTGATATCAGCTGTGTTGCCGGCACCATTGACGATAACGGTATTTTCTTTACCGACAGTAACTTTTTTGGCGGTACCAAGCTGCTCAAGGGTAGCAGTCTCAAGGGTCAGACCAATCTCTTCTGAGATGACCGTGCCGCCTGTCAAGGTTGCGATATCTTGTAGCATTGCTTTGCGACGATCACCAAAACCGGGTGCTTTTACAGCACAAGTTTTTAAGCCGCCACGCATATTGTTGACTACTAGAGTTGCCAATGCTTCGTTTTCAACGTCTTCAGCAATGATAAGCAAAGGTTTGCTCTGCTGCATTACTTGCTCAAGTAATGGCACGATTTCACGAATATTGCTGATTTTTTTATCAACGAGCAAGATATATGGGTTTTCAAACTCAGCAGTTAGGCTGTCTTGCTTATTAGCAAAGTACGGGCTGATATAACCACGGTCAAACTGCATACCTTCGACGACTTCTAAAGTGTCTTCAAAGCTTGACCCTTCTTCAACCGTGATAACGCCTTGCTTGCCGACTTTGTCCATAGCTTGCGAAATCAGTTCACCGATTTTAGTGTCTGAGTTAGCAGAGATAGAACCCACTTGGGCAATCGCTTTTTGATCATCAGCTGGGGTGGCTAGCAGATGAATTTGCTTAACGGCTTCGCGTACGGCTTTATCGATACCGCGCTTAAGATCCATTGGGTTCATGCCAGCGGCAACTGATTTCATGCCTTCTTGCAAGATTGATTGTGCCAATACGGTAGCAGTCGTTGTACCATCACCAGCAACATCATTAGTGCGGCTTGCTACTTCACGTACCAATTGTGCGCCCATGTTCTCAAACTTGTTTTCAAGCTCGATTTCTTTGGCTACAGATACACCATCTTTGGTGATCGTTGGGGCACCAAATGACTTATCGATAACCACGTTACGACCTTTAGGGCCTAAAGTGACTTTAACGGCGTTTGCTAGGATGTTTACGCCATCCATCATTTGTTTGCGGGCATCACTGCCAAACTTTACGTCTTTTGCCATGTTAAATTACTCCAATAATTTGGTTGAATAATCTGATGAGATTATCAAGAATGTTTTTAAATAAGTTAGCTATTGTTATAAGGGCGTTGCTTTAGTTTTAAACCCTTACTACGTCTCTGTAAAAGTATTTATCTACAGATAACAGCGTTATTTATAATTAGCCTTCTAATACACCCAATACATCAGCTTCTTTCATAATTAATAGCTCTTCACCGTCAAATTTAACGGTTTGGCCTGCGTATTGACCGAACAAGACTTTATCACCAGTTTTTACATCTAACGCACGAGTTTCGCCATTGTCACGAATCTGGCCATTGCCCGTGGCTAAGACTTCACCTTGTGAGGGTTTTTCTTGGGCTGAACCTGGTAATAAGATACCACCAGCAGTTTTTGTTTCTTCTTCTATACGGCGGACGACAATACGGTCATGCAAAGGACGAATATTCATCGATATGACTCCAAAAGGTTGATTGTTTGAATTAAGGAATTGTTTTATCTAAATGTCTCAATAGCCAATCTTAAAGATAAGCATTGAGCTTGTTCCAAAAAATGGGGACAGGAGGAGATAGCTTCAAGTGTAAAGCTAAAAAATTTACAAGAAGATTTCGTAAAATGAGTTATTTATTTATGCTTATCAGTAACTTTACTGACAAAGCTTTACTTATAATGATGCCATAGGCGATTGTGGCAACATTAACTACAAGAGCCAAACGTCTACTATGCTTACTACTCTTGAAAATGTAACAGCATATGACCATTATAGTCCTCAAGCAATAAATAATAGCTATCAAAAAGACTGCACGGTATCAAATAAGCATCGAAATAGCAGCACGACCACCAATTAAGGAACATTCATGAGTTTTTCGTCAATCAATGAGCCATCTACAGCCCCCCATTCTAATCACACAAAACGTGGTAAACACAAACTCCTATCTCTATTTACCACTGGAGCCAGTATCGCGACCATTGGAGCGTTAAGTATGACTGCCCCCACCCTTGCCAGCGCAAAAAACATACAGCCATCAAGTGCTGATTACAGCTTTACCGTAGAAGATAAATATAAAGGGACAGCAACCCGAAATATAAGTAAATCAGGTAACCTCTGGAAATATGATGTTAAGGCACGCGTTGCCGGTATTGCTAGCGCCTCACAAAGTAGCGCCTTCACTATAGTAGGTAACAATGTTAGCCCTACGCAAGCCAGCACTACTTATAAGTTGCTAGGCTTTGGGCGCACCCATAATCTCAAATTTAATCCGAGCAAAAAACAAGTGGCCAGTACGTATAAAGGCAAAACCATCAATCTAAGCATGGCTCAGCAAGCTTTTGATGATTTAAGCCTTGAGGTGCAGATTCGCCAAGACTTACTCAATGGTAAGTTCTCTGGTAATTACTACATGGCCAAAAAAGATAAAATTGAGAAAACACCTTTTAAAAAATCTGGCAATACTAAAATAACCGTTCCTGCCGGTACGTTCGATACCGTGCGCGTTGACCGCATCCATGATGATAGTAGTCGCTCTACCAGCTTTTGGTTAGCGCCAAGCTTGGATTACCTACCAGTGAAAGTTAGCCAGATAAATGATGGTAAAAAAATGGATCTAGAATTGACCAAAGTAAATTAATGAGTGCTTTAACTTTGAGTACTTTAGATTAGTATCCGGCTAATCATTATATAAAAAATCGGCGCTCTAACTATTAGAGCGCCGATTTTTTATGGCTTTCTTTTATGGTTTTAAACCTAGAACCTTTAACAAGGCTAGTGTTGTCTGGGGGGTTTTTCTACATTGTTCATTGAGGGTAGACGTTTTAATAGCAGGAATAACCAGGTATTAATCAAAAATATTAAGACAAAATCAAGCAAATAGACTGCCAACTCTGCCCAGCTACTGCCATAAATGCGGGCGAACAGCACGACCCCGCTAGCCCCTAAATAAACCAAGGTAACCATACTATCTACCAATAGCGCATAAGGCGAGCGTCCGCGTAGTATCGACGGCGTTAAAACCAAGGCTGGCACCAACCATAGTGCTTGCCAGGCAATACCACCGATAATATCAGGATTCATCGGGTTAAAAATACTGATTAAAATAGGCAGTCCTAACAGCCGATAAATCAGCCATACCAACCACGTCAGCATTAAGCGCTGCTGCATTGGGGCAATAGGCTTTTTAGGCTTGGTAGGCTTAGCCGAATTTTCCGTCGGCGTTTGACGATTAGGAGGATTGGAAGTGTTCGACATTAGATATGTTTATTTCCCAGTTGATGACACTACTCTTAAACAGAGTAATGTTTCTTCAGCGGCTACTACTCATTAGTATCAATAATACATCATTAAACCCTTGATACATCATTAGAACCAGCAGGCCACACCATTAGAATAAACCATTAAGACAGGCCATTATAATAAACAAGCTTAACGATTCCAGTCAGCTTGCGCCAGAGCTTTAGCACTAATCGCCAAACGACGACCTTGGGCTACGGCTAATTCACGCTCATCATCGGATACAGGTTGATCATGGGCAGCACCGCTGACATGACTCACGCCATAAGGCGTGCCGCCACGATGGGTACGATTAAGCGCGGGCTCTGCATAGGGTATACCAACAATCATCATGCCATGATGAATTAGCGGCAACATCATAGTCAACAGAGTCGTTTCTTGCCCGCCATGCATCGAGCCGGTTGCGGTAAATACTGACGCCGGCTTGTTTTGTAGATTGCCTGCCAGCCAAATGGTAACGGTATTGTCCCAAAAGTACTTCATTGGCGCGGCCATATTACCAAAATGAGTGGGACTGCCTAGTGCTAAACCCATACAATCTTTGAGATCATCCATCGTACAGTAGAGATCGCCTTCTTCAGGAATCGCAGGCTTACTTGATGTGGTCTCAGGCGCGACCATTGGCACAGTACGAATACGCGCAGTCATGCCCGCCTCTTCAACACCTTGAGCAATGGAGTAAGCCAGGGTCTTAGTGGTGCCATAACTGGAATAATAAAGTATCAAAACATAAGGGGTGGTCTGACTCATGAGCAAAGCTTCCTTTTAAAAATTTAGTTTTAAACTATTTGATTATTCTTATAAGATCACCGGTAGCAGCACCTCATTAATAAAAGCGCTTAGAGTAGCCTTTATATCGTGCTGTGAGCTATGAATGTACGATTTAACCAGTCGCTGTTATGAGTATATGCTCACATTATGCCCGACTCGTCAGCTCATATGCAAACGTAACGTCCGGTACGGCTATTCTGCATTGTTATTAGCAGCGCTATGCATTTTGACACAAATAAGGAGCAGATGCTGGTGGCACATTTTTGTTACACTATTGCTACTTTTACCCCTCTTAAATGGTCGACATGGAAAACTTATTAAAAAAGCTGCCTTTTTTACAGCAACGCTGGTTTCTATTTTTACGATTCTTGACTCGGCATTTCTTCGAAGACAATTGCCAACAAAAAGCTGCCTCTCTTACTTACACCACCATGCTGTCAATTGTTCCTATATTGACGGTGTTGTTGATGATTCTATCTTCGGTACCAGCGCTCGCTTCGGTTAGAGCACAGATTTATGAGGTCATCTATAGTAATTTGCTACCGCAATCAGGCTTACAAGTCAGCAAATACATCAATAGTTTCGCTGAAAAATCCTCGAATTTGACCGCTATCGGGGCGATGATACTGTTTATTACTACTATCCTGACCTTAACTACCATTGAGCGTGCCTTTAATCAGATTTGGCGAGTAGAAGACCGTTCTGGTGGTATGAAGAGTATGCTGCGTTATTGGACCATTGTCACCTTGGGTCCATTGGTACTGGGCACCGCATTTATCGTTTCTAGCACCGTGCAGAGTCTCAGCTTTTTAAACCGTCAAATCGGCGGTTATGGTATTGACTGGTCATTTTGGGTGCAGGCAGTCTCGATTGGGATAACGGTAGCCGGCTTCATTGGCATGTATTGGTTCATCCCAAAAGCACGCGTGCCAGCTAAGAATGCTGCTATTGCGGGTATTTTTGTCGCCATCGTATTTGAGCTGCTCAAGCACATCTTCGGTACCGTGATGACTAACTTTACCAGTTATGAAGCGATTTATGGGGCCTTTGCGGCGGTACCTATTTTTTTATTATGGATTTTTTTATCGTGGAATTTAATTCTACTAGGGGTTGAGATTAGCTATACCCTAACGATTTTTGAGACCGAGGAAGTTTATCCGCGCCACCCGTTACTGAGCTTATTAGATATGCTTAATCTGGTCTATACCCATCATTTAAGAGGCGACGCGGTCAGTGAGCAAGAGCTACGTGATGTGCTGGGCCGTAAAGAGCTGCCAAAATGGTACACCTATATTAACTACCTTAAAGACTGCAATCTGATTACCACGACCGAACATGACGAATATGTGCTCAAAAAAGATCTTAGCAATATGTCGCTATGGGATTTTTATCGTACCTTACCTTATCCGCTACCGATCAAAGACGAGCTGGATGAGATGAAGCAAGAAGATCAGAAGCCATGGTTAGGCTTGTTGGTGCAGCGGTTTGAGAATACGGAAACATGCGCGCGTGACCAACTTGACTTGCCATTAGCTACTATCTTTGCTCACAGTCAGCCGCGCAAAAAATCGCCTTCCGATGAAGAAGTTACTCACAGTAATCGCAAAGTATTTGAAACATCTGCTGACACTAAGTCTAGCAGGCTTTCTAAAGACGATTTAGATAGCGATTCAGTTAGCAAGGCTACGCCAGACTTTGATCCCGTAGCTTATGATAAAGACAGTGAAGTGGACTGTGATAACTATCGACGTGAAATTTTAATACCTGACGATACTAATGAAAAACAGCCACCCAATAATAAAAATAATGACCGTAAGGGCAATATCATTACTGAAGCGGATAATCCAGAAAGTCATAAGTAAACGTCATAAGTAAACAATTTCACTACTGAGCAGTATGAGACATCTACTATAAAAATTAAAAAACTGGTATGAATTCTGGAGCTAACAACGTTGAACAAAACCCCTGGAAACAGCTTGCCCAAACGTACCTTAGCGGCAAGCCTACGCTGGCTCAAGCAATTCGTGCACTTGTGGTCGTTGCAGACACTAACCAGTTTGCCTGATCGCCTAAAAAACATATGGCAACAGCTGATTGGCTCTTACTGGTTTATTCCAACAGCTTGTGTACTATTAGGTATTTTTTTAGCCCCGATACTGGTCTCTATCGATGAGCACTTTGATCGTCAAACCGTCAAGGAACTCACTTTTGCTTTTACGGGTGATGATCAGGCGGCGCGCGCGATCATGACCGCGATTGCAGCAGCAGTACTTGGGGTAGCAGGAACGACATTTTCGATTACTATTGCCGTACTATCTATGGCCTCATCGCAATTTGGACCGCGGCTGCTACGTAACTTCTTGACCGACACCCCCAACCAGTTTGTACTGGGTGCCTTTATTGGCACCTTTAGTTATAGCTTATTGGTTTTAAAATCTATTCATAAGTACGATGTTGAATTTGGTGTACCACAGTTAGCGGTGACCTTTGCCATTATCATGGCCATTATTTGTGCTTTGTTGCTGGTTTATTTTGTGCAGCATATGGTGCATGCTATTCAGGCATCCCATGTTATTAAAGATGCCAGTGATGATGCGATTGAAAATATTCATTATTGGTATAATGATAACTGTGATATTCAGCATCAGCGCGACGTGGCAAGTGAAGATGTTACGCAATTTTCTAACTGGCCAGCAACTGCTATTTATGCGCCAAGCTCAGGTTATCTTCAGCAGACATATATTGAATCGCTGGTCACATTGGCGCAAGACTACGGCGGCGTGCTGCAGATGTGTACCAATCTGGGGAACTTTGTTACCGACAAGAACGTCATGGGGTATTTTTACCAGCGTCCAGCAGATCACCTAAATTACCTACAAAAAACCAAAACCTCACATCTAGCTATCATGCCGCGCAGGCCTGATGGAGTGTTCTGGCAGCGTTTTGCGACCTGTATTCGTCTTGATCGCAGGCCAACCCACTCTAATGACATTGCCTATAGCTTAGGACAAGTGACTGAGATTGCGATACGCGCGCTATCGCCTGGTATTAATGATCCTAAAACGGCGATCAACTGTTTGCAGTCATTGACTACTTGCTTGAGTATCATGATGCGCCGCCAACCGCCCAGCCCCTATCATTTTTATACACCGCCTCATGATAAAGACACCTCTAACATCACAGTAAACCAGCCGCGCGTGGCGATATTGGCAGTCATTACTAAAACGCCCAAGATATCTGACTTTATCGACATATCTCTTGGGGAGATACGCCGTTATGCCACGACTGATCTGATGGTGTTAAAAGCGCTATGTCAGTCTATGACCGATCTTAATTATGCACGCGTGAACAGTGCTCAACGGCAAACACTACTACACGAGCTGAGCTTAATTGGGCGTGCAGGCGAAGAAAACCTTAGCTATAGTGAGCTAATAGTTGACCTGATGGCGATGTGCAGTCAGGCGCGGCAGTTCATCCATAATAAGGACGCCAAGCACCAACACTTTGAATATGTTAGCGAGTTTTCAGCACACATTCATAAAGCATTACAGACAAAGTCGAGCTAACTTCTCATATGACAAGTATAGTATTCATATATATACACATGAAAACACAAACGAGTACGAGTAAAATAACAAAACAAGCACGGCATATCGCCATATCAAGCTTTAGGGTTATGGCAACTCTTTATATTAATTTGAGACTCCTTTTATGGCATCTGCAACCAGCCTGACCATACTTGAAATCAGCGCCATCTTTTTATCAGTTACTGCCTCGCTGGCCTATGTTAATCATCGCTTCATCGGTCTACCAACGACCATCGGTGTAATGGTCATCTCTATCCTCTTGTCTATTGTAGCGATATTTTTAGGCTTTTTAGGCTTCGATCAGCTGATTGATTATGAGGTCAGCTTATTAGACCAACTTGATTTTACCGAAGTATTGCTTGATGGCATGCTCTCCATGCTGCTATTTGCGGGTGCATTGCATGTCAATATTGGGGATTTAAAGCGCTATAAACTGCCCATTGGTATTCTTGCTTGTCTAGGTACGGTCATATCCGCGGTGCTCATTGCCACTGCTATTTATTTTATGTTACCACTGTTAGGTTTTGGTCTGCCATTCATTTGGTGTTTGTTATTTGGTGCTTTGATATCACCTACCGATCCCATTGCTGTGATGGGTATCTTAGCGTCAGCAGGCGCGCCGAAAAGTATTGAAACTGTCATCGCTGGCGAGTCTCTATTTAATGATGGTATCGGCGTCGTTATCTTTGTGATACTTCTCGGGATTTTATCTAGCGGTGATATTCCAACCGTCAACTATGTGGCACATACGCTGGCAGTCGAGGCTGGTGGCGGCATCGTCTTTGGCTTGGTGCTGGGGGCAATTTTATATTACTTAATTAAAAGCATTGATAGTTATCAAGAAGAGGTGCTATTAACCCTAGCTGGCGTGATAGGAGGTTACGCGCTGGCCAGTCATTGGCATTTGTCAGGCCCGCTGGCCATGGTCATGATGGGGCTAATGGTCGGTAACCGCGGGCGGGAGCTGGCGATGAGCGATAAGACTCGCCACTACATTGATTTATTTTGGGAATTGATTGATGAGATTCTAAACGCTATTTTGTTTGTTTTAATCGGTTTAGAGGTGGTGATAATTGCTTTCTCAGGTAATTTATTTATTGCTGGCGGCCTAACCATTATCATTGCGCTACTGGCTCGTTTTATCGTAGTGGGAATGACTACCAAGACCTTTAGTAAGCAGCTCGCTTTGCCCTCTGGCGCATGGAAAGTCTTAACATGGGGCGGTCTGCGCGGAGGTATTTCCGTAGCGCTAGTTTTACAGTTACCTATAGGAGCGGAACGCGATATTTTATTGGCGTTGACCTATGCGGTGGTAGTGTTCTCTATTTTGATTCAAGGTTTGAGTGTGGGCAAAGTGGCCCAATCAATTCGCCCTATTGAGGAAAAGCAATTAAAGGTTTAGACCAACTAGAATAGTGTCCTTTAAGCCAAAAATAAAAAACCAGCACTAGAGATATCCTCTTTATACTGGCTTTTTATTGTTGAAGTCTGTATTACTTAGTAAAATTCTTCATGCAAGTTTCTTCTATAGCAAACCTTTGCGTTTCATATTGCGATAAACCACAATAATAATAATAATATTTGTTATCAGAATTCCCAGCTTAAACCAATCAAACGGGCTTACAATCAGGTAGTACAGCTCAATGGGAATAAATATGCCATAGCCCACCACACCAAACCAGTATGCCCAGGTTTTATCTTGCCATAATCCGTAAGCTTCAATAAAGCGCAAACTGGCATAAGCAAAAATTAATAATAAAAATAGCGGCCAGTTTTTACTTGCTTGCTGCGCAATCTGCAACGAGCTTTCAATTTGCGGTGCTAAAAAATGACCAAAATTCTGTCGCCAAGAGTCTGTCGCGCGCACCAGCCAATGATCAAGATCAGCATGCCATAACCATAACGCGCAAGCTCCAAATAGCGCACCTATGCCTTTGACGACTTCATAAATCGCGACTGCTTTGATTGATTCGCTAGACTTATAATTATCAGGGCGCAGCTTGTCATCATGGCAGATAATATCAGGGTCTTGGCCCACCGAGGACGGTTGCTGATCATCATCCTGACGGGGCAAGTTAGCCAAAGAAAGTCTCCACAACGCACCCTTGCAGTTGTTGATCAAAGAAGGGGGTGTTTTTACCACTGGATTGCATGGTTTCTGCGGTCACTTGCCACTTAAGATTGGGATCAACCACTACCGCGCCGCCAATATCTTCATATTGGATGCTAATACCCGCAATTCGTGCCGGATTAAGACAAATTTTATCCACCAGCTGTTCCAAGGTAAGCACCTCATCGCTTACCAGCTGACAGGCCAGTGCCATAAAAGTGTCAAAGTTCGAAATGCCCGGTGTACTTTCAGAAAATGGAGCTTTTTTTGCGGTGCTGTTTAGCGGTTCATGATGACTACAAATCGCATCAATGGTACCGTCTTTAAGCCCGCGGCGTAGTGCTTGCTGATCAGTATTACTACGCAGTGGCGGTAACACATAGGCCATAGCGTTAAAGCCTTCTAAGTTATCATCGGTTAAATACAACTGATGCATGGCCACATCACAAGTGACCGGTAGACCTTTGTCCTTTGCCCAGCGCATCAACTCCACCGAAGACTTGCAGGATAGTTGGCTAAAGTGTGCGGCTATGCCAGTCTCTTCAACCATCAACAGCTGAGTCGATAATGCTACGGTCTCAGCAATCCACGGAATACCTTGCAGACCATGATATGAAGCAATATAACCTTCATGCACGACCCCATCACTAGATAGGCTGGGTTCATCAGGATAAAAGAATACTTTCATACCAAAGGTTGCCGCATACTCTAATGTCCGTAGCAGCGCCATATCATTAACAAAAGGCTGGCGAGCGTTAGAGACCGCAATACAGCCCCCTTTTTTTAGCCCAGCAATATTGGAGGGGCGCTCGCCCTCTAGCCCAGCGGTTAACGCACCAAGGATATGCAAATAAATACCACCATCCTCAAGTGCTCGTTCACGCAAACCTTTAAGTAGCGAACCATTTTCTAAAATAGGATTGGTATCGGGTGGAATAACAACATGCAAAAAACCATTAGCACGCGCAGCATGACCTTCTGAGGCGAGTGTTCCGTGCTGTTGTTGCCCGGGTTCACGTAGACGGGCGCACAAATCAACCAGTGGCGGTAGCAGCCACATTTCACGTCCAGCCTCAAGGTTTGCCAGTTTATCTGTTGCAGCACTTGGTAGTGAATCTTTGAATATTTTGGGAAGTAAATCAATCATCTGCGCATCAGGGGCTTTAACATTGGTCATAGAGGTTATTACCGTATCAATAAAAATTAATTAAATAACATAGCAAGGAGGGGCAAGCTAAAAACAAGATAAATAGGTCGCCTGCAAAATAAATTCGCTGACGTAATCAGCGTTTTTATGATTTCAGCGCTGGTTATCCCTTCCTAGCTGCTTGATGCGCGCGTTGCCCTTGCATCGCCAGTGCCAATACCGCCATACGAATAGCGACACCATTATTTACCTGCTTCAAGATCACTGACTGCGCCCCATCAGCGACACTTGAAGCAATCTCAACGCCCCGGTTCATCGGCCCTGGGTGCATAACCAGCGCATCCGGCTTCGCCAGCGCTACCCGCTCAGGTGTAATACCATAATGCTTATAATATTCACTCGATGAGGCTAGAAGTGGCGAGCCAATGCGCTCATTTTGTATTCTTAACCCCATAATGACATCACAGTCGGTCACACAGCGGTTCATATCTTCATACACTTGTACCCCAAAGCGTTCAATACCTTTGGGTAGTAAAGTACGTGGCGCAATAACGCGAATGTCCTTTACTCCTAGTGTTTGGAGAGCGCTAATGTCTGAACGCGCTACCCGTGAATGCTTAATATCCCCAATGATAGCGACTGACAACTCTTCAAAAGGACGCGGGGCTTCACGGTGAATAGTCAACATATCGAGCATCGCTTGGGTCGGATGGGCATGCCAACCATCACCGCCATTGATAATAGCAATGTTTGGTGTCACCTCAGTGGCCATAAAATGTGCCGCCCCTGACGCTGAATGCCTTACTACAAAAATATCGGCGGTCATTGCCTGTAAGTTCCATAGCGTATCGCGTAGGCTTTCGCCTTTTTTGGTGCTAGAACGCTCAATATCAATGTTGAGCACGTTAGCACCCAAGCGTTTTTCTGCCACCTCAAAGGTAGTTCGCGTTCGCGTTGATGGCTCAAAAAATAGGTTCATTACCGTACAACCGTCAAGCTCAGGGCTGTTAATCAATTGACCACTATCATCAAAAAAAGTCTCTGCCTTAGCAATAATAGCTTGCAGCTGAGCCTTATTAAGCCCTTCTACGCCCAAAAAGTGACGGATACTGCCGTCGCTATTTAACTGCGGACGGCTTAGCGAGGTATTTAACTTTTGATGAATGGTCTCAGGATCGAACTTAGCATATTCAGACGACGATACCGTATTTGTTGAACGGCTATTTATAGAGTTTGACATAATGGCACATCTTTATTGTTGGTTTATATGAATTTAATTTATATTACATAGACAATAATTGCTCATTCATTTATAACTATGAGCACAGATACAGGGACATTTTGCCGCTTATTTGCTACACTTTACCGCAATGGCACCCGTAGTATAAACAGACTTAGCAGCCTTGTTAGCTATTATAAGTTACATACTAACCATAGTATCTATATTAACTATAATGAGCAATAAGCGTTATCAAGCTATGAATAACAACAAATATAGTGTAGCTGATTTTATGACCAGGACAAAGATACCGTACAAGCCATTTAAATATTTGCCAATTTAGTCGTTTATTGCGCGTTTGGTTTCATTTACTAAGTATTTTTTTTGACGTTAATCGTCCTTTTGACCTCAACTGTCTCTTTAATTTTTGATCCCATTTTTTATTAGGAAGCATTATGACGACCTTAGCAAACTACCTAAACGACCACGCAACCAATCCTGCGGTCAGCGACGTAATTACTAGCATTACTGACGTCGGCAAAACGATTTCACAGTTACTTAGAAAAGGCGCATTGGCTGATATCTTAGGTGAAGCAGGCAATCAGAACGTCCAAGGCGAAGAACAAAAAAAGCTCGATGTCCTTGCCAACGATTTACTTTTAGATGCTTTGGCACAAAATTCACATTGCGCGGGTGTCGCCTCAGAAGAGCTGGATAATGCTACCTCTGCCAATGCTGATGGCAGTCTATTAGTACTATTCGATCCACTCGACGGCTCATCAAATATTGATATTAATATGGCAGTAGGAACCATATTCTCTATTCTACCTTATCAGCATCAAGGTCACGATAGTGAGAATAGTGATTTTTTACAGGCTGGTAATCAACAGCTGGCAGCAGGTTATTTATTATACGGCACCTCTACAGTACTAGCGTTGACGGTGGCTGATAATGTGGTCATGTTTAGCCTAGATCCAGACAGCGGCGACTATGTGTTGATAGAAGACAACGTTCAAATTGATGCTGACACCAGTGAATACGCTATTAATGGCTCAAACTATCGTTACTGGCGTGCACCTATGCAACAATATATTGATGAGCTAATTGCTGGTAAAGATGGCGTGCGCGGTCGCGACTTTAATACCCGCTGGGTAGCGGCAATGGTAGGTGATGTGCATCGCATCTTATGTCGCGGAGGTCTATTCACTTATCCTTTCGATACCAAACATGCCAATAAAGCGGGTAAATTACGCTTAATGTATGAGGCCAATCCAATGAGCTTGCTAATTGAGCGTGCTGGTGGCGTAGCAACTGACGCCGTTAGTCGTATCCTTGATATCGAGCCAACGGACATTCATCAGCGCGTTCCTGTGGTACTCGGTAGTAAAAACGAAGTCAATTATGTGAAAGACTTACACTTACAGCATGCTGATAAGTAAGATTGGCTTTTGATAATGTGTTCTGGCTTTTAAGCTTGTCTGTATTTTAACTCTATCTTTACTTTGAAGCAGTCTACTATGACATCAAATACTACCGAACTGATCACCTCAGATAAAAACCAAACGGTAAAGCTGGCGAAAGCTTTATTGACCCAAGCTCGCCAGCGTAAGAAACAAGGGCAAACGATACTTGAAGGAGCCCACCTAATTGATGCCGCCCTACGTAGCGACTATCCGTTCCTTCAAATATTACTAGCGGAATCAGCGCATACGCATGTCGAAGTGCAGCAGATTTTAACCCGTCTGCCCACTTACACTTCCGTTTTAATCTTGTCTGACGCGCTATATCAAAGTATCCGTAGCCTAGGTACGGGTATTGATATCATGGCGATTATTCATATACCCATGCCACACTTATCAGCGATTAATAGCGACTGCCTCATTCTCAATGATGTACAAGACAGCGGTAATGTTGGAACACTATTGCGAACCGCAGCAGCCGTCGGCATCAGCACGGTATTATGTACCAGTGCTACGGCACAGGCATGGTCACCAAAGACTTTACGCGCTGGCATGGGTGCGCAATTTGCGCTGAATATTTATGAAAATCTCAGCGTAACAGCTGTCCTCGATTGTGTTGAAGTACCGTTATTGGCAACCAGTTCACATACGGACACTTTGATTTATGAGTATGATTTGCGCTCGCCTGTCGCTTGGATTATGGGTCATGAAGGTCAAGGCGTTTGCGAGGAGCTCATGCAATGCGCTACCCCTATCGCCCTTCCCCAACCTAATGGTCAAGAAAGCCTCAATGTCGCAATTGCCGGGTCACTTTGTCTGTATGAGACATTGCGTCAGCGCCATTATAGTTAAAGTACACGCATCTTTTAAACCTAAAAAATCCCGCAATCATCGATAGCGGGATTTTTTTAATCATCGATTTAGTGATAATTAAATCTTGCTAGTTAGCTCAGGTAACGCATCAAACAAGTCAGCTTCTAAGAAGTAATCAGCCACACTTGCAATTGGCGCTTCTGGATCGTTGTTGATAGCAACGATCACTTTAGAGTCTTTCATACCTGCTAAATGCTGAATAGCGCCTGAGATACCGGCTGCAATATATAAGTCTGGTGCAACGATTTTACCTGTTTGACCGACCTGCATATCATTTGGTACATAGCCTGCATCAACGGCAGCACGTGATGCACCAACAGCAGCACCAAGTTTATCGGCTAATGGCTCGATATATTTAGTGAAGTTTTCACCGTTTGCTAAGGCGCGACCACCAGAAACAACAATACCGGCTGAGGTCAATTCAGGACGGTCAGATTTTGCCATTTCTTCATTAACAAAACTTGATTTACCAGAATCTTGTACATTATCGATAGTCTCAATAGATGCTGAGCCGCCCTCAGCTGCTACTGGATCAAAGGCAGTAGTACGTACGGTTAAGACGATTTTATCTTCTGTGGTCTTAACTGTTGCGGTAGCGTTACCAGCATAGATAGGACGGTCGAACGTTTGAGCATCGATTACTGCTGTAATTTCTGACAACATGCTCACGTCAAGTAACGCAGCCGCACGTGGCATAAAGTTTTTGCCCGTTGTTGTACCTGGCGCAATAATATGGCTGTAATCAGTTGAACCACCAGCGATATCAGCAACCAACAGCGCGATGTTTTCTGCCATTTGGTGCTCATAGACGGCATTATCTACTAGTAGTACTTTGGTGACGCCTTCTGCTTTAGCTGCTTCATCAGCAACCGCTTGGTTACCACTACCAGCAACTAATACATGAATATCATCGCCCATTTGCTTGGCGGCAGCGATAGTATTTAAAGTTGCCTTTTTTAGACTGGCATTGTCATGTTCTGCATATACCAAAATTGCCATGGTTTTTATCCTTTATTTATTCGTATCATCGATTCGTGTGGTCATTTATTCGCATAACTAATATTCGCGTAACCCTGTATGCGAATAGCTTCTAAAATGTAGGCTTGAGGGTTTGATAAACCCTTACAAACCCGAGCAAAAAACTAGATTACTTTTGCTTCATTTCTTAGCTTGTCGACCAACTCATCAACTGAACCCACTTTGATACCCGCTTTACGCTCAGCAGGTGGCACGACTTTGACAATCTCTTGCTTAGAGGCCATATCAACACCAAAATCTGATGGCGCTTTTTCATCAAGCTGCTTTTTCTTGGCTTTCATGATGTTAGGCAATTTAGCGTAACGTGGCTCATTTAAACGTAAGTCAGTAGTGATGATCGCAGGAAGAGTCAGGGCAAGCGTTTGCAAACCGCCATCAACTTCACGAGTAACATTTACCTTATCGCCTTCGACCTTGACTTCTGAAGCAAAGGTACCTTGACCGACACCCATGAACGCTGCCAGCATCTGACCGGTTTGGTTGTTGTCATCATCGATAGCTTGTTTACCCAATAAGACAATATCAGCACTTTCTTGCTCAGCGATACTTTTTAGGATTTTGGCTACTTGTAACGGATATGGCTTATCGTCAGTTTTTACTAAAATACCGCGATCAGCACCTAATGCTAAGGCTGCACGGATTTGCTCTTGTGATTCTTTTGGGCCTATTGAGGCTACAATAATCTCATCAATCACACCCGCTTCTTTTAGACGTACTGCTTCTTCTACCGCAATTTCATCGAAAGGGTTAATTGACATTTTGGTATTGGATAAATCCACACCAGAGTTATCAGCTTTTACACGAACTTTGACGTTATAATCAATGACACGCTTGACCGCTACTAATGCTTTCATACGTTCCTCGTTTGTTAATGTTATGAATTAAAAAGTTGTAAACTAAGAACCCTTGGTTCATTGTCGTTCAAAATTTTACTTGAAGGCCGCCACTTGAAGATTGTAACTTAGTTAACAGAGAACTGTTTGTAACATACTATCAACTAATACCAAACAATCAATAGCAGAACAAATTATACTTTTATAACAATAGACGCTAACTGATCCTGCTGAATCCAAGCCCGCCATTATTTATTAGACTTATCTATCTTGCGTGAGCCCACCGATAAGGTCAAGACAACGCCGTGAATAATGCGTCATAAATTTGTCACCCTTCTTTAAAAAATGACATCTCAGCCTATAAACTCATCATTTTCTTTGATTTATTACTCTAACCTTCCCACCTTTATAGCATTGTTAGGTCTTTGTTTACTTAACGCTTTGTTGTTATTTATTATAGTTATCCATCCTACGAAGAATCTTTGATGGGTCTAATTAAAAGCTCACTATCACGAATATCATCAAATAAGGTCCAATCTGGCGTTGCTTCATTATTTTTAATCACACTCATATCACCAGTGGTTTCCATGATAACCGCAAACACTTCAGTCTTCGATTTTAAGCCGTTCTTCCGCAGCACTTCTTGTACATCGCTAGTACTTAGATTGGCTTCTTTTAGATTGTCCCAGAAGTATTCACCATGTGCCATCAAGATAATAGGTCGGTTATCAAGTAAGGCTTTTATAGGTTTGACTCTACGTCTGATCATTGAGATTAGTGCTTGTAACATAAATAACAGACCAACAGCAAGCAGACCTTGGAGCAGTGACGGTGAGTCGGATGTTACCGTTGATGCTAAGATACTACCGATAGCTATGGTCATCGCAAAGTCATAACTTGAGAGCTTTGAGAAACTACGTAGACCCACAATACGGGTAAATAATATCAAGCAAAAGTAGAATCCTATAACGGATAAAGAGATACCAAGAACTTGTTACCAGTCTATTGCAAACCACGATTCCCACTTCATAGTATTACCTTATTGCATTGTGTTATTTGTAATCGTGTTCTTTATAATTGCTAAATTGGTGTTTATTACTGAATGAGGTATTCAGCCATTTAATTAAAAATTAGCCCAGAGCTAGCTCAGAATTATAAGCTTATTTTTTGACAAAAAAAAGCAACCCGATAAGAGGCTGCTTTTAGTATACAATCTAAACAATATTTTTGTTGCGTTAACAACATACCGATCTAAGTATCTGTATATCTTCTAGCAGTAAGGTCGACTAATAAATCAGCCACACTTAGCAGCAGTTAAGATTAGATAGCTTCGATTTGCTCAGCTTGTGGGCCTTTTTTGCCATCACCTAAGATGAAAGACACTTTTTGGCCTTCAGCTAGGGTTTTGAAACCGCCACCTTGGATAGCGCTGTAGTGAGCGAATACGTCTTGTCCGCCATTGTCTTGAGCGATAAAACCAAAACCTTTAGCTTCATTAAACCACTTTACAGTGCCTTCAACTTTATCTGACATAAATTTTCCTAACTCTTTAACTGTTGGCGAGACGTGTGTCATCACCGATTAATTGATATATACTCATCTAATCTGTGAGCATATGCTCAGAACGAATAGGCAATTCACGTTTATAGTGTCTCACTGTTTCCCTCTCAAATTCTATGAGTACAAATTTAGTATAGCAGCTTTTCTTACCAACAGCAGATTAAATTATATAGTTTTGTAAATATTTAGTTGGTTAAGGGTAACCACGGAGAGCCCAACACTAATAGACATAACGCAAAAAATATCAATGAGAACGACTGGTTATAAGCAATGTATTTGGACGGTATAACCAAATCCTTGGGAGAGTCTGGAATACCTTTACGCTTGAGCAAGCGTGTACCGTAGACCCAACCAAAGATAGTATAGATTCCGTATGCGGCAGGAACAGCAGTGGCTAATGGCGTCAAGTCAATCACATACAACATCATTACAGAGACGAAGAACCAAGCTGTGTCTAATAAGGAGCTAATTTGAAAGAATGGCGATTTGGGTAGCTTGCCATCAGTGCGCTTGAGCATTTCTCCTTCTATCCAAATGAGGACGGCAACTATAGCGCTGAGGACAATATATGCGAACTGCGGCGTCAGCCAGTCTGGAAAAGATATTTGCACAACACACAACCTGTAATCTAAGAATAAGAAAAAATAAATGTAGCATCAGCCAGCCAATCAAGTGCTATGCCGCATTTATATATTAGGCAGTTGACACTGCTTTTCAAGCCAAATACTAAATATGGACCAAAATCCATTCCCCCGACCGACCCACAGAATATTTAATTATAAAAAAACCCATGCCATCAAATCGATAACATGGGTAATAAATGTTCTTTAGCGTCATTAATTAATACTTTATAACAGCTCAAAAGCTAATAAATAACGATTTAGTTCTTTTCTTTATCGATAATTTTGTTGCCACCGATCCAAGGCATCATGCCGCGTAGCTTAGCGCCTGTAAGTTCAATCTCATGCTCAGCGTTGTTACGACGACGAGCAGTCATTGATGGATAGTTAGTCGCACCTTCAGTAATGAACATTTTAGCGTATTCGCCAGACTGGATACGCTTAAGCGCGTTACGCATGGCTTCACGTGATTGCTCATTGATAATTTCAGGACCAGTAACATACTCGCCATACTCAGCGTTGTTACTGATTGAGTAGTTCATATCAGCGATACCGCCTTCATACATCAAGTCAACGATAAGCTTTAGTTCATGCAAGCACTCAAAGTAGGCCATTTCTGGCGCATAACCGGCTTCTGTTAGGGTTTCAAAACCCATTTTAACTAGCTCAACAGCGCCGCCACAAAGTACCGCTTGCTCACCGAAAAGATCGGTTTCTGTTTCATCTTTAAAGGTCGTTTCAATAATACCTGAACGACCACCACCAACACCGGCAGCATAAGATAGCGCCAACTGCTTGGCTTGACCTGAGGCGTCTTGATAGATTGCGATAAGATCAGGAATACCGCCACCTTTAACGAATTCTGAGCGAACGGTATGACCTGGTGCTTTAGGAGCAATCATAATCACGTCAAGATCTGAGCGCGGTACTACTTGATTATAATGAATCGCAAAACCATGAGCAAAAGCAAGCGTTGCACCTTCTTTAATATTAGGCTCAATCACATCATTATAAAGCTCTTTTTGGAATTCATCAGGGGTCAAAATCATGACCACGTCAGCCGCTTTTACTGCATCCTTTGCTTCAGCAACTTTTAGGCCCGCATTTTCAGCTTTTTTCCATGAGGTTGAGTTAGCACGTAGGCCAACAATCACATCAACGCCAGATTCTTGTAGATTTAGTGCGTGTGCATGACCTTGTGAGCCGTAACCAATAATGGCAACTTTCTTGCCTTGGATGATAGATAGATCACAGTCTTTGTCATAAAAAACGTTCATAAGTAGAGTCCTTTTCCTCAATCATGGATAGCCATGGGCAGTAAACGCTTATATCACAACTATTATATTAAAATAGTTTGATATATAAGCATGATGTTAGGTTTTAGATAAATAAGCTTTATATAGAGTTAATCTCAATGGCTTACATACTTTTGATCTCTTAAATACTGGCAATTGCTTAAATGCTTTCAATTTCTCAAATGATAGAGACAACCGCAAATATTATACGCTTAGCGTTTTTTCACCGCGGGCAATACCGATTACACCTGAACGTACCACTTCTAAGGTACGTTCACGACCAATGACATCAATAAAGCCGTCAAGCTTATCCGTATCACCGACGATTTGGATAGTATATATATTGGCATTAACGTCCACAATTTGTGCACGAAAGATATCAGCGCTACGCTTAATCTCTTCACGTACGTTGCCAGTAGCGCGAACTTTGATCAGCATTAATTCACGCTCGACGTGTACGGTATCAGATAAGTTCAGAACTTTGACCACTTCAATCAACTTATGCAATTGCTTGGTGATTTGCTCAATCTTTTCAGGTGACGTGATGGTGGTCAGCGTCAAGCGTGAAATCGTCGGATCGTCTGTTGGTGCGACGTTTAGTGTTTCAATATTATAACCGCGCTGGGAGAACAAGCCGACTAACCGCGACAACGACCCCGCTTCGTTTTCCATCAAGACCGAAATCAGATGTTGTTGTTGCATTAGGTACGCTCCCCTTTTGATAACCACATATCACGCATCGTTTGCCCAGCGATTTGCATCGGATACACATGCTCATTACGATCAACATAAACGTCAATAAATACTAGCTTGTCTTTCATTGCCATCGCTTCAGCAATCTGTGCTTCCATAGTCTCAGGGTCGGTGATTTTGATCCCGACGTGACCATAACTTTCGGCTAATTTCACAAAGTCTGGTAGCGAATCCATATAAGACTGCGCGTGACGGCCTTCATACAGCATGTCCTGCCACTGCTTAACCATACCCAGCTGCGCATTGTTTATGTTTAAGATCTTGACCGGTAGATTGTATTGTAAACAGGTTGACAGCTCTTGAATATTCATCTGAATAGAGCCTTCCCCGGTGATACAAACCACATCGCGATCAGGATTGGCAAGCTTAGCCGCCATTGCATACGGCAAACCAACGCCCATAGTACCAAGCCCGCCCGAGTTAAGCCATTGTCCTGGTTCTTTGTAGGTGTAATAGAGTGCAGCAAACATTTGATGTTGACCGACGTCACTGGTGATAATAGCATCGCCATTGGTCACTTTGCATAGGGTTTGTACTGCGCTCTGCGGCTTGATGCCATTGTCGGTACTGGTGTCATAACGCAAACCATGACGCTTACGCCATTCATTAATTTGTGACCACCAATCTAATAAGGCATGCTGCTCTAGCTCTTTATCTTCACCGATAATCTCTAACATATCTGTCAGTACCGACTTTATATCACCAACGATAGGAATATGAGCAAAGATAGTTTTAGAGATAGAGGTGGGATCAATATCGATATGAATAATGGTCGCGTCAGGACAGAATTTTTTAACGTTATTGGTCACGCGGTCATCAAAACGGGCGCCGACTGCCAAAATGACGTCCGCATGATGCATACTCATGTTGGCCTCATAGGTGCCATGCATACCCAGCATACCCAAGAACTGACTGTCAGAGCCAGGAAAAGTACCTAGCCCCATCAAAGTATTGGTCACAGGTAAATTTAATCGATGACCAAGCTCAGTCAACTCTTTATGAGCTTTACTCCAAATGACACCACCACCTGCATAAACTACCGGGCGTTTCGCTGCGAGTAAAGTCTCCACCGCTTTTTTTATTTGTCCGCTATGGCCTTTAATCGAAGGCTGATAAGAGCGTACGAACACCTCTTTTGGATATTCATAAGCGTATTTTTCGCTAGGCGCGGTCATGTCTTTAGGAACGTCGATAACCACAGGACCCGGACGACCAGCCTTGGCAATATAGAATGCTTTTTTGACAATCATCGGAATTTCACTGGCATGACGTACTTGAAAACTGTGTTTAACGATCGGACGAGATACCCCAATCATATCGGTTTCTTGGAAAGCGTCTTCACCGATTAAGCTACTCGGTACCTGACCGGCAATCACCACCATCGGCACTGAATCCATAAAGGCAGTGGCAATAGCAGTAACTGTATTGGTCGCGCCAGGGCCAGAAGTCGCTAGCACCACGCCGGTATCACCGGTAACCCGTGAGTAAGCATCTGCCATATGACCGGCTGCTTGTTCATGACGCACTAAGATATGCTCAATTTGATCCTGCTGAAACAAAGCATCATAGATATGAAGAACAGCACCGCCTGGGTAGCCAAAAATGTATTTGACCCCTTCATCAGTCAATGCTTGCACCAGCATCTCAGCACCTGATAGCATTACTGGTTGATCGCTATTTTCAGCGAGCTTTTGCTGCTTTTCAGGGAAATTTTTGGCGGCATTGCCCGTTTGGGTATGTCCGGTCATGTTCGGACTTTGTGTAGTCTGTGTCACTGTCATCACCTTTATTTTGCGGCGCGGACTGATATTATTTTATAGTAGTAAACAGCAACGCTTTAGCGTATCTGTTTACTACTTATAAAAACAATCTCTAGCCCTTGTCCATAACAAGAATGTTTGCCCACTATGCCAAAGTACAGCTGCTCGATAAGATAGACAGCAGGCTACTTGAACATAGCAATTTGTAGGGTCAGCTTTGTGACAGGAGGTTATCGATATACTATGACAAGATGCAAATGCATCTATAAAAGAAGCTTATTACTTGCTAGAAATGTGAGCTATCGTTGCTTATAAACGCGGTGGTATAGAATGACAGGACAAACATCAAAGCTAATGCCAAACCATACGGCACGCTTATCAAGAAGTGACCAGAAGTCAGCACGTTATATCGTGCTTTCTATTAGCGTAATATTACAACAGATATTATATTTAACACATTTAAAATAATAAGTTTATCTTAGTCATTGTAGACAGATAAGTCCGGAGACAATAAACACAGTCACTAATAGCTATTATTATAACTACTATACGTGCTGTACCATTGTCACAAAGTAAATAAAACTATCTAAGCTACCGATAAGCAACCCGTAGTCATTATTTTCAAGTGCCACGGCAATATCATAAATGCCGCTCACTGACCAATCAACTGCTATTATATTCGATGGTTTGAGGGCTATTGTCAAGAAAAACTTCTAACACCCACCCCTAACTATTGGTTATTAAATAATATACATTAATAAGATTTTTTTGCTAAAATCAAATGCCACTGTATTGGTAAGCGTATTAACAGACCGATATGATGTTTTTATATAAACACCCACACTTATTTTTTATCCATTAAAAGGATTGCTACTATGCCGTCTGCGTCTATGATAAATACCACGACCAAGCTGCTTGTTAGTATCGTTGCCGCGTGTATGCTAATGCTATCTATGAATGCGAGTCACGCTATTCAAGTTTATAAGTCCATTGGAGCGCATGGTGAGGTTAAGTACAGCCAACATGCGCCACAAAACGGCAAAAATATCGAAGTCATTGAGTTTCGTAGCGATGGCAGGCAAACCAATGTAGGACAATTGGCGGGCAAAACGGATATCAACCAAGAGGATAATACCCAGAGCGCAGAAGAACAGCGAGTCGCACAATTAGAGGCGCGCATTAAAGATCAAGAAGCACAAGCGAATGCTCAGCGTTGTCAATCGCTACGTAATAACTTAACCAACCTCAATGTTGGTGGCCGTATCTATGAGATGGATGACAGCGGTAAACGTGAATATCTCGATGGTCGCGAAATTGAGCTTAAGCGTGAGCGGGTCCAGCAAGCAATCAGTCAATACTGTGGCAGCACTGCTACCTAGTCTTTTTTCACCTAAGCCTAAAGCTATTTTGCTTAGGCTTGGCTAGTTATAATCAGTAATTAATTCCATCATATGGCGAATGGCAAGGGGCATGTCTTGTGCTTGCAAGCCTCGCTGTCCAATCAATAGCGATACGTTGTCATCACCGTGACGAAGTGGTCGATTAATCAGCGCATCTCCTGCCAGTCCATGAATAAGGACCGCTTGGTGTAAACCATGCGATTCATCTTTCAAATCTTGCTGTGCTAATAAACCAGCAGTCACACCCGATAATACATCGCCCATGCCAGCCGTTGCCATGCCGGCATTACCAGTGCCACAGATGTATACTTGCTGTTGCTCTAATACTTGTTCTAGTACTAAAGAGCCCGCCCCTTTTAACACCCAATCGCCACCATACGTCGTCGCGCATTTTTTGATAGCCTCTAATCTATCGTCTTCTACTTCACTTATCTTTTTATCAAGCAATCTAGCGGCCTCACCACTATGAGGCGTCAAACAAACTTGGTGCTCAGTACTGTATTTTCGCAGCTGAGTCACCAGTTCATGATTCTCAACTTGCAACGACGCTAAATGGTAAAGACCATCGGCATCTATGACTAGAGGCTTACCCTGTACTATCGCAGCTTGAATATAGCTGATAAATAAAGCTTTTGCTTTTTTATCCCGACCCAGCCCCATGCCAATAGCAACGATACTAGCGTCTTCAATTAACGGTTTAACCCCATTTTCATCATGCAAATTAATAGTCATAGCGTCCGGTAGCGAAGTCAATAACGCCCCGTGAAAGGCTTCATGACAAGCAACGGTAATCTTGCCCGCTCCTGTCGCCATCGCACTGGAGGCAGATAATATTGCAGCTCCACCCATACCTTGTGATCCATCAACCCGATTTCCTCCAATGATTAAGACATGGCCATAGCTGCCTTTATAGCTATTCTGTCGGCGCGCAGATAGTTTATGTGCAGTGTTAAGTAACGTAGCAACTGGCATCAACGCTTGATTAGTCGTTTGATAGGGTATCAGCGGTATATCGAGCACTTCTCCGCTATAGTCCATGCCGTCTTTGGTATGTAGACCAAATTTACGTGCAATCAGACATAAGGTCACATCGGCCTGTATCGCTATACACTCGAAGACTTGACCTGTGGATGCGACGAGACCACTTGGAATGTCAACGGCGACCACCAGTGTCTCAGACGACTTATCTTGCTTAGTAACACGATTAAAAGTATTGATTGCTTGCTCATAAACGCCTTCTGGCGCACGATCTAGGCCAATACCAAACAGCGCATCAACATAAACGTCAGCTTGCAAGGCTGCATCTTTATGATTGTTTTGGCTGTAGGCACCATCTTCAAATCGCTGATAAGGACAGTTAGCAGATATCGCCAGCTGTTGAGCCTTTTTCGCGTCAGATACGGAGCCTTGTTCATTTTTATTATTTTTATTAAAACTACTTTCACCAAACGCATTTTTATCAAAGCCGACGGTTATGATTTGTACCTGCCAGCCTGCTTGCTGCAAATAATAGGCAATCAGCCAACCATCACCGCCATTATTACCTTGTCCTACCCAAATGCTAACTTGCCGCTGTCGATTATTACTCTGTTGAGTCGGGCTCGTACCTGATAAATGAGAGAAACAATATTTTCGAGCATGCAGCTGTTCGATATACTGTGCCATTTGCCAAGCAGCTTGTTGCATTAGCCCAAAGCTATCATGACCTTTTGCAAACCATGCTTGCTCCATCGTATAGAGCTGCTCGCTGCTATATAGTGCGATAGGCCTCGTTGTCTGTGACAAAAGTAAAGTAGATGGCGCTTGCATGGTTGACCCTCGGTTATTCTTCTACCAATTTGTAAGTTAATTTCTGTTAACTTACACTTTATTAACTCCTGTAAGCTTAGCAAAACCTTACCTAGCCTTATGTATCAATCTTATATATCACCCTATATAGCAAGGACAATGTTTATTTATTTTATTTTAAGCTTGCGCTATTAGCCAACTGGCTTATCATAATGATATTCACGCCATCATTTACTGTTATATATGAATACTAAATCTCGAGTAGCTATGTCATCTAACAAAGCCAAACAGCCTTCATCAACGCTTAGTAACGCATCAAAAGAAAATATCACGGTCAATAATACGCCGACCTTTGCGACGACAACAGAGGTAAAACGATGGATTAAAACCCAAGCGCAAGCCTTAGGATTTGCTGATTGCGGCTTTTTATCGGTGCATCATCCTTTGTTTATTAAGCAGATGGAACAGCTACAACGCTGGCTAGATAAAGGTTATGAAGGGCAATTACAGTTCATGCATAACAATCATGATCTACGTGCTCATCCTGAAAAGTTGGTAGAGGGAGCAAAAACCATCATAAGTGTCCGCATGGATTATCTCACTCAAGCACCGACACCGCGAACAGTCGCCGACAATGCTCGTCCTAACCATGGGATCATTGCCCGTTATGCACGCGGGCGTGATTATCATAAAACTATGCGGGGTCGTCTAAAAAAATTAGCGCTACAGATAGAAGCCATGCTACCTGAGTGGCAGCATTTAGATATTGGTGCTGAGACAGATTTTATTTTCCGACCGTTTAGCGACTCTGCTCCTATCTTTGAACGTCCCATAGCCGACGCAGCAGGACTTGGCTGGACAGGCAAACATACCTTATTGCTTAACAAACAAGCCGGCTCATTCTTTGTGCTAGGCGAGCTATTTATGAGTCTTGAGCTGCCCGATGATGAGCCGGTAGAGGCGCACTGTGGCAGTTGCAGCGCCTGTATTGATATTTGCCCTACTCAAGCGATTGTCGCGCCCCATGAGCTTAATGCAGCTGCCTGTATCTCTTATCTTACTATAGAACACGAAGGTTCAATTGATACTAAATATCGCCGCGCCATTGGTAACCGCGTATTTGGCTGTGATGACTGTCAGCTTATTTGCCCATGGAACCGCTATGCCCAGCTGACGGTAGTCGATGACTTTGCACCTAGACATCAGCTTGATAACAGCAGCTTGCTTGAATTGTGGCAATGGCAGGAGGCAGATTTCTTGCAAAAGACCCAAGGCAGTCCACTCAGACGTACAGGTTACGTCAACTTTTTGCGCAATATCACTATTGGTTTGGGTAACGCCGGTGCCAGTACCGATATCATCATGCAATTACAGTCTAAATTAGGTATTCATGGCGACATGCTTGATGAACATATTGACTGGGCAATTAATGAACAACAAAACAAATTGAACAATAGCTCTTTGTGAGTTAAACATCTAAAAAATGCAAAAAAAACGCCCTTTAAATTATAAAAGGCGTTTTTCTATGTTTATCGTTCTATGCTAAGTAGAATAACTATTGAAAATATAGCTCATTAAAGCCACCGCTTTAATAATATTACGGCTTGGGGATACGTAATACTTGACCAGGATAGATTTTATCTGGATCAGAAAGCATAGGCTTATTGGCTTCATATATACTCATATAATCACTAGATGAACCATAGACGTCTTTAGCAATTTTAGACAAGCTATCGCCTGATTTTACAGTATACATAGTGGATTCAGGAGCATCTTCTTCAATATCGATATTATCGATTACTTTAGCAACGTTCTGCACGTTACCAATAGCAATGATGGCTTTTTCACGGTCGGCCTGAGTTTTAGCATTACCGCTGATTTCTGCGGTATCCGTTGAACCGTTATATTTAACTTTCAAGTTACTAATGTTAAGATTCTGCTGTTGAATACGGCGTAAAAGAAGGCTAGCAACCGACTGAGCAGAAGGTTCATTGTCTTTTACTTGCGTATTTGCATCTGCTTTGGTTTCTGCTTTAGCATCATTTTTTTCATCATCACGATTAAAAATCTTGTCACCAATGTCTTTTGCAAAACTGAACATTCCCATATGTAAATTCCTTGAAGTATGGTTATTAGTTATTGATGGTTATTAGTTATTGATGTTTATTATTTATCGAAATAACAATCAGATATTTTTGAAAGTGATTTCAATAACAGCTTCATTGCTACCGAGCATAAGTATAACAAAGACACTCTGCTTGCATAGCTTTGCATAGTAAGAGTATGTTGAATAATGTTAAATTCACATGGCTTATGTAAATAGAATTCGGATAAAGTTATTTATAATTGAAAACAGTCCTACAGTATTCATAGCTAAAGACAGTATTACAGAATTTTCCTACAGACAGGCACAAAAAAACCGCTTACCCTGACGGGTAGGCGGTTTAGCAAAATCTGCTAAAACAACAGCTACTTATAGCTGAGCTTGTACATAATCAATTGCTTTTTGCACGGTGGTCAATTCTGCTGAATCTTCGTCAGGAATAGTAATGCCAAAATCACTTTCAAATGACATAACCAGTTCAACTAGGTCTAATGAATCAGCACCTAGATCTTCCATAAATGAAGCTTCGTTGTTAATGTCTTCAACATTCATGCCCAATTGCTCAGCTACTGCAGATTTTACTCTTAACTCGGTATCATTACTCATATAGACTTCTCCTTTTTCATCTATCATTTTTTAAAAAATTGTCATAATGCTATTTTTTACGCTTACGGCATTATATATAAGATGGCACTTATCAAATCAGTGTTACCGATTTAGTACCCTATAACACGTTATACGTTTTGTCTAATGTTCGATAAAGCCCTATTATCATACAGGGCTTTGACATAAAAGTATCCGTTATTATAGCACCATTTATTAGAGTTTACACTCGTTCACACAAATTTTTATTATAAGTATGTAATGACTTTTTTTGAATTACATATATATTCCACCATTGACGGGAAGAACAGCTCCAGTGATATAGCTGGCCTCATCACTCGCCAAGAATAGTACCGCAGCAGCAATGTCTTCTGGCTGACCGAGACGGTTAATAGGGACTGCATCTAGCATAGAATTTAGCAGGCGCTCATCAAGATCATCAGTCATATCTGTTTCGATTAAGCCTGGGGCGACACAGTTAATGGTCACTTGCCGTGACCCAATTTCGCGCGCAAGTGTACGACTGAAACCTTCGACCCCAGCTTTGGTGGCCGCATAATTAGACTGTCCAGCATTACCCATCTGTGCAACTACAGAACTAATATTAATGATACGTCCACGGCGAGCTTTCATCATACCGCGAACGGCGCGTTTGCTCATCCGATACACCGATGTCAGATTGGTATCAACAACATTTTCCCAGTCATCATCTTTCATGCGCATCAACAGACCATCCTGAGTAATACCCGCATTATTCACCAACACTTGCACGGTACCGTAAACACTTTCAATCTCTTCGAACAGCTTATCAATTTGCGCGCTATCACGCACGTCTAGAACACGACCAATACCGCCGGAGTCATGTAGATAGCCATCGATAAGCGTTGCACCTTTTTCAGTGGTCGCGGTACCGATGACGAAATGGCCCTCTTTAGCAAAGCGTTTGGCGACTGCTTTGCCAATACCACGGCTGGCGCCAGTGACTAAAGTAATCGTTCTACTCATGATAATACCTCTATTAGTTTATCTAGGCGAGCAGGCTTGTCTACCGGATAACTGGCAATAGGTTGCGCTTGACGTTTGGCCAGATTGCTCAGTACATTACCACTGCCGCATTCAATTAGGACGTTAATTTGTTTATCAGCCAGCTCCTGCATGGTCTGTGACCATAACACAGGCTCGCTTAGCTGCTCGGTCAGTGCCTGCTTGATACCTTGAATACTGGTCTCAACTCGGGCATTGCAGTTTTGAATAACAGGAATATTAGCTTGATTAAATTTAATCGCTGCTAATGCTTCAGCCAGTGCACTAGCTGCTGGACGCATCAATGCACAATGTGAGGGCACACTGACCTTTAGAGGAATGGCCTTTTTGCCGGTATTCTGTACTTTGTCAATCACGGCAGTAACGCCAGCAGCATTACCCGATACTACAACCTGACCTGGGCTGTTGAAGTTCGCCGCTCCAACAACTGCCCCATCGACATGCTCAGTCGCCTGCTCACACAAAGTCTCAACGCGATGATCCTCTAGACCTAATACTGCTGCCATAGCCGTATCAACACCCTCAACTGCCTGTTGCATCAGCTGACCACGCTTATGTACCAGGCGTACCGCATCAGCAAGAGAGATCACACCAGCAGCACAAAGGGCACTATATTCACCCAAAGAGTGACCGGCCAAAAAACAAGGCTTTTTATCCATTTTTTCTTGCAAAATACGCCAAATGGCGATGCTAGCAGTCAATAATGCGGGCTGGGTATACTGAGTCTGGTTCAGCTGTTCTTCATTTTGACAGATTGCCCATAAGTCCTCACCAAGCGCAGCACTAGCCTCAGTAAAGGTATCGTGAATTTGCGGGTAGAGTTCAGCAAGCTCGGTAGTCATACCGACCACTTGAGACCCTTGTCCAGGAAAGATAACTGCGATGCGAGTTGACTGTGTTGTTGTCATATTGGTTGCAGATGCCATAGCCAATATTCCTTATGTAATTGGAAATATCCCTAAAATGAATGAGGGCGTTATTCTAAAATTAGACGCTATTTTGAAAATTTATTCTCAGATGCTATTTTAACAAGTCATCAATCATAGCTGATTAATAGCAAACTATACACTGATGCATACTATTATTATAGAGGATGAGAAAACGAAGCTTATATTTGTATAGCAAAACGCTACTCATGCTACAACTGATTTTTGTACGGTTGAACAATCTTAACACTAGAGCTAAAAATACGGCGTGAGCCAAATAACACATAACAAAAAGCCAAGTTATCCGACCACAAAATATGTGATAGCGACATAACTTGGCTTTTGTTAACTCAATGCTTATTGCTTAATGATATTTGTAAGGAATTATCATAGTTAGTATGGCCACTACTATAATTCTGCATCAACTATCATATAACCAATAGATTAAGCCTCTTGACTGACTTTAAACAACTGACGACCACGATAAAAACCATCTTTAGTCATATGATGACGACGATGTTTTTCACCAGTGGTGGCATCTACGCTGAGCTCAGCTACAGTCATGTGGTGATGTGAACGGCGCATGTCACGACGTGAACGGCTTTTGCGGCTTTTTTGAACGGCCATGATATAGCTCCTATACTTAAAGGGATAAGCTTAAAATTCAGCTTTCATCGATACTGACAGAGGCTATATAATCACAACAACCTAAGTCTTACGCATCATTAATAAATAGTTTGCCACGTGCATTAAATTACTGGCTGAGTCTAAAATCTATAGATAATTCGCTCAATCAGTTTCTATCTGCAAGCAGCGTGTTGCCAGAATGCAATAAACGGGACATTATACGCATGTTTCACCGATTAATAAAGCCCTGCCCTTCACTGTTATGTACAAAACTGCTAAAAGGCAAGGCAACTAATTTTAGTCGAGACAGTTTGCTCAAAACAGCTAAGTTCAGTGAGGCGCTATTATGCTTATAGCTTACCTTTTAATGAGGCCAATGCCGCAAATGGATTTTCGTTTTCTTCTTCCGGTATGTCTCCTACCTGCTCAACAGCCATCTCACAGTCATCATGCTTTGTTGCCATTGGAATTTTGAGCAGTATCTCATCTTCAACTAAGTTCTTAAAGGGTAACAAACGCTCAGGCGTCTGATCGCTAACCACTTCATTTAACAGCAAATAATCTTGCTCATCATCAACTGTGCGCACTTGGCTATCATCATCTAATAGCGCAATATCATAATCATCGGTGATATCAATTGCTATAGGTTGCAAACAGCGTTGACAGTTAAGCCACATCTCTCCTATTATTTTAAAGGCAAGATGCAGAACATTGTTTTGGCGATATAGATTGGCTTTCATTTGCAATTTTGGTTGCTCATGCTCTGTGGTCAGTTGCGCGGCCAGACGTTCAAAAGTCGTCGGCACCACCTCACCTTGCCATTCAAAACCATTATCAGCCCACCTGTCTAAAACAATATGTTCAGGCATAGGCGTTGTCATAGACGCTTGAGTAGCGTCGGTGTCAACCGCTGATGGTTTGTTTACTGGAGTACTTGACATGCACGGCCTCATTGGTCAAAAACGGTGTATAATATTGCCTGCCATACTAACCGAAAGCTCAAGATGACGCTAGCGCTAGTGTGTTACGATTTTTGACATTTGATGTGATAATACTTTTATTAAGCACAGTCAAAAACCGCGTCTTTTTTGATATTTGCCTCTTTATCCGGTTAACTGTTTACTTATGATCTCTCAAAACACCAATACTGATTTTTCTACATTATTGAACGCTAATGATGCTGAGGTGCTGTTACAACAATTAGTCAAGTTAGAAAGTGAGATAAAACAGATTGATGACCCAGTAAAATCTCATACAAAGGAGTATTTCAAAAATTTAATACAGCAAGGGCAACAGCTTTATTATTTTGACCGATACGATAGGGAACAAGCTACTGATACTGAGGACAGCGAACAACTCGCTACCGATTGGTTGATAACGCTATTTGATACGCTATTTGCCAGCCAAAAGGTACAATTGGTTCGTGGTAATGATGAGCCAGAGTATATCCCTGCTTGTGATACCAATCCTGCACGTATTGAATTTGCTCATGGTTTTTTTGCCAGTGCTTTACACGAGCTTAGCCACTGGAGTATTGCTGGTGAGAAGCGTAGACAGTTGGCTGACTTTGGCTATTGGTATGCACCAGACGGTCGTAACGCTGCTCAGCAGGAGGCCTTTGAGTGCTTAGAGATTAAGCCACAAGCTTTAGAGTGCTTATTTACCCTTGCGTGTAAACGACCTTTTCGGATTTCACAAGATAATTTATTTGCCGATTTTGATACCAGCGCTAGTACCTTTGCCGAGGATGTTTATCAACAAGCCTCCCAGTATATTGCAACGCCTAAAAACCTCCCTCGCGATGCCAAAACTCTGTTACGGGCATTGTTGACTGTTTCTATTACTTAATAGCTCAAAATTAGTAGCTCAAAACCATTAACGACGCTTTATACTCGTTGTCATTCTATATCTCGTTTGTGATATTTAATAGCCAGCTACTAAATAATCACTTACTAAATAATCGCTTACTAAATAATTACCTACTAATAGTAACTTCTTGCCCCTATAACCCACATTTGTTTTAGCGCTATACTGACTAAGTAATGAGCGATTTTTATCTAAAGATTTCTATCTAATGGCTATTTTGAGATTAACAGTAAAAGTTGAAATTAGAAAAAGAGACATCTTCAATCAATCAAACAGATCAGATCAATAGCGATGCTTAACTAACAACCATAAGTGCATAAAGTCAAAATTATAAGACCCGTAAAAATCATTAAATAAGGAGCCGTCATGCAAACCTTCTACATCCACCCTGAAAACCCGCAGCCACGTCTCATTGAGCAAGCCGCTGACTTACTGCGTGCCGACCAACTACTCATCTACCCGACCGATACCAGCTATGCGTTTGGTTGCCGTCTAGGGGCTAAAGATGCCCTTGATAAGCTTAAAAAAATTCGCGAACTTGATGATAAGCATCAATTTACTTTGCTATGTCGTGATTTAAGTGAGATTGCTACTTATGCTGCAGTCGATAATGTGCAATTTAAAAAGCTCAAAGCCCATACGCCAGCACCCATCACCTTTATTTTAAACGCCACTAAAGACGTACCCAAAAAACTTGCTCATGCTAAGAAAAAAACCATTGGTATCCGTGTTCCCAGTAATCCGATTGCTCAAGCATTATTGACCGCGATGGATGAGCCTATTTTAACCAGTTCATTGATATTACCCACGCATGACCAGGTATTGGATGATCCATTCGATATCGAAGAACTATTAGGTCATCAGATAGATGGTTTGATCAACGCTGGTATAAAAACTACCAAACTGACTACTATTGTTGACATGACTAGTAGCCAACCTGAAATAATTAGACAAGGTGCCGCCGACGTCAGCTCACTGTTGTTGTAGATAAGAGACGGATGTAAACGAAAAACACTGTAATCGGAAATAGATATTCTAGATACAAAAATTAAAATACAAGCGCATAAAAAAGCTCCAATAAATTGGAGCTTTTTTATGCAATATACAATTAGCGTATAAAATTAGTCGCGATCAACTAATTCTACATAAGCCATTGGCGCATTGTCACCATCACGATGGCCACATTTTACGATACGCAGATAGCCACCTGGACGCGTTTGGTAACGAGGACCTAACGTGCCAAATAGTTTGCCTACCATAGATTTGCTACGCATACGGCTAAATGCTAGACGGCGATTAGCAACGCTGTCGTCTTTAGCCATAGTGATTAATGGCTCAGCAACACGGCGTAATTCTTTAGCTTTTGGTAATGTTGTTTTAATCAGTTCATGCTCAAATAATGAGTTGGTCATGTTCTGGAACATTGCTTTGCGATGACTGCCGGTACGACCCAGCTTGACTCCACTCTTACGATGGCGCATGGTCAAATATCCTTAAAGTTTAACGGCTACGATAAGAAAAGCGATCATCAACACGTAAATCAGCTGGAGGCCAATTATCAAGGCGCATTCCAAGCTCTAAATCTTTAGATGCTAGCACGTCTTTGATTTCCGTTAATGATTTCTTACCAAGATTTGGGGTTTTAAGTAGTTCAGTCTCTGAACGCTGGACCAAATCACCGATATAGTAAATGTTTTCAGCTTTCAAGCAGTTGGCTGAGCGAACCGTTAGTTCAAGATCGTCCACAGGGCGTAATAGCACCGGATCAACCTCTTCTTTTTCTTTCACAGGCTCAGGCGCTTCTTCAGCTTCTAGGTCAACAAAGATAGAAATCTGTTGTTGCAAGATAGTCGCTGCTTTACGAATTGCTTCTTCTGGATCAATAGTGCCATTAGTTTCAAGCTCGACGATAAGACGGTCAAGATCGGTACGTTGTTCTACACGTGCGTTCTCGACCTGATAAGCGACTCGTAGCACAGGGCTAAAGCTTGCATCAAGCTTTAAGCGGCCAATTGCTTTGGTGTCGCCATCTTCACGGCGCTGATTTGCTGGCTCGTATCCACGACCCATAACTACACGCAGACGCATCTTAAGATGACCACGATCGCTTAATGTACCCAATACCAATTCTGGATTGATAATATCGACATTATGCGGCAAAGTGATGTCTGCGGCAGTGATGGTGCCTGGACCTTGTTTATCCAAGGTCAAAAATACTTCATTTTGGTCATGAAGGGTAATGGCCAAGCCTTTTAAATTCAAAAGCAGGTCAAGTACATCTTCTTGCAAACCCTCAAGAGTTGAGTATTCATGGTCAACACCATCGATCTCAGCTTCAATAACGGCAGCGCCAGGTAATGAAGATAACAAAATACGACGTAAGGCATTCCCTAAGGTATGCCCAAAGCCGCGTTCTAACGGTTCGAGCGTGACTTTCGCAATTGTTTCGTTAACCGTATCCACGTTAATGGCATTTGGCGTTAGAAACTCAGTTGCATTTAGCATCATGATGTCACCTCGATTTATTTAACTGGTTTAATTAACGTTATTTATATTTACTGGTATTATTTACTGACATCAATATTCATTGATATCAGTATTAAAATCAGTCATAACGTCAGTTACTTAGAGTATAGCTCAACGATTAAGCTTTCGTTGATTTCAGCAGGAAGATCAATACGATCAGGCGCTTGTTTAAACGTGCCTTGTAGTTTGCTGTGATCAACATCAAGCCACTCTGGGATACCACGTTGGGTAGCCAGTTCAATAGCGTTTTTAATACGCAGTTGCTCGCGAGACTTCTCTTGGATAGCGATGACATCACCATCTTGCAGCTGGATTGAAGGAATGTTCACACGAACAAACTCATCACGGCCGGCTTTTTTTACCATAACAGTACGATGACTGACTAGCTGACGTGCTTCGGCGCGAGTTGAGCCAAAGCCCATGCGATACACCACGTTATCTAAACGGCTCTCTAACATGGCTAATAGGTTTTCACCAGTAGCACCACGTTTACGAGCAGCTTCTTTATAGTAGTTTGCGAACTGACGCTCAAGTACGCCGTAAATACGCTTAACTTTCTGCTTTTCACGCAGCTGTAGAGCATATTCTGAGGTCTTATTACGGCTAACGCCATGTTGACCAGGCGGACGGCCAGCTTTTTTCGTTTTCACGTCATAAGGTTTAACACCAGACTTAAGGCCTAGGTCTGTCCCTTCGCGACGTGATAATTTAAGTTTTGGTCCAATATAGCGGGCCATATTCATGTCTCCTGTAAGCTTTTGGGATAAAAAGCTTCGTCTTTAATATTAGACGCGGCGCTTTTTCGGCGCACGGCAACCATTGTGTGGAATTGGGGTTACATCAGAAATACTGTTAACTTTATAACCCAACGCACCTAGTGCTCTTACCGCAGACTCACGACCCGGTCCTGGTCCTTTGACCAAAACATCGATATTCTTAACACCATATTCTTGGGCCGCTTTACCAGCGACTTCAGCTGCAACCTGGGCTGCAAACGGTGTAGATTTACGTGAACCACGGAAGCCTTGTCCACCTGAAGTGGCCCAAGCCAAAGCATTACCTTGACGATCGGTAATCGTAACAATGGTGTTATTAAAAGACGCATGGATATGGGCTACGCCCTCCGATACTGAACGACGAGTCACCTTCTTGCGACTACGAGTGTCTTTTGCCATCTTTTAGCTTCCTAAGTTGATTATCTTTTGATTGCTCTACGTGGACCCTTACGAGTACGCGCATTCGTTTTCGTACGTTGGCCATTTACAGGCAAGTTACGACGATGGCGAATACCACGATAACAGCCTAAATCAACCAAACGCTTGATATTAATTGAAACTTCACGACGAAGGTCACCTTCGATCATGTAATTTGCAATCTGTGCACGGATAGCATCTAACTGTGTATCATCTAACTGACTGATTTTAGTGGTAGGGGCAATACTAACTGCTTCTAAAATTTTCTTAGCAGTAGTACGACCTACACCAAAGATGTAAGTTAGTGAAATAACAGCATGCTTATTATCCGGAATGTTAACACCGGCAATACGAGCCATTGATTTCTCTCCATTAAAGAAAAATAAGCGACACTCTTAAAAAGAACGCGTTATTTTTCAGATTCATTGCTGTCGATACTTGTTCTTTGGTAGCTTTTGTCATCGTACTAACTTGCTTAGCAAGCTGGCTAATGAAGTCAAGCTATAAAAGACATAAGTACAAACTACGGCAAGTGGCGGATGATAGCGCATCCGCCGTTATTTTTCAAGTATTAATTCAATTTATAGTGTAGGCATGTTGCCTCATACTAAGTATCAATTAACCTTGACGTTGTTTGTGGCGAGGTTCTGCTGTGCAAATAATATGCACACGGCCTTTACGACGTACAACTTTACAGCTACCACAAATCTTTTTAACTGATGCTTGAACTTTCATAGCATACTCCTTGAGATATCGCACCGCTCATTTAAGATTGAGAGGGCGACTGAATTAACGTCTGATCATGATATTGATGGGTCATCAAATGCGCTTGAATCTGCGAAATGAAGTCCATTACCACAACCACCATAATCAGTAACGACGTACCACCGAGGTTAAACGGCACACCGAACGCTGACTGGATGACCATCGGCATTAAACAAATAACCGTCATGTATATCGCGCCAATAAAGGTCAGTCGGTTCAATACATGGTCAAGGTAACGCTGAGTTTGTTGTCCGGGGCGGATACCTGGAATATACGCACCACTACGTTTAAGGTTTTCGGCAACTTCACGGGGACTAAAGACCAATGCCGTATAAAAATAGCAAAAGAAAATAATCATCGCACCGAACAAAACTAAATACAGCGGCTGTCCAGGAGACAGCACCAAAGCCATATTCTGCAATATCTTTTGTACAAAGGTGGGATCAGTTGAATGACCGACCCACTGCCCTAAACTTGCTGGAAACAACAATAATGAGCTGGCAAAAATAGCAGGGATAACCCCTGCCATATTAATTTTCAGTGGCAAATGTGACTGCTGCTGAGCATAGATTTTACGGCCTTGTTGTTGCTTTTGGGCGTAGTTTACGGGAACACGGCGCTGGGCTCGTTCAATATAAACAATACCAGCCGTCACCGCGACCCCTAGTACGATAAAGATAAATAGTACAATCAAGTTCATCTGCCCTTGACTGACCTGTTCGATAGATTGCGAAATCATGCCTGGCATACCGGCAACAATACTGGCAAAAATCAGCATTGAAATACCATTACCCACGCCACGCTCTGTAATCTGCTCACCAAGCCACATTAAAAACATAGCACCAGCTACCAAGGAGGTAACGGCTGGGATGTAAAAGGTAAGACCGCTAGACAAAGTCAAGTTCTGACTGATCAGGCCTGCACACATTCCTAATGACTGCACGAGAGCTAGAGCAAGTGTCCCTTGACGGGTGTACTTGTTTAGCTTACGCCGTCCTGCTTCACCTTCTTTTTTAAGTGCTTCAAGTGACGGCAGTACCGCTGACATCATCTGTACGATAATCGACGCTGAAATATACGGCATGATGCCAAGCGCCATGATAGACATACGCTCGAGCGCACCACCTGAGAACATATTAAACATGCTCAAAATGGTGTTTTCATTGCGCGAAAACAAGTCTGCCAAATTAACCGGATTAATACCGGGTACAGGAATATGTGACCCTAAACGATAAACAATCAATGCGCCGATTAAAAACAGTAAACGCGTCCACAGCTCATCATACTTACGTATAAAGGCAAAAGGATTAAGCGGTATACCAGCCGATGACATTGATTGCTTTGACACGTTACTACTCCTCGATGCTACCACCAGCAGCTTCGATTGCTTGCTTAGCGCCTTTAGTTACTTTTATATCTTTAAAGGTATAAGCTTTAGTAACGTCGCCTGACAAGATAATACGGGCACGCCTCATATCATGACGGATAATATTAGCGGCTTTTAAGGTTTCAACGCTAACCACGTCGCCTTCAACTTTATTCAGTTCAGACAAACGGACTTCTGCAGTCGTCATTGCCATTTTACTGGTAAAGCCAAATTTTGGCAGACGGCGGAATAATGGCATTTGACCACCTTCAAACCCTCTGCGAATACCAGAACCTGAACGTGATTTCTGGCCTTTTACGCCTCGACCACCAGTTTTACCAAGACCTGAACCGATACCACGACCACGACGTTGGGCGTTTTTCTTCGCGCCAACACCTGGAGATAATTCATTTAATCTGAGTCCCATTACGCTTCCTCCACTTTTACCATGTAGTTGACGCGATTTACCATACCACGAGTTGATGGAGTATCTTCAACTTCAACAGTATGATTAATACGGCGTAAACCCAATCCTTTCAAGCTCGCTTTGTGGCTCTTGAGGCGATGGGCACCTGATTTTAATTGAGTGACTTTCATTGTTTTCATCGTAACTCGCCTAGTCTAAGTTAGCCCAAAATTTCGTCTACAGATTTACCACGTTTAGCTGCCATCTTTTCTGGAGTTGACATATCACGTAAACCGTTAAACGTTGCACGTACAACGTTAGCAGTATTGGTAGAACCATAACATTTAGTCAAAACATCTTTGACACCAGCAACTTCTAATACAGCACGCATTGCGCCACCAGCAATTACGCCAGTACCTTCGGATGCAGGCTGCATGTAGACTTTACTTGCACCATGACGTGCTTTGATCGGATGATATAAAGTTGCTTCATTAAGCTCAACGGTAATCATATTGCGTTTAGCAGCTTCTAAAGCTTTTTGAATAGCAGCTGGCACTTCACGTGCTTTACCGCGACCAAAACCAACACGACCATTGCCATCGCCCACTACGGTTAACGCAGTGAAAGAGAAAATACGACCACCCTTTACCACTTTCGCAACGCGATCAACGGTAACAAGGCGTTCTACTAGACCGTCTGTTTGGTCATTTTTATCATTTTTATCATTTCTAGCCATGATTAAAACTCCAATCCATTTCCGCGAGCTGCTTCAGCTAAAGCTTTCACTCGACCATGATATTTAAAACCACTACGGTCAAAGGCAACTTTAGTAATACCAGCTGCTTTTGCGCGTTCTGCGATCATTTGGCCTACAGACGTCGCTGCATCAACGTTACCAGTCGCACCTGAGCGCAAACTGCCGTCTAAGGTAGATGCCTGAGCGATCACTTCACCACCATTCGGAGAGATAATCTGGGCATAGATATGCTTTGGCGTACGATTAACCGTTAGACGATGAACGCCTAAAAAACGGATATGCGCGCGGGTTTTCTTAGCTCGACGCAGACGAGCTGCTTTTTTATCAAACATTTCAACTCACCTTATTTTTTCTTAGCTTCTTTGCGAACCACATTTTCGTCGCTATAACGAATACCTTTGCCTTTATAAGGCTCTGGTGGACGGAAACTACGGATATTAGCCGCTGCTTGACCAAGCTGCTGCTTATTGTTTGATTTTAAAACAATTTCAGTTTGCGTAGGAGTTTCAGCTGACACACCTTCAGGTAGCGTATATTCTACTGGATGTGAATAACCAACGTTTAGGGTTACTTTATTACCAGTAGCTTGAGCGCGATAACCAACACCAATTAATTGAAGACGTTTTTCAAAGCCTTCGGTCACGCCTAAAACATAGTTGTTTAATAGAGCGCGAATGGTGCCAGTGTGCATCATGGCTTCTTTTGAATCGACTGTAGGTGAGAGAATAATAGCATCATCTTCCTGTTTCAGCTCGACCAATTCATGCAGGCGTAAAGACATATTACCGTTCTTGCCTTTCACTTCGACCTGCCGATCGTTCAAAGTAACGCTTACGCCGTTAGGCAGCGTTACTGGGGCTTTAGCCACACGAGACATAGGAGTATTCCTTAAAAAAATTAACAACTTCTGTTAGCAATAAATAATAGCGAAAAAACTAACAGGCTAAAAAGCCTGCTAGTTTAGCATAATTGTCCCTATTAAACACCAACCAATCTTATAAAATTGCAAGGCATTCATTTAATCATGAGCTTATGATGATATTAAAGAAAGTCTTCATAAACTTAATAGGGTACAAATAGACTTATCGTCACATTGCCTTAAGCAACGAATGCAACGATTTCACCACCGATGCCAGCAGCGCGAGCAGCACGATCGCTCATGATACCTCGGCTAGTAGATACGATAGCAACACCCATACCTTGCTTAACAGTAGGGATAGCGTCTTTACCGCGATGCTGGCGTAAACCAGGACGGCTAAAGCGCTGAATAGTTTCGATGACAGCTTTGCCTTCGAAATACTTTAATTCGATAGATAGCGTTGCTTTGTTGTTATCTTCTGCAGTAACAACAGCACTAGCTACATAACCTTCGCTAACTAATAGGTCAGCGATTGATTTACGTAGTTTTGAGCTCGGCATAGCTACGGATACTTTATTGGCCATTTGTGCGTTACGAATACGGGTTAGCATATCCCCAACGGTATCTTGCATACTCATGTAGTTACTCCTTACCAGCTTGCTTTACGAACACCAGGTACATCACCTTGCATGACTCGCTCACGCAGCATATTGCGTGATAAGCCAAACTTACGGAAGTAACCATGAGGACGACCTGTGATAGCACAACGATTGCGCAGACGGACTGGCGATGAATTACGTGGTAGAGCTTGTAGCTCTAGCATCGCTTCCATACGCTGTTCATCACTTGCATTCATATCACCGATGGTTTCTTTTAGCTTGATACGCTTATCAGCATATTTAGCTACCATTTTTTCGCGCTTTAATTCGCGGTTAATCATGCTCTTTTTTGCCATAACGTCTTTACCTTATTTAAATGGGAAGCCGAATGCTTTAAGTAACGCACGACCTTCATCATCAGTAGCAGCTGACGTAGTGATAGTCACATCCATACCACGGATACGATCAATCCTGTCAAAGTTTACTTCTGGGAATACGATTTGTTCTTTGATACCCAATGAGTAGTTGCCACGTCCATCAAATGCTTTAGGTGAAAAACCGCGGAAGTCACGAACACGAGGAATTGCAATGGCAATGAGACGATCTAAAAATTCGTACATTTGCTCACCGCGTAGCGTTACTTTGCAACCAATTGGCCATTCTTCACGGATTTTAAAACCAGCAATTGATTTACGCGCTTTGGTGACTACAGGTTTCTGACCGGCAATTGCGGTCATATCAGCTACTGCACCTTCAAGCAATTTCTTGTCTTGAGACGCGCCACCTACACCCATGTTAAGTGTGATTTTAGTGATTTTAGGCACTTGCATCACATTGTCTAAACCAAGCACTTCTTTGATTTGCTGCTTTAGTTCATCATTATATAAAGATTTTAATCTTGCCATTACCATTACACCCTTAGTGTCTTACGCAGTCGCCACGACTTCACCATTTGAACGATAAACGCGCTGTTTTTTGCCGTCTTCGTTAAATTGGTAAGTAATACGGTCTGCTTTTTGGGTTTGCGCATTTAAAATTGCGACGTTTGAGATATGTAAAAAAGCTTCTTGCTTAAGAATGCCGCCTTCAACGCCAGTCGCCTGATTTGGCTTCTGATGTTTAGTGACAATATTAATGCCTTCAATTTTAATACGATCGTTTTTTACGACTTGAACAGTACCTTGCTTGCCTTTGTCTTTACCAGCAATAACAATAACTGTATCGCCTTTTCGTAATTTAGCCATGGGTTACCTCACAATACTTCTGGTGCTAGGGATACAATTTTCATAAACTGATCACCACGTAGTTCACGAGTTACCGGTCCAAAAATACGAGTTGCAATCGGCGCTTTATTTTGGTTCAACAATACCGCAGCATTGTCATCAAAACGTAGCACTGAACCATCAGGGCGACGAACGCCTTTTTTGGTACGTACAACTACCGCATTCATCACGTCGCCTTTTTTAACACGACCGCGAGGAATGGCTTCTTTAACCGTTACTTTAATGATGTCGCCGACCGATGCATAACGACGATGAGAGCCACCCAGTACTTTAATGCACTGAACTCGCCTTGCACCGCTATTGTCTGCAACTTCCAGCATTGACTCAACCTGAATCATAGCGTTACTCCACACGTATGAGCAATAAAAGCCAGTTGCTGCCGCTAGCACACTATGAGTAGACGGCATTTTAATATAAATAACCGCACCTTACTCTTAATGTCAGTGATATACGCTCAGCGCAATCAGCATCCTTAAAAAGGCGGCTATTTTAACAGATTCTGGCTTTTAATGCAATTTACTTAGATTTTTTCTACTTTTTCAATCACATCTACTAAAGTCCATGACTTAGTTTTTGAGATTGGACGCGTTTCTTTGATTTGGACAAGGTCGCCTTGTTGGCAAACGTTGTTCTCATCATGGGCTTTAATTTTAGTTGAACGACGAAGCTGCTTGCCATATAAAGGATGACGAACCAGACGCTCAATCAAAACCGTGATGGACTTGTCCATCTTGTCGCTAACAACTCGCCCTGTTAATACGCTAGCATTTGTTGGGGTGGCTTGATCGTTATCGCTCATGAGTTGCCTCGCTGTTTCTCGTTAATCAAAGTCTGAAGCTGAGCAATCGTACGACGATTGCCACGAACTTCATGGGTATTCCCCAACTGACCCGTTGCTTTAGCCATACGAATACGGAAAGCATCAAGCTGCTTTTCATCAAGTAACTGAGTCAGTTCTTCTAATGATTTATCACGTAATTCACTGATCTTCATTACATTATCGTCCGCTTAACAATGGTAGTTTTAAAGGGCAGTTTTGCTGCAGCAAGCGTTAAAGCTTCACGAGCAAGCTCTTCTGAAACCCCTTCGAGTTCATATAGTATTTTACCAGGTTTGACTTCGCATACCCAATATTCTACAGGACCTTTACCTTTACCCATACGTACTTCTAATGGTTTATTAGTAATAGGTTTGTCTGGGAAAACACGAATCCAAATCTTACCACCACGCTTAATTTTACGAGTGATGGTACGACGTGCCGCTTCGATTTGACGAGCTGTCATACGACCGCGAGTCAAAGATTTTAGACCAATTTGTCCGAATGCAACGGTGCTTCCACGATGAGCTAGCCCAGTGTTACGACCTTTATGCATTTTGCGAAACTTGGTACGTTTTGGCTGTAACATAGTTTAACCTCTGTCTGTGTTTCGACGGTTTCCACCACGACCACGGCGTTTTGGCGCACGAGGCTTCTCTTCGTTGACGGGATTATATACACTGTTCATACCGTCAAGGATTTCGCCACGGAAAATCCAAACTTTTACACCGATGGTGCCGTAAGTGGTTTCCGCACGTACTGACGAATAGTCAATATCGGCGCGTAGCGTATGCAGTGGCACACGACCTTCACGATACCATTCAGTACGAGCAATCTCAGCACCGCCGAGACGGCCAGACAGCTCAACTTTAATACCTTTGGCACCAGAACG
Source organism: Psychrobacter sp. LV10R520-6 (assembly GCF_900182925.1). Taxonomy (NCBI): domain Bacteria; kingdom Pseudomonadati; phylum Pseudomonadota; class Gammaproteobacteria; order Moraxellales; family Moraxellaceae; genus Psychrobacter; species Psychrobacter sp. LV10R520-6. The sequence continues at coordinate 203,147 of NZ_LT900024.1, read as the reverse complement.
CATGCTGTTTTGCACGGCGCGCTTCATCGCACGACGGAACATAACACGACGCTCAAGCTGGCTACCAATGCCGTCTGCTACCAGACGAGCATCAAGGTCAGGTGACGTGATTTCTTCAATATTAACCTGAGCAGGTACGCCCATAATTTTGGTCAATTCTTTTTGAAGTCTTTCTATATCTTCGCCTTTTTTACCGATAACAATACCAGGGCGCGCAGTGGCGATGGTAATCTTAGCAGCACCAGTAGGACGCTCGATCATAATGTTACTGATCATAGCCTTATCTAGTTTTTTGCGCAGATATTCACGAACTTGTATGTCGTTGATTAGGTATTCTGAGTATTGTTTAGGGCTAGCATACCAGTTTGCGTTATGCTTTTTTACAACACCAAGACGAATTCCGATTGGATGTACTTTTTGACCCATAACTTATTCTCCTACCTTTATAGTGATGTGACAGGTACGTTTGCTGATACGATCAGCACGACCTTTGGCACGTGGTAGGATACGCTTTAGCGTAATGCCTTCATCAACGTAGATAGTGCCGACTTTTAGGTCGTCAATGTCTAAGCCGTGATTATGTTCGGCATTGGCGATGGCTGAGTTAAGACATTTCTTAACAAACACAGCGCCTTTTTTATTGCTATACGTCAGGATATCCAAAGCACGTTCGATAGATTTGCCACGAACTTCATCAGCAACGAGTCTAACTTTTTGTGCCGAAATGGCGGCACCGCGTAATTTTGCAGTTACTTCCATGGTAAGCACCTTATTTCTTAGCTTTTCTGTCAATGCCATGACCACGATACGTACGAGTCGGGGCAAATTCACCTAGTTTATGACCAACCATCTGTTCGCTCACAATAACCGGTACATGAGTACGGCCGTTGTGAACAGACATAGTTAGGCCAACCATTTGTGGCAGAATCATCGAGCGGCGCGACCAAGTCTTAATTGGCTTGCGTGAGTTGTTTTCTATTGCATTCTCAACTTTAGCAAACAAGTGCGCGTCTATGAATGGACCTTTTTTCAATGAACGAGGCATGAAATTCTTCCTTTATTTCTTCTTGGCGCGACGGATGATCATACTGTCAGTACGCTTATTATGACGCGTTTTAAGTCCTTTAGACTTCTGACCCCAAGGGCTGGTTGGATGGCGACCTTTGTTACGACCTTCACCACCACCATGTGGGTGATCAACAGGGTTCATCGCCACACCGCGAACGGAAGGACGAATACCGCGCCAACGTGAAGCACCAGCTTTACCAAGTGATTTCAAGTTGTTTTCAGTATTAGAGACTTCACCAATAACGGCACGACAGTTAACGTGAACACGACGTGTTTCACCTGAACGCATACGAAGAATCGCATAAATACCGTCACGACCTAGTAGCTGAACGCTTGTACCCGCTGAACGAGCCATCTGTGCGCCTTTACCGATTTTAAGCTCGATATTATGGATCACAGTACCCAAAGGGATATTCTTAAGCGGTAAACAGTTACCTGGACGAATTGGAGACGTTTCACCTGAATGCACTGTATCACCAGCAGCTAGCTTTTTAGGAGCGATAATGTAACGACGCTCACCATCAGCATACTTAAGTAAGGCGATATGTGCAGTACGGTTAGGATCGTATTCAATACGCTCTACCGTTGCTGGAATGTTGTCTTTGGTACGTTTGAAGTCGATAATACGATAATGTTGCTTATGACCGCCGCCAATGTGACGAGTGGTAATACGACCATTATTGTTACGACCACCTGACTTACTTTTTGATTCTAGAAGTGCTGCAAACGGACGACCTTTGTAAAGGTGTGGATGCACTACTTTTTCAACAAAACGACGGCCTGGTGATGTTGGCTTTGCTTTTACGATAGGCATGAGTGGTATCCTTATTCGTTGTTAGCTGTTTCACTAGTAGAGGCAGTAGTATTCGCTACGTCCTCACCAGCATCAGCCATTTGTACATCGTGACCAGCTTTTAGGGTAACATAGGCTTTTTTATAATCGTTACGACGACCTATACTTTTACCAAAACGCTTTGTCTTACCTTTAACGTTCAAAGTGTTTACTTTAGTGACTTCAACACCTTCGAACATTAACTCAACTGCTTTTTTGACTTCCAGCTTAGTAGCATTAGAGTCAATCTTGAACACCTGCACGCCAAATGAGTCGCCAAGCATTTGAGATTTTTCTGAGAATACAGGTCCTCTTAAGACCTGATAAAGTCTTGCGTTATTCATGCTAGTGCTTCCTCAAATTGTTTCGCAGCTTCGACTGTCATGATCACTTTATCATAAGCGATCAAGCTCACTGGGTCCACTTCGTTTGTACCAAGTACATTGACGTTTGGAATATTGCGAGCTGCTAAGTACAAGTTTTCGTCGACGTCTTTTGTGACGATCAATGCACGAGATGCATTCAACTCATTTAACTTTGCGATTAGCTCTTTGGTCTTAGGCCCAGAAACGCTCAGCTCTTCAACCAAAATTAAACGCTCTTGACGTATTAATTCGGCTAGGATGCACTGCATAGCACCGCGATACATTTTGCGGTTAACTTTCTGTGACCAATCTTGTGGTTTCGCAGCAAATGTACGACCACCACCACGCCAGATTGGGCTACGAATAGAGCCTGCACGAGCGCGACCAGTACCTTTTTGGCGCCATGGCTTAATGCCACCGCCAGAAACTTCGGCACGGGTTTTTTGTGCACGTGTACCTTGACGAGCACCAGCAAGATATGCGGTGACGACTTGATGCACTAATGCTTCGTTGAATTCACGACCAAAGGCCGTATCAGAAAGCTCAACCGCCGCACCTGTAACTGTTTTTAAATCCACGTTAATCCCCTTGCTTAGGCTTTGACTGACGGACGTACGATGACATCGCCACCGGTGGCACCTGGGATAGCACCCTTGATGACAAGTAATCCTTTTTCGGCATCAACCGAAACCACTTCTAGGCCTTGAACTGTAACACGCTTGTTACCCATTTGACCTGGCATCTTCTTACCTTTAAATACTTTACCTGGTGACTGGTTTTGACCAGTTGAACCAATGGCACGGTGAGAGACTGAGTTACCATGGGTAGCATCTTGCATGCTAAAGTTGTGACGCTTTACGCCGCCTTGAAAGCCTTTACCTTTACTATTTCCTGTGACATCAACCATTTGACCTTCTTCAAATAGGTCAGCTTGGATCTCACCACCAATTTCACGACCTTCAAGATCGCTTTCATTGGCACGAAATTCCCAAACACCACGACCAGCTTTAACGCCAGCTTTCGCGAAGTGACCTTTTTGAGCGGCTGTTACGCGGCTGTCACGACGAGTACCTGTGGTAATTTGAATGGCTTGATAGCCATCTATATCAGTATTTTTTACTTGAGTGATGCGGTTTGCATCGATCTCAACCACTGTTACAGGGATAGAATCACCTGTTGCAGTGAAGACACGGGTCATGCCGCATTTTTTACCGACTAAACCAATCGCCATTTTAAACCTCTTTATATCTTCTATTAATGGATTGGGCGTTTAATGTGCATTAACCCAAAGCAATTTGAACGTCAACGCCCGCCGCTAAGTCTAGCTTCATTAACGCGTCCACAGTTTTGTCAGTAGGCTGAACAATATCAACCATGCGCTTGTGAGTACGGATTTCGTACTGGTCACGAGCATCTTTATTGACATGTGGCGAGGTTAGAACGTTGAAGCGCTCAATGCGAGTCGGCAACGGTACAGGACCACAAACTTGCGCACCGGTGCGCTTTGCAGTATCAACGATCTCTTGTGCAGATTGATCAATCAGACGATGATCAAAAGACTTGAGACGGATACGGATTCTCTGGTTAGCCATGCCAGCAAGCTCCTAATATGTGCCTTGATCATTCTTGCGTTGCAAGTGGATGAGCAAAAGCCGTTTGGTTAAAGATTCACTCCGAGCGGTTCACTGTTCTTAATCAGAATCTATTCTTTTATAGAATTAGTAATACGCCAAAAGCAAAATAGTTTAAAGCCCCGCCGACTCTCCCATTTATTGGGAGTCAGCAAAGGCATAATGAAATAGTGCTAGAAACGATGCTCTAGCTGTCATGGCGCCAGCTGTTTGATTGGCCGCGCGCATATAAATCAGTGGTATATATTATACAGAGTATTTTCTTGATTGCAAGGGTATTATTAGGGACCCTTAAAAGCTTTCGCCAAATTAGAACTATGTACTCTTGTTTTACTGCTGATATTTACATTCAATTCGTACTTACTTCACACTATCGGGCCTGATTGAATAGAAGCATAAAACACAGATCTTTTGATCAATTTCTATGTAGAAAATCAATCTAACACAATATCATATTGCTCTTGGGTATAGAGATTTTCTACATCAAAAGTGATCACCCGACCTAATAGATATTCAAGGTCAGCCACCGTATCTGCTTCTGAGGTTAGTAATAAATCAATAACGGCAGCATGGGCGACCACCGTAAACTTCTTCGGTGAGTTATAAGTACGAGCACAGCGCATAATTTCGCGGAAAATCTCAAAGCAGACGGTCTCGGCAGTTTTGACAAAACCGCGACCTTGACAAGTTGAGCACGGTTCGCACAATTGCTGCCCTAGCGACTCGCGAGTACGTTTGCGAGTCATCTCTACCAAACCTAGCTCACTAACTTGAGTAATATTGCTTTTGGCATAATCCTGCGTTAACTGAGATTGTAAGCTCTCGAGTACATCGTCTTTGTGCTGTTGCTCCAGCATATCGATAAAATCTAGGATTATAATACCACCTAGATTGCGTAGGCGCAGCTGCCGAGCAATAGCATGAGTGGCCTCTAAGTTGGTCTTATAAACGGTATCTTCTAATGAACGTCCACCGACGAAAGAGCCAGTATTGACATCAATGGTAGTCATAGCCTCTGTTTGATCGATAATCAGATAGCCACCAGACTTTAGATCGACGCGACGTTTTAGTGCATCCCGCAAGTCTTCTTCAACGCGGTGCACATCAAACAACGCCTGTTCAGCAGTATAGTGGACGATACGATCATAAACAAAAGGCACGAACTCTTTGGCAAAAGTCCTGACTTGTTCATAAATTTGTTCATTATCGATAATGACCTTGCCAGTCTCTTCATGTACTAAGTCACGAATAGACCGTAATGGTAAGGACAGCTCTTGATAAATTAGCTCTGAGCTTTGATGATGATTCATGTCTTTTTGGCGCGCGCAAATAGTGCGCCAAAGTTGTAATAAGTAGTAGATATCTTCCTCTAACTTGTCTACTGGTACACGCTCAGCAGCAGTACGAGCAATCAGACCACCTTGCAAATTAACCGTTTGCATCAGGCTATTAAGTTCAGTCTTTAGACGCGTGCGCTCCTCTTCACCATCAATACGTTGAGAGATACCGATATGAGCACTAGAGGGCAAATAAACCAAATAGCGCGAAGGCAAAGAGACGTTGGTGGTCAGACGTGCGCCTTTACTGCCTAATTGGTCTTTGGTCACTTGTACCAAAATACGTTGACTCTCGTGCAAGCGATGTTGAATCAAGGTTTTACTGGCGACAGGTATAGTTTCAGTGTTTTGGGCGCTAACTACGGGCGGCGTGACTGCCAAATTATCAGCAGACGTTGCTATAGCCTCTGCATCGGTAGGGGCGATTGAGTCTTCATCAGATTTAGCCTTAGCTTTCACTGCTGGACGAGGTTCTCGCTGCATATCATTAACATGCAAAAACGCCGTCCGTGACTGGCCAATATCGACAAAGGCAGCTTGCATTCCTGGAAGGACACGTACCACTGTGCCCAAATAAATATTGCCGACTAAGCCCAGCTTATGATGGCGCTCAATATAAATCTCGCCCAGCACACCATTATCTAAGACTGCTACGCGGGATTCCATTGGACTGACATTAATCAGCAGCTCTTCAGACATAGGGTTTCTTCTCTTATCTCTTAACTTTCTTATTAGGAGTTAGTAGCGTTTTAGCCTTACAGTGTAGCAAATGCGACTCGACCTTGCCCATTACCCTAGCGTATCATTATGTGCAGACGACTGTGTAAACCCACCTAATTTGTGGGCACTTCATTGGCTTCATCAATTAACGCCAGCGTTTGCGCCAGTGGCAGCCCTACCACATTAGTATAGCTACCATTAATACGGGTGACCCATGCAGCAGCTAACCCTTGAATAGCATAACCACCCGCTTTGTCAGCAGGCTCCCCGCTATTCCAATACCCCGCCATCATATCTGAAGTTAATGGTACAAAGGTCACTTCAGTGCGCTCAATAATTTGCTGCTGCCACAATGTTTTAAACATATTAGTATTATTTGTAGGCGTTAGCATTACTAGCGTGGCTTGGACGGCGGTCCATATTTGATGGGTATTATCAGACATCTGCTGCCACATACTGTACGCATGATTGCGATCGGTTGGCTTTATCAATACTGTCTGACCATCCGGTAATACGCCGATGGTATCAGCGGTTAGCATTATAAATGGCTTGTTAGGAGGGATAGAAAGTATAGATAACTCAGTTTTGTCACTTTCAAAATCGGCATTGAGCTGTTCAATAGCTGAATTGGCTTTGGTGGCGATCATACGTTCAATATAGTCTTTTGGTGGCTCGGCATCATACGGCGTTTCATCGACATCAACACTCATGACCTTAAAATTGTGCTGCGCGATTGCTAGCAGCTCGCGACGACGGGGCGAACCAGAAGCTAAAATGATATCCATCGCTATTCTCTTATATTGACACGTTTATTATGTGGGTACGTTTTGTAGAGTTTGTCATGGCAGATACTTTAACGACTAGCAACACACTTACAATCCCTAAGATACCTATTAAAGTAGCAATTTAAGCCAATCATCATTGAAGTAGCAATAAATGTCATTAGTGGGCAAATTTGCGTAAGGCCAATAGCACTAGAGGCCAGCTTATGATGCTCATTAATAAGGATAGGCCGGATTGTGCCACAAATATATTTTGAGTAATCAGCTGTAATATCCATAGAATCAGCTGAAACACCACTAATCCTAGCGTTGCTATTAGCCAAGCGCTAGCCGTGTTTAACTCCCTGATATATATGCTAGTTATTTTAATAATTAACGCGACCACCACAGCAGCAAAGGCCTGCTGACCCAATCGCGTGTCCATAAGTAAGTCTGCAATAAGACCAATGGTAAAAGCGGTAAAGATACCCACATAGCGCGGCTGAAACAGCAACCAAAAAATCAGCACCATGATCAGTGCCATCGGGCGCAGGGTTGCCATATTTGGACTTAGTGGATAAACATTGAGCGATGAGGCAACCACAAAGCTTAGGATAATCGCGATCAACAACAGGCCAGTTGCGTGCTCAGAGTTGGGATGCGCCATAGATGCGTGCCTTAACGAGTATATAGCGGCTACTACTTTAACGTTTATTTAGCGATGAGTAGGATAAGCGGTGACTGATAAAGTTACTACTGATGAAGTCTCAGTGAACAGCTCATTGGATCGGTACGGGCGCTACGGTATCACTATTAGCACTAGTCATATCAGTACTGATTTCAGTACTGATATTGCTACTCGTCTTACCAGTGAATGCTAATGATGACGGTTTACTCTCAGCGTCTACCATCTTGTCTTGTAAAATTAATACGTAGGCATTGTCAACAAAATTAGCGGCAGGCGTCACTTTAATGCTTCTAAAATTATCCGCTTGAGTTTCTTCATTGTCTTTAATTTGAGCGATACGCCCAACCTGATAGCCTGCTGGAATACGACCACCCAGACCTGAGGAAATCAACTCATCACCGACCCGCACATCTGAAGTTTTAAACACATAGTTAAGACGCAGTGACGTGGGTATCCCTTCACCGGTGACAATAGCGCGTTGACCCGTACGCTTAACGGTCACTGCAACCGACTGTTGCTTGTCAGTAATCAATAATAAACGACTGGTATTGGGGTAAACATTGATAATTTGCCCTAAGATACCATCTTCATCGATGACCGTCTGCCCGACTTGCACACCATCTTGCGCGCCTTTATTAAGCACGACGATTTGCTTGAGCAAATTAGTATCAGTACCGATGACTTGTGCCAAATTAAGCTCAAATTGCTCAGGCTTGGTGGTCGATAAAATACCTTGCAAGCGTGCATTTTGTGCCAGGATATAATCTTGCTGCTGTAGCTTGGCTTGTGCGTGAATCAATTGCGATTTTAATTGTACGTTTTCGCGGCGTAGCGCTTCTTTTGATTGCGCGCTACCACTTACCCAATGCTCAGCATAGCTCGGTAATAAAGACAGCTCATAAATAGGCTGCATGGCTGCATGACTGGTGTTACGAATGGGGTTGAACCACTCTGGATTCTTACTGTCAAACCATATCAGTATTAGTGCCGCTATTAATACAATAGCAGTCTTATGAAGTGATAACGGCTGGCGAGCAAAAATACTTGTAGTCATAAAGGGTCTAATATTAGAGGTTCTAATTTAGGGGTCTAATTTGATCCATACCCAGCGCTGGGGTTAAAATATCAAACGTTGGCAGCGTTAACATCGTTAACCAATAAAGCTTATGGTTGCCATTTGTTAATGCTATAAAAGGCAGCCTCATAGGCTACCTTTAACGCTATCTCTGTCAATACTGGCTTTAATTCAGCCAAGTTAGGTCAGTAAACATTGCTCATTTTAAGATTGGCAATCAAAAACGCTTATACGAAAATCATATTCAGGCTTTTGTTATTAATAAAGTCCAGCGCTATACCGCCGCCACGACTGACGCAAGTGAGTGGATCTTCAGCGACAGTCACTGGCAAACCAGTCTCTTTTGAGATTAGCTTGTCTAGGTCTCGTAGCAATGCGCCGCCACCAGTCAAAACAATACCTCGCTCGGCAATATCAGATGACAGCTCAGGTGGGGTTTCCTCAAGCGCCGCTTTTACGGCACTAACAATGCCACTTAATGGGTCACTCAGCGCTTTTTGAATCTCTTCTGATCTAACAGTAAAGGTCTTAGGAACGCCTTCAGCCATACTACGGCCACGGACTTCCACTTCTAGCTCACTATCTTCATTGAGCGCAGAGCCGACTTCTTTTTTGATACGCTCAGCAGTAGTTTCCCCAATTACGCAACCATGGGTACGGCGAACATGGGTGATGATCGCTTCATCAAACATGTCACCACCGATACGAATCGACTCTGCATAGACACAGCCTGACAGTGCGATAACAGCAATCTCAGTCGTGCCACCGCCAATATCGACCACCATTGAACCACTGGCCTCGTGAACGGGCATGCCCGCCCCAATTGCCGCTGCCATTGGTTCTTCTAATAGCAGAACTTTGCTCGCGCCTGCTGAGGATACGGCTTCACGAATGGCTTTACGCTCAACCAAGGTCGATTTACAAGGCACGCAAACCACTACATTAGGCTGTGCCATAAAGCGCTTGGCTTTGGCTTTGCCAATAAAATGCTTCAGCATTTTTTGCGTCACTTCAAAGTCAGCAATCACACCGTCTTTTAAAGGACGAATAGCCGTAATATTGGAAGGGGTACGACCAAGCATCTGCTTGGCATCAATACCAACAGCGGCAACCGTAGGGTTTTGTGTGCGATTACTTCGTAGAGCAACCACAGTAGGCTCGTCAAGCACCACGCCTTTATTAGGAATAAAAATTAAGGTGTTAGCAGTACCAAGGTCGATTGCGATATTATTTGATAAAAATCCAAATAGGTTCATGACTAATATATCCAGCGTCTTACAAATAAGGCGAATGAGATGACTGAGGCGTTACTCATCAATGTTGAGTAGGTCGTCGTTGGGCATTAACTGTGGCTTGATTTTGGCATCACAACAGTTAAAGCTAAAAGATAATAATGAAATGATGAAATTGGGCTAAATTATACCGATTTAGCACAAAAAAAACACAGCTATTTACATCATTAAGCCAGTAACTTGGACTTATATGAGAAAAATTGTTACAAATTTTGAAATAGCGTTAAATACTATTTGAATCAATAAACAACAAGGCTCTACATTGGTATGGTATTTTGCTCAGCAGCGTGCGCTTACTGTAACGTATTTTGTGACTTAATGGGTAAGCGATTGATAATAAATCAATAACTGCTCCGTCATTATGGCAAAGTCGCCAATCCTAACTAAGATTGTGCTGCAATCAAGCGTCATCCTCTGTAAACTTGATTAAGATGCTTTATAATAAGTCACTGATTGTGATAAAAAGTCACTGAAAGTCACTGATTGTGAGTTTAGCTCCTATTAGACTAGACGTAAAATTATCGCCTCAACAAAAATAGCGCTCATCAAGTAGACCGCAATAACGATTTATATTGTTAACGCGACTCTCAACTTAATAGGGGCTATCGTAGGCTGGCGCTTTTAGCCCAGTCAATCGTAACCATTTGCCAAAAACGCTGGGCTAAAGCCACAGCCTACGCCAAAAATTATGATAGTTGAGAGTGGGGTATTGTTAATAAAAAAATTCAGTACCTTATCAATAAGACAAGCTCAAAACCCTAATTGTATTTACTATTAAATCTATAAGCGTGTTTTATCATTACCGATAGGCGCTTTTTTTAACAAACACTGTCATTCACTGGAGAAACAATGTCAAATATGTCCCAGCAACCGTCAACGACTGAAAGCAGCGTCAGCCGCCACGAAATCCTAGAAGTTGCCAGCCTAGCGCGGTTGGGTGTTGATGAAGATACGGCCGATAGCTACGCCAATGACATCAGCAAGGTTTTAAAGTTAATGAATACCTTAGCTGCTGTGGATACCACAGATTTGACGCCTTTAGCCAACATTCACGAAGCTTGCCAAGACTTGCGCGCTGATGTTGCCAAGCACGACATCAATCGCGAACGCAATCAATCGATCGCGCCAGCCGTTGAGCAAGGCTTATATCTGGTACCACAAGTCATTGAATAGCTTTTTATTAGTTAGCTTGTTGTTTAATAGCCTTCTGTTCAATAGATTTTTATTAAAAGCTTCGACTGGCAAGCCGATTTAATTTAGCCCCATTTTATTTTACGCAGTTAACATTTTGACGGACGACCCCTTATGTCTGACCTTCATCTCTTAAGTACCCAGCAGCTGATTACAGGCTTACAAGACAAACAATTTAGCAGTCTTGAGCTGACCGAACACTTTATCAAACGTATTGACACTTTAGATAGTAAGATTAATAGCTTTATCACTTATACCTCTGAGACCGCGCGTGCACAAGCGCAAGCCGCAGACGAAATGCGCGCGCAAGGCGATAAGCGTCCGCTACTTGGCGTCCCTATGGCGCATAAAGATATATTTTGTACTCAAGGGGTGCTGACCACCTGCGGCTCTAAAATGCTACACAATTTTGTCTCACCTTATGACGCTACTATCGTGACCAACATTACTAAGGCCGGCATGATTAGCCTCGGCAAGCTCAATATGGATGAGTTCGCAATGGGCTCGGACAATAGCAGCTCTTATTATGGCACAGTGCAAAATCCGTGGAATCTTGAGCGCGTCCCTGGCGGCTCATCAGGTGGTAGCGCATCAGCCATCGCAGCAGGATTTGTACCAGTAGCAACGGGTAGTGATACCGGCGGCTCTATTCGTCAACCCGCATCCTTTTGTGGTTTAACGGGTATTAAGCCCACTTATGGTCGAGTATCGCGTTTTGGTATGATTGCCTACGCCTCAAGTTTGGATCAAGCAGGCAGCTTAGGTCGCAGCGCTAAAGATTGTGCTTATCTATTACAGCCCATGGTCGGTCATGACCCACGTGATGCCACTTGCATTAAGCACGACATCCCCGACTACGTGCAAGATATCAATGAGGCCGAAGCGCAAGCAGGCGATAAGCCATTCGCTGGTCTGCGTATTGGAATTGCCAAAGAATATTTCGGTAAAGGACTAGATGCCGAAGTCGACAAAGTGGTACGTGCGGCATTACAGAAGTATGAGGAACTTGGTGCGACGATTGTCGAAGTTAATATCACTGACCCCGAAATCACTCTTGCTACTTACTATATGCTAGCACCTGCTGAAGCCTCTTCAAACTTATCGCGCTTCGATGGCGTGCGTTTCGGCTATCGCTGTGAAAATCCAAAAGACTTAATCGATTTATACACGCGCTCACGCTCTGAAGGCTTTGGCCCTGAAGTCCAGCGCCGTATCTTGATGGGGACTTATGCTTTATCTGCTGGGTATTTTGATGCTTATTATATCAAAGCCCAAAAAGTGCGCCGCTTAATCATCAAAGACTTCGATGATGCCTTTGCCAACTGTGATGTGATTGCCAGTCCAACGGCACCAACAGCCGCTTATAAGCTTAGCGAAAATTTAGACCCTGCCACGATGTATCTGGGCGACGTTTATACCATTGGGGTCAACCTTGCTGGTTTGCCTGCACTGAGTCAACCAGTTGGCTTGACCTCTGAGGGTCTGCCCGTTGGTTTACAGCTAATCGGACAGCATTGGCAAGAGAGCCAATTGCTCACTACCGCGCATCTGTTCCAGCAGCATACTGATCATCATCTACAACACTCTGCCATTGCTAAGGAGACGGTATAATGAACTCAACAACTGATAACAGCACCGTCCATCATGACACCGTCCGTAAAGAGACTTTGCGTTCAGAGCTATTGGTCGACGGCTATGAAGTGGTCATCGGTATTGAGATTCACTGTCAGCTCAATACCGACAGTAAGATCTTTTCCAGCGCTCCGACCGACTTCGGTCATGAACCGAATACCCAAGCGAGTATCGTAGATTTAGGTCTGCCCGGTGTCTTGCCAGTCCTCAATAGCGGCGTAGTAGAACGCGCGCTAAAATTCGGTATCGGTGTCGATGCCGAGCTGGGTTTATTTAATACCTTTGACCGTAAAAACTACTTCTATCCTGACTTGCCTAAAGGCTATCAAATCACGCAAATGGCCAACCCTATCGTTGGCCGTGGTCATATCGATGTGGTGATCAATGAAGGTGAGAACAACGAATATCCTAAGCGTATGGGTATCACTCGCGCTCATTTAGAAGAAGATGCAGGTAAGTCGGTACACGATGCCGTTGATGGTATGACGGGCGTCGACCTTAACCGTGCCGGCACGCCGCTGATTGAGATTGTCTCTGAGCCTGATATGAGCTCAGCGTTTGAAGCGCTAGCCTATATCAAAGCCATTCATCAATTGGTTACTTGGCTTGGTATCTCAGATGCCATCATGGCAGAAGGCTCATTCCGCTGTGATTGTAACGTCTCAGTGCGTAAGCCTGGCGCCGCTTTAGGTACGCGTACTGAACTCAAGAACCTGAACTCATTCCGTAGTATTGAACGTGCAATCAACCGTGAAATCGAACGTCAAATTGATATTGTCGAAGAAGGCGGTCAAGTCGTGCAAGCGACGATGCTTTATGATCCTGATAAAGACGAAACCCGCGTTATGCGTACTAAAGAAGACGCTAATGACTATCGTTATTTCCCTGACCCTGACTTGCTGCCTGTGCGCATTGAGCAGCATACGGTTGATACGATTAGAGCCGCCATGCCTGAGCTACCGGTTGCCCGCCGCGCACGGTTAGAGAATGAGCTTGAACTATCAGAATACGATGCCCGTATCTTAACAGACAGCCGTCAGCTTGCGGATTATTTTGAAGCTGTGGTTGATGAGGTCGGTCAAAAGCACGCCAAGATTGCCGCTAACTGGGTCATGGGTGAGTTGTTAGGCGCACTCAACAAAGACGATAAAGACATCACCACTACCCCTATCAGCGCCATACAATTGGCCGGTATGCTCAAACGACTCTTTGACGACACGCTATCAGGTAAGCTTGCTAAAAAAGCCTTTAGCGCGTTATATGAACGCGAATTTGGCGATGCCGATGATGCCGCTGATCAAATCATTGAAGCCAAAGGTCTTAAGCAAGAAACTGATACTGGCGCTATCAAAGCCATCGTTGAAGGTGTGATTGCCAACAATGAAGCTATGGTTGAAGAATATCGCGGTGGTAAGGAAAAAGCCTTTAACGGTCTGGTCGGGCAAGTGATGAAAGCCAGTCGTGGCAGCGCCAATCCACAACAGGTCAACCAAGTACTAAAAGAGTTATTGGGTTAAGGTTAATGGGTAGTAGACTGGACTGATTGTTGTCAATAAAATCTATTTGCAGATTCGAGAAGTAATTAACTCTTGCAATATGTAAGATTTTGCGTAAAATAGTCAGTCATTCGGGGCGTAGCGCAGTCTGGTAGCGCACTACACTGGGGGTGTAGGGGTCGCAGGTTCAAATCCTGCCGTTCCGACCAAATAAGTTAGTTGAATACCGAAAAAGTCAGCCATTGTTCTCAATGGCTGGCTTTTTTTTGTGTTAGATTCAACTATAGCTCTGTCACCGATGGGCTACCCTAGCTGATACTTGCCTCCTCTAGACTTTTACTAGACGAGCCGTTAGGGTAAATTCTCTACAACTCACTTTGGCTCAACCTATGTCCGAGTCTATCGCTCAGCCCTCTCCTACTATTATGCATCCTACTGTTAGCAGTAATGCACCGTGGGAGGAATATCAACGACCTTACGTTCGTGATTTGGCTTACGTACTGGCCTGCCCCAATGTCTTAACTGAGTGGCTAGATTTTGCTCCCCATCAGAATAACCCAACGATTGCGGTTCATAGCCCGAACTTTTGGCAAACACAATTTGAAGCCTATCGCGAACGTTTAAATGAACTCGATACTACCAATGCCTATCAAGAGCTCACGCGCTATTTATTAGCTAGGCCAAGCCCCAATCGTTTGGGGTTTCATTTCGAGGGGCTATTATCATTTTGGTTGGAAGATGGTTTTGCGCGTAAGTTGCATCATTATGAGATGCTGGCGAGTAACGTCCAGTTATTCTGCGGTAAGCAGACTTCTGGTGAATTGGATTTAATTTTATACAATCATCAGGATGAGATAACTGAACATTGGGAATTAGCCATTAAGTTCTTTATGGGCTCAGCGCCATTTGTACCCGTCAATTGGGTCGGCATTAATTCTAATGACAACTTACAACGCAAGATGACTCACATGCAAACCAAGCAGTTTCGCACCGTGTGGGTGGACACCAAAGATCATGGGCGAGTTAAAATTGATAAGCGTTATGGGGTGATTAAGGGACGGTTTTTTTTGCCAACGACAGTAGCTGATTTTAATTATCCCGATTGGCTTGAGCCTAGCTTTCCTATGCATCGCTGGCTGGCTATCCCTGATAATCAAAATTCTAATATTACGCCGGAAGCTCTTAATCTAGATAAAAATAAAATCGAAGACCCAACTAAAGACCCAGTAAGCAACATCGAAACCATGACAGAACCTCTTAGCGATATTACAGATATACGCCGCGCTCACTATATTGAATGGTTTACCCAGCGCAGTTTTTATAATAAAAATAAGACCCTTCCTAAAGTGCCGTCTGATTTAGCGACTTTGCCGCAAGGGCTATACTTTATCCAAATGTCTGATCAAGAAAGCTATGAGCCAATGGTAATTTTGCACACTGATGTTAACGCTAGCCAAAATATTTTGATTGATTGAGTCAGATAATATTACCTAATAAGTCTCAATAACCTGCGTCAGCTCATACCGAAGCATATCAGCACTAGGCATGCGCTCAGCATGAAAGCGCACAATTGGAATACCGGCACTAGCAAGGGCTTTGTCTTTTTTGTCATCGGCTTTTTGGCGAGATTTACTACTGTGGGTCCAGTCATCAAGCTCAATAGCGACCAGTGTGGTCTGAGCATCGTGGTCGACGACCACATAATCTACGCTCTGGCGGCAGATGCGATTAAACCAAAAGCTACGTTCAGAGGTCTCATCACTATTGGCCTCAATAATGCGTGACAGCTGGACTTGGACAAAGATATGATATTCCGGTAGGGCGTTTTTTAGTTTATGAAAAAATATGACTTCGGTATCGGTCATGATAGGCATGAGCGCAAATGGCCAAATAGCCAGCTCATCACCACGAACAGGTTTTGGATCAGGCTCGGAATTTTTAGAAGCGGACTGACGCTTTGCTGTTAGTTTGGGTAAGGCAATCAAACCTAAGAACCCAACAGCCAAGATTAAAAATATAATGCCAAATGACATAGTTTTGCCTTATACAATATTAGAGTGACTAAACATCTCTTATGACTAAATTGCAGTCATCAAATAGCCAGTCACGACACAGCAACCCTTTTAGGCTGACATGTCATACAGAAATAAATAGAGAAAAATGGCGCTTATCTTATATAAGCTTGCCATAATCGGCAACCTATAAACCACAAAACACGACATTAAATGTCGTGTTTTGAAAATACAAAAAATAGCAGGCTAAAAAGCTAAAAGAATACCTAAAGATAATTAAAACGTTGTCTCAAATAACAATAGCACTCTTACCACTACAGCAGTCTTAGCGCCAGTAGAGCACCCAAGCACCAGTAGTATTAACCTTAGAGTCGCTATTGATTTTATCTTTTAACGCTAACGCAGCAACTTTGCCGCGTTCAGGACCAACGATGACTCGTACGCCGCGGCTGGTAGCGCTAGTCTTGACCTGATAACCCGCTGATTTAAACTTCTTTGCCATCTCATCCGCAGTGGTTTGATTGTTCGCCAAGGCAACCTGTACCCCAAAGCTGCCTTTAGCGTCCGTTTCTTTGACTTCTTTACGTGCCTCGCGTAGTTTTTCTTGGGCATCGCGCTTGTCTTCACGTGCTTGCTGGGCATTCGCCGCGTCACGCTCTAGACGTTGAACTTGCATACGGGAAGGAATGGTCAACGCCTGCCCAACCTGCAGAGAGGTAGTCGACGCAATATTATTAGCTTGTGCTAGCGCCTCAACAGACATGTTATTTTGTCGCGCGAGCTTTATCAGACCATCACCGCTTTTGACGGTATAATCGGTAGGCGACTTAGGCAGTTCTGATTTAGCGGCTTCTAGTTTAGACGCTTCAATGGCTGCCTTTTCTTCAGCTTGCTTTTTTTGCTTGGCTGTTGCTTGCGCTTCAGCCTGTCTCTTAGCGTCCGCTTGTTCTCTAGCCTCAGCCTGTTTTTTGCTCTCTGCTAATTTTTTGGCTTCGGCTTGTTTTTTAAGCTCTGCTTGCTTTCTAACCTCTTTTTGCTTAGCAAGTGCTTGTGCTTCTTTTTGTGTGTCGCTCTTATCACTGTCATTTAAGCTCGCATTGGTAGCCGTATTATCGGGGCTAGATTTCACTTGCGACCCATCACTAGTATTTTGTGCCGCTTCCGGACTGTCACTATCGCCGCCAGTTGAAGTACTGTTTTCCACATACTGCTGGTTTTCAGCACGTGCTTTGGCTAGAGCTTGCGCCTCGGCAGTCTCTTGCTCCATCAAAAACTGCTGCGCGCGTTTTTCTTGCTCTGCCACGCGGGCGGCACGTTCCTTTTGTTTTTGTGCCAAAATACGTTTTTCAGTCTCAATATCTATCGTCAACGGCTGCGACGATGCCTGCTCAGTACGCGGTTTATCTACCATAGCAGGTGTTGGCTCTGGATCATTTCCAGCACCGATTTGCTGCAGCATGGCGTATAACATCACGCTGCCACCTATAATCATCCCAATGCCCAATAAGGCTTGTCTCGAAAAATTCATCCGTTTACGTCTCTTAGTTGGTAATAAGGCTGATTGGTCGGCGCAATGGCATTTGCCAGCCACCCGTTATCGCGATCAGTTGTCGAAAGTTATGCCGTTTTTATAAAAGTGCTTTGATTATAAAGCATACTTTTAACGCTGTCTGCTATCGCGCTGTTGCGAACATTAACGTTTAATCGTCTCTCTTTTAAGACAAATTATTGTCCCTCAAGTGATGCAAGCGCTTCACCGATGGTATGAAAGGAGCCACAGACTACGATTAAGTCTTGCGGCTGACTGGCGCTTATCACCGCGTATGTTGCTTCTGATAAACCACTAAATTCATGGATATAAGGCTTATCAACATAAGCCGCTAAAATGTTCTGTAATTGCACAGTGCTAGCCGCACGGGGATAATCAATTTCTGCGACAAACCAGTCACTAATTGGCAAGTTAGCTTCAGTTAAACGCTGCACGACTTTATCAATAGCTTTATCTCCCAACATTGAGAATAACATTTTAATAGTCGCAGGTGCTGTGCTTGGTTGACTGTTTGGTTGCCTGCTTAATTGCCGGTTCAATTGCCGATTTGATTGAGTGTTAAGATGTTGCTGCCACAATGGTAATAACTGCGCCAATAAAAACTCAACCCCTTGTTCATTATGCGCCACATCAAACAACCAATGCCGATCTTTAATCTCACGATAATCAAAGCGCCCTGCTAGCTTTACCGCTTGTAGCGCTTGCTCAATAGCAGAAATTTCAATGTTCAGCGGACTTGCCAGCACTGCTGATAGCGCATTGGCTGTATTCATCAGTGACAGCGCTGGGCGCGGTAGCTGTAGCGTGACAGATGCATTGCTATACTGCCACGTTTGCGCGTCAAACATGCGGTAGCTAAAGTCTTGCTGCGCTTGATAGCAGGTGACATTATGGGTATTGATAAGCTGCTGTACACTGTTAGGCATCTCAGTAGCACCATAAATTAAAGTCATATCATCACGTAAGATACCGGCCTTTTCAGCGCCAATATCCTCGACATTGTCACCCAGCCAATCGACATGATCGATACTGATATTAGTAATCACTGCCATATCAGGGTCAATAATATTAACCACATCTAAGCGTCCGCCAAGCCCCACTTCTAATACCCAAACATCACAGTCAGCTTCAGAGAATATGAGTAGCGCTGCCAGAGTGGTCATCTCAAAAAACGACAATGTTAACTCGCATTGTAGTCGAGCCGCTTCTACTTTAGTAAACGCTGCAATCAAAGTCTGGTCAGTAACCATCTCGCCATTAATACGTACACGCTCATTAAAACGACTTAGATGCGGTGATTGATATAGCGCAGTCTTATAACCTGCCGCTTGACATATCTCACTAATAACGACTGTGGTCGAACCTTTACCATTAGTGCCTGCCACGGTGAATACATAAGCATCGTCTTTGGCCGACTGCACTACTCCTAAATACTCTGCGACTGGTAGTACTCGCGATAGCCCCATATCTATAGCTGAGACATGTATTTGCTGCATATAGTCCAGCCATTCGGTTAGGCTGGCTTCGCTATTAGGACTATCAGGGTTAATGAGGTTAGAAGTTAAAGATGCAGACATGGACGAAAACCTATGTTAAGGACTATGTTAGAAGACTTATTAAGAATATTGGAAATAGAAGAATAACTCAGTGTATATCAACCCTGCTTAAAACCAAAATAAAAAGCTGGAAACTAAAGACACAAAATTAAGAGCGAAAACTAAAATAAAAACTCAAGACAGCGACCTAAACCAACCATCAAAGCCTAAATTATGACCCTTAAAAATCATAACCTCTAAAAGTAAAAATAGCATTTACCGTCAAAATACGGTAAATGCTATTAAAGTCTTTGCTACATTAAAACCAATGGATCAAATATAGATTGGCAGAAACTTAGGCATCAACGTTCGGTTGACGGCATAATTTTGCCAACAGACGATAAATGGTATCAATCATCTGATGACGATGTACCACTTCATCCACTACACCATGCTCTAACAAGAACTCCGCGCGCTGGAACGGCTCTTCTAACGTCTCGCGAACGGTCTGCTCAATCACGCGCTTACCAGCAAAGCCAATCATTGCTTTGGGCTCTGCTAAATGGATATCGCCAAGCATGGCAAGAGAAGCAGTAACGCCGCCATAAACTGGATTGGTTAACACCACAATATAAGGCACGCCAGCAATTCTTAAGCGTTCAATAGCCGCACCAGTCCGTGCCATTTGCATCAACGACAATATGCCTTCCTGCATGCGCGCACCGCCGGATGCCGCAAAGCAAACCAATGGCACTCTATCCTTTAGCGCTTTTTCGGCTGCTTGCACAAAGCGATCGCCAACTACCGAACCCATTGAGCCGCCCATAAAGCGGAAGTCAAAAGCACAAGCGACCACATCAAGATTACGAAGCTTACCATGGAAGACTATCAGTGCTTCGGTCTCGCCAGTTTTGGTCTGTGCTTCAGTCATACGTTGCGGATACGGCTTACTATCTACGAACCCAAGCGGATCTTTGGCAGTAAATTCTTGTCCAAGCTCGCCGTCTACTTGATCTAAAAGCCAATTCAAACGCTCACGTGCAGTCATAGCCAAATGATGGTCACAATGCGGGCAGACATAGCAGTTAAAAATAAGCGCCGTATTAGTAATCATCGAATGACAGCTGGTGCATTCCGTTGACGGTTCGGTCTCTACTGCGGTCAGTGGTGCAGACAATTGCTGCTTAATACCCGGTACTGGGCGATTAAACCATGAGTGACCAGCGATATTACCATTCGCTGCAAGAGTAGCAGAGCTATCATTTTGAGTATCAGGTGTTGTTATAGTATCAGTCATATTATTCGCCATTATCGTCGGCTTATCGACAAGTTTGCTCATGTACTTGTCGCTGAAAGTTAAATCAGGAGTTCAATCCAGTCATAACATGAGCCGTTATGAAGCACGCTTACCCGTAATTGTAACAATTTATACGTGAAGTTAGTTTACACACGTAAACTAACTTTAGCAAAGTCATTCAATATTATCATCATAATTATTGATACAATTTAATAAAAGGTACTTCAATAAAGGGCTCTCGACTCGACTATTAATACTCTATCACTGATAATAGTTCGCAAGCTTTCAAAGCCGCTGGTTTATTTTTATTAAACCGTTATCAGGCATAAATATTAACTTATGCGCTTAAACTGTCTAAGGCTTCACGTAACTCATCCATTTTTACCATAATTTGTTGCTGAGCCGCCGCAACCACGATTGCATCATCAGCATCTACGTCAGCAAAATTCTGTACCAAGGCGCTACCAACAATAATACCATCTGCATGTGCGCCAATGGCTTTAGCTGAAACACCATCACGAATACCAAAACCCACACACACAGGTAAGTCAGTTTGCGCTTTGATGGCTTGCACTTGGGTCGCCACATCATCGGTATCAAGCGTGGCTGAACCGGTCACACCTTTGAGCGACACGTAGTAAATATAGCCACCACAATGAGTCAGCACTTGCTGACGACGCTCAGCCAAAGTCGTTGGCGATAATAAGAAAATTTCATTCATCGAATGATCGGTTAGATGCTGGGTAAAGCTTCCGGCTTCTGCTGGCGGTAAATCGACCATCAAAATGCCATCTACTCCTGACTGCTCACATAAGGCGACAAAGTTATCATAGCCGATAATCTCAACTGGATTAAGATAACCCATTAGGATAATGGGCGTTTGAATATCTTGCTTGCGGAATTCTTCGACCATCTTCAGCGCGCCACGGGTACTGGTACCTGCTGCTAGAGCACGTTCTGCGGCTAGTGCTACCGTTGGACCATCGGCCATAGGGTCTGAGAACGGCAAGCCAATTTCAATCATATCCGCGCCATGCTTAACTAAATCATGTAGCAAGCCTACAGTAGTTTGGGGATTGGGATCGCCTGCCATCACATAAGGAATCAAGGCTTTTTTGTTTTGGGTTTTTAAGGTATCAAAGGTGGTTTCAATTCGGGTCATAGTGGTCTCTTATAATTTTTAAATATTTCACGCAATTATCGGACTTTGAGCAGTTGCTAATCTTTGCACAGCGACTTTTTGGATGATCAGTAGCTAATAATTCACATAGTTAATAGTGATTATCAAATAGGGCAATCACTAATTATGCAATTACCCTATTTAAAATTACTACAGCTTATAGGACTCTAAAACTCAAGACCTTCCGCTTTCATAACAGAATGCAAATCTTTGTCGCCGCGACCAGACATATTAACAACGATAGTCTGGTCAGGAGTCATAGTTTTAGCAAGTTTAAGCGCATAAGCGACCGCATGAGCCGTTTCAAGCGCTGGGATAATACCTTCTTTACGGGTCGATTCATGGAAGCCAGCTAGCGCTTCTTTATCAGTACAACCGACATACTTAACACGCTTCATATCTTTTAAGAAGCTATGCTCAGGGCCAACACCTGGGTAATCAAGTCCAGCTGAGATAGAATGAGTTTCTTGAATCTGACCGTCATCATCAGCCATTAGATAAGTACGGTTGCCATGTAGGACCCCAATGCGTCCGGCTGCAAGTGGCGCTGAATGGCGACCGGTCTCGATACCATCACCAGTCGCTTCCACACCATACATTTCCACTTCAGTATCGTTTAGGAAGTCAAAGAATAGACCAATAGCGTTAGAGCCACCACCAACACAAGCAACCAAGGCATCTGGTAATTTACCGGTTCTTTCTAAATGTTGAATACGGGTTTCTTTACCAATAATCGCCTGAAAGTCACGTACTAGCAGCGGATAAGGATGCGGACCTGCTACGGTACCGATAATATAATAAGTGCTGTCAACGTTAGTGACCCAATCACGCATGGCTTCGTTCATCGCGTCTTTAAGCGTACGTGAGCCAGAAGTCACTGGCACAACGGTTGCCCCTAGCAGACGCATACGATAGACGTTCATCTTCTGGCGCTCGACATCATCGGCACCCATATACACGATACATTCAAGACCTAAACGCGCGGCAATAGTAGCTGTCGCAACGCCATGCTGACCTGCGCCGGTCTCAGCAATAATACGTTTTTTACCACACATTTTAGCAAGTAATGCCTGCCCAATGGTGTTATTGATTTTATGCGCGCCCGTATGGTTTAGGTCTTCACGCTTAAAGTAAATTTGCGCACCGCCAACTTCATCGCTCAAGCGCTTAGCATGATAGAGCGGGGTTGGGCGACCAACATAATTAACCAAATCAGTATGATATTCTTCCCAAAATGCGGGATCGGTTTTTACTTTGGTATATAACGCTTCCAGCTCTTCTAACGCTGCCATCAAGGTTTCAGAGACAAAGCGTCCACCGTGTACCCCAAAATGCCCGCGAGCATCAGGATATTGGTTAAAGTCTTTAACATCTTTTGGATTGGTAAAGGTATTGATAGATTGTTCGGTAGCAGATGAAGCATCAGTTGCATTTTTGCTGTCGACATGACTCATGATAATTCCTACGATAAGTGGTGTTTTTTAATATAGATATGAGGAGGGCTAACATTTACAACAAACGGAATGAGAACCAAGTAGAGAAACGAATACTAGGCGGTGTTAAAGCTAAAAATGGGTAGTTTTGCCCTATTTAACTCAAACTGATATTTCCTTCACATCAGTTTTCTTCACACCAGTTTCCTTCACACTAAATGGTTTCAAGAATAGTGTCACTTTGCCATCGATCACGTTTGACCGCTTTCATAAAGGCACGCATCTTAGCGCTGTCTTTTTTGCCCTTATCATGCTCGATACCGCCACTGACATCGACGCCATAGATCGGTAAATCTGAAGTCGCCGCAATGTTTTGGGCATCAAGACCACCCGCCAAAATAACAGGTAATGAGCTATTTTGAGGAATCAAACTCCAATCAAAGCGCGCACCCGTACCGCCGTATTTATTAGGATGATAGGCATCAAGCAAAATACTACTGGCACCGGCAGCGGCAAAGCGCTCTATTTGTGATGTTACGCTATCCATGCTGTTTAGGTCACCTTGGTCAGTATTGATACGTAAGGCTTTTATCCAACGCTTATTGACCGCGCTTGCCAACTGCTGGCATTGCTCAGGGGTCTCATCACCGTGGAATTGGATAATATCAAAGGCGACATTATCAGCAAGCTCGACCAGCTCATCATGGGGCATATTGACCACTAAGGCCACCACACTGACAAAGGCGGGTAGCGCTGCACTGAGTGTTTGTGCCTGAGCTTGCGTCACCGCACGTGGACTTGGCGGATAAAACACTAAGCCTACCGCATCAACACCCAACTGGGCAGCAGTATAAATATCGGCCAGCTGGGTAAAACCGCAAAACTTAACGTGCATTTTATAACCTTAAATATGATCTTAACAATCAGTAATGATTGATTATAAATTATAATGAGCCATTAATCATAAGAAATGGTGATAATTTGTTAATTAAATGCCAAATAAATTGCATCCAAAAACTTATCCTAGCATACTTTTATTCATAGTTTTGTTTGTGATAAGAAAAAGGATGACCCATGCCCATAACCACGCTGCCTACTGGCAGTACCGACGCTGATGTAGCCTCTGATACTGTACCTACCCAGCCACACTATTTGATGTGGTTTCGTCGTGACTTGCGAGTTCACGATAATACCGCGCTTGCTGCACTTTGCGAACGGGCGCGGACAGATAATGCTTTGGTAACAGCGCTGTTCTTTTGTACCCCTGAACAGTGGCAAGCTCACGATACCTCATTACTACAGGTGGATTTGATTGCGCGTACGCTGCCCAAACTGGCGGCAAACTTGCAGAAGCAATTGAATATCCCTTTGACAGTGCAAGTCTGTGAAAACTTCGACGACTGCACGAATACCATTATCATTATCGAGATGTGTGATCTTAAGCAGATCAGCTGCGTGATGGCCAATCATGAATATGAAGGTAGTGAGATTGCCCGTGATGAGCAATTGAACAAGCAACTTGCAAAAAAAGATATCGAATTTATACGCTGGCATGACCAATGTATCCTACCGCCTAATAGCATCACCACCAATGATGACAGCATGTATCAGGTGTTCACCCCATTTTATAAAAAGTGGCGGCAGACCTTAGATATCAGCTCCCTTCAACTTCATGACGCACAAGCAGTCAATACCAATAATAGCTTAAACCAAAATACCCAATCCAATGATAAACCGCTTGAGCTAACCCAAATAACTGCCAGCGCCAATACCGCTGAGAGCATAGAGACGTTAAGTAAAGAGCTGGTCAAGGACTATCAAAAGCGATTAGAAACGGTCCAAACACCTGTATCATTAGATAACATTGATAGCGACGCCCAGCTTACTCAGGCACGTACAGACTATCCAGCTGGTGAAATCGAAGCTTGTCATCGTTTAGATCAATTTATCGCTACTGATATTGATAACTATGATGTCAGCCGTGACGTGCCCAGCTTGCACGCAACCAGCCAGCTATCGGCTTATCTCACTATTGGCTCAATAAGTGCCCGCCATTGCTATTTGCAAGCGACTAAGGCGCTTAACAATCAACACTTGAGTGCACAGGCTGATAAAGGCGATCAAAATAATGACCAAGGAGATAATACAGATATAAACCGCTGGATAAGCGAACTGGCATGGCGAGATTTTTATCGTCATGTGTTATCTGATAAGCCGGAACTCATTCGTCATCATGCTTATAAAAAAGAGACAGATAGCCGTATTAATTGGTCATATAATCAGGATAATTTTGATGCTTGGTGTGCAGGTACGACTGGTGTACCGTTAGTAGATGCAGCGATGCGTTGTCTCAATGCCACTGGCTTCATGCACAATCGTCTGCGCATGGTTACAGCGATGTTTTTGACTAAGGATTTACTTATTGATTGGCGCTGGGGAGAGCGTTATTTTATGCAACAGCTGATAGATGGCGACTTTGCGTCTAACAATGGTGGCTGGCAATGGAGTGCCTCGACTGGTACAGACTCTGCACCCTACTTCCGTATTATGAACCCTTTTAGCCAAGCCAAGACTCACGATCCTGACGCTGAGTTTATCAAAACCTGGCTGCCTGAGCTAAAAGACATTCCTGCCAGCATCTTGCATAGCGAGGATAAGATGCGTAAAGAATTAGCAAAGGGTGGTAAGTTTGCCAAAATTGATTATCCAGAACCGATGGTAGAGCACAAGGCTGCACGGCAACTGGCCATCGCTGAATTTAAAAACTGAATTCAAAAAAGGCTTCAAACGGTTTGATTCCATCTGAAGCCCAATTAACCGAGCTATATAGCAACAACTAATGCGGCTAAACCGACAATCAATAACAACCACGACATCATTTGCAATAGGTTTTTTCGATTGAGACGTCTTATTAGAAGTGGTGCTAGGATCAGCAGGTGTCCTATTATCAGAAGTTTTCATGCATGCTACCTTTTAGGTTATCAAGACACTCATAAAACCCTTATGAACATTATGAATGAGAAATAAGTAATATCATATAAATGACGATTTTGCAGATAAGTTCAAGGAATAACTACCAATTTTCTATACAATTGCTTATAAAAACACATAGATAACTTAGAGTACAATACGTCAAAAATCAGTCAATAACCCTGCTATTTTTGGGCCTATTCTGACCTTTCTGTACCGTTCTGCTGGAAAAGTCAAAAAGTCATTGCGTCTTAAGCAAAGTTTACCTAACATAGTCAGATTGTATCGATAAAATATCGACATAAATTTATTTATCAGGTTTACAAGACGTTAAATGGGCTAAATATTGATACATTGATCAAAATTTAGCCCCTTGTTATTGTGCCTATAGGCAGTAGTTATAACGGCAAGATTACGGCGGTCATCAAACCATTGACCAAATGCTCGGCCTTCTACTACTTATTTTTTATTTTATCGTTGATAAGGTTATGCTTTATTTATGAAAGCCAGTCAGTTTTTGTTTGCCACGTTAAAAGAGACCCCAAGTGATGCCGATATCGCCTCAAGCCAATTGATGGTGCGGGCCGGTCTTATTCGTAAAATCGCTTCTGGATTATACATTTGGTTGCCCATGGGGCTACGCATCTTACAAAAGGTCGAACGTATTGTTCGCGAAGAGATGCAAAATGTCGGCGCACAAGAAGTGCTGATGCCCATGACTCAACCTGCCGAGCTTTGGCAAACGACCGGACGTTTTGACGATTATGGTCCTGAGCTATTACGCTTTAAAGACCGCCATGATCGCGATTTTGTGCTGGGTCCTACCCATGAAGAGGTAATTACTAACTTAGCACAAGGCGAGTTACGCAGTTATAAGCAGCTACCGATTACCTTCTTTCAGATTCAAGGTAAGTTTCGTGATGAGATTCGTCCACGGTTTGGGGTAATGCGCGCACGCGAATTTACCATGAAAGACGCTTATTCATTTCACGTTGACCAGGCGTCACTGGCGAAGACTTATCATGACATGTATGACGCCTATACGCGGATATTTACCCGTCTAGGGCTCGATTTCCGTGCCGTACAAGCAGATACTGGCTCTATTGGTGGCTTTGCCTCACATGAGTTCCATGTACTCGCGGATAGCGGTGAAGATGATATTGCCTTTTCAGACTCATCTGACTATGCGGCGAACGTTGAGCTTGCCGAATCAGTTAGCATCGCTGAGCGTCAACCATCCAAAATGGCACGTGAAAATGTATTAACAGAAGAGATGACGACTTGTAAAATGGTTGCTGAACATTTGGATGTGCCACTAGCAACCACAGTCAAAACCCTTATCGTACATGGTCATACCGAAGACGAAAAGCCGCAGCTGATTGCTATCGTTTTGCGCGGTGATCATCAACTAAACACCATCAAAGCTGAAAAAATAGAAGAAGCCAATGTTCCGTTCACTCTAGCCTCTGATGAAGAATTAAGAGCGGCTGGTCTGCATAAAGGTTACATTGGTGTTGACTTAGATATGCCTGTTTTTGTTGATCGTTCAGCGGCTACCTTGTCAGATTTTGTGACTGGTGCCAACGTGATTAATAAACATACTATTGGTATGAACTGGGCACGAGATGCGAGTATCACTCGTATTGTTGATGTGCGTAACGTCAAAGAGGGTGACCCCTCTCCTGATGGCAAAGGGTCGCTAAAAATCAAACGCGGCATCGAAGTTGGCCATATTTTCCAGTTGGGTGATAAATACTCGCAAGCGATGAATTGTAGGGTTTCAGGTGAAGATGGCAAGCCTGTTACTTTAATGATGGGCTGCTACGGTATTGGCGTTAGTCGTATCATTGCCGCCGCTATCGAACAAAATTATGATGAAGCTGGCATCATGTGGCCGTCAACGCCCAACGTTACAGATTCTCTCGCACCATTTGAAGTGGCTATTGTGCCGATGAAATCCAAAGAAGATACGGTCATGCAAACGGCTACAGCGCTATATGATGAGCTAAAGGCGCTTGGTATCAATGTCTTGTTAGATGATCGTAACGAACGTCCTGGCGTTAAGTTTGCGGATCTTGAGCTGATTGGTATTCCGCACCGTATTGTCGTGTCTGACCGCAACCTTGCTGAAGACAAATACGAGTACGTCAATCGCCGTGATAATGAAAAGCTAATGTTAAACCGTGAAGAGGTTTTAGCAAAAGTAAGCATTAAATAGTTTAATAAGACAATCTTAGCTAATACAAAAGCGCCTATCTCATTAAATGAAATAGGCGCTTTTTTTGTGTTTGATAATTCAGTTGGAAATTACCGAAATCATATAAAGATGATTATTGTCTTACAAACCTGCTTCCTCACCACTCAAATTACTGCCGAATCAAGCGACTTGGCGCTGGCAGTAACGACAGCTCACTGATTCGGCAAGGATTGATATCGATACCACCCCGGCGTGTGTACCATGCGCGTACCATAAGTTTGCTTGGCTCGTAATATTGGCTTAAGTCGGCAAATATCTGCTCCACACACTGCTCATGAAAGCCATTATGCTGACGAAAACTTAAAATATAACGTAGCATAGCGGCATCATCAATTGCGCGTGTGCTGGTCATAATGACCGCTAAAGTGCCCCAATCCGGCTGATTGGTCACCGGACAATTACTCCGCAGTAGATTAGAATAAAAAGTATATGGCTGATTGTCGCTATCGTTCTTTTTAACAGTACTAGATTCTACTTTATTACTATTCAGCAACGACGCATCAGGATGAATACTTAGCCCTACTTTATCCGTACTGCCTGCTAGCGCATTATCAATACAAACGCCCTCAGGCTGACTAATCAACAACCCTGACTGAGCATCGTCTAATGCAAATAACTCGAATTGTACGTCTGCTTGTACGCAAGCTGATAAGTCTGTTGCAACCAACGTTTTTACTTGTTGCCAGCTGTCAAATTCGGTAAAGTTAATACTGTTGAGATACAACTTCAACGATTTAGACTCAACAATATAAGGCGAGCTGGCAGGAATACTAAAGCGTGCCAGCGCCACCTGTGAGATACCTTGCGGATTGAGCCATGACATCTCAAACGCATGCCACCAATCCACCCCAACCGTCAACTTATCTGTCTGCCAACCAATAACGTCACGCCCAATACTACGGGCAATAGGATATAACGTTTGCGGGCTATACTCAGTAGGATAATCGGTAGTTTGCTCGCCTAAAATACCATGAATGCTCATTCGTACTTCCTCGTAATACAGTTGGTCTACTCTAAAACGGATACAGTAAGCAGGGCTGTGGGAAAGTTTCGAAGCCTCTGGAGTGGCGCAGCCGCACAGCAAGCGAGAAAATTTTGCCAGCCTTATGAGTTTATGACCCGTATCTATTTTATTTAGTATTCACCATACCTAATTTTTATTAACATTATCCGTTACTGTTATTTATTACTAACTATTAATAGTTATCTATTACCAACGTTGCTCTCTATAACTTTTAGTTAGGTCGATATTTATCTACAAGCGAATCCGCGAGCCATTACTCAGTAGTCGATAAGAGATAGTATAAAACACCACGCAAAATACAAAAATGGCCACCATCGAATACCAAACGTTGACATCAGAATGACCGAGGATACCGTAACGGAATGCGTTAACCATATAGACGATAGGATTCAGTAGTGAGACGTTGTACCAAAATGTAGATAAGTTTTCCATCGAATAAAAAACCCCGCCAAGAAAGGTCAGCGGTGTCAGTACGAAGCTTGGAATAATAGTGATGTCATCAAATGAGCGTGCATAGGCCGCATTAATAAAGCCGCCAAGCGAGAACAAGATAGACGTTCCAAGCACCGTAAATATAGTGACAAATAGATGCTCGATACCCAGCTTAGTAAAGAATAGCGCCACAATAGAGACGATAAGAGCAATAATCAGACCGCGAAAAATACCGCCACCGATGTAACCCATTAATATGGCGTGCTTAGAAACTGGAGATACTAACAGCTCTTCAATACTGGCTGTAAATTTAGCACTAAAAAAGCTCGATACCACGTTAGAATAACTATTGGTAATCACTGCCATCATGATGAGCCCCGGGACGATAAACTGCATGTACGGTACGCCGCCCATCTCCCCTACCCGCGAGCCAATCATCTTACCAAAAATGACAAAGTATAAAGCCATGGTAATGACCGGTGGCAACAGGGTTTGTGGCCAAATACGAAGAATTCGACGAATCTCTTTTACTAATATAGTTTGAAAAGCAATCCACTTTTTGGCCCAAGACATGGTCTCATTAGGATCTATAGTTACTGGCTGTTTCATAACCCTGCTTCCTTCATACTGTCCTCACTCTGAACGTTTTTGTCTACTAGCCGCATAAATAGCTCCTCTAGACGGTTAGATTTGTTACGCATGCTGGCAACCTCTATTTCAAGTTTGGTGAGCTGCTCAAAGACACAGTTGAGAGTCTCGCCTTTACTCAAAGTCACTTCCACAGTTAGCTCATCAGGCTGGGCAATCTCTGTTACTTTATCGATGACTAAAGGCTGAGTGAGCGGTTGAGTCAAATCTAACACAAAGGTCTCAACGGACAATTGCGCCAGCAAGTCTTTCATTTCAGTATTAATACGAATCTCACCATGATCCAAAATCGCAATACGCTTACACAGCTGCTCAGCTTCTTCTAAATAGTGAGTGGTGAGAATAATAGTGGTATTTTCTTCAATATTAATTTGCTGCATAAACTCCCACATCGAGCGACGCAACTCAATATCGACACCAGCGGTTGGCTCATCAAGAATTAACAGCTTGGGCTTGTGAATCAACGCGCGAGCAATCATCAAGCGTCGTTTCATACCGCCAGATAACTCGCGCGATTTGCTGTCTCGTTTATCCCATAGACCCAAGGCTTTGAGTAAGCGCTCGGCGCGTGGTTTTGACTCTTTGGCAGAAATACCAAAATAACCTGCTTGGGTTATCAGAATATCTTCTACTTTTTCAAACATGTTGAAGTTGAATTCTTGCGGTACTATGCCTAAATACTGCTTGGCCACCGAAGGATTGGCTAATAGGTCAGCACCAAAAATATGCACACTACCGTTAGTCGGTTGAAACAAAGAGCTGATAATACCAATCATCGTTGATTTACCCGCCCCATTTGGCCCCAGTAGCGCAAAAAACCCACCTTGCGGCACGGTTAAGGTGACATTTTTTAACGCCGAAAACCCGTTGTCATAAGTTTTGGATAAATTCTGGACGGAAAGCGCTGGTACCTCAGACATGAATACCTCTATTGGATTATAAAATTCATTTTTAGGATGGATAGTGTAATGTCTTAAAATAAGGTTACGATTGGCAAATTTCAACCATGCTTTAATGCAAGCACAACATTAATAATACCAATCATAAAAAAAGCACCTATCTCATAGACTGAAATAGGCACTTTACAAGTTGGTAACGCATATCATAAATAAGCAATTTCATCTGTTATTGAATAACATCAGACACAGATCAAAATATGAATAGCCATCAGACTAACTGGCTGCACTCACCATATAATCTACTGCATTTTGAACTTCTTCGTCAGGAATATCGGCACCACCTTTAGCTGGCATAGCGTTGAAACCATTTATAGCATGCGTATATAGGGTCTCTTTGCCCTTAGCAATACGTGGTCCCCAAGCGCCCGCGTCACCAAAAATCGGTGAACCGAGCAAGCCCGCTGTGTGACAGGTCTGACAAACAGCATTATATACCGTACCACCATCACGAGGGCCGTCACCCGCTGAGGGGCCAGACGAGCGCACAGTCACATTACAAAT
Organism: Psychrobacter sp. LV10R520-6; assembly: GCF_900182925.1. NCBI lineage: Bacteria > Pseudomonadati > Pseudomonadota > Gammaproteobacteria > Moraxellales > Moraxellaceae > Psychrobacter > Psychrobacter sp. LV10R520-6. The sequence continues at coordinate 171,262 of NZ_LT900024.1, read as the reverse complement.
ATCACCTTCTTCAAAACACACTTGGCCAACAGGCTGAATACGTGCGATTAAATTGGGATATAAGGCAATTAGCTTTTGCACTTGCGGGGTTTCGACAGGAACAGGTTCTTCGTCAGCAGCAGGCGCTGCTTGCGCAGTCTCGTCAGCAGGAGCAGCATCTGTGGTGTCGGCGGCAGCCTGTACATCATCACCTAGCACTTCAGGTGCCTTATCGACAACGTCCTGTGCTTCTGCTACATCAGAGACAGTTACAGGCGTATCTCCGATATCTTCAGCTTGGCTCACCGCGATACTAGCGATTCCTAGAATGGCAGCTGCCGATAACATCACTACTTTTCTCATTCGTCACGTTCTCTTATTACATATACAAGGGGCTGGCACAACGTAAACGTCCTGTTTGTCCTCCTGTGATAACGCACAGTCATCAATAGCAAACGGTCGTTAGGTCAGCGGGCACAATTGTAATCGGTGATCATCAATGGTCATTCTCCCTGACATTATAAGGGAAAAGAGGGGTGGATTGCCATGCCTGTTTGCTGACTATGTTGTTTTTTCTCAAAAAACCTTAATAGCTGGCCTCACTCATTGGCTTTTTGGCTTTTATTTGTTAAACTAAGCGGTCTTTATTTTTTGACATACTTCAAAATATTAACCATTAATCGGCAGTATTTTGAACAGTACATTATAAATAGTCACATCATGCGTTCGTAGCTCAGTTGGATAGAGTATCGGTCTCCGAAGCCGAGGGTCGTGGGTTCGATTCCCGCCGAGCGCACCACTTCTTTGATTTGTCTTATCCTCGCGCCACTTATTCCTTATCTAGTATTACCTCTAAAACCCTTTAGGAACTTCTATATTAATAAAAGTCAAGGATTGGGAGATGTCATGGCTGCATTGTTTTTTGCATCTGCATTCTGGGTGATAGTGACCGTTTGGCTACTATTAAAACGATAAGTAGCCCTACTCTGCATCTTGTAAATTAGTGCTCAGCTGAGCACGGCTAGGTGTGCGGTGATAATTAATAATAGGCACGTCACCTAAACGGCGCTGACCAGTAGCGAGCTTTTTATCAATGGTAATCATCGCGATTTTTTTGCCCTGCTTGATGACAAGTAAATGATTGTTCTTACGGGACACTCGGTAATCAGGGAAATATTGTTTGAGCATGGCAGCCGTTTTTTGCAGGCCATCATTAGGAGATATTTTTGCACGCGAAGATGCCTTGGTTTTATCATCACTTTTAGCACCGCGCAGATAGGCCAGTAGCCACAAACTGGCAACCACCGCTAGCAATATGACAAGCCACCAAATTCCGTCTATCATAGGGTTATGCATCCATTATTAGCAAGGGTTAAGCTATGTTAGCAGAATTGTCGTCAGAGTTAATCGTTGAAGTGCAGCGTACTGCCAAATTATTAGTCTCAAAACAGCGCATTTGTATCTTAACCGGAGCAGGGGTTTCGGCAGAAAGCGGCATTCCTACTTTTCGAGATAAGCAAACTGGTTTATGGTCGCAATATCGTGCTGAGGATTTGGCGACTTGTGCAGCCTTTGCGCGTGATCCGCAGCTGGTATGGTCATGGTATCAATGGCGTCGGCAACTGGTATCTGATAAAGTACCCAATCCAGCCCACCACGCCCTTGCACAATGGCAACAGCACGCTGAATCAAACAATCAACAGCTGACTCTAATTACCCAAAACGTTGATGATTTACACGAGCAGGCTGGCAGTACCGTGTCCCATTTACACGGTCATCTTTGGCGTAATCGTTGCAGTCGCTGTAATGCGCCCTATGAACAGGGTTACGAACAGTTACCTAAAATATAACCAATTCTAATCATTTATATCTATAATAAGTAAATTAAAAAACAATAAAGAGATAGGGTTATGGGAAAACTGGTTAGTATTGGGGAGGCGGCCAAGCATTTTGGGGTTGCTCAATCGACATTAAGACGTTGGGATGAAGATGGTACGTTAGTCGCCAAAAGAACCGAAAATGGTCACAGACGTTATGATTTAAATGAAGTAAGACCACACCCTTTAAATACACCACCAAAATTAGACCGAAAAACCATTGCTTATGCTCGTGTTTCAAGTCGTGACCAAAAAGATGACTTGCAGTGCCAAGCGCAGGTTTTGGAACTTTATTGTGCCAAACAAGGTTGGCGTTTCGAGACAATCACCGATTTTGGTAGTGGTATGAACTATAAGAAGAAAGGCTTAAAAACCCTGCTTGACGACATTCTTGACAACAAAGTCGAGCGACTGGTAATCACCCACAAAGACAGACTTTTACGCTTTGGTGCTGAATTGGTGTTTATGCTATGTGAGGCGCGTGATGTTAAGGTGGTCATTATCAATCAAGGCGAGGAACTTAGTTTTGAGCAAGAATTAGCCCAAGATGTATTAGAGATTATCACTGTATTTTCAGCGAGGCTCTACGGTTCTCGCAGCAAGAAAAATCAAAAACTAATAGAGGCGGTTAAACAAGTATTATGATCCGTGGTCATATCATCGAACTCAAACCAAACAACGTACAGGCGAACCATTTTGCCCGTGCTTGCGGTGTGGCGCGGAAAGCTTACAACTGGGCCTTGCATGAGTGGCAACGTCAATAGAGAGAGGACAAGGCCTACCGTGACGCCTGTTTATTGGCTGGTATTGAGATTGATTCCAAAAATCTAAACAGACCCTCACAAGCCAAGCTCAGACGCGAATTGAACGCCATTAAACGTGAGCTATTCCCGTGGATGACGGAAGTGACAAAATGTGCCCCGCAAGCCGCAATCATGCAACTGGGCGATGCTTATAACAACTTTTTTAAAGGGCTGGCTGAATACCCCGTCACGCGCAAGCGTGGTAAAGACGATAGATTCAGTCTCTCTAACGACCAATTTGCCATTAAAGGTAAATCCATTCGCATCCCTAATTTAGGCTGGGTGCGCATGAAAGAGGCTTTACGGTTTGACGGTAAAATAATGGCGGCCACCATCTCTAAGCGCGGCGGGAAATGGTTTGTCAGCGTTGCAGTTGATTTAGACCACAGGGTTAAAAAGATTATCAAGACAGGTAAAAGCGTTGGTATCGACCTTGGTATTACCGATTTATTAGTTTTATCAGACGGCACCAAAATTAAAGCACCTAAGCCCTTAGCTAAATATTTAAGCAAATTAAGAACACTCAATAAAAACCTGAGTCGCACTAAAAAAGGCAGTAAAAACAGAGAAAAGGCGAAAACCAAGCTCTCTCGTTTGCATTATAAGATCAGAGGTATCAGGCAGGATTCGTTGCACAAAATAACCTCTAGCTTGGTCAGAGAGTTTGATGTGATTGCGATTGAAAGTCTTAATGTCAAAGGCATGGTTAAAAATAGAAAGCTGTCACGCGCCATTAGTGATTTGGGTTTCTTTGAATTTAAGCGTCAGCTTATCTATAAAGCCAATGAGCAAGGCAAGGTTGTGAAGTCAGTCGGTCGTTTTTACCCAAGCTCAAAGACTTGCTCAAACTGCAATCACATCCTTGGCAAAGATGAATTAACACTAAAGATGCGCGAATGGACGTGTCCTGAGTGTCAGTCCAAACATGACCGCGATCTCAACGCCAGTATCAATATTTTAAATAACGCGACTGTTATTTTAACAGTCGCATAACCCCGCTCATTGGTCGGTGAGTTCCATCGCCAATTAAAAAAGTCTGTGGAGTCGTAGTCAGTCTAAGTCTCAAACGAGAGGTAGCGCATGGCATTGAAGCAGAAAGAAAATTTTAAATCTAGCTAGTTAGATATATTTAGTGAGATTTGAGTAATATTTTTGGAACGGTTCTGACTCTTCTAATGTTGCCCATGAACAAGTTAGTTTTGCAGACCAATTAATAAATTGCGGCCATTGTGACGGTTATATTAGACCCGATATTGTCTGGTTTGGTGAGTCGTTACCTATTGAGGCATGGCAAACGGCAGAAAATGCCGCCGCTAATTGTGAGGTATTTATAAGTATTGGTACCTCCAGTCTGGTCTATCCTGCTGCTGGACTTGCCCAAATAGCAAAACAAAACGGTGCTAAGATTATCGAAATAAACCCCAATCCTACGCCCAATACCGTAGTTGACATCACCCTAGTAGCGAATGCCGGCGTTGTGATGCCGCAACTGTTCAATCAAATCAGTGCACTGTTTTCGTAGCAAGACTAGCAAAGTAACTTTTAGTGCAGCGATTTACTGGAAAATTAATTAGATTGCTTCATCGACTTTAGCTAAATACTCATTTTTTAAATCATTATCTATAAATGAAGATTTGAAGGAGTTTTTTACCAAAGTAACTATATCGCCTTCTGTTATTGGTAGGTTTTCACATAAGTTTATAAAGTTTTGATTTATATAGCCTTTAAAATAGGCAGGATCATCTGAATTGACACTTATATTTAAGCCATAATCTAAAAGCTCTTTTATATTGTGTTCTTTATAGGTTTGAAAAACCTTTAGCTCAATGTTTGAGTTCGGACAAACGGTAAGAGGCATTTGTTCCTCTTTTAGCCTTTTCATAAGCTCTGGGCTTTTAATAGATTGAACGCCATGGTCGATTCTATCAATAGCCAATAAATCTAAAGCTTCATAAATATAGGTAAAATCAGCTTCTTCACCGGCATGCGCGACTAACTTAAAACCCTCTTCTTTGGCTTTTTTAAATACCGCTTCAAACTTTGAGGGAGGGTTTCCAAGTTCTGATGAATCGAGACCAACGCCAATAATATCTTCTTTAAATCTAAAAGACTGTTCTAAAGTTTCAAAGGCTTCTTGTTGCGATAAATGCCTTAAAAAACACATGATAATACAAGAGGTAATGCCATACTTTTCTTTTGCATCAGCCAGAGCTTCTTTGATTCCTGTGATTACCGTTTCAAAAGGTATTCCTCTTGAAGTGTGGGTTTGTGGATCAAAAAATATTTCAGTATGGATGATATTGTTTTCAACACATTTTAGTATGTATTCCCAAGTTAAATCATAAAAATCATCTTTGTTGATAAGTACATTGGCACCAGCGTAGTATATATCTAGAAAGGTTTGTAAATTGGTAAAGTTATATGCATTCCGCACATCTTCTATACTCTCATAGGGAATCTCTACATTGTTCTTTTTAGCCAACCTAAACATCAGCTCAGGCTCCAGTGAGCCTTCAATATGTAAATGAAGTTCGGCTTTTGGCAATCTTTTGATTAAGTCAATCATGTGGGTCCGGTCATGTTTTTTATTTTGGTTAAAAATTTCATTATTTTCTGGTTTCATACAAAAATTTGCACAAATATATTTTTCTGATGTAGAGTTGAAGCGATGTTATAGTCGATTCAAAATAAAAGAGAGTCACTTATAGCAACGTGCTGCTGGTATAAATTTTTCTGGCGTGCTGTTCGCAAGCGTGCTTCGAGCCTGCAAAACGTTTGTTACAGTAGCATCCCAGTAGCACTGTATCGCTTCCAAACTGGGTTAACTATAACAATCAAAGCTACTTTAGAAATACTACGGTATCAGACAGCTCATTACCCGACGGATTGTCTTCAAGATAATAGTACTGACCCAATAGCTGTCCAACCTCATCTAACAAATCAGTCAAGCTCTCTTCCGTTTTTTTATTGGCGATACCTGCCACCGCTTTGTCACACATCGCTCGCCATACGGTTGGACTGACGTGCGCACTTATACCGCGGTCAGCAACAATATCTAAGCTTTGTTCACAGATATTCACATAGACTAAGACACCGGTATTTTCTTCGGTATCCCACACCTGATATTCACTGAATAAGTCAATAGCGCGCGTGCGGCAGTTGATATGATAGGCCTCTTGGATGGGCAAATTGTTTTCTATCACTAAGAATATTTCACCGCGATGTCCACGCTCTGCTTTGGTCACTTTGGTCGTCAAACGCGCTTTGGCCTCTGATGTCAGCCATCTGCTATGCAGCATCGGGACAAACAGGACTTGTCGCCACCAGCGGGCAAAACTTGCCTGTGATGAGGGTAAGTTGTTTTGTGCCATTATATTATTTCCTCAAGTACGCCATTGCTGACTGTAATCTGATAAATATGGCCTAGTAAGTACTATCACTTAGTAAATATAGCCTAATGAATGAGTCTACCATGAACCGCCAGCACCGCCGCCGCCGAAGCCGCCACCACCACCACCGAAACCTCCTCCGCCAAATCCGCCGCCACTGCTACCGCCACCCAATCCTGGCAGGAAGACCATGCCGCCGCCGCGACCTCCACGACCACCGCCTGAACCACGCGAAATCAAGAACAACCATAGAAATATGGCCATGATAATGGTCATAAAAAGGCCACCGCCTAAGGCTAGTGAGCCGGCAAGAAATCCACCAGCGGTCAAAATAGAGCCAAATATTCGGCCAAAGATACTAGTGATAAAGCTGCCAAATATCATAGCCATAACGAATAAAGCGATCGAAGATGGGTTTTCATCTTCTCCTTGCTGAGCACTGCGCTCAGCGGCCTGCGCATCGGCACGGGCTAATACTTCAGGATCTGCATTTAAACGAGCCTCAAGAGCACTAACACCTGCAAAAAGGCCAGCAGCATAGTCGTTCTGCTTAAAAAGTGGGGTAATATCCTCACGAATAATGCGATTAAGCACAGAGTCTGGCATCACACCTTCTAACCCATAACCGCTTAGGATATAGATCTCACGGTCATTGACGGCCAACACAATTAGCAAGCCGTCATCAATGTCTTTATCACCCAGTTGCCATTTGTCCGCCACTTGCAACGCATAATCAAATATGGGTAGACCGTTAGTAGTCGGTACAATAACGACCGCCGCTTGGGCTAGGCCTTGCCGATAAATCCTATTCAGTTGCTCAGTCAAGCGTTGTTTTTGCTGGGCCGTTAAGATATTGGCCTGATCAACGACCGGTTCGTTCAATATCAGCTTATCGGCATCGATAGTAGCCGCACTCGACTCAACAGGCGGTAAAGGGGTTGCGGATTTGGTTTGTGCATCAGCCTTGTTTGTACTATCAGCAGCCGCATTGGGATTCAAAGCATCGTTGCCAAGCACTGCCTCATTAATGGCCTCGTTGCCCAACACCGCATCATTGATAGCTTCATTGGCCTCACCTGCTTTGGCCAAGGCCACTAAATCCTCAACACTACGATTTTGCATATCCGAGGTGCTATCAGCAGCGACAGCAACGTCATTCGGAGCGGCATACAGCGCGGGTGCACTACTGGCACCGATAATGAATAGTAATGCCGATACGATTGCTTTTGAATTATTCATCTAGTCTATACCACCTCGAGTAACATCCGTGCTGAATTATGTCGTGCTAAATTGGGCTATCGTGCGACGCTCAATGATGTATTAAAAATTCCAACCTAACCGATAAAGCCGCCGCTTGTGCCAACCGACACTAACACTTTATAGTAATAAAAACCTATCGTATAACCTGTAGCACCGTTTTACTTTCAAGCTTGTTGATTAAAGACTATTGATCAGTTAAAAACTACTGAGCGGTAGCCGCATCGTCTTCACCAAAGTCAACGCTTGGAGCAGTAGAGATGGCCTCTTCATTCGCTACCGTAAAGTTTGGTTTTACGTCCATACCAAATACTTTTGCGGTGATATTGGTTGGGAACTGACGCACAGTAGTGTTATAGCTTTGTACTTCTTGGATATAACGATTACGAGCAACCGCAATCCGGTTCTCAGTGCCTTCTAGCTGCGCTTGCAAGTCTTGGAACAACGCATCAGACTTTAGCTCAGGGTAACGCTCAGAAACAGCCATCAGACGTGATAATGCACCGCCCATCTGTGCTTGTGCTTCTGCATAGCGCTCCATTGCTTGTGGGTCATTGAGTACTTCCGGAGTCAAGGTGATGCCGCCTGCACGTGAACGCGCTTCGGCCACTTGCGTAAAGACGTCTTGCTCTTGATCGGCGTACTGCTGGACGACTTTAACTAAGTTAGGAACCAGATCAGAACGGCGTTGGTATTGGTTGACAACCTCTGACCATGAGGCAGTCACCTGCTCGTCTTGTGACTGGAGATTATTATAGCCACAACCGCTTAAGCTGACGGCTGATATTGCCAATACTACTGATAGTAACATAGGTTTTATAATAGCTTTACGCGACATATTTGTCTCTCCTAAGAATAATAAATAACTATAGATAACCGGTAACACATGCCTTGATAACTTTTTTATCTACTACGATAAGCATTTGTTATCTGTGCGCCTATTTATAGTAGGTCTTTATAGCAGGTTTCTGTGATATCTGGGTCTATGATATAAACACCTGTAATACAAAAGCTTATATGAAAACAACATTTAGACAGTTATCAATTATGATAGCGATTATACAGTGCTGGCTCTATAGCCTAAACATATGCTGCTAATAATGGCGTTAACATTGCTATTTTACAACTCACCGTTACCAAAACACAACGGCAGAGTCTCAATATGAATCACTACTTTTAATACTATCCCCTAAAAAATTCTTTCTCTCAAAACCTCTATATGACCACACATCCGTTTACTAACGACCCTTCTAAAACAAAAAGTATGCAGTAATCAAAAAAAAATCTAGTAATCAACATATATTTGTGGCAAATTGCAGTTACTTAACCGTATGTTTTGCACACAATCGGTAGTGGATTTGTTACTCAATTAGTATAGGCAGAGTACGAATTATCAATTGTTTTTCTCAACTTATCGTATAACTAGCACAAATACCAAGCTGAATGGCCATCAATTTTTTATCAATAACGGTTGAGATACCTGATAAATAATTGCCGCTTAAATCAATAGCGATGGGTATTAACAGTCATTTGACTGAGAGTTATGGGCAAGTTGAGACCATCATGACGGCTAGTTGCACGTTGAATGCTGTCACTCTTTTGCTGGGTATTTAACTATAGTAACCAACTGCTTTATTCGCTGGTTTTTTTGTTATTTATCCACTCTTACTGCGTGACGTCATGATATTGCAATGATTAAAATGGCAAAAGGAATTGCAGCCGCAGCTAATTTTAGCATCGGCACTGATTTTGATAAATAGTATTGATTAAACAATATTGATACTGTCAGTGTTGGTAATAAGGCAAGCGGATATACACGGACAACTACAAGCTATCCTGAGTGGTTAAGTGACTATAAATTTAAGTCGTTACGTTTAGTTTATACATCTCGCTTAAACAGTTAGACAAGCATAGCCACTTTGAGACAGTACTAGGAATAGAGATATGGAAGGTTTAGTCAATGTAGTAAACGGAATTATTTGGAGCCCAGCATTAATTTACTTATGCTTAGGTGCTGGTCTGTTCTATTCCATCATGACGCGCTTCGTACAAGTGCGTCTGTTCGGTGAAATGATAAAATTACTATTTACAGGTAAGTCTAGTAAGGATGGTATTTCATCATTTCAGGCACTTGCGGTATCGCTTGCCGGACGTGTGGGTATGGGTAACATCGCAGGGGTAGCAGCTGCTATCGGCTTCGGTGGCCCAGGTGCGGTATTTTGGATGTGGGTTGTGGCGTTCTTAGGTGCTTCAACCGCTTATGTTGAATCAACACTGGCACAGATTTACAAAGAAAAAGACGAGATTACTGGTGAATATCGTGGTGGCCCTGCCTATTACTTTGAGCGGGCACTTGGTCAAAAATGGTATGGCGTCCTGTTTGCGATTGCCTCTATTTTAGCCTGTGGAATATTCCTACCAGGTGTGCAGGCAAACGGCGTTATCAATGCCTTTGCACAGGTCATGGGCGAAGGTACTATAGTGAATGTCGGCGCATTAGAAGTCGGCTCTATGCGTTTAGTGGCGCTAGGTATTATTTTAGTGGTCCTAGGTATTATCATCTTTGGTGGTATTAAGCGTATTGCAACTTTTACCGAATACGCAGTACCTTTTATGGCAATCGGTTATATTGTCTTAGCCTTGCTCATTATGTTCGCTAATTATGAGATGATTCCACAAGTATTTGGTATGATTGTCGGCGACGCTTTCACCGCTCAAGCAGGCTTTGGTGCTGCTATCGGCTGGGGTGTTAAACGTGGTATTTACTCCAACGAGGCCGGTCAAGGTACAGGCCCTCACGCTGCTGCTGCTGCAGAAGTTGAGCATCCATCACAGCAGGGTTTAGTACAAGCATTCTCAGTCTATGTCGATACAATATTGGTATGTTCTGCTACTGCGTTCATGATTTTGACCATGGGTACTTATAATATCCAAGGTACACTGCCTGACGGTGAGTTCTTGGTACAGAACGTACCAGCCGATGTTGTAATTAGCTCACCATCCTTTACGCAGATGGCGATGGAATCAGTATACGGTTCCTTCGGTAATGTCTTTATTGCCGTCGCAGTATTCTTCTTTGCCTTTACTACTATTTTGGCCTATTACTATATCGCTGAAGTAAACGTTGCTTACTTAACCCGCTTTCTAGGAAAAGAAGCAGGTAAAATCGGTAGATTCCTAGTCAAAATCTTAATCATGGCGATGGTTGCCTACGGTGGTCTTAACTCAGCTGGCTATATCTGGGCTATTGGTGATATTGGTGTTGGCTTGATGGCTTGGTTGAACATCGTTGGTATCTTAGTCATCTTCATTGTGGCCCGTCCGACTCTAACCATGCTTAAAGACTACGAAGCACAGCGTAAAGCTGGCGTGAAACACTATAGTTTTGATCCCGCAAAATTTGGTATCAAAAACGCGCCATATTGGGAAGAGCGTCATCGCAAACAGATGGAAGACATGAATAAAGATCCTCTACATAAAGATCTTAAATAAGGCTATTTGAAGTAAGTCTTATCAAATAATCCTTAAGTAGTTCTTAGGTAAAATCAAAAAAAGCTCGTGGCGATGGTCACGAGCTTTTTTGTGGGACAACCGTTAGTTATATGGATAGCTAGTGATCCAATAATTAGCCTTCAGAGATAGGTCTTTTGATCGAAGATCTAAAAAATAGCCAGTACATTTAAAACAAGTAAAGCTATGAACTCTAGTCAATTCCTGTAATCACAGGGAACAGACCCGCTTGATGAACTGTCTGGGTTTCAGTTTCAGAAGTAAGTATCAATCACCTTTTATTATAAATAATATAACGAAGAAGCCAATGTACTGTCTAATGGCATAGGGTATGCGAACTTGTCGTCGTTATATATAAAAAGAGTAATCACAAGATACGTTACTTTTTTTGTTAAGACATAACTACGATATTAAAGTAATCGTCATTAGGGCGTGTTGAACATTCGACCATGGCACTGACAGAGACTATTTTTTAGTCGATTCAAGATTAAAAATATCTAGTTTAGTCATTCTAAGCGGATAGTTTTAATGAAGTAGTGGCAAAAAAGAGTCCTGTCCCACTGCGAGCATAGCTCTTGTCTTGCGGACGGGCAAAGCAGTGCTTTGCTTACTCCGTCCTCAGGGCTGATGCTAAAATTGCCCCCCCCCCAGCTATTCATGAGCAGTGTGTAGCAACTCTAGCTAAGGCATCTGCATTATCGTCAATTTGCCTCTTGTCTGGAACCATTTTAGCTATCAGCAGTGCCTATTTGTGAATGTTCAACACGCCCTAATAATACTTAAGGCAATCTAAAATTCCCATGGCTACGGTTATGGGTTTTTTATGGCTTACTTAAAATATATAGTGTTAATTGCTTTATTTATAAAAGCTTACTATGGATAAGAAATTGCACGCACAAAAAAGCCCAGCGTATAGCTGAGCTTCTTATCTTTGATTAGTCTACTATTAAGTTATTTACGAACAGTCTTATTCAAACAACTGTTATTTTGGTAATAATACAGTGTCAATAACATGAACAACGCCATTGGTTGCCATCATATCTGTTCCAACGATATTGGCCATGTTACCGCTAGCATCAGTGATAACATTAGCATCACTAATAGTAATCATTTGACCGTTAACAGTCTCGATAGGAGTGCCATAAGGAATATCTGCCGCTTTAACAACCATAGGAACTACGTGATACGGAAGAACGCTTTTTAGCAAGTCTGTATTGGCTAATAACTCTTCTTTAGTTACGTCTAGTTTGGTCAATACAGCAGCAAATGCATCATCAGTTGGGGCAAATACAGTATATTCGCCTGCTTCCATCATCATAGTATCAAGACCAGCAGCTTGCAGTGCCGCTGTTAGAATTGTTAAGTTTTCATTGCCAGCAGCCATTTCAGCGATACTTTGCGTAGCAGTCATATCGGCGGCCATATCAGCATCCATAGGGTCAACTTCGGCCATAGGCTCAGATTCAGCCATAACTTCAGGTTCAGCCACTACTACCGTTTCGGCATCAGTCTCAACTGGTGTAGCCACTTCCTCGTTGTTACTACAGGCAGCTAAAGGCAATACGATCATGGCCATTGCCAAGGATAATAAATTCTTTTTTAACATGGTTATGTCCTTATAGATGTTCATCAATAACTTGTTTGACCAGTAAAAATCTTTAAGGCTAGACAAAGTAGCTATCAATCAATCAATCAGTAATTAGTTAGTTGCTAAACGTTAATGAGCTGAATAGTAGTAATGCTAATACGGAAAGTATCCAATATTGGCAACTTAGCAGCCAGCTCATGGTGAGCGTCAGCTGACATTAATATCAGCTTTACCCTCTTATAACAGATATATTTAATCCGTTAATTCTTGCTTAAGGTTTATTTAGGCAATAACACTTTATCGATGACATGTACGACACCGTTAGTAGCTGCCATGTCTGTTTTCACAATATTAGCAGTACGTCCCATCTCATCCATCAACATGCCTTGACTGGTTACCATCAAGGTATCATTGCTAGCTGTCATAACATTACCAGGCTTAACATCTTTGGCATACATAGCCATATCACCACTGATGACATGGTAACCTAAGATTTTAGTTAATAGTGGTTTGTTTGCAAACAGTTGCGCTTTGCTCCTGCCGGTTTCAGTCAACGCTTGCATGAAGGCATCATTGGTTGGTGCAAATACTGTGTAATGAGCGTTAGGATCAGATAGCATACTGCCAAGCCCTGCTGCTTGTACGGCTTCTACTAGTATTGAGAAGTCAGGGTTGCTTTGCGCAAGCTGTACCACGTTCATTTTTGCCATTGATTGGCTGTGCATCGGCGCCTTCATTGCAGCCTCTTTTTGTGGCATCATGTTGTTACAGGCGCTAAGTCCAGCTATTGATACGGCTAATGCACCTAGGGTAGCGATTTTGGTAATTTTCATAGTTTTTTCCTTAATAATGAAGTATATCCTAGTTATTTTCTTACCGGTTTACGTGTGCTTCTCCAAAGATAAATAATCCTAAGATTGACTGAGGCTCAACAGCAAAAAAGCTATGAATACAGATTCACAAGACAATCTTATGAATCTGTATTCATAAGATTGTCTTATGAAAGACCCATCCTTCTGAAATTAAATTAACATATAAAATAATATAAGCAATTTGTGTTTACGCTACTTTTTGTAATAGCCGTGTAAGTTTCACCTCGTTTTTAAGCAAAATGGTAATTTTTAATTTTAAAAGCAAACTTATTGTACAAATACTGAGCAATCTTATATGTTTTAGTTCGTAACTCATTCGAATTTGCGATCATAATATTTTTGTTTATAATTCTAAGTCGAATGAATGTCTTTACTCCTATTTGGTAGCATGTTGACTACTAAGATTCATTATTGTTTTTATCTCTAAACTTAATTGCTAAAGATGACTAAAGACATGCCCGCGAGAGCTGGACTTTTCATGCTAAAATACTAAGAATTTGCATTTTTTGCTTTTGAATCTTATCCCTTTCTATCCTATCTTAATAATATTGACGATATAAGCAGCGTTCCTATGACCTCGATGACCTCTTCTACAGCCGATAATGCTCCTACTTTTTCTGCCACATCAGCCGGTGATGATTTTATACTGACGCCGCCAGCGGTTTTTCCTTATAAGGCACAGCAGCTCACTGCCCGTGCGCGCATCACTGAACAAATGGCATTACGAATCTTAGTGCTAGATGGCGCGATGGGAACCCATATTCAGAACTATAAGCTTGAGGAGTCAGACTATCGCGGTGAGCGTTTTGCTGATATTAATCAAGATGTTCGAGGTAACAACGACTTATTGGTGCTCTCGCAACCACATATGGTAAAAGAGATTCATAGCGATCATCTTGCTGCTGGCGCAGACATCATCGAGACCAACAGCTTTAATGGCACGCGGCTGTCGATGGCCGACTACAATATGCAGTATCTGGTGCCAGAGCTAAACAAGACCGCCGCCAAACTTGCCCGCGAAGCCGCTGATGAATTCACCGCTAAGACGCCAGAAAAGCCACGCTTTGTCGCTGGGGTGTTGGGGCCAACATCACGTACCTGTTCGCTGTCGCCTGATGTTAATGACCCCGCCTTCCGTAATATTACCTTTGATGAGTTGGTACTTAATTACCGCGAGTCGACACTGGCGCTGATGGAAGGCGGCGTTGATATTATCCTAATCGAAACTATTTTCGATACCTTGAACGCCAAAGCAGCAATCTTTGCGGTAACCGGTGTATTTGATGATATCGGTTTTGAGTTGCCGATTATGATATCGGGTACGATTACCGATGCGTCGGGTCGCACGCTTTCAGGGCAAACAGCTGAGGCGTTTTATAACTCAGTCCGCCACGCCAGGCCGCTCTCTGTGGGCTTTAACTGTGCGCTAGGCGCTGATGCACTCAGACCACATATTCAAACGCTCTCCAATATTGCCAACATGTATGTCTCTGCGCATCCAAATGCGGGCTTGCCCAACGAGTTTGGTGAATACGACCAAACGCCAGAGGAAACCACTGCCCTACTCGAAGGCTTTGCCAAAGCGGGTATTTTGAATATCGTCGGTGGCTGCTGTGGTACCACACCTGAGCATATCCGCCAAATTGCCAATATGGTGGCTAAATTCCCGCCGCGTGTGATTCCTGAGATTCCACCTGCCTGCCGCTTATCCGGACTTGAGCCGTTTAACATCACCCCTGCAAGCTTGTTCGTCAACGTCGGGGAGCGTACCAACGTTACCGGCTCCAAGAAATTCTTGCGTTTGATTAAAACCGAAGCCTATACCGAAGCACTTGATGTCGCTCGTGACCAAGTCGAAGGCGGTGCGCAAGTCGTCGATATCAATATGGACGAGGGCATGCTCGACTCCAAACAGGCGATGATTCATTTCGTTAATTTGGTTTCGGGTGAGCCCGATATTAGCCGTGTGCCCTTGATGATTGATTCTTCTAAATGGGACATTATCGAAGAAGGTCTGAAGCGTATCCAAGGCAAATCAATTGTTAACTCCATCTCCTTAAAAGAAGGTCATGATGAGTTCGTCGAACGAGCGCGTCTCTGTATGCGTTACGGGGCAGCGGTCATCGTGATGGCCTTTGATGAAGAGGGGCAGGCCGACACCTACGAGCGCAAAACCGGCATCTGTCAGCGCAGCTATGATGTATTGGTCAATGAAGTGGGCTTTCCTTCAGAAGATATTATCTTTGATCCCAATATCTTTGCGGTTGCCACTGGTATCACTGATCATAATAACTACGGCGCCGACTTTATTAATGCCACACGTTGGATTACTGATAATCTGCCCAATGCTATGGTATCGGGCGGCGTGTCCAATGTCTCGTTCAGCTTCCGTGGTAACCCCATTCGTGAAGCCATTAACTCAGTATTCTTATATCACACTATCAAAGCTGGTCTAACCATGGGTATCGTTAACCCCGCCATGCTTGAGCTGTATGACGATATCCCTAAAGAAGCGCGCGATGCCATCGAAGATGTGATGTTCAATCGCAACCAAGGTGAGACGGGACAAGATGCTACTGAACAGTTGATGACCGTCGCTGAAAATTACAGCTTTGGTGGGAAGAAAAAAGACAGCACAGTCGATCTGACATGGCGTGAAGACACAGTCGAAAAACGCATTGCTCACGCCTTAGTCAAAGGTATCACTACTTATATTGAAGCGGATACCAAAGAGGCGTGGGAAAAATATCCCAAACCGCTTGAGGTCATTGAAGGGCCCTTGATGGATGGTATGAACATCGTTGGCGATTTATTTGGTGCGGGTAAAATGTTCTTACCACAAGTGGTCAAATCCGCTCGGGTGATGAAACAATCTGTCGCGTGGCTCAATCCCTACATCGAAGCCGAAAAAGTTGAAGGGGAAACCAAAGGTAGAATCCTCATGGCGACGGTCAAAGGCGATGTCCACGATATCGGCAAAAACATCGTCGGCGTGGTGCTCGGCTGTAATGGCTATGACATTGTCGATATGGGCGTGATGGTACCGTGTGAAAAAATCCTCGATACCGCGCTTGCTGAAAAAGTCGATATTATCGGGCTATCAGGCTTGATTACTCCTAGCCTCGATGAGATGGTCTATGTCGCCAAGCAAATGCAAGAGCGCGGCATAACCTTACCACTGATGATTGGCGGCGCGACCACGTCCAAAGCTCATACAGCCGTCAAAGTCGAACCACAATATCAAAACAACGGCGTCATCTATGTGTCTGATGCCTCACGCGCGGTCGGCGTGGTCACTAAATTGCTATCAAAAGAAAACCGCCAAGGCCTAATTGATGAAACTCGCGCAGAATATATTAAAGTACGTGAACGCTTAGCCAAACGCCAACCTAAAGCCGCCAAAATATCGTATGCCGAATCAATCAAAATTGGCTTTAAGGATGATTGGGACAACTATGTACCGCCTACTCCTAACCAGCAAGGCCAAGTCATACTTGACGATTATCCAATAACCAATCTACTGCCTTATATTGACTGGACGCCCTTCTTTATCTCTTGGGGACTGGCGGGTAAATATCCCAAAATTCTGCAAGATGATGTGGTTGGCGAAGCAGCGCGCGACTTATTTGGTAATGCAGAAGATATGCTCAAAAAAATGATTGATGAGAAATTAATCATTGCTAAAGGGGTGTTTAAGCTCATGCCTGCACGGCGCACCGGTGCTGATACGGTTACTGTCTATGATAACGATCCAGCACAAGGCGGTAAGCCAACGTATCAATTCGAGCATTTGCGCCAACAAAGCGACAAAGCCAGCGGCAAGCCTAACTTTAGCTTGGCAGATTTCATCTCGCCATCAGAAGCGCACACCGACTACCTTGGCGGCTTTACGGTCTCCATGGTGGGTACAGAGGCGCTCGCTGAAGAATACAAAACCAATGGTGATGACTATAATGCCATCATGACTCAAGCATTGTCTGACCGCTTAGCTGAAGCATTTGCCGAACATCTACATGAGCTTATTCGTAAAGACTATTGGGGCTATCAGCCGGAAGAAACTCTGAGCAAAGATGAAATGATCAAAGAAAAATACATCGGCATCCGCCCTGCTCCTGGTTATCCTGCCTGCCCTGAGCATACCGAAAAGGGTAAATTGTTTGAATGGCTCGGTACGGTTGATGCGATCGGTACGACCTTAACGGAAAGCTACGCGATGTGGCCTGCCTCATCCGTCAGCGGGTTTTATTACTCGCATCCTGACAGTGTGTACTTCAACGTGGGGAAAATCAGCACCGATCAGCTAGAGAGTTATGCTGAGCGTAAAGATTGGGACATGAAAACCGCTGAGAAGTGGTTGAACCCGAATATGTAGGATTGGTTTGTACGCACTAACCCTTGATATATGGCAAAAATTAGAAAATAAATACTATTTAGACTTTGTCCAAACTCATTTTAACTCTATCAGCAGTGGGTTTTGTGAGCCTGATTATTAGTTGGAATTGACTGAAAATAGTTTCCACACTTAACATTAATTTTGCGCTTGCCCCCTATGGCAGGATAGTTGTCACCCCTAAAAAAACAATCCAAATGGGGGCATCAAGGACTCATCATGCCACGCTATAGTGAAGAACGTAAACAGGCGATATTAAACAAACTACAACCACCCTTGAACCTATCCATCGCCGAAGTCTCAAGAAATGAAGGCATTGGGCTACAAACTTTGTATAATTGGCGCAACCAAGCCCGACAACAAGGTCAGCCCATGCCTGGAAACAAGAGAACCCCCAATGACTGGTCAAGCGCGACCAAACTTGCCACCGTCATTGAAACCGGCAGTCTAAGCGAAGCCGAACTCAGTGAATACTGCCGCCGTAAAGGACTCTATAGCGAACAAATCAAAGCGTGGCGTAGCGACGCCCTAAAAGGCTTTAGTAGCAGCAAACAACAAAGCCTTAAAGATAAGCGTCAACAGCAGACGGATCGCAAACACATCAAACAGCTACAACGCGAGCTTGCCCGAAAAGAGAAAGCGTTGGCTGAAACCGCCGCTTTACTGGTGCTCAGAAAAAAGTTGGATGCGTTTTGGGAGGAGCACGAGGACGACTGACCTTGCTGCCAGAGCGCAAACAATATCTAGCGTGGATACAAGACGCGAATCAGTCAGGTGCTAGAATTAACCTTGCCTGTGAAGAGGTTGGAATTAGCTTACGTACCTATCGGCGCTGGTACCGCGCGGGTCAGGTGAGCTGGGACAAGCGATTAGATGCCATACGTCCCGTACCGAAGAACAAGCTAAGCGCGTCTGAGCAAGCCGCGATCATTGCCGTGTGTAACCTGCCACGCTTTGCAAGCTTGCCGCCCACCCAGATTGTACCGACACTGCTTGATGAGGGGTTGTATTATGGTTCAGAGTCCACTTTTTACCGGGTACTTAAGCAACACCAACAACTCAATCATCGAGGTCGCAGTCTTGCCCCTCGAGTATCAAAGGCACCAAAGACCTTCACGGCGACAGGACCCTGCCAAGTGTTCTGCTGGGACATCACTTATTTGCCAAGCCCTGTTCGCGGGCAGTTTTATTATCTGTACATGATTGAGGATGTGTATAGCCGTAAGATTGTCGGTTGGGAAGTGCATGATCACGAGTCAGGAACACTGGCAGCCGAGCTGCTACAGCGTACGTTAATCAGTGAAAATGCGCTACACACGGGTGTGGTATTACACTCAGACAATGGCGCACCCATGAAAGCACAAACCATGCGTATGAAAGCGTATGAGCTTGGTGTGGTTACTTCTTATAGTAGACCGAGGGTAAGTAATGATAATCCGTTTGCAGAGTCGCTGTTTAAAACCTGTAAGTATCGCCCTAATTGGCCAACACAAGGCTTTGAAAGCCTGAATGATGCAAGACGATGGGTACTTACATTCACTCGCTGGTATAATTATGAGCATAAGCACAGTCAGCTTCGCTTTGTGACCCCCAATCAGCGCCACACGGGTGAAGATGTTGAGATATTAGCTCAGCGTAAGATGACGATGGATCTCGCTAAAGCTGAAAACCCTATACGTTGGGGCTCAAAAGAGGTTAGAAACTGCTCACCAGTTGGGCCGACGACATTGAACCCAGTAAAAGAGCAGAAACAGGATAAATTAAAAGCCGCTTAAACCGGCTTATGGTGACAACTAGCTTGATAAACTCCGAGAATGAACAAATAATTGAAATAGTAGAAACGCTTAATAGTGCCTTTTCTAATAGAACTATCAATAGAGCAGTTCTTTCCGAGATAGAATTAGGCTTTAAATCAACTATTGATGATTTTGAAAACATTGATTTATTAACTGTGTCACAATTATTATGTACAAACTTATATCAACAAATATTTAATCTATCTAGTGCTAAAGGAGGTTATCTAGTATTTACTCTTTATAGAGTTGCTAGCCATAACTACCTTGGAGTATTCTTTGTCCGTAAGACAACAGGTTCAAATATCGAGTTTCAAAATCCTAACAATAGTTGGGATTTGGAACTTGTTCGATACCTTGATGTTAAACACTTCGCTATGGGCGTCAGAATCAATATAAGCAATTTATTAAATAATCCAGATTCTAGATACCTACAGTTGGTTAAGGGTAACACTAATGTCTCAGATTATTTTACAAACTGGATAGGTATCTCGAATCCAGTTTCAGAAAATATAGATGCTGGAAATTTATTTGAAATAATTAATAATATTGAATTAGATGAAGGTGTAGATAGAGACGAAGTTAAGAGGCAAGTCTATAACTATGCTAAAAACCAGAGTAATAGACTTGTTAATATTAGAAGTCTAAGCGAATATGTTTTTGAAGACCCTAATAAAATTATAGATTATTGTGATTCGCAAAATATAGAAATTAGTCATGAGTTTAAACTAAAAGGTAAGTTTTTAAATAAATTTTACAAAATTACTGCTCAAGCTGATGGGATTTGGATACAAGCAAATTATGATAAATTCAATGAAGAAGATATTCGAATTTTAGATGATAATGAAACAATTCTCATTAAGTCACAAGATTTAGTAAGAATTATTAATGAACAGAAACATAGGAGTACTGATTACGATGACTGATATCGAAAAGCTCCTCGATGTTTTAGGAGTGTGTCTCAAGGAAGATACCTCTAAAAATACTAGAGAGCTCTCAATCAGTAATAAGTATCAAATACATCAAGATATACTTGATTCCTTTAGTATAGAACATCACATTGAAGGTGATTATTTTAAAATAAAACTTGAAAATAAAGATATTAAAATATTTAAAAACCTTAGTGATGCTCTCAAACATACTAAAATTATAAGTGATTCAGTTAATTATATTATTTTAAATACTCACATTCCACAAAATTGTCTGTTAAGGAATATTCAATATTTTCTGAGATTAAAATCTATTCTGATAGACAATCAAATAATCGATTTTGATGATGAAATCAATAAGATATTTTTTTTGCTTTCAAGTACTTATGGAAAAGTAGCTATAGGCTACCATTCTGATGCGAATAGAATAAATTATTATAGTACGACACATGAGTTAGACTTTGGAAAGTTAGAACATCTATTAGATACTGATAACTTCCCAAGTTTCTTTAAAGATGCTATAGCGAGGCTTTTATCTGACAAACCTAAAAAAGACTTGTATGCGATTTTAACTAATTTTAATTTTTTAATCTTAAATGCAGAGAATGCTTTAAGCCTTTATCAACATAACTTTTCTTTCGAAGAGTTTGAAAAAAAATTCAATAAAGACCTTTCTGATTACGTTGAAAAACTGCAAGAGCTAACTTCTAGCTTTCATAGTAAAGTTATGGCTATACCATTACAGTTTGGTGTTTACATCTATCTGCTATCGAAATTCCAAAGTGAAGCACTTTCTCTATATTTTGTGATATTAACTATTGTAGTATGGTCAACATTTAACTACTTTGTCACCTCAAAAACATATTCGAATGTCAGTAGCTTAGAGATTGAAATACAAAATAAGATTAATCTTATCCAGTTGGATTCAGGGGTTGTAGAAAAAAAGTTATCTAAGCATAAACAGTACCTAACCAAAAATATTGGTAACATGAAAAATATTATCGTTGTTTACCAAGCGTTTAATGTAGCTTTAACACTCTTACTCATTATCTTATTCGTTTCTTTTAAGTAACTTTGAATTCGTGGTATCGATATTGACTAGCTCAATATTTTATTTAGTATATTATATTCTGCCGAAATAAAAACTCAACTCTCATTTTTTCCCCGCTGACACCGCTCAGAACAATAAATCACCTGCTCCCAGTCCTTTTCCCACTTCTTGCGCCAGCTGTATTGTCATGACTCATCTAAAATAGCTTAAAACACATAAAAAGGCTAAGGGCATAAACAAAAAAATAAGGCCACGAATGGCCTTATTTTTTAACTGTTTTTATTTTTTAACTATTTTGGTAATAAGGGTAATCACTATAACCAATGTCAGTGCCGCCATACATAGTGGTAGGATCGGCCTCATTGAGTGGCCAGTTATTGGCTATGCGCTCAGGTAAGTCGGGATTAGCAAGAAAAGGACGACCAAAGGCAAATAAATCACCATAATCTTTAGATAACATATTGACTGCCTTCTCTACAGTATATTTACCTGCATAGATAATACGTCCTGAAAACTCTGCTCTGACCGCTTGATAAAATGACTCCGGTAAATCAGGAGCATTATCCCAATCGGCTTCAGCAATTGATAAGTAAGCAATGCCCGCTTGTTCGAGCACTTTGACCGCTTCAACATAAGTGTTGTGAGGGTCTGATTCTACCAGACCTAAATACACGCGGGTCTCGTTGGTACTGGTAAATAAAGGCGCAAACCGCACACCCAGACGATCAGCACCAACGACGTCACTGACAGCTGCGACGATCTCTTTTAAGAAGCGCAGACGATTGGTCAGCGAACCCCCATATTGGTCATCACGTGTATTGCTGTGCTCAGAGATAAACTGATTCACTAAGTAACCATTAGCACAATGAAGTTCTACACCATCAAAGCCAGCTTCTAATGCATTGCGTGCTGCTTGGGCGTACATATTTACTAGCTCGCCAACCTCGTCCGTGCTAAGGGCACGTGGCGCGCTTGGATCATCTAAAGCACCTTCGCCTGGGCCTGTTTCGATAAATACTTTTACATTATCAGCAGTTATAGCAGAAGGCCCGATAGGTTGGGCTGCGTTTGGTTGTAAGCTGGTGTGAGACACGCGGCCTACGTGCCAAAGCTGAGCAAAAATAATACCGCCTTTAGCGTGTATGGCTTGCGTTGTTTTTTTCCAGCCTTCAATTTGGGCTTGTGAGTGTATACCTGGTGTCCATGCGTAGCCTTGGCCTCTTGGCTCAATCTGTGTGCCCTCGGTTACCATAAAGCCTGCTGAGGCGCGCTGGGCATAGTAGCTCGCCATCAACTCGTTAGGAATATTGTCAGGTTGTGTGCTGCGAGAGCGTGTCAACGCTGGCATCACAATACGATTTTTGAGCGTATAAGGTCCAAGTTTTACAGATGAAAATAAAGTGTTGGTATTTGGAATAGGTTGTGTCATAAAACTCTCTTTTAAAGCAAACTGATGGGCTTATCATTTGAACCACGTAACCTATTTTGAGGTTTGATTGGTTGCTTAAGCAATGTTGGTAAGCATAGAGTTTTACAGGTACAATTAGAAACAACCGTTTTTTGTTTAAGATACAACTATGAATGGTATTAATCGGCTCGATATTAAACAGCTTAGAGTGCTACAGGCGCTGCTTGATCTAAAAAACCTCTCGCAAGTCGCACGCAAAATAGGGCTAACGCAACAAGCCATTAGTGAGCAACTGCGTAAGTTGCGCGATTTATTTGATGATCGCTTATTTATTCGCCAAGGCAATAGCATGGTGCCAACGCCAAAAGCGCTATCGATGCAGCAGCCCATTAGCCTTATATTAAAGCAGCTAGAGGCACTGTTAGAGCCTGATGTGTTTTCGCCGCAGACGTATAAAGGCGTGTTTACGATTAGTGCAACCGACTACGCAACACAGGCATTGCTACCGCAGCTTTTTAATATTACGCGCCGAGAAGCACCCGGTCTAAAATTAATAGTACGCGACTTTGCCTCCGACAATATTAATCAGCTTATTACGGCAGGCGAACTGGACTTACTGATTACCTTTCCAGAGTTTATTCCTGACAACTTAGCGTATGTGACGTTGCTTGAAGAGCAGCATTTATGCATTACGGGCTGTGGCAACGAATTTATAAAAGAGCCACTAACACTGGCGCAGATTGCCGCTCATCCGCAGCTGGTGGTATCCCCTTCGCGTGCGAATCTGCGCGGCTCTCACGATCAATGGTTTGCAGCAAGAGGTCTTAAGCGAAATATTGTTATGTCGGTTCCTAGCTTTTCGGCGGTGCCCGATATCCTACATACCACCGATATGATTGCCTTCTATCCTGCGCGACTATTACCCAGTAGTAAGGTTAAAAAATTAGAAGTGGAGGACTTACCACCGACATTCATGGTCATAGCGGCATGGCATCCACGTACCAGCGACAGTCCCATTCACAGTTGGTTAATTAAGCAATTACAAGAGTTATAGGTATATTAGTGCTTACTTATTCTATCGTCGTGAGCCTTACCCCGCCGACACCGCTCAGAACAATAAATAACCTGCTCCCAATCCTTTTCCCACTTCTTACGCCAGCTAAAGGGCCGCTGACAGACAGGGCAGACTTTTTGCGGTAGGTTTACTTTTTTATGTGCCATAGTCTTCCTTACACTGTTAACTCATTAAGCCAGACTTAGAGCATCTCTAGTTTCTATTCCCTCTCAATCTTATTTCTGATGATCTAAGCCCTCATACTTCTTAATCCGGCGACATTTGTCTGAGCAATAGACCATACTATCCCAGTTTTTATCCAGCTTCTTGCTCCAGCTAAACTCTCGTTGGCAGACAGGACATTCTTTTTTCCGTACATTCTTTTTTTTGTGCGCCATATTTTTCTCATTAAGTGTTTAATATATAAGTTGTTTAATACACAGATTATTTAATACTAATTCTAGAACTTAAAGGTTAACGTCCCCACGTCGGTGACCGCACTACTCCACCTGCCTTACTACTGATAGTATAGCTTGTACCGCCAGACAATGACCGTATGACTAGGCTACCACCCTTTTGTGCGCTGCCCTGCATATTTCGCGTTGGATAAACGGCATAACTGCCACTGGGTGATAAACGTGCTGGCTCATCAAGACCGGTTTCTGCTAGATTGACGACTTGCCCGGTTGATAGAGTCATGACCGCCGCTTGCCGACCGTTCAGATAAGCCATGCGCGTGCCGTCAAAACTCAGCTGCGGACTGGCAGCATAGCCGCCAGTAGATATCTTAGTGGCGTTGCCGCTCGCAAAGTCATAACGATAGATACGTGGACGGCCAGCGCGAACCTTATCACTGACATAGACGAAGCTTTTACCATCAGCAGCGTAGCTGGGCTGAACTTCAGTACTCGGTAGCGTGGTAAGCTGGGTGGTACTGCCATCCTTTAAACGCATCTCGTAGATATCGGCATTGCCAATAACCGTCGAGCTATAGAGCATTTTCTGTCCATCCGGTGAGAATGACGCCGATAAATTGCTACCGTTAGCATTGACCACTAGATTATTCGTTTTACTATTGCGATCATAGATATAAATTTTTGGCGACTGGCGCGGTATTTGCTTACTGTATGCCAATAGCTGCCCATCGGTTGACCACGCCGGCGCATAGATATAGCCGTTAAGTTGCTCAATTAATTGTCTATCGCTACCATCAGGACGAATACTATAAAGCGTAGATATTTTGGCAGCACCTGCGCCTTGCTCCTCTACATAAGCAATACTTCCTTGGCGATCTATTACAGGCATCTCCGCTATGAGCGGGTTACTGGTTAGACTACTCGTCGCTTTGTGCGCAGCGCCTGTCGTTGGTAATGTACTACAAGCCGTCAAGAAAATACTGAGAGTAGCGCTCATAACGGTAATACCAAGGCGCTTATTGGTGACACGCTGATTGATAGCAGAGATAATCATAAAGTAGAACTCAGTTAGATTTTGGCGAGAGATAAATATATAAATAATTAACAATCAAGAACAATAGTTATAGTTTAGCTCAATTATCGCTTAGCTTTTTGGTAAAACGCCATAAAAAATGCCCCACTACATCATAGTGAGGCGTTTTTTATTTATAAATCGTTTAACTTTTTTATAGTTATAAAACGATTCAGACTAATAAGCTACTGAGCAAAATTATTTAGATACCGCTTTAAAATTAGCAACTTGACTGGCATTAGTAATAGTCAACATAGGCACATTATTAGCACTTTTGCTTAAGCTATATTTACCTTGTACTGTTGCCATGGTCGCAGTATCAAAGCTAGCTTGTGGCTCAGGGCAGGCCATCATAGTGCTAAGAACGTTATTGAATTGAACGTTCTTATTCACAATTTTATACTCAGCGCCCATGTTATTACAAGTGTTCATAAAAGTAACACGGTTATTGCCATTAACATTCATGAAGTTGAGCGTTAACGGTTTGGCTGGATCAAAGAATAGCTGAGTAACTTTAGCACCATTAGTACGTGTAGCATCGACTAACTGCCAGTTATGGGCTTGTAATGCATCATTAGTAAGTGTCTGAGCTACTGGTGCAGTAACGCCTGGAGTTGTTTGGCAACCGGCCGCTAGTGTACCTGCAGCAAGGGTTGCAGCCATCATTACTTTAGTCATGTTTTTCATATAAACTCCTACAGTGGTTAAGTTAATTGTCGTTGCTATAATTATCTTTATAAGTATTCTTATGGATCATCGTTTTATTATTACTACCTAAAGACTTTATTATACCTACTTAAAAAGAGACGCCATCATGTAGTGCTGGCATGTGTTTGTCATGACAGGTTATGTATATGCTTCGGTCAGTGTTTGTTCCTGAGTATAGGTGTTTTGCTAACATCTATTGCTAGTTGGGATATTACCTGCTAACGGTTTGTTACACTTTATGAGTTTAGCGGCATTACCAAGTAATAACATTGAACCATTTACGGTTAGTCCTCATTTATAACACTCTCTTCGTCAACCTCTACTTCTGGTAATGAAGGAGATGAACTCTTTGGCTCTGTAGTAAATTTAGCTTTATTTTGGGCAGGAGAAGCATCAAGTCCTTTATAAGGATTAGACATGTCTGGCGCTGATCTACTATTAACGCTAGGGTCATTATCTACTGTATTAGAAGCTGATTGAGAAAACTCTGCGTCAACATTATTAGACTTAAACCATATAACAATCGCCCCGATTATTATGATAACCGCGGCGATGATGAGAATTGCTAAAGTGGCTGGATGACGATTATTTGACATAAAAGAAGCGTCTTGTTCTAAGAGTCAGTTTATATTTTAAAATTCAGCTTATAAGCCTGAGTTTTTAAGACGATTGACCTGACCACGGTATAAGGTTTTGGGATTTACCTCTCCCCATGCAGTCAAACCTAATACCTGATTGACCGCGTCCAAGTGGTTCATTCTATAATCCTCTCGAATCACTTGACTAAGTCGGCTTGAGCAGGCGGATACCACGCCATCGTTTGCTTCACCCTTAAATGATAAGCTTGTCAACGCTAATGCGGCGTCACCGACATCAAGGATATTGGTCACTTGCCCAACTCCGCTGAATGAGTAGTATTTGATACCATTGACTCGAGTGTTGGCTGGCTGACCACAATACCGTGTCGGCATCGCTGCAGGGAATTTAGCATTAAAGCGTGCTGCGCCATCGGTAGACAGAGCAACGAGAGATTTCCAACCATCTTGTTTTTGCAATTTCCAGATACTAGTCTGTGAAGCCACCGATGAGCTCTAAGAAGCCCAATGTAGCATCACCAACCACACCGGTTGCTGAAATTGTTTTAAGTACATCATCTGCTGTTTTTGACCCTTGTTCTGGGCTTGAGACGGCGGTAACTGAAGCCACATATTCCGGCGCCACACCAGCGACATAGCGGATATCAATACCGCCCTGACTGTGTCCAAGTAAGTTGACTTTAGGTTTGCCTGAAACGGCCGTAATGGTTTTGACTTGTTGCAGCAACTGCTCACCGCGAACCTCACTATTATTAACTGCTGAGGTTTTGGTTGCATATACGTCGGTACCGTTTCTCATTAGATCCTGAGGAATACCATAAAAATAGTCAACAACCCCAAATAGCTTATTGAAACCACCAAGTCCATGCACCAGTACGACTGGATACTGGGTTTTAGTATAGTTTGAGGTAAATAATCTAGCACCGACCAACTCACAACCGCTGTCAGTGGCACAGTTATAATACTGTCCAGCGGCTTGAGCAGAAGTGGTTTGCAGGGTCATTAGGAGGATACCGGTACCAATCGCACCAATAGTCGGTAAAAATGCACTGGGTGTTATGGCCGTACGAAGATAAGCGCTGAGCTTAATAGCTTTTATTTTCATGGCTTTCTTTTTCATAATAACGTCCTTGTTATCATCAGAAACAATGAGGGTTGAATGTCTTTATGCTAAAAATATCTTCCCGAGAAAAGCTGAAAAAGACAGTCGCTATTCCTTTTAGCAACTCAAAATACATTACGAATATATTCTGCAACATGCAACAAAATTTTGTTAATTACTGTAATATTAACGTGACGACGCAGTCACTATAGATAAGTGTATGTGTCTGATATAGCTGTTACTAACACGTTATTGCGATGACTGACTACAAAACCGAGGCACGCTCATTTATGGTATAATTTAACCACATAAATTCCATAACTATAAGACCGATAATGATGACTAAAAAATCCCTTATCCAGTCCCCTGAAGCCATAGAAAAAATGCGTGTTGCCGGTAAGCTTGCTAGCGAGTTACTCGTCATGCTAGACGAGCATGTCAAGGTTGGTGTCAGCACAGAAGCGCTGAACCAAATTGCCCATGACTATATCGTCAATGTGCAACAGGCTATTCCTGCCCCGCTTAATTACAATGGCTTTCCCAAATCTATCTGTACCTCAGTCAACCATGTGGTCTGTCACGGTATTCCAACCGAAAACAAACTGCTAAAAGACGGTGATATCATCAACATTGATGTGACGGTGATTAAAGACGGCTATTACGGTGATACCTCAAAAATGTGGATCGTCGGTAATGGCTCCATCATGGCGCATCGTATCTGTAAAGTGGCACAAGATGCCCTATATGCCGGTATGAAAGTCGTCAAAAATGGCGCGCGCTTAGGTGACATCGGGGCGGCTATTCAAGAAGTGGTCGAGCCTGAACGTTTTAGTATCGTGCGCGAGTTCTGTGGTCACGGTATCAGCGATGAATTTCACCACGAGCCACAAGTGATGCATTATGGTAAAAAAGGCACAGGTTTTGAGTTAAAAACTGGCATGACTTTTACTATTGAGCCGATGATTAACCAAGGAACATGGCAGACCAAGATTTTGCCAGATGAATGGACCGCGATTACCAAAGATCGTAAGCTGTCCGCGCAGTGGGAACATACTATGGTTGTGACTGATAATGGTTGCGAGGTATTTACCACTCGTCCTGAAGAAGATTTAAGTTTTTTAACTCAGTAATATAATGAAAGACCGCTTAGGCGGTCTTTTTTTTGGGTTAATTATATAAACGAAGTATTGCATTTACTATTTTCTTACCCTTATACTTTTTATTGTTCTTATTTTATATTTTTAATTGGATAACGCTCATGTTTACTTGCGATGTTGCCTCCATTTATCTTTCTCCACTACCGCCACTATTATCGGCTAATGTGCCTGCAGTAGGTTTTACTCCGGATAACCCGTTACTGGGTATTCCTGAATGGCTGACGCAAATCAATGAGGATATCAGCCGAGAGCTTGAACGTGGCGTCAATATCCGCCAGTTGGTAGAAGCACGTGCCTGTGCCATTGATGGCTTGCTTATCACCTTGTTCTCCTGGTTCGAGCTTGATAAAACTGATTTGGCCCTGTTTGCCACCGGTGGCTATGGCCGCGGTGAGTTGTCGCTATATTCAGATGTGGATATTTTGCTGCTGTCTCCTAGTGATATTGATAACAACGTCAGCACAAAAATTGATCGCTTGGTCGCCATGCTATGGGATATTGGCCTTGAACCGGCATTATCAGTGCGCAGTGTCGATGACTGCTTAGAGGCGGCGAGTGATCATACGATTGCCAGTAGTTTGTTAGAAGCCAGATCGCTCATTGGCAATGAAGTCTTACAGGATGTGCCAAACGATATCGTCAATAAATTGTGGTCACAGCGTGATTTTTATGACGTGAAGATTGCCGAGGCCAAGTCGCGTTACCTTCAGCACAATGCCACAGAATATAACCTTGAGCCTAATATTAAGACGGCCCCTGGCGGTCTACGTGATATTCATATCATCGGCTGGGTGACTAAGCGTTACTTTCGGGTCGGTAAGCTTTACGACTTGGTACAGCAAGACTTTTTGACCGAAAAAGAGTTCGATGAGCTGAACTTTTCAGAAGTTTACTTGTGGCAAATACGCCATTATTTGCATGAGCTGACCGGACGCAATGAAAACAAACTGCTATTTGATTATCAACGCGACATTGCCCAGCGTATGGGTTACGAGACCCAGCCGGATGATCAGCCTAATGCAGCGGTAGAGCGCTTTATGCGCGACTATTATCGCTGTGCCATGCAAATATCGACGCTATCCGAGATGCTGATCAATCACTACTACGAGACTATTATAGAGCCGCAGTTACCGGATGATGAGCGCCCAAACAAACGCCCCCTTAATGCCCACTTCAATCAAATCGGTGAGCAAATTGCAATGGCGCATCACAGAGTTTTTGCCCAGCATCCTGAAGCGATTTTAGAGATGTTTTTGCTTATGGGTCAATATGGGATTAAAAACGTCCGTACTAGAACTTTACGCGCGCTAAAAGTTGCAGCGCGCGGTATTGATCAAAACTATCGTGATAATCCTGAACATCAAGCGTTGTTTTTGGCCAACTTAAAAGAACAAAACTATCTTTTTCACCGCTTACGTGCCATGAATCGCTACGGAGTGTTGGGCAACTATATCCCAGCCTTCGCGCAAGTGACTGGCCTGATGCAATATGATTTATTCCATCGTTATACGGTCGATGCCCATACGCTGTTCTTGATTCGAATTTTGCACCGCTTTACTGATGAACGCTTTTATCAAGACTTTCCGCTGGTTAGTTCCATTTTTCAGCGTATCGAGCGCAAAGAGATTTTGGTATTGGCAGCGATGTTCCACGATATTGCCAAAGGTCGCGGCGGCAATCACAGTCAGCTTGGCGAAACTGAGTCGATTAATTTTTGTTTGGCACATGGTATGAGTAAAGCGGATGCTCGTTTGGTTGGTTGGCTGACGCGCTATCATCTTTTGATGTCGATGACTGCACAGAAAAAAGACATCTCTGATCCTGAAGTGGTCACTGTTTTTGCAGATCTAATCGGCAATGTAACCCACCTCAATCATCTATACGTACTGACAGTCGCTGATATGAACGCCACCAATCCACAGCTATGGAACAGCTGGCGGGCGACACTCATGAAGCAGCTCTACTCACAAACACGTCGTATTTTACGCGCTGATATTGATGCGCCAACCAATCGTCAAGAGATGATCGGTGCCACGCGCAAACAAGCGCTTACGATGCTAGATAATGTCGATAATCAGCATATGAATCGCGATGAGGTGCTTAGATTGTGGGACGATTTGGGCGATGAGTACTTTTTGCGAGAAATTGCAGAAGATATCTTATGGCATACCGAGGCCATATTGAACCATCCGCCTATTGGCTACGCTTCTAACGCTGATAGCGCGCCGCTGGTCGTACTGCGTGAGCATCGAGAACTGGCACTTGATGCTGTACAGGTTTTTGTTTATACCCAAGATCAGGTCAACTTATTCGCCGTGACTATGGCCGTGTTTGATCAGATGAATTTAGACGTTTTGGATGCGCGTATTATTACCGCTACCCGCGATTTTGCCTTGGATTCTTACGTGCTACTGGATCGCAGTGGTACGCTATTAGTCGATGAAGACAGTCAGCAAGAGCTTAAACAGCGATTGATTGATGCCTTCAAAAATCCGACCGTACCTAAACTTACTCATAAGCGTATCCCGCGCCAGCTGAGACATTTTGAAGTAGCTACTACCATCAGCTTTGAGTTTAATGAAGCCTCGGATCAACATATTATGAGTTTGCAGACGCTGGATCAGCCGGGGCTCTTAGCGCGAGTAGGACAGGTGTTTTTGCAACAAAAAATCGAGGTTCACGCTGCGCGCATTACTACTTTAGGCGAGCGCGCAGAAGATATGTTTACTATCAGTGACCAAGACGATAAACCGTTATCTGCTGATAAGCTCGAAACGTTGCAGGCCGCTCTAAGAGCGAGTCTTAGCATACGTAGTGATGGCACTTATGCTTAGTGGAAGGCTTAATGAAAAGCTTAGTGAAAGATTTAATAGCAGGATTAATAGAGGTTATGATTTAAAGAGCATTACTTAAAAAACACTTAGATCATGCTTTTGTAGATCATCTCGCCGGCATAGGGTGTCAGTTCATCGTCGGCAAGCTCTGGAGGTAATACCCTTGCCGATATTTCATTCTCAGATAACAACAGCCGTCCGGCTTCAATCTCTTTTTGCAATAGACATTGCAAGCTGCCCAAGCGTAACTGCGCTTCATAACGCTCATGAATACGCTGCAAAGAGATAGGCGCATGGGCGTGAATATCAGGAAAAATACTATCAGACGCTAAGATAACCATCTCATTGAGTGCCGTTTCACGTACTAAATCGGCCGTATTGATACGGTTTTGAAGATGATTAACCAACCGACCTCTTAAGGTAAACATGATGACAAAAATCAGCGTTTGTATGCCAAATAAGACAATATATCCCCATAATGGTAATGACATCTGTAGCAATTTTCCCAACAGCATCAGTACAGTAGCTACCACCACATAGCTGACCAATTGCCATAGCAACCACATAATCAAACTGTTATCCCCAAACCAAAACATCCGCCGTTCTCTAAGCATAACAAGGCGCTGACGTGCTTGCCACCATTGCTGCTCACGACGTTGTAGCTCTTTATAAAATTCCGTGCGCTGCTCACTATTATTGGAGAAAATAGGCATATCAGTCAGTTATCCTTACAGTAAATCACTCTAATGCGCGATGGTCGTTGCATTTATTTTTATAAGCTATCGATAATAAGACAAAAAATAAGAGAAGTGCTACACTGCTAAAATGTAACTTTTCTTTATAACTTTATAACTAATTGTCTATTATAGTTATCACACTTACCAATCACAACTTATAGTTACCACACTTATGAACCACAACTTAACGCATCTGCACCCTTATCCTTTTGCTAAAATGGCTACTTTGCTTGCTAACAGTAGCCCCGCCGCTCTTTATTCTGAGATTAAACTGGGTATTGGTGAACCAAAGCATGCTCCGCCAGCATTTGTATTGGACGCATTAAAAGAAAATCTGGACAAAATATGTCTTTATCCAACCACCAATGGCACTTTTGAGCTACGTCAAACCATTGCTCATTGGCTTGAGAAGCGATTTTTTCTCCATCATGTCGATGCCAATACTGAAGTTTTACCTGTAATGGGCACGCGCGAAGCGATTTTTAGTTTTGCTCAAGCGGTTATTGACCATAAAGCAGATACAGAGACTAATAAAGATTCCAGCCCAGAAACCAGTACACAAAACAACCAACCGTCTTCACAACATCATAATCCCGTCATTATGATGCCCAATCCGTTTTATCAAATCTACGAAGGCGCAGCGATACTTGCGCAGGCAACGCCGTACTTTGTGCCCTGTACACATGACAATAATTTTAAAGGTGACTACCGCGCGGTACCAAAAGAAGTTTGGGCGCGAACGCAGCTGTTATTTGTCTGTAGCCCGAACAATCCTACCGGCTCGGTAATGACCCTGGACGACTGGGAGATGCTCATTCGTCTGTCAGACCAATATGGCTTTATCATCGCTAGTGATGAATGCTATAGCGAGCTGTACTTTGATGCTGCGCCCATAGGCTTGCTCCAAGCATGCACCGCTCTGGGTCGTGATGACTTTAAAAACTGCGTGGTGTTTCATTCCTTATCCAAGCGCTCAAACCTACCCGGTCTACGCTCAGGCTTTATCGCTGGCGATGCCAATATTTTGCAATCTTATTTACAATATCGCACCTATCAAGGCTGTGCGATGCCGATACCACATCAGCTTGCCTCTATCGCGGCTTGGCAAGATGAAAAGCATGTGGCGCAAAACCGTGCATTGTATCGAGAAAAATTTGCGCTATGGATGGCTGAGTTAGGTGAGCTATTGGATCTACGGATGCCAGAAGCTGGGTTTTACTTTTGGGTGAAGGTCCCTGAGCAGTTCGACTGCGATGATGAGATGTTTGTTAAAGCGCTATATGAACAAGCCAATATTCATGCGCTGGCAGGACGTTACTTATCGCGGGAAGTTAAAGGTAAGAATCCAGGACAAGGCTACGTCCGTATTGCCCTGGTGGCCAGCGTTGAGGAGAGTCGCGAGGCTATCAGTCGTATTCGTAAACTGCTTATCGCCTAAGCCTATTAAACAAACTGAGACCTCAAGAGCGAAAATATTAAGGAGCTAAAAAAATTGAGCATCTAAAAACTCAAAAATATCCTTGATAGCTCATTGCTAAATCCCTGCTAATATCAATGTTATCAGGGATTAGCAGCAAGATAGTGCTATAGTAGAAATAGTCCTACTACCTGCCGCCTATTATACGTTGCTCGTTGAACGTGCCATCAAGGATGATGCCATGCCCCATCTTGATTTTACCCAACCTCCCTTTGACGTCTTAAGCTCAGCTGAGCGCCAAAGCCTCAAAAAAAATACCCAAGTCCGTTATCTTGCCAAACAAGAAACCTTAGCCGCTGATGATCTACAGTACTTTTTTGTGGTGCTAAAAGGACAAGTTGAGCAACTGCTTGATGGCAAGTTTGTCGCTATTTACTTAGGCAGTAATCATTCCGACCATCTCAACAGTAATGACTGGTTTGACAGTCGTCGCACGCCTGAATCACGCACTAGAGCGCACACTCAAGAGAATGAAAATACGCAGTACTATCAATTCCGTGCTGCCGAGGACTCCTTGCTGCTACAAATTAATGGGGCGGCAATTGATAGAATTAGCGCGCAAAATCATTTGGTGCGCCAACTATTATCAGATAAGCTCCCTGAACGACTAAAGGCTTTGCAACAGCGGCGCAGTGCACAAGGAGTAGGCGCTAGCAGCTATACCGCTCAGCAAGAAGTACAGCAAATTATGTTCCAGCCGGTGACCGATGTCATTTTATTACCCGTACATATTGTCGGCGCTGATAGCAGCTTATATCAGGCGGCACGTATCATGACTGAAGCGAGACTGAAACACGTGCTGGTACGACCATCAGGGCATTTAGAAGATACAAACAGCTCAGATCGTACGCTGGGGATTCTAACCGATACTGACATCTGCCGCGCCGTCAGCGATCAGCAAGACCCTGCCACTACTTTATGCCAACGCTATGCTAGCTTTAATCTGCGTACTATTGACGCTAACGATGAGATTGGCGATGCGCTATTAACCATGACCCGCTACCGTATTCACCGCCTGCCCGTGATTGATGCTAACGGCAACGTAACAGGTGTACTGGGTCAAAGCGATATGCTCGCTCATATCGGCCATCACTCCCAACTTATTAGTATCGAAATTGAACAAGCTAAAGACTTAACCAGCCTCGATACCGCTGTTGAGTTGATTGGCCGCTATATTCGAGTGCAGCAGCAAAACGGGGTCAAAATTGGTATCGTTAGCCGAATGGTACAGACACTCAATGCGCAAGTATTTACTAAGCTGTGGCGATTGATTGTTCCCGATGAGGTTATGTCGAATACCTGCGTGATTGTCATGGGTTCAGAAGGGCGCGGTGAGCAGATCATGCGTACAGACCAAGATAATGCCCTGATTATTAGAGATGGCTATTCGCATCCTGATTTAGCAGAGTTTGCTGAGACCTTTAATAACCAGTTAGCAAACCTTGGCTATCCACTATGCGAAGGCAATATTATGATGACCAACCCCATGTGGCGACAGCCAATCAAGCCATTCAAAGCACAAATCAGCTTATGGTTTAAAAATACCGATCCTATGCATGGCATTTGGTTATCAGCGATACTCGATGGTGAATACGTTTGCGGTGATGAGGCATTGCTAACACAGATTCGCGAACATCTAAAAGTGGCACATCGACAAGCAGATGGTATGTTCGTACGGCAGTTTGTTCGTGCCGCCTTACAGTTCGGCGAAGTCAATCAGTGGTGGCAAAAATTCGCCCCTCTACTGGGTAAACCCAACTCGCATGACATTGATCTCAAAAAATCAGGACTTTTCCCACTGGTGCACGGCATCCGCACGCTAGCGTTAGAGCATGACATTTTACAGGTTCCTAGCTCCAGAGACCGACTAAAAGCGCTAGTGCAAGCCAGCGTATTAACGCAAGAGCGCGCGGATAATTTAGGTGAGGCATTGGAGTTTTTTATGGCACAGCGCTTAGCCGTAGCGCTAGCTACAGATGATAAGTATGCGCGGCAAGTTGACCCAACCACCTTGTCTGCTCTTGAGCGTGACGTATTAAAAGAGTGTCTCGCGGTGGTCAAAAGCTTTAAAAACCAGCTACGTCGGCACTATCAGCTAGAGATAGGATAGCAGTTAGAGATAGGACAAACAGCTTGAGATGGATAGAGAGGCTAACTTATGCTAACTATGGATTATGCGCTATGGATTTGGAAATGTTATGAGCTGGCTTAAGCAGTTAACGACCTCTTGGCAAAAATCGCAGCTACAGCGCCCAGAGCTGGCATCCATGTTTGCGCCGCCAGTAGCTGAGCGCTGGGTCGCCATCGACTGTGAGATGACCGGTCTTAATCCGAGAAAGCATCATCTATTATCAGTAGCAGCAATTCATATCAATGACAATACCATCGATAGCGGCAACGGTCTGCATCTGGTCTGCCGCCCGCCAGTGATGCCCAATCGCGATACCATTGTCATTCATGGCTTACGGACAGCCGACGTTGAGCATGGCATCAGCTACGACGAGATGCTGGCGTTGCTACTGCCCTTCATTGGTAATCGACCGATAGTAGGGTTTTGTCCGCAGATAGATACTGGGTTTTTGAACCCCTTAGTCAAGCGCTATATGGGCACTGCCCTACCTAATGAAGTAATTGATGTCCGCCAATTATACAGTCGGCGCATGGGCGGTCATACCCAAGGTATTCCCAATCAATCACAGCATTTGACCAATATTCTGGCTCATTACGATATTCCCGAATTGGGTACTCACGATGCCTATAATGATGCGGTGATGACCGCAATGGCTTTTTTGCATGTGCGCTGATATTCTTATAGTCGATTCAAAATAAAAAAAATACGTTTATAGCAACGCGTTTATCTTTGGCAAGTTTGCCCCTGCAATCCTTTTATCCCTATACTGTGCCTACGCTCACTTAACAACTCATGTTACTATGGATGGTTTTTAATACCTGACGATAGATTTCCCATGCGAGCTACTTCTCAACTTTTTCATACCTTTTCAGTTAGCGCCACCAGTAACGCTCCCAGTACTTACCTTATTGCGATGTCACCACCCCACATTAAGTCGCGCACCAAGCTAAATACCCTGCTAGGATTGGCCTTATTAGCACCGCTCAGCGCTCAGGCTGCATTGCCAGAAGCCATTCAAACGGCGCTCACTCGGGCAGAGTTAACGCCTACTGATATTAGTATCCTCATAACCCCAGTCGGCGAGAAGAATGCCAGTCGCTTGCCACTTCCAATTCAAGTTATTGATAGTAGTCTCAATCATAACACCCCTAATAATAGTAGTCCGGTACCTGCAGCAAACACGACCCTTACTATTAAAGAAAGTACGGTTATTACGGTCAGTAAGCAGGACATTCAACAAAAAGAAAGTCAACTCCACGCTTATACCGATGATGCTTATACTTACCAAAGTGTCAAAAGTACACCCTCAATACTACCAATGAGCTCTGGCATTACTACTCCTTCTACTGATATTAAGAGCGCTTCACCCTCTATCAAACCTGTAGCAGCGCCTTTGCTCAGCCATGAACCCAATATCGCACGCCTGCCTGCCAGCACCATGAAGCTCATTACTACCTTTATTGCTCTAGATACGTTGGGCGCTGACTTTGTTTGGCACACGCGGGTTTACCATACCGGAATGATAATTGGCAATCGTCTGTACGGTGACCTCATTATTCAAGGCAGCGGTGATCCAAAAATGACTCACAAGCGCCTGCAACAACTGCTGTATAAAGTACAGAAAACAGGTATTCATCATATTGATGGTGACATCATTATCGATAGCGCTATCTTTAAAAATGTTAGTAAGAATCCTGCTGACTTTGATAACGCCCCGCTGCGTCCTTATAACGCCAGTCCTGATGGGTTTTTGGTTAACTTTAGCAGTATGGGTATTCAAAGTTATCCGCTAGATAAGGGACAAGCGCAGCTGATTTATACTCCCCAGCTGGCAAACTATCAGCTGCCCAGTTTAATCAATACACGCCCAGCCGCTTGTGCTCGAGCCAAACGCAGTTTAGCACCGCAGTGGCAAGCGGATAAATTAACGCTCAACGCCAAGCTGCCAGACAGTTGCGGTAAGCATTTATTTTATGTGGCCTATCCCAATGCCAAGGACTTTGCCGCCCGCGTGGTCGCCGAAAAATGGCAACAGCTGGGTAATACGCTTAGCGGAAAAGTGCTTACGCAAGAAACACCTTATAAATCTGCTAAAACTAACCAAACAAAAAACAGTTTGGCATCACTGCCACTCTCGCCACTGCCCATTGTTAGCTATCCATCGCTGCCACTTGTCCAGCAAATATATGATATCAACCACTTCTCTAACAATGTCATGGCCGAGCAAGTGGCATTGTCATTGGGTGCTTATGGTCAAGGTAATTTAGCCAAAACTGATCTGGCTCATGCTAATACAACAGGCGCAACCAGCTTATACCAATTTGGTCAGCCAAAACCTACCGACTATCCAGCCGCGCTACAGAGCATTAATCAGTGGTGGCAAATGAATCTAACCACAGCGCCGCCGCATCTGACCAATGGTTCAGGATTATGCCGCGACTGTACCGTTACCGCGGCCAACTTAAGCGAGCTATTAACCTACACTTATAACCACCCAAGCTTTGGTGCTTATGTCGATTCCTTGGGCGTGGCTGGCGTTACTGGTACTATCGCGGCTCATAGCGAACGCTTACCGGACTCAGCCGCGATTGGACGCGCATGGATAAAGACCGGTACCTTAAAAAACGTCACTGCAATGGCAGGTTATGTCAAAGGGCAATCAGGTAAGGACTATACCGTGGTAGGATTGATTAACACCAAGCAGGCATTAAACCCTTATACTGCAAGACCAGTATTAGATGCCATGTTGGACTGGACGGCCCAGCACTAATAGTCATCCAGAAGACTCTTCTGGTCTTATGGGTGTGACAGGTAGGCGCTAAAAAGCAAGTATTACCCTTTTAATTACGATGTTTTCTAATTACATTATTTTTTAATCTTAGTATAGGCAAGCTTATGTCACGCACAATGCCCAATCTTAGCAAGAAGCGTCAGGTTCAACCAAACCGTTCTGGGCAATCCCAAAAGACCCACTTGGTACAATACGTGGGCTTTTTTGCGGTTGGTTATATTCTTGCTAGCGCCATATTTATGATGATTCAAACCCAAATACCGCTCAGCTCGCAGCTGGTGACGGCCTTATCCATTCTAATTGGCGCATATATTGCGGTAAATAAATTCATCAAGCATCAACACCGCGCGCTCACAAACAGCGAGATGAATCGCCTTACCATAGGTAGTATTGGAGCGGTTTGGTTACTGACCACCATTTATTTGCTTGGTTTATGGCTATTTCTTTTCGATGCTGTCAGCCGTGAAGTCTTAATTGAAATGACAGTTCAGCAGCCCTTACCGCTGCTAAGTGCGCTAGTGATGATATTGCTACTGACCTTGGTCAGTGCTCGCCTAGGTATTTGGATATTTAATCGACTGCTTGCCCCTAAATAAAATACTCATAAACGAACCGTATGTGCTTTTAACCCGAACATGCTACAAACTTTTTTCACCCTTGCTAAGCAAATTCCGTTAGGCTAACTTAAAGCGGTCGTGTCTTTATGTACGAGCGACCCAACATCATCACTAGGAGCGAGCATCATGGATATGTTAATTTTTGATAGTATAGACAAGCTTGGCCGTATCGTCCTGACAGCAGTCATGGTTTATGTCCTCATTGTTGTCACCACCAAAATCTCTGGCAAGCGCGCCACCTCCCAGCTTAATAATTTTGATTGGATTGTTACCGTGATGATCGGTTCCTTGGGAGCCAGTACCATTTTGCTCGAAAGCATTCCCTTCATAGAAGGTGGTGTATCTATCGTAGTGCTATACATGTTGCAGTTTGTGGTGACCAAATATGCTTCTATATCACCACAATTTAGCAGCGTTCTATTGTCTGAGCCGCGTATCGTCTTCTATCAAGGGCAGTTTTTGCCGGAGGCCATGCGCGATGAACGCCTGACCCGTCAAGAGATTGAATGCGCCATGCGTTCCGACGGTATTAGGAACCTAGATGATGTTGAGGCCGTTGTTTTTGAATCTGATGCCAAACTAACCGTTATTCCTAAAAATAAAGAGGCGTCAGACAATGATACCGTCGCTGAGACACTTGCACCATTGACCGATTGATGAAGTCTGGTCGTCATATAAAAACGACTCAAATAAAGTGAAATAAACCTTATTTTTATTATAACCTTCATTATAACTATAGAATATAAAGGACAACTAGCAATGAAAGTACGACTTTTGACCGTTGGTAATAAAATGCCCAGTTGGGTGCAAAGCGGTTTTAATGAATATTATAAACGTATTCAACCGATGCTGAGCACCGAAATCGTTGAACTTGCTGCTGCCAAACGTGCTAAAAGTCCGTCTGACGCCAATTTAGCGCAGTACCGTGAGCAAGAAGGACAGACAATATTAGCCGCCCACGCTACAGCTGGACGCGAACAGCTGTGGGTATTAGATGTCAAAGGTAAGATGCTATCGACGGAAGGCTTGGCTGATAAACTGGCGGAGGCCATGCAGCAAGGTGATGATATTGCGCTGGTCATTGGCGGCGCAGATGGGGTATCACAGGAAGTATTGGCAAAGGCAGATGTGAAATGGTCGTTATCAGCGCTGACACTGCCGCATCCCTTAGTACGTGTGGTGTTAATGGAACAGTTATATCGGGCGATGAGTATCAATCACAATCATCCTTATCATCGTGGTAATTGAAAGATGGCAATTAAAAAGCGACATTTAAAGATTGGCATTTAGAGACTGGTATTTAACAATAGTTAAATAAAACAAGTGGAAAACTCACAGCTATAAAATAGTAATAGTAAAACAGATTGAAAAACCCGCGCGCGCCCTAATAAACTTTGCATGAGCTATTCAAAACCTGCTAAACCTAACGTCTCCCATCCTAATCAATATCGCGTTCATAATCGCAATGTTGCCGACGCAGCCACGCCTATATCTGCGGCGGTGGCTTGGGAAGATGCGCCTGCCGGATTGACGAATGCGGCGCGCTTGCCAGCGCTATTTATCTCGCATGGTGCCCCAACCCTTGCTATTGAACAGTCCGCAACGACTAGCGCATTGGCACGTATGGGACAAAACTTGCCCAAGCCGCGTGCGATTGTCATTATGTCTGCGCATTGGTTGTCCTCTAAGCTTGAAATCAGCAGCAACCCTCAGCCAAAAACATGGCATGACTTTTCGGGCTTAGATCCTGAGTTATATCAATTAGAGTATCCGGCGGCAGGTCATGCTCCGCTTGCTGAGTCACTTGCCCAGCAGTTGAATGCGCACGATATCGCTTGTAGTGTCAATCCGATACGAGTTTGTGATCATGGCGTATGGGCACCGCTTCGGCATCTATATCCTCAAGCCGATGTCCCTATCGTCCAAATCTCCTTACCACAGCATTATGACAGTATCGCTTGCTATCAGTTAGGCGCACAGCTGGCGCGTTTACTTGATGAGCAAATAATGATTATTGGCTCAGGGAATATTACTCATAATTTACAAAAATTACGCTGGGAAGCAGCTAGTATCGACTCGGCCGCCAAAGACTTTAAACTGTGGTTACTGCAACAGCTTAAAACGGACATTCCTACTGCGTTAGATTGGCAACAGTATCCCGATTATCAAAATATCCACCCAAGTGATGAACATTTATTACCATTATTCTTTGCATTAGGGGCTGGTCAACGGGTCTCTGTTGTTCATGAAAGTATGGCCCATCATAGCTTAGGTATGGATAT
Organism: Psychrobacter sp. LV10R520-6; assembly: GCF_900182925.1. Taxonomy (NCBI): domain Bacteria; kingdom Pseudomonadati; phylum Pseudomonadota; class Gammaproteobacteria; order Moraxellales; family Moraxellaceae; genus Psychrobacter; species Psychrobacter sp. LV10R520-6. Next base: position 129,442 of record NZ_LT900024.1, on the reverse strand, counting down.
TTATCGCTTTGATTAATAGCCCTTTGATTGGTTTTAGAGTTAATACCAAATAAAATAGCCACACTCATCAAATACTCCATAGCTAGTATTCGTATGGCTGAAAGTAATTTTCTCGCTTGCTATGCGATATCGCTACTTCAAAGGCTTCAGAAAGTCTTCCAACCATACTGCATCATTTTTATAATACAATAACTACGTTTAATAATTACAAGACGTCATTACAAACATAGAAACACAGTTACTTTTGTGAGTGCTATAGTTCAAAAGCCGATTTGGTAAACAGACCTGCACGCTCCATTTCCCCTGCTACACTCAATAACGTAGTCTCGTCATTCATGCGCCCAATCAGCTGCATGCCGATAGGCAAACCTTTTTTACTCATGCCTAGTGGCAACGACATGGCGGGTAATCCAGTGATATTACCTAGTATAGTAAAACCCATTTTACCTAACACTGGCGCGCTAAGTTTCTCAATCATACCCGAGCTAAAGGCAAATTTACCCATATTAAAGCCTTTATTAAGCATTCCAGCGCTACGCATCAGCATCTCATCCTTACGACTTGCCGGTAATATGCCATGCTTCACCGCAGGCGTAGGCACGGTCGGACACAGAATCATATCGTATTCAGTCAGCAGCTTCCCAGTCTGATATTGGCTGTTATGCCAGCCATGTTTGGCATGAACCAAGTCCACCGCCGACAACGAACGTCCAAGCATTGCCATATTATAGGTTTGCGGTTCGAGATTTTTTACGTGCTCAGCCCCAAAACAGCGCTCGACATTATCAATAGTAAAGGCGGTATGCGCGCAGACTACCACCAAAAAGTCATGCCAGAACTTATCAATATTAATAGTAGGCTCAGCAGGAATAACGCGATGACCCATCGCTTCTAACTGGGCAGCAGTCTGCTCAAGTACTGCTAAGACCTCCTTGTCCACTACGGTATTGGCAACCAAGGGCTGTTTATGCAAGGCAATCGTTAGAGGTCTAGGAGCGCGCATGGCTGCTTGCAAAAAAGATCCCTCAGGTGGTGCAATGACGTAAGGCGCACCAATTTCAGCGCCACTGGTCGCATCGAGCATCGCTGCACTATCACGAACGCTGCGAGTGATAACGTGATCGGCGTTGGCACCATCCCACCCTTCACCAATTGACGGACCTACTGGATTGCGACCGCGACTTGGTTTCAGCCCAAACGTCCCGCACCATGCCGCAGGAAAGCGTATCGAGCCACCACCGTCGCCTGCTCCTGCCATCGGTACAATGCCGCTGGCCACGGCCGATGCGCTACCGCCTGACGAGCCTCCAGTGCTATAGCCTTTTTTAAAGGGGTTGTGCGCTACGCCATGCGCTTTGGGTTCGGTAGTGATAATTAAGCCAAATTCAGGGGTATTGGTCTTACCAAAGGTATTTACGCCTGTTGATTTCATACGTTTGACGATTTCACTATCGTAGTCAGTCACGATATTGACGCTACGACTACCCATAGTCAGCGGCTCATCAGCAAAATCAAACGATAAGTCTTTGAGTAAATAAGGCACACCAGTGAACGCACCTGCTGGCAGTCCTGCTTGCGCTGCTTCATAAGCGCGCTCATTAAAACGGTGAATGATGGCGTTCAATTTGGGATTAAGACTATTGGCCCTATCAACGGCTGCATCCAGCAATTCCTTGGCGCTGACGTCTTTTGAATTTACTAATGCTGCTAATCCTAGCGCATCATATTGGGTATATTCTTTAAACATTCCTGACCTTCCTTGGTATATAAGTGTTGACTGAGTATAGCGCGTTAAAACAAAGGGCAACAGACACCAGAAGGATAATGACCAGTCAGTAGAATAACTTGTATCGAAAATATCGTATATTTAATCTTATTTATTTACTTTTCTCTATAGCTGTTCGATGGCATTTTTTACTTAAATGCTGTTTGCATAGTATGGTTATCACTGTTTCCATTCCTTTTCTCTTGCAAAAATAAAGCTCTACCAAAAATACCATAGCATCCTAAAATGCTACCGCCGATTAAAGCGTCCATAAAAAAATATAGCTCAAACACGTCTGGATTAAACAGTGCAATGATACCCAATGCTAGCCTTGATAAACCAATTAAAGCGGCAAGCAAGCTACATACAATACTTCTCATTCTTGATCCTAACATTGTGTAGGACTCATTTTGAATCAAAAAAGACGAGCTACTCTCGTAACTCGTCTTCTCTTTGCTCAAGCAGATTTAACAATCCTACATTAGCAGCTCACGCTTGCCACTTTTACCCATAGAGCTGACCAGTCCGGCCTCTTCCATCGAGTCAACAATCCTTGCTGCGCGGTTATAGCCGATACTGAACTTGCGCTGAATACTAGAGGCTGAAACCTTACGGGTCTCCATAATAAAACCGACTGCATCATTATAAAGATCATCATCTTCACCAGAGGCGCTGGTCGTACTGCCGCCACCGGGACTAGACAATTCAAAATTACCTGCCATATTATCAATATAATCGGGCGCGCCGCGTTCACGCCACGCATCACAAATGCTATTGACCTCTTCATCACTAACATAAGCCCCATGAACGCGATCTGGCTCAATTTGTCCTGGGCCTAAGAACAGCATATCACCATTACCAAGCATATCTTCAGCACCGCCACTATCCAAAATCGTCCGCGAATCTACTTTAGAGTTAACCCGCAGAGCCGCCCGTACTGGAATATTGGCTTTAATTAAGCCGGTAATGACATCTACTGATGGACGCTGGGTCGCAAGTATTAAATGAATCCCTGCCGCCCGCGATTTTTGTGCGAGACGGGTGATTAGCTCTTCAGCCTGCTTGCCCACCTGCATGATCATGTCGGCAAACTCATCGGCAACAATGACAATCATTGGTAGAGTCTTAAGCTTAGGTGCTTGGCTGATACTCACATTATCGTTGGGGCGCCATAGAGGATCTATCATCGGATTGCCTGCTTTTTCAGCAGCGCGGACTTTCTTGTTAAACTCGTCTAATTTACGGACTTTAAGCAAGCTCATGAGCTGATAACGGCGCTCCATTTCTGCCACACACCATGACAAGCTACTGGCCGCTTCTGTCATATCGGTAACTACGGGAGTCAGCAGATGCGGAATGTCATTATAGTTGGCAAGCTCAAGCTGCTTAGGGTCAATCAAGATAAGCCGCAGCTCACTAGGCGTATATTTGAGTAGCATCGATAGCAGCATGGCGTTGACCAGTACTGATTTACCCGAACCTGTCGTACCAGCGACCAACATGTGTGGCGCACGCGCAAGGTCAGTAATAATCGCTTTACCGCCAATATCTTTACCCATTGCCATGCTGATTTGCGCTTTGGGGTCGTTAAATTTTTCGGTATCGAGCAGCTCAATTAAGCGCACCATTTCACGCTTTTTATTAGGTACTTCGATACCGATATAAGGCTTGCCCGGAATGACCTCGACTACACGCAGAGACGCCATTGATAGCGAGCGCGCCAAATCGCGTGAAATACCCGTCACTTTACTGGCTTTTACACCAGCAGCCAGTTCCACTTCAAAGCGCGTAACTACCGGCCCAGGAATGGCATTCACTACCTCCGCTTTTACATTAAAATCTTGCAGTTTAATTTCTAACAGTTCTGACAATTGCTCAAGCTCAGCCAAGGTATAGCTAGGCTGGCGATTAGGGTCTGGCTTATCAAGAATAGATATCGCTGGAATAGCCGAAAGACTGTCACGATATTTAGCCGTTTGCATCGACCTTGAACGCTGAGAAAAGGCGGCATCATCATGAATTTCAGGCATAACTGGTGTATGCAAATCATCTTCAGACGATTTATCGTCTTCTGGCATCATGTCGGTAATATGATTGCTCGAATCACCATCTGCTACTGCAAAGCTAAAGGTTGATTTAGGATCTATTACAGTCTCAACTCTTGTGCTTTGATTGGCAGTCGCACCTGAATTAGTGGTCGCTACCGTTGGAGTAGCTTTTGGATTAGCAGGTGGTGTATTGGTCGGAGTCATATCAGCTACCGCACTCGGTTCTTGCTGATGTGAATGACTGGTGCTCGCTGGTGCTGGTGCTGGTGCTGGTGCTGGTGAAACGATACTTGCTACTTGAGAAGCACTTGGTACTTTAGGTGAAATTAACGGCTCAGAAGCATTTGATAATTTAGAATCATCAGTTAGATCAGCAGATAAATCGTTAGCAGAATCTAATGGCGTCTTTAGCGCTGGTTGAGCAGTCGAGCTATGATCGTTTTCTGATTCTGTAAATTCTGATGGTGCAGCTACTGGAGCTGGAGCATGCTCTGCTAACCAAGCGTCTGCCAAGCTATCAACATTTGAGCTATCAGTATTTAAGCTATCAGTATTTGACGTTAAAGTATGTGGTTCAGCAGTACTAGACTCAGCAGCAGTTGGCGTATTAGTGACCACCTCATCAGATGCTTGCTGAACAGAACCTTGTTCATGGTTGGGAGTAAAATCAGCCGTGGGTGTTTCTACAGCCGCAGTTGACCCTACCTGTGATACTGAAGCATTTGATAACTCAACGTTTGAAGGAGCTGTAGCATTACTATAAGAACTAGGAGCAAACGTATTTTGCTCAGTCATTGACCCATTTGCTAATAAATCATCAACAGTACCTGCGTCGTTCCATGCAAAACTAGGTTCCACTTTGCGTACGGTTGCGGTGGTAGGATTAGAGGTAGCTGCAGCGGAATGGGAGTCATTGGCAAAATTAGTAGAATGACTGTTAGGGGTAGATGCAGCTGTTTGTAAGCCATCATTCATAGCATTATTCGCCGCCGCAGCTGCCATAGATGCTTTGACGCTGGCGCCAAGCCCTGATTTAGCTAAAAAATCTGTCAACACATCACTGAAGCGACCGCTGTTATCTGATGCTTGATTGCCGTTAAGAGAATTGTGAGCAGGTTGCAGCTCAAGTGGCAATTGCCCATTGTCTGGTTTCTCTCGCTGAGCATTCTTGTTTTTTGCATCTTCATCAGTGAGCAAGCTTTTGGTATTTTGTTGTATGGTGTTACTTTGTTGTGTGGCGTCATTTTCTTGCCCGGCATTCTGCACACTATCCTCAGCCTTAACGCTAGAACCAAACCAGGCTAAGTTGGTAAGCTTATGATAAAGAGCCAGCCAATGGATATTGAATGCAAAGGTGGCAGTAATAATAACGAATACTACCAAAAATGCCACACTACCCCACTGCGATAATAGCTGGGCCAAACGCGCTTGTAACTCAAGTCCAATAATACCACCAGCAACGCCCTCAAGCCCTGTTGCTACTGGATCTGACACCTGCTGAATCAAGGCTACCAATTGTGCAAACAAGGCACTCACACTTAATATCAAAAACACGTAAGTGACTAGCCGCAATAGCCAAAACGTCGGCTTATTGTCCCACCAAATTAAAACAGACTCATAGACCAAAAACGCCAGCAGCCACCATGCTCCAAAGCCAAAAAAGCTATAGAGTAGGTCAGACAACCAAGCCCCCATCGCGCCGCCCATGTTATTAATGGTGGTCATATCGCTACTGATATGCGACCAACTGGGATCGTTGCCGGTATAGGTCAATAGAATAATGAACAGATAAACTGCCAATATTGACCCAAGAAGGGTAAATATACCTTTTTTTAAATACTCAATGAGCGGTGCTGATATCACGTAAGATCTGCCTTGTTATTAGTGCTTTATTAATACTAAATAGTCGCCAAAGCATGATTAAGTCTAACCATGCTGACATAAAATGCTTATTTAAATTTGAGTAGCGAAGTGGCTATTATTACAGTGCTTATTACTACAGTGGCTATTATGACATAGCCGACTGCTTATTATGGCATAGCCAATAAAGGTATATAGAGTGCAATTTATGGCGTAAAATACGCCTAGGAGTACTGACTTATCTCGTTCTTTACAGTAACTAATATTGTCCAATGCCTATTACACTCAGCATAACTTTGTATAATAACAAATACATAGCTTAAGTGGCGACCGTGTTATTAATAAAGAATGTAAGAAAGCGAGTAAGAAAACAGACCAATAAGTGATTTAGCAAACAAACACCATAACTAAAAGAAGAATTATAAAACCTTTGTTTGATATTTTTGGAGTCTCTCGCGATTTTTCAACAATAATATTTCAAGGTAAACATGCTTTGATTGTAGTGATATCCATGTTTATTTTAGCAAACTTGCGCTTTTTGCTGAATGCCCTTATGTTAGTATCACACAGCAATTAGAAAAACTACATTAGTGCTAATTTTTAATCATTATTTTTCATTATATTTGTTATTTATACTATCAATCTTCACCTTTAGTAAGGAACATCCATGACAACTGCTACCCCTACTCCTCGTCACGAAAAACTTATTATTTTAGGCTCAGGCCCTGCTGGCTATTCGGCAGCAGTCTATGCTGCTCGTGCTAACTTAAAGCCTGTTATGGTCACCGGTTTGGAAGTGGGCGGACAGCTCACCACCACTACCGAAGTCGATAACTGGCCGGGCGATGCTCATGACTTAACCGGTCCTGCGCTGATGGATCGTATGAAAGCCCATGCCGAGCGCTTTGGTACTGAATTGGTCTATGACCACGTCAACACCGTTGATCTGAGCGAACGTCCTTTTAAATTAGAGGGCAACAACGGCAGCTACACTTGCGATGCCCTAATTATCTCAACGGGCGCCTCTGCCCAGTATCTAGGGTTAGAGTCAGAAACAAAATTTAAAGGCTTGGGCGTTTCAGCTTGTGCTACTTGTGACGGTTTCTTTTACAAAGATCAAAAAGTCGCGGTCATCGGCGGTGGTAATACGGCAGTCGAAGAAGCTTTGTATCTGTCTAACATTGCTGCCGAAGTGACTTTAGTACATCGCCGCGATAGCTTACGCTCTGAGAAAATTCTACAAGATAAACTGTTCGAAAAAGCCAAAAAAGGTAACGTTAAAATCGAATGGAATCACAGTGTTGAAGAAGTGGTTGGCGATGATATGGGCGTCAATGGCGTGGTGATTAAGTCTACTGTCGATGGCAGCACCAAGAAGTTAGATGTCTTTGGTATGTTCGTTGCGATTGGTCACAAGCCCAATACTGACCTATTTGACGGTCAATTAGATATGAAAGATGGCTATATTATTGTTAATAGCGGACTTAATGGTAATGCAACCCAGACCAGTATTGAAGGCGTATTTGCTGCTGGTGACGTGGCAGACCATGTCTATCGTCAAGCCATTACCTCAGCGGGAACCGGCTGCATGGCTGCACTTGACGCCGAAAAGTATCTAGATGCCATAGGTGAAACCCATGCGCAAGACCATACTTACGCTTCTACCTTGACTGCTGACACAGAGGCTTAAGTGAGCCATTCTGATCAAGCCGCTCATAATACAGCGGCGCGAACGGCCATTAGCGACTCTATTACGCGTCCTTTTGAAGCCGCGTATATAACGCCTGAGACCTTAAAAAGTCTTGGGTGTTATAATTTCCCAAACCCTGCTAACGTCGACCCTGATGGTGTCGGCGTGGTGGTAGTAGGCGGTGACCTAGCTCCTGAAACCTTAATTTCTGCCTACGCTCAAGGGCTATTCCCCTGGTTCAATGAAGATGAACCTATCGCTTGGTGGTGCCCTGAGCCGCGCTGCGTGATGGTACCGACTGACTATCAGCCGAGCAAGTCTCTACGTCGCCAAGCCAAACGTGAGCGTTGGCAATTAACGCTTAATCAAGCTTTTGATGAGGTCATACACGCCTGTAGTTTACCGCGCAGTGATGGGTTGGCTGAAGGCGAGCACACTTGGATTCACGACGAGATGATCGACGCTTATACCGAGCTGCATGCTCACGGCTTTGCTCATAGCATTGAGGTTTGGGATGACCAACAACAGCTGATTGGTGGTCTATACGGGCTAAAAATAGGTGGCATCTATTTTGGCGAATCCATGTTTCACCGTGCATCAAACGCCTCAAAACTGGCATTTTGGGGACTGATGCGCTTATGTACACAGAGTAATGTGGCACTGGTAGACTGTCAGCTGCCCAATGAGCATTTGATGAGCTTAGGTGCGAAAACCTTACCACGCGCTGAGTTCCTCACCCAATTAGATACCTTAGTTGGCAGTCGCTCAGTAACATGGCAACCTAACTCTCATCAAGCATTGGCAGTTGCTATGCTAGAGTCCCCAACGCCGTGGCAAATACAAAAAAACGAGTCTTAAAATGAGCGATTATTGCACTATTTTATTGTTTTAATTCTTAATTTTTTATTGAATATTAGCTTGTTCTTTATGCTCACAAGGTTATGCTATGGCACTTGATACCTCATTTTTGCTCATTGGAACACTAGCCACACAGGCCAATACCACCAAAGATACCGTTCGCCATTATGATCAATTAGGGCTACTAAAATCTCGCAAACGCCAAGCAGGATCACGTTTATATACTGAGTTTCATCCAGAATGTGTTGAGCGTATTGAACTGATTAAAAGCGCACAGGTCATTGGCTTTACTTTGACTGAAATCAAAGACAGCCTTAATGATTACTATGATGGATACCTTGATCTCGATGATCAGTTAGTTGTTACCAAGCAAAAACTTGAACAAGTTAAAAAACAACAGGCCAATATTAATCTTATGGTTGAGCTACTCGCCGAGCGCATTGCTGTCCTCGAACGTATGAAAGCAGACAGTACCTATAAGCACAATATTGAAGACTGTAAAATGCAAACGTCACCAACTTCTTAAAAACAGTCACTCAACATAACTAAGCTGCATAATCAACGCATCTATCGATAACTGATGCGGCTGTTGATAGTAGTTTTTACGTCGATGAATAACTGTAAACCCCTGCTGCTCATATAAAGCTATCGCTGGTGCATTATCTGCTCGTACTTCTAATAGAAGACTCTCAACTCTGTTAGCTTCCATTTCTTTATTTAGGACAGCAAACAGCTGCGAGGCAATACCTTGCCTTTGATGCTTAGGATGGGTGCCGATACGCAATATTTCTGCTTGCTCAAAGACCACTTGATATAGACAGTACCCTAATATATCTTCATTAATGGGATGAGTAGCGGTCATCAACTTCATACTATTTTGTGCAAGTAAGTCAGTAAGCGCCTGATAAGTCCATGCATCTTGCATCTGAACAACTGCTTCGATATCCGCTACTGCTTGAATATTTTTCTGACGTTCAGCGGCATCGTCTGATAGCTTTTTTATACTTAGCATTATCCTTCCTTTATTTTTCTTTTTAAATAAAGCTCATTTTTCATTAATAAGTAATATTACCACCCTAACGCTTACCCTCTTCCATAAAAAAAGCCACCCTCGATTAAGAGAGCAGCTTTTTAGTCAAACACTTAAGTACTGAAATCAGTAACTAAGTATTAGTCCTTAACAGTAGCAACAACACCAGCGCCTACCGTACGGCCGCCTTCACGAATAGCGAAGCGAAGACCTTTGTCCATAGCGATTGGGTGGATAAGCTCTACGCCCATCTCAACGTTATCACCAGGCATGACCATTTCAGTACCGTCTTGTAATTGGATTGCGCCAGTTACGTCAGTGGTACGGAAGTAGAACTGGGGACGATAGCCGTTTAGGAATGGGGTATGACGACCACCTTCTTCTTTGCTTAGTACGTATACTTCAGCATCAAACTTGGTATGCGGGGTGATTGAACCTGGTTTGGCCAATACTTGTCCGCGCTGTACGTCTTCACGTTTAGTACCACGTAGCAATACGCCACAGTTTTCGCCTGCACGACCTTCGTCAAGCAGTTTACGGAACATCTCTACACCAGTACAAGTCGTCTTTTGGGTGTTTTTGATACCGACGATTTCAATCTCGTCACCGATTTTAACAATGCCTGATTCAACACGGCCAGTAACAACGGTACCACGACCTGAGATTGAGAAGACGTCTTCGATTGGCATTAAGAATGCTTTGTCGACGTCACGCTCAGGCTCTGGGATGTAGGTGTCTAAAATGTTTAGTAGTTCAACAATAGCAGGTGCGCCGTATGGACCTTCGCTGCCTTTTAGGGCTTCGGTAGCAGACCCTTTAACGATTGGGGTGTCATCACCTGGGAAGTCGTAGTCACTAAGAAGTTCGCGAACTTCCATTTCTACTAGCTCAAGCAATTCTTCGTCATCAACCATGTCGCATTTGTTCATGAATACGACGATGTACGGTACGCCAACCTGACGTGAAAGCAAAATGTGCTCACGGGTTTGTGGCATAGGGCCGTCAGTCGCTGATACGACTAGGATTGCGCCGTCCATTTGGGCGGCACCAGTGATCATGTTTTTAACATAATCGGCGTGACCTGGGCAATCAACGTGAGCATAATGACGGGCTTCGGTGTCATATTCTACGTGACTGGTGTTGATGGTGATGCCACGTGCTTTTTCTTCAGGGGCTGAGTCAATAGACGCGTAGTCTTTGGCTTCGCCACCTGAGGTTTTAGCGGCTACTGTTGCGATAGCAGCAGTAAGGGTGGTTTTACCATGGTCAACGTGTCCAATAGTACCGACGTTGACGTGTGGCTTGTTGCGTTCAAACTTGGCCTTTGCCATGGGGTATTCCTCTTTATTGGTGAATCATAATGAATAGCTGTTTGACGGCTTATGACAGAGTTAAAACCATCAAACCGTTGACGCTATGGCTTATCTACTGAATATTATCTATTAGTCTATTTAACTACTCTATATGGGCACTATGCTAATTTTTTCAATCTGTTTGGTATGTAAAACAAGAGTATTACATAGCAATTAATATACTGGCAGCACTAAAAGGCAACACCTCAGTGTCACCTTTGAATCATTACTTACCGAGTCTGCTGAATTTTTTTCAATATCGGCCAAAAGTTTATAACGGTGTTATATAAGATTGATATGGTTATAGCCCGCTTCTTCATATCATGCCTAAATCGTACATCGACCACGCAAACTTGAATAATAAATGGAGCTCATATTGAGAATTGAACTCAAGACCTCTCCCTTACCAAGGGAGTGCTCTACCGCTGAGCTATATGAGCGTATTTTAGACAACCAGTAGGTTATACTAAAAAATATCACGAAGCAGTATAAGCTATATCAGCTGACTGTCATGATGAATTATTCGTCGCTATTTAAAGCTACCATTTGCGATTGATGCCACATGTATGGAGCGGGTGGCGGGAATCGAACCCGCGTCATTAGCTTGGAAGGCTAAGGTGTTACCATTATACCACACCCGCATTAACTCTATATTTAACCAAAAACAGTCTTGGTGTCAAACCAGTAGCTGTTTTGGTTTAGAGTATGCTTGGCGCTATGACAAACTTTAGAAAAATATGGTGGTGGGAGAAGGATTCGAACCTTCGAAGCTTTCGCGACAGATTTACAGTCTGTTGGGTTTGACCGCTCCCCAATCCCACCTTAGGTTGCTTTTTATAAAAGTCACTTTTAATCAAAATAAATTCAAATTAAAGTAATTCTAAAAAAAGCTACTTTGAAAGAAATGGTGCCGACTGCCGGGTTCGAACTGGCGACCTACGCATTACAAGTGCGTTGCTCTACCAACTGAGCTAAGTCGGCTTGTTCTCTCAAAGTGGGGTGTATTCTATCAAATATATTGTATAACACAACCCCTATTTCTATATTTTCGCATTATTTTTGATAAATAATTTTAAATGTTTGATTATGCTACTATTTTTATAAGCATCAGACACTGCTATTTCTAGCAGCGTCTGCCTATCATTCATAAAGCAAATATTTATTAGCGAATCCGCAGTCCATCGCAAGCCATTTTTACCGCTTTAACCAAGGCCAAAGCTTTTTTATTGGTCTCCTCCCATTCCGCTTCTGGAACCGAATCAGCGACCACACCAGCACCCGCTTGAATATGTATCTTACCTCGGCGCATGACTGCGGTTCGAATGGCAATAGCGGTGTCCATATTACCATGCCAGCCTAGATAACCGACTGAACCACCAAATACCGTACGTCGTACTGGTTCAACCTCATCAATAATTTGCATTGCGCGGATTTTGGGTGCTCCTGAGAGCGTACCTGCCGGAAAGGTTGCACAAAACACATCAAGCGCGTCTTTATCGGGTAATATGGTACCTTCGACATTAGAAGCAATATGCATCACTTGCGAGTAGCGCTCAATGAACATTTTTTCCGTAACTTTGACGCTGCCATATTCACAGACACGGCCAATATCATTACGCCCTAAATCAATCAGCATTAAATGTTCGGCAATTTCTTTTTTATCGCTGAGTAGCTCTTTTTCAAGCGCTAAGTCTTCGGCTTCGTCTTGGCCACGTTTACGCGTTCCTGCTAATGGACGGACCGTCACTTTGCCATTTTCAATACGTGACAATATCTCAGGAGAAGCCCCAATAATATCGAAGCGCTTATGATCATCAAGAGTATACCCGTGGACTAAAAATAGATATGGCGACGGGTTTAAAAACCGCAGGGCGCGATATACGGCAAGGGAGTCACCCTTATAATCCGCAGTCAAACGCTGCGCAGGCACAACCTGCATTACGTCTCCTGCCAAAATGTAGTCTTTAATTTTATTGACATCGGCACAGTATTTTTCTTGTCCCGTCTGCGATACAAACTTCGGGGTTGGCATAATCGGCGCGCTTAAATTTGGCATTTCGGCGAGCTTGTCTTCGATCTTTTCAAGCTCACGAATAGCAGCACCATAACCCTCTTCGTCATTACAATCGGCATAGACAATAATCGATAAAGTATTTTCTAGATTATCAAAAACGATCACACTCATCGATAGCATTAACCACATATCAGGCAATGACATTGGATTGGGCGCGTCAGATAAGCCAACACTAGGCTCGATAACACGTACCATATCATAGCCAAAATAGCCTACTAGCCCACCACTAAAACTGGGTAATGCTTCGACGTCATCTGATGTTGGCATCTTATAGCCTGCCATCAGCTTACGAATGTAGTCAAACGGCTCATCAACTGCGTTGATATCAATATGATCGTCTTTTTTGATCGTCATGTTACCATCTGCATATTGCAAAATAAGATCACTACCTAAGCCGATCATCGAATATCGTGCCCAACGCTCACCACCTACCACTGACTCAAATAAGTACGCTGAGCCACTTAGGTCTCGTACTTTAGAAAACACAGATACCGGAGTCTGAGCATCCATTAAACGTTTTTTAACCAGTGGCGCGTGGCTAAAGCCACGATTTTTAAAGGCTTGATATTCTTCAAAAGTTATCATAGTAAATAGTCTCTTAGCACAATATTGGCAAAAGATGAGAGTGGTAAAAACAGGAATCACAAACAATAGAGTTACAACATGCATTGATATTCTGGTAAATATAGCATGCTATAAATAGCGGACATCCACAGCTCTGATGGGGCTAAAATCTAGCTCGACAGTATAACAAAACTGACTGATGTTGTTACTGTTTAGGCGAACTGAACAGTTTGCGAATCAATATACTGACAGCTTATAAATCAACATTTATAAGCTGGTAGAAAATTTTAGGGTGAGCGGTAGATCTAAGCTATCAATTACGCACCGCCCATGTTGAACAGCCATAGGGCCAATCCAATAATAATGATGGCAATAAATACCCAAATAAACCAACCGCCACTGGGTTTTTTCTCTACATATCCGTCATTAGCGGGATTATTAATTGCCTGATCCATGGCATTATTGCCTTTAGTACCAAGATCACGAGACTGGCCTAAATTAGCCGTTCCTGAGAATTGCGCAGTGGCCGCTTGTTTGGCGCGTAGCACATCGGGGTCGGCTTCTTCTTGTAACTCGGTCTTGGTGGTTTTATCATGTTCTGGACTGACTACTGACTTTTGTCGCGTAGTCGGTTCTTGATGAACCGTTGGCTCTGTCGCTAATGGTTCGCTTGCTACTGGCTCCCTGTTTACCGATTCATTATTTAGTGGCGTTTTATTTAGTGCCTCGTTAGAAGTATCGTTGGACATCACAGTCTCCTGCTCATAAGCCATACTTGGCGATGAAGTTAATGAAGGTACAGGGTCTACCACGTCGGCGACTGGCGCGTCCGTACTTTCCGTAGTAGGAGATGAAATCGCAGTAGAAGACAACACTTCTTCAATTATCGTCTCTTTTACCACTGGATCATCTGTCTTACTTGCGCTTGCTACATTATCTACACTCGATATATTATCCGCCTCAGTACTGGCAACAGCCGTTTCCTCTGCAACAACTGGTTCTGCTGGTGAAGCAACCGCAGGCTGAGCGTCTGTTGTTTCTAAATCAGCTACTGGCGCTGCTGAAGAATCTGCCTCATCAGTACCAGCCACTTGTTCATCAACTACAGGCACAGGTTTTGCTTCAACATCTGGGGTATCTGTACTGGTTACTTTCGCCGCTATTGGCTTCATAACTTGAAAAGAAAAGCTGGCAAAACCAAGGGTATCATCCGCTTGAAGGTGTTTAGACTGATTGCCTTCAATACGGGTGTCATTAATAAACGTACCGTTCGATGAGTCCAAATCTTTAACATACAACTTACCATTTAGCACGCTAAGCAGCGCATGATTACGCGATACTTGCTTACTGCCCAGCACCACATTATTATCACTACCACGCCCAACTGACAGGCTATCACTGACGTTTAATGTTAAATCACCAAGCGCTTCGGTTAAGGCATTAAGATGCCAAGTATTTACTTCTTCTGCTTCTAATACCGTGTCTGCTTTGGTCATATTTTTATCCTCTAAGTTGCTCGCCATACTATTGCTCCTTGTTATTTAGTTCATTATTCAATGTTTGATCCATTATTATTGTCAAGTAATTATATATCTTTTTGATTAGTCATTACCTTGCTATTCAAAATCTTGTTGTCCAAGGCATCAGATAAATCAACTTTTTTATTTTGTTTTAGCAGCTTTACAACCTAGTATAAGACCATCGCTGTTGCTGTATGTTTACTTGGGGGAAAAATGGGGTTTGATTATTCTGCGTAGCTTATCATAAGGGATGCTGAGGATTGGCATACCGTAAGCGTAGGGGCCGATAGAATAATGCTGATAGCGAATATCAATACCCTTATCAGTCAACGTAACGTTATCATTTGAAATAAATGGCCAGTTTTTCTCGTAGCTACTAACATCCTGATCAACCGTTTTAACCCACGTTTTATAGGCATCGTAAGCTAGCGCCTCAAAGTCTGATTTTTTACCTTTCTGGAGCATATCCTCTAGTCGTACTTGCTTTTTAGTACTGGGATCAAAGATTAAATATTCGCTATAAGGCATGCCATGAGCGCCCCCTGTAAAGACATAAGAATTAACTTCGAACAACTCAAAGCTATCTACATGGCCTAAATAGTCAGGCGTGACCATCAAGCTATAAACAAAAACACTGTCATCAGGTAAGTCTGAAAATTGCGATGCTACAAATTCATCAATAGCCGCTTTAATAACTTTCGAATTTCCACTATTTTTGACAGTAATAGGTGAAGACTCACTAGGTTTACTATTAACAACTAGGTTATTTATACGTTTGTTAGTAATGTCATTTATCCAGTGATGATTGGTTTTAAGATACTTGACCTCAATCTCTGGACAATTCTGGTGCTCACTACAATTGTCTTGTACTGTTTTGGGGAGCTCATAATCGAGATAGTCGCTACTGCTTATAAGAGTGCTCGCACTCGCTGATAAGCTTATTGCGCCAAGTAGTACTCCATTGCCCAACTTACTTAACCTACCCAACCCACCCCACATAGTCATTAGGCGCAGAAGACTGGGCTTAATCGTTAATTGCTGAGCCACGGACGGCTTAGTGGTAGCAGATTGAGTCGTTATTGGTATATATCCTCTTTGATAATTTGATGACATTTGTTATAGACGGCACTTGTTATAGATATCATTCCTAATAGTCTACCGTAACCACTCCGGTATATTGTTGGAACACTGTTTGTGTTTTTGAGGGGTTGCTACTTCTAAAAAAGTAACTTTAAAGTGATATTTACAAAATAAACAATCGATAGACAATAAAAAAGACACGTTTAGCGTGTCTTTTAAAGTTGATAGTAAGTAAGTACTAAGGTGATACTAGGAGAAAAACAGGTTCTTGGTTTTAATGCTCGCGGGTATTACTAAAAGTAACTTCCGGATAGCGCTCTTGCATGAGTTGCAGGTTAACTCTTGAAGGTGCAAGATAAGTCAAATAACCACCGCCATCGAGTGATAGTTGATCATGGGCTTTACGTTTAAATTTCGCCAAAGCAACTTCATCATCACAATGAATCCAGCGTACCGTGGCAATAGATACCGGCTCAAAAGTACATTGAACTTTGTACTCTTCTTTCAGACGATGCGCCACCACTTCAAACTGTAACACCCCAACTGCACCTAAGACTAAATCGTTATTAATCTGCGGCATAAATACCTGCGTGGCACCCTCTTCACTCAACTGTTTCAGGCCTTTTTGTAAGGCTTTAGATTTGAGTGGATCTCTCAGCACTACGCGGCGAAATAATTCAGGGGCAAAATGCGGAATACCGGTGAAATTTAGCTCCTCGCCCTCAGTGAAACTGTCACCAATAGAGATAGTACCGTGGTTATGCAAGCCAATGATATCACCAGGATAGGCTTCTTCTAACGCTTCACGATCGCCGGCCAAAAAGGTCAAAGCATCAGCAATACGCACCTCTTTACCCAGACGCACATGCTTCATCTTCATGCCTTTCTCATACTTGCCTGAGCATACTCGTAAGAAGGCAATACGATCACGGTGACGCGGATCCATATTGGCCTGTATTTTAAACACAAATCCTGTAAAGTCAGTTTCGGTCGCGGCAATTTCCCGCTCGTTCGCAGGATGAGCTTTTGGCGGTGGCGCATATTTCACAAGGGTATCAAGTACCATGTTGACACCGAAGTTTCCTAACGCCGTTCCGAACAATACCGGCGTCATCTCGCCCGCCAAGAACGCCTCAACGCTGAAGTCTTCTAGCGCCATTTGCACTAGCTCAAGCGACTCTTCAAAGGCATTAAACATTAGCTCACCCAAACGTTCACGCACATCAGGATAGTCATAGCCATCGCGGGTCTCGACAATAATCGTCTTACCACCATTACCTTTTTGATAAAAGTACGTCTTGTTTTCGGTTAAATGATAGACCCCAATGAAATCTTGACCCATGCCAATCGGCCAAGTCAAAGGGATACATTTGATTTTCAGTACCGACTCAATCTCACTGAGCAGTTCAAGCGGTTCGCGAATCTGCCGATCCAATTTATTCACAAATGATATAATCGGCGTATCACGCATCCGGCACACTTCCATCAGCTTGATGGTACGTTCCTCGACGCCTTTTGCGCCATCAACCATCATCAGCGCGCTATCCACTGCGGTTAATGTGCGATAGGTATCTTCACTAAAGTCAGCATGACCAGGGGTATCAAGCAGATTGACCACATGCTCTTGATACGGAAACTGCATGACTGAGGTGGTAATAGAGATACCACGCTCTTGCTCCATACTCATCCAATCTGAGGTGGCATGACGGTCAGTCTTGCGACCTTTGACTTCACCGACGACCTGAATGGCTTGACCCCATAACAATAACTTTTCAGTCATAGTGGTTTTACCTGCATCGGGATGCGAGATGATGGCAAAGGTGCGGCGTTTGGCAACTTCACGGGCGAGCTTGGTTGCTGAGAGCTTGGCTGTTGGAAGTTTGGTATCTGCGCTCATAGTCAATAACTTATCGTTAAATTTTGGAAGAAAATAGCAGGATTTAATAAAAGGTTTAACAGTAGATATGAAAGATTTTAGTGTGCATATTGTAGCGGATTTATGGTCAAGATGCTATTTTTGCTCGTATGTGTCAAAAGGTTATATAGACTTAATAGGGTGCTAATAGGCAGCGACTAAAAGGCAATAACGTCACAATTTTGCTCAGCGTTGTCGTCTTTTACGGTCTTCTATTTTTATGCGATGAGTCCTAAAAAGAAGCTGGCTTTAACGACTATTAGTTGTTACCCATAATATCTTTTATAGCTACTGGTTGGTATAATTGTCCGCTATCTGCTCTGCCAAGAAGTCTGCTGCCACATCATTCACCAAGGTACAATCAACCACCCCGCGGAAACTGTCTGTGTTAGGGTTAGTAGTGCCATCGGCGATATAATCCGCTTCATAAATATCATTATCATAATTGATACCAGTGTATCGATTATTAATTAGTAAGGCTTACTTACAAATCCGTATCATACATTTACTACGACTATATAGAACTGGCCACATGATTTGTTATGCTAAGTATGCTATTTAAAAGTTAGTTATTAAAATAATTTATAAAAATTCATATAAAAGGACATATCATGAAAACACTCTATTCTACTAAAGCAACGGTTACTGGCGGTCGTACAGGCAATGCCAGCCTCGAAGACAGCGACCTGAAGATTAATATGGTAGCGCCAGGTTCGGGTGAAGAGGGTAATAATCCAGAACAACTATTTGCTATGGGCTATGCTGCCTGCTTTGATGGGGCACTAGCCGTAGTCAAAAAAATGGAAAAAGCCAGCTTCGGTTCGACCACTGAAGCGAGTGTATCTTTATTACAGGGTGATGGTCACGACTATAATCTCGCTGTAAAACTCCATATCATTGCTGAAAGTACAGATCTATCAGCTGACGAGTTCCAAAAACTGGTCGAAAAAGCCAATGAAGTCTGCCCTTACTCTAAAGCCACTCACGGTAATATCGATGTCGAAGTGACTTCAGAAGTAAAATCATAAGAAGCCACGGTTAAAAAATGGTACCGTCGAGGTAGCATGGTTGAAGTAAATAGAAACTCTAAATATTATCTAAGAGAATCCAGTAAGCACTGGGTTCTCTTTTTATGGACTTCGTTCATAGCCGATGTTTATAAGCTGCCTTTTTAGCACATACTCATCGCCACGATCGAGAAGTTCGGCACGTGCTGATTTTATCGTTATAATAAGGGCAACTTTTTATCTTATACCTAATTTATCTGATACTTAATAAGTGACCCTTATGACCGACAACATGACCGACAGTGACCACAACTCCCACCTAGCCCTTGACCCGGCTATGCTACCAAGCTTTGATACTATGCCTAATGTGGCGACTATGGACACCAGTCACGTGGACAAGGACAAGCCGCCATTTATCTTAGTCGATGGCTCTTATTATCTATTTCGCACTTATCATGCCCTACCGCCAATGATGACCACTCAAGGTCAGCATACCAACGCTATTCGCGGTACGTTAAATGCACTATTGAAAGTCATGCGGCGCTATCATCCGACTCATATGGCGGTCTGTTTTGATACCAAATCGCCCACTTTTCGTCATCATTTGTCTACGGACTACAAAGCCGCCCGCCCACCGATGGATATTGAGCTGGCGCAGCAAATACCTTACCTCCATCGTTTGGTGACTGCTTTGGGCATTCCGCTACTACGTATTGAAGGCGCGGAGGCCGATGATATTATCGGTACATTGGCGCATCGTGCCGTTGCCGAAGGTCATCATGTGGTCATATCGACCGGTGATAAAGATATGGCACAACTGGTCAATGACTGCGTGATTTTGGAAGACAGCTTCACGGGTAAAATTACCGATAGCCAAGGGGTGGTCGATAAATTTGGTATTAAACCGGATCAGATGATTGATTTTTTAACCTTGATGGGCGACTCGTCTGACGGTATCAAAGGCGTACCGGGCATTGGCAAAAAGACCGCCAAGGATTTGCTTAATGAATATGGCAATATAAAGAATATGTTGCAAAACGTCGCGGATATTAAAGGTCGTGGGGCGAAAAACTTGGTCGAATATGCAGACGATATTCCATTGAATGCTCAGCTGGCGACTATCGTTACTGACTTGGATATCGGCCAAGATTGGGGCGACCTAAAGATTAATACGGACCCTTGCGCCTATATTGACGAGCTACGTGACTTATATGGCGAGCTTGAGTTTAAGAATGAGCTGGCCTCGCTTGATCATCCCAATCATCCTGCAAATGGCCAAGGAACAAACGACGTCGCTGCTAGACAAGCAGAAACCGAATCACAAGCGCAAATCGCCAAATCATTACAGTCCACCAAAATTGATAATGTCAAAAACAGTAAGCATCATGACAAAGCATGGCATACCATTTTAGATGTACCTGCTTTTGATGGCTTAGTTGAGCAGTTAGAAGCCGCCCCGCACTTTGTTATCGATACCGAAACCACCAGTGTTTATTGGCGACAGGCTGAATTGGTTGGATTGTCTTTTGCGATGCAAGCGCATGAAGCCTATTACATTCCACTAACCCACAGTTTAGAAGGTGATGAGCTAACCGCAAAGCAACTTAATCGCGATACGGTCCTCGCCCGCCTAAAACCCATTTTAGAAAATTCAAATATTGGTAAAATTGGCCAGCATCTTAAATATGATGCCCACATTCTAAGTCATTACGATATTGATTTGGTGGGAGATATTCATGCCCCTGTTGATGAAGACGCTGCCAAGAAAGACAGTCAGCAGTCAAAAAATAACTGGGCAATGGATACCATGCTTGCCAGCTATGTGATTAATGCGGCGATTACCCGTCACGGTATGGACGATTTGGCACGGCATTATTTGCAAAAGCAAACCATTACTTATGAAGATGTCGCCGGTAAGGGCGCTAAGCAGGTGACATTCGATCAGGTCGCTATTGATATTGCTAGCGACTACGCCTGTGAAGATGCGGATATTACTTACCAGTTGTTTGATATTTTTAGCAAAAAACTTGCCGACGATGATAACGGCCTTAATAACAATGCTAAGTTATTGCACGAGTTAGAAATCCCAACTGCAGAGATTTTATGTCAGATGGAAGCTCACGGTATCTTAATTAAGCGCTCGTTTTTAAATGAGTTATCAAAACGTTTTGATGAAGAAATTATAGCGTTAGAGCAGCGTGCTTATGAAGTGGCTGGCGAAGAATTTAATGTAGGCTCTCCTAAACAGCTGGGTGAGATGTTATTTGATAAGCTCGAGGTCGTCGGTGGTAAAAAGACTAAATCGGGTCAGTACTCAACTGGCGAAGCGGTATTGTCCAAGATTGACCACCCCCTGGCTGATATTGTCTTGGAATATCGCAGCTTAGCGAAACTTAAAAGCACTTATACCGATGCGCTTGATGCGGTCGCAGACGCTAAGACTGATCGCGTTCATACCAGCTATCATCAAGCGCTGACCAGTACCGGTAGACTGTCATCAACAGATCCTAACTTGCAGAATATTCCTATTCGCACTGCCACCGGTCGCCTGATTCGCCAAGCCTTTATCGCTCCAGAAGGCCGCGTTATTTTAGCAGCGGATTACTCGCAAATTGAGCTAAGACTAATGGCGCATTTCTCGGGCGATAAAAATCTGACCCGAGCCTTTAACGAAGGGCTGGATATTCACACCGCTACTGCTGCTGAAGTATTGGGCAAAACTGTGGATGAAGTTAGTGCTACTGAACGCCGTAATGCCAAAGCTATCAACTTCGGGCTGTTATACGGCATGAGCGCCTTTGGACTGGCCAAGCAACTCCAGATGAGTCGCGGCGAGGCGCAGGACTATATCGATATGTACTTCAATCGTTATCCTAGTGTCAAAGAATATATGATAAATACTCGTGCCAGCGCATATGAAAAAGGCTATGTCGAAACCTTATTAGCCCGTAAGCTCTACACGCCTGATATTAATAATAGCAATCGCATGGTCAAGCAAGGTGCTGAACGCGCTGCTATTAATGCGCCATTACAAGGCTCAGCCGCAGATATTATTAAGCTGGCGATGATTGCAGTAGATAAAGTATTGCCAAAATCGCAGGCAAAAATGCTGCTACAGGTCCATGATGAACTGGTATTCGAAGTCGATGCCGACAAGGCTGATGAAATCGCCCAACTGGTTACAAACGCCATGCAAGAAGTCTTGTCAGTAACCGCGAAAGATAAAGGTTGGGATGTGGACTTTGCCGTACCATTATTGGTTGAGACCGATATTGGTCAGAATTGGGATGAGGCGCATTAAAGAGAGTCGCATTAACAGTCGAATGGCATGACTTTTTTGTATTGCTTTATTTGGATTCAACACAATATACTAAAAAAGCGTTAATAGATTTTTAAAATTTATTGAATCTGTGGCGTTCAGATTTAATGCTGACAGGATATTGAGATTAGCAATATAATAGACCTACGTTAAACTATTCTTTTTGCAGGGAATATTCAACGTTTAAAGTGAGCTTTCGGGCTCACTTTTTTATTCATTATATACGGAGAGATTACCATTTTTACTGAAAACAGTATCATCGAAATTGGTGAGGCAACTGTCTTAGTCCTGTGTTTGCTGCGTTGTATGCAATATGCTATACAAAGTCGCCTCAAACAGGGGCGATACTTGTGGTTGGCATCAGTTCTAATATTCATTAGCGCTATTCGTAGAGAGTTGAGCTATTTGTTAGATTCAATGGTACCAAGCGACTTTATATTTCTAGGTTATTCATACGATTGGTGGGAGGATATGGTTCTCTTAGTCATCATCATTGTTATGCTTGGCTTATTGGCTTACTCATGGCGTTATTTTTGGACCGTTTTAAAGAACATCTCCCGATTGCTATATCTTGGCGTTACGGTTTTAGTGCTCATTCAATATATGGGAGAAAACGCCATTATGTTCCCCTATTCCTTGGGTATCATCATCGAAGAACTGGCTGAAAATGTAATCTATATTGTCGCCTTGATTTATTTATGGACCTTTACATTAGCGGATTTTGAATCACGCTTAGCGAATAGACCCGATTTTGATGTTACTCGCAATAACGTAACTATGCAATAAGTAACTATGCAATAGCAAGCGGCGCAGTATCAAAAGCCACAGTAACAAACAATGTCCTGAACGGTAGCCATGACCTTATCTCCTCTTCTTAACCCTAGGCATGCGTACAAGCAAGTTATAAAGTCGACGTTGCCGTTTTGTCTTACTATTAGTCTTTTGTCAGTAATTTGCTATACTAAAAATGAAAGCAAAAAGCGATAATCGTTATTAATAACTATTAAGTGAGTCACTATGAATATATTAATCACTGGCGCATCACGCGGTATCGGTCTAGCAACTGCCAAACAACTGGCAGCAAAAGGTCATAGCGTTGGCCTTTTTGATATCGATACCGCTGAGCTTGAGCGCGCGGTCAATGATAAAGTGTTTAAAAAAGCGCTAAAGAATAAGCGCATCGTCCAGGGTCATCTCGATGTGACTGAGCCTGAGGCATGGGACACAGCCATTGAACACATGATTGATAACTTTGGCAGCATTGATACGCTGATTAATAACGCCGGCATATTAATCAGTGGCGTGCTACCTACCACCGATTTGGATAAGCAGTTGTCGCTGGTTGATATTAACTGTAAAGGGGTATTGATTGGCTGTCATAAGCTAGCCCCTTATTTAGCAGATGCCAAAAACAGTAAAATTATTAACGTATCCTCCGCCTCTGCTATCTATGGTCAGTCTGAAATTGCGCCTTATTCTGCCAGTAAGTTCTTTGTACGTGGTTTAACGGAAGCGCTTAATATTGAATACGCTGAACTTGGTATTAAGGTCATTGATGTGATGCCGCTTTGGGTCAAGACCGATATGACCAAAGACGTGAGCGTTACCAGCATTGATCGCTTAGGTATCAACCTGACCGTTGATGATGTCGCTAAAACCTTGTGCAAACTTAGCGGTAGCGCCAATCGTAAGCTATCACGTACCCACTATCCTATCGGTATGCCAGCCAAAGTATTACAAAAACTCTCACAAGTTACGCCTGACCCACTCTTGCGTTGGGTCAATAGTAGAGTCGGTGCGAAGTAGTATTTAAGTCAATTATAAAATTCAGCTCTAATGCAAAATAATAACGGCTGCCCAATATGAGTAGCCGTTATTATTATTTGAGTGTTTTGTATTTTTATTAGCCTTACATTTTTTGAACATGCTGTGACACCTTACTACTAGCGATAAAGAGCATAACCATACAAACTAAATAGTACAGTACTCAAAGTTTTAATATGTATGAATGACTTACTTTTAATGAAAACTAAGGAAGATATCATGGACAACTCAAAAACCCCGTTACCTGATGAACAAAACCGCATCGACGGCAATAACAATCAGCAAGTCGATTTAGACAACCCTATGCTACATACTATTGATAATGATGATGTCATTGACAATAGCGCAGGATTTGATAACTCGCAAGCAGGCAACGATGCCACTCAAGGTCTTACGCCGATGCACCGTCAAAATATTGATGAAGCCCGCGTTGATGAAGTGTTAGTCGAAGACAATTTAGATGATAGCGACTATCCTGATATTGTCGATATTGCGGATAGAGATGCGGCAGAACATAGCAATGAAAATGAT
The DNA here is from genome assembly GCF_900182925.1 of Psychrobacter sp. LV10R520-6. Taxonomy (NCBI): domain Bacteria; kingdom Pseudomonadati; phylum Pseudomonadota; class Gammaproteobacteria; order Moraxellales; family Moraxellaceae; genus Psychrobacter; species Psychrobacter sp. LV10R520-6. The sequence goes on along the minus strand of NZ_LT900024.1, from coordinate 105,005 downwards.
CTATAAAATCTAGCTATCCTATAGTCAATAAAAAAGCACGCTTAATTATAGTAAGCGTGCTTTTTTATTTTGAGAGCCGTATAAATAAAATTATCACTATGGCGCAGTTAAACTCAATTTATGCTGCCGATAAGGGCTGATCCGTCCAAACATCACGGTAGCTGGTGTAATAGGTCACTATTATTAGTGGAACCACGACGATAATACCAAAACCTAAAGTAACTACCACAAAAACAGTTAATACGATAGCGCTTACCAATCCACAGACCGTCATGGGTATCATATTGGCATATAGTCAGTTCACAATAAAAGAGAGTCGTGTATAGCAGCGTGCTACTGGTATAATTTTTTCTTGCGTGCTGTTCGCAAGCGGGACAGAGGCTGCAAAAAATTCATCCCAGTAGCACTGTATCGTTTTTAAATTGAATCGACTATAGAAACCTTGAAAGCTTTTTTTCATCGCACTAATAGCGTCTAAGTCGTGCAATACAATCAACGGTGGTGCAAACCAAATAATCATCATCAAAGGAATGATTAATAGCAATGATAACAACAAGCCAACTAATATAGCCGCTATTGAAAAATTATTAATGTTTGACATACTATTATCGAATAGTATCGACAAAAATAGACTACCAAACGCTAGGAACAGCGGTATCAACGCAATAACGATGCCTACTATGTAAAGTAAGCAGAGAATAATAAGGGGCTGTAGATGAGTCTTAAATCCTGAGAATAAATGATCAAACCTAAGCTCTTCACCTTGAGCTTGCGCCGCACAACCTTTCATAATACCGCCAACAAATATCAATCCCATAAGACTGAAAATGAAGCCGATAACCGGAATATTACCTAATATCCCGACAATAAATAAAAATGTCAGACTGATACCCAACCAAAGTAAAAAATTCTGTTTGATCATACTCGCCGCTTTCATTAGCCAACTGATGCCAGCCGCTGCTTCACAGGAGTTTGGCTCAGACAACAGCTGCGGCAGAAGGTCGCCATATTTGTCAGTTGATGGTAAATCTGGCGGAACGTTATTAGACTTTTGTAGCGATACATTTGGGTCTGGTAGGTCTGAATTATTGGATATAGACATCATAAGCCTCAAAGTTGCTGTTAAAAATAAAACCAGAGTAAGTAAAAATAAAATGTCAATATTATAAAATTCAGAAGTACTATTATTTTCTTTTGTCGACAGTCTTACACATTAATATTTAAAATCCCAACTTTATTTCATTAGTCTAGTTTTTATTAAGAAAATTAAGCCAAAAAAATACCGAACATCATGTCCGGTATTTTTTAAAATTTTATGACTTACTCAGAATAGCAACTAGGCCCAACCATCTAATGTTCCTGCCCAACCTTTTACCAAGGGCGCGCTCATAGCTTCTAACAAATCAATGTGTGCTTCATCTGCGTTCAACGCTGGGATATAGTGATATTCTTCGCCGCCTGCTTCGATAAAGTTCTCACGGTTCTCAATTGCTAATTCCTCTAGCGTCTCTAAACAATCCGCTGAAAATGCAGGGCTGAGAATTTGTACTGAGCGCACGCCGGACTTGGCCCATTCATCTAATATTACGTCGGTATAAGGCTTCACCCATTCTTGCTTACCAAAGCGGGATTGGAAGCTAATAATCCATTCGTCCTCATTAAGCCCCAGCTCATGAGCCACTTGTGCAGCGGTACATTTACAGCGCCTAGGATACGGATCGCCTTTATCCATATACGGCTGCGGAATACCATGAAAGCTAAACATTAACTTTTCAGGCTTGCCATGCTTAGCTTGAAAGCGGCGAATACTATCCGCGAGTGCTTTAATATATAGCGGATGGGCAAAATAATCTTTTACTATCGTGATGTTAGGCAAGTTACGCTGCTTAAGTGACCATTTAGTAATCGCATCATAAACTGCGCCGGTTGAGGTCGCTGAATACTGTGGAAATACCGGCAACATAACAAAGTGATCAACACCTTCAGCTCGCAGCTTATCCATAACGTCAGGCAAGCCTGGATTGCCATAGCTCATCGCTGAATGGACAGACACTCGAAAAGGAGAGGCAGTCTCAGCCAAACGTGGCTGCAACATCTCAACCTGCTTATTAAGGATATTGCGCATCGGCGAATCGCCATCCCAAATGCTGGCATAAGCTTTTGCCACGCGTTTGGGGCGGCTGGGCAATACAAATAGATTAAGAATAATCGCCCATAAAAACTTAGGAATTTCGATTACCCGTGGGTCTGATAAAAACTGACGTAAATAACGCCGTACCGCTGGTGCAGTAGGCTCATCAGGCGTACCAAGATTGATTAATAAGACGGCAATACGTGGGGGCAGATCAGGTTTCATAGCGTCACATTTTATAAGTAGTGATAAGTGGTTGTAAGTAGATATTAGAATTAATAGGATAAAGAAAGCGGTTACGTTGTCAAAGCATTATTAAAACAGCAAAGCAGGTCAAGATACAGAGTAAGCTGCCATTAAGTTATAGTTAACAACACTTGGTTATTATTAAAATAACGTTAATTAGAGTATATAAGAAATGATGACCAAATAATACGGCTGTCAAGCCTTCTTAGTGTAGCATTTTATCAATGATGAACGCATCGCAAAAGTATAAGCCATTCAATGAACGTTACTTTAGGATAATAAATGCAGTAACTTTAATAGCGTGTTAGAGAATTCTTATTTCAGTATCGTAGAATAGACCAGCGCGGAGGTTGTACTCATAAGCGCATCGCCATACAATAGGCAAACAGAGCTGTAGGGTGGTATATTGCCTATGGTTTTTTATTTTTATTGATGACTGTTGTTTTGCGAGGTAGCTTTGAACGCATGTCCTAATATTACCAGTGACCACTCCACTAATGATCGCCCTCACTCGGCTGGATCAACTGGCTCAGTGGGCATTGTCACGCCCCAAAATTTTCATTTTTCTGAGCCATTGACCTTAGAATGTAATCGTACGCTGCCCTCGTTTGACTTGATAGTAGAGACTTATGGCACGCTAAATAGCGACCATTCAAACGCCGTATTGATTTGCCATGCCTTGTCTGGCAGTCACCATGCGGCAGGCTTCTACAGTAGCGATGACAAAAAATCGGGCTGGTGGGACAATATGATTGGGCCAAACAAGGCCATCGATACCAACCAATTCTTTGTGGTGTGTGTCAATAATATTGGCAGCTGCTTTGGCTCTACTGGCCCAACGACTATTAATCCGGACAGTGTTAATACGGACAGTACCAAAGCCGACAGCACTAAAACAGGAAACCCGCGCCCTTATGGCCCCGATTTTCCTCTAATTACGATTAAAGACTGGGTCAAAACCCAGGCTATGTTATCAGACCGCTTAGGCATTGATATTTGGCACGCGATTGTCGGTGGTTCAATGGGTGGTATGCAGGCGCTACAATGGGCAGTAGATTATCCAAACCGCCTAAAACGTTGCGTGGTTATCGCTTGTACCCCTAAGCTATCGGCACAAAATATTGCCTTTAATGAAGTCGCGCGCCAGTCTATTTTATCGGATCCAGATTTTAAAGAAGGACGCTATCTACAAGCAGGTACTTATCCACGCCGCGGTCTTATCTTAGCGCGGATGGTCGGTCACATCACTTATTTAACCGATGATGCCATGAAAGCAAAATTCGGTCGCGATTTAAAATCTGGCAAGTTTATGTATGGCTATGATGTTGAGTTTCAGGTTGAGAGCTATCTACGCTATCAAGGCGAACGCTTTAGCGAAAACTTCGATGCCAATACTTATCTATTGATGACCAAAGCCTTAGATTATTTTGATCCAACTCGCGACTATCCCATAGAGCAGTCTTCAACCGAGCAATCAGAACCAACCAAAGAAAATCTCGCAGGCCTGTTAGCAAAACCACTAGAACCGCGCAACCGTAGCACTGACCATGATACTGAGAGTGACTCTGATGACGCTATAAATACCAACGATGCGAATGATGACAGCGACAACGCGCACTATCAAGAACTTGATGCGCTCAAAGCTGCATTTGCTCACACCCAATGCCAGTATTTAGTAGTGTCGTTTACCACCGATTGGCGCTTTGCACCCGAACGCTCACAAGAAATTGTTAATGCTCTTATGGCAACTGGCAAACCGGTCAGCTATATCAACGTCGACGCCCCGCACGGTCATGATTCATTTTTATTCGATATTCCACGTTATATGGGCGCTGTTAAAGGCTTTTTAAGCGCGCCATTTATTACCGATAGCCATCAAGCCGCAGGAGAACGCTCATGAGAATGGATCATCAATTGGCCGAGCGTTGGATTGCCCCCCAGTCGCATGTGCTGGACTTGGGCTGTGGTAATGGCGAGCTGCTTGCGCACTTGCAGCAAAATCGAGGCGCCACGGGCTACGGGTTAGAGATTGACGAAGAGAAGATTAATGATGGGATAGCCAAAGGGCTTTCTATTATTGAGCAAGACCTTAATGACGGTCTCGGGCGTTTCGCGGATAATAGCTTCGATACCGTGGTTATGGCACGCGCTCTGCAAGCGGTCAAGTCTCCCGACGTGCTACTGCTCGATATGCTACGAGTCGGACGCGAAGCGGTTATCACCTTCCCTAACTTTGCCCATTGGCAAAACCGTATTCACTTAGGGCTGAAAGGCTTAATGCCGGTCTCAGAGGCGCTGCCCTACGAGTGGTATAATACCCCAAATATCCATTTATGTACCTTTAAAGATTTTGAGCAGCTGTGTGCGCAGCATGATATTCATATCATCAACCGCTTTGCCGTTAGTGATTCTGATAGAGGTCATACGCCTCTAATGACCGCATTGATACGGCAAGCGCCTAACCTGCTGGCGGATGTCGCCATTTATCGAGTGACCAAGCGCCAACCCGCTTAACGTGCTTGTTAATTAACTTTACGACTGTGAATACATAAGTCTATGGCTATAATATAAAGTTAATAACTACTCTATCCAACCTTAATATGTTGTTTAGATATTCTTACAGCTTAGTAACTGCATGATTTTGTTACACTCTATAAGAGACAAGCCTACGTTAAATTAGATAATTAGTATTTGAGTTTCGTAAGTTTGGGTGGTAAGCTATCAAATCAATGTCAACGACACCCTTATTACAACCGCTTATCTGTTAAATTAGCGTAAAGTTGCTAATACTTAGGTAAGTTAATATTGCAACGTCTAACTTAATGGTTACCGCCGTATATAAATTTTATTTTAGCGGCATAACTTTATCCATTGCTTATCAACTGCCTATTTTTGGAGCCGCTATGAAATTATTAAAAGCTGCCTTGTTCACTGCTATTTTTTCTTGCGCTGGACTAGCAAATGCTGAATTGACCGCAAACATACCGCTTGATACCTCACGTTTTGAGCTTATGCCGATCAGTGAATTGTCTGCCCGCGCCGCCCAAGGTAGCGATCACGCGCAGTTCTACTTAGCCAAACGCCTACAAAAAGGCCAAGGTATCGCCCAAAATACTCAGCAAGCGATTCAGTGGTATACCAAAGCAGCACAACAAGGCGTCGCCCCTGCCCAGCTTAACCTAGCTATCATGTATTTGCGCGGTGAAGGCGTCAAGCCAAACTTACAACAAGCTCGCGTTTGGTTAGAAAAAGCAGCCATGCGCGGCGATAATCGTGCCAGCTATACGCTTGCATTGTTAGATGAAAAACAAAAAAATCTAGTCGATGCTTATAAATGGTATGACCTTGCTGCTCGTGATGGCATGTTAGACGAAAAGGTACGTACCAAAGCTCGCGGTAAGATTGGGCAATTGGCATTGAACTTATCTAGCTCTGATATCGCCAGCGCTCGTAGCCAAGCTGATAGCTGGTTCCAAAATAAATAAGCCCTAACATCAGTCTTGTGCTCATAAAAAATCCAGCCTATTGCTGGATTTTTTGGGTTTAGAATAAATAAAAGTTCGTGGTTAAAGCCATTAGCTGGCTTCGATGATGGCAATCTCAGCGTCGGTCAAGTCATATAAATCATAAACCATGCGATCTATCTGGCCATTAGCTTGTCTAAAAAAAGTCTTACTTCCTCGCCTCACGCGCCATGGTGTAGAATTCTGTATTTGCCTGCATGTTCATCACAATCGCCATTCTATTAGACAAACCGAAAAAAGCAGTGATGCCGGTAATATCTAAAATGTCCTCATCATCATAGCCGTGTTCTCTAAGTGCTGCATAATCTGAGTCCTGAATAAGTTCCGGTGTTCGCGAAAGTTTCAGAGAAAATGACAGCATCTCTTGCTGTTTAGGGCTGATAGGCGCATGCAAGTAATTGATGGCTATTTGATCTGCCAGCAACGGTTCTTTAGAGAACACCCGCAGCAGCGCACCGTGAGCGACCACACAATATTGGCAGCCATTGGCGGCGCTAGTGGCCACAATGATCATTTCCTTTTCGGCGGCGCTTAACGTGCTCCCTTCTCGCTCCATAGTGGCATCGTAGTAGGCAAAAAAAGCTCTGAACTCTGCTGGGCGGTATGCCAAAGCTAAAAATACATTAGGAATGAATTTAGCTTTTTCTTGAACCGCGAGGATACGTTCAAGAATGTCAGCAGGCATGCTATCTAAAGAAGGTACAGGGTATCGGCTGATGGGTGAACTGCTCATATGTCATCTCCATTGACTTTGTTATATTTGAGTTCCTTAGGAACTTTACTAAAACTGGCTAAATAAATGCAAGTATCAGAAAATCTTTAGGCACAAAATGATTAACTGGCTTCGATAATGGCTATCTCATCTTCCGTTAGTTCATACAAAGCGTAGACCATACGATCAATCTCGCTATCGGTTTGCTCAATCTGTAATGTAAGTTGCTGAGCTTTGCCGTGTTCGGCCAAAAAATAGTCTTCCCACTCCGCCTCATCACCCAAGCTCATTTTGACTTTCTTTTTGCCCAGCTCTTTGATGAAATCTGCATAAGTGAGGTCATGCCAGTTTTCTAATTTTTTACTGAGTTTATCGATATTAAACTTGCGCTGTAAAGTACGAATAAATTTGTCGCTAAGGGTTTGTAGTTGTTGGTTAAGGGATAGCATTAGGTCAGCTTTTTCAGTAAAAGGTTTTTGCTCATCCATATTAATTTTTCTGATAGGAAGTTTAGATAAGTAGACTTTTTTTACCTCTGCAAACGTTCTTCCCTTTTCTTGCGCTATATTTTGATATATTAGATTGAGTAATTTTGAGTTCATGATAGTCAATATATACTTTAAACTTATACCTACTTCTTTTTTTCCAATATTATATATGTTATTAAGATTAATTCTTTTACCTGTCTCTAAGTTGCAAATCAAAGAGTCCGACGTCTGTCGCAATATTATCTTTTCTTCATCAAAAAAAGGTGCACTTCCTCTTGGTTCGGCTAACCATTTCCCATAGCTTAAATATAACTCTGGTTCACTTAAGAAACCATAACGTTTTATATCTTTCCCTATAATACATTGAATATAGCTATCGTCTAATTTTTCATTAGAATTGAACCTCTTCTCTTTTACATCATTTGCTGTTTGTTTAGGAACACCCTTTCCTTTCTGATAAGGCTTTATACCAGCGGTAATTTCAGCTATATCTACGAGAGGAGTTGTGAGTTTCTGAATTCTATTAAGATTAATAGCAAGGCTTGATAGTGAATAAGTACCATCATCGTTAACAATCTCACTATAGTTTCTAACTAAAGGAAGCTTCATTGCATCTTGTTCATTCTTACAAATCTGGTATAAAACGTTTGAACTATTCTCATGACTTTTCTCAATAATCCATGTTACAGAATCTCCAATATCGGCATCATCAAACACTTCATAAAAATACTTAGAGACTCCGATAAGTTTAAATCTATTTAGAATCTTTCTTATATTTCTGAAATAGTGTTGATAAGTGAAAGTAGAAGGAGTAATAAAACCTAAGAGTCCGTTCTGCTTGAGAATATTAATGCCTTTTTCATAAAAAACTACATAAGAATTAACTTGATATTCGAAAGAATTGTAAGAATTTTCAAGAAAAAACTTCTCTACTTCACTTAACCTAGCCCCATAAGGCGGATTGCCAATCACCACATCAAAGCCGCCGTTAACAAATACTTGCGGAAATGCCGTTTGCCAATTAAAGGCTTTGTCCCCTGCTACTGCCTTGTCATCAATCAGGGAGTTACCACATTGAATATTGTTATTTAAGTCATTAAGCTTACGGTGTGGTTGCGCGGTGCGTAGCCAGAGTGACAACTTGGCAATCTCGACACTTTCTTCATTGATATCCACCCCAAATAAGTTATTTTCTAGGATACTATTTTCGATATCAGGATATGCCAGACCATGACCAAAGAGTTTGGTTTCCAGCTCTAAGATATAGCCATGTTCGGCGATTAAAAAGTTCAAGGCTTCATTCAAAAACGCGCCACTACCACAAGCAGGGTCACAAATAGTGATTTGTAATAACCAATCTCGATAAGCGTTTAATCGGTCTAATGCTTGCGTTTCTTTGGCAATTTGTTGTGGTGTTTTTTTACGTTTTTTACCGCTTTTATTAAGGGTAACGTCTTGCTGATAATCTTCTTCATTCAGCGCCAGCTCAGCCTTTTTATCTGCACAGAGCTTGCCGACCGTATTTTCAACAATATATTTAGTGATGTATTTGGGCGTATAAAAGACCCCATCCTTTTTACGTTTGGTTTGCGATTTGTCCAGCGCCTCGCCTGCCAGCTCTGCTTTGACCTCGTCCAGCTCAGTTAGGGAGTTTTCAAAAATATGCCCCAAGATATTGACATCGACTTCACTGGCGAAGTTATATTCAGACAGGGTGAGAATATGACTACGTAGCAGCTCATCACTGATAATGATGCGATCAAGCAATTCATCAGTGCGGAACAGACCACCATTATAAGCAAATATCTCGCAGTGCTCATCCTTATAGCCGGTGTCTAAAAAAGTAAAGTACTGTTGGACTTGGTCGTACAGCGGCTCGTTTCTTTTGAGGGCTTTGAGCTGCTCCCACTCACTGATGATACCTTTGGCAAAGTTGGCCGGTAGCAAATGCCTGTCTTCAGCGAAGAATATAAATAACAGCCGATCAAGTAACTTTTGTGACTTTTGAAATAGTATTAGCGGGTCAATATCGGGATTGTTGGCGGTTAAATCAGCAAATAACTCCCGCTTAAAGACCGAATAGTCCTTGTATAACTGTTTAGTAATGGCTTCTTCTTGCGACAATGATTCAGACTTAATCTTGGCAGGCAAATCAGACATGACGCCATCACGATGCAACAGTAAATACAGTAGCGCAAATTTATCTTGAGTCATGGTAAATAAATCAAACTCAATATGCTCGACCGCATTATCAATATACAGGCGCAGCTTTTGGAAATTAGAAGTAATAACATAGCGACATTGAGGCTGATTGTTTTTATAACCAAAGGCTTGTTGCTCGATTTTGCTAAGGTCAGTGGTATTCATACCTTTTAGCTCGACCACTCCGATAGCATGACCGTCTTTGAGTATCGCGCCGTCTGCCTTTTTGCTGCTGGTCTGGTTTTTGAACTCAGTGGTGAGGTCATAGTTAGGATTGGGATTTAAAGTATAGCCAAATACCTCGACGAATAAATCCCGCAAAAAGCCTTCTTGATATTGCTCTTCTTTACTGACGCGAATATTGGCTTGCTTGAGCGGATCTAAAAAGCAGCTGGCATAACGCTGCCATGCCTGTTCAAGTAGCTGCGCATCGAGCTCATTAACATAGCGGGTGACCACAACGGACTGAAATAGAGACATACAAGCGCCTTAAACGGTGGAATAAAATTCGAATAGTAAAGTACAACGAGATAATCGGCAAACGTCTACTATAGCAAGGTCTACCAATAGGATATATGTTAGCGCGACATAATAGGCTAAATGAATAAACTTAATGCTATTGAGTATTGAAAAAACCTAAACTATTAAAACAATATTTAGACAGTATTTAAACAATCTGGTCAGGATAAATCAGTATTGCCTTCTTCTTTTGCCGTTTTTCTAAATATAAAACATCCCAAAACCCGATGAAATTTGCTACACTGCATGCGCACTTTTCTAATTCCACAATTAGAACAGTGTTATCCTTTTAATAAACGATTGCACTAGGTTTACGACTTAGCCAGCAGGAGAACAATATGAGTACTACCCCAGACAACATGATTAGTGATAGCAAAAAAGCCACCGAATACGACAGCATCACCAATAATATCGTCGTTGCGGCACTTTATAAGTTTACGCGCTTTGCAGATTTTGAGCAGTATCGTGAGCCAATTTTGAATACCATGTTAGATAATGGGGTTAAAGGCACCCTACTTATCGCCGCCGAAGGTATTAACGGCACTATTTCTGGTACGCGCCACAGCATTGATACCGTCCTTGATTATCTGCGTACTATTGAAGCGATTGGTAGCTTAGTGTTTAAAGAATCTTATACTAATGAGCAGCCGTTTTATCGCACCAAAGTTAAGCTCAAAAAAGAAATTGTTACCATGGGCGTGGAAAATATTGACCCATTACAGTCGGTTGGGCGTTATGTGAAACCGAGCGAGTGGAATGCGCTGATCTCAGATCCGGAAGTGCTATTAATCGACACTCGTAATGACTATGAGGTACAGATTGGCACCTTTAAAAATGCTGTGAATCCACAGACCGAAACCTTTCGTGAGTTCCCAGACTACGTGGCAAAAGAGCTGGATCCTAGCAAACATAAGAAAGTCGCTATGTTCTGTACTGGCGGTATTCGCTGTGAAAAATCAACCGCCTTTATGCGTCAGCAAGGGTTTGAAGAGGTTTATCATTTAGAAGGTGGTATCTTAAAATATCTCGAAGAAGTGCCAAGCGAAGAGTCTATGTGGGAAGGTGATTGCTTCGTTTTTGATAACCGGGTATCAGTCAATCATAACTTAGAAAAAGGCGCTTATGAGCAGTGCTTTGCTTGCCGTATGCCCATCACAGAAGCGGATCAACAAAACTCTGCCTATATCAAAGGTGAATCCTGCCCGCACTGTATTGATAAAGCCACCGATGAGCAAAAAGCACGCTTTCGTGAGCGTGAGCACCAAATGCAGCTGGCACAAACACGCGGTGAAGTGCATATCGGTAGCGACGTCATTGAGGTGATTGAAAAGCGCAAAGCAGCTAAGATTGAAGCCCGCCGTAAAGCTGATGCCGCCAATAAAGCCAAAGCCGGTTAAGCTTATATTTTTTACTTACAAAACTGTCTTCCATAAAAAAGAGATGCTCAATTAAGCATCTTTTTTTTTATTCTGATATTTACTAATTAGACTTAGCTACCACGATAGGTGCTATAACCGTACGCTGATAAAGCGTCCTTTAGTTTAGTTATTAATAGAATAAGTTTGCATACAGTATCTATACGATAGTTATCGACCATCAACTCAGATATGACAAAACTAATATCTCATCAATGAGTATCATTATAAAAAGTACTAATTTTAACAATTACTAAAATCATCGTGTTGAGATATTTAGGCATTAATGGCTATATGTTAGTGTCAATCAGTATAGATAGTATTAGTAATAAGTTCAATAATGCACTCAGTTGTGTAGTATAAGTTGTCTTTAATACCTCATAATGAAGTATATGTTAATTTATATACTTAAATGTATGTGGAATGTAGGAGCCACAACATTAAGCCTACTCAAATAATAAAAAAAATAGCAGAAGATTTCAAAATCTTCTGCTATTACTTATAGAACTGGCTACTGTTAGAAAATCTAGTACTTATATTTTATTCACTTAAAGAAATCTGCATTAAAATAAAATACGGATACGAATGGTCTCTTCCACATCTTTGAGCTGATCAAGGGCAGCGTCCGAATCATGATAATCAACGTCCATCATTAAATAGCCAACCTCACCTTCAGTCATCAAGCTTTGGGCTAGGATATTGATATGCGCCTCAGCGAACAGACGGTTAATCTGCGACAAGACGCCGGAAACGTTTCTATGAATATGTAGCAGACGATGAGTCCCTTCTTTAAACGGAATAGAAACCTCTGGGAAGTTCACCGCAGTGATGGTATCGCCTTGGTCAGAATATCTGACGAATTTTTCAGCCACTTCTAAACCAATATTGGCTTGCGCTTCTTGAGTTGAGCCCCCGACATGCGGGGTTAAGATAACATTGTCGAATTTACGTAACGGTGATTCAAACTCTTGATCAGCAGATTTTGGCTCTTTAGGGAACACATCAATCGCAGCGCCTAAGACCTTGCCTGACTCTAGTACCGCCGCTAGATCATCAATCTCAACACAAGTACCGCGTGCCGCATTGATAAAATAACTACCCTCTTTCATCTGCGCAAACTGCTCCGCTTTCATCATATAGCGAGTGCTGGGCTCATCAGGAACATGTAAGGTGACGATATCTGCTTGTGACAACAATTCATTTAAGCTGCTGACTTGATGGGCGTTACCCAAAGGTAGTTTAGTCATAACATCATGATAAATGACTTTCATGCCAAAGCTTTCAGCCAATACTGACAACTGTGAGCCGATAGAGCCATAACCGACGATACCGATAGTCTTGCCGCGTACTTCATTTGAGTTCTTAGCCGACTTACCCCAACCACCGCGATGAACAATAGCGTTCTTTTCAGGGATGCCGCGGTAAAGCATAACAGCTTCTGCTAATACGAGCTCAGCAACCGAGCGCGTATTTGAATACGGGGCGTTAAAAACCGGAATACCCAGCTCGCGAGCGGCTTCCAAATCGACTTGGTTGGTGCCAATACAAAAGCAGCCGATGCCAATAAGCTTTTGGGCCTGCTCAAGTACTTCACGAGTCAACTGGGTACGCGAACGAATGCCAACAAAATGCGCATCTTTAATCTTTTCGATCAGCTCATCTTGATCCAGTGCATGACTGAGATATTCGATATTTTGATAGCCAGCAGCTTGTAGTACTTTTAAGGCGTTCTCGTGTAAACCTTCAAGTAATAGAAACCGGATTTTATCTTTTTGTAGTGATAATACCATGTGAAACCTGTCCTATAATTGTCTGATAACCTGCCGGTTCGCTGATAGATTACCAGATAAATAGTCTGCGATGAATGAAAAGAAAACCATTAGATTATCTTACACAAAATCAAGCCATGATGTTAGAGGAGAAGCCCAAATAAATAGTTACTATTTTACGCTATGATATCAATTTTGACTGTTAAGCTATTCTAGCTATCTGTCAGCAGTGTGATAATATTAGAGTTGGATGATAAAACATTTTTAATAACAGTAAGTTTTAACTCGGCTATAGATGAATCTTAAAATGGATTTTAAATAGATTCTAACAAGTTACTTAATTTACTATAAATTTTTTTAGCCCCATACTCTTCTCTATTACTACAAATTTGATAAACATTCGAGACTATCATGACTGCATCAAACCTGCCTACCGCCGACTTCCATCATAATACCGACTCAAATGCCAATAGCACTGCTGTCCAAGTGATTTTAAGTACGCTTACAGACAAGTGCCAATTTGATAGTACGCAAATCAAAACCGATGCTGAAAGTCTGGAGCACTGGGGCAAAGATTGGACCAAACACTTTGCACCGGCGCCCGCTGCTATTGTTTTTCCCAAAACTACCGAACAAGTACAAGCCATTGTCCTACTAGCAAATGAGCATAACGTAGTATTGACTCCCAGTGGTGGTCGTACTGGCCTATCTGCTGGCGCAGTCGCTGCTAATGGCGAGATTGTGGTTAGCATGGATAAAATGAATCATATTGGCACTTTTTATCTGGCTGATCGCCTGGTAGAGATTGAGGCTGGTGTCGTGACCCAACAGCTGCAACAGTTTGCAGAATCCAAAGACCTATATTACCCTGTGGATTTTGCCTCGGCAGGCTCTAGCCAAATGGGTGGCAATATCGGTACCAATGCTGGCGGTATTAAAGTTATTCGTTACGGCATGACCCGCCAATGGATTATGGGGCTAACCGTTGTTACCGGTAAAGGTGATATCTTGCACCTCAACCGCGGCATGGTCAAAAACGCTACCGGTTATGATTTGCGTCAGCTGTTTATTGGTAGTGAAGGTACGCTAGGTCTGGTAACTCATGCACAGATTAAGCTTGAGCGTCCGCCGCAAGATTTGACGGTAATGGTACTGGGCATGGATGAGTTTACCGATATCATGAACGTGCTGTCTGCCTTTCAAGCTCAGATTGACCTAACCGCTTTTGAGTTTTTTGACAGTATAGCTATTGATAAGCTAATGGTGCATGGACAAGTGCAAGAGCCGTTTGAATCACGCACCAAGTTTTATACCCTACTTGAGTTTGAATCGCCGTATGAGCCGATCATGGATAAGGCAATGGCGATATTTGAACACTGTATGGAACAAGGCTGGGTGGTCGATGGGGTTATGAGCCAAAGCATGGCTCAAGCTGCAGAGCTATGGAAGCTACGCGAATATATTTCGGAGACCATCTCAGTATTTACCCCTTATAAGAACGATGTGTCGGTATTAATCAGCCACGTACCTAATTTTATTAATGAGATTGATCATATCGTCAGTAGTAATTACCCTGACTTTGAGGTCTGTTGGTTCGGTCATATCGGTGACGGCAATTTACATTTAAACATTCTAAAACCTGAAAATATGAGCAAAGATGACTTCTTTACTGAATGTCAGGTGGTAAATAAATATGTGTTCGAAACCGTGCAAAAGTATGGTGGATCAGTCTCTGCTGAGCATGGCGTTGGCATGACCAAGAAGCCCTATCTACATTACAGCCGCAGCGCGACTGAGATTGAGTATTTAAAGGAAATCAAAAAAGTCTTTGATCCTAATAACATTATGAACCGCGGTAAGATCTTTGATGTTTAAATAAAAAGCTTTAGAAAAAATTGCATAAAAAATGACGCTAAGTGTCAAAACTTAGCGTCATTTTTTATGGTGTTGCTTTTATAGGAGAATACAGAGATTAAAAATACCAATCAGGAGTGTTTTATAAAAATAACAGTATAATAGCAACGACAATAAGCAGGCTTAAAATTCCCTGAACAACCAAGAATGCTTGATGAGGGCCGATGATATGACGAAACATATTGCTCAATGCGCTATAAGTAATACCTGAAGCTCTAATATGTGGATCGGATTCAAAGTTCTTAATGGTTTGCAAAAACTGTTCGGTACGCTCAGGCTCCCAGCCATGCGGTGCAAATGACAAAAAATTTGATAGTTGGGTCGCTTGCTCTTTGGTAGCAGGTGACCACAGCCAGCGCTCCAAGAATAATAAGCGCATGCGCCAATCAACGAAACTGCGCTGATCAATAGCTTGTATCAGCAGTACCTTGATATTTTTATGACGCTTGTCAGAAGAAATGCGCTGTAGCAGCACCAATACGTGCGCTTTCTCACCTTCGATACACTGTAAAAAATGACCATTACCGTAGCACAGAATACCAGTAATACCGTGCTGTTCATTATTAGCACCCGCCCGACTTTTTACATCAGTAAATAGTGAGTTGTTGAAGCGCGACATCATAGTCAGGCTACTAACGTAAACCAGCTGAATCAGCGCTGACTCTTCTATTTCTTTTAAAGTTCTGACCATATCAATATGTTGCAAGGACATCATTAAGTAATCCTAAAAAGCAGCGGCGATAAGTAGGTAATAAATAAAACTGAGCAAACGCAAAAAGTGACAACCACAATAAAAACAACAGGAACGAAAAAAATTAATTCACAAAAGCGTAGCAAATATTTACCACGTTCAACTGTTATCGCCCTTCTAGCTTGTTATCATAGCGGACGCAATAAGAAGCGCTAAAAAGTCGGGCAACACTTGGATATTTGAGCAATATAAAAGCCAGTTTTAATGTAACCAGTTAATAGTTAGCTAATGGCAACTGGTTAAAATACCTAGTAACCAGCTAAAAAATTCAAACAAAATGCTCCTCAAAATCCGATACTGTGCTTATAAATTATTGTAACGATTATGTGTCATTATTGGTGAATTTTTATGAATATTGTTACAAAAAGATGTGTCGTCCTTAATTCCGTAGAAATCCGTAGAAATAAAACGCCATAAAATCAGCACAAACTTTAAGATTCAATGCTATACATCACGAAAAACACAAAGTAGGAATACTATGAGTAAAATAGAAAAAATCGATGACTTTCATTTAACGATTGCTGAAATTAAGAAAAAGGACTACCCCCAATTAAAGGCCTTGATGGACCGCGTTTATGCTAACTTAGGCGGATCGTGGTCAAGAACCACCATCAATACCTTGATTGATGCCTTTCCAGAAGGGCAGATTGCCATGTTTGACCATGACCAACTAATTGGTATTGTGCTGTCAATGCGCGTCGATTATGCTAAGTTTTCTAACCCGCATACCTATGAGGATTTAATTGGCCAGAAAGACATTATCAGAGACAATCCAAAAGGTGATGCGATTTATGGCTTAGATGCGCTAATTGATCCAGAGTATCGTGGCTATCGTCTTGGACGTCGGCTGTATGATGCTCGTAAAGAGCTATGCCGACAGTTAAACTTCCGCGCTATTCTTGCCGGTGGCCGAATCCCCAATTATTATAATCACAAAGACTTAACGCCAGGTGAATACATTGATGCCGTTGAATCGCGTGAAATTCACGACTCAGCGTTGTCATTTCAACTGTCCAATGGTTTTATTGTTAAGCGTATTTTGACCGCTTACTTACCCGATGACACCCAGTCGAAAGGCTTTGCAACCTTACTGGAATGGTCAAATATTTACTACGAGCCGAAAGATTATAAACCTAGCACTCGTAAGTCTGAGGTGCGAATTGGTGGTATCCAGTGGCAAATGCGTGAGGTCGAATCCCCTGAGGAGCTCCTGCAGCAAGTTGAGTTTTTCGTTGATGTGATGGCCGATTACAATTCTGATTTTGCCTGCTTACCAGAGTTCTTTAATGCCCCCTTGATGGGACTGTGTGAGTCGACCGATCAAAACATTGCGATTCGCTTTTTAGCCGGTTATACCGAATGGTTCAAAAACGAAGTCTCGCATTTAGCGGTTACTTATAACGTCAATGTTATCGTGGGCTCTATGCCGCTATTAGATGAAGATGACGTTTTATACAATGTCAGCTATTTATGTCGCCGCGATGGTACTGTTGAGGAACAGCGTAAGATTCACATCACCCCTCATGAGCGTAGCGCGTGGGTCATTGAAGGCGGAGATAAAGTACAAGTATTCGACACCGATGCTGGTCGTGTTGGCATTCTAGTTTGCTATGATGTTGAGTTCCCAGAGTTAGCTCGTTTGCTAGCCCTAGAAGACATGGATATCTTGTTTGTACCGTTTTGGACAGATACCAAAAACGGCTATCTGCGCGTGCGCCTTTGCGCCCAAGCGCGCGCCATCGAAAACGAATGTTATGTGATGATTTGCGGCTCAGTCGGTAACTTACCGCAAGTCGAAAGTCTTGATATTCAGTACGCGCAATCATCTGTCTTCTCGCCATCGGACTTTGCCTTCCCACATGACGCCATCATGGCCGAAACTACAGCTAATACTGAAATGATATTTTTCTCCGATGTTAACCTTGATAAACTCACCCATGTGCGTAACGAAGGCTCGGTACATAACCTGCTTGATCGCCGTGATGACTTATTTAGCCTTAGATGGAAGAAGAAATCTCGGGTCTCAGCAAGTAAGCTGAGCGATGAAGAACGCCGTGAAAACTCAGGTAGCGTGCTACAGGGTGAACCGCTGCAAGGTCGGGCTCAAAAACCTTAAGTGTTAAAATCTTAGGTTTTACAAATCGAATTCTTAAAAAAAACGATTTAATTAAAGATTTAATAAAACGGCTGATTATTCAGCCGTTTATTTTTATGCAATTTAAGCTCATAAAACAAACAGTCTAAACCTCAAAACCTAAAAAGCAGCTGTCATGACTATTGATGCCAACAATGAAACTAATAATAAAGAGAAGGACACCAAAGTTAATACTAGCAAGGTAAGCGTCAAGCTGAAGAAGCCGCCAAACCCTCAAAAAGACAATAAAAAAGGACCTAAGAAGAGCCCACTACAGAAGCTACTGTCGATAGTAAAAACAATGCTACTTTATGGCTTGGTTTTTGTGGTGGTTTATACCGCGATTAATTGGTGGCGGCAACCTGTCATGCCAGCCAATCCGCAACTGCAACTTACGGACTATCAAGGGCAGGCGGTTGATTTGGCAGCGTTGAGTGCTGATAAGCCGACGCTAGTATACTTTTGGGGCACCTGGTGTCCAATATGTCGCACGACTTCTCCATCGGTCAATACTCTTGCGGCGCAAGAAAATTATCCGGTCGTGACTGTTGCCATAAAGTCGGGTACAGACCAAGAGCTACACAGCTACCTGAGCGAACATAGTTATAACTTTACTACCATCAATGATCAAAAAGGTGACATCTTCGCCGACTGGCAGGGACAAGTAACGCCATCATATGTGATCTTAAAAGATGGCGAGATGACTCAAGGCCTAACGGGTATTCAACCGTTATGGTCGCTTAAATTGCGACTTTGGTTTAGTTCAATTGGTTAAATAGTAATAACTCTTACTGGCGATATTTTTAACATTTTAGCGCAGAAGTCTCCTACCTCTAAGGTAGTGGGCTGAATGCGTCTTGACAAAATCTCGCTTAGTTGCTAAATTCTACTTAAGGAACAGCATTTCAGACCTTTAGAGCAATCTAATAACATCATCGTTAGTCTGTCACCGAATTGCTTGAAAACAGCAATAATGTGAACCCTCGGTGCGAGGGGGATAGCTCGGTAAACTTGCCTAACCGCTATTGCAGAACATCGCAAATAAGTATGGGTATTACCCAAGAAACCCCTACCTCTTAGGTAGTGGGTAGTTCATGCGATATCCTGATTGCATTGCCTAAAAACCTATGTAAACCTCAATAATCTCTATAAAAGAAGCTATGGAATTGATTGTTAACTGCCTGTTAATCAGTCTTAGTTAGTGACTGTCTTCTCATAAAGATCGAATGGCTTAAAACCATAAAAAAACCTGCTATATATGCACTTCATCGACATCGACATCGACATCGACAATCATGCACAATTAGCAGGCTATTAGTTTTCTTCACATTTTTTATTGGTTTAAAAACACAGCCAATTAAAAAGCTTAGCTTATTAACGAGCTTAGTTCCTTATAATCATAATCTAACGCTTCAGCAACAGCTTTATAAGTCACATGACCTTGAGTCGTGTTGACCCCCTTTGCAAAGGCAGGATTGTCAATACAAGCTTGCTTAAAGCCTTTTTTGGCCAGCGCTAGTACATAGGGCAAGGTGACATTAGATAGTGCTAAAGTCGCTGTACGTGGTACCGCACCAGGGATGTTGGCAACGGCATAATGGATGATGCCGTGCTTAATATAAGTCGGATTATCATGGGTAGTAATACGGTCAGTGGTCTCAAACAAACCGCCCTGGTCAATAGCGATATCAACGACAACGCCACCATCATTCATCGATTCAATCATATCTTCAGTGACCAGCTTCGGTGCTGCTGCGCCCGGAATCAATACCGCACCGATAACCAAATCACTTTCTGCAACACTTTTAGCAATATTGACTTTGGTTGACATCAATGTCTGTACATCATTGCCAAACAGCTCAGACAGCTGCTTGAGACGTTTGGGATCTAAGTCTAAAATAATGACGTCTGCGCCTAAACCGATAGCAATTTTGGCCGCCTCCGTACCAGATATACCGCCACCGATAATAGTTACTTTACCTTTTTTAACGCCAGGGACGCCACCGAGTAAAATCCCTTTACCGCCATAAAAACTTTGCAGAAATTGTGCCCCAATTTGTGTGCTCATACGCCCTGCAATCTCACTCATTGGGGTTAAGAGCGGTAATGAATTATCTGCTAACTGCACGGTCTCATAAGCGATTCCTGTTACTTTGCTATTTACCAGTGCTTTAGCAAGCTTAGGTTCAGCGGCCAAATGTAGATAAGTAAATAGGGTTAAATTTTCTCTGAAATATTGATATTCTTCAGCTTGAGGCTCTTTGACCTTGATGACCAGCTCGACATCCCATGCTTTTTCAGCGCTATCAACGATCGTTGCGCCCGCATTTTTGTAATCTTCATCAGTGAACTGTGAACCGATACCAGCATCGGTTTCGACATAAACATCATGACTGTTATCGGCTAAAGCGCTGACGCCGTTCGGTGGTAGACCAACACGATTTTCGTTGTTTTTAACTTCCCTTGGGATACCTATTTTCATGATTGCTCCTTGCATAATTATTAAAGTAAGACTTGTTAGAGTAAAGATTGGCTAGATTTTGATTCCATTTGATCATTATATTTCTAATCGTTATATTTATTTGATGTGACCCTGTGCGACATTGAATGTGACGAAGGTATTTCATGTCATCTAGACAACTGTTAAGCGTAGCGGTTACTGTCAGCTGCAGGTGGCATAGCTTTTGTATGTCATCATAAAATTAGGTGATCAACACTAATGATAGACGGAATTTTTGATAGTCCACGTTAGAACTATCAATCTTAGAATCAAGGCCTAAAATCAAAGCTTAGAATTTATAGACAATAAAGCAATTTAATATGCCAACATAATAGTTGGCTGTAGCGCTTGGCTATAAAATATTATTCGGCTTTGCAGTTGCAGATGGGATTATCAGTCTGCTGACTATGATGGTTTTAGAAGTACTTCAGATATATACTGTTGAGAGTGTTGCTGATTGGCTTGCTGACTTACGACGATTTACGGACTAACAAAGGTTTATGGACTAACGGTGATACGATTACTGATGAGATGTAATTTATCCAATATTAAGCCGTTTTTTAGTGATAATATGGCTATCAGTAATAGTCCGATGATTAGTTATAGCGCAGTTAGTGAGCGTGTGACTTGTCATTGGATAGAAAACCTAGCACAGATAAGTTCGCACAAAAACAAACCGTTATTAAGTACAGTTGTACACTTAATTATTAAAGTCTGCAACTAAAATTATTAAAACGATGGCCAAGCTGCCCAGCCCTTTTTACCCTATCCGTTTTGTCATATAATAGCTGCCTTCATAAGTAAATATAGAATTACATCATAAGCGCATATTTTGGCTACTCATTTTGTAGACCTATTTCTTATATAACTATTTGCTTTATCACTAATTTACTATCTAAATCGATATTTATAAACCAAACACCATCCTTCAAATAAAGAACCTTTTTATGACTGACAAATCTATGACTGATAAGCCCACGACTAAACAAAGCAATGATAAGCCCAGCCACGACTATAAAGACACCCTAAACCTTGCTGATACCGTATTCCCAATGCGTGCCAATCTGGCCAAACGTGAGCCAGATTGGTTAAATGCTTGGGAAGCAGACGACGTCTATGGCAAGATTCGCCAGGCGCGCGATGGCGCTCCTAAATACATTTTGCACGATGGCCCTCCCTACGCTAACGGGCAGATTCACTTAGGTCATGCAGTCAATAAAGTACTCAAAGACATTATCGTGAAATCAAAAACCTTATCAGGATTTGATGCGCCTTATGTCCCCGGTTGGGACTGTCATGGTCTGCCTATCGAGCAAAAGGTCGAAGCAAAAGTCGGTAAAGTCGGACAAAAAGTTTCGGCGACGGAGTTTCGTGGTCTATGCCGTGAGTATGCTAGTAGCCAAGTAGAGTTACAAAAAGCAGACTTTAAGCGTTTAGGCATCTTCGGGGATTGGGACAATCCTTATTTGACCATGAACTTCGCTCAAGAAGCCAATATTGTGCGCGCACTGGCTAAAATTTATGATAACGGTCATGTTACACGCGGCATGAAGCCAGTCAACTGGTGCTTAGATTGTAGTTCAGCACTGGCTGAAGCCGAAGTCGAATACCAAGATAAAGTGTCCGACGCCATTTATGTTAGCTTTGATGTCTTAGATACTGAAAAAGTAACTGCCTTTGCTGAGATTGACGAGGCTGAGCTAAAAGATGGCATTGCTGCGGTCATCTGGACCACGACACCTTGGACTTTGCCAGCCAACCAAGCTATCACGGTACATCCTAAGCATGACTATAGCGTGGTTGCTACTGAAAAAGGCAATCTGTTCTTAGCCACTGACCTGATTGACAGTGCATTAAGCGCGCTTGAGCTTACTAATCAGGGCGTGTTAGCCACGGTATCAGGCTGCGAGCTTGAAGGTCTGCGCGCCCAGCATCCGCTAATTGAAGACCGTCAAGTACCAATTATCTTAGGTGATCACGTTACTACTGATAGTGGTACTGGTCTGGTACATACCGCACCTGGTCATGGTCTAGACGATTATATCGTAGGTCTAAAATATGATTTACCAGTCGAAAATCCAGTCAGCGGTACTGGTGTTTATTTGAGTACTGCAGCGGTATTTGCTGGTGAGCATATTTATAAAGCCAATCCAAAAATCATTGCGGCTTTGCAGGAGAATGGCCACTTATTGAGCCATACCAAAATTGAGCACAGCTATCCACATTGCTGGCGTCATAAGTCTCCGATTATCTTTCGGGCCACGCCGCAATGGTTTATCAATATGGAAACCAAAGGATTACGTGAGCGAGCGCTTGCTGATGTCTCAACCGTGAATTGGACCCCAGCATGGGGGAAAAATCGTATTGAGTCCATGCTGAACGGTCGTCCGGACTGGTGCATCTCCCGCCAGCGTACTTGGGGCGTGCCAATTGCCTTCTTTATCCATAAAGAAACCGGCGAGCTACATCCAAACACTTTAGAGCTAATGGAAACTGCGGCACAAAGAATCAGCGAGGGCGGCGTCGAAGCGTGGTTTGATGCCAGCTGTGAAGACTTCTTAGGAGAGGAAGCTGCTGATTATGATAAAGCAACGGACACGCTAGACGTCTGGTTTGATTCAGGAACGACTCATTTCACCGTACTTGAGCAGCGTGATGAATTGACTAACCCTGCGGATATGTATTTAGAGGGCTCAGACCAACATCGCGGTTGGTTCCAGACTTCGCTATTAACTTCTGAGGCCATGTACGAGCGTACCCCATTCAAGCAAGTACTGACTCACGGTTTTGTGGTCGATGAAAATGGCCGTAAGATGAGTAAATCACTCGGCAACATCATCACTCCGCAAGAAGAGATTAATAAAACCGGCGCGGATATGTTGCGCTTATGGATTGCCTCTAATGACTATCGCTATGAGATGAACGCGGGTAAAACAGCATTTAAAGGCGCTATCGATATGTATCGCCGTATCCGTAATACTTTGCGCTTTTTATTGGCCAATACCGATGACTTTAATCCAGCCACCGATAGCGTAAACATCAATGAGCTAGTCAGTCTTGATAAATTCATCATTGAGCGAGCGCAAACCGTACAAGCAGACATCATCAGCGCTTATGATGCCATGGACTTCCACCAAGTTACCCAGCATATCACTGCATTTTGCTCACAAGACTTAGGTGGTTTCTATCTAGATATCATTAAAGACCGCCAGTACACAACCCAAACGGATGGCAAACCACGCCGTTCAGCACAAACGGCAATTTATCATATCGCGCAAGCCTTGATTCGCTGGATTACGCCGATTTTGTCTTTCACCGCTCAGGAAGCATGGGAAGTACTTCACGGTACGGATGCCAATTCAAATGGTTACGTGTTTACCCAAGCGTGGTATGAGTTTCCTGAGGTTGAACTCAGTGCCATTAGTTCTGATGACTGGCAGCGTATTATGCAGGCCAAAGAGATGGTTAATAAACATATCGAAACCGCCCGTGGCAATAAATTGATAAATGCTAACTTATCTGCTGATGCGACTTTATATGCTGATGGCGCAATGTACGACAGCTTGGCTAAACTTAGTGAAGAGCTGCGTTTTGTACTGATTACCAGTACCGCGGCATTGAAGCCAATGAGTGAAGCGTCTGCTGAAGCCAAAACAGATAATGATACAGACAGTACGGATGAATTGACAAATTTAACCGTGACAATCAGCGCGGCTGATGGTACTAAATGTGTTCGCTGCTGGCATATCCGTGATGATATCGGTGTTGACGCTGCCCATCCTGAGCTATGCGCACGCTGCGTGGCTAACGTAAGCGGTAATGGCGAGGTACGTCACTATGCCTAATTCACCTAATTCGTCTGACAGGCCCATCCCGTCTGACCTGTCAGACGCACAAGGACAAGAGCCACTTGATGATGCTAATAGTGTCAGTCCCAGCGCGCCTACGGCTGCCCACGTTACGTCAGGCAATTCGATGATACCCATAAGTCGGTTGGTGAAGACACCAAAGATGATTGCTAATGGCAGTCGCGCCTTTAGGTGGTATTTGCTCGCGCTTGTCGTCCTTATCATTGATCAATGGACAAAATGGTTGGCTGAAACCAATCTAACTTTCCATGAGCCGGTTCCGGTCATTGAGCCGTTTCTTAACTGGACGCTGGCATACAATTATGGGGCGGCATTTAGCTTTTTGGCGGATGCGGGCGGTTGGCAAAAATGGTTCTTTTCTGGCTTAGCACTGGTAATGTCTCTGTTTTTAATAATCTATCTGATTAAAGCCCCGCGTCGAGCCAAACTGCTATCTACTGGTTTGGCATTGGTGCTTGGCGGTGCGCTCGGCAATTTGATTGATCGCTTATTACATGGTCATGTCATCGATTTTATCCATGTTCATAACGCCGATGTCTGGCATTATCCTATCTTTAATATTGCCGATATGGGTATTAGTATTGGGGTAGCAATGATTATCATTGATATGCTATTTTTGGAAAAAAAGCGTGAAGTTTAGCAATTATAACTTTAGATAGTTTTATAGTTTCAAAGGTGGGTTAACGAATACGTAACCCACCTTATTTTTTGCCTGTCATTTCTTATAAGTTAAATTATTGGGGCTTATACTCAAGAACCTAAGACTCTATTTACTAGGAAAATTCTCCCGCGCTGACAATTTTTTAAGATAAGTCTTAACTTGCTCGGGCAGTTTTATCCCCAACATTTTCAACCAAGAAAAAAGATGATGATAATAAATATCTGCTAGCGTAAAGCTGTCTCCTGCTATATATTCCTGCCCATCCAACCAATCACAAGCAATCGGTAAAGCATTCTGAATGGATGCTAAGCAATTTGAATCAACCCCTTCAGGCCAGTTCTCGTAATTTTCTAATACTTTGATTTTAGTGAGTATCCATAAATAGCTTTCGATCTCAATCAAGCCGAATGAAATTACTTGACGAAGTTTATAATTCTTCTCAGCGAAGTCGTCATCTTCTCTATTTGGCGTCAGTGGTTTATCAGAATGCAGCTCATTGAGATATTCAATAATAGCCAACGATTCAGTGAAATTTTTACCGTTATGAGTAATCGCTGGAATTTTACCAAAGGGATTGATTGCCAAAAATTCAGGACTTCTTTGCTCGCCTTTTTTGCCGTCTATTTCTTTGACCTCATAATCTAAACCGAGCTCTTGCAAGGCCCAAACGACTGTTTCTGCCCGACTTGGATGGGTATATTTGTATAATGTAATCACTAGGGTACGCCTTTTATTATTTGTGAAACGGTTTTAATAAAGTACAAATTATTATACTCATACAATAGACAAGCAAACGATAGAAAATAATTCTATCTTTACAACAACCCTTGCAAAACATCCAAACCCCCACCTGCCAATATAAACAACAACCCCGCCAAGTTAATCAATACTGTCAAATAATAAGTCATTCGGAATTCAGGTTTTTGTGATTTATGGCGCAAATAAGTCTGCGCGAACATTGCTCCGACCCACCCACCAAGCGCACTTAAAAAATGCAAAGTCGATTCAGGGGTACGCCAATCGCCATTTTGCGCAGCGGCCTTGTCTTTGGCATACATCATATAAGTGATCAGTCCTAATACTACGTACCATCCGACCACCAGCCAGCTGAGATCTTCCATGAATGCTAGTAATATCAATACGGAATAAAAGCCAACACCGAGAAATGAACGTTTTTTCTGCCCCGCTTCAAAGTCCGCTTGCGCGCTTCGTTTTTGGTTGCGCTGACGGATTTGCTTATTTTTTTGCGCCATTTGTTGCTGAACGAAGCTCAGCTCTTGTACTTGTTTGGCTTGCTTGCGCCCTTGATTGTCTTGCCCCACTGTGAATACCACTTGCTCACCAACATTGGGACGACGCTGCGTTTTAAACTCACTGACATGGAAAAATACTGACTCGCCAGCCTCAGTTTCAATAAAGCCAAAGCCTTTATCATCTTGCCATTTTTTGATATGGCCTTGTTGTTTGGTGGTCATGCTTATTTACTCTTCTTATCATTAGCTATTGTTAGCGATTATTATATCCTTTTCAGTGACTCATAGAAAAAGCTGAGATTTTGCTCTCAGCTTTTTTAATTGCCTGTAAAGAACCTAGTAGTATATTAAAAATCCTAACACCTCAATAAGTAAGAAAAAAATGTAAGCTATTTTGTCTTTATTTATGAGTCCGTTGGACTTTTACTGTACTGAATTAGCTGATAAGAAAAGCGATTTAGATAATACTGAAAAAAAGTCTTGATATACATTTGGATTTTCAATTGGCTTTAGATTATATTGTGCATTAGCTCTAACCAATACAGACTCACCAGACTGAGGTCTTACAGTCACTGTCATTCTAATTTTATAACCACTTAGCTTGGTAGCTGAAACTGTACCAAGATCAGCATCTGCTTTATCGATAACAAAGCTCAAGTCCTGTAAAGTTGAAATTACATTTCTAACGACAATATTCTTATCTTCGGTATCAAAAGATCTTGTTTGCATACTACGTAGTTCTACTTGATTGCCACTTTGTAAAATCCTACTATCATGTGTAGTAGCACAGCCTGAAATAGCAAACAATAAAGTAGTAAAAAGAGTAATTTTTAATAAATTCATATTTTTTGTGCCTCTAAGAATACCGATTTAGATAATTTGTCAAAGAACTCACTATATAACTCTTCGTTATTTAAAGTTTCAGCTCTTGATACCATTCCTTGTGTATTTATAACAACTCGCTGGAAAGTCACTCTAGACAAGTAACCATCTCGATTAAGTTTGGACGGTAGTGTTACAAAACTAACTTCGATTGTTTGCTGGCTATCAATTGCTACATTTCCACCACCCATTAGAGCTAAAAATACCGCAGCGGCAACTTGGCCACCATTAGTGGCATCTACAGTTTTAGAGGCAGTAACAACCCCTGCATTTTTTTCTGTTTCATCAAT
Organism: Psychrobacter sp. LV10R520-6; assembly: GCF_900182925.1. Lineage (NCBI taxonomy): Bacteria > Pseudomonadati > Pseudomonadota > Gammaproteobacteria > Moraxellales > Moraxellaceae > Psychrobacter > Psychrobacter sp. LV10R520-6. The sequence goes on along the minus strand of NZ_LT900024.1, from coordinate 77,745 downwards.
CGAATATCCCATATCTTGCAACACTGCTATTCCAGCCGAAAGAAGCTCTACCTCGTTCTTTGTTTCAAAAAATCGTGATTGAAGCTGTCTTTCTTGCAATGAAGTATCAGACAATTTAAATGCATCTTCCGGAATAGTAGTGGCACAGCCAGACAATCCTAAAGCAGCAGCGATCAATATATATCTAAGTTTTATCATCTAATATCCCCTTAGAATTTTGACGAATGATAAGCAAAGTCTCTTACCAAATTTTGTTCATCAAATTTTATGACAATTGTAAGGGTTCTTTGTGATGTAGAAGTTGCCCCTGAGCGAGACTGCCCACCAGCTAGAACAGCAAATACCCAACCCGAGCTTGACGACTGGACAGTATCTGTAGCGACTTTATCGTAAACCCAAACTTCTCTTCTTTTATCATCTGTAGAAACCATATTTGGTGATCCAAGCGCCTGTATTACATCTGCACCACTCATCCCCACTTTAATCTCTTTTTGGGCAACTCCTACAGAGATGTTTCCGTTGTTTTGGACTTGATCAGCATGAGTGGATGCGGAGACGCAACCACCCATTGACAGAACAGCCAATAAGGCAACTATAATTTTCATTTCACTTCCTTTTAGTTAACCAATAAACTTAGTTTTACTGCTTAATTACCTATGATAGTAAGCCCAAAGATTTATTCGTTACCAATATGAGGGGATATAACATTCCCAAACGGCTTATATAACATGTTCTATATTCACGCCAGACTGCTCTAATGTAACCGTTAGGTTAAAGAATGTAAACATCGAGTTAGGAATTTGATGGTATCCGAAAAAGATTTAAGCAACCATCATAATATCTGTAGGATGAACTACACTTTTTTTGCTCATATTTGTTTTAAATGCTTACCATGACATAACCGTGTGCAATCGACTGATTATGCTAAACTATTTCTAATTATTAACCTTCCATATCCTATTTAATAAAGGTTACGACCATCATGACCGAATCCCAATTTATCAATCCCAATGAAGACACCCGCATCACTCATGGCAGCTTAGTGAAGCTACATTTTGAAGTATCGCTTGAGAACGGCACTGTTGTTGACTCTACTTTTAGCCGTGATACTCCAGTTACTCTGACCATTGGTGATGAGAGTTTATTGCCAGGCTTTGAGCAAGTGCTGATGAACCTTCGCGCTGGCGACACACGCAGCGCTCATCTCGATCCCGAACAAGCCTTTGGCGATTGGAATCCTGATAATATCCAGCATTTTAGCCGTACTAAATTTGCACTGGTCGCAGATAACCCAGAAATTGGTATGATGATTGAGTTTGAGGACAAAGGTAAAAACACCCTGCCCGGTACTATTAGTGCTATCAGTGATGATGAGGTAGAAGTGGACTTTAATCACCCGCTTGCTGGTCAATCGGTACTATTCAAAGTTAAAGTATTTAAAGTAACGCCACCTGGCGTGACTGGAATACAGCTTGCTTAAAAACACTATCGTTTAGCGATAATAAACTCATATAACATAGAATAAAAAAAGGACAGCCGCATGCAATACCAAACACTGCCACAACTCGATGAAAAGGTCTCCAAAATCTGTTTGGGTACCATGACTTGGGGTCAGCAAAACACCCAAGATGACGCTCATGCACAAATGGATATGGCTCTGAGCGAGGGCGTGAATTTTTGGGATACTGCCGAGATGTATCCTTCGCCGCCAGATAAAGACAAGCAAGGCGATACTGAGCGCTTTATGGGCACCTGGTTTAGCAAAACCAAACAGCGCGACAAAGTCATCTTAGCCAGTAAAATGTCACCGATGAGCTTTTTGCGTGATGGCAAGAGCCGCTATACTGCTGAGCATATTAGCGCTGCGATTGATGATAATCTGCAACGTTTGCAAACGGACTATATTGACATCTATCAGCTGCATTGGCCGGAACGTCAAGCCAACTTTTTTGGACAGCGTGGTTATAATGAAGATATGGCAGCACAGCCGTTAGAGGATTTAACCCCATTTTTAGAGACCATCAAGGCTTTAAATGATGAAATCAAAAAAGGCCGCATTCGCGCTTATGGACTGTCAAACGATACTGCTTGGGGTCTTATGCGCTATCTTTGGGAAGCGGATAAAAACGGCTTAATAGCGCCTATCACCGTTCAAAACCCATACAGCTTACTTAATCGCCTATATGAAGTAAACATGGCAGAGATTTCACACCGTGAAAATGTCGGTCTACTTGCCTACTCGCCGCTTGGCTTTGGCGTGTTATCAGGCAAATACCTCGATGGCAAACGTCCTGAAGGTGCGCGTCTGACTAAGTATGATCGCTTCGAGCGTTACGTCAATGAGCAAGCAAAATCGGCAACCGAACAATACGCCAAGATTGCCGCTGAGGCAGGCTTGGATATGGCACAGATGTCATTGGCTTTTGTCAATTCGCGCTCGTTTGTCACTAGTAATATCATTGGAGCTACCAATACTGAACAGCTAAAATCTAATATTGACAGTATTGATCTAACCTTAGACTCAGACGTATTAGACGCTATCGAAGCGATACATACACGCCAGCCTAATCCGTCTCCATAGCCTGATATTGCTATTATTGTTTTACGCTTATTAGTGATATCAATAAACTGACATAAAAAAGGCGCAAATCATAGTGATTTGCGCCTTTTTGGTATTAATTAAACCGTTGGTAAAAACGTTATCTACGACACGGACGCTTGAGCATTAGCTGATGGTCTCAATACCCGCGTATGCAGTTCAGTTAAGCCTTCTCGCATACGCTGCTGTAGCATATTGGTCAGCTCACTTTTGGTATGACCGTTTGGATCTATCGGCTCAAGCGGCAATACATAAGCGGTCACATCTTTACTATCGAGTACCCGCTTCATACTGTTTTTCATCGTAAGCTTGCCATAATAAGGTAGCGCTTCACTCAAAGTGCCGTCTTTATTGACATAAGACAAGACCATCGGCTGAATAGGCACATTGGCATCTATGGCTGCTTGCAACAACGTGCCATGAATGCGCTTTATCTTCTTACCATCAGTCGTAGTCGCTTCTGGAAAGAACACGACTGAAAAGCCTTCTGACAAAAAGCTGGTGAGTTGCGTCGTTACTGCGTCAACATCGCCAGAACCGCGCTGAATAAATAACGTCCCTGCCGCCTGAACCAGCTTACCAAATATAGGCCATTCACCAATTTCAGCTTTTGATAAAAAAAACGCCGGACTCACGCTACCGACCACAGGAATATCCATCCATGACACATGATTGGATACCCATAGACCATGATGCTGCGGTACAGGCTCGACCTCAACGACCTTTACCCCAAAGGAGCCTGCCATCTTACGACAAAAGGTCTGAATGTAGCGTGGTAGTCTTTCGCGTGGCGGCTGCCGAAAGGCACCAATACGTTGCGCTGTCCGCAAGCCACCAGCGATCGTCGTGGCCATGCCCGCGATTTTTTTGCCACGGCCCAATTGTTTTTTGAGTGAAAAGCCTGACTTAGATTGGCTCATCTGTGTCCCTCATAATTAGATATCTGTAAAAAACGAAATAAGTATAGCAAAATTCTCTCAGTCAGTGACGATTTGTTCACTCAGTTGGATTTTGCAATATGTTTCTTCCGCCATTCTAGTTTTACCGCTGTTATTTTATTATCACTACTATCTTATCACTACTATACAGACAACTCTTTACCACTAAAATTGTAGGGTAATAAATTGAATAATGATTGCTGTAACATAAAACCATTACTAATCATGCTAAGACCCTTTAATATCAAGTGATAAGACCGCATATACATAGTTATCTGAACGCTGCTTTAACGATAATTCTTGAGAATATTAAATGTCATTTAATGTTATTTATATATCGATAGTAGCGATTTATTTACTTTATTCATAGGTGATACTCTTTGGACTATTTTGAAAAACATAAGGGTGGCGAGCGCGCCATTTTAGTACATTTAGACATTCGTCAAATGCAAGACCCTGATGATTTGGGCGAGTTTGAACTGTTGGCAGATTCAGCAGGCGCAGATCGTTATGCGTTGGTAACGGGTTCGCGTATGAAACCTGATGCCAAATATTTTGTCGGTAGCGGTAAAGCACAAGAAATCGCTGAATTGGTTCGTGAACACGATGCCGATATTGTGCTTTTTAACCATAGCTTGTCGCCATCACAAGAACGTAACCTTGAAGCGTTGGTACAGTGTCGGGTACTGGATCGTACCGGTTTGATTTTAGATATCTTCGCCCAGCGTGCACGTACTCATGAAGGTAAACTACAGGTTGAGCTGGCACAATTGAACCATTTATCGACCCGTCTAGTACGTGGTTGGACGCATTTGGAACGCCAAAAAGGCGGTATCGGTCTGCGTGGCCCTGGTGAAACTCAGCTTGAGACTGATCGTCGCTTATTACAAACACGGGTCAATCAGCTCAAAAGCAAACTTGATAAAGTACGACAGACTCGTGCTCAAGGTCGGGCCAGACGCCAAAAATCAGACGTGCCGACTATCTCATTGGTAGGTTATACCAATGCGGGTAAATCAACCTTATTTAATCGCTTAGTCGATGAAAATATCTATGCCGCTGATAAGCTGTTTGCAACCTTAGACCCAACCTTACGTCGTTTAGATTGGCAAGGCGTTGGTCGGGTAGTATTAGTTGATACGGTCGGTTTCGTACGTCATCTGCCGCATGAGTTGGTTGAGTCTTTTCATGCTACTCTAGAAGAAACGCTAGAGGCAGATCTATTATTGCATGTCATAGATTCAGCTAGTGAAGATATGCATGAGCAAATCCAAGCAGTAAAAGCTGTGTTGGCTGAAATTGACAACAATGTGCCTGTACTCAATATCTATAATAAAATTGATTTGACTGATGAACCTGCTCATATCGGTTATGCTAGCGAAGGTCAGCCCAATCGCGTTTATGTCTCCTCTCAAGACAATCTAGGTATGGAAGAGCTATCGCTAGCAGTGCAACAACTGCTTACCGGTACGCTGACGACGTTTGATTTGACGCTACCTTATAATTCTGGTCAGTTCAAAAATACTTTGTACGAGCTGGGTGTTATTCAGGGAGAAAGCTATGATGATACGGGTCACGAATGCTTAACGATTCGCTTGCCTAGTGACAGGCTTAAACAGCTGTTAGGTCAGGCCGAATTATCACCGCTGGACGTATTACCACTGGCACAAGCGACTTTATTAATGCCAGTTTTAGAAGCGTTTGAAAAAGGCAATGAAGAGAAGAAAAGTGACATAGATGAGGATGAGGAAGAGCTAACCGCTGATGGTTATTTAGCAGAAGAAAAAGTGGCTGATCTTGACTCTGAGCATAAATCACGACCGTCTGACCCGCAAGATTAATTACTCTCTTTATGTCTGATTGCTTGATGTCTGGCTTATTCGATGACTGATTATTCAATAAATCACTACTTTAATTAAATAAAGGGCTGTCTGTATTTGCTACCATTTAGCAAATACGAACAGCCCTTTACTCTATAAGGATTGGTATTCATAATCTTTTCCAAATCAAAACATTGAATTTTGTAGGAGCAACCTAGCTATTAGACAGGGTTTATTAGTTTATTCATTATCTATATAATCAACAGAAGGTCATTATTAGTGTTGATAATTAGAGTTGATACAGATCATTAATGATTGCTCACTATCACTCTTCAATTATCATATTTTAAACTAGGGCCTTCTGCGCCACTGATGTATACCCTACCTTGTTCATTCCGCTTAATGATTACCACCTTATTGATAATAAACTTAGCAAGGATTGTTTATGAAGCCTACTAATGGCCCCAAGCTACCAGTATGGATTGCTTTGAGCCTAACATTAGTTATGGTCATCGTTGTCCGCGAATCAGCAGTGATCATTTGCCAATGGGCAGGTATTGAAAAAGCAGCCAATGTGGTTGGCCTAGTAGTGATGTTTTTAATCTTGATGGCATGGCGATTGATTAGAGGCTTACCAAACTGGCTGACCAGAGCCAGTAATATACTATTGGTAGATAGTGGTTTTGCGTTTTTGCCGGTATCTGCTGGCGCAGGCTTGCTATTATTTGCGCTAGGCGATGAGCTTTGGGGCGTGATGCTAACGATGGTGATTAGTACTTTGATACCACTTTGGGGTCTGGCAATACTGGCCAATCGTTGGCTTGGTAGCTCGGCTGATACCGTTACTAATAGCTCTACTAATAGCGCCACTGAGCATAGGGAACAGCTATGAGCTTTAGCATCGCAGGAACGGGCTTTGATAGCGTTATCATTGCTACCATCGCAGCTATAGTATTAACGTTAGCCGCGCATATTACTGCTCGTGTACTGGCAAAAAAGCTATCAGGACTACCGATGGTTATCAGTGCTATTGTACTGGTTATCGTGTTTTTATTCGCCTTACAGTGGGATTATAGTGAGTACTATAGCGTTGCCAAACCAATATTCGATCACCTGTTGGGATATGTAACAGTACTGCTAGCGATACCTCTCGCCGCGATGAACTTTAAAGGGTTACCAATCAAACGTCTCACTTTGATTATCTTGATTGCTAGTCTAGTTGGCGCGCTGCTACCCATGTCACTCGCTTATCTGTTTTCGCTCAGTCATGACACCATATTAGCATTTGCTACACGCTCAGTGACTACACCGATTGGCCTGAGTGTGGCAGGCCTTATACAAGCACCGCTGGCTATGGCCAACCTAATTATTATTGTCTCAGGACTTATAGGTGCCACTTTGGCTCGATTTTTATTTCGCAGTATCAATGACGATCGCGCAAAAGGCTTAGCTTTAGGATTAGCAGCTCATGCCTTTGGTACAGTAGAAGCGTGGCAAATCAGCCCTACTGCTGGACGTTATGCCGCCTTTGGATTAGCGGTTAATGGCTTGCTTACCGCCGTTTGGGTGCCCCTATTTATCAGTGCGCTGACGTCTTAAGTCAATACTCAATACTCAATGCTTAATGCAGCAGAGCACAATATGCCCAGAATAAAACGACTCTGCTCTCAGCCTCGCTAGCCATATTAATGGTTAACCTGTGCTACGCTTCCTTATATTTGTTTTGTTATAAATCGGCAATACCAACTGCCTTTATTCGTCATTCCTTTTACTTGACTAGATTCTATTTGAATAGCCATTTCTTGCGAATTTTTACAATTTTAAAACATATTATGGGCCTTAATTGCCTCTTCTTTCTTTCAAAATATATCTCTATTTATTCTTAATTTTTATTGCTGATAACTTATATTCTTATGAGGTTATCTACTGTTGTAGATATTAGAATACTTGTCTGATCTATAAAACAAATGATGCTAGGGTTTTGATTTAAATAAACTTTTATACAAATCCAAAGTTATTTCGTTTGTCTTTCTCGACAATCAGATGGGGCTAAAAGTTATTTTATGTTATAGTAAGCCACTATTATTTTTTGTATCTATTGCAAGTGGTTTCCTGTTAGGCGTGAAGATTCTAGGTTATTTATATCATTTATTGCTATAAAAACCTGCGTTCATGGTAACCGTTTTGACGGCCAAATAATGCGCCCTATAGGCAAAGCGATTTGCTATTATTCGATAAAAAGTGATACCCCTATGATGAATGTTATACCTTTATTTAACCGCTTTCTGTCTCCTATTCTATTGACTGCTGTTGCCCTATCCACTCTGTCTGTTACTGCTCAAGCTGGTAATATGTACATTTATAAAGATAAAGCCGGACAAGTGCTACTCACCAATGTCAATCCAAGCGGTAACTTTGATAAATTCACTAAAAAAGTAAAAGTTACTTACTACAAAGACTCAAAAAATTACGATAGTAGTAGTAGCAATAGCAGCGACTATGGCAGTAGTGCTGCCAGCTCAAGTGGTAGTCGTAATTCCTATGATGACTATATTCTGGCATCTGCCACCCGTCACGGTGTCGATCCTGCACTAATGAAAGCCATGATGCATACTGAGTCGGCCTTTAATCCTAATGCTCGATCTCCTGTAGGTGCTCAAGGTTTAATGCAATTGATGCCTGCCACAGCACGGCGCTTTAAAGTCAGCAATGCTTGGAATCCTGCCGAAAATATCGAAGGCTCAGCCAAATATATCGCTTGGCTGATGCGCCGCTTTGATAATAAAGTCGAATATGCCGTGGCTGGTTATAACGCGGGGGAAGGTAACGTGGATAAATACGGTGGTATTCCGCCTTTTAAAGAAACACGTAATTATGTCAAAAGGGTCATGAGTCGCTATCATAGTTTATACAAAAACGACTCAGGACTCTCTGGTAGCAGCATGAGCGCCAATAATGCTTCTACTAACAGCGGCGGCATGCAAAATGTCAGCTATGGCACCAGCAATAACAGTGGCAGCGCCAGCTATGCCAACTCAGCTTATGCGGCACTGCGCTAACCTGAGTAGCTAAAAGCTCACTATAAACAACAGATACAAAAAAGCCCGTTAAATCAATAACAGGCTTTTTCGTGCTTGGTCACTTCATACTTATCAAGATATCATATGAAGAAAACATATAAGTACTGAGCGAATGGATACTGAGTAGAAATCCAATCAGCACTCATATAAGCGTACACTATTCCAACTTATCGCTTATTTGTTAGCTGATGCTTGGGTAGCAGCAACTTCAGCAGCGAAGTCTTCTTGTTTTTTCTCGATGCCTTCGCCGACTTCTAGACGTTTAAAGCCAAGCACTTTTACGCCTTCCGCTTTTAGAACGTCGCCAACTTTTTTGTCATTGTCCATGACGTATGGTTGACGTAGTAAAGTGACTTCGTCTAGGTATTTACGTAGACCGCCTTCGATCATTTTTTCAACGATGTTGTCAGGCTTGCCAGATTCTTTTGCTTTGGCTTCAATGATGTCTTTTTCACGTGCCAATACATCAGCAGCTACGTCTTCGTCATCTACCGCAACCGGGTTAAATGCCGCGATATGCATGGCAAGGTTTTTACCGGTATCAGCGTTGCCACCTTCAAAAGATACAACCACACCAATACGTAGACCGTGACGGTATGAAGCAAGATTGTCACCTTCGAGGGTTTCAACACGGCGTATTTGGATGTTTTCGCCGATTTTTTGTACCAACGATACGCGAGCTTCTTCAACAGTTTGACCATCGCCATAAGGCAATTCAGAGATAGCAGCAACATCAGTAGTGTTGTTTTCTAGTGCTATATTGGCCACTTTTTCTGCAAACGCTGTGAAGCTATCGTCTTTTGCTACGAAGTCAGTTTGGCAGTTAACTTCTACTAGGAAGGCTTTGTTATCACCTTGAGCGATGATGATAGCGCCGTCAGCTGCGATGTTACCGGCTTTTTTGGCCGCTTTCGCTTGACCAGACTTGCGTAAATTATCGATGGCGGTTTCGACATCACCATTTGATTCTTCTAACGCTTTTTTACATTCCATCATGCCAAGACCAGTACGGTCACGCAGCTCTTTTACCATTTTGGCAGATACTTGTACTTGTGCCATAAGAATTACCTCAGTATTGTTATGTATAGGAGTGATTAACTTTCGTTTGATAACGTTTCTTACTTTAACCTTAATAAAAGCGCTCATTCGTCCGTTGATCTTTGTAACTATAGCTATAAACTCAATGCTTGCTATTATAGGCGATAATACTCGTCTACTAGCTCACTGATAGCTTATCCACTAACAACAAAGCATGACGAGTAAAACCACATCATGCCTGTTATAAGCTTTTACGCTGTCATTAACATTATATGGATGCTGATAAGGAAATTATCAAGGCAGCCTTCTATTTATAACGTTGTGTGCTGAACCTTATAGGTCAGTTTGTGCTTCTGCTGGTTTTTTTACTGCAGGGGCTTCTTCTGGCTGTTCGATAGCATCAGCCGCTTTAGTTGGGGCTTCTTCTGGCTGTTCGATAGCATCAGCAGCTTTAGTTGGGGCTTCGTCTTCAGCTGGGGCTTCTTCAGCAACAGGCGCTTGCTCTGCTGCGGCTTTTTCTTGCTCAGCAGCTTCTTTACCACTAGCTTGAGTCTGTGCATACTCTTTACCAGCGATGATCGCGTCAGCCATAACAGTTACATATAAAGTCACGGCACGAATAGCATCGTCGTTGGCTGGGATGATGTAGTCAACGTTATCTGGGTTAGAGTTGGTATCAACGATACCGATAACTGGGATACCTAGATTTTTAGCTTCTTTAATCGCAATCGCTTCATGATCAACATCAACGATAAAGATAGCATCAGGTAGGCCGCCCATGTCTTTAATACCGCCTAGTGAACGCTCAAGTTTTTCCATATCGCGAGTACGCTCTAACGCTTCACGCTTAGTAAGCTTAGCAAACGTACCGTCTTCTGCTTGTTTTTCAAGCTCTTTTAGACGATTGATTGACTGACGTAGAGTTTTCCAGTTAGTCAACATACCACCCAACCAGCGATGATCAACGTAAGGCATACCAGCGCGGGCAGCTTGCTCACGGATGATACCGCTAGCAGCGCGTTTAGTACCAACGAACAAGACTTTATTTTTCTTGCTAGCTAGATTGTTTACGTAGTTTAGCGCTTCGTTGAAAGCTTTTACGGTGTGCTCTAGGTTGATGATATGAATCTTGTTACGCGCACCAAAGATGTACGGTCCCATTTTTGGATTCCAAAAACGTGTTTGGTGACCAAAGTGAGCGCCGGCTTGTAGTAAGTCGCGCATTGCGATTTGTGTTGGGTTCTGATTAGCCATGTAAAATGTCCTTTGTGTTGGGTTATGCCTCCACATCACAAAAACTGCCTATTCCGCGATACGCATCTGCTGACGATTACTGCTTATTAATACAGCACCGTACTATTGCAAATTAATCAAGTCGCCGAACACCCAGCAATTTTTTACCATGATGTGTGTGTCATTGGTTGGTTTAAAAAATGAGCTATCGTTTAACTTTAAACTAAATGTCTAAACTCAAACTATAAACCACGTCATAAGTTATAAAATGGATTATAGAAATAGCTGCGCTGCATTTTACCATATAACGGTTATTAAGCTCCAGCAATTTATTAGTTCATGCCAGGGCAATTAATGCTATTAAAACAATACTATAAAGGAGATGACAAGAAATAAATTTCTTTATTGATCTTGCATAAAAAAACGGCGTTGATACGCCGTTTTTTGTTACTGCTTTTGTTACTGCTCTTGTCATCAGTTTATCATTTGACTACAAACTCATGTGAGCTCACATGAAATCATAGTGTAGTTAGGCAGTTAGGCGATACAGATGCCTATCACTGCCTCATAACCCCGCCAAGTAAATGGTGTGACATAGCTGTGACGATCTTTTGGTAATAAAGAAATGCTGGGCACCCCTTCAACGATCTTAGGGGGTGAGATAATAAAATCAGACCCAAACTCGGTACGAGCATTTCCCGAAATCGTATTCGCCATCTCACCCAGTAAGTCCTTCATCATTGTCATCGATGAATCAGGCTCACCCATAACTTTCATGACTTCACGCAGCATATTACTGGGCGCGCTGACATAAACGCAGCCTTCAAGTGGCCCAGATATCTTAATAATCCCGCTATAATCATAGCCGACGGCACTCTTGTTGTTGTTCAAATAGGGCGTATCAATAGCCACTGGTGAGCCGTCAATCTGCGCAAAAAATGAGCTGATTGAGCTTAAAAACACACCTAACTTTTCTACTTTAACCATAGTTATTATTGTCCATACTTATCATTTGTGACTGTTGCTTTTAATCCTGCAAACAAAACACAATCTCCCCGACTTGGCTTTTCCACATGACAGGAATGATAAAAGAACGCTCATCCTTGGGTAATATAATACTTTGCGGTGAGCCCTTGAACACTAGCGGTACAGAAATATGAAACTCTGGCCCAAACTCTTTACGAGCATTGCCAGCGATAGTATTGGCAACTTCTCCAGCAAGGTCTACAAAATTATCCTCGCTTTTATCCGTCTCACCCATACTATCTAGAATACGAGCCAATAGCTCACGAGTCGCTGAAAAATACACCACGCCTTTTTGCACCCCTGATATACCAATCACACCGGTATAATCGTGAACTTTCGGCTGTTTATTTTCTAATAGATAAGGAGTATCAACGATCAACTCTTCATTACCAAACTGATTAAAGTAGTTAGTAATAATATTCAAAAAAATCTGTAGCTTTTGTTCTTTCATAATGACATCTGCTTAAGTCGTTGGATAGTATTAGTCTTGCATGAGTTCATATAAAGATTCTACGAGCTCTTCTTCTGAGAAGGGCTTACAAAGAAACCCACTAGCGCCCAACGACAATGCTTCAATTCCGGTGGACTTATCAGACAATGCCGATACCACCAAAATACGTACTTCAGGATCAATCGCAATGATCTTTTCGATACATTCAAGACCATCCATTTGCGGCATGGTCAAATCCATCGTAATGACGTCAGGGCGATGGATATTGAACTTTTCAATGGCTTGGACGCCGCTGGTTGCCGTGGCAACCAACATGAACTCTCCTGAATCATACGCCCGTTGAATTCGGTTGCGAATAATGTTGGAATCATCAACAATCATTAATTTATACATAGCTTATCTATTGTCCTTAATTAAGCAGCAGGCAAGGTAATGACAAAACGAGTCATACGACCAAGTTCGCTATTGACATTGAGCTTGCCGTCATATTCTTTAATTGTGGCTTTAATAATATCCAAACCGACACCGCGGCCCCCATCTTCATCTGCGGAAGTTTTGGTAGAAAATCCCGATGAGAACAACTGTTTTAGTAGCGCACTACGATTGAGTTGACTGGCGTCTTCTGCACTAAAGCGACCATCAGTGACTAATTTGTCACGAATGCTATCGTAGTCGATACCTTGACCATCATCTTGTAGGGTAATAACAAAACCTTGGCCATTACTCTGCATTTCTAGATCAATCATACCGGCAGCGGGCTTACTGGCTGACAGGCGGGTATTGGGCGTTTCGATACCGTGTACCACAGCGTTACGTAACAGCTGGATACTGATCTCTTTGACAGCTTTTTTGAGGCGCTCTGGCACTTTAACTTGCGCCAAGCTATCAAAAAAGCGAAAGAGGACTCCACCCGACATCAGGGTGGAGGTGAATTTCGCATCGCTTGTTAGCCTTGCTGGTTCTGAATGTATTGCTTAATAATTTCTAATGGAGCGCCACCACAAGAGCTTGCAAAATATGATCGTGACCAAAGCACAGGTTTGGCATAAGCAGCTCTCAAGTCAATGAAATCACCCCTCATTCGTCTACTGGTGACTGATTTTAAGTTATTGACCAATTTGCTTAATTGCACCGTTGGCGGGTACTGGATAAGCATGTGGATGTGATCTGCTCCACCGTTACATTCTTTTAACTCAGCATCAAAGCTCTTGCATATCTCAGCAACACACTCACTGAAATACTTGTGATGCACCCCGCCCAATACCTTTCTTCGATACTTGGTAATAAAAACCAAGTGAACATGGAGATTAAAGGCCGCATGGCGATTTTTATATATCTCACTCATTGTAATAAAAACTCTTAAGTGCTAGTATTATCTACATATTATCAAATACACACTCATTAATAAAGAAAGCATTTATGAAAATCAACAAAGCGTATAAATTTAGGCTTGAGCCTAATTCGGAGCAAGAGGTTATTTTAAATAATCTGGTCGGCTCTGCACGTTTTGTTTGGAATCAAATGCTGGCAATATCGCTTGAGATGTTTGCCAAAAATGAGTTTATCAACGCCACTAATCTCGTTAATAAAATCATGGATTTAAAGAACAATCCTGATTTTGGCTTTTTAAAAACCCATTCTAATGCGGTGTCTTTGCAACAAAAGGTACGCGATCTTGCGGCTGCTTGGTCACGATTTTTTGACCCTAAAGTACATGCACGATTAAAAGAAAATAAAAAGAAACCTAGAAAACCCAAGTTTTTTAAACGGGCTGATGGGTCAGAAATCCAGTTACGGGCGCTGATGCCAAGATTCAAGCATAAATCAGATGGCTGCGATTCAATTCGCTTGGTTCAGTTTGATAAATACTGCCGTGTCGAGGGCAATCGGGTGAAACTACCTAATGGCATTGGTTTGGTGAAGTTTAGAAAATCTCAAGCCATTATCGGCACAATCAAAAATGTCACCCTTAGCAAGAAATCAGGTCACTGGTACGTGTCATTTGGCACTGAGAAAGCGTTACTGGAAAACCCAATCCATCCTTCTAAAAGTGCGTTAGGTTTGGATATGGGGATCACAAAACTACTCACCACCTCAAGCGGTCAGTACATCAAGCCCAAAAACAGCTTTAAAGCCAATCAAATCAAACTTGCCAAATTACAGCGTCGATTAAGTAAGAAAGTAAAATTTAGCGAAAACTGGAAAAAGCAAAATCGTAAGATTCAAAAGCTACATCATCATATTGCCAATATTCGCCATGACTACTTGCATAAAGTCACCACCACGCTCAGCAAAAGCCACGCCATGATCGTTGTTGAAGATTTAAAAGTAGCCAATATGTCGAAATCCGCAAGCGGTACAACCGCTCAAAAAGGGCGTAATGTCAAAGCTAAGTCAGGATTGAATAAATCAATTTTGGATCAAGGTTGGCATATGATGACCGTAATGCTTGAGTATAAGCAGCAATGGCGCGGTGGGTTACTCATTAAGGTAAACCCAAGATACACCAGCCAAACCTGCTCTAAATGCAAGCATGTGGCGAAAGAAAATAGGCGTACTCAGGCAAAATTTGAGTGCGTTAAATGTATGTATGTTGCGAACGCAGATTTTAATGCGGCACGTAATGTATTGGCGGCAGGACATGCCGTTTTGTCTGTGGAGGGAGGATGCAGTAAAGGTCGCCCGTTGAAACAGAAAACTTGTGACAACCGTGAGGATGTCACCTAAGAGCTTCGGCTTTTAGAATCCCCCACTTGAGCCATGTGAAAGTGGGGGGAGTATGTCAACACTGTTTAGTTGTACTTGCTTACCTTGTCTTACCGCGATATCTCGCGCAAAATCTTGGTAGTACGCTAACAGGTGGCTGTCCGATTGATCATCTAAGTCGATATCCTCACCGCCTTCAATGTCCATAGCGCTAACAGTGTTCATTGAACGGTCTATTGTCTGATTGGCACTTTCCTCTACCTTTGGCGTATTACTATCTACCGCAGTAGTCACCGGAGCTGCCGCTTTAACAGCTGTTGCACTCGCTGGTGAGGCTCGATTGATACGCTCGCCTAAGGTCTCAATGGTATTAGACAGACTTAACAAGTCATCCAAATGTACTGCCAATGATAAGAAGTCATTGCCCGATAGCTTGCCTTGGTTTTGCAATGCATTAAGCTGATCTTCTGCGTCTGAGGCAATTTTAGTGAAACTGTGCAGTTTTAGCGCAGAAGCTTCGCCTTTTAGACTGTGCATTTCACGATAAATCGCATTTAGTTTACCCTCAAGCTCATATTGCGAGCTACCAGGATTCTTCAGGATGTTATTCATCTTGTCGATATGTGATTTGGTATTAGTAATAAATTCATAAATAATTTTTGGATTAACATTTAAGATGGTCGTTAACATCTCAATCTGCATGTCATTTTGCGTACGCTCTTGTTCTAGACGCTGTTCTAAATAAATGGCATCTGAAACATCGTTGACGTTGACCAAAATACGCGCGATATTTTTATTTTCATAAACCCGCGAAAATTTAAAATCTAAAAATCGACTGTCTGAGCCGTCTTCTCTAGAGGTGTTGTGTAGCATTACCTTATGTAGTGGGTTTAGAGCATCCACCAGTTTTTCTTTAACGCGCGGATTGTATAGCTGTTCAATGAATTGCTGCGTAGTTTTCAGGTCTTTATCAGAAATACGACCGCGTAATATATTGGCAAAGTTTTCTCCTGCCAAAGTATCGGCACCAATGATATTGGTGAGCGCTCGAGAATGCTGCTGACCAATGTTGAGATCTTTATCTAACAAGAATAGACCGGTATTAACCGTTTCCATGATTTCTTGGGTTTCGCGACGCGCAGACAAGGCTTCAGCATCGGTATCACGCAAACGACGTACGAAGAAAAATACGAAAATCAAGAAGTAAGCAAAGATGGCAGCAACACCAAGCACCTGAATCAGACGAATGGTATTGGCTTGACGTTCAGCGTTTATAAAAACTTCATCGGTGAGCTGATCTAACGAGTCGTTAATAAACAAACTTGAGGTTTTTGCTTGTTCAACCGCTTGGGTCAGGTTATCCGAGGAGTCGACCATGACGTTGTCAGCGTTTTCTAGATAGCTTTGAATCTTAGGTTCTAAAAGCTGCCATTGCTCATCAGCTGCAGCAACTTTAGTTTGAGACGTGTTATTGATTTTTGGTAGCTCATAGCTTTTACCATTAACGTCAGTAATCGTACCGCCTTGACCAATGGCAGCAATAGAGCTGGTAATAAGCGCCGTGTCTTTTTCCAAACGCTCCAAAACTCGTTGTATGTGCGGAGAGTTAGTATCTTCACCATAACTGTTATCTAAGTCAAACAAGTCTTTGATTACCGCTTGTGCGCTATTAGCAACTTGGTTGGTTCGGTCAATTAAAACTGTATTTCTTTCTAATAAGCTTGAGGTATAAAAAGTAAACGCTAGCAAGGCGCCAATCAAAGTTAAAAACAGTGCAATTGAAATAATTAGACTGCGATAGCGTTTGTTATCGACATCATGTGTGGTTGCCATCTTCAGAATTCCTTAGTTCGCTTGCTGAGTGGTAGTAACAGAGGTGCTATTGGCAGGTGCCGCTTCTTTCTCACCTAACCAGCGCTCCTCAATTTCCTTGAAAACTCCTTTTGCCTTAAGCTTAGTAATACCTTCATTCACAGTATTGATTAGCTTAGTATTACCTTTTGCCATCAATACTATTTGCTGCGCTGATGGAGCATCTGCGTCTTCATAAGGTACAAGTACGACTTCGTATTCTGGATGAGATTTTATCGTATGTTGTAAAACAGGCAAATCATACAAGAGAACATCAGTCTTACCTTGTACTAAATCTTCATATACTAGGAATATAGTAGATCTTGAAAACAGCTCAACGGATGTGCCCATTTCTTTTAAGGTGTCTTCCTCTTTTGAGCCTTCTAAAGTACCAACTTTCATCCCTTTTATATCTTCCAAACTTTTTATGTCCAAGTCACCTTTCAAATATATTATAGTGGCTGGATTAAAAAAGTAAGGGGTTGACAAGCCGTATTTTACGTCGCGTTCGTCTTTATAAGAGATACCCGATATCGCTAAATCACGACTACCTGACTCCACACTATCGAACAGACCTTGCTAGGTTTCTTTGTAAAACTCGACCTTGAATCCTTGTTCTTCACCAATAGCACGTATTGAATCAACATCGGTACCCTGCATATTGCCATAGTCATCTTGAAACGAGAACGGCGGTAAATTACCAGTCATGGCTACTTTTAGCATAGGTGCTGAATCTGGTAGCTCACTGACAAAATTATCTTTACTTTCCGTACCTGTTGCATTGTTTGTATTGGCATTCTCCTGAGTAGTAGAGTTACTACACCCAAATAAACCAACACTCAACACAAACGGTAACACGCGATATAACTGCTTCATAATTTATCCTTACAACTCAAATTGGTTCTAAATTTTAGTAAATAACAATCTTTTTCTTAAAGTTAATGCATGCTTATAGGTGAGAAATAAAAAGCATTCTGCACGCTGATATCTTTAATGCATTGATATATGAATATTAAAATCCTGTTTTGAGGTCAGCTGAAACTTATTATAAGAAAAACTTTGTATTAAAATTATTACCTAAAAGGTATTCCCTTAATGAAATGAACAACAATCTAATAAGGTTAAATAACAGATTAATATCATTTTTTTACACAAAGTTACAATGGATAATAATTAAGTTGCTTGTCGATTGCAATATTTATGTTTGTCTTGTATGTACAAATAGTTTTGCATAGCGAATAATAAAATAGTCGTCTGCTACATTTAAAGATAGATAATGGATCAGACATAAAAAAAGCATCCAATACGTGTTCAACGTTTGAATGCTTTTAGGGTGAAAACTGAATGCTTATAGTGTGGAAACAGTCTAGAAATAGGTTAGAAAATAATTTTATTTATCGATTAGTTATTCAGCATCGTCAAGGTTTAAGTTGCGATCAATGCGCCAGATTAACAGACAGCCGAGACTCATTAGCATAAACATAGTGATACCAATCTTAAGGACCGGATTGACAGGGAATAAATTTAACAATAAACCGCCAAAAATACCTACTGAGAACATCAGCGAGCCTTGTAATGCACTTGCCATCCCAGCGCGGCTTTTTTGAAAGGCAAGTGCAATAGCTGAAGCATTTGGCTGCGTTAATCCAAGACCAGCAATACAAAAGAAAATACAGACTAACACCAGTGGCAGCCAGGCATCACTACCGAAACTAAGACCCAGTATAAATAACCCTGCTGAAGCGACTACCTGCATTACTGCCCCAAATCGCAACAAACTTAAGATACGAAAGCGATTAATCAGCAATTGATTTATCTGAGTCAACGCCACAAAGCCTGCCGCATTCATGCCAAATATCCAACCAAAATGAGTAGATGAGATGCCATAAGTATCCATCAATAATTCAGAAGCAGCACTGATATAGACAAACATGGCCCCCATCAATAAACCGCCGCCAATCGCAGGATAGTTGAAAGTCGGATCTTTTAGTAAATCCCAATACTGACTGAGCACTTCTTTAGCAGGACGGACATTACGGTTTTCTTCTGTTAAGGTCTCAAAAAAGAAAAACTTGGTTAAAATTAAATTAAGCGTACCAAATGCGGCTAAAAACCAAAAAATAGAATGCCAGTTAAAAAATTGCAAAAATAGCGCACCGAGCGATGGCGCTAATATTGGCGCTAAACCCATTACTAAGATCATAATAGAAAATGCTTTTGCGGTCTGTTTTGCACTAAGACGATCACGAATCGCTGCACGGGTAACCACTGCCCCCACACAGGCCCCAAGTGCTTGCAAAGTACGCCCTGCAAACAGCACATATTCATTATTAGTGGTAGCACAAATGATCGAGGCGATGATATATAAAGTCATGCCAAAATATAAAGGCTTAACCCGGCCAACACGATCACTAAAGGGGCCATAAAACAGCTGCCCAAATACCAAACCAACAAAGTAGGCGGGTACGGAGTTGGCCATAAAAGCAGTCGATACACCGAAACTATCTGCCATAACCGGCAATGCTGGCAAATACATATCGATGGATAATGGCCCTACTGCCACGATAAGTCCGAGCATCATAATCCATGCGACCGGCAGCTCCGATGAGCGCACTCGTGCATTCGCAATAGATTGATTGGATGGGGTGGGTTTTGGAGCAGACATAGCACAGACCAGTTTATATAAGGATTATAATTATTAGTTCTTCTTCGCCGATATTTCTATGAATAATAATTGCTATAAACAACAAAAAAGCAGCAGTGTATAGACGCAGGTATACCATAGCAGACAGTGTTATATCGTGCTGCCTACCGCTATTTCAATAGTAGATGATTTTCAGAGAGGAGCATTAAAACAAATAAGGCCATAGTGATATGTTCAAAACTGCTATTCAGCTTGTTGTTATTTATCTATAGTCAGAACTAAATAAAACGGATACACATATGGATTTGGACAACTGGCAAAAATTTTTCTAGCTTGCTGTGTGACTGCGTCACTTCAGAGGCTTCGAAAATTTCTTCCAGCTATCCTATATCTGTTTTAAAACGGCTTAGCTATATAGTCATTCTTGTATAAAGCTATTATATGAAATAGCCATAAAAGAGACTGTTTAAAGAGTGTTCGACTCCCTTGTCCGCCAAAATTCAAAGTTCACAAAGCTTTGAAAGTCGCTCCTCTACCTTTAACTAGCGAAACTGGCGTTTAGCAAAGGTTGTTCCCGCTTCCTTCGCTTTTTTTACGGCGAGCTTACGGTTGCGCCCTAACATTAGTTTGAGTTGCCAAGCTTTTTCTTTATATAACGTCAGAGCTGATTGCTGATACATGGCATTCACAATACGCTTACTTGCCAGCACCGCATCGGGTGAACGCTGCGCAAACTCGGCAGCAAGGGTTTGCGCCTGCTCTAATGGCGACTCGCTACAATGGCTAATAAGACCCAATTGCCTACCCTCTTCTGCATCGATAATACGAGCGCTCATTGCCAGCTCTTTTAATATGTCTGCACGCACAACCCCAAACCCTGATTGGGTCAATCCCATATCCGGCACCAAGCCCCATTTCGCCTCCATAATGGATAGCTTACAATCAGGGCTGCTGATACGTATATCACAGGCCAAAGCCAGTTGTAATCCCGCGCCGATACAGTGACCCTCTAACACGGTAATAACCGGAACAGGAACATCACGCCAGACCAGACAGACCCGCTGAAATAGACTTTGACTTGGCTTAACCAGCTCCCATAATGCAGAGGCTTGATTTTTGGGTTGGTTTAAATCACCCAAATCAATACCCGCACAAAACGTACCTTCAGCGCCATCAAGAATGACCGCTCGTAAGGTTTTATCTTTGCTAATACGCATAGCAACTGCAATCAGCTCACGCATCATCTCAAAGCTCATGGCATTTTTTTTCTGCGGACGATTTAGAGTGACGGTTAAGATATCTTGGCTAATACTGACTTGTAGAGTCTGATACTGGTGAGCGGCGATAGCGTGCATAACAGTCCTTAGGAAGATCAATAAATAAATAATATTGAAGAATAAAATGACTTTTTAAGATAAGGATAAAGTTAAGACAAGGATAAAAGCAATATCAAATCATTTTCCAGGTCATGTCATTTTCACTCAGACGATGATAATTCAACTGCGAATACGGCGACAAATCAAGCGTTTGAAGATTGGTCAGTGCCAGTAACAAAGCTTCATAATAAGGTTTGAGCATAGCAATCTGTGCCGGCGTCGTATGTTGAATATTTAATAAGCATTTGTCTTCTAAATTTTGGCTGGCTTGGCGCAGTTGCGGTACCCCCGTATAGCGACTGCCCCCTAAAATTCGATGGGAAATTTGCGCGAGCATGCTACGATCGCGGGCTTGCCATGCTTGAGTTAACACCTCTTTTTCATCAGCAATAGTATCGAGCATCATAATGATGAGTTTGGCGGCAAGATCCGGCTTATTCGCTGAGCGGGTCAATGCATCTTGCCAGTTTAAAATATCTAACGCCTCGATAGTATTTGTTTTCGAGGGGCTATCTTTTGGATTGCTCGATTTTGAGTCTATGCCCTCTATATCTCCTATACTGCCTTCCCCTTCTATAACATCCGTTTTATGACGGTCTAGCGTTTGGTATGCTGGAGCTTTTAAGGGTACTTGCCCCGATCTTTGATAGTGCAAATTTTCATAGCGCGGCTGGGTAGCACGCTGCGGCTCACGTCTATAATCATCACGGGGCTGACTATCGCGCAAATAGTCATCACGGATTTTTTTTAGCGATAAGGGACGGGCTATCTTTTTATCTGCTTGAACGCCTACTTGCTTAGTATGGGAAGTAACATCTATCCCATCATTATTTGCAACAGCCAATGAGTCAATAGTTTCAGTAGTTTCAGCAGTATTAACAGTCATTAAGCCTTTATTAGGCGTTGAGAGACTTTGTGAACCAATAGTTTGTGGCGTGGCATTGGTGGTGGTTGCCGTTAGACCTTGAGGCGTTGCTGTACGTCCAAGCCACTTTTGTAGAACTTGCAGCAGTTGCGGCTGGCTAATAGGTTTACCCACGTAATCATCAATGCCGCTAGCAATCAGCTTATCACGCTCATCGGACAACCCATGGGCAGTTAAGGCGATAATAGGAATACGAGTATCATCTATTTCGATTTTGCGAATTTGCTCTGCCGCTTCACGCCCTGACATCCGCGGCATCTGAATATCCATAAAGATTAAGTCGATACTGTTTTTATTATCAGAACCAGCCTTATCTTCAGCGTTTACATCCGCAGTAGACAAAGGATTATTTGAGGTTTTGTTGACCTGCGCATGTGCTTGAGCTTTAGAGATTTGCGTTTTGTTTGACAGGCTTTGCTGGTTGGCTTTGGCCGCTTTTATATTTTTAGTTTGCTGCTTGCTGATGAGCTCTATAGCATCAAAACCACTATTGGCAGTGATGACTTGAATGCCAAGCTCACTGAGCAGAGCATCTAGCACCAATAGATTGGGCAGGTGATCATCAACTGCCAGCACAGTTACCCCTGTCCAGCGTGGTGCTTGCGTTTGTATCGGTGCACTTCGCTTTTGAGTATCGAGCATGGCATATAGTTGCCGCTTATCTAGAGGTTCATATAATACATTGGCATGATAACGGTTTAATAGCGCTTGATCGGCAGCCACCTGATAACCAAATACGGCAAGCTTGCCTTGATAATGCAGGCGAATTTGTTTGAGCAGCGCCATCATATCGTCTTGAGTATCGTTATCGACAATCACCCAATCCCAATAATTGCCTTGCTCTTTTAATGATTCCAGCACACCAGGTAAGGAGTTGGCTTGGGTCAGCTTAATCGGTAGGTTTTGCAAGCTGGCCTTAAGCACCTGTCTAGAAGCCGTGTGATTGATCCAGACTAAAACGTGAAACTCATCGCTGGCACTGGTAAGTGGAGCAAGGACGGGCAGCGCAATAGTTTGCCCTGTGGCAGCCTCTAACACATCAACATGCGCTGGCATCCGAAACCAAAACGTCGCCCCTTGATTGGCAATATTTTCTTGTGCATTGTCATAAAAACCAATATCGCCGCCCATAAGCCGTGTTAATTGCTTAGATATCACTAGACCTAACCCTGTGCCACCATATTGGCGCGTAATAGACGGATCGCCTTGGCTAAAGCTTTGAAACAGCATTTTTTGATCGGCGGCCGAGATACCTTTGCCACTATCTTGCACGCTAATCATCAAATAATTGTCGCGATGATCATCCAAACTAACGCGCACCACCACATCACCACTATCAGTGAATTTGATTGCATTACCAACGATGTTGGTCAGCACTTGCTTGAGGCGCAGCGCATCGCCAACGATTCGCATCGGTACGTCGTTATAAAACAGCACCGCCATCCGCAAGCCTTTTTCTGCAGTGACTGGTGAGAACATATCGACCACATCATAGATGCTGTCATACAGATCAAACTCATGGCGATCAAGCACCAACTTACCGGCTTCAATCTTTGAAAAATCCAAGACATCATTGACCAATGCCAGTAAGTGCGCAGAAGATTTACGAATGGTTTGCACATATAGATCTTGCTCAGCATTCAGCTCGCCGTGGCGTGCCAGCAAATTAATAAAACCATCAATGCTGTTCAGCGGGGTACGCAGCTCATGGCTGATATTGGCCAAAAACGCTGATTTAGCTTGGCTGGTTGAGATTGCGGCATCACGCGCATCTCGAATTGAGATGTTTTGCATTTCCATCTCATCAAACGCAAGACGTAAGTCATCTTCAGTTTGTTCCGCATGGTCTTTGAGCTCTTGAAAGCTACTATGTAGACGGCGTAAGGTTCTGACTAAATCTTGCTGCAATAAGTTCAGCTCCCCATCAGTCTCAACGGGAACGGGTTTATAGAGATTGTCGACATGGGTCCGTTGTAGCTGCAAACGCAGCTCATAAATCGGCGCAATCCAGCGTTTGGCGTAGATGTTTAAGCTCAGTAATAAGATTAAAATAGTGGTCAAACCAGTAATGACCAGTGCCATAGCAATGCGATAGCGCGCGATATAGAGCGGCTCGTTGTCCATATCGACCAATAGCCATAGCCTTTGACCTTCAAAATTGCCCAGTACACTGCCATAAGCCGTACCGATAGGTGTGGCTTGTTGCGATAAGAAGCGCTGCGACGCATCTATCAGAGGCCACGGCTCATTAACCCCATAGCCCACCGTAGCGAGTAGTTGATTGTTCTCATTGATGATAGCAATACGCTGTACATGCTGCTCGGACTGCATACGACTGAGTCTTTCGCGAATCGACACTAGGCTTGCCACGGCTCCTTGCCGCGCAAGCTCTGTAATGTCTTGACTCTCATCGACGACTACTGTACTTGATTGTGCAGAGGTAGACATGCCTCCTAATACTTCTTCTGAGAGTGCGGCACTGCTCAAACTACCGACGCGTGTACCAATATAGTGATCTGAGTGCACCTGTGATAAGGGTAGATGCTCAGCGGGTATACTCTTCTCAAGCGCCGATTGACTAGCCGCTGCCATGCTATCGATAAGGTTCTGAGCATTTTCCTCGTTTGCTTTTGACTGCTGATTCTGTTGCAGCAATAATTCAGGGATAAGCTCAGTAACCATCGGTTTATAGCGGATTAAGAACGCTTCTGCTAAAGCTTCTTGCTCGGAATTACTGGCTCGCATGGTCTCATAGAATACCAAAATGCCACCGACTGCTGCCAACACACAAATCGGCAAAAACACCAATATAATCAACTGGCCATAGGCGCTACTGGTATCGAAGCGTTTTTTGTATGCCATGCTAGATTTAAACCCCACTGTCGTTCATACCGTTTATATATAGCAGCTGTAGACCGCTGTTCCTATATAGCTAACTGTCTAAATATTGTAGGTATTTTAACAGCATTTATAAGTGTAAGTGCTACCAATGCAATCTAGTGAAAATAAATAAGCGACATGCGTGTTTGCGAGCAATGGAGTTTTTGGTCTTATATTAAAGGTTGTCTGTACTGAAGCTCATATATTGGCTTAGTACTCGAGCGGCTATAGAGTATTTTGAGGTTTATATTAATGTTAGTTTTGAAAGCAATTTGATTGGTTAGTCTTTTTTAAACAGGGTCTATTTACCAATAAATATTGATGCGATAAGCGCAGCTGAAAACAAAATGATATAATGGTGCCACTTTTTATTTGCCGCAATAAAGTCGTTCCAGTGGTATCGTCTCAACCTGTTACGTCATACGTTTCTACACCAACACTTAAATTGTTATCTAAAATAATCAATAAGGATGCCTTATGTCGTCTACGACCCCGTTGAACGCTAACTTTATCACTCAAGTCACTGATCTTGCTGATTGCGTTGGTCAGACGCCTTTGGTCCAACTACAGCGTTTGCCTGAACAAGAGCAAATTGCCAATGGTGCGGTGTTACTGGCCAAGCTTGAAGGCAATAACCCTGCCGGTTCCGTTAAAGATCGCCCTGCTTTTAATATGATTTATCAAGCGGAACAACGCGGTGATATCAAGCCTGGTGATACCTTGATTGAAGCAACCAGTGGCAACACTGGTATTGCTCTTGCGATGGTAGCCGCCATGCGCGGTTATCCAATAACACTACTAATGCCAACCAAATCAACCCAAGAGCGTAAAGATGCCATGACGGCATATGGAGCTACTTTAATCGAAGTCGATGAAGGTATGGAAGCGGCACGTGATTTAGCGTTAAAGATGCAAGATGACGGTTTAGGTATCGTACTAGATCAGTTTAATAACCCTGATAATAAGCAGGCACATTATCTTACTACAGGTCCTGAGCTATGGGCGCAAACTGACGGTAAGATCACTCACTTTATCAGTTCTATGGGGACTACAGGCACCATTATGGGTGTCTCGCAATATTTAAAAGAACAAAATCCAGCGGTCAAAATTATTGGCCTCCAGCCTAATGAGGAAGCCTCTATTGCGGGCATCCGCCGCTGGCCTGCCGCTTATATGCCCGGTATCTTTGAGGCTGATGCCGTCGATGAGATGATGGATATTGATCAGTATATTGCTGAAGTTTATATGCGTAAACTTGCTAAAAATGAGGGTATTTTTGCAGGGGTATCCTCAGGAGCTGCTGCATGGGCAGCCGTACAAGTTGCCAAAGCCAACCCTAATGCGGTGATTGCCTTTATCGTCTGTGATCGCGGTGATCGTTATTTATCGACTGGTTTATATAATGTTGATGACAGTATTGATGATACTATTTTTAATAACAGTATTAGTGACAATATGAGTGACAATGCCAAATAAGCGTAACCAATGATAGCTCAGGATTATTTATGCCACATGCCTTACCTTGCAACCCGATATTGGTCTTCGATATTGAGACAGTAGCGGATACCGATGCCGCACGCCGTATCTATCCGCAATTGGCTGATCTAAACGATGCTGATGCCATGAGCGCATTACAAGCGATTCGTATCCAAGAAGCGGGACATGATTTTATGCGGCTGCCACTGCAGCGTATTGTCTGTATTTCTGCGCTATATATCAAGGACGGTCAACTGTCTTTGTTTTCCTTGACCGCGGACAAGTTTAGTGAAAAGGACATTCTTGCCAAATTTTTTCGAGCATTTGGCGATATTGATAACTTGCCACAGCTGATCAGTTGGAATGGCTCAGGGTTCGACATCCCTGTACTTATCTACCGCGCCATGCAGTACGATTTGTCAGCGCCGTGGCTGTTTGAAGAAGGCGCGCGTATCAAAAACATGCGTTTTGACAATTATGTTAACCGTTTCCAAACCAAACACCTTGATTTGATGGACAGATTTAGCCAATACGGTGCCAGCCGGCGTGAGGCGATGGATGTGGTCGCTAGCCTATATGGTCTACCGGGTAAAACTGATGTTGACGGTAGTATGGTCGGTGAGCTCGTTGCCAATGAAGAATGGCAGACACTATCTATATACTGCGAGTCTGACGTGATGAATACTTGGCTGATTTATCTACGCTGGCTGCGTCTAACCGGACAGCTTTCATCGCCATCTTTTGATTATTGGCAGCAGCAAAGCCGCAATTACATAGCCAAATTTACTCAAGCGGATGGTAGCTTACGACATCAAGAATTTATTGCTGATTGGACGTCATCGCCTGCATCATAAGTACTGACATTATAGGAGCTGATAGTTATCAGCGCCCTTTATTCCCTTTTATTATTTCTCATTTATTGTTAAGGCAGGTTTATGCAACCCACCGATTCCAAGACTTCTACAGCACATGACACTACTCAACAAGCCAGCGACACTCAAACCATTACCGTTCCGCCTAATA
This sequence comes from Psychrobacter sp. LV10R520-6, assembly GCF_900182925.1. Classification (NCBI taxonomy): domain Bacteria; kingdom Pseudomonadati; phylum Pseudomonadota; class Gammaproteobacteria; order Moraxellales; family Moraxellaceae; genus Psychrobacter; species Psychrobacter sp. LV10R520-6. Next base: position 50,679 of record NZ_LT900024.1, on the reverse strand, counting down.
AGAAAAAATCCAAACCCTCATCAAAGACGCGCAAACGTCTAAAAGAGGCGCAACCGCTACCCTTTACTATTGATGGCTTATCGCATGATGGACGCGGCGTTGCAGTGTATGGCAATGGCTGGGGCGAGGAAGACGGTCATGTAGAGGACAAACATGGCAAAAAAATCTTTGTCAGCTTTGCCTTGCCAGGTGAAAGCGTTGACGTCAAGCTGACCAACAGCCGCACTAGCTTTGAAGAAGGCGATGCGCTTAGCGTTACTGCCAATCCTAATCCTGAGCGCGCCGTGCCGCCCTGCCCGCACTTTGGGGTTTGCGGTGGTTGCAACTTGCAACATTGGCAGCCCGATGCACAAATTAATTTTAAGCAGTCAGTGCTTGCTGAGATGTTGACGCACCAAGCGGACACGCAGCCTGATACGTGGCTGGCGCCAGTGGTCGGTGATCGACTGGGTTATCGTACTAAGGCGAGAATGGGTGTGCGCTATGTCGCTAAAAAAGAAACCGCGCTAGTCGGCTTTCGTGAGCGTTCAAGTAACTTCTTGGCTGAGCTGAATGAATGTCATATCTTAGACCCGCGTATCGGTTTTGAGATTGAAAACTTAAAGGCGCTGATCAGCTCGCTTGAAGCCCGTAGTCAAATCGCCCAACTTGAGCTAGCAATGGGTGAATACTTGCCAGAACTGCCTGATGGCGATCAACCGGTGGCATTGATTGTACGTAATCTATCGCCTTTATCAGACGGTGATGTGGATAAATTAAAAGTCTTTTTTGCTGCACGTAACTGGCAGTTATACCTGCAATCTAAAGGCGTTGATAGCATCAAGCGCATTGCCCTAACGGATAATGATGATATGAGCCAGCAATTTGGTCGCTTGTACTACCAATTGCCCGAGTATGATTTGACTTTTGAATTTATTCCTACTGATTTTACCCAAGTAAATTTGTCCGTCAATCGAGAAATGACCAAGTTAGCTTGTGATTTATTGGACCTAAAAGCGGGTGAGCGGGTACTGGATTTATTTAGTGGTTTGGGTAATTTTAGTTTACCGATGGCACGCTTGGTTGGTGAGACCGGTACAGTAGTTGGGGTTGAAGGTAGCGAGGCGATGACTCTACGTGCTGCTGACAATGCTCGTCGCAATGGCATTCATAATACCGAGTTTTATAGCCAAGACTTGACTCAAGACTGTACCGATCAGCCGTGGGCCAACCAAGGATTTGATGCGCTACTCATCGATCCGCCGCGCTCTGGAGCTTGGGAAATTATGCAATATTTGCCTAAGTTTAAAGCTGAGCGTATTGTTTATGTCTCGTGCAATCCAGCTACTTTAGCACGTGACACCAAGGCGTTACTTGAACAAGGCTACCGTCTGACACACGCTGGTGTCATGGATATGTTTTGTCATACAGGTCACGTTGAGTCGATTGCGCGCTTCGAGAAACTATCTATTTAATTACTATTTTTGAACGAATAGATTAAAGTCCATTAGTCAAGCGGCCATTATGTTACCCTCACCTATATTAACATTACAGAGCTCTGCTTGATTTGCAGTGTGTAAATGAGATAATAATTGCCCACTGGCTTATGAATTTTTTGATCAGAATATGACAAAGAATGTGCTAAATATTGGGATCTATAGCCTTATAAATACTAGGTATTCGCCTTTATATCAGCTGCTAAAAAATGGACTTTTTGGCAGCTATGTTGATTTATATTTGATAGTTTATGAGATATAAATCAGGGGTTGCACGTGGCGAGTGAGGTCATAAATAATTCAAAAATAGCTAAGAGGAATCGGCTATGGTAAAAATTCGTGAAGGCTTACCGCTGGTAGATGGACAAACCACGCAAGCTGACAGTGCGACATTAACAGCGCAACTGGTCGCCAGTCAACGCTCTCAGCAGTCTGCTAACAGCTACGCCCAAATACCGCTTGATATCAAACAACAACTGACGACTCATAAACTGCACACTACTTTTGATCGCTCAGCGCAGCATGCTCATCACAATCATAACTCAAAGTTTGAAAACAAGTATTTGGCCAATACCCATTTGGACAAAACCCTTATGCTCTCAGAAGAGCTTGAAGCTATCGATTTAAATCATGCCAATATTGATGTCCCTGCTTGGCTAGACAATGTGGCCAAACGTATCGGGCAAGAGACAGTGCCCAATCTTAGTACTGCTTGTGAGTTTATCCGCAGCCGTATGAATACCAGTGAATCTGAGCGCTCAGGTGCCTATGTGACTGGCATTGGTATGACGGACATTTTAACCTATCTGTATCAAGATGAAGATGCGCTAGTCGCTGCTATGTTATATCGTAGTGCGCGTAAGTCCTTAATAAGTCTGGCTGATATTGAGAAAAACTTTGACGCTGATATATCTGCTTTAGTGAAAGACACTTTATCGATGGGTAAGCTGTCAGAGATTATTGAAAGCAATAAACGCCTAGAAGATCACTTCGTCAATAATCAGCGCGATCAGCTATCGAACATTTATAGCATGCTCATCTCGGTCACCAATGATGTGCGCGTGGTGCTCATCAAGCTGGCTGAGCGTACATTCGCCATGCGTGAGCTGACCTTTGCTAATGCTGAACGTCAAAACCGGGTTGCACGTGAAGTCATGACTATCTACGCTCCGCTTGCCCACCGTCTAGGTATTGCGCAGCTTAAATGGGAGCTTGAAGACTTAGCATTTCGTTATCTCGCGCCTGAGCGTTATAAAGAGATTGCTAGGTTACTGTCTGAAAAGCGTAGCGAGCGTGAGTCTTATATTCAGCGCGTCCAAGATAAGCTGAATGATGCTCTGATAGAGGCCGGTATTGCCGGTGAAGTCTCAGGACGCGTCAAGCACATCTATTCTATCTATCGTAAAATGAAGCTCAAAGGCTTATCATTCGATCAGCTATATGATATTCGTGCCCTCAGAATTTTGGTCACTAATCCTTCAGACTGTTATCACGTTTTAGGGTTGGTGCATGGTTTATGGCGCTATATCCCTGAGCAATTCGATGACTATATCACCAACCCAAAATCCAACGGCTATCGCTCATTGCATACCGCTGTTATTGCCGAAAATAAGTCGCTTGAGGTACAAATTCGTACTCATGAGATGCATTTTGAAGCCGAGCTTGGCATGTGTGCCCATGTCAATTATAAAGAAGGGCTGAAGAACAAAAAAGACAATTACCTCAATCAAAGAATCAGTTCACTACGTCACTTACTGTCTGTCAATAATGAAACCCGCAATCAGCTGCGCTCCGCGTTAGTGACCGGTGAAGAACATGATGAAATAGAGCTTGCTGAGCTTGATGACGAAGAGCAAATCGTTGATTTTGATGAGCTCGAACGCATTTATATCTTTAGTCGCGATGGCGATATTATTGAGCTTCCGAAGGGCGCGACTGTCCTTGATTTTGCTTATTACGTGCACACACAAGTGGGCAACCGTGCCCAAGCCGCAAGAGTAAATCAGCGCTATGTGCCACTGACTTATCAGCTCAAGACTGGCGAGCAAGTCGAAATTATTACCAAGGCCTCACGCGAGCCCAATCGTGATTGGCTGGTGGCATCACTGGGTTACATTCATACTAATCGAGCCCGCTCAAAGCTACGTCAATGGTTTAATAAGCAGGATCGTGATAAAAATATTGAGATTGGTCGGCGGATGCTAAGCAAGGAGCTAGAGCGCTTATCAGTGCATCCTAACAGTATTGATTTGAACGATTATCTCCAGTATTTTCACGTCAATAATAGCGATGATATTGTGGTCGGTTTGGTAACTGGTGAGATAGGCATAAACCAGCTTACGGGTCATATTTCTCGTCAGCTCCATCTAGAACCTGAAAAACAAGAAGAATACTTTGCACCCAGTGTTGATCCTAAGACCACGGGTAAGATTGATGCTTACAAGATCTGTATCGATGGTTTGGATAATATTGAGATTAATTTAGCAGGCTGCTGTCATCCCGTACATGGAGAGCCGATTGCTGGCTACATTACCTTATCGCGCGGTATCAGTGTCCATAACCGCGGCTGTCCAGAATATATGCGCTTAATTGAGCGCGACCCCGAACGTAAAATAGATGCTGCTTGGAAGTCTAATTCTGGTCGTTATCAGCCGGTTGATATTCATGTCGAAGCTTATGACCGCCGCGGCTTACTGCGTGATTTGACCCAAATTATTGATAAAGAAAATGTCAATATTCGTCAAGTTGAGACCCAAAGTACAGACGACAACATTGCTTTTTTGAGATTCCATGTTGAAGTTTCGGGACTTGCGCATCTATCTAAACTATTAGCCAAGCTTGAGCAGCAGCATGGTGTTTTGCATGCGCGCCGCGCCGTTGCATAAAAATCTATTAGTTAGGATCTGTTGTTTAGCACTTATTATTTAGTGTCTATCTTTTAGAGATGGACACTAAATCTTTTTAAAAACAGATTCTTTTAATACCATACTCCTTTGATAACAACAGAGTCATTATAAAAAACTACTATGCCTGAATTACCCGAAGTTGAAACTACCAAAACCAGCTTAACTCCTTTATTAGGACAGCAAGTTAGCAATGTCCAAGTGTTCCAGCCAAAATTGCGTTGGTTGATGCCTGATGACTTGAATAGCTTAATTGATTATACTTTGCATACTGTAGAGCGGCGAGCAAAGTATTTAATACTTACCTTCACACCTACAATAAAGAAACTACCGCAACGCCAATTAATAATGCATCTTGGCATGTCAGGAAGTTTACAGCAATATCCAGTGGATACTGATAAACGTAAGCACGATCATTTAATTATGACTTTTAGCAATACCGATGGTATAGACACACAGTTGCACTATCATGACCCTAGACGCTTTGGGGCAGTTTTATGGTATGCAGACTATAGTGATAAATTGTTGAATCATTTGGGTCCTGAGCCCCTATCTACAGAGTTTACCGCAGACTATCTTTATCATTTCATCCAGCGTATTCCCATTGCTAATGAGATACCGAATAATACAGCCAATAAACCGAGCAAACGCCCTATCGCACGTGCTATCAAGTCAGTGATTATGGAACAGCAAGTCGTGGTTGGCGTAGGCAATATTTACGCGACCGAAAGCTTATATCTAGCAGGTATTCATCCAGCAACACCCGCTCATCAGTTATCGTACGATCAGACCGTTATACTGGTCGATCATATTAAAGCTATCTTAAAAAAGGCGATAGAACTTGGCGGCTCAACACTACGCGATTTCACAGTAGCTAGCGGTCAAACGGGTTATTTCCAGCAGACATTAAATGTCTACGGTAGACAGGGTGAGACTTGTCCGCACTGCGATACGGTACTCGATAACATCAAGCTCAATGCACGTGCCAGTGTTTATTGCCCAACCTGTCAGCCGTTGAAATAAGTGGAACCCGATAAATTACCATAGAATATAGAGTCAGCTCTAATACGGTTGGTATAATTTGTTAAGCAAGTCGTGGCGTTATAGTGGATGAAAGTATTCTTTGAATAAAATTAATCGAGACTGAGACCGTAATAAGATAATAGTTATTTACTACCTAGTAATTTGTCAACACCGTTCCAAAAATATTACTCAAATCTCACTAAATATATCTAACTAGCTAGATTTAAAATTTTCTTTCTGCTTCAATGCCATGCGCTACCTCTCGTTTGAGACTTAGACTGACTACGACTCCACAGACTTTTTTAATTGGCGATGGAACTCACCGACCAATGAGCGGGGTTATGCGACTGTTAAAATAACAGTCGCGTTATTTAAAATATTGATACTGGCGTTGAGATCGCGGTCATGTTTGGACTGACACTCAGGACACGTCCATTCGCGCATCTTTAGTGTTAATTCATCTTTGCCAAGGATGTGATTGCAGTTTGAGCAAGTCTTTGAGCTTGGGTAAAAACGACCGACTGACTTCACAACCTTGCCTTGCTCATTGGCTTTATAGATAAGCTGACGCTTAAATTCAAAGAAACCCAAATCACTAATGGCGCGTGACAGCTTTCTATTTTTAACCATGCCTTTGACATTAAGACTTTCAATCGCAATCACATCAAACTCTCTGACCAAGCTAGAGGTTATTTTGTGCAACGAATCCTGCCTGATACCTCTGATCTTATAATGCAAACGAGAGAGCTTGGTTTTCGCCTTTTCTCTGTTTTTACTGCCTTTTTTAGTGCGACTCAGGTTTTTATTGAGTGTTCTTAATTTGCTTAAATATTTAGCTAAGGGCTTAGGTGCTTTAATTTTGGTGCCGTCTGATAAAACTAATAAATCGGTAATACCAAGGTCGATACCAACGCTTTTACCTGTCTTGATAATCTTTTTAACCCTGTGGTCTAAATCAACTGCAACGCTGACAAACCATTTCCCGCCGCGCTTAGAGATGGTGGCCGCCATTATTTTACCGTCAAACCGTAAAGCCTCTTTCATACGCACCCAGCCTAAATTAGGGATGCGAATGGATTTACCTTTAATGGCAAATTGGTCGTTAGAGAGACTGAATCTATCGTCTTTACCACGCTTGCGCGTGACGGGGTATTCAGCCAGCCCTTTAAAGAAGTTGTTATAAGCATCGCCCAGTTGCATGATTGCGGCTTGCGGGGCACATTTTGTCACTTCCGTCATCCACGGGAATAGCTCACGTTTAATGGCGTTCAATTCGCGTCTGAGCTTGGCTTGTGAGGGTCTGTTTAGATTTTTGGAATCAATCTCAATACCAGCCAATAAACAGGCGTCACGGTAGGCCTTGTCCTCTCTATATTGACGTTGCCACTCATGCAAGGCCCAGTTGTAAGCTTTCCGCGCCACACCGCAAGCACGGGCAAAATGGTTCGCCTGTACGTTGTTTGGTTTGAGTTCGATGATATGACCACGGATCATAATACTTGTTTAACCGCCTCTATTAGTTTTTGATTTTTCTTGCTGCGAGAACCGTAGAGCCTCGCTGAAAATACAGTGATAATCTCTAATACATCTTGGGCTAATTCTTGCTCAAAACTAAGTTCCTCGCCTTGATTGATAATGACCACCTTAACATCACGCGCCTCACATAGCATAAACACCAATTCAGCACCAAAGCGTAAAAGTCTGTCTTTGTGGGTGATTACCAGTCGCTCGACTTTGTTGTCAAGAATGTCGTCAAGCAGGATTTTTAAGCCTTTCTTCTTATAGTTCATACCACTACCAAAATCGGTGATTGTCTCGAAACGCCAACCTTGTTTGGCACAATAAAGTTCCAAAACCTGCGCTTGGCGCTGCAAGTCATCTTTTTGGTCACAACTTGAAACACGAGCATAAGCAATGGTTTTTCGGTCTAATTTTGGTGGTGTATTTAAAGGGTGTGGTCTTACTTCATTTAAATCATAACGTCTGTGACCATTTTCGGTTCTTTTGGCGACTAACGTACCATCTTCATCCCAACGTCTTAATGTCGATTGAGCAACCCCAAAATGCTTGGCCGCCTCCCCAATACTAACCAGTTTTCCCATAACCCTATCTCTTTATTGTTTCTTAATTTACTTATTATAGATATAAATGATTAGAATTGGTTGTATTTTAGGTAACTGTTCGTAACCCTGCATATATCGTGCGCATTTTTGTTGCTTATCAATGCACATCTTGCTTTAATAGTAATAGCACTTACACGAATAGCGTTTATCGCTTATTTATAGGTAGTATTCAATTATAATAGCAATCGTTGCCGCTTCATTTCCATGTGAAAAATAGCAGCAACTGTTAAAAATAACGCTTACGAGTTTTAGGATATTGTCATGACGGTTACAGCCAACACCCAACGTACAGTCAAGCATAGGCTTCTTACGGCAATCGCCAGCGTAAGCTTAATTATGGTGAGCATGCAACCTGCATTAGCCGCTATAGAAATTGATGAAACTGACTTTGGCCCCTCTTATGAAACTATGGCAGTAGATACGATAGTTGGCAAGCCTCTACAGCTAGTAACTGCTGTTGCTGGTACGGCCGCTTATCTGGTCAGTCTGCCTTTCTCACTTATCGGTGGTAATGCGGATCAAGCACAACAAAAACTATTCGTTGAACCTTGGGATGCGATTGCCCGCTGCTTAGGCTGCACCGTTGCTGAAGACAACTATTATAAATCACAAGTAGTTAATGATAATGTAGTACGTATCGTCGTCGATCGCCCATCAGAGATTTTAATTAACACCAATGATTATGTGATTGTCACGCCTTAGCCTTTACTTATATAAGTAACTATTAAAGCAAGACCCTTAGGACGATTTCGTTAAACAGATAGCATCTATATAACAGCATTCAAATAACAGTATTTATATAAAAAAATTGCATAAAAAAAGGCTAACATCGCGTTAGCCTTTTTTGTTACCTAATTCATTGATTTAAATATAATTATATTATATTTATTATTTTTGGTACCCACTGTGGTACCCATCTATTTTATTTTTTGAGGTTTGACCGTTACAAAATTGTCTGTGTATAGGTAAAGCTATATGCCAGCTACAAGTGATTGTTCAGCATGATATGAGGCTTACTGCTACAAAACGGGAACCTCTATCAATCTATAATTAAAAGCTTAATTTTGGTTTGGCAGTTAACGTGCCAGCCACCTAGCTAGATTCAAAGTCAGGGCGAGTTCAAAGGCTAACTACTGGCTTTCGATTGAATGATTAACTACGACAGTCTACAAAAACTTTCAATCACTTGTGAAGTTCTTTTCCCGCCAGTAGATACTTAACTCCAGATTCTATCAAGGCAATTTTATCAGCAGTTAAATTAAACAGCTTATAAACTTCCTAATTTATCTATACTTTAAGTACCATTATTTGTGCCTGTAGTTTTTGGCACTTTTTCTGCTATGATTCAAAATAGTCCCTTTTTGGGCCTTTTTTTGTCTGTTAAACCATTTATAAATAAGGGTTTGACTTTTAGATATTATAAATTGGCTACCAACTTGACTATCATTTGCTCAAAATTTTCATCACATGACCACCACTATAATATTGTCATGCCAGCCAGCTATGGTTAAAGGTGAATTGACAGTGTGCTCTGTTTGGATTTATAAATGCTGTCAGTAAAAAGAATCAGCCCTCACCATAATATGGACATGCCAGTTATGGGCCGTACATTAATATCAGACATTCTCTAATAAGCATGGAGCTAAAATAGGCTCAAAGAAAAAAAGACCTTATGAATAGGATGTTAGTGTCTACAGACTATTTTTTCTACTTTAATCATTCGTGCTGATCTAGAGTATTCAAACATTTCATTCTTAGAATTAATATTAGATGATATAAGTTTATCTGTCTTATTGTCAAAATCAGACGTAGATATAACTCCACGAGCCTTATATTTGCAGTCATGCTTAAACTTAACCAAACTGTAACTATCATCCAAAGAGTTATATTTCATAGTGTAGTAGGCAAAATCACCTTCTTTTCTTATCGAATCCCTGTCAATATAATTTAGAGACCCTTTAGGCATGTCTAACTTAATCCATAACTGAGCATTAGCAATTGGTGTAAGTATAAGAATTAAAAGTATCAAGTATTTCACATCATTGTTCCTTCTAGACTGGTAGCTATCTTATTATACATAAAACATATGATAACTATCATTAGACTATAGTGAAACGCTTCGATATTATTTTAAAGTTGCTAAGCAGAAATACCTTTTTTGCCGATAAGAAAGACGTTAACCCGAAAGTTAGCGTCTCTTTACTTTATAAAAACCAGTAAAACAAAAACTAAATATCAATGTTTAGACAATCTTTGAACTACTTACTACAGTTTCCTTTGATTCCTAATTTTAAGTCGCTAATGTCTTGCTTTCCTTCTGCTTCAGTAACTAGTTTGAGACCTGCGCCACCGACAAATAAACCTGGCTTCATATATTGTTTGATAAAATAGTTTTGTCCCGCTTGAGTTTGAATCATTAAATCATTAGGTGAGAATTCAGATTCAGTTGAGACTTTATGCTCCATATTGCCTAAAACTTCTTCATAGAAAAAAGTTCCTCTTGCAGTCTCACCAACGCATTTGTCATCTACCCAAACATCTTTCTTTAATGCGGCACCAAGCACACTGGCAGTTCGATAGATGTATAAGCCTGCATTATCAGATGAAGGTGACTTAAACTGTTTCATAGCATTCGTTACTTGAACTTGCTCTGTCGGTACAGTTGCACAGCCAACGAATAACCCTGATAAAGTTATTATAAAAAAAAGTCTTTTTAACATATTCTATCTTCTATGATTTTTATTTATCGGATAAATAAAAAACGACATATAAGATAGCCGTTTTCTATTTTCTTACTAATTAAAATTTAATCTTAAATTAGAATTTAAAATTTGCACCAATAGTTAGTAAATCTAGGTCTTCTGCAACAAGAGCATATTCAGCTTCAATTGCAATATTAGGATTAACTAAATACCCAAGACCAATACCACCGGCTACACCAGAATCACTACCGCTTTCAGAGAAAGTATAACCAAAACTACTTGCCGTAGCATCAATTTCAGCTTTTGCAAAACCTATCTTGCCTTTAGCGTATAGGGCAGTGTTAGGGAATGCGTAGCGATACGTACCATAGATGCCGTATGTTTTTAAATCATAGTCAATATTAACACCACTAATATTGATACTTTCTTCAGATGAACCTACATATTCAACTTCCATACCGAATTCTGGTGTGAAGTTGTAACCTGCATAAGCACCAAATGCAGTAGGATCATCAAGATCGCCCTCATCAACCATAAATTGACCAATTTTAGCACCTACATAACCTGACTGAGCAGTAGGAGCAGCTTGTGCGGCAACGCTGAATAATGAACCAGCTAGTAACGTGATAAGTACCTTTTTTGAAATATTCATTACATCTATCCTAAATTTTGTTGGCAGAATAAAAGAATATATTGTAACAGAAAGTAATCAATAGACCTCTTGCAAAAGTACCATTTTATTGACTTCTACAAACAGAGCTTCAAAGGCTAGCGATGACTTATGCAAGAGGTCTAATCATTGCTACCCCCCCCCTATGGCAGGATAGTTGTCACCCCCGTTAATTCACTGTTCTAAAACGCAGGTATTAAACGTCTATCTTTTTTATGGCTGGCTGGTATGATCATCCTTGCCAGCCAGTCACGACAGCCCTAAATATTACTGGCACTATCCATTACGATAAATTGGAAACAGAATAGGCTAAAAACAAAGGAAACAGGAAACAAAACGACCCCTTTCTGATTTTGCTTCCAAGCTAAGCTTATGATAATAAAAGCAAAAGATGGAAGCATGGAAGCAAAAAAGCCCTGTTTTGATTTTGCTTCCAAATGAGGCATATGTAGGTAAAAACATGAAAACATGAAAACAGAACATCTGAAGGAAACAAAAAACCGGAAAAATTGATGGGTAAGAAATAGCAGAAAATTTGGAATCAAACCAGAGGCAAAGCGTGGAAAAGTGGAATCAAAACCACCTCATTTTGGTTTTGATTCCAAGTTCAGATATCTACCAAGTTCAGACATATATAGGTATACAGGTGGAATCAGAGAATCCGAAGGAATCAAGATCGCACTGATTCCTACTGTAAAAGTGAATGCCTTTTGATAGTGATTAATTGATCAATATTGATAATTATATGCAAACTAGAGCGATGGTTAAACTTGGTTTATCGACAAGTATCATAAGACAGACAAGCTGTAAAAGTTTGTCGCTTAACTAACTAACTGACTTGTTAATGCATTAACGAACCTTGCCGTCAATCATGACAGTTATGAATACTTCTAGCATTATTTAATACGATAGTTAAGATCAGTAGTTAAATTCTATTTTCTAAAGTCATTCGTTTACCTTTGCGTTACACTACATAAACATCCATAGGGAAGATTAGAGAAAAAATGAGCCTATTTAATAATAAAACTTTAGCCAATTATATAAAATCCCCAACCATACCCGAAGCTCATAAGGATGTGATTCAGAATTGGATAAATCAGATAAATTCAGGCACGTTTAATAATCTCAATGAAGTTCAGGTTCAGGGAGCGTTCACACAACAAATCATGTGTAAGGTGTTGGGTTACACTGAAGTTGGCGAAGCAGATACTTATACTATTGCTAGAGAATACCCTGTTGCTAGAGGCCGTGTTGATTTAGCCCTAGGTAGCTTTATGGGAGAAAAAGATAATTTAAAAAATACCGTGATAGCACCTTTTGAATTAAAAGGCGCAGGCACTAAAAACCTAGATGCAATCATGTCAGGCCGCCACAAAACGCCAGTACAGCAAGCTTATGAATACGCTAGAGACATCAAAGGCGTTAAGTGGGTATTGCTTTCTAACTATGTAGAATTGCGCTTATACGCTATCAGCGAAACCAGCCTAGTTTATGAACGGTTCTTTTTTAAAGACCTACTCGACCCAGCTGAATACGCCAAATTTCATCTGCTACTTAATGCTAAAAGCTTTCTGTCAGGAAACACTGAAGAATTGCTTAAAGAAAGTAACAGTGCTGATAAAGACATCAGTGACAAGCTTTACGCAGACTATAAGCAATTGCGTGAGAATATGCTGTCACACATGATAACTGATAACCCCACCCAAACGCCTGAAGAACTCATACAGCCAGCACAGAAGCTATTAGACCGTATTCTATTTATATCCTTTGCAGAAGATAAAGGATTGATACCTGATAACAGTATTAAGAAAGCCTATGAACACCAAGACCCTTATAACCCACGTCCTACTTATCAGAATTTTATTGGTTTATTTAACTCAGTTGATAAAGGTAACGCCGCACTAAATATCCCTGCCTATAACGGCGGACTTTTTGCAAAAGATGATGAGCTAGATAACCTGATTATTAGCAATGAGCTTTGCGAAGGGTTTAAGAATTTAGCTGAGTATGACTTTGATTCAGAAGTTTCGGTAACGATACTGGGGCATATTTTCGAGCAATCCATTGCTGATTTAGAAGTGCTGACAGAATCAATTGCTGCTGGTGTACTACCGAACACCAAGAGCAAAGCAACCTCCGTTACTGGCAAGCGTAAAAAAGACGGTGTCGTTTATACGCCAGACAACATTACACAGTTCATTGTTGCCAATACGTTAGGTGATTATATAGACGAACAGTTTGATTTAATCTTTTCTGAATACGGTAAATACAAACCTGATGGAACTATCCAATGGAAGAGAGGTAGTAAGGTAGAGCAGCGTTTTTGGTATGAATGGCAAGAAAAGCTAATGACCATCAAAATCGTTGATCCAGCTGTTGGCTCGGGTGCATTTATGGTGGCTGCCTTTGATTACCTCCACATTGAATATGAAAAAATAAATGAAAAGCTTGCAGAGCTGACAGGTCAACGCAGTGTGTTAGACCTGAATAAAGAGATATTGAACAACAATCTATTTGGCGTAGACATAAACGAAGAATCAATAGAGATAACCAAGCTTTCTCTATGGCTTAAAACAGCCGAAAGAGGCAAGCCCTTAGAGTCCCTAGATGCCAACTTTATTGCTGGTAACAGTCTTGGTTTTGATGAACCCGTACCAGGTAATACATTCTCTTGGCAAACCGCTTTTCCACAGATATTTGCTGAAGGTGGGTTTGATGTTGTGCTTGGTAACCCACCCTATGTAAGAATGGAGCTGCTAAAAGACATAAAACCTTGGCTAGAGAATAAGTATATAGTGGCGTCGGATAGACTCGATTTATATGGCTATTTCTTTGAGCTAGGTTACAAAATACTGAAGCCAGAAGGCAAGATGGCTTATATTTCAAACTCAACGTTTTTCAAAACAGGTTCTGGCAAGCGGCTAAGAGACTTTTTATTAGAAAGCTTTAGCATAGAAAAAATCGTTAATTTTAACGATTTGCAAATTTTTGAAGGGGTAACAACCTATCCAGCAATCTTAGTTGTAAAGAAAATTTTGGATAAAGAAAACAACGTGATTAGCTTCTTAGATTTGACAGAGTGCGTCCCAGACAATCTAGAGTTAAGTTTTAAAAATGATGCTAACGAGATGTATCAAAATCAATTAACGGATCAAGGGTGGCAGCTTCAAGACCTTAAGAGCTTCACGTTATTAGAAAAGCTACAGGCCAATTCTTTGACACTTTCACAGACTTACGGCTCACCTCAATATGGTATAAAAACGGGATGTAATGATGCCTTTGTTATTCCAGACGAAGTAAAGAAAAAGCTCGTTGCTGAACATCCAAGTTCTGCCGATTTGTTAAAGCCATTCCTAGAAGGAAAAGATTTAAAAAAATGGCACAATCAATCAAGAAAGCTTTACATTATATACATACCTAAGAACGAGATAGATATAGAGGACTATCCTGCTATTAAGACATGGCTAACAGTATATAAGGATAGACTAGAGAAACGTGCAACGAAACAAGAGTGGTTTGAACTTCAACAAGCACAACTTGCCTATAAACCTTCTTTTGAAGGTACAAAGATTCAATATGCACATTTTTGTTCTGAGCCACTTTTTCACATGAACAAAGATGGTGACTTTTCAAATGATAAAAGCTACATAATCCCGACGGATGATTATTACCTTTATGGGTTATTAAACAGTAATGTTATTTGGTTCTTTATCAAATCTATTTGTCCTTTCGTTAGAGGGGGATATTATGAGGTGAGAGTTCAATATATTGAAACTCTACCAATACCAGCTAAGCCTAAAGATGAAATTATCTCCACAATAGCCATTAATTGCCAAGTTACAACGGAAGCTAGGTATAAATGCGAAACGAGTTTTGCTCGCCGTATTGAAGACTTAGTACCAGACCAAGGTGTATTTAAGCTAAATAAGAAGCTAACAAACTGGTGGGAGCTAGACTTTTCTGGTCTGCAATCAGAGATTAAGAAAGCCTTTAAAGGTAGTATATCGCTGGCTGAAAGAAACGACTGGCAAGATTATTTTGAGTCAGAGCAAACCAAGCGCCAAGAGCTACAGGCAAAAGTAAAATTGCTTGAAGATGAACTAAATCAGGAAGTTTATAAGCTGTTCAATTTAACCGCTGATGAGATTGCTTTGATAGAAGCAGAAGTTAAGTAGCAAGCTGGTAAGAAAGTATGGTGGCAAGTATAAGAACTATGGTTTGCCACTATTGGACCATGAACAATTAGAATACTCTTATCTAGAATACGACAACTTTGATAATTGAGAATTGAGATGTTTTGTAGTAATTGTGGTCATAATAACCAAAGTAATAGTAATTTTTGTACGGAATGTGGAAAAGGTTTAATCGAAAACACACTATCAACCAGTAATCAATATGCTAGTCCACCGCCTCTCAACTCACAAACTAATAGTGCCGATGACTTATTAAATACTTTCGTGGGTGACAAATATTATGGGTATTACCGCGAGAAATGGTTTAAAGGTCGTACGCCAAGCCTAGATAAGAAAAAAGGTTTTGAAATATATAGTTTTAACCTAGCAGGTTTCTTTTTAGGATTTGTTTGGCTGTGCTACCGTAAAATGTATGGCATGGCCTTTCTTCTTGCTGCCTTATTACCAGCGTTTGATATAACCATGATGCATGTTAAGGGTTTTGAGGGTTATAGTAGTTTTGATAACTTGCTATACGGTTTGCTATGGTTATTCCTAACAGGTTTTCTTGGTAATTATTTTTACTTAACTCACAGTATAAAAAAGATAAACAAAATAAAAATACTATCTTCTGACCCTAATATAATTAAACAGCAACTATCAGCCCAAGGCGGAACTTCACTTGCTGGCGGGCTGGGTATTGGGTTTTTAATAACACTGATGATTATTTTAATATATGTGCTATTTGCCCCTGAATGGTTTTAAAGTTATATTAAATTCATAGGCCAAATTAGTATTGTATGAGTTTTAATGAACAGATCGTTAGCGAATATGAACGATTATGCTTAGCCGATACGTTAAGCTTATTTATAAATAGACAGTTTTGTAACATTTCAACTTCAGAAAATAAAATAGATGGGCACCACAGCGGGCACCAAAAATAATAGTTATAACTTAATACCTAGTTAAAACAAATGCTTAACAACAAAAAAAGGCTAACCATAATGGTTAGCCTTTTTTATTTCAATATCAGTTCTCAGTAAGAAAAAGTATTAAGATCCCTTCTTACGACCATGACGTTTACGCTCACTTTCAGTCAAGTAGCGTTTACGAATACGGATAGATTTTGGCGTAACCTCAACCAGCTCGTCATCTTGAATAAATTCAAGCGCTTGCTCAAGTGTAAATTTAATCGCAGGCGTTAAAGTCAAAGCCTCATCAGTACCACTAGAACGAACGTTGGTTAACTGTTTGGCTGTTGTTGGGTTAACGGCCATATCATCGTTACGTGAGTTCAGACCAACAATCATACCCTCATACACTTCAAGCTGTGGCTCAGCAAACAACTTACCACGCTTTTGCAGGTTAAATAACGCAAAGCCCAAGCAAGTACCTTTTGCCATAGAGACTAGTACGCCATTAGCACGGCCGCCAACATCACCGATTTTTTGTGGCCCATAATGCGAGAAGCTAGACGTTAAGATACCAGATCCTGAAGTCAAGGTTAGAAACTCAGAACGGAAGCCAATAAGTCCACGAGCTGGTATTGTCGCTTCGATACGCATACGACCTTTACCATCAAGAACCATGTTGGTCATCTCACCCTTACGTAAACCAACCTGCTCCATGATTGGACCTTGATGCTGCTCTTCAACATCAAAGATAACGTTTTCATACGGTTCTTGCAGCTTACCATCAACTTCTTTGACGATAACTTCTGGACCTGATACGCCAAGCTCGTAGCCTTCGCGGCGCATGTTTTCGATTAGCACAGACAGATGTAGCTCACCACGGCCTGATACTTTAAATTTCTCAGGTGACTCTGTGTCTTCTACACGCAATGCTACGTTATGAATCAGCTCACGTTCTAGACGTTCACGAATATTACGTGAGGTCACAAACTTACCTTCACGACCTGCGAATGGTGAGTTATTTACTTGGAAATTCATCGATACTGTTGGCTCATCAACGGTCAACGGTGGCATAGCTTCAACATTACTAGGATCACAAATAGTATCTGAAATATTGAGTGCATCAACACCTGTAATACAGATAATGTCACCTGCTTGAGCGTCGTCAACTTCGATACGATCAAGACCATGGTAGCCCATAATTTTTAAGATACGGCCGTTGCGTGTTTCGCCTTCTTTATTGATCACAGTCACTTGCGTATTGGTTTTAACTTTACCGCGCTGGATGCGGCCAATACCGATAACACCTACAAAGCTGTTGTAATCGATGCTGGATATTTGCATACGGAATGGAGCGTCTGCATCAACCTGTGGTGGCTGTACAACATCTACAATGGTTTCAAATAGTGGCGTCATATCATCAGCAAGATCATCTACTTCCAAACCGGCAACCCCATTCAGTGCAGAGGCATAAACAACTGGAAAGTCTAGCTGCTCATCAGTGGCGCCAAGGTTATCAAACAAATCAAAAATCTGATCCATTACCCAATCAGGACGGGCACCAGGACGGTCAATTTTGTTAATAACAACAATGGGTTTTAAGCCTTGCTCAAATGCTTTTTGGGTCACAAATCGGGTCTGTGGCATGGGCCCATCAACGGCATCAACGACCAAAAGCACACAGTCAACCATTGACATAACACGTTCAACTTCACCACCAAAGTCAGCGTGACCTGGGGTATCTACGATGTTGATACGGTATTCGATATCTTTTTTAGGGTGCTGCCATTTAATAGCAGTGTTTTTGGCAAGAATCGTAATGCCACGCTCTTGCTCAATGTCACCTGAATCCATTGCGCGTTCCGCAACATTTGCACGGTCACCAAAAGTACCAGATTGATGTAACAGCTTATCGACCAAAGTAGTTTTACCATGATCAACGTGGGCAATGATTGCAATATTACGCAGATGTTTAATGTCGTTCGCCATATAAAATGCTCGTTTTGTCTTAATAAAATGTAGTAGCAGTAGGCGCCGCTGGATAAGCTTCATCGTCAATCAGCCAGATAATTTATCTCTGCTCTTAAACGCCTGCACAATGAGCGCGCTGGGATAAGTCGTAGCAACAAAAGTAAACATCTATACCGATACATCCATCGTACCGTTAGCCATGCTAGTGCACACCCTGTCAATTTACAAAGTGTTTGGGCGGCTAGTATAACATTATTGTACTGTAAATTTGTGCAATAACTTATTTATCTGCACGAATGAATTAAAAAAAGCCACCTAAAAGGCAGCTTTTTTTGTAACTTTATTGGTTACATTTTACTTAATAAGCAATTGCTTACTGGATAACCATGTCTTTAGTTTGTTCAACAGTCATAGTTTTGTCACCAGTGATGATGGCATAAACACGACGGTTCATAGCACGACCTTCTTCAGTATCGTTTGGAGCGATTGGACGGTCATAACCGTAACCAATTGTTGATAGACGGTTTGGTGCAATACCGAATTCATTAGTCAACATAGATTTTACAGCAACGGCACGAGCTTCAGATAGACGTTGGTTGTAACGTGCTGAAGGACCAGTTTTAGAGGCATGACCTTCAACGCGCGCGGTAGAGTTAGGATACTCGCGCATTTTCTCTGCTACTTTAGCAATCTCAGGCTGATACTGTGTTTTGATAGCTGATTTATCGTTATCAAAGAAGACACGAAGTTCCATTTTCAGCTCATCAGTAATGTCTACTGGTACTGGGCAACCGCGTTCATCTACAACCACGTTCATTGGGGTACCTGGGCAAGCATCCATACTGTCATATACGCCATCACCGTCAGAATCAAGATCAGATTCAACAACAATGATTGGAGTACTAACTACTGGAGCTTCTGGTTCTACCATTGGTGGTACCGCTACTGTTGGTGCTAAATGACCCCCTAGTACCACTTCTAGACCGGCTAAGGCCATGCCTTCCCACCAGTTGTTGTCGAAGTTATGAATCGCACGGGCTTCACCACGTAGGCTTAGCGCGTTATTGATGCGATACATAGCACCTAAACCTAAGTTACCGATAGTGTCAGTAGTCTCTGCAACTTGATTACCAGATGAATCTTCGATCTCAAGTTTAGATTGACCAGCACCGATCAGCATGTATGGCTTGAAGGCACCATCAGTATAACCAGTAAACTCTTCGGTACCAATTAAGAAGTTACCAGAAATCATTTCTTGTTCTGCGTCAGCAGAGTCAGTTCCAGCTTGGTTGATGGCATCAGTGTTTGATACACCATACTCTACTTGAAACTGAGTAGAAGGAGTCAATTCGATACCCAGCGCAGCACCAGTATATAGGCCATCTTCTTTGTAATAGCTGTCATTACCGTTTTGCAGCAAATCAGCTTGGTCATCGTCAGCGCCTTCGCTATAGTGATAACCTAGTAGTAGTGGGCTAATAGTAACGCCAGCGTTGGCTGCTAGTGGCGCAGCGGTCACGGCAAATAAAGCTAGAGCAATTTTATTCAATTTCATGGACTTCCTCCAAAGGATAATTTGAGTGATGCGTTAAGCAGGACCACTTCCCAGATGACCTAAAAGCAGACACCGTTATGAATTTGTAATTATACAACAAAACCAATTAGGAAGTAGCTTATCGACTATCAATTAAGTTTACAACTTTTTTCGCTAAGGGGCTACACATTATTACACGATAGCGTTGTAACTAAAACACAATGGTTTGCTTATTTTACTGAGGGCTAACATAAATTGCGCTTACTGGCTTTTGAATGCTAATTCGCAATAGACAATATACCAAATGATATCTATTGTCTGTGCGCAGTTTAATACAAGTGCACGTATTTCTCTATTGTTAAGACTTAGCACTCACTAATTGAAACATTTTTTGACAATAGACATATATTCTGTTTATATTGTGACAGCCAACATAATTCTATTAATGCATTAAAGAATTGAATATTATGCTGAATACTATAGAGGCAAGTCAAACTACTCAGTTTAACGTCACTACTTATATAGGCAACAACAGCTTATGGCTATCTTATCTAAAGTAATATCGAGTAATCAGCAGGCATCTATATTTATCTTACTTAAGTTAGTTTTTACTAAGTATAAACGGGTCTGTTCAGCATTGGTGAACCGTGTTTATAGTATTCGCCCTAAAGTCACTCAACCAGCTTCACCCAATAAAAAACTTAAAATTCACAAGGATCCCTATAGATTTAGTAGCGAATACGGCTTTACTTTAGTAGAGCTCATCGTGACGGTAGCAATTTTGGCGATTGTAGCCACAATCGCTGCTCCCTCTATAGTAACGCAACTGGCAAACATGGAAGCCAAACGTATCAGGTTCGATATCAAGAATACCCTTGCCATTGCTAAGGCAGAAAGTTTTATTCAACACCGAAACGTTCTAGCATGCTTGTCTGATACTAATGGAGTTTGTCATAGAGACAGCGACAAGACTTTGCTATTATTTATAGACAATAACGATAATAATAATTTTGATGCCAATATCGATGCACTTTTGGAAACACAATCACTAGACCCTAAGTATGCCACGCTACATCTGCGCGCTGGCAACCGTTCTTATGTGAGATTTGCTGGCGATAGCGGTAAGCCACGCGGGTTTTTTGGACACATCAAATACTGCCCAAACGTATCTTACAACCAAAAAATGTATCAAATATCGTTTAATCAATCAGGGATCATCAAGTACAAGCCTAATAGCATTCATGATACTGGATGTAAGGAATAGTTATATTCAATACACTATAGTCAGTGCTAAATAGCAGCGATACGTAGATGAACCCGTGTAGCTGTATCTGTTTTACAGTGTACCGACTGTATCCTTGAGTTGGGACTTACTGATACATGGCCGCTTTCATCATAGTGACTGCTTGAGCTAAACCGACGAATACTGCGTCAGCAATGAGTGCATGGCCAATATTAAGCTCATAAATACCATCAATTTGGGCAATAGCGCTAACGTTATCACGTGTCAGACCGTGACCCGCATTGATCAACAGTTTATTAGCAGCGTGCTGTGCGGTGCTGACTGCTTGCTTAATGCGCTGTAATTCAGCTCGCTGTCCCTCAGTATTACCCGCTAATCCCATTTCTGCATAAGCGCCAGTATGCAGCTCAATAGCGTCAGCGTGACAGGCAACAGCTGCTTTGATTTGGGTCTCGTTAGGGTCAATAAATAACGATACTTTGATACCGGCGTTGTGGAGCTTGTTAATATAATCGGTCAGCCATACCTTCTGCCCTGCAACATCAAGGCCGCCTTCAGTGGTCAGCTCTGCACGCTTTTCGGGTACTAAGCAAACCCAAAACGGTTGCACTTCACAGGCAATCGCTAGCATCTCAGTCGTAGCGGCCATCTCTAAGTTCAATCGAGTGGTCAGCTGCTCGGCGATTTCATAAACATCCGCATCTTGAATATGACGTCGATCTTCACGCAGATGAATGGTAATACCGTCTGCGCCCGCTTTTTCGCATAATAATGCGGCTGCTAAAGGACTCGGATAGCTAACCCCGCGCGCTTGACGCAAGGTCGCCACATGGTCGATATTGACACCCAATAGTGGCAGGGGGTTTTTTTGTAGTGATTCTTTTGGAGGTTGTTGCTGAAGATTTTCTGGGGTCACATTTTGTTGTGAGGAGGATACTTGTGAGGGGATAGCCATAAAAAATCCTTTTAGTAATATTCAGATGATTTACCGATAAATAGGTTGTATGGAGCTTTTATTGAACTATAAACCTATTATTGATAGCGCTGTTGTTGTTGCCACAGTAAACGACTTTGCAAAGGCTGGTAATCCAGTAGATGATCAATCAGCTGTCGGTGCAAACGTGACCATGGCCCAAGCGTGATATCAGATATACCCTGCTCTGCCATCATCATAATCTCGCTGCCATCAAAAACCATTTGCACGCTAGTGCTCGCTGGATGATCAGTTTGTACAATCGGAACTAGCCCCACATCGGGCAAGAACCGATAAGCGCAATCAGGCTCGATGGCGGCTAGAGTATTGTCATGCGCCAGTGTCAAAGCAAATCCTAACTCGATAAATAAATGCTGTTCAAAGTGCCGTAAACATAAGCGCAGCTCGTTAGCGGTTAGGGATTGCTGAAGTTGTCGCAAACTGTCTTGATAATGCTGCCAGAGTACTGGCATGGGATGTTCGGTAGGCAGCAGCCGCCACAGTATTTCATTTAAATACAAGGCGGCGTATTGATGTTGACCGCTAATTTGTTTGTAGGGCTTCTGCTCTACTACTATAGCGGTACTGTCTGTTTGTGCGATATTAATCTGACTGAACGTCTTTAGATCCCGTTTGCCGGTAGCAAAAAGTTGTAATGGCACAAATAGCGGTGCGCCTTTTTTACCAATACCATGAATGACACCCTGTTGCTGCGAGAACAAGTAATATAGCGCACGCTTTTCTTGGAAAGGCCTCTGATGTAATAAATAACCGATTAATGCTTCATTACGCATGGTTTATTACCTCAGCGTTAACCTTAATATGGCCTATTTAAGTGCGATCTTCCCGTCCAAGCATTCACTTAATAAGCTATTTAATCAATAACCCAAACTGGTCAGAGCGCGTTCATCATCAGACCAACCACGCTTCACCTTCACCCACAACGTCAGCATGACTTTTTTATCAAACAGCTGCTCCATATCCTTACGCGAATCAATACCAACTTGTTTGATACGCTGGCCTTTTTCACCGATAACAATCGCTTTTTGACCACTGCGCTCTACAAAAATAGTGGCATCAATAAAGGTACAGGCTTTGCGCGGACGACCCGTTTTTGGATCCATATGCGCAGCTTCATCTTTAAATTCATCAATTTGAACCGTCAAATCGTAAGGTACTTCATCACCAGCACTACGCATGATTTTTTCGCGGATAATTTCACTGGCCAAAAACCGCTCTGAGCGATCAGTAATTTGCTCAGTGTCATAAATGGGTGCAGCCTTTGGCAGATGTGAAGCAATGACTTCTTGTAGACGATCTAGATTCTGACTCTTCAATGCAGAAACCGGTACGATATCAGCAAAATCAAAGCTGTCACTAAAGGTTTCAATAAGAGGCAAGATGCTGCCTTTATCCTTCAAAGTATCCGCTTTATTAATCACTAAGACCACGGTCAATTCAGTATCACCCAGCTTCTGTAGGACTAGTAGATCATCATCACGCCACTGGTCTGAGTCGACTACAAATAGCACCAAGTCGACATCGACCAATGCTGAAACGGCGGCCTTATTCATGCGCTCATTGATAGCACGTACTTCATTACGGTGAATACCCGGAGTATCAACAAACACCGCTTGCATCTCATCGTTAGACAAAATACCGTGAATACGATGACGTGTCGTTTGCGGTTTGCGCGAGGTAATAGACAGCTTTTGACCCAATAAATGATTCATTAAAGTCGACTTACCAACATTCGGACGCCCAACAATCGCCACATAACCGGCTTTAAAATCTTCGTCAACACGAGTGTGGCCACTTGGCGCAAAAAACGCTTCGATCGCCGTATCATTGTTTGGCTCAGCACTGTTCAAGTCGGCACTGTTCAAGTCGGCACCGTTCAAATCAGCACTGTCCAACTCAGCATTGTTCTCATCGGACGCAGAGTCTGTGCCTTCAACGGCATTTTCAACTGAACTTAGGTCTGTATTGTCTGTCAAATTATTGGGGTTTTCGGTCATATTATCGGCATTATCTTGATGGTTAGATGGCAAGTCGGTGCGATTGCTCATAGGTTGATCCTGTGGGGTTTTATAAAGGCTGCTCAACTGTCTCTAATTACTTTATCAGAATAGCTTAATCGAAACATAAAGCTGACAGCGAGACGGTTATATATTTAAAAATCGTTATAATTTAATGGTATTTATTTGGATAGCTAACATTCAAGCTAAGAACGTTTTTTGAGCGCATTCGGCAGCTTATACAACTGATTGATCATTAGCTCTGCCGCTTTTTGCTCAGCAATGCGGCGACTTTCGCCAGACTCTGTAATATCAGGACACTTACTGATATTTACCTGACAGCGCACCACAAATATCTGATGCGGCGCATTACCACGCGTCTCCATGAGCTCATAATGTGGCAGATCAAATTGCTTAGATTGTAGCCATTCTTGTAGACGGCTTTTGGCGTCTTTGAGTACTTTCTGATCATTGACGTTATCAATAAGATCCCCGTACCATGACAATACGCAAGTCCGAGTAATAGTCATATCTTGACTGTCTAAATAAATAGCGCCTATAAGGGATTCCACAGCATCTGCCAATATCGAAGCACGGTTGCGGCCGCCCCCTTTGCGCTCACCCACACCTAAGATCAAGTGATTGGACAACTCTAGGTTTTGTGCAATCGTCACCAACGACTCTTGACGTACTAAGGTTGCGCGCATACGAGTCAAACGCCCTTCATTTTGGGTGGGGTAACGATGATACAAGGCCTCACCAACAATCATACCCAAGAGTGCATCCCCTAAAAACTCTAAACGCTCGTAGTTCTTTTTGCTATCAAACGAACGATGGGTCAACGCAAGCTTAGGTAAGCTAAGATCATTAAATACATAACCCAACTTACGGGTCAATACCGTCAACCGTTGAATAAAGTCTGAGCTGATAAGAAAAGTGTCCACAGGTGCACTATTTTTCTGGACCGTAGGCACCGCCTGATTTTGCTGCGAAATTGATTTCATGCGTGGCTTGTGGTTATCCCTTTTATTTCAATGATTGAGTTGGCTAAATGTATAGAGTTTTTATAAAAAATAGTTTTCGAATGTTCCGATAAGGTCTCTATAACAAGAGCTAAGAAGCGCTTTTAAATATAAACAGTCTAAAAATCGGCTTAGCGCTATAGCTAACTACTCAGCTGCTGCCGCATCGATATTTCCCTCGAAGCGATTAACGATATCGACATTACCATAGAGGGTGTTGGTTTTTTCGTACTTTTTATAGATAGCCAGTTGACCTGTCTTTTTATTGGTAAAGGTAAACACGTCTTCAGCCTTAGTATCATAATCAGCATTAATAGACAACTGTTTATTAACGTGCTCAACGAACTGATTGGCCGCCACACTATTATTGTTTGCTTCTTTAAGCTGTGATTCCAAGGTTTTAGTCAGTTGGTAGTCGCCGACCTGTGCCGGTACGATAGCAATCACTAACTTAGCGGCAACCCCAAGAACGATTATAAACAACACTATACTAGTCGCACTAGCGCCGCGCTGTGAAGACAAACCAGACAACTGCTGCAACATAACATTCCCCGACTGATAAATTATTATTTTTTAGTAGCTATACCTACTGTAGCGATAGCTCTTTTATAGAAAAGTCTTGAGATTGTGTAGTAATAAAAATACAGTTGGCGTCAATATTAGCACAAACTTTGCATTCATAAGACGCTTGTCTATGATTTACAGGGCAAAAACGAGGGAACGTGGCAATATTAAATTGGTACGCCATCCAGTGGTTAGGCCGACCAGTAGTTGAACCAACCAGTAGTTGAACCAACCAGCAGACCATTTATCATCTCAGTCAATAGAGCCATTACGTGCAAAGGTAGGCAGATTAAGACCTGGCGGCTTATGCATCCAAATATAAACCGCTTTACCGGCTAAGTTTTCTTCAGGAACAAAGCCCCAAAAACGTCCATCAGCACTACGATCGCGGTTATCACCCATTACAAAATATTGACCTTCAGGCACAGTAATACTCCACTGCGTGCCCTCTGAGCTGACTACTTCTGGCGCTTGTTGCTGTAAAAATGGGGCATACTGTGAGCTATTCATACCCTCTAAATAACGAACTAAATGCTGATTGTCACCTTGGTTTTCTTGAAAATATTGCGCCTGACCTTCTTCTTCTTGTCCCATCTGTACTGCTGCTTGCTCAGTAATGACTCGTCCGGGAGCAACCTGCCCTGCGCCATACAACTGAGAAGTCAGCTCAGCATTGGCATCAAAATTCACTAACTTGGTGTCTACCGGTACATCATTAATCGCAAGTGTGCCTTGATCATAGCTAACGGTATCACCCGGTAAACCAATCAAGCGCTTAATATAATAAATGCTGGGGTTTTCAGGGTAGCGAAATACCATTACATCGCCATGTTCCGGCGAACCCGTATCTATAATTTTATTATAAGTAAGCGGTAAACGTACGCCATAAGCATATTTATTAACAGCAATAAAGTCGCCCGTATATAAAGTCGGCACCATAGAGGATGACGGGATATTAAACGGTTCAATCAAGAACGAGCGCACTATTAACACCACTGCTAGTACGGGAAAAAAATCATAGGCCCAGCGTACCAGCAAACTTTCTTTGCCGGGCCCACGGGTTTTACGCTGCTTAAATGCTAATTTGTCCAATAGCCAGACCACACCTAAGACTAAGGTTAATGGCACCAAAATTAAATTAAAATCAAAATCCATACTCAATGACCTATTAACAAGCTGCTTATCTGACTATTTTAATTTATAAGACTAGCTATGATTATTTTGATATCAATATTTTAATCTACTTGCAATACCGCTAAGAAGGCTTCTTGCGGAATCTCTACATTACCAACTTGCTTCATACGTTTTTTACCGGCTTTTTGCTTAGACAATAGTTTTTTCTTACGCGAGACATCACCGCCATAACACTTAGCCAACACGTCTTTACGCATGGCTTTGACCGTACTACGACCGATAATTTGACCGCCGATAGCGGCTTGAATGGCCACATCAAACATCTGTCTTGGAATCAGCTCTTTCATCTTACCAACCAGCGCGTTACCACGGTAACGAGATTGTGCTTGGTGTACAATCATTGCTAAGGCATCCACTTTCTCACCATTAATCAGCACATCAACTTTGACTAGGTTATCGACTTGATAACGCTCAAAGTTATAATCAAGTGAAGCAAATCCGCGCGAGACTGATTTGAGGCGATCGAAAAAATCCATCACCACCTCGCCCATCGGAATATCAAATATCAGCTGGACTTGTTTGCCCATAAAGCGCATATCAACCTGCATACCGCGACGCTCAATACAGAGAGTCATAACGTTACCAAGATAATCTTGCGGTACTAAAATCTGACAGCGCGCTATGGGTTCACGGAACTCTTCAATGTTATTAGGTTCAGGTAGTCTTGACGGGTTATCAACATAAATAATCTCGCCATCTTTCTTCACAATCTCATAAATGACCGAGGGTGCCGTAGTAATTAAGTCCAAGTTATATTCACGCTCTAGGCGCTCTTGGATAATTTCCATGTGCAACATACCCAAAAAGCCGCAGCGAAAACCAAAACCTAGCGCATCTGAGGTATCTGGCTCAAAAAATAACGAAGCATCGTTAATTTGTAATTTTTGTAGCGCCTCACGGAATTTTTCAAAATCAGTAGATTCGACCGGGAACATACCCGCATACACTTGCGGAGTGACTTTCTTAAACCCAGGGATATAGTCAACGTCAGGCGTTTTGGCATGAGTAATGGTATCACCAACCGGCGCACCGGCAATGTTTTTAATACCCGCAATGATAAAACCAACTTCACCAGCTTCCAAAATACCGGTATCTAAAGGCTTCGGTGTAAAGACACCAATTGAGCCCACCGGATGCGAATCTTTGGTCGACTTAATATAGATTTTATCGCCTTGACGTACCGTACCTTGGCGCACGCGTACTAATGAGACGACGCCCAAATAGTTATCAAACCACGAATCAATGATCAAGGCTTGTAGCGGCGCTTCACGGTCACCGGTCGGCGCTGGAATAAATTCAACCAAGGCCTCTAGCAGCTTGTCAACACCCAGCCCAGACTTT
This sequence comes from Psychrobacter sp. LV10R520-6, assembly GCF_900182925.1. Classification (NCBI taxonomy): domain Bacteria; kingdom Pseudomonadati; phylum Pseudomonadota; class Gammaproteobacteria; order Moraxellales; family Moraxellaceae; genus Psychrobacter; species Psychrobacter sp. LV10R520-6. Next base: position 22,840 of record NZ_LT900024.1, on the reverse strand, counting down.
GCGGAGACACGCGGGGCATCAATAGCTTCGATGCCGATAATATCTTCAATTTCTTGAATAACGCGTTCAGGCTCAACTTGCGGTAAGTCGATCTTGTTTAAAACGGCCATCACCTCTAGGCCCTGATCGACCGCGGTATAGCAGTTAGCAACCGATTGTGCCTCTACCCCTTGCGCAGCATCAACCACCAATAACGCGCCTTCACAAGCCGCTAGTGAGCGCGAAACCTCATAAGAAAAATCGACGTGTCCTGGCGTATCAATAAAATTGAGCTGATAGCGCTCACCATTGGGGTGATCATAATACAGAGTCACCGACTGTGCTTTAATGGTAATACCGCGCTCTCGCTCAATATCCATGGAGTCGAGTACTTGCGCTTGCATTTCGCGATCTTGCAGCGCGCCGCACATTTGAATAAAACGATCAGCAAGGGTCGACTTGCCATGATCAATGTGGGCAATGATAGAAAAGTTACGAATATTGGCTAATGCAGTCACAAAGCGCCTACTAAATAAGGGGTGATTGAATAATGGGAATAAAAAATGATGTCAGGCGCAATTAATAAAATAATCGCCCATAATTAAGATCAGCTGGTTCGCTAATATTATCGCCTCAAATCAACAGCTCATAGCGCTTACTAATACGCGCAGGCATGTGAGCGTATTCTAGCAGTTTTCTGCTGTAAAGTAAGGCGATTTCGTCAGCAAGCATTTGATTTAAAAATCAAGTGATTTAACGATGAAAATAACTTAGCTGATTGATGAAGCTGACTTAGCTTGCGGCTATATGAGGTAGAAGTAGAGAAATTAAAACTGCTAGGTAGGAAGGGCTTGAAGAGTTAAGTATTTTTCGGGCAAAAAAAAACCAATCACAAAGGATTGGAGTTTTAAATTTGAGCAACTGCATATAAATGGTGGCGATGAAGAGACTTGAACTCTTGACCTCACGATTATGAGTCATGCGCTCTAACCAGCTGAGCTACATCGCCATTTTAGGCTCGGTATTATGCCTAAGCAGATAACTTGCGTCAACCCTTAAGTAGAATTTTTTTACAAAAACTTTTTACAAAAGCATAGTTTTACTTTAAAAATAAAGCCATTCGTTAAAACAGCAAGCCCTTATGGCTGTTTTAACACTTAAAATACTGAAATTTGAAAACTTGTAACTTAAACTTCAAAAAAGGTTTGGTAAACCGATAAGCCGGGTTCTGTCGTGGACAATCATTCCTCTAGGCGTATCATCGCTAATACGCTCAAGCAACCTACCCGCATCGAACGCGGGCCGCGCCATGCCGATGCCTATTTGGTCTTGCTACGCGTGGAGTTTACCATGCCGTGGACTGTTGCTAGCCACGCGGTGCGCTCTTACCGCACCCTTTCACCCTTACCGATGACATCAACGTCTTGCGACAATTAAATAATCAAAGGCGGTCTACTCTCTGCTGCACTGGTCGTCAAGTTACCCTGCCCAGCCGTTAGCTGGCACGCTGCCCTATGTAGCCCGGACTTTCCTCCCCTGCATGTCTGTTGCCAGTGTGCAGCGGCGATTGCCTAGTCTACCAAGCGCGCTATTATAGCAAACCTTACGCTTATTTGGGAAAGTCTTTTCCAGTTATTTGCCCGCTCAAAATAAAGCTATTAAATATGTAAATTAAATATATAAATGACTCAAACAAAGTTACTAGGCAAAGTTAAACAATCTTCTGCTGATAGCATTTTAGTATTAGCTGGCGTGTTAATCGCTAAATGCGGCAGCTGTAACCAATGCGCACTGGGATAATGCTGCTGAAGGTAGTTTCGCAAAAAATCAATGGTACTACCAGCTATCTCAGCATCGGTATTAGCACTGGCATCATGAATATGATTATAGATAACACTATGGACTTGTAGGCCGCGCGATTTTATGGCTTCCAAACTGAGTAAAGTATGATTGATACTGCCAAGCCGCCCCGAGGTGACCAGAATGACAGGATAGCCTTGAGTAGCAATATAATCTAAGGTTAATAACGATTCAGTTATCGGCACGAGTAACCCACCTGCTCCTTCTAATAACACTACCTCATACTCGGGTTGCAAACGTTGAGTGGCGCTAGTAATCAACTCAGGGTCAAGAGTTTGTCCTGAAAGCTTAGCGGATAAATGCGGTGACGCAGGCTTCTGATAACGATAAGGACAGGTTGTAAAATCAAGATCACAAGGCTGTAGCGGGATATCCATCAATTGACGATGAGTAACAATATCATCAGCAATACCCATTTCGCCGTTGAGTGGATTAATCGCCACACCCGTTTGTACCAGCTTTTGGGTCATGACATTGATACCCTGCTGCATCAACGCTTTAGCAATCATTCCAGTGGCATAAGTTTTACCAATGTCAGTATCAATGCCAGAAACAAATAGAACGCTCATAACCTACCTTATAACAGAAGACTTGTTAACCGATACAACAGTGACTTAATCATGAAATTAAAAACCACAACTAAGCGTCAGGGTGGATATATCGACCTTAAAACGGATACAGTGTGCATGGCTGTGTGAATTTTTTGAAGCCTCTGGAGTGGCGGAGCCGCACAGCAAGCGATAAAAATTTGCCAGCCTTGCAATTTTTATGACCCGTATCTATTTCATTTAATATTTACTATCGCTGGTTTTGAATTTGAGTCAAATAAGTGCTGACTACTTTTAACAACGCTTGGCATAAAGTCACAAGCTCGGAATCGGTAATAACATAAGGCGGCATGATATAGACCAATTTACCAAATGGCCTGACCCAAATTCCATTTTCAATAAGTAAGGATTGAAAGGTAGGCATATCAACAGCGTCATATAGCTCAATAACGGCTACTGCGCCCAGGCAGCGTACTTCTTTAACGCCCTCTAGCATCGTGGCTAGTGCAAGCTGCTGCTCCATAGTGGCTTGCATCTTTGCGGTACGATTAGGGATATCATAAGATACTATCAAATCAATTGAGGCACACGCGACCGCACAGGCCAGAGGATTGCCCATAAAAGTAGGGCCGTGCATCAGCGCTGGATAATCACTCTGGCTAATAGTCTCGGCAATTTTGCGCGTACATAAAGTCGCCGCAAAGGTCATATAGCCACCAGTCAACGCTTTACCGACAGTCATAATATCGGGACTGATATTGGCATGCTCGCAAGCAAACAATTTACCGCTACGACCAAAACCAGTCGCAATTTCATCAGCAATTAATACTACATCATGCTCATCACACAGCTGACGTAACAGTTGCAAATACTCAGGACTATAGAAGCGCATACCGCCAGCGCCTTGGATAATCGGCTCAATAATAAAGCCTGCTAACTTGTCGCTGTTATTATCAAAAAAAGTGGTTAACTCATCGCGCTCATCTTCCATCAACGCACGCTCAAAGCCTAATGGCGGCGCAGGTACAAAATGCTGCATGGGCAATTGATTACCATATAGACTATGCATACCCGCTACCGGATCACAGACACTCATTGCATGCCAAGTATCGCCATAATATCCTGAATGGGTGGAAGCAAATTGCTTCTTGTTTGGGCATTTGGCGGCAACTTGATATTGCAGCGCCATCTTAAGCGCTACTTCCACCGCAATACTGCCACTATCGGAATAAAAGATAGCATCTAATCCAGCTGGGACAATATCTAGTAATTTTTTGCCTAAATCTATCGCTGGCTGATGGGTCAAGCCACCAAACATCACATGCGCCATTTTACCCAACTGCTCAACAATAGCGGCATTTAGTGTGGGGTGGTTATAACCATGAACGCTAGCCCACCATGAAGACATCCCATCTATAAGGCGCGTGCCATCTTGGGTGACAATGTAAATGCCATCGGCATGGTCAATAACGATATTAGGATAAGTGGGCGGCAGGCTGGCATAAGGATGCCAGAGATGTTGTTGGTCAAAGTCACTTGTAGACTGGTCCATACTGATAGTCATAGTCTTGTCCGTAAAATATTAGCTCTTTATACCAATTTCAAAAAACAATTTAGCTAAGCCAATACTCTCAGACTCACTCAACCTACGAACACAGCATTTGCACTCGTCTTCCTAGTTGGCTTTGATTTTCAGAGAAAGTATTAGAATGAATGCTTCTTAAATGGTGGTTAGATGTGAGTAGTCGTTTTTAACAGTCATGTTTAATAGTGACTTATTGCCCAGTAGTTTATTTACCAGTAATACGTTTATATTTTGACATCAAATCGCTTTTCGTTTCGACATAATTAGGGTCATGAGGAATACAGTCAACCGGACAGATGACTACACACTGTGGCTCGTCAAAATGCCCGACACATTCGGTGCACAAGTCAGGGTCGATAACATAAATATCATCGCCTTCTGAGATAGCATCATTTGGGCAAGCAGGCTCGCACACATCACAGTTGATGCATTCATCCGTGATTAATAGCGCCATGAACGGCTCCTTATTTGTTGGAATTGGCTATTGTATATTTAACTTCTAAGTATTTGCTACAAAACCGAATTAGACACGTCTTATTTACGTGGGGCTGGTAAAATTTTCTTGCTTGCTGTGCGGCTACGCCACTTTTCGATGCTACAAAATTTTTCCCCAGCCACCCTGTAGTCATTTCAAGGTAAATAGACTATACATCTAGCTTTTGCGTAAAGGCTTCGGCAACACAATCCGGCACGAATTTACTGACATCACCACCAAGTTTAGCGATTTCGCGAATCATAGTCGATGAGATAAACGAGTAATTCTGAGAAGGGGTTAAAAATACCGCTTCAAAGTTTTCATCAAGCTCACGGTTCATATTGGCCAGCTGAAACTCGTATTCAAAGTCTGACATGGCTCGCAGACCACGCAGTACGGCGGTGGCATTTTTTTCGCGCATAAAATCGACTAATAGACCTTCAAAGCCTATTACGGATACTTGCGGTAAATCAGCAAATACTGTCTCGACTAATGCTACGCGCTCTTCAAAATTAAATAAAGGCTTTTTATGATGGCCAGAAGCAACGGCAATAACCACTTCATCAAACAGTTTTACCGCCCGTGTGACTAAGTCCACATGACCATTAGTAATGGGGTCAAAGGTACCCGGATATAAAATTTTAGTATGTAATTTTGAGGAAGTCGCAGGAAGGCTCATAGCGGTGCTAATTTGGTCGTTAATGTTACCGACTATGCTAGCAAATTTTGCCTAAATTTAACACTTATCTCCCATTTATCTCCCATTTATCTGGCAATAAAAAATACTAGTCAGCGCTGTTAATTTTTTAATTTCCGTTATTGCTAATATAATTTAGCAAAACACCCTCGTTTTTATCGCTCATAAATTTTCAAAGTTACTCGTTCATTATACAACGCAGCCGCTACATTTGTCATAACAGCCTACTTACATTTTCGTTGGATGCTTTGCTACAATAGGCGGTTCGACTCATCTGTATTTGTAGTCAAAACCAAATAGTTAGGTTTGACGATAGGATGAGGAACTGGTCAGACCAAGACGCCATGTCTAGAAGAGGAAGCCATGTCAAAAAAATCAAAAAAGCCTGACAATCAAATTTGTGCCAATAAAAAGGCTCGCCACGAGTACTTTATTGAAGAGACGTTTGAAGCAGGTTTGTCACTCCAAGGTTGGGAAGTTAAAGCCATCCGTGCCGGTAAAATGAAGATTACGGAAGCTTACGTTACCTTCCGTAATGGGGAAGCGTTCTTATTTGGGTCGCATGTGCAAGCCCTACTTTCAAGCTCGACCCATGTAGACCCTGATAGTATTCGGACTCGCAAGCTGCTGCTCAATCGCCGCGAAATTGAAAAACTATTTGGGGCAGTCAACCAAAAAGGCTATTCCTGCATACCGTTGTCTTGTTATTGGAAGCGCTCAATGGTCAAATGCCAAATTGCGCTGGCGGTAGGTAAAAAACAGCACGACAAACGCAAAACCTTAAAAGACCGCGATTGGGAACGTGATAAACAGCGCGGTTTTAAGCAACATTTAGACTAGCCGCTTTTATATTAGAGGTGTTAGTTTAACAACGCACTTGTTTCTTTACGATAGAACGGACGATTCGGCTTAAATAATAGCTGAATCGTCCGTTTTTTTATGATCTTTTATAGGGTTAGTTTTGCTCAGTAATTTTTAAATAACTTTAAAATTAAGCTCTCTATTCATTTAAGCTACCTGCTCATTTAACACCCTTCGCGTCTCTCTACGAGCACGACGTAACTGACGGATACCATGAGCAATTAAAAAGGCAATACCTAACCAAATCAAACCATAGCTGTATATCATCGCCGATTCAAATGGATTGCCCAGCACGGTTACCGCTAAAATAAACAATAACGCCGGCTCCAAATAACTCATCATTCCGTATACATTCACAGGCAACATTTGACTGGCATCGATATTGGTCTTCATTGCTAACACACTCAGCACACCCAAACCTGCCAGCATCACCATAAAGAACCCAGAACCTGCCACCATAGACAAATTACTGGGTGCCACTAGATACAGATAGCCAAGCGCAAAGGGCGCAAACAAAGTCAAATCCACCAACATGCCGGTAATCGCATCAATACCTTGCAGTCTGCGTACAATATAATATATTGGATAGGTACCGCAGACCCATAAAGTCGCCCACGACACGCTTTGGGTCCGTATGATTTCACTGCCCACGCCGACTGCTGCAAATGCGACTGCCAACCACTGGAGGCGGCTGAGCTTTTCACCAAACAATACGCAACCGAACACCACCATCATCAAGGGGAATAAGAAATATCCCATCGCCGTCTGTACGCCTTGACCATTGACGGGTGCCCACATAAATAGCCACAACTGACTTAAAAATATTGGCGTTGGCAGTAGCAACCATGCCCATTGTTTGACTGACTTCAAAGCACGCAGCTTATCAATATGCAAATTGAGCCGACTACTGATAAGCAAATATCCGATCAATACCGCCCACATCGCCAACATGCGCCAAATAAATACTTGCGTACCTGATAAAGGTGCCAAAAAACTGCTGTACGCATAAAGCACGCCAAACAGCACATTGGATACTATGGCAAACACCACCCCTAACATCAAGGTGCGCTGCTGCGTATTACTGGTGGTCCAGACGGCAGGTAATAGCCACCGCGACAAAGTGGACGCTACCATATTAGATAGGATTGACGTAGACATACAGAGCACCATAAATTGAGATAGAAATAGAAAGAGACCGTTACCAGCTTTATTTTTTTGCTTATTGGCTGATAAGATTCAGTTTACAGCGATACAGTGGAAATATATCTCAGTATTATCGAACATATGATTTTATTTATCTAAAAACAGAACAATAATAGCTTTTTTTATTAGATTTTAAGTTGTTATGATAACGAAGCTATATTCTCTCGATACTGTACAATTTTTTATTGAGAATATCAGCCCTTATTAAAGATTTTATCTAAGAGGACACACACTTATGAGTCAGCTTTTAGACAATACGGATAAAGCCATTTTAAATCTATTACAAGACGATGTGACGCTACCACTAAAAATAGTGGCAGAACACGTTCATGTGTCTATCGCCACGGCGCAACGCCGAATTCAAGCACTGATAGACAATGGCGTGATTACCAAGCAGGTGGCTATCGTCAATCCTGATAAGGTTGGCTACGGTCTGACAGCGGTGGTTATGATAGAGATGGAGCGCTCCAATACTTCGATGCAGCATCGATTTGAGCGCTTAATGGACGCGCAGTCGCGAGTGATGAGCTGCTATGAAGTGTCGGGCGATTTTGATTTTATGTTGATGGTCAACGCTAAGAATATGAGCGACTATCATCAGTTCACCCGCAGCTTGCTGACTTATGAAAATAATGTGCGCAATTTTAAGAGTCAGTTTGTAATGAACTTTACTAAGAGTGGTACGAAGATTATGCTCGATTGATAACTATTGATAGTTGTTGAAAAGTGAATAGTTTTTCTATTTTTCGGTAGCCGTAAGATGAAGAAGATAAGGAATAGCAAAAATTAAAGATAGAAACCCATGTACGAACAGAATAGATAAAAAGGTTCCAACGTGCATGCCTGCCCTACTCATATTCGACAAATATTCAAAGGTGAGCAAAGCAATGCCCGTTATAGGAACTAACATAGCGATTATCAGATATTTGATAGTAAAAGATTTGCCGCGATAGTAGCCTTTCTTTTGAAAATAGACAGTAACTATCAAATGGATTAATAGTGCTAGAGGTATGAAGAACAACATATAAGCTATAGATAAAAAGCCATTTAATACAATCATGTCTGAAGCATTTGCTGATAGAGGTATGAGCAAAATTAATAAAAACGCTATTATTCGATTGGGCATTTCTAATCCTAGGTAGTGTTGTTTTCAGAAAATGCTGTTTTTAAATGCTGCTTTCTTCAAGAGACAGGCCCTCTCATAACATTGAAGTATATTATGGTTAAACACTGAACTAAAACAGTTCAACTATACCTAATTAGCCGTTACAAACACTATTTCTCATAAAATACTGTCTCTGACTTGCCTTATGCACGCCTACCGCATCCGAGCTATGGCGATGCGCGCATCCCTGCTTATGACATGATTAAATTCTCAGTGAACATCATGCGCGGCGGCTTTGGCGGCTGTACTTTTTGCTCCATTACCGAGCACGAAGGGCGCATTATTCAAAACCGCTCAGAAGAATCCATTCTACGCGAGGTTGAGGCTATTCGTGATACTGCGCCCAACTTTACTGGTGTGATATCCGACCTTGGCGGGCCCACTGCCAATATGTACCGCCTCAGCTGTAAAGATGAGAAGATTGAAAAGAATTGCCGTAAACCGTCTTGTGTCTATCCTGACGTCTGTGAGAACTTAATTACCGATCATAGTAATTTGACTAAACTATATCGTAAAGCACGTGATATCAAAGGCGTCAAAAAAATCCTTATTGCCTCGGGTCTGCGTTATGATTTGGCGGTTAAAGATCCTGAATATGTCAAAGAGCTGGTCAGCCATCATGTTGGCGGCTATCTCAAAATTGCCCCTGAACATTCAGAAGAAGGCGTACTATCGAAAATGATGAAGCCGGGCATGGGCAGTTACGATCAATTTAAAGCCATGTTTGAACAGTTCAGCCAAGAAGCCGGTAAAGAACAGTACCTGATTCCTTACTTTATCGCCGCCCATCCGGGTACCAAAGACGAAGACATGATGAATCTTGCGCTTTGGATCAAAAGCCATGGCTACCGCGCAGATCAAGTGCAAGCGTTTTATCCCAGTCCTATGGCCACTGCCACCACCATGTATCACACCCATAAAGATCCGCTGCATAAAGTTAGCCGTGCTGAAGGTGATATGGATATCGTCAAGTCCGGTAAGCAGCGCAAATTACACAAAGCATTCTTACGCTATCACGACCCAAAAAACGGGGTACTACTACGTGAGGCGCTTAAGAGTATGGGCCGTGGCGATCTTATTGGCAAAGGTCGTGGCTGCCTAATACCTCCATTTAACGCCAGTTTAGAAGGGCGTGATGCGGCGCAGGACAGCTATCAATCGGCGCGTAAAAAGAACAGTCGTCTTGGTAATGACTCTGTAAAACGTAATAACCATGTCGCTACCAAGAGTGGTGCTTCTGCTGCGAAAAGTCCAGTGGGCAAAAACGCTAAAAGGGTGAGTAAAGGTAATTTCCAAACTCAGCATACCGGACTGCCACCGCGTAAAACCAAGTAAGCTTATAAATCAGCATAAATGAGCTAATATAAATGAAATAAGTTAAATCAGCTCAGATAAAAAGCGTACATCAGCCCTTAAGCTGTTGTGCGCTTTTTATTGGTCTTTTATTAGCTCATCTGAACAATTACATTAGTCAGTAAGTTAAGCAACGAAGCTAACATCTAAGGAACAATTTCTAACATTGTCCAGATTGGCTTTTCGATACTATGAACGCCATACGCTTAATGCGTTATTAAAACTAAAGACACAACGATTTTTATATTTTGGAGAAGACCATGAATACCATGATGAAACTAGCTACTGCCCTACCAGCCCTTGCTCTACTTAGCGCTTGTGCTACTACCGCTCCTACTGCACCTAGTACTAGTACCCCTTCAGAAAGCGTGACTAAAGCTGCCTATGATCGTATGGCACCAGCGCCTTATACTTGTACTGACGACGCTAAAATCATGGCAAAACAGTCTATCAACAAAGAAGAAGTCATGTTAAACGCCACTCTACCTAAAATTAAATGGTCAGAACAGCCAATCATTTTAAATGGTGGCGTGCAAGGCGATACCGCAAGCTATGTAAACGACTCTAACCCAGAAATTGTCTATGCATGGCACATAAAAGGCGATAAAGGTATCCTAGCCATGAAATGGGCAGACGGTAAAGAATACCAAGTTAATTGCCAAATCTAAACCGTCATTTTAATTGAGAAAATAACGACTTATTCTAATGAATAGATACATCATTAAGCTTCATAAATAGTCAGTTGTTATAGATATAAAAAACAGTCATCAAACGATGGCGGAGTTTATCAAGCTAGTTGTCACCATAAGCCGGTTTAAGCGGCTTTTAATTTATCCTGTTTCTGCTCTTTTACTGGGTTCAATGTCGTCGGCCCAACTGGTGAGCAGTTTCTAACCTCTTTTGAGCCCCAACGTATAGGGTTTTCAGCTTTAGCGAGATCCATCGTCATCTTACGCTGAGCTAATATCTCAACATCTTCACCCGTGTGGCGCTGATTGGGGGTCACAAAGCGAAGCTGACTGTGCTTATGCTCATAATTATACCAGCGAGTGAATGTAAGTACCCATCGTCTTGCATCATTCAGGCTTTCAAAGCCTTGTGTTGGCCAATTAGGGCGATACTTACAGGTTTTAAACAGCGACTCTGCAAACGGATTATCATTACTTACCCTCGGTCTACTATAAGAAGTAACCACACCAAGCTCATACGCTTTCATACGCATGGTTTGTGCTTTCATGGGTGCGCCATTGTCTGAGTGTAATACCACACCCGTGTGTAGCGCATTTTCACTGATTAACGTACGCTGTAGCAGCTCGGCTGCCAGTGTTCCTGACTCGTGATCATGCACTTCCCAACCGACAATCTTACGGCTATACACATCCTCAATCATGTACAGATAATAAAACTGCCCGCGAACAGGGCTTGGCAAATAAGTGATGTCCCAGCAGAACACTTGGCAGGGTCCTGTCGCCGTGAAGGTCTTTGGTGCCTTTGATACTCGAGGGGCAAGACTGCGACCTCGATGATTGAGTTGTTGGTGTTGCTTAAGTACCCGGTAAAAAGTGGACTCTGAACCATAATACAACCCCTCATCAAGCAGTGTCGGTACAATCTGGGTGGGCGGCAAGCTTGCAAAGCGTGGCAGGTTACACACGGCAATGATCGCGGCTTGCTCAGACGCGCTTAGCTTGTTCTTCGGTACGGGACGTATGGCATCTAATCGCTTGTCCCAGCTCACCTGACCCGCGCGGTACCAGCGCCGATAGGTACGTAAGCTAATTCCAACCTCTTCACAGGCAAGGTTAATTCTAGCACCTGACTGATTCGCGTCTTGTATCCACGCTAGATATTGTTTGCGCTCTGGCAGCAAGGTCAGTCGTCCTCGTGCTCCTCCCAAAACGCATCCAACTTTTTTCTGAGCACCAGTAAAGCGGCGGTTTCAGCCAACGCTTTCTCTTTTCGGGCAAGCTCGCGTTGTAGCTGTTTGATGTGTTTGCGATCCGTCTGCTGTTGACGCTTATCTTTAAGGCTTTGTTGTTTGCTGCTACTAAAGCCTTTTAGGGCGTCGCTACGCCACGCTTTGATTTGTTCGCTATAGAGTCCTTTACGGCGGCAGTATTCACTGAGTTCGGCTTCGCTTAGACTGCCGGTTTCAATGACGGTGGCAAGTTTGGTCGCGCTTGACCAGTCATTGGGGGTTCTCTTGTTTCCAGGCATGGGCTGACCTTGTTGTCGGGCTTGGTTGCGCCAATTATACAAAGTTTGTAGCCCAATGCCTTCATTTCTTGAGACTTCGGCGATGGATAGGTTCAAGGGTGGTTGTAGTTTGTTTAATATCGCCTGTTTACGTTCTTCACTATAGCGTGGCATGATGAGTCCTTGATGCCCCCATTTGGATTGTTTTTTTAGGGGTGACAACTATCCTGCCATAGGGGGCCCCCTATGGCAGGATAGTTGTCACCCCCGTTAATTCACTGTTCTAAAACGCAGGTATTAAACGTCTATCTTTTTTATGGCTGGCTGGTATGATCATCCTTGCCAGCCAGTCACGACAGCCCTAAATATTACTGGCACTATCCATTACGATAAATTGGAAACAGAATAGGCTAAAAACAAAGGAAACAGGAAACAAAACGACCCCTTTCTGATTTTGCTTCCAAGCTAAGCTTATGATAATAAAAGCAAAAGATGGAAGCATGGAAGCAAAAAAGCCCTGTTTTGATTTTGCTTCCAAATGAGGCATATGTAGGTAAAAACATGAAAACATGAAAACAGAACATCTGAAGGAAACAAAAAACCGGAAAAATTGATGGGTAAGAAATAGCAGAAAATTTGGAATCAAACCAGAGGCAAAGCGTGGAAAAGTGGAATCAAAACCACCTCATTTTGGTTTTGATTCCAAGTTCAGATATCTACCAAGTTCAGACATATATAGGTATACAGGTGGAATCAGAGAATCCGAAGGAATCAAGATCGCACTGATTCCTACTGTAAAAGTGAATGCCTTTTGATAGTGATTAATTGATCAATATTGATAATTATATGCAAACTAGAGCGATGGTTAAACTTGGTTTATCGACAAGTATCATAAGACAGACAAGCTGTAAAAGTTTGTCGCTTAACTAACTAACTGACTTGTTAATGCATTAACGAACCTTGCCGTCAATCATGACAGTTATGAATACTTCTAGCATTATTTAATACGATAGTTAAGATCAGTAGTTAAATTCTATTTTCTAAAGTCATTCGTTTACCTTTGCGTTACACTACATAAACATCCATAGGGAAGATTAGAGAAAAAATGAGCCTATTTAATAATAAAACTTTAGCCAATTATATAAAATCCCCAACCATACCCGAAGCTCATAAGGATGTGATTCAGAATTGGATAAATCAGATAAATTCAGGCACGTTTAATAATCTCAATGAAGTTCAGGTTCAGGGAGCGTTCACACAACAAATCATGTGTAAGGTGTTGGGTTACACTGAAGTTGGCGAAGCAGATACTTATACTATTGCTAGAGAATACCCTGTTGCTAGAGGCCGTGTTGATTTAGCCCTAGGTAGCTTTATGGGAGAAAAAGATAATTTAAAAAATACCGTGATAGCACCTTTTGAATTAAAAGGCGCAGGCACTAAAAACCTAGATGCAATCATGTCAGGCCGCCACAAAACGCCAGTACAGCAAGCTTATGAATACGCTAGAGACATCAAAGGCGTTAAGTGGGTATTGCTTTCTAACTATGTAGAATTGCGCTTATACGCTATCAGCGAAACCAGCCTAGTTTATGAACGGTTCTTTTTTAAAGACCTACTCGACCCAGCTGAATACGCCAAATTTCATCTGCTACTTAATGCTAAAAGCTTTCTGTCAGGAAACACTGAAGAATTGCTTAAAGAAAGTAACAGTGCTGATAAAGACATCAGTGACAAGCTTTACGCAGACTATAAGCAATTGCGTGAGAATATGCTGTCACACATGATAACTGATAACCCCACCCAAACGCCTGAAGAACTCATACAGCCAGCACAGAAGCTATTAGACCGTATTCTATTTATATCCTTTGCAGAAGATAAAGGATTGATACCTGATAACAGTATTAAGAAAGCCTATGAACACCAAGACCCTTATAACCCACGTCCTACTTATCAGAATTTTATTGGTTTATTTAACTCAGTTGATAAAGGTAACGCCGCACTAAATATCCCTGCCTATAACGGCGGACTTTTTGCAAAAGATGATGAGCTAGATAACCTGATTATTAGCAATGAGCTTTGCGAAGGGTTTAAGAATTTAGCTGAGTATGACTTTGATTCAGAAGTTTCGGTAACGATACTGGGGCATATTTTCGAGCAATCCATTGCTGATTTAGAAGTGCTGACAGAATCAATTGCTGCTGGTGTACTACCGAACACCAAGAGCAAAGCAACCTCCGTTACTGGCAAGCGTAAAAAAGACGGTGTCGTTTATACGCCAGACAACATTACACAGTTCATTGTTGCCAATACGTTAGGTGATTATATAGACGAACAGTTTGATTTAATCTTTTCTGAATACGGTAAATACAAACCTGATGGAACTATCCAATGGAAGAGAGGTAGTAAGGTAGAGCAGCGTTTTTGGTATGAATGGCAAGAAAAGCTAATGACCATCAAAATCGTTGATCCAGCTGTTGGCTCGGGTGCATTTATGGTGGCTGCCTTTGATTACCTCCACATTGAATATGAAAAAATAAATGAAAAGCTTGCAGAGCTGACAGGTCAACGCAGTGTGTTAGACCTGAATAAAGAGATATTGAACAACAATCTATTTGGCGTAGACATAAACGAAGAATCAATAGAGATAACCAAGCTTTCTCTATGGCTTAAAACAGCCGAAAGAGGCAAGCCCTTAGAGTCCCTAGATGCCAACTTTATTGCTGGTAACAGTCTTGGTTTTGATGAACCCGTACCAGGTAATACATTCTCTTGGCAAACCGCTTTTCCACAGATATTTGCTGAAGGTGGGTTTGATGTTGTGCTTGGTAACCCACCCTATGTAAGAATGGAGCTGCTAAAAGACATAAAACCTTGGCTAGAGAATAAGTATATAGTGGCGTCGGATAGACTCGATTTATATGGCTATTTCTTTGAGCTAGGTTACAAAATACTGAAGCCAGAAGGCAAGATGGCTTATATTTCAAACTCAACGTTTTTCAAAACAGGTTCTGGCAAGCGGCTAAGAGACTTTTTATTAGAAAGCTTTAGCATAGAAAAAATCGTTAATTTTAACGATTTGCAAATTTTTGAAGGGGTAACAACCTATCCAGCAATCTTAGTTGTAAAGAAAATTTTGGATAAAGAAAACAACGTGATTAGCTTCTTAGATTTGACAGAGTGCGTCCCAGACAATCTAGAGTTAAGTTTTAAAAATGATGCTAACGAGATGTATCAAAATCAATTAACGGATCAAGGGTGGCAGCTTCAAGACCTTAAGAGCTTCACGTTATTAGAAAAGCTACAGGCCAATTCTTTGACACTTTCACAGACTTACGGCTCACCTCAATATGGTATAAAAACGGGATGTAATGATGCCTTTGTTATTCCAGACGAAGTAAAGAAAAAGCTCGTTGCTGAACATCCAAGTTCTGCCGATTTGTTAAAGCCATTCCTAGAAGGAAAAGATTTAAAAAAATGGCACAATCAATCAAGAAAGCTTTACATTATATACATACCTAAGAACGAGATAGATATAGAGGACTATCCTGCTATTAAGACATGGCTAACAGTATATAAGGATAGACTAGAGAAACGTGCAACGAAACAAGAGTGGTTTGAACTTCAACAAGCACAACTTGCCTATAAACCTTCTTTTGAAGGTACAAAGATTCAATATGCACATTTTTGTTCTGAGCCACTTTTTCACATGAACAAAGATGGTGACTTTTCAAATGATAAAAGCTACATAATCCCGACGGATGATTATTACCTTTATGGGTTATTAAACAGTAATGTTATTTGGTTCTTTATCAAATCTATTTGTCCTTTCGTTAGAGGGGGATATTATGAGGTGAGAGTTCAATATATTGAAACTCTACCAATACCAGCTAAGCCTAAAGATGAAATTATCTCCACAATAGCCATTAATTGCCAAGTTACAACGGAAGCTAGGTATAAATGCGAAACGAGTTTTGCTCGCCGTATTGAAGACTTAGTACCAGACCAAGGTGTATTTAAGCTAAATAAGAAGCTAACAAACTGGTGGGAGCTAGACTTTTCTGGTCTGCAATCAGAGATTAAGAAAGCCTTTAAAGGTAGTATATCGCTGGCTGAAAGAAACGACTGGCAAGATTATTTTGAGTCAGAGCAAACCAAGCGCCAAGAGCTACAGGCAAAAGTAAAATTGCTTGAAGATGAACTAAATCAGGAAGTTTATAAGCTGTTCAATTTAACCGCTGATGAGATTGCTTTGATAGAAGCAGAAGTTAAGTAGCAAGCTGGTAAGAAAGTATGGTGGCAAGTATAAGAACTATGGTTTGCCACTATTGGACCATGAACAATTAGAATACTCTTATCTAGAATACGACAACTTTGATAATTGAGAATTGAGATGTTTTGTAGTAATTGTGGTCATAATAACCAAAGTAATAGTAATTTTTGTACGGAATGTGGAAAAGGTTTAATCGAAAACACACTATCAACCAGTAATCAATATGCTAGTCCACCGCCTCTCAACTCACAAACTAATAGTGCCGATGACTTATTAAATACTTTCGTGGGTGACAAATATTATGGGTATTACCGCGAGAAATGGTTTAAAGGTCGTACGCCAAGCCTAGATAAGAAAAAAGGTTTTGAAATATATAGTTTTAACCTAGCAGGTTTCTTTTTAGGATTTGTTTGGCTGTGCTACCGTAAAATGTATGGCATGGCCTTTCTTCTTGCTGCCTTATTACCAGCGTTTGATATAACCATGATGCATGTTAAGGGTTTTGAGGGTTATAGTAGTTTTGATAACTTGCTATACGGTTTGCTATGGTTATTCCTAACAGGTTTTCTTGGTAATTATTTTTACTTAACTCACAGTATAAAAAAGATAAACAAAATAAAAATACTATCTTCTGACCCTAATATAATTAAACAGCAACTATCAGCCCAAGGCGGAACTTCACTTGCTGGCGGGCTGGGTATTGGGTTTTTAATAACACTGATGATTATTTAATATATGTGCTATTTGCCCCTGAATGGTTTTAAAGTTATATTAAATTCATAGGCCAAATTAGTATTGTATGAGTTTTAATGAACAGATCGTTAGCGAATATGAACGATTATGCTTAGCCGATACGTTAAGCTTATTTATAAATAGACAGTTTTGTAACATTTCAACTTCAGAAAATAAAATAGATGGGCACCACAGCGGGCACCAAAAATAATAGTTATAACTTAATACCTAGTTAAAACAAATGCTTAACAACAAAAAAAGGCTAACCATAATGGTTAGCCTTTTTTATTTCAATATCAGTTCTCAGTAAGAAAAAGTATTAAGATCCCTTCTTACGACCATGACGTTTACGCTCACTTTCAGTCAAGTAGCGTTTACGAATACGGATAGATTTTGGCGTAACCTCAACCAGCTCGTCATCTTGAATAAATTCAAGCGCTTGCTCAAGTGTAAATTTAATCGCAGGCGTTAAAGTCAAAGCCTCATCAGTACCACTAGAACGAACGTTGGTTAACTGTTTGGCTGTTGTTGGGTTAACGGCCATATCATCGTTACGTGAGTTCAGACCAACAATCATACCCTCATACACTTCAAGCTGTGGCTCAGCAAACAACTTACCACGCTTTTGCAGGTTAAATAACGCAAAGCCCAAGCAAGTACCTTTTGCCATAGAGACTAGTACGCCATTAGCACGGCCGCCAACATCACCGATTTTTTGTGGCCCATAATGCGAGAAGCTAGACGTTAAGATACCAGATCCTGAAGTCAAGGTTAGAAACTCAGAACGGAAGCCAATAAGTCCACGAGCTGGTATTGTCGCTTCGATACGCATACGACCTTTACCATCAAGAACCATGTTGGTCATCTCACCCTTACGTAAACCAACCTGCTCCATGATTGGACCTTGATGCTGCTCTTCAACATCAAAGATAACGTTTTCATACGGTTCTTGCAGCTTACCATCAACTTCTTTGACGATAACTTCTGGACCTGATACGCCAAGCTCGTAGCCTTCGCGGCGCATGTTTTCGATTAGCACAGACAGATGTAGCTCACCACGGCCTGATACTTTAAATTTCTCAGGTGACTCTGTGTCTTCTACACGCAATGCTACGTTATGAATCAGCTCACGTTCTAGACGTTCACGAATATTACGTGAGGTCACAAACTTACCTTCACGACCTGCGAATGGTGAGTTATTTACTTGGAAATTCATCGATACTGTTGGCTCATCAACGGTCAACGGTGGCATAGCTTCAACATTACTAGGATCACAAATAGTATCTGAAATATTGAGTGCATCAACACCTGTAATACAGATAATGTCACCTGCTTGAGCGTCGTCAACTTCGATACGATCAAGACCATGGTAGCCCATAATTTTTAAGATACGGCCGTTGCGTGTTTCGCCTTCTTTATTGATCACAGTCACTTGCGTATTGGTTTTAACTTTACCGCGCTGGATGCGGCCAATACCGATAACACCTACAAAGCTGTTGTAATCGATGCTGGATATTTGCATACGGAATGGAGCGTCTGCATCAACCTGTGGTGGCTGTACAACATCTACAATGGTTTCAAATAGTGGCGTCATATCATCAGCAAGATCATCTACTTCCAAACCGGCAACCCCATTCAGTGCAGAGGCATAAACAACTGGAAAGTCTAGCTGCTCATCAGTGGCGCCAAGGTTATCAAACAAATCAAAAATCTGATCCATTACCCAATCAGGACGGGCACCAGGACGGTCAATTTTGTTAATAACAACAATGGGTTTTAAGCCTTGCTCAAATGCTTTTTGGGTCACAAATCGGGTCTGTGGCATGGGCCCATCAACGGCATCAACGACCAAAAGCACACAGTCAACCATTGACATAACACGTTCAACTTCACCACCAAAGTCAGCGTGACCTGGGTATCTACGATGTTGATACGGTATTCGATATCTTTTTAGGGTGCTGCCATTTAATAGCAGTGTTTTTGGCAAGAATCGTAATGCCACGCTCTTGCTCAATGTCACCTGAATCCATTGCGCGTTCCGCAACTGCACGGTCCACCAAAAGTACCAGATTGATGTAACAGCTTATCGACCAAAGTAGTTTTACCATGATCAACGTGGGCAATGATTGCAATATTACGCAGATGTTTTAATGTCGTTCGCCATATAAAATGCTCGTTTGTCTTAATAAAATGTAGTAGCAGTAGGCGCCGCTGGGATAAGCTTCAATCGTCAATCAGCCAGATAATTTATCTCTGCTCTTAAACGCCTGCCACAATGAGCGCGTGGATAAGTCGTAGCAACAAAAGTAAACATCTATACCGATACATCCATCGTACCGTTAGCCATGCTATGCACACCCTGTCAATTTACAAAGTGTTTGGGCGGCTAGTATAACATTATTGTACTGTAAATTTGTGCAATAACTTATTTATCTGCACGAATGAATTAAAAAAAGCCACCTAAAAGGCAGCTTTTTTTGTAACTTTATTGGTTACATTTTACTTAATAAGCAATTGCTTACTGGATAACCATGTCTTTAGTTTGTTCAACAGTCATAGTTTTGTCACCAGTGATGATGGCATAAACACGACGGTTCATAGCACGACCTTCTTCAGTATCGTTTGGAGCGATTGGACGGTCATAACCGTAACCAATTGTTGATAGACGGTTTGGTGCAATACCGAATTCATTAGTCAACATAGATTTTACAGCAACGGCACGAGCTTCAGATAGACGTTGGTTGTAACGTGCTGAAGGACCAGTTTTAGAGGCATGACCTTCAACGCGCGCGGTAGAGTTAGGATACTCGCGCATTTTCTCTGCTACTTTAGCAATCTCAGGCTGATACTGTGTTTTGATAGCTGATTTATCGTTATCAAAGAAGACACGAAGTTCCATTTTCAGCTCATCAGTAATGTCTACTGGTACTGGGCAACCGCGTTCATCTACAACCACGTTCATTGGGGTACCTGGGCAAGCATCCATACTGTCATATACGCCATCACCGTCAGAATCAAGATCAGATTCAACAACAATGATTGGAGTACTAACTACTGGAGCTTCTGGTTCTACCATTGGTGGTACCGCTACTGTTGGTGCTAAATGACCCCCTAGTACCACTTCTAGACCGGCTAAGGCCATGCCTTCCCACCAGTTGTTGTCGAAGTTATGAATCGCACGGGCTTCACCACGTAGGCTTAGCGCGTTATTGATGCGATACATAGCACCTAAACCTAAGTTACCGATAGTGTCAGTAGTCTCTGCAACTTGATTACCAGATGAATCTTCGATCTCAAGTTTAGATTGACCAGCACCGATCAGCATGTATGGCTTGAAGGCACCATCAGTATAACCAGTAAACTCTTCGGTACCAATTAAGAAGTTACCAGAAATCATTTCTTGTTCTGCGTCAGCAGAGTCAGTTCCAGCTTGGTTGATGGCATCAGTGTTTGATACACCATACTCTACTTGAAACTGAGTAGAAGGAGTCAATTCGATACCCAGCGCAGCACCAGTATATAGGCCATCTTCTTTGTAATAGCTGTCATTACCGTTTTGCAGCAAATCAGCTTGGTCATCGTCAGCGCCTTCGCTATAGTGATAACCTAGTAGTAGTGGGCTAATAGTAACGCCAGCGTTGGCTGCTAGTGGCGCAGCGGTCACGGCAAATAAAGCTAGAGCAATTTTATTCAATTTCATGGACTTCCTCCAAAGGATAATTTGAGTGATGCGTTAAGCAGGACCACTTCCCAGATGACCTAAAAGCAGACACCGTTATGAATTTGTAATTATACAACAAAACCAATTAGGAAGTAGCTTATCGACTATCAATTAAGTTTACAACTTTTTTCGCTAAGGGGCTACACATTATTACACGATAGCGTTGTAACTAAAACACAATGGTTTGCTTATTTTACTGAGGGCTAACATAAATTGCGCTTACTGGCTTTTGAATGCTAATTCGCAATAGACAATATACCAAATGATATCTATTGTCTGTGCGCAGTTTAATACAAGTGCACGTATTTCTCTATTGTTAAGACTTAGCACTCACTAATTGAAACATTTTTTGACAATAGACATATATTCTGTTTATATTGTGACAGCCAACATAATTCTATTAATGCATTAAAGAATTGAATATTATGCTGAATACTATAGAGGCAAGTCAAACTACTCAGTTTAACGTCACTACTTATATAGGCAACAACAGCTTATGGCTATCTTATCTAAAGTAATATCGAGTAATCAGCAGGCATCTATATTTATCTTACTTAAGTTAGTTTTTACTAAGTATAAACGGGTCTGTTCAGCATTGGTGAACCGTGTTTATAGTATTCGCCCTAAAGTCACTCAACCAGCTCACCCAATAAAAAACTTAAAATTCACAAGGATCCCTATAGATTTAGTAGCGAATACGGCTTTACTTTAGTAGAGCTCATCGTGACGGTAGCAATTTTGGCGATTGTAGCCACAATCGCTGCTCCCTCTATAGTAACGCAACTGGCAAACATGGAAGCCAAACGTATCAGGTTCGATATCAAGAATACCCTTGCCATTGCTAAGGCAGAAAGTTTTATTCAACACCGAAACGTTCTAGCATGCTTGTCTGATACTAATGGAGTTTGTCATAGAGACAGCGACAAGACTTTGCTATTATTTATAGACAATAACGATAATAATAATTTTGATGCCAATATCGATGCACTTTTGGAAACACAATCACTAGACCCTAAGTATGCCACGCTACATCTGCGCGCTGGCAACCGTTCTTATGTGAGATTTGCTGGCGATAGCGGTAAGCCACGCGGGTTTTTTGGACACATCAAATACTGCCCAAACGTATCTTACAACCAAAAAATGTATCAAATATCGTTTAATCAATCAGGGATCATCAAGTACAAGCCTAATAGCATTCATGATACTGGATGTAAGGAATAGTTATATTCAATACACTATAGTCAGTGCTAAATAGCAGCGATACGTAGATGAACCCGTGTAGCTGTATCTGTTTTACAGTGTACCGACTGTATCCTTGAGTTGGGACTTACTGATACATGGCCGCTTTCATCATAGTGACTGCTTGAGCTAAACCGACGAATACTGCGTCAGCAATGAGTGCATGGCCAATATTAAGCTCATAAATACCATCAATTTGGGCAATAGCGCTAACGTTATCACGTGTCAGACCGTGACCCGCATTGATCAAACAGTTTATTAGCAGCGTGCTGTGCGGTGCTGACTGCTTGCTTAATGCGCTGTAATTCAGCTCGCTGTCCCTCAGTATTACCCGCTAATCCCATTTCTGCATAAGCGCCAGTATGCAGCTCAATAGCGTCAGCGTGACAGGCAACAGCTGCTTTGATTTGGGTCTCGTTAGGGTCAATAAATAACGATACTTTGATACCGGCGTTGTGGAGCTTGTTAATATAATCGGTCAGCCATACCTTCTGCCCTGCAACATCAAGGCCGCCTTCAGTGGTCAGCTCTGCACGCTTTTCGGGTACTAAGCAAACCCAAAACGGTTGCACTTCACAGGCAATCGCTAGCATCTCAGTCGTAGCGGCCATCTCTAAGTTCAATCGAGTGGTCAGCTGCTCGGCGATTTCATAAACATCCGCATCTTGAATATGACGTCGATCTTCACGCAGATGAATGGTAATACCGTCTGCGCCCGCTTTTTCGCATAATAATGCGGCTGCTAAAGGACTCGGATAGCTAACCCCGCGCGCTTGACGCAAGGTCGCCACATGGTCGATATTGACACCCAATAGTGGCAGGGGGTTTTTTTTGTAGTGATTCTTTTGGAGGTTGTTGCTGAAGATTTTCTGGGTCACATTTTGTTGTGAGGAGGATACTTGTGAGGGGATAGCCATAAAAAATCCTTTAGTAATATTCAGATGATTTACCGA